>OZ252286.1:657500-3668130 GCA_965250045.1 Candidatus Marinacidobacterium sp.
ATCGAGGCCCGTAAACGCCGGCAACAGCGAGGGATGGATGTTCAACACCCGATGCGGAAAGGCATTCAGCAGTGCCGGAGAAACGATCCGCATGAAACCCGCCAGGCACACCACATCCACCTGGTGCTCCCGCAGGCGTTCGACGATGGCCTGGTCGTACGTTTCCCGATCCGGAAACGCCCGGTGCGATAGCACCGCGGTCGGAACCCCTACGTTCTTTGCGATTTCGAGCCCTTTCGCCTTACCGCGGTTGCTGAGCACCAGCGCGACCTCGGCGTTCAACGAACCGGAAGCAATGGCGTCCAGGATCGCCTTCAGGTTGGATCCCCGACCGGAAATGAGCACACCCAGGCGCCGGCCGGGCGTGGGAAGAGTTCGGATGGGTTCGGTCGTCATGCGAGGCGGCCCCGGTACCGTACCCGGGGCGAATCGGCGGCTGCCGTGACTTCGCCGAGGCGAAAGCCGCCGGCAAGGGTTTCGAGGGCGGTCCGCTCTTCGGAGGCCGCTACCACCGCGATCAAACCGACCCCGCAGTTGAACGTCCGGAGCATCTCCCCCTCGGCGATCCGGCCGGCATCGGCCAGCAACCGGAAGAGGGGAGGAAGCCGGAACGAAGCGAGGTTCACCTCGGCGGCCGTGCCCGGCGGGAGGACCCGCGGCAGATTGTCGCTGATGCCGCCACCGGTGATGTGGGCGAGAGCGTGCAGACTCCGGTTCCGGAGAAGCGGGCGGATGGGCGGCAGGTAGCACCGATGCGGCGCCAGCAGGGCGTCCGCCACCGGGATGTCCAGCCCGGGAAGTACGTCATCGATCCCGAGGCCGAGCCGGTCGAACACGATGGTGCGAGCCAGCGAGTACCCGTTCGTGTGAAGCCCGGTCGAGGGCAGGCCGATCAGCACATCACCGGGAACCACCGCGCTGCCGTCGATGATGTATTCCTCCTCGACCACCCCGACGATGGTCCCTGCGAGGTCGTAGTCGCCCCCCTGATAGAAGCCGGGCATTTCGGCCGTCTCGCCCCCAAGCAGTGCGACCCCGAACTCCCGGCAGGCGTTTGCGATTCCGCGGATCACATCCTCGGCGACCTCGGCATCGAGGCGGCCCATGGCCAGGTAGTCCAGGAAGAACAGCGGTTCCGCCCCCTGCACCAGGATGTCGTTGATGCAGTGGGAAACCAGGTCGTATCCCGGGACTTCATGGCGTCCGGCATCCCGGGCCACCCGCAGCTTCGTTCCCACCCCGTCGGTGGATGCCACCAGCACCGGGCAGCGAAGCCCGGCCGTGTTCAGCCGGAAGAGGCCGCCAAAGCTGCCGATATCGCTCAGCACCTCGGGCCGGCGCGTGCCGGCCACCAACGGGCGGATGCGGTCCAGAGCCCGGTCGGCCTCGTCGATGTCCACGCCGGCGGACCGATAGTCGAGGCTCCGGGTCGACGGGTCGGGGTTGTCTCGGCTCACGGCGGGAGGATTATCACCTCGGCCGGGTTCTGCGTGACGACGCCGTGGCGGAGCCACGAATCCGTACCGAAAACGCTTGCTTCGTTCTTCCGTGCCTCCCTCGCGAATAATCTCTCCCGATTCATGACTCCAGGAGGCCACCCCATGCGCAAGTTCTCGCTTTTGTTCCTGATCGGGCTGCTCGCTGCGTTCGCCGGCGCCCAGGACCATCCCAAGATCCAGAAGGACTTTCCGGCGGAGGAATTCGTCGAGCGCCGCGCCCGGGTGATGGAGGCGATCGGAGAAAGCGGCATCGCCATCGTCCAGGGCGCCGCAGCCGACCCCGGCTTCCGCGTCTTCCGCCAGAGCAACGAGTTCTACTACCTGACCGGAATCGAGGTCCCGCACTCCTATTTGCTCATTGACGGACGGGCGCGGCGGTCGCTCCTGTTTCTGCCCCGCCGGGACCCGAGGAAGGAACGCGGAGAGGGTCGGATGCTGGGCGCCGAAGACGTCGAGGAGACGAAGCGGGTGACCGGCGTGGACGACGTGTTCGCCATTGACCAAATGGCTCGCCAACTCTTCGGCTTCGCGCTACGGCCGCCCTCCCCCACGCTCCATACCTTCCTGAGCCCCGCGGAGGGCGGGGCGCAGAGCCGGGACGAAAACCTGATCGGCCACGCGCAGCACGTCTCGGACCCCTGGGACGGCCGCGCCTCGCGGGAAGGCGCCTTCGTCGCCAAGCTGCGCGAGCGTTACCCGCAGTTCCCCATCGCGGACCTGACTCCCATCACAGACACGATGCGGCTGCACAAATCGCCGCGTGAGATGGAACTGGTGCGGCGGGCGAGCGAACTGGCGGGCATGGGAATCATGGAAGCGATGCGCTCCACGGAGCCCGGGCTCTACGAGTACCAACTGGACGCCGCCGCCTACTACATCTACCGGATCAACGGAGCGCAGGGCGAGGGTTACCGCTCCATCACCGGCACCGGAACGAACGCCTACTTCGGGCACTACTACCGCAACGACGCCGAGTTGAAGGACGGGGAATTGATCCTCATGGATTACGCCCCCGATTACCGCTACTACACGAGCGACGTGGCCCGGATGTGGCCGGTTAACGGCGTCTTCACCGAGGACCAGCGGAAGCTCTACACCTTCATCGTGCACTACAACGAGGCGCTCCTGTCCCGCCTGCGGCCGGGCGTCACGCCGGACCAGGTCATGGACGCGGCGGCCCAAGCGATGGAGCCGGTGATCGATGAACTCGGGTTCACGAACCCGCTCCACGAGCAGGCGGCGCGGGAGGCGCTGGCCTTCCGGGGCCACCTTTCCCACCCGACCGGACTCGCGGTCCACGACGTCGGCAGCTACCGGGGACGGCCCTTCGAGAGCGGCCTGGTGTTCTCGGTGGACCCGATGCTCTGGATCCACGAGGAACGGCTCTACGTGCGCATGGAGGACATCGTCGCGATCACCGAGAACGGGGTCGAGAACTTCACCGATTTCATGCCGCGCACGGTGGACGAAATCGAAGCCTTCATGCGCGAGGAGGGGGTGCTGCAGCTCACCCCACCGAACCCCGGAACGCCGTCCCCACCCGCAGGCCGCTGAGCGCAGACTGCGAGAAGGCCAAGGACCGCCGGTTTCCGATTTCGTGAACGAAGCCGGTGAGCCTCCGCAGATTCACGAAGTCGTCGGCCATCGCCTCCACGTCGGCCCGGGCGCGGGCGTCGTCGGAGATTTCGGGTTCTTCGCCGGCAGCGCAACAACAAAGAAGCAACCGATCCACAGCAGGCGCATTCGTAAGATCAGCGGCTTTCGGGCTCCCGCGCCGAGTATGTCACTGCCGCCTGGGGCGGCGACGCCCCCCGAGGGGTGACAATTCATGGTTCCGCCTCCCCGCCAAGCGCCGAAGGCGAAAGGAGTTTTCCCCGATGGGTGCGAAGGCAGCTTCCAGCAAGAGGACATCCAAGCGGACGCTGAACGCCGAGAACCTGAAGTCCCTCGGCGCGCCGCGGCTCGCCGGACTGCTCATCGAGCTCACCGCGAACGACCCGGGCGCGAAGCGCCGGCTGCGGCTCGAACTGGCGGCCGCGGACAGCCCGGAAGCGGTGGCGCGGCTGGCTCACACCCGGCTCGGCAGCCTCGCCAAGGCCGAGACGCGCATCGGCTGGAAGCAGATGCCGGCGCTCTACGCGGAAATGAAAGCGCACCAGGAGGCCATCGCGCGCTCCGCCGGTCAGGGGAACCCGGGGATGGCGCTGGAGCTGCTGTGGCTCTTCATCGCGGCGGCCGCTTCGGTCCGCGACCGATGCGGCTTCGATCCGGGCATCCGCGGTCTCCACGAGGAGGCGATGCGCCAGCTTGGCGAGGCGGCCGGCGCGGCGAAGCCGGATCCGAAAGCGCTCGCCGAGGACGCCTTTCGGGCGCTGGTCGCAGGACGCAGCTACCACCTCCCGATCATCCCTGTCCTGGCGTCGGTGCTGGGCCGGGACGGATTCGCACACCTGAAGCAGCGCCTGCGGGAGCGGGACAGCCACAGCCGCAGCGGACGGGAGCCGCTTCTCGCCATCGCGGACGCGGAAGGCGATGTGGACGGGTACATCCGCCTCCATCCCTCCGAAGAACGGAAGCGCCCGCACTACGCGGCCGACATCGCCCGGCGCCTGCTCGGCGCCGGCCGCGCCGAGGAGGCGCTCCGGACGCTCGCCGCCGCCACCGGGGGAGCGGACGCCAACGACGTCATCGGCCGTCCGGATTTTGGCTGGGCGGACGCCAGGATCGCCGCGCTCGAGGCG
Source organism: Candidatus Marinacidobacterium sp. (assembly GCA_965250045.1). Taxonomy (GTDB): domain Bacteria; phylum Acidobacteriota; class Vicinamibacteria; order Marinacidobacterales; family Marinacidobacteraceae; genus Marinacidobacterium. Next base: position 661,741 of record OZ252286.1, read on the forward strand.
CTGGGCCGCCACGCGGACGCCCAAAACGAGCGGTGGACCTGCTTCGACCGCACGCTTTCCGTGGAGCACTTGCGCGCCTGGTTGCGACAGTTCCCGAGCACCTTTGACGCCATGGATGCCGAAGAACGGGCGTTCGATCACGCGGAACGGTCCCACCCCGCCACCGACGTGCTGGAGTTTTTCCTCGAATGGCCGGATCTGGGTCGGGCGTCCGCCCTGGTGGTGCGGCGGGCGAAGGAGTTCGACGGCTGGCGCCAGGTGGCGCTGACGCGGGCCGCGGAAGCGCTGGCCGCCCGTTTCCCCCTCGCCGCCACCCTCGTACTGCGCTCCGCGCTCGAGTTCCAGCTCGATAATCCCGAGCGGCTCAGGAAGGAACAACGCCAAGTAGCCCGGGAAGCCGCCCGAAGGCTCACGGACTGCGCCGGGCTCGCCCCTGGAATCGCGGACTTCGGCGCCCACCCGACCCACGGCGTCTATGTGTCCTCGCTCCGCGAACAGCATCCGTACGCCCATGACTTCTGGTCGGAGGTCAAGAAGACCCGGTCTCCTGACTGACCATCCCGCAACAACCCGACCCCAGAGACCGCCGGGCCTCTGGCCAATTGCCGTGCAAGAACAGTCCCGCCGGACCACCAACCAGCAAGATGACGTCGCCGTCTTGGAACGCCGACCCCCCGGTGGAAAACGCGGGAGGCAACTCAAGGGGGTGCTCTACTTCAGCGTGAGGGTCTCCGGGCAGGGTACCGCCGAAGGAAAGCTCGGGCGCAACCCGACAGGAGGCGCCCGGACTTGGGGCCAGCATACTGACCCCCGCCGAATAGCCACCGACCGAAATGTCGCGCGATCGCCTTGACAGCCTGTGGTGGAACCCGGGTGAGCGCCGAGAGCGGCGAGGCGCCCGGCTGACAAGGCGCGTGAGGGAGGAGCCCCCACCGGGAGAACTGGCCCGAGTGTATTTCGACCGAAACGCAACGCCGAGCGCCGCAACGCGGCGCGGTTCAGCCGGGATGCATCGCCGCTCGAGCCCCCACCGGGAGAACTGGGCCGCCTGGGTTTCACCACAGGCTGTTGACTTCCTCTTCCTGGGCGTGGGGCACTTCCTCGACCACCTCTTGATGCTGATCTTCGCGACGGTCGCGGCGCTCAGGCTCGCGGACGAATGGGGGATGAGTTACGCGGCGCTCATCCCCTACGCGACGCCGGGTTTTGTCGCGTTCGGACTCTGTTCGGTTCCGGCCGGCTGGGTCGCGGACAGATGGAGCCGGGAAGGCATGTTGATCATCTTCTTCTTGGGCATCGGGGCGAGTTCCATCGCGACGGCGCTGGCGGACTCGCCGGCCGAGATCGCGTTCGGGCTGCTCGCGATCGGCGCGTTCGCCGCGATCTACCACCCGGTCGGCCTGGCGATGGTCGTCCACGGGAGAAAGAAGACGGGCATCCCGCTCGCCATCAACGGCGTGTTCGGCAATCTGGGGGTCGCCGTCGCCGCCTTGCTCAGCGGCTATCTCATCGACACCGGGGGCTGGCGCAACGCGTTCGTCCTGCCGGGCGCCGCCTCCATCGGCTTCGGCGCTGCCTATGCGGCCTTCGTTTGGGGAGGACGGCGCAACCGAAGCGCCTTCCCCAAGGGAGCCAAGGTTTCCGGGAACGCCGCAGCAAGCGCTTCTGCCATCGAGCGCGCGACTTTCGTGAGCGTGCTTTGTGTCATCGTGTTCACGACCGCGGTCGGCGGCTTCATCTACCAGACCACCACGTTCGCCCTCCCGAAGATATTCGCTGAGCGGCTGACCGATCTCGCCGGTTCCGCCACTGCGGTCGGCGGTTATGCGTTCCTCGTGTTCGCCATCGCGGCCCTGGCACAGCTCCTGGTCGGATACCTCGTGGACCACCACTCCCTGCGCACGGTGTTCGCGTTCGTTGCGGGACTGCAAGCGGTGTTCTTCGCGCTCATGGTTCAGCTCAGCGGCGCGGCCGCCCTGGTCGTTGCAGCGGCCTTCATGTTCGTTGTCTTCGGACAGATCCCGATCAACGACGTGCTCGTGAGCCGCATCACGAAGAGCGAGTGGCGCAGCCGCGTCTATTCCATTCGCTACGTGGTGACCTTCTCGGTGATGGCCTCCACCCTGCCGGTCATCGCCGGGATCCACGCGGGCTGGGGTTTCGGTGCGCTCTTCGTGCTGATGGCGGTGGCGGCGAGCGGCATCTTCGCCGCAGTCCTCATGCTTCCCCGGACCGGCGCCATCGCCGGGCGACCTGTCAGCGAGCGATGTTGATCGTTACCGTCGCCGGTCCGTCTTCCCGGAGCCCGTAGTACTCGAGCCGGAACTGGTTGCTCGCGAATGCCGGGCCCCGAGGCGATCCCTCGTGGATCTGGCGCATGATGCCGACGTTGCCCAGGGAGAGTAGGTGGCCGGGGGCAAGTTCCTTTCCTGAATCGCGGAGCTGGTCGCGGAGCCAGCGAACGGCGGCAATCGGGTCATACCACTCGGCCATGCTGCCGGTCTGGATGAGCTCGTCGTACTCGTCCAGTACCGCGAAGTCAAAGGAGCGGAGGCGTGAGAGCCACTCCTCCGTCGGCTCGATCGGGACCGGTTCCCCGGAAAAGGCCCAGCGGGAGATCATGTTGGACACGATCATCCGATTCACGGTGGCGGTTTCCGGGTCGTAGTAGGGATCGGGAATCTCGGCGAACGGGACGACCGCATCCAGCCCCGCCAGGATTTCGAGATCGGTTTCGGCGGTGTTGATGGAAGCGTCGCCGACCCGGAAAGCGAAATCGGCTTCCAGGAAGCCAGCGCTCGTCTCTGTAACCCGGATGGACGGGTCATCCCGAAACATGCCGGACAGGAGGTGCGCCCGGATGCCGCCGGGAGGAAAGCTCGGATTGGGTGGGTTGGGATCGTGGCCGCCGGTCTTGTAACCGACGACCTCGCCCATACTGGGGCGCAGGATCTCGATCATCTCGTCCTGCCAGCGATACGCCTCGGCGAGCGGCATTTCGTGAACGAATCCGGTCAACCGCCGCAGATTCACGAAGTCGTCGGCCATCGCCTCCACCTCGGCCCGGATTCCGGCAACGGTGGAGACTTGAGGTTCATCGCCGGTAGCGCAACCGAACCCCGCAGCGAGGACAAGACAGCCGATCAGCAGGAAACAGATCCTGGATATCACATTCGCACCTTCCAGCAGCGAGTATGCCACCCCGCTTCATCACACCGCCCACCAGTGCGCAGTGGCGGACCTACCACGAGAACGTGCGGCTGATCCTGGCCCCGGTCGGGGTGATTCTGATGGATACGTCCGGCGCCTTGGGGAACCGCTTGGAAAGGAAGTAAGTGAAGACGCCGATCGTCGCAACCGAGACCCCGATCGCGGTCAGTGTTTTGTCCGGCTCAGGCTTCAGGTGATCCAGTTTCTCGTTCAGCAGAGTGGCGCAGAGTTCTGCGTCGTATGGCACGTCACGCCAAGACTCTCCCGCATTGGGGCACAGGCGTGTTTCCCAGTCGCCACGCACGACGGCGGAGGCGATCAGAACAGAACCAGCGGCGGCGGCTATCAACCCAATTCGCTCCAATTCTCTCCGGTTGTTCGGATTGGTCTGCTGGGCCTGGACCGGAAGGGAGACGGACAGAAAGACTGCTGTCAAAGAGAGGAACGTGATCACTCGGGTCATGCTTCCGAGTCTACCAACGGGTTGACTCGTCGATCGTGAGGCGCGTGGGCTGTTGCGCTGAACGCAGAACGGGAGAGCCTCCGGAGAGGCTCTCCCATTGGATTGGGGCCCCGTCCGGCGGGCGCACCCAGCGCCCACCGGTTGGGGAGGTCAGATCAGAACAGGATCTTCGCGGTGAAGCGGACGATCCGCGGGGTGAGCCGCGAGGACGGCTGCAAGTACCGCGAGCCGAAACCGGTGATCAGGCTGAGCGCCGGCTGCGAGTTGAAGATGTTGGCGGCATCCACGCCAACCTCAAAACGAGCCTCGCCGAGATTGATCATCTTGCGGACGTTGAAGTCGAGCAACTGGGTGATCGCCTCGGTACGCTCGTCGCCCCGCTCGTAGGCGTAGATGGACTCGGAGCCCTGGACGAGCCCGCTTGCCCGCGCCGTCGCGACCAGCGGGTTGCCCGCGCGCGCCCGGTAGTTCCAACCGAGCTGGACATCCCAGGGAGCCAGGTAGCTGCCGGCAAAGTTCACGACCCAGGGCAGGTCGGTCAGGATCGAACCGTTGAGACGGTTGATCTGCCGGTTCGGGTTGTTCCAGTCGGTGTTGTCCCGCGGCGGGCTATGGACGGTGCCCTTGTGGCTCGAGAAGGTCGCGCCACCGAGGATCTGCCAGCGGTTCGAGAGACGTTTCTGGAGCTGGAAGGCGATCCCGTTGTAGTCACTCTTGAGGATATCCACGTTCGTGACGACACTCTGCTGAAGGCCGCGGTACTCCTCCTTGAGTTCATAGGCGGTGTAGGACGGCTCCGGACAGTTGTTGCACGAAAAGGAGATCTGGTCGTAGGCGGAAGGAGGACGCGCCTGGTTCAGCCTTCCGAGCGAGTCCCGGTGCTGGCGCCGATGGTAGGTCGCACTGAACGAAACATCGGAGCCGATGGTCATGTCCACGCCAAGCGAGATGTCATCGCTATACGGCCGGTTGGCATCGGAGTCGTACACCGTACTGGCGCCGCCGGTGAAGCCCTGGAACTTGGAGAGGTCGAGCTCGGGGCTGTCCGCGAGAGTGCCCGACGGGCCGATGTCCACCAGCCGATCGCCGTCGATGTCATTCCAACCGACGTTTGCACTAGAGCCAGCGTTCGGATTCGCGCTGCCTGAGAGAGCGCTGCCGGTCTGGGTGTAGTAGCGACCCCAACCGCCCTTCAGCGCGGCGCGGCCGTCGCCGAACAGGTCATAGGCGAAGCTGAGCCGCGGGCCGATGTTCATAGGCCAATCAGGAAGGCCGCCGATCTCGGACCCCACCGTGAAGACTGCGTCCGGCGCGAGCTGTTCCGAAAGAGCGCTCCAGGTTCCCACGGGGCTGCTTTGCACCGGGATGTAGCCATAGATGCCGTCGAGGCGGACCCCGATGTTCAGAGTGAGGCGGTCGCCGATGGTCCATGCATCCTGCGCGTACATGGCCCACGTGTTCAGCCGCTCGTGGGAAGTTTTCGGGGTCCGCGAGATGTTGATCTGCGTCGGGACGCCGTCCTCCAGGATGCCGTAAGCGTCGCCGCTCTTGAACTGGCGGCTCTCGATGTACTCGCGCGAAGCTTGCCCACCGAACTTGAAGTTGTGGGAACCGCCCGCGGTGTCGAGGTAGTAGGTCAACGAACCGTTGAACTGGTTCCGGTGGTTCGGTCCCCAGGATTCGCCGCGCCGGTCGGCGTTGAACTGTTCGAAGCGGACGGTATCGATGACCGAAATGTCGTTCTCGGTGCAGGGGCCGGCGTCCGGATACTCGTCCACCGGAATCCCGCAGTACGTCGAGTACAGGATGTAGGGAGTCACGCCCACCATGCGGCCGAAACGCAGATCGAGGAGCGCCGCGTCGCCCAGCACCCGGTTATAGGAAGCGATGTAGTTGTCGGCCCACTGGTCCTGGTAACGGGCGAGTTCGTCCGCCACGGCCGTGTAGGGCGGGTCGCGCCGGTGGTAGCGGTCCTTCCAGTTGCGCTGGAGTGTCACCGAGAGCCGGTCGTTGTCGCTGGCCTGCAAGGTGAACTTCCCGCTCAGGTTGCGGATCCGGTTGTCGTCAATCGGCTGAGCGCCGACGAAGTCGGCGGGTGTGCTGACCTCCTGTTCATGGACCCAGTCGCGGTAAGCGGTGAAGAACCACGCCTTGTCGCGCACGATGGGCCCCCCGAGGGTTCCGTTGATATCGACGGCCTTCGTGATCGGGTTGGCGCCCGGTTCCTGGGCCTCGCCCTGGAGGCTGGTGGCGTTGTAGAGCGCGACGGCATCACCCGAGAACTCGTTTCCGCCCGTCTTCACGACCATGTTCATCAGCACCCCGCCGGTGTCGGACTCGGCGCTATGCGTGGAGGTCTGGAAGTTGAACTCCTCGTACATCGAGAAGCCGTAGTACTGCATCGTCCAGCCGCCGTCGCCGCCGGGCCAATTCACCTTGAGCCCGTCCACCTGGAAACTCTGCATGCTCGCGGAAGAACCGAAGATCTCCATGCTGTACTGCTGCATACCGTTGCTCCCGCCGACATCCATCCGGCCGGTCACCATCCCCGGAACCATGCCGGCCATGACCCACGGGTTCCGTCCGGTGGGGACGGCTTCGAGCAGCTCGCGCTCGATGTTGGTCTGCACGGTGGCGCTGCGCACATCCACGACGGGGGCGTCACCGATCACCGTCACGGTCTCTTCGACGCCGGAAATTCCCATCGACGCGTTCACCCCGAGGGTGCGGGCCACGCTGACGCGGACACCTTCCTGGACGACGGTCTGGAAGCCGGAGAGGGCGAAGCTGACGCTGTAGTCGCCAGGCGGGAGGGCGGGATGGCTGTACGAGCCGCCCGCACCGGTGGTGGTGCTGCGGGGAGCGATGAGCGCGGCGCTCTCGACGGTCACCGTCACGCCGGGAAGCACGGCCCCCTGCTCATCGGTCGCCGTCCCGGTTATCGTCCCGGCCTGCTGGGCAAACGCCGGGGCGACCGCAAGCAGCGCGAGCGCGACCAGAATTGCGGTCTTACGCATGGAGAATCTCCTCACGAGGCGGAATCTGAAAACCGGGACCGGGCAGCAATAGGTCACTGCACCGGGCAGAATGCACGGTATTCGAGTGCCGCCGCCCCGTGAGGGCACACTCGATTCGCGCAGTTGACCGGAAAACGATAGAAAACAAGGTCAGACACGATATCACGCAAGAGCCATTCCCTGCCATCAGTCTGATCGGGACACATCGAACGGACGGGTAACGATGTGTCTTTCAATGACTTATGAGATCGCTGGCAAGAGCTTCCGGTGAACGCCGGTTCGGATTTCCGGTTTTTCGAACGAGAAGTCCAAGAAGTCGTAGGTTTTTGGGCCTCGCAGCCGCTTTCTTCGGCGCGGCGCTCTTCGTACCGAGGCCGGCGCCAGGGCAGCCAGCGATCGAGGCGCGACAGCGCCTGGCGGAGGGACGGTCCTTCGAGGTCCTGGATTCGCTCGTCGCCACCCTGGAGGCCGAGCCGGAATCGGCCGAGGGTCAGCAGTTGTTATGGACGCTCGCCCGTGGCGCGACACCCAGTCCGGCACTCATGGACGCGCTGGTCGCCAGGGCGGGGCGGCTCGGGCCCGACGGCTGGCTGGCAACCGGGGTGCTGCTCCGGCGCGGCCTCCGCCCGCTGGATGCGCTGGAGGCGTTCGACCGGGGTGCGAGTGCTCGCCCCCCCGGGGATTCATTGGCAGACATCGAGGCGGGCCGACTGCTGGCCGAACTCCGGTCCGACGAACTCGCCCTGGCCCGGTTCGGACGCCACCCCGAGGACCCGGCGGCGATGTACGGCCGGGCCGTGATCCTGGCCCGGACCAAACGTACCGGCGAAGCAACCGCGCTGACCGACGCCCTTTTGCGCGCGGACCCGGACAATCCGGCCGCCCTTCTGCTGCGGGCTGAATTGCTTGACAGCGTGGGTCGAGGGAGCGAGACGTTGGGGATGCTTCGCCGGCTCGCGGCGGAGACCGGCCCCACCGGACCCGCCGCCTCGCGGTTGGCCCGGATTCTGGTAAAGCTCGGGCAGTCCGAGGAGGCGCTGCCGCACCTGGAAGCGATCCTCGCGGCTACCCCCCAAAATGCCGAGGCCTGGCTCGTACTGGCCCGGACGCACCAGGACGCCGGACGGCGCGAGGAAGCTGCCGAAGCTTTCCGCCGGGCGCTGGCGGCGGACGACGCGCTCAACACGGCGCGCTTCGGCCTCGCCCAGCTACTGGTCCGGACTGGGGGACGGGAAGAAGCGAATCGGCTGTTCGCCGAGTTCGAGCGCCGAAAGGCGGTGGACGACGAAGCCTCGCGGTTGCTCGGCGAAGCCGAGTTGCGGCCCGACGATTTCACCGCGGTGGCCGCGTTCGTGAACCACGCTGTCAGGAACGGTGACCTCGTGCTGGCTCTGCGGGCCGCCCAGCGATTCCTGATCGAGTTGCCGGAGGACCCGGAGCGTCATCTGCTGGTGGCCCGGGTGTTCCGCGAGGGAGGCAGCCGCGCCGATGCGGAACGGGTGCTCCGGCGGGGGTTGGCGCGCTTCATCGGGGACGAGGAGGCAAAGCTGCGGTTCGAGGCCGGGCTCCGGGCGATCGGGGTTCGGTAGCTGGTCTCACACACCGCGTGTCAGTTGACACCTGGATGTCCGGGGGGTACGGGGAGGAATCGGAAAAGTTGGCGCCTTCTCCTGGTCCGCGCCTCACGCAGGGGAATTCCAGCGCGGGTCCGAATCCGGCGTTCCCACTCTCTGGGGAGGCTGTCCGGTTGTGGCGACGTCCCAGCCGGCGGGCGCTGGAGCGCCCGCCGGCTGGGAGGCGGATGATCAGAACGTCAGCTTTGCCGACAACCGCACGACGCGGGGGTTCAGGCGGCGGGTCGCCGAAAGGAACCGGGAGCCCAGGGTGGAGTTCACCGCGCGGGCCGGCTGGCTGTTGAGCAGGTTGGCGCCGTCCACGCTGAGTTCCATGCGGGACCCGCCGAGATCGAAGGTCTTCGCGAGGCTCAGGTCGAGGAGCTTGGTCACCGACTCGGTCCGGTTCGTCCCCCGCTCCTCGGCGTAGATGGTCTGGGTGCCCTGGACGAGCCCTCGGTAACGCACGGAGGGAACGATCGGATCGCCGGCCCGCGCCCGGTAGTTCCAGGCGAGCTGGATGTCACGCGGGAACAGGTAGCTGCCCGCAAAGTTGACAACCCACGGGATATCGGAGAAGACCGAACCGTTCAGACGATTCGTGGGCGAATTCGGGTTGTTCCAGTCCACGTTGCGGGTGTACGGAGTGTCGTGGACGGTGCCCTTGTGGCTCGACACGGTGAGACCGCCGAGCATCTGCCAGCGGTTCGAAAACCGTTTCTGCAACTGGAAAGCGGCGCCGTTGTAGGTGCTCCTCAGAATGTCCACGGTGGTGATCACGGTCTCCTGGAGACCCCGGTATTCCTCCTTCAGCACATAGACGGGATAACTGGACTGCGGGCTGCCGGCGGGCGCCTCCATCGTGACCTGGTCGTAGGCGGAAGGCGGGCGCGCCTGATTCCGTTCGCCGAGCGCGTCCCGATGCAGCCGGCGATGGAAGGTGGCGCTGAACGAGACATCCCGTCCGAGCGTCATATCCAGACCGATCGAGGCATCGTCGCTATAGGGGCGGTTCGCATTCCGGTCGTACACCGTGGAAGCGCCGCCGGTGAAACCTTCGAACCGGCTCAGGTCGAGTTCGGGACTGTCGAGCAGCGTGCCGGAGGGCCCGATATCAACCAGCTTGTCCCCATCCAGATCGTTCCAGCCCACCCAGGCGCCCGAACTGCCATTCGGATTGGCGGCATCGGAAAGCCGCGTGCCGATCTGCGTGTAGTAGCGGCCCCAGCCTCCCTTGAGCGCGGCGCGTCCGTCACCGAAGAGGTCGTAGGCGATGCTCACCCGCGGCCCGATGTTCATCGGCCAGTCCGGGACTCCCCGGATCTCGGAATCCACCGAAAAGATGTCCATTCCGCCGCTCAACTGGCGGGAGAGCGATCCCCAGGTTCCGTCCGGGCTGCTCTGCACCGGCACATAGCCGTGGATGCCGTCGAGGCGGATGCCGAAGTTCAGCGTCAGACGGTTGCCGATGGTCCAGGCGTCCTGCGCGTAGGCGGCCCAGGTATTGGTGCGCGTGGCCTCGGTTCGCGGAAGCTTGTTGATCCGGATCCGGTTGGGAACGCCGTCGTCGAGTTCGCCGTAGGCATCGCCGCTCTGGAAGACCTGTCGGTCCATGCCTTCGCGGGACGCCTGGGCGCCAACCTTGATGTTGTGGGAGCCGCCGGCGGTGTCGCGGAAGTAGGTCAGCGAGCCGTCGAACTGGTTCCGGTAGTTCGGGTTCCAGTACTCACCCCGCCGGTCGGCATTGAACTGGTCCAGCCGGACGGGATCAATCACCGAAATATCGTTCTCGGTGCACGGCCCGGCGTCCGGATACTGCTCCACGGGAGTCCCGCAATACTCGGTGTAGAGGATGTAGGGGGTCGTGCCCCACATGCGGCCGAAGCGGACATCGAAAAGCGCCGCGTCGCCGAGCACCCGGTTGTAGCTTGCCACGAAGTTGTTCGCGGCCTGATCCTGGAACCGCGCCTGCTCGTCGGGAACCGCGGTGTACGGGTTGTCGCGGCGATGGAACCGCTGTTTCCAGTTGCGCTGCGCCATGATGGCCAGCCGGTCGTTGTCGGACGCCTGCCAGGTGATCTTGCCCATCAGGTTGCGGATGCGGTTGTCGTCGAGCGGGACGGCGCCTTCGAAATCCTCGGGAGTGCCGATGAACTGATCGTGGATCCAGTGCCGATAGGCCCCGAAGAACCAGGCTTTTTCACGGACCACCGGGCCGCCCAGGGTGCCGTTGATGTCAATGCTCCTCTTGATCGGGTTCGCGCCCTGCTCTTCGGCCTCGCCCTGCAGCGACTCGTTGGAGTAGAGACCCACGACATCGCCGCTGAATTCATTGCCACCTGACTTGGTGACCATGTTCATGTACACACCGGCGACATCGGATTCGGCGGAGTGCGTCGAGGTCTGGAAGTTGAACTCCTCGTACATCGCGAAACCGTAGTACTGCATGGTGGAACCGCCGTGGCCACCCGGCCAGTTCACCTTCAGTCCGTCCACTCGAAAACTCTTCTGCGACGGTGCGGAGCCAAAGATTTCCAGGTTGTACTGCTGCATCCCGTTGCTGCCGCCCACATCGAGCCGGCTGGTGACCATGCCCGGAACCATGCCGGCCATGACCCACGGATTGCGGCCGGTGGGGACCGCCTCCAGAAGTTCCCGTTCGATGTTCGTGGAGATGGTCGCGCTCCGGACATCCACCACCGGCGCGTCGCCGGTCACGGTGATCGTCTCCTCGACGCCTGAGATGCCCAGGGTGCCGTTCACGGTCAGGGTTCGGGCCACCGTGACCCGGACGCCTTCTTGTACGACCGTCTGGAACCCGGAGAGCGCGAAGGTGACCGAGTAGTCGCCCGGGGGCAGGTTTGTGAAGTTGTAGGCGCCGCCGGGGCCGGTCACCGCGGTGCGGGCGGTCATCAGCGCCGGGCTTTCGACGGTGACGCCGACGCCGGGGAGCACCGCTCCCTGCTGGTCGAACGCCGAACCGCCGATGGTGCCGGTCTGCTGGGAAAACGCCGGAGCGGCCGCGAACAGCGCGACGGCCACCAGAAGTGCGGTCTTGCGCATGTGAAGAACCTCCTCACGGGGCTGCTTCGGGAACCGACGCCGGGGCAGGCAGTCGTCGCCGCACCGGGAATGCGCGTTGGCCGAGCGCCGCCGCCCCGTGAGGGCGCGTCCGGGGCGCGCAATCACCACGGTATATCACAAAACGGCCATGCTCCGCCAGTACGGGAATCCAGGGACCGCCGAAGCCCCATGATCATCAGTTTCAATGAGCTATGCGACGAACGCCACGGACGTTCCGCGAACCGCGCGGTGCGGGACCCCGGCGATACGGCCGGGACTGCCGACCGGGTCGGATAGGCCCGCTTCAGGGGACCACCGGCGCATTGATCCCTCGACACGCCTGGGGTGTCGTGGCGGCAGGGAGGCGGGCCCGGCCGGCGCTCTCCACTGGCTCGAAATCGTGCATTCGAAATCCACAATTTCGATGGGTTCCGCCCGTCTCCGGGCCGCCAAGCCGCCGGGGGTCGGCGTTCTTTCACCGGCGGCGACATGTGAGGAAGTGGCGGTGGAGATTTCGCCCCCCTGTGGGGGGCGATGCCGGTGTGAACACCGGCGTTCCCTAGACGGTGCGCTTGGCGGCTTGGAGCTGCGCCTGGATGTCGCCGGGGCCGCCCCGGACGCGGCGGCGGCTCACCGACGCCCGGTAATCCCAGACGGCCTTCACTTCATCGTCGAAGACCGGAGAGAAGGTGCGGAGGGTGGCGACGTCCAGATCGGGCGGTTCGACGGATTCCCGCTCGCAGTGGGCGAAGACCTCCCCGGAAACCCGGTGGGCATCGCGGAAGGGGAGTCCGCGCTCCACGAGGTATTCCGCGAGGTCCGTCGCGAGGAGATCCCAGGAGAGAGCAGCGCGCATCCTTTCTTCCGAAATCTGCATCGTCGCAATCGTGCCTTCGGCGACCGGGAGCGCGAGGCGCAGGGTGTCCAGGGTGTCGAAGCAGGGTTCCTTGTCCTCCTGGAGGTCACGCTGGTAGCCGGAGGCGAGCCCCTTCCCTACGATCAGGAGCGCTACGAGATTGCCGATCAATCGGCCGGCCTTTCCCCGGATCAGCTCGCAGCCGTCGGGGTTGCGCTTTTGGGGCATGAGGCTGGACCCCGTGGACCAGGCGTCGCCGAGCCGCACGAAGCCGAACTCGGCCGAAGACCAGAGCACGAGGTCCTCGGCGAGTCGGGAAAGCTGCACTCCCAGAATGGCGCCCGCAGCGAGGAACTCCATCGCGTAGTCGCGCGTCCCCACGGCGTCCACGCTGTTCTCGAGGACTTCGGCGAGCCCCAGTTCGTCGGCGATCGCCCGGCGGTCCACCGGATAGGGATTTCCGGCGATGGCTCCGGCTCCCATCGGGGAGGCGGCCGCCCGCCTGCCGGCGGCTTCGAGGCGCTCGCGATCGCGCGTCAAGGCCCAGAAGTGGGCGAGCAGGAGGTGGCCGAACACCACCGGCTGGGCGCGCTGGAGGTGGGTGTACCCCGGGACGAGCGTGTCTCGAGACTCCTCGGCCCGGGCGAGCACGGCGGCCCGGAGGCGGTCGAGCCCCTCGACCAGCGTGGAGATCGCGCTCCCCAGGTACAACCGGAATTCGGTCTGGGAGAGGTCGTTGCGGCTCCTCCCGGTGGGGAGTTTCCGGGCCAGCTCGCCGATCTCGTCGGAGAGGAGACGCTCCACCGCGGTGTGGATGTCCTCGTCGTCGAGGGGCGGCGGCGGATCGGCGGCGAGCACGGCGCCCACCCGGTCGAGTCCGGCGAGCATCCGGTCGAGCTCTCGGGAACTCAGCACCCCGGCCTCCGCCAGCGCGCGGGCATAGGCCTGGTTGACGCGGATCTCCTCCGCGTGGAGGCGCCGGTCGAAATGGACGGACTTTCCCAAGCGGTCGAGCGCGTCCGCGGGCGGCGCGGAGAATCGCCCGCCCCAGAGCTTCATGACTCCTCGGCCGGCGAATCCGCGCCGGAGAGATGCCGGATGCGCTCGGGGAGACCGAAGAGGCGGATGAAGCCCTCGGCGTCCGCCTGCCGGTACACCTCGTCGGCGCCGAACGTCGCGAAATCCTCCCGGTAGAGGCTCTTCGGGCTCTTGCGGCCCACCGCCTGGGCGACACCCCGGTGGAGGCGGACCCGCACCGTTCCGGTCGTGTTCCGGTGCGCCTCGGCGAAGAAGGCATCGAGGGCCTCGCGCAGGGCCGAGAACCACTTGCCGTCGTACACCAGCTCGGCGTAGCGGAGCGCCACGGAAGCGGCGAAGTGGTCCGTCGCCCGGTCCAGGGTGAGGCTCTGGAGCGCGGCTTTGGCCTCATGGAGGATCGTGCCGCCCGGGGTCTCGTACACGCCGCGCGACTTCATCCCGACCAGGCGGTTTTCGACGATGTCCACCCGGCCCACCCCGTGGCGGGCGCCCACCTCGTTGAGCCGGGTGAGCAGCGCCGCCGGAGCGAGGCGTTCACCGTGCACCGAAACCGGAATGCCGCTCTCGAAACCGATGTCCACCGCCTCCGGAGTGGGCTCCGTCTGGTCCGGATTGCGGGTGATGCGGTAGAGGGTGGCCGGAGGCTCGTTCCAGGGATCTTCCAGATCTTCTCCCTCGTGGCTCAGGTGGAGAAGGTTCTGGTCGCGGCTGTAGAGGTCCCCGGCCTTTTGTTCGACCGGGACCCCGTGGAGGGCGGCATAGGCAAGGGCGTCCTCCCGCGACCGGATGTCCCAAAGGCGCCAGGGGGCGATGACCTCGAGGTCGGGCGCGAGGGCGTGAAAGGCGAGTTCGAAACGCACCTGGTCGTTGCCCTTCCCGGTGCAGCCGTGGGCCACCGCGTCCGCACCTTCGCGCCGGGCGATGTCCACCTGGTACTTCGCGATCGTCGGTCGGGCGAGCGAGGTGCCGAGGAGGTATTTGCCCTCATACACCGCCCCGGCTCGAACCGCCGGAAAGACATAGTTGCCGACGAATTCGTCGCGGAGGTCTTCGACGAAGACCGCGGAGGCTCCGGAGGCGATCGCCTTCTTCGAAGCGGCCTCGAGGTCCTCGTTCTGGCCCACATCGGCGATAACCGCAAGGACTTCGGCGTCGTAGTTTTCCTTGAGCCAGGGAATGGCGCAGGAGGTGTCGAGACCTCCGGAGTAGGCGAGGGCAATACGTTTTGGCATGGCGATGGGGGCTCGAATTCGGATGTCCGGGCAGAAGACCCGGCGAAGTGCAGCGCGACGACCCCGTCCGGGGCGCGCAGAATACTGTCTCGTGACGTTCTGGCGCCGCAGGAAGCCGAAGTGGGCACCCGGAGGTGTGGCCCCCGGCCGCTCCGCGGAGGTGCGGCTCCGCGAAGTCCCGGAACCGGACCCGCCGGAGGACGAGAACGCCCTCGCCCGCGGCTCGGGACCGGATGCCGGCGATCTCTGGGAGGGCGAGGACTTTACGCAGCCCGAGGGGTCGGATGGAGGGGAACCCGCGCCGCACCCGGCGGAAGTCGAAACCGAGAGGCGCGGGAGCAGGTTCTGGGATCGGCTGGGAGCCGGAGCGCCGGACGCCGTCACCTCCGAACCCCACGTGGTCTCGACGATCCTCTCGAACAAACCCGGAAAAGACGCCGCCCGTGCGGTTGCCTGGACGCTCGGGGTGCTGCTCTTCGTCAGCGCGCTCTACTGGTGGGGGCCGCCGGGGTTCGCGACGGCGCTTCCGGCGAGCGGCGAAACGGTGTTCGAGCGGGGGGAGGCGTGGCGGCTCGTGACCGCTCTCGCGGCCCACGCCGACCCGATCCACCTTCTTTCGAATGCGGTCTTCCTCGCCTGGCTGATCTACCTCTCGTACGGCGCCTTCGGGCCGAGCCTCTATCCGTGGGCCGCGGTGCCGCTCTCGGCGGTCGCGCTCGCGGTGACGCTCGAGGGTTACCCGCCGAACATTCGGGTGGTCGGAGCTTCCGGCATGCTGTACCTGCTTGCCGGCGCCTGGCTCACGCTCTACGTATTGGTGGAACGCCGGCTCTCGGTGCTGAAACGCATTGTGCGGGTGGTCGGTTTCTTCCTGGTCGTCCTCGTTCCGACGTCGATCCGCCCGGAGGTGAGCTACCGGGCTCACGGGATCGGGCTGTTTTTCGGAATCTGCCTGGGATTGGCCTACTTCCTGGCCCGCCGGGACACCATCCGGCAGGGCGAGCGCTGGGAGTGGGAGGAAAACTGAGGGGGAGAGCGGGGGGCGTCCCCGGGGCAGGTCCAAATAATGAGGGTGGGTGGCGACGGGAGCGTCGCCCCGCGGCGCGGGTCGATGCCGGTCGGAGACCGGCGCTCCTTACGATCTGGAGCGCGGGGCGACGGCGGCGGCACGCTCCGAAACCTTCGTGTAGAGCCGGGCGAGGTTCGCTCGCAGGATCGGATCGTCGCGGAAAGCTTCCGCCCGCTGGACCGCGGGTAGCAGCGAGTCCGAAGGCGGGTCGGGCGACTGGTCGAGGATCTGCTGAAGCTCATCGAGCTGGATGGCCGGCCGCGCAGCCCCGCCCGCTCTCCATCGCCGGACGATTCCGGCGATCACCGACTGCCGGTCGGCGCCGCGGAACAGGAGAAGCCGAAACGGATCGGCGGCGAAGTGTTCGGCGATCAGGTGGAGTCCACGCGCCACGGTCTCGGGGGGGCAGCCGTCGGGGCCCAGGGCAAGGCGGGTTGGCGGAGGCACGAGCCGCACGCCGGCCCGCGCGAGGACCGACTTTGCCGACCGTGGCAGGTAGCCGGCGAAGAGCGCCGCCGGGTAGACCGCCTGCCCCGCGAAGACCTGGAAGAAAGCGTTCCACCTCCGCTGGTCCAAAACCGCAGTCGCCAACACGACCGCGGTCGGACGAAATCCACGCCCTTCCACGAGAGCCTGCGCTTCGCCGGGAACCACGCTTACCTGACCCCGGCGGCGGTCTTCGAAGCCGTTGCGGGAAGCTCTCAGGAAATCTGCCGCCCACCACGGCAGTGGTTCGTTCATTCAGCAACCGCCTCCGGGGCGAGCACCAGCACATTCTGAAGCGCCTCGGAGGACAGCGAAGTCAGCCAACCTTCTCCCGTCCCGATTACCGACTCCGCGAGGACGGATTTTCGCTCCAGGAGGTCGGCGATGCGCTCCTCGAGCGTGCCGGTGCACAGGAATTTGTGGACCAGAACCCGCTTGCGCTGGCCGATGCGGTAAGCCCGGTCGGTGGCCTGGTTCTCGACGGCGGGATTCCACCACCGGTCGTAGTGCACCACGTGGCTTGCGCGGGTGAGATTCAGCCCGTATCCGCCCGTCTTGAGCGATGCCACGAGCACGGGAGGCGGATCCTCCGCTTCCTGGAAGCGGGTCACGATGGCGTCCCGCTCGGCGAGTGACACGGACCCGTGCAGTACCGGGATTTCGGCGTCCAGAACTTCGGAGAGGTAGGGGGCGAGCAGTTTCGCCATCTCCGCGAACTGGGTGAAGACGAGCGCGCGCTCGCCCTGCTGCACGACCTCGGTGAGGATCTCGACGAGTCGGGTCAACTTCCCGGAACGCCCCGCCAACTCCCCGCCGCTCGAGAGGAAGTTCTCCGGGTGGTTGCAGATCTGCTTGAGGCGGGTGAGGGTGCGGAGGATCTCGCCGCGGCGCGCGAATCCGGTGTTGCGCTCGATCCGCTCCAGGCACTGGTCCACGGCAGCCTGGTAGAGCGACGCCTGCTCCACCGTGAGGTTGCAGTACACCCGGGCCTGGTGTTTCTCCGGGAGGTCACGGATGACCTTGGGATCGGTCTTTAGCCGCCGCAGGACGAAAGGGCGCACCAGCCGGCGGAGTTCAAGGGTCGCTTCCGGATCCTGGGCCCCCTCCACCGCCGCGGTGAACGTCCTCCGGAACGTCCGTTCCGGGCCGAGGAAGCCCGGGTTCAGGATTTCCATGATGGACCACAGATCGGTAAGGCGGTTTTCGAGCGGCGTGCCGGTGAGGGCGAAACGGACCGGCGCCTGGAGCCGGCGCACCGCCCGGGTCTGCTTGGCGCCCGGATTCTTGAGGTTCTGGGCCTCGTCCACGATCAGACCGCCCCACTTCACCTCGCGTAACTGATCGAAATCGCGGTGGGTGATCCCGAAGGAGCACACCACCAGATCGCTCTCCCGGAGGGCTTGTTCGAACTCGAAGCCTCGCGACCGTCCGGCGCCCTGCCGGATGTGCAGGCGCAGCGAGGGGGCGAAGCGCTGGGCTTCCTTCCTCCAGTTGGCGACGATGGAGTTGGGGCACACGAGAAGCCACGGTCGGGTCAGCCGGCCCGCCTCCTGCTCTCCGAGCAGGAAGGTGAGCGCCTGGCAGGTCTTGCCGAGCCCCATGTCGTCCGCGAGGCAGCCGCCCAGGCCATGATCCGCCAGCAGGCGCAGCCAGCCGTAGCCGACCCGCTGATACGGGCGGAGTTCCGTCTTGAGACCGGCTGGCGGATCGAGCGGCCCCAATTCCTCCGCCGCGGCTTCGAGGGCGTTGAACAGCGGGCCGATCCAGGACTCCCCCTCGATCTGGGACAGCACCGGCGCCGTCTCCTCCGGCTCGAAGAGTCCGGGAGCCGTCGAAGCAAGCCGCAGCCGCTCGCGGAGCGCGTCCCGGAGCACGGGAGTCCGGTCGGCGTGCGCCCGGCGGCGCGCTGCTTCGGTGAAGAGCCGGTTCACGGCGTCCTGGTCCAGTTCCACCCAGGCATCGCTCGCCCGGACCAAACGACGCTTCCCGCGGGTAAGTCGCCGGAATTCGTCCAGCGTCCAGGTGTGGTCGTCGATCGCCACCTGCCAGCTGTAGCTCACCAGCGCATCCAGGCCGACGCCGCCTCCCGGAGGGGATCCAGCCAGTTCTGCAGATCGGACCGTGCGCGGGAAAGGACCCGACGAATCGGCGTCCGGGCGGACGGTGAGCCGGAGCGTCGGCTTGCGGCCGCGCCGTCCGGCGAGAGTGGGCGGGATGCGGACTTCGAACCCCTGCTGCTCCAGCGCTTCCTGGCCCTCGTGAAGGAACTCGTAAGCCTCGGCAGCCGAAATCCATACCTCCTCGGGGGCCGTGCACTCGAGACCCCGTTCCAGCGATGGACAGACGGAGGCGGCCCGACCCAGGTTCTCGAGCAGCGGGATCGCCGGGTCCGCAATCCCGAAACGCCGGAGGTTTGCCGCCGCATCGCGGGCGCTCCAGACCTCGCCAAGGGGCATGAGGACCGCATCGCCGGAAGCCGGGGTGTCAGCTCCGTTGGTACCGGCGGCCGCCGCGCCGGAAACCGGGGGCGTCACCAGCCGGAAACGGATGCGCCACTCCCGTGAATCCGGGTCGTCCGCGGCACGCCTGGTCGCCGAATCCTCGGCCGGAGGCTCCAGCAGGAAGACCAATCGAGCACTCCCGACAGATCCCACCGGGGCGTCCGCCGCTCCGCCTCCCAGGGCGCCGGCCACCCGCCAGAGGGCTTCCGTGGTCTCGCCGCCAAGTCCGCCCGAGGCGCCGGAGAAAAGGTCATCGAGAACCCGCTCGATCACCTCGTGCCGGCCCCTCGCCGCATCGGTCGTGCCCGGCGACCAGCCAAGGCGCCGTCCCGCGTCCCGAATGACGCTGTCGCCGAGCGCCACCAGGTAGTCGCTGATCGCCATCTCGGCATCGAAACCCCCGAGCGCCTCCGCGGGCGCCGCGAGCCGCAGAGCGTCGAGTTCCCGTGGCTGGGAACAAAGATCCGCCTGCCAGAGGGAGGCGCCGTCGCTCCCGTTCCGGTGGACCGCCGGGCGGAATCGACCCCTCGAGAGGAGACCCAGGAGAAACCGACTGGCCAGGGACCAGAAGCGAAGCGAGGCGGCGCGGAAATCGGGATCCCCATCGCGGGGGGCGCAGGCGGCGAGCGTTGCCGCCGCTTCGAGCGGCGCGAGGGTCAATCCGGGTCCGGCGCCGCCCGGGTTTGACGTTTCGAACGCGACGGACTCTGCCGGGGCCGGCCAGCGGTCCCCCACCCGGCGACTGAGCCACCCGGCCAGTTCGTGCGGCGGAATTTCCGGCGCCCAAAAAAGCAAACGCCCGGCAGGCGCCAGCGTGGCTTCGAGACGGAAGGGAGGGGCCGGGAGAGACAGAAACGGCCAGTGTACGCGAGCCTTGGTGTCAACTGCCGGTGGATAAAGTGGCGTGAGCGCCGAGACCGGCGAGGCGCCCGGCTGACAAGGCGCGCGAGGGAGGAATACCGGGTGTATTTCGACCGAAGCGCAACGATGAGCGAAGCGGTTCAGCCGGGATGGTTCGCCGGTCGAACGCCGCGTCACTTTGTCTACAGGCTGTTAGCTGAACGTGGACAAAGTCGCACGGGGTTCCGGGCGGCCGGGGCGCTCCCCGGAGGAGGCCTATTTGAGGGGTTCGAAGGTCAGTTCGGCGATCAACGGGCAGTGGTCGGAGAGCCGGTCGCGAGCGGAATCGGGCGCCTCGTAGACCACCTCCTCGAAGGCGCGCGAGGCTGCCGACTGGTCCGGCGGAGCAAAGGCCACGATGTGATCCACGTAGTTGTCGAAGCGGCCGCCCCAGCACGCCGGCGCTCGGGAGGCGGGCGGGAGGACCAGCGCATTCCCGGGCAATTCCGCGACCGTCTCGTCGCCCGGACGGGAGAGGAACCGGTTCCAGTCACCAGCCACGACCGTCGGAATTCCCTCCCCCATCCGATCGAAGAGCCATCCCTTGAGTACCGCCAACTGCATCCTCAGGAATCCGCACTGACGTTTGCCGGAGTGCAGGGAGTCTCCCTGGCAGCCGGATTGGAAGTGGACGGTAAGGACGCGCACCCGTTCCGCTTCGCGCGACAGCGTGAGGTCCACCCCGTGCCGGTCTCGGCCCTGCGGGGACCATTCCACGACGTCGGGGTGCCGCTCGACCCGCCAACCCGCGGAGCGCCGCACGACGATCGCGGTGCGTTGGGACCATTCCGGATCGGTGTCGCGGCGCGACAGGAAGAGTTCCCAGTCGGTCTCCGGAAAGATCCGGCGGACGGCAGCCGCGTTTTCGACCTCCTGCAGGCCGACGACCTCGACCCCGTGGTCCGCGAGCCGCGACACAACACCCCGGAGCCGCTCGAAATCGGCCTCCCGGCGCAGGTACTGGCCGCCGCGGCGATTGCCCCGGAGGACTTGGTCCCGAATCCCGTCGCCGAACCAGGCGATGTTCCAGGTGGCCACCGTTAGTTGCGTGGGCGGTTGGGCCGGCGGACCGGCGCCCAGCGTTCCGGCCGCGAGGAGGATCCGGGCAAGTACGGCACCCCTCCTACGGCTGGAGTCGGACCCGGTACGCGCCCAGAGCTTCACTGCAAGGCAGGGTACAGCGGCGGGACCGGGCGCCCCCCATCTTCCTTGCGGGGATGGGTCGTTGGCGTGACCCAATAAGACCGGCTGTGTCGTGATTCGGCTATAGTCGAAAGTTGCTGGAAAATACGATATATTTCGATTAGACACGAAACAAATGGAGATCCTGCGCGGCGGTTACCTCGAAAGGCTCCGGCAGTTTCTGGACGCCCCCGTCATCACCGCGGTAACCGGTATCCGGCGGGCCGGGAAGAGTGTCCTCCTGCGACAGTTCGCAGCGTCGCTGCGCGACGAACGCCAGGTGGTGTACGTGGACAAGGAGTCGTTCGCGTTCGACGAGCTACGGACCGCGCGGGACCTGGTGGACTACGTAGAGGCGCACTCCCGCCGCGCCGAGCCACGGGTGGTCATCGTGGACGAAGTGCAGCAAATCGCCGAGTGGGAACGCGCAGCGGCCTCGCTGAACGGCGAGGAGTACACCCAGGTCGTGATCTCCGGTTCCAATGCAACGCTGTTGTCGTCGGAACTCGCGACGCTCATCGCGGGCCGCTACGTCACGCTGCAGGTATTCCCTCTCACGCTCCGCGAATTCGGCGAGCTGTACCGTCAGCGCGCCGGAGCGGCGCTCAGCGATGCCGACCTCTTCCGGCTGTATCTGCGGATCGGGGGCCTTCCCGGGCTGCTGCACACCGATCTGAGCGACCGGATCGTGCATCAGATGCTTGCCGACATGGTGAACACGATCGCCATCCGGGACGTGATCGGCCGTCACCGGATCCGTGACGTCGCGCTTTTGGAAGCGATCCTGCGCTTCGCGGTGGACAGCGTGGGCAGTCTGGTGTCCGCCAAGCGCATCGCCGACTTCATGAAGAGCCAACGGCGGAAGGTGGCGGTGGACACGGTGCTCAACTACCTGGCCCATCTGGGCGACGCGTTCCTGCTGGCGCCGGTAGCGCGTTTCGATCTACGCGGCCGAAGGCTGCTGCGGGTGAATCAGAAGTACTACCTGGGAGACATCGGGCTCAGAAACGGAATCACCGGGCACCGGGAGAGCGATATCGGCGGGGTGCTGGAAAACCTCGTTTTCCTTGAGCTGCGCCGCCGCGGCTACAAAGTGACGGTGGGTGTCGCCGGAGAGCGCGAGATTGACTTCGTGGCGGAGAGGAGAAGCGAACGGTGGTACGTGCAGGTCGCTTACCTGCTGGAATCACCGGCCACGATCGCACGGGAACTGGCGGCTTTCGCAGCGGTTCGCGACTCGTACCCGCGGGTCCTCCTGTCGCTGGACCCGCATCAGCCTTCCGACTTCGAAGGCGTGCGGCACCAGTCCCTGACCGAGTTTCTGCGCGGCGCTCCGCTCGGGACCGCGGGGTAGCACGCCGCCGTCCTGCCTTCAGCCAGTCAGCCCGGAATCCGCTCGGGGGTCAGCCGGAACGGGCGCAGGTCCCACCGTGGGGACCGTTCCAGGCAGAAGTCCGCCATGACGGGACCGACAACGCTACAGAAGCTTGAAGCCGTGTCCGGAAAAACCGGCTACCGGGCTGACTCCGGGGGTCGCCCGCTTAACCGCCTGTGGTGGAACCCGGGTGAGCGCCGAGAGCGGCGAGGCCCAGTTCTCCCGGTGGGGGCCCGGCTGACAAGGCGCGTGAGGGAGGAATACCGAGTGTATTCCGACCGAAACGCAACGATGAGGGTCGCGAAGCGGCCCGGTTCAGCCGGGATGCATCGCCGTTCGAATGCCGCGTGACTTTTTCCACAGGCTGTTAAGCCGGCCGCTGCCTGCGGGCGTCGCATAGCTGCTATGCCGTCCCTTCGTCGCCCGACGGAGAATGCGCGAGCCTCGAACGACGCGGCGGCATCAGCCGGAATGGACTCAGATCCCACTTTAGCGGCCGTTCCAGGCAGAAGTCCGCCATGATGCGCCCGACCACATTGCAGAACTTGAAGCCGTGTCCGGAGAACCCGGCGGCGATGAACACGTCGTCGTTTTCCGGGTGACGGTCCAGGATGAAGTGTCCGTCCGGGCTGTTGGTGAACATGCACGCCGTCATCCGGCGCACCGGGCCGTTCGCCCGCGGAAAGTACGCCTCGATTCCTTCGCGCAGAACGGCCTCATCCTCTGGATGGCATTCCCGGTCCAGGCGGTCCGGGTCGGGGACTTCCTCCCGAAGATGGTGGAACTTGCCGATCTTGAATCCCTCGCCCTGGTTGTCGGGAAAGCCGTAGAAGTTTCCGAACGGCCCCTCCAGAACGAACACCGGGAAGCGCTCCGGTTCGAACCTCGACGGATCGAGCGGGTCCGTCCACAGCATGACCTGCCGCACCGGCCGGCACACCGGCCCCAGTACGGGCAGCAACCCGCCCACCCATGAGCCGGCGGTGATCAACAGCTTCCGGGTCTCGTAGCAGCCGTGATCGGTTTCGACCCGTAGTCCCGTCGGAGACCTCTCCCATCCCAGAACGCGGACACCGGTAGCGATTTCCGCCCCGAGGGCGCGCGCCGCGGCGGCGTGGACCCGAATCGCGGTTTCGCACTGCAGGTACCCCGCGTCCGGCTGGTAGATCGCGCACATCTCCGGCGGAAGCCGGTAACCGGGGAAACGCCGGTTCACCTCCGAGCTATCAAGTTCTTTGAAGGGAAGGTCGTGCTCGACGCACGAGTTTCGTGAACCCTGGACGATCCCGCCCGTCTCCGGGCCGATGTCGAGGCCGCCGGTCACCCGCAGGATGGACTCGCCCGAGACCTCCTCGAGTTCGCGCCACAGGCGATAGGCCTCCCGGAGCAGCGGGACGTAGTGTGAGCCTTCGGAATACGCGAGGCGGATGATGCGCGTGAGTCCGTGGGACGAGCCGAACGAGTGCGGGACCTCGAAACGCTCGAGGCCAAGCACCCGTGCGCCGCTTTTCGCGAGGTGGTAGACGGTGGCGCTGCCCATCCCTCCGACCCCGATGACGATGGCGTCGTAGAAAGGCGAACTCATGGGGCGATCAGGGGGAGCCGGCGGCGGAGAGAGTGTCTGCCCAAATGGTGTCCATCACGACTCAGCACCGTCATAAAATATCGTGCAGACCATTGAGCCGCCTACTCCATCGACCGGACACCATGACGGGATTGCCTTGATGCCTTTCGACGTTCTGACTGCCGAAATATCTCATAAGACGAATTCCTTCAATCTTCAGGAGACCGACGAGGAGGCCTTCAGAAACCGCTACGTGTTGATGGGCTCCGAAGCGATCGCCGAGCGCGGCACTGCGAATACGGAGCTGGCTGGCTTCCTTACAGCCGGTCGGGCACATGGCTGGCAGGTCACGCATGTACTCAGTGCGGCTGCCGGGCCAAGCGACAAAGTGACACGGGCGACGTTTGACTGGCTCTGTGACCCGATAATCGCCGCGATCACACAGCACTCATTCGACGGACTTCTGCTCGGGTTGCATGGCGCGATGGACCTTGATTTCTGTGAAGACGGCGAGGGTGAGTTGCTTTCGCGCATTCGACGCGTGGTGGGCGAAACAATCCCAATTGCCATCACGCTTGACCCACATGCGAATGTCAGCAGCCGGATGTGTTCTCTGGCCAACATCATCGTGTCGTTCAAGACCTACCCTCACATAGATATGGACGACACAGGTCATCAGGCCGGGGATATCTTGCACCGGGCGATGGCCGGCGACATCACGCCGTCCACAGTGCGAGTGAGCCGCCCTATGCTGGAGGAAGTCAATGGCGGGCGTACCGATGTGGGCCCGATGATCGAGCGCATTGCGGCAGCGCGGGCGTATGAGGAACACCCGGATGTGTTCGCTGTGAGCATCAACGCCGGTTTCGCCGGTGCTGACGTCACGGAGGTCGGTCCGACGGTGTTGGTGACCGGTCACGAGGATCATGCGGCGCACACCGCCTTCGCCGAAACTATCGCTGATGACATCTGGAACAGACGCCATGAAGTGCTGAACGACTATTTGAGTGTCGAAGAGGCCGCGGCGATTGCCGCCACCTACCAGCCTGTCCACGGACCACTGGTCATTGCGGACTATGCAGACAATCCGGGGGCAGGCGGCTACGGCGATTCAACCGATCTGTTGCGAGCGCTGCTTGATGCTGGCGTGGCGGATGCCTGTTTTGGTCCGATGGTGGATGGTGACGTAGCGCGGCGATTGCATTCTGATGTCGTTGGCACACGCGTTCACGTGACTCTGGGTGGCAAGACCGAGCCACGCTTCGGTGGAGGGCCACTTGCCCTTGAGGCGGAACTCGTGTCTCTCAGCGAGGGCCGTTTCACTGGCGACGGGCCGATGATCGATGGGCTCACCGGCAGTTTCGGTCCGAGTGCGGTACTGCGCGTTGGCGGTATTGAGATCCTGGTCGTGACCATCGCCCGCCAAATGCTCGACCTGCAGCAATTCAAGGCCTTCGGCATCGAGCCGGAGAAAAAGTTCGTCGTGGCGCTACGATCGATGGAGCACTTCTGTGCCGCATTCGAACCGATTGCCGGACAGGTGATCGTGTGCGACTGCGGCGCGCTGTGCACCCCACGCTACGACCGGCTGCCCTATCGCAACGTGCCGCGACCGATTTTCCCTCTGGATCGGGAGATAACCCTCGGTTCTGGATCGGCTACGTGACGGCGCCCGCGGAACGCTTCGGGCATTAACCGCCTTGGCGACCACCGCCTTGGCGACGAATGGTGAGGTCATGGCGCGAACGAGCGCGCTGTAGTTGAGCTCGAACGGTACTTCGCTGCCAACATCCAGGCGGTAGCCACTGGAGTCTGTGACGAGGTGATCGCTGCTGGCCCCGAGAACCGTGATCCCGGGTGGTGGAAGGAGGCCGTATGGGTCTGTGTCCTGGTGCCCGATGGCCAGGATCGCTCGCGGGATGAAGCCCCGGTCGGTGGCGGGCGGCCTTTTCCCGAAGGCCGTCTGTTGTTCGACGGTGCCCCGTGGCTGAGATGGTTTGACCTTCAGCTCGATCACCTCGGCAACGAGCGTAACGGCATCGGTGTGCAGCCCGTCGAGTGGTGACCGGCGGAGTGACTCACGGCCAAGGAGAATCGACTCGCCCAGACGGAGATTGTTGATCCGCCCGGTGTCTGAGCAGCCGAGCGCCCACTCGAGGCTGCCGGAGTTGCCTCCGGAGACGATGCCGAGTGAAAGTCCGAAGCGCGCCTCGATCGAATCGGCCAGCGCCGACAGCTCCGCCATGTTCTTGGCGTCGGGCGCCACCCCGCTATGACAGGCGAGGTTCGTTCCTATTCCCCTGAGCGCGATGTTCGGGAAACGAAGCGTCTCGCGCACGGTGTTCTCAAGGTCGCCGGGCATGACACCTTCTCGGAGGTCGCCCAGCTCGACCATCAACACGACTCCGTGGGTCTTGCCGGCCTCCGTCGCAGCGGCGGACAGCGCGCTCAGGACGTCAAGCTCGGTGTTGAAGCTCGTGTCGCAGTGCCGTACAACCTGGTTCACCTGACTCAGCATTGGAGACCGAATACATCATCGGCGCCGGTACTCGCGAGCAACGCATCGCCTGGATGTTCTCGATGCGGGAGTCGCCGACCGCGGTTATGCCCGCATCGACCAGAGTCCGGGCGATGTCGGGTGAGCCGAGCATCGCTTTCGTGACGCCCGTAACCGAGATACTGCGCCGGGCGAGCGCTTCAACCAGCGCGCGGGCGTTATGGTGGATCTTGTCGAGGTTGATCTCCAATCGCGGCGCGGTCATGAAACCACGACGGCCATCTTCTCCTCAAGCTCTGGAAACCCCGAAAGTGTCATCTCCACCAAGCGACCGGGCGATCGGGTAAGCGCATCGGTGGCCGGGATGCCGAGCTCGCGCTCATACTCCGCGATGGCGGTGTCAACCTCGGTGTCGGTCATGTTCTCGTGATTGATCGTGAGGCCAATGACCTTTGTATTGGAGAAGGTCTCGATGAGATTGATCTCGGAGATCGCCGTCGGCATCGGCATCTTTTCGCAGTCGCAGCGATGGGCTCGACCCGGTGCGTGCTGCAACACGACACCGTGTGGTTGGCTGCCCCGGAGAATCAGACTCGAGGTCGAGTAGGCCGGGTGACTCAACGCGCCTTGTCCTTCGATGACGATCACGTCTGGATTCTCGCCCTCGAACGCCTCAACGACGGCGGCTTCCATCTCACCCGAACAAAACTGTGACGGAACAGCATCGAGCGCGACACCGTAGCGGGCACCCTGAATCAATCCTGTCTGACCGGTGCCCACCAGCACCGTCTTCAGGCCGTGAGCGTTGAGGGCGCGGGTCAGGACGTTGGCCGTCGTGCGCTTGCCGATGGCGCAGTCAGTGCCGAGCACGGCGATCCGGGGGCAGGTGACTTCGGCGATGCGGCCAGTGAATATCCGGAGGTCTTTATTCGCCCGCGGCTTTCGCACGTCGAGGATTTCCACGTTTCCCGCTGCACTGGCCGCCGCGAACTCGGGATCGTCGTTCAAGAACTCATGTAAACCGTTTACGATGTTCATCCCGAGACGCATCGCCTCAAACACGATACCGCGGTCATGTTTCGACAATAAGCCTGTCGCCGGGGCGATGCCGAAGATGAAGTAGTCGGGTACGAAGCCTACGTGCGCGAGTACGTCCGCGAGGTCCCGACGGATGGGGATGGCGTTCGGCTCCTCGCCGAGCACTGTGCCGGAATCAAGACCGGCCTTCTCACTGTCGACGACCGAGAGGATCTGATACCGCTTCGAGTGACGAACGAGCCCGTTGGCGGTCTTTCCATCGATGGCGCCGAAGTTCGCTTCGCAATACACGACGGCCGTTGGGGGAAGCGACGCCTCGCGGAGGCGGCGGTTCGGAGCAGATGACCCCAGCCGGCTGTCGACCGTCTCGCGAATCAAGGACCGGTCGTCGGAGGACCGGGCGTCGGAGGACCGGGCGTCGGAGGACCGGGCGTCGCCAGTGGGGCGACGCGGGCTCAGTGGGAACTGCGTCAGTTGCGTCATTCGTCTGTTCGACCTTTCACCCGAGTGCAGGCACCCGCGTGTTGTGCCGCACCCGGTTTCTTGGACACACGTTTGCGCTACGCGGAATGGCGCAGCTCATATTCCTCGCGCGCTTCGAGCGGCGTTAGATACGCCAGCCTTCTCAAGGCGCCAGCACTGGTTGTAGCGTTCGACGAACCAGGCGGGAACGAAAACCTCTAGCCGCATCAACCGTGATCGGTCAATTTGAAATCTAGGCGTTAAATCATACCACTAGCGGTCTTTATTTGAAACTATGCTGGCGGAGAGGGTGGGATTCGAACCCACGTGCCCGGCTCTTCACCGGACAAAGCGCTTTCGAGGCGCCCCCGTTACGGCCACTTCGGTACCTCTCCGGGCCTGGATGAATTCAGGGATGAACTCAGAGTTGAACAATGTACGCCGGAAGTCAGTCGGCGGGGCTGGGAGCCCGCCGCCGCTCCTGGAAGAAACGCTGCAACAGCGCGCGTCCCTCGTCGGCCAGGACTCCCGAAACCACCGTGAGACGGTGCGGTAGTCCAAGGCCCTCCAGCGCGAGCTTGGATTCTACTCCACCGAATTTGGGTTCCGGAGGGCCGTAGACGAGACGGCGGATCCGGGCGTGGACGATCGCGCCCGCACACATGAGGCACGGCTCGACGGTGGTGTAGAGGTCGCAGCCGATGAGTCGGTAGTTGCCGATGCGCTCGGCGGCGGCGCGGAGGGCGAGGATCTCGGCGTGGGCGGTGGGGTCGCCGGTCTCGAGGACGCGGTTCGAGGCGGCGGCGAGGATTTTGCCGTCTTTCACGACGACCGCGCCGACGGGGACTTCGCCGTTGTGGGCGGCCTCCTCTGCTTCGATGAGGGCCGCGCGCATGAGGTCGAGGTCGAGGGGGTCCGAGCCGGTGCCGTCGGTCACGGCGGGATCGTAGTGGTCTGGGCCTTTACCTGTCGTTTGACACCGCGTGGGTGGCGTTGCGCCATCCTCGGTGCCGGCTGCGCCATCCTCGTCGCCTGCTGCGCCATGCGGGGAGTGGCGACGGGAGTTTCGCGGCCCTGCGCGCCACGGTGCCGGTCTGAAGGCCCCTACCGGGAGAACCGGCCGGCGTTCCTAGCCTGCGCGCCATCCCGCCGACCGGAGATCGATGGTCCCTGCCCGGTTCCTATACTTGGCCGCCTTGGCTCAGGGACTGCGGCGGGAGTTGCGTCTCGGCGACGCGCTCTTCGTCAACATCGGGACGATCCTCGCCTCGGCGGCCTTCGTGGTTCCGGCCTACGTCATCGCTTCGACGGGTTCGGCGGGCGGCGCCGCGCTGATCTGGGTGGGAGCGGGAGCGATATCGCTCTGCGGAGCGTTCGCGATCGCCGAACTCGCGGCGCTCTATCCGCACGCCGGCGGCGAGTACGTGTATCTCGAGCGGGCCTTCCACCCACTGGTCGGGTTCCTCTATGGCTGGAGCCTCTTCGCGGTCATCCAGACCGCCTCGATCGCTGCGGTCGCGGTCGTCTTCGTCGAGTACGGCGCCGAGTTCGTGCCGCTCGGCCCCGTTGCCGCGAAGGCGGTGGTGGTGGTGCTCATTCTCGGGCTCTCGCTCTGGAACTGCCGGAGCATTCGCGCCTCCGCGAGCACCCAGAACCTGACCACCATCGCCAAGCTGGTGATGGCGGGCGCGATCGTGGTGCTTTGCGTTTCGCTGGGCGATCAGTCGGTCGAGACCATTTCCCGGACCCGGCTCCCGGTCGAGGGATCCTGGGCGGCCCGCTGGGGCGCCGCCATGGTGGGGGCGCTGTGGGCCTACGACGGCTGGATCAGCATCACCTTCGTGGGCGGGGAAGTGAAGAACCCCCAGCGTTTCCTGCCGCGCGCCATTTCGCTCAGCCTGTTGCTGCTGATCGGCATCTATCTGCTGCTGAACTTCGCCTATCTGAAGGCGCTGCCGCTCCCGGGCTTCATCGGCACCGAGACCGTCGCCGCCGACGCCGCGGGCCTCGCGGGGGGCCGTCTCGGGGGCCAACTCGTGTCGCTGGCGGTGATGGTGTCCTGCTTCGCGGCCGCGAACGGCTTCATCTTCACGGGCGCCCGGGTCTACTACGCGATGGCGCGGGACGGGGCCTTTCTCCGCTCCTTCGTCCGGCTGAATTCGAGGGCGGTCCCGACGAACGCGACGCTCGCCCAGGGGCTGTGGGCCGCCGCCATCGCGCTCACCGGCAGTTACGACCAGCTCTTCACCTACGTGGTGGTCGTTTCCTGGCTCTTTTACGGACTCGGAAGCGCCGCGGTCTTCGTGCTGCGCTGGAAGCAGCCCGATCTCGAGCGGCCCTACCGGGCCTTCGGCTATCCACTGCTTCCGGCGGTCTTCACGATCTTCTCGGCCGTGTTGTTGGTGAACACCCTGATCACCGACCCGCGCGACGCCCTGATCGGTCTGGGCATCACCGCGGCGGGCATTCCCGTGTACCTTTATTTCCGAAGGCAGAACGCGGGGCGCCCGGAAACGGACACCGCCGCGTAGCCGCCGGAACCCGTCCGGCACGGAGGACCACCCCATGCGCAACCCGATGCGGCTTCAGGCTGCTCTCGCCCTGAGCCTCGCGCTCGGACTTCCCCTCGCGGCGTTCGCCCAGCCGGCGCCCGACGAGCTCGGCGGGCTCAAGTTCCGCCACATCGGACCGGTGGGCAACCGCGCCCTCTCGGTCGCCAGCATCCCGGGCAACACGGACATCTACTACGCCGGGGCGGCCACCGGAGGAATCTGGAAGACCGAAGACGGGGGCATCAAGTGGCGCCCGGTGTTCGACGACCAGGACGTCCACGCCATCGGGGCGCTGGCGGTCTCCGAATCCGACCCGAACATCGTCTGGGCCGGTACCGGGGAGACCTTCATCCGGGCGAACGTCTCCATCGGCATCGGGGTGTTCAAATCCACTGACGCCGGGGAAACCTGGAAGCACATGGGCCTCGACGCGACGGCCCGCATCGGCCGGATCATCATCCACCCGACGAACCCGGACATCGTTTACGCGGCGTCGCTGGGACACGCCTACACCCCCCAGCCGGAGCGCGGCATCTACCGGACCATGGACGGTGGCGAGACCTGGGAACACGTCCTGTTCGTGGACGAGAACACCGGCGCTTCGGACCTGGTGATGGACCCCAACAACCCCCGGATCCTGTACGCCGGCATGTGGCAGCTCGAACTGAAGACCTGGACCCGGGTGAGCGGCGGCCCCGGAAGCGGCCTCCATCTGAGCCGGGACGGCGGCGACACCTGGACGAGGCTCGAAGGCAACGGCCTCCCGAAGCTGGACGTGGGAAAGATCGCGCTTTGCATGAGCAAGTCGGACTCCCGGCGGGTGTTTGCCCTGATCGAGACGGCGGACGGGGTCTCCTACGCCGGCGAAGAAGCCGAGAGCGGAGAGCTCTGGGCGACGAGCGACGGCGCGAAGACCTGGACGCTCCAGACCCACAACCGGGACCTTGCGGGCAGAAACGCCTACTACTCCCGGTGCGGAGCGGCGCCGGACGACAAGGACGAGGCCTACTTCCTCACCTCGTCTTTCGCCTCGACGCTGGATGCCGGCAAGTCGCACCGGGTGCACGGCCGCGATGAAGCGCCGGGCTGGGACCACCACGACATCTGGATCGACCACACCGACGGCGACCGGATGGCGGTCGCGCACGACGGAGGGGTATCCATCTCGCGGAACCGGGGCGCCTCGTGGTTCAAGATCCAGTTGCCGCTCGCCCAGATGTACCACGTGACGGTGGACAACGACATCCCCTACAACGTGCTCGGGAACCGGCAGGACGGCCCCTCGACCCGGGGGCCCAGCCGGGCGTTCACCGGAGGGTTCTTCGGCAGTGGCATTCCCCGCGGGATGTGGCACGGAGTCGGCGGGGGCGAAAGCGGCTTCGCGACGCCCGATCCCGAGGATCCGAACATCATCTGGTCGAGCGCTTCGGGCGCCGGCGCCGCCGGCGGGATCGTAGTTCGCTACGACGAGCGCACCCGGCAATTCCGCCAGCTCGAGGTGTGGCCGGAAAGCACCCTCGGCTGGCCGGCCGACGGTCTGCGCTACCGCTTCCAGTGGGTCTTCCCGCTACTGATCTCGCCGCACGACCGCAACACCGTCTATGTCGGCAGCCAGCATGTGCACCGGACCACCAACGGGGGCCAGAGCTGGGAGGAAGCCAGCCCCGACCTGACCACCAATGACAAGTCCCGCCAGACCATCTCCGGCGGCCTCACTCCGGACAACATCGGGGTCGAGTTCTGCTGCGTGATCTACGCGATTGACGAGAGCCCGGTTACCGAGGGCGTGATCTGGGCAGGCACCAACGACGGGATGATCCACCTCACCCGGGACGGCGGCGCCAACTGGACCGATGTCACCGCGAACGTGCCCGACATGCCGGTGGACGGGGTGGTGCGCAACATCGACGCCTCGAAGTGGGAGGCGGGCAAGGCGTACATGACCGTCGAGGCCCACCAGGTGGGCAACTTCGAGCCCTACGTGTACCGAACCGAGGACTTCGGAGCGTCGTGGACCCGGATCGTGAACGGGGTGGCGGACATCCCGCTGAGCTACACCCGGAACGTGCGGGAGGATCCGGTGCGGCCCGGGCTCCTCTACCTCGGGACCGAGAACTTCCTGTATGTGAGCTTCGACGACGGGGACAACTGGCAGCGGCTTGCCAACGGGCTGCCGCCGAGTCCGATGTACTGGATCGCGGTGCAGGAGCACTTCGGCGATCTGGTGGTCGGGACCTATGGGCGCGGCTTCTGGATCATGGACGACATCGCGCCGCTCCAGCAGTGGACCGACGAGGTGGAGGCCGCGAGCGTCCACCTGTTCCAGCCCCGGGGGGCCTATCGGTTCCATTCCATCACCGCGCCCTTCGCCCAGTTCGACGACTGGTCCGCCGGCGAGAATCCTCCCTACGGCGCCCCGATCAGCTTCTGGCTGGACGAGGCGGCCGAGGATCTGTCCATCGAGATCCGGGACGCCGCCGGGGACACGATCCGCACCCTCGAGACGAAGGGGGAGGTCGGACTGAACCGGATGTACTGGGATCTCCGCGAAGAAGCCTCGACTCAGGCGGTGCTGCGGACGAAGCCCCGCTTCGCCGATTGGGTGGACCTCGACGAGGAGCGGACCCGCGAGGGACAAATCGGGCGGATCTCGATCCTCGCACCGCCCGGCGAGTACACCGTGGCGCTGAAGGTCGGCGACACCGAGCAGACGGCGTCCCTCGAGGTGCGGAAGGACCCGAACAGCGAGGGCTCGATGGAGGACATCGCCTCCCAGACCGCGCTGCTCCGCCTGCTGCGCGCCGACCTCGAAACGGTGGCCGGGATGGTGAACGAGATCGAGTGGCTGCGCCGTCAGGTGCTCGATCTGAAGATGGTGGCCGAGGAGGCCGGGCGGGTCGAGTCCATCGCTTCGGTGGTGGACGGGTTCGACGGCTCGCTGCTCGCGGTGGAGGAGCAGTTGATCCAGCTCCTGCTCACCGGAACCGGCCAGGACCGGATCCGTTGGCCGACGCAGCTCGCGGGGAGGATCACCTATCTCGCCGGCGCGGTGGCGAGCAACGACTTCCCCCCGACCGACCAGATGCGGGAGGTCTATGACGGGCTCCACGAGCGGGTCGAAGCCCGCGCCGCGGAATTCGCCGAGATTGTGGCGTCCGAACTGACCAGCGTGAACAGCACCCTCGACGCCGAGGGGATGCCCGGGCTGGTTCGGGTGGAGGGCAAGGAACCCGGCTCGCGATAGAACTTTGGGGCCCCGCCGCCTTCGCCGGGCTTCCGGCCGGCGGCGGGCCCCGCCTGCGGTTGCGAAATATTGTTAGCGCTAGCAGAACGCAGTCATGCCCGTCCAGATCACCGTCCGCAACGTCCCCGAGCAGGTGCGCGACGAGCTCGCCGCGCGCGCGGCGCGGAAGCGGCAGTCCATGCAGGAGTTCCTGCGGTGCGAGCTGGAACGGATCGCGTCCGTTCCGTCCATAGCCGAGTGGCTGGAAGGAGTCCGGGAGCGCGCGGAAAGCCGGGTTGCCCCATCGGTCATCCTCGCGGCTCGCCACTGGGACCGGAGGTGACCACCGTCCCCGACGCATCTGTGCTGATCGCGCTCGCGCCTGGATGGCCTGCCGAACTAGACGGAGCGAAGCGGATGCCGCCAACGCAGTGCGGTGAACCTACTGAAATCGGAGTCGGTTGAGACCATCGTGCACCCGTGCTCGATGGCAACCGCAGCGTGCTGAGCGTCGGCAACCAATTTGCCCGTAGCTCCGGCATCGCGGCAGAGCCTCTCAAGGATGGTGAGGTGATTCGGGCCGGGACCAACGATTCGGGCGGTGGGCCGCGCAACCAGTTCGGAAACAAAAGCGAGCGCTTCGTCCAGCGTCGAGGGCGGGCTGAAGATGCGCGGATTCGTCGCGATCCGGAGTAGCCCCGTCAGCACCAGAACCGAGAGTGCGAACGGTTCCGGGCCATTCGCCAGCCGAGTGAGCCACTCCGCATAGCGGGGATGTTCGGGGGTCGAATCCGAGCGATGGGCGTACAAGAGCACGTTGACGTCGGGGAGCAGCATGTCGCCGGGCGCTCCTGTCAGCGGTAGCGCGCTTCGTCGTCGCGGGTCTCGAGTTCGCGCGGGCGGTCGAGGTCAATCCCCGGGCGCCGGCCTTCACCCCCGACGGTGATCAATCGAAACGGCTTGACGTGGGTGGGTTCCGGGCGCTTCAGGGCGTCGTCCACGATCCTGGCAATAAAGGCGCTCACACTCAGGCCGCGGGCCGTGGCTTCCCGCCGCACTTCCTCCGCGAGCCGGTCTTCCATCGAGATCGTCGTTCGCATGATGCACATCATAACCAATATGCATCACGGCATCAGACCACCCTTTGCGGACCAGTCCGAACTCCTGGACGACGGACCGAAACGGGTTAACAGCCGCTTCCCCGGCAGCCGGGAGAACTGAGGTCCAGGCCGGCATCGCCGCCATCAGGCGGGGAAACCTGTTCCGGGATCCTTCCGGGGCGGCCGGGCCGGCGACAAAGAGGCGCTCGCGACGAATCGCGTCATCCAGAAGTTCTCCAGCGCGGTCATTCGCGCGCCTCTTCGAGCCACCGAACCAGCACCTGCTCGGGAAGGCGGAGCACGTGCCCCTGTCCTGGGACCACGTCCAGCACCACCTTCGCGCCTGCCGCCCGAAGGCGCTCGGCCGTGGACTCCGACCCGGTCACCCAGTTCTGATCGTGTTCCCCGACCAAGAGCAGGACCGGCACCCCGGCCAGCGCCTCCAGCGAGGCTTCCCCGGAGGTGCGCCCCGGCATCGCGAGGATCGCGGCCACCCGGCCTGGCATCGCCAGCGCTGCGTGAAAGACCCCGACGCCTCCCGCGGAGGCTCCCGTGAGGACGATTTCGTCGGCCGCCTCCGCCAGGTTTTGCTCGATCCACTCCAACAGCACGGGCACGACTACCGCGGCGCTCTCTGCTAGTCCCGGACCGTAGATCTCGACGCCGACGACGACGTAGCCGGCCGCGGGCGCTGCCTCGTCCCAGTAGGTTTCGACCAGCCCCGCGAGGAGGCCCGCGTCACCCGCGCCCCATGGGAACGCCACCACGACTCCCCTGGCGGGCCCCGGCGGCCGCACGACGAGCAGGTTCAGCCGGCCGCCGGCCGGGAGTAACAGCGAAACCCACCCCCGTGTCCCCGGAGGAGGCAGCCCGGGGACACCGCCCGCGGCGCAGGAGAGCAGCGGCGCGACGATGAGGGCCGTCGCGAGCAGCGCGGATCCGGTTCGCGAGGCGACGACAGACTCGGCCATGGATCCGGAACGCTCGCAGCGAGTCTATGCGCGCAGGAACCGAAGGCCCCTACCGGGAGAACCGGCCGGCGGTCCCTATCCGCCCACGCCTCCCAGCCGTTCCAGAATCAACCGGTCGATCTGCCAGGGATGAGGAGTTCGCCCTCCCATAGGCTGCGCAGGAACGCCATCACGGGAAGAATCTGAATCCCGTCCACGATCCGAACCGCCGGCTCCCGGCAGACCATGATTTGGTGCGTCAGAGGTGTTTCGGCCGCTAGCCGGCGGAGGCCCGTCAGATCGCGCGATGTGACCGACCCGGTCGCCTTCACTTCGATCGCCACCTCGTCGCCGACGACGAAGTCCACCTCGGAACCATCTTCCGTCCTCCAGTAACTGAGCGGCCGCGGATCGCGAGCGTAGGCGAGCCACGCACTCAGTTCGCAGAAGACAAGTTGTTCCAGAGCCGGACCGAGGGTCGGGCTTCCGGGCAGGATCCGCCCCAACGACGCCAGCGCGTTGGCGACGCCGACATCGAAAAAGAACAGTTTGGCGCGGGAAACCGGCTTCCGGCGCGCCTTGCGCGGTGAGAACGGCGAAAGCAGGGTTCCGAGAAGCGTGTCCTCGATCACCTGGAAGTACTCGCGGACGGTGCGCGCAGGCACGGCCGCGTCCGACGCCAGCCGCTCGAACACGATCGGCTGCGCGTAGCTGGCGCCGGCGGCGGTCAGGAAGCGTGAAAAGGGTTCGATTCCCCGCACCAGACCCTCGGCCTGAATCTCCAGCCGCAGGTAGTTCCCGCAGTAGGCCCGGAGGTCCTCCATCGGCTCCTCCGAAAAGTAGACGGAGGGAATGCCCCCGACGTTGATCGCCCGCAGCAGGTCCCAGTCAGGCACCTCCGCTGAGACGAAGGGGAACATGCGCCGCGTCCGTGCCCGGCCCCCGAGCAGGTTCACGCCGCCGCGGCGCAATTTGACCGGGCTGCTCGCCGCGAGGACGAACCGGAAACCGCGGCTCTCGATGAGGTCGTGCACGTCGTCGAGCAGGCTCGGCAGTTTCTGGATCTCGTCAATGACAACGGGCCCGGATGCGGGATTCACGGCGGCAAGTTCCTGACGCAACCGCCCGGGCTCCCGCGAAAGACGGAGGAACACGTCGCCGCGGAGCAGATTGAACGTCAGAGATTCGGGAAAGCGCTGTCGCAACCAAGTGGTCTTGCCCGTCTGCCGCGGCCCGAAGAGGAAAACCGAACGGCTGCGCAGATCCCGGGCGAGGTCGAGGCGGCGCGGAAGGGCGGGAGTCTGCTTCACCACAGAATGCTCGTTTTCAGCATAGCATCTGCGGAGAATCGATGTTTTTCCGCATTACCGCTGCTGAAACAGCCTTCTCGTCGGGCAAATCGGCAGCAAGGGGCGGGCGCTCGTCCGCGCGCCAAGATCCCGCCCCTCGTCCAGGGGAGGTCGTGGGATGGCTCAGTTCGACGTTCCCAGGGTTCGGGTGGACTGCATCGAGGACCACCCCGGCATCGCCGCTCGAACGCCGTCTGGGTTTCACCACCGGCTGCTAGGCTGCCGCACGCTTTAGCGATAGCGAGGTTCGTGACGTGGCTCAGTTCGAGGTTCCGGTGGTCCGGGTGGACCGCATCGAGGAGCACCCCGGCGCCGACGCGCTAGAGATCGCCGTCGTGCGCGGCTACCGCTGCGTCGTGAAGATCGGGGCGCACCGGTCCGGCGATCTGGTCGCCTACATCCCCGAGGACGCCATCGTCCCGGAACCGCTCATCCGCGAGATGCGGCTCTGGGACCAGGAGAAGGGCCGGGGGATGCTGGCCGGCAAGCGCGGGGACCGGGTCAAGGCGATCCGCCTCCGGGGCATCGTCAGCCAGGGGCTCCTGCACCCCGTCGAAGGACACGAGGAGGGCGAGAACCTCGCGGAGGCGCTCGACATCGTCAAGTACGAGCCGCCGATCCCGGTGCACATGCAGGGCGAGGTCTGCGATGTCCGCGGACACGCGCTCGCCTACGACATCGAGAGCATCCAGAAGTTCCCGAGCGTCTTGCGCGACGGCGAGGAGGTGGTCTTCACCGAGAAGCTCCACGGCACCTGGACCTGCTTCGGGTACTACCCGGAGCTCGACCACCCGGAGCTGCTCGAGGGCGGGACGATCATCACGTCGAAGGGAATGGGCGACACGGGGCTCGGGTTCAAGTGGAACGACGCGAATGCGAACAACCTCTACGTGATGAGCTTCAAGGCGGCGATGCTTGAGACCGGGATGTGGGACCGGGTGCGAGCCGAATGCGAGCGGGCTGGGGAGCCGATCTATATCCTCGGCGAGACCTTCGGGAAGAAGGTGCAGGACCTCGACTACGGCCAGCAAGGGCGCGCCTTCCGGGTGTTCGATGTCTATGTCGGCAAGCCCCGCCAGGGCCGGTATCTCGATTACGACGAGCTGGTCGCCCGGGTCAAGGGCGAGTGGGGGCTCGACACGACGCCGCGGCTCTACCGCGGGCCGTTCTCAATGGAAGTCGCGGAACAGCACCGGGACGGGAAAACGACGTTCCGGGGCAATCACGTCCGGGAGGGCATCGTGATCGCGCCGGTGAAGGAACGGGCGTGTCCGGAGCTTCCGGGGAACCGGGTGAAGCTGAAGTACGTGTCGCCCAAGTACCTGCTGCGGCGGGGGAACGTGACGGCCTTCAACTGAGGGGGAATTCCGTGCCGCGTGACGCCGGAGCCGGAGAGGTTTTGGCCTCTCGCTGCCCTCTCGGATCGCGATGCCGGCCCCCACCCGGAGAACTGGCCAGAGGTCGGCGGTCCCTGGCCCCCGCGCCACGATGCCGGTCGGAAGGCCCCTACCGGGAGAACCGGCCGGCGGTCGCTATCCGCCTAGCAGCCTGTGGTGGAACCCGGGTGAGCGCCGAGAGCGGCGAGGCGCCCGGCTGACAAGGCGCGTGAGGGAGGAGCCCCCACCGGGAGAACTGGCCCGGGTGTATTCCGACCGAAACGCAACGATGAGCGACGCGGTTCAGCCGGGATGCATCGCCGCTCGAACGCCGCGTGACTTTGTCCACAGGCTGTTAAGCCTCGCCCAGCCGTTCCAGGATCAGTTGATCGATCTGCCAGAGCTGGTCTTCGCGGTTCGAGTAGGGGCCGGGACGGTACGCCGAGGAGGCGATGCCCCGCTGGGCGAGTTCGGAGACGTGCCAATCCTGGAGGTTCGTGGTGTGCCAGAACTCGACGGCGCGGGCGGGGTCGAATCCTGCCCGGGAAAGCGTCTCCTCGCTGAACAGCCAGTCGCAGCGGATCGTGGTGCGGTCCGCGGCGAGTGGCCGCATCAGGTAGCGGACCACGTAGTCCGGGTGCAGGCAGAGCATCACGTTCGGCAGCAGGATGTCGTAGGCGACGAGCCGCCGGTCCGCCGCCGAGAGCTCCGGGAGGAGCGCTCCCACCAGCTTCCCGTCCGTGGAAAGGGTCTCGATCCCGTCGGCGAGGTCCATGGCCGAGCCGATCGCGCCCGGTGTCACCGGATAGTTCTCACCACTCAGGTAGTGGGAAAACCGCTGGAGTTGCGGATGGATCACCGGGCAGTGGAGGCACTCGGAGAAGTTCTGGACCACCAGCTTCCAGTTCGCCTTCAAGTCGTAGTGCTCGGTGTGCGCGGACCGCAGCGCACCGATCCCCCACGGAACAAGCCGCGGGGCGGCCGGA
This sequence comes from Candidatus Marinacidobacterium sp., assembly GCA_965250045.1. Lineage (GTDB taxonomy): Bacteria > Acidobacteriota > Vicinamibacteria > Marinacidobacterales > Marinacidobacteraceae > Marinacidobacterium. The sequence continues at coordinate 700,843 of OZ252286.1, forward strand.
CCGAGCTGCTCGACGAGCTCCGGGCCCTCCTCCGCCACCCGCATGAAGACGATCCCGCCCCATTCCTCGCAGGCAGCGGCGGCGAGCGGATAGTCCTCCACCGAAAACCCCTCCACCCGGTCCATGTGCGGCGCCCGGCGGAGCTTCCCGTCGAGGCCGTAGGTCCAGGCGTGGTACGGACACTGGATCGAGCCGGAGAGACACCCCCGGTCCGCTTCCAGCAGCCGCGTGCCCCGGTGCCGGCAGACGTTGTGGTGCGCCCGGATCGTCCCGTCCTGGTCCCGCACGACGATCAGCGAATCCCCCGCGACCTCCACCAGCCGGTAGTCCCCGGGCCCCCGGAGATCCTCCGCGGGGCACGCCGCGTTCCACATCGCCCGGTGGATGCGTTCCCCCTCCAGTCGGAAGACCCCCGGATCGCAGTAGTAGCGCGCCGGCAGCGTCTTCGCCCCGGCCGGAGCGGGTGGGCGGACGTCGGCGTACGCCGCGTCGGACGCCACCTTCTCAACCCGCCGGAGTGGCCCGCTTCCTCGGCGGATCGAAGAAGGGCAGCGGCGCCACCCGGGAGCGCGCCCGCCGCCGCGTGTATTCCACGGTGACCTCGATGTCCAGCGGAGTCCCCGGCACCTCGTATCCCCGCTGCACCGTGGCGAGCGCCAGTTGCCGCTTCAGGAGCGGCGACCAGCAGATGCTGGTGGCGCGGCCGACCTGGTCGCCCCCCGAATAGAGGGGAACGCCGAGCCGGTTCACTTCGTCGCCGACCTCGGGGGCGAGGTCCTCGAGCCCGAACAGGCGTTCGATCTCCATGATCGAGGTCTCGATCCCCACGAAGAACCGCTCGGGCCCGCGGGCCCGTGCGGCCATGAGCGGTTCCTGGCCGATGAACGGCCCTTTTTTGGCGCTCACCGCCCAGCCGAGGCCAACCTCGTAGGGGGTGGATTTCTGCTCCTCGGTGAGCGCGAAGTCCGCGTTCCAGAAATCCACGTCAATGAGCGGGAAACCGGCCTCGACGCGCGCCCGGTCGAGGGCCAGCATTCCCGCGGGCACCAGGCCACGGGGCTCGCCGGCTTCGAGCAGCAGATCCCAGAGCGGGACCGCCGCCTCCCGGTCCACCCAGAGCTCGTAGCCGAGGTCGCCGGTGTATCCGGTGCGGGTTACGACCACCGGGATCCCGCCCAGGTTCACTTCCCGAAGCCGGAAGAATCCGAGGTCCGAGAGGTCCCGGTCGGCGATCGTGTTCAGGATCCGGCAGGACGTCGGCCCCTGGAGCGCGAGTGCCCCGAGCTCCTCGGATACCTCCTCGATCTGAACATTCATTCCCGCTGCCACCCGCTCGAACCAGACGAGCGCCGGATCCACCGCGGTAGCCCGCACGAAGTCATTGGCGAACCGCTGGAAGCAACCGTCCTGCAGGAGCTTGCCGCGCTCGTCACACCAGCCGGAGTAGAGCACCTGCCCGACCCGCGAACGCTTCACATTCCGCGTGATGAGCCGATCGGTGAGCGCCGTGGCGTCGGGCCCGATGAAGTTGTACTTGTAGAGCGGAGAAACGTCGATCAGCGCCGCGCCGGAACGCACCGCGTGGTACTCGGGATCGTGGAAGGTGTCGAAGGCGTTGACGACGAAGTACCCCGCCCATTCCTTCCAGCGCATGCTGGAGCAGAGCGCTTCGGTGCGGGGGTGGAAGGGGGTGCCGCGGGCCATGTGGGGTCCGCTCGTGCGGACGGGGGTGAAGATGTTAGTCAGAGGCGGACCTGAGTGGTCACGCCACCAGGAGAGTGTGCTCCAGCCCGGGGATGCGCTCGAAGTCCCGGTCGAAGGTCAGGAGATGCCCTCGGCACTCCATGGCGGCGGCGGCGATCCACATGTCATTGGTTGAGATCGGAGTCCCAGCGCTCCGTAACCGGGCGAAGATGCGCGCGTAGCAGCCTGCCGCAGCCGCCGTCAGGTCCAGAATGCGTACCGCCGGGTCGTCGAGAAAGTCGGCCAACGCCTGACGGTTCGCCGGCGCTCGCCGCCCGAGTTCGAACCCCGCTTCGAGCTCGCCAAGGACGATCACCGGGATCAGGATGACCTTCGCTGCGGACAACGCCTCGATGATCCCGGCGTGCCTCAACTGGAACTTCGAGTACGCGCTTGTGTCCAGAACAACCCGGGGATGGCGCTTCATTTCCAGAGCTTTTTGTCAACGACCCGCATTTCTCGAAGCACGGCGTCGAACTCGTCGGCCTCTTCCTGCGTCCAGGTCGCATAGCGGAGCAGCCGCTCGCGGCGCGCGTCCACACCCACGGAGTCACGGAGAATGCGGAGGACCGTCGCGTTCAGGCTCTCCCCAGCCGCCGCGCTGATGGCGCGCAACCGTTCCGAGAGATCTTCGTCCACGTTGCGGATCGTGAGTTGGCTAGCAGGCATGATGTCACAATTATGACTGCATGCCTGCATCCGGGCAATGGCGATCTGCTCCGGGGCAGTGAGGCGGGCCATCCACTGAATTGACATCGCGTGTTTCGCGGCCCGGCGGGCCGCGATGCCGGTCTGAAGACCGGGGTTCCCTGAACTGCGGACCGTGATGCCGGTCTGAAGACCGGCGCTCCTGCCGAAACCCTTGTTACAGTGCGCCACACCGGAGGACGGACAACCATGCGCAAAGAGGGACCCAGTCGGTTCGCGCTCCTCGCCACCTTGCTGCTCGCCGCACCGGCGGCCGCCCAGCCGCTCGCCGACGCCAACCCCGAGGACGTTGTCCACGGGACACGCGTCTTCGAGATTCATTGCGCCCGCTGCCACGGGCTGGGCGGCACCGGGGGCGAGGGACCGAACCTGATGCGCGAGAACCTGCGGCGATCCACCGAAGACGACGCGCTCCTCGAGATCGTGGACAACGGCATCGCCGGCACCGACATGCCGGGCCACGGATCGCTGAACACCAGGGAAATCCGGAACGTCGCCGCCTACGTCCGGTCGCTCGGCGTCGCGCCGCGCGAGGACTTGCCGGGCGACCCGGTGGCGGGCAAGGAACTCTACGAAATGACGCTCTGCTCGACCTGCCACATCGTGAACGGCGAGGGGCTCGCTCTCGGGCCGGACCTTTCCGACGTCGGCCTGCTGCGCGGCAGCGCCCACCTGCGGGAGTCCATCCAGGATCCACCGAAGGTCGTGAACCCCCGCTACCGGACGGTGCTCATCGAGGACGCGAACACCCGCACCGTCATGGGCGTGCGGGTGGCCGAGGACACCTTCACGATTCAGGTGATCGACGAAGCCGGCCGGCACCGCTCGTTCCGCAAGAGCGAACTGCGGGAATTCCAGCTGCTCCCCGACGAAAGCATGATGATGAGCTACGCCGACTTCACGGACCAGGAACTCGACGATCTAGTCGCCTACCTGGCGACCCTCCGCGGCCCGGAAGGAGACCCCGAATGACCCGTCTGAGACTCTTGGGGACCCTTGCCCTCATCACTCTGATCGCGACCCCGGCCTTGGCGCAGGTGCCCTATTCGCGCCTCATGAACGCCGACGACGAGCCCGAGGCCTGGCTCATGTATTCCGGCAACTACCGCTCGGAGCGGTTCAGCCGGCTCGACCAGATCACCAAGGAGAACGTCTCCCGGCTGCGGCCGGCGTGGATCTACCAGACCGGGACTATCGGCCGGGTCGAGGTCACGCCGCTGGTGGCCGACGGCGTGATGTACATCGCCGAGCCCCCGAGCACGATCGCCGCGCTCGACGCCCATACCGGCCGCCGCCTCTGGCGCTACGACCCGATAGTCCCCGAAGAGACGCTGAACATCGGCTTCCCGCGGACGAACCGGGGGATCGCGATCCTCGGCGACACCGTGTTCTTCGGAACGCTCGACGCCCAGTTGATCGCGCTGGATCGAACGCACGGTGACGTCCGCTGGAAAGTCCCGATCGCCGACAACGCGGTCGGCTACGCGGTCACCGCGGCGCCGCTCGCGGTGGACGGCAAGGTCATCGTGGGGATCAGCGGCGGCGAGGCCGGGGTGCGCGGATTCCTCGACGCCTACGACGCGGAGACCGGCGAACGGGTCTGGCGTTGGTGGTCCGTCCCCGCCGAAGGGGAACCGGGCAACGACACCTGGGGCGGCGACAGTTGGAAGACGGGAGGAGGGGCTACCTGGTTGACCGGCTCCTATGACCCCGAACTCGGCCTCCTCTACTGGCCGACAGGGAATCCGGCGCCGGACTGGAACGGCGATTCCCGGCCCGGCGACAACCTCTATACCGACTCCCTCGTCGCACTCGACGTGAACACCGGCGAAATGCGCTGGTACTTCCAGTACACCCCGCACGACGTCCACGACTGGGACGCCAACCAGATCCCGGTGCTGGTGGACGCCGAGTGGGACGGCACCATGCGGAAGCTGGTCATCCACGCGAACCGCAACGCCTTCTACTACGTACTCGACCGCGAGACGGGCCAGTTCCTGCGCGCGACCCAGTACGCGACCCAGACCTGGGCGGAGCGGATCGACGAGAACGGCCGGCCCGTGCGCATTCCCGGGACGTCGCCGAGCGAGGAGGGCACGCTGGTGTGGCCGAGCCTTGCCGGCTCGACGAACTGGTACAGCCCGGCCTACGACCCGGGCCGGATGTCACTCTTCGTGCCGACCCGGGAAATGTCCTCCATCTACTTCAAGAGCGAGGCCGAGTACGAGCCCGGGACGTCTTTCGTCGGCGGCGGCGAGCGGAGGCCGGACTCGGATGAGACCTACGGAGCGGTCCGGGCGCTCGACGCCCTGACCGGCGAGATGAAGTGGGAGTTCAAGCAGTTGACGCCCGCGGTGTCGGGGGTGCTGGCCACTGCCGGCGGGCTCGTGATTTCCGGAACCCAGGAGGGCAACGTCTTCGCGGTGGATGCCGACACCGGCGAACCGCTCTGGGACTTCTACGTGGGCGGCGGCATCCGCGCGGCCCCGATGAGCTTCGCCCTGGACGGCCAGCAGTACATCTCGGTAGCTGCGGGGCAGTCCATCTTCACCTTCGGGCTCGCGCCCGGTACGGACGGCGGGGAGAACGACGACTGATGCGGCGGGCCGCGTTTTCGTCCGCAGCGCTGCTGTGGATCTTCGCGGCCGGCTGCGGGGGGTCGGGGGAGCCGGACCCCGCCGGACCGGCGTCCGGGGCGTCCTCTGACCCGGCCGCCGGCCCGCTCCTGCTGGTCACAAACGAAGACGCCGGGACCCTGAGCATCATCGCGACGACGACCCACGAGGTGTTGGCCGAGATCGAGGTCGGACGCCGGCCGCGCGGGGTGCGCGCTTCGCCGGACGGCGGGATGGCCTACGTGGCGGTTTCAGGTTCGCCCAAGTGCCCACCCTGGATGGAAGAGGAAGGCTGCGCCGAACCCGACAAGCAGTTCGACGGCATTGCCGAGGTGGACCTCCGCGCTCAGGTCCGGACGCGGATACTGCCCGGCGGTTCGGATCCCGAGACCTTCGACATCACCCCCGACGGCGCCCGGATCGTCGTTTCGAACGAGGACACCGACGAGGCGAGCCTCGTGGATCTGGAGTCCGGCGAGATCATCCGCACCGTCCCGGTGGGGGCGGAGCCCGAGGGGGTGCGGATCAGCCCCGACGGGACGCTTGCCTACGTGACCGGGGAGACCGATCACGACGTCACGGTGCTCGACACTTCGACCGGGGACGAGATCGCCCGGATCGCGGTGGGGCACCGGCCGCGCGATCTGGTGTTCACCCCGGATGGAATGTATGCCTACGTGTCTTCCGAGATCGACGGCACCGTCGCCGAGATCGTCGTCGCCGAGAACCGGGTGAGCCGCACCATCGCGCTCCCCGAGGGGTCCCGGAGCATGGGCGTCGCCCTCTCGCTGGACGCGCGGACCCTCTACGTCGCGAACGGCAGGTCAAAGACCGTGTCCGTGGTGGATCTCGGCTCGGGAGAGGTCACCGCGAACGTCGAGGTGGGGGAGCGACCCTGGGGAATCGTGCTCTCCTTCGACGGGAGCCTCCTCTACACCGCGAACGGGCCTTCGAACGACGTGACGGTGCTGGATACGGAGACGCTGGAGATCGTGGCCCGGATCCCGCTGGGAGCGTCGCCGTGGGGGCTGGCGCTGGTTCCGTAAGTCCCAACATCGCTAGCCTTTACCGAACCCATGAAATCCACCGCGAACGGGATTAACTCGAGTTCCACCGAATCACCCCGTCTCTTCTCTCGACAGCGGCACCTCCTCGCTCTACTCCACGAACTTGGAGGACAAGTTACCAACACGGACTTTCAAAAGCTCCTCTTTCTCCATTGTCAAGAAGACTTTGGCAAGGAGAATCCGGATGGAAGGGATCCTCCTTACGAGTTTGTTCCCTACAAGTACGGCGCTTTTTCTCACACATCCTACGCAGATCGCCGTCGTTTAACTCGTCTTGGACTCCTTCTTGCCCAGGATTCTGTATGGGGACTCACGGAGTCCGGAAGGCGCGTGGCCTCGAGCATGGAGAGCCAGAGAATCAAGGCCTTCGCTACCCGCCACCGCGGACAGCGAGGAGATGCTCTTGTTGCGGAAACCTACCGACAATATCCCTACTATGCGATCCGCAGTGAGCGTGCTGAGTCTCTACTGAGCAATGACCAACGATCACTGCGGGCGATCGACGCCATAAGGCCCTATTCCAGGCGAGGCGTTCTCTTTACAATCGGGTATCAGGGCAAGTCTCTCGAGCACTATCTGAATGTTCTAATTCGCGCTGGAGTTTCCCTTCTCTGCGATATTCGCCGGAATCCCATCAGTCGCAAGTATGGTTTCTCGAAGAACACGCTTGCCCGCTGTTGCGAAAACCTAGGCATCGCTTACAATCATTTGCCAGAATTGGGCATAGCGTCTAGTCGCCGCCGGTCACTCAGTTCCGAGTCGGACTACAAGAAGCTATTCGACTACTACCGCCAGTACACGCTGCCGAGGCAAAAGACAAATCTGCGCAAGGTCGTGACGTGGCTACAGGACGGCGAGGCCGTGGCATTCACTTGTTACGAACAGGACGTTCGCATGTGTCACCGGGGCCACACAGCCGAAGCGGTCTTGGACCTTCGTCGCTTCACAACTAGTCTCTGGTCATCACAACGTTTGGGTACGGCGGACGACGACAGTGTTGACGTGCCGACTCATCTCCCATGACCCCGTCTATGGAACGAATCTTAGTTACTGTCAAGACATATCCGACGCTATCGCGCAAATACGGAGAAACTGTATGTACGGCGGGTGTGCGGCCCGACGGGTCCTGGGTACGCCTTTACCCTGTCCCATTTCGAAGACTCGACGAAAGTCAACAGTACCGCAAGTTCGATTGGATCCGGTGCAGGCTTGTGAGAAACACTCAAGATCCGCGACTCGAATCCTTCCGACCCGTCGGCGAAATTGAGCTGGTGGAACACGTCGGGACACAGGATAGATGGAGGAAAAGGCGCGAGATACTTCTACAGACAGCATCTGTTCACACGCGACTTGATGAACTCATCACGCTTGCAAAAGCAAACCAGTCATCACTCTCCACATTTAGGCCGGCCAAGTTGCTCGATTTCGTTATCGAGGGAGAGGATCGTCAATGGAGTGAGCAGAAGCTCCAGCAGATGCGCGACTTGCACGGCCACCTCGGGCTCTTCGAGGACAACGATTGGAGAAAAACGTTCAAGGTAATTCCGAAACTACCGTTCAGTTTCTCGTACAAATTTGAAGATTCCTTGGGCAAGAGAAGCAAGCTTCAGATCCTCGATTGGGAGATCGGCGCACTGTACTGGAACTGCCTCAGATCGTCGGGTGGAAACGAGGAAGAGGCGTTGCAGAAAGTACGGCATAAGTATTGGGACGAATTCTTGACCAAAGACTTGCATCTCTTTCTCGGAACGACGCAACAGTTTCATTTTGTTGCACCGAATCCGTGGGTTATCGTGGGTGTGATGCCGATTCCTAAGGACCCGCGGATTTCGCTGTTTTAGGGGATTAGCCACGGGGGTTCTAGTTAGAAGGTGCAAACCCCACTTCTTCACCCCTGAGTATGAGACATGCGGGCTAGTCCCAATACTGTTCACTTAGACGATTCTGACGGTTGGCGGGCCGTCTCTGCGGGAGGTCGGCGCGTGTCTGGGGCGCAGCGGATAGCTGCTCATCTTGCGCTTGACCCCGCGGGGCGTGCATCGGTTGCGGCTGGACACCACCCGTTCGTCGAGGAGTTCGTCAAGGACGTGCTGGCGGAGGCGGTTCTGACGCTGAGGGGGGAATGGCGCCGTGGGTGATGATGTTGCGACGGACCGCCCGAACCGCGTGGAGGTAGGAGAGTCGGTCTGGATCGTCTCCGCGCTGCCGGGCGGCGTCGTGCATGAGGGAGCGGATGGCGAAGTGGGCCAACATCAGGCCCCAGAACTCCTGGCGGACGAGTTCGGGGGTCTTGCTGCGGAGGACGATCCGGGGGCCGCGGAGGTGGGTCTTGAGTTCGTCCAGCGCGGTTTCGATCTCCCAGCGCTCGCGGTAGAGGGCGGCCAGCTCCGGGGCCGGGGCGCGGTCCGCATCCAGCACCGTGGTCAATAGCCGATACAGCGGTTCGGCGTCGGCCACGCCGGCCAGTTGATAGTCGATCACCCGCACCCGAACCGCGCGCCGCCCGTGGCGTCGGTCTTTGTCGGAGGGGTAGATCCGGCTCAGATAGGAGCCGTCGGCCAACGGGGTCTCCCGCGGCAGGCGCCGGTTCTTCTTGATGCGCCACAACAGATCCGCCCCCGTGGTGCGGGCCTGATTCCACAGGGCGTAGCTGTAGAAGTTGCGGTCGGCGAGACACAACATGCCCGCCTGCAAGGAGGGCATCACGTCCTCGACCAGGCGGTGTTCGCTCACCTGGTAGCCGGCCATGCGGCTGGCAAACAGGACGTGGGTTCCATTCTCGACCAACGACACGAACCGGATCTGGGGGAAGGCACTGGCCCCGCGACTGGCGCCGGGGCGCCCGAAGGCCGCCGCGTTCGGGACCTCGTCCGCGACATCCAGGGTGCTGCCGTCCACGCTGACCACCTGCCACTGCCGATAGCCGCATCCCGGTTCCGACGGCTGCCCCACCGGCCGCACCACGGCGTCATGCAGGGCTTGCAGCGGTTCGGCGCCCAGCCGCTGGCGCGCCTGCGAAATCCCCGACTTCCCCGCCACCCGTGGGCGCGCCGACGGATCGCCCAGCCACCGCAGCCCCTCCAACAGGCAGCGCAGAACCTCTCGATACGACGACTGCATGTACAGCGCCAAGGCGATCACGTAATACACCACCACGTGCGCCGGCAGATCCCGCTGACGGGCACTCTGCCGCCCCGTAGCCTGCAGCGCCTCGTCCACGGCCGCCCGCGGGATCCTCTGGTTCAGCACCCCGAGGCTGATGTAGTCCGTGAGCCGGCTCCCTTTCGGAAGCTCCGCGACTGTTCTCGCCATAGCCAACCTCCCGGCCAAGCCACGGGAAGAATAGCGAAGAAAATACTCTAAGTGAACAGTATTGGGGCTAGTCCGGTGGATCCTGGATCACGCGGTGGACGGGATCTGGCCGCTGCCCGCTGCATGCGACCTTGCGGCCGAATACAGGAGCCGACCGTACGCGAACGACACCGAACGCGTGCGGGCGTTGATCCGATGGGCGGTCGTCAAGAGCGCGGCGGCCGGGTTCGTGACGGGATTCGGGGGCGTACTGACGTTGCCGGTGGCGATTCCGGGCGCATTGACCGCTTCGTTGGCGATTCAGGCGCCAATGGTGGCAGCCATCGCCAAGATCCACGGCCACAGCCCGAAGGACGATCGCGTACAGACCGCGATCCTGCTCTGGATGACCGGCACGGGGATGATGGACGTGGCGAAGAAAGGCGGAGTCCTTGTCGGCGAGAAGGTCGCGATCGGGGCGCTGAAACAGGTCTCGGGGGCCATCCTGGCCAAGATCAACAAGCTGGTCGGCGTCACGCTACTCACCAAGTTCGGCCAAAAGGGTGTGGTGAACCTGGTCAAACTCGTGCCATTGGTGGGCGGCGCAGTCGGAGCAACGTTCGACGGGGCAACCTGCTACCTGGTTGGTCGCGCAGCCGACAAGGCTTTTCGGCCTGCACCCGCAAACTGAAGCCGAATCGAGACTGCCGTCTCCGTTTCGTACCCAGGCACCGGAACCCACTTCAAGGCGAACGGCGCGCCAGGAGCTCCGTCGCCAATTCCCGGAGGCTGATGGCCTCCACCGTATCTGTGACCGGATAGCGGTCGGGCCCCGTACCCACGAGAAAGCAGCGGTCGGGCGCCAGGGTCTCCGGGGCCAGATGAAAGCCCTTGGTGGTCCTGGGGACGCGACTCCACTTGGCCTCCACGGCCCAGCGCTCGCCGCTCGGAAAATCCAGCACCAGGTCCTTCTCCGCACCGGCAGCGATGCTGGAGCGGCCAGTGCCGGTCCGGTCGGGCGCCTCCCCGAAAACCGCCCCTACTGGGATCGCGCCAATCCGCGACGCGGCGCACGTACTTTCCGTCTCACGCCGCGCGCCGCGTTTGTCGTCGGCGCGAACGAGGCTTGTTCGGCGAGCAGTTGTGCATGCTTCCTCGCCCGCGTCTTCCGCTCTTCGTCGGTTCCCGGGACGCCAGGCAGATCAATGTCGGCGTGGAACGGATTGTCCGGCCGCGGGGTGGCCCGCACCGTTCGGCCGTGAAGTCGCGCCGCCGCGACCACGATCGCCAGCCAGCCATAGAACGCTCTCGCGCCCGCCCGACTCTCCGCCGCGCGTGTCCCAAGCTCCACCAATCGGGCGAGCGCGGCGCGGTCAAGACAGTCAACGGAGAGCGAACGGGCCTTCCAGTCGTAAAAGGTCCTCCAGCGAAGCCGCGGATCCCGTCGTTGGCGCCGGGAGAATACGCGTCGTCCGAGACGCTCGTTGTCGCGAAGGTCAGCCGCGGACTTCGAGTTCGCCACGGACCGGAACCCCCACCCGCCGGAAAGCAGGACGGCCGAACGCTTCAAGAAGCTGGCGCCAGGTCGCGAATCTCTCCGTGACCACCTCGCCGGCGACGAGTTCCTGATAGATGGCGGAACCGTCCGATTCCACGATCAGGAGCAATCGGCACCCCTTCCGACCATAGAACTCGACGCTGACGCCTCCGTCCGCATCGTCGTCCACTGCGGGAGCGTCGTCGGCCCATCCGGCCAGCTGCCGGAGCAACGAGCGAGCCTCGGCGACCACCTCGCCGGAGGGGGTCGGCCCATCCACTTCCACGCCCTCTCCGACCTCTTCGAGTTCCCGGAGCGCTTGCGGAAGCCAGCGCGCTTCAGGCGGATCCGACGGCGAGACCCGCGGCAATGAGCGGGTCCGACGCGGAACGATTGCGGAGCCGGCGGACACGGCTTGCGCCCCTCGGCTCCTGACCGTTGCCGAACGCGCGCGGTCCGTGGGCCGCGCCTGCCACCTGCGCCCGCCACCGGTCGGGTTCGGATCGTTCTCCATCGCTCTGAATCGAGCCTAGCAGCCTGTGGCAAAACCCACGCGGCGTTCGAGCGGCGATCCATCCCGCCTGAACCGCGCCGCTCTGCGGCGCTCTCCGTTGCGTTTCGGTCGAAATACACTCGGGCCAGTTCTCCCGGTGGGGGCTCCTCCCTCACGCGCCTTGTCAGCCGGGCGCCTCGCCGCTCTCGGCGCTCACGTGGGTTTCACCACAGGCTGCTAGCACTGACCCGTGACTTGGCGCGGGCGGGTGTCAGAGAGACCGCTGTTACCGCTTACGAATAACCCGCCTCGCGGTCGATCTACCGTGCGAGGGTCGTCCTACCTACCTGGCGCGGCCCGATGAGCGCCGCAGCCGGTTGCCAGCGGAGCGCCTCGCGCACTCCCGTCGCCACACGGCGTTCAATCATGACGGGAAGACGATCGATGAGACCTTCCTCACCGTCCGGAAAAAGATGCTCCGCACGTTCCTCGTGCTGAAAGACCTCGGTTTCTGTGAGGCGCGCCAACACGTCTGGTTCCTCTCGCCGAGAGTGAGGGGCAAGCGCGCCGAGAGGCTGGAGGAACTGTTCAAGGAATTGGAAAGGACTTATCCGCGCGTCCACTGGCATCTGTGCATCAACCGGTCGGTCGAGACTGAAGTGCTGCAGCCGACTCTCGACAAGACAGAGGGCATGTCCGATATGTCGGAGTTGTTCTTGAGGGCGAAAACATTGCTGAAGGTCGTTCAAACCTGACCAGGCAGGTGGCGCCGCGCCAGCAACTGCGTCGCCAGTTCCCGGAGGCTGATGGCCTCCACCGTATCCGTGACCGGATAGCGGTCAGGCCCCGTACCCACGAGAAAGCAGCGGTCCGGCGCCAGGGCCTCGCGGGCCAGATGGAAGCCCTTGGTCGTCCGGGGGACGCGGCTCCACTTGATCTCGACGGCCCAGCGCTCGCCGCTCGGGAAATCCAGCACCAGATCCATCTCCGCCCCCGCCGCGGTGCGGAAGAAGCTCGCGCGGGTCCGGTCGGGCGCCGCCGCCAATAGGTTCTCGATCACGAAGCCTTCCCAGGACGCCCCGGCGACCGGATGCCCGGCCACGGCGTCGAAGGACGCCAAATCGAGGAGCGCGTGGACAAACCCGCTGTCCCGGAGATAGATCTTCGGCGACTTCACCAGGCGCTTCCCGATGTTGGCGTGGACCGGCGCGAGTCGCCGCACGAGCAGCAGGTCGCTGAGCACCGACAGGTAGCGATTCACGGTGCGGACGGCGATGTCGAGCGAGCTGGCGAGGCGGGAGGCGTTCAGGAGAGCGCCCTGCGTGTGAGCCAGCATCGTCCAGAGGCGGCTCAGGGTTTCGGCGGGCAGTCTCGGATTCAGCCACGCCATTTCGCGCTCCAGATAGGTGCGAATGAAGTCCCGGCGCTGACCGAAGCTCACTCGGTCGGAGGGCGCCAGAAAGACTTCCGGATACCCGCCGCGCAGAAACAGGGCGTCCCGTGACCCGGAATCGTCTGGAATCTCCAGGACGTCCAGCGGAAGGAGATCCCGGTAGGAAATCCGCCCGGCCAGCGTCTCTCCGGTCTCCCGCAGCACGTCGAGCGACGCCGAACCCAGGATCAGGAACCGGCCGGCCCGCCGGCCGCGGCTTCGGCCCCGATCGATCGCCCCGCGCAGCGTCAACAGCAGTTCCGGCGCCCGGTGGATCTCGTCGAGAATGACGAGGCGATCTTCGTGCCGATCGAAGACCGCTCTGGCATGCCTCAGCGTGTCGCGGTCGTCCGCGTCTTCGAGATCGAAATACACCGCGTCCGTCTCGCGTCCGATCGCCTGCGCGAGGGTGGTCTTCCCAACCTGGCGGGGACCCAGAAGCGCGACCGCCGGCTGCCAGCGAAGCGCTTCGCGTACTTCCGCGGCAGCGCGCCTTTCAATCATCCTTGTATTTTGTGCGTCACAGACCGGATATACAAGGACAAACAGAATATGAAACCGCATCATCCATGGGCCGCTGCTGATTGCACCTCCCGGTGACCCGGCCGGCGTTGCTTCCCCTCCGAGCCATCCGGGAGAGGAGATATCTGGGAAATCCGGGATAGGATCGCGCGGCTTTCGCGCCCGCGGCGCCCGAACTTCCAAAAGCCCCCAGGTCCATCCCCCAGGTCCACCCCCCAGGTCCATCCCCCAGGTCCATCCCCCAGGTCTCCCCTTGAACCGCTACGACGCCGTCGTCATCGGGGGCGGCCACAACGGCCTGATCGCGGCCGGGTACCTGGCGCGGGCCGGGCGGCGGGTGCTGCTCGTCGAAAAAAACGACCGGGTGGGCGGCGCGACCTTCAGCGAGGAAATCCTGCCCGGCTTCACGGTTTCGGTCTTCTCCTACGTGGTCAGCCTGCTGCGGCCGCAGATCATTGACGACCTCGATCTCGCGCGGCACGGCCTGCAACTCCAGGCGCTCGACGGCACGTTTACCCCGCTGCGGGACGGGCGGGCGCTGACCCGCTGGCACGACCCCGCGAAGACTCGCGAGTCGCTCCTCCAGTTCTCGCGCCGGGACGCCGACAACTACCCGGTCTTCGGCCTCCGGATGCATCACCTGAGCCGGGGGATCCGGGACCTGCTCATGATGCGGCCACCGCGGGTGGGTTCGGTCCGCCCCAAGGAGCTGCGCGGCCTCGTGGAGCTGGCGTCCCACTTCGCGGGGCTCGGGGACCGGCGCTTCCACGAGCTCGCGCGGCTCATGACCGCGAGCGCGAGCGACTACCTCGACCGCTGGTTCGAGACCGACGTCCTCAAGGCGACCATGTCCGCGAGCGGCATCATCGGAACCTTTCTCGGCATCTCCTCGCCGGGAACCGCCTATGTCCTGCTGCATCACTACATGGGTGAGATCGACGGGGCGTCGCGCTCCTGGGGCTTCCAGCGCGGCGGGATGGGCGCGGTCGCCGAGGCGCTCGCGAACGCCGCCCGGAGCTTCGGCGCCGAGATCCGCACGAACGCCGGCGTCGAGCGGATCCTGACCTCCGGCGGACGGGTGGCCGGGGTGGTCCTCGAGGGCGGCGAGGAGGTGTTCGCCGACCAGGTGGGCTCGAGCGTGGACCCCCGCCGGACCTTCCTCGGGATGCTGGATCCCGACGAGTTGCCCGGCGATTTCGTCCAGGCGATCCGGCGCTACCGGTTCCAGGGTTCGTCGGGCAAGGTCAACCTGGCGCTCGACGCGCTTCCCGACTTCACCGCGCTGCCCGGGGCCGGGCCGCACCTCCGGGGAGCGATCTCGATCAGCCCCGACCGGGAGACGATGGAGCGCGCCTACGACGACGCGAAGTACGGCCGTTTCTCGCGGAGCCCCTACCTGGACATCCTCATCCCTTCGACGATCGACCCCTCGATGGCCCCCCCGGGGAAGCACGTCATGTCCATCTTCGTCCAGTACGCGCCGTACCACCTGAACGGGGAAGACGGCGACTGGGACGCCCAGCGGGACGCCTTCGGGGACACCGTCATCCGGACCCTCGCCGAGTACGCGCCGAACCTCCCGGACATCATTCTGGAGCGGCAGGTGCTCACCCCGCTGGACATCGAGCGACGCACCGGGCTGACCGAAGGAAACATCTTCCAGGGCGAGCTGGGGCTTGACCAGCTCTTCTTCCTGCGCCCCGCCGCGGGCTGGGCCCAGTTCCACACCCCGGTTCGCGGCCTCTTCCTCTGCGGCTCGGGCGCCCATCCGGGCGGCGGGGTGATGGGCGCTCCCGGGAAGCTGGGCGCCGAGGCCATGCTGCAGGACGCAGGGGCCGTCTTGATCTGATGCGGGACTCCTACGACGTCTGCGCGATCGGCGGGGGACCGGACGCCCTCGTCGCCGCGGCGTATCTCGCGGGCGCCGGGCATTCGGTGCTCGCGGTCGGCGAGGCGGGGCGTCCCGGAGGCGTCGCCGCGAACGTCGAGATCGCGCCGGGATTCCAGTTCCCGGTGTTTCCGGAGACCCTGCCCTCGCTCGATCCCGAGGTGGCCCTGGACCTTGATCTCGACCGCCACGGGCTGGACCTGGTCGCACCGGACCCGGTATTGACCGTCTGGGGACGGGATGGCGGATCTTTCGCGCTCCCTCGGGACCCCGAGCACGCCCGGCTCGCCGTCGCCGGACTCTCCGCTCGCGACGCGGCGCGCTTTCCGGAGTTCGTGGCCGAGGTGGGCGCGTTCGCCGGCTTCCTCCGAAAGTTGCTGGGACAGCCACCGCTCCAGCTCGATTCCACGCTTCCCGACGCGATCCCCGCCGCCTTCGCGGCCCTCGGACTCGGGGCGAAACGGGTCAACGGGCTCCTGCGCGCGCTCCCGATGGCGCTCGCCGATTTCCTCGACGACTGGTTCGAGAGCGAGCCGCTCAAGGCGGCGTTCGCGGGTCCGATCCTCACCGGCACCCGTCTCGGCCCGCGTGCTCCCGGGACGGCCGGCCTCTTCCTGCATTTCCATGCTTTCGGCGAACCCGAGCCCCTCGCCTGGATCCGCCCGGCGCGCGGCGGTTCGGCGGCGATCGGCCGGGCGCTCCGCGCCGCGGCGCAGGCCGCCGGGGTTCATTTCGAATCGGAATCGGGAGGCGTGCGCCGGATCGCGACCGGTCGGGGGGGCGTCACCGGGGTGGAGTTGGCGGACGGCCGGGAAGTGCGGTGCGACATGGTCGTCTCCGACGCCGCCCCGGGAACCACGCTGCTCGGCTGGGTCGGGGCGCGGAGCCTGGCGCCGGACTTCGCCCACGATGTCTCGCAGATCCGCTACCGGGGGACGGCGGCGCGGGTGGGGCTCGCGCTATCCGCGCTGCCCCGCCTCGGAGACGGAGCGACACCGACGGAGGACGATCCACGACTCGCCGGCGTCGTCCAGATCGGTGCCCGGATGCACGATCTGGAGCGGGCGGCCGACGCCGCGAAGTACGGGGAGGTCGCTTCCGAGCCGCTGGTGTTCGCGTTTTTCCCTACGGTGCACGACCCGGAACTGGCGGCGGGCGGGGGTGCAGTGCTGGCGGCGACCGTCCAGTCGGTCCCCCAGAACGCGGACGAACATCGGGTGCTGGAAGCGACCCTCGGGGCCCTGGAGCGCGCCTTCCCAGGCGTCTCGGACCTCGTGACCGCATCCCGGGTGCTGACCCCCAAGACGCTCGAGCGCGGCTTCGGGCTGATCGAGGGGAGCTTCCACCAGGGCGAACCCACCCTCGACCAGTTCTATTCGCTCCGCCCGGTCCCCGGCTTCGCCCGGCACCGGATGCCGATCGCCGGTCTCTACCTCGCCGGGCCGGGGACATACCCTTATGGCGGACTGCACGGCGTCTCCGGGAGGAATGCCGCCCGCGCCGTGCAGGAAGACCTTTCCAGCTAGGGGATCCCAGGGGGTCGCAAATGCGCCGTTTCAAACCCGGACCGGGCTTCCTGGTCGCCGCCGCCTTTATCGGGCCGGGCACCGTCGTCACCGCCAGCCGCGCAGGCGCCGGCTACGGAATGACCCTCCTCTGGGCGGTGCTGTTTTCGGTGATCGCCACGGCGGTCCTCCAGAACATGGCGGCGCGGGTCGGTCTCGCCAGCCGGCGCGGCCTCGCCGAGGCGATCCGCGACAGTCTGGCGAACCCGGTCATCCGGGTGGCCGCCCTGGGCCTCATCGCGTTCACCATCCTGATCGGGAACGCCGCCTTCCAGACGGGGAACCTGCTCGGGGCCTCGCTGGGCCTCAGCCTGCTCACCGGGTTGCCGGCGGGGCTCCTGGTCCTGATCGTCGGGTCCCTCGCGGGCGCCCTGCTGATGACGGGCGTTTACAAGGTCATCCAGAACGCGCTGGTGTTCCTCGTGGGGCTGATGAGCGTGGTGTTCTTCCTGATCGCGATCCTGACCGCGCCGAGCCTCGGCGAAGTACTGAGCGGCCTCTTCGTGCCGCGGATCCCGCCGGGAGCCCTGCTGACCGTGATGGCGCTGATCGGCACCACCGTCGTTTCCTACAACCTCTTCCTCCACACGAGCGCCAGCCTCGAGCGCTGGCCGGACGCGGAGCGGAATGACGAGAACATCCGGGAGAGCCGGAACGACACCCTGTTTTCGGTGGCGCTCGGAGGGCTCATCACCGCGGCGGTGGTAGTGGCCGCCTCCCCGCTGCTCGGGCAGGGCGCCGACGCCGCGGATGCCGCCACGGTCGCGGCGCGGCTCGAACCGTTGCTCGGACGGGCCGCGCCCGTGTTCTTCGGAATCGGGCTGTTTGCCGCCGGACTCACCTCCGCGATCACTGCGCCGCTCGCCGCGGCCTACGCCGCGGGCGGCGCGCTGGGTTGGGGAGCTGACCTGAAGAGCGGCCGGATCCGCCTGCTGTGGGGCTTCGTTCTGCTGACCGGGATGTTCTGCGGCATCTTCCTCGGCGCCTCCCCCTACCAGATCATCCTGCTCGCGCAGGCCGGCAACGGGGTCGTCCTCCCGCTCGCCCTGATCCTGCTGCTCATCGTGGTGAACCGGACCGCGATCATGGGCAAGTACCGGAACTCGCGCGTCGCCAACGTCCTCGGAACCCTGGTGGTGGCGGTGATCTCGGGGCTCGCGCTGGTCCAGCTCGCCCGGGTCCTCGGGCTCGCGGGCTAGGAAGGGAACGCCGCCAGTTCTCCCGGTGGGGGCCTTCGGACCGGCATCGCAGCCGAAGGCCGCGAAACGCACGGAAGCCAAAACCAACGCAGTTTCCAAAGTCTCCGTCCTACATACGGAATTCCTGACAGTCCTCCATCACCGTGCGTAAAAGTAGGTGTCTCCCAACTGCCACTCTACGGCTGTCTCCTACACCCGCCAGAGCTACTAGTAGCAACCCACAGATCCCGCCAAGGCTACTAGTAGCAGCCCACAGATCCCGCCAGAGCTACTAGTAGCAGTTCACAGATCCCGCCAGAGCTACTAGTAGCAGCCGTCAGATCCCGTTATTGCTACTAGTTCAGCCCGAAAAAGCCGGCTATTGCTACTAGTTCGGCGCTGGAGACCCGCCTATTGCTACTAGTAGCAGTTCAACAGACCCTGCTACTGCTACTAGTTCAACCGAGAGACGCGATGATCGCTACCAGTTGCGGCCAGCCGACCCCGCTGTCACGAACTGTAATGCTAAGCATACCTATAGTCTTTGGTTTAGCATCAATTCTCCCATGCCCAACCTCCGCCTCTTCGAGAAGCCGGAAGAGACACCGCCCGGACTCGACGCCATCCGCGCGTGGCTACGAAAGCCCCGGCCGCGGCTCCACGGACTCTGGATCTGGCTCCGCTGGATCCTGTCCGGAATTCCGGCGGCCTATCAGTACCTCAAGGAAAAGTGGCCGGCAGCTCGCGAGCGGATTCGCCGGATCGCATCCGAAGGCGAGAAGGTGGCGCGGGGGGCGGTCCGGATCGGACATGCCACTCGCGAGATCGGCGGGGGCATCGTCCGAAGCACGCGAGCCCTGCGCGGACCCGACGGAAAGGTCGCCGGGGCCACCGCAAGGGTCCGGGAGCTCGGCCGGGCGGTGCGGGGGTTCGGTGGTCGGTTGACCGAGGGCGGAGGAGGAATCGCCGCAGCCTTCTCCAGCCTCCGCCGCCTGACTCGCGCCGATCTGGGAGAGAGCGCCGCCGGCCTCGGCCTGCTGGACCCGCCCGCGGACGGGGAGCCCGAGAGGTCCGAAGCCCCGGCGCGACAGCTCCCGGAGGCCGTGGAGCCGAGCGTCCCGGATCGAGTTTCCGACGACGAAAGGTCGCGTCCGGCAGTCCGCCGAACCGAAGCCGGGAAGCGTCCCGAGCCCTCCGCAGAGCCCCGTCAATCCGAGCTGCCGAGCCAACCGGTGGCGCCCGCACCTTCAGAGAAGGATCGGAAGGCCCGCTTCAAGGGTCTCCCCGAGGTGTTCATCCCTCAAGCCGCCGCGGTCGGGGACCGGCCCCACCCCGTCGCCTTGCGGGCGCTGATCCTCGACATCTGCCGGCACCGCGACTGGACCACCCCGGCTGAACTCGCGCGCTGGTTCTCCATGCACCGGCGCAGCCTCTCGAACCGCCACCTCCGGCCGCTCCTCGAAGCCGGGCTGTTGGAGCGCCGATTTCCGGACAGCGCGAACACCCCAAAGCAGGCGTACCGCGCGCGGCGGGAGGAAGAGCCGCCGCCGAAGCCCGCTCCTGAACCGGTTGTGCCATCGGACCCGTAGTCCCGTCGAATTCCCCCACACCACCAGTTGACCACCGGATGCCGCCGCTTCCACCACGCTACCTGAACACGGTGGTCATGCTCGCGGAGCGGCGGAACGGCACCTGGCACTATCGGGCGACCGGCTTCTACTACCGCTACTTCACGGGCGGCGCCGAGGGACGCAACCTCTTCTTCCTGGTTACCAGCGCACGGGCGATTCGCGGGAATCTCGACAACACGAGGGTGATCTGCCGTCGCCGCCGCGGACCCCGCACCGTGACGTACGCGGCAGACGGTACAGACGGCCTCGCACTGGGAGGCTGGCTTGCCGACCCCAAGCTGGACGTTGCCGTTCTCCCAGTCGACCCCGAGCGCCTGGCCGCGGACGGAGTCCGGTGCGAGACGTTCGAAGCGTGGGGTGGGGTACTCGAACCCGGGGAGATGGGCCGTCGCCGTGTCGGCGAAGGCGACGATGTCCTCCTCCTGGGTTTCACGCCCGAGCGGTTTCGCTTCGCCCCGGTGGCGATGGTCCGCAGGGGCATCATCGCCCGTATCCAGGACTGCTACCGTGGCCAGTCGCCGACTTTTCTGGTGGAAGCCACGATCTTCGCGGGCAACACCGGCGGCCCGGTGGTCATCTGGCCCGAACGCGGGCGGCATGGGCAGCCGCTGACCCACCCGAAGATCCATCTGATCGGCGTCGTCAGCGAAAGTCTGCCGAACCCGAACGAACCGGTCCGACTCACCCAAGATGGCCGATCGTTGGACGTTCGGGTGCACACCGGCCTCGTCCAGGTCGCGCCGGTGGACGCGCTCCGCGCCCTGCGGCAAAGGGGCGAGGAAGAAGGGCGGTGGTGAGCCGCGACGGCGCGTCCCAGGGTCCGGTCCCGCTCCCCGAGTCCGACACCGCCTAGTGCCCCATTCCCGTCCCTACCTCGATACTGTCGTGGTCCTCGAAGCCTTCGACCGGGACGGCCGGAAACGGTGGGCGGGCACCGGCTTTTTCTATCGAGCCCAGCACTGGTACCAGAAGGGGCGCGAGCTCCTGTTCCTGATCACGAACGCGCACGTGGTGGATCGCGATTTCGAACGCTTCGTAGTGCTTTTCGCCCCCCGCGAAGGCGACCGTCCGGTGCCGTACTCCGTCACGGCCAAGATTGGACGCGAACCCGGCGCCTGGAGAATGGACCATCGCTACGATCTGGCGGCCCTGCTTGTGCACCCGGAGTGGTTCCCGGCGGACGCGATCCGTTATCGCAGCTTCGAAGTGCGGACGGATACGCTCACGATCCCTGAACTCCGGCGACAGCAGATCGTGGAGGGTGACGAAGTGCTCCTTGTCGGATTTGCCTTCCCGCACCGTGAGGGTCCTCGGCAGTACCCGGCAGTCCGGCTGGCTACCATCTCCGGCGTCCCGAAACGGGCGGCATTCGAAAGGCCCCTGCGGCTGGAGGGGACAGCATTTCCCGGGAACAGCGGCAGCCCGCTGATCGTGAAGCCGCGACGAGATGCGGACCGCGACCGCAGCGGCGATCCGGGAGGAAGGTTGATTGGCATCCTCAGCCATTGCGCAAATTTCGCGGCGTCGGTTCGATACGACCAGCAAGGACTCCCAATCGAGATCCAAGAGCAGGCGGGAACCATGCGTGCCGTCCCGGTGGATGCGCTGCGCCATCTGACCGAAACGAGCGTCGCGGCCGTCATCCTCGCCGAGACCCTCTGGCCGATGGTCGAGAGGGTGAGGGGGTGGCTGCGACGGAAGCGACCCGGGAAATAGAATCGGGCCATGACCCGCGCGGTCCACGCCGTCCTCGCCGAGGCCTTGCGACTCGATCACCAGGCTCGCGCTGAATTGGCGGCCGAGTTGCTCGGAAGTATCGAGGGGCCATCCGATCCGGGCGCTGGGGCGGCCTGGGACGCTGAAGTCAGACGCCGCGTCGCGGCGATCGAAGCTGGAACCGAAAACCTTGAACCTTGGGAGGAAGTGCGGCGCCGGGTTGAGCGCAAGATCCTCAACCGGTGAACGTCCGCATCGCGGCATCCGCCACCGCGGAGTTCGTTGAGGCCGTCAGGTGGTACGAGGACAGAAGACAGGGGCTGGGAGCCGCCTTCTGAAGGCCCCCACCGGGAGAACTGGCGGCGGTCCCTTTCCGGGCCCCCACCGCGGCAGCTTGCCGCCCACCCCCTACGGCAGTTCGCCGTTCAGCTCCATGTACACCCGCCTGAGCGCCATCCCGCGCTGGCTTTCCCGTAGCGACCAGGTCTCGAGGTCCCCGAAGTCGGCTTGGGCGTCGGCCTCCTCGACGCTGAGGCCCAGGTGGTGGAGACGCGTGGACTCCGCAATCACTGTCTCCAGCGCCTCGATGGCGACTCCCAGCTCCTCCCGGAGCATCTCCGGGTTGTCCACGAAGCCGTGCCCGGGGATGTTCACCCGCGCGTTCAGGTCCCGGGCCCGCCGCAACATCGCGACCCACTCGCTGGGGTAGGCCGAACGCATCGCCGGATAGACCCGGTGGAGGTAGGCCTCGGTCAGGAAGAGGACACTCTCTTCCGGCAGGTGGACCACCAGGTCGCCGCCGGTGTGGGCTCTCCCCAGGAAGAGCACCTCGATCGCGCGGCCACCGAGGGTGAGATCCATTCGGTCGGAGATCACCGTTCCGGGCATCGGGATCTCCGGAATCCGCTCGCGGATCCCCTCCATCGCCGCCACCGAGTTCTCGTGGACGATGAACTCGACCCCCTCCGGGAACGCGGCGTTCCCCGCCGTGTGGTCCCCGTGGTCCGAACAGACCACCACGTGGGTGATGGGCTGGTCGGTGATCTTGCCGATCTCCTCGACCATCCGGGCCGTCTCCTCGAAACTCCCCTGCCCGTCGGCGACCAGCACGCCCTCGCCGGTGACCACGAACATGCTCACGGTGGTGAAGAGCTCCTCGCCGGCGGCGCGGAGTTGTTCGTAGGAATAGACGCCGGGCGCGAGTTCCTGGACGCGAGGGAAATCCGCTTCGGTCAGCCCGCGCTTGAAGGGATCGGCGGTTCGAGTCGGGACCTCGGTTTCCGGTTCCGGCGCCGGAGCGGGTTCCGGGGCGCCGCAGACGGTGAAAACCGCCGCGAAAAGCGAGACCCTGAGCAGGTGACGGAGCATGAGCAACCTCCCTTCCGCGGGCCGAACGGCGCGGATCGGGAGAGATCGTACCCGCTCCATGGACGCCGGTCCGATGACACAATCGCGTAAATCACGGAGTCGCAACGGCTTACCGGAGGCCGCCCGAAGGATTCTTCGGTCGGATCGCCTACTTCCCGCCGATTCGGATCGTCCTCTACGCGGCGGGCATCGCCGGAACCCTTTGGCTCCTGCGGTGGGTGACCGGCGGCATCGCCGGAGCACTCGGAAGCTGGTGGCCGAGCGGGGTGGCGAATATGGTGCTGGCGATTCTGGCCGTCCATTTCGCGTACCGGGGACTCACGCAGCTTCTGGAGCAACGCCCCGCCGAGGAGCTGTCGAGGCGCGGCGCCGCGCGGGAGATCGGCGCCGGCGCGCTGGTCGGTGCGATCTGCCTGACGCTTACGGTGGCGCTCGTCTTCGCGGTCGGCTACTACCGGATCGAGGCGGTCGGCGCCTGGACCGCCCTCCTCACCGCATTCGGCATCGCGGCGACGTCCAGCTACATTGAGGAGATCGTCTTCCGGGGAGTGCTCTTCCGGATCGTGGAGGAATGGCTCGGCACCTGGTTCGCGTTCGCGATTTCGGTGGGGTTCTTCGGAGCCGCACACCCGAGCAACCCGAACGCGACGCTCTACGGCGCGTTGGTGATCGGGGTCGAAGCGGGCGTGCTGCTCGGGGCCGCCTTCGTCGTCACCCGTCGGCTCTGGCTCGCGATCGGCATCCACTTCGGGTGGAACTTCATGCAGGCGGGGGTCTTCGGCCCGAATCTCTCGGGCCATGAGGTGGGAAGCCTGCTGGAGTCGCGGCTGAGCGGGCCGGATGTCCTCTCCGGAGGGAACCTTGGCGTCGAGGGCTCGCTGTTCGCCGTCCTGGTGTGCGGCGGGCTCAGCGCCCTCCTCCTCATGAAGGCCGCGCGCCGAGGCTTGTTCGTCCGCCCCTTCTGGCGGCGGTAGCCGCAGCCGGCGGGTCCCGGCCGCGCGCACAAGACCGCTCCGCAACCTCGTGCCCGGGAACAGGCGCCCACCCGCCGGCCCGGCCCCCTGATCGGCCGCCTGATCGGCCTGCGGCACGGCGTCCCGAGGTCCTCGGGCGGCCTGCCCTCAGGGGCCCAAGCGCGACATCCCTCCGGCCGGCGGTCAGGTTTTTGTCAACCCGGGCCCATGACTGCCGGTTTTCCGGTCGCCGGCAGTGGACTCCAGGCGATCACCGCTCGCGGGCGTTTTCGATGACTACCCGGAATCAATGCAGAACCATCCCGGGAGGGGAACGCAGGGGGACAGGTACTTGCTGTCGATGCCGCCGACTACCCGTTTGCCCGAGCGCCGCCCTCGATCATCCGCCAGCCGTCTGCGAATAGTCGCCGCCGGTTGCTGTCAATGGGCTTCGAAAATGTCCCACTTTTTCGGGGTGATTTGCTGTCGGCGGAGGGGTGGGTTGACGGGATCTGGACGGGTTTCGGTCGGATAGGTGGCAGGGGATGAGTTCCGGGATGGGCGCGTCGGGCGCGGACGGAGGGAGCGAACGTCGGGAGCGGAGCGACCAGAGTGAGCGGAGATCCGCGGCAACCGCCCTCGGTGCCTCACTGGGTGGCCTCCTCGAGCTCGGCGCTCACCCGGGTTCCACCACCGGCTGTTGGACCCGGGCGAGAGTCGCGAACGCGATGTCTGCGGACCCGATCCGCCGGCATCGTCGAGGACGTGGCGCGTGGCCCTCCGCGGACGACGGCCACCCCGGGCCTCGCGTAAAATGCGGGGTTCCCCCCAAGGGGGAGGAGGGACCGTCGTGCGGCTTCCGTTTCATCGTCTGCTGATCGTTCCGGCCGTCGCCCTGGCCGCTGCCGCCGTCGCGCAGGAGGGCTACCAGACGCCTCCCGACGCGATCGTCCGCATCGCGGAGGCGCCGCCGACTCCCGGAATCTCGGTCTCTCCCGACAAGGCCCACGCGGTGCTGATGCACCGGTCCAGCCTGGCCCCGCTCGCCGAGCTGTCGCGGCCCGAACTGCGGATCGCGGGACTCCGGATCGACCCGGCCGCAAACGCGGCCAGCCGGCGCCGGATGTTCCGGGACGTCACCCTGGAGCGCCTTGATGGCGGCGAAGCCGTTGCGATTTCCGGCCTGCCGGATCCGCTCCGCGGGGACCACCTGAGCTGGTCGCCGGACGGGACGCGCTTCGCCTTCACCCAAACCGGAGACGACGGCGTCGAGCTGTGGACCGTGGAAGCCGCGACCGGTAGCGCGAACCGGGTGGTCGAAGGAGTGAACGCGATCTTCCGGGGCTCTCCCTTCCGCTGGCTCGGGGACAGCGCCCACCTCGCCGTGAAGATCGTGGATCCGGGCCGCGGCGCGATGCCGGAGTCCCCGGCGGTTCCGGAGACGCCGGTGATTCAGGAAACCAGCGGCCGGGTGGCCCCGGTGCGCACCTATCAGGACCTGCTCCAGAGCCCCCACGACAACGCGGTGTTCGCCTACCTCGGCGCAGCCCGCGCGGTCGTGGCGGATCTGTCCGGAAACACCACCGAGATCGCCGGACCCGGGATCATCGAGGGCTTCGCGCCCTCCCCGGACGGGAACTACCTCCTGGTCACCACGGTGCACGAACCCTTCTCCTGGCTGGTGCCGTACTCGCGGTTCCCGCACCGCATCGAGGTCCGGGACCGGAGCGGCGCGGCGGTGCACGAGGTCGCGGACCTCCCGCTCCACGAGGAGATCCCGATCGGCCGCGATTCGGCCCCCACCGGGCCGCGCTCCGTGAACTGGCGGGGCGACCACGACGCCACCCTGGTCTGGACCGAAGCGCGGGACGGCGGCGACCCGCATGCCGAGGCGTCGGTCCGAGACGTGCTGGTGCAGCTCGCCGCCCCCTTCGAGGGCGATCCCGAAGTGCTGCTCCAGGTACCCATCCGCATGATGGGGGCTTCCTTCGGCGGCGGGCGCGGGGTGGCGATCACCCGGTGGTGGATCAACCGGGCCGAGCAGATCTGGAGCATCCCGACCGCCGGGAGCGGCGAACCCACCCTGGCCTTCGATACCTCCTACGAAGATCGCTATGCCGCGCCGGGAACGCCGCTGACCACGATGAACGAACGGGGTGCCCGGGTGCTGCTCACCTCGGCCGACGGATCGAAGGCGTATCTCACCGCCGAGGGGGCCTCCCCGCAGGGCAACCGCCCCTTCGTGGACGAATGGGATCTCGAAACCGGTGAGACCCGCCGGCTCTTCCAGTCGGACGCCGATTCCTTCGAGACGCCGCTGGCGCTCCTCGACCCCGAAGCCGGGCTATTGCTCACCCGGAAGGAGACCCGGACGACGCCTCCCAACTACTACGTCCACGACCTCGGCGGCGGCGAAGCCCGGGCCATCACCGACTTCGCCCACCCGTACCCCGCTCTTGAGGGCGCGGGCCGCGAACTCATCCGCTACCAGCGCGACGACGGCGTCGAGCTGAACGCCCTGCTCCACACCCCGCCGGGCTACGACGCGGCCCGCGACGGACGGCTGCCGCTCATCGTGTGGGCCTATCCACGCGAGTACAAGAGCGCCGCGGCCGCCGCCCAGGTCCGGGATTCGCCGCAGCGGTTCAGCTTCGTCAGTTGGGGTTCGGCGCTCTACTGGCTGACCCAGGGATACGCGGTCATGGAAAACGCCACCATTCCGATCATCGGCGAGGGGGACCAGGAGCCGAACGACAGCTACGTCGAGCAGCTCGTCGCGAGCGGGCAGGCCGCGGTGGACGAGGCGGTCCGGCGCGGGGTGGCCGACCCGGACCGGACGGCGATCGCCGGACATTCCTACGGGGCCTTCATGACCGCGAACCTGCTCGCGCACTCGGACATCTTCCGGGCGGGCATCGCCCGGAGCGGCGCCTTCAACCGCACGCTCACCCCCTTCGGCTTCCAGAGCGAGCCGCGCACCTTCTGGGAGGCGCCGGAGATCTACTTCCGGATGTCCCCGTTCATGCACGCGCACCAGGTGAACGAGCCGATCCTGCTGATTCACGGCATCCTGGACAACAACTCGGGCACCTTCCCGATCCAGAGCCGCCGCTTCTACCACGCGCTCAAGGGCCACGGGGCGATCGCCCGCCTCGTGATGCTGCCCCACGAAAGCCACGGCTACGCGGCCCGCGAATCGGTGATGCACACCCTCTGGGAGCAGCACCAGTGGCTGGAACGGCATGTGAAGAACGCGTCGCCGCGGATGGAGACGACCCAGGAGGTCAGCCGCCGCTAGCTAGCTCGGCGCTCGCGATCCGGGTTCAGCGCCCGGCGGAGTTCAGGTCCGCCAGGCGTCGGCAGGTTGTTGTTGACAGCCTGTGGTGGAACCCGCGGGAGCGCCGAGGCCGGCCAGTTGCGGTGAAAATGCAGACCTACGGGGACCCGGACCACCCGGATGTTGCGCGACAGCGGAGCGCCGGTCTCCGACCGGCATCGCGCGGGAGCGCGAAACCAGCGCCGATGACGCTGCGCCATATCAACGTGAGGGCCGCACCTACTTCGGGTCCCGGAAGGCGTGACCGCTCGCTGCTCCCGCTACCCGGGCCGTGCCTTTTTCATGACGGGCGAGGGTGTGCCGGAGGACCCGATCATGTGGGTTTCTCCCGGGGGGCGAGGCACCCGGCTGACAAGGCGCGTGAGGGAGGAGCCCCCACCGGGAGAACTGGCTCGAGTGTTTTTCGACCGAAACGCAACGAGGAGCGGCGCGAAGCGACGCGGTTCAGCCGGGATGGATCGCCGGCCGAGCCCCCACCGGGAGAACTGGGCCGCGTGGGTTCCACCACCGGCTGTTAACCCCGGCAGCCTTCCTCGCCGGGGAAGAGCGGGCGCGCCAAGAGTTCGATCCGCTCCTCCCCGTAGAGCCAGCGGGTCGCCTGATCCGCAGTAACGAAGGTGTCGAACAGCCCGGCGGCCACCGCGCCCTCAAAGACCTGGCAGGAGAAGGCCCTGTCCTCGTCCCGCTGCGGCGGGTCCGGCAGCGGCCACGGCCGCTCGTCCCGGTCCGGCGGCTCGAACGGGGGACCCGTATCCGAAACCGTGATCACCTGCAGCCGGTCTCCCCGGTACGGGGTGAAATCCAGGCCAGCCTCTTCGAACACCTCCAGCAGCGCCAAGAGGTGCGCGACGCGGGGGTCGGTGTGGGTGTCCGTACCCGCATAGAGACCCTCCACCCGGATCACATGGGCGCCGGCCGTGTCGCGGAAGATCAGTTCGGTGGTCAGGACTTCGGTCAGCTGGTCGCTCGGCTCCGCAATGTGGTCCTCCTCCGCGTCCGGCAGGCCGGAGGCGGCGATCTCGCCGAGCGCTGCCTCGAGTTGCGCGGCGGTCAACCGGGTTTCGTTCAGCGACGCCAGCAGGGGCGGGGGCCAGATCGGCGGCGCCTGCCCCTCGAAATACAGCGTTCCCCCGGCGGTCAGCCAGTAGATCGGCGGTAGGGCGAGGCTGTATTCGGGCGGCAAGAGGCCGCCGCTGACCCACACCTCCAGGACGACGGCCGACGGATCGTCCGGCAGCAGCAGGTCCGGTGGTGCGGGGTCGGGGGCGGGTGTGGGAGCCGGTGTCGGCGCGGGGGCCGGGGGCACGGTGGGCGACCCGGAATTGCCGTCGCAAGCCGCCGCCGCGAGCGACGCCGCCAGGCCGGCGACCCGCCAAAACCCCGGATGCGGCCGCCGGTTCATGATGGCGCCAGTCTAGAGCGGGCCCCGGCGAAGCAGGGGCATTGGTTTCGCCGCGCCGACCCACGCATTTTCACGAGCGTTTCCCCAAGAGTTCGCGATCCTCGGATAAGGTGACGGCATGCTGACGACCCGGCGAACTCTCCTTCAGACCTCCGCGCGCGCGGGCCTCATCTTGCCCTTCGCGCGCGCCCTCCCCGTCCTCGGGCAGGAACGGGTCTTCGCCCACGGGGTGGCGAGCGGCGATCCGCTCACCGACCGGGTGCTCCTCTGGACCCGGATCTCGGGGTCGTCGGCCGACCGGGTGCCGGTCCGCTGGCAGGTGGCGCGGGATCCCGGAATGCAGGAGGTCGTCTCGGAGGGCGAGGCGGCAACCGGACCGGAGCGCGACTACACCGTCAAGGCGACCGCGCCCGGCTTGAAGCCGGGCATGACCTACCACTACCGCTTCGAGGCGCTCGGGGAGCAGTCCCCAGTGGGCCGGACGAAGACCCTGCCTCGGGATCCGGACCATGTCCGGCTGGCCTTCGTCTCCTGTTCCAACCTGCCCTTCGGCTACTTCAACGTGTACCGGCGGGTCGCCGAGCGGGACGATCTCGACGCCGTCCTCCACCTCGGGGACTACCTCTACGAGTACCCGAACCGCGATTACGGCGACGGGACCCGGTTCGGGCGGGTGCCCCAGCCGAACAAGGAGATCACCACCCTCTCGGACTACCGGACGCGGCACGCGCAGTACAAGTCGGATCCCGACCTCCAGGAGGTCCATCGCCTCCACCCCTTCGTATGCGTCTGGGACGACCACGAGATCACGAACAACGCCTACACGGACGGCGCCCAGAACCACCAGGTCGAGGAAGAAGAAGGCGACTGGTTCGTGCGCCGCACCGCCGCCGTCAAGGCCTACTTCGAGTGGATGCCGATCCGGGAACCCGAGCCCTGGCCCAGCCAACGCACCTACCGGACCTTCCGCTTCGGCAAGCTGCTCGACCTCATCATGCTGGACACGCGCCTGATCGGACGTTCCCGGCAGGCCGAAAGGGGCGACGTCGAGGGGATGGCGCATCCGGACCGCACGCTGCTCGGCGAACGCCAGGAGCAATGGCTCTACGGGGAGCTCGCTGCCGCCAAGTCTGCGGGGATCCGCTGGCCGGTGCTCGGGCAGCAGGTGATGATGGGACCGATGCTGGACGCCGACCGGAAACCCCGAAACCCCGACCAGTGGGACGGCTACGACGCGAGCCGCAACCGGCTCTTCGACTTCCTCGAGCGCGAACGGATCGGCAACCTGGTGGTGCTCACCGGTGACGTGCACCAATCGTGGGGGATGGACGTGCCGCGGAGTTCCTTGGCCGGCTACGACCCGGACACGGGCGCCGGATCCTACGGAGTGGACTTCGTGGCCACCGCCGTGTCATCCCCGAGTTCGATGCTCCGGCGGCTGGGGACCGAGGACGCCATCGCCGCCGAGGTGAAGGAGGTCCTGGCCGCCAACCCGCACAAGAAGTTCGGGGAAGCATTCCACCGCGGCTACTGCGTCCTCGATCTCAAGCCCGACCGGATCCAGAACGATTGGTTTTTCGTGCCGACGGTCGAGGAGAAGACGGACGAGCAGCGCTGGGCCGCCGGGATCCGGGTGGCGTCGGGGACGCAGCACGGGGTGCGGGCGGACGGCCCGGCATAGGGCACGAGGTCTCTCGCCGCGCTCGCGCGGCTCCGGCCGAGGCGCCGGAAGCAGGAGCGCTCTTCCAGTTGCTGCTGAGCGGGAAACGCGATCCGAGACCCTTCTACTGAGGGGCTGACCGCTCCCCGGGAGGCCGCGGCGTCACCGGGGCGTAAGGCGCTGTGCGGGTTTCGCCCACCTCCAGCGGACGATGCCGACCCATCCATCGGCGCCAGTTGCTGTGAAAATGCAGCCCCGCGCGGGAACCGCAACGGCCCGGATGGCGCCGGCCGTAAGGGAACGCCGACCTCCGGTCGGCACGCGCGGGAGCGCGAAACCTGCGCCAATGACGCCGCGCCCTGCCAACGTGAGTGCCGCACCCCCTTTTCATGCCGGTGGGGTGAACGGGCCGGCCCGATCATGTGGGTTTCTCCCGGTGGGGGCCCTTTCCCGGCGTCGCCATCCCTCCTCGCCGCACCACGCGCGGCCTGGTTCAAAATCAGCGAGCGCCAGAACGCATGAAGTACTTCGCATACGGCTCGAACCTGCTGACCAGGCGCCTGACGGATCCGTCACGCGCCCCCTCGGCCATCGCAATCGGGATTGCATCGGCTCCCGGGTTCGTCGTGCGGTTTCACAAGATCGGGACGGACGGGTCCGGCAAGTGCACGCTCATCGCGACCGGGGACGATGCCGACGTGGTGTACGGGGTCCTCTACGAGTTCGCGGATTCCGACCTCGCCGGGCTGGACCGGGAAGAGGGCGTGCACCTCGGCGGTTACACCCGGTGTTCCATTCGGCTGCGCTTCCCTGATGGCGACACGACCAAAGCCATCACCTATCTGGCCAGCGACCGGCACATCGACGCAGCCTGCATCCCTTTCGATTGGTACCGGGATCTCGTGGTCGCGGGGGCGATCGAACACGGGTTGCCACGTCCGTACATCCGGGAGTTGGCAGGGACTCCGGCGATGCCCGACCCGGACGGCGCGCGAGCGGAGCTGGCGCGGCGGCTACTTACGGGTTCGCAGTCCGTCCCGTAGCCCGGCGCCAGTTGCTGTGAAAGTGCAGGTCCCACGGGTACGCCAACCAACCGGATGGTGCCGCCGGTCAGGGAACGCCGACCTCTGGGCAGTTCTCCCGGTGGGGCCCGGCACAGCCCGCCGGAGGCGGGCGGAGTCGCGTATCGCCAAAACTCCGGGATGGTTCCCGTCTCGGCACTGTCCCCATGCCGGGGAGGTCGGCGTTCCCGTGCCCGGCCGCGCTTCTCCTCGATCAAGATTGCGCCGCTCGCCCCGCTTCGCGGGGCTGTGCCGGGCCCCACCGGGAGAACTGCCCAGAGGTCGGCGTTCCCGTGCCTGCGCGTCGCTCCGCCTGGCGGCTTGGCGCCGAGACGTGCACCATCCCGGAACTGCACTTACATGCCAGGCGAGGGTGTGCAGGAGGACCCGATCATGAGGGTTTCTCCCGGTGGCGGTCCCTGGCCTCTTACTCCACTCGCCGGGCGCCGAGGATCCGCACTGGCTCGTTCAGGATTTGTCCCTGGACCATTTCCGAGGCGGCGGGCGCGTCCGTCGGGAGCCCGTGGATCTCGTCGAGCACCTCCATCCCCCCGACGACGCGCCCGAAGGTGGCGTAGCCGTAGCCGTCCCGGGTCGGATCCCCGGCATCGGTGTCGAGCACGAAGTTGTCGCCCACGTTGAAGAAGATCTCCGAGTTCGCGGTGCCTGGCTCACTCCTGGCGTAAGCGAGGGTGCCCCGCTCGTTCCGGATTCCGGTGTCGTGCGTGGTCTCGTGCGGGATCGGCGGGAAGGGCGGTTCCTCCGGCGCCTCCCCCTGGTCGCGGACCAGCATCGGCAGGCTCCGGAGCCCCCCCTGCACCACGTCGTGCGCATCTCCCCCGGCCGTGTGGGTCGCGCGGTAGAACGCCGCGCCCTCGTAGTGGCCGCCGTCCACGTAGCGGAGGAACTGCGCCACCGACAAGGGAGCGCGCTCCGGATAGAGCTCCACCTCGATCTCGCCGAGGGCGGTTTCGAGGACCACATTGACGGTCGCTTCGGCGGTCTCCGCCGGCGGCGCCTCCGCCGGTTCCTCGCCGGCGTCCGGTCCGCACGCGACCGGCAAGAACGCCAGCGCGGCCAGCGCCAGGCCGGTCCATGGAAGGGTGGCGAGTTTCAACATGGGGTGCTCCAACGGAAAATGAAGTTAGGCCGGAGAATATCCGGCGCCTACCGAACTGGACCGAATCAAGGACGTAGGAAGAAGTGCCCGTCACGTTCATGGACCATCCACCCCTCACCCGGTCGCCCGGACTGGGAGGTCGAGGTGCACGAGGTGGTTGGAGCCTCCCGGTGAACCGTCCGCCGCGCACCCCGCCGGGCGCCTTGGCCGGCTTCCTCCTGACCGGTCTCTTGGGCGGCTTCGCTCTCGGATCGCCAGCGTCCGCTCAGGACCGCGAAGCGCGGGCGGTCCGCATCGAGACTCCGCCCCGCGTGGACGGCGTGCTCGACGAGCCCTTCTGGGCCGAGATCCCCCCGGTCACCGGCTTCCGGCAGCGCGACCCGGTGGACGGCGCGCCGGCCAGCGAGCGGACCGAGGTGCGGATCGCCTACGACAAAGACGCGCTCTACTTCGGGTTCACGTTCTTCGATTCCGAGCCCGACCGCATCCGCCGCGCCATCCTCGACCGCGGCGGCCGGATCAGCAAGGACGACCGGGTGGTCATCGCCCTCGACACCTACCTCGACCGCCGGAACGGCTACATCTTCGAGGTCGGCGCGCTCGGCACCCAGGACGACGCCCTCTTCACGGATGAAAGCCTCGACCGCCCCGACTGGAACTGGGACGGCGTCTTCACCACCGAGACCACCGTGAACGCCGAGGGCTGGGTGCTCGAGATGGCGATCCCGTTCACCACCATCCGCTTCGCCGACGTGGAGGAACCGGTCATGGGGATCGCGTTCCAGCGCTCCATCCGGCGGAAGAACGAGACGGTTCTCTGGCCCCACATCGGCCAGGACTTCGTGGCGGGAATCGCCCAGGCTTCCCAATACGCGACGCTCACCGGCCTGAAGGACGTCCGCCGCGGGCACCGCCTCGAACTGAAACCGTTCGCCACCCTCGGCGGCCAGCAGCTCGCCGGCGAGCCCGACTTCGAACGCCAGTCGCAGGCCGGTCTGGATCTGAAGTACGGGCTGACCTCCAACCTGACGCTCGACCTGACCTGGAACACCGACTTCGCCCAGGTCGAGACGGACAACGTCCAGATCAACCTCACCCGGTTCGGCCTCTTCTTCCCGGAAAAGCGGGAGTTCTTCCTCGAGCGCGCCGGACTGTTCGAGTTCGGGACCCGGGGGGCAACCGAAGTCTTCTTCAGTCGCCGGGTGGGCCTGGAAAGCGACATCCGCGGCGGCGCCCGGCTCACCGGACAGGCGGGGCCAATCTCCATCGGCGCGCTCGCGCTCAGAACCGGGGGGACGCGGCCGGACTCCGGCGCCGGGACCGGGGACGGCGCAGTCCCGGCTGCCTGGAACTCGGTCGTTCGCCTGCAGGCGAACCTCCGCGAGCGCACCACGGCCGGGGTGATTGCGACGAGCCTCGACCGCGCGGACGGGCGGTCGAGCCGCGCGGCCGGCGCCGACTTCCACACGAGGTTCTGGAGCAGCTCCGGATTTCGGGTGTGGGGGGCCAGCTTGTGGGATTCCGCGACGGGCGGATCGGGCCCCGGCCAGCAAGCTGGTCGCGCTCAACTGGATCTGGAGAACGACCGCTACGCCCTGACCCTGGACCGCGTCCATGTCGGGAAGGACTTCGACCCGGCGCTGGGTTTTGTCCGCCGCCGGGATATGGACGAGTGGGCCCTCTGGGGCGGCTTCCGGCCCCGATTCGAATCCAGCGGATGGGCACGGCGGTTTTCCGTGTGGGGCGGTGGGGTCCGCACCCGCGGGACCGGCGGAGAGCTTCAGTCGGAGAGGCTCTCGTCGAATGCGACCCTCCTGTCCGAATCCGGAGAATCGGTTTCCGTCATCATGGACGACCGTTTCGAGCGCCTCCAGGGGCCGGCTTCCATCAGTGGACGAACCCTCCCTCCCGGGGATTACCGCTTCCGTTTCTGGGAGGCCTACGGCAGCACGAACGAAAGCCGGATGCTCTCGATGTCGCTCGAGGGATCGAGGGGAGGCTTCTGGAGTGGGCGCCGCACCCGTTACGCCGGGAGCGTGGTCGTCAAGACCGGGCCACATCTCACGGTCGGCAGCCGCATCGCGCGCAACCGGGTTTCGTTGCCGGTGGCGGACGGTGACTTCACCACCACTCTGGTCGCGTTCGACATAACGGGCGCGGTCAGCCGCAAGCTCTTCGCCGGCGCCCTCGTGCAGTGGGACAGCCTCTCGCGGGAACTCCAGGCGAACATCCGGGTGGACTGGATCCACACTCCGGGGAGCGACCTCTTCCTCGTCCTCGACACGGGGTACATCACCGACGACACCCTCGACCCGCGGTTCGACCCCTGGACACGGCGTACCGCAGTCGCCAAGCTGACCTGGCTGAAGGCGTTCTGACCTCTCACCGGCGACGCTCCCGCTGTCCGTCCTCTCTGGAACATCCGGTGCCCGGCCCGGAGGCTCGACCGCGCCATTCCCCCCGTTGACGCGCCCGCCGCTCCCGCCTATCGTGGCGTGGCTCCGGACCAACCGCAGCGAATCGAGGAACCCAAGTGAAGAAGTTTCTGGTGCTCTACCACATGCCCATGTCGTTCATGGAAATGGCGCAGAACGCGGACCCGGCGGAGATGAAGGCCGGTATGGAGGCGTGGATGGCGTGGGCCGCCCGCTGCGAGGATGGCCTGGTGGACATGGGGGCGCAACTCGGCGGCGGACAGCGAATGACCGCATCCGGGAACTCGCCGAGCGAGCGGAACGTAGTGGGCTACTCGATCCTGCAGGCGGAGAACATGGAAGCGGCCAAGGCCCTGCTCGCCGGCCACCCGCACCTCACCTGGACACCGGAATGCGAGGTCGAGGTGCACGAGATGGCCGGGGGGTCCGGCTGATCCGTTCGCCCCTCACCCTTCGGAGCGCGGTGGGAGTGCTGCTCCTTTGCGGTCTCGCACTCACGTCCCCGGCATCAGGCCAGGACCGCGAGGCGCGCGCCGTCCGCATCGAGACCCCGCCCCGGGTGGACGGGGTCCTCGACGAGCCGTTCTGGGCGGACATCCCGCCGATCACCGGCTTCCGGCAGCGCGACCCGGTGGACGGCGCGCCGGCCAGCGAGCAGACCGAAGTGCGGATCGCCTACGACGAAGACGCGCTCTACTTCGGGTTCACCTTCTTCGATTCGGAGCCCGACCGCATCCGTCGCGCCATCCTGCACCGGGGCGGCCGGATCGACAAGGACGACCGGGTGGTCATCGGGCTGGACACGTACCACGACCGCCGGAACGGCTACATCTTCGAGGTGGGCGCGCTCGGGACCCAGGACGACGCGATCTTCGCGGACGAGAACCTGGTGCTCGACAACTGGAGCTGGGACGGCGTCTTCACCACCGAAACCCGGGTGACGGAAGACGGCTGGGTGCTCGAAATGGAGATCCCGTTCACCACGATCCGCTTCGCCGACGCGGAGGAGCCGGTCATGGGGATCGCGTTTTCGCGCTCCATCCGGCGAAAGAACGAAACGGTGGTCTGGCCGCACATCGGCCAGGACTACAAATCGGGAATCGCCCAGGTGTCCCAATACGCCACGCTCACCGGCCTCAAGGACGTGCGCCGCGGCCACCGGCTCGAACTGAAGCCCTACGGGATCCTCGGCGCCCAGGACCAGGCTGCCGGATCAGCGAGCGGGGGCGCCGGCTTCGAGCGCGAATCCCAGGCCGGCCTCGACGTGAAGTACGGGTTGACCCCGAACCTGACACTCGATCTGACCTGGAACACCGACTTCGCCCAGGTGGAAACCGACAACGTCCAGATCAATCTCACCCGGTTCGACCTCTTCTTCCCGGAGAAACGGGAGTTCTTCCTCGAGCGGGCCGGACTCTTCCAACTCGGGACTTCCCAAGAGACCGAGGTCTTCTTTAGCCGGCGCATCGGTCTCGAAGACGACATCCTCGGCGGCGGCCGCCTGACCGGGCAGGCCGGGCCCATCTCCATCGGCGCGCTGGCGCTCCGGACCGAGGCGCGCGTTCCGGAAGAAGAAGCCGGCGCCTGGAACTCCGTGGTGCGCCTGCAGGCGAACCTCCGCGAGCGCATGACCGTGGGAGCGATCGCCACCAGCCTCGAAGACTCCGGCGGATCGAGCAATCGAGTCGCAGGCGCCGACTTTGTGACGCGCTTCTGGAGCAGTTCCGCCTTTCGGGTTTGGGGAGCGCGGGTCTGGGATTCGGCGAACGAAGGCTTGCAGGAAGACGCCAGTGCCGCCCGGGCCGAGCTGGAACTGCAAAACGACCGCTACGCCTTCCGAGTGCGCCGCACGCACGTGGGAAAGGCTTTCGACCCGGCGCTCGGCTTCGTTCGCCGCCGCGATCAGGACCAGTGGTACGCCTGGGGCGCCTTCACCCCGCGCTTCGAGACGAGCGACTGGGCTCGGCGGTCCTGGCTCTGGTTGGGCGGCGAGCGCGTCCTCGGTACCGAAGGCGAACTGCAATCGCGCCAGGCCGGCTCCCATGCGGGGCTCGAGTTCGAGTCCGGGGAGTCCGTGGAGTTCAACCTGGACAGCCGGTTTGAACGCCTGCACCGCCCCGCCTCCATCAGCGGGCGCGCGCTTTCACCGGGCGACTACCGATTCACTTCCTACGAACTGGGCGCCAAGACGAACGACAGCCGGACCTTCTCCGGCTTTGTCTACGGATCCACGGGCAGTTTCTGGGGCGGCGACCGCAGCCAGGCACGGGGCGGAGTGAGCCTCAAGACGGGTCCCCACCTCACCATCGGGGCCCAGGTTTCGCGCAACGAGGTCTCCCTACCGGTAGCGGACGGCGATTTCACGACCACCCTCTTCGCGCTCAACGTTCAGGGCGCGGTCAGCCGGAAGCTGTTCGCCGGCGCGCTGGTGCAATGGGACAACCTCTCGAAGGAACTCCAGGCGAACATCCGGGTGGACTGGATCCACACCCCCGGAAGCGACCTGTTCCTGGTCCTCGACACGGGTTACATCACCGACGACACCCTCGACCCCCGCCTCGACCCCTGGACCCGCCGCACGGCAGTCGCCAAGCTCACCTGGCTCAAGGCGTTCTGAGGCGGCCGAAGGCAACAACACCGCACCCCGTCGACCGCCCATCGTCGCGGGGACGGCCTGGAGGGCCCATGAAAACGACATCCGGAAGAATATGGACCTCTGCCGGCGCCGGAGGCCTGCGGGTGGCCCATCGTCGTTCGCGCTCATGGCGCACCAGGCCTCGTAACGCCACCTGGCCGGCGCTCCCTCACCTCCGCAGCCACGCTCCACGGGGGCGCTCACGCGCCCGCCTGCACGGCACCCTCCCATCCTGGCTCTCCAGCGTTCAGGAGTCCAAGGGAAAGAGGTTCTAGCGTCACTGTGTTCTCAGTAGGCGGAAGCCCAGGAAGTCGTAGCGAACGTCGGGGGTGCTGAGATTGCGATTCGACACCCGGGAGTGCCTGGCGGCGCCGACCCAACAGCCGCCCCGAATCACCCGGCCCGAGCCGAAACCAGGGCCCCGTGGATCCGTCACCGACCCGCCGACGTAGTCCCCATACCAGGGCACCCTACCGATCAGCAAATCACCATGTCAATCTGAACGCCCGATTGGGCTGGGACCCGCCGGACGGCGGTCGCCAAGCTGACCTGGCTCAAAGTGTTCTGAGGCGCCAGCCCCCACGGTGTTAGCGTTGCGGCCGTGATGCTTCCCCTCCGCACAGTATTCCGTTCCGGCAGCCGGACAAACCGATCTCTTTCGGTCCCCGTGCTCGCCGCGGTTTCGACTCTGCTGATCAGCTTCCTTGCCGTCTCAGGCGACGATCGGGATTCGGGGATCGCCGCTCTCCGCGAGACGTTCGAAGGAGCCGTCGGCGCGCTCAATGCCGGCAATCTGGACGGCTTCCTGGGCACCGTCCACGAGGAGGCGCTCTCGTTCTACGCCTGCGGCCCCACCTCGGGCAAACAGGGCCGGGAAGCGTGCGCCATCGACTGGAACCTCTTCTTCAACAACACCACCGGCGCCGAGTTCCGCACCAGCAACGAGCAGTACCGGGTGATCGGCGGGACCGGGATCGCCTACGGCGAGTACGCGCTCTCTGTCCTCTACGACGCCAAGGAGCGGATGACCGTCCACGAAGGCCGCTACACGATGACCTACATCCGCTCCGGCGACCGCTGGCAGATCATCATGCAGCACAACACCCCGGCCGGCGACGATCCGCAGCCGGTGAAGAACCTCCGCCCGCCGGGGCGCTAGTTTCGGCCCGGTCCGCCGGCCCGCGGGGCGGGATCAGGCGACTTGCACGCTCACGGTTTCAGCGGGTGGCGCCAGCGCAACCCCGGGAATCGGGCGAAGTCACGATCGGTCGTGATCCACTCGCACCCGCGCTCGATGGCCAGGGCCGCGAAGTAGGCGTCGGGTACGAGGTTGCCCTTTGCGCCCACCTCGTTACACAGCCGGCGAAAGATGCGCCAGTGATCGCGCCCCGGAGTTACCCCCACCCGATTGGGACGCTGTCGAAGAATCTCGGCGAATTCCAGGGCGTCCGCCAGACGGCTCGGCGAAATGAAGATCCTCGGATGCGTAACGACCCGCAGGAAACCGCTGACGACGAGATCGCTCAGCCCGAATGCGGAGTCTCCATTGATCGCCGTTTCCAGCCATTCCCGGTAGGCGCCGTGGTCGAGCGCATCTTTGCGGTGCGCGTAAACGAGCACGTCGACATCGGGAAGGATCACGAGGTCTCGTTCATCAGATCAAGCAGCGCGGCGGAATCATCCAGATCAACTCCGGGACAGAGGCCGGCGCCCCCGACCGTCTTGAGCCGCACGCGCACTCGCGATTCGGCACTGGCCGCGGCGCGCGCCAGCCGTTCTCGCAAAGACTCCTCGATCACCCTGGTAAGGGTCATGCCGGTTTTGGCAGCTTCGTGTTTCGCCTCTCGGAGGAGCGCGTCATCCAGTCGGATCGTGGTTCGCATGCACCAAAACATACAGTGCAGACATCAATATGTCAACGCGGTTCCGACCGGAGGTCGGCGTTCCCGTGCGGGCGCTGGCGCCTTACCCGATTGGCGTTTTGTGTCTGTCCCTTACCTGCCGGGCGGGGTGTGCGGACGGACCCGATCATGGGGATATCCCGGTGGGGGCTCCCTGGCCTGCGCGCCACCGTCCAGACGGGAGGTCCGCCGGTCCCTTGGTTAGCCGGCAGAGGTGATCGCCGCCGCCAGCTCGTCCAGAAAGTCCCCGGCGCGCGCCGGACCCAGCCCTTCCAGATAGCCCTCCAGGTCCTCCCGGCTCCAGCCGGAGTCCGGGGCGTGGTCCGCGATCATCTCCGCGGCCAGGCTGATGAGCGGGGCCGCCGCCGACTGGGCGCCGTCGGTCATGCGCAGGGCGACCTGAATCCCTCCGACCAGCGGGTGGTCCTGGGAGAAACCGCCGATCTCCTGGCTGAGCTGGCGCAGTTCCGCCGCCAACTCGGCGGCGTCCGGATTCGCGCCGAGGCCGCGGACGACTGCGTCGAAGACGTCCCCGAAGCGGCGGCGGGCCTTCACGGTCGCGCGGTGGCCTTGGAGAGGTCGAGTCACGGACGATCAGTCTAGGGCAGCCGCAGACTCCCGCCTGACATCTGTAACGGACACTCGTGCGGTATCGTCGCCCGAGTCCCTGACGGTGGTTTCGTGGGGCGGGTCCTACGCGCGGGCGGTCACCCAAGCGCATTACGAGCCGTTCGAGGCAGCCACCGGGATGACTCTCGCCCGGGAGGACTACAACGGCGGCCTCGCCGAAATCCGCACCCAGGTGGATACCGGGAACGTCCATTGGGACCTCGTGGACCTCGAGATGTTCGACGCCGTGCGGGGATGCGACGAGGGGCTCCTCGAGCTGATCCCGGCTGACCTCCCAGGTCCCGGCGCCGATGGCGCGCCCGCCGCCGAGGACTTCTGGCCCGAGACCATCACCGACTGCGGGGTCGGCACGGTCTTCTATTCCACGGTCGTCGCCTACCACCCGGATCCCTTCTCCGGCGAGAAACCCGCGACGATCGGAGACTTCTTCGATCTGGAAAGGTTTCCGGGACGCCGCGGCATGCGCCGCAGCCCCCTCGTGAACCTGGAGTTCGCGCTGATGGCCGACGGGGTCGCGACGGCCGAGGTGTACGCCGTGCTCGACACCGATGAAGGCATGGACCGGGCATTCCGGAAGCTGGAGACGATCAAGGACGAAGTCGTCTGGTGGGAAGCCGGCGCCCAGCCGCCGCAGATGCTCGCGGACGCCGAGGTGGTGATGTCCACCGCCTACAACGGCCGGATCTTCAACGCCCAGGTCCTCGAGAACCAGCCTTTCGTGATCGTCTGGGACGGCCAGGTGCTCAACATCGGCCAGACCGGGATCGTCGCCGGAACCCCCAACCTGACGGAGGCGCTCGAGTTCCTCCGGTTCTCGTCGTCGGCGGAGTCCATGGCGAAGCTCGCCGGGGAGATCGCCTACAGCCCCACCCGGCGCTCGGCGCTCCCGCTCGTCACGACCCACCGCGAGACCGGCGTTCCCATGCTGCCGCACCTGCCCACCAGCCCGCAGAACCTCGGCCGGGTGCTGACGAGCGACGCGCTCTGGTGGAGCGACCACCTCGACGAGGTGAACGAGCGCTTCAGCGCCTGGCTCGCGCGATGACGCGAAAACTGGGAGTGGCGCCACCCGCAAGGGCCCGGCTGCGCGCGGCGGGACTCGCCCTGCCGCTCGTCGCCTTCGTGGGCGTTTCCTTCCTCTTCCC
This sequence comes from Candidatus Marinacidobacterium sp., assembly GCA_965250045.1. Classification (GTDB taxonomy): domain Bacteria; phylum Acidobacteriota; class Vicinamibacteria; order Marinacidobacterales; family Marinacidobacteraceae; genus Marinacidobacterium. Next base: position 741,876 of record OZ252286.1, read on the forward strand.
GCTCGGGACGATGCTCACCCGCAGCGTGTACGACCCGGTGGTCGCGGAAGCGCTGCCCGAAACGCTCGCCCTGCTGGAGGACTGGGATGGACAGGGTCTCCCCGGGGAACCGGTGTTCGCGGCCGCCGCCCGGGAACTCGAGACCGCGCTCGAAGCCCGAATGGCCGGACGGCTCGGCGGCCGGGTGAACCGGGTCGCGAGCGGGATGCGGAGCGTGATCGTGCGCGGCGCCCGGGCCGCCGCCGAAGCGCCCGCGGCATCCTCCCGGGACACCCTCATCGGCGGGCACCCGGCGTGGGGAGAGGCCGGAACCTGGAGGGCGATCCGCACCGCCGGCGAGCGCTTCACCCTCCGCCACTACCTGCGAGCCCTCGATCTCGGGCGGGGTCCCGACGGATCCATCGTCCAGCAGCCGGAAGAACTCCGCATCTACGTCCCCTTGTTGCTCCGGACGCTGATGGTGAGCGGTGCGGTGACTCTGCTGTGTCTGCTGCTGGGCTATCCGATCGCCCACCTGATCGCGAACGCCCCGGCGCACCGCGCCCGCTGGCTCCTGCTCCTGGTCCTGGTGCCGTTTTGGACTTCGCTGCTCGTCCGGACGACGGCCTGGATCGTCCTGCTCCAGACCCACGGCGTCCTGAACGAGCTCCTGGTGGCCCTCGGCCTCGTCGGGGACGACGGGCGGATCGCGATGATCTACAACATGACCGGCACGCTCGTCGCGATGACCCACGTGCTGCTGCCGTTCATGGTGCTGCCGCTCTATTCGGTGATGCGGACCATCCCGCCGCACTTCATGAAGGCGGCCACGTCCCTCGGCGCGAACCGCCGCCAGGCCTTCTTCCGCGTGTACTGGCCGCTCACCCTCCCCGGGATCGGAGCGGGGGCCCTGCTCGTGCTCATCCTCGCTATCGGCTACTACATCACTCCGGCGCTGGTCGGAGGCGCGAGCGGCCAGCTCTTCTCCAACATGATCGCCTTCCACATGCAGACCTCCCTCAACTGGGGGCTCGCCGCGGCGCTCGGGGACATCCTGTTCGTGGTGGTCGGGATCCTCTACGTGGTGTACGACCGGCTGGTCGGCGCCTCCAGTCTTCGCCTCGGATAAACGAATAGGCGGATGGCTTTCGGTCTTCGGGACGGCGCGGCCTCCCGGGCCGTCTATCTGGCGTTTTGCGTCTTCGTCTTCGTCTTCCTGGTTGCGCCGATCCTGGTGATCATCCCGCTCAGCTTCAACGCCGAGCCGTACTTCACCTTCACCGAAGGCATGCTCCGGCTGGACCCCGACGCCTGGTCGCTCTGCTGGTACGAGGCCCTGGTGGAGGACGCCCGCTGGAGCCGGGCGCTCGCCAACAGCCTGGGAATCGGTTTCGCCGCCGCCCTCCTGGCGACGGTGCTGGGAACCGGGGCGGCCCTCGGGCTCTCGAGTCCGGCGATGCCCGCCCGCCGTCTCGTCACCGGAATCCTCATGTCGCCGATGGTGATCCCGGTGATCATCGCGGCGGCGGGGATGTTCTTCTTCTACTCGGATCTCCGCCTGACCCAGTCGCACCTCGGGCTGATCCTTGCCCACGCGGCGCTCGGCACTCCGTTCGTGGTGATCACGGTGACCGCCACCCTGTCGGGGTTCGACCGCAACCTGGTCCGCGCTTCCCAGAGTCTCAGCGCGGGGCCGCTCACCACCTTCCGCCGGGTGCAGTTGCCGCTGATCGCTCCCGGCGTCCTGTCCGGGGCCCTCTTCGCCTTCGCCGCCTCGTTCGACGAGGTGGTCATCGTGCTCTTCATGGGCGGGCTGAACCAGCGGACCATCCCGCGCCAGATGTGGTCGGGGATCCGCGAGGAGATCATCCCCACCATCCTGGCGGCGGCGACCTTCCTGATCGCCTTCGCACTGCTCTTCCTGTTTGCGGTGGAGCGGCTCCGCAGCCGCGCTCGCGCGGACTAACGCCTCAGCTCGAAGCCGCGCGCGAGCACGTACGCCAGAAGCGCCACCACAAAGACCACGAGCAGCATCCAGGCAATCCCCTGGAGCGTGTCGATGACGGTCCGATAAACCTCGAGCGTCCACCGCTCGGCGGTGAGGACCAGGATCTCCTCGTCCTTGTCGGGCGCCGAGATGTACCGCTCCAGCTCGTGGATGCGAACGCCTCCCGAGACGCCGACCACGTACGCCGCGAACTTGATGTAGCGGTGCCACGCTCCGCTCAGCTCCTCCGCGACAACGCGCCGCAGGATGGAGGCGATGGGGCGGTCGAAGAGCCGCACCGCCCCGAAGGACACCGCCAGCGCGATGAGGAAGGTGACGATCAGCAGCGTGAAGAACATGAAACCTCCAACCCCTCAGCGGGGTGATCGAGTCGGGCTGTCAGCGGCCGGGGGCATGGACGCGGCCGCCCTTCATCACCATCCGCACCCGCTGGAGGGCTTCGACATCGCTGGCGGGATTGCCGTCCACCACCACGAGATCGGCGGCGTAACCCTCGGCGACCGTCCCGATCTCAGCTCCGAGCCCGAGCGATTCCGCGGCGAGCGAGGTAAGCCCGACGACCGCGGCTGCGGGGTCCTGGCCGCCCTGCTCGACCCGGGCCACCGCCTCGCGGGCGTTTTGCCCGTGGGCGCCGGCGACCGCGTCGGTGCCGAAGACGATGTTCAGGCTCTCGGTGGCGAGCGCCATCCCGAAGGTCTCCATCGCCCGCACCGCACCGGACTCCATCGCCTGAAAGCCCTCCTCGGTGTAGTTCCCGATCCCGAGGTAACGGTCCTTGTTCTCGAAGTAGTTGGCGAAGATCAGATAGGTGTTCGGGTCGTAGAAGGTGCCGTTCGCCGCCATCAGGTCGAGCGTCTCCTGATCGAGGAGTGCGCCGTGCTCGATCGTGGTGCAGCCCGCCCGGGATGCCCGGGAAGCGCTCTCCGGCCCGTGGGCGTGGACGAGCGTCCTCAGGCCCCGCTCGGTCGCCGCCCCGCAGGCGGCGTCGAGTTCTTCCTGGGAGAGCGTGGGACCGCCGCCCACCCGGATGCTCTCCGAAGCGAAGATCTTGATGGCGTCCGCCCCGGCATCGGCCAGACGGTGCGTTTCGGCGACCAGCTCATCCGCGCCCCCCGTGCGGGTGGAGAGCTGGCCCAGCGAGGTGACGATCCGGGGGCCGGGGACCGTTCCGCGCGCCACCGCGTCGCGCACCGGACCATCCACCGCCGAACCGAGGCTCTGCACGGTGGTGAAGCCGGCTTCCAGCATGCGGATGCCGTTTTCGACCGCGTGCAGGGCGGCGGTCTCGGGCGCGGCGCCGCGGGCCAGCTTGCCGTCTTCGCCGAAGTGCCAGTCGAGGTGGACATGGGTGTCAATCAGGCCGGGGAGGATCGTCCCACCGGGGAAATCGAGGCGCTGGCCGGCAGGCAGGTCCGCCGCGGCGGACACCGCGGCGATTCGACCGTCCCGGACCACCACCCCGTGGCCTTCGAGCATCCCACCCCGCCCGTCGAGCACCCGGTCGGCGGTGATCACCAGCGTCCCGTCATCGGCTGGTTCGGGACTCGCGCCTCCACCCCCTCCGCAGGCCGCGAAGGACGCCGTCGCAGCGACGAACAAACAAAAGCAGCCAAGTCGAGATCGTCTGGTCATGGTGGCCCCGGAGTGTACGGCTCTCTTGAGCGCTACCCGCCCACATCCGGAAGCATGGAGTTCGAGCGGATCCCGGACGGAGCAGCGCTTCCCCCACGCCTTGGCCACGCGAGACGAGGCCGGGTCCCCCGGGCCCGCTCGCGCGATGTAATTGCTACGATGTGCATGATGGTTATGGACACCATCCTTGGATTCGAGTGGGACGAAGGCAACATGGCGAAGGTGCAGACCCGCGGCTTCACGGTCGGCGATGTCGAGCGCACGTTCCTGAATGGACGCGGGACCCTCTTTCCGGATCTCGGCCATTCCCAGGGCGAGGACCGATACTGGTTGATCGGAATCACCGACGACGGTCGTCACGTCACGGTGCCGTTCACCGTACGAACACAGCGAATTCGAACCGATTGCTGCGTGGACTACGGCGCGCAAGCACAGGACGTGGGTGCGATGAAGAAAGAAAAGAACGAGGCAGAGTATCTGGAGAGCCAGGCCGACCGGCTTGAACGGTTCGTGGACTTCAGCCGGCCGGGACCGGCGGTGTTTCCGAACCTCAAGCCTTCGACCGCGCGCGTCACGCTCCGCATGCCCGGCTGGCTGCTCGCCGAACTCAAACGTGAGGCCAATCGCCGTGACGTGCCGTATCAGTCGCTGCTGAAGATGGTCTTGGCGGACTGGCTTCGCGGGCAATCCGCGGCCTGAACGAGTCGTTCCCGGGCCGCGGCGAAACCAGCGCCATCAGCCCGCCAGATAGGTAAACAGCCTGTGGTGAAACCCAGGCGGCGTTCGAGCGGCGATGCATCCCGCCTGAACCGCGCCGCTTTGCGGCGCTCTGCGTTGCGTTTCGGTCGAAATACACTCGGGCCAGTTCTCCCGGTGGGGGCTCCTCCCTCACGCGCCTTGTCAACCGGGCGCCTCCCCGCTCTCGGCGCTCACCCGGGTTTCACCACAGGCTGTTGAGAAGGCCCCCAAACGCGCGAAAGCCCGCGCCGGAGCGCGGGCCTCGGAAGGAGGGCAAGCAAGCTTGCGTCTCGCCGGGAATCCTGCGTAGTCACCGAGCCGACGGTCCACCCCATTCGAGCATCGGCCCCATCTGCGGCCGCGCCATGGGGTGCAACCAGGTGGCCGAGGAGCCCGGTCCTCATTCAGCCCCGGGACGGTGCACCCGCCCGGCCTTCACGACGAGGCGCACCTCGCCCAGCGCCCGGACGTCCTGGCCAGGGTCGCCATCCACCACCACCAGATCGGCGGCGTAGCCCTCCGCGACCGTCCCGATCTCGTCCCCGAGCCCGAGCGATGCGGCCGCCAGCGACGTCAGGCTCACGATCAGATCGGCCGGCGGCTGTCCGCCCTGTTCCACCCGCGCGACGGCTTCCCGGATGTTCTGGCCGTGGGCGCCCGCGACCGCGTCAGTGCCGAAGACGACCCGCAGCCCCTCGGTGGCCAGGGCGTTCCCGAAGACCTCCATCCGGCCGGTCGAGTTCGACTCCATCAGCCGGAACCCCTCTTCGGTGTAGTTCCCGATGCCGAGGTAGCGGTCCTTGTTCTCGAGGTAGTTCGCGACGATCAGGTAGGTGTTCGGGTCATAGAACAGGCGTTTCTCGGCGAGGAGGTCGAGGGTGGCCTGATCGAGGAGCGAGCCGTGTTCGATGGTGGTGCAGCCGGCGTTCGCCGCGCGGCTCGCGCTCACCGGACCGTGGGCGTGGACGAGGGTCCGGAGGCCGCGTTCGTTCGCCGCCCCGCAGGCGGCGTCGAGCTGTTCCTGCGAGAGCGTCGGCCCTCCGCCGTCGCGGCTGCTCTCGGAGGCGAAGATCTTGATGGCGTCGGCGCCGGCGTCCGCCATGCGGTGCACCTCGGCGGTCATTTCTTCCGGACCGCCGGTCCGCGCATTCAGCGAGCCCAGCGAGGTGATGATCCGGGGGCCCGGGACCACCCCGCGCGCGATCGCGTCGCGCACCGGACCGTCCACCGGATTGCCGAGGCTTTGCACGGTGGTGAAGCCCGCCTCCAGCATCCGGATGCCGTTCTCGACGGCGTGGAGGGCGGTGACCTCCGGCGCATCGCCGCGGGCCAAACGGCCGTCCTCGCCGAAGTGCCAGCTCAGGTGGACGTGGGTGTCGATGAATCCGGGAAGGATCGTGGCGCCGGGAAAGTCGAGGCGCTCACCCTGAGGCAGGTCGGCCTCGGGCAGGACCGCCGCAATCCGCCCCTCGCGCACCACGACTCCGTGGTCCACCAGAACTTCGCCGCGGCCGTCGAGCACCCGGTCGGCCGTGAGCACCAGCATGTCGTCGTGTCTTGGGTCCGGCGGCGCGGGAGATTCCGAGCCACAGGCGCCGAGAACGCAGCCGATAGCGACGAACAGCGGAAAGCGGGGAGGCAACCGGCGCAAAATCATTGTTCCGGACCGAAACCTCGGCGCCCGCTGCCGGCCGGCATCAGAGCTCGGAGACGAGGCGGGAGGCGGTGCGGAGCGACAGCGCGGAGAACGTGAGCGTGCCGTTGTTGCACCCGGAGGAGACGATCGTGGGGGCGCCGGCGATCCACAGGTTCTCGTGATCGTGAGCCTGGCCCCAGCCATCCACCACGCTGTCGTTCGGGTCATCCCCCATGCGGCAGCCGCCGCCCGGATGGTCGTAGTCGGACGCGAAAGAGATGTTCAGGAGTTCGCCGCCTCCCGCCTGGAGGATCCGCTGGAAACGCTCCTCGATCTTCTGCTCGGTATAGCCGCGGAGTTCCGCGGACACCGGATCGTCCGCGAAATCGATCCGCGGGAGCGGATCTCCCCACGGGTTCTTCCGGTTGGACTCCAGAGTCAGGGCGCTTTCCCGCGCCGGGATCACGTCGTAGTAGCCCCGCATCCGGAGCGAACCGGTCTCGATGCGCTTACGCCAATCATCAAGCCCGGCAGAGCCGAGCAGGAGATTTCCGTCGTCGTCCCGAAGACGCGCCCGTTTGCCGACATCCGATTCCCAGATGCGGAGATCGTGGCGGATGTATTTCCCGTCGGGCTGGGCCTCGTCGTCCTTGTGCTGGAAGCGCTTCGAGAGCAAGCTGTCCTGCCGGTAGACCCCCGGATAGAGCCGCATCGGCACCGATACGAAGGCGTTCACCCAGCGGTGGCCGGTGATGAACCGTCCCACCGTTCCGGAGCGGTTCGCCAAGCCGTCCGGGAAGCGTCCCCCGGCGCTTTGCAGCAGCAGATGGGACGACCAGGCGTAGCCGGCGGCGAGCACGAAGTGCCGGGCGCGGATCGTGACCGGGTCATCCGGATCGTCCCGGTGGAACGCTTCGGCCTGTTCGATGGCGTCGGAATCGGCCCGGGGCACGAGCCGCCGCACCATGGTGCGGTCGTGGAGCGTGATCCGGCCCGCGTCGAGGAGACTCCGGAACGTGAAGTCCGGGCTGTACTTGGCGCCGGTGGGACAGATCGAGCAGGTGTCGCAGCGGACGCACTCGCGGCGTCCCCGCCACGGGCGCGAGTTCTTGGAGACCGGATTGCGCCAGTAGGGAATCCCCGACTTCTCGGCCCACTCGTGGGCAAGCGTCAGGTTGTAGGACGTGGGAAGCGGCTCCATCGGGTAACCGCCGGAGCGCGGGTCGTATTCAGGCGGCCCCTGCTCCCCCGCGACCCCGATCCGCTCTTCCGCCTCCTGGTAGAAGGGATCGAGATCCTCGTAGGAAATCGGCCAGTCGCGGCCGACGCCGAAGAGGCTCTTCACCCGGAAGTCCTCCGGCGAATACCGGGGAGTCGTGCCCCCCCAGTGCATCGCGAGGCCGCCGACGGACATGGAGCGCGACTGGGCGTTCTTGCAGTCGTATCCGGGGATGTGGTCGCCGTGGTACGGGTTTTCCCCGTAGTCGAGGAAGCGGCGGCGGGTGTTGAACCGGTTCTCGAAGTCGAAGATCCGGTTCCCCGCTTCGATCACCGCGATGCTGGCCGACGTGTCCTCGGCGACGCGCTCCGCCACCATGGCGGCGCTGATTCCGCCACCGATGATGACGACATCGGCTTCGATGACCTGGGGCATGTTAGCGGCCTGTGGACAAGGTGACGTGAGCGCCGAGGCCGGTGAGGCCCAGTTCTCCCGGTGGGGGCCCGGCTGGCAAGGCGCGCAAGGGAAGAGCCCCCACCGGGAGAACTGGCCCAAGTGTATTTCGACCGAAGCGCAACGATGAGCGACGCGACGCGTCGCGGTCCAGCCGGGATGCATCGCCGACCGAACGCCGCGTAACTTTGTTCACAGGCTGCTAGGCCTCCGTGGCGGTGAGGGGCGCTGGCAGGTCCGCGCCGGAAGCAAGGTCGCGGCAGGCGGCGGCATTGATGCGGACCCCGTAGGCCAGATCGGCGGCCTGCGGCCGCGAATAGAACCGGGCAAGCAGCCCCGCCGCGACGTGACCGGCGTACGCCGGCCGCGGGAAGTTCTCCTCGGCCCCGTGACGCTCGAGATCGGCGGCAACCAGCTTGCGGCGCGCCTCGAGCGAAAGCTCGGCCAGCGCGGCGCCGTGCTGTTTGGTCGCCAACAGGTCGAGCGCCTGAAGCTGCGCCGCCCAACGGGGCGCCGGATGCGCCGGCCCGTACCGCACCTCGACGGACGACAGGTAGGGATGCGGCAATTCGGCCACCGGCTCGAAGCCGTTGATCCAGGTGACGAAGTCGCGGAGCGTGTCCCGGACTCCGTCCGGTCCGATCTCCTCCGGCAGCACCGCCTCGGCGAAAGCCTGGAGCAGGGGAAGGTCCAGCGAGGGGGAAAGGGACTGGGCTTCCTGCGCCGCCGCCGTCGCGGCGCCGGCGGGCGCCGCTACCGCGGCAACGACAGCGCCGGAACTCTTCAGGAACCTGCGACGGCTGCTCGTTTGCTCACCGCCGGCTCTTCCCGTGGGGGCGCGAGCACTCATGAAATCCATTCTACCGGGATGCCGGATTGTCCCCCCTGGGTGACGAACGATGCGTCGGGTCCTGAGGAATCCGACGGTATAATGACTACATTGGTCACACCGGGAGGATGCCATGCAGGAGATTCGGCTACGCGACGCCAAAGCCAAACTGTCGGCGCTGATCGAAGGGGCGATCCAGGGACAGACGGCGATCATTACCCGCCACGGGAAACCGAGCGCTGTCCTTCTCGGGGTCCAGGAATGGAACCGGCTCCGTCAGGTCCCCTCGTTGGGCCGCATCCTTCTTTCAGTGCCTCTGGAGGAGGGCGACATCCCGCCGCGTGACCCGACTCCGCCGCGGGGTGTTTCCTTCTAGGGGAACCGCGTGTACCTGGTGGATACCGATGTCGTGTCGTCAGGAGCCCCTGCCGGCGGGCGGCGGCCTCCGGCATTCACGGAGTGGATGGAGGCGCATTCCGCTGAACTTTTCCTGTCGGCGGTGACCGTGGCCGAGATCGCTTCCCGGATCGCCAAGGTCGCCCGAACCGGGCGAACGGGACGCGCCAATGATCTGAAGGCCTGGCTTGAACTCGTCCTCCATCTCTATGGCGACCGGGTGATGCCATTCGATCTCGCCGCTGCCCAGGTCGCCGGGGCACTGCTGGATCGAGCGCGCTCCGTCGGCCACACACCCGGTTTCGCCGATGTCGCCATTGCGGCAACGGCCGAGAGTCGGGGCCTGACGGTCCTGACGCGCAACCTCAGACACTTCAGGCCGCTCGGGGTCACCGCGGTGAATCCCTTCGAGAACCTGCCCTGATGACTCTTGCCTCGCTCAACCATCCACGGAGATGGGTGGGATTGTGGATCGCCAGCGTGGGGTTGCTCGCCGCGCCAGCCGCCGGAGCCCAGCCGCCCCGGCTCGACCCGCAGTTGGAGGAGGTTCTCAACGCGGTCCGGGACGGCGAGTTCGAAGTCATGACCGGCGCAATCGACGGCGGCATGGCGGTGGACGCCAAGGCGCCGAACGGGATGACCGCCCTCCACGTGGCGGCAGTGCTCGGGAGGGAGCGGTTCGTGGCCTTCCTCATCGAGCAGGGGGCCGATGTGAACGATCCGGCGCAAAACGGCATCACCCCGCTCAACCGGGCCGCGATGGGGGGCCATCTCGGCACGATGGAACTCCTGTTGGAAGCCGGCGCCGACGCGAACGCGGCAGCCCGCTGGGGAGCGACTCCGCTCCTGAGCGCGGTGGACCGGGGACAGACGGAGGCGGTACGGCTGCTGTTGGCAGCGGGTGCCGACCCGACCGTGACGGCCATGAACGGCGAGACCGCCCTCAGCCTGGCGCAGAAGAAGGAACACCGCGATATCGCGGCCCTTCTCTCGGAAGATCCGGAGACGGTGCGGGCGGCGCGCGCGGCCGAGGACGATCGGCGCGCCTCCCGCGCCGAAACCCACCACCGGACGGGCGTCGCCTTCGACGACGCCGGCGACATCAAGCGCGCCATCGAGTCCTACCGGCTCGCACTCGAACAGGACCCGGACGATCCCCTGATCCACTACCGCCTGGGACGGGCGCTCCACCGCTTCGGTGAACGGGAAGCACTGGTCCATCTGATCGAAGCGGTGAGTGGATGGGCGGCAATGATCGAAGCGGGCGAAGAGCTCGCGCCCATCGTGCGCCCGGCGCTCGAGGACGCCTGCGGGGTGCTCGCTGACAGCGGACGGACGGAAGACGCCGCGCACTGCGAGGCGGCGCTCGCTCGCGCGGGCCGCTGAGGGCGCGGGAGCCGGGAACACCGGCCAGTGCTCCCGGCGGGGGCGTTCATTCCATCTGCCACGGCCATCCCTCGCCCCTCCACCTCTCGTGGCAACACCACCTCAATCAGCTTCTCCCCATCCGTCGTAGGTCCGCTTCAGCCCTCGCTGAACTGGGTGCCGGCCAGCTCGCGCAGTGTCAACACCCGGATCTGGTCGGCGGCGTTGAGACGTTGGTCGTTTGTGAGAAACGTCTCGCAGTCGTGGACGAGCGCGGTCGCCAGATGCAGCGCGTCCATGGAACGGAGGCCTAAATCGGCTCGAAGCTGAACGGCGCGCTCGATCACGCGGCGATCCACCGGCACCAATGTGATCCGCGGCGTTCGCTGCATCAATTCCAGATAGGAGGCGACAAGGGCGCGCCGGCCGTCCCGTAGCGGCCGCGGCAAGAGTTCGACAAAGATCAACTCGCTCGCGATGACGGCGATGTCTCGCCGGTCGATCTCCGCCGTCAGGTCAGCCAGGAGCTGGCGGTACTCGGGGATACCCTCGAAGAGGTAGATGTAGAGATTGGCATCGAGGTAAACGCGGCGGCCTAGCGGAATGTCCAGCGGGGTCACTCGGCGCGGCTGGCCGCGACCTCCGCGTCAACGTCGGCCACGGAGTCGTAAAGCCCGGAGGCGGCTCCAAGCAGGCCGGACATCGTGTAGGTTCGGCCGCGCTCGCGTACTTCCTGAGCCGTGATGATGACGCGACCCTGATCGGCGGTGACGCGCAGGATGTCACCCTCCCGGAGGCCAGTCGCCGCCACGATAGTCGCGGGAAGGGTGATCTGATTCTTGGCGCGCAGTCTCGTCATTTGCATCGGTCTGAAGTTTCCTCGTAGTCGGAAAGTGCGACAATCCTACTGCATCGTGTCAGATGCCGACCGGAGGTCGGCGGTCCCGCCGTCGCGAGCCGTCGACCAGGACCGGGCAGTCCGCGTTTCCGCTGCCCTGCGGGCAGCGATGCCGGTCTGAAGGCCCCCTATAGGATCAGGGGCGTTCTGTAGGAGGCGGTTTCCACCGGGAGGACTGGCCGGCGTTCCCCAGGTCCGCGCCGACCAATTCGGCGTGTCTGCGCTCGACGTAAGACAGGAGCGACTTGAAGCCGGAGGCCACACACACCCCTCAGCTCTGGTCGCGGACCAGGTCGTCGCGGGTCTTGCGGATGTTCTCGAAGCTGTCCTGGGAGATGACGTAGTACCAGTCGGCGAAGCGCCGGGTCAGGGTCTCCTCCAGTTCCCGGCCCTTCTCGACATCGTCCTCCCAGCGGTCCCAGGCCCGCGCGAGGTCGCGGTTCTCCCGGTCCTCGTCGGTGAGCTCGTCCGACCGCTTGTCCTGGTAGTCCCGGTTCGCCGGCCGCGGCGGCTCGGGGAACCGCGCGGGCTGGAACTCCGCGGTCACGAAGAGGTAGCGGTTCTCCGCGGGACCGGATGAAGCCGCGGCCTCCGTGTCCTCTTCCTCGCTGCCGGCGCTCACGTCCTCGTCCCGGCCGTAGACCACTTCCCCGAACCGCAGCGTGTAGCGGATGCCCTCGTCGGTTTCGAGCCGAACCTCCCCCTCGTTGGAGAGCAGGTTGCCCCCCTGCGTGAGGTAGTAGCCCCGGCTCTGCAAGGACAGGATGTCCGCATTCGAAACGCCGGCGGTATCGCCCGTCAGGGTCGCGGCGATTCCGTCGGGCTTGGGCCGGACGCCCACGATTTCCAACTCGTCGGCCGCGCGCAGCAACTCGTTCGTTTCGAAGGAATCCACTTCCTCGTCCGCGTCGAGGCCTTCCGCGGTCCACTCGCCGTCCTCCTTGGAGAACGCGAGCCGTCCGCGCCGGTCCACCCGCAGGGTGCGCTCGTTGATCGTGTAGTCCTCGAGAACCGCCGCGTCCACGCGGTTCCGGTCCATAAGCAGCAGGTCGCGCTCGATCCAGTCCCCGAACTGCGCCGAGATGTCCACTCCGAGCTGCGAGACATAGACGCGCTTTTGCCCGGGAACCCGGACGAAATAGGAGCCTTCCCGGTCCGGCACCTGCCGTCCGATGATGAGGTCGGCGAGCACCCGGTCGCCGGTGGCTTTCACGGTGACCCGCCGCCCCCGCCCGACCAGCGAAACGGCGCCCTCGTCGAGCGGATCCACCACTCCGAGCGAGGGATGGTCGGCGACGTTCTCGGAGCGGAAGTCGTCCTTCTCGAGCAGCATGATTCCGGCGGCGGTCTGCGCCAGCCGGTCCATGCCGTCGGCCGGGTAGTCGTGGTGGCTGGGAATGGTCCAGATCCCGTTCTGGTTCTGGACCCGGAACGGGATGGCCTCGGCGGTGGCCTCGTCGAACTCGATCACCTCGAGGGACATGGCCTCCTCGGGATCCTCGAAGTTCGGGAAGAAGCGTTCTCCGAGATCCACGAAGTCGCTCGGCTCGGGGTTCCTCGGGGCGCTGACCGCGGCCAGCACGGTCAACAACAAGGCCGCACCGGCAATGGTCTGTGTCCGCCGGAGTTCCGGCCCGGCGGGCCTCTGGTCCTGCTTCGCTACGTCCGCGGTTTCACGGGCGGGCTGTGATTCGGTCATCTTTCCTCTCCTCCTGGCCTACCGCTGGCGAAGGCGGCGCGCCGCCGCCGCCCCCTCGAACTCGGCCCTTCGCCGTCGCATGAAGGTGAAGATCCCAAGCAGGAACACCGGAATCGGGGGCAGCAGCACCGCGGCGGTGCGGATGCCGCTCTGGATGCGGCGGACCTGCGCCTCCATCCGCTCCTCGCTGGCCCGGATCTGGGCGTCCTTCTCGGCGTTGATGTTGGCTTCGAGCACGCTGAACCGGCGGTTTTCCACCTCCTGAAGGTTGCGCGCCATGATCGCTTTGGCTTGAGCGTCCAAATCGTCGCGCTCCTGAACGGCGGCGACCCGACGGTCGAGCCGTTCCTGCGCCTGGCGAAGGGCGTCCTGGGCGCTGGTTTCCGCCTCGTCCTCGTCGCGGCTCCGCTGCTCGGTGAACGCCCGCACCCGGGACTCCACCGCTTCGAGGGTCCGGTGGCGCACCCGGCGGTTCCGGAGCGCCACGAAGGATTCGTCGCCGATCAGGACGTCCATGGCGTTCAGGAAGAACGACACGTTGTCGAAGTTCAGGTTGGGCGGTCCGATGCGGCGGAGGTCGAAGAACTGCTCCGAAATGAAGTCGAGGTCCGCGATCGCGATGACGCGGGTGCTGTCCGCCTCCACCGTTTCGGACGGATCTTCATCGCCCGTGGCCGCATCCGAATCGGGGCGGAAGGTCCGCGCCTCGGCGGCGACGACGTAGGTCATGGGATCCGGTCGGTGCGGCAGGTTCGGATTCAACTGGGAACCCAGGAAGTTCCGCTGCACCATCTGGAAGTAGGGGAGGACCCCGGAGACGTCTCCGGTGGTGAGCAGCGGCTGGAACTCCGCGCTCGATCCGGCCAGCGGTTCGAAGAACCCCGGATAGATGAGCACCACCTGCTGGAGTCCGGCGCTCGCCGGCGAGGCATCGGCGAAGACCTCCGGATTGCCGCTTCCCTCACCGAGGAAGACCACCTCCGGCGGGAGGTGCCCCAGATCCGGATGCGGGTTGTAGGCGTCCCACACGATTCCGCCCGGATCCCACGAGATCCCGAGATTCGCCAGGAAGGACTGGATGTTCCCCTTCGGGGTCGGCGGGGGTTGGCCCTGTTGCATGAACGGGTTCTGCGCCGCTCCCGGCGGCTCCGAGGGAGCGAGGCCGATGTTCACCACCGGCAGCGGATCCACCAGCAGCAGGGCGGGCGCCCCGGCCCGGATGAAATCCGTGACGTTGTTCATCTCGTCGTCGGCGAGGGTCGAGGGCAAGACCACCAGGATGCCGTCCACCTCCTCGGTGATCATCGAATTGGGCTGGATCTGCACCACCTCGTACTGCTTGCGCAGTTCGTCGACCACCGACCATTCCGGCGAACTCCGCATGGTCTGGAAGTCGAGGCCGCCAAAGATGCGAAGTTCCTTGGAGATGACTCCGATCCGCTTCTTCTCGGTGTTCGCCACCACCCGGATGCTGCGCGCGAGCTCGTACTCCACCGGCAGGCCGCGGTCGAAGAACGGGATCACCTGCTCCTCGGCGGCCCGGGTGAACGCCACCCCCATGAACACGTCGCTCACCCCGGTCCGCGCCGAGGTCACGCTGGGAATCGCCCTCGGCATGATGCCGAACTTCTCCCGGGCATCCCGGGCGGATGCGGTGAATGGTTCCGTGTCCTCGATGAGCACCTGAACCCGGCCCCCGCTCACCGATTCCATTTCGCGGAGAACGCTCATCAGCGTCGCGCGGGTCTGGACGAGCGGCTCGGGAACCTCCGGGCTCAGATAGGCCTGCACGAAGACCGGCCGGTCGTCGGGCAGCGCGCGCAGCAACTCGCGGGTCTCGCCGGAGAGCGAGTGGAGCCGCTCGGCGGTCGTGTCGAGACGGAACCCCAGCCGCGACATGAGGACGATGGCGCTCAGGAGCGCCAGCGCCACCGAAACCGCCCGCACCGCGTGATGGGTGGACATGCGGTATCCGTCCGCGGCAGCGGGCCAGTGGCGTTTCCCGATGAGCAGAACGTTCAGGTAGAGAAAGAAGCCCGTAACGGCCGCGAAATAGAGCACCGAGGTGATCGGGATCACCCCGCGTCCGAACTCGTCAAAGTGGTAGATCGCCGAAACCGGCTCCACCACCCGGGCGAGCCAGGGACTGAAACTGCCGAAAAGGAGCCCGGGCAGAATCAGAACGGCCGCCGCCACCGCCCCCAGGATGAACGCTACCGTCGGGATCGAGGTGAGCAGCGATGCCACCATCCCGGCCGCCGCGAGCGCCGCCCCGAGGAGGGCGTACCCGAGGTAGTTGGCGAAGAGCAGGCCCCAGTCCGGACTGCCAAGGAACATCAGCACCAGCGCGTGGCTCAGCGAGAGGGCGAGCGCCGCGCCGTAGATGCCGAGGACCGCCGAGTACTTGCCGAGCACGATCTCCACATCGGTCGCCGGCAGCGTGAGCAACAGTTCGTCCGTCCCGAGCTTTTTCTCCTCGGCCCATACCGACATGGTGAGGGCGGGGATGAAGAAGAGCAGGATGTACGGGAACAGCCCGTTCAATTGGTCGAGGTTCGCCAGGTTGTTCAGGAAGAACCGGTCCTGCCAGAACGCCGCGGCGGCGCTCAGCAGGATGAAAAGGGTCAGGAAGACGTAGCCCGACGGATTCGAGAAGTACATGCGGAGGTCCCGCCGCATGAGGGCCGCGACTATTCCGCGGCGGACTTTCGGGATTTCCACGAGGCCGGTCTTTGCTAGCGGGGACATCAGGCAACCTCCGCCGGCGAGGCGCCCGCCGCTGGCGAGGCGACCGTCGCTGCGTTTCCGGCAGCTTCGACTCCGGCGGCAAGACCGGTGAGTTCGTAGAAGGTGTCCTCCATCGAGCCGTCCCTTTCGAGATCCGACGGAACCCCGTCGAACACCAGCCGGCCCCCGTTCACCACGAGCACCCGGTCCGCCACCGCTTCCACCTCGCGAAGGATGTGGGTGGAGATGAGGACGGTCTTGCCCGCGCCCAGATGGCGGATGTTGTAGCGGAAGTCCCGGATCTGGTTGGGATCGAGGCCGGCCGTCGGCTCGTCCATGATGAGCACGTCCGGGTCGTGCAGCAACGCCTGGGCCACTCCGACGCGCTGGCGGAATCCCCGGGACAGCTTTCCGATGGGCTTTTCCATCACCTCATCGAGCGCGCAGAGGGCGGCCACTTCCTTGATCCGGCCGGGCAGGGCCGTCGGTTGGATTTCGCGGGCCTCCCCGAAGAACCGGAGCAGCTCCGCCGGAGTCATGTCCGGGTAGAGCGGACCGTTCTCCGGCAGGTAGCCGAGCCGGCGGGCGGCTTCGAGACGCTGTTTGTGGACATCGAGGCCGGCGATCCGGGCGGTTCCCGCGCTTGGCGCGAGATAGCCGGTCAGCATCTTCATCGTGGTGGTCTTCCCGGCGCCGTTCGGCCCCAGGAACGCCACGATCTGGCCCCTGGGAATCGCGAAGCGCACGCTCTCGACGGCCACGAAGGGCCCGTAGAATTTGCTGAGATCGCACGCCTCGATCATGATCGGTTCGGTCATTCGAGGTACCTCGGATCGGTTGTATAAGGACCGCGAATTCTAGCCTCGGGCGGCGCCCAAAAACGGGTCTTGTCCGAACCCGCCATACAATGCAGGAAATGCCCAATTCGTTCCCGGGACGACGCGGCGGGGCGCTGGCGCTCGGCCTCGCCGCGACCGCGCTCTGGGTCGGACTCGGATGGGCCCATCCCGCGGCCGCCCACACCTCGTCCCCGGACCCGGCCAGAGCCGCGGGACCGCGCCGTCCGCAGGCCGTCGCCCTGCTCCCGGCCACCCCGGCGGGCGAGGTGCTGGTTGTCGGCAACCGCACCGGAACGGTCAGCGTCATCCGCACCGACGATCTCACCCTGCTGGGAGAGGCGCCGGTCGGCCGCAATATCGCCGCGCTGACGCCGCTGCCGGACGGGAGCGGCCGGTTGCTCGCGCTCGACCACGACGCACACGAACTCCTCCTGCTGCGCCCCGGGGACGGACCCTGGACCGCTCCCGGTCCCTTCCCGGCCGCCGCCGGAAAGCCGCTCTTCGAAGTGGAAGCGGCCATCCCGACCTGCCGGTATCCGATCCGCGCGATCTCAAGGGACTCGGCGCTGGTCGTTTCCTGTCTCTGGTCACGGCGGGTGCAGTACCACGACCTCGGAGGCCCCGACGGGGTTCTTGAAGGTTTGAGGACCCCGCGTTGGACCGCGGAGCTGCCCTTCGAACCGCAGGAACTGCTGTTCCTCGACGACCGGCAACTGCTCGTGGCCGACGCCTTCAGCGGAGGCCTCGCGGTGGTTTCGGTTGCCGGCGGCGAATTGCTCCGCGTCACCGAGCTGAGCAGTCACAACCTCAGGGGCCTGACGCTCCTTCCGGATGGACGGCTGGCGATCGCCCACCAGGAGCTCCATTCCGGCATGCACACCACCTCGGACGACATCCGCTGGGGGGTGTTCATCACGAACAGCGTCAGCCTGCTGCCGGTGGATGACCTCGTCTCCGGCAACCCGCGCCTCGTCCGGCGAACCCGGGTCATCGATCTCGGCGACGTCCTCATTCCGTCGGGGGATCCGGCGGCGATGGTCGCTTCGCCGGAGGGCGAGTTGGTCATCGCCTTGTCCGGGGTCGGTCGGCTGGCGTTCGGCGCCGCGGACGCCCGGCGGATGAGCCACGCGCGGGTCGGCCAGGGTCCTTCGGCGATCGCCGCCGGCAGGAGTGAACTCGGGGACGGCCTCCTCTACGTGGCGAACACGCGCTCCGATGAGATTTCGGTGGTCTCGCTCGAACTGCAGACCGAGTTGGCCCGCGTGCCGCTCGGCCCGGCGGCTCCCCTCACCGCCGCGGAACGTGGCGAGCTTCTCTTTCATGACGCCACCCTGTCGCTTCGCGGGTGGATGAGCTGCGCGAGTTGCCACACCGGAGGGCACACCAACCACCGTCTCTCCGACACGCTCGGCGACGGCCAATACGGCGCGCCGAAGCGCGTTCTCTCGCTGCTCGGAGTGGCCGACACGAAACCGTGGGCCTGGGACGGGCAGATCCGCCAGCTCGAGGATCAGGTGGAAAAGTCCGTCCGGACGACGCTCCGCGGGCGCGAACTCGCAGACGGGGAAGTGGACGACCTCGCCGCCTACCTGCGGACGCTCGAACTACCCGAAGTCAGCGAACCGGGAGAAACGGCGCTCATCGCCGCGGGGCGGGAGGCGTTCGACCGCTACACCTGCAACCGCTGCCACACCGCTCCGGTCTACACCTCACCGGGAGCGCACAACGTGGGACTCACGGACGAGGTGGGCAACAACCGGTTCAATCCGCCCTCGTTGCGGGGGGTGAAGTTCCGGCGGGCCCTCCTCCACGACGGCTCGGCGAAATCTCTCGAAGAGGTCTTCGAGGTCCATCCCGGGTTCGACCTCGAGGTTCAAACCACCGACCTCCCCGCCCTGATCGCCTTCCTCAGAACGCTCTAGGAGTCTGCGCCGCAGAAAGTCGTTACGTTGACGGATTCGAGTTGGGGGCGGGTTGTGATGGGGGGGGATAATGTGCGTATAAGTCTTTGATATAGTGTGTTTTATGACGGTTTCCGTTGTTGGGAGCCGTGGTTGAGGAGACGGGTGATGCCGACGAGGTTTCGTGCTTACCAGCCGGATCAGATTCTGTTGATGCCGGTGAAGCTGAAGGACTGGGTTCCGGAGGGGCACCTGGCGCACCAGGTGAGCGACGTGGTGGACAAGCTGAACCTTGCGGCGTTTTACGCGCGGTATGAGGGGGACGGCCGTCGGAACGCGCCGTATTCGCCGACGATGATGGTGAAGGTGTTGATCTACGGGTATGCGACGGGGGTTTTTTCTTCTCGGAGGATTGCGCGGAAGTTGGAGGAGGACGTTGCGTTTCGGATGCTGGCGGCGGGGAACTTTCCGCAGCATCGGACGATCTGTGAGTTCCGGCGGCGTCATCTGCGGCACTTTCAGGCGTTGTTTTTGGAGGTGGTTCGGACGTCGCGAGAGATGGGGCTGGTTCGGTTGGGGACGCTTTCGATCGACGGGACGAAGGTCCGGGCGAACGCGAGCAAGCGGAAGGCGATGAGTTACGACCGGATGGTTCGGGAGGAGGCGCGGCTGAAGGAGGAGATCGAGGAGTTGACGGCGCGGGCGGCGCGGGTGGATGAGGAGGAGGATCGGCGCTTTGGGAAGGAGGTGCGGGGGGAGGCGTTGCCGGCGGAGCTGCGGCGGCGGGAGGATCGGCTGAAGGCGATCGAGGCGGCGCGGGAGCGGTTGGAGGCGGCGCAGCGGCGGGCGGACGACGAGCGGGGCCGGCAGCCGGGGCAGGATCGCCCGGCGAAAGGCGGGAGACCCTACAAGCGCCCGTATGGGGAGCCGGAACCGAAGGCGCAGAGCAACTTCACGGACCCCCAGAGCCGGATCATGAAGACGAGCACGGAGGGATTTCAGCAGAGCTACAACGCGCAGACGGCGGTAGATGACGAGAACCAGATCGTGGTGGGGGCGAGCGTGGGAGCGGGAGCCAACGATGTGGAGCAGTTGCTTCCCATGCTGGACGCGGTGGAGGAGACCCTGAGAGCGAAGCCGGAGGAGGTTCTGGCGGATGCGGGATATGTCAGCGAGGCGAACCTTCGGGAGTTGGAGGAGCGCGGCATTGCGGGGTACGTGGCGCTGGGCCGGGAGGGGAAGAAGCAGGCGGCGGTGGATCCGGCGACACGCCCGGCGACGGATCGGATGAAGAAGAAGCTGGAGACGGAGGCGGGCCGGGCTCGCTACGCCCGACGGAAGTGGTTGTCCGAAGCGCCGAACGGCTGGATCAAGGAGGTGCTGGGTTTTCGCCGCTTCAGCTTCCGGGGTCTGGCGAAAGTGCAGGCCGAGTGGAACCTGGTGTGCCTGGCCTTGAACATCAAGCGGATCGGAGCGCTGAGAACCGCCTGATGGCACACCCCGAGACCGCTCGCAGCGGGTTCCAACCGGAAATACGCCGCATTGGTGCCGTTTCGGCCACCCCCAACCGGTTGCTGGCGCCGAGATTACTCCCCAACCCGGATGCCGGCTTGGTTCCGAACGTATCTACGCCCCATCCCCACAACTCCTGCGACGCAGGCTCCTAGGGCGCGCCGGGCGAGGGACCGCGGGCTTCCCCCCGGCCGGCATCGCCGGCCGAAGGCCGGTCAGGGGCGCGGAAGTCGGGGCACGTTGAGCGGGCTCGCCTCGAGCACCCTGCTCCAGATCCTCCGGCCGACCGCGTTGGCTTCCCTGATGATGCTTTCCTCGTCCATGGAGAGGACCGTGTGGTCGCGCATGACGAACTGTCCGTCCACCATGACGGACTCGATGTCGCCCGGGTGCCCGCTGTGAACCAGCGCGGAGATGATGCGTCCCGCCGGCACGAGGTGCGCCCGCTGCGTGTCCACCACCAGGAGGTCGGCCTTTTTGCCGACTTCCAGCGTGCCGAGAACGTCGGCCTGCTGGACCGCTTGCGCGCCCCCCTGGGTGGCGTCCGCCAGGATGTCCTCCGGCTGGGGCTGGAGGCCGGGAACCTCGTCCCCGTCGCGATTGCGCCGGATCCGTTCCGTCAACAGAGCGATGCGCATCACCTCGAAGACATCGTTGGTGTTGTTGTCGGTACCGAGGGCGATGGGGCAACCAGCCGCCCGCAGCTCCGGTATCGGCGGGCTGATTCCGCGGTTCGCCGCCATCCCCGCCTGGTGCGCGATGATGGTGCCGGACTTGCCGAGTAGCTCGACCTCCTCGTGGTTGACGTAGCGGGCATGCGCCGCGAACAGCCGGGGACCGAGAAAGTCGTGCCGGTCGAGGTACTCCGCCGGACGGAGGCCATGGTGCATGACCATGAACTCGTACTCGGCACGGCTCTGGTTCAGGTGGATCGTGTAACCGAGATCGTGCGTCTCGGCAAACTCGCGCACGGCCCGCAGCAACTCGGGCGACGAAGTCTCGGTGAGCCCGGCCGCCGGAAACACCGAGATGCGGCCCGCCCGTTCGCCATGCCAGGTGGCGAACAGGTCGTTGATGCGCTGCATTCCCTCGTCCCGCAGCCTCTCCGAGAACCTGGGGGTCTCGCTGACCCCCTCCGCCAGCGCCCGCGTGGACATCGGGCCGGGAACGTTTTCGGCGTCGCGGATCCCTTCCGCGAAGACGCAGCGGAGCCCGGAGTCGGCGAGTGCCGCCGCCTGGCGCTGGATGTTCCCGGTGTACTCGACAATGGTGGTGGTCCCGGTGCGGATGGCCTCGAGCGCGGCCACCTGCACCATGAGATTGCCTTCCTCACCCTCGAGGAGGCTCGCGGGCGAGATCGCGAGATTCGCGGTGTTCGGGAAGCCGAAGTCCTCGTTGAAACCGCGCGCGATGACCGCCCGCATGTGGGCGTGACAGTTGATCAGGCCCGGGAAGAGGGCTTTGCCGCGCCCGTCGTACTCCTCGGCGCCGGGATGGTCGGCAAGGACCGCATCGGTCGGGCCGATCGCTGCGATCCGGTCGCCCGTGACCGCGAGCGCCACGTCGTTCCGTACCGCATCGGGGTTGGCGACGGTGGTGTTCGTGAAGACGACCGTCCCGGCCTGCGGCGCGGGCAACCCTTTGCCTGACGTTGCCGCGGCGCGAAGGCGCCCTGGCTCCAGCGACAGGGCTGCCGCGCCGGCGCCGGCGAGCACTTGCCGGCGGGTGAAGCCGCCGGAACTACGGGAGGAGCGCGGCGCCCGCGCCGAACTCTGGCCGTTTGGTTTTGCCATGGTGATGATCCTGCCTCGGGCACAGCGTACCCCGTAAGTCGGGCGCGGATGCCTCGTCCCAACCGGACGGCACGGCTCACCGCCGGGAGGTGGCCTCCTCCCGCCGACTTTTCCCCATCACCCGTAGCACGTGAGAAGGAACGAGCCGGAATTGCGTCTATGGGATACTGCCGAACAACGGTTGCACACCATGACCTCGGAAACCGTCGCCGCTCAGTTGCAGCCGCTGCTCACGGAGATGCGGCAGGCGAGGGAGATCATGGTCAGGAAGGAAGATCTCGCCGACTTCGCCACCAAAGCGGATCTCGCCGACTTCGCCACCAAGGCAGACCTGGCCAATACCGAGGCCAATCTGCGGCGCGAGATCGCCGAGCGCGAGGTGAGGCTCATCAAGTGGATGTTCGGAGCGTTGATGGCGCAGGCGGCGCTCATCGTTGCCCTCGTCGTCGGTTTCATGAGCCTGCTGTTGTAGCGCTGCCTTAGCAGCCTGTGGTGAAACCCAGGCGGCCCAGTTGCTGTGAAAATGCAGTTGCGCCGAGCCCTCAACAGAGCGGATGGCGCGTCGGCACGGGAACGCCGACCTCTGGCCAGTTCTCCCGGTGGGGGCCGGCACCGCTGCGCGAAGCGCAGCGAAAGGCGTGTACCACGCACCCGTCCGGATGACGCTGAACGCCGGGGTTCCGGCCGAGAAGGAACCACCTCGGAACTGGGGGTCCTTCCCGCCGCCCGCCTTCGGCGGGCTGTGCCGACCGGAGGTCGGCGTTCCCTTGCCAGCGCGTCGCTCCGCATGGTGGCGTGGGGCCGAGACGTGCACCATCCCGGAACTGCACTTCCCAGGCTGTTATCTCCAGCCGCGCGTCGAAGCTCCGATCGCGTCTCAGTGAGATGGGCGGAGTTCTACGCCCTCATCACGGATCCGATTCCCCTTCCCCGAGACGCTCTTGAGTTGCCTCAAGTGCTCCCGGGCGTCGTCTTGATCAGGCAGGAGCTCCAGAGAGCGCTCCAGATATTCGATGGCCCCGGGCACGTTGCCCAGTTCGGCCTCGCAGGAAGCGAGAAGGTTGAGGACCTGGGGGTCGGCTCCGCGGAGTCGAAGCGCCTGCTCGAGAAACTCCACTGCTCGTGCGGGCTCACCCATTCGGTGGTACGCCCCGCCGAGGAGCACGACCACCTCGTAGCTCTCCGGGTTTTCCTGGTAGATCGGCTCGAGAAGGCCGATGGCGCCGGAGGCGTCGCCGCGATCGAGGTAGATGCGGGCGAGCGGCACGCGGGCCTCCGTCAAGTCCGGTTGCTGCTCCAGCGCTTGCCCGAACAGCTCCATCGCTCGCGCCCGATCGCCTTTCTCGTCGTACTGATTTCCGAGGGTGGCGAGCACGGCGGCCGGATGTGCGAAGTCATTCGTGCCGTACATCGCCCAGGGGCGCGGAACCGTGTTGCGCGGACTCACGTCGAAGTCGGAGACCTGGCTCGCCGCGATGTCTCCCGACCCATCGACGAGGTCGACTCGGAGCCGATACCGGCCACCAACGGATTCCGGCAGGTCCCATATCTCGAGGACGGGACGATCTCGATACTCCGAAAGCGGCGTCGATTCGGATACGAGCGGCACGTCGCGGTCACCCGCGGGGAATATCCGCAAACGGAGCTCGTCATCCTCGGACCCACCCATGACCGGAACGTGGACGCGCAGCGCCTCCCCAATCGAGTAGACGCGTTTTGCGTTGGGATGAAGAACCATGCCGGCGACGACATAGCTCCGATATCCGGGCCCCGCCTCCGGGCTCACCGGCTCGGCGTTGTAGAGCAGCACGGGCTCTCCCAGGAACGGCTCGCCCTCGCGCCATTCCGGTACCCGCAGCTCGCCCTCGAACGTCGTGTAGTCGCTCCGCGCCCGATTCTTGAACACGATGCGCAACCGGTAGTCCCCCGCGACGAGCGGGAACATGCTCCGGTACGCGAAGGGGAGGCGCCCCACCTGCTCGAGCTGTGAGGGCCCGAGCTGCAGGTATTCGACTTTGGAGAGCGTATGGACCACCTCCTCGCTCGGCGAACTGACCTCGGCATGGAGCTCGAAAGCCGTGTAGAAACGGTTCTCCTCCTGCATCAGCGTGAGATGCTGAGGGTCGATCTCGATGCTGAAATGAACCAGGCTCCCCCCCGCGGGGCCGGGGAGAACGTTCGCCGCCACCGAGCTCGGCATGTAATTGAACATGTACTCCGCTTCCACCATCCCCCGGGCGCTCCGCGCGGCGTCGATATAGCTCGTGTCCAACCGCCGGTAAGGAGACTCGTAAATGTTCGCCAGGACCTGACCCGAGTCCAGGGCCCCGGCCTCGAGCCCCGTCGAGAACGAGTATCCGCCCTGATCGGCTCGCATCGACATCGCGGCGTTGGCCAGCTCAGGGGAGATCTCCTGCAGGCGGATGTAGGCCTCCGCGAGGTCTTCGGCGAGTAGGCCCATGGAAGGGATCAGGCGTTCCGGCCGATCGATGAAGTGGTTGTAGAGCCGTAACGCTCCGGCGCCTCCGGGCTGGAAGAAGAGCAGGTAGAGCGGCGGCAGGCCCGCTGCCCGATCGCCGTCATAGAACCACACCTCGGCGGGATAGATTCCGCCCACGTTCCGGAAATTGGACCGATCCCTGGGCTCGCCCAGAATGATGTGCATGCGTCCCCGATCGGTCTTCCAGCCGGGAATGGCCGCTTCGCCGCCGAGCCTTCGATTCGCGTAGTCGATCCGGCGGTAGTGCTCTTCGCGGAACTCGTTGATCTCGGTCAGGGGGTCGGGATCGCGCCGGCGCCAAAAAGCCGCGACAAAAGCGTCGCGTTCTTCCATCGTCTCGAGCTCGAGGAAGAACTCCTGCTCGCGCTCGCTGATGAGGTAGACGACCTCGTCCTGGAGCCACTCCCGGAGCCTCTCCGGCAGCCGCTCGATACGCTCGTCGGCGGCGGCAACGGGGGGCCCGAGGGCGAGCGCGGCAAGGACGATGAAGCGAAACATGGATGCTCCGCGCCTCATCTGAACATCGCCGCCCCAGGGAAGTCAACTCCGATGACCCCGGATCCCACGACCGCGCACCGCAGTTTCCACGCAGTTGGACCGGCGATCCAAGGAGGCGACTACTGATGGCCGATCCTCTGGCGGAGCGGGGCGCGTCGCGCGGCATATCTATAGAGTTTTCAACAAGATACGAAACTTACCCCGCTGGACGGCCACCGGAATGGATATTGCACATTTGCATAAACAGTCGAAGACGGGCACGTCTCCAACAGGTGCCCGCGCAATCGGCCGCCTTCGGACTCATGGAGGAGGCGCCTATCGAAATCTTATTGTCGAGTCCGAGTCGTTGACGGTGGATGGGTCTGTCGCCGGACCCCTGCTCTGACGCCTCCCACCGACCAAAGGAGGACTTCTAAATGGTGAGTTTCATTTTTCGCACGTTTGTCGCGACCACGATCCTGCTGAGCACGGCCGCTCTGGCCCTGGCGCAGGGGCAAGGGACTCTTACCGGGAGAATCCTCGATCCGGAAGGATTGGCTCTCCCCGGAGTCACTGTCACCGCCGAGAGCGAGGCCATGCTGGGAACGCGCTCGGCGATAACGGACGGAGTGGGCAACTACCGCCTCCCGGCCCTCACGCCCGGCATGTACACCCTGACGGCCCAACTCTCGGGTTTTGCCCCGCTCCGGCGGGAGAACGTCCAGGTCCGGGCCGGCTCGAACTTCCGTGTCGACCTGCAGATGGCTCTCGGAAGCGTCGAAGAGACCATCACGGTCACGGCGGAAAGCCCCATGATCGAGATGAAGAAGCCGGGGCAGGTGATCACCATCGACGGGGATTTCCAGCGCGACGTACCCGTCCAGGCGAGGAAGAACTGGACCGACTTCGTCGAACTCACGCCCGGGGTGAACGCCCGCAACTGGGACGACGGCAGCGGTCGCATGACGTTCTTCGGACACGGCACCGAGCACTTCCATCACGTGATGCAGCTCGAGGGGCAGATCGCGAGCGCCTACGACGACTCTCAGTTGCCTTATATCCAGTTGACCACCGAAGCGATCGCCGATGCCGAGATCAAGACGGTGGGCGCCTCCGCCTCCGACCCGATGGGGAACGGTCTCATCATCAACATCATCACCAAGAGCGGTGGCAACACCTTCGACGGCTCCGTCGCGAGCAGCTACCAGCCCATCGATTGGAACAGCGACAACACCGCCGGCAAGGTCAGCTACAACGATGATGTCGAGCGCTTCTTCAGCCAGAACGAGCTTCCCTCATCGGCGGGGACCCCCACGCTCCAGGAGGTGAAGCAGTTCGACTACGCCATCGGCGGACCCATCGCCCAGGACCGGGTGTGGTTCTTTCATACCGGCCGGCTGGCGAGGAACTCCGCCGAGATCAGCCGTACCGGTCGCGAGGTCGAGATTCTCGAACAGTTCGCGCCGGGGGACGAACTCTTCCCCAACGTCTTCGAAGGTTTCTGGCCTTACACCAAGCTGACGGCGCAACTCAGCCCGAACCACAATTTCTCCGGCTATCACCAGTTCGACGTCGCCCACCTGTCGAGCGCCCGTGAGTACCACACGGTGAACTACAACTTCAACAAGACCGGCGGCCACCTCCTCGGTGGAAAAGTGACCTCGGTGTGGAGCCCAACCCTGACCTCCGATATCAGCGTGTCCTACAACAACAAGCGCTCCGAGACCTCCATCGGCACCATCGAAGCGCTGGGACTGTCGGGACCGCAAATCACGATCCACGAGGAAGCGCTCCCCTCGTCCGGTGTCCTGGTCGGAAGCGGCCGGATCCTGGAGATCGGGAACCGCACAACCTACGGCGAAGATCCCTCCTCCATGCTCGTCATCCGCACGGATTTCACGCTCTACCAAGGCAGTCACGAGATCCAGACGGGAATCTTCGCCGCGCCTCGGAACCGCCGCACGAGCTACACGGAATACCTGAACGGGGGCCACAACCAGGAAGACCACTACCTGATCGACCCGAACGACGCCGGGAGCGGACACCTGCCCTTCCGCCGGCGCATCTACGACACGACGGAGATCAAAAGCCGGGAAGCCCGGGACCGGAACATCGCCGTTTACCTTCAGGACGCCTGGAGTCCCACCGACCGCCTCAACATCACCGCTGGTCTCCGGGTGGACTTCGTGAATCGCTTCGACGCCATCAACGGCATCACCCGGATGAGCAGCACGGAGATCGGGCCGCGGCTGGGCTTCTCCTGGTCCGTGACCGAGGACTCCCGGAACGTGGTCCGCGCCAGCTTCTCCAGGGTGCACGAGCAAGTGAACGGCCGCGACGCGGTGACGAGCTTCGGCTCCTCCGCCCGCGTCGGGTGGCGGGACGAGTACGACGTGGATTTTGACGGTGTCTTCGAGACCGTCGTGGCGACGCCGCCGCGCGCCGGCGAGGTCGCCAACTACGAGTTCGACCCGAGCCTGCACCAGCCGGTCACCGACGAGTTCGTGGCCGGCTACCGCCGTCAGTTCGCGGGGGAGCTGGCGCTGGACGTGGCTTACATCTATCGCAACATCAGCGACGGCTACGCCACCACCGACGTGAACGGGATCTATCCCAGTGGGCCCTTCCAGCCTTTCGGGGGATACGGGCTCATCGATCCCAACCGGGGCCAGCTCAATCAGTTGACGAACAACACCTGGATGGACCTCCGCTACCACGCCCTGGAGGTCGTCATGGCCAAGCGCATGTCCAACAACTGGCAAGCCATGGGAAGCGTCAGCAGGCAGTGGCACTCTCAGGCGGGGACGTGGAACCCCACGGATCGCGCCGGATTCATTCAGCCGGACGCCTTCGCGAACTCGAAGTGCATCTGGATGCCGCGCGGCCTCCGCGACGACAACAGCTACCAGCTCGGCTCGAATTCCACCTACTGCCCCACTTGGCGGGACTACTCGCTTCGCATCGGCGCCACCTATCAGGCGCCCTGGGACATTCTCCTGACGGGCTCCTACACCCACCAGGCGGGTCCCTGGTCCGGCGCCATCTTCACGCGTATCGATGAGCCGGACCCGACGTTCGGGCCCCCGAGGGTGACGCTCGCGAACGGCACCACGCAGCCGAACCCGCTGGCGGACCGGACCCGCTTCCTGTTCGACACCAGGGACGAGGGGCAGGTCAAGCTGGGAGACACCAAGCGCCTCTCGGTCAAGATCGGCAAGGTCATCGACATCATGGGCCCGAATCAGAACATCGAGCTCTCGCTTCAGATCTTCAACCTCCTCAACCTGGGAGACTTCCAGCAGTACACCTACAACGGGGCGAATGCGATCTTCAACCCGAACTTCCTGCAGCCGCGGAACCGGCAATCGGGACGCGGCGTCCAGTTCAACGCCATGTTCCGCTTCTAAACAGTCTCGGGTAAACCAGAGGGCTCGCACGCCGTCACCCGACGGCGTGCGGGCTCTTTTTTTCGGCCGGGTTGCGGAGTCTTCTAACCTCTTGAGCTAGGCAACCTTGCCATCGAGGAGGTTCGACCGATGCATGCCCTCGATCGACGCATTTCCGCTCTCGTCTCTATCGTTTTTTTCTCCGGCACTCTCCTCGCGGCTAGCGACGGGGAGAGCAGGATCACGCTCCAGGACCTCGTGTCCGTGGAGCGCCTCGGCGAGGCCGCGCTCTCCCCCGACGGACGGGAGATCGCGCTGACCCGGAACGGCCAAATCGTCCTGATGCCGGCCGACGGCGGCTGGCCGGTTCCCTTGACGACGACGACCGGAGCGAAATCCGGGCTGAGCTGGTCACCGGATGGACGCCATATCGCCTACGCGAGCCGCGGCCACGTCTGGGTGGTCCCCGCGTCGGGAGGCGAACCCCGGCAGCTCACCCACGCGCCTCCCGGTCCCGGAGATCCACGGCGGGCAGCCGACCGCTCGCCGCGATGGTCTCCGGCGGGCAAGTGGATCCTGTTCGAGACCGGGCGGAACGGAAACCAGGACCTCATGGTCGTGAGCGAAGATGGAATGACGACGAGCTTTCTCACCATGACCGAAGCCGACGAAGGAAGCGCCGCCTGGTCGCCCGACGGGAGGTGGGTCTCCTACACGGAGCGGGCGCCCGAGTACTTCAGCGGGAAGCTCGAGGTCGTTGGATTCGACGAGAAGGCCGGCGCCGCCCGGGGCGAGCCCGTCGAACTCCACCGTGCCCCGACCGATCGCGGAGGCGGCTGGGCCATCCCCGAGGCCGCCTGGGCGCCGGATGGGCAGACTCTGGTGGTGGTCCTGCAGCACAGCGGCTGGGACAAGCTCTACTCCATTCCGGTGGGCGGCGGCGATCCGAAACCCGTCACCGATGGCGACACCGAAGATGGAAGCCCCGTCTTCTCACCCGACGGCACGTCACTCGCATTCGTCTCCAACCGGCAGAACCCCGAGGAGCGGCACGTCTGGATGCTCCCGGTCGACGGCGGCGCGCCGCGCCGGCTGACGCGTGACGCTTCGGTCGTTGAGGGCGCCCCCGAGTGGTCGCCCGACGGGAGCCGGATCTACTTCTCGCGCGGCACGCCGCTCGAGCCGCAAAACCTCATGGTCGCCGATACCGCGGCGGCAGAAGCGCCTCGGCACGTAACGCGCATCCTTCCCAGGAATTTCAAGGACGCCGGATTTCCGCTGCCGGAGGAAGTTCACTACCAAGGAAAGGACGGCCTCGATATCGCGGCGATGCTGTACAAGCCTCCAGGATTCGAGGCGGGAAAGCGCTATCCGGTGGTCCTCTGGATTCACGGAGGGCCCGAAGGGCAGGACGTTTTCAACTGGGATCCGTGGGCGCTCTTCCTGACCCAGGAGGGCTACGTCGTGCTTCAGCCGAATTACCGCGGAAGCCGGGGCTACGGCGAGGCATTCCGCAACCTGAACGTGGAGGACAGCGGTGGCGGCGAGATGGACGACGTCGCCGCTGGCGCCCGCTATCTCGTCGAAGGCGGGCTGGCGGACCCGGCTCGGCTCGGCATCGGGGGCGGCAGCCACGGCGGAACCATGGTCGCTTACGCGGTCACCAAGGTTCCGGATCTCTTCCAGGCAGCCGTCGAGCTCTTCGGCGTCACCGATCGTGCGACCTATATCGAGCGCACCAACCGGGGCTCCGCCATCCGGTGGATCATGAAGATGGGCGGCACGCCCGCCGAAAAGCCCGATGTCTATCGCAAGGCGAACGTTCTTCTGGACGTCGCCCGGATCGAGACACCGCTCCTCGTGATGCACGGTGAGGAAGATCCCCAGGTGCCTCCATACGAGTCCACCCAGTTCGTCAAAGCCCTGTCGAAGCACGGCAAGACGCACGCCTATTTCACCTACCCTGGCGAGCCCCATGGTTTCCGGAAGTCGGAGCATCGCATCGACGCCTGGACCAAACAGCTCGCCTTCCTCGCGAAATATCTACAGCCGGAGTACGGGAGAGCGATCACCTCCACCGAGGAGCTGGTTCTCAAACGCTAGGCGCACCTTTGTGCAACAGCCGGTAGGCAAACGCACGCGGCCCAGTTGCTGTGAAAACGCAGGTTCCACGGGTACGCCAACGATTCCGGATGGCGCCGCCGGTAAGGGAACGCCGACCTCCGGTCGGCACCGCGGCCCGACAGGGCCGCGAAAGGGGAGTCGCCCGGTGCCCGGATGGCGCGACCCCGCACTCCGGGACTCTGCGCGGTGATCTTTGGCCTGTCTGCGCCATTGGTGACAGCAGCACTGCGCCGCTCGCCCCGCTTCGCGGGGCGGTGCCGGCCGGAGGTCGGCGTTCCCCTGCCTGCGCGTCACCGTGCCGACCGGAGGTCGGCGTTCCCCTGCCTGCGCGTCGCTCCGCCTGGGGGTTTGGGCACCGAGACGTGCACCATCCGGGAACTGCGCCTTGCTGACAGCGAGCCCCTCGTGAATAAGCCGAGGTGAGCCAGAATGGGCCGGATGAGCCAACCCACCTACCTCGTTTGAAAGGAGGCTTTCATATGTCCAAAAACACGTTCGCCGTTGCCGTCATCGCCACGTTCTTGGCGACGAGCAACCTCGGCGCCCAGACGAATCCGCTTTGGGGAGAAACGAAGATCAAGAACTACCTGCCGCACATGAGCTGGACGGAAGTCGAGGATCTCCTCACCCGCACCGACATGGTGCTCATGCCGGTGGGCTCGCTCGAACAGCACGGGCCGCACCTTCCCATCGGCACCGACTTCCTGAACGGCCTCGAACGCGCCAAGCTCGTCGCTCAGCAAACCGACGTGCTGGTGGCGCCAATCCTCTTCGTCGGCAATGCCCCCTATCACCTGGGCTTTCCAGGAACCGTGAGCTTGCCGGCAGAAACGATTCAGCAGGTCTATTTCGAGGCCGCCCAGAGCCTGATGCGGCACGGCTTCCGCCGGTTTCTGATCCTGAACTCACACGGGGGCAATCGCGTCATCTCCCAATACATCGCCGACCGCATCAATCACGAGACGGAGGGAATCGCCGTCGAGCTGGGTGCGGCGGCGGCGCCGTTTCGCCAGGAGACGAGTAGGGAGCCCTCCTCCGAAGACCCCGAATTCGATCGGCACGGGGGCGTCGGCGAGACGTCGAGCTCTCTTTATCTCATCCCCGATCTGGTGGAACTGGCGCGTGCCCGAACCGCCACTCTGACGATGCCGGAGCACCTGGAGCAGATGGTTCCCGAAGTGGTCGCAGGAGATCCCACGGCGCTCCTGGTGTTTCTCGCCGAGAGCCTGAAAGCCGAGAAGACCGGCAAGGGCACCTCCACCCGGGAGGTCACCGATACCGGGGTCTGGAGTGTTCGCGATCTCGAGGGGTCGGACCTGGCGCGGGGCCGCCGGGATGCGGAAGCTTTCGTCGACGCCGCGGTCGGTTTCATCGAGCGCTGGAAGGAACTCCGGCCGATGGAGTGATCCGGCTGGTATTCCGTCCCGGCGGAAACGCCGGTTCCGGGCAACCGGCAGGTATCGCGGCCCGAGGGCCCCGATACCTGCAACGCCAGCGGCGCCTACTGCTGCGCTTCGAACTCCGCCGCTGCGGCCACCGCGCGCGCCTCGAGTTCCTCTTCGCTGAGGTCCTCGACGTGGGTCGCGACGCCCCAGCGATGGCCGAAGGGGTCCACGATGGAGCAGTGGCGGTCCCCCCAGAACTGATCTGTGGGGGCCTGGATCTCGCGGGCGCCCTCGGCCATGGCCCGCGCATGCACCGCGTCCACATCCGTCACGTAGAGGTGGATCGTCATGCTGGTCCCGCCCAGGGTTTCGGGCGAGACATACCCGGCGTCGGACGGCGGCCCCGGAAACTCCTGGGCGAGGTAGATCTGATCCGGTCCGAAGCGGAGCTCGGCGTGCATCACCGCGCCGTTTTCCCCCTCCATCGAGGAGTCGATGGTGGCGCCGAAGACGTTCTGGTACCAGGCGAGCGCCGCCTGTCCGTCGCGGACGACGAGGTACGGGGTGACCGCGCCGGCGCGGTTCGGGATGTAGTGCTTGGCCTTGGCCATGGGGATCGCTTCTCCTTTGCTGAGAATCGTGAAGGGAACGCGGACGGCGCCGCCCCCTCCGAAACGTCCGAACCACCGGAAAGGTTCAATCGAGGCGCGGATTCTGACCGCTCGCGGTCGAGACGTGAAGTCTCAAGTACCGGCCGCCCGGAGCGCGCTCCGCTCTTGCCCTGCCACGAGCAGTCCGACGAGCTGGCGCCGGCCGAGCCAGTAGGTCAGATCGCGGGGGTGGCCGATGTCCCAGATCGCGATGTCCGCCCGTTTCCCCACCTCGAGCGTCCCCCGGTCGTCCTGAAGCCCCAGCGCCCGCGCGGCATGGCGTGTCACCCCGGCCAGACACTCCGCGGGCGTCAACCCGAACAGGCGGGAGGCGAGCGCCATCGCTTCCGGAAGCGAGCCGAGCGGCGAGGTCCCCGGGTTGCAGTCGGTTGCCACCGCCATCGGTACTCCGCACCGGCGTAAAGCGCTGACGGGAGGGCGGCGGTCTTCGTCCAGGGTCAGGCACGCTCCCGGCAGCAGCACCGCCACCGTTCCGGCTCGGCCCAGGGCTTCGATTCCGGCGGTGGAGGTGTATTCGAGGTGGTCGGCGGAGAGCGCCCCGAAGCGGGCCGCGAGCGCCGCGCCGCCGCCGTCGGTCAGTTGATCGGCATGCAGCTTGACCGGCAGCTCGAGCGCCCGAGCGCGCTCGAACAGACCCGCGATCTGCGCCGCGCTGAACGCAATCCCCTCGCAAAAGGCATCCACGGCATCGGCAAGACCCGCCTCGATCACCCGTGGCATCAGTTCGCCACCGACGAACGCCAGGTAGTCGTCCGGCCTTCCCTCGAACTCCGGCGGCACCGCGTGCGCGGCAAGGAGCGTGGTCCGCACGGTCAGCCCCGACGCGCGGCCGAGCCGGCGCGCCACTTCCAGCATCCGGATCTCGGTATCGCCGTCCAGGCCGTATCCGGACTTGATCTCGACCGTAGCCGTTCCCTGCTCGGCCATCGCCTCCAGACGGCCGAGCGCAGCTCGAAAGAGCTCCTCGGCCGAGGCGGCCCGGGTGGCGCGCACCGTGGCCATGATCCCGCCGCCGGAAGCCGCCAGTTCTTCGTAGCTCGCCCCTCCGAGTCGCGCCTCGAACTCGGCGCCGCGATCTCCCCCGAAGACGAGGTGGGTGTGGCAATCGATCAGGGCCGGGGTGAGCCAGCGTCCCTCGAGCGAACGGACCTGCCGCACCCGCTGAGCGGGCAGTTCGGATCGGGGTCCGACCCACGCGATCTCTCCGTCACGGATTGCGAGCGCCCCGTCCGCGATCGCACCGTAGGCACCTCCGCCGCCGGCGCGCATCGCCGCGATGCGGGCGTCGGTCAGCAGCAGGTCCCAGGGGTCCATGTGGTTTGCGATGGAGAGCGGTTCGACAATACCGTGTGATGGACTTCAGTAGAGAACAGTGATTCGGATTCTGGCGCGCCGCGCGCTGCTGCGAAGCGGATGGACGGACGATGTCCTGATCGTCGTTCGCGGCGGGGAAATCGCGGAGATCTCCGTGGGCGATCCGCCGGCCGCCGTACCGGACCTCAAGGACGTGGAAGCGGGGATCGTCATCCCCGGTCTGGCGAATGCCCACAGCCACGCCTTTCAGCGCGCGCTGGCGGGTCGGACCGAACATCGCTCGGCCACGGGCCGCGATTCGTTCTGGACCTGGCGCGAGCACATGTACGAACTCACCGGCAGGCTCGATGCCGGCAGCCTCGCGGCCATCGCGCGACAGGCCTACGCCGAAATGCTCGCGGTCGGCTACACGTCGGTCGTCGAGTTCCACTACCTGTTCCGGGACCACACCGGTCGCGGCGATGGGGACGTCATGTTCCGGGCGCTCTGGGAGGCGGCCCGCGACAGCGGCATTCGGCTGATCTATGTCCCGGTGCTCTACGAACGCGCGGGGTTCGACCATCCCGCTCCCGAAGCGAGACAGCGGCGGTTTTCGATGGATGTCGAGGGCTTTCTCGCCCATCACGAACGGGCCGCCGGCGCCGTCTCCGGACCGGTCACGGTCGGGATCGGCGCCCACAGCCTGCGCGCGGTCAGTGAGCCCTCGCTCCGGCGGGTGGCGGCGCGCGCTGCCGCCTCCGGCGCGCCAATGCACATCCACATCGCCGAGCAGCGCCGCGAGGTCGAGGACTGCCTCGCCGCCCATGGATGCCGCCCGGTGCGTTGGCTGCTCGACCGCTTCGAGGTCGACCGCCAGTGGTGCCTGGTCCACGCTACCCAGGTGGACGAGACAGAAACCGGTGACCTCGCCTCGTCCGGTGCCGTCGTCTGCCTCTGCCCCAGCACGGAGGGCAATCTCGGTGACGGCCTGTTCCCGCTCGAGAGTTTTGTTCGCGCCGGGGGCCGGATCGCGATCGGCTCCGACAGCCAGGTGACGATCAACCCCTTCGAGGAACTCCGTTGGCTCGAATACGGACAGCGTCTCCGCTCGGAAACCCGGCACGTCGCTTCCATCGCGGAACTTCACGTGGGGCAGGAACTCTTCGGCCGGGTGCTGGCGGGCGGCGCCCAGGCGAGCGGGCACGACACGTTCGGGCTCGCCCCCGGCGCGCCCGCCGATCTCGTGGTGCTCGACGACGAGGACCCGATGCTCGCCGGACACGGCGCCGACACCCTGCTCGATGCGCTGGTGTTCTCGGGCTACCCGTTACCGATCGAGCGCGTCATGGTCCACGGCGAGTGGAGAGTCGCAGGTGGCGAACACGTGGATCGCGCCGACACCGCGAAACACTTCGCCGCCGCGATGGTTGGCCTCGGACCCGGCCACTGATCGAGGCCCAATGCAGCGCCGCGTGCCATCATCACGGAAAGAGGAATCGTCATGAAGTCCGTTCCGACCGTAGCCGTCCGTCCTCCATCCGTCAGGGCTCCCACCGGACCGCGCATCTCGGCCAAGAGCTGGCTCACCGAGGCGCCGCTGCGGATGCTGATGAACAACCTCGACCCGGAAGTCGCCGAACGGCCGGAGGATCTGGTCGTCTACGGGGGGATCGGAAAGGCGGCGCGCAACCACGCCGCCTACGAAGCGATCGTCGAGGCGCTCCGCGAGCTTGAGGCCGACGAAACGCTGGTGGTTCAGTCCGGCAAGCCGGTCGGCGTGTTCCGTACCCACACCGACGCGCCGCGGGTGCTGATCGCGAACTCCAACCTGGTGCCCGCCTGGGCGACGTGGAAGCACTTCCGGGAGCTCGACCGCAAGGGTTTGATGATGTTCGGCCAGATGACCGCTGGATCCTGGATCTACATCGGCAGCCAGGGCATCGTCCAGGGAACCTACGAAACTTTCGTGGAACTGGGCCGCCAGCACTACGGCGGTGACCTGTCCGGCCGCTGGATCCTGACCTCAGGACTTGGCGGCATGGGCGGGGCCCAACCGCTGGCGGCGAAGATGGCGGGCGCCTCCATGCTTGCGATCGAGTGTCAGCCCGACCGGATCGTGAGGCGGCTCGAGAGCGGGTACCTCGACACCCAGGCGCGAGACATCGACGAGGCGCTCTCGCTGATCGAGGGATCGGTTCGGGCCCGCACCCCGCTCTCCGTGGGTCTCCTGGGGAACGCCGCCGAAATCCTTCCCGAGCTGCTCCGGCGCGGCGTCCGCCCCGACGCCCTGACCGATCAGACATCGGCGCACGATCCGGCCAACGGCTATCTGCCGGCGGGCTGGAGCGTCGAGGAGTGGCATGCACGCCGGGCGAGCGATCCCGACGCCGTCGCGGCCGCCGCCGTCCGCTCCATCGCCGACCATGTCCGCGCGATGCTGGGCTTCCACGACGCCGGCGTCCCCACCTTCGACTACGGCAACAACATCCGCCAGGAGGCGCTCGGCGGCGGCGTTGACCGCGCATTCGACTTTCCCGGCTTCGTGCCCGCCTACGTCCGTCCCCTCTTCTGCCGGGGGATCGGACCGTTCCGCTGGGCAGCGCTGTCGGGAAACCCCGAAGACATCTACCGAACCGATGCGCGGGTCAAGGAGCTCATCCCCGACGACCCGCATCTCCACCATTGGCTGGATTCGGCTCGCGAGAACATCCAGTTTCAGGGACTGCCGGCCCGCATCTGCTGGGTGGGGCTGGGCCAGCGCCACCGGCTCGGCCTCGCGTTCAACGAAATGGTGCGCCGGGGCGAACTCGAAGCCCCGGTCGTGATCGGCCGCGATCACCTCGACAGCGGGTCGGTGGCGAGCCCGAACCGCGAAACCGAGGCCATGCGCGACGGCTCCGACGCGGTGTCGGACTGGCCGTTCCTGAACGCCCTGCTGAACACCGCGAGCGGGGCAACGTGGGTTTCCATTCATCACGGCGGCGGCGTCGGGATGGGGTATGCGCAGCACGCCGGATTCGTCATCGTCTGCGACGGCACCGAAGAAGCCGATCGTCGCATCGAGCGGGTGCTCTGGAATGACCCCGCCTCCGGAGTGATGCGGCACGCCGACGCCGGCTACGAGGAGGCCATCGCCTGCGCCCGCGAGCACCGCCTCAACCTGCCGATGGTCCCCGGCATCAAAGTATGAGGATCGAGATCGGGGAGGCGCCGGTCCCGCTCGAAGTCCTGCGGACCGCCTGGCTGGGCCGGGTGAGCGTCGTCCTCGGCAGCGGGGCGCGCCGACGCATCGCCGCCGCCGCGGACACGATCGCCGAAGCGATCAAGAGAGGCCGGCCCGTCTACGGGGTCAACACCGGCTGCGGGCATCTCGCCCACGTGCGGATCGGCGACGACGAACTGGCAAAGCTGCAGGAGAACATCGTTCGCTCGCACGCGGCGGGGGTGGGGGAGGATCTCGGCGACGGCGTCGTGCGCCTCGTGATCCTGACGAAGCTGATGGCGCTCGCCCGCGGCCACTCGGGCGTCCGCCTGGAAATCGTCGAGGCACTCGGCACAATGCTCGAGCACGGCATCTATCCGCGGATTCCGTCGAAGGGTTCCGCCGGCGCGTCGGGAGATCTCGCGCCGCTCGCGCACCTGGCCGGGGTGCTGATCGGGGAGGGGGAGGCGCGGATCGGCCAGGATTTCCTGACCGGTGCGGAAGCCCTCCGTAGGGCCGGGCTGGAGCCGATGCGGCTTGCGCCGAAGGAGGGACTTGCGCTCCTGAACGGGACGCAGGTCTCGACCGCCCTGGCGCTCGCCGCCGCCTTTCGGATCGAGAACGTCCTGGCCGCCGCGCTGGTAGCGGGTGCGATGTCCACCGATGCGGTCAAGGGCAGCGATGTCCCCTTCGACGGCCGTATCCAGGAAGTGCGGGGCCACCGCGGGCAGATTGCGGTCGCCGCCGTGCTACGCGCGCTGATGCAGGGCAGCGAAATCCGCGCCTCGCATCTCACCTGCGACCGAGTCCAGGACCCCTACTCCATCCGCTGCCAGCCCCAGGTGATGGGGGCCTGTCTCGACGTCGTCAGCCATGCCTCGGCGCTACTCGAGACCGAGGCGAATGCAGTGACCGACAACCCGCTGATCTTCACGGAATCGAGCGAAATCCTTTCCGGAGGCAACTTCCACGCCGAACCCGTCGCCTTCGCCGCAGACATGCTGGCTTTGGCCATCGCCGAAATCGGATCGCTCTCCGAGCGGCGCACCGCGCTGCTCGTGGACCCGCACCTCAGCAGCCTCCCCGCCTTCCTGGTCCACGACAGCGGACTGAACAGCGGTTTCATGATGGCCGGGATCACCGCGGCGGCGCTCACTTCCGAAAACAAGGGACTCGCGCATCCGGCCAGCGTGGACAGCATTCCGACCTCCGCCAACCAGGAGGACCACGTCAGCATGGCCACCCACGGGGCCCGGCGGCTCCACGACATGCTCGACAATCTGGAGCACATCGTTGCCGTCGAGCTTCTCGCGGCATCCCAGGGAGTGGAGTTCCACCGCCCGGCGAAAAGTTCCGAAGCCATCGAAGCGGCGCTCGGAGCCGTGCGGAGGATCTCTCCGCCCTACACCAGGGACCGGGCCCTCTCCGCGGACATCAAGGGCGTTGCCGCGCTGGTCGGGAGCGGCGGTTTCCGGAAATACGCCGCTACGGCCCTCTTCTGACGAACCGGCGGGGCTTGCCCGCTACGGCTCAGTTCCGTTTTGGATTCTTGAAGTCGAAGACCCACTGGAAGGCGACGAAGATTTCGTGGTCCGAGATGGTCCCGAACCGCACGCGGTAGTCCGCCGCCAGGTGCGTCAGAGTCCAGGGAAGCTCGTAGCGGGTTCCCACCTTGAAGTAGCTCATGTTGCCCGGATCGTCCACGGAGCCATGATTCGATTCCCCGCCGATCTCTACTCCGCCCCACAGGCCCGGTGGAAACCGCTTCCGAAACCGGGCAAAGCCGCCGACGTGTGAGCGGCCGAGCTGCTCGCGCTGGTAGACCGAGCTGCGGAACGTCCGGTCACCGAGGGCGCCGTCGAGATGGAGCGCCGTTTGTCGCTTCGGAGTCAGTGCGTCATCCGGCCCGTCGCGTCCCTCATAGTGGCCCACGTCCAGCTTCCAGGTTCCACCGCCGACGGCAAAGCTGCGGCCAGCGCTGGCCAGCACGTCCTTGAACCCGTTCTCGTCCGCCTTCCAACCCGACCCGTTCACGACGTGCACCCGCCCGGTGTAGCGCCCCCGGTCAACGAAGAGGAACAACCCGGTCTCGCGCGGCCGGGTGAGCGCCGCTCCGTTCGCCGCGCCAACCATCTGGAAGCCGAAGGGAGCGTCGGTGAACTCGGCCAGCCATAACGGAGCGCTACGGCCTACCCGCAGCCGGACGCCACCACCGAAGTCGTACTGCGCCCAGAGATCGTGGATTCGGGTTTCCCCCACGTCGTAGGTGGCGCGCACCTGGATGCGGTCACCGATCTTCGTGTCCGTCCACACCGAACCACGGTTCAGGGTGATATCGCCCAGGTCTGAGAGTTCATCCAGAAACCGGCCCCGCAGCCGGAGGTGAAAATCTACGGCCGGCTTGTCCGGATGCCCGCTGTCCTGGACTACGGCAGGCGCCGGGGGCCGCTCTTCGAGGGACTCCGGACGCGGATCCGTTGCCGCAGGAGCTGCGAAGAGCCCGGAAAGCAATCCGAAAAAGAGCGCCGCAATCATCGAGAACAGACTCCCGGATCGAGCCGGTGGGGACTCGATGGCTGTCGGCGCGCGGGCTGAAGCAGACGTACCCAAGTCTTCGGAGCGCCCCTCGCCTTCGCAACCCTCTTCATACCCGCTCACCGTTGGATCCTGGAGCATAAGCCATTATCTTCTAATGACTTAGACAATTCGGGTCGCTCCGTAAAAGCGGAAGCGATGTGAAGAGGGTTTCCGCCCCTCCGACCAGGAAAACCCCTCCCGACATCGGAACCAGGATATCCCGTTCGTCGTTGTGGACGCCGTTCACCGTGGTGACGACGGCGCGCCTTCGGCTTGACGGGCATTCTCGGGCGTTCAAGCGCGCGGCAACATCTCCACGGTCTCGCAGAGCAGCACGTCGCCTTCACCGCGCAGCTCGTTCACCCGGCCGTAGAGGGTTGTGCCCAAAGCGATGCTCGCTTTCCGCGCGATGAATTCGTCGGCTTCGATTCGGAAGAATCCGGATGGCCGGGCGCGGAAAGTGATGCCCGCGCGCGCGAGGATGGCCCCGAAGGGGCGGACGCCTTCGATGAACTCGGGACGCACCAGCGCCGGGAAGGCGTCCAACACGATGCGAATGGCGGCCAGCTCCACCACCTGGCGCTCCCCATCCTCCCCGGTGTACAGCGCGACGAAGCGGTAGAGCGAGCGTTCGTCGACCAGCAGGTCATCCGCGATGAGGTCTACCGCCAGCCGCTGGCCCCAGTGCGCCTCAAGGGTGGCTGTCATGCCGGCGTTGTGGACCAGAAGTTTGTGGTAGCGGCCCGGCACTTGCCCCGGAGGCTCGATATGGATTGCTGGCACCTCCATCGACAGATAGCCGCAAAGCTTCCGGATTACCGCTTCCAGCTGATCGCGCTCGGCTCTTCTCCAATCGCCCACGGTTCCCCCCTTGATTCGCCAGTACGACAAGACCGATGTCCGCTACCTGGCCGCACTCACCTCGGCGCGCGGCTCCGCTGAATCAGGCCTTCCGGCACTTCACCGAGCGAGAACACATGTAAAGGTTTCTCCAATGCGTCCGTCCCTGGCACGGACCTCATCGACGTGACGTTCTCGCGGGGAGCTTCCGAGATATCTCGCCGGGGCGGCCCCGGTGGTTGTTCAGCGCTTGGCATTCCATGGAAATTCACTGTTCGACGTCAAATAATCTGGCGCTTCACGGTTTCGTGTGGAAACAGGCGGCGGCCGGGCTGAGATCCAGCCCGCCGAGGTGGAAGTAGATCGCCTCGCGGAACCGCGCCCGGTTGCGGTAGCCGCAGGCCATTTTCTTGAGCCACTGGATGCGGGAGTTGATGGCCTCGGCGCGGGCATTGGTCACGGTGGAGGTGGCGGCGTTGATCACCCCCTCCCAGTGCCGCTTGATCATCCGAGCGACCTTCTTGATCGGTTCCAGGCGTGAGCGAATGGCCCAGCGGTACCACTCCCTCCACCGACGCTCGGCCCATCCCCGGACCCGGTATCCCCACTGATTCCCGGCCATCTGTTTGATCGCCCAGGCGCGCGCCACCCGCAGACCGCTCCTGCGGAGCACGGCGAACTTCAACTGCTGCCGGCGGCTCAGGTTCCCCGGCTTCTTCTGCCACCGATACTTGCTGTTCTGGAGCCGGGTATCCCCGGACCACACCAGTTCCCGGTTCTCCTCCCGGCGTACCCGGTCCACCGCCTGCCCCAGGTGCTGGAACACATGGAACTTGTCGAACACGATGTCCGCCTCGGTGTTGTTGCGGACCAACTGGATGTACGGCTGCGCCATGTCCATCGCCGCCTGCTGGATCCGGGCACACCCTTCCGATCCCAGCTCCTCAAAGAAGCCGTCGAGGGCCGTTTGGTCCCGCCCGTCAGCGACATACAGGACGCGCCCTTCCAGGTCGTTCACCACCGTCACATACTCGTGCCGCTTCTGGAAGGAAGTCTCATCCACCCCGATGCGAGGTGGCGGGCGGAGTTGTCGGCGCGCCAACCCGCGCCGAACCGCCCGGCGCTGGATGTTCGCCACCTGTCCCCAGGAAAGACCGAACTGCCGCCCCACCGCCAAAGCACTCGCCTCCAGTAGCCACGCGATCACCAGCGCCTCGAAGCGCGCCGTAAACCGGGACTTCTCCTCCGCCCACGGCGGAGCCACCTGCCGCACCCCCTGCGAAGCGCAGCGCACCCGCGGCAGCTCCGCCAGCAACCAGGTCCGATACTGCATCGTGTCCAGATGCCGCCAGCGCCGCCGACGCCCGTCGTGGCGCTGACCCGCCGCCCCACACTCCGGGCACGCCGGACGGCCTCCCGTCCACTCCACCATGACCTTGACTTCCTCGGTGTCGTGGCGCACGATGACCTCCGCCACCCGCCACGGGAGCTATGGCCGAAAGTGGGTGACGTCTGGAGAAGGAGGTGGCGTATCGTGGGAGTAACCAAGCTTCCACATCTCCAAGGAGGAGTGATACGCCATGACGGAGAGTACCGTTGTTTACCTTCCCTCGGCAGAGGGAGTTGAGGACCCGCTGACCGAGGTTTTGCGAGCGGGAGCTCGCGAGCTTGTGAGGCACGCGGTGGAGGCGGAGGTTGCTGCGCTGCTGGCGGTCTATGAGGATCATCGGACGGAGACCGGCCGTCGGCGCCTGGTGCGTCACGGGCATGGCCCGGAGCGGGAGATCCTGACGGGGATCGGGCCGGTTCCGGTGCGGCGGCCGAAAATACGGGACCGCGGAGGCGGGGGGGAGGATCGGATCCGGTTCTCCTCGACGATCCTGCCGCGTTTCGCGCGCCGGACGCGCTCCTTGGACGCGGCGCTGCCGACGCTGTATCTGCTGGGAGTGTCGAGCGGGGACTTCGGGGAGGCGCTGTCGGAGCTGGTGGGTCCGGGGGCCTCGGGGCTGTCGCCGGGTGTGATCGGTCGTCTCAAATCGGCATGGGAGGCGGAGCACGAGCGTTGGCGGCTCCGGGATCTCTCGAACCGACGGTATGTCTATGTCTGGGCGGACGGGATCTACCTTCAGGGCCGGCTGGAAGACGAGAAGCAGTGCGTTTTGGTGTTGATCGGGGCGACGCCGGAGGGCCGGAAGGAGTTGCTGGGGTTCCAGGCGGGGTTCCGGGAGAGCGCCCAGAGTTGGCGGGAACTGCTGGAGGATCTGAAGGGGCGTGGCCTCAAGATCCACCCGGAGCTGGCGATCGGGGACGGGGCTCTCGGGTTCTGGAAGGCGCTGGACGCGAGCTTCCCCAAGACCCGCCGCCAGCGCTGCTGGGTTCACAAGACCGCGAACGTGCTGAACGCGTTGCCCAAGGCCCGGCAGCGGAACGCGAAGCAGGACCTGCACCAGATCTGGATGGCGACCGGGCGCGCCGAGGCGGAGAAGGCGCTGGACACCTTCGCCGCCAAATACCAGGCCAAGTATGCGAAGGCGGTCACCTGCCTGACCAAGGACCGGGAGGCTCTGCTCGCGTTCTAGGACTGTCAGAAATTCCGTGTGTAGGCCGGCGACTTTGGAAACTGGGCTTGGTTTGCTTCCCGGCATTGTATGACCGGGCCGATGGGGATCTGGCCGGCGCGCCCGAGGGGGCCAGCCGGGGGCGGGTAGGGACGCCGGGGGTTTTTGGAGTTCAAGGAGAGGGGCGGCGCCCGAGGCTCTCCACGGGCCAAACCTCTCCAGCAAACTCCAAGCTCCAAGGAGAGCCTGTGGGAAGGGTGGGAAACGCGTCCCGCTCCCCGAATCGTCCGGCAGCAAGGCGCGATGCGGTTCCAGCGTTTTCCAAGTCCTGGGGGAATCGCTCCGGACGAAGCGGTCCCTCGCGATCCGGTCGCCACGGGCGCCGCGATTTCCCCGGGACGGCGCTTTCCACGGGCTCAAGGCGGCGCTTACGCGAACCCGCCGGGGGCCGTGAGGCGGACCGGCCGCCGCGCCCCGGGGGGCGGCACGCGGCGGGCTCACACGACCTCCACCGGGAATCGGTCCCCGAACAGGATGGCGAACTCGGCCCGCGCCTGGAACCAGTAGGTCTGCGGCCGCTGCCACTTCCGCTCGATCTTCCGCAGCGTCAGGTAGATCAGCTTCGCCGCCGCCCGGTCGTTCGGAAAGTGGCCCCGCGTCCGTACCGCCCGCCGCACCGTGCTGTTCAGGCTCTCGATGGCGTTCGTCGTGTAGATCACCCGCCGGATCGGCGCCGAAAACGCGAAGTACGGGATCA
The DNA here is from genome assembly GCA_965250045.1 of Candidatus Marinacidobacterium sp. Taxonomy (GTDB): domain Bacteria; phylum Acidobacteriota; class Vicinamibacteria; order Marinacidobacterales; family Marinacidobacteraceae; genus Marinacidobacterium. The sequence continues at coordinate 785,270 of OZ252286.1, forward strand.
CCTGCGTCCAGTTCCGCCGCCAACTCCGCACGATCGCCGGGAACTTCCGGCCCCAGGCACCCGCCTCGAACGCGTCCAGCGCCTCCTCCGCCTCCTCCAGCGTGTCCGCCCGGTAGATCGGACGCAGCGCCCCCGCCAGCTCCTTGCGCTCCTTCCAGGACGCGTGCGCCAGCGAATACCGGATCAGGTGCACCACGCAGGTCTGCACCGTCGCCTCCGGAAACGCCGCCTCGATCGCCTCCGGAAACCCCTTCAGCCCGTCCACCACCACGATCAACACATCCCGAACGCCCCGCGCCTTCAGCTCGTTCATCACCCCCAGCCAGAACTTCGCCCCCTCGTTCGCCGCCGTCCACATCCCCAGGATCTCCTTCCGCCCCAGCGCCGTCACCCCGATCGCCAGGTGCACCGCCTTGTTCTGAACCAAACCCTCCTCCCGGATCTTCACCCGCAACGCGTCGAAATACACGATCGGATACACCGCCTCCAACGGCCGCGAACGCCACTCCCGCAGCTCCTCGTGAACCTCGTCCGTCACCTTCGCGATCAACTCCCGAGACACCGTAACCCCATACAACTCCTCCACATGCGCCCGGATCTCCCGCGTCGTCATCCCCCGCGCATACAGCGAAATCACCTTCTCGTCGAACCCCGGTAGACGACGAACCCACTTCTCGATCAACTGAGGCTCAAAACGTCCCCCTCGATCCCGCGGAACCGCCAACTCCACCGATCCCGCCCCCGTCAACACCCGCTTCCGGTTGTGCCCGTTCCGGTGGTTCCCTGACCCCACCTCCTCCTCCCGCGAAAGGTGCAACTCCATCTCCACCTCCAGCGCACGCTCCGCCAGCGACTTCTGAAGCGCCGCAAACAACTCCCCGCTCCGGAGCGCCTCCCGTGGATCCTCACCCCCCAGAAGCTCGTCCAAAAGCTCTCCGCCGATCCGACTCTGCCGTCGCGTCATCTCTCTTCTCCTTAGCTCGTCTAGGTTACGCCCCTCCTACACACGGAATTTCTGACAGGCTCCGCGTTCTACGACTTCCCGGCGGAGCACTGGCAGCACATCCGGACCACGAACCCCATCGAGAGCGTCTTCGCCACCGTCCGGCATCGCACCGTTCGCAGCAAGGGATGCCTCTCCCACCAGACGGCGCTGGCGATGGTCTTCAAGCTGGTGATCGCCGCCAGCAAGACCTGGCGCCGCCTCAACGGCTACGAGAAGTTGCCCCGGGTCATCCAGGGCGTCCAATTCACCGACGGCATTCCGGCCGACGAAACCGAAACCCGCGCCGCCGCCTGATCCATGACGTCACCCACTTTCGGCCATAGCTCCCGCCAGGTGGACTCAGGCCCAAAAGCGATTGGTAATGCTCAGCGATGTACGTCATCCCCCCAGCATAGGACCACGCTCTCGCCTCCCCAAGCCCCCGCTCCCGAGCCCAACCGGGCGCGGTTCCGCGAGGCGATCTACTTCCACCTCGGCGGGCTGGATCTCAGCCCGGCCGCCGCCTGTTTCCACACGAAACCGTGAAGAGCCAATAATCTACACGGCGAAGTGTCTTCTTTCGACCTTGGACGTGGCGTATGTCCTGAAACGACACTCTGCCCCACGACGCGAAAGAGACTGCCTTCGGATGTGTGCTGAGCTTTCCCCTTGTTGCACGTGGCCCCGCGCGTGGATTCTCCTAACCGGAGAATCGAGGAGCATGTCGGAGGGGGCGTGGCTCCTTGGAAAAGCGCCAGATACGACGAGGCCCAAAAGAGATCACCCTCCGGGGCCTCGCATTGACTATCGAGTCGCCTAAGTTGGCGGTCGAAAAAATGGCTCCCCTCGCGCAACCCTCTTCATAACCACTCACCGTTTGGCTCAGGAGAATAAACCGTTATATTTCAAGTACTTACGGAATTCACCGCATTCGGAGCTTTGGGCACCAGAGCGACCCGTTTCCTCCCTAGCAGTTCGTGGTGAAACCCCGCGTTGCACCGAGATTGGCGCTGCGCCCGCGTGGCAAGGCGCGACGAGGGAGCAAATTGCGGTATTTGTGACGGAGGAGCAACGCCGCCACGCGAGATGCAGCGCCAATCGAATGCAGTGGAGCTTTTACCACGGGCTGCTAGAATCCACGAACGCTTTTTAAGAGCTGCGCAAGTACCTCTAGTGATCTATCGCAGTCAACACAGCTCAGCGTACTAAAGAGACCGACATTATCAGTCACTCGAGCCGCGCTTGTATGCACAAAGTCGAACGACCGTTGCCGTTTCTCGTCTCCTTCGACGACCAGAATCCTGGTGTTGATCCGATCCGGCGTCGTTTCCAACGACAAGATGTTTTCAGGCGTGGCGTGGAAGCTGTGGTCGTTCCCGCTGGACGACCGGAACGTGACTGAACTACTACTCAGTATGATGACACCATCGCAAGAGTTGACTCTAAGGCCCAGCCCTCCATGACGATGGCTCGCGGGCAGCTCGACCTCCCCGCCTAGTGCAATTGCCCGCGTGAGAGGCACGACACTGTCAGCAAAGTGCCCAAGCGAGTACAAGGCATATCCGACAAAGAGGTGCGGTGCTCCCTCCTCCGGATACTCGTTCATCACGATTCCGGCGGCTGCAATCGCCGCATTGTGGTCCCCGGACCGCAACAGGGTCTTAGCCGTGCTCATTTGTTCGTCCAAGGGGATTAGGACCAGCGAAAGCTCCAACGTGGTCGTTTCACCAGGGCGAATCTCCACGTTGTTGTCAAGGGTACGGAACCCGGGCCTGCTCGCGATCATTCGCCGGGCGCCTGCTGGAATCTCGAGTGCAGTCACGGGTAGCGAGCGTGTACCCACCCCGTCGATCCGGAGCGTTACACCGTCCGTGTTGGCGGTCACCGTGAGAATTCCGGGCAACTCGGCTGAAGCCAGTTCCACTAGCTCCGAACGCTCTGCCACGACAGTCGTAGTACGTGTAACGTCGGCGTACCCTGCCTTTCGAGCGCCCACAAAGTGGCGTCCTGCCTGAACCCCGGAAATTACCAACACGCCGGCGTCGTTCGTCGTGCCGACGTCGGCTCCATCCAACAGGATGAGGCTGCCCGGCTGGGCGCGGACGGTGAGACTACCTTCGGCGCTACTAGCGCGCAGCCCGTCGCGCGGAACTGGAGCGGTACTACGCGCCACCACCGCTCGCCCCCTTTCGGGGGCGGCCGGTTCCGGGCGGGGGGGCACACTCTCACCCGCGGCGGACGCAGACCAGTCAAACTCCACGTCTTTCGTGGTGGCTAAGACCAACTCCAGCCTACTTCCTTCCTCGTTCCACGCCACCCAGCGTCCTTCGGCCATTCCCTCCGTGAATCGACCCTCCATCAGCTTGTCGCCGTGTTCGTTCCAGAACGCAAACTGTCCATTGAGCCTGCCGTCGGTCGCGTAAGCAAGGGCATCACCAACAGGTGCTTCCGGAAAAACGTCAAGTGGATTAAAGAGATCGCTCAATAACAGCAGAGACTCCAGTGTTGACGAATGCAGCCACCCCGTATGGGGCACTGGATACGGACTGTCGTAAGCGGGGTGGCGAGGATCGTAGAAGACGCCGTCGGCATGACGGTCAACGTCGTCAGCGCCTATCGCTTGTGCGATAATCTCTGTACGATTCTCCGGATCGTCAAGGTCGGCATCGGGACCAGCGTCCCCGCAACCGGCCGCGGCCAGTAGGAGCAAGCACAGTACCGTTAAGACCTGACGCAAACGAGGTTCGCCATCGCCGTTGCTCGCTGAGTGCATCAATTCCTCCACTTGCCGGGTACCGGCAGTTCTCACGTATCCGATCCGTCGGACCGGGGCACTGACCCGCCCGAGGTGTCTGCCAAAGAGACCGATGCTGCCTGTTGTTCCAGGAGCTCCAATTGTCGTAACGCTGCCGCGGCGCTCGTTGGAGACGCTCGAAGTAGCTCCGCAGTTGCTCTAGTAACGAGAGTAATCGAGTAGCAGGCCACGAAACCAAAGAGCAACAGCATCGGGCTGAGAATAAAGGGCGATGCACCCAGGACGCTCGAGAGTACACCACTGCCGGGCAGAGGCAAATAGTAGAAGATATTGGCGGCCTCTTCACGGAGCCAGCAGACTAGGGCCGTCGAGCCGAACAGCGCAATTCCAACCCAAAGCCCAATTGATTCTCCCATTGTTTGGATGAAGTGAGAAAGTACGGGAATAGCCACAAAGCTATGTCCACTTTTGCCAAGTTTGATGGCCACGATCTGTGACCTACGGTCCCACCACAGCTGGGCATTTACTATGCCGGCTAACCCGATGACGAGCAGACACAGCAGCGCGACTGCCGCAACGATGAACGGAGCGCGAAAAATGCCGAGCGTCACCGCAAGAAAGAATAGGACAACGGGAGCAAGTAAACTAAGAGCTGCTAATGCCGCGTAGTTCCAGCTGGCGGGTTTTCGAAAGAATTCGCCGCTGTCGATGGAGCGAAAATACGGCTCCGCGAATGACCACAAGTTGCTTTTAATGCTCATGACGCCTCCGTCGTGTCACCTTGTCTCCCTTTTCTTCGGCCCATTCCCCGTGGGAGCGCTAAGCTTCCGCCACCGGGTAGTACGGAGTGCCGGACGTCTTCACGAGAATTCACCGGTTCAGCGCGATACGCCAGATCGGTTGCATCGTATCCACACGAGCGGCGATCGTCAAGCCCGAAACTGGTACGCGCGCGCGCCGCAGGGCGGATCCCGCGCAGCGAGGACTGTGGGTTGGGTCGATTCTGGTGGGCGGGATGAAGCTGCCAGTGCAATTGTGCGGCGTTCGAACTCGGCCGGACGGGTCCGGCTGAGGCGCCCCCAGTTTTCTTGGACACGGATTAGGAGAGAATCCGATGTCGAAGGAGGTGGGGGCATGGTTGGATCGAGGCGCTTGAAGGGAGCCCGGAGGGCGACCGGAGTCGGCGCTGACGGCGCGGCGATGGGGTCGGGGGCCTTGGCGCCCGGGCAGCGGTGGAGCGCAAGCCGGAAACGGGACGTGGTGTTGCGGCTGCTGCGCGGCGAGTCGCTGGATGCGGTCTCGCGAGAAGTCGGTGTGGAGGCTATCGCCTGGAGGCGTGGAAGGCCCGTGCGCTGGCCGGTATGGAGCTGGGTCTGAAGGCGCAGGCCGGTGAGCCGCTGGCCGCCGAGCTGGATGCGGCCAAGCGCCACATTGGCGAGCTGTCGATGGAGATTGAGCTGCTGGGGGAGCGTGCCCGCGCAGCGGAGGTCGCGACGATGAGCGCCACGAACTTTGCGACGACGGCGCGGCGCTACGGTCTCGAGCGGGTGTGTCGCACGTGGGAGCGGTGGCGCTCGGCGCACGACCTCATGTGGGGTACCGACGGCGTGCGGGTGTTCACGGCGGACGACGGCCGGGTCTGGACGTTCGCGGCCGTCGACCACTGGAACGCCGAGTGCGTGGGCTGGCATGTGTGCAAGGTGGGGAACCGTTTCGCGGCCCTCGAGCCGGTCGCGCAAGGACTCCGGCGACACTACGGCTCGGTCGAGGCGTAAGTGGCCCGCGGGCTGGCGCTACGGATGGACCACGGCAGCCAGTATCTGTCGGACCACTTCCTCAACCAGCTCCGCTACTGGGGATCCACCCCAGCTTCGCCAGTCGACCGAAGTGCCGCTCGGGATGTGCATCTGGACGTAGACCTTGGTCGAGGCCACGCCCTGGGTCAGTTCGTTCTCGCGGGTGACGTAGGCGCCGGACGTGCCGTTGAGGTAGCCGATCAGGTTCACGTCCTTGAAGTTGAGCGCGGGCGAGTCGTTGGCTTCGCTGCCGGCGAACAGGGCCCGTACCAGGACATTGGCGGCGAGGTTCGGCAGGTTCTCCTCCTCGGCCGGCACGAGGGCGTCCCAGGTGGACCCATCGTCGGTCGAGTATTCCCAGGCGATGCCCGTGCCTTCCGGGATGGCCGAGTATTCGTCGAGGTTGAGCTCGCTGAACTCGACGCCGGTGATGGGCTCGAAACGCACCTCGCCGGTGGCTTCGAAGTCGTAGCCGTAGATTTTGAGCGTCAAGTCGGAGGCCTTGAGCGGCGTCCAGGTTTCGGCGTTCGAACTCTCGAGCAATACGCCCTGGGCGTAGGCTTGGCGGGTGATGACCCCGTTTTGTCCCCGCTGTCCGAGGGTGGCGATGCGCACCCGGTAGTCGGTGCTGTTGGTCAGCAGTACCACGGCGTAGCTGGTGTTCGCCTGGGCGTAGAAGGGATCGTCGAAGGCAATCTTCGTCTCCCCGTCGAGCGCGATCTCGTCAGGGGCGACAACCTTTTCCGCCAATACGACCTCGGTGGGCAGGCCCGTGGTGACGCCGCGGATCTGAACGGTGACGGGGATCGAGGCGTCCTTGGCCGTGAACTCGACGCCGACGGCCGAGACGACGCGGTTCTGGGTGAAGCTGAAGGTTTGAGCCAGGGGGTCGCGGCGGCGCCACAGCCACCGCCAGCGCCACACGGTGCGCACCACAGGGATGCGGATGATCCGGGGCGGCGTCCTTTGCACGATGGTCTGGCGCTCGACGATGGTGCGGTTGACGACGACGCGCTGGATGCGGGTGATCACCAGCGGATCGTTGACCTGCAGGTTCGTCTGGGCGGACCCGGCGCCGTCGGTCACCTCGACGATGCGGTTGCCGCTCGGGATGTCGGCGGGCACGACGAAAGAGGCGCTCACTCGTCCCGCCGCGTCGGCGGTGACGCCGGTGGTGACCACGCGCCCGTCGCAGCGCACGGTCACGGCGCTGGCGCCGGGGGTGAAGTTGGCTCCTGTCACGGCGACGCCAGTCTGTCCCCGGCGGCCGATGTTGGGTGTGACTTCGAGCGCCTGAATCTGTTGATACGTGTCTGCTTCCATCCAAGTCCTCCTGTTCATGGACTCGACCCCTGGCGGGCGGTCTATCCGCCTCGCCGTTTCCGGGGCGTTAACTCGTTCATGAATGAAGGCTTCGGCGGCCCGAACTAGCAAGTCTGTTTCTCCGTAACCACTTGGGAATACTCGCCTTTCACGACTTCACTCCCCGATTCGGGCGAGATACGGCGCCTCTTTCGGTGGCGCAGGTAGCCCTGGGCCAGGATCGCGGCGATCTCGGCGACTACCTCAGCGAGAGCGTGGGGGATGGGTGGGCTGGTCGGCATTCGGTCCTCCTTCGCGGCAGGCCGCCGGAAGAGGAGGTGTCGTGGATGCCGTGGGGACCGAACGGACGTCAGGAGCCGTTGGAGTCCGCTCGACACCGCGCGAGGGCGATGTCGCCGGCACCCACAACGGGCTCCGTTCTCACGGCCACGGCCGCTGTCTGGCGATCAGCCGGACCCTTGTGGCCCGGCTTCCGCTGGATACCTACCGGCGGGGGTTAGGAAATGTCGAAACGAGGGGGCCCAAGGCGAAACGGTCTGTTAAACAGAAGTTTCGAGCGATGCACTGTGTAACTTGCGTGATTTGAGGGGGTTAGTGGATTATGTGATGTTGCTTACTGGCTACAAGAGGAGTGAGACGCCAAGGAGTTCGCGGGAGCGTTTCTGAATGGGGGTAGGTTCGGGGTGTTGGATGAAGGTGTTTTGTGTTCCGGGGATGCGCATTGTGTTGGCGGTGAAGGTGCCGAGTTCGGTGAGCAGGGATCGGAAGCTGAGGACGGGGAGGTCGTCGTGGGTGCGTTTTCGGGCGGCCTTGTTGCGGGCGTCGGGTGAGCGTTGGGCGGGTTGGACCACGGAGTCACGGAGTCGCTCGGCGGCCTCGGGATCGTGCTCGTCGAACAGGAGCGGGGCGAGATCCTTGCGCAGGTGCCACTCGACGTAGTAGGCGAGCACGCAGAGGAGGATGTGGGCTCGGACGCGGTCCGGTCGTCGGTGGTGGATGGGGCGGACCTTGAGGTCCACCGATTTGAGGCAGCGGAAGGCGCGTTCGACCCTGGCGAGGTTCTTGTAGGCGCGGACGGTGCGAGCGGCGTCGAGGCGCTCGGGCTCGACATTGGAGCGGATGACATAGATGCCGTCGAGTTGTTCTTCGGCGGCGATCTGCTCGTGGAGGCGTTCGAAGGAGAAGGAGTCCTCGGTGATCTGGGGGTCGAAGTGCTTGGCGACCTTGTATCGGTCGATGACCTTGCCGACGCGGATGCCGATGGCGTCCTTGCCGCGGAGGGGCCGCTTGGGGCGCCGGGTGGCGTGTGCGATGGGTTCGAGGAGCTTTTCGGTGGCGTCGAGGAGTTCCTGGCGTTTGCGCTGGCGCTCGGCGGCGAGCCTCGGGTTGCGGCAGACGATGAGCCGTTCGCCGGGGAAGTCGTCGCTGGTGACTTCGGCGAGGTCGCGCTGGTCGAAGAGGGAGGGTTGCACGGTCCCGTCGGCGATGAGCTTTCGGATGTTGGGGGCGCGCAGGGAGGTGATCCAGCGCAGGCCCTCGACCGGGGCGAGATCCTCGCGGATGCGGGCTGCGGTGAGCATGCCGCGGTCACCCACCAGGACCACGCGGGCGAGGCCGAAGCGACGGCGGAGCTTGTCCACCTGGGTGGCGACGGTCTTGGGGTCGCTGGTTGCGCCTTCGAAGACTTCGACGGCGACCGGACAGCCGTCGGGGGAGCACAGCAGTCCGAAGACGATCTGGAGCTTGTTCTTCTTGCCGTCGCGGCTGTAGCCGCGCTGGGCGAGGGGGCAGTGGGTTCCTTCCACATAGGAGGAGGTGAGGTCGTAGAGGACGAGGGTGTTTTCCTGGAGGTGGCGGCGGGCGAGGCGCTGCTCGATGCCGGGCTGGCGGCGGAGCAGCCAGTCCATGGCGTCGTAGAGTTCGTGTTGATCGACTTCGCCGAGCCGCAGCACCTCTCCGAGGGTGGAGACGGCGGTTTCTGGGGTGAGGGCGCGGGCGGTGGCGAGCTTGGAGCGGGCGTCGATGACGCGGGCGACGATGAGGGCGACGACGAGTTCGCGGTGCCGGCTGGGGGCGCGGGCGATGAGGGAGTGGAGGCCGAGGCGCCGGAGGGTTCCGAGGACGGCGGCGACGTGCCCGTGGGGGAGGACGCGGCGGCAGGGGAAGGTTTCGTTGGGGGAGACGAGGGTTTCGCCTTTGAGAGCTCTTCGGATGAGAGCGATGACGGGTTCGGGGAGGTGTGAGATGTTGCCGAGGGTCTGGTGTTTGACCTTGCCGTTCTCGCGGAAGGTGCGTCGGAGGAGGTGGGAGCGGTAGGTCTTCCCTTTGTAGTGTCTTTGTGTTGTGGCTACGTGGACGGGGTATTTCCTGGGCGGCATATGTTGAAAGGTACCGATTGATGCGGCGCCTGTCAACTCGGATTAGTGGCTACATATTCACCACCAAACACGCCTAACTCCTTGACGAATGGCCACTTGGCCCGACTGAGAGCCCGAAACTTCCGGTTAAACAACGCGGAGCGAAAACTGGAGAATCGGAGAATTCGAAAACGAAAACACGGGGTGGGCGCGCGCAACCCCCCTGGTTGCACGCGCTACCCCATGTCGCATTTGCGAACTGGAGAATCGAGGAGCATGTAGGAACGGCCGTAACCGCTTGAAAAATAGCTAGAGCTAGATACGACGAAGCCCCGAAGGGGTCACCCTCCGGGGCCTCGCGTTAACTATCGAGGCGCATTAGTTCGCGCCCGAAAAAATGGCTCCACGGGTAGGACTTGAACCTACAACCAACGGATTAACAGTCCGCTGCTCTGCCATTGAGCTACCGTGGATTCTGGAAGCCGCTCACCGGAAAGACGGGTGAGTTTAGCAGCCCGGACATCCCTGACGCGGCGTTCGGCCGGTGATGAATCCCGGCTGAACCGCGCTGCTTCACGGTTCGCAAACACCATGGGAGAGCTAGTGCTGCGTTCCGGGTCCGCGCAGCCGGCCGTGCGCTCAGAGAGCACTGCGGTGGTGCAGCGCCTCCGCCATGGTTGTCTCGTCGGTGTGGACCAATTCGCTTCCCATCGGGATGCCGATTCCAATGCGAGTCACCCGAATGCCCTGAGGCTTCAACAGGTGCGCCAGCCAGGCGGCGGCGGCTTCCCCGTCGTGGGTGGGATTCGTGGCAACGATCACTTCTTCGAAATGGCCGTCCCGGACCCGCTGGAGAAGGCTGGCCAGGCTGCGCTCTTCCTCCGGATCTCCGTGAGGGGGGAAAGCGATGCCGCCCAGCACGTGGTACCGACCGTTGAAGATCTTCGCTTTCTCGACGGCGGCGATGTCTGCCGGATCGTCCACCACGCAGAGCACCGCGTCGTCGCGGCTCTGGTTCCTGCAATAAGCGCAGGGCTGGGCATCGGTGAAGTTGCCGCACACGCGGCACCGGGACACCCGGTCATGGAGGGTGGACGCGGCAGCTCCGAGGGCTTCGGCGCGCTCCCGTCCTCCCTGGAGCAGGTGGAACGCGATTCGCTGCGCGGATTTTTCCCCGATCCCCGGGAGTCGCCTCAGCTCACCGATGAGTCGTGACAGCGGCTCCGGCAGGCCGCTCATCGACCGCCGGTGCGCTGTCCGAGTTCTTCGAGCGAACCCAGCCTTTCCTGCATCTGCTGCTCGATCTTCCGGGAGGCGTCATTGATCGCCGCCTTCACCAGGTCCTCGAGAAGTTCCACGTCACCGGAACGCACCGCTTCCGGGTCGATCGTCACCCGCCGCACCTGGCGGGCGCCATTCATCCGCACCTTGACCATGCCGCCGCCGGCGGCTCCTTCACCCTCCAGGGACTCGATCTGCCGCTTGAGCTTGCGGAGCTGTCCCATCTGTTGGGTGACCTGGTGAATTTTCGAAAACATCACTCGTTTTCCTCCTTCGCACCGGAACTTCCGTCCCGGGGCGACAATGGACTTTCCTGAGTATGGCTTACCCATAGCAGCCTGTGGATAAAGTGACGTGAGTACCGAGACCGGTAAGGCGCCCGGCTGACAAGGCGCGCGAGGGAGGAATACCGGGTGTATCTCGACCGAAGCGCAACGATGAGCGGCGCGAAGCGCCAGTTCTCCCGGTGGGGGAGCGGTTCAGCCGGGATGCATCGCCGGTCGCTGCCGGAGCGGGGCGCCAGCACCGCGGAGACCCCGGAGCGGAAGGGACGGGGGGCGGGGTTACCCGACCCCCATCCCTTCTGGCTCGGGAATGCCGCGTGACTTTGTCCACAGGCTGCTAGTGCTCCGATTCCAGGGGGGACTCTCCCGGCAGAGGCCTCGCCGAAACGATAGTGCCTCCGAAGGTCTTCTGATACTTCTCGACAATGGGGGGTGGAGCCAGGTCGAGCAAGGAGCTGCTTCCGGCCGCGGTTGATTCGGCGGTTGATTCGGAAGGGGCCTGGGATGGGGCTGGAGAAGCGGGGGCAGGCGATTTCGCCGGAGGGGAGCCGCTACCGCCGGTGTTCGGCGCCGCCGTCTTGGCGCCAAGCTGGTCAAGCTGCTCGAGAAGGCGGTCGAACGCGGCCAGGCGCGGCATTTCGACCAGTCGCAGCAGCGCCATCTCGAGGTGGAACCTGGGCTCGGGGGACCAGCGCAATCCGTCTTCGATCCGGGTGAGGACATCGAGGCTCCGCAGCAGATCTTCCTCGCTGAAGCGGTCCGCGAATTCGGCGAGCCGCTCGCGCTCCTGCGGCCACTCCAGGAGGTCGGGCCTATCGGGCGCCACCCGAACCACCGTGAGGTCCCGCAGGTAGTGCATGAGCAGGGTGACGAAGTGCTTCAGATCCCGGCCCTCGCTCACGAGTTCCTCGACGATTTCGAAGACCGCCCGGCGGTCTCCTTCGACGATGGCCGCGCTGGCGCGGCGGCAGATCTGCACGTTCGGAACCCCGATCACCTCACTCACGTCCTCGGCGCTGACCGCTCCGTCCACCGCCGCGATCACCTGGTCGAGCGCCGATAGCGCATCCCGGAGGCTCCCCTGCCCGAACCGGGCGATCTGGGCCAATGCCTCCGGCGCGACCTGGAATCCCTGGTCGGCCGCGATGTGACGCAGGCGGTCGACCACGACCCGCTGGGTCACGGCGCGGAATTCGAACTCCTGGCAGCGCGAGAGGATGGTGTCCGGGATTCGATGGATCTCGGTAGTGGCGAAGATGAACTTGACGTGAGGAGGGGGTTCCTCGAGCGTCTTCAGGAGCGCGTTGAAGGCCCCCCCGCTCAGCATGTGGACTTCGTCCACCAGAAAGATCTTGAACCGGTCTCGCGACGGGGTGTAGTGCGCGGTCTCGATGATCTCCCGTGCCTTTTCAACGCTGTTGTTGCTCGCGCCGTCGATCTCGGGCACGTCCCGTGAATAACCGCCGGCAATCTCGCGGCAGGAAGGACACGTCCCGCAGGGCTCCGGATTCGGGCCTTCGCCGGCCGAGCAGTTGAGCGCCTTCGCGAGAATCCGGGCGGTGGTGGTCTTTCCCACCCCCCGAGGCCCGGCGAACAGGAATGCGTGCCAGATACGGTTCTTCCGGATCGCGTTCTGAAGAGTCCGGGCGATTGCCTCCTGCCCCACCAGGTCCGAGAAGGTCTGAGGGCGGTAGCGGAGCGCCAGCACCTGGTAGTCGTCGGCGCGCGCGGCGGCAGGCGTCTCCGGAGTCGGCGCCGCATTGTCGGTAGCGGACGCCGGACTCTGCGGTTCGCTGGCCGGCGCATCCTCCGCAGAGACCGTGCCGGCGGGGATCTGCTCCTCGGCCTCGCTCGCCATCCCGGCTTCCTGGACCGCCGGCTCCACGTCGTTCGCGGGCGGCTGCGGATCAGGGCCGGGCGGACCTCCGAACAGACTTCCGGGAGGACTCATCAGGCGGAGAGACTAACGCCAGCGACGCCGAAAGGATGCTTCAAGAGGGAGGCACCCCCAGCGCGATTTTGCCGCCGTGCCGATCAGCGTTCTCGCGTTCGTCTGTCGAGGGGAAAGTCCCCCGTCACCATCCTGATTGGCTCGTGCGGGATTCCGGCGCCCGAACCACAGTCTTCGTGTCGACCCGAGCCGTAGCGGGGTAGCATTCCGCGTTCCGCCGAGACCCGGAGGGGTGCAAGAGTGGCTGAATTGGCCAGCCCGGAAAGCTGGTGTACCGGCAACGGTACCGTGGGTTCGAATCCCACCCCCTCCGCTCGGTCGAGGGGTCCGCTGACGGGGCCTCGAACCGACACTACGTCGCACCGTGCGTTTCATTTGTGCCGTGAGGCCCCGTCAGCGGACCCCCCGGCGCTTCGCGCCGGAAATCGCAAATCCCTTCGGGATTCGCGATTCGAGCTGTTTGATTGTGAAAGGGGGGCGGTAGCCCCCCTTTCACACTTTCCCCCCGGTCAGGCGGGCAGCGAACAGAGTTCGCTGCGATTGTTTTTGGTGCGGGCGGCCGTACGCGTTTGTGGCGCGGAGGCAAGGGAACGCCGACCTCCGGTCGGCATCGCGCGGGAGCGCGAAACCAGCGCTGATGACGCTGCGCTCTGCCAGCGTGAGTGTCGCACCCTTCTCACAACCCGGATGGTGCGACCGCTCACCGCCTCCAGCAGAGGATGCGCGCCGTGTTGCGGGCCCCTCTCCCCGATGACCCTGACGAAGATCCTCCGGGACCGGGGACTCGCCGAGTGGGCAACGGTTCACGGCTTTCGGTCGACGTTCCGTGACTGGTGTGCAGAAACCGGGAAACCGCGGGAAATGCAGAGGCTGTGCTTGCCCACACGGTTGGGGGAGTCGAGGGCGCGTATTTCCGCTCTGATTTGTACGCGCATCGGCGGGTGCTCATGGACCAGTGGGCCGCGTTCTTCACCGGGGACGAGGCGAAGGTTGTGCGAATGTATGGCTGACCAACAGGACTCTCTGAGCTCCGTGAGGCGTTGGCTTCAGAGGCAGCGGTTTATTCCCGCCAGCACCCCTGCAATGGCGGTTTCCTTCCGGGCATTGAACGCCTGAGTGGCCACAAGGGACCCTAGTTTTTCGACACTCTCACGCCCTCCGGTCCGAAGGATGAGCGGACGAGTAGAGTGCCCAAATGGCGGAATTACGCGTGTTGCGGTGGGTGCGGAATCCTTTAGTGGGGGCGGTCAGCGTCGTTACATCAATCATCGGGATTCCAGGGCTGCTCGAGGACGGAGCCACCTGGCTCCTCTGGGGAAGCATGTTGGGGCCACGAATATCCGGAATCCTCGTGGGAGCTGGAGGGCTTCTTTTTCTGTTGTTCATCATCAGCGTAGTGGAGCGATTCAGAAGCAAAGGCCTAGGAGTCTGCGCCGCAGAAAGTCGTTACGTTGACGGATTCGAGTTGGGGGCGGGTTGTGATGGGGGGGATAATGTGCGTATAAGTCTTTGATATAGTGTGTTTTATGACGGTTTCCGTTGTTGGGAGCCGTGGTTGAGGAGACGGGTGATGCCGACGAGGTTTCGTGCTTACCAGCCGGATCAGATTCTGTTGATGCCGGTGAAGCTGAAGGACTGGGTTCCGGAGGGGCACCTGGCGCACCAGGTGAGCGACGTGGTGGACAAGCTGAACCTTGCGGCGTTTTACGCGCGGTATGAGGGGGACGGCCGTCGGAACGCGCCGTATTCGCCGACGATGATGGTGAAGGTGTTGATCTACGGGTATGCGACGGGGGTTTTTTCTTCTCGGAGGATTGCGCGGAAGTTGGAGGAGGACGTTGCGTTTCGGATGCTGGCGGCGGGGAACTTTCCGCAGCATCGGACGATCTGTGAGTTCCGGCGGCGTCATCTGCGGCACTTTCAGGCGTTGTTTTTGGAGGTGGTTCGGACGTCGCGAGAGATGGGGCTGGTTCGGTTGGGGACGCTTTCGATCGACGGGACGAAGGTCCGGGCGAACGCGAGCAAGCGGAAGGCGATGAGTTACGACCGGATGTTGCGGGAGGAGGCGCGGCTTCGGGAGGAGATCGAGGAGTTGACGGCGCGGGCGGCGCGGGTGGATGAGGAGGAGGATCGGCGCTTTGGGAAGGAGGTGCGGGGGGAGGCGTTGCCGGCGGAGCTGCGGCGGCGGGAGGATCGGCTGCAGGCGATCGAGGCGGCGCGGGAGCGGTTGGAGGCGGCGCAGCGGCGGGCGGACGACGAGCGGGGCCGGCAGCCGGGGCAGGATCGCCCGGCGAAAGGCGGGAGACCCTACAAGCGCCCGTATGGGGAGCCGGAACCGAAGGCGCAGAGCAACTTCACGGACCCCCAGAGCCGGATCATGAAGACGAGCACGGAGGGATTTCAGCAGAGCTACAACGCGCAGACGGCGGTAGATGACGAGAACCAGATCGTGGTGGGGGCGAGCGTGGGAGCGGGAGCCAACGATGTGGAGCAGTTGCTTCCCATGCTGGACGCGGTGGAGGAGACCCTGAGAGCGAAGCCGGAGGAGGTTCTGGCGGATGCGGGATATGTCAGCGAGGCGAACCTTCGGGAGTTGGAGGAGCGCGGCATTGCGGGGTACGTGGCGCTGGGCCGGGAGGGGAAGAAGCAGGCGGCGGTGGATCCGGCGACACGCCCGGCGACGGATCGGATGAAGAAGAAGCTGGAGACGGAGGCGGGCCGGGCTCGCTACGCCCGACGGAAGTGGTTGTCCGAAGCGCCGAACGGCTGGATCAAGGAGGTGCTGGGTTTTCGCCGCTTCAGCTTCCGGGGTCTGGCGAAAGTGCAGGCCGAGTGGAACCTGGTGTGCCTGGCCTTGAACATCAAGCGGATCGGAGCGCTGAGAACCGCCTGATGGCACACCCCGAGACCGCTCGCAGCGGGTTCCAACCGGAAATACGCCGCATTGGTGCCGTTTCGGCCACCCCCAACCGGTTGCTGGCGCCGAGATTACTCCCCAACCCGGATGCCGGCTTGGTTCCGAACGTATCTACGCCCCATCCCCACAACTCCTGCGACGCAGGCTCCTAGGTGAGTAGCCCGAGGAGCCGACCGCCGTGGATTTCATCGGAGCTATCGGGATTGTGGATGCCTACCTTCACCCCGCGCTTCTGGACATGCGGGACGGTGTAAGGCTGACCGTCAAGAGGGACTTCATCGACCGCTTCGAGAGAACGACTGGGGCGAAGCTCGGCGAATACGAATACAACCGTCAGCTTCTGCATCGGTGGTTGCAATCTCGGCTCAACGGCTACGAACATTTGCCCCGGGTCATCCAGGGCGTCAAATTCACCGACGGCATCCAGGCCGACGAAACCGAAACCCGCGCCGCCGCCTGATCATGCCGTCACCCACTTTCGACCATAGCTCTCGATCTACCCAACGCCGACCTTGTCAGCGATCTTGGAATCCGGTGGAGCGCGCATGGCGCCGATTTCAAGGATGATGCGGATCGAGTCGTTGCACAGGATCCAACAGTTCATTCGGAGGGTCCGAGCGCCATGCTCTTTCGAGATGATTTTCTTCGCGAGCTTTTGGCGCGCGAAAAGCTCACCATCTGCTGGGCCGTCCGCGGAGAGAAGCGCGTGATTTCGCCGGGCTTTGGGACAGGGCCCTTTTACCCATGGCTCCATCTGTTCGGGGCGGACGTGTTTGCGCAGGGACGCGCAAAGGGATTCCTCAACCACAGGATCGATGAGCCCATCGCTGAAAGTGACCCAACCTCAGGCTAGGGACCTCAGCATCGACCAAGACCGTGGGCTGACAATTTGTTGGAGATGAGCCCACGTGCGCGGATGCACCCGGCATGTCGGGAACCAGCTACGCCGATCTGGCACCAGAAGCCTGGCCATCGTCGAGAAGTCACGTAGACGCTGTACCGGGATGCTGTTCTTCCCCTTCCGCCCGATGGACCGATATCGGACTGGCCGGACCCTTTCTTTGGCATGAACCAGCTACCGGCTCGCGGCGGACTCCATTGACGCCTCTAGCCCCAATCGGATGTAGCCTCCCTCCACCCTCCGTGAGGAAAAATGTGGGGCAGAGTTCGATTCCCTGCTCTCATTGACCGCTTGCAATCAATGACTTAGATGATTCGTTCTATTCTCACCCCCTCAGCGTTTCGAGGTGGCTTTGCTGTTCCTTCAGTGGCATGGACCCCGGGGACGGCGGCGGCTTGACCGGACGCGACGCGCAGGCGTACGCTGCCCACATCAGTCCCTGACCGTCGTGGAGAGAGTTATGCGCAGGTCGAATCAGGCCCTCGTCGTTCTCGCGTTCACCTTTTCCGTGGTTCTCGCGGGTTGTGCTCAGGAAGCCGACCGGCGGACAGGATCTTCCACGGCGACAACATCGTCACCATGGACCCGCGCCGTCCCACCGTGGAAGCGGTCGCAGTGCGTGGCGAAACCATCGTGGCCGCCGGATCGATGGACGAGGTGATGGCGCTCGAAGCGCCGTCCACGCGGGTGGTGGATCTGGGAGACCACGCGCTCCTGCCGGGCTTCATCGACTCCCACGGCCACTTCCTGGGAGCGGGCCGCGACCAGGTGTTGCTGGTGGGGCTGCACCCGCCGCCGGTGGGAGACCTGAACAACATCGACGACATCGTGCGCAAGGTCCGGGCGTGGATCGACGAGCACGACATTCTCCCGGAGAGCCGGCGACCGGACGCGGCTACGACGACTCCCTGCTCGAGGAGGGCCGGCATCCCACTCGCGAGGATCTGGACCGCGCGTCGACCGAACATCCCATCATCCTCACCCATGTGTCGGGACACCTGGTCGCGACCAACTCCGCCCTTCTCGCGGCCAGCAACATCACCGCCGACACGCCGGATCCGCCCGGCGGCCTGATCCGCCGCATCGAGGGCTCGATGGAGCCCGACGGGGTGCTGGAAGAAACCGCCCGCGGACTGCTGGCGTTCGACCGGAGGCCCACCCCGTCCGGGGAGGAACTCGACCACCTGATCCGCCAGTCCATCGACATCTACCTGAGCCACGGCACAACCACCATCCAGGACGGCGGAATCACCCTGGAGCACGGGGCCATCCTCCAGGCGGCCGCCGACCGGGAGCCCTTCAAGGCGGATGTCGCGGCCTTCATCCGCAAGCGCGGCGCGCCCGACGAGGTCCCGGACGTGCCTTACCTGCGCGGATACCACAACGGGTTCCGGGTGGCCGGGGTGAAGCTCATGCTGGACGGCTCTCCCCAGGGACGCACGGCCTGGGTCACGATCCCGTACGAGGAGGGCCCGCCGAGCGCACCGCCGGACTATGTGGCCTACGGCGTGATGGATCCCGACGAGTACCAGGCCCAGGCGGACCAGCTAATCGAGGCGGGCATCCCGATCATCGTGCACGCCAACGGCGACGCGGCGATGGATCTCATGATCGACGGAGTGGACGAGGCGGTCGCGGACATGGATCCCATGCCCGACCACCGCTCCGTCATCATCCACGCCCAGCTCATGCGCGCGGACCAGCTCGACCGCGCCGCGGAGTTGAACGTCGTGCCCTCGTTCTTCGCGGCGCACTCCTTCTTCTGGGGCGACTGGCACCGGCGCAGCTTCGGCGAGGAGCGGGGCAACAACGTCAGCCGGTTGGTTGGGCCCTCGAGCGGGCGGTGAACTTCACGGTCCACAACGACGCCTCGGTGGTCCCGCCGCACATGATGCGCCTGGTCTCGATCACCGTGAACCGCAAGACCCGCAGCGGGCACATCCTCGGGCCGCACCAGCGGCCGACGGTGATGCAGGCGCTACATGCGGTCACGCTCGGAGGCGCCTACCAGTACTTCGAGGAGGACACCAAGGGCTCGATCACGGTCGGGAAGCAGGCGGACCTGGTGATTCTGGGAGAGAGCCCGCTGACCGCGGACCCGGAGAACCTGGAGTTCATCCCGATCCTGGAGACGTTTTCGCGGGGCAGGTCGGTATTCACGATCTCGGCTGAGCCCGAGTCGTAGAGCCCCGCATCGAGCCCCTGCCGCACCCGTGTCCGCGACTGTCTCGAACCGGGCAGCGTGATCGCAATCGGGAACGGGGAGCAGATTTCCATCGAGAGACAACCCTCAACTTCTGGAACCCGATGATGCGCTAATTCATTGAAAAAACAGTGCGGAACGATGCTCTACCCTTTCGCCGGGGCCGGACCGACGAGTCCTGTGCACTCCCAAGCCCAGCCGCAAACCCTTTCGTTGCGAGGGCTGCAAACCTGGGTGCTACGATCCGGAGCTTGGCAGTTCCGCTGATCTCGTCGTCTTCTCTGACTCGAGGGAGCGGCGCTCTTCGCCGCGTATGCACCACCTAATCGAATCACGACGGGCTGAGATCCGTGCCCTTGCCGAACAACACGGGTTCCGGCAGGTGCGCGTGTTCGGTTCGATGGCGCGCAACGACGCCAACGAGCTCAGCGATGTGGATCTGCTCGTGACCCTCCCGGCTGGGCGCACTGGGTTGGCGCTAGGCGCGCTCCTGATGGATGTTCAGGATCTGTTGGGGCGGCGCGTGGACGTCGTAACCGAGGCGGCGCTTCACCCCGCTTTTCGAAGGCGGATCCTCGATGAGGCCCAGATTCTGTAGTGGAGGATCTGGACACTGATCGGGTACTTCTGGAGCACATTCGCACATGCATTGGCCGTGTCCGGGAATACACCGGAGGTGACCGATCCGTCTTCTATAGGTCTCACTTGGTGCAGGACGCCGTCCTGCGCAACCTTCACACCATCGCTGAGTCCACTCAGCGGCTGAGCGAGCCCGTTAAGGCAACAGAACCCGATTTCCCGTGGCGCGCTATCGCGGGGTTTCGTAACGTGATCGTGCACGACTATCTCGGAATCGACCTTGAGGTCATCTGGAGTGTCGTCAAACGGGACCTTCCCCGGTGGGTGCAGCGGTTGACCGGATGATTCAGGCCGTTCAGGACGGCGGGATCTGAAGCCGACCACCTTGCCGCGGCGCACCCAACGCACGGGCCGTATGGGGCTGTCGGCGCCAATGCCAGCAACTCAAGGTGTTGGACCACCGCCGAAGTGATGGGGAAGAAGGTGATCGAGCGGACCTTCTACCGCTGCCGCTCGAAGATCAGGTCGCGCACTCGCGCGGCGGTCACGGTGAAGCCGTTGACCCGACCCGCGCCGTCGCGAACGAAGCGCACTTCGGGCAGGAACCACTGGTCGCCCGTGAAGGTGTCGGCACCGGTCGGTGAGAGCACGCTCGGGTCGTTGCGCCAATGGCTGGCCACGAGACGGCCCTCCGCATCGACCTCTAGATCGTAGGTGCTGTCCAGTTCGGGGCTGCGATAGCTGCCCGCGTACTCCTGCAACTGCTCGGCGGTCAGTTCGGGGCCCTCGGGGTCGGGGTCGGGCTCGGAGTCCTCCGGCTCGGGCCCCATGAGATCGCGGATGTAGACCTCGGCCACCCTGCGAGCCCGTCCGGCGGGATCGCAGTCCGAAACGTTGCAGAAGACCGCGATCGAAAGGTTCTGCTCCGGGAAGCGCACGAAGTTGGTGCGGTAACCCACCCACGAACCCCCGTGACCGAAGGTCGGTAGCCCCCGATAGTCAGTCACCGTCAGGCCATGGGCGTAGTCCAGGGTGTCGCCGTTCGTGAGCACGCCCTGCTGCACCATCGTGTGAAGCATCTCCTCGCCGCCGACCTGCCCGGTCTCATAGTTGCGCATCCAGAGGATGAAGTCGTCGATGGTGGTGTGCAGCGACGAGGAAGCCAGCGCTGTGAGCTGATTGGGCATCCGCTGGAAGCCCTCGCCATCGACGACCTTTGCGTAAGACTCCGCCCGGCCGGGTACGACCTCCAGGTAGTCGTCCGAGAAGTGGGTGCGGGTCATCCCGAGGGGCGCGAAAATCCGCGATTCGGTGTAATCGCGGAACGTCATCCCCGACTGCACCTCGATCACGCGCGCCAGCAGGTTGTAGGCCGTGTTCGAATAGGCGTACTCCGAGCCGGGCGGGAAGTTGATCGCCTGCTGGTGGTAGAGCATCCGCAGGATCTTCTCGAACGAGATGACATCGGTGAAGCCGATCCCGCCGAGCGCCATCGTGTGCGGCCAGTCGCGAATCCCGCTCGTGTGGTGGATCAGGTGGCGCGCCGTGATTACCGCGCCGAAGTCGGGCAGTTCAGGGACGTAGCCGCGCACATCCGCATCGAGGTCGAGGTTGCCTTCGGATTCGAGAAGTAGAGCGGCCATGGCGCCGAACTGCTTGGAAATCGACGCGATGTCGAAGACTGTTTCCGGCGTGATGGGGACGGCGTGATCGAGGTGCGCGGTGCCGTACCCGGCACGATGGACCACCTCACCATTCCAAAGGACCCCCACCGCCGCCCCGGGCCGGTCGCCCCGAAGGTCGGCGAAGATCGTGTCGACTTCCGGATTGGTCGGACCGCCGGATGCGGTCGTGGTAGGGCCGCAGGCAGGGAGGATCAGGAGGCTGAGCGCGGCCACGGTGGCTTGCGCGATCGAGGTTCTCCGCTTCATGGCTTCGTTCCCTTTCCGTCAGAATCCGGTGGTCCTGGCAGCCGCGGGCGCCACGACGGCGCTGGCCGCGGACCGCAAGGCTCGACGAGTCAGGATGACGACGCGGAAGGGCGATTGCAAGCGACGGATCAACACCGAATCTCCACCTCGGCTTGCCGCTGCTTTCCCTATTGTGGTGGGGCTCTACAGTGATCATGCCGCGAGCACATCGCGAACCCCTTCGGGATTCGCGATTCGAGCGTTTGATTGTGAGCGGGGGGCGGGAGCCCCCCTTTCACACTCTCCCCGGCCACGCTGCCAGTTGTTTCTTCGGGTTGGTTTACTGTCTCCCTCGCGGTTCCCGAAGACATCCCATAGAGACAGGAGGATGACGCGATGAAGCATCTGGCATGGGTGGTCGCGGTCGCGGCCCTGGCACTCATCGCGTGCGGTGGTTCGGACATCGACCCTCCGGAGGAAGCCGCGCTCGTGGAAGACGGCCTGTTCGCCACCATCGCCCCGTTCCAAAGTTACGGCCACGTTCACGGCGCCGACAACATCGAGGCCATGCGACCACGCGTCATGGGCACGCACGGGGTGATCTCCTCCGGGCACTACCTGGCCACACAGGCCGGGTACGACGTGCTCAAGGCCGGGGGCAACGCCTTCGACGCCGGAGTGACCGCAGGGATGGCGCTCAAGGTGCTCAAGATGGACTACGCGGGATGGACCGGGGTCGCGCCGCTCGTCCTCTACAGCGCCGCCGAGGACCGCGTGCTCACCCGGGTCGGGGCGGGGACCTCGCCCGCGCTTGCCACCCTCGACTACTTTCTCGAACACGGCAAGTCGCCCATCAACAACGCGCTGATTCCCGCGGACGTGGATGTCTGGCTCGCCGCTCTCGACCGCTTCGGCACCCTCAGCTTCAGCGAGGCCGCGCAGCCGGCGCTGCGCATCGCGGAGGAGGGCTATCACCTCTACAAGATGCAGAAGCGGATGATCGAGGACCACATGGACGGGATCCTTGCCTTTCCCTACAACCGCGACTTCTGGTTCCCCAACGGAGTCGGCGAGCAACGTCTGGGCGACCTCATGGTGAACGCCGATCTGGGGCGGCTCATCCGCTACCTGATGGAGGCCGAGCGGCAGGCGCTGGCGGCGGGAGGAAGTCGTTCCGAAGGGATACGCGCGGCCCGGGACGCCTTCTACCGGGGCGACCCGGCGCGCGACGTGGATCGTTTCTTCAGGGAGCATGGCGGAATCGTCCGTTACGAGGACCTGGCGGGTTACGAGAGTCGCTGGGAGGAGCCGCTGGGGACCAGCTTCAACGGCTACGACGTCCACACCGGCGCCGGATGGAGCCAGGGGCCGCGCATCATCCTGATGCTCAACATGCTGGAGAACTACGACCTGCGCGCCCTCGGCTACAACACGCCGGAATACATCCACCTCGTCTCACAAGTGATCAACCTGGCGATGTCGGATGCCCACAAGTACGTGGGGGATCCGGATTTCGTGCCTCCTCCGGAGGGGTTGTACGGGAAGCCGTACGCGCGCGAGCGCATCGGGCTCATTGACGAGAAGAGCGCGTTTCAGGACATGCCTCCGTGGGGCGATCCGGAACGGATGGCTGCGGTGGCGGACGACGCGCCGAAGAGCTTCGTGGCGCCGATGTCGAATCGCACTACCCGTGACCACCAGCAATCGGACGACGCCGAGCGTGCAGCCCACTCCAGCGACACCTCCTCCCTGAATGTCATGGACGGGGAGGGCAACGTGTTCTCCTTCACCGAGAGCGATGGCCACACCTCCACCCCCATGATCCCGGGATGGGGATTCGGGCTGGGCGGCCGGATGTACCAGTTCAACCTGGACCCGGAGCTGGCCAACGTGATGGCGCCCGGGAAGCGCCCGCGCAATACCAACTCGCCCCTACTGGTGATGAAGGACGGGCAGCCGTTCATGGGGCTCTCTACCCCCGGCGGCGACCAGCAGCTCCAGTCTCTCCTGCAGGTTTTTTTGAACGTGGTGGTGTGGGGGATGTCCCCCGAGCAGGCCCTGGACCAGCCCCGTTTCGGCAGCTACAACTTCCCGGGCACCGGGAGCGAAGTGAACCGCAATCCCGCCGTCCTCACCATGGAGGACCGGATCCCGGCCGAGACGGCCGAGGCGCTACGCGCCATGGGCCACGACGTGCGCTCATGGGGCCTGTGGAACTGGCGCGCGTGCGCTCCCACGGTGACCTGGCGCGACCCGGAAACCGGGGTGATGACCGCGGCGGGGGACGTGAGGCGGGAGACGGCGTCGCTCGGATTCTGAACGGCCGGCAGTTTCGACCAGCGTTAACAGCCTGTGGCAAAACCCAGCCGGCCCAGTTCTCCCGGTGGGGGCTCGACGGGCGATGCATGCCGGCTGAACCGCGCCGCATTGCGGCGCTCTGCGTTGCGTTTCGGTCGAAATACACCCGGGCCAGTTCTCCCGGTGGGGGCTCCTCCCTCACGCGCCTTGTCAGCCGGGCGCCTCGCCCGTCTCGGCGCTCACGTGGGTTTCACCCCAGGCTGTTAGGGGCGCGCCCCTTTCACACTTTCCTCCAGTCAGGCGGGCAGTGGGCATATTTCGCTCACGTCGATTTTTCTTCATTCACCCTGATTCCGGGTAGGGGAACCCGCCGTGCCTGTCGCTATTGCGAATCAGATGTTGAAGTCGTTGCAAAAGTGATGCTGTAATCGTTGCAAAACATCGATTGACCCGCTAGTTTCTCTCCTCGCGAGTCCTCTTTCCGAGAACCGCAGCGCCTTGCCCAAAGCACGAAACTACCGTCCCCGCATCGCTGATCGGGAACTCGCCGACCGTCTCACTTCAGCGGGCGCCGTCCTGCTGGAAGGCGCGCGGGCCTGCGGCAAAACCGAGACCGGAAGGCGCGCCGCGGCGAGCGAGGTGCTGCTGGATGTGGACCAGGCGGCGCGCGAGGCGCTCGCCGTGGATCCAAGCTTCGTTCTCAAAGGAGAAACACCGCGGCTGATTGACGAATGGCAACTCGCTCCGATCCTCTGGAACCATGTCCGGCGCGCCGTTGACGAGCGTCGCGCGTCAAATCAGTTCATCCTTACCGGCTCTGCGGTTCCACCCGACGACGCGACCCGCCACACCGGCGCCGGCAGGATAAGCCGCCTTCGGTTGCGGCCGATGTCACTCTCGGAACTTGGCCGCTCGAGCGGCGAGATCTCCCTCGGCGCTCTTCTCGACGGAGAGGCGATAGCCGGGGGCGCCGCACAGTTTTCCGCCGAAGAGTTGGCGGAACTCCTGTGCGTCGGCGGCTGGCCGGGACATCTCAATTCCCCAGCACTGGCAGCCATGCTGGCCAACCGGGACTATCTGGAAGATGTCTGCCGGGTGGATCTCGAACGAGTGGACGGGGTCCGGCGCGACCCCGAGAGGGTGCGGCGTTTCCTGCATTCGCTGGCTCGCAACGTGGCCACCCACGCTTCGCTCGCGACGATCACCCGTGACGTAAACGGGCCGGACGACTACCTGAAGCCGCCTACCGCCCGCGAGTACCTGGCGGCGCTCGAACGACTGATGGTCGTCGAAGACCAGCCGCCCTGGGCGCCGCGGCTTCGCTCCCGTTCCCGCCTTCGGACCTCGCCGAAACGACATTTCGTGGATCCCTCTCTCGCGGTGGCTGCGCTTGGCGTCGGACCTGACCACTTACTCGCGGACTTCGCGTGGTTCGGATTCCTGTTCGAGTCCATGGTCATCCGCGACCTGCGTGTCTATGCCCAAGCGGCCGGAGCAAGGGTGTACCACTACCGGGACAACACCGGTCTTGAGGTGGATGCGATCGTGGAAGGGAGCCCCGGCCGCTGGGCTGGATTCGAGATCAAGCTGGGGACGGGTCGCATCGAGGAGGCGGCCGCAAACCTGCTGCAGTTCGCGCAGCGCGTAGACCCCGCGGCGCTGGGCAAACCCGCCGCCCTCGGGGTGATCGTGGGGAGCGGTTACGGATACCGCCGGAGCGACGGGGTTTGGGTCATCCCGTGCGGTGCGCTGGGTCCGTGAGGGCCGAGCCGGCGGAACGGCGTCGCGCCCCGGCTATTCGGTGATCCTGAGCTTGTTCTACGCCATCCTGCCCTTGAGGGGCACGTGCCGAGACGGGAGCCCTCCCAACGATTGGGGCCTGCGCCGCCGCGGCCCTGCGGGCCGCTGTGCCGACCGGAGGTCGGCGTTCCAAGCCTGCGCGCCGCGCTGCCGACCGGGGGTTGGCGTTCCAGGTCAGGTACCCGCCGGATGGAGGGCTCCCTCTTCCACCGGCTCGACGTCGCGCTGACGTTTCGCGCGCCAGTCCGCGATGGCCTCGGAAAGGCCGTCGAGACTGTCGTAGGTGACCGGGACCACAACGAGGGTGAGGACCGTCGCGACGGAGAGCCCGAAGATCACCGCAACGCCCATCGATGCCCAGAACTGCGAACTCTCCCCGCCCGTGGAAAAGGAGAGGCTGAAGAAGTCGATGTTGAGTCCGAGCGTCAGGGGAATGAGTCCGAGGACCGTGGTCACGGCCGTCAGCAGGACCGGGCGGAGTCGGATGGAGCCCGCCTCCACGACCGCATCGTGTCGGCTCAAGCCTCGCTCGCGGAGCTGGCGGACGAAATCGCAGAGCACGATCGCGTTGTTGACCACGATCCCGGCGAGCGAGATCACCCCGATGCCGGTCATGATGATCCCGAACGCGGTCCCGGTCAGCATCAAGCCCCAGAGCACGCCGATCACCGACAGGGCGACCGAGGTGATGATGGTGAGCGGCAGGATTAACGAATCGAACTGGGTGACCAGCACCATCATGATCAGCAGCAGTGCGATGACGAAGGCCCGCGAGAGGAAGGCCGTCGCCTGCTGTTCCTCCTCGTTGGCGCCGGAGAACTCCCACCGGTAGCCGGGCGGCCAATCCATCGCGTCGAGTTCGGCGGCCACTTCCTCGCGCACGCCCGCCTCGGTGCGGCCGGATTCGCGGACCACGTCACCCTCGATCGTTGCCACCCGGTTGAGGTCCACCCGGCGTACCGCCGCGGGACCAACGCCGTGCCTCAGCTTGGCGACGGTCCGGATGGGCACCGGGATTCCGTCCTCGTCGGGCACGGTGAGCTCGCCGATGTCGTCCAGGGATGCCCGGGCCTCGGGCGCCAGCCGAACCCGGATGTCGTGCTCGTCCTCGCCGACCCGGTACTTCGAGGCCTCGGCGCCCAGAATGCCGGTCTGCACGGTGGCGGCGATGATCTGGGTGTTGACGCCCGAGCGCATCGCCTCCTCCCGGTCCACCTCCACGCGGAGCTCGGGTTTCCCGCCCTCAAGGTCGTCGTCCAGGTTCACGAGCCCCTCGATGCCGCGGATTCGGGTCTTCACCTCCTCCGCGAGCCGGCCGATCTCGTCCAGCTCGTCCCCCAGGATACGGACCGAGACCGGAGCACCGGTGGGGGGGCCGTCCTGGGGAGCGTCCACCTTGATGTTGGCTCCCACGATGTCGGCGAGCCCCGCCCGCACCACCTCCATGGTGGTGAACGTGTTCCGGACCTGACGGTCGGCCCGCTCCTCCAGGTAGAGTGTGACCTGACTCTGGTTCGGACTCCCGCCGCTGCCTCCCGGACTCATGCTCACTCCCGTGGAGCCCACGTTCGCCACCTGGTGCTTCATGTCAACGGTGCCGGCGGTCAGTTCCTCGATGCGCCGAACGACCCCGTCGGACGCGTCGAGGCTGGAGCCGGCGGTCGTCTCGACATCGATGGAGATCTGCCGGGGCTCGACCTCCGGGAAGAGTTCCACGCCCTTCCCGATCTGGGTATAGACCCCGACCGTTCCAACCAGGATGGCGCACATCATCCAGATCCATCCGGAGCGGTGATCGGTGAGGTACGGCGACCAGCCGAAGGGACGGCGGATCAGGGTCCAAATGAACCAGCAGACTCCCTGGAGCACGAACGCCAGCACGCCCAGGCCGGCGAACACCGCCACCGCCGGGAGCAGTGCGCTGGTCTGGAAGAACATGCCAACCAGCGCGAGCGCCATACCGATTCCCAGGAACAGCACGAAACCCGCGGGGAACGCCCAGTTCCGGAGGAACCAGGACCTGGTCCCCGAATCCGGACCCGGGTGGAGCGACCACTCGAGAAGGCGGCGGTAGGCACGGCGGAACGCGTGTTCTTCCGTGTTGGCCTTCTTGACCCCGTGCCGCGGTGGTTTCATCAGATGGGCGCACAGCGTCGGATTGATGATCAGCGCCACCACCAGCGACGCCGAGAGGCCGATGATGAGCGTCACCGGCAGGTAGGACATGAAGTCGCCGATGATCCCCGGCCAGATCAGCAGGGGTGAGAACGCGCAGAGCGTGGTGATGGTGGAGGCGATGACCGGGCGGGCCACCTCGACGGTGGCCTGGTAGGCGGCGTCCGGCCCCGCGTCGCCGTGCTCCCGGTGCCGGTAGATGTTCTCCACGATCACCACCGCGTTATCCACCAGCATCCCGAGCATGAGGATGAGGCTGAACAACACCATCATGTTCAGTGTGTAGCCGATCCAGCCCAGCACCAGGAACGAGGCCATCATCGAGAGCGGGATCGCCACTCCCACGAAGAAGGCGTTGCGCAGACCCACGAACGCCATCAAACACCCGATGACCAGCAGCAATCCGGAGATGACGTTGTTCTCCAGCTCGTTCACCATCCGCCGGATCTCGACGGAGATATCCCCCACCACCGCGGTGTTGATCCCTTCGGGGAGCATTTCGTCCCAACGCCCGAGCTCGGCGTTCACCAGGTCGGCGACTCCGACGAGGTTGGCGCCGGTGCGCTTTTCGACGCTCAGCGTGACCGAGGGCTCCCGATCCACCCGGGACCGGCTGGTCTCATCCTCGAAACCGAAGACCACCTCGGCCACATCGCGGACGAAGACGGGGTCGTCGTCCCTGACCTTGATCACGAAATCCTCGATCTCGGACGGCAGCCGCACTTCCGCCGGGAGGCGGACCAGGTACTCGAGTCCCCCCACCGCAATTTCGCCGCCGGGCACGTTCCGGTTCTCCCGGGCTACCGCGACGACGACGTCAGTGAGGCTGAGTTCGAAGAACGCCAGCCGCTTGGGGTCCACCTGCACGTGGACCTCGCGTACCCGGCCGCCGATCACGTTGACCCGGTTGACGCCGGGCAGCGCCTCGAGATCCTCCTGGATCTCCTCGGCCACCTCGGTGAGCCGCTGGCTCCCGACGGGGCCCGAGAGCGTGATCATCATGATCGGGACCTGGGAGAAGTCCATGTCCTGGACCCGCGGGTCCTCGGCTTCGGGGGGAAGGTCGGATTTCGCCAGGTCCACCTTTTCGCGAACGCTCGCGAGGGCAGTCTCGAGATCCGTTTCCGGATTGAACTCGACCGCGATACTCGAGAGCCCCTCGCTCGTCGTCGAACTGATCTCCTTGATCCCGGAAACCGCCTTGAGCTCGGTTTCGATGGGCCGGGTGACGAGCGTCTCCATGTCCGTCGGGCTGACCCCGGGATAGATCGTGTAGACGAGGATGAAGGGGATCTTCACCTCGGGGAACGACTCCCGCGGCATGGAGACATAGACCCCGACCCCCCCGAGACAGAGGATGAGGATCAGGAAATAGACCGACAGGCGATGCCGGATGGCGTACTTCGTGACGTTCACGACCCGTTCTCTTCGCTCAGTTCGTCCGGGCTGCGGAGGCCACCCGGACCGGCTGGCCGTCGACCAGGTTTCGGTGTCCGTTCGTGATCAGCGTTTCGCCGACCTCGAGGCCGGCGGTGATCACCACCTGGTCACCCTCGTCGGGACCAAGAGTGATCGACCGGAGGTCCGCGGTCCCGTCTTCGAGCACGAAGGCGTGGAGGATCCCGTCCCGCTCCACGAGAGCGTCGCGGGCGACCACGACCGCGTCTTCGAAGACCCGGCGCTGCAGCCCGGTGCGCACAATCAAGCCTGAGCGCAGCGTTCCATCCGCGTTCTCGACCTCCACCTCGGCCTCGAAACTCCGGCGGGGCCGGGTGGCGGTCGGCGCGATGTAGGTGATTCGGCCATCGAAGGACCGATCCGGGTAGGCGTCGAGGCTGACCGCTGCCGGACTTCCCACCGAGAAGAACGAGATATCGGTCTCCGGAATTCCGATCGTCGCCCGCAGGACCGCGGTGTCGTGGAGCACCGCAACGGGGCTCCCGGGGCCGAGCACTTCACCAGGCTCGATGTCCCGCTGGACGATCACTCCGGAGACCGGCGCGGTGATCTCGGAACGGGTCAGGCGGAGGCGCGCCGCCTCGACCCGGGCCTCGAAACGCTTCACGTTCACTTCCGCCCCCAAAAAGTCCTGTGCGGGACTCGCCTCGCGCTCGACCAGTTGCTTCGCCTGCACGTAGTCCAGGCGCGCCCCTTCGAGTTCCGCCTCGGCTTCGGCCAGCGCGGCCCGCAGCAGGTCCGAACCGACCCGGGCCAGCAGCGCGCCCCGTTCCACCCGGTCTCCCTTGTCGAAGCGCACTTCCTCTACCGCACCGCCCAGTTCCGAGGACACCATTACCTCCGCCCGCGGCTCCAGCCGGCCCGCGATTTCGAGCACGTCGGCCAGAAACCCGGACGCGATGACGGCGGCCTCCACGATCGGACGGGTGTCCGGGGCTGCTGCGGCCGTTTCCGGTTCGGCAGCGAAGCCGTCATCCTGGCCGCAGCCGGCGCCCGAAAGAAGCAGGGGCGCCGCCGCGAATGCGAGAAGCAGCCCTCGGCCGGAGGCCCGCGGAACCGCGAGGTCCCACCTGCGCCGGCTCCTCGCCGGCGCCTTCAGATTGGCGGTGACTTTCACCGTTCTTCCTCCAATTCGGGCATCGAGTGCCCAGCTTCCGAAACATCCGCAGCGCGGACGGGAACCGTGTCGGCAATCACCGAATGCGGGGCGTTCGCGGGGTAACCGACGAGGTACTTCAACTCCGCCAGGGCGTTCAGGGCATCGTGGGTGTGCTGCGCCCGCTCCAGTTCCACTTCCCGGAGGGCCTGGACCATCTCCATGACGAGATAGGGCGTCGCGGTTCCGGCCTCGAGTTCTTCCGTAGCGACCCGTTCCGCTTCCGCAGCCTCTTCCAGAGCGAGCGTTGCTTCCTCGATTGCGGTAAGCGCCGCCTCCCAGTTCGCGGTGGCGTTCCGCAGCGTCACTTCGAGAGTGGCCTCGTACTCGTTCTGCTCCCAGTCATTCTGGGTCACCTGCGACCGGAGACTTGCGACCCGGGAACCGCTGCCGAACCCGTCGAAGAGGTTCCAGGTCAACGAGACCCCGGCGTTCCAGTTGTGCAGTTCGATGTCGTACGCGTTTTCGAACGTGAAGGTGTTGATCCCGTACGAGGCGCTCGCGCGAACTTCCGGACGCGCATCCGCCAGCGCCAGGCTGGTCTGGACATCGAGCAAGTCGCGGTCGAGCGCGAACCGGCGGACCGCCGGACGCTGCTGACCGGCGAGTTCCATCAGCGCCTCGGCCGGCAACACCCGCGGCAGCGGATCCGGCAGTTCCAGTGCATCCAGAACCTCGATCGCCTTCGACTGCTCCCGGCCTACCAGCGCGTTGATTCCGGCGCGTTCCACCGCCAGGGAATCCTCCGCGTCCGACAACTGGCGGCGGAGGCGCGAAACCTGCACTCTGGCCCGCAGGACGTCGAGACGCGCGGCCGCCCCGAGTTCGACCCGGTCGCGGGCAAGGGCCAATCCACGTTCGCTGGTTTCGACCGCCTGGCCGAGGACCTCGCGGGTGCGCAACCCGAGCAGATAGGAATAGAGCCGGGTGGCGGTGTCGCGCGCGACCCGGTTCTGCACTTCCTGGAGATCGGCCTCAACGCGCACGCGTCCGACTTCGACCCCGTGAAGCGCCGGGCGCAGGCCGAAACTCCAAAGAACCTGGGAGGCCTGGAGGTTCCACAAGTACGTGCCGAAGGTGAACGCACCGCCGAAATCCCCCACGTCGCCGCCTCCGAAGGGAGAGGCGCCGGGATCGTCGATGAGCCGGGAAAAGAAGGGACTGTTCCGGAATCCCGGGTCGCGGGTCTGGGCGAATTGCAGGTTGAGGTTGAGCTGGGGCAGGTAGGGCGAACGCGCCTCCCGGACCAGACTGGGGAACTCGGCCAGGCGCTCGCGATTGAGACGCACTTCGGGGTGCAGCTCGGAAGCGACATCGACCGCCTGGGAGATCGTGAAAGCGAGGGTTTCCTGCTCCAGGAGGTCGCGGTATTGGTCCAGAACCCGATCGGTGATGGCGCTTTCCCGCAGCTCTCCCGGACTTTGGCCCGGAGTCTGGGCGGCCGCCGCCGCGGGCGGCAGCGCCAGCAGGAGCGCCATCGTGGCAAGGGTTCCCCGGCGGGAGTTGCCACGCGCTTCGAGAGATTTCATCGCTTCTCCTTTCGACGGGGTCCGTCCTTTCGCCGCGTCCGGTCGCCGCGTCCGGTCGCCGCGTCCGGATCGGGCACGCTCTCCGAGCGGCAGAACCCCCTCCTCGGTCGCGGGAGATTCTCCCGTCCCGGACCCTCATGGCCCACTCGGGCGACGGACGATCAGGTAACCGGAATCAACGATCCAGCCTGTTCGTGTGTTCCGCCGAAACTCTAGCCCGGCGCCGATCTCGATGAACGGACCCGAACTACGGACGCCGGACACGCGGGCAGTGGGGTTTTCCACATTTTCCACATTTTGTGGAAAACCCCTCGCGGGGGACAGGGCATTCTCCGGGAGCGCCAAGAAAACCCGGCCGGTCCTCCCATCCGATCCTCGGCGGCGACCCGGTTTTCCACGCCGAATTGTTGACAGTTTCGTGACAATCCCGCGTCGCCCGGAAGCCACTTACCGCGAGGTGGCGCAGCCACGCCAAGGACAGTGCGGATGGGAACGCCGACCAGTCCTCCCGGTGGGGGCCCGGCACCGCGGCCCGCAGGGCCGCCAAACCGCGTGCCGCAGACTTTTTCGCCCGCCTTACCTCTCACTGGCAACGCGATGTCACGCTCCGCACCGACTACGCCCGCCGCCAAGCCCTCGTCGAGATTGACGGCGGTCCAAGCCGTCCCCGCGCTGCACCTCGGTCGGCGGTGCGCGGTTGCGCTATCCGGAGTTGGGAGGGGGTACGGAATTCACGTTGGCATGGCGCAGCACTATCGGCGCGGGTTTCGCGCTCACGCGCGATGCCGGGCCCCACCGGGAGGACTGCCCGGAGGTCGGCGGTCCCTTCCCGGCGGTACCGCCCAGGGGCAGAGCGTTGCGCTTTTCGCCCGCCTCCGGCGTGCGATGCCGGTGTGAACACCGGCGTTCCCGGGCAAGCCCAGCGGGGGCGGGAGCGGTGGTAGGATGGCAATTCGCCTCGGCTGCGGGGCGTGGAGAACGTCGTGGCTGTCATCCTGGAACTGCCGGAGGATTTGGAGAAGGAAGCCGAGAAGGCTGGCCTTCTCACGGCGGAGGCCTTGGAGGCGATGCTTCGCGAGAAGCTGGGTCGCGCGAGCATGCGGGAAGTGCTTCGGATCGCGGACGAGGTTTTCACCCACAAAGAGCCCCCGATGACCCTTGAGGAGATCCAGGAAGAAGTGGACGCCGTCCGGGCGGAGCGACGACGGCGTGCGCCTGGTCCTTGATACAAACATCGTAGTCTCGGGTCTCATCTGGGGAGGACTCCCGAAGGAGTTGCTGCTTCTGGCGGATGACCCAAGGGCCGAACTCTTCACCAGCCTCCAGTTGCTCGACGAACTCACGGATGTGATCTCTCGCCCGAAGCTCATTCGCGTAGCGTCGAACCAGAACCGCTACTCGCCGCTCCTGGACGCCTATCGCTCGGCGCTCAAAGAAGTCGTTGTGGGGCCGATTCAACGCGTCGTGCCGTCGGATCCTGACGACGACGTCGTGGTCGCGACCGCCCTGGTTGCGGGCGCGGATGTCATCGCAACCGGTGACCGCGGTCTCCTCGACCTCGACCCCTACCGGGGAATCCGGATTCTGAACGCCAGGGCCGCGTTGCGGTTCGTCCGAACTGCCTTGGCCGAGGCATCGGGGCGCTGAATCATCCGGCTCGTGGGACTGGACGACATCGAAAACCCGATGGCCTGGGGAGGAAGGCGAAGCGCCAGCCGGGGGACGATGAGGCTGTGCGTCCCGCCTGGCGGGGGGCATTAACTGAACCGCAGATCCGGCAAGCACCAGTGACATCCGGCCGTGTCCCGTTTGCCGATACGGTTGGCCTTCTCTACCGCATCGGCGAGCCTGAACGGACCGTGCCAGCGGTTGTCGGGAAGCCGCGAGCCCTTCACGCCCGCACCGTGATTGCACCTTCCGCACGAGCCTTTGTGAATGCGCGCCCGATTGGTCGCGTCGTCCACGTACAACCAGTAGTCCATCGCCAGGCCGGCCACCGCTAATCCCCGCGAAAGGCCGGCTCGAGTCCGCCAACGTCGATCTTCTTCATCCCCAGCATCGCCTGAAACGCCCGCTCGGATCCGGTGCGGTCATCCGACATCAGACTGTCGATCAGGGCGCGCGGCACGATCTGCCAGGAGACTCCAAAGCCATCGGTGAGCCACGAACACCTGCCCTCTTCCCCGCCGTCGGCGATCAACGCGCTCCATAGCCGGTCGGTCTCCGCCTGATCCTCGGTTACCACCGAGATCGAGACCGCCGGCGACTGGGACACCTCCGGGCCGCCGTTCAGGATCTGGTAGGGCCCGCCCCCGAGGATGAAGTCCAGTACGAGCGGGGGCCCGTCCGGGTCGGGCCGGTAGCTGGACTCGATGCGGCTGTCCGGGAGCAGGGTGACGTAGAAGCGGGCCGCTTCCTCGCCGCCCTTTTCGAACCAGAGGCAGGTGCGGACCTTGCTGTTGGTGTTCATGGAGGCAATCGTGCGCACAACCCGCGGGACCAGGGACCAGCCTGGTAGCTGCGGCGTCTTCACACCGACTTATCCACACCACCCGCCAACGGCGAGAAGGAGCGGGCGGGAATTCCGTCTATGGCGGTAGGAGAGACACCGCGTCTTTCCGCTGACCGCATTTCCACGGAGGAGTTCCCCATGCCCCACGCCGCGCCGAACAAGGCGGAGACCGCACCCAACGCGCCGGACCGGACTTCCCCGCCATCCGGCGGACCTCGACCGGAACGCCAGCCCGCCAACAGCGCCCCCAAACCGGGACAAGCTCCCGGTGTCCGTCGGTGATCACCGGCCGGTCCTCCGTGTCGGGGCCGGGATTTGCGGACCGGAGGTCCGCGGTCCCGTCTGCGAGTACGAAGGCCCCGCGGCTGAAGGAGGCGCACCGGAAAAAATGCCCGGACGGGGTCGGCAGGGAGATGATTGACACCACTGCACCACCGCACCACAATGGAGGCATGAGACTGACGATCAACCTCGAACCCGATCTCTACGCGGTGGCCGTGTCGCTTGCCAAGGCCGAGGATTGCAGCATCAGCGCCGCCGTCAACCAGCTTGTTCGTCGTTCGTTGCCGGGAGCGGGGCCCCGCCGCGGGGAACCCGCCCACGGTATGGAGCGCCGCAACGGGCTTCTCGTCTGCTATGGCAAGCAGGTGGTCACGGCCGAGACGGTCCAGAGCATCGAAGAGGAAGACGACGCCGCGTGACCTGGCTGGCGGACGGCAACGTGCTGGTGGCGCTCCTGGTGAGGACGCACATTCATCACCAGCGCGCGCATCAATGGTTCGCCGAACTCGGGGAGGATCGATTCGCCACCTGTCCCACCACGCAGGGCACGCTGCTGCGCGTGCATATGCGCGTCTCCGTCGAGGGCACTGCGGCGGCGGCGTGGGAGGCGTTGCGCGCGGTGTCCGAGCATCCGTGTCATGAGTGGTGGGACGATCCGCTCGACTATTTGGAGGCGCCCCACCGGAACCTGCAGGGCCACCACCAGGTGACGGACGCGTGGCTCGCCGAACTGGCCCGCCGCCGCCGCGGTCGCGTCGCGACGCTCGATTCCGGCTTTGCGACCCTCCACGCGGATGTCGCGGTGTTGCTTCCCAGCGGGTGAAGGCGGGGGGCTGGGAAAGCACGCCAACAAGAACCGTACGCCGCACCCGGAACGCCGGGACCGGCTCCTTCGTACACTGACTTCGAGCCATGCCCGGAGCGCCGACCGTCACAGCGCCCGAGATCACCTTCGCCCCCGGCGCCCGGGTGCTGATCCGGGACGCCGAGTGGGTCGTCCGAAGCGTGGACCCTTCCGCCGCCGGAATTAGCGGACAGGGAGATCAGGCAAGCACGAGCCACATCCGGCCGTGTCCCGTTTGCCGATGCGCTTGGCGTTCTCTACCGCAGCCGCGAGCCTGAGCGGACCCTGCCAACGGTTGTCGGGAAGCCTCGATTCCTTCACGCCCGCGCCGTGATTGCACCATCTGCACGAGCCTTGGTGGATGCGCGCCCAATTGGTCGCGTCGTCTATGTACAGCCAGTAGTCCATCGCCGGGTAGTCCATCGCCGGGCCCGCCACAGCTATTCCCCCCGGAACGCGGCATCGAGGCCAGCAACGTCGATCTTGCTCGTCCCAAGCATCGCCTGGAACGCCCGCTCGGATCCGGCCCGGTCATCCGACATCAGACTGTCGATGAGGGCGCGCGGCACGATCTGCCAGGAGACTCCAAAGTGATCGGTGAGCCACGAACAACGGCTCTCCTCCCCACCGTTGGCGGTCAGGGCGTCCCAGAGCCGGTCGGTCTCGGTCTGGTCTTCGGTCACGACCGAGATCGAGACGGCTGGCGACTGAGAAAACTCCGGGCCGCCGTTCAGGATCTGGTAGGGCGCGCGCCCGAGTGTGAAGTCCAGTACGAGCGGGGGCCCATCCGGATCGGGCCGGTAACTGGACTCGATGCAACTGTCCGGGAGGAGGGTGACGTAGAAGCGGGCGACTTCCTCGCCGCCACTTTAGAACCAGAGGCAGGTGCGGACCTTGTTTTGGGCGTTCATGGTGGGAGTCGGAGAGCTGAGAAGTGAACAGTGAATCGGGGCGGCGGATCGTAGTCCGGAGCGCGTGTTCTTCCGACACGTGTTCCTTTCCAGCAGCGCCATCCGGGTGGAGAACTCTTCGCGCTTCCGCCCGCCTCCGGCGGGCTGTGCCGACCGGAGGTCTATACCTTTCCGGGCATCACTTTTTCATGGGGCAGACACCTTGCGAACGAATGGCGCCGGCCGGGGTGCGTTGGGGCGCGGCCGGTAGCCGGGAGGCGGCGTCCAGAGGAGGAAGGCGGCGAAGGTTCCGAGCTGGCCGAACCTCACATGGCCTGGTGGCGACCTTCCCAAGGGCCAAGCCCATTTTTCCTGCTTCCGGCCATGAAACTGCTCCCCGCCCATCCGCGGCGGCGAAGGCACCCGGAGGGCCGGAGCGCAGCGGAGGAGGCGCGCAGCGCCTTGCCTTCCCCGCCGCGGATGGGCACGATGCTCTCCTCCTGCCGGAAGCAGGAAAATCACGTTTCCTTTTTTCCTGGGCCCTCCGGTGTGAGAGGCACCGAAGGGCCCTACCTCACCAACCTGTCAGCCGATCCGCCGGGAGCAACCAACCAGAGGTATGTGTTTCGAACACCTACGCCGGACTGTGCCTCGACGGATCTTGGCCGTGATGGAACGCACGGTAGAAGGGCAGCGCCATCGAGCAGCCAGTATAGGCCCTCGCGAACATCACGGCGGCTGACTTCCCCTCGAGGGACTTCCCTCGGAAGGACAACAGCGCCATGACACCTCCTTTTCTTTTTTTCGTCGGCATCGACTGGGGCTCGACGACCCACCATGCATGCCTGCTGGACGCGAACGGTTCGGTTCGCGGCAGCCGGGCCTTTCCCCACGGGGGCGCGGGCCAAGCGGAGCTTGTCCGCTGGCTCCTGGACGAGACCGGGGCCGCGCCCGGGCAGATCGCGGTGGCCATCGAGACGCCCCACGGCCCGGTCGTCGAAGGGCTGCTCCTCGCCGGCTTTGCGGTTCTAGGACTGTCAGAAATTCCGTGTGTAGGCCGGCGATTTTGGAAACTGGGCTTGGTTTGCTTCCCGGCATTGTATGACCGGGCCGATGGGGATCTGGCCGGCGCGCCCGAGGGGGCCAGCCGGGGGCGGGTAGGGACGCCGGGGGTTTTTGGAGTTCAAGGAGAGGGGCGGCGCCCGAGGCTCTCCACGGGCCAAACCTCTCCAGCAAACTCCAAGCTCCAAGGAGAGCCTGTGGGAAGGGTGGGAAACGCGTCCCGCTCCCCGAATCGTCCGGCAGCAAGGCGCGATGCGGTTCCAGCGTTTTCCAAGTCCTGGGGGAATCGCTCCGGACGAAGCGGTCCCTCGCGATCCGGTCGCCACGGGCGCCGCGATTTCCCCGGGACGGCGCTTTCCACGGGCTCAAGGCGGCGCTTTCGCGAACCCGCCGGGGGCCGTGAGGCGGACCGGCCGCCGCGCCCCGGGGGGCGGCACGCGGCGGGCTCACACGACCTCCACCGGGAATCGGTCCCCGAACAGGATGGCGAACTCGGCCCGCGCCTGGAACCAGTAGATCTGCGGCCGCTGCCACTTCCGCTCGATCTTCCGCAGCGTCAGGTAGATCAGCTTCGCCGCCGCCCGGTCGTTCGGAAAGTGGCCCCGCGTCCGTACCGCCCGCCGCACCGTGCTGTTCAGGCTCTCGATGGCGTTCGTCGTGTAGATCACCCGCCGGATCGGCGCCGAAAACGCGAAGTACGGGATCACCTGCGTCCAGTTCCGCCGCCAACTCCGCACGATCGCCGGGAACTTCCGGCCCCAGGCACCCGCCTCGAACGCGTCCAGCGCCTCCTCCGCCTCCTCCAGCGTGTCCGCCCGGTAGATCGGACGCAGCGCCGACGCCAGCTCCTTGCGCTCCTTCCAGGACGCGTGCGCCAGCGAATACCGGATCAGGTGCACCACGCAGGTCTGCACCGTCGCCTCCGGAAACGCCGCCTCGATCGCCTCCGGAAACCCCTTCAGCCCGTCCACCACCACGATCAACACATCCCGAACGCCCCGCGCCTTCAGCTCGTTCATCACCCCCAGCCAGAACTTCGCCCCCTCGTTCGCCGCCGTCCACATCCCCAGGATCTCCTTCCGCCCCAGCGCCGTCACCCCGATCGCCAGGTGCACCGCCTTGTTCTGAACCAAACCCTCCTCCCGGATCTTCACCCGCAACGCGTCGAAATACACGATCGGATACACCGCCTCCAACGGCTGCGAACGCCACTCCCGCAGCTCCTCGTGAACCTCGTCCGTCACCTTCGAGATCAACTCCCGAGACACCGTAACCCCATACAACTCCTCCACATGCGCCCGGATCTCCCGCGTCGTCATCCCCCGCGCATACAGCGAAATCACCTTCTCGTCGAACCCCGGTAGACGACGAACCCACTTCTCGATCAACTGCGGCTCAAAACGTCCCCCTCGATCCCGCGGAACCGCCAACTCCACCGATCCCGCCCCCGTCAACACCCGCTTCCGGTTGTGCCCGTTCCGGTGGTTCCCTGACCCCACCTCCTCCTCCCGCGAAAGGTGCAACTCCATCTCCACCTCCAGCGCACGCTCCGCCAGCGACTTCTGAAGCGCCGCAAACAACTCCCCGCTCCGGAGCGCCTCCCGTGGATCCTCACCCCCCAGAAGCTCGTCCAAAAGCTCTCCGCCGATCCGACTCTGCCGTCGCGTCATCTCTCTTCTCCTTAGCTCGTCTAGGTTACGCCCCTCCTACACACGGAATTTCTGACAGGCTCGCGGTTCTCGCCATCGGTCCCGCCCAGATCCGCGGCTCCCGGCGCCGCTACGTCTCCTCCGGGGCGAAGGACGACCCCCGCGATGCCTGGATGCTCGGTCGCGCCCTGCGCGCTGACCCCGACCTCTTCCGCCAGCTCGCACTCGAGGAGCCTCTCGTCCTCCAGTTGCGGGAACGCACCCGCACCGTCAACGAGTTGACCTGCCAGCGCACCCGGCTCTGCCACCAGATCCGCCAGCAGCTCTGGCGCTACTACCCCCAACTGCTCGCCATCCCCGACCTCCTCAACCAACTCACCCACCCCTGGTTCGTCGAACTCTGGAACAAGGCCAAAACGCCCGCACTGGCCCTCAAGCTGCGCGTCTCCACCCTCGCCAAACTCCTCAAAAAGTACGGCATCCGGCGACTGAACGCCAAAGGCCTGTGGGAGATCCTGCACGCCCCCGCACTCACCGTCGCCCCCGGAACCGCCGAGGCCGCCGGCCGCGCCCTCCAAAACCTCTTCGCCCAGGCTCACACCACCAACCAACTCCTCGCCCAGGCACGAGAAGACATCCGCGAACTGCTGAGGGCGTTCTCCCAGACCCACGCCGACGACGAACGCCCCGACGACCTCACCATCCTCCTCTCCCTCCCCGGAGTCGGGGTCTACGTCCTCAGCACGCTGCTCGCCGAAGCCTTCGAGCTCCTCCAACGACGCGACTATCCCGCGCTCCGCGCCCGCTCCGGAGTCGCCCCCGTCAGCATCCAGTCCGGCAACACCCAGTGGGAGATCCGCCGCCTCGCCGTCCAGCACGAACTCCGCAACGCCCTCTATCACTGGGCCCGCGTCGCCGCACAACACGACCCCCTCAGCAAAGCCCGCTACCGCGCCCTCCGTGCCCGCGGCTACTCCCATGGCCGCGCCCTCCGCACCGTCGGCGATCGGCTCCTCGCCGTCGCCTGCGCCATGCTCAAAAACGGCACCCTCTACGACCCCAAGCTCTCCCGAGACAAGCTCGCCGCCTGAACAACTCCTCCCGAGAAAAAGGATCTTCAAGGTGAGCCGGTGGGACGTGTGGGAAACGCGCCCCTCTCCGCCGCGGCCGGCGAACAACCGCCGCCGTGGCGCCGCGTTTTCCAAGTCCTGGGGAAATCCCTTCCCCTCCCTCCGCTCCCCGGTGAATGGCCGCTACTCCCGCCCCGATTTCCCCAGGACGGCACTTTCCACGGGCTTCCCGAGACGACCCCGTCCTCCCCCTATCCACCCTTGACAAAAGGTAGAAGGTCCGGCGTTCCAAGCCGTCCCCGCGCTTTTTCGCGGTTGGCGATGGGAGTTTCGTGGCCTTTCGCCGCGATGCTGGCCAACTCTCCCGATGGGGCCTGAAGACCGGCGCTCCTGGCCGTCCCCGCGCTTCTTCTCCGGTCGGCGCTCCGCGATTTCGCGGCCCCAGGGGGCCGGACTACCGGGCCCAAAACACGTTTCTGCTCCGTACCCTCTGCTAGCGGCCTGTGGTGAAACCCAGGTGAGCGCCGAGGTCGGTGAGGCGCCCGGCCGACAAGGCGCGCGAGGGAGGAATACCGGGTGTATTTCGACCGAAACGCAACGAAGAACGGAGCGAAGCGGAGTGGTTCGGGCGGGATGCATCGCCGGCCGAACGCCGCGTGGGTTTTGCCACAGGCTGCTAGAGTCGCCGCCCCAAGGCTCGGACCTCTGGCGCAGCGCGTAGCCGGCACCGTGCCGGCGTCCCTGCTTGTCTCTCCTCGCCTGCGTCTTCGCCGCCCTCGGGTTTGCCGGACTCACCTTCGGCGCGAACTGGCTCGTCGACGGAGCCTCGGGCCTGGCGCGCCGGTTCCGCATCAGCCCCCTGGTGATCGGGCTCACCGTCGTCGCCTACGGAACCTCGGCGCCCGAAATCGGCGCCAGCCTGGTAGCCGTGCTCCGCGGGAGCCCCGGACTGGCGGTCGGGAACGTCATCGGAAGCAACGCGGCCAATCTCGGACTCATCCTCGGGATTACGGCGGTTCTGACTCCCTTTGCCGTGCCGCGGGGTGTGCTGCGCCGGGAGTTCTGGTTCATGCTCGCCGCCACCTGCCTCCTGTGGCCGCTCGCGGTCAACGGGGTGGTTTCCCGGCCGGTCGGATTTGTGCTCGTCGCGCTGCTCGCGCTGTTCAACATCCTTTCCATCCGCTGGAGCCGGCGCGAGCCGGAGGCGGGAGGCACGGACGACAGCGACGGCGCGCCTCCCCTTAGTCGGAGCCTGGCGGGAACGGTCGCCGGACTCGTCACGCTCCTCGTGGGCGCCGAACTCCTGGTGCGGGGCGCCACCGATATCGCCCGGAGCCTCGGCGCCTCCGAGATCACCATCGGATTCACGCTGGTGGCGGTCGGAACCTCGCTGCCCG
The DNA here is from genome assembly GCA_965250045.1 of Candidatus Marinacidobacterium sp. Lineage (GTDB taxonomy): Bacteria > Acidobacteriota > Vicinamibacteria > Marinacidobacterales > Marinacidobacteraceae > Marinacidobacterium. The sequence continues at coordinate 826,634 of OZ252286.1, forward strand.
AACTGGCGACATGTGTGGCTGCCGCCCGGCGCGGGCAGATCCAGATCGTTGCCGGCAACGTAATCGGAAGCAACCTCTTCAACGTGTTGGGTGCGCTCGGGGTTTCGGCGTGCTTCGTGCCGGTCGCGGTCGAACCGCGCCTCGCGACTGCCGAAGTGCCGGGGGTGGTGCTGCTCACCCTGCTGGCCGGGTTTTTCATGCTGACCGGGCGGCGCCTGGCCCGGATCGAGGGCGTGATCCTGCTCGCCGGCTACGCCGGTTATCTGGTCTTCGTGGTGCTCTAAACCCATGTCCCAAGGTTCCACCCCCCGCCCGCCTCCGGTCGTGGCGTTTTGTGAACGCCCCCCCGACGGCGTGCGCCAGATCGCGACCCAGGCGCTCTCGGGGTTCGCGCTCAGGATTCCCGGCGACGACGCCCGGCCCGCCGTTGAGGCGGCCATCCGGAACACCGATGTCCTGATCGCCAGGAAACGGCCCCTCGGAGCCCGGGAACTGGACTGTGCGCAACCGTCGCTCGTGATCGCGCTCGGCAGAAATCCGATCCCGGTGAGCCTGCGGGCGGCCCGCAGCCGGGGGATTCCGGTGCTCGCGATTCCCCATCCCGGCGCGATCGCGGTCGCCGACCACGCGCTGGGGCTGCTCCTGGCGGTAGCCCGCCGCATCGTGGAAGGGGACCAGGGAGTACGGGCCGGCGCCTACCGGGAAAGGGGTCTCGAGCCGCAGGTCACCACCGAACGCCTCTTCGCCTTCAACTGGCTGGGCCGGAAGGACGCCTTCATCCTCGACGGCCTGCAGTTGGGGCTCGTCGGGTTCGGCGCCATCGGCCAGGAGGTCGCCCGCCGCGCCGCCGGTTTCGGGATGCGGATCCGGTACTTCCAGCGGCATCCGCTGCCTGCCGCCTGGAACCGCCGGCTCGGGGCGGAACCCGCAGCATCGCTCGAAGACCTGCTCACGCACGCCGACGTCGTGAGCCTCCACATTCCCCACACCCCCGAAACCGAAAACCTCCTGGACGGTCCGACACTCGACCGGATGAAGCCCGGAGCGATCCTGGTGAACACCGCGCGCGGCGGGCTCGTGGACGAAGCCGCGCTAGCGGAGCGGCTCCGGGACGGGAGACTCGGCGGCGCCGGGCTCGACGTGTTCCGGGAGGAACCCCTGCCCGCCGACCATCCGTTCGTCGACACCCCGCACCTGGTACTGGCCCCGCATACCGGCGGGGCCGGCGCCGGCGGCCAGCGGGAGCTCTTCGTGCGCGCCGCCGCCGCGATTCGCAACCACGCCGTCCGAACGGCCTGAATACAGACGAGGAAAGCAATCCCAAGATGACGAAACAACATCAGGACGTCGCGGTCGGACCGGTGCGCTGCGCCCCCGGTGGCTGTGTTTCCGGCTTCGTGCCGGCCGTCCAGCGGGTGGACGGGACCCCTCTCGGGTTCCCGGTGCTCATCGCAAACGGCGCGCGACCCGGGCCGGTGCTGCTGATTGACGGCGGCATCCACGGTGACGAACAGGAAGGGACGCTCGCGGTCGCCGAGTTCGTCCGGGAACTCGACCCGAACGCCCTCACCGGCGCGGTGGTCGCGGTTCCGCTGATGAACGTGGGGGCGTTCGAGGCCATGGCCCGCGGCAACCCCCGCGACACGCATTCGCACGACATGAACCGGATCTACCCGGGAAACGCGACGGGGTACCTCACCGACCGGATCGCCGCGACCCATGCCGAAACGGCGGCCGCCGTCGCGGACATCGAGATCACCTTCCACTCCGGCGGCAACATCTGTTACCTGGGCGAGGCGATTTTCACCACCTCGGAAGACCCGCTGGGGCTGGAACTCGCCCAGGCGATGGGGCCGGACTGGACCATCGTGCTGGATACGCCGCACCCGGCCGGTTCCCCGATGGCGGCGATGACTCCCGCGGGCAAACCCGCGATCACGGTGGAGCTCGGCGGCGGCGCGGGAACGATGCCCGGACAGTTCCGCACCAATGTGGACATCCTGAAGCGCGCCATCGGCAACGTCTGCCTGCACTACGGCATACTGGAAGGCGAAGCCCGCTACGCGCCGCGCCTCTGGCGGGGTCGTCAGAGCGTGGTGCGGGCGAGTGCGAGCGGGATCCTCAGCCCGGCGGCAGGGCAGGCGGGGGACCATCTGAAGCAACCCATCCGCGCCGGACAGACGCTGCTCCGGATTTGTGACCTGCTCGGCAATCCGATCGAGGATCTGAACGCGCCCTGCGACGGGGTGCTGTTCGGGTTCCGTACCCATCCCTCGACAACGGCCGGAGACTGGGCCCTCTTCTGCGGCGACGCGGAATTCGTGGAAGTCGAACCTCCCCAACAGAGGAAACAAAAGCCGCGTACGGCGGGGAGCATTCCGTGATCGCCCAGCCGCTGCTGCTGCTCGCCTTCCTGCTGCTGATCATTGCCGCGGCGCGGCAGGCGGAGGAGCGCTATTCCGCGATCCAGAAGATCAGCTCCGCGGTCGTCTGCACCCTGCTCGGCATCCTGCTCGCCAATATCGGGCTCATTCCACGCGGCGGCGAGTTCATGAGTTCGATCTCGCGCTACGCGATCCCCTACGCGATCGTGCTGTTCGTGCTCTCGACCCGGCTCGCGGACCTGAAGGCCGCCGGTCCCCGCATGGTGGTGGGTTTCGGGCTCGCGGGATTCGGCACTTTCGTGGGGGCCTTCGTCTCCAGCCTGCTCTTCGCCGGACTCCTCGGCCCCGAAACCTGGAAGCTTGGCGGAACCTTCGCCGGAGCGTTCTGGGGCGGGGGTCTCAACTTCGCCGCGGTGGGCCAGGGGCTCGAGATGACCCCCAGCCTCTTCGCCGGCGCGTTCGTGGTGGACAACCTCTCCACGGTGCCCTGGATGCTCGGCCAGGTCGCGCTCGCTTCGGCCCTCGCCGGGGTCTTCCTGCGGCGGGCACTGCCGGATGCGGCCGACGCCGCGGGCGACGACTCCGAAGTGGACACCGACGCGCTCCGCCGCACCTGGACCGAGGGCTCGATTTCGATCACCCACCTCGCGATCCTCGCGGCGATTCCGCTGCTGGCGCTGGTGGCCGCGGGCGTCTTCGCCCAGATCCTCCCCGGGGTGCCCGAGGTCCTGTGGTTGACCACGATCGCGCTCGTCCTGGGACAGGTGCCGGCGATCCAGCGGCTCCAAGGCTCCGCGATGCTCTCCTACTTCGCCCTCCACCTGTTCTTCATCGTCATCGGCGCGGGCTCCGACGTGCGCGAGGTGGTGGCGGCGGGACCCTGGCTCTTCTTCTACATGATCCTCATCATCCTGATCCACGCGGCGGTCGTGTACGGGATCGGGTGGCTCGCGCGGTTCGATCTGGCGACCGTGACGCTGGCCAGCCAGGCCGCGGTGGGCGGGCCCGGATCGGCGCTGGCGCTCGGGATGGCGCTCAAGTGGAAACACCGGATCGCGCCCGCGGTGATCGTGGGGATCTTCGGCTACGGATTCGGCAACTACCTGGGCTTCGCCACGGCATGGCTGCTGCGGGGGGTGCTGCCCGCCTGATGGGCGGAAAACTCTGGGGGCATCGGGTCCTCGTCACCGGAGCCGCACGTGGACTCGGCGCCTCGGCCGCGCTGGGGCTCGCCAAAGAGGGCGCCGAGTGCATCCTGCTGGACCGCTCGCGCGACGAGCTCCAGTCGACCGTCGAGACGGCAGCGAACCGAGGACCGGGCCCTTTCCACGCGCTGGTCTGCGACCTCGGTGACCGAAAGAGCACGCTCGACGCGGCGGCGCGCGCCAGAGAGATCGCCCGGGGAGACCTCATCGCGCTGGTGCACTGCGCCGCGGTGCTTCACCTGCAGTCGGTCGAGGAGACGACGGACGCGCAGTGGGACGAGATGGCGGCCGTGAACCTTTGGTCGGCGTTCCTCCTCGTTCGGGAACTCATGCCTGAGCTCCGGGCGGGGAGTGGCGGTTCGATCCTGCTGACCAGCTCGCGGGCCGGAATCATGGGCTTTTCCCGGGAGAGCGCCTACTGCGCCACCAAGTTCGGGATCGAGGGACTCGCCAAAGCGCTCGCCGAGGAATGCGGGGAGATCGGGATCGTTGCGAACACGATCACCCCCGGAGCGCGGCGCATCAAACCCACCGGCCTTTCCCGCGCCGAGGAAGCCGCCATCCCTCACGGGGAGCGCACCTGGGGGTCTTCCGAAGCGCTCGGTCCCGCGTTCGCGGCCTTCGCCCTCCTGCCCGGCGCCAGCGACGGGGCGCCGAGCGGACGCCGTTTCGAAGCCGACCGGGTGGCGGACATGGTCCGGGACCGGGGCCTTCCGCTTCCCCGCGGGGCGTGGGAGGAGCTCGGCGGATGACCCATTTCTGTCCCATTCCGGTTTCCGACCGGTCGCACGCGCTGAGCGAGGGCCGGACGCTCCCCGACCCCGCGGTCGCACTCGCTCCGGAGCACGCCGCCGCGCTCCGGTCCGCGCTGCTCGGCGGCGAGACGCACTACACCCCGCGCCCGGGCCTTCCGGAACTGCAGGACGCCATCGCCCAGCGGATCGAGGCCGCCGGGGCGCCGCCCGGAGGCACCGTGGTCGTTACCGCCGGGCGGCAGGAGGCGCTCTTCGTCGCCCTCGCCGGGGCACGGGCGGAGGGCGGTGACGTCCCCGCCAACGTGGCGCTGTCACCGGCGATCGACGGGGATCCCGGAGTGCTCGCCGCCTGCGCGGTGCTCGATCTGTTCGCGGTGGCCGGGACTGCGGGAAACGGCGCGGTCGCGCGGGTGTCCACGCCCGAGGAGGCGGGTAGCGACGCGCCGATGGAAATTGTGGACTGCGGCGACCGCCTGCTCGGCCGGGACGATGCGGAAAAGGCCTTTCTCGCCGGAGTTGGGGAAGACGCGGTGCTCGTCGGATCGCTCGACGGCCTGCCCGAACTCGCACCGTTCCGGGTGGGCTTCTTTCGGGCGCCGCCCCGGCGCCTCGGCCGGCTGCGGAGTCTGAAGCAGGCGATCTCGATCTGCACCGCCGCGCCCTCGCAGCGGACCGCGGCGCTGCTGCTCGGGGCCGGGCCGGCGAAGCCCCGGCCGCGCCCCGTCCTCGCCAAACGCGGAAAGGACGATTCCCGCTATTCGCTGATGGAACTGGCCGCGAGTCTCGAGGGGGTAGTAAGCCTCGGCAGAGGCGACCCCGACGCCGACGCCCCGGAGTCGGTCCTGGAAGCCGCCTGTGCCCGGACCGGCGAGACGGAACCGCTCGACCCCCTCGGGCAACGCTGGCTCCGCGAACGGATCGCCGCGCGCGAGGAGGCCCGGACGGGTATGCGCTGGGACCCGGGCACCGAGACGCTGGTCACCGGGGGCGCCCAGGAGGGCATCACCCTCGCCATGCTGGCCCTGGTCGGCGAGCGCGAGGAGGTGCTGCTGGCCGATCCCCGCTACACCTCCTACGAACAGGCCATCGCCCTCGCGCGGGGACGCATGACGCCCGTCCCCTGCGGCGGGAAGAACGGGGACGGACACGAAGACTTCGGGATGCGCGCCGCCGCGACCGAGGCGGCACTTCGCCAGACCGAGCGACCGCGCCTGCTCGCCATCGTCAACTTCTCCAACCCGACCGGCGCCCGGACCCGAGCCGGGGAGGTCGAGGACCTCTGCCGGATCGCGGACCGCCGCCATCTCTGGGTGCTGTCCGACGAGGTCTACGCCGACATGGCGCTCGACGGGGAGGGACCGGTTCTGTCGCCCTCCACGTTGCCGGGCATGCGCAACCGGACGCTGACGATGGGAAGCGTCTCCAAGAGCTACGCGATGACCGGCTTCCGCATCGGCTACCTGACCGGGCCGGCGGACGCCATCGCCGCCTGCGCCCGGGCGAAGGCGGCGCTCTCCGGTCCGTCCCCGCTCTTTTCCCAGCGAGCGGCGGCGGCGGCGCTCGCCGGGGGCGAGGCGTTCCCCGCCCGGCTCCGCAAAATCTATGCCCCGCGGCGGCGGTTGCTGCTCGACGGTCTCGCCCGGCTCGGCATCCCGACCGCCGCCCACGGGGGCGGTTTCTTCGTCTGGGCGGACATCTCGCGATTCGGTCTTTCAGCGGAATCCTTCTGCCGCCGCCTCCTCACCGAAGCGCGCGTGCTCATGTTCCCGGGGACCGCGTTCGGGAAGCGCTGGGACCGCTACGCCCGGGTTTCCATGCTGCAGTCGGAGGATCAGATCAGCGAGGCGCTGACCCGGATGGAATCCTTCGCGGGCTGACGGCTGACCCGACTACGGTGCGTTCCTTCCTCATCGGAACGTCGAGGCCATGTTGCGCTCAGTTCTCGAGGAGAGCCTGCACCGCACGCCACATCTTGCCGAAGGACGGCGCGTTCCGGCGCGCCTGCGCCATGTCGAACTTGGCCGTCATCGGCGCCTGATCGACGGTGGGGCGATATGGCTGATGTTTTCGGATCCATTCCTTGGCGCCCCGAATCGCCTCGGGATCGGCAGGAGCCTCCGGGGTGCCTGCCACGACCGATTCCGCCGCTGCCAGGAACCACGCCTCGTATTCGCATTTCGCGAGCACGAGTTGTATTCGCTTGTCCGGTCGAGCCCGCCGCGCCCGCTCCACAAGCTTCGTGGCGAGTTCGGCCGGACAGTCCCCGTTCGCGTCCAGGAGAACAAGGATCCCCGCGTCCGGCCCGTCCTGCCTCACGGCGATGTTCAGATACCGCTCGAGTACTGCCTCTTGAACGATCCGGTCACGCGGCACGCGGATCGGCCGGCCGATCCTTACAGCGATGTCGGGCGCGATCTCCCGGACGATTCGGCGCAGGAGGATCGGAACTGCCTGAACTTCCCCCTTTCCCTCGACGATCACCGCGATCGGCGCCACGATCACGCCCCGTTCTCAAACAGCTTCAACCGCGTCGGCGCTGCAAGCACGGGGTCGGGATCAAGCATCTCCATCCGGAGCAGATCACCGGGTGTCGAGAGCCCCTCGCGCAAGATGCCGCGGTTCTTGTCATCCAGGGGCGCCAACCGCGTCTCGCCGGCTTCCGAGACGACCGCCAGCAGCGACTCCACCGGCAGGGTCTGCTGGTCGAGCAGATCGGCGCTGTGCGTCGTAGCGAGGACCTGCACAGTTCCGCTCACTTCCTGTAAAACGTCCATTAGCGCCTCGGCAGCGGCCGGATGGAGTGCGCTCTCCGGTTCCTCAATGCCGATGAGTTGGGCCGCGAGTGACGCACTGCCGGCGCCCTGAAAGAGTGCGACCAAGACTCCAAACGCTCGGAGAGTCCCGTCCGACATGTTGTTCGCGAGGAATCGCCAAGCGTGTTCATCGCCGCGCACCTTTTGGAGGAACTCGAGCGTGAGCTTTGGGCCGAGTGTCTTCGTTTCGACGCCAACCGTCCCCGGAACGATCACCGAGAGATACCGCACGATGCGCTTCGCGGTGTCGGGCGCCCGCGACTTCAGCGCACTGAAGACGCCGGCGAGATTGCTGCCGTCGCCATCGAGAATATCGCTCGGGGCCGAGGACTGGAGGTCCTGGATCCGCCGAGGATTCAGGTTGTAGAAACCCATCCCGGACAGAGCATCGTAAACGGGCCGGAACACCGGGTGGTTGGAGGCGGGAAGGAGGTACAAACGGTCGGGCTGCGGAATTCGGGGTAGCCCGGACACCGAGGCGTGGGTGATCCTGCCGCGCTCGATCTCGAAGCTTCCCGTCTGGGCCGGGTCGGTCGAACGAACCCGGCACGATTCGCGATGGACGCGATATCCGCCGTGCGGGCGAGCGCCGACTGAGTAGGCGTAGCTGGCCTCGCCGTCCGGAAGGCGCAGTTCGAGACGAATACCAAAGTGATTGGGATGGCCGCGGGAACGCCGCCGGACATCGCCGATCCCTCCGCGCTCGCGCAGCGCGTGATCAAGCGAGAAGCGAAGCGCTTGCGAGGTGAAGCGCAGGGCGTCGAGGAAGTTGCTCTTTCCTGCTCCGTTCGGCCCGACCAGCAGCGTGAGCGGCTGCAGCCGAACATCGCAAGCCGAAATACTCTTGTAGTTGCGGAGGGCGACCCGGGTGATCGTCAGGGCATCCGTGTCGGTCATTGGGTCGGGTGGGTCTGATCTTGCGCGAAAGTCGCATCGTAGCGGAAGGCGATGCGCCCCGGATCCTGGACTGGAAGGGACGGTCTTCCTCTCGGACCGCGCTTCCCTTTCGAGCCGAGACCTGGGGCTCGGCCGGAACCAGATGTTCCGTTCCCGTAGAATCGGATGCGAACGGGAGGGACGCCCGATGATGGAACGGAAATGGCGCAGTTTCTTGGGACTTGCGATCGCGCTCGCGATCCTCGCGGCCTGCGGAGGCGGAGGCGAACCAGCGGAAGAGGCGGATGACGGCCGCTTCCGCAAGTACGCCGCCGGGATCGGGGCGCACCATCTCTGTTCGGGCACCTTCGTCGTCGGACGGGTCACCGAGCGTTCGCCGGAAACAGTGCTCGCCGAGGACATCGCGCCCTTCGTCGGCTTCGCCTGGCAGGACGACTTCGAGTGGGAAGTGGACATGGAGGCCATGAGCGCCACCGTGTGGGCGGCCGACGTCGCCCCGCGGACGGCGAAGTACCACGGGGACCAGGGGTGCACGCTCCTGGAGGACGGCGCCGACTCCGTGCGCTTCACGCCGGTCGCGGTGCCCCGGGACCAGCCCCCCGCGGATGAGCAGGACTGGCCGCTTGGGGACGTCGGGGCGGAGGAACTTGATCAGGCCGGTGTGGACCGGGCGGCCCTCGACGCGGCGCTCGACGCCGCTATGGGCACCGAGGAGCAGAACACCCGGGCCCTCGCGGTGGTCCGCCACGGGAAGATCGTGGGCGAGCGCTACGCACCCGGCTTCATGCGGAACACGCCACAGATCAGTTGGTCGGAGGGCAAGAGCGTCACCGCAACCCTGATCGGCGTGCTGATGCAGAAGGGCCACTTCGGGCTCGACGACCCGGCGCCGGTGGCCGAATGGCGCGAGGAGGGCGATCCTCGCGGCGTGATCCTGATGCGGCACCTGCTCACCATGAGCAGCGGGCTCGACATGACCAACCTGGGACTCGGGGGAGCGTCCTCCCTGATCCCCGAGAACGAGCACATGCGGGTCTATTTCGACTCGCTCAACGTCTTTGAGCACGCCTCCGGCCAGCCCTACGGCATCCCGCCGGGCACCGAGTTCCGCTACCGCAACTCGGACCCGTTGACCCTCGGCCGCATCGTCCGCGAGACGGTCGAGAACAACGATCAGGAATACCTCACCCACCCGCAGCGGATGCTGTTCGACCGGATCGGCTCCCGCGACTTCGTGCTCGAACCAGACCCCTGGGGGAACTTCATCCTGAGCGGCTACGAGTACGGCAGCGCCGCCGACTGGATGCGCTTCGGACTCCTTCACCTGTGGGACGGCGTCTTCGAGGGCGACCGCATCCTGCCCGAAGGCTGGTCGGAATTCGTGAGCAGTCCTTCGCCGGGAGCGAAGGACGGGGAATACGGCGGCCTCTGGTGGTTGAACCTCGGCGGACGTTACCCGGATATCCCGAGCGACGCTTACTGGGCCTCGGGATTCATGGGACAAACCACCATGGTCATCCCGTCGAGGGACGTGGTGGTGGTGCGCCTCGGGCCAAGTCCCGGAGGCTTCGGCGACTACCTGAACGCCACCGTTTCCGCGATTCTGGCTGCCTTCAACGTCGTCCGGTTCCCGTAGAATCGAATTCCACGGGAGGGACGCCCGATGACGGAACCACGGAACTTGCGCTTTTTTCTGGGACTTGGGGTTGCGCTTGCGCTCCTTGCCGGATGCGGCGGCGGGGACGAACCCGCGGAAGAGGCCGATGACGGCCGCTTCCGGAAGTACGCCGCCGGGATCGGCGCGCACCACCTCTGCTCCGGGGTATTCGTCGTTGGGAGGGTGACCGAGCGTTCACCGGAGACGGTGTTGGCCGACGACATCCGTCCCTTCGACGACTGGGCCTGGCAGGACGACTTCGAGTGGGAAGTGGACATGGAGGCGAAGAGCGCCACGGTCTGGGCGGCCGACGTGGCACCACGCACCGCGAAGTACCACGGGGACCAAGGGTGCACAATGCTCGAGGACGGCGCCGACTCGGTGCGGTTCACGCCGGTCCCGGTCCCCCGGAACCAGCCGCCAGCAGACGAACAGGACTGGCCGCTCGGGGACGTGGGAGCCGAAGAACTGGACCAGGCCGGCGTGGACCGGGCGGCGCTCGACGCGGCGCTCGATGCCGCCATGGGCACCGAGCAGAACACCCGGGCCCTCGCGGTGGTCCGCCGTGGAAAGATCGTGGGCGAGCGTTACGCGCCCGGCTTCACCCGAAACACCCCCCAGATCAGTTGGTCGGAAGGCAAGAGCGTCACCGCGACCCTGATCGGCGTGCTCATGCAGAAGGGGCACTTCGGACTCGATGACCCGGCGCCGGTGGCCGAGTGGCGCGAGGAGGGCGATCCGCGCGGGGTCATCCTGATGCGGCATCTGCTGACCATGAGCAGCGGGCTCGACATGACGAACACGGGATTCGACGGTCCGTCATCCCTCGTTCCCGAAAACGAGCACATGCGGGTCTACTTCGACTCGCTCAACGTCTTCGAACACGCGTCGGGGCAGCCCTACGGCATCCCGCCGGGGACCGAATTCCGCTACCGCAACTCGGATCCGCTGACGCTGGGTCGGATCGTGCGGGAGACGGTGGAAAACGCCGGCAAGGAATACCTCACCCACCCGCAGCGGATGCTGTTCGACCGGATCGGTTCCCGCGACTTCGTGCTGGAACCGGATCCCTGGGGCAACTTCATCCTGAGCGGCTACGAGTACGGCAGCGCCGCCGACTGGATGCGTTTCGGGCTCCTCCACCTCTGGGACGGCGTCGTCGAGGGGGACCGCATCCTCCCCGAGGGCTGGTCGGAGTTCGTGAGCAGCCTCTCCCCGGGAGCAAAGAACGGGGAATACGGCGGTCTCTGGTGGCTGAACCTCGGCGGGCGGCACGCGGACATCCCGAGCGATGCCTACTGGGCGGCGGGCCACATGGGCCAGATCACCATGGTGATCCCGTCGCGGGACATCGTGGTGGTTCGGCTCGGCCCGAGCCCCGGCGGATTCGACGAGTACCTGAACGCCACGGTGGGGGCGATCCTGGCCGCGTTCGACGACAGCGCGGAATGACGCGTCACTCCGGCTGACAGAGTTCGTCCGTCGCCTTTCGGACCTGAAACACGCAAGCGTCGCCGATCCGAATGCTCTCAGGGTCGCCGCTATCGTCTTCGGTGTAGCCCAGGTCTTTGATTCCCAGGACGACATTCCTTTTCTCACCGCATTCAGGGCAACGACCGATTCTCTTTTCGTCCAGCTCATACGTCGTAATCGAGTCCTCGCCGTCTGCAAAACGGAACGACGCTTCAATGGGCGAATATTGAAGCGTTCTGTCTTCCATCTCCGGATCCGCCAGGTAGACCGATCCTCGCAGTTCGCCCTCTGAATTCGATCTACGTATGCCGATCACGTGAATGTAGTCGCCTTCACAGAGCTCTGTTTCTTTTGAGGGGCTCGTGCCGTAGATCCATACATCAGGATCCGGTGGCTCCTCATCTACCGGCTCCCCATCCTCTGGCTCCTGCGGTGGAGCGTTGTAGGACTTTTGGGAACCAGGAACACATTGACCAAGACCGTCGTCGACGCAGCACTGGTAGTCAGGAACGGAAAAATAGGCACGGTTATGCCCGCATTCGCGACGCCAACCAGTAACCGTGTTCAAGGTCTGGATCGCCACACATCTTCGACCGTCGTCCACCTGCCAGCTGCCTCCATCGTCGTGAAGGCAATCGTGCCACGGTGGGATGTCGTCCGTCAGCGCGGCCGTTTCGCTAACTCTCGCAACCATAGTGGACGCCGCATCAACCTCTTGTAGTGTCGGCCGGTTTAGTGCAGGAGGTTCGGGCACCGTAGACGGCCCCGCGCCATTGTTGCAGGCTATCCAACTACCGAAGCAGATCGCGATGATCGCCCCAATCCAATGGTACCCAAATCGTCTTTTCATTCCTTGTCTCTGCTTGTTGTTTCTCGTTCCTGCCATTGAAATCCTGCCGCCATCGGTTGCTACATACCTACCCTCCACTCAGGTCGGTACACGACATTCCCTTCCCGGTGGGGAATGCCCCGTGCGTGCTTTGTCTGAAGTTGCAAGCGACGCTCAACAACGTCGCACAGGTAGCGTCCAGGAAAGACACGCCCGAAACGCGATCGGTCCTGTCACGAATGGCAAGGGCTCTGCTGTTCGCAGCGCGAATCGTTTCGTTAACGACTCGGACGCTCAACCAGGTACCGGCTTGGGGGACAAGCGACCCTATGCTTCGTCGTATCACTCTTGTGTTGTCGCCTGAGTTCTACCACGGCATCGGTCATTGTTCAAGTTTTATGGAAATGTCGGAACATCCCGCTGCGCGCCACGCATTGGCCCGCCGATTGCGCGGCCCTAACAGCCTGTGGTCGAGCCCGGGTGAGCGCCGAGAGCGGTGAGGCGCCCGGCTGACAAGGCGCGTGAGGGAGGAATACCGGGTGTATTTCGACCGAAACGCAACGCAGAGCGCCGCATAGCGGCGCGGTTCAGCCGGGATGCATCGCCGCTCGAATGCCGCCTGGGTTTCACCACAGGCTGTTAAGAGGCGGACGGGACGGGGATAGAACCGGGGGGCAGGCTCGACGGGTCACTCTGAGCCGACCCGTTCTTCTCGTGCTTGTCGCCGGGCTACTGGCGACGGAACCGGTGGGCGCCGATCGGTTCTGGGCGACCAACGAATTCGACCTGATCGCCTTGGGAGGAGCGGTGAAGTGGTCAGGCCACGCGCTTCCGATCCGCTTCCGGGCCCTTGCAAACGACCACTTCCCGGCCGTCCTGCCCGAGGAGGTGTGGCGCGAAGGCATCCGGCGTTGGCCGAAAGCTCGCGCGCCGAGGCATCAGACCGCTACATCGTCACGAATGCGGAAGATGGATACCGCGCGGATTCGGTCGCGCAGCGGGTAGGTGTCCCGGCCTCCGTGGATCACATCGAGCCGGTCGAGACGGAGGTCCTCAATCGCGGTGTGCATGGAGCGAGTGGTGCGCGGCGCAGAGGTGCGCTTGATCTCGAAGGCCCGCCGCTCCCGGCCGCGGACGATCAGGAGGTCTACTTCGGCGCCGGTGTGCGCCCTCCAGAAGAAACAGTCCTCGGGTTCCGCCTCAAGATGCGCGATCAGCTCGTGGATCGCAAAGCCTTCGAACGAAGCTCCCACCTTCGGATGGGCTTCGAGATGCGGCATCGTGCGGATGTCCAGGAGATAGTGCAGGAGCCCGCTGTCCCGCAGGTAGGTCCGGGACGCCTTGACCTGGCGCTTTCCGAGGTTCTCGGACCAGGGTGGCAAGACCCGCAGCACGAGCGCGGCCTCGAGCAGATCACGGTAGCTCCGCGCCGTCTTCGCCGAACCGCCGAACGCGCGGGCCATTTCGGCGTGATTCCAGATTTGGCCGTGGACGTGCGCCGTCATGGTCCAGAACCGGCGCAGCGCCCGCGCCGGCTGCCGGGCGCCCAACTGGGGCAGGTCGCGCTCCAGGAACGTCCGTGCGAACTCACGCCTCCATTCGAAGCTCACCCGGTCGCTCGGAGCAAGGAACGACCTTGGGAACCCGCCGCGCAACCACCTGCTCGGCAGCGCTTCGGCACCGGTCTCCTCGACATCCAGGCCGGACAATTCCTGGAACGCAATGCGGCCGGCGAGGGTCTCGCTTGATTGCCGCAGGAGTTCGGGGCCGGCCGAGCCCAGAATGAGAAATTTGGCCGGGTTGTCCGGGCGGTCCAGGAGCACCCGCAGTGACGGGAAAATCTCGGGGCGGCGCTGGATCTCGTCAAGGACGACCAAGCCGCGCAACCCTTCGAGAGCGGCCAGCGGATCTTCGAGGCGGGAGAGATGCCGGGTGTTCTCGAGATCGAAGCGGGTTACCGGCCCCGAGATTCGTTCTCCGTACTGCCGGGCGAGCGTGGTCTTGCCGATCTGACGGGGACCCAGGATTGCAACCGCCGACGAGCGGGCGAAGGCCGATTCCAACGTCCGGAGTGCACTGCGCCGTTCCAGCATGGAGCCAATTTACTGTGAAATACGGGAGGGTCAAGATTGTTTTTCACAGTTAAATGGTGACCCATCATCAACCCGTCCGCCGTCGAGCCAGGCGAGGAGCGAGGAACTAGAAGACGATCCGCAGGCCGCGCTGGGCCTGCCGCTGGGCGCCCACCCGGGCGGCCCCAAGTCCGAACTCAGGGTTCAGTGTCGCGCCGTCATCGAGGACCGGCTCCTGCTAGTCGAAGCCGGACACCCGGAAGGTCGCGGCGTTCAGCACATTGAAGACCTCGAAGAGCGCTTCGAACTGCGCGCCGCCGAATTCGAAGCGCTTCGTTACCCGGAGATCGAGGTTCGTCGAGCCGGCGAAGTCGTTCGTACCCGCTTTCGTGACCACGTTGATGGTACCGCCCCCGGACCGCCCGGCCTCGGCGGAATAGCCGCTGGTGACCACCTGGAACTCCTTCACGGACTCCTGGGCCACCACGAGGCCGCCGTTTTCGGTCGCCTCGCCCCCCGGCCGTAGCCGAAGAAGGCGCTCTTCGCGTCCGCGCCGTCGATCGTGAGACCGGAGTTGATGCCGCGCTGGCCGCTGAGCGAGATCCCGCCCCGCTGGGGCTCCACCTTCACGGTCGGCTTCAGGAGAGCGAACTGGACGAAGTCCCGGCCCGAGATCGGCCGTGTGGCGATCTCCTCCTCGTCGACGTAGCCGGCGGCGGCGCCGCGGCCGACCTCCAGCAGCGGGGCTTCGGCGGTCACCACCACCGTCTCCGCAACACAAGCCAACCCGAGCCGGACATCCACTTCCAGAACCTGGCCGACGTGGACATGGATGTGCTCCTGACGGGTGATCTGGAACCCGGCGAGCGAGGCGATGAGGTCGTATTCGCCGCTCGGGAGCGCCCGGACCGCGAAGAAGCCCCGGCGGTTCGTGACCGTGCTGCGGCTCTGGCCGCGCTCGACGTCCACGAGTTCGACGTTCACGCCCGGCACGGCAGCGCCGCTGTCGTCGGTGACGAAACCCTGCACGGTGGAGAGCGATTGCCGGGCGCCCGCCGGACCGGCGATCGAAAGGGCCAGCGCGAGGACGGCGATCAGGGATTTGGCTTTGGACAACGTTGTGCCTCCTGCGACGGGCGATCCGGAGAGGGGGAAACCCCCACTCAGCCCTCGGCGCGCCGGTATCCTCGACTCGGGACGGTTCCAATTCAAGGAAAATCGGAAGACATGTCGAAGAACAAGCGATTGGATCGCCGGGTCGCCGTGGTAACCGGCGCTGCCGCCGGGATCGGCCGGGCTACTGCGGAACTCTTTGCCGAAGAGGGCGCGCAGGTCGTGCTCGCTGACATCGCCGGGGAGGCGCTCGAGCGGGTGGCCGTCGCGATTCGCGATTCGGGTGGGTCGGCGACGGCGGTGGTCGCCGACGTTTCGACGGAAGAAAGCGTCGAGACGGTCGTGGGGACCGCGGAGCGCCGGTTCGGCCCGGTGGATGTCCTCGTGAACAACGCGGGCGTCGAACTGAAGAAGCTCGTCGAGGACACGAGCCTCGAGGAGTGGAACCGGATCCTTCGTACGAACCTGACATCCGCGTTTCTCATGTCCCGCCGGGTGGTCCCCGGAATGAAGGAGCGGCGGCGCGGCGCGATCGTGATGAACTCGTCGGTCGGGAACTTCATCGCAGCGACCCGGAGTTCCGCTTACGGGGCGTCGAAGGCCGGGATGATGGCGCTCGCGCGGGGACTGGCGCTCGAGGGCGCTCCCTACGGAATCCGGGTGAACGCCGTCTGCCCCGGAGTCATCGATACCCCGATGAACGAGCGGAATCTGGCGCGGACCGAGGATCCGGAGGCGATGCGCCGTTCCTGGTACGACGTCACACCGCTCGGGCGGCTCGGCACCCCGCGCGATGTCGCCCAGTCCATCCTCTTCCTATCGTGCGACGAATCGAGCTTCGTGACGGGGTTGCCGCTGGTTATCGACGGCGGCCGATTGATTCAGTAACGTATTCATTACTATTAGGCAAAACCCCGTATAGTAACGAATACGTTACTATACGAAGTCGTGATCCGGCGTACGTTCCGCAAGTCAATTCGCGCCCGCGCGGTCCGGGACCCCTCCTTTCGGTCCTCACTGCTGGAATCCGGCTTCGACGCGCTGCTGGCCGGAGATCTCGCCGCGTTTCGCAGCGGCCTCCGCACCTATGTGAACGCAACGCTGGGCTTTTCTCGCCTCGCGGATCGCACCGGCATCCCGGAAAAGAGCCTGATGCGCATGCTGGGGCCGAACGGCAACCCCCGGGCGGCTCACGTCGCAACGCTGGTCGCAGCGATTTCCGAATATGAAGGGGTCGAAATCTCCGCCCGCATCACCGAACCGGAGTAGGGAGGGAACGCCGGTGTTCGCACCGGCACCGCCCCGCGCCACGGGGCGCACCACGTACCGCCGACCGCGCGGGAGCGCGAAACCAGCGCTGATGACGCCGCGCCATACCAACGTGAGTGCCGCACCCTCTCCCAACCCCGGATCCCGCGACCACTCACCGCTCCGCCTACCCGGGGCCCCGCTTCATGACCGGCGGGGTGCGCAGGAGGACCCGATCATGGCTGTTTCTCCCGGTGGGGATCTGAATTGCCCGCCGAAGGTGGTCGGAATGCGAACTGCCATCCGGTCGAATGGCGCCGGCCGGGGATTGACACGAAACCCGTGTTTTCCTATTCTTGTGCCATGAAGAACATCACCATTGCGCTACCGGAAGACACGGCCCGCTGGATCCGGATCCGGGCGGCGGAGAACGAACGGAGCGTCTCCCGCTGGCTCGGGGAGTTGATCGAGCGAATGCGGCGGCGCGAAGATGAGTACGACATTGCGATGAATCGCTTCCTGGCGAGAAAGCCTCAGAAACTCGAATGGATTGATGGCCGCAGACCGACAAGGGACGAAATCTATGACCGGCCCGTTCTTCGTCGCGATAGAACGCCGGCCGGCGACGGGGCCGGAAGAGCGGGAGCGGGTTGACGACCGGGCGTCGACTCCAGACGAGTGGCATGACCGCCAAGGTCTTCGTTGACACGAATGTTCTGGTCTATCGGGAGGACAGTTCGGATCCGGCGAAACAGTTTCGCGCCCACGACTGGCTGGCGTTCCTGATTCACTGCCGTGCCGCGCGGACCAGTTTCCAGGTGGTGCACGAGCTCTACTCTGCACTTACCCGCAAAGTGGCGGGTTTCACGCCCGGGCAGGCACGAGAGATCGTGCGCGACCTCGCGTCGTGGAAACCAGCGGCGCCGGATCTCCCAACCCTGGAACGGTCCTGGACGCTGCAAGAACGCTACGCGCTTTCGTGGTGGGACGCCCTGATCGTCGCCGCAGCGCAGTCCAGCGGGTGCTCCGTCCTCCTCACCGAAGATCTGCAGCACAAACAGATCCTGGGCAACGTGAGAGTGATCAATCCCTTCCGATCACCCGAGCGAACGCCCGCCGAAGTGTTGGAGGCGCTCCCGGAGTAAGTGCACACCATGCGCCTGTCAAGCGCGGAAGCGCGAGCGTTCGCCATCTCGCTGGTTCTGGCAGCCGGCGCGGGTACGTCGTGTCTTGCGGTTGGCGACCGTCACGCGGACCTCGTCGTCCTGGGTGCGACCATCCTGACCGTGGACGCGGACTTCACCGTCGCCGAGGCGCTGGCCGTCCGGGATGGCCGGATCGTGGCTGTGGGTTCGGGCACCGAGATCCGAACGCTGGTTGGTCCCGACACTCAAGTCCTTGGACTTGCGGACAAAACGGTGATCCCCGGCCTCGCCGACAACCATCTTCACGGCGCCGGCGGCGGGGACGGCGTGGACCTCTCCCGGGTCCGCACCATGGACGAGCTGCTCGGGGCGATCGCCGAACGCGCCCAGACTTCCGGCCCCGGCGAACTGGTGGCCACGAACTCCGACTGGCACGAGGGGCAACTTGAGGAACAGCGGCTCCCCCTGCGCCGGGATCTCGACGAGGCGGCGCCCGGAAACCCGGTGGTCGTGGTCCGGGGCGGCCACGAATACATCCTGAACTCGCAGGCCCTCGAGAAGTGGGGCATCACCACCGACACCCCGGTCCCGGACGGCGGGCGCGTCACCCGCTATCCGGACGGCACGCTGAACGGGGAACTGGTGGACACCGCCAAGCGGCTCGTCACCATGCCGGAGCGCCCATCCCGGGATCTCGAAACCCGCATCCGGGACCAGGTCGAGGAGTACCGGACCCTTCACGCCGTGGGCCTGACCAGCGTCCGTCATCCCGGGAGCAGCATCGAGCAGTTCCGACTGCTCGAGGAGATGAAGCAGCGGGGATTGCTCACCATGCGGGTGACCTTCCTGATGCGCATGCGCGCTCGCACCGCGGATGAGGTGGACGCCGCTCTCGCTGAATGGGATCTCGAACCCCAACAGGGCGACGAATGGCTACGCCTCGGCGGGGTGAAGCTGGGCGTGGACGGGGGCTTCGAAGGGGGCCTGATGCGCGAGCCGTACGAGGAACCGTGGGGCCAGGGAGGGACTTTCCACGGGCTCCGCACCATGCCGCAACAGGCGTTCAACGAAGTCGTGGTTCGCCTGGCCGAGCAAGGTTGGCGGGTAGCCACCCACGCGGTGGGGGACCTGGCGATCGACCAGGTGCTGGAAGGCTATGTGGCCGCCAACGAGGTGGCGCCGCTTGCGGGCAAGCGCTGGGCAATCGAGCACGGGTTCATCCCTCGTCCCGACCATTTCCCGACCATCAACCGGCTCGGGTTGCTGGTCGCCGGTCAGCACCACCTCTATCTCGCCGGTCCCAGCCTCGAGAAGTACTGGGGCCGGGAACGGGCCGACTGGACGACCCCGATGCGCGCCTATCTGGACGCCGGGGTGATGGTCTCGGCCGGCACCGACGCGCCGGTCGTGCCCTATCCGCCTCTCTGGGTTCTGCACCACTTCGTCACCCGCGAGACGATCAGCGGCGGGGTGTTCGGGGAGGATCAGCGGGTGAGCGTGGAGGAGGGCCTCCGACTCCTCACCGACAACGTCGCCGATCTGAACTTCGAAGAGGACCTGAAAGGCTCCCTCGAACCCGGGAAGCTTGCCGACTTCGTGGTCCTGTCAGGCGATCCCCGCGAGGTCCCCGCGGACGAGATCCAGGTGGAGATGACGGTGGTGGGCGGCGAAACTGTCTATCGGCGCTGACTCGCTCAGGGGGCGCTGACCGAAACCGCAGCGCGCGCCATGGCGATCCCGGAGGCCGAAGCCATCGCCTCGTAGTAGCCGACAAAGCGCCGGGTTTCCGGGGCGTCGTAGGGGCGCAGGTTTTCGGCCCAGCGATATCCGATGGACTGATACCAGAGGGCCACCTCCACGGTGAGCGGGCCGCGCTCCCCGGCCAGATCCACCGAGTAGCGGACCCGATCCCCGCCGGCAGCGAAGTCCGCGTCCGCGCCGGCGCGCCCGTGGACCGCGATGTCCGGCCCGGCGGCCGCCTTGTCGAACCCGGTGGGTAGCAGCCGGTTGTCCTTGACGTAGCGCACGCCGTGGAGGAGGCCCGTCGTGACCGCATCGGTGCTGTCAACCAGAATGGATTCGTAGATCTGGACCTCGCCGGCCTCGGTTATCGCTTCGTAGTGCGGTTCGTAGGCGCCCGGGTTGGCGTCGTTGTCGTTGCCCTCAATCCGCCCGTCCGGGCCGAGGGCCCCCGATTGGAAGACAACTGCTCCCCCCGCATCGCGGACCGTCAACTCCAGCCAGACCCGGCGTGACGGGTAGGCGGTCGGCAGCTTGTGACCGGCGAGGCTTTCGATGACGACCTCAGCTTCGAGACGGCCCGCTTCGATCCGCGCACCCTCGATCCGGACATGGGCGCTTTCCTTTTCCAGATGCTCCTGGGCATCGCGGGCCGCGAGCTCCAACTCCTGCGGCAGGGCTTCGACGCCGAGTTCGGTGCGGTACCGCAGGAGCATCCGCAGCATGAAGGCGTTGCCGCCGCGGAACGAGTGCCGCGAAAGACCCTCCCGTTCCTCGCCGAGCACCGAACTGATCGGCGTCGGCGTCTCGACCTCCGGCATGTGGCAGTCCTGGCAGGACTGCGAGGTCCGATAGTCGCTCGCGAGCCACTCCTGATAGGGCGTCTGCTCGGGCAGTTCGCCGATGACCTCACCGTCCGGCCCCAGCGCGTGGGTGATCAGGGTGTGGCAGGTGGCGCAGAGTTCCGAGTCCTGAATGTGCGAAGCCTCGGTCTGCCGAAAACCCGTCGTCGACTGCATCAGCCGGATCCGGTTGTCCTCGATCTCGAAGGGGCCGAAGACGGCCCGCTCGCCGTCGGGGCGCTCGGTGTCAATCCGGAAGTTGCCGGTGAGGCTCGCCTCGGTCCCCAGCCCCTCGTCGGTGATCTGGTGACAAAGCGCGCAGGACACGCCGTCCGCGGCGAGCAGATCCTGTGGGGTGGAGGCCGAACCGATCGGCAGGTGTTCGAAGACGGTCCCGAGGCCGCCGCCGACATTCGCCTGGTAGCGGGCCATCGGCATGTGGCACTTGGAGCACTCATCCTCGATCGCGGCGGCGGCGGCCGGATGGTCCATGGTCTCCCGCCGGACCGATGCCTGCCAGTACGGATCGCGCGCCGAATTGGCCATCATCGAGGCCCGCCAGTCGAATCCGATGGAGACGTCCTCCCCGGTGGCGGTGGTGAGGCCGTTGTGACAGGCGAGGCAGGATTGGCTGGTGGTGAACAGATCCGCGGTGTGGACCGCGCGGGGCTCCGGCTGGGCGGCGGCCGAAAGCCCCGGCGAGCGCATGGCCAGCAGACCCAGCGCCCCCAGCACGATTCCCAGCGGTACCCAGCGAGTCACGGCGAACTACCACCCATCGAGAAACCCTCCGTCGAACCAGTCCCAAAGCAGATAGACCAACACCTGTGCGGACCGGTCGTCGGCCTCGCCGAGGGGTACGCGGACGCCGGCGTTCAGCAGGACGTGTTGCCGCGTGCTGAGGCTGAGCTGGATTTGAGGGATGGCGTCCCAGTGAGTGGTCCCGCCTTCGCCGAGGGTCCGCGCCGCGAGGATCTCGATCATGGGGGACCAGGCGCGGCCGAAACCATTTTGGGCGAAGGTGGTTCCGAGAGCCGTGCGCCAGAAGACTTCCCTCGGGAGTTCTCCGCCCGAAGGGAGCTCGAAACCTGCCTGGAAGTGCAAAAAGCTGTCTCGCGGGAGGATCTGGCCGAAGGCGACGAACGGTTCGAAGACGGTGACGCCGTCCCCGAGACCCCGATCCCGGTCTCCGGTCGGGACGACGACTTCGCCGGCGGCGCTGAAGATCGAGCCGCTCTCCAGGCTGTGGAACAGCACCCGCTTGTAGGCGAAGGCCATGTCCCCGACCCCGCCGTTCCAATCTCCCGCCGGTTGTCCGAAGCGGAACGGCAGGAGCACCTCGATCTGGTTCCGGGAACCGAAGCGCTTTTCGTAGAGGAATTCGCTCGTGATCTCTCCCGCCTCTCCCCCGCCGCGGCTGACGGTCAATACGTATTCGTCTTCCGGAAAGGCCTTCTCGGTGGCGAGCGGCCGCGGCAGGTTCAGCTCGCCCCGCGGCCAGCTGGGATCCTCGCAGAACACCCGGATGTGACGGAGGATCCGCAGCGTCTCGTCCTCGCTGAGCGCGTCGCCGAAGGCCGGCATCATGCGGTCGAAGGCCCGCACCGGCCCCCCTTCGTGAACGACCCAGAGCCAGTCGCCGTCCGGCTCCCGGGAGGCGAAACTGCAGTCGCTGAAGTCGGGTACCGGGGTGTCGAAGCCGAGGGTCGAAGCCGGGGCACCCGTCCCGTCGTCGCCGTGGCAGGCGGCGCAGGCCGCCGTGTAGAGTTGGGCTCCGGTCTGCTGGGCGCCCACCTCCACCGGCTCGGCGAGGAGCACGACCACGGAGAGGACCCCAACCACGAACCTCACGATCCGCGATCCGCGGCGAGGAGACGCCGACATGCTGCGGCGTCTGATCGTGGTAATCCTGATGCTGGGAATGTTGGGGACCGGAGCGGAACTCGTCCTGCTGGAGCATACCGAGGACTTTTGGCAGTGGACTCCCCTCGTGCTGTTCGCCGCCGCGCTTCCCGGCGCCGGCTGGCTCCTTTTCGCGCCAGGCGCGGCGAGTGTCCGGGTCTTTCGGATCCTGATGCTGGCGTTCGTTGCTTCGGGCTTCGTCGGCCAGTGGCTTCACTACCGGGGGAATCTCGAGTTCGATCGCGAGATGCATCCATCCGATACCCGGCTCGAACTCGTCCGGGATGCTCTCGGCGGCGCCACCCCGGCACTCGCGCCGGGGACGATGACGCTGTTCGGATTGCTCGGCCTGGTGGCCTGTCTTCGCCACCCCAAACTGGAGGCAGCCGATCGGGCGAAAGTCCCTCGGGAGGAAACTCGGGAGGAAATATGACGACTCACAAGAGAAAACCGACTTTCGCCGGCGCGGGGGCGCTCCTTGGGTGCCTCGCGGTTCTCGGCGCCTGCGGTGGATCGGAGGGCGGATCGGAGACGGCCGAGACTCCCGCCCCGGTGGTCGAGGCGCCCGACGCCGCGAGCAGCGTCGCGGTCGTCAACCCGAACCTCGCCGGGAGCGAGGAACTCGGCGCGCTTCCCGGGATGACCCGGGAACTGGTCGATGCCATCATGGAGCAGCGCCCCTTCCTCGGGATGGAAGCGCTGCACCCGGTGGTCGCCTCGCACCTGACCCCGGAGGAGGCGGAGGCGCTCTATGTCGGGATGTTCCTGCCGATCGACCTGAACACCGCCAGCAGCGAGGAAATCCACCTCGTGCCGGGCGTGGGCGACCGGATGACCCATGAGTTCGAGGAGTACCGCCCCTACACCGCGATGGCGCAGTGGCGCCGGGAGATGGGCAAGTACGTGGACGACGAAGAGGTCGCGCGGATGGAGCGGTACGTCTTCGTGCCGATTGACCTGAACACCGCTATGCGGGAGGAAATCCTCGATGTCCCCGGCGTCGGCGATCGGATGGCGCACGAGTTCGAGGAGTACCGCCCGTACACCAGCCTCGAGCAATTCCGCCGCGAAATCGGCAAGTACGTGGACGACGAAGAGGTCGCCCGCCTGGAGCGCTACGTGGAGATCCGCCCGTAGCAGGGACGCTGGCGAGGGACCGCCAGGAGGGCGTCCTGCCCACCTGCGGGCCGGCGCGCGACAGCAGCGAACGCCGACCGCGGGCCGGTCGGCCCGGTGGGGGCCGGCATCGCCCGCCGAGAGGGGGGCGAAACGCGGGCCGCGAACGACGGCGCGGGCCGATCAGAGGATCGCGTCCGACCAGAGGCGCTCCAGAAACTCTCGCCAGGGCAGGATCCAAAGTCCGTCGCCCGTCCGCCTGGGAGCGGACTCGTTGCAGACGACAACGGCATGCCGGGGTCGGTGTTCCTCGGCGTAAGCGCGCAGACCCCTCAGGTCTCGGGTCTGAACGCTGGTCTTCCCCTTGACCTCGACGGCCACCTCGCCGTCCCGGCCGAGGACGAAATCGCACTCCAGACCCGTCTTCGTGCGCCAGAAACGGACCGGGAAATCCCGTTCCCGATAGCCGCGGTACGCGAGCAACTCCATCAGCACGAAATGCTCCAGGGCCCGGCCGAAGTCCGGGCCAACGGTCCGTTCGATTCGGCGCCCGGTCACGTGCCCGGCGAGCCCCACGTCAAACAAATAGAACTTCGGACTCCGGGTGAGCACCGCACGCGAGCGCCGGCGACTGAAGGGCGCGACGAAACCACCGAGCAGGGTGTCCACCAGAATCTCGAAGTACTCGCGCACCGTCTTGGAACTCACCCCGCAGTCCCGGGCGATGCTGCTGAAGTTCAGAAGTTCCCCGTGGGAGAACGAAAGCGCCTCGAAGAACCGTGAGAACGCGGGCGCGTTTCGTGTGAGTCCCTCCGCGAAGACTTCCTCCTTGAGATAGTCGTCCACGTAGCCGGCCAGCGCCCGCCGAGGTTGCGCGCCGTCGTAGTGCTTGGGGACCAGGCCGTGGGTGAGCGCTCGGAGTAGATCGAATTCCGGGATCTCCGGCCAGGTCAGGGGGTGGAGGGCGAAGCGCCAAGCTCGTCCCCCGAGCAGGTTGGCGCGTCCGCGCTTGAGCTTCCGCGCGCTGGACCCGCAAAGGACGAAACGAAGCCCCTCCTCCTCGATGAGGCGGTGCACTTCATCCAGAAGTGCGGGAACCTTCTGGACCTCGTCAATGACGATCGGATGCTCGCGGGTAGCGGGGTCGAGCGCTCGTATCCGTTCCGCGAGCACCCACGGCGATCGGGTGAACTCGAGGAGGAGCCGCGTGTCGAGGAGGTCGAAGCGCGCCGAGCGGGGGAATTGCTGGCGGAGCAGAGTGGACTTCCCGGTCTTCCGCGGTCCCCAGAGGAACGTGGACTGCCCGGGCGGCAGTTCCATCCGAAGCGTGCGCGAATACATAGCCATTTCGGATCATAGTCCGAAACGGTCAGACTAATTCGGAATGGTGTTCCGATTTGGACAGAATCCAGCAGGCGGTCTTCTTGAGATCTACGCCGGCGCGTGAGCCCTAACAGCCTGTGGTGAAACCCAGGCGGCGTTCGACCGGCGATGCATCCCGGCTGAACCACTCCGCTTCGCTCCGCTCTGCGTTGCGTTTCGGTCGCAATACACCCGGGCCAGTTCTCCCGGTGGGGGCTCCTCCCTCACGCGCCTTGTCAGCCGGGCGCCTCGCCCCCACCGGGAGAACTGGCCGCTCTCGACACTCACCCGGGTTCCACCACAGGCTGCTAATGTGCGCCAATCAGGAGGCCTGCTGGAACTCGCGATAGCGAAGGCTCAGCCGATCCGGGTCGGGATGGTCCGCCACGCGCCGTGGCCGCTGGATTCGCTGCTCGTGCAGACCCTGCAGGCCGTGCCGCAGCATGGGACCGTCCTTCTCGCGGAGCAGGTCAGCCCGGACGTGGATGACACCCTTTGGGGTTACCCCAAGGAACATCTGATCAAACGCCGCGTGATGGATCTTGCACAACGAAAGGCCGTTCGGCACCACGGGGTCTCCGGTCGGGTCCTTGTCGGCGACGATGTGCGCTGCGTCGAGCAGCGGCTCCCGCCGCAAGCGGCAGAACGCGCAGCGACTCTGGTAGGCGCGCAGCACCCGATGCCGGAAGACCCGCTGGTGGATGCGCACGACTGTTGTCTGGGTGGTGTAGGCGCGCTCCAACTCACGATCCCCAGCGGCAGCCAGGGAGACTCCGGCCTGCTGGGCCGTCAATTGATCCTCGGCGAAAGCCGGGTGATCCACGGCGACTGTGAAGGTCAGGGTGGCCGGATCGTCTCCGACGATGAATGTCGGCCAGATCGCCAGATAGCGGCCCGGCCGAATACCGTGAAGGTAGATGACCGGCCGCTGCATCTCCATGAGTCGGCGAAGCCCCACGTTGTCGGCATGACCGGGATCGCTTCCGAAGTAGCGATAGAGCAACAGCTTCGTTTCCCGGTCGAAGCTGTCCCGGTACGGGTTTTCCGGCGACGTCCTGATGGAAACCGGCATCTCCATCTGTCGCGGCTTCCAGATTCCCCGCTGGCTGATCAGGGAGATCCGCTCGTCCCGGAACTCGAATCCATGGACCAGCCTGCTCCATTCAAGTTCGGGCTCGCGCCCGTCCGTCTGGTCGCGCAGCCAGGCGCCGGCCGCCACCCGGATCGCGTGGTCGTCGAACGATGCTGGAACCAACTAAACCTCGATCGGTGGCTGCGGATCCGGCTGCTTTGCCCGGGGACAGCCGTCGCAGGCGTCCCCCACCGGGCCTTCAACACCACACCGTCTCAGAATGCAGCGGCCCTTCAGGAGCGAGCCGAGCCCGAGCAGGAAGATCGAGAGCACGACCACCGCAAGGGAAAGGAGGACGACCACGAGTGCTTGAAACATCCGTGGCTCATCCTACCGCTGGCTGGCGCGTGGCATTCGGGATTCGCCTCCACGGACATGGATTGAAGCTGTCAGACACCCGCGGCCGATCCGAAATGACTTGATAGGTCATGAGTCAAAGACCATAATGGACCCATGCAGACCGCGTCCGTTTCCGAACTCAAGGCCAACCTTTCCCGATATCTGCGCGAAGTGCGGCGCGGGGGTGAAATTCAGATTCTTGACCGGGGCACTCCGGTTGCGCGACTCATCCCGTTAGCGGAGAGTCAGGATGACGACCGGCAGCGGCTGATCGCGGCGGGAATTCTGAGACCGGGGAAAGGGACCGGCAGGGTGTTCCTTGAGAGACCGCCCTTGAAGGTGCCGGGGGTGAATCTCTCGGGAGCCCTTCAGGAGGATCGTGAGGATCGGGTGTGAGGTACTGGGACACTTCGGCGCTCGTCCCGCTCATCCTTGAGGAAGGGTCCACGGCACGGGTGCAGCGGTGGCTCGACGACGACGATCACGTCGTCACCTGGGTCTGGACGCGAGCGGAGATCATCAGCGCTATCGAGCGCCGGGTCAGGGAGAGCCTCCTGTCTCGGGAACAGCGGCGGGCCGCACTGGACGGCGTGGACAGCCTGGCGGGTCAATGGGATGAAGTAACCGAAGTCCTCGCCGTTCGGTCCCGCGCGACTTCCCTTCTCGCCCGCCACCCGCTGCGCGCCGCCGATGCCGGGCAGCTTGGCGCCGCTTTGCTGGCGCAGAGTCAGAGCGCCGGCCAGCTCACGTTCGTCTGTCTGGACCAGAACCTTTCAACCGCGGCGGAACGCGAAGGGTTTCGCGTGCTCGATACCGCGAGCTGATCGGAAGCCGTGCCTCGGCGCGGGACCGGAGCCTGACTCTTCACTCGGTCGGACTCCGGACCGCGGCGCCGAAGGCAGTGGACGTGGTTTCTTCGACATTTCCTTCCGGGTTCGCAGTCAGGAAGAGCGCGGCGATGCCGCGGGCTTCGGCGAGTGCAAGTCCTTCCGCAGGTCCGAGGACATAGAGCGCCGTCGCCCAGGCGTCCGCTTCGAGACACGAGTCCGCGAGCACCGTGACGGAACCGGCCCGCCGTTCGACCGGGCGGCCGGTGCGCGGATCCAGGATGTGGGTCCAGTAGCGATCCTCCTCGCCGTCGGCTGCCCGGAAATCCCGGTAGCCGCCGGAGGTCGCCATTCCGAGATCGCGTAGCGGAAACGACCGGTGGACCCGGGTGGGCAGGCCGCCGGAAGGGTCCTGGACGCCTACCGTCCATTCGCCCGCCGCCTGGAGCTCGCCCCCGACCTCAACGAGATGTTCGAAGAAACCCAGTTCGGTGAGCGCGGCGGAAACCCGGTCCACCGCGTAGCCCTTGGCGATTCCGGAGAGGTCTATTTCCGCATCCGGAATCTGCCGGTGGAGGAGGGAGTGCCCATCGGGTTCGCGTTCGACGGAAAGTAAGCCGCTGCCGGCCATGGAACGGGCGGCTTCGAACTCCGCGGCGCCGGGCGCCGGCTGATCGGGGTCCCCGCCGGGACCGAAACCGAAGAGGCGCAGCAGCGGTCCGACGGTGATGTCGAAGGCACCGCCGGATTCGTCGTGGACGCGAAGCGCCGATTCGAGAACCAGCGCCAGGGGGTCGGAGATCGGCAGGGGGTCGGTGTCTTCCGATGCGTTCAGGCGTGAGAGTTCGGAATCGGACCGCCAGTTGGACATGCTGCGGTCCACGGCGTCCAGTTCGGCTTCGATGGCGGCGCGGACGGCGTCGGAGTCCGCTTCCGGGCCGCGGATTCGGACGGTCCAGCGGGTGCCAAAGGCTTCGCCGTCGAGGGTCCAGGTGGGATTGGGGGGCGTGCAGGCGGCGGCGCAAGTCAGGGATATGAGCGCGAGCAGCGCGGCGATGCCGACCAAAGGTCGGCGTTTCCGCTGTCGCGCGCGATTCACGTAGATCGGCGGTACGCGCTCCCGCCCGCCTGCGGCGGGCTGTGCCGACCGGAGGTCGGCGTTCCCTCGCCTCCGCGCCATCGGGGCTTAACCGAAGTCGTCGAAGGCGATGTTTTCCGGCTCCACGCCGAGGCTGTCGAGCATCTGGAGGCAGGCCTTGAGCATCAGCGGGGGGCCGCAGAGGTAGTACTCGGCGTCTTCGGGGCTCGGGTGGTCCTTCAGGTAGTGGTCGTAGAGGACCTGGTGGATGAAGCCGGTGTAGCCGTTCCAGTCGTCCTCGGGAAGGGGCTCGGACAGCGCCAGCTTCCAGTCGAAGTTGGGGTTTTCGGCGGAGATCGCGTCGAAGTCGTCTTCGTAGAAGGCCTCCCGGAGGCTCCGGGCGCCGTACCAGAAGGACACCTTCCGGTTCGTCCTGATCCGGCGGAACTGGTCGAAGATGTGCGACCGCATCGGCGCCATCCCCGCGCCGCCCCCGACGAAGACCATCTCGTTGTCGGATTCCTTGGCGAAGAACTCGCCGAAGGGGCCCGAAATCGTCACCTCGTCCCCGGGCTTCAGCCCGAAGAGCCAGGAAGTCATCTTGCCGGGCGGGACGTCGGGCATCCGGGGCGGCGGCGAGGCGATCCGCACGTTCAGCAGGATGATGCCCCGCTCCTCCGGATAGTTCGCCATCGAGTAGGCGCGCACCACCTCCTCCCCGTCGGCGACCGAAGCGGTGTACCGCCACATGTTGAAGCGGTCCCAGTCGTCCCGGTACTCCTCTTCGACGTCGAAGTCCCGGTAGTTCAATTCGTACGGCGGGCAGTCGATCTGGATGTAACCGCCCGCCCGGAAGGGGACAGCTTCCCCCGGAGGAAGCTCGAGCACCAGCTCCTTGATGAAGGTCGCCACGTTGTGGTTCGAGCGGACCCGGCATTTCCACTGCCGCACGCTGAAGAGTTCGGCCGGGATCTCGATTTTCAGATCCTGCTTCACCCGGACCTGACACGAGAGCCGGACGCCCTCGCGCTCCTCTCCGCGGGTGAGGTGGCTGCGCTCGGTCGGAAGGACGGCGCCGCCCCCCTCGAGCACCTTCAGGGTGCATACCCCGCAACTCCCCTTCCCGCCGCAGGCGGAGGGGATGAAGAGCTGCTGTGCCGCCAGGGTTCCGAGCAGCGTGCCCCCCGCCGGCGTGCAGATGTCGTGCTCCGGATCGTCGTTGATGCGGATCGTCACCTCTCCGGTGGCGACCAGGCGCTGTCGCGCGTAGAGGAGCACGACCACGAGCGCCAGGATCACCCCCGTGAAGCCGGCGACCCCCAGGAGGACGGTGCTCATTTAGCAGTCCGTGGGCGGAGTGGGGCGAGCACCGAGAGCGGTGAGGCGCCCGGCTGACAAGGCGCGCGAGGGAGGAATACCTGGTGTATTTCGACCGAAGCGCAACGATGAGCGACGCAAAGCGCCAGTTCTCCCGGTGGGGGGCGGTTCAGCCGGGATGCATCGCAGCTCGAATGCCGGTTCATTCCGTCCACGGGCTGCTACAACTGGATCCCGCCGAAGGCCATGAACCCGATGGCCATCAGCCCGGTGAGCAGGAAGGTGATGCCGAGCCCGCGCAACCCGGCCGGGATGTGGTGGTACCGCAGCCGCTCCCGGATCCCGGCGAGCGCGGCGATCGCCAGCGCCCAGCCGACGCCGGATCCGAACCCGAACACTGCCGCTTCCGGCAGCGTGAGACCGCGCTCCACCATCAACAGCGACGCGCCGAGGATGGCGCAGTTCACCGCGATGAGCGGCAGGAATACCCCGAGGGCGGCGTGGAGGGCCGGGAAGAAGCGGTCGAGCGCCATTTCGACCACCTGGACGGTGGCCGCGATCGTGCCGATGAAGGTGAGGAAGCGGAGGAACGACAGGTCCTGGCCCGACAGCGAGGCGTGCGCCCAGCCGAGGGCTCCCGGGCGGAGCAAATAGTCGTTGATGGCGTGGTTCAGGGGAACCGTGACCGTGAGGACGAAGACCACCGCCGCTCCGAGGCCGATGGCGGTGGTGACCCGCTTCGAAACGGCGAGGAACGAGCACATGCCCAGGAAGAAGGTCAACGCCATGTTCTCGACGAAGATCGCCTTGATTGCGATGTTCAGATAGTCCTGAAGCATCACTCCGCCTCGTTCTGGTCGGGCCGGAAAGTCCTGAGGCCCCAGATCAGGAAGCCGATCACGAAAAAGGCGCCCGGCGAAAGGCCCATCAACCCGTTCGGAACAAACCAGCCACCTTCGGAAGCGAGCGGCAGCACCGGGATGCCCCAGAAGGAGCCGGCCCCCAGGATTTCGCGGGCCGCTCCGGTGACGAGCAGGATGGCTGCGTAGCCGAGGCCGTTCCCGATCCCGTCGATGAGGCTCCTGAGCGGCGGGTTCTGCATCGCGAACGCCTCCGCGCGGCCCATGATGATGCAGTTCGTGATGATGAGACCCACGAAGACGCTGAGCTGCCTCGAGATCTCATAGACATACGCCTTCAGGATCTGGTCGGTGACGATGACCAGCGACGCAATGATGGTGAGCTGGACGATGATCCTGATGCTGGTCGGAATGAGGTTCCGGAGCAGGCTGACCGACAGGTTGGAGAGCCCGGTCACCGCTACCACCGCGACGCTCATCACGACCGAGGTCTGCATGCCGGTGGTGACCGCGAGCGCCGAACAGATCCCGAGCACCTGCAGCGCGATCGGGTTGTTGTGGATGAGCGGATCCATCAGGACCCGCTTCACTTCGGTGGCCATACCCGACTAGTCGCTCGCGGCAGCGCTCAGTCGTGCCAGGAAAGGGCCGAAGCCGTTCTCGTCCAACCAGAAACGGAGCAGGTTCGTGACGCCCCGGCTGGTCATGGTGGCGCCCGAGAGCCCGTCCACCCGGTGCGGGTCTTCGTCCACCGGCCCGGCCGCCGCCCGCGCCACCTCGATCACCGGCTCGCCGGAGGCGCCGAACACCCGTCGTCCCGGCCAGAGCGCTTTCCAATTCGGGTTGTCCACCTCCCCGCCGAGCCCGGGAGTCTCCTTGTGCTCGTAGAAGGTGAGACCGCGGACCGTGTCGAGATCCGCCTCGAGCGCCAGGTAGCCGTAGAGCACCGACCACAGCCCCTGCCCCCGGATCGGCAGCACGACCGCCTCGAGTTGTCCACCCTGTTCGACAAGGTAGACCACCGAGCGTTTCTCCACCCGCCGGACGCGCGCCAGGTTTTTCGGAACCGGGCGCGAGGAATCCGTGATGCCGGCCTCGACCAGCGGGTCCACGCTCGCGGGGTCCACGCCGGGAAGCTCCTCCCCGGTTTCGAGATCCACCACCACCGCGCGGACCGCCGCGAAGCGCTCGGCCATCGCCGATTCGGAGAGATCCTCGCCGGGAGCCGCGAGCCCGGCGGCAAAGAGGACGTTCCGTTGCCGCTCGCGCTCGGCGTTCGCCGCCTGGAGATCCCGCAGGGCCACCGCCGAGCCCGACACCATCACGGCGCAGACGAGGCACACGGCCGCCGCGAACCCCAGGATGTAGCGCGCGGTCCTCACGAAAACGGCGAACGGATGTTAGCCCCGCTTCACGTGGAGCGTTTCGCGGCGGGAAAGGTCGCCGGCGCCAGGGCCGACGCTCCGGCTGCCGCCCTCCGGCGGACGTTGCTCCGGAGGGCAAAGTGATCGATGAGCGGCGCGAAGACGTTCATGAGCAGAATGGAGAGCATCATGCCTTCCGGGTAGGCGGGATTCACCACCCGGATCAGCACCACCAGCACCCCGATGAGGAAGCCGTAGACCACCCGCCCGCCGTTCGTGGAGGGTGCGGTCACCGGCTCGGTGGCCATGAAGACGGTCCCGAACGCCCAGCCGCCCAGAAGGTAGTGCCACCAGAACGGTACCGCGAAAAACGGGTTGGTGTCCGAACCGATCAGGTTCAGGAGGCCGCCCATCACGAGGGTCCCGGCGGCCACCGCCAGCATGATCCGGAGCGAACCGATCCCGGTCGCCACCAGGACCACCGCTCCAAAGAGGCAGGCGAGCGCCGAGGTCTCTCCCATGGAACCGGGCAACAGGCCGACGAAGGAGTCCCACGCCGAAATCCCGGCGCCACCGGCCGGATGGAAGGTCTCCGCGAGTGCCTCGGGACCGCTCAGGCTGAGCCGGGCGAGCCAGGTGGCCCCGCTGACCGCGTCCGGAGCCGTGTCGGCGGCGATCCAGATGCGGTCCCCGGACAGATCGGCCGGATACGCGAAGAACAGGAACGCGCGGGCGGTCAGCGCCGGGTTCAGGATGTTGAAACCGCTGCCCCCGAAGATCTCCTTGCCCACCACCACCCCGAAGCTGATGCCGAGCGCGACCTGCCAGAGCGGAACGGTGGGCGGCAGGATGAGCGGGAAGAGCATCCCGGTGACCAGAAACCCCTCGCTCACCTCGTGGCGCCGGACCGCCGCGAAGAACACTTCCCAGGCGCCGCCGACGGCAAAGGTGACGATCAGGACCGGCAGGTACCAGAGCCCGCCGTGGACCACCGCAGCGAGCACGCTGTCCGGAGAAAACCCGGTGCCGAGGGCCTCGATAACCCCGGTTCGCCACCCGGGGAGCGGAGCGGCTCCCCGGGAGATCGCGAGGTTTGCCTGGAGTCCGGTGTTGTAGAACGCCATCGCCACCGTGCCGGCGAGCGCGAAGACAACCGTGAACATGAGCCGCTTCATGTCCAGGCGATCGCGGACGTGCGACGGCCCGGCCGTGGTCTTCCCCGGGGTGTAGAGGAAGGTGTCCTGGGCGTCCCAGAGCGGCCAGAGGCGGTGGAGTGGGCGTCCCGGCTCGAACGGCGCCCCGAGGCGATCGAGGAGCGCGCGGAGCATCGGGGACTAGCAGCCTGTGGTGGAACCCGGGTGAGCGCCGAGAGCGGGGAGGCGCCCGGCTGACAAGGCGCGTGAGGGAGGAATACCGAGTGTATTTCGACCGAAACGCAACGATGAGCGGCGCGCAGCGCCAGTTCTCCCGGTGGGGGGGCGGTTCAGCCAGGATGCATCGCCGCTCGAGCCCCCACCGGGAGAACTGGGCCGCCTGGGTTTCATCACAGGCTGCTAGCCCTCCTTCTCCAGGGTGTCCAGAATGCGCCGCAGCGCCGGGGCGTAGTCGTTCTTCGCGGGGCAGGCGAAGCTCAGCAGACCCAGGTCCTCCTCGATGAGTTCGAGCGCTCCAAGTTCCTCGGCCCGCCCGATGTCCTCCATCAGGAGGGCGCGGAGCAGCATCACCGCCGGGATGTCGAAAGCCATCACCCGGTCATAGCTCCCGATCGGAACGATGGCGCGCCGGGAACCGTGCGTCCCGGTGGCGAGGGGGCGGGCTCCGCCCGGCAGAACCGCGGAGAGGAAGGCGCGGCTCACCGAAACCGCACCCGCCCCCGGAGCGAGCCAACCCAGGAACCGCCGCCGCCGGTCTTCTTCGAGCACTGTCACCTGCCGGTGATAACGGCCGAGGTAGCCCGCCACCTCATCCGAGGCGGTGCGCCCGGAGAGGAGAGACCCGGAAATGACCCGGCGCTCGCCCGGAGTCCCGCCTTCGGAGGCGGCGAAGTCCGAAAGCGAGGCGCCGATGGGAGCGCGCATGAGGGTCGGCCGCCGGACCGGAGGGCCTCCCAGCGACACCACCCGGAACGGGTCGCCGGCCCCCGTGCGGAAGAGCTTGCCGATGGAGGCCAGATCCTGGGCGTCGAGGTGCCACGCCTCGTGGCCGCGGCGGACCGGCGCCAGCCGGTGGATGTGGAGTCCCGCGGTACCGGCGGGATGAGGCCCGGCGAACTCCTCGTGGCGGACCCGGCCCCCTTCCTTCACCGGAAGCTGCCGGCCGGCACGCGAGCAGACGAACACCGGTCCGCCGGTGAGATGCGAAACGGCTCCGATTCCCCAGTCGAGATCGGTGGCCCGGCCCCTGACTGCGGCCACCGGATCCGGGGCGAGGGGCGCAGTGTCGGTGGCCGTCACGAAGATCGCGTGGGGCCGCGTCTCGGGGTTCGCCACCCGGCCGAACGGCCGGGTGCGAATCGCGGTCCATTCCCCGGATTCGAGCAGGAGATCCCGGACCGCGTCATCACCGAGCGCGTCGGGATGGCGCCCCGACCAGGCCCCCGACGCGTGGCCGTCTCCCCGTCCGCCGGCACGCTCTTCGGGGTTCAACTCGATGACGAGCGAGACGAAGGCCCGGCGCTCGCCCCGGTGCACCCCGGTCACCCGCCCCGCGAGCGGCGCGGTGAACCGGACCCCGGGCGTCTTCTTGTCCTCGAAGAGCACGGCGCCCCGGGAAACCGAATCCCCCTCCCGGACCCTCATCGTGGGCCGCGTCCCGGGATAGTCCGCGCCGAGCAGCGCGATCCTGGAAGGGATGCGGAGCTCGTCCGCCGGACCGTCCGGTGCGGGAGCCCCCATGACGCGGATGTCGAATCCGCGGCGCACGGTATGAAGACTCATGAAGACTTTGTGTTCAGAAGAGGTGCGAGCCGGGCGCTCGTCGGGAGAGCTGGCGGGGTCGGGGCCCGAGCAAGCCGGAACGGCGAATCAACCGTTTCTGGGCAACCGGGAATCTTCGCACAACGCGCGGGTCCGGGAACCGCCGGCCTTCGGTCCGCGGCGCAGATCAGGCACCACCCCGCGCAGCGGAGCGAGACAGCGTACTTCCCACTTCCGTGATGGCGCACGTCTCGGCACGTACCCCACCCGGCAGAGCGGCGCGCCAGCCAGGGAACGCCGACCTCCGGTCGGCACCGCCCGCCGGTAGGCGGGCGCAACGCGTATTGCCGACCTGCGGGAAGCGCGAGGAGCGATTCGGAGGGATCCCGTTGTTGATCACTTTTCGCCGAAAGTGAGACGCAACACCCGTTGTTGATCACAAGTGATCGACAAACCCGTTTGTGGCTCACTTTCCGCCGAAAGTGAGACGCAACGGCGATCTTGAATCACCGGTCCGACGCAGACCCGCCGCACCCGTCAGCCCGAGGCGCCTCCGAAGTCCGACGGCCGTTCGGCGATCTCGATGAGTGCGGGGAACCAGAGGGTCGCGGGACGACGGCCTCGCGGAGGCCGCAGTTCATCAAGCATTCCCTGATCCCTCAGAACCCGGAGGATGCGCATGGCTGTCGGCTTCGGCACTTCGGAGCCGGCGGCGAAGTCCGAGGTTCGAAACACCGGTTGACGGAAGATGAAATCCAGCGATCTGACTGCATATTGCGACCGGGTGGTCCTCGCTACCCAGTCTTGCCGGTCGGCGTAAAGAGCGAGAATTTGCCTTGCTTTTTCAGCGTTGGCGATCGCTTGTTTCTCGATTGCGGTCAGGAAGAACCGGAGCCACGGTGACCAACTCCCACCGCTCTGGGCGACAAGCAGGTCGCGATAGTAGTCCTCACGACGCCGTTCGAGGTATTCACTCAGGTAGAAAATCGGCCGATTGAGAAGGCCCTTGGCCATGAGAAAGAGTGGAACCATCAGGCGTCCGAGGCGGCCGTTGCCGTCGTAGAACGGATGGATGGCCTCGAACCAAGCGTGTACAACCCCGAGTTGGATCAGAGCGTCGGGTGTTTCCTCGTGGAGATAGCGCTCCCAGGCGCCCATCGCGTCAGCGATGTCCGGAACCGGACAGGTGACGAGGGTCGCGTTCTCCTCTGTGGAGTTCGGGGGCCCGATCCAGTTCTGGATGCGGCGGTATTCACCCGGGTCCGCGATCCCGCCCCGGACCCCTTGCATCAGAACCCCGTGGGTCGAGCGGATCAGCCGCTGAGAGAGCGGAAGGCTTTCCATTAGTTTGGTCGCCATCACGAGTGCGACGCGGTAGTTGAGAACTTCCCGCGCCTCCGTCCTCGCTTGAGCGGTTTCGTCTTGTGCGCCCCGTTCGCATCGAGCGCGAGGACTTCGCTGAGGGACGACTGGGTTCCCTCTATCCGGCTGGACAGCACGGCTTCCTGCGCCGAAAGGGGTGACAGCAGGATGTCCGGGTTCGGCACCCCATAGAGCAGCCTTCGTAACCGGCGATCGCCCTCTGGGCGCGTCCGATCAAAGGCAGCAAGCTGGACCATTCCAAGTCCTTCGGCGGGAACCGGTCGAAACGGTAGCGGGGAGGAGTCATTGCGATGGGCGACCGCGGCGGACGGCTGACCGACTGGCTCCATTGTGACTCACTTTCCGCCGAAAGTGAGTCACAACGCCCGTTGTGGATCACAGGTGAGCGGCAAATCCCCTTGTGACTCACTTTCCGCCGAAAGTGAGACGCAACAGCGGTTGTGAATCACCGGTGAGGCACAAGCAGCCCAGGAGGCCGCCACGGTTCGCTACAGATCGCCGCCGGGTCGCGGGATCTTCAGTTCCTCCCACAGCCACGACAGATCCACCGGGCGGCGACCGTCCTCAACGGCGATTCGAGGTTCTCGATTCCCTTGAGCCACTCCACGACGGCAGCGCGACCCTTCTTGGTCTTCGTCGCCCGCCGGGGCGTTCGGTTGCCCAGCATAGGGACCGGCTCGTCCAGGACCTGCCGGTAGTGCTCCTCATACTGGGCGCGCACGAGCGCTTCCACGACCTCGGGCGGCAGGTCCGGTTTCTTCGGTTCCGGCGGCGGTTCTCCCGGCGGGGTTCGAAGTCGCTGCGCGGGATCCTCGTGCGAGGTGAGCGGATTCCCCAGCAGCGGCCCAAGACGTGAACTGAGCAACTCCCGTCCCTTCTCAGCGCGTTCGACGGAGTTCACGTGGAGCAGAAGGGCTCCATCCACGATCTCGACGTCCCCGAGGTCCAGGTATCCGGTCCCGGCCTCCGGATCGTCCTGCAAAAGCTCTTTGGGAAGACGCAGCGGCGCCACCGCGCGGCCGTGCCACGACCACCGCAGTTCGTGGCCGCTGATCCGGTCGAACTCCGCGATGTCATCAACGGCCGCGGCGACTTCGGCCTCGCTCCTCTCGATCGGAAAGCGAACAGTGGACAGCACCAGGGGTTCGTCATCCGTGTTTCTCATCTGAGGCATCGGGGCCTCCAACCGCTCCAGGGTCCACTCCGCGAAGGAATTCGTGAAGAAAACGCCGGCCTTCGGACTCTCCAGCAGGAAATCGCGCGCGTCCGCCTCGCTGGGTTCCCGGTCCTCTCCCAGCTTCTTCGCGGCCTTGCGAAATTCCTTCTCGAGGTCCCTGGCGATACCGCCAAGCCTCTCGAGACAGTGCTGGGCCAACTCGCGGGGGAAGTGGAGCACTGCGCCGGTAAAGCACGTCGTCCGGCCCACCCGCACCACCCGGGCGAAGACGCAGTCCCAAAGACCCAAGGTTTCGGAGCCGGCCTGTTCGTCCACCCGCACCGGCTCGCTTTCCCGGATGAGGTCCCGCAGGGTCAGTTCGCGGCCGCGCTTGAAGCTCACCACCTCGTAGAGCGAAGGCGTCGCGTCCCGGAGGGCCAGGAGATAGTTTCTTGCCTGACCCTTCTCGAGCCATCCCCGGCGGACGAGGTACGCGTCCACCACATTCTCCTCCCCCTCCTCGCCGAAGCGAGCGGAGAGAAAGTCCTCGATGATGCAGGCGAAGAACGGTGGGGAGCCTGTCAGAAATTCCGTGTGTAGGAGGGGCGTAACCTAGACGAGCTAAGGAGAAGAGAGATGACGCGACGGCAGAGTCGGATCGGCGGAGAGCTTTTGGACGAGCTTCTGGGGGGAGAGGATCCACGGGAGGCGCTCCGGAGCGGGGAGTTGTTTGCGGCGCTTCAGAAGTCGCTGGCGGAGCGTGCGCTGGAGGTGGAGATGGAGTTGCACCTTTCGCGGGAGGAGGAGGTGGGGTCAGGGAACCACCGGAACGGGCACAACCGGAAGCGGGTGTTGACGGGGGCGGGATCGGTGGAGTTGGCGGTTCCGCGGGATCGAGGGGGACGTTTTGAGCCGCAGTTGATCGAGAAGTGGGTTCGTCGTCTACCGGGGTTCGACGAGAAGGTGATTTCGCTGTATGCGCGGGGGATGACGACGCGGGAGATCCGGGCGCATGTGGAGGAGTTGTATGGGGTTACGGTGTCTCGGGAGTTGATCTCGAAGGTGACGGACGAGGTTCACGAGGAGCTGCGGGAGTGGCGTTCGCGGCCGTTGGAGGCGGTGTATCCGATCGTGTATTTCGACGCGTTGCGGGTGAAGATCCGGGAGGAGGGTTTGGTTCAGAACAAGGCGGTGCACCTGGCGATCGGGGTGACGGCGCTGGGGCGGAAGGAGATCCTGGGGATGTGGACGGCGGCGAACGAGGGGGCGAAGTTCTGGCTGGGGGTGATGAACGAGCTGAAGGCGCGGGGCGTTCGGGATGTGTTGATCGTGGTGGTGGACGGGCTGAAGGGGTTTCCGGAGGCGATCGAGGCGGCGTTTCCGGAGGCGACGGTGCAGACCTGCGTGGTGCACCTGATCCGGTATTCGCTGGCGCACGCGTCCTGGAAGGAGCGCAAGGAGCTGGCGTCGGCGCTGCGTCCGATCTACCGGGCGGACACGCTGGAGGAGGCGGAGGAGGCGCTGGACGCGTTCGAGGCGGGTGCCTGGGGCCGGAAGTTCCCGGCGATCGTGCGGAGTTGGCGGCGGAACTGGACGCAGGTGATCCCGTACTTCGCGTTTTCGGCGCCGATCCGGCGGGTGATCTACACGACGAACGCCATCGAGAGCCTGAACAGCACGGTGCGGCGGGCGGTACGGACGCGGGGCCACTTTCCGAACGACCGGGCGGCGGCGAAGCTGATCTACCTGACGCTGCGGAAGATCGAGCGGAAGTGGCAGCGGCCGCAGATCTACTGGTTCCAGGCGCGGGCCGAGTTCGCCATCCTGTTCGGGGACCGATTCCCGGTGGAGGTCGTGTGAGCCCGCCGCGTGCCGCCCCCCGGGGCGCGGCGGCCGGTCCGCCTCACGGCCCCCGGCGGGTTCGCGAAAGCGCCGCCTTGAGCCCGTGGAAAGCGCCGTCCCGGGGAAATCGCGGCGCCCGTGGCGACCGGATCGCGAGGGACCGCTTCGTCCGGAGCGATTCCCCCAGGACTTGGAAAACGCTGGAACCGCATCGCGCCTTGCTGCCGGACGATTCGGGGAGCGGGACGCGTTTCCCACCCTTCCCACAGGCTCTCCTTGGAGCTTGGAGTTTGCTGGAGAGGTTTGGCCCGTGGAGAGCCTCGGGCGCCGCCCCTCTCCTTGAACTCCAAAAACCCCCGGCGTCCCTACCCGCCCCCGGCTGGCCCCCTCGGGCGCGCCGGCCAGATCCCCATCGGCCCGGTCATACAATGCCGGGAAGCAAACCAAGCCCAGTTTCCAAAATCGCCGGCCTACACACGGAATTTCTGACAGTCCTACGGTGGGCCCAGCGACCCGAGTCTGTTGAACAGCTCCTCGTCG
Source organism: Candidatus Marinacidobacterium sp. (assembly GCA_965250045.1). Taxonomy (GTDB): domain Bacteria; phylum Acidobacteriota; class Vicinamibacteria; order Marinacidobacterales; family Marinacidobacteraceae; genus Marinacidobacterium. Next base: position 865,940 of record OZ252286.1, read on the forward strand.
GAGATTCCGAGTTCATCGAAATGCTCCAAGTGGGCCGCGAACACGCTGTTCTTGCGGTCCTCCCACTCGTTGCCGCTCGCCCATTGCATGACGTTTCTCACGGCCCGCTCGCCGCCGGAAATACGCACGCCAGAAAGGTAACGGAACCAGCGCCCCGAAGGCTCCCTCTGATGACGCCGCCGGTCGGGGACCGCCGACCTCCAGGTCGACGCGACGAAACCGCGCCGACCACGCTAGAGCGACATGTTTCCCCACCAGACCCGGCTACTGCGACATGTTCCCGGCCAGCCGACCCCGCTACTGCGACATGTTCCCCCGCCAGATCCGGCTACTGCGACATGTTCGCCTCCGGCAGATCCCGCTACTGCGACATGTTGCCCCGGCAAATCCGGCTACTGCGACATGTCCGCTTCCATCCGATCCCGCTACTGCGACATGTTCCCCCCGCAGATCCGGCTACTGCGACATGTCCACACCATCCGACCCCGCTACTGCGACATGTCCGCCTCCATCCGACCCCGCTACTGCGACATGTTCCCCCCACAGATCCGGCTACTGCGACATGTCCACACCATCCGACCCCGCTACTGCGACATGTTCCCATCCAGCCGATCCCGCTACTGCGACATGTTCCCATCCAGCCGATCCCGCTACTGCGACATGTTCCCATCCAGCCGGACCCCGCTACTGCGACATGTTCCCGGCCAGCCGACCCCGCTACTGCGACATGTTCCCATCCAGCCGACCCCGCTACTGCGACATGTTCCCCCGCCAGACGCGAGCTCCGCATTGTGCGTCGGGAAAAAGAGAGCATCCAGAGGGGTGGCAACATGTGTCGATCCTCCAGGGCAGACTCCTCGACACCGCGAATCCAGAGTGTCCCGTCCTTCCCCGTTCGCCGCCGGCCCCGCCGGACCCACTCGCGGGTACCCTCCCCATCAGGAACCCGTGGACGGCATCTACCTCGACTACAACGGCTCCGCCCCGCTGGACCCCCGCGTCGCGGAGGTCATGGCGCGCGCCCTGACCGAGGGGCTCGGGAACGCCTCCTCCGTCCACCGCTTCGGACGCCGACAGGCGGGAGCGGTTGACGAGGCCCGCGACCACGTTGCCGCCATGGTCGGCGGTCGCCCATCGGGTGTCGTCTTCACCTCCGGCGCCACCGAAGCGAACAACCTGGTGCTGCGAGGGGCAGTCGAAGCGCGACCGGCAGACCGTCACCGAGTCCTCATCTCGGCGGTGGAACACGTCTCCGTCTCCCAGACCGCCGCTTGGCTCCGGGAATCGGGGCAGGCCGAGGTGGACATCATCCCGGTGACGCCGGGCGGATTCGTCGATGCCGACCAACTCCAGAAAATGGTAGGTTCTGATGTTCTGCTGGTATCCGTCATGGCTGCCAACAGTGAGACCGGCGTTCTCAACCCGGTGGGCGAAATCGCCGAGCGCGTCCACGCGGCGGGCGCACTCTTCCACTGCGACGCCACCCAGTTCGCCGGACGGTTGCCCTTCGACCAAGAAGAACTCGGTGCGGACTTCGTGTCGGTCAGCAGCCACAAGATCTGCGGCCCGACGGGCGCGGGCGCCCTGATCGGCACCCGGTTCAGCCTGAAACGGCTCCGCCCCATCCTCCACGGCGGCGGCCACGAGCGGGGGCTGCGGTCGGGATCCCTGAACGTGGCGGGCATTGTGGGGTTCGGCGCCGCCGCCCGGATCGCCACCGAGGAACGAGTCTCCGAGAGGGAGCGGGTAGAAGCGCTGCGGGACCAGCTCACGGGGTCACTCAAGAAACGGCTTCCCGACGTCCACGAGATCGGGGATACCAACCGGAGGCTCCCGAACACTGCTTGTGTCCGGTTTGCGGGCGCCGACGGCGAAGCCGTCGTAACGCAGATGGATCCGGTCGCGGTGTCGGCGGGGAGCGCCTGCCACTCCGGGTCAATCGAGCCGTCCTCCACCCTCTTGGCAATGGGTGTGCCCCGGGACGCCGCTTTCGAGGCCTTGCGCTTCAGCGTGGGCCGCTTCACCACCGTTCAGGAAATCGAACTCGCGGTCGAAAAGACCGTGACCGCGGTCGAGTTCGTCCGCGAGATGACGGGAGGAGCGGAGCGATGCGGCTGACCGAGGCGGCCTCTCCCGTCTTCGCCCGACACGAAACCTTCCACCCGCGCGACGGCTGGTTCCGGAAGGCGTACCGATGCGTGGCCGAAGACCCCCACATCTTCGACCACGAAGACGCACCGGTCCAAGTCGGGGTGGGGAAGAACATGGTTCGCGCGATCCGTTTCTGGGGGCTCGCTGCCGGCCTGATCACCGAGAGTTCCAAGCGCCGCGGTCGCAGGACGCGTCTCCAGACCACGTCTCCCGGCGATCTGCTGTTCAGTGATTCGGGATGGGACCCGTGGATGGAAGACCCCGGAACCCTCTGGCTGCTGCACTGGCGGCTCCTGGCGGCGCGCTGTCGCCTTCCGGTCTGGTGGCTCGCGTTCAACGAGTTCCACCCCATCGAGTTCACCGATGACGACCTCGAGGGTGCGGTCAGCGCGCAGCTCGATGCCAATGCCGATTGGAAACCCCCGAGTCGCTCGTCCTTGAAGAAGGACGTGAGTGCCCTCCTTCGCACCTACGCGCCGCAAGACCGCGCCAAGAGAAGCAGTATTGACGATGTTCTGGATTGTCCCCTCCGGGAACTCAACCTGATCCGGCGGGCGACGACGCCGGGCCGGTACCGATTCATCCTCGGCCCGAAGCCCGAGCTACCGTCCGCGGTCGCGACCGCCGCCGCCCTGGAGTACGTGGCGGGGGCAGGGAGCACCGGCAACACGATCGCTGTCGCCCGTCTGGTTCACGAGCCGGGGTCGCCCGGAAAGGCGTTCAAGCTCACCGAGGCAGACCTCCTGGCCGTTCTCGAACCGACGGTGCGCCGGACGAAGCGGATTCGTTTGACCACCAGTGCGGGGGCCCAGGTGCTTTCCTGGTCCGGACCCCCGGGGGATCTTGCGAACGGCATCCTCGACGACTATTACCGCGCGGGGGCTCGCTGATGGCTGGCCTGGCTGACTACGTCTCCGTCCGGTCCCGTTTCGCCCGCTCGGCCAATCTCGAACGGGATTCGGGCAGGCCGGAACCCTTCGACGGCTACATCGTCACCGCCCGGGCGCTCGATGTGATCGAACGAATGACCGGCGCCGCGCTGTCGGGGCGGTCCGGGGGCGCGTGGTCGCTCACCGGTCCCTACGGTTCCGGTAAGTCCTCCCTCGCCCTCCTGCTCGACGCCGCGTTCGGTCCCGGCAAGCGGGTCCGAAACGTCGTACTCAGCTTGATCGCCGAAGCGTCGCCGGAGGCCGCGGAGACCGTCCGGAAGGCGCACGAGCGGCACGGCACTCGCCGGACGGGATTCCACCGCGGTCTGGTGACCGCGAACCGCGAACCCATCACCCACACTCTGCTGCGGGCGCTCCACGCGGCGGTGGTCGGGACCTACGGCCGGATCCCCCCGGCGCGGGACTTTCCGGCGTCCCGACTCCTGAAAGAGGCCCTGCGGGATCTGGAAACGACGAATCTGTCGCGCAGCGGGCCGGCTGCGTCGGTCATCGTCGAAGTCGCTCGGTGTCTCGCGGAACGGGCGCCCCTGCTCTTGGTGGTGGACGAGTTCGGCAAGACCCTGGAGGCCATCCGGGACGGCGGAGACGCCGATCGAAGTCCTACTCGGTCACCCCATCGTCCGCCTGAACGCCGAGCGCGGCTTCGACCATTGGTTCGAGGTTTTCCGCGGTGCGCTGCCGTCGCCCCAGATGCGCTGGTGCACCCGCAACATGAAGATCAAGCCGATCGAGGCATGGATCGGGGACGAGTCGGCGGTCTCCTACGTGGCGATCCGGGCCGACGAGGCGAACCGGAAGGGGTACATCTCCACCAAGTCCAACATCACGAGCCGGTTCCCGTTCGTCGAGGACGGCATTGATCGCGACGGGGTGATGCGGATTCTGGAGGACGCCGGGATCGGCCTTCCAAGCTACTACGAGTGGCGCACCCGGTCGGGGTGCTACTTCTGCTTTTACCAACGCAAGGCGGAGTGGATCGGCCTCGCGGACCGGCACCCGGACCTCTTCGAGCGTGCGTGGCGATTGAGCGGAAGGTGCTGCAGGACGCCGGGGTCGCGGGGGACGCGGATTTCGGAGATCAGGCGATGCGGGGCCGAAACTACACTTGGTCCGGCGGCGAGACCCTTCCCCAGCTTCGTGCCCGGCGGGACGAGATTCTCCGGAAGCATCGGGAATCGCTGTCCCGGGTTCAGCGATCACGGCAGAACGTCCCGCTCCTCGAAGTGCTGGGGGACGCTCTCGACGAGGACGACGACACCACGCCGTGCACCGTCTGCGCGCTGTAGCAGCGGCTGGTTCGGCCAGGCGCCGTTTCGATTCAGACGTAGGGCGTGCCGCTCCATTCCGGAACCTGCTGGTTCTGTTGCAGCCGTAGCCGCTGCAGATTCAAGGCGGAAAAGCAGCCATCAAGATCGGTATCCGTCGGTGGGATGCCCGGCAAGCTGACCGCCGCCTCCAGCATGAACCGCTCGGCCAGCGGGTGGTGCGGGTCCGCCCGGTACGCATCGCGCCACCAGCCGACGATCCGGCCCTCAGCAGCCCGAAGCAGCCGGTCGGACGGCAACGGGTTCCGCTTCTTGCGCTGATTGACTGTTCGATCCGCGGGCAGGAGATTCCAGAGATCTCCGCAGGGCCACACCGACCACGGAAAACAGTGGTCGATGTCGAGCTTGTCCACGGACAGGCGCTTGCCACTCCATACGCAATGGAGCGGCTGCTCGGTGAGCAACCGCTCGGCCCGTTCCCGTGCAATGCCCACGTCCCGTTTGGGATCCTCCCAGGTCATGGCGTCAGAGAGCCGGGCAGTATCGAGCAGGCGTCCTTGGCTCTCCGCGTAGGATCGGGTCACCCGAGCCCATTCGGCGATGATGGCGGGCTCGATCCAGGCGGCGAAGCGTTGCGCCGCCAACCACAGGTGGGTTGGCACCCGCATCGTGCCGAAGCTGGCGAGATACGGCTCATCCAGCCGCGCGGCGCCCGGATAACGCCCGGCCCCGACGGCGCACACGCGAAGAATCGGATTCGTCCCGCTGGGATACGTCATGTAATGCGCCGGCATTTTGCGGATCGTTTGGACGGCATCCTTGAGCGCCTGATGAAGCGCCCCGCCGCTGTCGCCGCTGAGCCGTAAGCCCACGCGCAGATCGCGATGCGACAGGTCTGTGAGCCGTCCCAGCGCCTCCTTGGCGAATCCGAGTTGCTCGCCACCACGCCGGTTCTGTGGGCTCTGGGGCATGTTCGCCGCCAGCAGCGGCTTGTAGAGCCGAATCCACGTCAGCGCCACCAGGCCCATCGGGACCGCGACGTACTCTTCGTCCGTGGACGACGCGAGCCCGCCCGCGCCGTCCGCGATGCGGCAGAGCACGCGGAGCAGCCCGAGTTTGTAGGTGGAGCTCTTGTCATCGTTCAGGATGACGTGGCGCAGCAGCGGCAGAGCGCCGGTGCCGTCGTCCGGCAGCCGGATCGCCAGTTGTTGCCAGCGGATCTCGCTGCGGCCGAGATAGTCCTCGGCCGTGACCTCCCGCTCGACGAACGCGCCGTGGTCACGGGCCAGGCTCTTGATCTCCCCGACGGAAACGGGATGGCTGCCGCGTTGTCCCTCGGGGGGGCCGCAGCGCAGTGTGATGGCCAAGACGCCGCCCGGCTTGAGCAGCGTAATCAGTTTCCTGAACGCCCTCGCCCGGTCCGATGCGGCGACGTGCATCCAGACCGCGCCGACCAGGATGACGTCGAAGGCGAGGCCCGTCCGGAACGTGCGTTTGAGACCGGGCAGCGAGTCGGAGATCCACTGGATGCGAGGAACGTCATGCTGTTCGCGCGCCATCGTCCGGAGTCTGGAGGACGGTTCGACCGCGACGACATCGTGGCCTTTGTAGGCCAACCATGCCGCGTCGCGACCGCTGCCCGCGCCGACGTCGAGGACGGTCGCGGGCTGCGAGGGCAGCAGGTCCGTCAGCCAGCCGTGAACGCGCTCTGGGGAGACAGCCTCGTAGCGATCCGCCAGCGTCTCCGCGTGCGTGTTGTACCAGGCGATCTCGTCGGACACTGTCCCATTCTGGCGGCCCGCGCCGTCGCTGCCGAGCGGCCCCCGCGACATGGGACGTCCGCGGCCGGGCGATGGCGTTCCCGAGCCCTCACGCCACGGTGCCGGTCGGAAGGCGGGCGTCTGCCCGGCTGGCTACCTCCCGTCAGGAATCATCGGACTCCCGCAGCCGGCGGAAGAAGTCAGCCACGCTCGCGGCGGTCAAGGCAGCCGCCGCCACCGCGCCCGGCGACGCGCAGCCGAGCAACTTCCGATCCGTGGCGGAAAGGTCCGCCGGAAATGCAGCGGAAATCGCGAGGCCGCGGCGCACCAGCAGTTCGCACGCCGTCGCGGCATTCACCTCTGCGCGGGCCTCGGCGCGCTGCTCCCGCAAGAGGGGATCGTCTTCGGGACCCGTCCCCTCCCGGAGTCCGAGCGCCCGACCCACGCGAGACGCCAGCGCCGCCGTCTCCGGGGACGACCCCCGCTCGTTCAGCACCCGGTGCGCCTCCTCCGCCCGCAGTCCCGGAAACGCCCGGCTCTCCCCGCTCTCCCGATACTCCCCCGCCTCCAGCACGTAGATCGTCAGCCCCGGCCGCCGACCCCGGGGGCGACTTGGCGAATACGCCTCCGGAACCTCCACCCACAGCTCCGGGAAACCCCAGTCCGCATACACCAGCAACTTGTTCCGCCGCACGTCCGTCGTGTTATCCACTTCCAGCACCACATCCGGGTGTTCCTGATCCGCCGCCCACTCGTATCTCGATCCGATCCGCTCCTGGCGCTCCGGGTCGAGGAACACCATCTCGTCCGGGTGCATCGCCCGCACCTGCGCCCGGTCCGCATCCAGCAGATCCAGCCCCGCCGCGCCTCCCAGCATGATCGGTGAACCCCGCACCATGGCGACCCGCTCCACGAACTTGCGGAACATGGTGAGCGGATCCTCGTGCGGCGCCTTGGCGGCCTCCGCCACCCGCCAGGCGCGCGCCACCTCGGCATCGAACAGCTCGACCTTTCCGTCGTCGTCGAGCGCCCGATATTCGGCGAGCGTCATGCGGCACGACACGCAGCCGATGAACTCCAGCGCCGACGTCGGTCGCCAGCGTTCCTCCGATCGCTTTCTCTCCGCCGTCGGGAGAAGTGCGTCCGCCACTCCCGGCCCCGCCCCCACGCCGTTCGCCATCTTCGGAGTCTAAACCCGAGCGGCCGGCGGGCGCGGGGGTCGGCGCCTGGCCAGGCCGGGCGGCACGGCGGCCCCTGCCGCCGTGACACGACCCCCGAGGAAGGCGGATAATCCCGCGTTCCCTGGGGAGCACCTTCATGAGCGCATACTTCGACCTCCGGTCCGAACTCTTCCGGCAGGTCTTCCGGGACGCCCTCGCCTATCCCGAGTACCTCGCTACCGGGAACGAACGCGAGCGGGCGGCCTGGGCGCGCGCCGAGGCGGCGGTGCCACCGCTCCCGGACGACGCGGGTAGCCGGCTCGACCCAGCCGGCCGCATCGTGAACGTGCTCTGCCTCAGCGGCATCTGGTGCGGGGACTGCGTTCGGTCGGTCCCGATCGTGGCGCGGCTGGCCGAGGTCGCGGAGCCGTCGGTTGATCTGCGGTTCGTGGACCGGGACGCGATCCCGGAACTTCGAGACGAGCTGCGCGTTCTGGGAGCGATGCGGGTTCCCATTGTGCTCTTCCTGACCGAGGACTTCCACGAGATCGGCCGCTACGGGGACCGGCCACTGACGGTGTATCGGGAGAAGGCGGCGACGGAACTGGGAGCAGCGTGTCCGCTTCCGGGGTCGGCGGACGGCGGGGCACTGGCCGCGGAGACCGCCGAGTGGCTGGACGTGTTCGAGCGGATGATCCTCATGGCCCGGCTGGCGCCGCCGCTGAGGGCGCGGCATGGGGATTGACGGGGTAGCGTTCCCGTCGTGCAACTGGTTGACGAAGTGTGGTTCGTCGCGCTTTGCGCGACGGTGCCGACCGGAGGTCGGCGTTCCCTTGCGGGCGGCACCATCCGGGCGGATGGCAATACGCAGCTCACCGCGCTCCGCGCGGTGGTGCCGACCGGAGGTCGGCGTTCCAAGCCCTCCGCGCCACCTTGCCGGTCTGGAGGCCGGCGGCCCCTGAACTGATGCTGGATATGTGGCGGCGGGTGCTGCCGTACCTCACCCGGTACCGGCGGCGGCTGGTGGTGGGGCTGGTGGCGCTTGTGCTGTGCCGGGTCTTCTACCTGATCGTGCCGCTGGTGCTCGAAAGGGCCGTCGATGCGCTCGAGGCGGGCGCGACCGGCGAACTGTGGACCTACGGCGGGTTCATCGTGGCCGCCGCCGCCGGGTCGGCCGTCTTCCGCTTCTTCATGCGCTGGTACCTGATCGGCATCTCCCGCTACGCCGAGTACGACATGCGGCGGGATTTCTACGCCCAGCTCCAACGCCTGCCGGCGACCTTCTACGCCCGTTACCGGGTGGGGGACATCCTTTCCCGCGGCGCCCAGGACATGAACGCCGTGCGGATGGTGCTGGGTCCGGGCGTGATGTACCCGGTGGAGACGGTGTTCACCACCGTCGGCTGCTTCGCCTTCATGCTGGCGATCAGCCCGCAACTCACCCTCGTCGCGCTGGCGGTCATGCCGGTGGTCTCCATCCTGATGAAGGTGCTCGGAGCAAGGATCTTCCGGCGCTCCGAGGTGGTGCAGGCCAAGATGGCCGACATCTCCGCGGTGGTCCAGGAGAACGCGGCGGCCTCGCGTCTCGTGCGCGCCTTCGTGCAGGAGGACGCCCAGCGCAAAGTCTTCGGGAAGGAAAACGAGGCCTACGCGGCGCGGAATATGGAACTGGTCGCCGTGAGCGCGGCGCTCTTCCCGCTCCTGCTCGCCCTCATCGGGATGGGACTCGCGGGCTCGCTCGTGCTGGGGGGACGCCTCGTCATCGACGGGTCGATCACGCTCGGCCAACTGGTGGCCTTCCTCTTCTATTACGGCTACCTGACCTGGCCGATGATCGCCATCGGCTGGGTGGTGAACATCCACCAGCGCGGCGCCGCCTCCATGAAGCGGCTCGCGGTGATCTTCGACGCCGAGCCCCTCGGGGCTCCGCCAGCGGACGAGTCCGGGATCGGCGCGTCCCGGCCCGCCGCCGCCATCGAGTTCCGGGACGTCCGGTTCGCCTACCCCGCCCGAGCGGCGGGACCGGAGAGTTCGAACGGCGCACGGTCCCCGGCGGTGCTCTCGGACTTCAACCTCAACATCGAGCCCGGCCAGACGGTCGCGCTCGTGGGACGCACCGGCAGCGGAAAGAGCACGGTGGCCCGGCTCATCCCGCGGATCTACGACGCCCAGGAAGGCTCGGTCCGGATTGACGGACGCGACGTAAGGGAAATCCCGCTCGACGAACTGCGGAGCGACATCGGTTTCGTCCCGCAGGACAGCTTCTTGTTCTCCATGACCCTGCGGGAAAACCTCGCCTTCGGCGACGCCGGCGCGCCGATCGACGACGTGTTCCGGGTGGCGGACGAAGCCGGCCTCGCGAGCGACATCGAGGACTTCGCCGACGGCTACGAAACGATGGTCGGCGAACGCGGCGTGACCCTCTCCGGCGGGCAGCGCCAGCGGACGGCGATCGCCCGCGCGCTGCTCCTCGATACCCGGATCCTGGTGTTCGACGACGTGTTGAGCGCGGTGGACTCCGAGACCGAGTCCCGCATTCTGAAAGCGGTCCGCCGGGCAGCTCGCGAGCGCACCACGATCATCGTGGCCCACCGGCTGAGCACCGTGAAGGACGCGGACGTGATCTACCTGCTCGACGCCGACGAGGCCGGGGCCACCCAGGTGGTCGAGCACGGCACCCACGACGAACTGATCGCCGCCCGGGGGTTGTACGCCGGCATGTACCGCCGGCAGATGCTCGAAGAGGAGCTTTCCCGGCTGTGAGCCAAAACCGCGCCGCCGGCAGGAAGCCCAACCGCGGGAAGCCCAACCGCGGCCTGCTCCGGCGCATGCTGCCTTACGTGTTTCCGTACTGGCCGTTCGTCACGCTCGCCGTAGCGCTGGTTCTGGTCGGGACGGCCGCGCAGCTCACCGGGCCGTATCTCACCCGGATCGCCCTCGACGACTACATCGCCGCGGGCGATCTGGAGGGGCTGGTCGGGATCCTCGGCCTCTACGCCGTCATCCTGGCGGTGGGTTTCGCCGGCGCCTACGGCCAGGCCTGGATCGTGAACCTGTTCGGCCAGCGGGTCATGCGCGACATCCGCCGGGACGTCTTCGACCACATCCAGAAACTGCACACCGGCTGGTTCGACCGCCACCCGATCGGCCAGGTGGTGACGCGGGCGACGAGCGATGTGGATGCGCTCAACGAACTGCTGAGTTCCGGAGTGGTGATGATCATCACCGACGTGGTCCTGCTCTTCGGGATCATGGCGGTGCTCATCTGGATGAACCCGGCCCTTGCGCTCGTCACGTTCGGGGCGGTTCCGGCCCTCTTCTTTGCCGGCTGGATCTTCCGCCGGCGGATCCGGCCGGCCTTCCGCCGGGTGCGGACCGCCGTCGCCTCGGTGAACTCCTTCATCCAGGAAACGCTGACCGGGATGGAGGTGCTGCAACTCTTCCGTCAGGAACGCCGGCGGGCTCACGAATACCGGCAGTTGAACCGGGAGCACACCGGCGCTCACCTCGACACGGTGTTGTGCTTCTCGGTCTTCTACCCGGTGGTGGAAATGATCACCGCCATCACGGTGGCGCTGATCGTCGGCTACGGAGGTTCGCGGATCGGCGCCGGGACGCTCACCATCGGCGCCCTCGTCGCCTTCCTCATGTATTCGGAGATGTTCTTCCGGCCCATCCGCGATCTGACCGAGAAGTTCAACATCCTGCAAGGAGCGATGGCGGCCTCGGAGCGCATCGTCGAACTGCTCGACACCGAACCGGCCATCCGGAATGCGCCGGCCGCGCGCCTTCCCGGACACCGCCACGGCGCGCTGCGCCTCGAGGGGGTGTCGTTCGCCTACAACGCCGAGGAATGGGTGCTCCGGGACATCGAGCTGGACGTGGCGCCCGGCGAAACGGTAGCTCTCGTCGGACATACCGGATCGGGCAAGACCACCCTCGCGGCCCTGCTGCTCCGGCTCTACGACGTCCAGCGCGGCCGGGTGCTGGTGGACGGCCTCGATGTCCGGGATTGGCGGGTGCCGAACCTGCGCCGTCAGTTCTCGATGGTGCAGCAGGACGTACACCTGTTTTCCGGATCGGTGCTGGACAACATCCGGCTCGGCGACGAGACGATCAGCGAAGAGGACGCCCGCCGGGCCGCCGAGGCTGCCGAGGTGACGGCCTGGGCCCGGAATCTGCCGGACGGGCTGGAAACCCAGCTCGGAGAACGCGGCGGCGGTCTCTCGCAGGGCCAGCGGCAGTTGGTAGGGATAGCCCGCGCCATGGCCCGCACCTCGCGGGTGCTCGTGCTCGACGAGGCGACCTCGAGCGTGGACACCGAGACCGAGCGCGCCGTCCAGACCGCGCTGCAGCGAGTGCTCGAAAACCGCACCAGCCTCGTGATCGCGCACCGGCTGTCCACGATTCGCGGAGCCGACCGGATCGTGGTGCTGCACCGCGGGACGATCCGGGAAAGCGGCACCCACGAAGAGCTGCTCGCCGTCGGAGGCATCTACCGTCGGCTCTACGAGCTGCAGTTCGCCGAGGAGGCCGTAGTGGCCGCCGGCTGAGGATCGCGACCATGACCGAGTCCCTGACCCTCGACCAGGCCGGAGTTCTGGAGGTGCTCCCCCACCGCGAACCTTTCCTGTTCCTCCACGGCGTCTCGGAACTCGTTCCGGGCAAGAGCGGCCGGGGCTTCGTGACCGTTCCAGCCGACCATCCCTATACCCTGGGCCAGCCCCACGTTCCGGCGGGGCTGATCATCGAGGCCATGGCTCAGATGGGCGGCGTCACCATGCTCTACGAGAGACGCAGCGAGAACCTGGTGGTGCTCTTCCGCTCGGTAAAGGACTTCGTCATGGAAAGGACGGTGGACTTCGGCCAGCGTCTCGACCTCTTCGCCGAAGTGAGCCGGCTCCGGGGACGGTTCGCCGAAGTCCGGACCTCGGCCAGTTCCGAGGGTCAGCCGGTGGCGTCCGCCACGCTCGCCTTCGCGCTGCCCTGAATAGATGCCCGGTCCCATCGGGGGTCTACAGCCGTGTCGTAATAGACATAAACCTTTCCCGGTGGGACCGACACGGATTCGCCGGTCCTCGGTCGAAGACCACGACCGGCGTGGCGCCAATCAGAAGAACTCCTCGGTTTGCCCCGCGTCGTCGACGGTGATGACGCCGTAGTGGGCACCGGTCAGGGTGCCAGCATTGTCGGCGACTCCGGTAGGACGGTGTCGAGACGGAGCTCACGTTGACGGGCTGGACGGCCCCACAACACATCCAACACGAGACGATGACGGGAATCGTCTCGAACGAGTTCCGGGCACAGCCGTCAGCGAATGAGGTAGATGCCGACCACTGGCCACTCGCCAGATTCCGACACCGCCGTCACCCGCTCGCGAGCGTTCGGCCGCAGCTCGTAGACGCCGTCGAACTCGAATACGAAGTAGTCGCCGGGCGGCGCATCGGGCACCGTCGTCAGGTGTTGCGTGCTGCTCAGCGTACGGGACACGAAAGCGCCCAGCAGGGCGCGCCGCTCTTCCATCGCGTTCCGAAACTCCTCGGCCGTCACGCGCGCCCGGAAGTAGCTACCGGTCGCGTCGTACGCCTCCGAGTAGTTCCCGGCGTCGATCAGCGACAGCCACGCGCCGACCGACTGCCGCGCCGCGTCCTCGTCCGACTGCATGTCGACAAGCGGCGGGACGGTAGGTGTCGGCCCGGTGGGACTGCCGCCGTCGTTGCCGCATGCCGGGAATCCAGCCGCCGCGGCGACAAGCAGCATCGCGGAAAGCGTCTCTCGCATACTCGCCAAGGTCACTCTGCCCACTCCTTTTCTGTTAACAGCCTGTGGTGGAACCCGGGTGAGCGCCGAGAGCGGCGAGGCGCCCGGCTGACAAGGCGCGTGAGGGAGGAGCCCCCACCGGGAGAACTGGCCCGGGTGTATTTCGACCGAAACGCAACGCCGAGCGCCGCAAAGCGGCGCGGTTCAGCCGGGATGCATCGCCGCTCGAGCCCCCACCGGGAGAACTGGGCCGCCTGGGTTTCACCACAGGCTGTTCACGCCATGGGGCATGCCGGCGTCAGCTTCCGCCTTGCACGCCGGCGGCCAGACTGCCGAGCATCCGGACCAGCAGGAACTTCGTCGCCAACTCCCCCGCGATGACGGCCGCCACGAAGATCGCCACCGCTCGGACTCCCCGCTGGTTGCAGGAAACGGCGAACGCCTTCCACATGAGCCAGATCATCCAGATCCAGCAGGCGCTCGCAAACATCCCCGCGACGAGGATCGCCGCCGTCGGCATCGACATCGACATCCGGCCCTCGACCGCGGCGGCGACCAGCTCTCTGTAGCCGTCGCGGACCGGCGCCGGCACGCACGCCAGAGCGGCGAGCAAATACGGGACCCGTGCCAGCGCCTGCGTGCCCGCGATGTCGACGAGACGGACGGTTCGCGGCGCGACGAGGAGCGAAACCAGTACCAAAAGCGCTGAAATCACGGACCAGTTCACGAGGCCTTCGACTACGGGGACCCACAACGACACGCTGTGTCCGGGGTGTAAGTCGAGCAAGCCATCGAAGTGCACGCCCCCGGCGGCCGCCACCAGTCCGCTCACGACGATGACGCCCAACCCGATCGCCAGTGCCTGCTCTCCGCCAATTCGGACGAACGGATTGAACAACCACCGGGCGACGCTCATCTGTCGCGGGACCCCCGCGCTATTCGTCGTCTGCTGATGCATCGGTGTTACCTCCTGCGCCGTCGGCGCGAACTCCGGCGGCATCGTCGGCGGTCTCTTTCTCCTGCGTCTCGGCAATCCTGTTCAGACGCGCGATCAGTTCATCGAGCCTGTTCCGTACGGTCGGATACGAGACGCCGTAGAGCCTCGCCATCTCCTTCAGGCTGCCGCTGCCCAGGATGAAGGCGAGCGCGAACTGCTGATCCTCGCTGCCGAGCCGCGACAGTGCGGGCAGCAGGTAGTCGCCATGCACCGCGGTCCCGCAGTCGGGGCACGCGAGCTGCGCCACCCGCAGGTCGGCGCTACAGCTCGGGCACGAGGTCGGCAGCCGTCCTCCGCGAGGCACATCTCGTTGTGGCAAGATGCGACATATTATTCAATAGATACTTAACTACAGTCAACTGTATGTTAATTATGTGATTCCCAACGGGCGTTGCCTCGGTGCTACTCGCCGCCTACAGCATCACGACGCGCAGGCACCCTGGACGCGGCGGTGGCTGTCGCGTACGGTTGGTCGGCGCACATCTCCGACGAGACGTTGTGCGAGCGTTGCTGCCGCTGAACGTCGGCGGGCGGTGAGCAACCCGATGCGGTGCGGTCCCAGGCCGGCTCGGATGGTCCCGTGGATTCCCGCCGAGAAAGTGGGAATCGACGGGGGAATCACCGCAGGAGCACTCCAATCAAGTCACTTATTGTGAATGATTTGCGGGTATCCGATGACTAACGCTGCCGGAGTGACCACCATGCGAACGACCATCGCGTCCTTCCGGATCGTGCCGTTGTTCGGGGCAATCGCTCTCGTCGTCGCGGCGAGCGCTGCCGCCCAGGACTGGTCCGGGTTTCGGGGAGCGAACGGCGGCGGGCGGGTTACCGGATGGCCGGAAGCGATGAGCGATCCAAAGGGGTGGCCGGCGTCGCTGGAGCGGGAGTGGAGGATTCCGGTGGGGCTCGGACACGCAAGTCCGGTGGTCGAGGGCGATACGGTCTTCGTCTTCTCCCGCGAGGGCGACGAAGAGGTTCTGCGCGCGCTCCAGGCGGCGAGCGGTGAAGAGATTTGGCGCGCGGCCTATGGGGCCCCCTACACCATGAACCCCGCCGCGGTGCATCACGGACCGGGGCCGAAGGGGACGCCCGAACTGGCCGCGGGAAGGATCTTCACGCTCGGGATCTCGGGGATCCTCTCGGCGTGGGACGCGGCCGACGGTTCGCTTCTCTGGCGCCGGCCGCCGGACCCTCGCTTCTCCGGAGGCGAATCGCCGCTCTACGGGGCCGGCAGTTCCCCAAGATCATTCGCCGGCGGGGAGCAGCTCCTCGTACACCTCGGAGGACCGGATAACGGAACGCTCGCCGCGCTCGAGGCAGCGAGCGGCGAAACGCGCTGGGAGCTTCGAGGCGACGGCCCCGCGTACGTGTCTCCAACGCTCGCGGAAATCGCCGGCGTTCCGGCAATCCTGACCATGACCGAGGAGCGCATCGTGATCCTCGGCCCGGAAGACGGCCGCCTGCGGTGGGAAAAGTCCTTCACTACCCCCTACGACCAGAACATCGTGGACCCGGTAGTGCTGCCCGGGGGCGAGGTGGTGATCTTCGCCGGACTCGGCAACCCCACCTTCGCGGTCCGCTTCCGGGGCGCGCCGGACGGCGGGCTGACGGGGGAGACGGTCTGGGAGGCCGACGAAAGCCCCTTCTACCTGAGCAACCCGGTGCTGGCCGGCGGTCGCCTGATCGGATTTTCCGAGCGCAACAGCGGCCAGTTCGTCGCTCTTGACCCGGCCACCGGAGAGGACATCTGGCGTTCACCGCCCCGGTCGGGAGAAAACGCCGCGCTCCTGATGGCTGGACGCACGATCCTCGCGCTCACCGACGCCGCGGAACTGCTCGTTCTGGATGCGGCCGCTGCGGTCTACGAACCGCTACGAACCTACGAAGTCGCCGAGAGCCCGACCTGGGCCCATCCGGTGCCGGTCGAGGGCGGCCTCCTGATCAAGGACGAGACGCACCTGACGCGCTGGAACTTCCGGTAGGGGTTCCGGAAGTCCGAAACGGAAGGAACGCCCCGCCCGATCGGCGGATTCGCGCCGAGAGCGGAACGGGGTTCCTATCTGTCCTCGAAGCGGCGGCGGAGGGCCTCGACGCGCCGCCGGTTGACCCCCAGATCCCACGCGAGGTAGAGCCGCGAGGCGGAACGGACGTGGATCAGGCCCTGCCGGCGACAGAGAAGAAACTCCAGGTCGTCCACGAACCCGACCGGGGTCCGGCAGCAGGCGTGGAGGTATTCATCCGTGGCGGTAGCGATCCGGGTCCGCGGGGTGTCCCCAACGAGCCGCTTCAGGCGGGCGAAGGCGTCGTCCGGATCTTCCGAAGCGGCGAACGGCTCGATTCGGTGCCGTATCGCGGCATCCTCCCGGCTGGAGACGCAGGTCCAGAACGCGGGACAGGGCGACAGGTAGCCCGACATGGCGGGCGAGAGTAACTGGGTAACGCACGTGCAGGGAGCCGCCGGAAGTTCCTGGGTGCGGCAGCGCGCGCCCTACCCACATCAACACACACCCCGCCCGTCATGAAAAAGACGCGGCTCTCACTTGGCATGGCGCAGCGTCATGGGCGCTGGTTTCGCGCTCCCGCGCGACGCCGGCCGCAGGCCGGTGGCCAGTTCTCCCGGTGGGGGCCCGCTGTCGCACGCCATCCTGCCTTTGAGGGGTACGCGCCGAGAAGGGAGCCATCCCGACGGTTGGGGCCTGCGCCGCCGCGGCCCAGCGGGCCGCTGTGCCGACCGGAGGTCGGCGTTCCAAGCCGTCCCCGCGCTTTTGCTCCCTCGGCGGTACGCGGTCTCGCGGCCCTGTGGGCCGCGGTGCCGGTCTGAAGGCCCCCACCGGGAGAACTGGCCGGCGTTCCCGTGGGCGCTACGCCGCGCCGAGGTGCGACTCGAGCGCATCCGCCGCCCGGTGGACGTCGCCGGGAGTCGTCCAGCCCAGGTGGCCGAGGCGCAGGATCTTGCCGGCAAGGCGGCCGAGGCCTCCAGCCAGGACGATTCCGTGCCGCTCCTGGAGGGCCCGGGAGAGCTCGGGCCAGGACACCCCGGCGGGCAGCCAGGCCGCGGTCACCGTGTTTGAGGCGGTCGCATCGTCGGCAACGAGGCCGAGGCCCATCGCGGACAGCCGCTCGCGAGCTGCGGAAGCGGCGTCCGCGTGGCGGCGGAAGACGGCTTCGCGGCCTTCGCGGAGCATCAGCCGAATGCCGGCCTCCATGGCGAACAGGACCGGGAGGGCCGGGGTGAAGGGCGTGGAACCGCGGGCCATCGCTTCCCGGTAGCGAGCGAAGTTCCAGTAGTAGCGGGGAAGCGTCGCGACCCGTTCCGCCGCTTCGGCGCGTTCCGACGTCCAGACCATCGCCATTCCCGGGGGCAGCCCCCACGCCTTCTGCGAGGCGGTGAACACCGCGTCACACGAATCCACCGCGAGCGGCATGGCTCCGAGACTGGACACGGCATCCACCAGCACCAGCGCCTCCCCCTCCTCGCGGACGATGCGGATCAGCTCCGGGAGCGGATGGAGGACGCCTGTCGAAGTTTCGGAATGGGTCAGCAACACCGCACGGATTCCGGGCCGGGCCCGGAGCGCTACCCGCAGCCGCTCGGGGGCGGCCGGCTCGCCCCACGGCGTCTCGAGAGACCGGACTGCGAGCCCAAAGGCCTCCGCCACGCCGAGAAACCGTTCCGCGAACTGGCCCCCTCCGGTGCCGAGCACCAGATCGCCCGGCGACAACAGGTTGGCGACGGTCGCCTCCATCGCTCCGGTTCCCGAAGCCGTGAACAGCATGGGCGGTCGCCCGGTCCCGAGGTACTCGGAAAACCCTTCCCGGACGCGGTGAAGAAGCGCCCGGGCCTCCGGCCCCCGGTAGGAAATCATCGGCCGCGACATCGCGGCGGCCACTTCCGGATGGAGGGGGGTGGGTCCGGGAGTGAGCAGCCCCGAAGGAATCGGGGAATCTCCCGGGGGACGTCCGGAGGTCACTTCCTCAAAAGCTGCGGCGCCGGGGACCTCGGTGGGCCGCTCACATCGTGAGGATCGCGGCGAAGCTGACGATGGAGCGGAAGAAGTGACCCAGACGCAGGTTCTCGTTCGGACTGTGCTGGTTGTTGTCGTGGTTCACGGTCGGAACCATCAGCGCCGGAACGCCGAGGGCCTCCACGAAAGGGGCGATCGGAACCGTCCCGCCGCTCGTGCGTTTCCGCACCGGCTCCTGTCCCCAGATTTCGGTCAGGCTGCCGATGAGCCGCGCCGCGACCGGATGGTCGAGCGGAGTCCGAAAGGCGTTCGTGCCCGAACCGCGGGTCAGCCGAAGAAGGCGCGGATGTTCCTGCCGCTCGGCGTCGGTCGGGTCCCGATCCAGAATGAACCAGCCTTGCCCCTCGATGAAATCGCGGACCTTGGCAAACATTTCATCCACCGGTGTTTCCGCAACCAGGCGCACGTCGATCGCGGCCGTCGCGGTGGCCGGGACAATCGTCCGGGCGTCCCCGCCCACCCAGGCGCTCGACAGACCACGCACGTTCAGCGAGGGGAACTGGATCGCTTCCTGCAGCGAATCTCCCACCCGATCGGCCTCCGCGAAGCCGAGCGAGCGCATCAGCGCCGGGAGATCGTCAGGTACCGCTGCCAGCGCCCGCCGCTCTTCCGAACTGAAGTCGATGCCGTCATAAAACCCCGGAATCACGACCCGGCCGCCCTCGTCCTTCATCGAGGCGATGAGCTGCGCCAACCGGACCGCCGGATTCGGAGCCCAGTTGCCGTAGTGGCCGCTGTGAAGAGGAACGCGCGGTCCGTAAACCACGAGTTCCAGGGTCAGGATCCCCCGAGCCCCGAAACTGACCGTAGGCCGGCCACTCTGGTGCAGCGGCCCGTCAAGAATGAGCATCGAGTCGGCGGCGAACCGGCTCGCGTAACGGGAAATCGCGGGCACCAGACTCGGAGACCCTGCCTCTTCCTCTCCGTCGAGAATCACCTTCAGGTTGCTGGTGACGGTGATCCCCGCCGAGTCGAGCGCGTCCACCGCGCCCAGAAAGGCGATGATCGGCGCCGTGTCGTCAGCGACCGAGCGCGCGTAGAGGCGATCGTCGGGGCCGAACACCTCGCTCGCCTGCAGATCGAGGAGACCGGCCCCGTCGGCGAGGCGGCCCTCGCGCAGGATCGGCCGAAAAGGGTCATCCTGTTGCCAGCGGCCTGGATCCACCGGCTGACCGTCGTAGTGGAAATAGATGAGCAGCGTCCGGTCGGCTCCGGCCGCGGGACGCTCGCCGAAGACCAGAGGGTTGCCGTCGGTTTCGAGGAGTTCGGCTTCGAAACCGCGCCGCTCGAGCGCGGCCTCCAGATACTCCGCCTTGCGCCGAATGTTGACGGTGTCCGCCGCAACCGCCGGAATGGAGACGGCCTCGACGAGTTCGCCCACGAGCTCCTGCTGCGCTCCAGCCACGTACTGCTCCACCGAGGTTCGAAGGTCCTGGGTCGCCGCCGGCGCGGCCAGCACCGGGACCGCGGCCAGGACTGGGGCCAGGACTGGGGCCAGGACTGCGGCCAGGACTGCGGCCGGGCCACCCGCGAGAACCGCACCGCGCGTCATTGGGTCCGTCCCTCGCTCGATGCCGGATCGTCCAGCTCCTCTTCTCCAAACTCGCGCAGCAGAGGAAGGTCCATGTCGAATTCGTAGATGCTCTCGGAGGTGGCGACCGCCATCGTCCGGCCATCGTTGAGCGCAACGCCCACCAGCGGCGGAGCGCTGATCACCCGCCGGGCGCCGGTTGGGGTGAACAAGAACAGGCCGGCGTCCCCGGCGAGGCCTTCGGCAACGAAACAACGATCCCGGTCATCGAAGGCGATTCCCTGGGGCCGGCCAAAGCCGGAGTGCACCCGGCAGGCCGCTCCGTCCGGCCGGAACTCGACGATCTGGTCGCGGGACGACAGCGTGGGGCCGGAGACGAAGAGATAGCCGAACGAATTGAAGGCCAGGTGATAGGCCGAAATCGACGCGCGCAGGTGCGAAAACACACTCACCTCGCCATCATCGCCGACCCGGTAGAGCGTTCCGTCGCGATCGCCGATCACCAGCTCGCCCGTTGGGGAGAATCCGAGCCCGGTCGCGCAACCGAGATTCTCGGCGAGTACGTGGAAGGCGCCGTCGTCGCCCATCCGGTAAACGCACCCGTCCTCACGAGAGGACACGTAGAGCGTGTCGTCCGGCCCCCACGCCAGACCGGTGGGATTCACGATGCCGTCACCCATCGGCTCGGGTTCGCCATCGTCGGTCAACCGATAGATCGGATGAGGAACCTTCTCACCGCGCCGGCCACTGACCGTCGAATACAGATTACCGCGCGGATCGTACACCGGATTCGCGACAATGTGGAGGTCCTCGGCGAAGAGTCGGCCGATGGTTACGCGGTAGGACTCGGTTTCCCGGTCGTTCAGACATACCCGGACATCGTCCCCGGCGCCGTCCGGAACCTTCACCCCCAGCCGCGTTGAAGACACGCGGTACAGGTGCGCTTCTTCGTCTCCGAAGAACACCTTGAGCCGCGGAGCCTGGTCCACGGCGAAACCGCGGCCCCCGATGTCCAATCGCCCTCCCGGGACGGCGTACTGCGGCCAGACTCGATCTATGGCAAGGCGCGGGCGTTTCACCCTCTCGGCGCGCCGCACGGGAGGATGGGCGCGAGGGGGCATGAACGGCAGATTAGCAGCCTGTGGAAAAAGTCACGCGGCATTCGAACGGCGATGCATCCCGGCTGAACCGGGCCGCTTCGCGACCCTCATCGTTGCGTTTCGGTCGGAATACACTCGGTATTCCTCCCTCACGCGCCTTGTCAGCCGGGCGCCTCGCCGTTCTCGGTGCTCACGTCACTTTCTCCACAGGCTGCTAGCAGCGGGAGCGGCGGGGAACGGGGGCGCACGCCGCCATTGGTCTTTGACCAACGACGATGGCATCGCCAGCCAGGCCAGCGCAAGTCCGCTCATCCGAGCCAACACTCCTCCAGGGCGGTTAGGATCGCGCGGCTTTCCAAACGAGGCATCAAGCAGAGAGAAAACAGTGGAGCAGCCTTTGAACCCGTCCACCCCGCAGATCGCAGTGATCGGGGGGTCGAACGCGTCCGCCGAGGTGCTCCGCGAGGCGGAAACGGTCGGGAGGGAACTGGCGCTCGCCGGGGCCAGCGTGGTCTGCGGCGGTCTCGGTGGCGTCATGGAAGCCGCCTGCAAGGGCGCCCACGAAGCCGGAGGTTTGACGATCGGCATTCTCCCGGGGAATGACCGGCGCGAAGCAAACCCCTGGGTGACGTGCGCGGTCCCCACGGGGCTCGGCCACTTCCGCAATTTCCTGGTGGTCCACGCGGCGGACGGGGTCATCGCCCTGCCCGGCGCCAGCGGCACTCTCTCCGAGGCAGCGATGGCGAGGACTCTGGGCAAGCCGGTGGTTGCCGTCCTTCAGCCCGCGGGGGGGTGGAGCGTCCCCGAAGCGATGGCCGCCGGGTCCGCCGCCGACGCCGTCCGCCTGGTTCTCCAGGCGGCGCGGGTCTCCCGCTCCGCGAGAGGAAACCCGGGTGATCCCTGACGCCGCACTGGAGACCCGCGTGGTCTCCGGCTTCGAAACGCTTCTCGCCGCCGTCCGGGCGCGCCGTGATTCCGGCGCCCGGCGGATCGGCCGGCTCTTCGGTCTCTCGCGGCTGGCGCTGCTGGCGGCCTGGGCGCGGGAATCCCCAAATCCCCTGCTCTTCCTGACCGCTCACGACCGGGATCTCCTGACGGCAGCCGCCGATCTCGAGGTGTTGCTGGCGGCGCTCGGCGAGCCGCGTCCCGTCCTGCGGCTGCCCGGTCCCGCGGTGAACCCCTACGCGGGAGTCGCTCCCCATGCCGAGGTGTTGGCGCTTCGCGCCATGGCGCTCTCCGCGCTCGCTCAGGCCTCGCCGGAGAACCCACCCCTGGTTATCGCCTCGGCCGCGGGCGCGCTGCGCCGTACCGCCGGACCGGCCCGCCTCCGGGAGGCGGGCATCTGCGTCCGGCAAGGGATGGACGCATCCCCGGCGGAAATTGCGACGCAGCTCATGGCGGCCGGTTGCCGCTACGAAGACCCGGTGAGCGGGCCGGGCGATTTTGCCCGCCGCGGCGGCATCGTCGACTTCTTCCCGGTGGACCGGGATTTTCCGGTCCGCGTCGAGTTCGGCTTCGACGAAATCGAAAGCATCCGGGAGTTCGAGGTCGACACCCAGCGCGGCGGCGACCACATGGCGCGGCCGGAAGCGGTGGTTGCCCCGCCGTCTTGGGAATGGATCGGCGCCGAGCTCGGAGAAGGACCCCATCCCGCTTTTCGCCTGCCGGGCTCTCCCGGATTCGAGAGCGGGCTCGACGACTACCTGGAAGGCGCCGAGGTGGTCCTGGACGAACCGAACCGGTTCTGGGACGCGGCCGAAGCGGAGACGGCGCGCGTGGTGGACGCGCGCCTCGCAGCGAAGGAGTTCGCGGCGCGGGCCGTTGCCGCACCCGAGGCGCTGCTCATCGGAATGGAAGCGCTTCGGCGCCGGCTGGAGCAGCCGCCCCCGTCCGGGGCGGTCGAACTGCGGGAACTGGAGACCGCCGCGTCGGGAACCGGCAGCAGTCAGGATCTGCCGGCCCGTCCCGCCGACTCATTCCGGAACCGGACCGGGGAGTTCCTGAACGCGCTGAAAAAGGCCAGCGATCCGCGGCGCACCGTGCACGTCTTCGTTCCCGGAACGACCGCCGCCAAGAGGTTCGCAGCGCACGCCCGGGAGGCGGGAGCCCGGGTCATCCCCCGCATCCTGGAGTCCGGTCATACCGCCGAGGCTTCGACCCCGGAAGAGGCCCCGGGAGCGGTCCCGGCGCCGCCGAGAGTCTTCGTCCATGCGGGGAGGTTGAGCGCCGGTTTCGAGATTCCGGATCTTCACGTCGAGGTGATCAGTGGGGCCGCCATGGTGGCCGCGCCCCCCCGCGCACCGCGGCGCCGGTCTCGCTCCAGCAGTTTCCTATCGGACTTCAGGGACCTGAAACCGGGAGATCCGGTGGTGCACACCGACCACGGCGTGGGCCGCTTCATGCGGATGACGCGCCTCGGCGAAGGGGAAGACGCCCCCGAACTGGTGGAGATCCACTACGCGCGGGGAGGAAAGCTCTTCCTGCCGGTGGACCGGCTGGACCTTCTCGAGAAGTACACCGCCGGCTCGGGGGCGGGGACCGCGCCACTCGACCGGCTTGGGGGCACGAGCTGGGTCCGGCGGCGAAAACGCGTCGCGAAAGCCATGCGCGACCTCGCGGGAGAACTCATTCGGCTCTACGCGGAGCGGAGGAGGGTCACGGGGTACGCGTTTTCCCGCGACACCCCGGGAATGGAGGACTTCGAGGACAGCTTCGAGTGGACCGAAACCGAAGATCAGGCACGGGCGATCCGGGACGTTTTCGAGGATATGGAATCGGAAGGGCCGATGGACCGGTTGCTGGCGGGTGATGTCGGTTTCGGCAAGACCGAGGTAGCGCTCCGGGCTGCCTTCAAGGCGGCGATGGACGGCAAGCAGGTCGCCATTCTGGTTCCGACCACGGTACTGGCCGCCCAGCACGCACGCGTCTTCGAACGGCGCTTCGCTCCGTTCCCGGTCCGGGTGGCGCTCCTTTCCCGATTCCGCACCCCAAAGCAGCAGAAGGAGGTGGTCGCCGGGATCCGGGACGGGACCGTGGACGTTGTCATCGGAACCCACCGGGTGCTGTCGAAGGACGTTGAATTTCGTGATCTCGGACTCCTGATCGTGGACGAGGAACAGCGCTTCGGCGTGTCGGCCAAGGAGCGGTTGAAAGCGCTGGCTCCCCACGTGGATCACCTGGCGATGACCGCCACTCCGATCCCGCGCACCCTGAACATGTCGCTCTCCGGAATCCGCGACATGTCGGTGATCGAAACCGCGCCGCGGGACCGGATGGCCATCCAGACCCATGTCCTGCCGTTCGAACCGGACCACATCGCGGAAGCCATCCGGCACGAGCTGGCGCGCGAGGGCCAGGTCTACTTCGTCCACAACCGGATTCGCTCGCTCCCGGCGATGGAAAAGCTCCTCCAGCACCTGGTTCCCGAGGCCCGAATCCTGACCGCCCATGGACAGATGCGCGAAGCCGCTCTGGAGCGGACGCTGATCCGCTTCCAGGACCACGAAGCGGACATCCTGTTGACGACCACCATCATCGAGAACGGGATCGACCTGCCGCGGGTCAACACCCTGCTGGTGAACCGGGCCGACGCGTTCGGACTCGCCCAGCTCTACCAGATCCGGGGCCGGGTCGGCCGGTCCTCCCGGCGCGCCTACGCCTATCTGCTGGTGCCCCAGGGAGCGCCCCTTTCGGGCACCGCCCAGCCGCGCCTCGCGGCGCTCAGGGAATTCAGCGAACTGGGCGCCGGGTTCCGGGTCGCGGCCCTCGACATGGAACTGCGCGGGACCGGCAACCTGTTGGGGGCCGCCCAGCACGGCCATCTGGAGGCGGTAGGGTTCGACCTCTACTACCGGCTGCTCGAAGAGGCGGTCGCCGAGGCCCGCGGCGACCGTCCCAGATCCCGCTGCGCCATGAACCTCCGCTTCCAGTTCCGTATCCCCGGCGGCTGGCTGGACGACGTGCGGCGCCGGATGTGGCTTTACAAGCGGTGCTCCTCCGCGGCCGATCTCGACACCCTGGACCGGCTGCGCGACGAAGTGCGCGACCGATTCGGAGCCCTGCCGCCGGAAGTCGAGCTGCTCTTCCAGCATGTGCGGCTCCGGATCCGCGCCGAAGCCCTGGGCTACACGGCGGTGATCCGGGAAGGCGACTCCCTGCGCTTTCAATCGGATGCGAAGGATCGGAGCTTCCGCTCTCCGCTCGCGCACCGGGCGGGACCGGCCGAGGTTCTGGGATCGCTGCGGATGGCTCTTTCGGCCCTGGAGGCCGTTGCTCTCAGCCGGGCGCCCGAGGGCTCGGCGGACGGAAGGGCCAGCCGCCCGTGATCCGCTTTCCGGTTGCGGGGATGGCAATCGTCGGCCTGCTGGCGGTCTCCGGGGGGAGCTGCGAGCGGTTCGCTGACGACCAAGAACTTGTGGTGGTCTCGCTCGGCGAGCGCGACGTGACCCAGGCGGACCTGGACCGGTTCGTAGGATCCAGGATGGGGCTCGGCGGGACCCTCGACGCTCCGCTGCTGAGCGCCCTCCTGGAAGAGTTCGTCCGGGAGCAACTGCTGGTGATCGCCGCCGAGGAGGAGGGAGTCGAGGTCTCCGAATTCCAGCTCCTTGCCGAGACCTCCGCCTTGCTGCGCGGGCCGGGAACCGACGCGGTGCGGGCGGAAGACGACATCGCAGCGCCGGAAGGCGCGGACGACTCCACGGAAGGCTCCGACGGCGCCGACTCGTTGCGATCCCAGGTCGAAGATCGGCTCCTGGTGGATCGACTCATGGACACGGTGGTGCTTGCCGGCCTCGAAGCTACCGACGAGGCCTTGCAACTGGAATTCGACGTCAACCGCGCCTTCTACGCGCGCCCCGAGACCGTCACCCTCTCCGAACGGCGGTTCGACAACCGCGAGGCCGCCCAAGCGGCAGCCCGGTTGCTGCACGAGGAAGGCCGGTCCCGCGAGGATGACGGGGCGGCCGATCAATTCATGCCGATCGGCACTTTCCGGCGGGGAGAACTCCCGGATGCGGTGGACCAGGCCGTCTTCGTCCTCGAGCCCGGGGACGCCACCGATGCGGTGGAAACGGCGGCGGGGTTCCGCGTCTTTCGGGTGGACGAGAAGCTTCCCCCGGGGTCACTGGAGTTCGAGGAAGTCAAGGATGTGGTCCGGCTCACCGTCTTGCGCCGGGAAGCCGACGCGCGGGTCCAGGCGCTCCTTCTTGAGCTTCAGGAACGCCACCCCATCCGCGTGCACACCAACAACCTGTCCTTTCCCTACGTCGGGTTGCTGCCGAAGGTGGAATAGCCGGGCGGCGCGGCGCTGAGGGAACGCCGGCGTGTAAAGAAGCGCGGGACGGCTTGGAACGCCGACGTCTGGTCGGTACAGCGGCGCGCAGCGCCGCGGGCGGTTCGTCGCCGCCCTCTCTCACGGCCGGCAGGCAAGGGAACGCCGACCTCCGGTCGGCACAGCCCGCGCAGCGGGCGACTTGCACAAGACCCCTCGCCCGGATGGCGCCCATCCGGCCGTTTAGGGCTCCTGCGCGGCCAAGTCCTCTCCATACTGGGCCAGGCCCGGAGGCACCCGGATCACGCGCGTTCCGCTTAGACGGAAGTTTCAGGGCCATTTTGGGCTCTGAACGGGCGTAGTTCCCGGGAATAGAAGGACTTGGCTCGTGGCTTGGGCGGTCCTGCGTCAGAATGTGTAGCCATGTATTTGGCGCACATAGTGAGATAATAAGAGTGAATACCAGGGAATCAAACGCTATACTCAGTAGTCATGTATGTCGAACGCGTGCCCAACCGGAACTCGCCCCCCGCCGTCCTCCTCCGTGAGTCCTTCCGCGACGGACGCAAGGTAAGAAAGCGAACCCTCGCCAACCTCTCCAAACTCCCCGATCACGCCGTCGAAACACTCCGCCGCGTCCTCAAAGGCGAAACCCTCGTCTCCCCCAACGAAACCTTCCCCTGCCGCCGCAGCCTCCCCCACGGGCACGTCGCCGCCGTCCTCGGAACCCTCCGACGACTCGGCCTCCACTCCCTCATCGCCCGCGCCCCCAGCCGGCACCGCGATCTCACCATCGCCCTCATCGTCGCCCGCGTCATCGACGCCCGTTCCAAACTTGCCACCGCACGCGCCCTCACCTCCGAAACCGCCGTCTCCACCCTGGGAGAACTCCTCCGCCTCGGCGATGTCGATCAGCACGAACTCTACGACGCCATGGACTGGCTGCTCCGCCGCCAGCCCGGCATCGAACAGCGCCTCGCCCGACGCCACCTCCAGGAAAACACCCTCGTCCTCTACGACCTCACCTCCACCTACGTGGAAGGAACCCATTGCCCCCTCGCCCGCCGCGGCTACAGCCGCGACGGCAAGAAGAACAAGCTCCAGATCGTCTTCGGGCTGCTGTGCTCCCCCGAAGGCCGCCCCATCGCCGTCGAAGTCTTCGAAGGCAACACCAGCGACCCCAAGACCGTCGCCACCCAGGTGGACAAGCTCCGCACCCGCTTCGGCCTCGCCCGCGTGGTCCTGGTGGGTGACCGCGGCATGCTCACCGCAGCCCGCATCCGCGAGGATCTCGCCCCGGTCGAGGGCCTGCGCTGGATCACCTCCCTGCGCGCCCCCAACATCCGAAAGCTCATCGCCGACGGGACCGTGCAACCCTCCCTCTTCGACCAGCGGGACCTCGCCGAAGTCACCAGCGACGACTTCCCCGGGGAACGGCTCATCGTCTGCCGCAACCCGAGGCTCGCCGCCGAGCGCCGACGCAAGCGGCTCGAACTCCTCGACGCCACCGAAAAGCTCCTCGAACCCATCGCTCAAGCCACCAGGCGCCCCAAGCGGCCCCTCCGCGGCAAGGACGCCATCGGCATCCGCGTCGGAAAGGTCATCGACCGATACAAGGTCGCCAAGCACTTCGACCCCCAGATCACCGAGGACTCCTTCTCCTTCGAACGCATCCACGAGCAGATCGCCGCCGAAGAACAACTCGACGGCATCTACGTCATCCGCTCCAATGTCGAGCCCGAGCGCCTCGACGCCGCTCGCACCGTCCGCGCCTACAAGAGCCTCTCCAGGGTTGAACGCGCCTTCCGCTGCCTCAAATCGGTGGACCTCAAGGTCCGCCCCATCCACCACCGACGACCCGACCGCGTCCGAGCCCACATCCTCCTCTGCATGCTCGCCTACTACGTCGAGTGGCACCTGCGCAAGGATCTCGCACCCCTCCTCTTCGACGATCACGACCCCGATACTGCCGACAGCCTGCGCACCTCGGTGGTGCGCCCCGCGCAACGCTCACCCGCCGCCCGCAACAAGGCCGCCCGCAAACGCACCCACGACGACCTCCCCGTCCACAGCTTCCGATCCCTGCTCACCGAACTCAGCACCTTCACCGCCAACACAATGCGCATCCCCGGAACACAAAACACCTTCATCCAACACCCCGAACCTACCCCCGTTCAGAAACGCTCGAGCGAACTCCTCGCCGTCTCACTCCTCTTGTAGCCAGTAAGCAACATCACATAATCCACTAACCCCCTCAAATCACGCCAGTTACTCAGCGCATCGCTCGAAACTTCCGCTTAGAGTGAACGGATGACGGAAACCGCGGAGGCGATGAATCATTGGCTGCGCCTCGCCCGCGGCCGTGTTCGGCTACGAGAAGGCAATGCGATCACACATCGTCGAGCGAATGGAGGAGGTCTTCGGAGAAGACGCAACCGAACAGATCGTCAACTGTTTACAAGAAGAAGACCACACGATTTCCGCATGCTCGAGAACACGGGGAACCCCGTGGCAATCTCCGCGTTCGTTCGCGTTTCGGATTTCCCGCGTATCGTGAATGCGCATAAAGAAACGTTCCCATTCAACAACCGACAGCGATCGCACATCCGGGACGCCGTGCGGATTCGCAACGATTTTGCTCACCCTGCCGGCAAGTCGTTCCAGCGGAAGAGGGTGGAGCGCCAACTCAGGCTGCTCACCGGGTTGATCCGAAAGATCGACCCTGCGACCGACGGCGCCGCCCAGGAGTGGGATCGCAGGCTCCTCATGGCGGACGAAAACGCTTCGCATGGACTTACTGCAGATCGGGAGTCGGCCCTGAACTCCGATGAACCGGTGGCCGAACTCCGGGCGTCCCTCCGCGCAGCCGTGGACGAGATCCGCGCGGCTCCCGCGCAGCCCGATGCTGGCGCAATCGCGCAGCAGCTCAGCGATGCGTCGACGCCGCAATTGAACGTCCTCCGGTCACGTCTCGACGAGACCCGAGAAGCGCGAGCCGCCGAGCTGCGGGAAGCACTCGCTGCCGCCACGGAGAACATGGACGAGAGCCGGTTGCTGCTCGAAGCGGCAAGGCAGGATCGCGAGCGCGCCCAGCAGGAGCGGGAGGAAGCCCGGCTGTTCAAAGAGGAAGCGAAGCAGCAGGGGACCTCCGCCATGCGTGGCGCGCGTCGGGCAAGAGCAGTCACCCCCGATCAGCGGTCGCAAACCCCGGCGAACGGCCGGGACCCGAGCGCCGGAACGTCGGCAACCCCGACGGACATCCAGCATTACCGGGACCGATTTGCGGAGGCGCACAACGGCAATGGTTGGAGGTGGATGACGCTCCACGACGGATGGTGGCTCACGCGGTGGGTGGGAAAATCGCGCAGCGGGCAGCGCGCCTGTGTGTGGGCCCCCGAAAAGAAGGAGGAATCCGGCTGGATCAAGGCAGGAAAACCTCTGATGAACGAGAGCGACGACGACGCCGCCGCCTTCGGGCTGCTCTACGACGCCGAACGGTCCGGAACGATCATCGAGAGGGCAAAGCAAGCCATCGCCGAGCACGAAGCGAGTGCGCCTCGCCCGGACGACATCGACGACGTTCCCTTCTGACCGGCCCGTCCGAAGTGCGGCCTCGGGACTCGTGCTAGCGTAGGCTCATGAACGCTCGCCGCCCCGCTGGCTGCGGGTACGCCGAAGTCAAGCCGCTCACGAATCGGTTCCTGGAGATCCTGCGGACCGGGATGGGCGATGCACTCATCGGCGTGGCCCTCTACGGGTCCGTGGCGCGGGGCGAAGCCCGTCCCGAGAGCGACATTGATCTGCTGGTGGTCCACCTCGGCGGCCGGGTCGCTGCCCGCGACGCGGTCCGCGCGGGCAAGTGGGCGCTCTGCGAAGACCCAGTGACCGAAAGGCTGTGCGAACGCGGCGTACCCGTGGATCTCTCCTACATCCTCTTCTCCGAATCCCAGTTTGCCGACACCCGGTGGCTGCTGCTGGACGTCTCCCACCACGGGATCATCCTGTTCGACCCCCGCGGGGTTCTGAGTCGGAAACTGGCGGCGCTGCGCGCGCGGCTGGAGGAGTTGGGCTCGCGGCGGATCGAACTGCCCAACGGGGACTGGTACTGGGACATCAAGCCGGACATGCGTCCGGGCGAGATCGTCCACCTGTGACCGTAGCAACCGGGCGATGAGCAACGGCGAAAAGGCGCGGAAGCTGCTGGCGGAATCGCGCTACTACCGGGGGCTCATGGAAGCCGCGCTGGCCGAAGAGCGGTGGAATTCGGCCGTCCGCCATGCCCAAGAAGCAGTCGAACTCGGCCTGAAGGGCGTCCTCAGTTATTTGCTGGTGGACTACCCGAAGGTGCACGACACCGGCGGATTCTTCATCAGGACCCTCGCCGCGCGCGGAATCGCCGTGAGCGAGCAGGAGGCGGCCGACGTGCGCACGGTGTCCGCGGACCTCGTGAAGAAGCGTGCCCCCGCGTTCTATTTCGATAGCGACGAGGACGAATCCAGCGCGACGGAGGCTGCGGCGAACGCCCGTCAGGTCCACGACTTCTGTCTCCGGATCATGGCCGATACCAGCGGAGAGGAACCGGGGCCTAGAATGCCGGGTCCCTCCTGACCGGGTAAGGAAGTCCTCATGCCGCGCTCCTCGATCCTCGCTACCTTGCCGCTGCTCATCGCCGCTGCCCTCGCCGGCGCTCAGGAAGCCGGAAGCGCCCCGGCCGTCGAAGTGGTGGATCGGGTCGTCGCCCTCGTCAACGGGGACATGATCACCCTCAGCGACTTGGAGCGGCAGGTAGTCATCCAGGCCGAGCGCCTCGGCGTCCCCGATGACCCCGAGGTCCAGGCCACCTTTCGGCGGCAGGTTCTGGCAGGGATGGTGGACAACGCTCTGATCCTCCAAGTCGCCGACCAGCGTGGGCTTCGGGTTCCGGACCGCTACTTCGACGAATGGAAGGAAACGACCATCAAGGAGATGAACCTCCCCGACGAAGCGGAATTCGTCCGCCAGGTGGAGCTTCAAGGATCGAACATCGAGGAGTTGAAGAAACAGTTCCTCGAAGGTGTGCTCATCCAGGAAATCCGGCGCCAGGACATCGAGGAGCGCGTGAAGATCAGCGAACCGGAAATCGAGCAGCGCTACCGCGAGAACGTGGACGAGTTCGTGCGCCCGCCTCGGGTCCGGCTCCGGGAGCTGGTGATCCATGTCACCGAGGCCGGCGAGGCTGAGGCGCAGGAGCGCTTGGCGGAGGCTCGACAGCTGATCGAATCGGGCACCGATTTCGGCGAGGTGGCCAAGGTGCGGTCGGAGTCCGGTTCGGCGGAGAGCGGCGGTGACCTCGGTCTGTTCCAGGTCAGCGAACTGGACGAGGCTTTCCAGTCGGTGGTTGCCGAGCTGGAGACCGGGGCGGTCTCCGAGCCTCTCCGGATCGGCGAGTCCCTATACCTGCTGAAGGTGGACGAGCGGACCGAGGAATCCACGACCCCGCTCGATGATGTGCGAAACCAGATCGCCGAATCGCTCTACACCGAAAAGATGGCGACCGAAATGGAGAACTTCGTCCGAAACCTGCGGGAAAACGCCATCGTCGAGATTCGTCTCGACGACGGGGGTTCTCCCACGGAGCCGCCCTCCCGATAACGGACGCTCCTCGGTAGCTCGCGCCACCAGGCGGATTAAACAGCCTGTGGCAAAATCCACCCGGCCCAGTTCTCCCGGTGGGGGCTCGACGGGCGATCCATCCTGGCTGAACCGCCCCGCTTCGCGGTGCTCTGCGTTGCGCTTCGGTCGAAATACACCCGGGCCAGTTCTCCCGGTGGGGGCTCCTCCCTCGCGCGCCTTGTCAGCCGGGCCCCCACCGGGAGAACTGGGCCTCGCCCGTCTCGGCGCTCACGTGGGTTTCACCACAGGCTGTTAACCGCCCCGGGTATGCATTTCGAGGTGAGGGTTCTGCTTGAGATCCCGCGCGGCAAGCAGCGGGGTGCGGCGATCGAGCGCCGCCCGTTCTTCGGCGCCCCGATCGACCCGGCCTGACCAGGTGGAAGCAATCAACGCCTCCATCTCGGCGGCGGTCGCTCCGGAACGGAGCGGAGTCCTCAGGTCCATCCCCTCGGAGGCGTAGAGACAGCGGAACCAGCGGCCGTCGGCGGTGACCCGGCTGCGGTCGCAGGTGCGGCAGAAGGGTTCGGAAACCGAAGCGATGATGCCGAAGACTCGTCCATCCGGAATCCGGTAGCGGCGGGCCGGCGCCGTGGGGTCTTCCACCGGAACCGGTTCGACGCCGCCGTAGCGGCGCGCGATGACCTTGCGGATGGGTTCCGCATCGAACACCAGATCCGGACGCCAGCCGGTAGCGCCTCCGACATCCATGTATTCGATGAACCGGATCTCGGCGTCGTGCCCGGAAGCGAACTCGAAGAGGTCCACCACTTCATCGTCGTTGAAGCCCCGGATCACGACGGTATCCAGCTTCAATGGCTGCAGTCCCGCCGTGGTGGCGGCCGCGATCCCTGCATGCACCGCCTCGAGCCCGTCACGCCGCGTGAGGGTCCGGAAGCGGTCCGGGCGAAGGGTGTCGAGACTGACCGTGATGCGGTGCAGCCCCGCGGCCTTGAGCGGTTCGGCCTGGTCCGCGAGCAGAAGTCCGTTGGTGGTGAGCGCGATGTCTTCGATCCCCGGGACGACCGAAACCAACCGGACGAGCTCGGGCAGGTGGCGACGGATCAGCGGCTCTCCACCGGTGATTCGAAGTTTCCTGACCCCGAGCGCAGCGAAGCGCTCGACCACAAACGCGGTCTCGTCGAAGCTCAGGAGGTCCTTCCGCGGGAGCCAGACGTACTCCTCTTCCGGCATGCAGTACTGGCAGCGGAGGTTGCAGCGGTCGGTGACCGAGAGGCGGAGGCTGCCCAACGGACGCCCGAAGCGGTCGGGAACGGGCGCAGGGGCGGACGGGGACGACACGAAGGGATACAGCCTACTACCAGGCACCGCGATGAAACTCTCGGACGCCCGCGCACATAGTTCGCGACTGCGGGAGCGCCGGTTCTTCAGCGAATCGTCGCTTCGTTCACAGGCAGCGACGCCGGGCGCGGATGGCAGCCAGCCGGCTACGGAACAAGCCCCATCGGACGAGGGGACGGAGCACCCCATTCAGGTCCAGCGATTGGCATCGATCTCCAAGACGCGGATGCGTTCCATCAACGAATCGA
The DNA here is from genome assembly GCA_965250045.1 of Candidatus Marinacidobacterium sp. Taxonomy (GTDB): domain Bacteria; phylum Acidobacteriota; class Vicinamibacteria; order Marinacidobacterales; family Marinacidobacteraceae; genus Marinacidobacterium. Next base: position 899,107 of record OZ252286.1, read on the forward strand.
AATCCGGCGCGTCTGCGCCGACGATGCCTCCGGTCCGCATGGCGTTGTAGTCGGATTGCAGGCTGGGGAGCTGGTCAGCGTCGGGAACGAGCCGCAGCCGGCCGTCCAGACAATGGTCGTAGTTGGCGTAACCGCTATTGAAGAAGACCCTCTTTTGCCGGACGACATCCTCCAGGAGCGCGCGGTTAGAGAGTGCGGCCCGGCCGACAACGTGCCGGCCCAGGCATGCCAGGTCGAACCAGTGCCTGGAAAGCCTGGCGGGATTTTCCGTCAACCGGCGCCTGTGGCATTCGACATGAACGAGTGTGGCTTTCTCCCAGAAGGTGCGGGCCGGTGAGAGGACCGTCACGGTCGCAGCGGGATAGTCGAGCTTCGGGGCCAGCACGGCAATGTCTGGAACGATTTCGTGCTGCTCGTTCGGATCAATGACGTTGCGGCCGCCGAATTCCAGCAGGACTTCGCTCTTCAGATAGCCATGCGGCTCTTCGACCGCCGACGGATAGGCGAATCGGACAGTTTCACGGTCGTTACCGACGCGGACTTCGTGCCGGTCGTCGGCCGCCAGGCGTTCAGCTGCTGACGCGAGCCTTGAGGCGGTCGCCGAATTGCTTGATCTGGTTCCTGCTGGCCCCGGGGGCGAAAGGGTCGAAACCGTCGTGGAAGGCCCGATAGTCGAGGGTGATATCCACATCCTCGGAAAACCGGTCGATGATGCCGTAGACCTTGGAAAGCGACGTGCCGCCCTTGAAAGCCATGGGATGGCGCTCCGGGATGGAGAAGAGAACCTGCAGGACCCAGCAGATCCAAACGTCCTTTTCCAGGATGTTTGCCGCCCGCCCTGACCGAGCCGCAATGGTGCGAAGTACATCGCCTTGCTCCCGATGATCGAGGGACAGAAAAGCTTCAGCCATGAGCAGCTACGGCGAGCGCACTCGTCATCCACGCCGGCATGTCAGCCGATCGCAGTTTCACGAATTCCGCCGGACCGAGAGCGGACTCGATCGTCGCAACCGTCTCCGGGGTCACGTTGCCCTTGCCGAGATACCAGAGAGCGGAAAGGGCAAGGCCCGTCGGCTCGCCGGCGAACTGCAACCGCCGACGGTTCGACGTGTGAATCATCCTGACGGTGAAGTTGCCGATCCGGATCGTGCGGCTCGAGGCATTGGTATGGAACACGGGCACGGTCGGCGCCTGGGTGCTGAGCCTGAGGCGTCTGGCGGCTTCTGCGCCGTGGACCTGAATCGTCTCGCCATTTTTCCGGGCGATGGCCTGAACCACCTCCAAGACGTCGGGAAGGACCGTGCCCACATACCGGCTTTCCCTGGGGCGGACGAAGACACCTCGGGAGAGACGCCGGATCCCGCCTTCACGGACAATGCGGGAAAACGTCCGGTCGACGGCGCCGGGAGAGCCGTGCTTCCAAAACTGTGCGCTCGTGAAGGGCTTCCCCCTCGCCAGTTTCCGTATGCCGCCTCGAATGGCTTGCGCGGTGGACATGAAGTGACGTTCCTGTGTCTGGAAATATAATGAGTTTTCGGACAAAATCCAACCGGCGAACGGAGACAGGCACAATTCGGGGACCCGGCAAGCGCCGCCCAGGGGATGGTCAGTTGATGGCGAGCAGTTCGACCTCGAACAGCAGCGTTGCATAGGCCGGGATTTGCGGCGATCGCCCGGCGGACCCGTACGCGAGCTCATGCGGGATCACAATTCGGCGACGCCCGCCTACGCGCATTCCCAAGATGCCCAGGTCCCATCCGGTGATCACGTTCCCGACCCCGAGGGTGAACGTGAAGGGCGCCTCAGCGGTCGTGGAATCGAACGAATCGCCTTTGTTGTCCTCGGCAATCAGGTCGTAGACCCAGCCGTGGTAGGCCATCGAGAGTGAGCGTCCGTTGGCTGCTTCCTCTCCGTCGCCTTCGCGCAGATCCACGATTTCAAAAGGGACCGCCGCCCCGGCCACGAGTTCGACTTCAAAGAGCAGAGTCGCGTTCCCGGGAACGAGAGTCGTCCCCTGCGCGCCGAAACCGAGATCGGGCGGAATCACGATCCGGCGAAGACCTCCCACCCGCATCCCGGCGACTCCCTGGTCAATGCCGGGGATGACCTGTCCCACCCCGTGCCGGAATGGGAACGGTGCGTCCGCGGCCGCGGAGGCGAACTCCTGGCCTCGATTGTCAGGGGCGGCCTGGTCGTAGAGCCATCCGGTGTAGGCGATCGCAAGCAACCAGCCGTCCTGCACCCCCGGACCCTGTCCCTCTTCGAGATCGGTGACCCCGAAGGGCACGTCGAGCGGAGGGGCGGGCGCGGGCGGCTCGGGTGTCGTCGGCGCCGTTCCGTCACCACCGCAACCGATCGACAAGAGACCGGACACCAACAACAGGTTTCCCAGTGAAAGCCACCGGTTCGCGTAAGCCGTCATGGGCACTTCCCGCCGGTGGCCAGCCGCCGCCGGGACAGTCGCCTCGGGCCGCAGCGGGACTGACAGGGTATACGGAAACGAACGCGGGTTCAGCGCGCCAGGAATACGCCGGGACGCGCGCCGGTAGCACGGCGCTCCTCGAACACGGTTCGTCCCGCCACCAGAACGTGGTGGATGCCAACCGAGAGTTCGTGGGGAGACTCTGGAGTGGCTTGGTCGGTGACCGTTTCCGGGTCGAACAGAACCAGATCGGCTGCCATTCCGGGGGCGATGCGACCCCGGCCCGCGAAGCCCAGGTGATCGGCAGCCAACGAAGTCATCCGGCGCACCGCCTCCTCCAGCGTGAGGATCCCGCGTTCGCGGACAAACTGCCGGATCGCCCGCGGGAAGGATCCGAACCCGCGGGGATGGGCCCCGAAGAGTGCGCCGTCGGTGCACAGGTTGGCGTGTTCCCAGGCAAAGATGGCGGCGATGTCATCCTCCTCCATGCCGGTGGCGATCACCGACTCCACCCTGGTTTCCGCGTCGAAACCCGGATCGGCGCGCATCGCTTCCGCCTGCTGGATCAGTTCCAGCAGGGTCACCGCCGGCTCTTCGCCGCGCTCTTCGGCGATGCTGGCCAAGGTCCGGCCGGCGTAGGAAGGTTCCGGCGCATAGATCGGGATCAGGATGCCCTCGGGGAGGGCGAGCTGGGAGACCACGAAGCGGGACTCCTCGAGATCGGTGAAGTCCCGATCCGGAAACATCACGGTCAGCGTGGATTGCCAGTACGGGTAGGGATAGACGTCCAGCGTGATGTCCACGCCAGCGGCCCGCGCCTCTTCCAGCCGGCTCAGAAAGCGGGGAACTTCGCCCCACAGGCTCTGAAGTGCGAGCTTGGCGTGCGAGATCTGCACCGGCATCCCGGTTTCCTCGCCGATCCGGATGATCTCCTCGACCGCGTCCCAGAACCAGCGGTCCTCGCTCCGCAGATGGCTGATGTAGCGACCGCCGACCTCTGCCGCCGACCGCGCAAGCGCCAGCACCTCGTCGGGGTGCGAGTAGATGCCCGGGTCGTACTCCAGACCCGTGCTGAGCCCGAGCGCCCCGGCGGCAAGATCTGCTTCCAGAAGCGTCCGCATCCCGGCGATCTCGTCCGCGGTCGCCTCGCGGCGGAAGTCCTCCCCCATCACCAGTTCCCTGAGGGTGTTGTGACCGACGTAGCTTGCGACGTTCACAGTCGCCGGGGATCGTTCGAAACGGGTCCGGAAGTCGGCGAGCGGATGCGGTGAGCCGCCGTCCTGTCCCACCACCAGGGTGGTGATGCCCTGGCTCACCGCTGCAGTCGCGTCCAGACGCTCGAACAGGTTGGACGCGGCGTGGCTGTGGGTATCAATGAACCCCGGCGCGAGGACCAGGCCTTCGGCGTCGAGCACGGTGTCTCCGGAGAGCGCCGTGGTATCGGCGCCCACCTCGGCGATTCGCCCATCCACCACCCGAACCGTCCCGGAAAAGGAGGGCGTTCCCACGCCATCCACGATGCGGGCATTCGTGATGGCAAGCCCCGGAGGTCCACTTGGGCCACACCCGGACCAAGCCAGGACCAGCGTGGCCAGGAGAAGCGCCGATCGCCCTCTTGAGACGGCCGACAAACGTCGCGCCGGACTGATCATGAGACGCCTCCCGAATGCGCCGGGGACGGTACCAGAGGAACCCGGGTCGTGACCCGGACCTCGGTCCTTATCCGATCAGCGCGTCATCCGATCAGCGCGTCACCCGATCAGCGCGTCATCCGATCAGCGCGTCACCCGATCAGCGCGTCATCCGATCAGGGCGTCATCCGATCAGGGCGTCATCCGATCAGCGCGTCGAGGCGGGCGGCCAGATTCGCCTTCGACTGGACGCCGACGATCTGGCCCACAACTTCGCCCTTCTGGAAGAAGAGCAGGGTCGGGATGGAGCGGACCCGGAACTTTTCGGCGATCCGGGGCTCGTCATCCACGTTCACCTTGCCGACCACCGCCCGGCCGTCGAAATCCTCCGCCAATTCCGAAATGGCCGGCGCGATCATCCGGCAGGGGCCACACCATTCGGCCCAGAAATCCACGAGGCTCGGCTGGTCACCGCCGACCGTCGCATCGAAATTGTCGCTCGTCAGTTCGAGCGTCTTACCATCAGCCATACTCAGCACTACTCCCGGGGATGGGCTCGCCACCGGCGGCGGTCAATCAGAGGATTCAGACTCATTCTAGCCGGTGGCGTTACGCAATACTTCCTCAGCAACCAGTGAACAAGATGACGCGGCGTTCGACCGACGATCCATCCCGGCTGAACACTCCGCTGCGCTGCGTTCATCGTTGCGCTTCGGTCGAAATACACTCGGGTATTCCTCCCTCGCGCGCCTTGTCAGCCGGGCGCCTCGCCGGTCTCTGCGCTCACGTCACCTTGTCCACTGGTCGCTAAGCAGGCGCTATGTCGCATCAACATCATCACGACGCGCTGGCCCCTGCACAAGGTGCGAAATTGCCTTCGCGGTGGGCGCTGGCCGCCGCTCTCGTCTGCACGCTGACGATCGCGGTCGTGGAGTTTGTGGGAGGCATATTCGCCAACAGCCTCGCTCTCCAGGGCGACGCGGGACACATGCTGAGCGACAGCGTCGCGCTCGGCGTGTCCTTCCTGGCCGCCTGGCTCGCGACCCGCCCGATGACCGCGCGCCGCACGTTCGGATTTCACCGCGCCGAGGTCCTCGCGGCGCTCCTCAACTCCTTGTTCCTGCTGGGGATCGCGGGCTGGGTGGGCACCCGCGCCATTGCCCGGTTGGGTCATCCGGTCGAAGTTTCCGCGCTACCGGTCCTGATCATCGCCATCATCGGCCTGATCGTGAACCTCGTCGCCCTCAAGCTGCTGGGCCACCACCAGCACAGCAACCTGAACATCCGGGGCGCCTTCCTGCACGTACTCGGTGACACCCTCGGTTCGGCGGGGGTCATCGTCTCGGCCCTCGTCATCCAATTCACGGGCTGGAACACCGTGGATGCGCTCGTCTCCCTCGGAATTGCCGGCCTGCTGGTGCTCTCGGGAGTCCGGCTGCTCCGTGACAGCATCTCCGTGTTGATGCTCGCCACCCCGGCCAACGTCGACGGAGAGGAAGTGCGTTCGGGTCTGCTTTCCCTACCCGGTATCCGAGGGATCCACGACCTCCACATCTGGACGGTGAACAGCGGTTTCGTCTCGCTCAGTTGCCATGCGGACATCGAAGCGAACACGCACCCGGACGCCATCCTGAAGAGCGCGACCGCACTGCTGCGGGAACGCTTCGGCATCCGTCACGTGACGATCCAGCCGGAGATCACCCGGGCGCATGGGGACGCGGATTCGTGCCAAATTCTCGCGACCTGAGGAAGACCGTTTTTGTCGCCGGCGCCGCGCTGGCGCTGATCTGGATCGCGATCCCGGCCGAGGCGGGGCAGATGAGCCCCCTCCGCTACCCGGCGGTGGCCGGCGGCCAGATCCGGGTGGAGAACTACCTGGTCCCCCGCGTCACTTCGTGGCCGGCGTACCCCTCCTGGTCTCCTGACGGAAGCGAGATCGCATTCGCTCTCGACGGCCGCATCTGGTCCGTTCCGGCGACTGGTGGGGAGGCCCGCCAACTCACCGGCGGACCGGAAGACCAGACGCCGGCCTACGACTTCGAGCCGGACTGGTCGCCGGACGGCCGGCTCGTGGTGTTCTCGCGCGACGTTGAGGGAAATCTCGACATCTACCGGTTGGCAAGCGGAGGAGGGATCCCCGACCGACTCACGAACCACCCCGCCATGGATTTCCATCCGCGGGCCGCGGCGGGTGGCCGCGTCGTGTATTCGTCGGCGCAGTCGGGCAGTTTCGACATTCGGGCGGTCGATGCCGACGGTTCGGACGTGCTCGTCTGGGGCGGCGATTCCAACGAGATCCAGCCGGACCCCGGCCCCGACTTTGGAGCGGGCTCGGACTTTGGAGACCCGGACCTTGGAGAATTGCCGGGAGGTTTCCTGGTCGCGGTTTCCAACCGGTCGGACCATCCCGGGACCGGCGGGATCTTTCGTATCGAGGGCGCCGACGACCATCGCGAGCTCCACGTCGAGGAGACCACCTTCCGGACCCGTCCCGCGGTATCTCCGGACGGGCGCCTGATCGCCTTCGCGTCCGACATCCGGGGCAGCTACGACCTCTTCCTGCTTCCCGCGGACGGAGGGTTGCCGTTCCGGCTCACCCGCGACGAAGACTGGGACGAGAAAGATCCCGCGTGGTCGCCGAATGGAGACGAGATCGTCTTCACCACGAATCGGGACGGCCGTCCGGCACTCGAGGTGATCGGCGTCCACGGCGGAGCCGCGCGCCCGCTCCCGGTCACCGGCCTGCGACGCGCGGGTCCGGCCTGGGGGCGCCTGCGGGTCCGGCTGAGCGAAGCGGCCCGGGCGACCGTCCTGGGAGCGGACGGAAGAAGCCACGCTCCGCGCGGCGCCTTCCGCCGAATCGTCTCCTATACCGAAACCCACTATTTCCACGCCGCTGAGGAGTTCTCACTGGAGCTACCCCCGGGCCCGGGGACTGTCCGGCTCAAGCGGGGAGTCGAGTTCCGGCCGTGGGAACGTGAGGTCGCGATCCGCTCCGGCGAGGAGACTCGCATCGAGGCGGATCTCGAACGCTTCACCGACCTCCGGGAAAGGAACTGGGTGTCCGGCGACACCCACGTCCATGACCTCCACGCCGGTGACCTGCGAATCACCCCCGACGACCTCGTGGCCCAGGCGGAGGCGGAAGCGCTGGAAGTGGTCCACGCGCTGATCCACGTGGACGGTTCACGGACCATGGGCGATCCAGCCCGTTTCGTCGCCGGCCGGCACCCGGCGTCCACCGGCCGCGTCTTTCTCCGCTACGGCCAGGAATATCGGATGCCCTTCGGCCACCGGACCTTCCTGAACCCGGAGACCCTGTTCTTCCCGCTCGCCACCGGCGTCCGCGGCACGGCGCGCGAGGCGCCCTTCCCGCCGCTCTACGAGTACATCCGGCGCCTCAAGGCCGAACAGGGAGACCAGGTCGTAGTGGGGATGCCGCATCCCTACTTCGCCTATCTCGCGGAGGGAGTGCCCTTCACCGGCGCCTCACCTTCCGAGATCCCGCTCGACGCGGCGCTCGGGGTGGTCGATTTCTTCGACATCAACTGTATTCCGAGTTCCGAGACCGGATCGGCCGCGATCTATGCCCGGCTACTGAATGCCGGCTTCCGGCTCGCCGCCGCGGGAGGCTCGGACACCTTTTCGGACACCTCCCGCGATCCGCCCCTCGGCACCGGCCGAACCTATGTGCATCTTCCGGAAGGCGCCGGCCCGGAGGCCTGGGCCCTCGGGCTCCGGCAAGCCCGCAGCTTTTCCACGAACGGCCCGCTGCTTGAACTGGACGTGGACGGCCACGGAATGGGGGAAGCGATCGACCGTAGCGGTCCCACCACCCTCACGGTGCGGGCGCGGGCGGTTTCGGCGGTCCCCATGGAGAGGCTCTCGGTGCTCGTGAACGGTTCGGTCTGGCGCGAGGCGGCCGGGGATCCCGCGGCCGACGCGGTGGACGGCTCCCCCTTCGCGCTGGAGATCTCCGGAGAACTCGAACTCGGAGGCAGCGCCTGGATCGCGGTCCGCGCCGAGGGCCCGCGGTCCGTATGGACGACCGACAGTTCCCTCTTCGCCCACTCCTCGCCGGTGTACGTGCTGCTCGATGGCCGGGAAATCGCGGTGGAAGCCGACCGGTCCTATATGGAACAGATGATCCAGGACTTCGGAGAGGCGATGGAAGGCCGCGACGACTGGCTGAACGAGGCGCAGCGCGAACTCGTCCTGGCCGGGGTGGAAGAGGCGCTCGCCCGGGTGGGCGCCCGGGTGGGCGCCCGGAAGCGCTAAGCGCGCCTTCCGGGACCGCGATGTCCCCGCTCGTTACCGATGTCGCGGTCGTGGGAGCCGGACCGGCCGGCGCCCTCGCCGCCCGCCAGCTCGCGGTCTTCGGCCTCAAGGTGGTCCTGATCCACCACCCGCGTGGTCGCCGCCAGCATCTCGGGGAGAGCCTTTCCGCCTCCGCCCCGCGCCTCCTCGGCTCCTACGGCCTCGAGCTGCCGGATTCGGTCTACGCCCCGCGCCCGGACGACCATTTCGTCCGTTGGGGCGGACGCGAAGACCGGATCCCGGCCCAACCGGAACCGGGCGCCGGCGAGGGCCAGCGGCTCGTCCGGCGTGACCGGCTCGATGACTGGGCACTGGACGAGGCGCGCCGTGCGGGGGCTCGAATTGTCGGGGGGTCGGCCGCGCCGGACACCGACAACGAGACCGCCGCGCTGGTGGTCCGGCGGCCGGGGGAAAGCGATCTGCGGATCGTCGCCGGGGCTCTCGTCGATGCCTCCGGACGAAGCGGTGTTCTGACGCGACGCAAGCGGGTTTGGCCCGACTATCGGACGACGGCGCTCACCGCGCACTTCGCGCCCGGAAACCGGGAAGGAACGCTGGTCGAGACGTTTCCGGATGGCTGGGTGTGGAGCGCTCCCGTCATTGGCGGCCGGCGGGACGTCACGGTGATGCTGGATAGAGACGACGCCTCCGGGAATCCTGAGAACCGGTTCCACGAAGCGCTCCGCGGTGTGGATCTCGAAGGCTTCGTCACCGATGACCTTCTCACCCCGGTTCGGGCGGCGGACGTGACGTCATACCGGTTGGGGGCTGCTGCGACCCTGGAGGGTTCGCCGCCGGTCGCCCTCGGGGACGCCGCGAGCGCGCTCGACCCTCTCTCCGGACTCGGGACGACGAAAGCGATGGATTCCGGGCTGACCGGGGCGATTGTCCTGCGCACTGCCCTCGAACGCCCGGAGCACGCGCGCCTCGCCTTTTCCTTCCACGCGGCGAAGGAACGCGGACTGGCCATCGAGGCCGGTCAGCGGATCGCCGGCTTCTATGCGGAGGAAGAACGATTCGCGGAGCGGAGATTCTGGCGCCGGCGCTCCCAAAAGGCGCCGTCGCTGGCGCCGCCACCGCGACTCCCGAGGGACGGCCGTCTCACTCCGGCCACCGGAGCACACGTCGATGTGCAGGGGGTCCTGGAAGCCGACTGGATCGTCCCTGCCGAAGTGGTGGTCCGGCCCGACCGCTTCCGGCCGGCCCACCGGGTCGCCGGGATCGCGCTCGCCGAGCTGTTCCGGACCGCGTGCGCCCTGGGCGGGATCCGCCGGACGCTCGAAGCGTTTCCGGCCCCCGAACCTGCGGTGCGGGCCGCGCTCGCCTGGCTCGTCGCCGAGGGATTCCTCCTCGCCGCCCCGGACCGGGCCGGACCGATTTAAGCGGACATTCCGCGCGCCGCGACGGGCCAGACCGCCTCCACCAGCCCGCCCCGAACCGCGTACATCCGGTCGTAGAGGTTCACCACCGGATCGCAGTGGGAGACGATCAGCTCCAGCTTGTCCCCGACCTGGTACGTCCGGCTCGGGTCCTCGTAGCGGATCGTCCCGAACTCGTCGGAGCCCGAGGTGTAGCTCATCCCGGTCTCGCCCTTCACGATTGCCCAGGGTCGGTTGATGGTGCACGCCTTGGCGCCGGCGTCGGTGGTGGCGCGTCCCTCGTACTGCGCGTTCAGCACGGTGGCGAGGATCGTCAGCGACGGCTGGAAGTCGGTATAGACCTCGGGATCAGTGGCTCCGCCGATCTCCAGATACTGGGCGTCCATGAAGACATAGCTGCCCACCTGCACGTCGGTAAGCCCGGCGGTCTCGTGGTCGATGTTGTAGGTGCCGGTTCCCCCACCGCTGAAGATCCCGGTATCGAGCCCGGAAGCGCGCATCCGGTCGCAGCTGTCCGCCGCCGCCGCCAGGCGTTCGAGGGTCTGCGCCCTTCGTTTCTCGAAACCCTTGACGTGCTGCGAACCGCCGTCGTAGCAGAGCAACCCTCGCAACTCGAGGCCGGGGAGCTGATCCACGAGCTGCGCGAGGGCGAGCGCCGGCTCGCCGGGGGTGATTCCGGTCCGGTGTCCGCCCGGGTCCACGTCCACCGCGACCTCGGCCATGATCCCGGCGGCAACCGCCGCCGCCGAGAGGGCGCGGGCGTTCTCCGGAGTGTCGGTCGCCTGAACGAACCTGCTGCACTGCTTGCGGAGCCCCATTGCCCGCCGGATCTTGAACGGGGTTACGTTGCTCGTGGTGAGGAGCAGCCGGTCGATCCCGTGGTCGAAGAGCGCCTGCGCCTCGCTCACCTTCGCGACCGAAATCCCCACTGCCCCGGCGTCGAGCTGCATCCGGGCGATCGCCGGGCACTTGTGCGTCTTGGCGTGGGGACGCGGCACGATGCCGTTCGCACGGGTGGTGTGCGCCATGGCGGCAATGTTCGCCTCCAGGGCATCGAGGTCCACGAGCAGCGAGGGGGTGTCCAGGTCCCACATCGAGATCCCGAACTCGGCGACCGCTCGGCCGCCGGTCAGGGTCTCGATCTCGGAACCGGTGAACCCTTTCACGGCCCGGGGTGCGAAGACCGCAGCGGAGGCGCCGGCGGCGCCCAGAAAACCTCGTCGGGAGATAGCGTTCAACATGGGCCCTTTGTACCACCCGAGCCCGCTAGGCGAAATCGCGAGGCCCCGAGACGCTGGTCGATCTGCGTGACTGAAACGCGGAGGACCGGCCACCTCCCGGCCGGTGGCGCACGAGAAGGAGAACCCATACTATGGCGTGCTCCATGCGAACAGCCGCCTTTGCCGTCGCAATTGCCGCCGTTTCCCTCATCGGGTCCGCCAATTTGGCCGGCGCGGAAGACGGCATCCCGGTAAGGAGCCCACTCATTGAGGCGGCCTGCGGCAGTTGCCACGCGTCCGATGACGCCGGACGCATGTCCCGGATTTCCTGGCAGCGGAAGTCGGCGGAGGGCTGGCAGCTCACCATCATCCGGATGATCCGGACCGGCAATGTCAACCTCTCCCCGGAAGACGCGCGCGAGGCGGTGCGGTACCTGACCGACAACCACGGACTCGCCCCCGAGGAAGAGCGCCCCTACTTCTACCTCGCCGAACAGCGGCCTTTCCAGGAGAGCTTCGGCGAGGACGAAGAGTTGCTGGAGGCCACCTGTTCCCGTTGCCATCTCACGGCGCGTTTCCGCACCCAGCGCCGCACCGGCGAGGAATGGGATCTGCTGAAAGGAATGCACGTGGGGTATTTCCCAGCCATCGAAGGCCAGACTTTCCGGGGCGAGCGCGGCGCCGAGCGCTGGGCGGTGGACCGCGCCCTCGACCAGATCAAGGAGAAATACCCCTTCGAGACGCAGGCCTGGCGCGCCTATCGCGCCAAGGGGCCGGGCGCTGGCATCGCCGGTCGCTGGTTCCTGCAAGGCGATCGTCCGGGCGGGGCGCCGATCGGCGGCATTGTCGAGTTCCGTGCTGACGACGATTCCGAAGGCAACTACGGCTACGAGGCGAACCTGATCCTTGGCGACGGAACCACGGAACGGCGGCTCGGGGCCGGCGTGCTCTACGGCGGGTTTTCCTTCCGCGGCCGATCGGAAGGAGACCAGCTCCAGGAACGGCGCGCCGTTTTGATGCTCTCGGATGACGGGAGGACCCTCACCGGCCGGCTGTTCCGCGGACGGTTCGGCGAGGACGGCATCGACGTGACGCTCACCCGCTCCCCGGCCGGGGTGCAGATCGCCGCCGCTTGGCCTCCCGCCGGACGCGCGGGAGCGACTGCCAGCGGGGTGCGGCTCATCGGGGCCGGCTTCGACGACAACGCCGCCTCCACGCTCGACTTCGGCTCCGGCATCGCGGTCGAGACCGCCCGCCGGATTTCGGAGATGGAACTGCTGGTGGATCTCGTGATCGACGCCGGGGCGCCGCTCGGATACCGCGACGTCTCCGCCGGCGGCATCCGGCTGGTGGACGGTTTCGCCGTCCATGACCGGGTGGACTACATCCGGGTAACCCCCGCGATGGCGCTCTCCCGGGTCGGCGGCGCGGCGGCGCCCAAACAGTTCGTGCAGTTCGAGGCGAACGGCTGGCACCGGGGGCCGGACAACGAGCGGCTGACCGCTGACGACGTGGCGCTCGGACCCGTGGAAGTCACCTGGACGACCGAGGAGTACTACATCCGCGACGAGGACGCCGATACGCGTTTCGTGGGAAACATCGACGCAAACGGCCTGTTCACTCCGGGGCTCGACGGCCCGAACCCCGAACGGGAACTGATGGCCGACAACATGGGAGATGTCTGGGTGGTCGCCGAGCACGAGGATCCGGAGAACGGCGAAACGCTCCGGGACCGGGCCCGCTTGGTGGTCGCCCCGCCGGTTTTCCTCTACTGGGACCTGTTCCCGCAAAGGGCCAAGCAATGACCGTTACCCCACAACCGCCCGAGACTCTCGTCGAGGCGACTCAGATGCACCGCTTCCATGGCGGCGAGCGGAACTACGCCTTCCTCGTCCCTTCCTCGATGATCTTCGAACTCGACGATGTCAGTGAACGGTTGCTCAACCGACTCGCCGGAGGGCCGAAGCCTCCGGCCGCGCTCGTCGAAAACCCCGAAGAAGAAGCGGCTCTCCGCGAACTCGCGGGGGTCGGGGCCGTGGCCCGCCAGGGCACCCCACTCATTCCACTCGGCGGCCTTCAGGAAGTGGACGGGCCGCCGCCGATCCGCACCGTCGTGCTGAACATCACGAATTCCTGTAACCTCGCCTGCCGTTACTGCTACGAGTACGGCGACGACCGCATCGCCCCGGCGGAGGTTCCGGCAGCGATGACGGAGGAGGTGGCGCGGCAGTCGGTGGACCGGCTGATCACGGACTCCCGCGAGGCAAAGGATCTTCAGGTCACTTTCTTCGGCGGCGAGACGCTGCTCAACTGGCGGGTCATCCGCCCGACCGTGGAATACGCCCGCGCACAGGCCAGCCAAGCTGGCAAGCGGGTGGACTTCAGCCTGACGACGAACGCCACCCTCTTGACCCGCGAAATCTCCCAGTGGATTGCCGACAACAGGATCGGAGTCACGATTTCAGTCGACGGAGACAAGCAGTTCCAGGACTCCATGCGGGTGTATCGCAGCGGAATGGGAAGCTACGACGTGATCGCCCCCCGGATCGCCGAGTTTTTGAAGGTTCAGAAGCGGCCGGTCGGCGCCCGGGTGACGGTCACCTCGAAGAACCTCGACGTCCCCCGCATCTTCGAGCATCTGATCGGACTGGGCTTTTACGAGGTCGGCTTCGCTCCGGTGACCTCCTCCCCCGACCAGGACTACGCGCTCGGCGATGATGGCTTCGACGAGTTGCTCGACCAGTTCCGGGGTCTCGCCGACGACTATGTGGAGGCGGCCGTCGAGGGCCGGTACCTCGGCTTTTCCAACCTCAGCGACCTTCTCGGCGAAATCCACGAGGGCGTCAGCAAGGCGTATCCGTGCGGGGCGGGACTCGGCCTCGTGGGAGTCGCCCCCGGCGGCGAGGTTGGCCTCTGCCACCGCTTCGCCGGTTCCGGCGATCACGACCTCGGCCATGTGGCCACCGGCATTGACGAGGAAAAGCGCGCCGAACACCTGAAGAAGGCGCACATCGACGCCCGTACCGACTGCAGCCAGTGTTGGGTCCGCAGCCTGTGCTCGGGCGGCTGCTACCACGAGGCTCAGGTCCGCTACGGCGACCGCTTCCACCCCAACCTGCACTATTGCGACTGGATCCGCGACTGGACGGCGCTCGGTCTTTCCGCCTACGGTCGCATCCTCGACCGGAGTCCGAAGTTCCTGACCCGCTTCGAGGGAATGCTGCACGCCGCGCGGCAGACCCCCTAGGAGGCAACCATGAAACACCTCGCCCCCAAGAACCTCAAGGCCCGCTTCGCGACCGAATGGCTTGAGGGCGGCGGCGCGGCGCGCGCCACCGCCGACGACCCTGGGCCCCACTACCCGTCCGGTTGTACGACCATCTTCTCCCCGGGCTGGGAGGTAGATGCGACGGGCGGGACTGCCGCGCTCTGCCAACCCATGGAGCGGGATCTCTACGATTGCTACAAGACCTGCTACTGGCCCGCCCAGGTCCCCGACTACCTCAACAACAGCCCGGACTGGCACAAGAACTGTGCGTCGGCCACCCAGGATTGGAGGGAAATCGACCTGGTATTCCCATAAGGAGCAGCGTCTCCCCGCCGTTCCAGGTTAGAGCTTTCCAGTTAGAGATTTCCAGTTCATGAAGATCAAGCCGCTCCTCCTCGCGCTCGGGACCTTGGCGCTCGCTGTCGGCCCGGCGAGCGGACAGGACGCCGACCGGTTTCTGGCGGGCATCTGGCCCGATCAGCTCCTCACCTTCGACCAGCAGACCCTGACCTTCGAGAAGGTCGGAAACCTGCGGCACGGAGCGGCCACCAACAATCGGTGGACCGCCGACGGGCGCTACCTCGCCGCCGTCACCGGACGGATGGAGTCCGTGGAAGTCTTCGACACCGCCGAGATGGCCGTGGTGGACGACTTCCGGCTGAGCACCGTGGGCCGGCGCGTGCGTTTCATGAGTGCGGTTCCGGGCCCGGGAGCCCGGCGGATTTTCCTCGTTCCCGTCGTGGTGGACCTCGAACCCGATCGCTTCATCCACAAGACCCCTTCCGAGATCTGGGTCTTCGACCGCGAGCGCCGTGAGGTTATCCACCAGATTCCGCTCGGCGGCGCCAGCGACTGGCGTCCCAACATCCACTTCAGCCCCGACGGTTCGTCGATGTACCTGGTCAACGACCAGATCGTGGAGTTGGATACCGAGACCTTCGAGGAAACGGACCGAATCGAACTGGACCGCCCCTTGGCCCCCGGCTATGGCGGGGTGCGCGGCCACTCGCTGAGCGAGATCGAGCCGGGCCGCCTCTTCGGTGTGTACCGGACGACGGAGCCCCTCCAGGGAATGGATCTCTTCGGAATTCTGGAAATCCGGCTGCCCGACAAGACCTTTCGTCACTACGAGGTCGGGCCCTCCATGCGCCTCGCCCGTTTCGCACTCTCTCCCGACGGCAAGCGCGGCTACGCCGGGCTCAGCGACGCCGCCGTGATCGACATGGACAGCCGGGAGGTCATCCTCCGGAAAAAGGGCTTCGAGCGGGGACGAGCCAACATCTCCATGATCGTCTCGGCTGACGGGAAACGGCTCTTCGTGTCCGGTGTCGGAGACACGATGTATGTGTACGACGCCGCCACGCTCGAGCGCGAAACCGAGATCTTCGCCGGGGGCGACTTCATGATCCCCCCGCATCCGATCCGCTACCGGGCCACTACCGGAAACTGACGCGAGCGCGGCTGGTCCTCCCGATAGGGGCCCTTAGCCGCCTGTCGTGAAACTCACGCGGCCCAGTTCTCCCGGTGGGGGCTCGAGCGGCGTTGCATCCCGGCTGAACCGCGCCGCTCTGCGCTCTGCGTTGCGCTTCGGTCGAAATACACTCGGTATTCCTCCCTCGCGCGCCTTGTCAGCCGGGCGCCTCACCGCTCTCGGCGCTCACGCGAGTTCCACCACAGGCTGCTAGCGCACCTCGCCGCCCCAAGGGCAGCGAAACGCGCGCCGCTGCCGACTGCCGGATGGCGCCAGGCTCGAGCCGGGACGACGAAACGTGATCACGACGCTCGACAAGGCCTCTGCCCCCCGTCGACCTGACATCTACCGGCGGGCGTTCCGGCTGGCGCTCCCTTACTGGCGGCGGCTTTCGGGGGTCCTCGTGCTCTCGCTGTTGGCGGGGCTGCCCGGACAGCTCTGGCCCCTGCTGCTCGTTCCCCTGCTCGACGGCGCTCTGCTGGGCGGCGATTTCCTGCTGCTCGTGCAGATCGCGGCGCTGATGGCGGCGATGCAGATCGGCGGCCTCGTGTTGACCTCGTTCATCGGCTACCGCTACGTCGGCCTTTCCGCCCGGGCGCTGTTCGATCTCCGGCTGACGGTCTATCGGAGACTGCAGAGTCTCTCACCGCGGTTCTTCGCGGGCGCCCGCACCGGAGATCTGCTGTCCCGGCTCAATACCGACGTCTCCGAACTGCAACGGACCGCCGGAGACCTGCTGCTCTCCCTCACCCAGAACGTAGTGGGACTGGTGGTCGCGCTGTCGCTGCTGATCTTCCTCGCGCCCGCACTGCTCGTGCCCGCGGTGGTCGTCCTGCCGTTCGCCGCCGCCGCTTTGAAGGGGCTCCGGACGCGGGTAACCGACGACAACCGGAGACTCCGGGAGGCCGGAGCCTCGGTGGGCAGCGTGCTGGTCGAATCGGTACTCGGAATGCGGCAGACGGTCGCCTTCGGCCAGGAGGAACGCGAAGCCGGCCGTTTCCGCTCGGAGAACGACCGGTTCATCGGCTCTTTGCTGCGAGCGCGGCGGACGACGTACGTGGCTTCCGGAATCCCGGCCTCCCTGGTTTCGATCGCCTCGGCGGCGGCGTTCCTCTACGGCGGCTACCAGGTGATCGAGGGCAATCTCACCCTGGGCACCCTCGGGGCCGCGATGACGTATCAGATGCGCCTCTTCGGGCCGGTGCAGGGCCTCCTCGGCCAGTACCTCGGCCTGCGCGCGGCCCGAGCGTCGTTCGAGCGGGTCTTCGAGTTGCTCGACGAACCGCCCGGTGTCGAAGACCCAAAGGATCCGGTCCCCGCGGGCAAACCCCGGGGACCACTGCGGGTGGAGGGTGTCTCGCTTTCCTACGGCCGAGGGGAGAAGCCGGTCCTGGACCGCGCCTCGCTCACCCTCCCCGAACGCTCGCTCACCGTTCTGGTGGGGCCGAGCGGGGTGGGAAAAACCACCCTCGCCGACCTGATCCTGCGGCGCCTGGACCCGGACGGCGGCAGGATCCACTGGGGGGGCGCCGACATCCGGCGTCTGTCCCTGACCGAGCTTCGGCGTGGCGTCTCGGTTGTCGAGCAGGATCCCTTCCTGTGGCATGCGGACGTCGCTGAAAACGTCCGCTATGGATGCCCCGAAGCCGGTGAGGCGGAGGTCGCCGAAGCGTTGCGGCTGGCCGCAATCGATGCCTTCGTGGCGAGCCTCCCAGAGGGTCTGGCAACCGTGGTCGGAGAACGCGGTCAGCAACTATCCGCCGGGCAGCGACAGCGAATCGCCATCGCCCGCGCGGTGCTGGCGGACCCTGCCCTGGTCCTGCTGGACGAGCCGAGTTCGGCGCTCGACCGGGAAACGGAAGCGCTCCTTGTCGAACGGCTGGTCCCGTGGCTGAAAGAGCGGACCGCGCTGGTGATGACCCACCGGCGGGCCTTCGCCCAGGCTGCCGACCAGGTGCTCGTGCTCCGCGACGGCCGCATCAAGGGCGCGGACTGAACCCGGGAAGAACCGCGGTGAAACCGCTTCGCATCGCCGTTCTCGATACGGGAATCAATCCCGCGCACCGGCACGTGGGGCCGGTCGCGGGAGGCGTCCGCATGTCGTGGCGCGAGGGCAGAGCGCGGTTGGCAGGCGGTCGCGTCGCCGATTGGACCGACGAAATCGGCCACGGCACCGCGGTGGCCGCGACCATTTCGGACGACCTGCCGCGAGACGGCTTCGAGCTCTTGTCGGTGCGGGTCTTCGGCCGCCGGACGGACGCTCCGCCCCAGTGCCTCGCCGCCGGGATTCGCTGGGCGGTAGACCAGGGCGCCGGGATGATCAATCTGAGCGCCGGCGTTGCGGTGGGCAGCGACCCCGAGGGTGAAGAGGCCCTCGAGGCCTCGTGGCAGGAAGCGGGCGAAGCGGGACTGACGCTGGTCGCTCCGAGAAGCCGGGACAGCAAGCTTCTCGTGCCCGGGGCGCTGTCTCAGCTGCCGGGATTGCTCGCCGTCGAGGCCGACGCCGGATTGGACTACGGCCAACTCGCCCGGCGCGGGCGGGTGCTGATCGCCTCGCCCTGGGCCCGGCCCCTCCCGCCGCTGCCGCGAGAAAAGAACTTCTCCGGAGTGAGCCTCGCCGTCGCCGCAGTCACGAACCACGCGGCGCGTTTGCTGCTCGCCGACCCGGCTCCGGCGGAGAGCACCCTCCGCGATTCGCTGCTGCGGCTCGCGGACGCGGGAACCGCGAAGCGCCGTTGACCTCCCGGGCGCCGCGGTGTCCGGGTCCGGGTCAGTTCGGCGCGAGGGCATTGTGGATGATTTCGTGCACCCGGGTGTTCTCCCCGATGCCGAGCACCCCGTCGGCGCCCGGCCCGAAACCGAGCAGCAGCACCGGCTCGGACGTGTGTCCGCCGGTGGACCAGACCACCTGGGTGTGGTTCGCAAGCTTCCGCGCGGCGAGCGCCACCGGAATGGAAACGGGATCGAGGTAGTAGGCCGGGAAGTCGCGGGGGGCAAGCTCTTCCTCGTTGAGTTGGCCGGCGAGATCCTCGGCTTCTTCGTCAGTGAGCCGGATCCCGGTGGCTTCCTCGATCACCGAGAGCACCGAATCTCCGGTGGCCGGCGAGGAGATTTCCGCCATCGCTTCGATCAGGGAGCGGCGCTGGGCGGCGAGCATCTCCAGGTGGCGGGTTCCGGCCATTTCGGGCCCGGCCCGGTAGTCCCAGGACACCGCCTCCGGCAGCGGGCCCGGCCCTCCTCCGGCGTAGGTGAACGAGAACCCGCCAGTGCCGTGATCCGCGGTAACGAGAACCAGCGTGTCGTCGCGGCCCCGGGCGAAATCGAAGGCGGCGCCGATCGCTTCGTCGAAGTCCAGGATCTCGGCGAGAATCGCCCCGGCATCGTTGTCGTGCCCGGCATAGTCGATGCGGCCCCCCTCGACCACGAGGAAGAAACCGGCTTCGTTTCCCTCGAGCGACGCGACCGCGGCTCCGGTCAATTCGGCAAGCGTCGGTACCGAGTCATCAAGTCCTTCCCACGACCGGTCGAGCACGTAGGGCAGATGGCTGGCCGCGAAGATTCCGACGAGACGCTCCGCCCCGCGCGCCGCCTCCAGCCCGGCGCGATCTCCGACCACCGCGAAACCCCGATCCCGCGCTTCAGCGATCAGGTTTCGATCGTCGCTCCGGTTCGAAGGACCGTCGGTCCCCGCCGGCAACCCCGGGACGCTCTCGCCGAGAGTCGTTTCCGCGGGGATCATGGCCCGGCCGCCCCCGCCGAGCAGTACTTCGACCGGGGGCTCTCCG
The DNA here is from genome assembly GCA_965250045.1 of Candidatus Marinacidobacterium sp. Lineage (GTDB taxonomy): Bacteria > Acidobacteriota > Vicinamibacteria > Marinacidobacterales > Marinacidobacteraceae > Marinacidobacterium. The sequence continues at coordinate 918,600 of OZ252286.1, forward strand.
AAGAGCTGGTCGGCGATCTCCGACTCGGGGACATACCGCGACTTCGCGTGGACGGCGAAGGCCGCCGGGGTGGCGTGCGTCAGGCGCATGTTGGACACGAGCCCGGTGGCGAGGCCCCGCTCCTCGGCCCACTCCAGGATGGTAGGGATCGGCTCGGCGGTTTCCGGATCCACACTGAGCGTCTCGGTGAGTACCCGCTGCCCGGTAGCCATCTGCGTGGCGGCGGCAGCGGAATCGGTCGTGATCCGCGCGTAGGAGAACGGAATCGAATACCCCGCGCTCCCGACCTCGGCCAGCTCGGACATCCGGAGCGGACGCCCCCGCACCTCGGAGGCGTAGGCCACCCCCAGCGCGAGCTGGTTCATCCCGAACCCGTCGCCGATGAACAGGATGACGTTCTTCGCGCGGGGGCTTTCCGGCGGCGCACACCCCGGACCGCTCACCACGAGCGCGAGGAGCGCCAGGGGAAGGAGCGCGGCGAAGGGGCGCCGCCGGCCGTCTACTGGGGGCTCGTCAGGGCCGCATAGTTTTCCTTGCAAAACCGCTCCAATTCCTCCGCCAGGTGGCTGGCGGCGTTGCGCAGGCTGGGTCCGTTGTCCCGTTCGTCCAGCCCGGTCAGGCTCCCCCGCGCCCCGCCGGCCAGCGCGACCGCGTCCACGTAGTGAAATTCGACGATCTCGCTCCGCTCGACCAACTCCACCCGGCCGTTGATTATCAACCGTTCGAGCTTCGGCAGCATCACCTGCGCGCTCCGGTAGTTGATGACCCGAAGCGTGACGTCCGCGCCGTCCGCGGACTCCGCGATTCGAAACCAGTCGCGCCGGCGGCGGACGCGATCTCGGATTTCACCCGTCGCCTTCTCCAGCCCTTCCTTGAGCTCGGCGTCCTCGGGATCGCTCGCATGGACGAAAACGGAGAAGGGCTCGGGTGGGCGACGCGGCGCCTGTTCGTTGGCGCCGGCCGCCGAAGCGGCGAACGCCATCAGGAGCAATAGCCCGGCGGGGACCGCCGGTCGCGGATGTTGAAAGCGGTGGATGGTCATGATGCCTCCCCGTGGCGCGCGAAGCCGGAAACACGGGCGACCCGCCCCGGAATCATTGCACGGTAGACCGGGGCAGGATGTTCCGCGATGCCGGGCGAGGGATGCCTTTCCGGGAACAGCCGTCAGTGGCGGCTTGGGGAGGCGTTCTTCGCCGGCGGCGAAGCTCCGCCGTCGCGCCGTTCGCGGGGTCCCGCAGTGGCGAGGAGCTGCTCGAGGGCGCCGTAGTTGTCCTTGCAGAACCGCTCCAGTTCCTCCGCGAGGTGGCTGGCCGCGTTCCGAAGGGCGGGGCCGATGTCCACGGGACGCTCATCCAGTCCCGAAAGCCTCGCCCTGACGCCGCCGCCCCGAACGATCGCATCCAGGAAATGGAACTCCCGGCCCTGCAACGTCCAGTCGAACAAGGGGTTCCAGTGCTGCCCGGTCCGGTAGTTGACGATGCGGAGGGTGATGTCCGCCGTCTCGGCGGAGACGGCCAGGCGGAACCATTTCCGCCGTCGCTCCACCCGTTCCCGGACCATCGGTATCACTTCTTCGAGCTTCGCCCTCAGCGCGGCGTCGGCCGGATCGCTGGCATGGACGAACACTCGAAACGGCTCGGGAGGACGCCGGGGGGCTCTTTCCTTCCCGGCGTCGGACCGGGCGCCCCAGGCTGCCAGGACAACCAGCGCGAGGAACGGCGCCCACCCTGAGATCGCTCGGTGGCGGATCGTCATGCCGCCGGACGTGAAGTCGGGATTCATGGGGAGGGGTTCCTCGGCGGCGGCGCGCCAGCGCCGTCCCGCCGTTCCCCGGCCCCTGGCGTAGCGCGCAGCTTGGCGAGGGTGGTGTAGTTGTCCTTGGCGAACCGCTCCAGCTCCTTCGCCAGATGACTCGCGGCGTTTTGAAGACTGGGTCCGGTCTCGACGCACCGATGGTCGAGCCCGGACAGCGGCACCCTTAGGTCACCGGCGAGGGCGACCGCATCCACGTAGTGGTACCCCGTCGCCCAGCAATCGTACATCGTTTTGGTCCGGCCGCCTCTGACCGATAGATTGAGGTTCGCCTGCCGATAGTGGGTGATCCGCAGCGTGATTTCGGCCGTCTCGGCGGAGTCCACCAGTTGGAACCACTTGTTGCGCCGCTCGACCCGTTCCCGGACCATCGGCATCGCTTCTTCGAGGTTCGCCTTCAACGCGGCATCGGCCGTTTCGATGAAGTACGCAAAGACCCGAAACGGCTCGGGAGGACGCCGGGGGGCTCTTTCCTGCCCGCCGGCGAGGGTCACAGACGCCGCAAGAGCGAAGAGCGCGAGAGGCGCGGTTCGTGTCCGGATACCGAACTGGCGGAGAGACATGGTTCACCGGGACCCGGTGTAGCTTTCTTCAGCGAACTGCTCGAGCTGGCGCATGAAGTCGGCCGCAGCATCCCGGAAACTGCCCACTTCGGTCGCGCCGGTGCCGGAACCGTTGATCTGTTTCCGATTTCCGTCCACCCGAACAACAGCCTGAAAGGAAAAGAAGTCCCGGCCCCGCGATTCGAAGACGCGGTTCGCGATGAATCCGGCCGGGCCGCCCACGTGGCGCAACTCGCCGGTCGCCGCCTGCGCATCGAAGAGGGTCACCCGAATGTTCGCCTCGTCTCGCGAGTCCGTGAGCCGGAACCAGTCCGGATACTCAGCCAACGCCGTCTCAAGCGCGCCGACTGCGTTCCGCAGCCGGGCATCGAGCTCGGCATCCACCTCGCCTGCGTACGACAAGAAGACGGAATACGGTTTTGCTGGGGGATCGGGCGCTGCTTGGGATCCCCGCGCCGAGAAGGCGGTAGCGGCAACCAGGACCAATCCGGCCGCTACCGGAACGACGCTACGCACCCGCAGCAACCAGGAAGAAGAGTCTCGCATACTGACCCCCTCGCACTGCCCTGAGGCAAGCAAGAACCATGCTACCGGGCCCTCGCTCGGACCTGCAACAGACGGAACTTCCCGCCCTCCCTTAACAGCCTGTGGAAAAAGTCACGCGGCATTCGAACGGCGATGCATCCCGGCTGAAACGCGCCGCTACGCGGCGCTCATCGTTGCGTTTCGGTCGGAATACACTCGGTATTCCTCCCTCACGCGCCTTGTCAGCCAGGCGCCTCGCCCGTCTCGGCGCTCACGTGGGTTTCACCACAGGCTGTTACCGCTATTCGGAGACGGCGGCCCGGACGAACCGATTGGCCGCCGGGGCAAACGCCTCGACTTCCTCGCCGCCCTCGAAGACGCCGACTACCGATTCCAGCAGCGACAGCCTCACGACTTCCGCGGGATCCGGAAACAGTCGCTCCTCCAGGCGCGCGATCCGCTTGGGGTCGGAGCGGGTGCGGGGCGACCCGGCAATCAGGGCGCAGCAGTCTTTTGCCGGAATGGCGGAGATGTCCCAGGTCCCGATTTCTTGTGCACGGTCCATGATTGCGGCCTTGTCGAACCCGACCAGCGGGCGGAGGACGGGCAGGGACACCGCCGCGTCGACGCTGATCAGGTTTGCCAGTGTCTGTGACGCCACCTGCGAGAGACTGTCGCCGGTTGCGAGCGCCTCCGACCCGAACTTTCGGGCCACGGCTTCCCCGCAGCGGAAGGCAAACCGCCGAAACAGCACGGCCTCGTGGCCAGTCCGGCTGCCGGTGAGCCTCAGATCGAAGTGGGTGTAGGGGACGAGCACGACTCGTGACCGGCCCGTGTAGCGCGAAAGGGCGCGGACCAATTCGGCGGCCTTCCCGGCAGCGGGTGAGGAGGGGTCGGGACGGGAAGGCGTCAGATGGACGAAATCCATCGATGCACCCCGGCTTGCCATCATCCAGGCAGCCACCGGCGAATCGAAGCCGCCGGAAAGCATCGCGACCAGCCGGCCCGCAATCCCCACCGGAAGACCGCCGGGTCCGCGAACCCGGCGCGTCCAGACATAGATGGCTTCTTTGTGGGGCTCTATGAACAGGGTCAACGCCGGATTCGAGAGGTCAACCTGATCCCAGCCGGTCCGCTCCAGAATGGCGGTTCCCACCAGCTCGGCGATCACCTGCGAGCGGATCGGGAAACCCTGGTCGCGGCGCCGCACGCGCAGGGCAAAACCAGCCCCGGGCTCCGTTCGGCCCTCCTCTGCCAATCGGCAGCACAGCGCCGTGGTCGCTTCCACAACCTGTTGCGCCGGGAGCGCTTCGCCGCCCGGAACGCGCGGAATCACGAAAGCCGGGAGCGCCAGCTCGACGCCGAAGACGGTGACGATCGCCTCGAGGGCCCGGTCCAATTCCGCGATTTCCGCGGGAGGAACCTCGATCCAGATCCGGTCGCCGGCCGAACTCGCCCGCCAACGGAGGCCGATCCCGCGGAGCCGCTGGCCCAGATTGCGCTTGAGCGCCTCCCGGAAGGAGGGGCGGTTCCGGCCCTTGATCCGGATCTCCGGCGCGCGGATCAGGATCCTTCGCGGCGAATCGGAACCCGCAATCGCAGCCACCCCTCCGGGGCGTTCGGCATTTTCCCGAGCGCCCTCTGGGGTGGGCGAAGTACGAAGGCTGTCCTGCAAGGCTATGACCGGCGGTCAATCTCGGATGCGCCGGCCGAAGAGCGATGGTACGCGGGCCGGGCCGGCAGGCACCGTGACCCCGTGGGGCCACTCAACAGCCTGTGGCGAAACCCAGGCGGCCCAGTTCTCCCGGTGGGGGCTCGGCCGGCGATCCATCCCGGCCAAACAGCCGGTAGTGAAACCTGCGCGGCGTTCGGCCGGCGATTCATCCCGGCTGAACCGCGTCGCTTCGCGCCGCTCGTCGTTGCGTTTCTGTCGAAATACACCAGGTATTCCTCCCTCACGCGCCTTGTCAGCCGGGCCCCCACCGGGAGAACTGGCCCCACCGGGAGAACTGGGCCTCACCGGCCTCGGCGCTCACCCGGGTTCCACCACAGGCTGTTAACGGGAAGGCGCATCGGGTGGTGAGCCGTGAAGGAATCGAACCTTCAACCTACTGATTAAGAGTCAGTTGCTCTGCCTGGTTGAGCTAACGGCCCAACCCGATGCGAACCGCGCTGGTACGCCTGAGAGGATTCGAACCTCTGACTTCTTGCTCCGGAGGCAAGCGCTCTATCCCCTGAGCTACAGGCGCTCCCAGCGGAACGCGGAAGGTTAGCAGCCTGTGGACAAAGTCCTGCGGCGTTCGAGCGGCGATCCATCCCGCCTGAAACGCCCCGTTTCACGTCGCTCTTCGTTGCCCTTCGGTCACTCCCCAGCAAGCCTCCGCAGGAGTTCCTGCTTCAGTTCGGGTTCCGGGGTGTGGCACCAGGTGACAGGCCAACCCCGTCCCGCACCGACGCGCACGAGCCACGGCTTTGTTTGGGTGGTATCCGAAGAGGCGTCGGCAGGACCCTCCCGGACGACGACCGTGGTCCGGTCGCAGTCCAGGAGCTCCGGGGCCACCAGGAAGGAAACCGCGAAGGAATCGAAAGGGTAGGTCACCCGCCGTCCATACTTGACTCCGAACCAGTCAAGGTAGTCCTCGACCGGACGACGGAAATACTCCCCGAAGGGCGTGTCCCACACCCCGTCCCAGTCCTCCGCGGATATCGGTAACTTCGCCGCGAGTTCGAACGGGGCCAGCACGACCGGAGCGCCGCTTTCGAGCACCACCTCCGCGGCGTCCGGATCGAGTTCGAAGTTGAAATCGAGCAGGTTGGGACCGCCCCCGGGAAAGGTCAGCGCCTCCCCGGGGCGCCGGCCGATCACCAGGATGACGGTCTCGATGCGCCCCGCGAGATCCGGTCTTTCCCGGAGAGCGGCGGCAACGTTGGTCGCCGGGCCGAGGGCCAGCACGGTGAGCGGCTCTCGCTCGAGCGCCGCAATCAGCGCCCGGGATGCAGGGGTCGGATCCGGGGAGGGCCCCGCGCTGCCCTGGTGGACCACGAGTCCCGGCGGGGCGAAGCGCGCCACGATCTCCTGCGCGATGGGATATCCGCGCTCCACGGGCGCGTTTCCGAAAACCACGCTCACCCCCACCACTCGCAGCTCCGGCGAATGGAACGCCTGGACCATCGCCACCCCGTCGTCCGGCTCGTGCCCGCCGGGCATGACCGCGGGGTCCACGTCGAGCCAGACCGCTCGGGGCGGTGGCGGTTGATCGGGGACACTCCCGCAGGCGCCGGCGAGCGACGCGGCCAGCAGCGCGGCGCGGGTGGCGCTCAAACCCCGACGGGCGTCCCCGCGACCGGTTCCTCCAGCGGCGCCTCTACCGCCGCCGCCGGGTCGTAGAGATTCGGAACCCGGCCCTCGAGCAGCGTGGGGAAACCGTCCCTCAGGAAGTCCTGAGCGAGGGCGTAAGTCTCTTGGTCCTGATTCCGCCGGAGCCCTCGTTTCAGCTCGCCGATGCGGGTCCTGGATCCGGCGCAAAAGCTCTCGACCAGCGGCAAGACGTCCTCTGTCCGCGCTCCCCGGGCAATGAGCGCCTCGGCGCGCACGACGGTGGCGACCTGGGCGTAGAGTTCGGCGCCGAAATCCACGAAGCGCCAGAGAAGCATCTGTCGCCTTTCGAGCCCGGGTCCGTAACGAAGCATGGCGTGAAAGAGGCTTCGCGCGAGACGGCGGCTGCTCTTCGCAACGAAGCGCAGGCGCCGGCGCGCCCAAGCGTCGCCGCCCCCCGGCGCCATCGCCGGAAGCCATTGCCTGACGTACCAGGGGACATAGAAGACACTCGCCCGCAGGGCCGTGGCGACCCGCTGCGAAAGCGGCAGCGCGGGATTCATCACCGCGCCGGCGCGGCTCAGATGGGGATCGAGCACCTCGCGCGCGATGAACAGCCGCAGGATCTCGCTCGATCCCTCGAAGATCGTGTTGATCCGGTTGTCGCGAAGTGTCCGCTCCGCCGGAAAAGGCCGCTCGCCGCGGGCGGCGAGCGAGGCAGCGGTCTCGTAGCCGCGTCCTCCCAGCACCTGGACCGTCTCGTCGGCGATCCGCCACGCCGCCTCGCTCGCGTACATCTTGGAGATGGCGGCCTCGATGCGAATGTCGACTCCTCCCATGTCCACCAGCAGCGAGGTGAGATCGGACATCGCATCCAGCGCGAACGTGGTCGAAGCCATCCGCCCGATCTTGTCGGCGATCGCCGCATGCTCCCCGATCGGAGCCCCCCACTGCACCCGCTCCCGCGCCCAGGTCCGGGCGATGTAGAGCGATCGCTTGGCCGTCCCGATGCAGATTCCCGGGAGCGTGAGACGGCCGGTGTTGAGAGTGGTAAGCGCGACCCGGAGTCCCTTCCCCACCGGACCGAGCACGTTCTCCCTGGGGATCCGCACCTCGGTGAAGCGCATCACGCCGTTGTAGAGCGCCTTCAATCCCATGAAATGGCAGCGCCGAACAACCTCGACGCCCGGCCAACCGGTATCCACGATGAAGGTGGTGATCCCCTCGCGTCCTCCGGGCGTTTCGGCCGGCGTGCGCGCCATCACCACGAGCCAGCGGGCCTTGGTGCCGTTCGTGCACCAGAGTTTCTCGCCGTTCAGGACGAAGAAGCGGCCGTCCGGAGTGGGCTCGGCGCGCGCCTGCATCCGCGCGGCGTCCGATCCGACCGTGGTCTCGGTGAGGGCGAACGCCGAGATGTCACCCGCGGCCACCTGGGGCAGGAACTCCTGTTTCTGCTCCTCGGTGCCGAACAGCAGGATCGGTTGCGCGATCCCGATGGACTGATGAGCGGAAATCAGCGAGGCGAGGCTGCCGCAGTGACTCCCGAGCAGGATCGCGGATCGGGTGTAGATCCGCTGGGAGAGGCCGAGTCCTCCGTACCGCTTCGGTATCTTGATTCCGAAGGCGCCCATCGCAGCGAGATCCCGAAGCACCGAGTCGGGGATTTCACCGCTGCGATCGATCTCGTCGGCGTCCACCGACTCCAGCAGGAAGCTCTCGAGCCGCTTGAGGAAGGCCTCCCCCTCAGGCTCCACCCCGCTGTCCGGGTAAGGCCGCACGATGCCCGCCGACAGACGGCCGAGGAACAGTGCACCGGCAAAGGTCGGATACCGCCATCCCGTCTCGCGCGCCGCCTCCGTGAGTTCGAAAGCGGCCCGCTTGCCGGCGGTCATCCGGGACGTGTCGATGGCGGTGGTCATGGTCCGGAAACCCCGATTCTAAGCACCCCGGGATTGCGGGCGAGGATGCTCGGGTGTGCTCTTTGGCAAGGATCGCTGGCCGATAGCGTTTTCCGCCAGAGTCCCACCGGGGTTGTTTGCTTTCCATCGCAAACGGTGGGCGGGTCTGCGGAAACAACTGCGGAGCCGGTGACAAGGAGGTCGAGATGACCAATCTGATAGTGATGATGGCGCTGGCCCCGGTGCAGAGTTGGACTTCATGGGATTACATGGGGGTTCATGGCGGTGAGTTCGTGGCCCGCGACCACACCGCGATCGTGGTTCAGTGCAGCGAGGAGGCGGAGCAGATTCTCGCGACGGTGCACGTTCCACACGAGGAAGAACCGGGCCAGACGGTGTTGAGGCGTCGCACCCTCTACCTGGAGATGGACGGCGGCGAGACCCGGACCGTGGAGCAGATGGAAGACCGGCCCTTCCCGGGGATCTTTCAGTTCGAGCCGGAAGAGTGGTTCGTGGACTTCCTGCTCGCCGGGGGCACCCTGGGGGCGCAGTTCGAGGGTGTGCGCCTGGAGGTGCCGGTGGACGCCGCGTTCATGACGAAAACGCTCGACCACTGCACCGGCGGCACGCACGCCCACTGATCGGCGCTCGGTCGGCTCCCTGAATCACATCCCGACGATCTCCGCCACGCGGACGCCGAGGAAGTACGGCCACGCGAAGAGGGCCAGCAACCCCTGCCAGAGGCCAAGGTCCAAAAAGCCGATGGCGAACAACCATCCGGTCATCCAGATGCCGAACCCCAGCCCTCCCTGATCAATCCTGATTCGCTCGGTCACTGAAGGTCTCTCGTGCAAGAAGGGGCGATCCTAACGCCCTTGCGGGGGAGCGGCTCACCGCGGGCGGCCGGAAAAGGTGTCCATGGCGGCATGGATCCCGAAGAACGTCGCGATCGGATCGAGCCAGCCGGCAGGAAGCAGACGCAGCAGCTTCAGGGAGTGGATGAACCAGGGGAGGACGACCATCGCGCGGTCCTTCTCGATCGCCCGCACGACGGCCTCCGCGACTCTTGACGGTTCGAGGATCGGAAGAAGAAACGGAAAGCGCGTCCGAACCCCCGCAAACATTCCGGTGTCCACAAAGAAGGGGCAGATCAAACTGGTCCGCACGCCGGGCGCGGTGCGGCGCAGTTCGCTCCGGAGCGATTCGTGGAATCCGACGGCTCCGAATTTGGAAGCGCAGTAGTCGGAAAGGCCGGGGACTCCAATCAGGCCGGCGGCGGACGCCATCGTCACGATGTGCCCTCCTCCCCTGTCGATCATGGAGGGAAGGAACGCGCCGGTGGTCCAAAAGAGCGCCGCCGTGTTGACCCGAAGGGTGCGTTGAACCTCCTCCGGGGAGAGGTCCATCAGGCGTTTTCCCGAGACGACCCCGGCGTTGTTGACGAGAACGTCCACCTCGCCGAACGAGGCTTTCAGCCGTTCGGCGGCGCCCGAAACCGCGCTGGGATCCCCGACGTCCACCGCATCCGAAGCGACGATCTGGTCCTCGCTCCGGCGAGCGGCGGCAATCTGGGACCGAGCGTTGGGAAGCGCCTTCTCGTTCAGATCCCAGATAGCCACCTGGGCCCCGCGCGCCGCCGCACCGCGGGCGATCAGCAGGCCCATGCCCTGCGCCCCGCCGGTCACCAGTACCCGGCTGCCGGCGAGCTTCACCGGGAGCCTCCGGCGCTGTGCCCGAAGTAGGGGGAGAGCGCCGATTCGGGCGGAGGGGCGGAGAACCGGCTGACCACGACCCCCAACACGAGGGAAATCAGCACCCCCGGCGCGGCCGAATGGATGAACTCGGGGCCCCATCCCGGCCAGGGCAACACGCCGCTCTGCCAGACGAAAACTCCCGCGACCCCGCCCACCATCGCGGCGAGAGCCCCTTCCCGCGTGAGTCCCCGCCAGAAGACCCCGAGCACCACCGGCACGAAGAAGGCGCTGGCCATGATCGCGGTGAAGCGCAGCACGATGAACTGCACGAGCTCCCCTTCGCCGACCCAGAGTTCAGCGTCCTCGACCAGGTCTTCCGGGCGGTAGTCCTCCCCCGGAGTCAGATAGCCAAAGGAGCGGTAGCCGGCCGCGCCGCGCTTGTTTCTTCCCATGAATCGATGCTAACAGTGGCCAGGGAGCGCCACGAGGGGCCGCCGACCTCCAGGTCGGCATCGCGGCGCGAAGGCCCGGGAACGCCGGTGTTCACACCGGCACCGCTGCGCGAAGCGCAGCGAGAGTGCACCTCGCCCCTCGCTCTCGTGCCCCTTCTGGGGTGACAAAGTTCGTGTCGTTTATCCGGGACAAAGTTCGTGTCGTTTGACAAGCGCCGATGACGCTGCGCCATACCAACGTCCGTGCCGCACCCTCTTCCAACCCCGGATGGCGCACCGGCCGAAGAACGCCAGCGTTCACACCGGCGCCGCCCGCGCAGCGGGCGAGACCGTACCCCGTCAACCTCTGCGCTTGTTTCCGGACGCCAGAAGGGCTATCTTACTTTTGCCTTACTGCACTCTTGCCGGAGGATCACGATGTCCGGGTTCAAACCGCCTACCACCACCGTTTCGACCAAGGGTCAGATCATCCTGCCGAAACCGATTCGCCAGGCGCTCGGTTGGGAACCGGGCGCGCGGCTGATCGTGCAACGCATGCCCGACGGCGTGCTGTTGAAGCCCGTGCCGGTTTTCGCCACGACCCGCCCCGAGGAGGTGTTCGGACGCCTCGCTTCCGAAGGCGCGCCCAAGTCGCTGGCGGAGATGGAGGCGGGAATTCTGGCGGAAGCAAGGCGTCGTCATGCGGGCGATTGATACGAACATCGTTGTCCGGTACCTGACGGGCGATGAGCCGGCGCAGGCCGCTCGGGCGAGAGCCGTGGTCGCTGCGGGGCAGGTCTTCGTGGGCGCGACCGTCCTGCTCGAGAGCGAGTGGGTACTACGCAGCGTTTACGGGCTGGCGGGAACCGAGGTTGCGGCGGCCCTGCGCGCCTTTGCGGGCCTTCGAGAGGTAACAGTGGAGAATCCCGTCCTCCTCGCCGAAGCTCTGGATCGTGCGGAGCAGGGCATGGATTTTGCCGACGCCCTGCATCTCGGCGCTGCTGCGCGGTGCGAAGCGATGCTGACGTTCGACCGCCGCTTCATCCAGGCCGCCAGGGACGCACCCGTGAGGGTTCTGGAAACCTGAATCCACCGCCCCCCGCGGCAACCACGCTGATAGCGTTCCGCGTCTCCCCGGGTGGGGCAATCCAGCGGAGCAATCCATAAGAGCCATGACCAGAACGACGACCTTTCTCCTCCTCGCACTCCTCGCCTTCGGCGCTTCGGCCGCCGCCCAGGACTACGGGAGCCGCGGCAACCTGGAGGCCTCGGCCACCGACGCCGAGCGCGCCGAGATCGAGGCGATCTACCAGCGGTTCGTTCCCTACATCGACCGGGCGCGCACCGAACTCACGATGGTCCGCGAAACCGTCGCTTACGCGGAGGCCCGCGGCTTCCGCGCGTGGGATCCGGCCATCCGGGAAATGAACGCCGGCGACCGCTTCTACGCCATCAATCGCGACCGGACGATGCTCCTCTGGATTGTCGGCAGCGAACCGCTCGCCTCCGGGATGCGCCTCATCAACAGCCACATCGACTCGGTTCGGCTGGAACTGAAACCGCATCCGCTCACCCGGAAGAAAGACGCCGCGGCGCTCGACACCCTGGTGCACGGTGGGGTGAAGGCGTATCAATGGGTGAATGTCCCGCTCGGACTCACCGGTCGGGTGGACAAGAAGGACGGCTCGGTCGTGTGGATCGACTACGGCTTCGACGAGAACGATCCGGTGCTGCTGATTCCCGATCTCGCCCCGCACGTGGACCGCGATTTCCGGGATCGGACCCGGGCCGAGGCGATCGAGCGCGAGGAACTCGATCCGCTCATCACTTCAGCGCCCACCGGCGGCGATGACGGGATGGACGCCATGGAGCGCGCCGTCGCTCTGATCGAGTCGGAATTCGGGATCGAGCCGGAGGACTGGGTCAGCAGCGACGTCCAGATCGTTCCCGTGACCAAGCCGCGCGAAGTCGGTATGGATCGGGCGCTCTTCGCCGCCTTCGGCCTCGACGACCGGCTGACCGGGGTCGCGAACGTCTTTGCATTGGAGGATCTGGAGACTCCGACCCACACGGCGATGGCCTATCTGGTCACCGATGAGGAGGTCGGGAGCGGCTCCAACATCAGCGTCGGGTCCGAATGGTTCCGGCGGGTCGTCGCCGAGATGATCCGCGCCGAAAAGGGATCGGTCAGTGCGCTCGACGTGATGGAGTGCTTCGGCAACACCGACATGATCACCGCGGACACCACCACCGCGACGAACCCGCTGTGGCCCTCGCCTCAGGCGCCGGACAACGCCTCGCTGCTCCACCACGGACTGGTCATCAAGCTGTATGGCGCCGGCCGGAGTGCGAACAGCGAATTCGTGGCCCGGCTGCGCAGCCTGCTCGACGACGCCGACGTGGGCTGGCAGAGCCACACCTACAAGGCCGGCTACGGCGGCGGGACCATCGCCCGCTACTTCAACCAGATGAACATGGAGGTCACCGACTGGGGCGTCGGCATCCTCTCGATGCACAGCACCTACGACGTCGCCTCCAAAGCCGACCTGTGGGCGCTCTACAAGGGGTTCGTCGCCTTCTTCAAGAGCTGACGCTTCCCACCCTTCCCCCGAGACTCGCCCGGAAATACCTCCGCTCCGCCAGCCGCCGCCCCGGCATGAGCGCCCGCCACCTGGAGGCCGAACTCTGGAACTGCGCCCAGATCCTGCGCGGTAGCGCCGTGGCCCGCACCGACTGGAAGACGCACATCCTGCCGCTGCTGTTCTTCAAGCGAATCAGTGACGTCTGGGACGAGGAAACCGCTGCCGCCATCGACACTTACGGCGAAACGGACGCTGCCGCTTTCCCCGAGGAACACCGCTTCGAGGTGCCGGAGGGCTTGACGTGATTTTCCCTAATCTCTACACTTGCGAGGATGTCAAGTCACAAGGTGCACTCCGGGGCGCTTCGGCCGGAGTCCTTAATCAGCGTCCGCCTCAACGCTGACGTCATTCGGACGCTCCCGGAACCGCTTCGCGAGCAGTTTGCAGTTACCTCGACGGAGGCTCCAGGGGACTGGACCCTGGTGGGCACCCACAACCCCGAGTTGGCGCAACTTGTCCGGAGGGTATTGGCCCGCCTGGAACCGATGGCGGCCATGCACCGACGGAAGCTCAGCGACCGCAACATCGAACTCATGGTCGAGAGCATTCTCTCCGACGCTCCGCGGGACGACATCCACGCTGCTCTCGAGATGGACAACGCTGGCCTGCGCGCCGAGTACCTGCGGGAAACGCCCATGCTCACCGGGGCCGAGGTTCGCGCCGCGTCGGGTCTCAGCCCGAAAAACGCCAGCGAACCGGCCTCGCGCTGGAAGCGCGAGGGCAGAGTCTTCGCGGTGCGCCACGCCGGGCGGGACCTCTATCCGGCGTTCCAGTTCGCCGACGGGCAGCCGAGACTGGTCATCAAACAGATCCTCGCCGTCATGCCATCCTCGGCGACACCCTGGCAGATTGCGTTGTGGTTCGCATCCGGAAACGGCTGGCTCGACGGCGCGGAACCGCGGGCGTGTCTCGACGCCACCGATGAAGTCGTTGAGGCAGCCCGCGATTTCGCCAACCCGGTCGAGGGCTGACGGAGGCCCGGATCGTGACGATCCGGAAGCCTCCCGCAGAACTGGCCGTTCCCAATCTCAAGATTCTGGAATCCGGGACCGCGCTGCACCGCATCCATGAAAGGAACCGGCCCTCCAATGCGTTCAACCCGTGTCGGGGGAGGCCAACACGTTTTGCGCCCATCGTGGATGCTGACGGATGCTGCGTGCCTTCCCTCTATGCCAGCAGTACCTTCGATTCCGTCGCCTATGAAACCCTGTTCCGCGGCATCCCGGTACAGAAGAAGCGGAAGACCGCTCCCCGCTCCGCGGTGATCAGCCGCTCCCACGCCAGGCTCGAGACGCTACGTAGCCTCACGCTTGCCTCGCTGCGGGCTCCCGATCTCCCGAAGTGGAACATCTCACGCAAATCGCTGATCGCCTCCTCGCCCAAGCTCTACAAAGAGACGGCCGCCTGGGCGAAGGCGATCCATGACCAGTTTCCGCACATCGAAGGTCTGGTATGGACCTCGAACCCATGCGATCCGGACGACGCCTACCTCCTCTTCGGGGACCGGGTGAGCGCCACGGACCTGCGAATCGTCTCGGCACGGGACGGCCGCGCTGATCCCTCGCTCCTCGCCGATGTGCGGTTGGCCGGACAACGGGCCGGCATCACGATCGTGATCTGATCAGGCGAGCTGCGAGAGGAGGGCGAGCGCCGGGGCGACCCGGACTCCATTGGGCGTCCGGTAGTCCTTCATTCCTGCCGCAAAGATTTGCCGCGCCGCGGCCTGTGGAAACTTCCCTTTGAAATAGCGCAGGCTCCGGGCCACCGGCGCGTCGGACCACTTGCACTCCACCAGTAGCTGCGGCTGCCCCCGCGACGTCACCACGAAGTCCACCTCATGGCCATCGCGGTCCCGCCGGGCCGATGGACAAACTCCACCCAAGTTGCCGCTTACGTCGTCCCGTGCGCGATAGTGGTTCCTGCGACGTCCTCGCAGTAGCGGGCGATGGCCGCGTGGTCCTCGCGGGCGTGACCGTTTTCCACCAGCGTCTTCACGAACTGGCGGACGACGGTGGTCACCGGAACCTGGCTCCCGTTTCCGGCGGCCGCGGCCAGCGCGTTGTTGAGGTCCTTGAGATGCAGTTCGAGACGGAAGCCCGGCTTCCAGTCGCCCGCGATCATCTTCCCGGCCTTGGCATTCAGGACGGCGCTGCCGGCGAGGCCGCCCTGAATCGCCGACACCACTACCCTGGGGTCCAGGCCGGAGCGAACCGCAAACACCAGCGCCTCCCCCACGGCTTGGATGTTTGCCGCCACGATCATCTGGTTCGCGAGCTTCACCGTGTTTCCGGCCCCCGCCGGGCCGCAGCGGACTGCGCTCTTTCCGAGCACCTCAAAGACCGGTCGCAGCGCCTCGAAGGCCGATTCGGGGCCCCCCGCCATGATCGCGAGTTCCCCCGCGATGGCGCCCGGCTCTCCTCCGCTGACCGGGGCGTCCACGAAGGCAACGCCGCGCGCCGCGGCGGCCGCGGCGATCTTCCGGGAAACCCCGGGCTCGATCGAGGACATGTCGGTCACCAGGGACGCCAGCCCTTCCGCCGCCAGGACCCCGTCCGGACCGAGCATCACGAGCTCCGAGTCCGGAGAGTCCGGGAGCATCAGGATCACCGCGTCCTGGCCGCTCGCGCACTCGGCGGCGGACGCAGTCCTCCGCGCTCCCGCAGCGACCAGCTCGTCCACCGGCCCCGGCGAGCGGCTGTGGACCGTGAGGTCGAACCCGGCCGCGAGCAGATTCTTCGCCATGGGCCTTCCCATGACTCCGAGGCCTATGAATCCGATTCTGTGGAGTGACATGATGGAGTCGAGGCTAGCAGCTCGTGGACAAAGTACCGCGAGCACCGAGGCCGGTGAGGCGTCCGTCTGACAAGGCGCAAATCGGGAGGCATACCGAGTGTATGCCGACTGATTTGCAACCGAGAGCAAAGCGGTTCAGACGGAATGCATCGCCGGTCGAATGCCGGGATACTTTGTGCACGCGCTGCTGGCACCGCCGCTGGGCATTTCCGGACCGTCCGGACACCCCGCGCCTTCCGCGCTAGCCTTGCGGATGAAGACAAAACGACTGATTGGAGAAGCCAAGTGAGTCATTATTACGACGACCACGATCTGTCCCGGTTCGGCGAAATGGGACGCAACGCACCGGACCTCTGGGAGAAATTCAACGCTTGGTACCAAGCCACGTTCCAGGAGGGCTCGCTCACCGGACGGGAGAAAGCGCTGATCGCGCTGGGTGTCGCCCACGCCCTTCAGTGCCCCTACTGCATTGACGCCTGGTCGCAGGAATGCCTTGAAAAGGGTTCGAACCTCGAGCAGATGACGGAAGCCGTCCACGTGGCGGCCGCCATCCGGGGCGGGGCGGCGCTGGTGCACGGCGTCCAGATGCGGAAACGCAACGCCCAGTTGAGCATGTAGGGCGGCGGTCCGATGGAAGCTCTGTTCGAACTCCCCACCCGTAACGCGCACTTCGGGCTCCGCCGGCCCGAGGGGCGATTCCCCGCTTTCAACGCGGCGCTCGCGCGGCACGATCTGCATCCTCTCCGGGCCAGCGGGATCGAGATCTTCCAGATCAACGTGGGCAAGCTCTGCAACCAGACTTGCGGGCATTGCCACGTGGACGCCGGACCGGACCGCACCGAACGGATGACCCGGGAGACCGCCGAGGCGTGTATCCGCGCTCTGGAGCAGACGGATGCCGGCACGGTGGATATCACCGGCGGCGCGCCCGAGCTGAACGAGAACTTCCGTTACCTGGTGGACGCCTCACTAGCTCGCCGGCGCCACGTGATGGACCGCTCCAACCTCACCGTGCTCCTGCTTCGTTCCCAATCCGACCTCGCCCAGTTCCTCGCGGACCGCGAAGTCGAAGTCATCGCCAGCCTCCCCTACTTCCTGGCGGAACGCACCGATGCGCAGCGGGGAGCGGGCGTCTTCGACAAATCCATCCGGGCGCTTCAGCTACTGAACCGCCTCGGCTACGGCCAGAGCGGCTCCCTGCGTCTCAACCTGGTCTACAACCCCACCGGCGCGTTCCTTCCGGGTGACCAGGATGCCCTGGAACGCGAGTTCAAGCGTGAACTCGATCGGCGCCACCAGATCCGCTTTGACCGGCTGTACACGATGACCAACCTGCCGATCAGCCGTTTCCTGGACTTTCTCCTCGAGACCGGCAACTACGAGGGATACATGGAGCGGCTGGTGAATGCGTTCAACCCGGCCGCGGCAAGCGCGCTGATGTGCCGCAATACCCTATCCGTCGGTTGGGATGGCCAGCTCTATGACTGCGACTTCAACCAGATGTTGGAGGACACCGTGGGGTTTGGCGCACCCACCCATCTCCGGGATTTCTCTCCGGAATTGCTGGAGAACCGGCGCATCGTGACCGGCCTGCACTGCTACGGCTGCACTGCCGGGGCCGGCTCCAGTTGTGGAGGAACCACCGCTTGAGTCGAACGGC
This sequence comes from Candidatus Marinacidobacterium sp., assembly GCA_965250045.1. Taxonomy (GTDB): domain Bacteria; phylum Acidobacteriota; class Vicinamibacteria; order Marinacidobacterales; family Marinacidobacteraceae; genus Marinacidobacterium. Next base: position 935,934 of record OZ252286.1, read on the forward strand.
GCGGGCGGCGGTGCTGCCTGCGCCTGGCCGACCCGTCGAAATCCGGGAGGTCCCGGTCCCGAAAGCCGCTCCGGGCGAAGTCTTGCTGGAGACCCTGGCTTCGGAGGTGTGCGGTACCGATGTGCATCTCCGGGACGGCCGCCTTGCCGGGGTTCCGTATCCGATCATTCCCGGCCACGTCAGCGTCGGCCGGGTGATCGAAACGAACGGGGTATCCCGGGACGCCATCGGCAGGCCGCTCGGGGTCGGAAGCGTGGTGTCCTTCTTCGACGTTCATGCCACTTGCCATTCCTGCTACCAGTGCCTGGTGGCGCGTCAGCCGAATCGTTGTCCGTCGCGCCGGGTGTACGGCATCACCTATTCCGCGGAGGACGGGCTCCTCGGAGGATGGGCGGACAACATCCTCCTTCTTCCGGGAGTCCGGACCGTGGTCCTGCCTGGCGAACTCTCGGTGGACGACCTCATCGGCGGGGGCTGCGGGCTGTTCACCGGGTTCGCGGCGGTGGACCGCGCCGAGATCCGCCTCGGAGACAGCGTGGCAGTGCAGGGCGTCGGCCCGGTGGGGCTCGCGGCCATCGCTTTCGCCCGGACCTCCGGCGCCGGAACCATTGTCGCGGTCGGGGAACCGCATGCCCGCCGGGACCTCGCACGCCGCATGGGCGCTGACGAGACCCTGGGGCTTACGGAGATCTCTGCGGACGAGAGGGCGGAACAGGTAAGAGCCGCCACCGGAGGGCGCGGCGCCGATGTGGTGATCGAGGCGAGCGGCAACCCCCTCGCGGTTCCCGAAGGCTTCGCCATGCTCCGCGACGGAGGCCGTTACGTCGTCGTGGGCCACTACACCGACGCCGGAAGCGTGCCGGTGAATCCTCATCTCGACATCAACCGCAAACATGCGGAAGTCCGGGGCCAGTGGGGCAGCGAGTTCCACCACTGGACCCGGGCGCTGGACACCCTGGTCCGCTATCGGGACCGCATCCCCTTCGCCTCGGTGATCGGCCGGCGCTACCGCCTCGAGCAGGCGAACCAGGCGCTCGACGATGTCGAGGCGCTCCGGGTGACCAAGGCGATCATCGTTCCCTGAGCGGTTTCGCGCCCGGTTCCACGACCGGCAGGTTCCGCCTGTGCGCCGGGTCGAAGTGCGCGATCTTCCGCGCGCGAAGGGCCAAGGCGGCCTCGTGCTGCTCTGTTCGGCTGCGGAACATGTCCCGGGCAGGCATGCCGCTCTCGTCGCACAGCCGGTCCAGGAGCCGTTCCTGGGATTCGAGGCTGCCATCCGGGCGGATGTGGGCGACCGAAACGCCACGTTCCGAAAACGCCGGAGCCACCAGGATCGCCCGGTGGCAGTTCGCCGGGTCGCGTTCGGCACACAAGAGGGCGATCCGCGTGCTCGCCGCTCCCTCGGTCATTCGTTCGATTCCCCGAAGAAACAGGCCCGTCCTGGCCAAACGGGAGAACCGGACCCTCCCCTCTTCGTCGTAACAGGAAGGATCCTTCGACCGAGCACCGAGTTCAGCGCCCAGGAACAGGTAGCCGATGTCATGTTTCCCGAGAGCTCGCTCCAGCACGTGACGGTTGAATTGGGGATGCCGCCGGCTGTAGGGAACGGAACGGACATCCGCCACCAGCCCGACCCGGTGCCCGCCGAGCAGTGCCAGAAAGTCCTCGAGAGGATGGTTGGAATGCCCGACGGTCAGGACCTCGAGCAAGCCGCTCATGGCGCCTCTCGGCGAAGCAGGCGCTGCCGGTGGTACGCGTAGCATCGCGGCAGCGGGTCTTCGTAACCCCGGGTGGAAAACACGTGACGGCCAAACCACCGCGTCGGGAGGGACCCGAGAACCTCGCCCGCATCCGCGGCAGCCAAACCGCCGAGCTCGTGGCCGCCGCGCGGGCAGGACACTTCGCCAGGGCGGAACGGCCTCTGGTCATCGAGGATTCTTAACAGCCTGTGGTGAAACCCGGGTGAGCGCCGAGAGCGGAGAGGCCCAGTTCTCTCGGTGGGGCCAGTTCTCCCGGTGGGCGCCCGGCTGACAAGGCGCGTGAGGGAGGAATACCGAGTGTATTTCGACCGAAACGCAACGCAGAGCGCCGCAAAGCGCCAGTTCTCCCGGTGGGGGGGCGGTTCAGGCGGGATGCATCGCCGCTCGAGCCCCCACCGGGAGAACTGGGCCGCCGGGGTTTCACCACAGGCTGTTATGCGATCCACCTCGCCGGCGACCGCTGGCGGCGCGTGATCGGTTCGGACTTTCGCCACTGGCTGGTTACCCGCGCGCTGCTCCGGAAGGTCAGCCCGACGACCACCTACGTTCTCATCCGGGCGCGGTTCACCGATGACCGCGTCCTGGCGGCCGCGGAACGGGGGGTTCGCCAACTCGTGATCCTGGGGGCGGGGTTCGACACGTTCGCGCTCCGTTACCCGGATCTGGGAGTCCAGGTGTTCGAAGTGGATCTCCCCGCGAGCGGAACCCTCAAGCGGGAAAGGATGGCGGCCGCCGACATTCCGGTTCCCGAGCACCTTCATTTCGTGAACGTGGATTTCGAGCGCGACGATCTCGGCGAACTCCTCCTCGCCGCCGGCTTTCGTCCCTCCGAACCGACTTTCTTCAGCTGGATGGGAGTGACCTATTACCTCGCGCACGAGGCCGTGCCGGGCACCCTGGCCCAGGTCAGCGCCCTTGCCGCTCCCCAATCGGAATTGGCTTTCGACTATATGAACGTCCGGGATGTCGTTGCCGCGAAAGACCTCGCGCTGTTTGACAGCATGTTCCGCTTCGTCAAGAAATACGGCGAACCGATGATCACGAACTTCGACGCCGGGACAATCGTGCAGCAGGTGGGACTTGGCGACGGCTGGGAAGTGCTGGATCATGCGTCTCCGGCCGAGGACCCGAAGCGCTATCTGGGGGAGCGTACCGACCTGCCGCGGGTGGCGCCCCTCTTCCGGCTGCTGCACTTGCGGCGCCGGTAGCGGCTGCGAGGCGGACCGCGATGCGCCGCCCGCGCGCCGGCGGCACCCAGCCGACCGGAGGTCGGCGTTCCCGTACCTGCGTCCCGTAGGCGCGGTCAGCGATGAACCGCCCGCGGCGCTGCGCGCCGCTGTGCCGACGGGAGGTCGGCGTTCCCGTACCTGCGTCCCGTGAGGGCGAGCGACGGAGCGCTGCACGAGAAAGAAAACAAATGGCAGCGAACTCCGTTCGCTGCCCGCGTGTTCGGGGGAAAGTGTGAAAGGGGGAAAACTCCCCCTTTCACAAGAAAGCAACGACCAATCGGAACTCGCCGCCGCGCGCCGCAGGCGCGCAAGGGAGTTTCGATTGCCGGCGCGCAGCGCCGGGCGGATCCCGGACGGGGCCCCTCGCTGGCCGAGTAAACGATCCCGAGCTACTCCCTCTCGTGGCCCCGTCCGGGACCCGCTCGACGGGGTGGATGAGGGGACTCGAACCCCCAACCACCGGAACCACAATCCGGTGCTCTGCCATTGAGCTACATCCACCACCAAATCGAGGAAACAGCGGCCACCTGGCGCGCCAGGGAGGATTCGAACCCCCGACCCGCGGCTTAGAAGGCCGCCGCTCTATCCAACTGAGCTACTGGCGCTCCTGCGCTTTGTGATCGGATCCGGCCCCGAGCAGTCGCGGAGCGCCCGTCGGGGCGAGAGGATTTGAACCTCCGGCTTCCTGCTCCCAAAGCAGGCGCGCTGCCAGACTGCGCCACGCCCCGAGAAACTACGAGATTATAGGCGGCTCCGCGGTGAGAGCCGCCTCCAGGAATCGACGCACGGAGCGGAGCGCCCGGCCGCGATGGCTGATCCGCTCCTTTTCCTCGATGGTCAGTTCGGCCATGGTCTTCCCGTATTCGGGCACGAAGAAAACCGGGTCGTAGCCGAAGCCTCCGCTGCCGCGGGGAACCGTCGCAATTTTTCCTTCCACTGTCCCGGTGGATCGGAAGACGATGCGTCCCAGAACGGCGATGGCTATGGCCGATCGGTACCGAGCTCCCCGTCTGGTGGCAGGGTCGTCTTTCACGAGCTCGAGCAGGCGACGGTTCTTCTCCGCGTACGGGGTATCCCGGCCCAGCCACCGGGAGGAACGCACCCCGGGCTCGCCGCCGAGAGCGTCCACCTCCAGACCGGAATCCTCCGCCAGCGCCGGGATGCCGGTGGCCCCCTGGTAGTGCAGCGCCTTGATCCCGGCGTTGGCCAGGAATCCTTCTCCCGTTTCCTCCGGCTCGGACGGTGCGGGGCCGTGGAGATCCACGAGATCCAGGAGCCGGACCCCGATCCCGGCCAACGCGGCGCGCATCTCTCGCACCTTGCCGGTGTTTCCCGTTGCGAGCAGGACCGGCGGCTCGCTCCCGGATGCGCGATGCGTTTCCACGAGCCGTCAGCCCCCGTCCGGCAGCGGGATTCCGGCGAGCGCGGCGCGTTGCCGCGCGGTCAGGGTGGCAATTCCCTCGAGAGCCACGTCGACGAGTTCGTTCAGGGTTTCCCGCCGGAACGGGGCCGCTTCGGCGGCGCCCTGGACTTCGATCAACTCGCCGTCCGCCGTCGCCACCACTGTGAGGTCCACCGCCGCCCGGGAATCCTCGGAATAGTCGAGATCGAGGAGCACCTCTCCGCCAACCACCCCAACGCTCACCGCCGCGATCTGGCGGCGCAGGGGGTTCTCCGGCAGCTCGCCGCGGCTCTGGAGCCGGTGGAAGGCCAGGGCCAGCGCGACGAAGGCCCCGGTTATGGAGGCGGTCCGGGTGCCGCCGTCGGCTTCGATGACGTCGCAGTCCACTCGAACGGTCCGCTCTCCCAACCGCGAGAGGTCCACGGCGGCTCGAAGCGAGCGGCCGATGAGACGCTGGATCTCCGCGGTACGCCCGGGAACCCCGCCCCGGTCCCGCCGGATTCGCTCTCCCGAAGAGAGCGGAAGCATCCCGTATTCGGCCGTCAGCCAGCCGCGACCTCTACCCCGTAGCCACCCCGGCACGCCCTCTTCGATGCTGACCGCCGCGAGCACCCGCGTATCTCCCTGCCGAACGAGGACCGAACCGGGGGCGCGCCGCAAGAAACCTGCCTGAAGCCCGAGGTCACGGATCTCCCGTGCCCCTCGGCCGCCGCGCCGTTTCACCCGCGACCGCCGTCGGGATCCGCCAGCAGCCGCTCAGGGGCCCGCCCGAATCCCGACCGGAGATCAAGATGCCCGGCGAGAGTTTCGGTCTCTTGTCCCTCGACCAGGAGCCGGACCTCGACAATTGCCGGAAAGCTCTCCACCAGAGTGTGACTCAGGCTGTACACGGTCAATTCCTCGGCGTGCAGCCCGCCCGAGTGTCTCTCCAGCAAATCGAGTGTGAAGTTGATGACGGCGATACCGCGACCGCTCACGAACACATCCAGAACCTGTACATCCTCTGGAAAAGTCCCCGATTCCTCCACGATCTTCTGCACCAGCGCCTCGGCGCGACCGCGGGTGGTAGGGAGGCGGGGCAACTCCACTTCCCGGGCGTGAAGGAGGCCGTCCGCGCCAGCCGCGAACAGCCTCGCTGCGTCCAGGACTTCCTGATCCTGAACCTGGAGAGCCTCCGCGGGTTCCGGGCCGGCCGGGGGAGCTGACGCCAGGTCTTCCGAAGCCGCAGCGGAGCCAGATTCGTCGCCCGGAACAACACCACACGCGGCGGGTCCCCAAGAAGCTGCGGTCGCGAGCAACACCGCCCAAAGAAACCCGTCGCGCCCTCCGGGTTTCAACGCAGGTCTCCCGTCGGGCGAAAGCTCGTCAGTGAACGCTGGTAGCGAAGAATCCCGGCGACCAGGGCCCGCGCCGCCTCGTTCGGGAATCCCGGGTGCGACAGCCGCGGGAGATCGCGCGCCGACGTGACAAAACCGAGTTCCACCTGCACGGCTGGCATCGCCGCTCCCCGTAGAACCCTCACGGGAGCATCCGCGACCCCGCCCGCAGCGATTTCCAATCCTTCCAGTTCCGTGGCAACCGCTTCGGCAAGCGCCCGGGACGCCGGAACGAACCGGGCCTGCGCGCTGGTCCACGGCACGAAGTGAACCGCGTTCCCTCCCGGCGCGCGGCCGGGCGCCTGCGGGGTGAGGTGGTACACCAGGCTCCCGGAAGCGGCCGGACTCGGCGAGGCGTTCAGGTGGATACTGATCAACAGGTCGGCGCGGGCGGTGTTGGCTGCCGCGACCCGGTCGTCGAGCGCCACGTCGCGGTCCGCATCCCGGGTCAGAACCACCTGAAATCTATGCTGCCGTTCGAGTAAATCACCAAGCGCGAGCGCTACCGACAGGGCCACGTTCTTCTCGGTCACTCCGCCGCGACCGGCGGCCCCGCGATTGGCTCCTCCGTGGCCCGGATCGATGGCGATGGTGCGGATTTCGGTGGGCCCCACCCGATCCCGGCGGCGGCGTGCCTCCGGCGCCGGCCGCACCGCCAGCACATCGGCTCCGGACGCGGCGCGGACTCCGGCCCGGATCAGATTGAGCGTCAAGGCGCCCGGGGTTCGTTCCTGGAGAAAGCGCCCGTAGTTGCGCCCGGTCGTGATCTCGAGAATGTAGCCACTCCCGCGCCGGATGAGATCCACCCGGTCCACGACGCCGTCCCGCGGCGTTTTATCGGAAAAGGAAGTCTCGACGAATGCCGTCCGTACCAGCACGGAAACGCGGCGTGGCCCTTCTTCGATGTCCAGCGGGACGGGAGGGTTGGTGCGCACGATCACCCGGGTGGCTCCCGGGCGGCTCGCGATTTCCACCTCAAGACGCGGGTACCCCTCGCCGACCGCCAGAGTCCTCGCGTTGCCGTCATAGCGCGTCCGGCCAGGGAGGATGTCCGGCAGGACCAGCGACACGAAGTCGAGCGGCACGAACCATTCCCCGCCCCGCCGAACGCTCGGATTTCGCAGGACACGGGTCGTGCCTCCGACCCGGACAAAACTGCGCCCGGCATCAAAGCGGACCGTCTCGCCTCGAACGCGGAACACCGCTTGCCGCTCATTCTCTCCGGGTCGCACGGTGCCTCCGAGCGCTCCGGCGATCTCGGCGAGCCGCACCATCTCGACGCCTCCGAGTCGCCTCACGGCGAGGGCGGAGGCATCACCCCGGTCGATGATCCAGAGCTCGGGGGACCGCTGAGCCGCGGAGGCGAGAGGGCTCGCCGCGGAGGCCGAGATCCAGGCAGTACCCACCAATCCCAGCGTGAGGAAGAACAACCCGAAAACGGAGGCGCCGCGACGCATGAAAGGCAGCCAGAAAACCCGTGAAGCGACAGAATAGCGTTTCGTCGTTCGCGCGATCGCGCCGCCGGCAGCGCTCACGCGCGGCGTTACCGTAGAATCCGCCGCCCTCATGACAAAAACGGGATTTACAGTCCAGTCCGCGGACGGTGGCCTCATCGTGCTACTCCCCGGCCTGGGGGCGGTCAGCACAACATTCATCGCTGGAATTCACGCGATTCGCAAGGGGCTTGCCGCACCCATCGGGTCGGTGACCCAGATGGGAACGATCCGGCTGGGCAAGCGCACCGAAGGTCGGACCCCCCGGATTCGGGATTTCGTGCCCATCGTCCCCATCGAGGATCTTTCCTTCGCAGCGTGGGACCTGTTCGAGGACGACGCCTATACCGCGGCGCAAAAGGCCGGGGTGCTCGAACCGGCGTTGCTCGATGCGGTCCGGGAGGAACTGGCCGGCATCCGTCCGATGCCGGCGGTATTCGATCGCGATTTCGTGAAGAAGCTCGACGGCTCGTTCGTCAAGTCGGGCGCCACCAAGATGGACCTCGCGAAACAACTCATCGAGGACATCGAGCGGGCCCGCGACACGTCGGGGGCCGCGCGGGCGGTGATGATCTGGTGCGGCTCAACCGAAACCTTCCTGGCCGAGGCGCCTGTCCACCGGGACCTCGAGAGCTTCGAGCAGGGGCTCCGCGACAACGCGCCCGACATCGCGCCCAGCATGATCTATGCGTATGCAGCGCTGAAATGCGGAGTCCCTTACGCCAACGGAGCTCCGAACCTCAGCGCCGACATTCCGGCTCTCCGCGAACTGGCGTCGGGAAACGGCGTCCCGGTAGGCGGCAAGGATTTCAAGACCGGGCAAACACTCATGAAGACGATCCTGGCCCCCGGGCTGAAAGCCAGGATGCTCGGCCTGCATGGGTGGTTCTCGACCAACATCCTCGGCAACCGGGACGGGGAAGTGCTCGATGATCCCGGTTCTTTCAAGACCAAGGAAGAAAGCAAGCTGAGCGTGCTGGAGCACATCCTCCAGCCGGACATGTATCCCGACCTGTACGGCAACTTCTACCACAAGGTGCGCATCAACTATTACCCGCCCCGCCGCGACAACAAGGAAGGTTGGGACAACATCGACATCTTCGGCTGGCTCGGCTACGAGATGCAGATCAAGGTCGATTTTCTCTGCCGCGATTCCATCCTCGCGGCCCCGCTGGTGCTCGATCTCGCCCTCTTCCTCGACTTGGCGTCGCGCACCGGTCTTCGCGGGATCCAGGAGTGGCTGTCGTTCTTCTTCAAGAGCCCCATGAGCCCGCCGGGGGTGTATCCGGAGCACGACCTCTTCATCCAGCGGAAGAAGCTCACGAATACACTCCGTTACCTGATGGGAGAAGAGGTCATCAGCCACCTCGGGGAATACACCCTGGAGACCAGGGAACTGGATTGATCCATGCGGATCTCGAAGAGCCTCTGCGTCGGCTGCGGGAACTGCGTGGCGGTCTGTCCGGTGTCGGCGATCAGTATCGGTGACGACGGACGCGCGGTGGTGAACAGCGACCAGTGCGTCGAGTGCTACACCTGCTACCGCGGGCTCAGCACCGAGCGGCTGAACCCCACGCTGATCCGAACCATCCGGCGGGTGCTCGGCTGGATGCGGCTCCGCTTCGACCCGGAGCCGGACGTTTGCCCCACATCGGCGATCGAACCCGAGGAACTCGCCTGGCCGCGCGTGGTGCGTCGCGCCTTCAGCGATCCGCTCGTTTCCCACGAGGCCACCGGCGTCCACGGCCGGGGGACCGAGGAGGTCAAGACGAACGACGTGACCGGAAGGGTCTCGGTCGGCGAATGCGGGATGACGGTGGAGTTCGGCCGACCGGGGGTGACCGCGAGTTTCGCCGACATGGACCGGGTTACCCGGCGCCTCGCGGCGCTCGGCGTGCACTTCGAGAAGAAGAATCCCGTCACCAACCTGATGAGCGACGTGGCGACCGGCGCGATCCGGGAGGATCTGCTCGGCGAACGGGTCCTGTCAGCCATCGTGGAAATCAAGGTCCAGATGGCGCAGGTTCCCTCGGTGATGAAGGAAGTGGAGGCCGCCGCCGCCGAATCGGACACCATCATTTCGGTGGGGGCCGCCACCCGCTGCGGCCCGGACGGCGAGGACACCCTCGGGGCGCTGCTACAGCAGCACGGATACACCGCTTTCCGCGGCAAGACCAACCTGGGGCTGGGCCGGGCGTAGTCGTCGCGCGTCGCCGTCAGGCGCCCAGCACCGCGACGAGCGCCTCGACCACCTCATCCAATTGCGCCTCGGTGATGACCAGCGGGGGCAGCAGCCGGATCACCGTGGCGCCGGCAGGCAGCGCCAGCACTCCCTTTTCCATCAGTGCGGTCAGGTACGGGCGGCAACGCTCCCGGAGTTCGATGCCGATCATCAACCCCGTCTGGCGCACCGTGCGGACCCGCGCGGGCCGCTGACCGGCGAATCGCTCGCTGAACCGGGCGCCCAGCGTCTCCGCCCGGTCAGCCAAGCGCTCGTCTTCCATGAACTGGATCGCGGCAAGCGCCGCGGCGCACGCGAGCGGGTTTCCGCCGAACGTGGTCCCGTGCTTGCCTACGAGCGGCGGCAACCCGTCGCCCGCCAGCACGGCGCCCATCGGCACGCCTCCGGCGATGGCTTTCGCCAGGCAAAGCAGATCGGGCGCCACCCCATAGCGCTCGCAGGCGAACATCCGGCCGGTGCGGCAAAAGCCGGTCTGCGATTCGTCGAGGATCAGCAGCGCGCCGGTCTCGTCGCAGAGGGCGCGGACGGCGCGCAGGTAGCCGGCATCGGCCGGCCGCACCCCGCCCTCCCCCTGCACCGGCTCCAGTACCACGGCCGCGGTGTCATCGCCGACGGCGGCCCGCATCTTTTCGGCATCGTTGAAAGGGACGAAGGAAAAGCCCGGCACCAGCGGGGCGAATGGTTCCCGGTACTCCTTTTTGAAGGTTGCGCTCAGGGCGCCCATGGTGCGGCCGTGGAAAGCGCGCATGGCGGAGACGATCCCGGTGCGGCCTGTAGCGATCCGGGCGAACTTGAAGGCCGCCTCCACCGCCTCGGCGCCCGAGTTGCAAAGAAACGCGCGCGTCAGGCCCGTCGGTGCGATCGAAGCCAGCTTCTCCAGGAGAAGCGCGCGCCGGTCGTTGTAGAAGATTCCCGGGCAGGTCACCAGCGTCCGCGCCTGATCGGCGATCGCCCGCGCGACCACGGGGTTGGCGTGCCCGATGCTCGCCACTCCGATACCGGCCACGCAGTCGAGATAGCGGCGGCCCCGATCGTCCCAGACCTCGGCGCCCTTCCCCCTCACGAGCGTCAGGTCGCGCTTCGGGTAGACCTCGAGCCCCCAGGTCCGCTCGGCCTCCTGGGAGTTCACTCGATCACCGTTCCCCGTCCGGCCAGAGCATCCCGAACCGGATGCGCGACGCGTCCGTCGCCGATCACGACCGGGGTTCCCCCAGTTCCCCCGGATCCCCCAGTTCCCCCGGATCCCCCGGATCCCCCGGATCCCCCGGTTCCGACCAGTCGGCTCAGCGCGAGCATTTTCCGCTTCATACGGCCCGTTACCAGCGCCTCCCGGCGCAGAACCTCTGCGCGGGACATGCGCGGGACGAGCGAGGCGGGGTCATTCTCGTCCTCCAGAAAACCGGGCGCTTCGATCAACTGGATGACGCGCTCGGCCCGGAGCGCCTCGTGAAGCACTACCACGATGTCGTCGTTCTCCGAATTGATGGCGGAGCCGCGCTCATCGAGGATGGGAACGGTCAGGACCGGCGCCAGACCGCTCTCCAGCAGCAGTCGGAGCAATCCGACATTCACCTCGGCGGGCTTTCCCGACAGATCGCGCTTGATGAGGGTCTTCCCGCCCTCCCGGACACGGATTCCCCGGTTCCGCCGGCCCCGAACCAGGGCGCCGTCGAGGCCCGTGAGACCGATGGCGTTCACGCCGCGCTGCTGCAACAACTCCACGATCCTTTTGTTCCGCAGTCCGGCGTAGGCCATCAGGATGAGATCGACGGCCGCGGCGTCCGAGTACACGCTTTCGTAGCCGGACACCGAAGTGAGCACCCGCTTCTCGATGCCGAGGCGCCGGCCGAGCTCATCGCGCAGGGCATTCGCGCCGTGCACGATCACGAACGGCGATTGGGCCTCGGCGAGATCGGAGGCGATTCCTTCCAGGTTGATGGACGCTCCGCCGCCGATCTTGATCAGCAGCATCCCGCCGCCAGGCTCCCCCGACCTCAAAAGGGACTCACTGCGCCGTTCGGGATGGGTGTCCATTCCGTCGGAGCGACGAGCGCCGGATAGGGTTCGGAGCACACGACCCGGACGCCGCCGAAGGTGGCGCGGCGCATCTGAAAGTAGTCCGGATCCTCGTTGAAGCGGCTGGCCACGGCCACCTGGCGCGAGGCATCCGCAACGATGACATTCATCGCCCGGACGTAGCGGGTGCGTTTCTCGATCAGCTTCAATCCCCGTGCGAGGGCGTGGCGCAGGTCACCGCGGTCGAACCGCTTGACGAAGTTGAAGACCTTCTCGGCGCCGATGCGACCCTGTTCCCGGATCCGCACTCCCCGAAGTTCCCCGTTGAACAGGAACACCCGCTCGCCGTCAAAGAACGGCATGTTGTTCTCAACGCGGATCCCCTCGTTGCGGAACGCGCTCCGGGCGTGGGCCAGTAGCAGCGAAGTGCGACCGCAGGGTCGATCCCGGTCTTCCCAGATGGGAGTGATGCTGCGGTAGATGCGCCATCCGCCTCCTTCCAGCCAGGCGCAGCCCCAGCCGTGCCCCTGGAATTCCCGGCTGTTTTTCGCGACCTCGCTGAACGACGCCAGGTGTTCCTCCACGTCGAACTCGTCCTCGCCGCGGACGCATAGGAGACGGCACATGGGAAGGATGTCGCGGTCGCCGAGCGTTCCCTCAGATCGGATGGAGGCCGGCGAACTCCAGCCCGGCCGTCTCCGGAAGCCCGTACATCAGGTTGAACGCATGCGTAGCCTGCCCGGCCGCCCCCTTCATCAGGTTGTCGAGGGCGCTCATGGCCACGATCCGGTTCGTGTGCGGATCGCGCTCGAACCCAACATCGCAGAAGTTCGTACCCGCGAGGATCTTGGGGTCCGGGTAGCGGTGGATTCCGCTCTGCCCCTTCACGACCCGAACGAAGGGCTCCCCCGCGTAGGCATCCCGATAGATCTGCCAGAGCGCCCGGTCGTTCAGCGCCCCCGCCGTGAACACATGGCAAGTCGCCAGCACGCCGCGCACCATTTCGATCGAGGTGGCAGAGAAGTGGAGGTCATCCATCCCCAGGGCCTCGGCGATCTCGCCCTGATGGCGGTGCCCGGTGGGTTTGAAAGCGCGCGCCGTTCCACTCCGCTCGGGATGATGGCTCGCCCCGGTCGCCCGATTCCCGGCCTCGCTGGACCCGACCAGCACTTCGATCACCGCGGATTCGACCACTCCGGCCTCGCACAGCGGCTTGAGCGCCAGGATGGCGGCCGTGGCGTTGCACCCGGCGCAGGCCACCAGCTCCGCTCCCCGCAGCGCTTCCCGATTCAGCTCCGGAATCCCGTAAACAAAGCGGCCGAGAAGATCCGGGCGGGGATGCGGCCCACCGTACCAGCGCTCGTAGGCCGCGGTCTCACGCAACCGAAAATCGGCGCCCAGATCGATGATCCGCCCGGCGATGCGCCGGAAGCCCTCCATGCGGCGCGCCGATTCACCGTGCGGCAGGCAGACGAAGAGCGCGTCGCAACGGGAAAGCTGGTCCAGCTCGCAAAACCGGAGCCGGGTAGCGCCGCGGAGGTTCGGATGCACGCCGTGCGCGTACTTCCCGGCGAGGCGTTCGGAGGAGATCTCGGCTACCTCGACCTCGGGGTGGCCAAGCATGAGGCGCAGCAACTCGCCTCCGGCGTATCCGGAGGCGCCGGCGATGGATACGCGGATCATCGATCCGGCGACAGGAGGTGGGACACGATCTTCTCCGGGATGTTCACTCCGGTGACGTCAATGCTGTTCCTGAACTCCATCGTGTAGTTGACCTCGTTGACCAGGAGTCCGTCGCCGGTCTCGAAGAGGTCCACGGCGAGAACGCCGCCGCCCACCGCCTCCGCCGCCTTGAGCGATATCTCGGCGAGTTCGGTGGTCACCGGACAGTTGGAGGTCCGCCCACCGCGGGCGGTGTTCGTGATCCAGTGCTCCGATGTCCGATAAACCGCGGCAATGCACTCATCCCCGACGACGAAGCTGCGGATGTCCCGGCCGCCCTTCTCCACGTACTTCTGGGCGAAGAAGATCGAGTGGTGGTAGCTGCCGAGGATCGCCTTGTGCTCGATCACGGTCTCGGCCGCCTCCCGATCGTTGATCCGGGAAAGCAGTCGCCCCCACGACCCCACCGCGGGTTTCAGCACCACCGGGTAGCCGAGCTGCTCGATGGCTTCAAGCGTGGAGGCTTCAGTGAACGCGACCCGTGTTTCGGGTTGGGGCACTCCGAACTCCTGCAGCGCGACGGCAGTCAGGATCTTGTCGCCGCACTTGCGCGAAACCTCGTAGCGGTTGACGCATTCGACGCCCATGCTCTCGAGGAGCCGGAGGGCATGCATCGCGCGCGAGTGATTGATTGAGCGCTCCAGCACGACATCGACGTCCGGCGGCGTTCGGAGATCGAAGACCAGCCGGCGATCATCAAGGAAGACCAACTCGACGCCCGGGCGCGTCCGCAGCTCCCGGATGAGGAGTTTTTCTTCCGGACGAATCAGCGAATGAAGGAAGCCGACCCTCATTCGCCCCAATCCTCTTCCGCCGCCGGGGCCTCGCCCAGGACGATCGGGTCCAGGGCCAGAATCTCGAGCTCGCTGCCGCACTCCGGACACTCGAGGAGTTCGCCTTCGAGCGGGTCGTCAGAAATCTCCACGGCGCCGCCGCACACCGGGCATTTGGTCATCGCTTCCCCCATGGTTTGCCGGAGACGCGACGGAATGTATCCGATCCCCCAGCCGGAACCGGATAGTCGCCGGGAGTCGGGGCGCTGCGGGATGAATTCCCTTCGCCCGGAAGCTAGATCCGTCCCCGCAGGATGCGGCAGGCGCGGGTGGTGTTGAAGATCCCGCAGGAGCAAAAACGCGCCATCGTCTCGGCGCACTCTTCGGGGGCGCGCCGCCCGGTCCGCACCCAGTCGAGCATCTTCCGGGCGAACCCGAAGGAGAGCATCCCGTGTCCGCACATCGTGGAGAGTTGGAGCGTGGCGCGGTCCGGCAGCCGGTCCAGGTTCCCGAAGAACCCCAAGCTGTACTCGACGCTGTGGCGCACGATACCGGCCTGCTTGGCCAATTCGCCGGCCCGATCGGTCAGGCCGCTGATGTTGACGCTGATGCCAAGATCGGCTTCCTTCAGATCGGCAAGGAACGCGACCAGCGCTTCTTCGGTGTCGAATACCGCTGAAACCACGGTCGGGGCATCCACCCCCTGCCGGATCGAATCGGCAGCTAGGCGCTTCCGCCGCCGCCAATGCGCCAGCGGGTTGAGCCGGGAAGAGCGGAAGATGCCCCCCTTGGTGGCGTCACCCAGATTGATGGGGCCGTGCCGCAGGGCGATCTCGGTGAAACGCCGCAGCTTCTCCGGGGACCCCTCGTGGTTGATTCCCCGCGCCGCCATCGCAAAGACGATGTAGTCGTCCTTCAGGGTCTCCGGCGCGCCGTAGCGGTGGAGGGTGTTCGTCATCGGAGGCGGAAAGCATACGGGCTCGCCGTCTCCATCCGGGACGGAGCCAGCGGGTGTCCATCGCTCCGAGCCGACGTCTCCGGTGCTTAGAATCGGTGGCCATGTCCCCCAACCCGGCAAGCCTCTGGGCCGCCTGCCCGACGCCCTTCGCCGGTTCGGAAACCGGGAACGCCAATCCGGCCATTTCGGCGGCAAACGGCTGGCCTCCCCACCGGGGACCCTCCGGCGGGGGACGGTGGCTCCTGGTGCTGAGCCGCGACGGTAAGTCGGCCCGGGTCGCGGCGGCCGAAGCAGTGTCCGGAGAGCATCAAGTCGTGGCGCCGGCCTCGGCAATGGAGGACCTACCCCTTTCCTTGCACAGCCTGGACCCCATTCCCAACCACGCCGGCGCCGTCCTGCTCTCCGACTTTCATCGTGCCTTTCCCTGCCGGGGAGCCGTTCGCCGGCGGGGAAGACTCGACGAAACGCCGCCCCTTCCGGCGGTCGCCACTCCCGCCTATGTGCTGGCCCGTCTCAGCCAGCTCGGAGCCGGAAGCCGAACCCTGATCGCCTCCGCCCAGGAGGATGAAGTGGTGCAGCGCGCCGCGGATCTGCTCGCCGGGCGAGGCGCCGCCTGCCAGTTTGAGGTGGCGCGGGAGCCGGTCCCGCCAGCTCCCGCGGCGCCGGTTTCCGGGCCCGGCGAGGCGGAATTGGATCGCGCGGGGAGTGCCGCGGAGCTACGGCGGATTGCGCTCCACGCCCCCGCCCGAGCCGTACGCGCCCGGGCAGCGGCAGCGGCGGCCGCCGAGGACGGGGACAACCCGGTAGGGCACCTGTTGGCCGGCTGTTCCGCGAACGAACAGAGGAAACCGAGAGAGGCGGCAGCGGCGTTCCAGCGCGCGATCGAACGGGACGAAACGCTGGCCGCGGCCCACTTCGAACTCGGCAAGACCATGATCGTCCTGGACGACCTCGAAGCGGCGCTCGATTCGTTTCGCCGCACGACCGAGACACTCCCGGATTTCGCTCCCGGCTGGGCGAACGCGGGAGCTGCCCTCGGTGAATTGGAGCGTGCGGACGAGGCGCTCGGCGAGCTGGAGAGGGCCGCCGGCCTCGACCCGCTCAGCCACTCCCTCGCGTCGAACCTCGGGGTCACCCTGCGGGAACTCGGCCGGCTGGAAGAGGCGGAACGCGCTTTCCGGCGGGCGCTGGAACTCGCGCCCGACTTCGTCTTTGGACACTACAACCTGGCGAACGCCGTCTATCTCCAGGGCCGACACCGGGAGGCGGTGGAGCTTTTCGAGAAGGCGCGGGCGATGGATCCGTCGGGCTCCGACCGGCAGCAGCTGCTTCTCGCCGCCGCCCGGCTGGCCGCGGAGGACCTGGATGGGGCGCTCGCGGACTACCGAACGGTGTTCGATGGCCTGGAGGGCCAGACGCGGCTGGACATGCGGATGGTCGCGCAATGGGACCTCCGCAGGCTCGCGGAGCGGATCGGAATCAGCCCGGGACTTCGGCGCGCGGCGGAATTCATCCGGTCCGTCCGCGCCTGAACAGGCGACGCCGGGTGACCGGCGTCTCACAACATATCGGGTACCCAGCGCGCGGCCACGCGCGGTCGGGGCGGGCCCAGCGTTCGCGGACGCCGCGGTGGCGGTTGCGCCGCTGCCTCAGAACACGTGTGATGCCCAGTGAGCGAGACCGCGCACGTTGGCGATCTCCGGTTCCGGCATCACGACGGCGTGCGGATAGAGCTTCAGCAGGTAGCTTTGCAGGGCGGTGGCGCCTCCGGCCGTCAGGATGATGTCCCGGAACTGCCGGCCGTTACCCCAAGCCCGTTCGATGAAGCTGCAAACGGAAGAAGCCGTGTTGTCCAGCGCCTGACGTACCAAGCGGGTAACGTCGGTCACCCCTTCAGGATGGTACAGCGTGGCCCGCTCGGCGTTGGAGGTCTGGACAACCAGATCATCAGCCTGATACAGGGATGGTTCGACATCGAGTCGCTCGTGTATGGCATGCGCGACGGTTTCGGCGGCGCGCCGCATGCCGAGCGTGTCCCCATTGGTGAAACGGTTGACGACGGCTCCCTTCTCGACACCCATCAGGTCCAGCGTGTTGAATCCAATGTCCGCGACGCCGACGCGTTCGTTCTCGTCATTCGAATCCAGCAGGCCCAATTCGTCCGAACGGCAGAGATGGTAGGTACCCGTGACCTGCGGAACTGCCTCGATCTGGGTGATGGTCCATTCCGCGGATTCACCATCGACCGCAAACACATGTTCGGCGAGAAGCCAGGATTTCAGCGTTTCCCGGATGCTTACCGCCTGCTCCGGATCCAGCAGCACCTGAATGGGCAAGCCGACGACCAAGGCAGCGCGCTGCGTGCCTCCACCAAGGATCGGCCACATCGCCGCGTACATGAGAGAACGCAGTTCGGGACCTTCCGACAATCTCAGAAAATCCAGGCGTTCAACCGGACGCGCGTACCGGTGAATGTTCGGTCCTACGAGGTACTCGATGCCTTCGTAGCTGACGCGCCGCGGTTTGGCCGTCGTGGTCGGCGCGTGGAGACCAGGGAGGTCCAACGTGGGGAGCCGCTTTCGGGCAACGCCGACCACCGCCGGCGTAACTTCCACCCGAATTCCTTGCGTTCCGAGTTCGCCGACCTTGAATCCACCAAAACCTGGATCAATGCCGACGCGACGAACTTTTCTTGGAGACGTCCCTCGCGCATCAAGTCCCCAGGCTCCTGGGTTGGCCCTAGCAGCCTGTGGACAAAGTCACGCGGCATTCGGCCAGCGATGCATCCCGGCTGAACCGCGACGCCTTGCGTCGCTCATCGTTGCGTTTCGGTCGAAATACACCCGGTATTCCTCTCTCACGCGCCTTGTCAGCCGGGCGCCTCGCCGGCCTCGGCGCTCACGCCACTTTATCCACAGGCTGCTAGCGGTCTCCGTCGTCGCTCGGGTGCCGGGGTCCCTTGCCTTTGCGGGCGGCCACGGGTCTCTCTGCTGATCCATCGGGTCCTCCTGGCAGGCTGAGTTAGCGCAGATACTCGGGGGCTGAGCAGAACGGCGACTCGCCGAGCAATTGGGTGGCGAATGAGGCGCGGGCTCGAAAGGCTATTAGACCGCCGAGCATGGCTCCAACGGGGCATCCTCCGAAGGGTGCGCTCGACATGTTCTTGAGGCAAAGGGGAAAGCCGCGACGCGACGAAAGCGATCAGGGACGCCTCCCCCGAACGGCACGTCGGCTCCTGCGATGAAGCCCGCAAGTGCCTCGACTACATCACCCACAACCGCGGCAAAATGCGGTACCCCGCCTTCCGCACCCAGGGCCTGTGCGTCACCACCGGCGTCCTCGAAGGCGGCTGCAAGAGCGTCATCGCAGCCCGCCTCAAAGGCGGAGGAATGCACTGGACCGTACCGAGCGCCAACGCCATCACCGCAGTCCGCTGCGTCATCCTCAGCAACCGCTTCGACGACTTCCGGGAGCGACGCGCCGCTGGCTGACCGTCATCTCACAAGTCTGTCGTGCACTCCCTCCCGGGAATTCCATTTGACTTGGGCCCACATTCAGCCGTATAAGGGCAGACCCCGCCATGCGAATTTCCATCCGGTGGCCATCCCCGACGAACGGAGAAATCCCCCATGCTCAGTCATCTCAAGACACCCAAACGCTTGGCAGTCGGCCTGCTTGCCGTCGGCTTGGCGCTCTTGTTCCTCGGCGGGTTCGCCGTGGCGCAGGATGAAAAAGCGGAGCCCAAGCCACCGGAGGGCAAGACCCATCCGCTCCTTGAGCCGCACGACGTGCTGAACGAGTTCGGAGTGATGAGTTCCAGCGGGCACGACGACGGCGGTTGGGGCCTCGCGCCCGAGCTTCGGGTCCCCGAGCAGTACCAGTACCGGCGCCGCGACCAGCAGCTCAAGGAAGTGGACCTCACCGGCAACCAGCTTCCG
The DNA here is from genome assembly GCA_965250045.1 of Candidatus Marinacidobacterium sp. Taxonomy (GTDB): domain Bacteria; phylum Acidobacteriota; class Vicinamibacteria; order Marinacidobacterales; family Marinacidobacteraceae; genus Marinacidobacterium. The sequence continues at coordinate 954,843 of OZ252286.1, forward strand.
CCGGTGCTCACCGAGATGAGGCTGCTCTCCAAGGAGGTGGCTCCGGGAGAGGAGGTTCGCGCCATCGCCCGGGTGCTTTCCCCTTACAACAAGGCCCAGTCGTTCGTCTCCCTGTTCTACAACCGGGAGCTCGGCCGCGCGGCCACCATGTACATCAACTTCAAGCCCCACGAGGACGACGAGACCCTCTTCCTCGGCCGCGGCAAGCTCTCCCGCTTCGCGGCGCCCGGCTACTACGTGGTCGGCACCACGATCATCGCCGACAAGGTCGGCGACCGGAAGGCCTATTGGGCTGATTTCCACAAGGCGATGCAGGACGACGACGGCCAGCCGATCGGCTTCGAGGTGACCCCGAGCGACAGCGTGGATATCACCGCGCCGACCCTGAAGTCCGTTTCGGTCGAAACCGACCGTGTCCGGGCCGGAAGCGGCCTGATCAAGTACCGCGTGATCGCCGAGGACGAGGTCTCCGGGCCCACGGAGGCGGAAACGGTCTGGGTTTCCCCGAGCGGCTACCACCAGATCCGCTCGACCATGGTCATGGTGGGCGGCCAACCGGGTCTTTTCCGGGGCGCGCTCCAGATCCCGCAGTGGTACGAGGGCGGCGAATGGCAGATCATGCGCATCACGCTGAAGGACCACGCAACGAACATCCGGTACTACTTCAATCGGACCGAACCGCTGATGGAAGCGGCCACGGTGCAGGTGGACCAGGAAAAGGAGATGGTGGATCAGACGCCGGCCCAGGTGCTGGCGGTCCAGTTCACCAAGACCGAAGCCAAGCTGGGGGAGCAGGTGGGCCTCACGGTGCTCGCCGAGGACAACCTCTCGGGCGTGCACGGAATTGAGGGTTACGTTCGTTCTCCAAACGGCGCCGACGCCGTGAAGGTGAAGCTCAAGAGCCTCACTCCGGAGATGGGTGGCTTCGTGGCGCTGAACCGTCCTTCGAAGCTCCCCGAGCCGCACATCTGGACCGGCTCCTTCACCGTTACCGACACGATGGAGTGGGGGGAATGGGAACTCGTGAGACTCGGGATTTCCGACTCCGCCCGGAACTTCTACACCTACTACGAAGATCGGGATTCCGAGATAGACGGAATCACCGTGAACTTCTACAATGAAGACACCGAGACCGCCGAAGAAGGCGGCAAGGAGGGTCCGCGATGACCGCCAAAACCCCTGGCAAAACGCTTGGCAAAACGCTTGGCAAAACGCTCGATCGCCGCGATTTCTTCAAACTGGGAGCTGCGGCCAGCGCCGGCGCGGTCCTTACCACCCGGAACGCCGCCGGTAGCCCCATCTTTGAAGCGGGCGCCGGAATCCCTCAGGGCGGCATGGTCCTCCCGGAGAACCCGGGCTTCAAGACGAAGCATCTGGTGACGATCATTCTGGGCAACGGCGCCCGGAAGATTGACGTCATCGACAACCCGGAGCATTCGCCCTTCCAGACGAAGATGGCTGCCGACGGCACGGTCTTCACCGAGGACTACGGCGAGACCGCCAACCTCCACGGCTACATGTACTCCGAGGTGCTCAGCGGCGTGGATGCTCCCGCCCAGCGGCCCCGCTACCCCACCTGGGCCGAGTACATCCGGAAGAAGGCCGGCGGGAAGGCGACCGACTTCTGGACCCTCCAGGGCGCCTCCTACTACCGCGCCTGGACCTGGGACGTGAAGCACTTCAGCCAGCACCCCGAGTACGGCGTGAAGCACGGGTCCACGAGCCTCACGATGAACCGGATCTTCTACCCGGAACAGAAGCTCACCGGCGCGCAGATCGTGGATCTGAACGTTGAGAAGGGCCTCGGGCACACGCCGAAGGAGCGGCAACAGGTCGTGGACTTCGTCGACGGCGTGCTGGCGCAGAAGTCCTACATCCCGCCCTCCACCCGGGAACCGGTCATCAACCGGGAGATCCCCTACGGGGACGCCCAGGTGCTGACTCTGGTGCCTCAGATCCTCAAGGAGTTCAAGCCGAAGTCCATCACCGCGCAGATCCTCGCCCTCGACGACGCGCATGCCGACTTCGGGTTCTGGGACTACAACACGGACTACTGGGAGTACATCAAGCACATCAAGACCACCGATGAGCTGATCGGCAACCTGTGGCGCCAGATCCAGTCCGACCCGTACCTCAGGGACACCACCGCGCTGGTGATCCGTCCCGAGTGCGGACGCGACGACGAAGTGAACATCTACGGGCAGCTTGGCCACAGCCCGGGCAACTACTACGCCCACTACGTGTGGTTCATGGCGCTCGGGCCCGACTTCAAGAAGGGCCACACCGTGACCGAGCGGGTGCAGCGGCGGGACGTCGTTCCGACCCTGGCCTACCTCATGTCCGGTGAGAACGCCGAGTACGCCACCGGGCACGTCCGGACCCAGATGTTCAAGGACGAGTACAACATGCCGAAGTACATCCTTCCGCCGACCGCCGAGGTGAAAGAGCCTGCGGTTGACTGGGAGAAGATCGTGGAAGAGCGCCAGATCGCCGAGAAGGTGAAGGAATTTGCGCGCTCGACCGTCGGTTACGGCGACTGAGCGGCGGACCCGTCAAGATAGGATTTCCCGTCCAACCAACCCGTCCGACCAAAACACCAAGGAGACCATCCAAAATGGACGATCTGAACCGTCGCGCATTCCTCAGGAGGGCCGGCTTCGCCTTTGCCGGCGTGGTGGGCGCCGCCTCGTTCGCGGCTGCCCAACAGCAGGAAGACGAAAAGAAGGAAGACGAAGAAGCGCAGGAGGAGATCGACTATGACGCTCTCTTCGCCGAGGACAGCGGGGACGAGGACACCCGCGCCTGCCCGCAGTGCGGGGCTCTCATGTATCGGCAAGGCCGGACATGGACCTGCGAGAACTGCGGCTACAGCTACGTCGAGTAGCCCCTCGCGGGGTTTCTCGCGGGGTTTAAGATCCTGAACCGGCGCCGCCGGAGCTACAGTCCAGCAGCTTCCGGCGGCTGTCCAATTGTCCCGCTGCCGGAACCGTGGCGGCGGGATTTTTGCGTTGGCAGCCTGTGGATCAAGTGGCGTAAGCGCCGATAGCGGCGAGGCGCCTGGCTGACAAGGCGCGCGAGGGAGGAGCCCCCCCGGGACAACTGGCCCGAGCGTATTTCGACCGAAGCGCAACGATGAACAACGCGCAGCGGCGCGGTGAACAGCCGGTGGTGGAACCCGCGTGAGCGCCGAGGCCCCCACCGGGAGAACTGGCCGGCGACACGCCCGGCTGACAAGGCGCGTGAGGGAGGAGTCCCCACCGGGAGAACTGGGCCGCGCGGGTTTCATCACCGGCTGTTTGGCCGGGATGCATCGCCGCTCGAGCCCCCACCGGGAGAACTGGGCCGCGTGACTTGGTCTACAGGCTGTTAAGGCGGATCAGATTGGCGCCGGTATCAGCAAGTGTCCGAGGACGATGAAGAAGAAGCACGCGGTACTCAGCATCGCGTACTCGGCGCTAGCCCGGCGATAGGTCCAGAAGCGGAACCCGGCGGCCGGTGTCCGGCCGTCCAGCACGGCGCGGGTGTAGTAGATCCGCTGCGCCGCGATCAGGTTCCCGAAGAGCGCGACCACGATCAGCGCCGCATGCACATTCCCGGCGACGAGCCCGACGACGATGGCCACCGAGCGTTCCGGACGCTCCAGGAACCCCACCTCACAACCGGGAATCAGTTTCTCGGCGCGGGAGCGCGCATATGAGGTGGCGACCGTCCCAACAGTGGCGAAGCACCAGACCGCAAGCCAGATGTTCCGCGCGGGCTGATCGACATACGCCAGGAAATAGAAGAGCAGGCCGAACAGCAGCAGCATGTCGGCGTAGCGGTCCACCACGGAATCCAGATAAGCGCCGAATTGCGTGACCCCGCGGGACGCGCGAGCGACCGCTCCATCCAGACAATCGAAAGTGATCGCCAACAGGACCACCCAGCCAGCGGTCCATGGATCTCCCTTGAGAAGCGGCCAGAAGACGAACGCCATAGCGACAGGACCAGCGAGTGTCAGCGCGTTTGGCGGGACGCGCGCCCATATGATGCATCGCGCAATGCCGTCCCGGATCCATTCGAGCACAACCTCCAGGAGGCGGCCCAGGCGAGAGAAGAACCTGTTCATGCGGCCTCGGGCCAGGGCGACAACGCGGTCCATGGCCGGAGAGGCTCAGGGCGTGGCGAGGGGGCCGGGACGGGCGCCTTCAGAAGAGATACGGACAAGGGCGCTCGGTCAGAGCGGGCATTTCGCCCCGCCGCGCCGAGAGGCTCGTAGCATATTCGGGATCACCCCGACGAGATGAGCAGTCTTCCCCTCGTGATTGCGAACCCGGAGGCCGGGGGCGGGAGCGGCCGGGATCGTTGGTGGGCCGCCTCGGCCGTCGTCGCCGAGCAGCTTGGCCCGCACGACCTGGCCTGGACCGAAGCGCCGGGCCACGCGGAAAAGATCGCCAGGGCAGAGGGCAACGCGCGCGCCCTCCTGATCGCTTACGGGGGGGACGGCACCGCCTCCGAGGTGGCCCGGGGCCTTGCCCTGTCCGGCGGGAGCGCCGAACTGGGCCTTCTTCCAAGCGGCACCGGCAACGACTTTGCGGGCGATGCGGGGATCCCTTCCCGGCTGGCGGAGGCCGCGCGGTTTCTGCGCAACACCCCGGCGCGACCAACCGATCTTGGACAGGTCGAGGACGCGAGCGGGAAGAAACGCTACTTCCTGAACAGCTTCTCCCTGGGTCTTGCGGCATCCGTAGCGGAGAGAACGACCCGCTCCGGTGGCCTGGGGCGAGCTACCTACGCCGCTGCGGCGGCCCGCGAAATTATCGTCTTCACTCCCGTTGCGCTGCGGGTCGGCTTTGACGATGCACCCGGAAGGCCGCGCCTGCTCCTGAACCTCACAGTTCTCAACTCAAGACGCTTCGGGGGTGGAATCCCGCTCGCGCCAGCGGCCGATCCAGGGGACGGCTTACTGGACGCGGTGCTGATCGGACCGCTGGGCGGTCTGGCACTGCTGGATGCCGTGTTCCGGCTCACGCAGGGAACCCACTTCAAGCGCCGCGAGATAGAGCACCGTCACATCGTGCGCGCCGCAATTGGGCCTCTGCACCCTGCCTCGAAACGAGGAGCAGGAGAGGGGGCAGCGTTGCTGGCTGAGCTCGACGGCGAAGTCACGAAACTCCGAGGAACCGCCAATGTCGCGGTAACGCCGGGGATCGTCCGGATCAGGAGGGGGCAACCGCGTACGCCCGATCGCGATTCCGGCGCGTAGGGATCACCGTCATGGCGCCTCCGGGGCGGCGCGCCATCCGGTGACGAGGGGACCGTCGCTCCGCTCCTCCAGCGCCCCCAGCGCGAGGAGGGGCCCCCAGCTCTGGAAGCGCTGTCCACCTCCTTCGCCAGTGCGTGCGTCGAAGTTCTCGCGGCACATGCCCGTCCCACGCCGGTCGGCGAGGAACATCTCCGCGCCCTTCCGGGCAAGCTCGGCGGCGAGGGCGGTAAAGCCGTAGCGGCGAAGTCCCTGTAGCACCAGGTAGTTCATCGGTGGCCAGATCGAGCCGCGCCAGTACTGCTGGTCCGCGAAGGCGGGGTCGTCGCGTGCGATGGTGGGCAGCACCCACTCGCCCCAGAACCGGGCGGGGTCGCTGAGCGTTTCGATCATGCGGCTGGCTTGCCGCGCGTCGGGGATGCCCGCGACGAGCGGCAGGAAGTTCGAGGCGGCCACGCGGGCGGAGAGCCCGGACGGAAGTTCGTCGAGGTAGAGGCCGGCCGCTTCCGACCAGAGCACGCGGTTCATCGTAGCGGCTAGCCGGCGATAGTCGGCGGCCAAGCGCTCCGCAGTGGATACGTCGCCGAGAACGCGGGCGATCAGCGACAGACTCTCCAGATCCAGCGCGCGGTAACTGCAAAGGTCCACGGCCGACATGGCGAGGATCTGCCGCCGGGAATCCCACTCGGCCTCGTCCCAGAGCGGCAGGTCGTCCTGGCCCGACTCCCACGCGGCGCGTTGGTGGCCGCTCGCGCCCTCTTCCCACGGCGGTACGCGCCCGGGGCCGGGCACGAGGTCCGTGTCGGAGCCCCAGGCGAGCAGTCCGGGTGTCAGCCCTTCCCGGCGCGGCCGTCCGTTCTTTCGCGCAATCCACCAATCGGACCAGGCGAGGAGGGCCGGGTAGGCGGCCGCCAGGGCGTCCGGGTCGGCGTGGGCGCGGTACAACCTCAACGCGGCGAACGAACCGACGGCCGGTTGGGAGCGATCGGGGGTGCCGCCGCGGCGGCCGCGCCAGTTGGGTACGTTCCCGTTCGGGTATTGCGTTCCGGTTCCGGCAAGAAGAGTGGACCAGGCGAGGTCCCTCGAGACGGTCGCGAGGAGAAGGGCATTGAAGAACGTGTCCCAGCCGAAAATGGTCCAGTCGTCGGGTTCTGGGGGCTCCGGCGCGCCGGGCCGGGTCCCGCCACCCGGGGTCGGGAAGATCCACCTTCGGCCGGCGGGGGTGTAGAGCCTGCCGGTTTCCGGCTGGAGCAGCACCGTCCACATCAGATTCGCAGCGATGCTCTCCGCGAGCTCGGGGTCGCCCGGCGCCCGGTGGCGCCGGCGCTTCCACTCCGCGCGCGCCTCGTCGATCCAGGCGTCGGTCTGACCGATGAGGCGGCCCGCCTTCTTCCCGCCCCATGCGGCGACCATCGCCACCCGTCCGGCGCCCCCAGCCCCGATGTCGAGGCGCCGCGCCACCTCGCCGCCGGCACAACCCGGCGCGCGGCACCGCCCGGTTCCGGCCGCGAAGGCGGCGACGATCTCCAGGCACTCTCCGCTCTCCCCACCCGGCACCCGGGCGCGCCAGCAGGGCGGCTCCGCCCCCGCCTCCTCCCACCGTCCCTCCCACCCCCACGGGGCGTCCCCGATCAACTCGAGATGACCCGCCGCCTCCACCGTCGCGCGCAGCGCCACCGCCTCCTCCCGGCGCGACCACTCCAGGACCAGGCTGCCGGACGCCGGCGGTGATCCGGGATCCGCATCACCCCCACCGGCGCCCGCTCGCGGCGCCGCATCCGCGCCTAGGTCGAACTCGACCCGTGCGTACGAGAAGTCGGGCGCGTGGGGACCGACGCGAGAGACCATCCCGTACCAGTCGTCCCATTCCCGGCGCCCACCGTCCGGCGTGACGAAGGCGAGGCGGACGCCGACGCCACGGCCCGGGCCGGGAGAGAAGACCAGGCCGGCCCATCGGCGGGCCTCGAGGGCGCCGACGTGCATCCCGACGCGCCGCCCTTCGTTGCTAGAGTCCGATCGGCGTCAGCCGTATCGTCGCCGTGCGGCGTCCCCGCCCCGGGGCGAAGCGGACCCGAAAACTGCCGCCACCCGCTTCGGCGCGACGGACCGCTTCCGGTTCGGGGTCGGCCTGGACCAGAGCCGGCTTCACGCTCGCGCCCTCGTCCACCATGGCGGCCTCGACCGCAGCGCCGAAGAGCTCTATCCGGTAGGCGTGGCCGGCGGACCCCTCCGTCGTGAGCGTCCAGCCCTCCGCATCAGCTTGTAGGCCAATGATCCTCAGGCCCGTGCTGCGCTGGCCCGGTTCAAGATCGATCCGCGGCGGCGCCACCGCCAGTCCACCCTTCCAGGTCACGGTGATCTCCGCGGGCCTGCCCTCGGTCACCCGGATTGCCCGGCGCGGACGCCCCGCGTCCGGCGCGGGATCGGTCGCTTCCACCTCCACCCAACGGCCTCCGGTCATCGTCACGCTCAAGTCCACGGCAGCAACGGGAGCGTCGGGGAGGAACTCGATGTCCACCGGCGGACCTTCGCTCGTTATCAGAATGCGGCGCTCCCCGCCCGCCCGGGAAGGGCCGCCACGGATCTCCACGTCGGTCGTGGTCTCGCCCACCCGAAGCCCGCGCACCGCCGCCTCCCGCCAGTCGGCCGGCAACTGGGGGGCGAGGCGCGCCCTCCCGTTCGGAGCGTCCGGATCCCAGCCGAAGACGCCGCGGAGCAGCGGGGTCACCAGCATCGAGGTGGCGAAGAACTGGTGCGGCACGGCCTGGTCGAGCGGCTGGTAGAACGTGCCCGAAAAGAGTTCGCCGTGGCGGCCCAGGCTCCAGTCGTAGGTCATCTGCTTGACCGCGTCCATGAGGTGGAAGCCCGCCCACGGACGGCGGTAGCGGTACTGGGCCCAGGACAGATAACCGGTCACGAAGGGCCAGACGGTCCCCATGTTGTACGCGAGAGGCTGGTACAGGTCGCTCTCCGTCGAGAGCATGTGCGCACCCCAGTCCGACGAGAGGCGGTCGCCCGCCATCCGGGTCAGGGTGCCGCGCGCACGCTCCTCGTCCAGCAAGCCGAACGCGGCGGCCGCGGCCGGCCACACCGTCAGGTTGTCGTTGGTGCCGCCGCCTTTGAGGATACCGAAAACATGATAGCCCTCGTCGGGCCGCCAGTAGGCGTTGTTGAGGGTCTCGCGGGCGGTCGGGGCTATCCGCGCGGCTCGCTCGGCCACCGCCGTGTCGCCCAGCCGTTCCGCCATCGCCAGGGCGCCCTCCAGCGCCGCGACCCAAATTCCGGCCAGGTAAACATCCTGGTGGATCGCCGCGCTCAGCCCCCCCACCTCCACCGCGGCCAGGCCGCCGACCGTGTTCTCGATGATGCCGTCGCCGTCGGTCTCGGCGCTCAGGCACCACTCCCAGGCTCGCCGGTATGCCGGCCAGAGTTCCCGTAGCAAGCCGTCGTCGCCGCTCGCGCGCCAGTACTGGTAGAGCGCCAGCATCCAGTAGGGAGTCGTGTCGGCGTGGTAGTAGGCGTAGGGATACGCATCGAACCAGTCGATGTGCGCAGCGGCCTGCGAGATCTCGTGGGTGATCTTGCCGTCGTCGCGCTGGTACCGGGCCAGAAAGCGCAGCTCCTCGGCGACCAGCTCCCACTGGCCCAGGGCGTCCATGGCGAAGGTGTTCATCATCGCGTCGCCGCCGAAGAACCACCCGAACCCGGGGCGGGTGCCGCTGCCCGAGAGCCCCCAGCCCGCGACGAAGCCGCATCCCAGATCGGGGTTGCAGACGCGCTGCTCCTCGAGATTGATCTTCGCCCATTCGAGGGCGAGGTCGAGGGATGGATCGGGGGTCTCGATGGACGCGGTGGCGCCCAGGGCCGCGTCGGCCCAGGCGCGGGTGTCCTGGTAGAGCGTTTCGGCGTCCGCGATCAGGCGGGCGTAGCGGGCGAAGACAGTGTCACGTGAGACGGCTCCCGCAGCTATGGCAATGGGGATGAACTCGCGCCGCGCGCGCTCGGGATCCACCGGGATGACCATCGTTCGGGGCGCTCCGCCGAGCTGGTGCGCCGGGTGCCCCACCGAGTTCGTCGCCCAGGGCGAGCCCACGACCGCGTTGTGCCGTTCCAGGCTCTCCGAGAGAACAAACGCGCGCCGCGCGCCGTCCCAGAAGGCGTACTGCCCGCCCAGCGACGCCGGCCACATGTAATCGAGGACGGGGTGGAACTCGACGATGATCTCCATCGGATCCGGGCTGTCGACCTCGAGGAGCACGAGGATGCCGGAGGCGTCCATGTCCCTGGGGGCGAGGATGTGCTGGCGTACCTGGAAGGCCTCGTGGCTGTAGGTGATGGTGGTGAGTTCCGGCCGCAGGTGGACCGTTCGGGCGACCAGCTCGCCGGGGATCGGGGCACCGTACCGGGGCGTCGAAAAGAAGAGGCGGAAGCCGCGTCCGACCTTGAGCGGATGGACCCAGATCTCGGCCTCGCCGGTCTCCACCCCAAGCCATGCCGCGCGCGGGCCGGTGACGCCGAGGTACTCGCCGGATCGTACGGGGCCGGTGAGCTCGATGGGCGAAGTAGCGATGCTGAAGCGCGGGACCGAAAGCGTGGCCAGCTCATCGGCCGGGGGGTCGGGGAGGCGCTGGGGGTGGGCGGGCGATGCGAAAAGGGCTGAGAGGGCGGTCAGGCCGAGGGTGGTCGCGGCGAGGCGCGCTCGATGTTCGGTCCGCCGGATTCTCATCTGCCGAATCTCCCGGTCCGAAGACGGATTTCTGGAAGGACGTCTGCGGTTGCAATCAACCTGTTGCGGCCACGGCTGCTCGCGACCGGCCCGGCTCAGTGGCTGCGTTGCCGGTGTTTTCCCTCGCGCGAGAACAACGCATTGTGTCACCGGCCGTTGGACGGGCCAACCAGCACGGTCGCCGGCGCCGGTCGTCGTCTCTCGCCCGTGGCGCGCTCCGGTTTGGCTGCCGCCGAAGACCGGGGGCGGCGGCAAGCCCCCGCCCCCGCCCCCGCCCGACGCTCCAGGGAGCGTGGTGGTCCGCCAGGCGGGCGCCTACCGGATCCCCTCCAACTGGATCCCCCGCACGAAGTACCGCTGGGTGAAGAGGAAGAGAAGTGCGATCGGGAGCGCCGCGACCACGCACGCCGCCATCTGGTACGGCCAGTTGATCTCGTAGGTGGAATGGAAGGCGGCGATCCCCACCTCTACCACCCGCATCTCCATGGAGCGGGTAACCAGCAGCGGCCACAGGAAGTTCTTCCAGGCGTCGATGAAGGCGAAGAGCGTCAGGGTGGCCACCGCGGGCTTCGCCAGCGGCAGCGCAACGCTGCGGAAGATCCGCCAGTGGCCGGCGCCATCGACCCGGGCGGCATCCTCCAGTTCGCGAGGCAGCGTGCGGAAGTATTGGCGCATCAAGAAGATGCCCCACACGGAGACCAGCTCGGTCGAGACGAGGCCCTGATAGCTGTCGATCCAGCCGAGGGCGTCGATCATGAGAAAGCGGGGGATGAGGACGATGACCGCGGGCACCATCATGGTCGCCAGGAAGACCATGAACAGCGTGTCTCGCCCCGGGAAGTCGCAACGGGCGAAGGCGTAGCCGGCGGTGGTGGCGGTGGCCACCTGACCGGCGACCACGACCGTAGCGAAGACCAGCGAGTTCAGGAAATAGCGTCCGAACGGCTGGGCGGTCAGCGCTTCGGGATAGTTCGACCAGAGCGGTGACTCCGGGAACAGCCGGCCGGACGAGAAGACTTCCAACTGGCCCATGAGACTGGTGGCCGCCATCCACAGAAAGGGCGCTGCCATGACCAGGCAGGCGAAGGCGAGCAGGAGCGTGCGGGAGAACCCGACGGCCGCGCGGGCGCCGGGGGTGCGCGCGCGCCGGGGCGTTTGCGCGGATCCGCCGCGCCGGGCGGCCGTCCTCGCGTCACGCATGCGCGCCCCTTCTTTCGAGAAGGCGGAAGTGGAGCCAGGTGGCGGCGAAGACGACGCCGAAGAGAACCCAACTCATCGCGGCGGCGTCGCCGAAACGGAGAAACTCCCACGCCTCCCGGTAGATGTGGTACACGGCGACGTCGGTCGCGCCCAGCGGCCCGCCCTCGGTCATGACGTAGACGAGGCCGAAGACCTGGAACGAACCGATCACCGAAGTGACCAGAACGAAGAAGAGCGTGTGGCGGAGTCCGGGCAGAGTGATGTGCCGGAAGCGCTGCCACGGGCCGGCACCGTCCACTCTCGCGGCGTCGTACCAGTTCCGGGGGATCGCCGCCAGCCCGGCCTGAAAGACAACCATCTGATACCCCACGACCATCCAGACGCCGATCACCATCAGGCTGACGAGCGCGATGTCCGGTGAGGTGAGCCACGCGACCGGCCCGAGCCCGATCGCACCCAGCGCCCGGTTCGCGAGACCGTAGCCGTCGTTGAGCATCCACTTCCAGACGACTGCGATCGCCACGACGCTCGTGACACTGGGCAGGAACAGGGCGAGACGCGCCCAGCGGGCGGCCCGCCGCGACTCCTTGGTGAGGAGCGCCAGCGTGAGCGCCACGGCCATCGCGAGCGGCACGTGCAGCGTGAAGACGCCGGTGTTCGAGACCGCCGACCACCAGGCGCCATCGCTCAGCAGGGCGCGGTAGTTCTCCAGTCCGATAAAGGGATGGGCGGGGTCGACGAGGTGCCAATCGTGCAGGGAGATCCACAGCGAGAAGAGCAGGGGACCGAAGGTGAAGAGCAGGAGAAGGGCCGCCGCCGGAGTGAGGAATCCCCAGGCCGCGAGGGTCCTCGAGAGGGCGCGGGGACGGGCGGAGAGGGGGAGCAGGAAGAGGACGAGCGAAACGAGGAGGGCGGATCCGAGCGCGGAGACGATCAGGGCGACGGTCGGGGATGCCGTTTCTTCGTAGCCGAGGAAGACGAGGTGCAGGGTGTCGGCAGGGACGCCGGAACGGCGATCCGAGGTCTCCGCACGGACAGGGGGTCCCTGGCGCAGCGCGATGCTGCCGCCGTGGTAGGTGGCGCCGCCGGCTGCGACGGTATAGCGGGGGGCGGAACGGAGGCGCGGGGCGGCGGCGATCGCTTCGCCGACCTCCCGGGGCATCGTCCAGATCCGGTCCGGTTCGCCAAGTGCCGCGCCGCTCGCCCAGGGAAGGCCGGCGACGCGGGCGGCCGATTCGGGGTCCGCGCCGGCCGCTCTGGCGATCTCGACCGAGCGGAGGCCTCGGGCGAGGCGAGAGCTACTGATGGCTCCCAGTTCCCCGCGCGCCCATTGCTGGGCGACGACCGCGACGAGCGCGAACAGGGCGGCGCAGAGGAGCGCGGGCGCGGCGGGATAACGGGGTGGCGGCGGAGACCGGCGCCGCGCGGCGGCCCACGCTGACATGCACAGCACCCCGAGCAAGGCGAGAACGGAGGCGGCCCACGGCCAGCCGCTTCCTTCGTTCGACGGCTCGACCGCAATCCAGGCAACGGGCTCCAGCCCGCCGGCCTGGTAGGCGTAGGTTCCCGGTCCGGATCCGCCCGCTTCCGGCGCCACGATCCGGGCGCGCCCGTCGAGAAGAAGCGCGACGTCCGCATCCGTAGCACCCTGAACTTCATACAGAGAGGCCGCCGTGCGGGCTTCTTCGCCGATTGCCTGCTCCCGGGCCCCTCTTACCGCACCGGCGGCCACCACCAGGATCAGGGCGGCCGCCCCGGCGACCGCACCGGCGGCCGCGAGAGGGATCACCCTGGCCGCGCCCGCACCCGTCACCGCGCCAGCACCTCGTCCACCCGGCGCGCCACGTCTGCCGCGCTGACCTCGAGGGGCTCACCCTTCAGCAGCCGTCGATCCATGATCTCCACCGCCAGCATCTCGACCCGGGAGAAGTCGCGCACGTACGCGCCCCAGGTCATCCGGGCCCGTTCCGCCAGCGCGACGAACGCGTCCTCCACCCCCGTAGGGTCGGCGGCAGCGATCTCCGCGGCGACATCAACCCGCGTCGGGATCGCCAAACCGGAGCGCGCCCGGATCCGCTGGGCCTCCGGCGAGGCCAGGAAGCCGGCCAGGTCGATTGCCTGGCGGAGATTCGCCGCGTTCGGAGGCACGGCCCATCCGGACGCGTAGAGGACGCTCGTCGCACCCGGCTGCGACGGATGGTGCGGAATCGGCAGGATCGCCAGGTCCAGCGCACCGTCGCGCACCAGGTCGCGGAAGACGGGGAGCGTCCAGTGGCCGGACAGCAGAAACGCCTGCCCGCCCGAAGCAAACCGGGCCTCCCGCGCCGGGTCCGCCTGCTGGACGAATTGGGCGCCCGGCGTCAGGCCCTCCTCGGCCAGTTCGGTGAGGAAGGCGTATGCGGAGAGCGCCGCCGGGCCGTCCAGGTAGCCCGTGGCGCGGTGCCCGCCGGGCGCGAGGATGTCTCCGCCAGCCGACCAGACGAACGGCACCCATTGGAGGAGGTTGCGGGGGAAATCGAACCCGTAAACATCCAGTCTGCCGTCACCGTCCCGGTCGGTGGTTGCGGAACGGGCCGCGCGGCGGAACTCCTCCCAGGTCCAACCGCTCGCCAATGCGTCGGCTCCCGCACCCGGAACCCAGTCGATCCCCGCACGCGCCAGCACCGCGCGGTTCGCGTAGATGACCATCGGGGTGAAGTCCTTGGGCAGCGCGAACAGGGCTCGCCCGCGCCGAAACGCCTCCAGCACCTGCGGGAAGACCTCGTCGGCGTGAAAGTTCAGCGCCGTCTGATACGGCGCCAGGTCAACCGCCAGCCCCCGGTCCACGAAGGTGGGGATGTCGGGCGAGTCGAGGAGGTACACATCGGGAGGGTGGCCAGCCGCGATGGAGGTGAGGAGACGCTCCTCATATCCGTTCGGCGCGGACTCGAGGAGGACTCGCGTCCCCGGGCGCAGGGCCTCGTAGCGCTCGGCGACCCGCTGCTCGATCTCGAGTTCGTATCCGCCTGCCCAAAGGGCGACCCGGAGGGTGGTGACGCCGGGCGCGGTGCCGGAACATGCGGGGAAGCAGCCGGCGGCAACGAGGGCGGCGACGAGGGACATGGCGGCCGGGAAGAGGATCCCGCGAAAGACGGTCCGGGGCACGACGGCACGCGGCGTCTCGGGCAGACTCAGCGGCCGCCGGTCAGGACCCGCGGACACGCCGGGGTTCATTGATGCGATGCCTCGCCCGGTCGGGGCGCCGACCCCACCCGACCACCATCCGGGCCGAAGAGATGCGTCCGTTTCCACGCGACAAAGACGCCCACCCCGTCCCCGGCCGCGACGCGCAGCGCGGACGACACCCGCGCCACCCAGGCCGCATCGCCCGGCCCGTCGAGGTGAACCCGCTGCTCGCTGCCGAGCGCCTCGACGCGCAGGACGGTGCTGGTGAACTCGGGGGATTGGCCGGGGCCGGGGGGGGCGCCCGCGGAACCCGGTGGCTGGGCGGGGGCGGCCGGGGTGACGACGGTGACCGTGAGGTCCTCGGGGCGGACCCCCAGCGTGGCTTCGGGATGGGACGCGGGTCCCGGGAAAACGAACGGGCCGCCTGCGAGGCGGCCTTCCCGGTCGCGAGCCAGTCGGAGCTGGTTGATGGGAGGCGACCCCACGAAGCCCGCAACGAAGAGGTTGGCGGGCCTTCGGTAAACCTCGTGCGGCGTCCCCACCTGCTGCACGCGGCCGCGGTCCATCACCGCGACCCGCTGCCCGAGCGACAGCGCCTCGACCTGGTCGTGAGTGACGAAGATCATGGTCGTGCCGAGGCGCCGGTGGAGCGCGGCGATCTCGTCACGGGTCCGCAGCCGCAGCCCCGCGTCCAGATTCGAGAGCGGCTCGTCAAAGAGAAAGACGCCGGGATCGCGCACCATCGCCCGTCCCAGCGCCACCCGCTGCTGCTGTCCCCCCGAGAGCTGACCGGGACGCCGTGACAAGAGCCCGGCGAGCCCCAGCGCGCCGGCCACCTCGCTCACGCGCTCGGAGGTCTCGGTCCGACCCGTCCCCCGCATCCTGAGGCCGAAGCCCAGATTCTGCGCAACGGTCATGTGCGGGTAAAGCGCGTAGCTCTGAAACACCATCGCCACGTCGCGCTCTCCCGGCGCGACCTCGTCGACGCACCGCTCCCCGATCCACACCTCTCCTGCGTCCCGCTCCTCCAGGCCGGCGATGAGGCGCAGCAGCGTGCTCTTGCCGCACCCCGACGGACCCACCAGCACTATGAGTTCGCCGGGGTGGATCTCGAGGTCGACGGCTGCCACGGCCGTGAGGTCTCCGAAGCGCTTTTGGACGCCCTTCAGCACCACCGCCAGCGGCTCCCGCGTCATCGACGCCGGCCCTCCTTCCGCTCGCCCACCGTCTTCCACCCCACCCTGAGCGCCCGCTCCCGCGGCCCCTCGTACTGCTCCCCATCCACCTCCACCGACATCCGCCCCTCGTCGAGCTCGACCGCGACGCTGTGCCCACGGGCGCGCACCGGCCCCAGCCGCACCCGGGGCAGCTCGTGCGGAAGCGGCCACACCTCCACGCCCTCCTCGTCGAGATGGAGGCCGGCCACGCCCCGGGCGAGCAAGTCCACCACCCAGGAGTGCTGGTAGTCGTCGATGCCGCGGAAGTGGCAGGCGCGGCCGGTGTAGGGGTTGTAGTGCTCGAAGCAGTTGGGGCGGCGGGAGTCGCCGTCGGTGAACATCAGGTGCACGAAGCGGACGAGCCGGTCCGCGGCCAACGCCCCCGCGCGCCGGTTCCCCCCCCGCCAGCAGCGGAGCAGACCCTCGATCACATGGCTGGTCGTCATTGGCCACACGCGGCCGTTCCACGGGCAATTGCGCCGCTTGCCCCGCCAGACCCCCTCGGCCGAAAAGCGAGGATCGTCCACGCTGGACGACGGCAGCGGAAACGGGGTACCGAAGGTGTGCGGGTCCTCGAGGTTGTCCATCATGGCGTCGAGGCGGAGGGCGTCCACGCAGCCGGTCAGCATCGGGTAGAAGCCCACCGCGGCCTTGACGCCGGTGCGTTCGAAGGTGCGTCCGTCCACGTCGGTGAAGAAGCGGGCCTCGGAGCACCACATGCGCTCCGTGATTGCAGTCGCACAACGCTTCTGCAGCGCGCGCCAATCGGATGCGTCGCCCGGCCGCCCCACCCGCCCGGCGAGCGTGGCGAGCGCGCGAAAGAGCTGATGGGCATAGACCGTCACGTCGATGCCCTTGAGGCGCAGGCGCGGCTGCCACCCGCGCGCGTCCGCCTCCCCGTCCACCGCCATGTACCGCGACATGTACTCCTGTCCGGTCTCGAAGTGGTTCACGACGGTGAACATTCCCGAGCCCTCGGGGTCGCGCGAACGGTTCAGCCAGCGGGCGTAGCGGGACAGGCCGTCGTAGCAGCGGGCGAGGACGGCGGGTTCGGGGTGCATCTCGTGCACCGCGAGCAGCGCGTCGCCCCAGTTGGCGTGGTAGAAGTCGGTGCCTTCAAGGTGGTTCGGGTAGAGCCGTCCGTGCAGCGACCCGTCCTCCTTCTGGTTGTCGAGGAAGTTGAGGAGCGATCCCCACGCTTCGCGCCCGCCCGCGCGCCAGCGCATCTCCATCATGTGGCACTGCGCGCTGTAGGTGATCGGCACGTGGAAATACTCGATCCCTTCCGCAATGCAGGGATGGCGCACGTTGCCCCAGCGACCCTCGATGCGGTTGAGGCCCAGCCCGTGGACGCGGTAGTCGAAGTAGCGGTCCAGGCGGGCGTCGCCGCAGGCGAAGGCGGGGAAGCCGGCGAAGAAAGACTCCCAGGTGGTGCGGGCGGCCGGGGCGTCCGCCGCTCGCCACGATGGCCCGGACAGCCGCGGGGCGAGGTGCATGCGGAGGGACACGGGCCCCTGGTCGGGGGCGGGAATCGGGAAAGCGACCGCAATCCAGATCCAGCCGCTGCCGCCCCGTGCGGGCGGCCCGGGGACGGGGTCCGTGTCTTCGATGTCACAGGTCCCCCCTTCCGCGAACGGAGACGATGCCCATCCCGGGTACGCGCGGCCCTCCGAGGGGAGGATCCGGCACCAGGCGGGGGCACGGGACCCGCGGATCTCCATTCCGACCGACAGATCCTGCCCGGCCCGGTCGGCGAGACGCCGAACCCACCGCGCGCCCCCGGAGAAGCGCCGCACCCCGGACACCCCCCCGGAAACCGATGCCGCCGGCTGGGCCGTGAACGCGACGACAAAGCCGGAGGCCGTATCGGGCGGGAGCACCCATGCACTCTCGAGGATGCCGCCGGCGAGGACCCTTCGCGTCTCGATCGCCAGCGCGCCGCCCGCGGTCTGCCACCCGGCGACCAGCGTGCCCGGGCGCCAGCGGAGTCCGGCCGGTCCCGTGGAATCCACGCCGGCCGCGGCCCCGGGCTCGGCCCCGTCGGCCGGATCCCAGGCACGGCCCCCCGACAGCGGGATCTCCGCTCCTCGGGCGTCCAGGAGCGCCACCGAAAAGCACGGTCCCGCCTCGTACTGCAGCAGATGGACCGGGTCCCAGAATCCGGGCCGGTGCAGCCAGCGAGGAAACGGCGGAGCCCAGAGCACACCGTCGAGTCCCCCCAAATACCACTTGTCGGGCCGGGCAAGGGCTTCAATGCGGCTCACGCGTCAATCCCGATCAGGGAAAAGCCATGATATGGCGCGTGAGGTCCGGCGCGCCGGACCTGCCGGAAGCGGCGGCACCCGCCCACCGGAAGCGGACGCCGCCAGCACCGGCTCCGGGCGCGTGGACGGGAACGGCGCCTCCGTACCGCGTCACCGCGTCAAGAAGAACCGCGCCCCTGAAGCCACCGCACCGTCTCCAGAAGGGTGACCCGTCCATCGCGCGGCTCGTGACCCAATTCCCGGGTCGCCTTTTCTGAACTGAAGTACCAATAGCAGGCGGCCATTTCCCGGCTGATTCGGTCCACCGCGGGTTCCCGGCCGATTTGACGGGAAAATTCCTCCGTCACCAGGGCGCCGGCCGTGTAGAGACCCCGAGAGGGCCGCAGGCGGGGCGCCGGGCGGCCCGAGACCTCGCCGAGTCGGGCAAAGAACTCGGCAAAGCTCCAGTTGTGGCCGCCGAGCAGGTAGCGTTGACCGCTTCTGCCCTTGAGCATGGCGGCGACAACCCCGGCCGCTGCGTCCCGGACATCCACGAAGTTCAGCCCGCCGGGAGGGTTCACGCTCACCTGACCCGAGAGAAAGCGCAGCACATCGCCGGTCGAGGAAAGCCTCTCGTCCCCGGGGCCGAGGAGCAGGGAGGGATTCACGATCACCACCTCGGTGTCGCCGGCGGACGCCAGGAGCGTCCGTTCCTGCAGCCATTTGCTCCGGTAGTAAGGCCACCCTCCGATCAGCTCGATGGGGACGGGCGCGTTCTCGTCACACTCGGATTCGGGGTCGCGGGAGACGGCGATGGTCCCGCTTGTCGAAACCAGCACGATCCGCTCCACCCCGGTTTGCCGGGCGGCTTCGGCCAGCTTGCGCGTCCCTTCCACATGGACCCGCTGCAGGCTGGCCGCCGCCTCGGGGTCCCGGGAGACTCGTCCGGCCAGGTGGAAGACCCGGCCAATTCCATCGAGTGCCTCCCGCAGTCCGGCTCCCGATGCGACATCGCCTGACGCCACCTCGATGCCGCGATCGGTGAGGTCGGGCGCCGGCCGCCGCGACAACACCCGGACCGGCGCGCCGTCCTCAAGCAACAGCGGAAGCAGGTGGCTTCCCAGAAAACCCGTGGCTCCGGTAACCAGCACCGCTGGCGACTGCGAACTCTCTCCGGGCATCGGGCGCTCGTTCCTGTTTGGGAAGGCTTCAGCCAACCGCCGTGGGCTCCGCGCTCGGCCGGGGGCTCGCAGCAGGCTCGGGGGCCTTCCCCGGCCGGCCCGCCTCACTGAGGATCCGGGCAGCCTGCTCCTCGAGATGGACGGGTTCCTGCCGGCCCAACCGTTCCACGATCTCCTGAAGCAGCACGGTCACCCGCCGCTCCGCGACCGCGCTCCCGACCCCCCCCTCAGTGAAGCGCAGCAGAAAGTCCGGGGAAAGGAAGGGACCGATCCGGGCCGCTACCGAGCGCGAGCGGAGGCTGATCGCACCCGGTGGGAAGGCTCCCCAGGTGTCGAGGTGCATCGGCAGAACTCCTACCCGGGCGCGGAACGCGAGATGAGCGAAGCCACGCCGGAATTCCTGGATGCGGCCGCTCCGCGAGCGGGTCCCCTCCGGAAAGACGAGCACGCTGTAGCCCTGGTTGAGATACCCCGCGGCACGGTCCAGTGATTCGCGGAGCGAGCCCCGGCGCTCCATGGGCACCACGTTGGTGAAGTTACCGAAAAAAGTGCGCTTTACCCGATTGTCGAAGAAATAGTCCGCCGCCGCCAGCGCCACGAGGTTCGCGCCGGCGTCCCCGAGCGCCATCTTCACCAGTCCCATGTCGAGGTGGGAGCCGTGATTCGCCACCACCAGATAGTTCGTGTGGTTCGGAACATACGCCCGTCCCGTGAACGTCGGGTCGAGAACCTGGTGGTAGAACCAGCTCTGGACCTCGGTGAGGACGGCCCGGCCGGCTTTGACGACTGCCGGCGGAACATCGATCTCGTCCTCCTCCGCCTTTTCCGCCGCTTCCGTACGGCGGGGACGGCGCCCCTTCCCGCCGGTCCGGGAGGAGCGGACCGCGAGGACGAGTTCCCCGATGGTGTTCATGTTCGCGAGCGCCTCGGGCGCCACCGTTTCTCCGAACTCGCTCTCCAGCGCGGCCGCGAGTTCGTTGTACATGAGGCTGTCGAACCCGATTTCAGCAAAGGATGCCGAAAGCCTGATCTCCGAAATCGGCCGTTCGGAGATGGAGGCGATCACCTCGAGGATCCGGTTGCCCGAATGAGCATCCTCGCCGGCTTCGGCGGCCGCTTCGCGGCGCCGGTCGCGCAACCAGCGCACCAGTTCGGCCCGCTTCACCTTGCGGGTGACGGTGCGCGGCAGGGCCTCGTCCCGGAATTCGAGGGTCTTCACCCGCTTGTGAAGGGGAAGCCGGGACGAGACGGACCGGAAATGGGTCTCGACGCGCTGCCTCCCTTCCGCTGTCTTTTCCTTGGGGACGACGACGGCCGCCACCTGTTCGGCCATTCCGTCGGGCAGTCCGACCACTGCGAGTTCGCCGATCAACTCCGGCGCGGCGTAGATCTCCTCCACCTCGTCCGGGTAGATGTTCTTGCCGCCGCTGTCCACGATCACGTCCTTGCGACGGCCGACCAGGAAGAGGTGTCCTTCCTTGTCGATCCGTCCCAGGTCACCCGTGTAGAGCCAACCGTCCCGCAGCGCCTCCGCGGTCGCTTCTTCGTTCCCGTAGTAACCCGCCATGACGTTCGGGCCCTTGGCGGCGACTTCGCCGACCCCGGAGGCGTCGGGGTCCACGATGCGAATCTCGATGCCGGGAAGCGGCTTGCCCACGCTACCGACGGGAACGGAACCCTCGGGCGGAGTCACCGTCAATACGGGGGCGGCCTCGGTGAGTCCGTATCCCTGGGCGATATGGAAGCCGAGTCCCCGGAAAGTCTTCCAGGTAGCCTCGGACAGCGCCGAGGCGCCACTGATGAGATAGCGGATCCTGCCGCCCAGCGCCGTGTGTACGGGAAGGAAGACCGCGGGGCCGATGTTGATCCCCGTGTCTTCCCGGAGCAGATGCGCCGCGTCGATCAGAGCGGTGGCGAGATCCTCCGCACGTTGGGACCGCTCAGCGAAAGGAGCCAGAATGCGTCGCCGCAGGAGATCCCAGAGGGCCGGAACTCCCACGATACAGGTGGTATGCCCTTTCCGCAGCTCGCTGTTGATCGCTTCGGGCCCGATCTCCTCCAGATAGGCGATCTGCGCGCCTCGCGAAAGCGGGAGCAGGAAGCCGGTGGTGAACTCGAACGAGTGTTGAAGCGGCAGGATGCTGAGCGCGCCGTCCTTTTCGTTGATGTCGAAGATCGACAGCAGCTTGGCCACCAGAGACGTGAAATTCCGGTGCGTCAGCATTACCCCCTTGGGCGTCCCGGTCGTTCCGGAAGTGAAGAGGATGGAGGCCAGGGCGCCGGGGCTGGACCTGACGGGCGCGGGGGGAACGAGCTCTTCGGTGGATCCGTCACCGAGGGCAAAGACCTTCCGAAACGGGTACGCGGCAACCGGCGGCGCGGCGCCGTTCTCGCTGGAGAGCCCGGAGTGCCGCTCGTGCAGCGAATCGCTCATCAAGACCGCTTTGGCGTCTCCCAGGCGGAGCAGCCGGGCGATCTCCTCGCGACGCAAATCGCGCTCGAGGGGAATCGCGGTGGCCCCGATCCGCTGGATCGCGAAGTACGCCATTCCCCACTCGGGGGAGTTTTCTCCGATCAGCCCAATGTGATCGCCCGCTGTCAACCCCTGCCCGGTGAGGAACGCGGCGGCTCTGACGACGCATTCCCGGAGGTCGGCATACGTGTACCGCTCCTCCCGGCCGTTCCGGGTGATCCGCATCGCGACCCGTCCGGCGTGGTTCTTCGTACAGGCCTCGAAGAGCTCGTTGATGGTTCGGTAGGTATAGACCCGGCGCTGCGCTCGGCGCTGGCCGCGCTCCTGATCCTCGAGCGCCGGGAAAACCCAGCGCTCGAGTCCGGGCAGGTGGACGTGGAGCCAGTAGTCGTACCAGTCGATTTCTTCGGGATTGAAGAAGAGCTTTCCGTCGTTCCCGTCGAGTCGGGAAAAAAGATCCCGCGTGTGGTCGGCGCGGAAAATGAACTTTTCGCCGGCGATGAACGGCCGGAACGTGTGGTACTGCCGTTCGCCCTGGGTAACGAAGTCCTCGAACGAATCCACGTTCCGCTGCAAGGCCTCGACAACCCCGACCAGGGGGCCGATGGGCTCGCCGCCGGCCCGCCCCAGAACATCGGATAGCGCGGAAGCGGAGCGGCGCATCCACTGGAGGGTGTGCTTTTCGAAACGGTCGGCGCGAACGGCCTGCGCCTCCATCCGGGCGAGCGCCTCGTTCCAGAGTTTCACCCCGGTCGGTTTGTCGCGGAAGTGGCGACGCTTGTAGATCCCCACGAGGTCGACGAGCCGCTCCACACGCGCCGGATTCCGGTCGCCGCTCGCCACCTGGTACACGAGGTGGGGCTCCGACACCATCGTTTCGGCGGCTACCGCAAGAGTGGCCGACGCAACCAGGTCCACCGGCACGATATCCAGAACCACCCCGGGGCCCACCGGGAACAGGTTCTGACCGCGAAGGGCCATCCGGACGAGCGGAGCGCTCGTGGTAAAGCCCTCGTTCCAGCCCGTGTGAGGGAATGAGATGGCGCTTTCCACTACCGCGGGACGGACGATCGCCCGCGCGACCCCCTCCGCACCGGCGACGAGCTGGTCCCCCAGGCTCTTTGTATAGGTGTAGATGTTCGGCCAGCCCCAGCCTTGCGCTTTTTCGATGCCGAGATCCCGGAGCCGCATGCGGATCCATTCCTTCCGCTCACGGGCAATGGCGAGCGACAGCGAACGCGCATCGTCCGGATCGCGGCCTTCCTCGGCAAACCGCCTGCGCGCGGCTTCCTGAAAGGCATCCACCCGCGACTTGTCCTCCGCCTCGTCGCGCACTCGCGCCGCGAGCCTCTCGCAGTCCTCGATCTCCTTCTCCACCGAGAATTCCTGGTCTTCGCGGTCGCGCCGCGGGAAGTAGCCGATCAGGGGTTCGTCTTCCCGGACCTCGCCGGATCGCATGCCCGCGACAAAGCAGGTGCTGATGTGCACGAGCGCCGGCCGTTTCATCCTGCGGGCAAAGGCGATGGTGTTCCTGGTGCCGTGGACGTTCGTCTGGAGGGCGGCCTCCAGGGACGGGTTGAAAGTCACGCGGCCGGAGCAGTTGAGGACAAGGTCGATGTCAGCAGCCACCTCGGCGGCCCGCTCTTCCGAATAGCCGAGGTTGTCGCTCGTGATATCGCCGCCGAGGACGACGACCTTTTCGTCCAGGAAATCGCGGAGGCCGGTCCCGTGGCGCTCGCGAAGCGGCGAGAGGGCCGGGGAGTTCTCCGAGATGTCGTTGAAGCGCACGCGGCTCTCCGCCTCGCCGGCCGCCCGCACCATGAGGTACACCCGGCGGATCTCCGGGAAGAACTCGAGCAGCATCCCGAGGCACACCTTGCCCAGGAACCCCGTTCCGCCGAGCAGGAAGATGCTTCGTCCGGCGAAGGCCTCGCCCACGTGGATCCGGGGGCTCGGCCTCTGTTGGGACACGACGGTGTCAGGACACCTCGGGGATCATGATCGGCGGGACGTGGAGCATGGTGATTTCAGCGGAGCGGCCATGCGTGCTCCGCGCCATGGCGATGGCTTCGGTCACCGTTTCCGCCGATTCCCAGCCGAGGATTTCGGGGACGTGCTGATTCTTCGCCCCCGCCACGATGATCCGCCCGACGTGCTGGCGTCCGTTTTCGCCCCAGTACCACATGAAGAACGGATGGGCTCCGTGGTAAGCGTTCCCGTCCCGATACATCTGCACATAGGACGGGTTGTGGGCGAATTCTTCTTCGTATTTGGTTCGCAGCACGAACGGATCCCGGGTCTCCGGCAGCAGCCGGTGGAAAAACTCGATGTAGCTGGGGTGGAAGAGCGGATCGAAGTCGTCATGGCAAGGGTGGGCGAGGATCAGCGTGCCGCCCTTCTTGATCAGGGGTTTGCCCCGATAGAGATTGAACAGGTAGCCCGGCCCCATGACCTGAACCAGCAGCGGGTTCAGGATCGAGTTCACGTTGTAGGGCGAGATGTAGGGAATCCCGGAGAGCAGGATGTCGCACTGTCCTTTCACCGGGACGGCGTACTGCTGGAAGGAACGCTCGAGCGTGCGCTCGTGAACGGGCTCCGTACGGCCCGCGTAGCAGCCAATCAGTTCGAAGGCGCCGGGGATGCGGTGGAGGAAGTTCCGCTTCGCCGCCGCGGGCAGCCGGCTCAGCGACCAGCGGGTCCCCGCGAGCTTCAGCCGGTCGAGATCGCTGAACTCGTCTTCGTCCTTTCCCAGGAACGAGAGGGCATCCGAGTACATCCGGTTGTTGAGCACCGTTTCCACGTGAAACACGTTGAGGTGGCGGTCCACGATCTTCCCCATCCGGTCCACCTTGCGGCTGAGTTCTGACCGGTCCGGGTCCATGTAACCGTCGGAATCACGGATCGTCTGCGGCTCGTGGTGGGGCCTCAGGCTCTCGTAGTCGCAAAGGCCTACCGTCACCGACTTGTGACCCCCATCCATGGGGACGAGGTTGATGTTCAGATAGATGACGAGATCGCTCTCCGTAACCCGGCGATTGATCCGCACCGGTTCCCCGTGACGGGTCTTTCCCAAAGGAACCATCCCGTTCGGATCCTCGGCGTCGTGGTTGTAGTAGCGACTCGGGTAGAACGCCTTGTGGATGTCCGGCCCCACCATCCGGCGCATTTCCGACTCGGTCATCTTCCGGTGCAGCGAGTTCGCGATGATCAGGTGCACATCGTCCACGCCGTGGTCGCCGAGCATCTCCAGCACGATCTCGAGAGCCGTCTGGCGCACATCGGGAGTCGCCATCGGTGGCAGGGGAAGGCTGATGTCGTCGAGAGCGATCGTGACCCGCATTCCGGGACGAAGTTGCGCGTGGAGCGGATCGCAGCCCAACGGGTGGTTGAGGGCGTGCCGGATCGCGCCGCGCGGATTCGGCAAGCCGCGGATCGGCGGCGGCGGATAGATCACCCGCGTTCCCACCGGGAGATGCTCCTCGAGAAAGTCCTCCCCGTAGTGCAGGACGCGGGCAGCCGAATCGTTATCGATGAAGACGATGCCCGGATCGGTCTTATGGCGCAGGGCGGGGGTCATGGGGCTCGCTTCCTTCCTAACGGTTAGCAGCCTGTGGATGAAGTCGCGTGAGCGCCGAGGCCGGTGAGGCGCCCGGCTGACAAGGCGCGCAAGGGAGGAGCCCCCACCGGGAGAACTGGCCCGAGTGTATTTCGACCGAAGCGCAACGATGAGCGACGCGTAGCGGAGTGTTTCAGCCGGGATGGATCGCCGGCCGAACGCCGCGTGACTTCGTTCACAGGCTGCTAAAGCGCTGGGGTGGCGTTCGGCCGGCTGAGATCGATGACCGGCCAATCGTGGTGCCGCGCCGTGCTCCTCAATCGGACGTCGGGGTTGGCCGCGGTCGGATGTCCCACCACGCTCAACATGGGCAGGTCGGACATGCTGTCGGCATAGGCATAACTATCGTTCAACGAAAGCCCTTCACGCTCCGCGTATTCGCGGATCCAGAGCGCCTTGCTGGCGCTCGCCATGACCGGCGGAGACAGCCGGCCGGTAGCCCGGCCGTCCGCGAACTCGAGGCGATTCGCGACGAACTCGGTGATGCTCAGATCGTCGAGAAGAGGCCGGATGGACACCTCCAACGCCCCCGTAACGACGACCTGACGGCGGCCGCTGCGGCGCGACTGCTCGATGAGCGCCCGGGTTCCCGGATAGATCCCGGGTTGGATCACCTTTCGGTAGAGATCGTCGGAAAGCGAGCGCAACCGGTCGTAGGACTGGCCTCGGTACCACTTGAAGAAGAGATCGTTGAAGAGTTTGCGGCTGTAGAAGTCGGTCGCCAGGAACAGGGGAATGCCGACCAGCGTCGAGGTGGCCGATTTGAGACTGCGAAAAAGTCCCTGGTCGTTACGGGCGTAGTACCCGAGAACATGGACGAGGTTCGTGCGAATCAGAGTTCCGTCCAGATCGTAGAACGCGGCCGCCTTCGCGGGCGAACGATTCGCTGGTTCGTCGGGCGTCATCAAGTCAGATTATCGCTGCCCGGCGGTTCCCGACGGGCCGGCACCGCCACACCCCACCCGGAAAAACGGCCCTTCCAGGCACCTGGCAGCCTGTGAACAAAGTGTCGTGAGGGCCGAGAGTCGCGTTCTGGCGTACCATCCTGGGGCCTGTGGATGAAGTGGCGTGAGCGCCGAGAGCGCCGAGGCGCCCGGCTGACAAGGCGCGCGAGGGAGGAATACCGGATGTATTTCGACCGAAGCGCAACGATGAGCGACGCGAAGCGGCGCGGTTCAGCCGGGATGCATCGCCGCTCGAACGCCGCGTGACTTTGTCCACCGGCCCCTAGAGTTCGCCGCCAGCTCCCCCAAGACAGATTCGCCGCAGGAACGGGAAGTTTGTGATTCAACTGCCAAATTCGGACGAGACCCCTCGCGCTGTTCGCCGGGTCGCGATTACTGCGGTCGGGGCCTACCTTCCGGATCGGGTGCTCTCGAACGACGATCTGGAAAAGATGGTGGACACTTCAGACCAGTGGATCCGGGAGCGGACGGGAATCAGCGAGCGCCGGGTAGTGGAAAAAGGGACGGGCTGCTCCGTGCTTGCCGCCCGTGCTGCTCAGGATGCGCTTCGCCGGCGTGGAATCGCGGCGGAGGACATCGACCTGATAGTGGTCGCAACCGTCACTCCCGACATGAGCTTTCCGGCGACCGCATGCCTGGTTCAGGACCGGATCGGAGCCCGACGCGCCTGGGGTTTCGACCTCTCGGCTGCCTGCAGCGGTTTCAACTTCGCTCTCGCCGCCGGGACCCAGTTCGTCGCCAGCGGGGCCGTGGAACGGGCACTGGTAATCGGAGCCGACGTGATGAGTTCGATCACCGACTACGAAGACCGCTCCACCTGCATCCTGTTCGGAGACGCTGCGGGGGCTGTCCTGCTTGAAGCTGCCAAAGACGGCGAGGGCATACTCGGGTTCAACAATCAGGTGGACGGCTCCGGGTGTGACCTGCTCAAGATGCCAGCGGGTGGCAGTGCTCGCCCGCCCACCCACGAAACGGTGGACCGCAGGGAGCACTTTCTGAAGCAGCAGGGGAAAGCGGTCTTCCGCTTCGCCGTGCGCAACTCCGCCGATGCCGCCGAAGAACTGTTGGCGGAGTTGGGAATCTCCCGCGAGGAGGTCTCCTTGCTGGTCTGCCATCAGGCGAATGCCCGGATCATCGACGCGGTCGCGCGGCGGCTTCAGCTTCCTCCAGAGCGGGTGGTCAAGACCATTCACAAGTACGGCAATACGACTGCTGCTTCGATTCCCACCGCGCTCCGCGACGCTCTCGACCGGTCGTTGCTGGCCCCAGGAGATCTGATTCTGTTCAGTTCGGTCGGCGCCGGATTGACCATCGGCACGGCCGCGGTTCGCTGGGGCGGCGAACGACTCGCCGGCCCGCCGGCGGCGACAAACGAACCGTCGGCGGAGACCAACTCCACCGGCCCCTGAGCCTGAGCTCCAAACTTTCTCGCGGCGATTCGGCGGCGGAAGCCGCAACCGGGACCGGGAATCGACTCGCGCGCGAGACCAGTCCGTATCTCCTCCAGCACCAGGAGAACCCCGTCCACTGGCAACCGTGGGGGCCGGCCGCTTTCGAGGAAGCCGCCCGGCGCGACTGTCCGGTACTACTCTCGGTCGGATACTCCAGTTGCCACTGGTGTCATGTAATGGCGCACGAGTCCTTCGAGGACGACGCCACCGCCCGGGTGATGAACGACTCGTTCGTACCGGTGAAGGTAGATCGGGAAGAACGGCCCGATGTGGACGAGATCTACATGGCCTTCGTTCAGGCGACCACCGGAGCCGGGGGGTGGCCGCTCACCGTCTTCGTGGCGCCGGACCGCACCCCGTTCTTCGGCGGCACGTACTTCCCGCCGGAAGATCGCTGGGGGCGCCCCGGCTTTCCGCGCATCCTCGCCGCCATCGCCGCCGCCTGGCGGGACCGGTCCCGGCGGGCCGAGCTCCTTCAGGGCGGGATGCGGCTTCTCGACCGCCTGCGTCAGGCGGCAGAGCTACCCGGACACCTGGCCGCACGTGGGACGCTCATCACGTCGGAACCGGTGAGCCGTGCCGCGAGACAGTTCCTCGATTCGTACGACCGGGCGCACGGCGGATTCGGATCGGCGCCGAAATTTCCTCCCAGCCGGCAACTCACGCTGCTACTCCGACAACATCTGGAAAATTCCAGCCCGGCGCCGCTCGATGCGGCCCTGTTCACGCTCCGGCGGATGGCGGACGGCGGGCTCTTCGATCAGCTCGGCGGAGGATTCCATCGCTATTCCACGGATGCGGAGTGGTTGGCGCCCCACTTCGAGAAGATGCTCTACGACAACGCGTTGCTGATCCCCGTGTATCTGCTGGCGCACCGGATCACCGGGGATGCCCGCCTCGCGGAGGACGCGCGCCGGGTTCTCGATTGGATGAAGGGCGAAATGGTGAGCCCGGGTGGGGCGTTCTACTCGGCGCTCGACGCCGACTCCGAGGGAGAGGAAGGGCGCTACTACACCTGGACGGCCGAAGAAGTGGACACCGTCGTCGGGACGGAGACCCGGCTCTTTCGGGCCGCCTATGACGTTCGGGACCATGGCAACTGGGAAGGCCGGACGATCTTGCGGCGGGTGGCTTCCGATGCCGCTCTCGGTGACGAGTTCGCGATGCCCGCCGACAAGATCAGGCACGCCCTGGACGCGGCAAGGCAAAGGCTCCTCGCGGTCCGCGCGCACCGCGTGCGCCCGGGCCTCGACGACAAGGTCCTCCTTTCCTGGAATTCGCTGGCCGTGACCGCGTTCGCGCGGGCTCATCGGACGCTCGGTGACGAGGCTGCCCTCCGGGTTGCCCAGACGGCGGGCCGGTTCCTGCTCGCAAACCTCCGGTCGGAAGGGCGCTACTTCGCGGTCTGGAGCCGGGGACAAACGAAGGTCCCCGCGATGCTTGACGACCACGCTTTCTGGCTTCAGGCACTCCTCGATCTCTTCGAAAGCGACCTCGATGAGATCTGGCTCGCAGCAGCCGGCGAGGTGGCGGAGATTCTGGACCGTCACTTCGCCGCCCCGGGAGGCGGGTTCTACACCACCGCCGACGACCACGAGGCGCTTCCCGTCCGAACCCGCACGGGATACGACGGCGCCCTTCCGTCCGGGAACGCCGTCGCTGCCGACGCGCTGCTGCGCCTCGCAACCCTCACCGGTTCGCGGCGCCGGCGCGATGCCGCGCGCGGGACAATCTCCGCGTTCTTCGCCCAGGCGACCGAAAGCCCGGCGGGTTTCGCCACGATGCTGACGGCCGTGACGCGGTACCTGGCCGAGCCGCGGCAGATCGTGGTCGTCGGACCCGGCGATGCGGCGGAGACGCGCGAGGCGCTCCACCGGCTCTGGCGGGTTCCCGCGGAAGACGCCGTCGTGCTCCTCGCCGACTCCCGGAGCGCGAATCCAGGTGTCCTCCCGGCGGTCCGGGCGGCTCAGGAAGCTGGAAGGACCGTGGACCGTGGTTTGTCGTTCCTTCCGTGCCGGGGGGGCGTCTGTTCGCTGCCGCTAGCGAACGTCGAGGCTGCCTGCGACTACCTGCGCTCGTAAGCGTAGGGCGGCACCACCCGGACTACGGCGAGTTGTCGTCTTGCCTCACCTGAGCGAGCAGATGGACAGGGATACGATCTCGAGGCCGACCCCGGCGTCCAGCATCGCCTTGGCTGGGGTGTCCCGCCCCAGCCTCTGACCATCTTCCGTGAAGCCAAGTACTGAGCATCCGCGGGACGCTGCAGGGTGGAACCGCGCTCCGGCCACCAACCTCCATCGCCTGTCACGCTTCGGTGCCGGTCCGTTGCTCCTGCCTCTCCTCTTTGCCTGCACGAATGACCGGGCCGGGGACGAAGGCCCTGCCCGTTCGCCGAACGTCCTGTTCATCGCCGTTGACGACCTGAACGACTGGATCGCACCGCTCGGCGGACATCCCCAAGCGCGGACACCCAGCCTCTCGCGCTTGGCCGAAGAGGGCGTGCTCTTTACCCGCGCCTTCACCCCCTCTCCTTCGTGCAACCCGTCGCGAACTGCGCTCCTGACCGGCAAACACACCTACACCTCGGGCATGTACTCGAACTATCAGTGGTGGCGTCAGGTATTGCCCGAGGTAGTGACTCTTCCCCGGTATTTCGGCGACAACGGGTATTGGGCGGGTGGCGCCGGGAAGATCTTCCACAACAACCAACCGGATCCCAGATCCTGGGACGACTACTTTCCGTCCCTCGAGCAGCACATGCCTTCGTCGCCGCGCCCCGAGGGGGAAGGCACCGTCAACATGCCCGCCTTTCACGACATGTACACCGCTTTCGACTGGGCGCCGCTCGATGTCGAGGACGAGGAAATGGGCGACCATCAATCGGTCGCCTGGGCCATCGAGCAGTTACAGCGGCAGCACGAGGAGCCGTTCTTTCTGGCGGTCGGCATTTACCGCCCCCACCTTCCCTGGTACGTCCCCCGGAAGTACTTCGAGATGTTTCCGCTCGATGCGATTCAGCTCCCGGAGCTCGTCGCAGACGACCTCGAGGACGTCCCCGAACGTGGGGTCGAGATCGCTCAGCGGGGCGGGAACTACCACGAGCACGTCCTGACGGTCGATCAGTGGCGTCAGAGTGTGCAGGGCTACCTGGCCTCGATCGCCTACGCCGATGCGATGGTCGGCCTGCTCCTCGATGCGCTGGACGCTAGCCCGCATGCGGCAAACACCATCGTTGTCCTCTGGTCGGACCACGGCTGGCAGCTCGGGGAGAAGGAGCACTGGAGGAAATTCGCTCTTTGGGAAAACCTCACGCGCGTCGTCTTGATGTTCCGCGTGCCGGAGGGGACTCTCGGCCTTCCCGAGGGGACCCCCGCGGGGGCTCGCTCCGGGAGGACGGTCTCGCTCCTCGACCTCTATCCCACGCTGGTGGAGCTCGGCGGGCTCCCCGAAAAGGCTGGTCTGGACGGCCGCAGTCTCGTGCCGCTCCTTCGGGACCCGGATGCTGCCTGGGATCGTCCCGTCATCAGCACCTACCAGTTCTCCGAGTACTCGATCCGGGACGAACGCTTCCACTACATCCGGTACATCGACGGGAGTGAGGAGCTGTATGACGTGGAAGCGGACCCGGAAGAGTGGAACAACATCGCCGATGACCCCCGGTACGCCGCTGAGAGAGCCCGGCTGGGCGCCCTTCTTCCGACCGACCCCGCTCCCTTCGTGGACACCGACTATCCCCTCGAGCCCCACCACATCCCGCCGCTTCGGGGGCTCGACGACTACCTGGAGCGCAAGGCGACCGGAGCGCGGAGGTAGGGCCGCTCGGCTTCGAGAGAGGCTGCCGGACACCGGATCCT
Organism: Candidatus Marinacidobacterium sp.; assembly: GCA_965250045.1. Taxonomy (GTDB): domain Bacteria; phylum Acidobacteriota; class Vicinamibacteria; order Marinacidobacterales; family Marinacidobacteraceae; genus Marinacidobacterium. Next base: position 986,176 of record OZ252286.1, read on the forward strand.
GGGAGGGAACGGCGGACCGCTCGGGAGTCCGACCCGATCGGTTGATCCAGAATCCGCCGCGGGGTGGAGGCCCGGGCGCGGGAGAGTGAGGACGCGCCTACGGTTAGCTAGGGCGACTTCCCGTCCGATCTCAGGTGGGCGATGAGGTAGACCAGGGATACGACCTCAAGGCCGATTCCCGCGCCGAGCATCAACTTGGTGGGAGTATTGAACCCTTTCCTCTCACCGTCTTCCGTGTAGCACGTGCGGTATTTCGTATGTTTGGTGAACTCGTTGGGGCGAAGTCCCTCTGCGGAACTTCCCTCAAGAGCGTTCCTGCACGGCAGCCATCGCCAGAGGCTGGCCCCGGCGAGCGCCGCGGCGCCGGCGAGCGCCAAAACGATGGCGCTTCGCTTCTTGTCATCCTCCCGGATCCTGCCGGTGGTGAGGTTGGCGGTGTTCTGCGCCCGATAGGCGCCGCTGGACGCGGCAATTTCGGCCGCCTCCAGAATCGAAGGCGCGGTTCGCGCAGGAACAGCTCCCGACGACGGAAGCCGCGCATGTGCGTAAAGCGGCGTCACTGCGATGCTGAGCGCAGCGAGCAGGGCGGTGAGTTTTTTCATGCCGATGTTCCTTGGTGCGAAAAAAGCGGAAAGAGCCCTACGGCAAAACGCCGGGCCGGACACCATGCGACGTTCCCGGGAGCGTTGAGAAGAGATCTCTGTCCTGTCAATTGTCGTTCCCTCTCAAGTGAGCGATGAGATAGATCAGGGAAACCACTTCAAGGCCGATTCCCGCTCCGAGCATCGCTTTGGTAGGAGTATCGAGTCCTTTCCTTTGGTCATCCTGCGTATAGCACTTGAAATACCCCGATACGTTCGTCGCATCGATTGTCCCGTGCCGGGTGACATTTCGGCACGGCAACCATCGCCAGAGGCCGGCTCCGGCGAGCGCCGCAGCGCCGCTGATCGCGAAGGCGATGGCGCTCCGCTTCTTGTCATCCTCCCGAATCCGACCGGTGGTGATGGTAGCGGTGTTCTGAGGTCGGTAGGCGCCGCTGGCGGCGGCTACCTCGGCGGCCTCCAGAATGGACGGGGCACTCGTGCGAGGCGCCGGCGTGGCGGCGTAGAGCGGCGTCACTGCAATGCTGATCGCGACGAGTGTCGCCAGGGATTTCTTCATGCCGAGGACTCCTTACGCGATGCGCACTGTTGCGGAAGCGACCCGGCCGGGCCGTCCGTGCCCGCGGTACCTTCAGCCGGCTAGTTGTCGTCCGACCGGAGATGGGCGATTAGAAAGGCCAGGGAGACGAGTTCGAGGGCGACGCCGGCACCGAGCAGCGCCTTGGTGGGAGTGTCCAACCCCAACCGCTGACCGTCCTGGTCGTAGCACTTGTCGTACCCCTCAATTTGAAGACCTCCGATCGAACTCGTTCCCGCCTCGTCTCTGCAGGGTAACCAGCGCCAGAGGCCGGCTCCGACGAGCGCCGCTGATCGCGAAGGCGATGGCGCTCCGCTTCTTGTCATCCTCCCCAATCCGACCGGTGGTGATGGTGGCGGTGTTCTGAGGTCGGTAGGCGCCGCTGGATGCGGCGAGTTCGGCTGCCTCCAGAATGGAGGGCGCGGCTGCCGCGTGGGCATGCAGCGGGGCCACCGCGATGCCGAACACGACGAGGAGGGTCGCAAACGTCTTCATGCCGATACTCCCTTAGCAGCCTGTGGATAAAGTGGCGTGAGCGCCGAGAGCGGTGAGGCGCCCGGCTGACAAGGCGCGCGAGGGAGGAATACCGAGTGTATTTCGACCGAAGCGCAACGATGAGCGACGCGAAGCGGCGCGGTTCAGCCGGGATGGATCGCCGCTCGAACGCCGCGTGACTTTGTCCACAGGCTGCTAGGGATTGCGCCAGTCTGCAACGGCTAGCAGGCCGTGGGACCCTGCCAGCATTCGTCCGCGGCGCGGTGCGGGGGTGGGGTTTCCCCTCCCCACGAAAACCGATCGCGCGCATCTCATCCCGGGAACAGTGCGGGGTGCTTTTTCCACGGGCTGTCAGTTACGGATGCGGACGGTTACGTTCCCCGCAACTACGGTTTCCCCGCTGCGCTGGAGCCGCAACCAGACGCGATAGGTGCCCGGCAGCGAAAAGCGGTGACTCGAGAAGAAGAACGTCTCGATGTCGGTGCCTTCCTCGTAGGGATCGCAGTCCGGTTCGTACACCGATTCGGTGTCGTCGTCCCAGTCCCAGACTTCTTCCAGGCAGTAGTAGTCCTCGAGATTCTCGGCAGTGTCCAGGTCTTCGAGACGCGCGCTGATCCGCACATCGAGCGATGGCCGGCGCGACTCCCCGGGCATTCGGGGACGAAGGAACAACTGACGGGGGGCGCGCAGCGTGATTTTCGGCTCGGCCGCGGTCGCCGCCAGCCCGATGAAAGTCTCTCCCGCGGCCACGACGCCCTCCGGCCGGCCGTCTTCCGTGACGCCGCCCGCCAGCGGGGCAGGCAGAAAAGAAACGACCAGGAGGCCGATCAGGGCCGCGGCGAAACGAGCGGGAACCCGAATACGCACGAGGCACATTCTACGACTGGCAGCCTTTCGACAAAATGGGGTGAGCGCCGAGGCCGGCGAGGCGCCCGGCTGACAAGGCGCGCAAGGGGGAAATACCGGGTGTATTTCGACCGAAACGCAACGATGAGCGGCGCGCAGCGACGCGGTGAACAGCCGGTGGTGGAACCCACGTGAGCGCCGAGGCCGGCGAGGCGCCCGGCTGACAAGGCGCGCGAGCGAGGAATACCGAGTGTATTCCGACCGAAACGCAACGATGAGCGGCGCGCAGCGACGCGGTCAGCCGGGATGGATCGCCGGCCGAACGCCGCGTGGGTTTCATCACCGGTTGTTTGGCCGGGATGGATCGCCGGCCGAACGCCGCGTCATTTTGTCGACAGGCTGCTGGCGCCGGCTTCCGCCTCCGCCGCTCTGAGACGCGCCTCCGCGCGCGCCACCGCGCGCTGCGCGCGCTCCACTTCGTAGCTGGCGCCGAACTCCTCGAGGCGGGCCCTCGCACGGACGAGCGCGCTTTCGGCCCGCGTCAGATCGATGTCCTGAGGTCGCTCCGCAGTCTCGGCGAGCACCGTTACCGTGTCGTCCAGGACCTCCAGAAAGCCCCAGTCCACGGCGAGAAAGTGGGTTTGTTCCCCCTGGCGGTACTGAAGACCACCGCTCCGGATCTGGTAGAGCAACGGGGCGTGACCCGGGAGTATCCCGATGTAGCCGAAGATTCCCGGGGCCTCGACGTAGTCCACATCGTCCCGGAACACCACCCCGCCAGGAGTGATGACTTCCAGCCGCAGGTGCGACGCAGCGCTCATCTCGGCAGTCAGGGTCAGGCAGCAGCCATTTCGCGGGCGCGCTCTTCGACTTCTTCGATGCCGCCCACCATGTAGAAGGCCTGCTCGGGCAGTTCATCGAGTTCGCCGTCCACGATGCGCCGGAAACCTTCGATGGTGTCCTTCAGCTCGACGTAGCGACCCTCGCGCCCGGTGAACTGCTCCGCTACGTGGAAGGGCTGCGAGAAGAACCGCTGCATCTTGCGCGCGCGGGCAACGGTGACTTTGTCCTCTTCGCTGAGCTCGTCCATTCCGAGGATCGCGATGATGTCCTGCAGGTCCTTGTACCGCTGCAGCACCTCCTTGACCCGTCGCGCCACGTGGTAATGCTCCTCGCCCAGCACCCGGGGGTCCATGATGCGGGAGGTCGATGCGAGGGGATCCACTGCCGGGTAGATCCCGAGTTCGGCGATTTGTCGTGAGAGGTTGGTGGTCGCGTCGAGGTGAGAGAACGTGGTCGCAACGCCGGGGTCCGTGTAGTCGTCAGCAGGGACGTAGATGGCCTGAATCGAGGTGATGGAACCCTTGTCGGTCGAGGTGATCCTCTCCTCGAGTTCGCCCAGCTCGGAGGCCAGCGTTGGCTGGTAGCCAACGGCCGACGGCATGCGCCCGAGAAGCGCCGACACCTCCATCCCCGCCAGCGTGTAACGGTAAATGTTGTCCACGAAGAAAAGGACGTCCTGTCCTCGCTCGTCCCGGAAGAACTCGGCCACGGTGAGTCCGGTGAGCGCTACCCGGAGCCGCACCCCCGGCGGCTCGTTCATCTGTCCGTAAACCAGCGATGTCTTCTTGAGGACCCCGGACTCCGTCATTTCCAGCCAGAGATCGTTCCCTTCCCGCGTGCGCTCTCCGACCCCCGCGAAAACGGAAAACCCGCCGTGCTTGGTGGCGATGTTGTTGATGAGCTCCATGATGATCACAGTCTTGCCGACCCCGGCGCCACCGAAGAGGCCTACTTTTCCGCCCCGCATATAGGGCTCGAGCAGATCGATCACCTTGATCCCGGTCTCGAACATCTCGAGATTGGTGCTCTGGGACACAAAGGACGGAGCGGCCCGGTGGATGGGACGCCGCATGTCGGATTCGATTTCTCCGGCTTCGTCCACCGGATTACCGAGCACGTTCATGACCCGACCCAGGGTGGCCTCACCAACCGGAACCGAAATCGGCCCTCCGCTGTCTATCGCGAGCACGCCGCGCACTACCCCGTCCGTCGGTTGCATGGCCACGGTCCGGACCCGGTTCTCGCCGAGATGCTGCTGGACTTCGAGGACGATGTCCATGTTCTCGCTGGACAGGCCGCGGTCGTCGCGCAGCCGGATCGCGTTGTGAATGGGCGGCAGGTCTCCTCCTTCGAAAACCACATCCACCACGTTGCCAATGACCTGGACGACCCGTCCGGTGTTCTCTGCCACTTCTGCTCGTGCTCCTTGTTTCCGGCTTCCCTCAGTCGAGCGCCTCCGCGCCCCCTACGACTTCGAGAATCTCCTTCGTGATCGCTGCCTGCCGGACCCGGTTCATGGTCAGGGTCAGGTCGGCGATGAGTTCGTTCGCGTTCTTGGTTGCGTTGTCCATGGCGGTCATGCGCGCCGCCTGTTCCGCGGCCACCGACTCGAGCAGCGCCCGCCAGATCTGGTACTCGACGTGCCGGGGGAGGAGTTCCGCAAAGATCTCCCCCTCCGTTGGTTCATAGAAGAACTCCCGCGCCGGGGCGCCATCGGGAACCGGCAAATCCAACTTCTCGAGCGGCAGCAACCGCTCGACCCGGACATCCTGGCGCAGGATGTTCTTGAACTCGTTGAACACCAGATAGATCGCGTCGAGGCCCTCCGGATCCTCCGGGTCCTCACGGCGATAGCGCTCCATCAAGGGCGCTGCGATCTCTCGGGCATGCTCGTAGCCGAGCGCCCGGAAAATGTCCTCGAGGGGATCCACCAGGCGCACCCCGCGGCGGCGGAAGTGATCCTTCCCCTTGCGCCCGACGGCCCGGACCCCAACCTCCTTCTCGCTGAGGGACTTGAGGAGGATTTCGGCGCGCTTCAATACGTTGGTGTTGAAGGAGCCGCACAGTCCGCGGTCTGAGGTGATCACCACCACCTGGACGCGCCGGGGCGTACGCTCGCGCAGCAGGGGATGGCTCTCCGGCTTCGCTCCCACCACCACCGAGTTCAGCACCTGCAGAATGCGCGCCGCGAAAGGACGCGCAGAGACAATCGCCTCCTGGGCTCGCCGCAGCCGCGCCGTCGCGACCATCTTCATCGCCCGCGTGATCTGTTCGGTGTTCCTCACGCTGCGCGTGCGCCGGCGAAGTTCGAGGAGGGTTGGCACGGGAGGCTACGCAGTGACCGGCTCGCGGGCCTCGGCGTCCGCTCCTACGGCCGCACCACTGGCCCGGAAGGCGTCGCGTTTGAACTCCGCGATCGCATCCCGGAGTACCGCCGTGAGGGAATCGTCGAGCTTTTGCTCGTCGCGGACGCGGGCGAGGGCGCCCGGATGGCGGGTATCAAGAAACTCATACAGCCCCTTTTCGAAGTTCCGGCAATCGGCGGGGGCCAGGTCATCAAGAAAACCCTCGTTTGCCGCGAAGACGATCGTCACCTGTTTTTCGACGGGCAGGGGCTCGTACTGATCCTGCTTGAGGACTTCGGTCAGGCGCTCTCCCTTGGCGAGCTGGGCCTGGGTGGCCTTGTCGAGATCCGAACCAAACTGGGCGAAAACGGCCATCTCCCGGTACTGGGCCAGCTGCAACCGCATGGTGCCGGCCACCTGGCGCATCGCCCGGATCTGGGCCGAACCTCCCACCCGGCTCACCGAGTTGCCGACGTTGATGGCTGGCCGGATTCCGGCGTTGAACAGATCGCCTTCCAGGTAGATCTGTCCATCGGTGATCGAGATCACATTCGTCGGCACATAGGCCGAAAGGTCGCCCGCCTGGGTCTCGATGAAGGGGAAAGCCGTGAGAGATCCTCCGCCACGCTTGTCGGAAAGCTTCGCGGCGCGCTCAAGCAACCGCGAGTGGAGATAGAAGACGTCGCCGGGATAGGCCTCCCGGCCCGGCGGCCGCCGCAGGAGCAACGAGATTTCGCGATACGCGGCGGCGTGCTTGGAGAGATCGTCGTAGATGCAGAGAGCGTGACCCCCATGATCCATGAAGAACTCACCCAGCGCGCACCCTGAATAGGGCGCGAGATACTGGAGCGGGGCCGGTTCGGACGCCGATGCGGAGACGATGATCGTGTGGTCGAGCGCGTCGTGGTCTTCGAGGGTGCGAACCACCTGTGCCACTGTCGAGAGCTTCTGGCCGACCGCGACGTAAACGCAAACGACCCCGGTATCCCGCTGGTTGATGATCGCGTCCACCGCGATCGCTGTCTTGCCGGTCTGACGGTCCCCAATGATCAGTTCACGCTGGCCGCGGCCGATTGGGATCATGGCGTCCACGGCCTTGACCCCGGTCTGGAGCGGCTCCTTGACCGGCTGCCTCGCGACGATTCCGGGAGCAATTCGCTCCACGGCGCCAGTTTCGGTCGTGTCGATCGGTCCCTTGCCGTCGAGCGGACGCCCCAGCGCATCGACCACGCGGCCCTTCATGGCCTCACCCACGGGCACCTGGAGAATCCGTCGCGTGCGCTTTGCCATGTCACCTTCCTTGATCGAGGTGACATCGCCGAAAAGCACGAGTCCTACTGACGTTTCTTCGAGGTTCAGCGCAAGTCCGTAGACGTCGTTGGGCAGTTCCACGAGTTCGCCGTACATGACCCCTTCCAGGCCATGTACGCGGGCGATCCCGTCACCGGATGAGACGACGGTTCCAACTTCCGCGACATCCACACCGGTTTCGTGGCCGGTGATCTGTTCCCGCAGCAGGGCGGCGATTTCATCTGCTCGAATGCTCATTGATTTTCCTATAAAGCGTTGACTTTAGGCCACTTAACGTGAATCACCCTCCGTATTTTTCCTCGAACCGGGAAAGCTGACGGCTCACGCTCGCGTCGTAGATGCGATTCCCAATGCGGACGACGAATCCGCCCAGCAGCTCCGGATCCTCCCGGAAGTGAAGCCTCGGGGTGCCGGAATAGGCCGACTCGAGAGCCTCCCGGAGGCTCTCCCGGTCGCGTTCGTCGAGTGGCCGGGCGGATACCACCTCCGCCTCGACGACTCCCCGATGCTCATCGAGCGCCGCCCGAAACGCTGCTGCCGTTTCCACCAGGTGCTCCGACCGCTCCCGGGCCACCATGACCGCGACGAAACGTCCGAGACGGGAACCGGGCAGGATCCGATCGGCGACCGTCTCGGCCAGCCCGGACCGCCGCGGCCGCGGGATCGCCGGTGACGAAAGCGCCTTGCAGAGATCCGGAGAACCCTTGAGCGCCGTTGCCAATTCGTCCAGACCCGCCGCCAGCCGCTCCAGGCCTTCTTCGCCATCCCCGCCGGCGACGGCGGTGTCCAGGAGAACGCGCGCGTAATGGCGCGCTACTTCACTCGGCACTTAACAGCCTGTGGACAAGGTGACGTGAGCACCGAGGCCGGCGAGGCCCAGTTCTCCCGGTGGGGCCAGTTCTCCCGGTGGGGGCCCGGCTGACAAGGCGCGCGAGGGAGGAATACCGAATGTATTTCGACCGAAGCGCAACGATGAGCGAAGCGTAGCGCCAGTTCTCCCGGTGGGGGGGCGGTTCAGCCGGGATGCATCGCCGGTCGAATGCCGCGTGACTTTGTTCACAGGCTGTTATTACCCCCGGTTGGGTCGCGGCGCATCGCCGTGATCCCGGAATCCATCAAACGCTGATGGTCCGAGTCGGACATGGTGTCTCGCAGCCGTCCCCTGGCAATCTGAACCACCGCCCGCGCCGCTCCGGCGGCAAGGCGCCGTTCTGCAATCCGCACTTCCTTGTCCAGCTCCGCCTGAGCGGCGGCACTGATCCGCTTGGCCTGTTCTTCCGCCGCCGCCACGATCCGGCGACCCTCGGCGCTCGCGGCATCCGCAATGCGTTCCCGGGCCGCCTGCACCTCATCCTCGAGTTCTGCTGATCGCTGAGCCGCTCTTTCGGCCGCGCGGGCCGCTTCCTCGCGGTTTGACCGGGCCTCGGAAAGCTGCTCCCGAATCTGGAGGGCTCGGGCCTCGAGGTAGCCGGCGAGCGGTTTGCGGAGGGCGAGGACGAGGATGGTCGCGAGAATGGTGAAGTTGACGATCTTCGGCAGGTTTGAGGCCGATCCCTCCTCGGCAGCAAGCACCGGCGATGCCAGGACGCCCAGGATGAGGGTGACGCACGCGACCAACACCGCGCGTCGCGGCAGCCGAGTCCACATGGCTCTTCCGCTGCGATGTGCGTTCCGGAGGCGGAGCCTCATGAAGCGCGGCGAAGGATCCTTGCGGCAAGATCGCTCGCCAGACCGTCTGCGGTTCGTTCGAGTTCCGATTCGGCGCGAGTGGTTTGCTCCCGGAGCGAGTCCTTGCCCGCTGCCAGGGTCGCCGCCGCGTGGTCGCGCGCCGCGACCAGGGTTGCCTCGCCGCGCTCCCCGGCTTCCCGGCGTATCCCGTCCATCTCCCGGTAGCCCTCCTCGCGCACGGCGGCGACCGCGTCGGCTACCCGCGCCTCGGCGGCGGTGATGTCGGCCTCTCCCTGATCGCGCCCATGCCGGGCTTCGCCAATTTCTTTTTCCCGCGCTTCCATCGCGCGCGCCAGCGGCTCGAAGAACTGAGTTTTCAGGATCAGCGTCAGACACACCACGATCGCCGACACGATCAGGGCGGTCAAATCAGGAATGATCGTCACGAAACCTACCGTCTGGGGAGGGCAAGGTAAGCGGGCCGCCCCACCGGAAACGGGGAGACACCAGTCGGGAAACCGAGGGCGGCCGGATGCGCGGAGCTAGCAAGTCCGCCACGGACGGCCGGAAGGCTATCACCGGACACCGGGCTTGCCAAGACGCCCGCATCCCCTGCTTGTCCCGTTGTCGCCAAGCCCGGCGCGGCAATTGCCGCGGACGGACCTTGGCGGGTTCCTAGCAGCCGGTGGTGAAACCCAGGCGGCCCAGTTCTCCCGGTGGGGGCTCGGTCGGCGATCCATCCCGGCCAAACAACCGCTGATGAAACCCACGCGGCCCAGTTCTCCCGGTGGGGGCTCGGCCGGGGATCCATCCCGGCTGACCGCGTCGCTTCGCGCCGCTCATCGTTGCGTTTCGGTCGGAATACACCCGGTCTTCCTCCCTCACGCGCCTTGTCAGCCGGGCGCCTCGCCCCCACCGGGAGAACTGGCCAATCTCGGCGCTCACGTGGGTTCCACCACCGGCTGTTCACCGCGTCGCTTCGCGCCGCTCATCGTTGCGTTTCGGTCGGAATACACCCGGTCTTCGTCCCTCACGCGCCTTGTCGGCCGGGCGCCTCGCCCCCACCGGGAGAACTGACCGACCTCGGCGCTCACCCGGGTTCCACCACAGGCTGCTAGCAGCCTGAGTCGCCCGCTGGCTGCGAACCCCTGGCGTTGCCCGCCCCTTGAGGTCGTGCGCGCTTGAAGTCGCGGTGTACCTGGAAGTGCGCGCCATCCGCGTCGCTTTTGGCTTCGAGAGTCAGCGTCGCGGCCTGGACTGCGACACCGGCGATGGACCCGCCGGAATGCACGATCACATCCTGCGCTTCGATCTCGCCGCTGACCCGGCCTCCGCCTTCGACTACCACCCGGAGAGCAAAGATCCTCCCGTCGAAGTTCCCGGAATTCCCTACCGAGACCTCGTTCTCCGAGTGAATTTCGCCGACAAATTCGCCGTTCACGTTGAACGGCCCCGGCGCATTGAGTCGGCCCGACAGGCGCGATCCGGATCCGACGTATCCGCTATGGGCGTCCCGAGAAGGGTCTCGTGCCATCGTTCTAATCACTCACTTCCCGTTCACCCGTCAACAAGATAAAAATGCGGTGGAGGTCATCCTCTGAGAAAAATTGTATCTGCACAGCGCCTCCCTTGCCACGCCGTCGAATTTGCACCGGGAATCCAACCGATCTCTGCATCCGTTCCTCGGCATCCCGGGTGTTGGGATCCACCGCGGCCGACTTGGACCGCCCGACTCCGCCAAACCCATGGTCCCTGGCCCGCTTGACCCGTCGTTCAACCTCCCGCACCGAGAGGTTGCCCCGGACGACTTCTTCGGCCAGTTGAGCCTGGCTCGCGCTATCGAGCGGAACCAGCGCCCGCCCCGCCGCAGCCGGCAGTTCCCCGGTTTCCACCATGCGACGGACCTGGGGCGTCAGTTGCAACAAGCGAAGCGTGTTTGTGACTGCCGTCCGGCTTCGTCCCACCTCCGAGGCGATGGCATCGTGGGTCATTCCTCCCAAATCGGCGAGCCGACGAAAGGCCAGCGCTTCCTCTATCGGGTTGAGATCTTCCCGTTGCAGATTCTCGACCAGCGCCAGCAGCCCGACATCTTCATCGGACGCTTCGCGAACCACCACCGGGACGCGTTCGAGTCCTGCCATCCGAGCGGCCCGCCAGCGGCGCTCGCCGGCGATAATCTGAAACTTGCCGGCTTGCGCGCGGATGACAATGGGTTCGATGACACCCCTGGCGGCGATGGAGGCGGCGAGCCCTTCGAGATCCTGGGCGGCGATCTGGGAGCGGGGCTGCTCGGGGTTGGGCACCAGCTCCTCGACCGGCAGAGACCGGGATCCGTCCGTCGGAGCGGCCGACGGCAACAAGGCGTCAAGACCGCGTCCCAGCCCTCGGCGCTTCATCGGGACAGAACTTCCTGCGCCAGTTCGGCGTAAGCGACGGCGGCTTTGGACCTCGGATCGAAGACCTGCAGCGGAAGTCCATACGAGGGCGCTTCCGCGGCCCGAACCGAGCGCGGGATGATCGAGCGGAATACACGCCCGCCGAGCTTGCTCCGCACCTCGGCGATCACTTCCCGTGAAAGATTCGTGCGTCGATCAACCATGGTGAACAGTACCCCCAACAGATCGAGTCCGGGGTTCCACGCACCCCCGATGCGGGCCACGGTTTCGAGAAGCCGGGACAACCCCTGCATGGCGAAGAACTCGCATTGCATGGGTACCAGGACCGCCTGAGCGGCCACCAGGGCATTGACGGTCAGCAATCCGAGGGAGGGTGGACAGTCCACCAGAACGAATTCGGTTGCCGGGTCGTGTCGGGCGAAACCCGAGAGACCCCGACGGAGCCGCAAAGCCCGTCGCTGAGGATCCGGCTCGTCGGCAGCGATCTGCAGGTCCGCGGCAGCCAGCGAGGGATCTGAGGGGCACGCGAGCAGATTTGGAATGTCGGTTTCCAGAACGGCGCGGACGACGGGCTCCTTGTCGACGAGAACGTCGTAGATGCTGTATCCGTCCTCATCGATATGAAGCCCGAGGCTGGTGGTGAGATTGCTCTGAGGATCGAGGTCCACGACCATGCACCGGTGCCCATCCATCGCGAGAGCGGCACCCAGATTCGCCGTTGTGGTGGTCTTGCCAACCCCTCCCTTCTGGTTGACGACCGCCAGAATCCTCATCTGGAGAATCCCGAGAGTACCACGGCGATCCGTCCCCGCGCGGTGTGTTTCACGTGAAACACCGGAGGGTCAGGAAGGCTCTTTTGGATGTGATCGTCCCATCCAGACAACCCCCCGTTCCGCCGGGACGAAATCTTCCTCGAAGAGACCCTGGGCGAGCGCCGCTCGTTGCCGGGCGGGACGGGTTGTTGGCCAGATCACGGGTGCTCCGGGAGGCAGGCTGCCCGCAAGCATGTTCCATTCCGCAGTCTGAAGTTTGACCGCGCGCATCGTGACCGCGGACATGCCAGCCAACTCGCCGCGCCCCGCATCAGACTTCAAGAAATCCTTGAGTCGTTGCCTGATTACTCGAACGCGGGGGGTGAGACCAAGCGCTTCCGTGGCCATTTCCAGAAATCCAGCGGGACCGCGGCGCGGTTCAAGAAGAATCCATTCTCCGGCATCGCACGACAGCGCCAGCGGCAGCGCAGGGGTCCCGCCGCCACTTCCGATGTCGAGGTACGGACCCTTTTCGGGCAAGAGAGCCCGCAGGAGCAGCGCCTCGCGAAAGTAGTAGCGCGCCAGATCCTCGGGCGACCGAAATCCCACGATGCCCGCCCCTTTCCAGGCGCGCAGCAGTTCAAACAGCTGCGCAAGCCGTTCGAACACCGGAACGGGGAGCGGCGGCTGGATGCCCGAGAGCGTGTCGCTCAGCGGGCCGGAGGACGGAACCGCCGCTCCTTCGGTCACTTGCCGGCCGTCGGTTTCTGTCCCGAGCCGCTCTTGCGGCGCTTGCCCTTGACGACAACCTGTGCGGCCTTCGCGTCCGCCTGCCGGCGGTCCATGATGCGCATCGTCACCGCCTGCTGCCCCATGGAAATCAGGTTGTTTGCAAACCAGTAGAGCACCAGCCCGGAGGGAGCCCACGCAAGGATCAGGGTGAACACCACCGGCATGAACATCATGATTTTTGCCTGCATACCCTCGGCCTGCGTCGCGGTCATGCGCTGCATGATCAACTGACTCGCGCCCATCATGATCGGCAGGATGAAGTAGGGATCCTCACGGGACAGGTCCTGCACCCAAAAAACAAAGGGCGCGTGCCGGAGTTCCACCGACACCACCAGCAACCGGTAGAAGGCAAAGAAGAACGGAATCATCAACACCATCGGGAGGCAGCCGCCGATGGGCGAGACGTTGTGCTCCCGGTAGAGCGCCACCATCTCCTGATTCATCTCGCTTCGTTTCGGGTCGGTCGGTTTCAGACCCCGGTACCTGTCCTGGATCCGCTTTACCTGCGGACTGATCTTCTGCATCCGCCGGATGGAGACGTAGCTGTAGTGCTTCAGCGGGGCCAGCAGGAGGCTGATCAGCGCCGTCACCAGCACGATGGCCCATCCGTAGTTCCCGAGCAGGTCGTAGGCCCAAAGCAGCGCCTGCCGAATCGGAACCACCAGGAAACGGAGCCAGGCCCCGAATTCCACGATGTCCACCCCAAGGTCGGCGAGCAACTCCACCTGTTTCGGACCAGCGAACAGTGTGAATTCGCTCACCCCCGCGGATCGAAGATGGGCGACCAGCAGGTCGCGCGACGTACCGGCATCCTCGGGAGGGATCTCGAAGCTCTCCCACGGGATCGTGACCGCCTCCAGCCTCCCCTCGTAGCGCTGGCCGGGCTCGGCAACGAGCAGCCCCGCGAAGTAGTGGGACGAGATTCCGACCGCCTGAGCCGAAAGGCTCGCCGCTTCTCCTTGCGCCACGTTGGCGAACGAGAAGAGTCGGCTCTCGCCTCCTGATTCAATGACTCCCTGCTCCGCTCCGAGATATCTGCCGCTCGAGATTTCGTTCTCGATCCCGGGACCGAACAGCACCTCCTTGAGCTGCTCCGCACCGCCCCGTTTCGCCGAAACCATCACCTCCATGCGATAGTCGTCGCCTCGGACCCGAACCGTCTTCGAGACCTCGAGGCCGTCCGTGGACGCCCACCGGAACTCGATTTCACGCGACTCCCCGTCTCTCAAATCGAGGCGGATGGGACCTGATCGGACCTGCCCGTCAATCGCAACTTCGTGAAGCACCGTCGTCAGGCGGGACGGGGACGGATCTCCCGGAAGGATCACGTCAAGTGGCCGGATCGAGTTCACCAGATCATCGCCTTGCGGCACCGCCTCCAGGGGAGCTCCCACGGAATCCGTGTGCTCGAAGAGCCGCAGGCTCTGGAGTCGGCCGCCCCGGTTCGTGAACTCGGCAACGTAACGGCGCGTCGCCACGGTGATCGCCTGTTCCCGCTCGGCCTCCCGTGATTCGATGGCGACCGCGGACGGCGCGATTTCCGCCACCGCATCGTTCGGGTCAGGTGCTGGGAGCGAGGTGGCCGGCGCGGTGGCCGGCGCTTCCTGAGCCGGAGCAGCCGGGGGCTCATTCTCGGGTCCGAAGAAACGGACGAAGAGCAGGAAGACGAAAAACGACAGCAAGAACGCGAGAAGAACGCGCCGTTCCATATCTAGCAGTCCTTGGATGAAGTGACGTGAGCGCCGTAAGCGCGGAGACCGGGCCCCGGCGTATTTCGACCGAAGTGCATGGATGCGCGGCGCGGCGTGCCGGTTTTGCCGGTTTTGCCGGTGGGTGGGCGGCTCATCCTCCCGGTAGGGGCCAGCTGGGATGAATCGCGGCTCACGCCCCCTCTGGCAGAACCGTGCCGCGTCACTCTAGTCACCGGCTCCTGGCAGCCTGTGGTGGAACCCGGGTGAGCGCCGAGGTCGGCGAGGCCCAGTTCTCCCGGTGGAGCCAGTTCTCCCGGTGGGGGCCCGGCTGACAAGGCGCGTGAGGGAGGAGCCCCCACCGGGAGAACTGGCCCGCGTGTATTTCGACCGAAACGCAACGAAGAACGGAGCGAAGCGGAGTGGTTCAGGCGGGATGCATCGCCGGCCGAGCCCCCACCAAGAGAACTGGGCCGCCTGGGTTTCGCCACCGGCTGCTAGCTCCCTTCTTGCTCGGGTGCGGGTACCGCGTCGTACCCGGACCCACCGAAAGGGTGGCAACGCAACAGCCGCCTCGCGGTTAGCACGACCCCCCGCCCAGGACCATGCGTCCGGATCGCCTCTTCCGCATACCGGGAGCAAGACGGCTGAAACCGGCAAACCCCCGCGAAGAGCGGACTGAGCGCAACGCGATACACGCCGATAAGGCTCACGAAGAGGCCCGTGAGACCCCGCCCGGCGAGTTCTCCGAGGCGCTTCGATTCGCTCACCGTGGTACTCAGTGGGTCCGGGACTGCGGCCGCGCGGGATCCCCGGCGCTCGTCTGCTCTCCGGAGGATCTGCGCCGGGGGCGTGTCCGTCCCAATGCCATCCTGGTGGCGTTTCGGTACGCCTGGACCAGATTGCTCCAGGAGGCCCCATGGATACCCCGACGGGCAATCAGAACGAGATCTCCGGCAGGGCGGTCCGGCGTCCGGCGGTAAACCTCCCGAAGCAGGCGTTTCGCCCGGGAGCGCTGAACGGCGCCTCCTACCTTCCGGCTGGCGACAACCCCAAGCCGGGGTGGGGTTCCGCCGGCGCCACCGGCCAGCCAAATGGCCACCAGGTACGGGGAAACGCCGCGCGAACCCGAGGACATGATGGTCTGAAACTCCGACGACCGCCCAATCCGCTGGGCTCTTCCGAGCGCCTCGTCCCGTTTCGCTGCCCGTTTCGCTGCCGAACGGGGCGCACGGCGACCCTCCGCGTTGTCCTCACCCACAACGGAACCCTTCAGCAGTCGGGGACTACTCGTTTGCACCAAACGGGAAGCACCGTTTGCGGCGCAGCGGACGGGTCGCCGCCGGTGAGCAGCCTGTAGACAAAGTGACGCCGCCCAGTTCTCCCGGTGGGGGTCAGCTGGCCATCCATCCCGGCTGAACCGCAACGCTACGCGCCGCTCATCGTTGCGTTTCGGTCGAAATACGCTGGGTATTCCTCCCTCGCGCGCCTTGTCAGCCGGGCGCCTTGCCAGCCTCGGCGCTCACGGCACTTCATCTACAGGCGGCTAGGCAGACAGCTTTCGACGGCCCCGGCGGCGCCGGCGGGCCAGGACCGCGCGACCGGCCGGAGTGCTCATCCGTGCCCGGAAACCGTGCTTCCGCTTCCTCCGCCGCTTATTGGGCTGAAACGTCCGTTTCACGCAATTACCTTCTTCAAGTCATTGAATATACAAGAAAAGCCCGGTTAGCACCGCTGCTGCCGCCGCGCCGCTCCACCGAGCGCGACAGTATATCGCCAAAGCGCGTTTCACGTAAAGTGTGTTCTGTTTCTTTTTCGCACCTGCCTACCGCCCATGGTGCCGTAAGCGTTCATCTCCGAGCGAGGACTCTCGTTCGGTAATGCGTCAGAAACACCGGTACAAGGTTGCCGGTGGGCTGGCAAAGCTGTGAAAACGCCACGCCGAATCCCGCTGTGTCGCGTATGTCACGGCGATCCTTGACGTTTTTCGATCCCTGTTGACGTGCTCCGAAGGGGCGTTGCTACATTCCGTCGCAGTCGCCGAGAGCCGCCCCGCTGCCCGCCGGGCACTCGGTTCCTTTTCCTTTCTGGTCTCAGCCACGGCTGCGCCACCACAGCTTGAATTTTCAACATTTCCTTGGACAAGACACGGCTCGCAACGGCCACTCCCGACCTTCGAAGCACTGACCGAGAGGTGTGGCTCGGGGTGTTGTCCTCAATCCGGACTCTCCTCCCCGCACGCGAATACGACACCTGGTTCGGGCCAGCGCGCTTCCTCAGCGCGGAAGACGGCGTGGTACGCATCCAGGTCCCCAACGCCACGTTCGCCAACCATCTCGAGGTCAAGTATCGGGACCGGATCCTCCGAGCCTTCGAGGTCGCCGGCAATCCCGTGAAGGCGATTCGGTGCCACGTCTCCGACAAGTCATCCGAGACCTCCGACCTCTCGGAAGTTCCCCCCGCAGCGAGGGGCATCCATGAGAACGGACCCGAACGATTACCGACCCAGAGCGACCCCCTCGCCGCTGCTTACTCCTTTGACTCCTTCGTCGTAGGCGCAAGCAATCGTTGCGCCTACTCAGCGGCCCTGGCAGTGAGCGATCCGGGGGTCTACAACTCCCCTTACAACCCGCTCCTCATCTACGGCGACGTTGGGCTCGGAAAAACCCATCTCCTTCAGGCCATTGCCCGGCGGCTCCTCGAGGAAAACCCGAATATCCGAATTCTCTATACGAAGGGAGAAGCGTTCACCCGCCACGTGGTGAACGCCGTCCGAACGCAGGATCTCTATGGGTTCAGGGATGAGTGCGCCCGGCTCGACGTATTGCTGGTAGATGACATCCAGTTCATCGCCGGTCTCGACCGCTTCGGCCGCAGTACGGAAGAGTTTTTCCACACGTTCAATGCACTTTCCGAGCGAGGCCGGCAAATCATCCTGACGGCCAACGCCCACCCCCAGGACATCCGGAACCTGGATTCCCGGGTCAAGAGCCGCCTGGAATCCGGACTGACGACCGACGTCGGGCAGCCGGATTGGGAGATGCGGGTAGTAATCGTCAGCCGGAAGGCGACCGCCCTCGGCGTGGATCTACCCGACGGGATAGCGGAAACAATCGCGTCCCGCTACAAGAACAACGTCTGCGAACTCGAAGGGCCTCTCAAGCGCCTGATAGCCACCTCCCGCGCCGAGGGTGTCGAGATCTCTGCCCGCCTCCTCGACCGCATTCTTTCGGTACTTCCCTCGAGACGGACTCGCCGTCCTTCCGTCCAGCAGGTGCTGCTGGCCGTGGCGACCGCCTTCGGCTTGGCCCCGCTCCGACTTGTCGGCCCGCAACGCTCACAGGAGATCGTCCTGGCCCGTCACGCCGCCATGTACCTATCCCGCGAACTAACGGGACGTACCCTCAAGGAAATCGGCAAGGAATTCCGTCGGGATCATTCGACCGTGACTCACGGCATCCGCCGCATTGCCGCACAGCGCGAGAGGGATCTGGGACTGGACCGCGTCCTGGAGCGCCTCTTGCGCCAGCTTTCCTGACCCCCTTCCCGGCAGCACGGGAATCTTCGCTGACCGTTCGTTCGCGGGCGAGGGCTGTCCGGGCAACACCAGAGCAGCCTGCAACGGACCCGGGCGAGGGAACCTGCTGCTCGCGCCCTCGGGGAAAACGTGGGGAAAACAGCAGGAATTGGTGGGGATTCAGATTGGAAACCCGACGCATTTGAGACGCCCATGGACCACTTCGTTGGTTACCCCCCGTAAACCAGCGCCCAGCGGGCACTCCACCAGCAACCCGCAATGCCGAAAACTTACGATAAGTCAATGACTTACGCGTTCTATACCCACTTTCCCCAACCCTTAATTATCACTATAATTCCCTTCTGACGGCTCTCCTTTCTATTGATCCGCCTGATCCGCGCGCCACTCAGACTTTTGTACCGGGGCGTATCTGACCCCCGTAGCAATCCGCGAGCGATTCCTTGAGTCCTCGCGTCGCCAGTTTCTGATTCCGAAAAGAGCATTCCATGGACTTCACAACTGACCGAGAAGCCCTCCTGGCTGAACTGAACCTGTTCGCCGGGGTGGTCGAAAACCGGCCGTCAGACCCCCTTTCCATGTTCTCCAACGTGACCTTTCGTCCTTCGGAGAGTGGCTGTGAGCTGACTGCGTCGGGCGGAGAGATCGGTCTCAGATCCAGCATTTCGGCGGAAACCACCGGTGAGGGACTACTTAGTGTGCCGGTGAGTCTGCTGGCCCGTTGGCTCAAGGAAGGACGCGCCGAGAGCGTCTCGTTCCACGAAACGGACCAGAACTGGATCCAGGTCCGATGTGGCGGGAATGACACACGCATTCCGGGCCGGGTCGGAGACCCCCCGTCACTTTTGGAGCCGCCGGCGGAACCGCTTTGTTCCATGCCCCCGGAAATCTTTGCGACGCTGCTACGAGCTGGCTCCTATGCCTTCCCTGCCGCGGTGGACGCCTCGGTCGCGACTGCTGGAGCGCAGATCGAAGTCGAAGGGGCGAGTGTGCGGATCGTGTCCTCGGACCACTCGCGCCTGGCCTACTCGAGCGCCACTCTGGGTGAAGCGGATGGGGCTGGCGCCGGGGGCAAGCAGGCATTCGGGCTCGGCATGAAGGCGATTTCCGAACTGCAGCTGCTCGCGCGAAGCGGCGATGCGAGCATGCGCTTCTTCGAAGGGGAGAATCACCTCTTTCTCGAGTTCGGGCATCGGCTGCTCGTGTGCGCCAAGCTTGCAGATCGGCTGCCGGAGTACGAACACGTGATTCCGCGCGATTGTCCGGTCCGGGTTCGGACCAGCCGCGAAGGGCTCCTGGGCGCGGTCCAGGCAGCGCTGCCGTTCTCGACCGGGGATTTCAACCGGGCGAAACTCGAGATCAGCGATGAATTCATCCGGATCGATGTGACGTCGGTGCGCGGAGAAGCGATCTCGGAGGTGGAGATCCTCGAGGCGTCGGGCACTCCCCTGACCCTCCACCTCAACCTCGTGCATCTGCGCGACTTTGCGAAGAGCTTCGACTGCGGGGTGGTCGGTCTGGAGTTCAACACGCCAGACACTGCGTTCATCCTGCGTCCGGTGGACGAGGACGACAGCATCGAACATTTCTGTGTCGGGATGCCGCTCGTTTGATCGGTCCGGCGCCTCCCCGGGGCTGAACATGGACGCCACCGTGCTCACTCCGCCGAACGCGTATTCCGGCGGAGACATCAAGATCCTCGAGGGTCTTGAGGCCGTGCGGGTTCGGCCCGCAATGTATATCGGTTCCACCGGGGAGTCCGGGCTGCATCACCTCTTCCGGGAGGTGATGGACAACAGCATCGATGAAGCGATGGCGGGCCACTGCGGCCGGATCCAGGTGACGATCCATCAGGACGGCAGCCTGTCTGTCCGGGATGACGGCCGCGGCATTCCGGTGGATCCGGAGCTAAGCACCGGGCTCGCCGCGGTCGAGGTGGTGATGACCCGCCTGCATGCGGGAGGCAAGTTCGACGCGGACACCTACAAGTACTCCGCTGGCCTGCACGGCGTTGGTGTCTCGGTCGTGAACGCGCTCGCCAGCTGGCTCCGGGTCGAGGTCCGTCGGAACGGGACGATCTACCAGCAGTCCTTCCGTCGTGGAGAACGAACCGGACCGGTCCAAACGATTGGCGACACGGCCCCGGAGGACACGGGAACCCTCGTTCACTTCCTCCCGGACCCATCCATTTTCGAAGAAACCACCGAGTTCGATTTCCACCAGATTACCCACCGGGTCAGGGAACTGGCATTTCTCGTTCGCGGGGTTGAGATCGAGCTGAGCGACGAGCGCGATGGTCAGAGTTCCGTCTTCCACTACGAGGGTGGGATTTCCGAATTTGTTGCGCACCTGAACCGCAACGAGACACCGATCCACCCCTCCATCGTGAGATTTGAGGTGGCACCCCCCGACCTGGCGAGTGGCGGCTCTTCGTCGGGCGCGCAGGCATGCGAAGTGGCTCTCCAGTGGAATGGCAGCTATCGGGAGGCGTTGCACTCGTTCGTGAACAACGTGAGTACTCCGGAGGGGGGTACTCACCTCAGCGGAATGCGGGCGGCGCTCACGCGGGCCATCAACACCTACGCGCAGGGCACCCGCTGGGGGAAGGAAATCAAGGGGCGCATTCAGGGCGAGGATGCCCGGGTCGGTCTTGCGGCGGTCATCAGCGTTCGGATTCCCGAGCCCCAGTTCGAAGGCCAGACCAAGACGAAGCTTGGAAACAGCAGCGTCCAGGGTTTCGTCGATTCCCTGGTCTATGAGGAGCTCGTCCGCTTCTTCGAGGAGAACCCGAACGAAGCGAGAGCCATCGTCTCCAAGGTCGTGGACTCCTTCCAGGCGCGGGACGCCGCGCGGAAGGCTCGCGACATGGCGCGGCGCAAAGGGGCGCTGGCCTCCACGTCGCTTCCGGGAAAACTCGCGGACTGCCAGGAGCGCGATCCGGAAAAGAGCGAGATATTCATTGTCGAGGGCGAGTCCGCCGGTGGGTCGGCGAAACAGGGACGGGACCGGAAGTTCCAGGCGATCCTCCCGCTCCGCGGAAAGATCCTGAACGTGGAGAAGACCGGAACCAACCGGATGCTGGAGAACGAGGAGATCAAGGCGCTGATCTCCGCCCTCGGCGCCGGGATCGACGCGGAGCTCGACCTGACGGCCCTGCGTTACCACTCGGTGATCATCATGACCGACGCCGACGTGGACGGTTCCCATATTCGAACCCTGCTGCTTACCTTCTTCTATCGCCGCATGAAGGGACTTGTGGATGACGGTTATCTCTACATCGCGGAACCGCCGCTCTATCGGGTGGAGCACCCGAAGTCCGAGCGACGGGGCGATGAGTATTTCCTCCATGATCGGGGGTTGAACGCCTATCTGATGGAGCGCTCGGTCGCCGGAAGGACCGTGTCCACCGGTGGGGCCGACGTCTCGGGAGAAGAACTGTTGGCCAGCGTTCGCCGACTGAGCCAGGTTCGGGAGCGCCTGGACGCCATGGAAAGTCGCGGCTATCCGCGGAACCTGGCACTGTGGCTGCTTCGTGGCCGGAGCGGGAGCGAGATCACCGCGTCCCGCCCCGAGATGGACGACCTCGCGTGCCGGCTGACCGAAGCCGGATCGCCGGCGCGGGTTGTGAACGACACCGGGTTTCCCGGACGTTTCGCGATCGAACCGGTTTCTTCCGGGGATGGCCCAACCTTCAGGCGCCGTTTCGGCAGTCCTTTCTTTGAGCGCGGGGAGTACCACCGGCTCGTGGCCCTCTACGAGCAGATCCGGGAGTTCGATACCCGCCCCATCCGGGTCTTCCTGAATGACGACGCCACCACCCCGAACCTCGAGTGTGAACTCGACTCCGCCGGGGCACTGTTGGATCATCTGCTTGATGGTGCCCGGCGTCATCTCAAGATCCAGCGGTACAAGGGACTCGGCGAAATGGATGCCGAAGAGCTCTGGGACACCACCATGGATCCCGAAGTGCGCAGCCTGAAACACGTGCAGGTCGAGGACGACCTCGATGCGGCGGAGCTGTTCAGCACCCTGATGGGAGATCAGGTGGAGCCCCGGCGCGCGTTCATCGAGAAAAACGCCCTGAACGTCACCAACCTGGATGTCTGAACCCTCCTCCACGGATCCGGAGGCCTCGGGAAACGCCACCGGTAGCAACGGTCCGGTGAGGCGGGCGCGCTATCAGCGCGTCCAGCACATCGAGACCGAGATGACGCAGTCCTACATGGACTACGCCATGTCGGTGATCATCGGCCGCGCGCTGCCCGATGTCCGTGACGGCCTGAAACCGGGGCAGCGCAGGGTTCTCTACGCGATGTTCCGGGAGGGGTTGCTCCCCTCCCGGTCCTTTTCCAAATGCGCGGGAATCGTCGGGGAGGTCCTCAAGAAGTACCACCCGCACGGGGACGCTTCGGTGTACGACACGCTCGTACGGCTCGCCCAGGGATTCAATCAACGGCATCCGCTGATTGACGGAAAAGGCAACTTCGGTTCGGTGGATGGGGATCCGCCGGCCGCCTACCGGTACACGGAGGCACGGCTTACGCAGTTCGCCGTCGCCATGATGGAGGACATCGACCGCAGCACGGTCAATTTCCGTCCCAACTTCGACGGCAAGACGGTAGAGCCCGAGGTTCTTCCCACCGTCGTGCCCAGTCTGCTGGTGAACGGTTCCGACGGCATCGCGGTGGGGATGGCGACCAAGATTCCGCCACACAACCTGCGCGAGGTGACCGCGGCGCTGGTTCACCTGATCGAACACACGGACGCCAGCGACGAGCACCTGAATGCGGAGTTGCTGCAACTGGTTCCCGGGCCGGACTTTCCTACCGGAGGCCGGATCCACGGGCGGCGTGGCATCGTGAGCGGGTATTACGAGGGACGCGGGGTCGTTCAGGTTCGGGCCGTTGCCAACTTCGAGACTTCGCGGGAGGGACGAGACCGCATCGTGGTCTCCGAGATCCCCTACCAGGTCAACAAGGCCCGCCTCATCGAGAAGATCGCCGATCTCGTCAAGGACAAGCGGCTGACCGGAATCTCGGATCTCCGCGACGAATCGGACCGGCGCGGCATGCGCGTCGTCATCGAGTTGAAGCGCGGGGAGGAGCCCCAGGTGGTGCTGAACAACCTGTACCGCCACACCGCGCTGCAGACCTCCTTCGGCATGAATCTGCTGGCGATTTCGCACAGCCGGCCGCGCCTGTTCTCGCTGCTCGGAATGCTCCGCGAGTTCCTCCGGTTCCGCCGGCAGGTGATTCGACGGCGCACCCGATTCGACCTCGATCGGGCCGAACAGCGCATGCACATCCTCGCGGGACTCGCCGCCGCGGTAGACCGCCTCGACGAGGTCATCGAGTGGATCCGGCGCTCCAAGGATCCGGCCAGCGCCCGGGCGCGTCTCATGCGTGAACTCCGGCCCCGGCGTTTCAGCACCGACCGGGAGCTTGTGGCCCGCTCGGGGAACGGCCGCGCGGCGCCGGATCAGGAAGGTCTCTCCGAAGCGCAGGCACAGGCGATTCTGGATCTTCGGCTCCAGCGCCTGACCCAGATGGAGCGCGAGCGGATCGAGGCCGAGATGGCGGACCTCGCCGGGAAGATTCGCGATCTCGGCGACCTTCTGCAGAGTCCGGAGCGGGTGGACGGGATCATTCGCGACGAAGCGGTGGCGGCCGCCAGGAAACACGGAAACGACCGCCGCACGGAAATCGTCGAAGACGCCGGCGACCTCTCGATCGAGGAGCTGATTCCTGTCGAGGACATCGTGATCTCGGTGACCCAGGCCGGTTACATAAAGAGGACGCCCCTCAGCGACTATCGGGCGCAGGCGCGGGGTGGCACCGGGCACTCCGGCGCCCGGATCCGCACCGGAGACGCGGTCCACGAGGTCCTGATCGGAAACACCCACAGCCGGATCCTGTTCCTCACCGACGAGGGCGTTGCCTTCCGCCTCAAGGGGTATGAGATCCCCGAGGCCGGTAAGGCGGGCACCGGGCGCGCCATCGTGAACCTGCTCCGCCTTCCGAAGGAACGGCAGATCGTCGCTGTCGTACCGATCCCCGATGAGGACGAGGTCTCCGAATCGCTCCATCTCTTCACCGCGACCCGCGGCGGCCACGTCAAGCGGACCCCGTTCTCGCAATACAAGAACGTGCGGGTCCACGGCCTCCGCGCCGTCCGGGTTCCCGAGGGGGACGCCCTGCTGGCCGCCACTCTTACCAGCGGCGCGAGCCAGGTTGTGCTGACCACGCGCAACGGCAAGGCGATCCGCTTTCAGGAGAGCGACGTGCGGTCCATGGGCCGGGTTTCGGCGGGTGTGCGGGGGGTCTCCCTGCGGGACGACGACGAAGTCGTGAGCCTGGTCACGGTCGAGGAACAGACGAACGGGGGCGTTTCCCTGCTCACCGTAACCCAGCACGGCTACGGGAAGATGAGTCCGCTCGATCTTTATCGGTTGCAGTACCGCGGCGGGCAAGGCGTTATGAACATTGCCTCTTCGAAGCGGAACGGGACCACGGTGGGAACGCTCGCGGTGCGCGGCGGCGAGGACCTGATTGCGATCACCGCCGCGGGCAAGGCGGTGCGCATTCCGGTGGAAGACTTCCGCGATCTGGGCCGCGCCACGCAGGGCGTCCGGGCGATTCGGGTCCGCGCGGGCGACGAGGTCGTCGCAGTGACCCGGATCCCGCCGACCCCTGCCGAGGACGAGACGTCGACGGCCGAAACGCCGACGGCCGAGACCCCGACGGCCGAAACCCCGACGGCCGCCGATCCGGAAGGGGGTCCCCCGGAGGAGGAACAGCCGTGACCGTGAGGCGCGGCGCCGGAGTTGTTGTCGGGATCGTGGCCGCGATCCTGGCGTCCGGCTGTTCCTCCCCGCCGGAAGAGGTGCTCCTCGAGCAGTTCTTTCGCGCCCTCGCACAGGAGGATCTGGTGAGCACCGGTGGCCTCTCGATGGCTTCTTTTCCCGGAGGTCCGGTGGAATCCTGGCAGGTCGTGGAAAGCGGCGTGGCGACCGAGGGGCCCTATCGGGTCCCGGAACTTCGCGAAGAAGAAACCGCGAGCGCGGCTGCGCGAGACGAGCAATTCAAGATCTTCTATGACTTTGGTCAGGCAAACCGGGATGCCCTCGAGGAGATTGCTTTACGGCGGGAACGGAACCCGGAGGCCGCCATCGGAGGCCGGCTCGGGGAGATTGCCGCCGAATGGGATGCCCACAGCGACGATCGCCGCCGGATGGTCTCTTCGTTGAGCGAAGTGCAGATGGCTCTTGAGGAAGAGCGGCGGCGGACCCAGCGGGGTCTGCTCCGGGAGGCGCCCGTCGACTACCTCACGGGGAACATTTCTGAATTGGAAGTCCTGGTGCGGACGCTGGAGGCAGGACAGGAGCGCGAGTACCGGTTCAGCCTGATCCGCTACAACCTCCAGAATCAGCACGGTGCCGAAGTGCGTTCCCGGTGGCTCATCGCCGCCATCGAGGCGCGAACCGAATCCGGGGAAACCAGGGAAGGTGCGGCGTCCCGATGAGCGGCGACCCCCGCTCCGCCCTGCTTTGTGTTCTGCGCCGGGAGTCCGTCAAGTTCGGCGAATTCACCCTCGCCCACGGAGGCAAAACGGACGTGTACGTGGATGCGAGGCTCACCGTGATGCGATCCGATGCCGCCGGGCTGGTCGGCCGGGTGCTGCTCGACACGATCGACAACTGCGGCTTTGGGGCCGCCGCCGTGGGAGGAATGGCCGCGGGGGCGATCCCCCTGACCACGGCGGTGGTTGCGGAAGCGGGCGCCGCCGGACGGGAGCTCGCCGGTTTCTTTGTCCGCAAGGAAGCGAAGGACCACGGCCGCGGCAAGCGCATCGAGGGGATCGAGAGCCCGCACGGCGCTGCGGTCATCCTCGAGGACACCGCCACCACCGGGAAATCCACGCTCGCCGCGGTGGAGGCCGCCCGGAGCGCGGGTTTCGAGGTGACGGGAGCGGTCGCGCTCGTGGATCGCGGAATGGGCGCCGGCGCGCTGCTGGCCGAAGCCCGCGTTCCCTACGCGGCGGTGTTCGAGCTGGAAGAACTGACGGGCAGATCGGGAGACTGATCCCGCGGCGCTCCGCCCAAGCGGGTGTTCTGCCGCCGCGAGGGCGCCGGCAGGCTGCTAGGAGTCTGCGCCGCAGAAAGTCGTTACGTTGACGGATTCGAGTTGGGGGCGGGTTGTGATGGGGGGGATAATGTGCGTATAAGTCTTTGATATAGTGTGTTTTATGACGGTTTCCGTTGTTGGGAGCCGTGGTTGAGGAGACGGGTGATGCCGACGAGGTTTCGTGCTTACCAGCCGGATCAGATTCTGTTGATGCCGGTGAAGCTGAAGGACTGGGTTCCGGAGGGGCACCTGGCGCACCAGGTGAGCGACGTGGTGGACAAGCTGAACCTTGCGGCGTTTTACGCGCGGTATGAGGGGGACGGCCGTCGGAACGCGCCGTATTCGCCGACGATGATGGTGAAGGTGTTGATCTACGGGTATGCGACGGGGGTTTTTTCTTCTCGGAGGATTGCGCGGAAGTTGGAGGAGGACGTTGCGTTTCGGATGCTGGCGGCGGGGAACTTTCCGCAGCATCGGACGATCTGTGAGTTCCGGCGGCGTCATCTGCGGCACTTTCAGGCGTTGTTTTTGGAGGTGGTTCGGACGTCGCGAGAGATGGGGCTGGTTCGGTTGGGGACGCTTTCGATCGACGGGACGAAGGTCCGGGCGAACGCGAGCAAGCGGAAGGCGATGAGTTACGACCGGATGTTGCGGGAGGAGGCGCGGCTTCGGGAGGAGATCGAGGAGTTGACGGCGCGGGCGGCGCGGGTGGATGAGGAGGAGGATCGGCGCTTTGGGAAGGAGGTGCGGGGGGAGGCGTTGCCGGCGGAGCTGCGGCGGCGGGAGGATCGGCTGAAGGCGATCGAGGCGGCGCGGGAGCGGTTGGAGGCGGCGCAGCGGCGGGCGGACGACGAGCGGGGCCGGCAGCCGGGGCAGGATCGCCCGGCGAAAGGCGGGAGACCCTACAAGCGCCCGTATGGGGAGCCGGAACCGAAGGCGCAGAGCAACTTCACGGACCCCCAGAGCCGGATCATGAAGACGAGCACGGAGGGATTTCAGCAGAGCTACAACGCGCAGACGGCGGTAGATGACGAGAACCAGATCGTGGTGGGGGCGAGCGTGGGAGCGGGAGCCAACGATGTGGAGCAGTTGCTTCCCATGCTGGACGCGGTGGAGGAGACCCTGAGAGCGAAGCCGGAGGAGGTTCTGGCGGATGCGGGATATGTCAGCGAGGCGAACCTTCGGGAGTTGGAGGAGCGCGGCATTGCGGGGTACGTGGCGCTGGGCCGGGAGGGGAAGAAGCAGGCGGCGGTGGATCCGGCGACACGCCCGGCGACGGATCGGATGAAGAAGAAGCTGGAGACGGAGGCGGGCCGGGCTCGCTACGCCCGACGGAAGTGGTTGTCCGAAGCGCCGAACGGCTGGATCAAGGAGGTGCTGGGTTTTCGCCGCTTCAGCTTCCGGGGTCTGGCGAAAGTGCAGGCCGAGTGGAACCTGGTGTGCCTGGCCTTGAACATCAAGCGGATCGGAGCGCTGAGAACCGCCTGATGGCACACCCCGAGACCGCTCGCAGCGGGTTCCAACCGGAAATACGCCGCATTGGTGCCGTTTCGGCCACCCCCAACCGGTTGCTGGCGCCGAGATTACTCCCCAACCCGGATGCCGGCTTGGTTCCGAACGTATCTACGCCCCATCCCCACAACTCCTGCGACGCAGGCTCCTAGCCCGTATTTCTCATACTCGGGAGCGCTCGCCGAGTCGCAGGAGGCGCCACGCGGACGCTGAACGTGGCGCATGGCGCCCAAGCCACCAGACGGAGCGACGCGCAGGCACGGGAACGCCGACCTCCGGTCGGCACCGCCCCGCAAAGCGGGGCGAGCGGCGCAATGCTGTTTGAGCAGAAGCGAGGCTGGGCACAGGAACGCCACCTCCTGGGATGGGGACAGTGCCGAGACGGGAACCATCCCGGTGTTTGGCGACACGCGACTCCGCCCGCCTCCGGCGGGCGGTGCCGGCCCCCACCGGGAGAACTGGCCGGAGGTCGGCGTTCCCTGACCGACGGCACCATCTGGATGGTGGCGTACCTGTGAGACCTGCTCCTTCACAGCAACGAGCTGGAAGTCGGTGTTCCCTATCCGACACGCCGTCAGGTCGATCGGGATCCGCGCTTCACGTGTAACCGTCGTCCTCGTCAACAGGTTGCGGCTCCCTGGGGGCGCTTCGGGCCGTGAGTATGAGAAATCCGGGCTAAACCCAATACTGTTCACTTAGACGATTCTGACGGTTGGCGGGCCGTCTCTGCGGGAGGTCGGCGCGTGTCTGGGGCGCAGCGGATAGCTGCTCATCTTGCGCTTGACCCCGCGGGGCGTGCATCGGTTGCGGCTGGACACCACCCGTTCGTCGAGGAGTTCGTCAAGGACGTGCTGGCGGAGGCGGTTCTGACGCTGAGGGGGGAATGGCGCCGTGGGTGATGATGTTGCGACGGACCGCCCGAACCGCGTGGAGGTAGGAGAGTCGGTCTGGATCGTCTCCGCGCTGCCGGGCGGCGTCGTGCATGAGGGAGCGGATGGCGAAGTGGGCCAACATCAGGCCCCAGAACTCCTGGCGGACGAGTTCGGGGGTCTTGCTGCGGAGGACGATCCGGGGGCCGCGGAGGTGGGTCTTGAGTTCGTCCAGCGCGGTTTCGATCTCCCAGCGCTCGCGGTAGAGGGCGGCCAGCTCCGGGGCCGGGGCGCGGTCCGCATCCAGCACCGTGGTCAATAGCCGATACAGCGGTTCGGCGTCGGCCACGCCGGCCAGTTGATAGTCGATCACCCGCACCCGAACCGCGCGCCGCCCGTGGCGTCGGTCTTTGTCGGAGGGGTAGATCCG
This sequence comes from Candidatus Marinacidobacterium sp., assembly GCA_965250045.1. Taxonomy (GTDB): domain Bacteria; phylum Acidobacteriota; class Vicinamibacteria; order Marinacidobacterales; family Marinacidobacteraceae; genus Marinacidobacterium. Next base: position 1,014,960 of record OZ252286.1, read on the forward strand.
GCTCAGATAGGAGCCGTCGGCCAACGGGGTCTCCCGCGGCAGGCGCCGGTTCTTCTTGATGCGCCACAACAGATCCGCCCCCGTGGTGCGGGCCTGATTCCACAGGGCGTAGCTGTAGAAGTTGCGGTCGGCGAGACACAACATGCCCGCCTGCAAGGAGGGCATCACGTCCTCGACCAGGCGGTGTTCGCTCACCTGGTAGCCGGCCATGCGGCTGGCAAACAGGACGTGGGTTCCATTCTCGACCAACGACACGAACCGGATCTGGGGGAAGGCACTGGCCCCGCGACTGGCGCCGGGGCGCCCGAAGGCCGCCGCGTTCGGGACCTCGTCCGCGACATCCAGGGTGCTGCCGTCCACGCTGACCACCTGCCACTGCCGATAGCCGCATCCCGGTTCCGACGGCTGCCCCACCGGCCGCACCACGGCGTCATGCAGGGCTTGCAGCGGTTCGGCGCCCAGCCGCTGGCGCGCCTGCGAAATCCCCGACTTCCCCGCCACCCGTGGGCGCGCCGACGGATCGCCCAGCCACCGCAGCCCCTCCAACAGGCAGCGCAGAACCTCTCGATACGACGACTGCATGTACAGCGCCAAGGCGATCACGTAATACACCACCACGTGCGCCGGCAGATCCCGCTGACGGGCACTCTGCCGCCCCGTAGCCTGCAGCGCCTCGTCCACGGCCGCCCGCGGGATCCTCTGGTTCAGCACCCCGAGGCTGATGTAGTCCGTGAGCCGGCTCCCTTTCGGAAGCTCCGCGACTGTTCTCGCCATAGCCAACCTCCCGGCCAAGCCACGGGAAGAATAGCGAAGAAAATACTCTAAGTGAACAGTATTGGGGCTAAACCCTTTCGAGCTTCGCGTATTCCAGCACCAGCCGTCGCCGCCCGTGGTACTTGAACAGGACGGAGAGGCGCTTTCCGTCCGGATCCACCGTTTCGACTCGCCCGACCCCGAATTTATGATGGCGCACGGTCTCCCCTCTTCGAAAGCGCCCGGTGGAGGGAGCCGCCGCGATGGGAATGGTCCGGGCGTCCGCCCGGGGCGTCTCGAGCAGTTCGCGGGGGATCTCGCCGAGAAAGCGGGACACGCGGCCCCGCGAGCGCAAGTAGGGGGCGCCACCCGGAGCCGCCGAGAGCTGCAGGCGTTTTCGCGCCCGCGTCATCCCGACGTAGAAGAGCCGTCTTTCTTCTTCCAGCTGGAGGTCCGACTCCAGTGAGAACGCGTGGGGAAACAGTCCTTCCCAGAGGCCGGCCAGAAAGACGGAATCGAATTCGAGCCCCTTGGCGGCGTGGACCGTCATCACTGTCACCGGCGGAGCGCTGCGCTCCGCCGCCGGGTCGGGAACCAGATCCTCAGCCGATAGCAAACTCACCTGGTCCAGAAAGGCATCCACCGTCTCGTCCGGGTTCGAGCGTTCGAATTCCCGGGCGGCGCTCTGCAAGGACACCAGGTTCTCGAAACGCTCCCGGTCGTTCTCCTGGAAGAAAGCTCCGAGACCGGTGTCCGCCATCGCTGATCGGACCGCGGTTTCGGGACCCCGCGGGATCGCGCGCCGAACCGCCGCGATCCCCTTGACGAAGGCGTCAAGGCCGCTCAGGGCCCGGCCCGGGAGACCGCCCTCTGCGACGGTTCGCTCGGCCGCCGTAATGAGGGGCGTTTCGTCTGCGGCCGCGCGCGCCTCGATCCGCCCAAGCGACTTCTCGCCGACGCCGCGCGGAATCGCCGCGACGGCTCGCCGAAAAGCGGAATCGTCGTCGGGATTTCCCGCAACCCGGATGCAGGCGAGCGCGTCAAGGACCTCGCGGCGCTCGTAGAAGCGGAGTCCGCCGACGATCAGGTGGGGAATTCGGTGGGCGGTGAACGCCTCCTCGAAGGCCCGGGTCTGGGCGCGGGTTCGGAGGAGCACCGCGGTCGAGCCCCGTCCCTCTCCCTGTCCCGCGATCTCGATGGCGATCTGCTGGGCTTCGATTGTTTCGCTGGGGAAGGAACGGAACGTGACCCGCTTGCCCTGCTCCCCGAGCGGACGAAGCGTCTTGCCGTCCCGCCTCCGGTTTCGGCGGATTACCGCATTGGCGGCATTCACGATAGCGGCGGTGGAGCGGTAGTTCTCCTCCAGGCGCAGGACGCGGGCTCCCGGGAAGTCGTCCCGGAAACGGAGGATGTTCCGGAAGTCGGCGCCGCGAAACGAATAGATCGCCTGGTCATCGTCCCCGACCGCGAAAACGTCCCGATGGGGGGCGAGGGTCAGGACCAGCCGGTGCTGGGTAGGACTCGTGTCCTGGTACTCGTCAATGAGCAAGTGGCGCACCCGCCGGGCGACAAAGGATCGGGCCGCCTCTGACCGGTTCAGGAGTTCGAGGGTGCGAATCAACAGGTCGTCGAAATCCACGCCCTTCAGCTCGGAGAGCTTTCGCTGGTAAGCAGCCGTCGCTTCCCGGACGGTGTCGCTCAACCGGGGGTCCCGCGGTCCACGAAACGCGGCGCCGGCCGCTTCCGCGTTCCGGAACCGGGACACCAACTGGATAAGCCTGCCGAGCGGGAGCCGGTCATCGTCGATCTCGAGTTCTCGCACGACCTGCCGGACGAGCGCGCGGCTCTCGTCGGCCCCGAACACCGGAAAGCCGGCGGCCAGACCGATGTCCCGGCCGAAGCGGCGCAGCAGATTCAGGCCGAGCGCGTGAAAGGTGGAAACCCAGGGAAGGCCTTCGCTCTCACGTACTTGGGAACACAACGTCTCCACCCGCGTTCGCATTTCGCGCGCCGCCTTGTTGGTGAAGGTGACCGCGAGGATGGATTCCGCCGGCGCCCCGTCCACGAGCATGCGCCACCCGATCCGGTGGGTGATCACCCGGGTCTTGCCGGATCCGGCCCCGGCGAGCACCAGCGTGGGTCCGGACGGCGCCGACACCGCCTGGCGCTGCGAGGCGTTGAGGCCGTCCAGTACCGGGCGCCCGGATTGCTCTTCAGCGAGCGGCGGGTCAGTCATCACGAACCGCCTTCTGGAGTCCCGCGGGAGCGTCCACATTCCTGCCGAGCTGCCGCCCGGCGAAGAAGGCGAGCAACTGCAGGACCGGCGCCAGCGCGAAGGGCTGGAGTTCCGCAGCGGTGGCAGCGTCGCCAAATCGGAACATCGGCGCGCCAACGGCCCGGGCCGCGGCGAGCGAGCGGGCCTCGCTCGGGGAGAGGGGGTCACCGCTCGAGAGCAGCACCACCGGCGTCGTGGCGCCGAGCAGCGCGGCCGGTCCGTGGGCCAGCTCGCCGGCGGGCACGGGGATGGCCGGGACCAGCGCGGTTTCCATCATCTTGAGGGCGCCCTCACGCGCGAGGGGGCTGAACACGCCGCTTCCCAGGAAGAACCACGGACCACCGACTTCGATCTCCGCGATCCGCGCTGCGATCTCGGGCTCCCGGGCGACCGCGTTCTCAAGTCGGTTTACGATCTCGGAGTGCGCGCCGGATCCCGGCGGCCGCCTACCGAGAGCGGCAGACCATTCGAAACCGAAGACCCGCAGCGCGACCAGGGCCGAACTGAACGTCTTGGTCGCCGGGATCGCCTTCTCCTTCCCCGCCTTCGTGACGAGCGCCAGATCGGCCCGGCGCGCCGCTGCGCTTTCGCCCTCGTTCGTTACCACGATGCGGAAGGTGCCGGTGGCTTCGGCTTGGTCCAGGAGCCGGATCGTGCTGCGCGTGGCTCCGGACTGGGTGACGACCAGCAGCGCGCCGGTCGACGGTGGCCCTCCGACCCCGCTCGCCGAACGAACCTCGGCAGCAATCTTCCAGCGTCGGAACCACTCGGCGGCGATCTCGGCGGCGTAGCGGCTCGATCCGGCGCCGACGAGCAGCACCCTTGCCTGCCGGAGCGCGCGCACATCCCGAAAGGCGGCCGCTCGTCCGGAAGCGCCGGCGGTGAGGCCGGCCAGCGTCCGCCGCGCTGCGGCTGGCTGTTCGCGGATCTCGGCGAGAAGCGCCGAAGGCGCTCCCGTCTCCAGAGCGATGCTCAGATCTCGTCGGCTCCTTCGAAGCGGCCCGCCGCCCGGCCGGGCTTCACCGCCTGACGGCCTCGCGCGATGGCGAGCGCACCTTCGGGGACATCCTCGACGATTACCGAGCCCGCGGCGACGAACGCCCGGCGGCCGATGGTGACCGGAGCCACCAGGATGGCGTTGCTCCCGACGAACGCTCCCGGTTCCACCACGGTCCGGTATTTCCCGCGCCCGTCGTAGTTGCAGGTGATGGTTCCGGCGCCGAGGTTGGCGCGAGCGCCGATGTCCGCGTCGCCGACGTAGGACAAATGGGGGAGCGCCGCCCGCCTCGCCAGAACGGCGTTCTTGGTCTCCACGAAGCTCCCGGCGAAAGATTCCGGCTCGAGCCGCGTGTTCGGGCGGATGTGGGCGAACGGGCCGACTTTTGCGTCCCTTCCGATGGAGCTGTCGAGGAGGACGGAGTGGCTGAGGATCCGCGCCCCGGGCTCGATCTCCGTGTTCTCCAGCCGGCAGAAACTCCCCACCTCGGCGCCGGCGGCGACGGAGGTGTTACCCGCCAGGCGCACCGATGCGCCGATTCGGGCGCCCGGTTCGGCGCGGCAGGAGGGATCGGCCCAGAGCGTGTCCGGGTCCTCGACCAGCACCCCGCTCGCGAGGAAGCGCCTGGCGGTGCGGCGCTGGGATTCGCGGATCGCCGCTGACCAGGTCGCAGCCCCATCGATCCGGGTTTGGTCCGCCACCGCCTCAACGCGCGCGGGACCGAAGACTTCGATGATTTCGTCGAAGTCTTCGCGGACAACGGAGGCGAGGAGATCGGTCTTGCCCGCGACCGCCAGGACCTGACCGTTCGCGTTCTCGAGCCGCAGCGGAGCCTGTCCTGCCGCGGCCACCAGGCTGGCGAGTTCCGGCCCCGGGATGGACACGACGCCGGGCGCGAGGAGGACGCACCGCTTTCCCCGTCCCGCCGAACCCAGGGCCGTCACCGCTTCCCCGGGTGTGGCCCGGCGGGCGCCCGCTGCTTCGAGAGCGGAGGTGTCTCCCCCGGGATCCGCCAGCGCCAGTAGTTCTCCGGGGTCCAGCGCGGCCGCGGCGGATGCCGCCGCTTCGGCGACGGTGCGGCCGAAGAACGGATAGCGTCCGATCTCGGGAGCCGGGGAATAAACGAGCAGGAAGTCCATGGTCGGGAGAACTCGGCGCCCGAAGCCTCGGGCACCCGTCGGAGAAGCGGGCGGGGACACGGAATCCACCGTCAGCATCATCCCCCGCCCCGGATTCTACGTGGCCCCCTGCTTCTTGCGGCCTTCGGGGGCGACCACGATGGTGACTTCGCCGCGCGGCGGTTCGCTCACCATCCGCCGGGCGAGTTCGGACAGGGCGCCGAAGTGGTGTTCTTCGTAGATCTTGGTCATTTCCCGGGACACCGATGCCTCCCGGGGCCCGAGGAGTTCCCCGAGGTCTTCAAGCAGACCCGCGGCGCGACGCGCCGATTCGAAAAAGACGAGGGACCCCGGCGCCGCTGCCGCGCGCTCCAGGAACGCCCGGCGTTTCGCCCCGCGCCGCCCCGGCGGGAAACCGAAGAACGTGAAGGTGTCCGTCGGAAGGCCGGCAACGGAGAGGGCGGCGGCCACCGCCGATGGACCCGGGACGGTGCGAACCGGCAGGCCTTCGGTCCGTGCCGCACGGACCACGCGGTAGCCCGGATCCGAGATCAGGGGCGTTCCTGCATCACAGATCAGCGCCAGATCTTCGCCCGCGCGCAGCCGGTCGAGGAGGAATTCGACCTGGCGCGCTTCGTTGTGGTCGTGGCAGGAGACGAGGCGGGCGGTGAGGTCGAACCGGGTGCGGAGCCGCCGGGCGACGCGGGTGTCCTCGCAGGCAATCCAGGGAACGCCTCGCAGGACGGCAAGCGCCCGCGGCGACAGGTCGTCGAGGTTTCCGATGGGGGTCGCAACGACAAACAGCGTGCCCCGGGTCCCCTCTCCGGATCCGGCGTCCATTCGGCGAACCGTAACCCGCTTGCCGGTCTTCCAACGCAACGGGTACGCCGCAAGTTGTCCGTTTTGGCCGACAATGGCTCCTCCATGGACGAGCGCAACGCGTGGACCGGCTGCCGGGTCCTCGTCACCGGCGCCGCCGGCTTCATCGGCCGCCGTCTCGCAGCGCGCCTCTCCTCCGAAGGCGCGCGGGTGACGGGCTTCGACCGGGTCCGCCACGATTTCCGCACCGCGAACGTCCGGTTCCGGCAGGGGGACCTCCGCGACCCCGAGGCACTCGGCGACGCGGTCGCCGAGGCCGATGTGATCTTCCACCTCGCGGCGGCGAGCGGTCACCGGAGGAGCATGGACGAGCCGCGGGTCGACTTCGAGGACAACGTGATGGGGACCGTTTCGCTGCTCGGCGCGGTGGCGGAGCGGGCGCCCCGGGCGAGAGTGGTCTTCGCGAGCACGCGCCAGCTCTACGGCCCCGCCGAGCGTTTGCCGGCGGGGGAGGACCAGAGGATTGCCCCGCCGGATGTTCATTCCGTCCACAAGGAGACCGCCGAGCACCTGGTCCGCCGTAGCGCGGAGGCGAGGGGCGTTCCTTTCTCGATTCTCCGGCTCACGAACACCTACGGCCCCGGGCAACCGACCGCCGGACCGTCGGCGGGCCTGACCGGCCGCTTCCTCGGAGACGCCCTGGCCGGACGCGAAGTCACCATCCTGGGAAATTCCGGCCTGCTGCGGGACTTCAACTACGTGGACGATGTGGTGGACGCCTTCCTGCGGGCCGGGTATCCGGAAGCACCCCCGGGGATCTGGAACCTGGGGTCCGGTCCGGTCCGCCTCGGGGAGTTTGCCGATGCGATCTTTCGCGCCCTCGGCGAAGCGCCGCGCGTGCGCGCCGCGCCGCTTCCCCCTGGCTTTGACGCCATCGCAATCGGCGATTTCCATTCGGATTGGTCGGCGATCCGCCGCGACCTCGGCTGGGGGCCGAGGCGTCCGCTCGACAGTGGATTGGCCGAAACCGTGCGGGCCATGCGCGCCGCGACGGCATGAAGGTTCCGTTTCAGCGCCTCGCGGCCGATCGCGACCCCGGCGTTCGGGAGGCCGTCGGGCGGGTGCTCGCTTCCGGGCAATTCGTTTTGGGCCCGGAGGTGGAAGCGTTCGAGCGGGCTTTTGCTCGAGCCATCGGCGTCGAGCACGCGGTGGGGGTGGCGTCGGGCACGGACGCCATCACCCTCGCGCTCTCGGCCGCCGGAATCGGGCCCGGGGACCGGGTCCTGACCGCTGCGTTTTCTACCGGATACACGGCGCTCGGCATCCAGCGCGCCGGGGCGATTCCGGTCTTCGCCGACGTCGAGCCGGGAAGCCTGTGCCTGGACGCGGGGGCGGCCGCCAGGACGCTCGAGACCCGGGAAATCCGGGCGATCGTTCCGGTGCACCTCTTCGGCGGAGCCGGGGCCGGCTGGCGGAAGCTGCTGGAGACCGCCACCCGGCAGAACGTTCCGATCATCGAGGACGCCTGCCAGGCTCACGGGGCGCGCTTTGAGGACCAGGCGCTCGGGTCCTTCGGGCGGGCCGCGGCCTTCAGCTTCTACCCCACGAAGAACCTGGCTGCGCTCGGTGACGCCGGCCTGGTGGCGACCCGCGACGAGCGCCTCGCGGCGCGCGCGAGGCGCCTGCGTTCGGGTGGGCAGCAAGCGCGCCACCATCACGCCACCCCCGGTTGGAACAGCCGGCTCGACGAGATCCAGGCAGCGGTGCTCAGCGAGCGCCTCCCCGGGCTGCTTGCCGGAAACCGCAAGCGGGCGGCCCTGGTTCTCAGGTACCGGGAGCTGCTCGAGGGGCTGCCGCTTCGTTTCGTAACCCCCGGCCCGGGAGTGGAAGGAGCCGCGCATCTGTTCGTGATCCGCACGGCGCAGCGCGATGCGCTTCGGCGGCGCCTCGCCGCGGCCGGGATCGACGCTCTCGTTCACTATCCGGCCGCGCTGACGGAACAGGCCGCCTTCGCGAGCGCCCCGGAAGCGAGGAACGAATGCCCCGAGGCGCGGGCGGCGGCCCGGGAAGTGCTGAGCCTCCCCCTCCATCCCGGCCTCTCGGACGAGGAACTGCGGTACGTCGCTGACGCCGTCCGCTCCTTTTTCGGCGACGGCGAGGTGTCAGAATAGGCCGATGGCCTTCGGCGCGAAACGGCAGGGCGCGATGCTTTGCCCGGGATGTGGACAGCTCGTCGGCGTGCAGGATCGGGAATGTCTCTTCTGCGGACGCCGGAACCCCGCGCTTTTCGGGTTCGCCGGACTGCTTCGCTTCGATACCGCGGGCGTGTTGAAGATCCTGCTCGGCGCCAACGTCGGGCTGTTCCTGCTCGCGCTGGTGCTGAGCGTCGGCGCCATCGAGATGAGGGGCCTGTTCGGTTTTCTGAGCCCCGACGGCCGCATCCTTTACCGGTTGGGGGCGGCGGGAGGGATCCCGGTCTTCGGAGTCGGAAAGTGGTACGCCGTCCTCAGCGCGGGCTGGCTGCACGGCGGTTTGCTCCACATCTTTTTCAACATGTACTGGCTCTGGAACCTGTTCCCGCTGGTGGGCGAGACCTTTGGAACCAGCCGGGCGCTCGTGATCTACCAGATTTCGGCGGCTACCGGATTTCTGCTGTCTTCGTTCATGGGGGCCTCCGCCATCGCGATCCCCTTCCTCGGGGGAGCGCCCGAAATCACGGTGGGCGCTTCGGCCTCGCTGTGCGGCCTACTGGGAGCGCTTCTGTATTTCGGAAGACGGACCAGTTCGGATTTCGCCCGGACGATCTGGCGGTACGTGATCTTCATTGGGATCTTCGGCGTGTTCGTGCCGGGTATCGACAATGCCGCCCACCTCGGCGGGTTTCTTGGTGGCTACCTCGTGGCGTCCCGCTTCGGGGCCTTCACGCCCGAACGGGGCAGACATGGCCTCTGGGCCCTCGGGTTGGTGGCGGCGAGCGCCTTGGCGATCTTGCTGTCGGTAGTCGGCGTCTCGGCCGCCGGCTGACACTCCCAAAGACAAAGCGTAGGAGAAATCAATGGCCAAACTCGTCCGCCCATCCAAGGACCGGATGCTGCTTGGGGTCTGCGCCGGGCTCGCCGACTGGTGGAATATCGACCGGACGCTGCTCCGGGTGCTCTACGTCCTGGTGAGCGTTTGTTCGGCCGGGTTTCCCGGGATCCTGTGCTACCTCGTCCTCGGGATCCTGATGCCCCCCGAGGAGTGAATCGGGCGCACGGCGTTTCCCGCCCGCCCGGAAGTCCGCCTACCGGGCCAAACCTCGGGACGGCGCCGGTGGAAATCATCGCGGCGCCGCTCTTGGGGCGGCAGATCGGGCGTCCGGCTTCGGGGAAATTCCTCAGTCGCCTGCGGCTCCCACCCGCCGAGCGGCGGCGGGAAGGGTTGGCCAGACTCTCGGCCTGGTCGCGGAGCGCCGGGGTTTCCGCGCTGGTGCTGGAAGAAGACGCCAGCGCTCTGATACCTGACCTGCGCGCCCTGGGTTTTGATGACGCCGGACCCCTGCCGCGCTATTCCGCGCCCGTGCGGCCCGGATGGCTGCGCCGGAACGCGACCGCGCTGCTGCTGCCGCGGGCTCGCCCTCCCGGCGACCTGACGGTGGTCCCCGAAGCGCTGTCCGACTCCGAAGAGGAGAGGCTCTTTGAGCGGCTGGCGCCGAGTTTCGGCGCGGTTGCCGGGGTCGCGAGCGATCTGCCGCTCCCCGCCGCCGGCCTGCATCTGGTACGGGCGGGGGCGCCGGTCGGGAGTTGTCGCTTTGAGCCTCCGGCCGCAGGCGGGCTGGAGGTGTCCTATTGGATCGCGCCGCCCCGGGAACCGGACGTGACCGCCCTGCTCGCCGTAAGCCTGCTTCAGGCCGCCCATTCCGCCCCGTGCGTGCTCTTCGAGACGCCGCACCGTCTTCTTGCCCAGGGGCTGTTCCTTGCCCGGTTCCTCCCGCGGCGTTCGCGGGCGCGGGTGCTGGTGCGCCAGCACGGGGACCGGGATCTTCCGGCGCCCTCGATGTCCGACTGGCACCTCACCGCTCCCACGGTGCTGAGTGGCCCTTGGCCAGCTTTTCAGAGTGGTATTATCACCGGTCCCACGCTTGCGGGCGCCGCTATCGTCTAGGGGTTAGGACGGATGGTTCTCAGCCATCAAACCGGGGTTCGATTCCCCGTAGCGGTACCAGGCGGGGCGCCAGAACATAAGGCGATCCGGCGGTGACCAGCGAAGAATCCCGGATCCATTGCGAAGTTGTCCGGGGAACCGGTCCAGCGATTCTTGTTCACGGCGGGGCTTGGGACATTCCCACCGGGGAGCGGGACGCTCACCAGGCGGGTGCGTTGGCCGCGGCACGTCTCGGCTTCGACTCGCTGCGTGATGGCGCTTCCGCGCTGGACACGGTGGAGGCGGTCGTCACCCTTCTCGAGGACGATCCGGCGCTGAACGCCGGCACCGGATCCGTGCTGAACCGGCGCGGGGAGGTGGTCCTCGACGCCTCGATCATGGATGGCGAGGACCTCCGGGTGGGCGGGGTGGCGGCCGTGCGCACGATCCTGAACCCGGTCCGGGTCGCCCGGCGGATCATCGAAGCGACCCGGCAGGTGCTGCTGGTCGGGGCGGGCGCCGAAGAGTTCGCCCGGCAACAGGGATTCGAGGCGATTCAACCGGAAGTGCTCGTGGTGCCCCGGGAGGTCGCCCGGCTGAAACAGCACCGGGAATCCAGGCGGCGCGCCGCCGCGCCGGCGGATACCGTCGGCGCGGTTGCGCTGGACCGGCAAGGGCGCATCGCGGCGGCCGGATCCACCGGGGGCGCCCTCAACAAGCGTCCGGGGAGGGTGGGGGACACTCCGCTGCCGGGTGCGGGGCTCTACGCGGATTCCGAGGTCGGCGGGGTGGCATGCACGGGGTGGGGAGAGGGCATCGCGCGGCTGTCCATGGCGCGCGCGGCGCTTGCGCGGATGGAAGCCGGAGAGGCTCCCGAGGCCGCCGCCCGGACCCTGCTGCGCGAGTGTGCGTCACGACTCTCGGGAACGGCGGGACTCCTCATCGTGACTCCCGACGCACGGCTCGTGAGCGCCTGGAGCACGCCGCGGATGGCGCGCGGCTGGGCGCATTTCGGGATGGAGACCCCTACCGCGGTGGCCTGACCGGGTGCGTAGCAGCGACGGCCCGGCTGGCGCTCGCGGGGCCGACACGGGTCCCCTACCGTCCGGTCGTCCACCAGCGAAACCTGCTAGATTGCCCGGTCCCCGGGTCACAAGCGCCCTTAGCTCAGCGGATAGAGCAACAGGCTACGAACCTGTAGGTCGGGGGTTCAAATCCCTCAGGGCGCGCCACCCAACAATGCTGATCTCCCGACCGGCACCGCCGCCGAGGAGGCGGCGAAACAGCACAAACGGCTCTCGGCTGGGGCCTTCCCGCCGAATGTTTGGCCATGTTGACGAATAACGCTTTACGCCAATTCGCGGTCCTCGGGACCGTGGTTATGGGCCTTCTGGCCCCGCCCTCCGGGTGTGGTGCGCCCGATTCGGAAGAAGACATCCCCTCGGTGGTGCCGGCGGGGACCGTCGACGACTGGCCGGCGATCCAGGAGCGCGGAGTGATCCGTTTTGGGCGCCGCGGGTTTGACCAGTTCGAAACGCTGCCCTCGCAGGGGCTGTCCGCGGAGCGCTACCGGTTTCTCGCCCTCCAATTCGCCGAACGTCACGGGCTGCGCGCCGAGTGGATCACCGAGCCCAGCCCCGAACGGTTGATAGCCGCGCTTGAAGAGGGCCGGGCCGACGTGGCGGTCGCCACCCTCACAGTGACCGAGGCTCGCCAGGAGCGAGTCGCGTTCACCGTCCCGCTCACCGTCTCCCGGGAGTGGGTGGTCGGCGGGTTCGAGGGCGTCTTCGGTATTTCCGCCGGAACCTCCTACGAGGAGAGCTTCCTCGCCCACTATCCGGATGCGCCCCGCGCGCCGGTCCCGGAGGACGCGGACCCGCTCACCCTCCAGGCGCTCATCGAAGAAGGCATCATCGATGCGACGATCCTGGATGAAGCCGCCGCTCGGGTGGTCGTGCGGACGAGCCCGGAAGTCAGCAAGCTCGCGGAGCTTCCGGAGGTGAAGCGCATTGCCTGGGCGGTGCGGCTCGGGAACCCGGAACTCCGGGAGGCGCTCGACGACTACCTGACGGACCACCACACCGTCGCCGACGAACCGTCGGAAGTCCGTGACTGGGCGGCGATCCGGGCGTCGGGTCAACTCCGGCTCCTCACCATCAGTTCTCCGGTGACCCACTATCTGTGGCGGGGCGAGCGCCTCGGTTTCGAGTACGAACTGGTCCGGACGTTCGCGGATTCGCAAAACCTGGATCTTTCCGTCCTCGTCGCGCGCGACCACGCCGAACTCGTCGAAGGACTCCTTACCGGACGGGGGGATCTCGTCGCCGCCGGCTGGGTGGAGACGCCCACGCGGGCGGACGAGGGCCTCCTTTTCACCCGTCACTACCTCGAGATCCACGAGACCTTCGTCACCGCGGGCGAACCCGTCACCCGCATTGACGACCTGGCCGGGCGTACGGTGACCGTCCCCCAGGCGACGAGCTACCTGGCCACGCTCGGTGGCCTGGAGGGCGACTTCGAGGTCGAGGACTCGGAGCTATCCAGCCACTCCATCCTGGAAGCGGTGGCGGAAGGCGAGCTGGACGTCACGCTGGTGGACAGCCACCGCGCGGAGCTGGCCGCTACCTTCGAGCCGAGGCTGAACCTGGGGCTCGCACTCGAACCCACGATGCAACTCGTCTGGGCGGTCGGCCCGGGGCGAAACGATCTGAAACGGGAGCTGGACGTCTTTCTGAACGCTGGTTATCGCGGCCTCGACTTCAACGTCCTCTACAACAAGTACTTCGTCAACCGCCGCCGCCAGGCGCGGCAGCGGGAGCACCGGGTCACGGGGGACGAACTCTCGCAGTACGACTCGCTAGTGAAGCCGCGGGCCGAGGCCGCAGACTTCGACTGGCGGTTGATCGTCGCGCAGATGTACCAGGAGAGCGGCTTCGATCCGGCGACCGTGAGCTTTGCGGGCGCGCGCGGCCTGCTGCAGGTCATGCCCCGCACCGCGGAGGAGCTCGGGGTAGATCCGGCCCGGCTTGTCGAGCCGGAAGTGGGCATTGACGCCGGCGTTCGCTATCTCGCCTGGACCCGCGAACGGTTCCCGGACCTGCCCCCCGGCGAGCAACTCTGGTTCGCGTTGGCCTCCTACAACGCCGGCCACGGCCACGTGCGGGACGGCCGGCGCCTTGCGCGCCAACTGGGGCTCGACGGATCGCTCTGGTTCGGCCACGTCGAGGAGGCGATGCAAAAGCTGAGCGAACCGCAGTACGCCAGCCGGGCCGCTTATGGGTACGTCCGGGGCTCCGAGGTCACGAGCTACGTTCGGGACATCCGAAACCGGTATCGCGCGTACGTCAATCACTTCCTCCAACTGGACGCCGGGGATCGCTGACGGGCGTTTCGGGAGCCACCGGCGTGCCGGTTACGGACCTCCACGGACCCCGCGCGCGCCCGTTGGCGCGGCGCGAAGGGCCGTGGGAAGATTGGAGCCGCCTTCGAGGGAGGGAAAAATGCCCCGTCTGGTCGCTGCAACTGCTTATCTCTTGTTGTTCCCGGCGCTCGCCGCCGCCCAGAACTGGACCTGCGAGCAGGTGATGGTCCCGATGCGGGACGGCACCCGTCTCGCGACGGATGTGTACATCCCCCGCGGACAGGGTCCGGGTCCGTTCCCCGTGGTGCTCGAGCGCACCCCATACAACAAGGGCGCCTGCGCCCGTTCGTCTGCCGAGTACTTCGCCGCCCGGGGCTACCTCGCCATGGCGCAGGACGAGCGCGGCCGCTATGAGTCGGAGGGCGAGTACTACTGGCTGCGGGACGAGGGTTGGGGCGAGCGCCAGGACGGCTACGACACGATCGAGTGGGCGGCCACCCACCCCGCCTCCAACGGGAAGGTGGGAACGCACGGCCTCTCGTTCACCTGCGCGAACCAGCTCCTGACCGCGCCCACCCAGCCGCCCCACCTCAAAGCGATGTTTTGTTCCCAGTACGCGGCGAACAGCTACCGGGACATCTTCTGGCAGGGCGGCGCGCTCCACATGGTCCTGCCGACCTGGCTGCTCACCCAGCGCGAGATGGTGAAACCGCTGCGGATGAACGTCCCGGGCCACCGGGGGTATCTGGGCTCCGGCGAGGCGTGGACCGCGTGGTACGACGAGCACCGCGAGGTAGGTGATTCGTTCACCGCCAGCATGTTCTCTGACATGTACAACGACCTCGTCGGCAACCCCTACTACAACGACTACTGGCGGCAGCTCTCGGTGGACGAGCAGTACGCCAAGTTCGACGTGCCCGTCTATCACCTCGGCGGCTGGTACGACCGGCACATCCACGGCACGGTGCGCCACTTCAAGCAGGTGAACGAGATCGGCGGACCGAGGGCGCGGGGTCAGCAGAAACTGATTGTGGGGCCCTGGATCCACGGCTGGCCGCCCACCGACGACAGGGTCGGCGACATGAACTTCCCCGGTTCCAGTATCGACGACCTGGCCCTGCGCCTGCGCTGGTTCGATCACCAGCTCAAGGGTCACGACAACGGGATCATGGAGGAACCCCCCGTCCTCATCTACGTGATGGGGGACAACGTCTGGCGCGGGGAAAACGAGTTTCCGCTGGCCCGCCAGCAGGAGGAGGCCTGGTATCTCCGGGAGGGGCCCGCGGGGAGCGCCGATTCGCTCAACGACGGCCGGCTCTCCCGGGAGGCGCCGCGCGGCGACGAGGCCCCGGATTCCTATGAATACGACCCCCGAAGCCCGGCGCCGAGCATCGGCGGGGACCTCTTCGTCGAGCCCCGCGGGGCCCAGGATCACCGGCCCGCCGACCTGGTGAGCCTCACCTACACCTCGGAGCCGCTCGCGGAAGCGCTCGAAGTCACGGGCTTCGTGCGCGTGGAGTTCTTCGGCGCCTCCTCCGCGGTGGACACCGATTGGGTGGTCACCGTGAGCGCCGTCCACGAGTCGGGCTATGCGCAGATGCTGCGGCAGATGATCCAGCGCGCGCGCTACCGGGAGGGGGACGAGGCTCCGGTTCTGCTGGAGCCGGGCGCGATCGTTCCCTACACGATCGAGCTCTACCCGATGTCCAACGTCTTCCTCACCGGCCAACGGATCCGGCTGACGGTCACCAGTTCGAGCTTTCCGAAGTGGTATCCGAACGGGAACACCGGCAAGGAGATGATGGAGGACCGCCCCGGGTTGGTGGCGACGAATACGATCTACCACGATGCCGATCACCCGTCGAAGCTGATCCTTCCGGTGATTCCCCGGTGATCCGGGCAGTCAGACAGCAGCCCTCTTCAGAAGAACTCCCGAAAAGGAGATCGCTACCGATGTTCTCTCGTGTCCTGCGGCGCTCCGGCGCCTTATTTCTTGCTCTCGTGCTTCCCGCGACGCTCCCGGCCCAGGAGCGCGACCTGGATCTGGTCATCACGGGCGGCCGCGTCCTCGATCCCGAGACCGGGCTGGACGCGGTCCGTGACGTGGGGGTGGTGCGGAACGAGATCGTGGCCATCTCCCGCGAAGTGCTCCAGAACCGGCTGAAGCAGGGCGGGGTGTTGCTCGATGCCTCGGGGAAGGTGGTGAGCCCGGGGTTCATCGACCTCCACGCGCACGGGCAGTCGGGCGAAGCGAACAAGTACCAGGCGATGGACGGGGTGACCACCGCGCTGGAGCTGGAAGGCGGCGTCCCCCGTATTGCGCGCTTCCTCGAGAGCCGGGCCGGCGACGCGATCATCCACTACGGCGCCTCGGTGTCCCACGGGGGACTGCGCCTCGTCGGGATTCCCGGCGTCAGCGAGGCGGCGGCGGGGGTTCTGGAGGCGGAGAGCACCGGGGCCGAATTGATCATCGAGCACGCCAACCTGCTTCGCGAGGCGAACTACACCGGCGTGGAGGACACCGAGGCGGTGCACGAGGCGATCGCTACCGAACTGCGGGCCGGCGGACTGGGCATCGGGCTGCCCCACCAGTACTACCCGGGCGCCTCCCACACCGAGATCTACCAGGTCTTCGAGCTCGCGGCCGAGCTGGACGTCCCCATCTACACCCATGTGCGCGACATGGCGATCTCGGCGGTCCAGGAGGTGGTCGCGAACGCGCTCGCGACCGGAGCCTCGCTCCACATCGTGCACCTGAACAGCTCGAGCCTGCATCACCTCCCGATCACGCTCGCCCTGATCGCGGGCGCCCGGGACGCCGGGGTGGACGTGACCACCGAGGCCTACCCCTACACCGCCGCTTCCACCGGGATCTCCTCGGCGATCTTCGACGAGGGCTGGGAGGAAAAGCTCGATATGACGTACGAGGACATCCAGTGGCAGGACACCGGCGAGCGGCTCACCGAGGAGACGTTCAACTTCTTCCAGGAGGAGGGGGGCACGGTCATCATGCACATGATGGATCCGGCGATGATCGAACTGGCGATGCGCACCCCCTTCGTGATGGTGGCGTCTGACGGGATGCCGTACGCGCCCGGCGCCCACCCGCGGTCGGCGGGCACTTTCTCCCGCGTCCTCGGGCGCTACGTTCGCGATCAGGGAGTGTTGACGCTTACCGACGCGATCAAGAAGATCACGCTTATGCCGGCCGAGCGGCTCCAGGAGGTCGCTCCCCTGATGCGGCGGAAAGGCCGGATCCAGATCGGCGCCATCGCCGACATCACCGTGTTCAATCCGGACACCATCATCGACACCGCGAACTTCGAAGACGACATGAGCTTTTCCGAGGGGGTCGCCCACGTGGTGGTGGACGGTGTCCCGGTCGTGCGCGACGGCGCGCTCGTGGAGGGGGTCTTCCCGGGCAAACCGCTGCTCGGCCGCTACACCTCGGAGTAGGGCGGCGAATACGATCCACCACGACGTTGACAACCCATCGCGGCTGATCCTGAGGGCGAATCCCCGGTGATTCCCGGGTGATTCCCGGATGATTTGGGCAGTCAGACAGCGGACCCTTTCAGAAGAACTCCCCCAAAGGAGATCGCTACCGATGTTCTCTCATGTCCCGGGGCGCTTCGGCGCCCTCTTGATCGCCTTCCTGCTTCCCGCGACGCTCCTAGCCCAGGAGCGCGACCTCGATCTGGTCATCACCGGGGGCCGCGTCCTCGATCCCGAAACCGGGCTGGACGCGGTCCGCGACGTGGGAGTGGTGCGAAACGAGATCGTCGCCATCTCCCGCGAGGTGCTCCAGAACCGGTTGAAGCAGGGCGGCGTGCTGCTCGATGCCTCGGGGAAGGTGGTGAGCCCGGGGTTCATCGACCTCCATGCCCACGGACAATCGACCGAGGCGAACCGCTACCAGGCGATGGACGGGGTTACCACGGCGCTGGAACTCGAGGACGGCGTTCCCCGGATCGGGCGCTACCTCGAGAGCCGGGCCGGCGGGGCGATCGTTCACTACGGCGCGTCGGTGCGCCACCAGGGATTGCGCCTTCTCGGGATTCCGGGGATCGCGGAACAGGCGAACCCGGTCCTGGACGCCGAGAGCACCGGCGCCGAGCGGACGCCCGAGCACGCCGATTTGCGCCGGGAGGCGAACTACACCGGGGTGGAGAACACCGAGGCGGTGCACGAAGCGATCGCCGCCGAGATCCGGGCCGGGGGGCTGGGCATCGGGATGGCCCACCAGTACTACCCGGGCGCCAGCCACACCGAGATTTTCCGGGTCTTCCAGCTTGCGGCGGAGCTGGACGTGCCCATCTACACCCACGTGCGCGACATGGCGGTCTCCGCGGTGCAGGAGGTGCTCGCCAACGCGCTCGCCACCGGAGCGCCGCTCCACATCGTGCACCTGAACAGCTCGAGCATCCACCATCTGCCGATCACCCTTGCCCTGATCAAGGGCGCCCGCGACGCGGGAGTGGACGTGACCACCGAGGCCTACCCCTACACCGCCGCCTCCGCCGGCATCTCCTCGGCGATCTTCGACGAGGGCTGGCAGGAGAAGCTCCGGATGACCTACGGGGACATCCAGTGGCAGGACACCGGGGAGCGCCTCACCGAGGAGACATTCAACTTCTTCCAGCAAGAGGGGGGCACGGTCATCTTCCACATGATGGATCCGGAGATGATCGAGCTGGCGATGAGTACTCCCTTCGTGATGGTGGCGTCGGACGGGATGCCCTACGCCCCCGGCGCCCACCCGCGGTCGGCGGGCACCTTCTCCCGGGTGCTCGGGCGCTACGTCCGCGACCAGGGAGTGCTCTCGCTCCCCGACGCGATCAAGAAGATCACGCTCATGCCGGCCGAGCGGCTGCAGGAGATCGCTCCCCTCATGCGACGAAAGGGACGCATCCAGATCGGCGCCATCGCCGACATCACGGTGTTCGATCCGGACACCATCATCGACACCGCCAACTTCGAGGACGACCTGACCTTCGCCGAGGGGGTCGCGCACGTCGTAGTGGACGGCGTCCCGGTGGTCCGGGACGGCGCGCTCGTCGAGGGCGTCTTCCCGGGAAAGCCTCTTCTCGGCCGCTACACCTCGGAGTAGCCGGCGCCGGATCCCGCCCTGAAACCTTCTGTTGAACACGTGAACCCGTCCCCACCGCGTTTCCTGCTGCTCCAGGTGCGCGAACCCGGCGACCCGATGGCCGCGCACGAAGTGTCGGCGTTCCGGCGCGCGCTCGGGCTCGAGCGGGACCAGCTCCGGGTGTTCGATCTCCTTCAAGGGGCGCCGCCGCCTTCGCTGCTCGAATCCGCCGCTGCGGTGCTCATCGGGGGAAGCGGGGACCACTCGGTGGTCCGGGGTGGGCCCTGGCTCGCGGGCACGCTCGGTGCCATGGAAACCCTCCACGAACGGTCCATCCCGACCTTCGCTTCTTGCTGGGGCTTCCAGGCGCTCGCCCGGGCTCTCGGAGGGCGGGTGGCCACCGACCATGCCCGCGCCGAGGTGGGGGTTATCCCGCTCGAGCTGACCGACGCGGGTCGCCGGGATCCCGTCTTCAGCCCGCTCGGGTCCCCATTTCCGGCGGTCTTCGGTCACGAGGACATCGTGGATGACCTGCCCCCGGATGCGGTCTCTCTGGCCTCGAGCGCGACGATCGAGAACGAAGCCCTGATGTTCCCGGGAAAGCCGATCTACGCGACCCAATTCCATCCCGAATTGGACCGGGACGACCTCATCCAGCGGATCGCCGCCTATCCCCCCTATCTCAAGCTCACCGGCGCCCGTTCCATCGAAGAACTCCGCGCCATCACTCCCGAGACCCCAGGCTCGGCCAGCCTCGTGCGCCGGTTCGTGGAGGAGGTCGTCAAGCCCGCGTAGCGCTGTCCGCCTGGATCGCGCCGCCGGTGAGGGCCCCCACCGGGAGAAACCCACATGATCGGGTCGGCCCGTTCACCCCGCCCGCACGAAGAGGTGGTGCGGCACTCACGTTGGCAGGGCCCGACGTGATTGGCGCAGGTTTCGCGCTCCCGCGCGTGCCGACCGGAGGTCGGCGTTCCCGGGCCTGCGTGCCATCCGGGCTGTCGGGGCCCTGGCGCAACTGCATTTTCACCGCAAACCGCGTAACGCTCCTCCTCCGGACGGCGCCGCCGGCGCCGGAGCGCCCACCCGGTCGCTACCCGCCCCGGCGCACCAGCTCGGGCAGCACGGCGCCGATCTGCCCCCGCACCACCGCGTCGGCGATGTCGTCGAGCGGGGTGGGGTCCCGGTTGACGATGATGAGGCGCGCGCCGGCCTGCCGGGCCAGACGCGGGATCGACGCGGCAGGCTCGACCACCAGCGAGGAGCCGACCGCGAGCATCAGATCGCATGCCTCGGCCGCGATCAGCGCCTGCATCATGACTTCGTGCGGCATCGCCTGCCCGAAGGAGATCGTCGCGGGCTTGAGGAGTCCGCCGCACTGCCGGCAGCGGGGCGCCTTTTCCCCGTCCTCGATGCGCCGGCACGCCTCGTCGGAACTGATCCGATCGTCGCAGTCCAGGCAGGCCGCCTCGGTCGTGGTCCCGTGCAACTCGAGGACCTTGTCGGCGGGCAGCCCCGACCGCTGGTGCAGGCGCTCGATGTTCTGGGTGACAAGCGCGTCGAGCCGGCCCTGCCGGTGGAGTTCGAAGAAGGCGTAGTGCCCCGCGTTCGGCTGGGCGTCGCGCATCGCGGGCCAGCCGGCCGCCTTTTGCCGCCAGTACTCGATGCGCCCCGCTTCGCTCGAGAGGAATTCCTCAAAGTCGACGATCCGGTTCTGCGCCCATACCCCGTTCGGGCTGCGAAAGTCGGGGACGCCCGACTCGGTCGAGATACCGGCGCCGGTGAAGCCGACGATGCGCGATGCGCCTGCGACCAACCGCCGCGCGGTCTCGACCGCCCTGTCAGGGGCCATCCGGCCTCCGTTCGAATCCGTGCCTGACGCGGCTCACCGCCGCTCTGCCGCGAGCTGCTGCTCGTAGAGCGCTTCGTAGTGCGCCACCAGCTTCCGGAAGCCCTCGGGATCCACGAACGCGTCCGGGTCATAGCAGCCTGTGGTGGAACCCGCGTGAGCGCCGAGGCCGGTGAAGCGCCCGGCTGACAAGGCGCGTGAGGGAGGAATACCGGGTGTATTTCGACCGAAACGCAACGCAGAACGCAGCGAAGCGGAGTGGTTCAGCCGGGATGGATCGCCGGTCGAACGCCGCGTGGGTTTCACCACAGGCTGATAGGGGTCGCCGGGCCGGTGTTTGTCGTGCAGGCCGTATTGCGGCCCATGCGCCGCAACCCAGACATCCACCTCCATCGCCTTTTGCCGGCGGAAGGTCTCGGCGAAGCCCTCGGCGATCCCCGGATAGGTCGGATCCTTCACCAGTCGTAGTTCCGGGTTCATGGAACCCATGTTGGCGATGGCGACGCGGTAGTCGCGGCCGTTCTCGGCGACGGTCATGGTGTAGCTGGCGCTCCCCCGGGTGTGTCCGGGCGATTCGATCACGGTGAGCCGGGTTTTGCCCAGTTCGATCACCTCGCCATCCCGGAGGATCCGGTCCACCGGGACCGGCGCGAAGGTGTATTCGCCCTGGAAGTGAGGGTCGCTAGCCCCTCCGTCCTCCAGTAGCGGCGCATCGTCGGCGGTCGCCCACATCTCGGCTCCGGTGGCCTTCTTGATCTCGGCAAAGGCCGCGGCATGGTCGTAGTGCGCCTGCATGGTGAGCAGGATCCGGACATCCTCGAGGCGGAAGCCGAGGGACTCGACGTTCTCCCGGATGAGAGGCGCGGAATCCGCGAGTCCGGTGTTGATGAGGATGTGTCCTTCGTCGGAAGTGACCAGGAAGCAGCCCAGGCCATGGGTCCCGACGGCGTAGAGGTTCCCGATCACCCGGTGCGCCGGAAACGGCCTTGACCATTCCTCAGGCTGGGCGGCGGCGGGGACCGCGGTCAGGACGGCCAAGAGCGCGAGGGCAAGGAGTGCGAGGGCCAGGAGCGCGAGGGCCGGGCGATGCATCGGGGGAGTATCGCGCTCTCCTGAGCCTGCGCCGAGGCGGAAACCGGTGTTGCACGGGCGGGAAGCGTCACGGATTTCGCCCGCTTTCGCGGGCGGCGCCGGTCTGAAGACCGGCGTTCCCTTCCCGGCGGCGCCATCGGGGTACGAGAGTGATTGCCACCCTACAGAGCGCCGCCGGCCCCGCTATCATCGGGCGCTGCCATGGATCCTCCCACCGCTCGCCTCCCGCGCCCGGATTCACCGGGACGTTTGCTTCCCCTGATCGCCTCCTGCCTGACGGTCTTGCTGGCGTTTCCGGCGGCCGCCGCGGAACCGCCACCGGCCGAGCCCCAAGAAACGGAAGCCGCTACCGAACAACAGGATCCGGAAGAAGAGCAGGCCGCCCCCCGGTCCCACACCGAGACCGTGGTCGTCACCGCGACCCGCGGCGAGGAAACCATCGTGGACTCGGTCGCGCTCGTGACCGCGCTCGACAGCGAAGATCTCCTGGATTCGCCGGGCGCCCTGGTGGACGAGGCGCTGAGCCGGGTGCCCGGGTTCGGACTCTTCCGGCGGAACTCCAGCTTCATTTCCCACCCCACCACCACCGGGGT
This sequence comes from Candidatus Marinacidobacterium sp., assembly GCA_965250045.1. GTDB lineage: Bacteria > Acidobacteriota > Vicinamibacteria > Marinacidobacterales > Marinacidobacteraceae > Marinacidobacterium. Next base: position 1,037,025 of record OZ252286.1, read on the forward strand.
CTCGCTGCGCGGGATCGGCCCGAGCGGCGCGAGCCGCACGCTGGTTCTCTGGGACGGAGTGCCGCTCAACGATCCCTTCGGCAACTGGGTGTACTGGAACCGCCTGCCGACGCTCTTCCTCGACCGAATCGAGGTGGCGCGCGGCGCTGCCAGCCCCCTCTACGGCAGCTCGGCGCTCGGCGGCACGGTGCAGCTCCTGTCGCGCCGTCCGGAACCGGGGCTCCTGCGGGCGCGGGGGCGGTTCGGCAGCTTCGGAATTCAGGATGCTGAGCTGCTTGCATCGCATGAGAACGAGGACGTTTCCGTCGTCGGTGCGGCGCGGATTCTGAACAGCGAGGGCTACCACCGGATTCGTGCGGCGGAACGCGGATCGGTGGATCAACCGGCCGGGGTGGACTTTCGTTCGATGGTCGGCCGGGCCGCGGTCGGACCGGTCCATTTCTCGGTCAACTACTACTCCGAAGACCGCCGGAACGGGACCCCCATCCAGATCAACAGCTCGCGGCTCGTGATGCTGGAGGGCGGCATTACCCAGGAGAACTGGGATCTTCGGGTGTTCGGCCAGGACTCGCGATTGAACAGCGACTTCTCCCGGATCATCGCCGGCCGCGACCGGGAAATCCCCACCTCCCAGCAGATGTACGAGTACGCCGGAGTCGGAGGAGTCTTCACCACCCAGATCGGGGAAGGGCTACAGGCGGGTGCCGACTGGGTGCGTTCCTCCTGGGGCGACAACAGCCAGAACCGGCTCGGCGGCTTCGTCCAGAAGCGCCTGGGAATCACCCCGGCTCTGGAGGTGCTCGCCGACGGCCGGCTGGACCTCTGGCAAAATGTGGAGACCAAGGCGAGCGTGAATCCCCGTCTTGGCCTGCGCTACCACGTTCTCCAGAGCACCACGCTTCGCGCCTCCGCCTACCGCGGTTTCCGAGCCCCCTCGCTGAATGAGCTCTACCGGCCCTTCCGGGTCGGTAACGTGCGGGTCGCCGCGAACGATCAGCTCGGCGAGGAAAGCCTCTACGGAGTGGAGGGAGGTCTGGACTTTTACCCGACGGACCGGATGCTCGTGCGGGGGAACGTCTACTGGAACTCGCTCCGCGACACGGTGGGCAACGTCACCCTGGAGGTGAACGACGAGGGCGTTTTCCGCCAGCGCCAGAACATCGGCCGCGCCACGGCGCGTGGAGTCGAGGCCGAGGTCTACGTGTACCCCGACACCAACACCGAGTTCTTTGTGGCGTACCTGTTCTCCGACTCTACGGTTGACGACACGGGTCTTCGGCTTCCGCAGGTTCCACTCCATCAGGGGGTGGTGGGCGGCGCCTGGCACGGCCCGGTCTCGGTACGCGCCGACCTGCGCTTCATGAGCGAGCAGTTCGAGGACGACCGCAACGAGTTGCCGATGGCGGGATTCACCTCCGTCGGCGTTCACGTCTCCTATCCGGTGAACGACCGATTGCAGGTGTTTGTCGCGGGAGAGAACCTTCTCGATGCCGAGATCATTTCGGCCCGCACGCCTATCGAGACTCTCGGTAGCCCGCGCGCCGTCCACATCGGCGTGGACATCGACCTGTCTCGCTGACCGTCTTCGGGGAGGACCCCGCCATGGGACGTAACCCGGTGATCGCCGGCGCAGCCGCGCTGGCTGCGCTCCTTTGTTTCGGCTGTAGCCCCGACGAGCCGCCCCCGGTCGAGCCCCCCTACGAGGACCGCTCCGACTGGCCAGTCCGGGAGCTGCGCGACGAACCCTTCGACATCCTCCACTACCGGGTCTCGCTCGATCTGGACGAGACCACGAAGAGCATGGACGGAACAGTCGAAATCAGCCTCCAGGCCGAAGCCGACATCGGCGAAGTGGAACTCGATGCGGAGACCTACGAGGTGCGCGCGGTCCGCGCCGGCGGCGAGGAACTCGATTTCACTCACGAAGGCGGCACGCTTTCCATCGCCCTTGGTGCCCCGCTCCCCGCGGGCGAGACGCTGGTGCTCGAGATCGACTACGGCGGCTCGGATATTGACGTGGACGCCACTCAGTACGGGATGGCGGCGAGCTACGACCTCGGCCTCGACTTCAAGGCCGAGACGGAAGCCAACCCCCAGCTCATCAACACTCTTTCGTTTCCCGAGGGAGCGCGGCACTGGTATCCCTCGGTGGACCACCCGGCGGACCGGGCCACCTTCGAACTCCTCGCCACCGTCCGAGAGGACTGGAAGGTGCTTTCGAACGGCCGGCTGGTCGGGATCAGCGAGGGCGCGCGGCCGGGGACGAGGACGCATCACTGGAAGCTCGACGAACCGCACCCGACCTATCTCTCGGTGCTGGTCGCCGGTCCCTACGAGGTCATCGAGGACTTCCACGGCGACATCCCGGTGAACTACTGGGTGTATCCGAAGGATGTGGAAGGCGCGGATCGCAGTTTCCACAAGACGCCGGACATCATGGCCTTCTTCGACGAGGAGTTCGGCGTCCCCTATCCCTGGAACAAGTACGACCAGATCACCATCCCCGGAATCGGTGGCGGCGCCGAGAGCACCACCGCCACCGTGGTCGGGCAGAGCACGATCCACGACGAGCGCGCCGAGCAGGACTTCCCGAGCCACGGACTCGTGGCCCACGAGGTGGCGCACCACTGGTGGGGAGACCTGATCTCCTACCGCGACTGGGGGGAGACCTGGCTGACCGAGAGCTTCGGGACTTACTCGGAATACCTCTGGCACGCTTACGAACTCGGCCCCGACGAGGCCGGCGAGAACATGCGCCGGAAGCGCGAGTCCTACCTCCGTCAGGCCGAAACCGTCCTCCGCCCGGTGGTCACGAATCAGTGGCGCCGTCCGAACGACAACTTCGACTCCCACACCTACCCGAAGGGTGCGGCGCTTCTCCGGTTGCTGCGCCACATCACGGGGGAGGCGGAGTTCCGCGCGGGCATCAAGCACTTCCTGGAGAAGCACGCCTTCCAGCCGGTGGACACCGAGGACTTCATCGTGGCCTTCGACGAGGCCGCCGGTCAGGACATCCGTTGGTTCGTGGACATGTGGCTCCGCCGCCCGGGCCATCCGGTGCTGGAGATCGAATCCGCGTGGGACGGGGATTCCGTGGAGATGCGGATCCGTCAGGTCCAGGGGCCCGAGGCCAGCATGGGGCAGGTGCCGGAGGCGTACCGCGCCCCGCTCTCCGTCCGGGTGGTCGCCGCCTCGGGTTCGGAGGTCCATCCGTTCACGCTCGAGGGCCGGGAACAGAACCTGAGCTTCCCGGCCGCGGAGGAGCCGCGCTACGTGCGGTTCGACGCGGATGACGTCCTGCTCGCGGAGTTCAGTATCGACAAGTCCGCGGCCGAGTGGACCGCCCAGCTCGGGGATGACGACGGCGCCGGACGCCGCCGGGCGGCGGTCGCGCTCGGCGAGCTGGGGAGTGCGGAGGCCCGGGCGGCGCTACGCGCGGCGCTCGCTGCCGACCCCTTCTGGGCGGTCCGGCAGGCGGCGCTCGCCGGGCTCGACCCGGGAGACGGGGAGGACGCCGAGGCGTTGCGGACGGCGGCCGCCGAGGACGCGAAGTCCGATGTCCGGACTTCGGCGCTTGCCCGGCTAGGCGGGGCCGCCGGGTTGGAATTCCTGATCGAGCGGTTCCGGAACGATTCGAGCTACCGGGCGCAGGCGGCCGCGTTGACCGCTCTTGGTGAGATCGGGGGAGAGGCGGTCAGTGCGGTCCTGGAAGAGGCGGCTGCGATGGCCTCACCTCGGGACATCGTGGCGCGGGCTGCACGCGAGGTGATGGGGGCAGGGCAATAGGCATACAACCGAGGTATCCGCTGAGCGCAAAACACTTGGAGTTGGACAACAAGAAATACTCGTAATCGAACAGCACGATATACTTGTAATCATCTCCGCTGTTCCGTCTGCCGGCGGGTAAACGATGGCCACTGCGCGCGAACGACTCGCCAGCTCGTTGGAGGTTCTCGCGCGGCTTCAGCGAGACGGCCGGCGGGTCTTCCGCACGACGGAACTGACGCGGGTCCATCGGGAACGGTTGGTCGCAAACGGCTTCCTCCGCCGGGTTACGAACGGCTGGCTCATCTCGGCAAACCCGGCCGCGCCGCCCGGCGACTCGACGCCCTGGTATTCGGTTTTCTGGGAGTTTTGCGCCCGTTACTTCGAGCGGCGATTCGGGAAGCGCTGGTGGCTGTCCGCCGAGCAGTCCGCCCTGCTCCTCGGAGGAAACACCGCCATTCCGGGGCAGGTCGTAGTCCACGCACCCGAGGCCGGCAACAACCGCATCGAGCTTCCGTTCGGCACGGCCCTCTTCGATGTCCGCGATCGGAGAGAACCGGAACCCGGGAACATTGAAGAGAGGGACGGACTCCGACTGCTCACCCCGGAGAACGCTTTAGTCCGTGTATCAGCCGCGTTTTTTCGGACGTACCCGGTGGAGGCGCGGGTCGCCCTCTCGGGGGTGCGCCAGCCCTCGGCAATTCTCGTTCCGCTGCTGGACGGAGGCCGTTGTGTGGTCGCCGGACGGCTGGCGGGGGCGTTTCGCCGAATCCAGCGTCCCGAAATGGCGGACGAGATCGTGGGCGCCATGCGGGCTGCCGGCCAGGTGGTCAGGGAGACGGATCCCTTCGCTCCCGGCGCGGAAATGTCGGCGCTCCCGGCGATGAACCCCACTGCGGTGCGCGTGCGGGCGCTCTGGGAGCGATTCCGCGGACCTGTGCTTGAGCTCTTCCCGGCGTTGCCCGGCCTCTCGCGGAATCCGGAAAGGGTCTTGGACGAAGTGGATGAGGTCTATCGCACGGATGCGTACCACTCGCTCTCCATCGAGGGATACCAGGTCACCCCCGAACTCATTGACCGGGCGCGATCCGGAAAGTGGGATCCGGAGGGAGCGGACCGCGGCCACCGGGATGCCTTGGCTGCCTTCGGATATTGGCGCGCGTTCCGCCGCGTGCGGGGGGCCGTAGCTCGGGTGCTGACCGGGCAGGCAGCTTCCAGCCTCGCCCGGACCGAACACCAGGAGTGGTATCGGGAACTGTTCGCGCTGTCCGTCACCGCCGGAATCGTCCCGGCCCACGCGCTTGCCGGGTACCGCACCCAGCCCGTCTATATCCGGGGCTCCCGGCACGTTCCGCCACGGTCGGACGCAGTGGTGGACGCCATGGGGGCGCTGTTCGACCTGCTCGACGCCGAACCGGAGTCGGCGGTTCGCGCGGTGCTTGGGCACTGGGCGCTGGGGTACATCCACCCGTGGACCGACGGCAATGGTCGGATGGCGCGGTTCCTGATGAACCTGATGCTGTGTTCGGGGGGGTATCCGTGGACCGTGATCCGGGTGGAGCACCGGGCCGAGTACATGGCGGCGCTGGACGAAGCGAGCTCTGGTCAGCAGATCGAGCCCTTCGCGCGATTTCTGGCGGACCGGGTGGGCCGTTGACCGCGAGAACCGCCGTCGCCATCCGGGCTCGTAGCATTTCGCTACTCTCGCGGCCCGTCGGGCCGCGATGCCGACCGCTGGCCGGTTCTGCCGGTGGGGCACGTGCCGAGAGGGGAACCACACCGCCACTTACCGATGCGCCGTGCGCTGGCCGGAGGCCAGCGCGTGCCGACCGGAGGTCGGCGTTCCAAGCCGTCCCCGCGCTTCTTCGCGGTTGGCGTTACGCGCTCTCGCCCCGCTGCGCGGGGCGGTGCCGGTCTGAAGACCGGCGTTCCCCGCTCAGCGGGCCATCCGGTGGATTGGAGTGGGTGTTCCGTGAGCCCTGAGACCCTAGTACGATGGGCGGTTCTGGAGACGCCGCCGATGAACCGTGCCCTGACTGTTCTTTCGTGTTTTGCGTTCCTGTTCTCGGCGGCGTCGGCGGGCGCCCAGGGGTCCGAGGACAAATTTCACTGGCCGTCATTCCGGGGTCCCGCGGCATCGGGGGTGGCCGACGGGCAGCACCCGCCGACCGTGTGGAATGCGGTAACCGGGCACAACGTGCTCTGGCGCACCCGGATTCCCGGTCTCGGGCACTCGAGCCCGGTGATCTGGGGCGACCGGATCTTCGTGACCACTGCGGTCAGCGACGATCCCGATCCGGTCTTCCGCTACGGCACCGATGGGCGGATCGACCGCCGGTCCGACCGGGAGCGGAACACCTGGTTCGTGTACGCGATCGATCGCTACGGCGGCGACGTGCTCTGGGTACGCGAAGCGGTCAGCGCTACCCCCGAGATCCAGCGTCACCCCAAAAACAGCTACGCCTCGGCGACGCCGGCGACCGACGGGAAGCACGTCGCGGTGCTGGTGGCGACCGGCAACCTGTTCCTCTACGACTTCGACGGAACGCTGCTTTGGGAGGTGGATCTCGGAGCGCTGGATTCCGGCGCCTCCTACGACGACACCTATCAGTGGGCCGCCGCCAGCTCGCCGATCATCTGGGAGAACCTGGTGATCGTGCAGGCCGACCAGCAGGAAGGTTCGTTCATCGCCGGCTTCGACGTCGCCACCGGCGAAGAGATCTGGCGGACGGCGCGGGACCTGATTTCCTCATTCTCGACGCCGACGGTTCACGTTGGCCGCGAGCGCACGGAACTGATCACGAACGGCGCCGGCACCATGTTCGGATACGACCCCGCCACCGGCGAAGAGCTCTGGCGGATGTCGGGCAGCTCGTTCAACACCACCCCGACGCCGGTGGTGGACGGGGGGCTCATCTACCTGACGAGCGGCTACCGCACGCGCCCGATCTTCGCGATCCGGGCCGGCGCCAGCGGCGACATCTCGCTCGCCGACGGGATGCGCTCGAACGACCACGTGGCCTGGAGTTCGCCGCGGGACGGGCCCTACATGTCCTCGCCGCTCGTGTACCAGGGCTATCTGTACGTGGTCGCCACGAACGGTGTCCTCACGGTTTTCGACGCGGTCACCGGGGAGCGGGTAGACAAGCGCCGGATCGCGGAGCGGGGAGGCGCCTTCACCGCCTCGCCCATCGCGGCCGACGGGCGCATCTACCTGGCCAGCGAAGACGGCGACGTCTTCGTCATCCGGGCCGGCCCCGAGCACGAGCTGCTGGCGACGAATCCCATGGACGAGGTGTGCCTCGCGACGCCGGCGATCTCGGAAGGGCAGTTGATCATCCGTACCACCGGGCATCTGGTGGCCGTCCGGGACGGCATCGCCCCCAAGGTGGCCGAAGCGAAGCCCTCTTCGACACCATTCCCCCCAGCGTTTGCCGCCGACCTGGTGTTGCCGTTCGATGATTTCGAGGACGGGGACCTGTTCGCCCACACCGGCGTCCGCTGGCAGACCTTCACGAACGGCGTCTCCAGCGCGGACCTCAGTCTGGTCGAAGGCGGCGCTGCTTCGACCCTCACCGCCGCCCGGGTTGACGGCGAGTTGACGATCGGTGCGGAGCGCGGTCCGCTCGCCCAGATGTACCAGCCGTTCGACCGCGGTGCGGAGCCGGTCAGCCTGGAGAACCTCGGCGGCATCCGGTTTCACGCTCGCGGCAGCCACGCTTTCGAGCTGACTCTCCGCTGTACCGGGGTGGACTTCGGAATGAAGCTGGAGATTTCGGAGGATTGGCAATCTTTCGAACTCGCCGCCGGCGAACTGGCGCCCGTCGCGGTGCCGCGGGATGCGGCCTACTGGGACGGCGCCGCGTGTGACGGGCTCTATCTCTCCCGTCGGGGCGAAGCGGAACTTGGCGAGTTCTGGTTCGAGGTGGACGAGTTCACGTTTTACGGCAAGGACGCCTGGGAATCAGGGAGCCGTTAGCCAATTCCACTGCCGCCGGCAGCGGCCGGCCCGGTTGTGCTTATCTCTTGAGGGAAGTTGAAAAGAAGAGTAACCATGTCACCAATATCCGCACAAGGAACCTACCAGAAGATCATCTTCGACAGCGACATAGGCTTTTACGCCACCCTGAAGAAGCGTGTGAATGAGCGTTTCCCGGAGATCAGGACTCGAAGAACGGGAGGCTGGCGCATGGCGCCCAAGACCGCAATCATCCTGACGGGGTTGGTCGTTTCGTACGTCTTTTTGGTTTTCTTCTCCACGTCCGCAATCACGACGATCATTGCAGCGATTGCCCTTTCGCAGGCCCTGGTTCTGGTTGGCTTCAATCTGGTGCACGAAGGCGCACACGGGAGTTATTGCGACAACAAGAAGATCAACTGGCTGATGGGTTCCACCGCGGGCTTCATCGGAGCCAGTCAGATGATTTGGCAGCACAAACACAATGTCCTCCATCACACCTATACGAATGTCGAGGAAATGGACACGGACATACAGACCAACGCCATAATGCGCTGGAGCCAGTTGCAGGAATGGCGGCCATGGCATCGGTTTCAGCACCTGTATGCCTATCCGATGTACAGCATGTTGACCCTGCAGGTGATCTACAGCGATTTCAAGAGGATGATCTCAGGGCGAATTGGCAACTACACCCTGCCAAAGACGAGCCACTCCCAGAGAGCGACCTTCGCTTTGACCAAGATCTTCTATGTCGGATACGCCTTGGTGATCCCGCTCTTTTTCCACTCCTGGCTCCATGTGCTGGCCGTCTTCTTGCTCGTCAACCTGATCGCCGGCGTGACCCTGGCCGCGGTGTTTTCGCTGGCTCACACGGTGGAGGGCACTGCCTTTCCGGTGCCCGACCCCGAGTCGGGCGCGATCGGCAAGGAGTGGGCAATTCATGAAGTGGAGACCACGGCAAATTTTGCGCCCCGGAGCCGGCTGGCTGCTTGGTATCTGGGAGGTCTGAATTCCCAGATCGAACATCACCTGTTCCCCAATGTGTGCCATCTTTACTACCCGCGCCTTCGCCACATCGTTGAGGAGACGTGTCGGGACTTTTCGGTTCGTTACCTTTCCTATCCCACGTTTGCTTCGGCACTCAGATCACACCATCGGCACTTGAAGGCGATGGGGCAGCGACGCTTCGTCGCTCCTGGAGTTCCGGGTTAGGGAATTCCCCCCGAGCCGTTCGGCGCGCGCGGCTTCGACTAACAGCCTGTGGCAAAACCCACGCGGCGTTCGACCGGCGATCCATCCCGGCTGAACCACTCCGCTTCGCTGCGCTCATCGTTGCGTTTCGGTCGAAATACACGCGGTATTCCTCCCTCACGCGCCTTGTCAGCCGGGCGCCTCACCGGCCTCGGCGCTCACGTGGGTTTCACCACAGGCTGCTAACGGGTCCGGCTGAGATAGAGGGTGTTGGGTGCGTCGGAACGGCCGGCCACGATGTCGGGGACGCCGTCACCGTTGACGTCGCCGATCGCGAGCCCGTACATCGCGCCCTCCGCGTCACCGAAGGGGGCCCGCGTGAAAGAGGCTCCGGAGCCGTCGTTCGTCAGGATGGCGCCGGGCGCCCCCCGATTGCCGACCACGATGTCGAGATCCCCATCGCCGTCCAGATCGGCGAGCGCCAGCGAATAGACGTTGTCTCCGGGGTCGCCGATCTGGCGACTGTCGTCGAAGGCGGCGCCGCCGAGGCCCTGATACAACCAGACCCCACCTTCGAGCTGGTCGCCCAGCACGATGTCGGGCACTTCATCGCCGTTCAGATCGCCGAAGGTCACCGCCCGGGTCGCGGACTCAGGGGGACCCACCGCGTGAGTTTCGGAGAATCCGCCGCGGCCGTCATTCACGTAGAGATAGCTCTGGCCACCGTCCCGGTGCGGCACGAAGAGATCTCGGAACCCGTCGCCCGTGAGGTCCCCCGCCCCGATCGTCGTGGCTGAGTTCCTTGAAAGAACCCGGCAGTCGGGAAACGCCCCGGATCCATCATTGACGCAGACGTAGTTGGCGCTCCGGTTCTCGGCGCCGCCGCGGTTCGCGACGATGATCTCCGGCCGCCGGTCGCCGTTCAGGTCCGCCACCGTGACGTTTCGGGTCGGCCACGCCGATTCGCCGAAGGTCCCGGCCAGGGTGAAGAAACCCACCCCGTCATTGAAATAGACGCGCTTGTCGTCGGGCCGGTCGTTCCCCACCACCAGGTCGAGGTCGCCGTCCCCATCGAGATCGGCGAGGGCCGCGGTGTAGGTCCGGTCCGCCGAGCCGCCCAGCGGGTGGCGCTCGTCGAAACCCCCGGCGCCGTCGTTGAGGAGAACCCAGTCCTCGAGAGGCCAGTGCCGCCCCTTGGCGAGCACGATGTCCAGATCGCCGTCCCCGTCGAGATCCCCCAGGCTCGCGTTCGCGCTGGTTTCGGCGGTGTCCTCGAGCGGGACGGCTCGCATCTGCTGGGCGCTCACGCCCGGCGCTGCGAGCAGCAATCCGCAAAGGAGAGCGCGGATCACGCCGGCGCCTCGAGCGAGAACCGTTCGGCGGCGGGGACCGCGGTGATCCGCTCTCCGATCTCGTAGCGCAGTTCACCGGGATAGAGCACGTAGAGCGCGTCCAGCGAAAGGTCGCGGAGGGCCGCGGTCATCGAAGGAGTGCGGCGGGGAGCATCCACGCGTTTGATTTCCACCCCGATCTTCCGGCCTCTGGTCCAGAGCAGAACGTCCAGTTCCGCGCCCGCGTGGGTTCCCCAGAAGTACGCCTGGTCCGGGTTGGCCTCCGCGAGCGTCTTCTCCAGAACGAACCCTTCCCAGGATGCGCCGAGCCGGGGATTGGTGAGCAACTCGCCCATGGTGCCCACCCCGATCAGGTGGTGGAAGAGGCCGGCATCCCGGAAGTACAGCTTCGGACGCTTGACCTGGCGTTTCTTGAGGTTCTCATGCCACGGACGAAGATGGCGGATCAGGAAAAGATGTTCCATCAGGTCCAGATAACGGCGGATCGTGGACTCAGCGGCGTCCAGCGCGGTCGCGAGGGCCCTCAGGTTGGCGACCTGGCCGTGGTAGTGGGTCATCAGGAGCAGGAGGCGATGGAGCGTCGGGGCTCCCAACTCCGCTCCGAACCGAGGCAAATCGCGCTCGACGAACGTCTGAACGTACGCCTTCCTCCAGATCAGGCTGTCCTCGTCGCTCTCCGCGAGCAGCGACCGGGGGAATCCGCCGCGCAGCCAGAGGTCCGGCATCCGCGCGGTTCCGAGTTCCGCGACCTGGAATCCGGTGAGTTCCAGGTACTCGATGCGTCCAGCCAGCGATTCCGCGCTCTGCCGGAGCAGGTCGGGACCGGCGCTGCCCAGCACCAGGAACCGGGCCGGGTTGAGGTCGCGGTCGGCGAGGACGCGCAGAATGGGGAACAGGTCGGGCCGCCGCTGCACCTCGTCAATGACCACCAGACCGGATAACGGGCCGAGCGCCGTCACCGGCTCGTCCAGCCGGGCGAGACTGAGGGGATCCTCCAGATCGAAGTAGTTGGGTGAACCGGCGGCAACGAACTGCCGGGCGAGCGTCGTCTTGCCGCACTGCCGGGCCCCAATGAGCGCCACGACAGGGCTGCGCCGAAGGGCTTGTTGGATGTGAGCCGATGCGGCCCGAGGGATCAGGTGGAAGCTCAGACCTTGAAATTACACGGTTGAACTACATTTTTTCAAGGTGTATCCGGCCGCCTGCTACTCCCCGCGGCGGTTCGGGCCGATATCGACCTCCGTCACCTGGAGGCTGAGTAAGTTCGCCGGAGGCGCCGTGAAGGCGGGAGGGATTGCGCATCTCGCCCGCCTCCGGCGGGCGGTGCCGGTGTGAACGCCCCCACCGGGAGAACTGGCCGGCGTTCCCGTGCCTGCATCCCGTGAAGGAGCACAGCCGTACGCGCCTCTGCGCTTGCCGCGGCACGGCCTACCGGAACCGCCCTTCCATCCACGCCTGCCAGCCCGCCTCGTCGCGGGCGGCCGCCGGCGCCTCGTCGCCGTAGAAGTAGATGCTGAGTGCCACCGTCGCCCGCTCGCCGATCTTGTACGCGCTCAGCGCCGCAGTTCCCGGCGCCGGCTGGTCGAGCCGGATTACGGCGTAGGGCTGGCGCCCGGGCCGCGATTCCTCAAAGACGCCGATAAGCCCCGCCGCACCGGAAACTGCGAAGGCCCAACGGTCACCCGGGGAGAGCCCGGCGACGTTGAGTTCGCCGAGCAGCGCCTCCCAGGCATCCTGCGCCGAGCCGTCCGCGGCGCCCATCGCCCGGACGATCGAGGTTCGCTGGCCCCGGAAGTGGCCGAGGTAGAGCCGCATGATGACCAGACACTGCGGCCAGCCGGCCTCGAAGCTCTCGAGTTGGTCGTCCCAGTCGTCGATATCCGCGAACAGGCTGTGCACCACGCGCACGAGACACCGTCCGCCGCGCCGCGGCTCGATGGTCCACTCGGTGGCCGTCGGCGGGCCGCCCGGGCCGCAGTCCTTGCCCTCATGACAGAACCGACGCGGCGGATCCCAGACGGTCACCGTCGCCGGCGAGTCCATCTTGGAGCCCGTGTGGTAGGCGAGGACACCGCCTTCGCGCTCTTCGATGTCGGTCGGATAGAACCAGGATGAGACTCCCGGCCCGGTGGCGAGCGCCTCCCAGACTTCCTCCGGGGTTCCCGGGACCTCGACTTCGACCTGGATCGAGCGGCGGCCGGATGGATCGCGTTTGATGGTCATGACGCCTCCGTGGTGGGGGTGTTTGCCGGCGCCGGATAGGCGACGGCCACCAACCGGTGGCGCCGCCCGCCGGGGGCCGATTCGTCGTGATAGCGCTGCACCAACTCGGAGACTGCAGCGACGAGCTCCGCGCTGAACCGGGCGCGGGCTGCGGGCGAGCGGAATCGGATCTCGGTGTCCAGCGAAAAGGTGGCGAGCCGCTTTCCCGTCTGGCGGGAACGACGCACGAAATGGCTCACCTCGTTCACGATGCGAGCGGCGAGCGCGATCAGGTAGCTGGCGGAGAGCCGGTCTCGCGTGCGCCCGGGGTCGCACGCTACCGGGCCGAGCGCCGTCGGGCTGACCACGTACGAGCGGGCGGTGGCCACCAGCAGGCGCTCGGTCAGCCCGCCCCACTTGCGCACCCCGGCGACTTGCACGAGACCGTGCCTTTCGAGCGCGCGGAGGTGGTAGTTGACCTTTTGGCGGGTGAGCCCGACACGCGCCGCGAGCGTTGCCGCCGAGGCCGGCTCGGTCATTTCCGCCAGGAGCCTCGCGCGCTTCGGGTCCAGGGTGACGACGGCGGCGGCCGGCTCTTCGATCACCGCGACATCGAGCATGGGGGGTAGAAGATCATTGACAATCTTTCTTGTCAATAGGAATTTCGTTCTTCCGAGGAAACGATCCTCTCGGGGGGACTGGCCCTTCGGACGACCGACTCAGGCGAGGGACAGCGCGTCGCGCAGCGCGCGAATATCCTCCGGCCGCGTGCGGCAGCAGCCACCGATGAGAGTGGTGCCGAGCCGCTTCCACTCGGGGGCGCGCTGCGGCAGGTCTGCCGTTTCGGCCGGCTTCTCCCAGATCTTCCGGACCGGGTCCCAGCGGCCGTCGCCGTTCGGATAGGCGACGACGGGCTTGCCGCTGGCGGCGCCGATCGTCGGGATCAGCTCGGCGAGATGCTTCGGGGCGGTGCAGTTGACGCCCACCCAGCGGACCGGGACGCAGTCGGCGAAGTCGGCCGCGACTTCCTCGACCGGCGTTCCGTCGGAGAGGTGGGCGCCGTCCCGGCAGGTGAAGGACATCCACGCCGGCGGCGAGTTGTCGAGTCGTTCGAGGAGACGGCGGAGTACCCGCGCTTCGCGCGCCGAGGGGATCGTCTCCACCGCGAGCAGATCGGCGCCGGCCCCGGCGAGCACCGCGAGCCGGCGCTGGTGGAACACCGCGAGGCCGGCATTGTCGATCTCGTAGGCGCCCGTGTACTCCGAGCCGTCCGCCAGGAACGCGCCGTACGGTCCGACGCTGGCCGCGACCAGCGGCCGCCGCCGTCCTTCTCGGTTCGCCGGATTGCGCCAGAAGCGGTTCCGTTCTTCCGCCGCCAGCTCCACCGCGAAGCGGAACAACCGCTCCGATTCCTTGTCCGAGAGCCCGTAGTGCGCGAGGCCGGGGAAGCTCGCCTGGTAGGTGGCGGAGATGATGCAGTCCGCGCCCGCCGCGAGGAAGCGGGCGTGGACCGCCCGGATCGCCTCCGGTTCTTCGATCAGCACCCGCGCCGACCAGAGCGCGTGATTCAGATCGTAGCCGTCGGCCTCCAGTTCGGTGGCGAGGCCCCCGTCGAGGATCAGGGCCTCGTCATCCTTGGGAGAGCGCATCGCCGGAAGATTCCGCAGTCAGTTGCCGGAGGAATTCAGTCACCGGCCGGAACGCTTCATGACGGAAATCCCAGACGCCCTGCTGCGCTCCTTCGCCGGTGCGGGCGACCGGATCTTCGCGCGAAGCCAGGTATGCGTGCACAAACGCCTTGTCCCGTTGCGCCGAATTGCGTGCGATCCCCCCTCCCCAGCCATCTCGGTTTTTCAGGCAATCCAGATATTGCTCGACGCACGATCCGGCAATCTCCGATTCGACCGAGCGCCGGCAAAGCGCCTCCAGTGCACCTCGACTATGGCCGTCGGGCATGACGAATATTCCGACGCGAGGGTTGGTTCCGACGATCGCGCCGTGCAAGCCCGGTCTCGGGAAGTCCGCCGCCGCGAGTGCGTCACAAACGCTCTGCAAGGCACCCGCTGGATGTTCGTCGGCGTCGCGCACAACGCCGACGGAACTCACGGAACTGCCGCGGATGTGAATTGCGAGACCCCGAAGTCTTGGCCGGAACCTGCCTTTGCCGAGCACGATCACCTGGCACTCGGAGACCCTACCGGACAGCTCACTCTTCAAAAGGGCGCTGAAGAACCGTTCTTCATCCTTTCCTTCAACGAGAAGCAGATGCGACGCGGTGTCCTTGATGGGATTCCTCCCGGATTGCCTGTCAACGGAGTTCAAGGTTGATTTCTCTCGCGCCCTGCAGTGACTCCCCGCGGAAGGTAGCCACCCGAATACGCCGGTCATCCGTTTCCGAACGCAGGCTGTGAACGGCAAGGTCATCGGGACTGTCTTCAAATGCGGCGATGGCCGCGTCCACGCACTCCAGGCTGTGGGTGGTGGCGAACAACTGCACCTCCAACCGGGAGGCAAGGGTCCGAATCCGTCGCCACAAGTCTTCAAGCACTGAGTGGTGGAACTCGGAATTGATTTCGTCTATCAGCAGCGCTCCGCCCCGCGCCATCCGAACCGACAGGAGCAGAAAGAAGAGCCGCCTCATCCCGCTTCCCAGAGATTCGAGTGGGAATCGCGATCCACCCCCCAAAGTCGCGAGGATGTAGGGAGTGTTGTTCTTGTCCGTGACGATCTCGAAGTCCTGCGCCAAGGGAAGAACGGAGCGGAGGTCTTTCTTGAAATCCCCTTTGTCGCCGTCGGCGATGACCTTCGAGAAATCGGGGACCATCTCCTTCTTGACCGCAGCCGGCGCGACGCCAGCCACGAAAATGGCAGATGACTCGATTGGGGCCTCGGCGGCAGTCAGCACAATTCCCTCTCGGACCTGGACCCAGCCGGTCAGATCAGGCGGCTGTCCGTCGAGCGAAACATGCAGGGCGCCGACAATCGGTACACCCTGACTCAACAGCCCGGCGAGGCTGCCGTTGTCCGCAGCGCCGGAACTACCCGTGGATTCGGCGTGACCTTGGCCGGACCTGGGCTTCGGTTCGTATTGGACCGCCAGACTCCGCGTAGCGCCGTTTTCGACGCCTTCCACCACGAATTCGTGCTTCGCGAGCCGTTTCAGCGGATTGGTGACCGGCATCTCGGATCGCTGGATCACAGTGTGCCAGAGCGATGCGGCCTGGAATCGGCTGTGGAACAACAGGATTGCCTCCAGCAGGGAGGTCTTGCCGATGCCATTCGGGCCGGTAAACAGGTTTACCGGCGCAAGATCGCCAACTGCAAAATCCCCGAGCCCGCGGTAGCCGCGCACTTTGAACGAACTCAGGTGGGGCACTGCGAACCTCCCATCGTCAACAAGCCATCAGCCAGCCGAGGGACAAAATAGCGCAAACCACGGGGTGGCCACCGTTGGGCCGCACGGATACCCCTGGCCGAGCACTTCTTTGCTGCGTCACACCCGCTGAAGCTGGCATGGTGCGTTCCGGCCCCTGCGGGACCGATGCCGCTCCCCACCGAGAGAAACCCTCATGATCGGGTCCTCCCGCACGCCTCGCCGGTCATGAAAAAGGCGCGGCCCCGGGCAGGGTGAGCGGTGAGCGGTCGCGGCATCCGGGATTGGAAAAGGGTGCGGCGCAACTCAAGTTGGCATAGCGGAGCGTCATCGGCGCTGGTTTCGCGCTCCCGCGCGGTGCCGACCGGAGGTCGGCGTTCCCTGGCCTGCGTGCCGCTCTGCCTGGAAGAGACCGGCGTTCCCCGGCCGGCGCTCCCAATCAGCCGCCAAGGATGTCGCGGAAGTAGCGGAGCCAGTTGCCGCCGAGGATCTTTGCGATGTCCACCTCGGCCACCCCCCGGCGGTCGAGCGCGTGCGCGACGTTCCGGAACCGCTCGGGCTCGTCGAGGCCCTCGATGAAGGGAGGCCAGCGGACCCGGTAACTCGGCTTGAAATTCCGGAGCCGGGGCTCGTACCAGTTCTCCCGGGTGGCCCAGGACCGGAGCCCGCGGATCGCGTGGTCGGTCGAGACGCCCACGTGCTCGATGCCGCCGACATCCACCGCGTGCATGATGTGGTTCACGTAGTCCTCGAGCGTGCTGTCCGGGTCGGGGCCGACGAAGTAGCCGAGGCTCGCGATACCGGTGATCCCGCCCTTGTCGGACATCGCGCGGATCTGCTCGTCGGTCTTGGCGCGTGGATGGTCGTTGTAGATCGCCTCGCAGAAGGTGTGGGTGAACGCGGCAGGGCGCGAGGAGACCTCGATGCCGTCCATGGAGGTCTGCCGGCCGCAGTGGGAGAGATCCACGATGATGCCCAGTTCGTTCATCCGGCCGACGACCTCGACCCCGAAGTCGGAGAGGCCGCCATCCACCCGCTCGGTGCAGCCGCTCCCGAGGCGGTTTTGCGTGTTGTAGGTCAGTTGGATGCAGCGCGCCCCCAACTCGTAGAGCGGGTCCAGATTCGCGAGCTCCCCTTCGAGCATGGTGGCGTTCTGGAACCCGAAAAGAACCGCCATCTTCCCCTCCGCCTTCGCCTGCTCGATGTGCGCCGCCTTGGTGGCGTGCACCAGCTTGTCGGGGTTTTCCCGGATGCGCTGGCGCCATTCGGCCAGCGCCCGGGCCGCGACCTGGAAGTTCGTGCTGGACAGGGTGCTCTGGATCCCGGTGTATCCCGAGCGCTTGACCGCGTCGTACTCCACGTCGTCCCATTCGTGGCCGACGGCCAGTGAATCGATGACCACCGACCGGTCGTAGAGGGCGTCGATCGCCGGATTCCGCGGCGGCGCCGGTGCGGCGCCTTCCTGCAGCGGCGGGAAGGGCACGGGTCCGAAGCCGGAGACAGCTCCCTGAGAATGGCGGGCGGCGAGGGAGGCGGCCATCAGGCCGAGGAAGGTGCGTCTTTCCATGGTGAACTCAGGCGGTGGCGCCGATTTCAGCGGCGCGTTCGGTGGCGGCCTCCACGGCGCTCGCGGCGTCGGGGAAGAAGAAGATATCTTCCTCCGGCTTGAAGTCGGTGGCGTGCATGACCTCGGCGACCTCCGGCTGGATCCCCCAGAAGTAGCAGGTGGTTCCGCTCCGGCGGAGGCTGCGGACCAGGTCCTGCAGCAGCAGGCAGGCGGTCGGGTCGATGAAGTACACGTTCCGCATTCCGAAGACGCAGGCCGGACGCTCGTCGGCGGCGCGGGCGAGCAGGTCCGAGAGGCTGTTCACCGTGCCGTAGAAGAGCGCCCCCCGGAAGGTGATCATCTGGACCCCCTCCGGCATCACCAAGGGCAGCGGCCTCGGCGTCACGAGCTCCTCGGAGTCGAAGAGCGCCGCGTCGCCCCGCCGCACCTCGAAGATTCCCGAGACGCGCTGGATGAAGATGACGGCGGCGAGCGCGAGCCCGACGGGCAGCACGTAGCGGAGGTCCCAGAACAGGGTGGTGCCCAGCGTCCCGACCAGGATGATGCGGTCACCGATCGGGGCGCGCCAGATGGCCCGCATCCGATCCACCTCGATCATCCGTCCGGCGACCACCAGCAGCACGGCGGCGAGCGAGGTCAGCGGGATGAACTCGAGCGCCCACGAGAAGAAGAGGACGAAGACCGCCACGAAGATGGCGTGAAACAGCCCGGCGAGCGGGGTGCGGGCTCCCGAGGCGAGGCACGTCGCGGTGCGCGCCACGCACCCGCCCACCGGGAAGCCGCCCCAGATGGCGGTCGCGATGTTCCCGAGGCCGAGGGCGGTGAACTCCCGGTTCGGGCGGCTGGGGACCCCGCGCGAACGGCTCGCCATCGAAGCGGCGAGCAGGGACTCGGCGCTCGACAGGAACGCGATGGCGACCGCGTAGGGCATCAGGTCCAGCCAGAACTCCAACGAGGGAATGGAGGGCAGCGGCAGCCGGTTCGGCAGGTCGCCGAAGGTGCTGCCGATGGTGGCGACCGGGAGCTTCAGGAGGAAGGTCGCGAGCGCGCCGACCGTCAGGCCCATCACGTACGAAGGCAGCTTCGGCAGATACCGCTTGGTCAGCACCACGGCGAGCAGCGAGATGGCCCCGATCAGAAAAGTGGTCATCTCGAAGTTGCCGAGACGGCTCACAACGCCTTCCATGATGAACAGGAACGAATGGGAGTGTTCGGTGCCGCCGTGCTCGTGGGCGTGCACGCTGCCCGCAAGCCCCAGGAAGGGCACGATCTGTCCGGTGAAGATGATCAGTCCCATCCCCGTCACGAACCCCGTAACGACGGCCTGTGGCATGGCCTCGATCAGGATCCCGACCCGGGTTATGGCCATTGCCAACAGGAAGAGCCCAGCCAGCAGGCTCGCGGCGAGCAGGCCCTGGTAGCCGAAAATCTCAATGACCACCACCGCGATCAGAATGCAGGCCTCCGTCGGCCCGCCGATCTGGAAGCGGCTGGCGGTGAAGAGCGCGATGACCGCTCCGCCGATGATGATGCCGACGAGGCCCCGGTCCGGACTCGCGCCGGCGGCGATCGCGACTACCAGGCCCAGCGGGAGCGCGACGACGGAAACCGTCAGCCCCGCCGAGAGGTCAGTGGACAGATCGGACAGCGAGTACCCCGCCGGCACGACCCTCCGGAACTCCGAGCGAAGTGCTGCCACCAGGCGCGTCATGGGCTACCTCCCCGAGCGCGGAGTGTATGCGGGCCGTTCCGGGTCGCGAAGCGCTGCGGGCAACCGGGGACAATCCCCATTCCGGAGGGGCCGCGGAACGATTTCGCGCCCGGTCCGTTCCGCTTTGCGGACTCCGAACGGCGTTCCTCCCTCCCCACCGAACGACAACCGGACTACAAATCGCCGTTCCTGACCATGTTCTCGACCACAAGGAAACCCACCATGCGCATCCCCGTTTCGATCGTCCTGGCCGCCGTTTGGATGGCGCTCGCTACTCCCGCGGGCGCCGAGACGCGGCTGCTGCGTTTTCCCGATGTCCACGGGGACCGCGTCGTCTTCACCTACGCGGGCGACCTCTGGTCCGCCCCGACCGCGGGCGGGACCGCGGTGCGGTTGACCTCCCACCCCGGGCTCGAACTCTTCGCCCGCTTCTCGCCGGACGGCAGCGAGATCGCCTTCACCGGGCAGTACGACGGTGACGAACAGGTCTATGTGATGCCGGCGGGGGGCGGGGTCCCGAAGCAGTTGACCTTCTACCCGGCCACCGGGCCCCTCCCGACCCGCTGGGGGCACGACAACATCGTCTATGACTGGTCGCCGGACGGAGCGCGGATCCTCTTCCGTTCGCTCCGGGACGGGAACGGGGTGGCCGAGGGGCGCCTTCACGAAGTCCCGCGCGGCGGGGGACTTCCGACGCCGCTTCCCATGCCGCGCGCCGGGGCGGGCGCCTACTCCCCGGAGGGCGACCGCTTCGTCTATTCGCCGCTCTTTCGGGACTTCCGGGCGTGGAAGCGCTACGCGGGGGGCTGGGCGCAGGACCTCTACGTGTTCGATCGCGCCACGCGCGAGGTCACGCAGATCACCGCCGACCCGCGCTCCGACCGCGACCCGATGTGGATCGGCTCCCGGATTTTCTTCACCTCCGACCGTTCGGGGACGAACAACCTCTACTCCTACGACACCGGCAGCGGGGACACCCGCGCCTGGACGGACTCGGAGAGCTGGGATGTCCGCTGGCCGGGAAGCGACGCCACCGGAACGATCGTCTTCGAGCAGGCGGGCACCCTGCACCTTCTCGACACCGCCGGCTCCGGAACTCCGGCGCCCATCGAGATCACCGTCCCCACCGACGGCCTGCACAGCCGTCCGTCCCGGGTTTCGGCCGCCGGCAACATCGAGCACTTCGACATCTCGCCGACCGGAAAGCGCCTCGTGATGGCGGCCCGGGGGGAGCTTTTTTCCGTCCCCATGGAGAAAGGGGTGACGCGCACCCTGGCGGGGACTCCCGGCGCCCACGAGAAGTGGCCCGCCTGGTCGCCGGACGGGACCCGGATCGCCTACATCTCCGACGCGACCGGCGAGGAGGAGATCTACGTGATGTCCCAGTCCGGCGGGGAGGCGCCCGCGCAGCTCACCGAGCGGGGACAGGCGATGCGCTACGACCCCGCGTGGTCGCCCGACGGGAAGCAGATCGCCTTCAGCGACAAGGAAGGCCGCCTCTTCGTGCTCACCGTCGGGGACAAGACCCTCGTCGAGGTCGCGAACGAGAAACACGGGCAGTTGAACGACTACCGCTGGTCGCCCCGGGGCGGGCACCTGGCGATGAGCCTGAACGATCCGGGCGGTTTCTCGTCCATCTACATCTGGTCCGCGGGCGACGGCGAGCTGCGCCGGGTGACGGGTCCCTACTTCAACGAGTTCGCTCCCGCCTGGGGCGCGAAGGGGGACTATCTCTTCTACCTCAGCGACCGGATGTTCCAGCCGCAGATCGCGGATTTCGAGTGGAACTACGCGCTCGACCGGGAGAGCGGGATCTACGCGGTCGCGCTCCGTCCCGACGTTCCTCACCTCTTCCCGCCGGAGAGCGACGAAGAGCCGGCTCCGAAGGAGGAGGATGGTGACGACGATGGTGACGACGACGGCGACGAGGAGGCGGCGGACGCGGAGGCTGCGAACGCTCCGATCGAGATCGTCTTCGCGGGTCTTCAGGACCGGGTGATGCGGGTACCGGTGGACGAGGACAACTACCAGGGGCTCGCCGCGGTGGACGGCTTCTTGCTGTATGCGCGCACCGCGCCCTTCTTCTACGGGCGGAGCCCCGCGAGCCCGCCGGAGCTCCGGGTCTTCGACCTCAAGGCGCGGAAGGAGGGGACCCTTACGACCGGGATCTCGGGGTACGCGGTGAGCGGGGACGGAAAGACGGTGGCCGTCCGGGAGGGCGTCTCTTTCAGCCGTTACGACATCGGGACGGACACCGCGTCATCGAAGAAAGCGGTCTCCACCGCCGGACTCGAAGCGGACCGCGACCCGAAGGCCGAATGGGTGCAGATCTTCGACGAAGTCTGGCGGCGGTTCCGGGATTTCTTCTACGTCCAGAACCTGCACGGCCACGACTGGGACGATCTCCGCGTCCGCTACCGCTCGCTGCTGCCCTACGTCGAGCACCGGTCGGACCTGAACTACGTGATCAGCGAGATGATCGCCGAGCTCCAGGTCTCGCACGCCTACATCCAGGGAGGCGACTTCGAGGTCCCCGACCGGCCCGGAGCGGGATTCCCGGGCGCGCGTTTTTCCTGGGACGCGGACGCGGGGCGCTACCGCATCGATCGCATCTTCGAAGGGCACAACGAAGAGCCGCGCTACCGCTCGCCGCTCCGCGAGGTTGGAGTGAACGCGTCCGTGGGCGACTACCTGCTCGCCATTGACGGAGTGGAGCTTCGCGAGGACGAGAGCCCCTACCGCCAGCTCCTCCACAAGGCGGACCGGCCGATCGAGTTCACCGTGAACGGCGAGCCGACGTTTGAGGGCGCCCGCAAGGTGACCTTCCAGCCGGTCGCCGACGAGGACCCGCTCATCTACCTGAACGACATCGAGGCGAACCGGCGGCGGGTCGAGGAAGCGACCGGCGGCCGGATCGGCTACCTCCACATCCCCGACATGGGCGCGAACGGCATCCGCGAGTTCATCAAGTGGTACTACAGCCAGGTCCGCCGCGAGGGGATGATCGTGGACGTGCGCGGAAACGGGGGAGGGAACATCTCCCAGATGCTCATTGAGCGGTTCCGCCGGGAAATCCTGGCGCTCGGCTACGCGCGGACGAGCGAGGCGGCGAGCACCTATCCCGGCGTCGTCCCGCCTCCCCACCTCGTCTGCCTGCTCAACGAGTACTCGGGCTCGGACGGCGACATCTTCCCGGCGATGTTCAAGAAGGCCGGGTTGGGTCCATTGATTGGCAAACGCAGTTGGGGCGGCGTGATCGGAATCACCAACCGCGGCACGCTGCTGGACGGCGGAGTGGTGGACGTCCCCGAGTTCGGCTTCGCCTCCGCCGACGGCGAATGGGTCATCGAAGGCTACGGAGTGGACCCGGACATCAAGGTGGAGAACGACCCGAAATCGGTGATCGAGGGGGGCGACCCCCAACTCGAGCGCGCCATCCGAGAGGTGATGGCGGCCGTGGAGGCGGACCCCCGCCCGCTCCCGCCCCGCCCAGCGGACCCGGTGCGGACACGGTAGGGGAGCGAAACCGCGTACCGCCGACGGCGAAGAAGGGCGGGGACGGCTTGGAACGCCGACCTCCGGCCAGTTCTCCCGGTGGGGGCCGGCACAGCGGACCGCAGGCATGAGGGTTTCTCCCGGTGGGGGCCGGCACCGCGGCCCGCAGGGCCGCGACACGCGCTCTGCTGACCCGCGGGAAGCGCGAAACTATCGCGCGCGCTGAACGCGTACCAGCGCTTGCCCCGCAAATCGGGAGGGAACCATGGCGCGAACGAACGAACACGGCCAGCCGATCGGGGAGCCCCTCCCCGACGGTTGGAGGCCGCCGCCCGCGCCGTCGGCCGTCACCCTCGAGGGAGCGTTCGTACGCGTCGAGCCGCTCGATCCGCTGGCGCATGCGGGCGATCTGTTCGAAGCCGGCAGGGTCGACGTGAGCGGCGCGAGCTGGACCTACCTGCCGGACGGCCCGTTCGAGAGCCTCGCTTCCTTCACAGGGTGGCTTTCAGGGGCTGCGCCGGGACGCGATCGACTCCGCTTCGCGTTTCTCGACAAAGCATCCGGCAAGGCCCGTGGGTTCGGGTCGTACCTGCGCATTCAACCGACAGCGGGAAGCATCGAAATCGGATACATCTGGCTCTCGCCCCTCCTGCAACGCACGCCGATGTCCACCGAGGCGATGCACCTGCTGATGGCCCACGTCTTCGAGCTGGGATACCGCCGCTACGAGTGGAAGTGCGACGCGTTGAATGCGCCTTCGCGGCGGGCGGCGGAACGACTGGGTTTCACGTTCGAAGGGATTTTTCGCCAAGCGATTCACTACAAGGGCCGCAACCGGGACACTGCCTGGTACTCGATCACCGACGACGAATGGCCAGCCATCCGTGAGGCGCAGCGCGCCTGGCTCCGGCCGGAGAACTTCGATGCGGATGGTCGGCAGCGCCGTTCGCTAGAGCACTTCCGTGGGCCGCCATCCCCGCACACTCGCGCCCGAACCCCATGAACACGGGCCTACGTCAATGACAGATATTGCACCTCCCAAGGAACAGATCAGTTTCGAAGACCTGACCAGAATCGACATCAGAGTAGGAACCATCCTGGAAGTGTCGGACATCGCGGAGTCGAAGAAGTTGGTCCGCCTGAAGGTCGATCTGGGCTTTGCGACCCGGACTGTTGTCGTCGGCATGAAACAGGAACGAGAAGATCCCAGGGAGATCGAAGGCTCGCAGGCTCTCTTCGTCGTCAATCTGCCACCGCGGAAAATGGCTGGCGTCACTTCGGAAGCGATGCTCTTCGACCTTGGTTATTCCGACAGGCTACTGCCGGCGCTGGCCATTCCGGAACGCCACGTCCCCAATGGGACGCGTGCGGGATGAAACCGGTGAGAGACGGGCCACCCGCCGCCGCCCGTACACTCGCCGCCCCAACCCCATGCCCAATACCCACTCCCTGACCGGGCAGACCGCCCTCGTCACCGGCGGAACCCGCGGGATCGGCCGCGCGGTCGCTGCCTCGTTGCTGGGGGCGGGGGCGGAGGTGGTGCTCACCGGCACCAGGCGTGAGTCCGTGGAACAGGTGGCGGCGGAACTCAGCCGCGAATTCGCCGGTGCCGGCCTCGCTCACGGCGCCGCGTGCGACGTCACGAGCGACGAGAGCGTGAACGCCCTCGTCTCCTTGGTCCGCGAACGCTGCGGCGGCCTCCACATCCTGATCAACAACGCGGGCGTCGGAATCTACCGGCCCACCCCCGATCTCTCACTGGACGACTTCAGGCAGGTCGTGGAGACGAACCTGACCGGAGTCTTCCGGATGACGAAGGCTTTCCTGCCCTTCCTGTTGGAGTCCGGACAGCGAGCCCGGAACGACGCCCCCTCCGGCGCGACCGTCGTGAACATCGGCAGCCTCGCCGGGCGCCACCCTTTCAAGGGCGGCGTCGCCTACAACGCGTCCAAGTTCGGGCTCGTCGGGCTGAGCGAGGCGATGATGCTCGACCTCCGGGAGACGGGGATCCGGGTAGCCACCGTCATGCCCGGCAGCGTCGCGACCGGGTTCGCCGAAAGGTCGCCGGACGACGGCGAAGAGTGGAAGCTCTCCCCGGAGGATGTAGCCGAAGCGGTACTGACGGTGGTCCTGCAGCGGAGCCAGGCGCTCGCGAGCCGGATCGAGCTGCGTCCGAGCCGGCCTCCGCCGAAGCGTCCGCCAGACTGGCGTCTCCGCACAAGAGCTGAGCAGGCGCCGCGGAAGTGATCTACGAGGCACTCCTCTCAGCTGGCTTACTCACCTCGGAGGCCCGCGGCGGGGAATAGCGGGAAGTCCGGGGGGAGATCCTCCGGCGTCGGCGGGCGCGGTGAGTCAGCCGTTCCGGTAGATGGTGCTGTAGCCGTTGATGGCGGGTACGCCGCCGAGATGGGCGTAGAGAATCCTGGAACCCGCGGGGAAGTAGCCCTTCTTCACCAGATCGATGAGCCCCTGCATGGATTTCCCCTCGTAGACGGGGTCGGTCATCATCCCTTCCAACCGGGCCGTGAGCCGGATGGCGTCGTTGGTCTGGTCCGACGGCACGCCGTAGGCGGGGTAGGCATAGTCCGCCATCAGGATGAGGTCGTCGTCCGTGATGTCGCGTCCCAGCTCGACGAGTTCCGCCGTATTCCGGGCGATGTCCATGACCTGGGCGCGGGTCTGCGCGAGAGTCGCCGAGGCGTCGATGCCGATGACCCGGTCGGCGCGGCCGTCTTTGTGAAAACCCACGAGCATCCCGGCGTGGGTGGAGCCGGTGACAGTGCACACGACGATGTAGTCAAAGCGGAAGCCGAGTTCTTCTTCCTGCGCCCGCACTTCCTCGGCGAAGCCGACGAAACCGAGCCCGCCGTACTTGTGCACCGACGCGCCGGCCGGGATGGGGTAGGGCTTTCCTCCTTTGGCCTTCACGTCCTCGATGGCGCGTTCCCAGCTTTCCCGGATGCCGATGTCGAAGCCTTGCTCCACAATCTCGATCTCCGCGCCCATCACCCGGCTGAGGAGGATGTTTCCGACGCGGTCATAGAGGACATCGTGGTACGGCGCCCAATATTCCTGGACCAGGCGGCACTTCATCCCGAGTTTGGCGGCGACCGCCGCGACCTGCCGCGTGTGGTTGGATTGGATCCCGCCGATGGTGACGAGGGTGTCGGCGCCGGCAGCGATGGCGTCGGGAACGATGTATTCGAGCTTCCGCAGCTTGTTGCCGCCGAAGGCGAGACCCGAGTTGCAGTCCTCCCGCTTGGCGTAGATCTGGACCGCGCCGCCGAGATGTCCGGACAGGCGTTCCAGTCGTTCGATCGGCGTCGGACCAAAGGTCAGCGGATAGCGCTCGAATCGGTCTAGCACGGCGTCCCCCCTCGCGGTGCCGGCGAAGCCCTTGGCGCTGGCCCGCGGCGCTACCCTAATGGAACCCAGGATGAAAGAAAGATTCATGAGAGCAGAGGCCAATCAGGAACACATGCGGCGGGCGATCGCGTTGTCTCTCCGGGCGATCCGGACGAACCGCGGTTTCCCCTTCGGCGCGGTCATCGTCAAGGACGGAGAAGTCTTCGCCGAGGCGCACAACACGGTGACCTCGGACAACGATCCCACGGCGCACGCCGAGATAAACGCGATCCGGGCGGCGTGCGCGAACCTCGGGACCTTCCTGCTGGAAGGCTGCGAGATCTACACCTCGGGAGAGCCGTGCCCGATGTGCCTCGCCGCGATCTACTGGGCGCGGCTGGACCGGATCTACTACGCCAACCGTCAGGAAGATGCGCACCGCATCGGCTTCAGCGACGAATCCTTCTATCGCGAGATCTCGCTGCCCCCGGACCGGCGCCGCATCCCGATGGTCCGCCTGCTTGGTGACGAGGCGGTGGCGGTGTTCTCGGAATGGGATCAGCGGCCGGACAAAGTGGCCTACTGACCGCGATCCGGCCCCGGCGGCCCGGACCGGCAACCGATTCGGTCAAGGACGGTTATCGTTGATTCGAGGACCACGGCAAGCTTGCCGATCGAGATGACGGAGCCCGAGTTCTACCGGTTGCTGGTGTGGGCGATCTTCGGGTCGGCTGTGGTGAGCTTCCTGTATCTGCTCCGCAGACCGGCTCCGTATGGGCGCCACTACGCGGGTTCCGGCTGGGGGCCAACCGTCTCCAGCAAGTTGGGCTGGATCGTTATGGAAGCGCCGGCCGTCCTTTTCTTCCTGTTCGTCTATTTCCGGGGTCAGCACGCGTGGGGCGTCGTGCCGCTGGTGTTCCTGGTGATGTGGCAAAGCCACTACCTGAATCGGACGCTCATCTATCCGCTGCGGACCCGTACCCAGGCGCAAATGCCACTTTTTGTCGTTGGCTCGGGATTCCTCTTCAATGTCCTGAACGCCTATATCAACGCGTGGGTCGTCTCTGACATCGGCCAGTACGGAGTTTCCTGGTTGGCCGACCCTCGCTTTCTAGTAGGAATGGCAGTTTTTGTCGGTGGAATGTCCCTGAACATACATTCCGACAATGTCCTGCTGCGTCTCCGAAGGCACGGCAAGACAGAATATGGCGTTCCTGAAGGTGGAGCGTTCCGATTCATCTCCTGTCCGAACTATCTTGGCGAGATCCTGGAGTGGACCGGCTGGCGATCGCGACCTGGTCGCTGGCCGGATTTGCCTTCGCCGTGTTCACTGTGGCCAATCTGGCCCCCCGGGCGCGCAGCAACCACCAGTGGTACCGGAAAAACTTCCCCGACTACGCGGCCAACCGCCGCGCCCTGATCCCCGGGGTGTTCTGAGAGGTTAGTGACCGCCGGTCTTCAGACCGGCATCGCGGCGCGCCAGCGTAGCGAAACCGTTCGGAACAGAGCTCGAGGAGAATGCCCGTTCTAGCGCGTGTCCCATGTGGAGATTGTGGTGCGGGCAAATAACCACCGCCCTCCGGTCGGCGTTCCCCGTCGCAGCGACGACTGATGGTGGACTGTCAGTCGATGGGCTAAGGGACCGTCTTTGCGTTCGCGTTGGTCGGCCAGGTGGGAACAATGCTGCTGTCTTCTAGCTTGGCGTAGACCGGATCCGCATCGTGCGCGACGAGCGGGCTAAACGCACCGGGTTGTTCCGCGTACTGGCCTACCATGAAATCAATACCGCCCGAAGCGTTGACTGAGCAGTTGATCATTTGCACTCTGCCTTCCGTCCGGCGGTATATGGATTGGGATTTATTTGGCCAAAGGAGTCGAAAACCACACATCGCGTCACGGCCGTCTACAAGGATCTCCAAGAGCCCTTTATACACGGGGTCATAGGGCAATCCCTGTTGTTTCTTGAGTCCCCAACACCGTCGCGCGATTAGTTCGAGCTGGAAAAAAGCAGTAGCGAAGGCACGCGCCGAAGTGAGCGTTCGGTCGAGCGATTCGTAGGAAAGGCAAAAAGCGGCTTTCGTGCCCTTACCGCGACACCGGAAATCGCCTTCGGTCAGAATGTAGTCGGAGTGTGCAACAGCATTGCGAAGGCGATTGTCGTAGAAGTCGTCGAAGATCGCGCCGACATCCGCGAGGCCGGCCTCGACGGACAATGTCTTCAGGATCTTGATCTTTCGGTCGGTCGGTACGCCACGGGTCCAAAATGACTTCTGTTCTTTCGCTGTGAGGAGGTCGAAGAACGCGCCGGCGGTGTAGGACTTACCAAGCCGGAATCGGAGTAGGTTTGTCAACACCTCGTGCGGAGCGTCCATCTCGACGATGTGGCAATAGAGGAGAAGCGCGAGGCGCCGGCGAGTAGCGTTCAAATCGGGGAACAGATTCTCCTGCAGGCCGACCTCCAAAAGACTGGTCAAATCCTCCACAGTCGCACGCGACTCAGCGTATGGGTCCCAACCGGCGTCCTCCATCCCGAAGACTCTCAGCAGAGACGCGAAGTAGTTGACGATGTCGTTGCTGACGGGGTCATCCGGCAGGAACAGCGGTTTGAGAGTATCAATGTACTGCTTCCTCTTGGCCTCGAACAGGCTTGCCATCTCTTCGGTCATGGTGCATTAGCTGATTCGCTTGAGTCGCAAAAGGCCTTGCCCTTCATGATTGCATCTAAAGTTGAAACTCTCGATTCGTTCGATTCGTGATGGACGTCAGGCGCGAAATCCACAGAGTTTCGTGGCAAATACGGCTGGAAGATTCACTTCTAGGACTTCGAGGTCAGCGGACGCTTTGGCAAGAGTGGCCGGCAGACGCGGCGGCAGCACGAACGCGTCGCCGGCAGTGAGTGCATGGTCCGGGCGTCCTTCCGCGCGGAGTGTCATGGAGCCGGCACGCAGGAATCCGAACAAGATGTCTGCGTCATGGGTCGTCGGTGGAACGTCGATTCCTGGCGTCCGACGCGCCACCTGAACCCCGGAGACTCCCTTGGTCGCAGCTCCGACCCCGGTCTCCCGCGCCTCGAATCCCGGAATCCGCCACGGTTTCCAGGTCGCATCGGCTTCCCGGTGCAGGACGAATTTTGTGCCCTGGAACTCCCGCTCGGGCCGAAAGTGCGGGGTAGGGAGCTCCATCTCGTGATCCACGCTGGTGAGGTGTTCGGCGGGAACGCCGATCTCGATCACCTCGACCCCCTCCGAGGCCTCAAGCACCCGGTGGCGGATCTCCGGGGGCTGGATCACGCAATCCCCGGCGCCCAGCACGAACGGCGGCCCCTGGTCCTCGTAAACGAGCCGCACCCACCCGCGGTGGCAGAAGATGAGTTGGAAGCCGACCGCATGGAAATGAACCATGTCGGCGACCGGGCCCGCTTCGCCGATGCGGATGTGGGAGGCGATGATGGCGCCTCCCAGACGATCGGGGAGGAGATCGCGGTAGTGCATGCCCGCGCGGCCGATGACCCAGGACTCGCTGTCCACGAGCCGCCGGACGACGAACTCGTGGGACGTCTCTGGGATGACGAGCGGGGGATTCGCGTCCTCGATGGCCACCCGGTGGCCGCCCGGGGTGGTGAGATCGGTCTGACCCCCAGCAAATGCGGCGGGGTCGTCGGCATAGAGCCGTAGCGCCACCGGAGCGGCATCGGTGCTCCGCTCCAGGAGGATCGCGGTGCCATGACCGGAAAGCGCTGCGAACGAGGGGTAATCGGCGGGCCAGATCCGGTCGAGCCGGAAGCCGAGCGCGTCGATGAAATAGCGCATGTCCCCGTCGAAATCCGATGTGAGGACACGGATCTCGGCGCGGCGGATCAGGTCCGTCCGGGTTTCGGGAGTGGTTGCGGGCGCCGCGGCGTCAGGCATCGTCGGGGTTGGCAGAGGCTATCGCGATACGGCGAGACCGTCTGACCGCATGGGCCCCGTGGGGCGCTGCGGTAGGTTTTCCCGCCCACCGAATGGAGAGAAACTCATGGCAACGCAGCCGATCACCACCGCGCTCTTCGATTTCCTGCGCGACCTGCGGGAGAACAACGATCGCGGGTGGTTCCAGGCCAACAAGGACCGCTACCTGGCCGAGGTGCGCGAGCCGATGCTGGATTTCATCGGCGCCTTTGCCGCTCCGCTCGCCGAGATCAGCCCTCATTTCGTGGCCGACCCTCGGCCGAACGGGGGATCGCTCTTCCGAATCTACCGGGACACGCGGTTCTCACGGGATAAGACGCCCTACAAGACGAACGCGGGGGCGCATTTCCGGCACGCCGCCGGAAAGGACGCGCACGCGCCCGGCTTCTATCTCCATCTGGAGCCCGGGATGTGCTTTGCCGGGTGCGGGGTGTGGCGGCCGGATGGCCCGACCGTGACGAAGATCCGGGAAGCGATCGACGCCGATCAGCAGGCCTGGACGCGCGTGACCACGGCGCGGGACTTCACCGAGACCTTCGAGTTGGAGGGGGACTCGCTGAAGCGGCCGCCGCGGGGCTACGAGGCCGACCACCCGCTGGTGGAGGATCTGAAGCGCAAGGACTTCGTTGCCATGACGAGCTTTTCGGAGGACGAGGTCCTCCAGGTGGACTTTTTGGACTGGTTCGCGGGGATCGCGCGGCGGGGAGCGCCGCTGGTGGAGTTTTTGTCGAGGGCGGTGGGGGTGGATTTCTAGGGATCCGTCCGAGCGTAGTGAGGAGGCGGTTTGCCGGTAGGGGGGGCTTGACGGCGAACTCATGGCACCTATAGTTGTCAACGAGTTGATCGAAGAGCGGGGGAGACGCACTCGCGCGCGCCGTTGACCCGGGAGCCGACATGGGGACGATTCGATTTGAAGTGCACGGCGAGTTGCCGCCGAAGAAAGACGGAGCCAAGTCAATGTGGGGCAAACGTACCGATACCGAACCGAAGAGACTGATTGCGCTCAGGGAAAAGGCACTAAGGAAACTGGGATCTCAACCGCTCACCGGGGAGATTCGACTTACTTTGACCGTTCATGTCGGAGTCAAAGACTTCGACAAGCTCAACAGAGACGCCCGCGCCAAAGCTGTCAAGAATGTTGGCGACCTAGACAACTTTGTTGCCGGTGTGTGTGACGGGCTTATGGCAGCACACCCGAACACCCCGAACACAAGCTTTCATGGCTTGTTCGGTAAGCCGGAGAACTCTGACGTTCATCCAACAAGGCCAATAGCGTTTGAGGACGACTCGCAGGTTGTGAAGATCAACGCCGAGAGACGGATTCGCCACGGAGATCACCGCTGGTACGAAGTCGGATTGGAGGAAGACTGACAGAGTGCTATCGGGGCGGGGCCATCGCTACTCGATCTGTGTCGCCTACGGCAGATTCAACTGCCAGGACACGCCGAAGCGGTCCTCGACCCATGCGAAGCGGCGGCTGAACCCGTAGTTGTCGAGCGGCATCAGGAATTTGCCGCCCTCGACGAGGGCGGTGCTGAGTTCGGCGATCTCCTCCTCGCTCTGGCACGCGACGAACAGCGAGATCGCCGGCGTGAAGGTGAAGTCGTGGGAGACGTAGCTGTCGCTCAGGAGGACGGGCTGGCCGCGGAGGGAGATTGAAGCGAGCATCACGGAACCCTCGGGTCCGGGGCCGTCCGGGCCGTACTTCTGGACGTTCAGGATCTCGCTGTCCGGGATCGTCCGGACGTAGAGGTTCATGGCTTCTTCGGCTTGGCCCTCGAACATGAGAAAAGGAGTGACGGCGCCAGGCATGGGTTCTCCGTGGGTCGTGGGTAAGTTACGGGTAGTCGCCGGTACTTTCGCGTAACGGGAAACGGCGCCACGCGATTTTGCGGCCTTGCGGACCGTTGTCATGACACCGTAAGGCATTGATTCTGCGCCGCATTACATGTGAGTTCAAATTTTGGATATCAGGTTGTCTATCACTTCCGCGTTTCGCCGCGGCAAACGCCGGAACCGGGCGACTCCCGGCTCACCTGAAACGCTAGGAGTCTGCGCCGCAGGAGTTTTCGCCCGGAGTGCGGGCGGCGTTGGTTGGCGGAGATCCGACCGAAATGGGCGGTGATTCCGGCTCAAGCGGTCGCTTTCGCGCGCTGCCGAGGTGCATCTCCCGTCGGCGTCCCCGGCAACGGGTCTTGGGGCCTTCCCTCAGCAAGCTGCTAAGGCGCCCATCCGTCGGATGTTCAGCGCCAGGCACACCAGGTCCCACTCCGCCTGCACTTTCTCCAAACCTCGGAAGCTGAAACGACGAAAACCAAGCACCTCCTTGATCCAGCCGTTCGGCGCCTCCGAGAGCCACTTGCGCCGCGCGTAACGACTCCGGCCCGCCGGCGTCATCAGTTTTTGCCCCATCCGATGCGTCGCCGGCCGTCGCGCCGGATCCACCGCAGCCCGCTCCTTCCCCTCGCGCCCCACCGCCACA
The DNA here is from genome assembly GCA_965250045.1 of Candidatus Marinacidobacterium sp. Lineage (GTDB taxonomy): Bacteria > Acidobacteriota > Vicinamibacteria > Marinacidobacterales > Marinacidobacteraceae > Marinacidobacterium. The sequence continues at coordinate 1,069,413 of OZ252286.1, forward strand.
TACCCCGCAATGCCCCGCTCCTCAAGTGCCAACAGGTCCGCCTCGCTGCAGTAGCCCGCATCCGCCAGCACCTCCTCCGGCGTGGCGCCGAAGCCCGCCGCCACCGAGTCCAGCAACGGAAGCATCTGCCCCTGGTCGCTCGCTCCCGAGCCGACCGCCGTCGCCACCACCATCTGCTGCGCGTCGTCCACCACCGTCTGGGCGTTGTAGCACTGCTGGAATCCCTCCGCGCTCGTCTTCATGATCCGGCTCTCCGGCCAGTGTCAGAAATTCCGTGTATGGGAGCGTTGGTGTTGAGAATGAAGCGTCTGTCGCCAGACATTTTAGGGGTTCGCCGCGAACGGTGAGGAAGCGGTCGATAGGGGTGCGGAAGTAACGGCCAGGATCCGGTGCTCTTGGAGAAGATCCATTCTGAGGCTGCCCGGATGGGGCGGAAGCGCGCGGTGCGAAGGAGTTTCGGTCGGCGTGGCGCGGGCGGAGGGAGCGCCGGGAGCGGAGCGAGCAGAGCGACCGGAGACCCGCGCCACGCCGACCGACGCCCGCTCTGTCGGGGCCACTCCCCGGACACCTGGCTTCGAACGGCGAACGCCGGTGGAGCGTCAACCGCGATCTCAACGCCCGCGCAACTCCCGCCCGGCGCCCGAGTTCGCCGCGAACGGTCAGGAAGCGGGCCAGAGCGGTGCGGAACTGACGGCCAGGATCCAAGGTTCTGGGAGAAAATCCTTCCGGAGGCTGCCAGGATGGGCGGGACCCGACCGGCTCCAACCCGGGGAGAGACGGGCGGCCCGGTCGCCGTCCCGGCGACCGGGCGAACGCGCCTCACACCACCTCCACCGGGAACCGGTCGCCGAACAGGATCGCGAACTCGGCGCGCGCCTGGGACCAGAATGACTGCGGCCGGCTCCACTTCCGCTCCACCTTCCGCAGCGTCAGGTAGATCAGCTTTTCCGCCGCTCGGTCGTTCGGGAAATGCCCCCGCGTCCGCACCGCCCGCCGCACCGTGCTGTTCAGGCTCTCGATCGCGTTCGTCGTGTAGATCACCCGCCGGATCGGCGTCGAGAACGCGAAGAACGGGATGATCTGCTCCCAGTTCCGCCGCCAACTCCGAACGATCGCCGGGAACTTCCGACCCCACGGGCCCGCCTCGAACTCGTCCAGCGCCGCCTCCGCTTCCTCCTCCGTCGCCGCCTGGTAGATCGGCCGCAGCGCCGACGCCAGGTCCTTGCGCCTCTTCCACGAAGCGTGCGCCAGCGAATACCGGATCAGGTGCACGATGCAGGTCTGCACCGTCACCTCCGGAAACACCGTCTCGATCGCCTCCGGAAACCCCTTCAGACCATCCACCACCGCGATCAGCACATCCCGAACCCCCCGCGCCTGCAACTCGTTCATCACCCGCAGCCAGAACTTCGCCCCCTCGTTCGCCGCCGTCCACATCCCCAGGATCTCCTTCCGACCCAACGGCGTCACTCCGATTGCCAGATGCACCGCCTTGTTCTGAACCACTCCCTCGTCCCGGATCTTCACCCGCAGCGCGTCGAAATACACGATCGGATACACCGCCTCCAGCGGCCGCGAACGCCACTCCCGCAGCTCCTCGTGAATCTCGTCCGTCACCTTCGATATCAACTCCCGAGACACCGTAACCCCATACAACTCCTCAACATGCGCCCGGATCTCACGAGTCGTCATCCCTCCCCCATACATCGAAATCACCTTCTCGTCGAACCCCGGAAGACGCCGAACCCACTTCTCGATCAACTGCGGCTCGAACCATCCCTGCCGGTCCCGCGGTACCGCAACCTCCATCGAACCCGAACCCGTCAACACCCGCTTCCGGTTGTGCCCGTTCCGCTGGTTCCCCGCCGACACCTCCTCCTCATTCCCCAGGTGAACCGCCATCTCCGCGCCCAGCGCACGCTCCGCGATCGCCTTCTGCAGCGCCCCCAGAAGTTCCCCACTCCGAAATGCCTCCCGCGGATCCTCCCCCGCCAGAAGCTCGTCCAACAGCCCGTCGCTAATCCGTGGCCTCGCTTGCCTTGCCATTTCACTCACCTCCTCGGTGATCTACCTGAAAGGCTCCCATACACGTGATTTCGGACAAGCTCGCTCTCCGGATCCGTGAAGTTGCTCTGCGCCTTCGGGTCCGGCTCGCCGTAGCTCCGCTTGTACGGCTTCCTCCCCCGCGAAGAACGACCCGAGCCCGGCTGCCGCCCCCGGTCGTCATCGGCCCGCCGCTGCGCCGCTTCCAGACGCTCCTTCGCCTCCCGGATCGCCAACAGACGCTGCTCCCGACGCCGCAACTCCTCCGGCAGTTCGTCCCCCCGATCCCCCTTCCCGTAGCGTCGATCCTCCTCCTCATCCTTCCGCGTCGCCGCCGCCAGCAACCCCTCGATCTCCTCCCCCAAGCGCGCCTCCTCCTGCAACATCCGGTCGTAGCTCATCGCCTTCCGCTTGCTCGCGTTCGCGCGCACCTTCGTCCCGTCGATCGAGAATGTCCCGAAGCGAACCAGCCCCATCTCCCGCGACACCCGAACCACCTCCAAAAACAACGCCCGGAAGTCCGACAGATGACGATGCCGGAACTCGCAGATCGTCCGATGCTTGGGAAAGTTCCCCGCCGCCAGCATCCGAAACGCCACGTCCTCTTCCAGCTTCCGCGCGATCCCCCGCGACGAGAAAACCCCTGTCGCATACCCGTAGATCAACACCTTCACCATCATCGCTGGCGAATACGGCGCGTTCCGACGACCGTCCCCCTCATAGGGAGCGTAAAACGCCGAAAGATCCAGCGAATCCACCACATCGCTCACCTGGTGCGCCAAGTGCCCCTCCGCAACCCACTCCGTCACCTTCGGCGGCATCAGCAGAATCTGATCCGGCTGATATGCACGAAATCTCGTCGGCATCCTCAACCTCCTACCCGTACCAGAACACACCTCCTACAACTTGACAATCCCTCAACCCTCTCAGGCGCAAGAACTTCCTGCGGCGCAGACTGCTAGGTCGCGCTTTGGATCGAGGATCGGTTTCCTCTAGAGGTCCAGCCGCTTACGAATGGCTGTGACGGCCTTTGCTTTGCGCAGGTCCCTAACCGGCAGCGATCTCGGCGCTGGCGGGAACTCGTGGAAGTCGTCGGCCTGCGCGCAAGTCTCCGGGCTGGGGTGGGGCTCTTCGCGAAGGGTGAAAACAGCCTGGCCAAGGTGGAAGGCACCAGCCTTGACGTTCCGCGCCCAGCGCTCAAACTTGTGCTCCAAGCAACGAATCGTTCGCTTGCGCTCCTGGAGTTCCCGGACCATCTCCGCAGTGATACGGTCCTCTTCCGCCTCGGTCATTCCACCATTCTACGGGGTCTGTTCCTCTATTGGCGACGCAGGTCGCTGGAGAAAGAGATGATTCCGCAGTAGTCCGTTGTGACGGTCGAAGTCCATCTCGCAGTCCCGCCAGAGAAGGTCAGGCTCCCTCCGGCTCCTCTCATGGTTCCGCAGTTCGGATCGTAGAGGGCGGAGGGTGCGCCAGTCGCCTCCACCCGGAAGTAGCCCGTCGAGTTGATCGACCCTGTCATCGCGTGGACGGGCTCTCGCACTCCTGCTATCCAAGTTGTCCCGGTGATCGTGAGTTGCCATCCGGACTGAACAACGTGGAATTCCAAGTTGCCAGAGAGGTAGATGGACGGGTCCAGCGAGAAGGTGATGGTGAGGGGGCCTCGATATACCCCGGCGACCTGCGGAGCGGCGGGCGCGGAGGGGACGGTGGATGGGCTACCGCTGTTGCTCCCGCACGCAAGGGAAAGACACAGCGCAATCCCGAGGGCTACCGCACGCCCGGCAAAGTCTCTCCTTGGCGGTCGTGTCATTGGCATCTGCTTCCGACCGCATTGGCCGGGCCGTGCAACGTCGCTCGGAAAGAGGGAGTCCCCAACTACTCGCCAACGCCGGGAGCCACTCTGCACTGTGACCTGCTCTTGTATTCAGCGGGCAGCCCGACGAGAGTCGGACGTTCCGATGACGTTGCGATGCCTATCCTACCCGGTCCTGAATCCAAAGCACAAGGGGCGTTCGGTGACACCTTCTGGGTTGTCACGTATTAGTTAATGGTGCCCGATTTACCGTCGGTGGCGGCAACTGATGATCGGGCCCCGCGGGCGTTCGCGCGGTCGGCGCTCCGGGGCACGCTTCCCTCCCGAGTAAAGGGGGCCATCTGCGTAGGGGGTGTAGCGCTCCATCTGGTAGGCCAACTGAGCGTGGTAGCGCTCTCTGCTGGAGAAGTTAGATTGCCCTTCATCGCGCGTAGTCATGAGGTGTGAGGTTCCGCTCACATGGAAGAAGCCCATTGCGTGCCCGATCTCGTGCTGGCATCCATCCAGCAATAGCGGTCTGGTCGGCTTGAGCGGATCGCATCCAGGTTGAGGAGGATGCGCCCGTTAGTCCACCCGAAAGCCGTTGATAGTACGTAGATTTAGGAGCACACAACGGCGCTGTCCGGAATCATATGGAACACAATGATCGCGGACCTGCGGGCCGCGGTGCCGGCCGCACGACCGGCGTTCACTTCAGGTACGCCTCGCGGAGGAGAGGCTTTCGGACCTTGCCGGAGGGAGTGCGTGGGATGCAGTCCACGAACACGACCTCGCGCGGGCGCTTGTAGCGGGCCAGACGGCTCTCGCAGTGGGCGATGAGCTCCTCCGCCGAGACATCCGATCCCCGGACCACGGCGGCCACCGGCGCCTCCCCCCAGCGCTCGTCGGGGACCCCGAAGACGGTGCAGTCCTCGACCGCCGGATGGCTCCCGAGCGCCGCCTCGAGCTCGCCGGGGTAGATGTTGACACCCCCTGAAATGATGACTTCGCGGGACCTGCCGACCAGGCGGATGTACCCCTCGCCGTCTACCACCGCGAGATCCCCTGTCCGTCCCCACCCGTCGCGGAAATAACGGGCGGTTTCCTCCTCGTCCTCGAAGTAGCCCTCCATCAGGAACGGCCCCCGCGCCACCACCTCTCCGATGGTGCCTCGCGGGACAGGGTTTCCGTTCGGGTCCACGATCCGGAGGTCCACTCCCGCTGCTGCCTGACCGACGGTGTCGGGGTGCGTCCCGGTGTCCCGGGGTTTGAGGATCGCCAGCAGTCCGGTCTCGGATTGCCCGTAGTGATTGGTGTAACCGCAGTGCGGCAGCGCCCTCCGCCATTCCGCGATCAGACCCGGAGGCGTCGGCGCGCCACCGACCCCGATGTTTCGGAGCGAGGCCAGCCGCTCCCGATCGAAAGCGGGGGAACGGAGCAGGTCGCGGACCTGGACCGGCACCAGGAACACCGATGAGATCCGGTGCCGTTCGGTTGCGGCGATGAACTCCGCGGGGTCCCACTTGCGGAAGATCGCGGCAGTGCTCCCGACCAGGATCGACGCCTGGTACCAGATCATCAGTCCCACGGCGTGGCACATGGGGGTAACCACACCGACGACGTCTTGAGCCGTGACCTGATGTTCGCGGGCGGTGCTGGCCGCCGAGATGAAGCGCGCCGTGTGACTGACCATCGCCCCCTTCGGGCGGCCCGTGGTGCCGCCGGTGAACGTCATGGCGACGGGCGCCGCCGGGTCGATGTCCCGGTCCGGAGCGGTGTCGGGTTGGGCCGCGATCCCTTCGCCGAATTCCAGCGCTCCATCGAGCGCCGCAATCCCGGTGACGATGACCGTCGGGATCGCCGCCAGGCAGTCGTCGGCCAACCGATTCTGGACAGCCGAATCCACCACCAGTACCCGCGGGCGGGTGCGCTCCAGAATGCCGGCGATCTCGGCCGCCGCATAGAGCGGCGGAATGTGCACCAACACACTGCCGGCCCGAGCGTTTCCGAAATGGACAACGCCGTATTCCGGGCTGTTGTACAGCAGGCTCGCGACCCGGTCGCCGGGGTTTACCCCCGCCGATATCAGCAGGTTCGCGAAGCGGTTCGCCAGCCGGTCGTACTCCTTGAAGTCGAACCGCCGGTCGCCGGCGATGACCGCGGTCTTCCGCGGCGCCCGGAGGGCGGCGAGCCGCAGGATTTCGCCGAGCGTCAAGAAACTGTCGCCGGGCTCAGACGGCTCCCACGCTCCGGTCTTCCGGGAGCCGGCACATGCGCTCCATGGGCCCGAAGATGCTCTCCACCCCCGAGCCGAAGACATTACCGGCAAGGATGTCGATGACCCCCTGCCGGCACTCCGGATGCGTCCTCAGGAAGTCCGCGAAGTTGAAGTGGCGGTCGTAGAAGGCGTACACCAGCTTGCGAAAGGCGCGCATTCCCGTGAGGAACTCGCCGGCGAAGGCTCCCAGTGCGGCGCCGGAGAGGTCGCCCTTGGCCAGACAGCGACAAATTGTGTCGGCCGCCAGCTCTCCGGACTTGAGAGCCAGCAGCACCCCGGTTGAATAGATGGGATCCAGGAAAGCGAAGGCGTCGCCGACGAGCACCCAGCCATCCCCGGCAATGCGTTCCGCGCAGTAGGAAAAATCCTGAACAACCCTGACGGGCATTACCTGCTCGGCACCTGCCACCCGCTCCTCGAGGGCCGGACAATTCCGGATCTCCGCTTCGAACCGAACCTGGGCGTCGCCCCCTCGTCCCAACAGGTATTCCAGGTCGCCCACCACTCCGACGCTCACGAGGTCGTCCGCGAGCGGGATGTACCAGAACCACGAATCCCGGTTCCGGGTGTGCATGATCAGCGTCGCCCCTTCGTCGACGCCGGCGTCGCGCCGTGCTCCCCGAAAGTGACTGAAGATGGAGACTTTCTTGAGATTCGGCTCCGCTACTCGAAGTCCCAGTTTCCGGGCCAGCAGCGCATTGCGTCCGGTGGCGTCCACCACCACCCGCGCCGGAACCTCGGCAACGGTTCCGGTCGCGTCCTGCGCCCGGATCCCGACCGCCTGCTCCCCGTCGAATACGACGTCCCTTACCTGGACGCCGTGCCGGAACTGAACCCCCAGTTCCACGGCCCGCTCCAGCAGCAGGCCATCGAACTCGCTGCGCCGTACCTGCCAGGTAGTGGAGCGCTCGTGGGGATCGGTCTCCGAGAAGTAGAAGGGTGCGGAACCCTTGCCCGAAGCACTGAAGAACTGGACACTGTGCTTGCGCTGGAAGTGACTCTTCTTCAGGCGCTCGACGAGTCCCAACCGCTCGAACGTGCTGTAGGTATAGGGCACGAGGGATTCCCCGACCTTGAACGGCGGCCTTTTCTCGCGCTCCAGGAGGCCGACGCGGAAACCTTGCTCCGCGACCAGCGCGGCCACCGTGCTGCCGGCCGGCCCGCCGCCCATCACGACGACGTCAAGGGGTTCCGGAAACACGGTGTCGGGGAAGGGAAACGAGCCGGCGGCCGATCCCCGTCAGACGTAGGCGATGCCCCGGTTCGCGGGTTCGTAGAACTCGGGAAGCAGGGAATCCACCCGCATCAGGCCCTGGGGAGTCAGCCGGATCTCGTCCCCGTAGAGCGTCACCATGCTCTCCTGCTTCAGCTTGCTTAACGCCGAATCGAACTCGTCGGTCAGCTCGACGCCGAATTTGTCGCGGAAGTACGTGGGGTCGAGGTGTCCCAGTTTCAGTTGCAGGATGGTTTCGCGGATCAGCCGTTCACGCGACGACGTGGGGAACGCGCGGTCAAGGGGCAACGAGCCTCCTTCGAGCGCCGAAAGATAGGCGTCCCACGAAGAGGTGTTCTGGTAGTGCACGCCCTGCAGGTAACCGAACGAAGCCACCCCGGTCGCCAGCATGTCGGAACCGCGCCATAAAGCGTCACGGTAAACGAAGCGGGTCCGGCGGCCCTTCTTCTTCACCGTGTAGGCGCTCGAGGGTTCGTAGCCGGCGGCGGCGAATTCTTCGAACGCGTACGCGTGCCAGTCGCGCCGCGTCTGCCAGCTTGCGAAGAGCGGAGCTTCCCCGTCGCTTCCCAGGATCTTTTTCGCGTACACCGTGTTGTAGGGCAGTTCCATCTGATACACGGTGATGCTGTCGGGATCGAGATCGATGGTCTCCTGCACGGTTCGGCGCCAGAGGTCCCAGGTCTCGCCCAGCATGCCGGCGATCAGGTCGACGTTGACCTGCTCGAAGTCGACCTCCCGGATCCAGGGCATGCACCGGTGGATTTCCGGCGTCGTGTGGGCGCGCCCGTTTTCCCGGAGGATCTCGTCGTTCATGTTCTCGAGGCCCAGGCTCAGCCGGGTGACCCCGATGTCCTTGATCGCGTGGACCTTGGCCCGGGTGAGGGTGCCCGGTTCGCACTCGAACGCCACCTCCTCCAGCTCGGACCAGGAGAAGGCGTCCTTCAGGCGAACGACCAGCCCGAGAAGCTGTTTGGGGCTGATGAACGAGGGCGTTCCGCCGCCGAAATAGACGAAGCGGAGAGGCCGGCCCAGGGCCGCCGGCTGCGTTGCATAGAGCTCGACCTCCCGCCCGAGGGCGTCCAGATACCGCTCGACCTCCTTGCTGTTCTTGTCGGTATAGACCCGGAAATAGCAGAACTTGCAGCGTTTCCGGCAGAAAGGAATGTGCAGGTAGAGCCCGAGGCTGTCCTTTCCGGGCCCCGGGGGCCGCTCGAGTGCCTCGTGGAACGCGGGAAGGTGGTCGGGACTCCAGCGGGAGTACGGCGGGTAGTTGGAGACGAAGACGTTGCCGAGGTCGGATTCGCGAGTTGGCTCGGTCATTTTTCAGGTCCCGGCGTTTCCGGGAGGCTCCCGGTGGGGTCGCAAGGCTGCTCAGGGCAAGGAGCCGGATTCTACTGGCTCAAGTGGGGCTGACGCGTTGCGCCCCGGGGTGAGGGACCGGGTCAGCGCCGGCGCAGGGTGACCGGGATCCCGTAGCGCGGTTTCAGCGTGACTTTGGCGGCCGCTTCGATCGGATGGTCCGGGGCCACCCGGACCCGGAAGCGCTGGACGATCTGGGCCAACACGAGCTGGATCTCGAGCATCGCCATTCCGGCGCCGATACAGGTTCTCGGGCCCGCGCCGAACGGCAGATACGAGAAGAAATGCCGATTCCTGCTGCGTTCCGGATGGAAGCGTTCCGGGTCGAATCGCTCGGCGTCGGGCCAGAACTCCGGGTGCCGGTGCAGGGCGTAAGGAACGATGGCCACGTAGGCGTGCGCGGGGAGCAGATATCCGTCGAACTCTTCTTCATGCTCGGCGCGCCGGGCGAAGGCCCACACCGGGGGATAAAGGCGCATCGCTTCCTGAACGACCTGTTTCAAGTACGGGACACGCGACAAGTTTTGTCCCGTTAGTGATTCTCCGCCGAGCCCGGAAGCGAGGTGGTGCACCAATTCCGCTTCGACCTCCGGATGGGTGGCGAGCAGATAGAGAGTCCACGAGAGCGCGGTGGCTGACGTTTCATGTCCTGCCAGCAGGAGGGTCACCACTTCGTCGCGGAGCTGGCGGTCGTCCATGCCTTCGCTCGAATCCTCGTCACGCGCCTGAATCAGGCGGTCGAGGATGTCCCCGGTCCCGCCACCGGCGCGGCTGCGGGTGGCGAGTATTCCGTAGACGACGCTGTCCAGCCGCTTCCGGGCGCGCTTGAACTTGCGGTTGTAGGGGGTGGGAAGCCAGGAATGGAGGGTCATCAGGGCGCGCGGTTCGAAAGGCTGCAGGTTGGTGATTTCCGAGATCTCACGAACTTCATCGGCATAGTCCTCGATGTTGCGTCCGAACAGGGTGGCCCCGACGATCCGGAACGTGAGCTTGCTCATCTCCCGGTCGAGCCAGATGCGGTCGTCGCCCGCCCGCCGATCCCACTCGTCCAGCATGGACGCCGCCAGCGCGTTGATCGTCCGGTCGAAGCCCTGGACCGTCCGGTGGCTGAAGGAAGGCTGGACGAGTCGCCGCTGCCGAACCCAGTCGGGCCCGTCGTTCGTAACGAGGCCTTTGCCCATGATCTGCGCGAGCACGCGGTAGCCCAGCGTCTTCTTGGAAAAATGCTCGTAGCTCTGCGAGAGGATCGGACGCAGGAACTCGGGGTTGTTCACGACATAGGCGTCTTGCAGGCTGCGCCAAAGCATGAAATCGCCGTACTCGCGCAGCAGTTCGTGCAGGCAGGTATGCGGCGCCCGTTGGTATTCCAGAAATCTGTGGAACCGCGGGGTCGTGGGGGGGCGGCGGCTGGCGGTCACGGTCCGGATCGGCCTTCGGAGCCAGGTCTCCGTTCGTATCGGAGTGTCAGACGAGACACCGAGCACGTCACATTAGCTCCACCGCCGCAGGCGGCAGCGCGCCGGCGCCGGGCTGTCGCTGCACAGCACGGTTTGTCCACGTAGCGAGATCGAGGCAAGCATGACCGAACCCTCGGCGCCGGGACCTTCCGGGCCGTACGTTCCGACATCGAGGATCTGGCTGTCCGGGATCACCCGGGTGTAGAGCTCCACGGCTACCCGGGCCAGGCCCAGGAACATGAGGAAGGGGGTGACGGCGGCTGGCATGGGTTTCCTCCGGGGGGGGATTGTGGCCTGTGTCCGAGCGCCGTGAGCAAGATCGGCGTTGCGCGGTCTCGCCCGCCTCTGGGCGGGCGGTGCCGGCTGGAGGTCGGCGTTCCAAACCGTCCCCGTGCTTCTTCTCTGTTGGCGATGCGCGCTTTCGCACCGCTCCGCTCCGCGGGGCGGTGCCGGTCTGAAGACCGGCGTTCCTTCCCGGCGGCGCCATCCGGGCGAGTGGCAGTACGCCTCTCTGCAGTGAGCGCCGTCAGCCGGTGGTGGAACCCAGGTGGGCGCCGAGACCGCCCAGTCCTCCCAGTGGGGGCGAGGCGCCCGGCTGACAGGGCGCGTGAGGGAGGAGCCCCCACCGGGAGAACTGGCCCGAGTGTATTTCGACCGAAACGCAAGGCAGAACGGAGCGAAGCGGAGTGGTTCAGCCGGGATGGATCGCCGGTCGAACGCCGCGTGGCTTTTGCGACCGGCTGTTAACCAGAAGGCGCAGACTGCGGTGATGCCGGCCAGCCCGCGATCGGTGAAATCAACGTCCCCAATGCCGTGGGACAGTTCCTTGGGGCCGTAGCGCGACCCCTACCGCTGCGCGATGTGGAGGTCACCCGTCCGAATCGGGTCGGGGCCTCCGACATCACCTATATCCCCCATGGCTCATGGGTTTATCTAACTGGTGGCGGTGCTCGACTGGTACTCCCGCCGCATTTTGTCCGGGGAACTCTCGAACACGATGGATGCGGTGTTTCGGGTGCAGGCGCTCGAAGAGGCGCGGGCGCGCTTCGGGACGCCGGAGATCTTCAATACCGATCAAGGCTCGCAGACACCTCGGAGGCGTCACCGGGTTCCTGCAGACGCACCAGGTGGCGATCAGCATGGACGGCCGGGGCCGGTTCCTGGACAACATCTTCATCGAGCGGCGGTGGCGGAGCGTGCGGCCTCCCCCGAGTCCAGTTCCGCGGACCGACGAAGGCCCGGGGGAATATGATCGGCGTTCCGCGCGGCGGCGTTCGCCTCGCGGGCCGCAGCAGGAAACGGAGATCATGTCGGGAAAACGAGTCGTCGGCGCGGCGATCCTGCTGTTCGGGACGGGCCTGCTCCTGGACCGCATAGATCTATGGGACCTCGGAGACCTCATCTCCACCTTCTGGCCGCTGCTCCTCGTAGGTTTCGGGGTCTTGCAGCTGCTGCATCGGTCGGCGCCGCCGGCGTCCGGTTGGCTGGCCATCGGGATCGGAGCTGTTCTGCTCGCGGACCGGTTGGGTTTCTTCCCAGAGGTGCTCTCTGACGTTCTCTGGCCCCTCCTGCTGATCGTCTTCGGCGCGGCGCTCGTGTTGTTGCGGTCCGGCGCGCGGCGTCCGGCGGACGGTGAGGACTCCGTGCGCCACTTCGTGGCGTTCGGGGGAATCGAGAACCGGAACGGGTCCAGGAGCTTCCGGGGCGGGACGATCACCGCGATGTTCGGCGGCGTCGAGCTGGATCTCCGGGAAGCGGCCTTGGCGCCCGAGGGGGCGCTCCTGGACGTGACCGCCTTTTGCGGCGGGGTGGATCTGCGGGTTCCGCGGAACTGGAAGGTCCACGTTTCGGGCGCGCCGATCCTCGCGGGGGTGGACAACCAGACGGCGCCGCCGGAGGATCCCGCCGCCGCTGGCGCCGTTCTGGAAGTGAAGTGTTTCGCGCTCATGGCTGGCGTGGACATCAAGAACTGACGCGGCGCCCGCCGCTTCCGGGCATCGGCCGCGGCCCGGCTAGCCGGGTCGGACCGCCCGGACCGATCCTCGATCTCGGGTGACCGCGGCGCCGCCCCGCCTGCAGCGGGGGTGCGGCAGGGACCTGGTCCTGGCTCCAGCGCGAATAGGGCGGGTAGTTGGAGACGAAAACGTTGCCGAGGTCGGCTTCGCTCGCTGGCTCAGTCATTTCTCAGGACCCGGTTTTCCCGGGAGGATCCCGGCGGCCTTGCGGGTGCCGCTTCGAGGGTAGGGAGCCGGACTCTACCGGCAGGGGCGGTTCGGAACCGGCGGCGGCTACGGGCGAACGCGCCGCTCAGCGCCGGCTCAGGGTGACCGGGATTCCGTAGCGCGGTTTCAGCGTGACTTTGGCGGCCGCTTCGATCGGATGGTCCGGGGCCACCCGGACCCGGAAGCGCTGGACGATCTGGGCCAACACGAGCTGGATCTCGAGCATCGCCATTCCGGCGCCGATGCAGGTTCTCGGGCCCGCGCCGAACGGCAGATACGAGAAGAAATGCCGATTCCTGCTGCGTTCCGGATGGAAGCGTTCCGGGTCGAATCGCTCGGCGTCGGGCCAGAACTCCGGGTGCCGGTGCAGGGCGTAGGGAACGATGGCCACGTAGGCGTGCGCGGGGAGCAGATATCCGTCGAACTCTTCTTCATGCTCGGCGCGCCGGGCGAAGGCCCACACCGGGGGATAAAGGCGCATCGCTTCCTGAACGACCTGTTTCAAGTACGGGACACGCGACAAGTTTTGTCCCGTTAGTGATTCTCCGCCGAGCCCGGAAGCGAGGTGGTGCACCAATTCCGCTTCGACCTCCGGATGGGTGGCGAGCAGATAGAGAGTCCACGAGAGCGCGGTGGCTGACGTTTCATGTCCTGCCAGCAGGAGGGTCACCACTTCGTCGCGGAGCTGGCGGTCGTCCATGCCTTCGCTCGAATCCTCGTCACGCGCCTGAATCAGGCGGTCGAGGATGTCCCCGGTCCCGTCGCCGGCGCGGCTGCGGGTGGCGAGTATTCCGTAGACGACGCTGTCGAGCCGCTTCCGGGCGCGCTTGAACTTGCGGTTGTAGGGGGTGGGAAGCCAGGAATGGAGGGTCATCAGGGCGCGCGGTTCGAACGGCTGCAGGTTGGTGATTTCCGAAATCTCGCGAACTTCATCGGCATAGCCCTCGATGTGGCGTCCGAACAGGGTCGCTCCGACGATCCGGAACGTGAGCTTGCTCATCTCCCGGTCGAGCCAGATGCGGTCGTCGGCCGCCCGCCGATCCCACTCGTCCAGCATGGACGCGGCCAGCGCGTTGATCGTCCGGTCGAAGCTCTGGACCGTCCGGTGGCTGAAGGAAGGCTGGACGAGTCGCCGCTGCCGAACCCAGTCGGGCCCGTCGTTCGTAACGAGGCCTTTGCCCATGATCTGCGCGAGCACGCGGTAGCCCAGCGTCTTCTTGGAAAAATGCTCGTAGCTCTGCGAGAGGATCGGACGCAGGAACTCGGGGTTGTTCACGACATAGGCGTCTTGCAGGCTGCGCCAAAGCATGAAATCGCCGTACTCGCGCAGCAGTTCGTGCAGGCAGGTATGCGGCGCCCGTTGGTATTCCAGAAATCTGTGGAACCGCGGGGTCGTGGGGGGGCGGCGGGGACGGGGGCGGCGGCTGGCGGTCACGGTCCGGATCGACCTTCGGGGCCATGTCTCCGTTCGTATCGGAGTGTCAGACGAGACACTGAGCACATCACATTAGCTCCACCGCCGCAGGCGGCAGCGCGCCGGCGCCAGCCTCCGCCCGGTAGAACTCCCCCGCGGCGGCTGCGAGGGGAGGGGTCAGGGTCCCCGTTGTGATGATCTCGCCCGGGCAGAGCGGATTTCCCTGATCCGCCGCCATCTCCGCCAATACGCCGACCGCGTCCAGCGGGTTCCCGAGGACCATGCGGCCCGCTCCGTCGGCCACGTGTTCGGCGGCCGCGGGATCACCGGCCGGCGCCCGGGTCATCGACACGACGAGGGCGGCCATCGCGGCCGCGGCGGCCTCCGGATCGTCCACCGGGACGAGCGGTCCCACGGCGAGCCCGTGATGGATCCCGCCAGCGGCCACCGCGTCGGCAGGGCGCATCGCCCAGCCGGGATACGGCGAGTCCACGACCTCGAAGCCGAGGCCGAGCTCGGCCACGTGGCGGGCGACCGCCGCGCCCCGGTCTCCCGGGTTCGGGGCCGAGCGGAGCACCACCACCACCTCGCATTCGATCTTCGGCTCGACGGCGCCGGCCATCGAGATGGTTGGCCCCTCACCGCGGGGGCCGGTTCGAAGCACCGACTCTTCGAACATGGATCCCCAGACGGGTTGCGTCAAACCGGCCTTCTCCCAGAGCGCGGGGTTCGTGAACCCGATCTTGCGACCCACCACCGGGGACCGGGCGGCCCGGCGGCAGGCGACGATCCCGGCCACCTGGTACGCCTCGGCAAGGCCGAACCCGGAGACGCGGCCGGTAAATGGGGCCAGGCGGCCGCCGGCGATGCGGGCGGCGCTGATTTCCTCAGCGATCACAACGGGATCGAACGATGGATCAGGCATAAAGTTCCTCCTGGGGCAGTGTACGGATTCGCCCGCCCGGTCCGGCGCGGTACAGTCGGGCGCCTTCGAGGCGCGTCCGACCTGTTCAGCATCTCCGTTCGGGACCACGTCATGTGCTCGCACGCGCTCCGCGGCGAGATCTTCGGCCCGGCCCAGAACCGCCACGGGGCCACCTACGCAGTCACCGCCGAGTTCCGCGGCCCGGAACTCGACGAACACGGCGTGCTGCTGGATCTCGGCTGGGCCAAGGAGGCGCTCGGCGAAGCGCTCGCGCCGCTCCGTTACGCAGATCTCGACGAGGTGTTCCCGGGCGAGAACACCACCGCCGAGTTCCTCTGCCGCCATGTGCACGGGGAGCTGGCGCGGCGCCTCCCGGCGAGCTTCCAGGGCGTGATCCGGGTGGAGCTCGTCGAAAACCCCCTGATGGCGGCTGCCTACGAAGCTCCCGTCACCAACCGCTCCTGAAGGAGTTCCGCTTGTCTGACGACGATCGTTCCCAGAGCCTCGATACCCGCGCCGTCCACGAAGGCGCGCTGCACCCCCGTCCGTTCGGCGCGGTCTCGACGCCGGTGTTCCAGACCGCGAACTTCGAGTACCACGGCGAGGAGTACCACGACGTCGGGTACCTGCGGCTCTCGAACAGCCCGAACCACACGGTGCTCCACCGGCGGATCGCCTCGCTGGAAGGAACCGAGGACGCCCTCGTCACCGGGAGTGGGATGGCGGCAATCTCGACGGCGCTCCTCACGTTCCTGAGCGCCGGGGATCACCTGTTGGTCCAGGACGTGGTGTACGGCGGAACCGCCAACATGCTCGAGCACGATCTGCCTCGCTGGGGGATCAACCACACCAAGATCGATCCCCAGGACCCGGCGTCCTGGGAGGCGGCGCTCACGCCTTCGACGCGGTTGATCTACGTCGAGACCCTGACGAATCCACTGGTTCAGATGGCCGATCTGGAAGCGGTGGCGGCGTTCGCGCGGGGAAACGGCCTGATCTCCATGATCGACAACACCTTCGCCAGCCCGGTGCTCTGCCGTCCGGCGGAACTCGGCTTCGATCTGGTGATGGAGAGCGCCACCAAGTACATGAACGGCCACAACGATCTGGTGGCGGGTTCGCTTTCGGGCACCGCGGAACGGGTGCGCCGGATCAAGCTCACGCTCGACCATCTCGGCGGCTCGCTCGATCCGCACGCGTGTGTGTTGCTGGAACGCGGGCTCAAGACCATCGGTCTCCGGGTGCGCCAGCAGTCGGCGAACGCGCTCGAAGTGGCCCGCTTCCTCGAGGGACGTCCCGAGATCGCCGAGGTCCACTATCCCGGTCTGCCCTCGCACGCCCAGCACGCCCGGGCCGCCCGCCTGCTCAGCGGCGGGTTCGGGGGAATGCTGGCCTTCGTCCACCAGGGCGGAGGGGAGGCAGCCGACGCCTTCGCGTCGCGCCTCGAGCTTCCGACGGTGGCGGCGAGCCTCGGCGGGGTCGAATCGCTCATCATCCGTCCGTCCGCCGCCATCCACAGCGGCCTTCCGCCGGAAGCGCGCGCCGCCATGGGCATCAACGAGGGACTCATGCGGTTTTCCACCGGGGTCGAGGCGGCGAAAGACCTGATCGCCGACTTCGCGCAGGCCCTCTGACCCGGGAACCGTTGCACCCGAACGGATCGCCGGCCGGCAGACCGGAGTTCCCGCCGCTCCCGCAGGAGCGTTTCGGGATCATCTACGCGGACCCGCCGTGGGACTACAAGGGCCAGCTGCAGCATGCGGGCCCGGCGAGCGGCGACACCGGCGGGGCGATCCGGCACTACGCCACGGTCACCCTCCAGGATCTGAAGAAGCTCCCGATCGGGAAGATCGCGGCGGATGAATGCCTCCTCTTCCTGTGGGCCACCAATCCCCATCTCGACCAGGCGATTGAGCTGGGGAAGGCCTGGGGATTCGCGTGGGCGACCGTGGCTTTCGTCTGGGACAAGGCCCGGGTGAATCCCGGCTTCTACACGCTGAGCCAGTGCGAGCTGTGTCTGGTGTTCCGGCGCGGCCGGATCCCGACGCCGCGGGGAACGCGCAACGAGCGGCAGCTCGTCCGTGCGGAACGGGAAGGCCATTCACAAAAGCCGGGAGAAGTGCGCCGTCGGATCGAGCGGATGTTCCCGGAACAGGCGAAGATCGAGCTGTTCGCGCGGCGGGAAGTTCCCGGCTGGCGCGCCTGGGGACTGGAGATCGGCTCGGGTCCCGAGGCCCCTGGGCGGTGGACCACCGGTTGAGCACCGTGCAACGATGAGCGCCTCGAAGAGGCGCGGTTCAGCCGGGATGCATCGCCAGCCGAACGACGCGTGACCTTGTCCACACGCTGCTAGAGTCCGGCTCGTGGCTTGGTGGATCTGGGTTACGGCCGGGATCGTCCTTGCCGCGATTGAATTACTGGCCGGCGGGGAACTATGGCTCCTCTTCGCCGGGATCGCGGCGATCATCGTCGGCCTGCTGGCCGGCGCCGGAATGACCGGTCTGGCCCTGCAATTCCTGGTTTTCTCCCTCCTCGCGGTTTCGGCCTTCTTCCTGAGGGCCCGCCTCACCGCGCCCGTGGATACGGGCCGCGTCGGGAGCGACTCGCTGGTCGGAGAGACCGGAACCGCAATCTCGGCCATCCGGCCGGGCAAGCCCGGGAATGCCGATTTCCGCGGCTCGTCCTGGCCGGCGCGAACGGCCTCCGGGCAACCGATCGAGCCCGGAATGAGCGTGCGTGTCGTCCGTATGGAGGGCATCACGCTGTTTGTCGATCCGGAATGAAACTCCGAGGGCGCCAGGCGCCTGAACGAGGGAGGAACAAGTGATGAATTTCTCAATTGTCACGGTGATGATCGCGATCGTCGCCGTGATCATCCTGGCTCGCACCGCCCGGGTCGTCCCCCAGCAGCAGGTCTTCGTGGTGGAACGGCTGGGCCGCTACCGCGCCAGTCTCAGGGCCGGTTTCCACCTGTTGATCCCCTTCCTGGACCGCGTGGCCTACCGGCATTCGCTGAAGGAGCGCGCCATCGATGTCCCGCAGCAGGTGTGCATCACCCGCGACAACGTCCAGATCTCGGTGGACGGCGTCCTCTACATGCAGGTCGTGGACGCGCAGCGCGCTTCTTACGGTATTGGCGACTATGGGTTCGCGATTGCGCAGCTCGCGCAGACCACGCTTCGTAGCGAGGTCGGCAAAATCGATCTGGATCGGACCTTCGAGGAGCGGGCGACGATCAACGCGTGCGTGGTTCAGGAGGTGGATCGCGCCAGCGACCCTTGGGGGGTGAAGATACTCCGCTACGAAATCCGTGACATCACGCCGCCGACCGACGTGCTGAACGCCATGGAAAAGCAGATGCGCGCCGAGCGGGAGAAGCGGGCCACCATCCTCGCTTCGGAAGGGGATCGGGACTCGCAGATCAACCGCGCCGAGGGCGAGAAACAACGTGTGCTCCGGGAATCCGAAGCCCAGCGCCAGCGCCAGATCAACGAGGCGCAAGGCGAGGCGCAGGCCATCCTCGCGGTGGCCACGGCCACCGCCGAGGGGATTCGCCAGGTGGGAGAAGCCATCTCCGCTCCCGGTGGGCAGGAAGCTGCCCGGGTCCGCGTGGCCGAACAGTACGTATCGGAATTCGGCAACCTCGCCCGGACCACGAACACCCTCATTCTTCCCGCCAACCTATCGGACGTCGGCGGCTTCGTCGCGACCGCGATGGAAGTCATCAAGAGCACGGGCAAGAGCTCAGCGAGTCCGTAGCCCGCGTGCCGAATCGGCTGGCGGCCCGGAAGCCGTCGGTCGGATCGGATAGTGCCGGTTTATGTCGCTGCGAGGGTGAGACGGCGCAGCGTTAGGCGGTGAAACCGACAACCGGGCAACGCGGAGTGCCTCGCGGGGCGGGATGGAACAACCCGAAGAAGGACAAGTTACGTCGCGTATGGCTACACGGCGTAGCGTAGTTTCGTAGCGTCACTCCCAGGTGCCCGACAGACAGATGTCGGAGCGCGACATATAATGTCGTTCTATGGTTCCGCTCAGTCCTGCATCGCGCGCCAGACCTTCTCCGGGGTCAGCGGCGTATCCAGGTGTTCCACCCCGAAGGGGCGTAGCGCGTCCATCACGGCGTTGACGACCGCCGGCGTCGAGCCGATGGTCGCCGCCTCACCGATCCCCTTCACTCCGAGCGGGTTCACGGGGGTCGGCGTGACTGTTCGGTGCAGTTCGTAGGAGGGCAGCATGTCGGCCCTCGGGACCGCGTATTCGAGCAGGGACGCGGTCAGGAGATTGCCGTCCGGGTCGTAGACCGCTTCTTCGTAGAGTGCCTGCGCGATTCCCTGGGCCAGCCCGCCGTGCACCTGCCCCTCGGCGAGCAGCGGGTTGATCACCCGCCCGCAGTCGTCCACCGAGATGTAGCGGAGGATCTCGACCGCGCCGGTGTCGGGGTCGATTTCGACCGCGCAGAGGTGGCTGCCGAAGGGGAAGGTCTCGGCGGGAGGCTTGAAGTCCACGTCGGCGGTGAGCGCGCCGGCCGCGTCTTCCGGGGCGTCCGGCGCGTAGGCGTAGGCGGCGATTTCGGACCAGCCCACGGCGCGGGCCGGCGAGCCGGCGACGAAGTACTGGCCGGCTTCGAAACGGATGTCTTCGACGGCCGCCTCGAGGAGGTGCGCGGCGAGTTCCCTGGCCCGCTCGCGGACGGTCTCGGCGTTGTTGAAGATAGCCGACCCTCCCACCGGCGCGCTGCGGCTTCCGAAAGTGCCGATCCCGCGGGGGCACTCGTCGGTGTCTCCGTGGAGCACCGTCACGTCGTCCATTGGGACGCCGAGCTGAGCGGCGGCGATCTGCGCCCACGCCGTCTCGTGTCCCTGCCCGTGCGGCGAGGTGCCGCTCCGCACCGTGACCGAACCGTCGGGTTCGACGGTCACGCCCCCGGCTTCCCAGGGACCGAATCCGCAGATCTCCACGTAGCAGGCGAGGCCGATCCCGAGCAGCTTTCCGCCGCCCTCGGCCCGCCGCCGGACCTGCTCGGCCCGAAGACCCGCGTAGTCGCCGGCCTCGAGCGCCAGATCGAGCGCCTTTTCGTATTCCCCGCTGTCGTAGGTCAGCCCCGTCGCCGTCCGGTAGGGGAACTTGTGCGCCGGGATCAGGTTGCGGCGGCGGATGTCCGCCGGATCCATCCCGAGCCGGCCGGCCAGCACGTCGAGCGCCCGCTCGATCAGGTAGGTGGCCTCCGGGCGTCCCGACCCCCGGTAGGGCTCGTTCGGCGCGGTGTTCGTGAACGCCCCCTCGGCCCGGGCGTGGACGGAGCGGATGTCGTAGGGACCGACGATCATGGCCCCGGTGAGGGAGGGAGTGGTGGGTCCGGGCCGGCTGAAGTAAGCGCCGGAGTCGTAGAGGACGTCCAGGTCGCAATGCCGCACCCGTCCGTCGCGGTCGGCCGAGACGCCGAGCGTCACGAAGAGGTTTCTGCCGTGGGTGGTGGTCTGGAAGTCCTCGGTCCGGGTGGCGTACCAGCGGACCGGGCGGCCCAGCCGCAGGGCGAGCCAGGGGACCAGGACCTCCTCGGCGTAGAGGTTCGCCTTGGCGCCGAAGCCGCCGCCGACCTCGGGGGCGATGGTCCGGATGCGTTCCTCGGGGATTCCCAGAATGCGCGCCACGCTCGACTTCACCCGATGCGCGGACTGGGTGGAGGTCCACATCGTGATCCGGTCGCCGTCCACCCGGGCGGCGACCGCCCGCGGCTCCATGGCGCTCGGGATCAGGCGCTGGATCCGGAAGTCGAGCGACACCTCGACCTCACCCTGCGCGGCCTCCGGGGCGCCTTCGGGATGGAGTTCCCACACGAAGGCCCGGTTCCCCTCGACGTCGGGATAGAGCGGCTCCGCCCCGTCGGCGCGGGCAACCCGCGAATCTCCGGCTCCGGGGAGGTCCCGGTAATCCACGAAGACCAGCGCCGCCGCGTCGGCCGCCTGTTCGGGCGTCTCGGCGACCACCGCGACTACCGGATCGCCCACCGTGAGCGCCTTCTTGTCGGCGAGCGCCCAGCGCTTGGGAAGGTGGAGCTCGGTGAACGCGCCGGAGTCCGGCGCCCGGGCCACCGGGAAGGGCTTTTTCAGCGTCGGCAGGATGTCCGCCGCGGTGAAGACCCCGACGACGCCGGGCGCGGCGGCGGCTTCCTCGGTGTCGATCTCGACGATTTCGGCGTGCGGATAGGGACTGCGAACGACCGCGAGATGGAGGGCGCCGGGAAGGGGGATGTCCGGGGTGTAATGCGCCTGACCCGTGATGAGCCGCGGGTCTTCCCGCCTCCGCACCCGATCGCCGATGGTCTGGGTTCTGATTGCCAAGCTGTAACTGCGTCCGAAGGGGGGCGATTCTAACGAGGGCCGTAATATCCCCGGCCCGCCGTCCGTATTATTCCCGACGCCTCGCCGCCACAAACCCTCCGCGAGCTTTCCCCACGTTGCCATCCCCACCCGCCCCCGGTTCGCCGCTCGCGCGGCTCGACGGCGTCACCCACCGCTACGGGAACGTCCTGGCGCTCGACCGGTTCGACCTCGGGGTGCGGGAGGGGGAGGTGCTGGCGGTGCTCGGCCCGAACGGTGCCGGAAAGACCACCGCGGTCAGCCTGCTCCTCGGCACCCTCCAGGTTCAGAAAGGGACCGCGCGGGTGTTCGGCAGCGTCCCCGACGCCGCGGAGGTCCGTCTCCGGCGGGGGGCGATGCTCCAGATCTCCGGCGTTCCGGACACGCTCTCCGTCGGAGAGCACCTGGCGCTCTTTCGGGCCTACTACCCGGCGCCGCTGCCGATGGGGCGGCTGCTGGACATGGCGGGTCTGGGAGAACTCCGCGACCGGCGGTTCGGGAAGCTCTCCGGCGGGCAGAAGCAGCGGGTGATGTTCGCGCTGGCGATGGCGGGGGATCCCGAGCTGGTGTTCCTCGACGAGCCGACCGCCGGCCTCGACCTCGACGGCCGCCGCCGCCTCTGGGACGAAATCCGGGGGCTCAAGGCGGCGGGGCGCACCGCCGTGCTCACGACGCACCACCTCGAAGAGGCGGATGCCCTCGCCGACCGGATCGCCGTGATCCACCACGGGCGGTTGATCGCGGAGGGGAGCCCGTCGGCGATCAAGTCCCAGACGTCCGGCCGCGTCGTGCGCTGCGTCACGAGCATCCGCCCCGAAGCCGCGCGCGGCTTCCCCGAGGCCGCCCGGGTCGAGATGAAGGGACAGCACCTCGAGATCGTCAGCGCCGAGCCGGAGGCGCTGCTCCGCCGGATGTTCGCCCTCGACCCGGAGCTGAGCGACCTGACGGTGGCCGGGGTGGGACTCGAGGAGGCGTTCCTCGCGCTCACCGGCGGCGGCGCGGGAGAGAACGGCGCCGGGCCGGAGGAGTCGTCGTAGATGCCGGCGTCCGCCGCCCCCGCCTTCCGCCGCGGATTCCTGGGGCACGTGCGGATCGCGCTGCTGGAAGCGCGCTTCCAGTTCCTGAGTTCTTTCCGCCTGCCGGCATTCGCCGTCCCGACGCTCCTCTTCCCGCTGTTTTTCTATCTGTTCTTTGCGGTGTTGTTCCAACGAGGCGGGGTTTCCCTCACCGTGCCGACCTACATGCTGGCGACGTACGGGGTGTTCGGCATTTTCGGCCCGTCCATTTTCGGCTTCGGGGTCGGGCTCGCGCACGAGCGCGACTCCGGGGCCCTGCTCCTGAAGCGGACCACCCCGATGCCCGCCGTCGCCTACCTGTTCGCCCGGGTCGCGGTAGCGGTGATCTTCGGGGCCGTGGTGCTCCTCGGGTTGTTCCTGCTGGGCGCCTACGCCGCCGGGGTCGAACTCCACCGCTGGCAGTGGTTTTCGCTCGCCGGAACCATCCTCGCCGGGGTGCTGCCGCTGTGCGCCCTTGGGCTCGCGATCGGGGCGTGGGCGAAACAGCAGGCGGCGGTGGCGGTGGTGAACCTGGTGTTCATCTCGATGTCGGTGCTCTCCGGACTCTGGTTTCCGATCAACATGCTGCCCGGGTTTTTGCAGGACTTCGCGATCGTCCTCCCCGCGTTCCACCTCGGGCAGCTCGCGCTGAAGGTGATCAACCTGGATCTGGGGCAACCGACCGCGCTTCATGTGGGCCTGTTGGCCGCGGAGACCGCGGTCTTCCTCGCCATCGCGGCGGCGGGCCTGCGGCGATTCTCCGGCAAGTGACGGAGTTCGGGCTACGAAAATGACCTCGCGCGAATCCTCCGAGCGTCCGCTCTGGCGGCGTGATCCGCTGATCGCGGCGGCGGGGATCGCCGTATTCGTCGGGGTGCTGGCCACGCTCCCGGTCCCGGAGCCGGCGGACCCGCCGGGCGGGCCGCTCCCGGAGACGGATTTCGCGGTCGTGGACGTGACCGTATTCGACGGGGACGAGTTTCGGCCGCACCGGGACGTGTGGGTCGAGGAAGGGCGGATCCGGGCGGTTGGAGCGCGGCTCAACCTGCCGGACGGCCTTCCCCGGGTGGACGGCCGCGGTTACACCCTGACGCCGGGTCTGATCGACGCCCATACCCACACCTACGGGATGGTGCTGAACGACTCTCTGCGTTTCGGGGTGACGACAGTGTTCGACCAGTCCACGGCGCCGTCACTCGCGGCGAACAAGCGGCGGGCCCGCGAGACGCTCAGCCGCGGCAGCGAGGCCGACCTCTTCTCCGCGGGCAATCTGGCGACCGCGCCCGGGGGTCACGGCACCCAGTTCGGGGTCCCGATTACGACGCTCACCAGCGCGGCAGAGGCGCCGGCCTTCGTGGCGGCACGCAAGGAGGAAGGTTCCGACTGGATCAAGATCATCTGGGAGGATGGCAGCACCATCGGCAGAGAGATTCCGACGCTCGACCGGGAGACGATCGCGGCGGTCATCGAGGCCGCCCACGCCGAGGAGCTGCTCGCGGTGATCCACGTGAGCACTCTGGAGCATGGGCTCGCCGCCCTTGCCATGGGTGTGGACGGGCTGGTCCACATTTGGGGCGATGAGGTCATCGCCGAGGACGCCGCCGCCCGCTTTGCGGAAGCCGAAGTCTTTGTTGTCCCGACGCTCTCGGTGCGGGTCGCGGCCGCCGGAGACTCGATGGGGCCGGCGTTGCTCGAGGAGACGCGCGGGGAGGATGTCTCGGAGATGCAGCGCCAGACGCTGATGGGGACCTTCCCGCGACCGATGGGAACCAGCGAGGCGGCCGTCGAGAGCGTCCGCCGGCTCCACGCCGCCGGGGTGCGGATCCTCGCCGGGACGGACGCGCCGAACCCGGGGACCGGGTTCGGGATCTCCATGCACGGCGAGCTGCGGTTGCTCGCGCGCGCCGGACTAAACGCAGCCGAGGCGCTCGCCGCGGCGACCGGTAACGCCGCCGACGCCTTCGGGATTCAGGACCGGGGGCGCATCGAGGAGGGCCGGATCGCCGACCTGCTGCTGGTGGCGGGAGATCTGGAAGGCGACCTGACCCGCAGCACGGCAATCGCCGGCGTCTGGAAGGACGGCTTCCCCGTGGAGGCGGCCTGGGCGATCCCGCAGGAACCGGAGTAGGGGTCGGATGTCCCTGGTTCGCGCCGCGTGCCTGCTGGTGGCGCCGGCGGTGTGTTTCGCCCAAGCTCCTCCCGAGCCGTCGCTGCTCGCCATCGAGAGTGCCTACTACGCCGGAGACACCGACTCCGGCCGGAAAGCACTTGAAGCGCTCGCGGACACCGACGACCTGACCCGCGCCTGGGCGCTCTGGCGGGTCGCCAGCCTGCACCGTGTCCGTGGGGCGAACCGGCAGACCAAGCGGCGGAACGAGCCGATCCGGAAGGAACTGCTGAAGGAGGCTGAATCGCTGCTCAAGACGCGGCTCGAATCGCAGCCGAACGACGCGGACACGTTGCTCGTGCTGTCGCAGGTCTATCAGGAGCGGATCACCGGGATGCTGTCGGGAATGCGCTGGGGTTGGCGGGCCGGGGAGACGCTCGATCGGGCCCTGGAACTGATGCCCGATGACCCGCGCGCCCTTTACCTGAAGGGGGTCAACCTCCTCATGGCGCCGGGTCCCTTCGGGAACAAGGAGGAGGCCCGCCGCAAGCTGGAGGAGGCGGTCGCGCGCTTCGCTGAGGGTGCTCCCGCGGGGGTCTTCTGGTGGGGTGAGCCGGAGGCGCACGCCTTCCTGGGGCTTTCCTACGCGCGGGAAAAGGAGCACGACATGGCCCGCGCGGCGTACGAGAGGGCCCTGACGCTGGAGCCCGAATTCGACTGGGTCCGCGACCGGTTGCTTCCGGACCTCCCCTCACGGTAGGGAAAGGGAACGCCGGTCTTCAGACCGGCAGCGCTGCGCGGTAGCGCAGCGAGATCGCGCATCGCTGACAGAGAAAAATCGCGGGGACGGCTTGGAACGCCGACCTCCGGTCGGCACCGCGTCCCGCCCCTCGCGCAGATGGCGCGCGACAGCGGAACGCCGGCCTCCGGCCGGCATCGACCGCCGAGAGGCGGTCGAAAAGCGCGTCGGCAGCGCGCCCGGACGGCGCACCTACAATGCGCCGCCGCCCCCCCGACTGCTTCACTAAGGGCCTCGGACAAGCGCCGGGGTGCACATTCAGCTCAGGCGAACGTGAAATAGACGCCAGTCCAAACGATCCGACCGTGGAATAGATGCCGATTCCATCCAGCCGATCCCGAAATAGACGCCGATCCATTCCGTCCGACTAGGAAATGGACGCCGATTGAACTCATCCGGCTGGCAAATGAACGCCGATCCCATCCAGCGGAGCGTGAAGTCGGTGCCAAGCGAACTCGGTGAACCCGAGGTCGGTGCGCTGGCGCCGACAGGGATGGTAGGTTCGCCTTCCCGGAGGTTTCCCCATGAAAGTCCGCACTTCCCGGAGAACGTTTCTCGGCGCCACCGCGGCCGGCCTCGCCGGCGCGGCGCTCCCGACGACCCGAGCGGCAGCCGCTCCCCCCACCCCCGACGCCGCGGAGCGCCAGCGCCTCATCGGCCTCGCGCACTTCGGCCAGAAGGCCCCCGCCGAGGGAATCGGCGGCATGGCGATCACCTCGCATCCGCTCGCGACCCGCGCCGCCGTCGAGATCCTGGCACGCGGCGGGAACGCCTGCGACGCGGCACTCGCCGCCTCGATCACCCAGACCGTGGTCGAGCCGCACATGACCACCATCACCGGCTGCCTGTCCCAGATGTATTTCGACCAGGCGACCGGC
This sequence comes from Candidatus Marinacidobacterium sp., assembly GCA_965250045.1. Taxonomy (GTDB): domain Bacteria; phylum Acidobacteriota; class Vicinamibacteria; order Marinacidobacterales; family Marinacidobacteraceae; genus Marinacidobacterium. The sequence goes on from OZ252286.1 coordinate 1,095,341, forward strand.
GAAACCACCTACGTCAACGGCAACGTGAACACGCCGATGGCGCCCCTTCCCGGCTACGGCGTGCACGACCTGGCCACCGGCCGCGGGGTGGCGGTGCCGGGCTGGTGGGGCGGCTTCGAGGCGGCCCACGACCGCCACGGCTCGCTGCCGCGCAAGGACCTGATGGCTGCCGCGATCGGCTACGCCCGGGAAGGCTTCGAGATGCACCCGTTCCTCTGGGGCGAAGTCTTCATCCAGTCCGAGAAGATCGGCCGCACCGCCGCGGGCCGCGAGATCTTCTTCGACGGAAACGCGATCCCGCGCCCGGGGGCGACGCTCTACCAGAAGCAGGCCGCGGACACCCTGGAGCGGCTGGCCGAAGAGGGGAACGACTACTTCTACCGGGGCGACTTCGCGAAGAAGGTCTGCGAGGTCGTCCAGGCGGCGGGTGGCGTTCTGACCCGCGAGGATTTCGAGCGCTGGGAGCCGCGCTGGCAGGAGCCGGCGTGGGGGTCGTACCGGGATCTCAGGATTGCCGGGTCCCCGCCTCCCGACAACGGCGGCACCCACATCATCGAGATGCTCCACATGCTGGAGTTCCTCGATCTGGAGGGACTCGGCCCCCCGGTCGAATCCGCCGAGAGCCTGCTCCAGATGATCCGGATCAGCCACCTCGTCTATTCCGAGGGCGGCCGGCAGAACGATCCCGAGAGCCACCCGCTGCCGCTCGAGACGATCCTCTCGAAGGACTACGCGCGGATGCGGTTCGACCTGCTCCAGATGGGGCACCCGGTCTCGGGCACCGGCGAACCCCCGCCGCCCGCGGGCAGCAACCACGTGACGGTGGTGGACGCGGCGGGCAACGTCGCGACCATCCTCCACTCGTGCATGTCCTACCCGTGGAGCAACGGCCTCTTCGCGGAAGGGGTGAGCATCTGCGCCGCGGGCGCCCACTTCCTGCGGGTCATGCCCCGCCCCGGCCACCGGATCTCGGCCTACGTTGCCCCGAACATCATCTTCCGGGGCGACCGGCCGGTGATGGCTTCCGGCTCGCCGAGCGTCAGCCTGCTCCAGAACGTCCTGCAGAACAGCCTGAACGTGTTGCAGTTCGGGGTGCCGGTGGCGGAATCGGTGAACCGGCCGCGGTTCGGCGGACCGTCGCTGACCACCCCGGGCGCGGTGCTGATCGAGGCGGACTTCCCCGAGAAGGTTCGGGAGAAGGCGGCCGCGCGCGGCATCCGGTTCGACGTGGTGAACCCCTGGAACTGGCATCACGGCTCGTTCGAGGGCATCCACATCGGCGAAGATGGAGTTCGACGCGCCTGCGGCGATCCGCGGCGCTGCAGCATGGCGGAGGCGACGGCATGACCCGGTTGGTTCGGCTTTCCCTGTTTCCGGCGGCGCTTCTTGTTGGGTCGTCGGCGCTTGCGCAGGATACGGTGCTCCGCTGCGGGTCGGTGTTCGACGGCCAAGCCATGGGCGGGGGTGGGGACATCGTGGTCCGCGAGGGCCGGATCGTCACCGGACCGCCGGATTCCGGCGAGGTGGTCGATCTGTCGGGTTACACCTGCCTTCCGGGACTCATCGACCTCCACGCCCACCTCACGATCAACCCGGACACCCTGACCGCGATCGACATGACCCGGTCGAGCGCAGCGCGCGCGCTCGATGCGCTGGCGAACGCCCAGAAGATGCTGGGGGCCGGGTTCACCACCCTGCGGACGCCGGGCGAGTTCGACGGCTGGTACGGCACGGTGGACCTCAAGCACGCCATCAACAGCGGCCAGCATGTGGGGCCGCGGCTGCTCATCGCGCCGCACGCGATCTCGGCCACCGGCGGCCACGGGGACTTCAACAACCTGATGGCGGATCTCATGATCGAGACGCCCACCCGGATTGCCGACGGGCCGGAGGGGTTGCGCCTCGCAATCCGGCGGGAGTTCAAGTACGGCGCCGACTGGATCAAGCTGATGATGACCGGCGGGGTCATGTCGGCGGGCGACGACCCGAACGTCAGCACCTACACCGAGGAGGAAGTCCGGGCCGCGGTCGAGGAGGTGCACCGCCACCAGAAGCGGATCACGGTCCACGCGCACGGCGCGCCCGGGATCAACACCGCGCTCCGTGCCGGAGTGGACTCGGTCGAGCACGCGACGCTCGTGGACGCGGAGGGGATCCGGCTCTTCAAGGAGCGGGGCGTCCCGATGGTGCCCACCCTCTACGTCATGAACTACATCGTGGAAGAGGGAGAGGCGATCGGCTTCCCGCGGGAGAGCATCCAGAAAGCGCGCGACCTCATGGAAGAGCGCGACCGCCGGATCGGCGAAGCGTTCGCGGCCGGAGTCCCCGTCGCCTTCGGCTCCGACACCATCTTTCCCCACGAGACCGCGGCCCGCGAGTTCGCGGTGATGGTGGGGCTGGGTTTGAGTCCCACCGATGCCCTACGGTCGGCGATGACGGTTGCGGCCAAGACGCTCGGCCTCGAAGACGAGATCGGACGGATTCAGGCGGGGTTCGCGGCGGACGTGATCGCGGTCGAGGGGGATCCCCTCGAGAACGTCCGGGTGATGGAGGACGTCAGGTTCGTGATGCGGGACGGCCGGGTGGTGAAGGCTCCCTGAATCGAGTCTCCCGCGTCAGGAACGCCCGTATCCGAAGCGGAATGAACCGCGTCCCACAGCGACGGTGTGCGGGATCACAACGACGCGCCTTGAGGCAATTCGCTCAGGAGAGAGTCAATTCGAGATGTCGAGGCTGTCACGCGAGCGTCGCCGCGGCGGGCCTCGCATTTCGAACGCCTAGGCTGCAGAGTCCGAATTACAGCAACATTTGGTCGACCTGCGGATGGGGAGTAAAGTCCTCTCCTCACTACTGGAATGAGGATATGGGCTGTTTCGGGTTTGCGCCCGAGGCGTGGTCAGAGGACGCAACCCACACGTCGGCGGGGAAGGTGACAGCTTTAGGGTGACGTCCAATCTCGATAGATACCGAAAGGACCTGGAGTCGCTCATCTCGATGGGGGAGCAACTCGCAAAATCCATCCAAGCGGAATGCCACCCAAGGAAATTCCGTGCGGCGGCAAAGAAGGAACTGGGAGCAGAAGCTGAGACCTTCATCGCAGGATTGCCACCATTCGCTACCAGGTATCAGCAGTGGTACTCAGAAGCGCAAGCCCTCATCAGACAGTTGCTTCCCGACCGGCTGACAGACTTCGTTCGGCACTATGCAAAGCCGCGACCTAGGAAGCGGATCACATACGAGAGCTACCGCATCGAAGATATGTTGCAACGGGTGACGGTAATGCGTCCGAGCGTATTCGATGTCGAAGAACCGGAGAAGGTCGCCGGGTTTGAAGCTGCGATCCCACACTTTCAACAGCAACTTGCAATTCTTAAGGCAGTGAGAGCCCGCTTTGAGAGTTCACTGTTCGACATCCGCCAACTTGTGATGGCCGACCTCTTTGATTCGGAGCTGGAGGCCGCTGCTGAACTAGCGAACAAGGGATTCGTTCGCGCAGCTGGCGCCGTGGCCGGCGTTGTGCTTGAAAAACACCTGCTTCAGGTCTGTAGCAATCACTCGGTTTCTCTTGGAAGGAAGAAATCTACCATCGGGAACCTGAATGACCTGCTGAAGCAAGCGGGTGTTGTTGATGTTGAACAGTGGCGGTTCATACAACATCTTGGGGACGTCCGGAATCTATGTGATCACAAGAGAACAAAGGAGCCTGCCCCGGATCAGGTCGACGACCTCATCTCTGGAGTCAACAAGACGCTGAAGACCCTCGTCTGAGAGCGCTGGCGTCGCACATTTTCACCGCACAGGTCGGCTATGGTGGGAATCCTTCGAATTCAGCTTTGGTTCAGGTCATTCGTGAGCGCAACGACCAGCATAGACCTAGCTAAGGTGAGTCGAGGCGCTGGCATTCCTCACATAGCGGCAATCCGCCCGTCCCATCGGTCCAGTTGTCGTATTGGTCAGGATCTTCCCTTATCCGTTTGCCGTGTGGGCAATCTGGATTGTCATGATGGACATGCTCGAGCGTAGAGAACCAAATGACATCATCCAACTCCAAGAGTTTCAGCCATTGACCCGGCCCAACGAGGCGGTCTTCCAGGTACATAAGTCTTATTCCGTTTGTTCGGGAGTCCCCCCCTTCGTACCAACGATGCAGAATCCTCCCAAGAATACTCGGGGATCCCTTAACGGGACATAGGATGTCGTCTATATATTGCCGCACTTGGTCCTCCGTCTTTGGCGGACGTACTGCGTACCGATGGATTCCATGAAAACTCTTCCTGTCATAAATGCAGGAGTTGATTGTCTTCAGCCAGTGGAAAGCGACATTTTCCCCTTCTTCGCGGAACACCTCAACGAGCGCTTTCTTCAGAGTGCAGACCAAGAATGGCCCATGGATAACGCTACCCCAATACTCCGCAGCCATGTTGTTGTCCTCCTAGCGTGATGAGCCTTACAACTTAGGTGATGCAGTGCGATCCCCGGAGCGCGTCACTCACCCGGTTGATGGTCGAGATTCGGACCAGCAGTTCCTCTTGATTCGAGACCGACCATGCATCTCCTGTGACGGATCCGTTCGAAACAACGTGCCTCACATCGGCGGTGCATGCGGAAAGGATCAGATCGAGCCAAACCTGGTAGCGACGTACTTCTCCGTGTCCTCCACACCGAGCCGCACTGTCCCCGGCCCGCTCCGCAGGTAGAAATCCCCATCCGCTGACTTCTCCAGCCCCTTCCACCGCAGGTACACCGGCTCGGGACTCCGCTGACAGCTCACGAGGCAGACCGTCTTGCCCTCGACGACCTGCATCCGGGGATCGATGCAGGTGCCGGCGCGGTCGCCGAGGCCGTTACGCACCACCTGCGCCAGGTGCCGCATGAACTTGTCGTCGTTCTCCAGGCGGTCGTGCTCGATCCCGAGCACCTTGCCGTCGTCGGCCACCCCGATCAGGAGGTCGCCGCCCTCGGTGTTGAGGAACGCGGCGATGGTTTTGAGCGCCGCGTGGGTCACGTGCTTGTCGTCCTTGCGGTCTTCCTTCAGGCTCCAGCGCAGACTCGACTTGAACTCGAGCGTCTTCGATTCCTGGAGCTTGAGGAGGTCCTCCACACGCCGGTGCCGCTGGATGTAGTCGTCGAAGAGGAGATCCTTGATCGCCCGGCCGAAATCCGGATCGTCGGTGATGCGCTTGTAGAGGTCGAAGTTGGTCTCGACGATCTCCTGAATCCGGTCCTCGACCTTGGGGTCGAAGGTCAGCCGCACGTTCTCGCGGGTGTTCACCCGGGCGCTGGCGTCGAGCCCGGGGTCCTGGTCGAGGGCCGAACGAAGTTGCTCCAGCGTGAGGCGATGCTCGTTCCCAAGGTTCAGGCCGAAGCGCTCGTTCAACCCCTCGATGATCCGTGAAAGCACTTCCAGTTCCTGCCCGGTGGCAACACCGTGGGCCTTGCTCCCGGCGGGTTCGAGCGGCCGGATCTGCCGCTCGAGGCCGATCTGTCCGCTGCTCGTCCGCTGGATGCGGAAGGACTCCATGTCGATGTTCTGCCGGATCTCGGCGGGCAGTTCCTCTCGGGCTCCCGGCAGCAAGCGCCGGAGGAAGCGGGCGAAGACGTAGAGCTTTTCGAGGTCGGTGTCCTCGAATGGCAGGACCTGGGAGAGGAAGGCGTACAGGCGCGCGTAGTCGCTGAGTTGGCCACGGAAGTCGCTTCCCTCGGTGGGTGAGAGTTCGGCGAATCGCTGGAGTGAGGGTTCCAGCGCGGCGTAGAGCTGGTCCTGGGTTGCCTTGGAGCCGAAGTACACCCGGGCGAAGGTCTCCACGTCGTCCGTCGTGAACACCCCGAAGGCGAACAGTCTTTCCTGGACCTCGTAGAGGAGGTTGGGGTCGGTCTCCTCCGAGAGCAGGGTGGTTTCGTAGTACGGCTCGAATGCCTTCTGGATCTCCTCGGCTTCGTTGGCGAAGTCGAGCACCATCGTGCCCTGCTTGCCGCGGTGCGTGCGGTTCAGGCGGGACAGCGTCTGGACCGCGTTCACCCCGCCGAGCTTCTTGTCCACGTACATCGTGTGGAGCAGCGGCTGGTCGAAGCCGGTCTGGAATTTGTTGGCGACCACCAGGAAGCGGTAGTCGGATTTCTCGAACTCGGCCGCCGTTTGCCTTTCACCGATGACGCGCTCCTGCCCGGCCGAGTTCATGCCGGACTCGGTATAGGACTCGCCGCCGTCCTTCACCGTTCCGGAGAAGGCGATGAGCGCCTTCCACGGATGGCCCTTCTCCGCCAGATAACTGTCCAGGGCGAGCTTGGTGTGCACGGCGTGGAGGCGCGAGCGAGTCACGATCATCGCCTTGGCCCGTCCCCCGATCTCGCCGGCGGTCTGCGCGGCGAAATGCTCGACGCAGATGGCGATCTTTTCGCCGATGGCGTGCGGATGCAGTTCGACAAAGGTCTTGAGCAGGTACTCCGCCTGGCGTTTGTCGTAGCGGGGGTCGTCCTCGATCTTCTTCAGGAGACGCCAGTAGGTCTTGTAGGTCGTGTAGCTCGCGAGCACATCGAGGATGAACCCCTCCTCGATCGCCTGGCGCATGCTGTAGAGGTGGAAGGGCTCGAACCTGCCGTCCGGCCGTTTGCGGCCGAAGAGCTCCAGAGTCTTGGGCTTCGGGGTTGCGGTGAAAGCGAACGTCGAGAGGTTTGGCTGCGGCCCGCGGCGACGGACCTCTTTCAACACGCGCTCCTCGCGCTCCTCTTCCGGGGATTCGGCGCTGGCTTCTTGCTGCTCAGCCTCCTCGAGGCTCCCGGCGGCAAACACGGTCTTGACGCTCTTCGCGCTCTCGCCGGACTGCGAGGAATGCGCCTCGTCCACGATCAACGCGAAGCGTTTTCCGGGGAGTTCGCCGATCTGCTCGGCGATGACGGGGAACTTCTGTAGCGTGGTGACGATGATCGTCCGGCCCGCTTCGAGGGCCTCGCGGAGCTGGCGTGAGGTCTGGTCGATGTTTTCGACCACGCCGAGGGTTTGTTCGAACTGCCGGATGGTCCGCTGGAGTTGCCGGTCGAGCACACGCCGGTCGGTCACCACGACGACCGAATCGAAGACGCGCCGATCGTCCTGGTCGTGCAGTACCGAGAGCTGGTGGGCGAGCCAGGCGATGGTGAAGCTCTTGCCGCTGCCGGCCGAATGCTGGACCAGATAACGCTCGCCGGCGCCGTGGTTGCGCGCGTGGCCGACGAGCCGGCGAACGCAGTGGAGCTGCTGGTAGCGCGGGAAGATGAGGAAGTGCTTGCCGGTTCTCCGCCCGCGGTCGTCCTCCCCCTCGACCTCGTGGATGAACTGGCGGATCAGGTCAAGAATGCTGTCTCGCGCCCAGATCCGATCCCAGAGGTAGTCCGTCGAATAGCCGGCCCGGGTGGGCGGAATCGGCGGGTTCCCTGCGCCTCCGAAGCGCCCCTGGTTGAACGGCAGGAACCGGGTCTTCGGGCCGGCGAGTTGGGTGGTCACGAACACCTGGTCCGGATCCACGGCGAAGTGGGCGAGGCAGCGCCCGTAGGCGAAGAGTGGCTCGCGCGGATCCCGGTTGTTTCGGTATTGCCGGATGGCGTCTTCGACGTCTTGGCCGGTGAGCGGGTTCTTGAGTTCGGCGGTGAAGATGGGGATGCCGTTCAGGAAGAGCGCGAGATCGACGCTCTGGTTGCTCTGCTCGCTGAAGTGGAGCTGGCGCACCACCGCGAAGAGATTGGCCGCATGCAGTCGCTGGAGCTCCTCGTTGAGACCGCTTGCTGGCCGGAAGTAAGCGAGCCGGAACTTGCAGCCTGAGTCCTTGACGCCGTTTCGCAGCACGTCGAGCGCACCCCGGCGGGCGATCTCGCGCGAGAGCCGGCCGAGGAAGCGCGGCTTCACGTCGGCGCCGTAGTGCTGTTTCAGCTTCGCCCACTCCTTTGGCTGAGTGGCCAAGAGGAAGTCGACGACGTCGCCCGGGATCAGGCAGAGCGCGCGGTCGTAGTCCGACGAACGGCGCTTGAGGAAGCTGCCGGGCAGCGGGTCGTCTCCGTATTCCGGCGGCGGCTCCTCGACCCCGGTTGGGTCTTCCGGGCACGCGTCCGGGCCGTGCCGGAGCAGCGCACATTCGATAGCGTCTTCGAAAGCGCGCTCGGAGATCTCGAGCGTCATGCCGCTTCGCTCCGGACGTCGATCTTGCCGGTGACCGCGGCGGAGATCAGGGCGGTGCGGTATTCCTTGAGGTGGTTGATGGCTGCGCGAACTTTGGCGGCTAGAGCGTCGATCTTGGCAGTCTCGCGGTCAAGGTGGTCACAGATAGCGCTTTGTTCAAGTCTTGGCGGGAACGGCACACGATAGTGCCGGAGCTGGATGGCCGTGAGGTGATCAATCGTGTTCGGATTCCCCCCGGCGTTCAATACCCCTCGTTTAGCTAGTGCATACATCAGAAAGTAGAAGAACCTCGGTGTTTCAGACTCGAACCGCGGTCTCACCCGATGAAGGGCCTTTTGGTAGAAGCATTCTTCGAGCGCTCCTGCCCATTTCGCTGTTCTTCCGACCTCGCCTCCTTCGCAGACCAGAAGGTCCCCTGGGCGGAGCCGGTAGCGGTCGCGTTCGGGTGGCGGAAAATCCATCTCAGGAAGATCGTCGATGTTCACAGCGTCCCACTGAACGTCGATGTTCCGCAGGTATCTGCCAGGCGAGCCCCCAGTCGCCCTCTTTGCGTCGAGCATTTTGCCGAGCGCTACTTCGTAGCGCGCGTAGACCGGAGCGACGTCCCAATGAGCTGGCATCTCACCCAGCCACTCGATGCCGGAGTCCTTCATGGGGACGCTCGGGTCGAGGCCCCGGGTGACGGCGCGGGTGATGAGGGCGGAGCGTTTCTCCTGAAGCAGTTCGATCAGCCGTTCCTTCTTCGCCACCAACGCATCGATCTTCGCTGCCTCGCGATCGAGAAACTCAGCAATCGCACCTTGTTCCTGCACTGGAGGGCACTGTATTGGGATTGCCTTCATGTCCCCCTGTGTCAGCTTGTCGCGCGTGGAACCGTCGATGAAGGCACGGTAATCGACGCAATTGAGCGTACCGGCCAAGAACGCGGCATCCATTTCTGCCCGCGGTCGTAACACATGCGCGTGGTTGTTCACCCAGATTTTGCCGGCAACCCGAAACGCAACAGGTCTTGACCGATCAAAGAATGGCGCACCATCCTCGCCGAGAAGAATCAACTCTTCGTCGAACAACCATTGATCCACATGGTCGACGATGGAGTTGGCCCCCCAATACGGATAGTCGCCCTGCATTCGGCCGCGTTCTTCCGCATTGAGAGGGACGCGCCTGCCATCTAGACACTTGGTCAGCCACGAGAGTTTCTGGACCTCCCAGTGCGCCGGGATCTCGCCCAGCCACTCGACGCCCGAGTCTCGGTAGTCGGGGTATCGCCGGAAGCGCCGCGGCCGGAACTCCGAAGTCCTTCCGCGCCCCTCACCCATCCCCTTGACCTCCCGTCCGGGCCTGAATCCCCGCCCCCCATGGCCCGCCGGCGGGCCACACCTGCGTGAACGGCCGCTCCTCGAGGAAACTGTCGCAGATCGGCCCCAGGAAGCGCCGCAGCTCATCCCCCGCGTCCACGAGCCGGACCGGACCATCGGCGTCGTCTCCGAGCCCGCGCTGCAACTTCTGCCAAAGTCGCTCGCGCAACGCGTCTTCGTAGTACGCCGGGAACAGCGCCATCGGCCTCTCGTCCGTGAACGAGGTCCCGCGCCGGCGAAAAGTCTCGGCGATGGCCGTCCGCAGCACTTCGCCGCTGAATGCGAAGCGACGGGCGAGACACGCGACGTCCCACAGGTCCTTCACCCGGGTGTTCAGGGCGTCATGTTCCACCATCGCGTGCAGCTTCTCGGCGACCACTGTCTCGCGGGGATAGGTCCAGAGACGGGGCGCCGGCAGGTCGAGGAGCGTGGGGTAGTTCTGCACCTCGCGTTCGGGGAAGATGGTGTCGCCGAAGCCGATGTCTACTTGGAGGTGGAGGCGTGTCCGCCCCAGGTTGCCCCTGATCCGGGTTCGCAGGCCCGCGTAGGGCTGGCTTTCGCGGATATTGGCCAGCCGGATGGACCCCGGATCGAAGATCACGCCGTCCTCGGGGCAGGAAGCGCTACAGATGTTCGCCACGGCGGCGCGAATGGCGGCGTGATCGTCAGGTCCGAAGGCGAGGAAGTCCACGTCCCGCGTCTGACGCGCATCGCCCTCCGCCCACACCCTGAAGAGCGCTGCGCCCTTCAGGGTAAATCGGTCCACCTGGTCCGAGATCGAGAGGCGGTAGAGGAACCGTTCGGCCACGTAGTGCTGGAGCAAGACGTTGAAACCGATGCCCCGGTCGCGGGCGAGGTTCAGGAGGCGCTGGTGAACGGACGCGGGAACATTCCGGATGTCCCTCGGGGGCGTCATGCGGACAGCGCCTCCAGTACCGGGCGGACGAGCGACCTGGCGCGGCACGCCTCTGCCGCCCGCCAAATCTGGCCGGCGGTCGCCTTACGGTCGTAGAGGGCGTCGCGCAGCGCCTCGATCGCCACGTCCAGGCCGACAACGCTGCGGAAGCGGAAGCAGTCCACCACGGTCCGCGCCGGGGTCGTGATGCGGGCCGGAACACCCTCGAAGTTCACGTTGACGACCCCGTAGCGCAGCGACGCCTGGGAAAAGCGGACCACTCTGATTGGCAGTTCCGGGACGCGGGGGGTGCGGGCCTTGTGTGGAATCGCGATCCATACTTTCCGAGGGAGCTGGGTTCCGAGTTCGTGAACGCTCAGGGCGGTCAGCAGGCAAACGATGGCGCCCGGGACCCGCGCGCAGACAGCGGCCTCGGTGTAGTGCTCGGTCGGTTCCGCACCGGCTAGGCGGTAGAGGCCGCGCGCTACCCGTTCGACGGCTCCCTCGTCCACCAGGCGCCGCAGCGAACGGGAATGGACGCCCAGTTCGGCCGCGTCGCGGGGACGGAAGAAGCTCTGCTCGCCGAGTCTCTCTAGCGGGGACGGTTTCGGATCGGAGGTGTGCTTCGAAATGTCGGCAGATACGGCTGCTTGAATGCGTTTTGTGTCAGGCACCCAAGAAGCCTAGCCGCATCTGTGCGATGAACCAAAGTGTCGGCAAGTAATCACAATTGCCGACATTTCAAGACACTAACCCGCCGTCTCCTGCAGCATGGCCACGATCTCCTCCTCTACCTGGCGGATATCAGCCTCGATCTCCTCCAGCGGACGCGGCGGGCGGTATTCGTAGAAGTACCGATTGAAGTTGATCTCATAGCCCACGAGCCCGACCTTTCCGTCCTGGGGGTCCCGTCGGGCCTTCTCGATCCAGGCGTCGGGAACGTGGGGCATCACCTCGCGCTCGAAGAACAACTCGATGTCCTCCAGGAGAGGCACGTTCTCCGTGTCCCGGAGCTCCGGATCGGGTTCGGGGCGGCCCTGCTTGTCCCGGCACACCTCCGCCTGCTCGTTGCGCTCCGACAGTGCGGCCAGGATGGCCTTCCTGATGGGAGCGGCGAGCTTCAGGTCTGCCTCCTTGGCTGCCCGGAAGAGTTCGGCCTCGAAGTCCGCCCGGTCCAGGAAAAGCGTGTCCGGCAGCGTCCCGAGCACGGCACGGATCGCGGCCTGTTGCTCGCGGCCCGCTCCCTCGTCCTTCGCCTTGGCCTCCCCTTTCTTGCGCGATACGGCCAGGTTGGCGAAGGCGCGCTCGTCGTCGAGGCGGGCGATCCGGCCCGGGCTGGTCTGGAAATCCAGCCGGAGCGGCCGTTCGACGGTGATCTTCCGGAACCCGAAGTGGGTGGTCGGGTAGATCCGGCTGACGACGGACTCGCCCCCGTCGCCGTTCTCGCCGGCAGGGTCTCTCGCGCCGTCCTCGAAATCGGCCACCAGCCGCAGGATGTCGCCCTTCCGGTCGAACGGAACCTCACGGCGCTTGGCGCCCAGGCTCTTCCTCAACGGCACCCAGAACGAGGTGGCGTCGATCAGCTGGACCTTCCCGCGCCGCTCGGGCCGCTTCCGGTTGGTCAGCACCCAGACGTAGGTCGCGATGCCGGTGTTGTAGAAGAGCTGTTCGGGCAGCGCGATCAGCGCTTCGAGGAGATCGTTCTCCAGGATCCAACGGCGAATCTCGCTCTCGCCGCTGCCGGCATCGCCGGTGAAGAGCGGCGAGCCGTTCATGATGATCGCGACCCGCGAGCCGCCCTGAGCCGGGTCCTTCTGGTGCGCGAGCATGTGCAGCAGAAACAGCAACTGGCCGTCGCTGATCCGCGGCAGCCCCGGCCCGAAACGGCCGGCGGCGCCCCGGTCGTGCTCGCCGCGCACGGCGTCCTGGTCGCGCTTCCAGTCCTTGCCGTAGGGCGGATTCGCGATCAGATAATCGAAGTTGTCACTGGCCTGGCGGTCTTTCGAGAGCGTGCTCCCGAAGAGGACGTTCTCCGCGTCACGACCGTCTTCCGACTTCATGAACAGATCCGACTTGCAGATAGCGAAGGTCTCGGGATTCACCTCCTGGCCGAACAGATGAATATCGGCGTCGGGGTTCACGGCCTCGGCCCGGAGTTCGCCGTCGCGTGTCTCGCCGGCGGTGATGTGCTCCTGGGCGATGGTGAGCATGCCGCCGGAGCCGCAGCACGGGTCGCAGACGGTCCGCACCACGCCTTTCGCCCCCAGCCGTTCTTCGTCCCCGGCCAGCAGCAGATCCACCATGAGATGGACGACATCGCGGGGGGTGAAATGCTCCCCGGGATTCTCGTTCAGCGCCTCGTTGAACTTCCGGATGAGCTCTTCGAAGACCGTGCCCATCGTCGCGTTGTCGACATCGTCCGGGTGGAGACGCACTTTCGGATCCCCGAACTGCTGGACGACGAGGAACAGGAGGCCCGCCTCGTCGAGCTTGGAGATCGTGTTGTCAAAGTCGAACTTCTCCAGCACCTCGCGCATGTTCGGACTGAACCCCGCGATGTAGTTGCGCAGGTTCTGGGCAATGTTGGGAGCGTCGGCCAGCAGCTTCTCGAAGTCGTACCGCGACGTGTTGTAGAAGGCGAACCCGGAGGCGCGCCGCAATTGCGGGTCGAGATTCTCGATCTTGCCACTCAAGCTGGCCTGGACCTCGAGCACCTTCGGCTTGGTGGGAGCCAGCACGGTGTCGAGCCGGCGCAGCACGGTCAGCGGCAGGATCACGTCCTGATATTTGCTGCGCTTGAAGGTGTCGCGGATCAGGTCCGCCACGCCCCAGAGGAAGCTGACGATCTGGCTGTGATTCATGGACGGGCGGCGGCGAATGTAGCAGCCTTCTCGCCTCCTCCCCACCTGCCTGGGCGGGCGCGGTTCGGGCCCGCGCCGCCGTTCCCCTGAGGGTTTCCAGACAATACGTATATGATTTTTATCATACGTGCGATGCCGACAGCGGGGCGAGAATGAAGAAAAAACTGACGATTACGGTGGATGATGAGCTGCTTCCCCGCGCCAAGCGTTACGCGCGCTCTCGCGGCGTTTCCCTGTCGTCTCTCATCGAGGCGTCGCTGCGAGAGATCGCGGCGGAGGACACTCCCTCGTTCGCGTCGCGATGGAAGGGCCGATTCGAGGCGGCGGGGCGTGATGACGACCGCTATCGAGCGCTTGCCCGGAAACACCTCTGATGCTCCTCGACATGGACGTACTGATTGACATTGCCCTTGATCGCCGCCCCCATTCGGGACCGTCTTCCGAACTGCTCGATCGGGTGGAGCGTGGTCCCCGCCGCGCTTTCGTCGCGTGGCACACCCTGTCGAACTTCTACTACCTGGTGACTTCGGCGCGTGGGGATGCCGACACGCGTGACTTCATTGCCGAGCTGGTCCGGTTCGTAGGGGTTGCGCCCGCGGATGCCGCGGCGGTCCACTATGCGGTTTCTCTTCCGATGGCGGACTTTGAAGGTGCCATGCAGGTGGCGGCGGCGCGGGCCTGCGGGGCGCAGCACATCGTCACGAGGAACGTCAGGGACTTCGTCCGGTCACCGATCCCGGCGATGACCCCACGGGAAGCGCTCGAACGGTGGTTCTAAAGTCGCCGTAAGACCCGGTCGGCCTTCCGACCGGCACCGTCCCCGCCGCAGGTCGACGGGATCGGAACAAGCGCCGCACCCGCGGCGCCAATCCCACAGGAGAGAGTCATGTCGAGAGTTCGATGGTTCGCGCTGAGCGCATTCCTTGGAGCCGCCTGGGTTCTCGCGATTCCGGGCGACGCGGCGCCCCAGCCCGAACCGCAGCAGCGTCCGATCGACCGGCGGGCCTACCTGAACGACATCCAGACGAGCGACGACCCCCGCCGGGTCCCAGCGCCGCCCGGTCCCCGCGGGCCGGAGGGGACGACGGTGCTGCGCGGCGGCCTCGTCTTCGACGGGACCGGCTCGGAGCCGGCCGCCGGGACGGTGGTGATGGAACGGAACCGGATCGCGGCGGTATTGCCGGAAGGCGTCACCGACTGGCCGGCCGACGCCCGGGTGCTGGATGTCTCCGGGCACACCGTGCTTCCCGGGTTGATGGATCTCCACACCCACCTCACCTACACCGAACTCGATGTGCCGCAGGCGCTGACGGTGCACCCGGCGCACGCCGCGCTGCGCAGCGTCGAACGTCTCCACGCGTTCATCGGCTCCGGAATCACCTCGGTGCGCGATACCTCGTCGTTCGGAACCGTGCCGTTCATCCTGAAGCAGTGGGTCCAGGACAACCGGCTCCCGGGCCCGCGGGTCTTCGCCGCCGGGCAACTGATCACCGCGACCGGCGGCCACAGCGCCGAGGGTTTGTCCGTCCATTCCGGGGTGTACGGAGCGGTCGTCGAGGCCTCGGGCGCCGACGGATTCCGGGAGGCGGTCCGGGAGCAGTTCAAGCGCGGCGCCGACCTGATCAAGGTGGCGAGCCACTTCAGCCGCGAGGAGATCGCGGCGGCGGTGGACGAGGCGCACGCGCTCGGCCTCCGGATCACGGTGGACTCGGAGACCGTCTACACCGAATGGGCCGTGGAGGCCGGCGTCGACGCGATCGAGCACCCGCTGCCGCGCACCGACGAAGTCGTCGCGATGATGGCGCAGCGCGGGATCGCCTCGGTGCCGACGGTCGTCCCCTACGACTACATCTTCGAGTGGATGGGCAGCTACCACAGCTCGACATCGCGCCGATTCGAGCTCACCGGCGAGACGACCCGCGCGATGCTGCGAAAGATGAAGGAGGCCGGGGTCCTGATCGGGCTCGGCACCGACCTGGTCTTCGACTGGTTCCGCGATCTCCCCTACGCCTACATCCAGGAGCTGGAGGTCTATCTGGAGTGCGGCTTCACCCCCACCGAAGCGCTCCTCGCCGCCACCCGCGACAACGCCCGAATCCTCGGCATGGACGACAAGCTCGGCACCCTGGAAGTGGGCAAACTGGCCGATGTCCTGGTCGTCGAGGGCAACCCGCTTGAGGGATTCGAGGCGCTGGCCAACGTCGCCCAGGTATTCCGGGACGGCTACTGGGTGGTGCGGGACGGGGTCGTCCAGTCCACGCCACCGAAGCTCCGCGTGCCCGAGGGCTCGGGCGAGGCGCCCCGGCGGTAGGCCTGCCGAGAAAGGAACCGCCGGCCTCTCGCCAGTTCTCCCGTTGGTGGGCGCGACTGCGTACCGCCGACCGAGTTGAAGCGCGGCGACGGCTTGGAACGCCGACCTCCGGGCAGTCCTCCCGGTGGGGCCCGACATCGCGCGGGAGCGCGAAACCAGCGCCGATGACGCTGCACCATGCCAACGTGAGCGCCGCACCTCTCCTATCCCGGATGCCGCGATCGCTCACCTCCCAGAGTCCGAGAGGGCGATTTCTTACCGCTTCGCAGAAGTCCCGGCCATGGACCTGTCATCGTCGGGTCGCCGTCGCCGTGCGACAGTAGGGGCGTCGTCACCCCTCCGGGGTACAACGTCCCCGACGGAACCCGGAGGGCCGGCGGTTCGTCCGACCCGAAGGCGAGGCGGAAGCAGCGCGGGTGGGGCGGTCCCACCGGTGGCGTGATGGCGAAGCGCCCGAACGAGGAGAAGCGTCCATGTGCGGCATCATCGGCTACCTGGGTCCCCGCCCGGCCGCCCCGATTCTTCTGGAGGGCCTGAAGCGCCTCGAGTACCGGGGCTACGACTCCGCCGGACTGGCCGTCCTGGACGGCGGCGCCCTGACCGTCGAGAAGCGCGCGGGAAAGATCAGTGACCTCACGGCGGCGCTGGACGGCGCTCTGCCACCCGGCGGGTGCGGCATCGCCCACACCCGCTGGGCCACTCACGGGGCTCCCAACCGGGTCAACGCCCATCCGCAGCTCTCGGCGGCAGGCGACATCGCGCTCGTCCACAACGGCATCATCGAAAACGCAGCCCGGTTGCGCCCGTGGCTGCGCGACCGGGGGTACGCGCTGCGCAGCGAAACGGACACCGAAGTCCTGGTCCACCTCATGGACTTCGCCTTCCGGGACACCGATCTGCTGGAGGACGCGGTGGCGAGTGCGCTGGCGCGGGCGGAGGGCGCCTACGGCATTGCCGTGGTCACCTCGCGGGACCCCGGCAAGATCGTGGTGGCGGCGAACGGCAGCCCCCTGCTGCTCGGCATCGGTTCCGGGAACGAACTCTTCGCGGCTTCGGACGCGGCGGCGGTGGTCGGGCACACCCGGAAAGTCGTGCGGCTCTCTGATGGGGATTCCGCTGTTCTCACTCCGGAGGGGTACCGGACCTTCGACCCGGCGCGGCGGGCGGTGCTGCGCGGGTTCTCGGAGGTCGCGTGGGGCGCGGAGGCAGTCGGCAAGGACGGCTACGACCACTTCATGTACAAGGAGATCCGCGAACAGCCCGCCACCCTGCGTGATGTCCTGCGGGGACGGCTCGTCGAGAAGGACGGAGTTTCCCGGCTCGGCGGCGTCACCATGTCCGACCGCGAGCTCCGGGCGGTGGACCGGATCCTCATCACCGCCTGCGGAACCAGCCGCTACGCCGGGATGATCGGGGCCCGGATGATCGAGGACCTCGCCCAGGTGCCGGCGGCCGTGGAGTACGCCTCCGAATTCCGCTACCGCAACACCGTGCTCACTCCGAACACGCTGGTCATCGGGATCAGCCAGTCGGGCGAGACCGCCGACACCCTGGCCGCGCTCCGCGAAGCCCGGCGCCGCGGCTGCCGCATCATGGGCATCGTGAACACGGTCGGCTCCACGATCGCGGTCGAAACGGATTTCGGGGTGTACCTGCACGCCGGCCCCGAGATCGGCGTCGCTTCCACCAAGTCCTTCACGAGCCAGGTGATCGCGCTCGCGCTGTTCACGCTCTACCTCGGCCGCCGCCGCAACCTGTCGCTGCGGGACGGACGCCGCCTGGTGCGCGCGCTGGGGCAGCTCCCCGGCCAAATGGAAGAGGCGCTCCTGGTGGACGCCCAGATCAAGGAACTCGCCCGGAAGTACCGGGATGCCCCGGGCTTTTTGTTCATGGGCCGCGGCTACCAGGTTCCGGTCGCCCTCGAGGGCGCCCTGAAGCTGAAGGAAGTGAGCTACGTCCACGCCGAGGGCTACCCGGCCGGGGAGATGAAGCATGGGCCCATCGCCCTCGTGGACCCGGACGTGGCCGTGGTCGTGCTGGCGACGCGGGGCGAGGGGATGTACGCCAAGACCCTCTCGAACATCGAGGAGGTGCGCGCCCGCGGGGGCCGGGTCATCGCGGTGGTGAACGACCTGGATGATGAACTTGCCGGCCGGGTGGACGACCGGATCGTGATTCCCCGGACCGACCCCGTCCTGATGCCGGTGCTCGCCTCAGTGCCCCTCCAACTCCTCGCCTACCACGCGGCGGTGCTGCGCGGCTGCGATGTGGACCAGCCCCGCAACCTTGCCAAGTCGGTCACCGTGGAGTAGCGAGGGCCGACCGCCGGGGGGACCGGGCCGATCTCTGATCGGCGGGGCCGCTAGGCGCTGGCGCGGATGCGCGCTGCGGCGCCCATTGCCAGCCGATCGAATACCCCGTCAACAGTTTCGGCCACCGCGTAGAGGTCGCGTGACTCGGTCGGGGCGAAACCCTCGGCCACGATATGGTCGAACAGAGACAAGAGTGGATTCCAAAAGCCTCGACAGTTTGCAAGAACGATCGGCTTGTCGTGGAAGCCGAGCTGTCGCCAGGTGAGCACTTCGAGGGTTTCCTCAAGGGTTCCGAAACCGCCCGGCAGCGACACGAAGCCATCGGCGCGGTGGAACATTCGCTGCTTCCGCTCGTGCATGCTGTCCACTACGACAAGTTCTGTCAGTCCGGGCAAGGGGAGCTCTGATTCCACCAGTGAGCGGGGAATAATTCCGACCACGCGTCCGCCGCCCGCCAGCGCCGCGTCCGCCACCGCACCCATCAGGCCGGTGCCGCCGGCACCGAAGATGAGTTCAATGCCGCGTGCAGCGCAGGCGGAACCGAATGCGCGCGCGAAGTCTTCCTGTTCGCCATCATCTCCGCTCGACGACCCACAATAGACACAAAGTGCCGTGATCTCACTCAACGCAGCCTCCGCATATCGGGTATTCAATTCATGATCTTCATACATTTGCCAATAACCGCATACAGCCTACCGCAACCGCCGCCACCGAAGCTCCGGGTGCCGCCGGGTCCTGGCGAGTCAGCTCAGCACTGAGTCCGCCGCAAGAGAAGTGGAGTTCGGGCCAGCGATCCCCCTCCGGACGGCGCCGCAGGCAAGGGAACGCCGACCTCCGGCCAGTTGCTGCGCAAATACAGCCCCGCGCGGGACCCCCAACAGTCCAGATGGCGCCGCTGGCCAGGGAACGCCGACCTCCGGTCGGCACCGCCCGCCGGAGGCGAGCGAGACGCGCACACCCGATGCCTCATGCGTGCCTAACCGGGTGCTGTTGATGCGCTTACGTGGAGGTATTGGCAGTCCTGCTCGACAGTGACATGCTGATCGTCCGCCTCGATCGCCGCTTCTCCTGGTTCACCAGCGGCATCATCGGTCACCCGTGCCGCGAAGGGGGTCAGTCAGCCCGCCGGCGCTCCCGAAGCCGCGCCACGACCTCCGCGGCGGGCTGCACCTTGCCAGCTTCGATCTGACGGTCGCCCAGGGCGAGCATCTTGAGCAGAGCCAAGCGCTCCTGCATCCGCTCGTGGTTGGGGGTGTCCTGCGGGACAACCGTGCCCTCGCCGTTCCGGGTGATGATCGAGGGCTCCGTCCGATCCCCCACCGCGCGGACGATCTCCCCAGCGTGGGCCCTCAACAAGCAGGTGATCGACCTGATCCGGTCGGACAGTGCCATGCACCCGGACCAGCCGGTCAGGCCGGCTCGTACCGCTCGACCGCGATCTCGTTCGCCCGGGCCCGCATGCACGAGGCGTCATGCCAGGCCTGCATCCGGAGCAGCAGGTCCATGCTCACTCCAAATGCCTTCTCGATGCGAAGCGCCATCTCCGGGGAAAGGGCAGTATTTCCGCACAAAAGCGCGGAAAGCGCCATCTCCCGGACTCCGAGAAGCTCGGCGGCCCTGGTGACACTGAGTCCCAACTCTTCGATGACCTCCGCGCGGATGAAGTCGCCCGGATGAGTAGGAGTCATGTTCACCTGGATTCCGTTGCCAGCCATCAGTGGTAGTCCTCCAAGGGTAAGTGTTCGATGCCGCCGTCAGCTTCCTTGAACGTGATTCACCAGTTGCCCGAGACCGATACGCTCCATTCGCCTTGGCGGTCCCCCGAGAGTCGATGTACTCGCCAGCCGCGTGGCGCGTTCGCAAGCAAATCGTTGATGTCTTCCACCACGAGCAGCACCGTCAAGATCCTTCGCACACGGCCTGCCAGTTCCGACGGCAGAAAGCGGGCGATGTCGTCCTCGAGCAGGCGGCGCAGTCCCCGGTGACGGACGGAACGGACGATCATTTCTCAAGCCTACGGCAACATCGAACACCGCGCAGAGCAATCGACCTCCGGTACGCCGTTGCCGGCAGGCCCTGAAGAGCTCATCCCGCTGTCCCCCGCAGCATCGCCACGATGTACTTCTCCACCTGATGGATTTCCGCCCCGATTTCTCTGGGGGTCTCGAGGGGGTCGCCGTGGTGCCGATCCAGGCCAACAGCGCGGTGGTCCTGGCGGCGCTCTTCCCGGTCTCGACGGGGCTCTTCCTGAACGCCCGTTTCGCCACCGCGTTTCTCGTCTCGGTGGTGGGCTCCCAGCTCTGGCGGGCGCTCGCCAACGGCGGCCTCCTGTAGCTCGGGAGGGGAGGTCACGCTGGTGACAAGCGCATCCAACTCGGCCATAGGGTCCGCAAGGCACTTTGTCCGCTGGCCGAGCGCGATGATCGTCTCGCGCGCCGGAAGCGGCATGGCGCGCAGCTCGGTGGCGCTTACCTGGGTGTTGCCGTTGACCGCTCGGAACCAGGTGTCGAGGAGGCGGCTGTTGTAGAGCGCCGCCAGACCCCAGGCCTCGTCCTCCGAGAGTTGGCCTCCGGGCCGGTGAACGTAGTTGAGATGGTTCTCCAGCCCGATTTCCGCGATGGCAAAATCGGCGGCGATGTAAGGGGCGGCCGTCAACCGGCGCGGTTCTTCCTTGGCGCTGAAGCGCCGTATGAGCACGTAGTTGTTGCTCGGGAGAAGCAGGGCCTTGGCCGTCCGCGCGATGTACTCGGGCTTGTGGCGATCCAACGGCCACGTGGCCTTCATGGCGCGCACATGGTTCATCCAGAGGAGAGGCATGTGGCTCGCCGGGACACTCCCCTCCCCTGCAATGAGTTCCGTAGCCCGAAACGGCACCACGGGCCCGGTTGAGATGTTGAGCCCCTGCTCGGCCAAACTGCTCGGCCACGAATCCACCAGCGCCAGCGCTTCCTCATCGTCGTCGCAGACCGGCAGCCGGAGGACCTTGTCCACCGAAGCAAGATCGAGCACCTTCTCTGCGGAAACCTCCCGGACGCTCGGCTTGTGGATGTCTTCGACTCCAAAGCTCGACGATATTGCGAGAGGCATGGCGCCGCGGTTCCCGTGCCAGCGGTCCTGGCGGACGCCAGAGACGATGACGTTCTCCTGGAGCACTGCGTCCCGGCGGAACGCGTCGCGCCGGGAGCCGAACACATGGACGCCGGTCGGCCGGATCATGTCGAAGAAAACGGTGCGGAACTGCCGGAAATACGGACCCGACGCGAAGCTGCGTGGCGTGATGAACACGAAATCCCCGTGCTGCCGCAACATTGCGGCGCCGACCGCCATGAACAGCGCGTAGATGTTCGGCTGGCCGTGGACCACTTCGGACGCGGCGGCCGCACGGGGATCGTCCTTGCCGATCTTGAAGTAGGGCGGGTTGGCGATGACGACGTCGAAGTTTTCGGTTTCCGTCCGCCCGGGGAAAAGCCCGCGCGGACGCAAAGCGCCGGGATTCGCAATGATGAAGTCGGCGGCTTCGATGTGGATTGAGACCGTCACCTCATAGCGGGTGCGGCACCAATCGGCGAGATGGTCGAGGACGGCCCGGAGCGGCGCCAGCAGATCCTCGTCGATCTCGTAGGCCACCAACTCGACGACACCGGGCTTCGACCGCCGGGAGACGAGAGCCTGCACCGCGGCACAGCAGAGAATGCCGACGCCCGCGGCGGGATCGAGGACCCGGGCCTCGTGAGCCCTGCTCGTGATCCTCCCGGCCATGAATTCAGCGACGGGCGCCGGCGTGAGAAAGAGACCGTGGTCCTTCCGCTCCCGATCGGATTTCTGTCTGATGCACCATTCGCCGATGCGGTCGGCGTAGGCCGTGGGTCGCTCCGTTGTGCGGGGTCCGGGCATGGTTCGGTACGGCTGCGCGGGCGCATCGGGGGCCTTCTTTCCGAGCGCCTGGTTCAAGATCGGCCTTCTCGACACGCGGCCTCTTTACTGCTGCCCGCTTGCTCCTCCAGGGTGAGAAGCCACTCGGGTTGGGTGTGGTGTCGCCGTCCGCAGCCGCGGCTTGCCCGCGGGGTCATCCAGGCAGGGGGCGCGTTGCGTCGGGATGCCGGGGCGTTGAACGCGGCGTAGTCTGCCTGGTCCAGGCTCACGGTCAGCCCTCTTCACCCCACGTTGGCCATCGCCTCTTCATGGCTGCATCCTGAACCCGTTCGGCAGCGTACATTGCTACCCACCAGTCAGCAATAGGCGCGATGCAGAGCGCGGCTCCGGACGCGTCGCCGGATGGCGGCGGCCATGTCCCCCATCGGCGGGATCACACTGACAGCGCCTCGAGAACCGGGCCGACGAGCGACTTTGCGCGGCAAACCTCGGCCGCGCGCCAGACTTCGTCGGAACTTGCTTTGCGCTCACGCAGGGCGTCGCGGAGCGCCTCGAGGGCCACGTCCATGCCGACCAGTCGGCGGAAGCGGAAGCAGTCCACGACGGTGCGGGCTGGGCTGGTGACACGCGCGGGAACGCCTTCGAAGACTGTTTTCTCGACCCCGTAGAGCAGCGAGGCTCCCGAGAAGCGGACCACCCTGACCGGCAGCTCCGGAATGCGGGGCGTGCGGGCCTTGTGCGGGATCGCGATCCAGACATCACGCGGAAGCTGGGTGCCGATTTGGTAAATGCACAGCGCGGTCAGCAGGCAGACGATGGCGCGCGGGACCCGCGCGCAGACGGCAGCGTGGGTGTAGTGCTCGGTCAGTTCGGCCTCGGCGAGGCGGTAAAGACCGCGAGCCACCCGCTCCACCGATCCATCGTTCGCCAGGCGTCGGAGCGCGTGGGAGTGAACGTCCAGTTCGGCTGCTTCGTGCGCCCGGAAGAAGCTCTTCCCGGCAAGGTCCGATAGCCCGGCGACTCTCGCCCAGGAGTGCTGTCCGAACCCATCAGGAGATACCGCCGACTGCCTCGGCCCCGGACCAGGCAGGCCCCGACCACCGTCCGGTTCGTGTTCCTGCATCAATTTGCAGGCACTTATTCACAATTGGCTGCGTTTCGAGACACCTCAGCTTCCCATCTCTGTGGCATGACCACGACGACCCTCTCCAGGTGACGGCGAGTTCGCGGTGATGGTGGGGCTGGGCTTCCGCCCGACGGATGCGCTCCGGTCGGCGATGACGGTGCCGGCTCAGGTGCTGGGTCCGGAGGACGAGATCCGGCGGATTCGGCCGGGATTCGCGGCGGACGCGATCACGGTGGAGGGCGATCCGCTCGCCAATATCCGGGTGATGGAGGATGTGCGCTTCGTTGGGGTTGGGGCGTTTCGCGGCCTGCGGCCGCGATGCCGGTCTGGACGCCCCCACCGGGAGAACGGCCAGCGCTCCGCTGTCGCGCGCCATCCTGCTCTCGAGGGGTACGCGCCGAGAAGCGAGCCATCCCGACGGTTGGGGTCTCTGCCGCCGCGGCCCTGCGGGCCGCTGTGCCGACCGGAGGTCGGCGTTCCAAGCCGTCCCCGCGCTTTTCGCAATCGGCGGTACGCGGTTTCGCGGCCCTGCGCGCAGCGGTGCCGGTGTGAAGCCCCCACCGGGAGAACGGGCCGGCGTTCCCTTCTCAGCTCCGCCGCCGAGGCCGGGTTGGCGACTCCCCGCGGGGCACCGGCGGCCACCTCTAACCCGCTGCCGCAAGGACGCTTGCACCCGTTTCCGGGTGGTCCCTATACTGGCTGACCCCCACTCTGGAAGGACGGAGTTCCTCGTTCACCGGGAGGTGACTGATGCCTAAACGATTTACCAGGTTCGCGATCCTTGGGGTCGCGCTCGCGCTTGCCCTCCCGGCCGGCGCGCAGGAGCTCAGAGGCCGCCTTGTCGGGACGGCGAGCGACGCCACCGGGGCGGTGCTACCCGGGGTGACGGTCACCGCCTCGAGTCCGGCGATGATCCAGGACCAGGTGGTGGTCACCGGTGGACAGGGCACCTACGCGTTCCCTGCACTGCCCACCGGGGTCTACTCGGTCAGCTTTTCCCTCGGCGGCTTCAGCACGATGGTTCGGGAGAACATCCAGATGACGCTGAACACGACCCTCACGGTGAACGCCACCCTCGAGGTCGGCACCCTCGAAGAGACGATCACGATCACCGGCCAGGCTCCGGTGGTGGACGTGAAGACCACCGCCACCGGCGTGAACTTCACCGAGGAACTCCTCGAAGACATCCCGAATGCCCGGGACATCTGGGCGGCGATGGCCCAGGCCCCCGGTTTCCAGATGGAGGGTTACGACGTGGGCGGGTCGCACACCGGAACCCAGACCGGTTTCCAGGCCTTCGGCTTCGGCGACCAGCACCGCACGCTGCTCGAAGGGATCAACGTCACCGAGACGACCTCCGGGAACGCCGGCTACTTCGACTACGGCAGTTTCGAGGACTTCCAGCTCGGCGGCTCCGGGAACATGGGTGAAACCCACGGGCTCGGCGCCTTCTTCAACCTGACGGTGAAGTCCGGAGGAGATCGCTTCAACGGCGACATCTACGTGGACTTCGAGAACGACAGCACTGTCGGCGACAACGTCCCGGACTCGCTGCGGACCGGCGGCGGCACTTCCGGCCCCTACAAGGCCGGCTCCAAGGGCCTCGAAGCCGGCAACCCGATCACCCTCCAGAGCGACATCAACATCGGGATCGGCGGCCCGCTCTATCCGGGGAAGGCCTGGTTCTACGGCGGCTACCGCCTGAACCACCAGGAGAAGCTGACCATCGGAAACCCCGATCCGGCGACCACCCAGCTCGGCAACTGGACCGCCAAGGCGACCTACCAGCTCACGGATTCCAGCCAGTTGATCGCTTTCTTCAACCGGCGCACCAAGCTGCAGGCGGAGCGCAACCTGGGACCTTCCGTTCCCCTCGACGCCGCCTGGTACCAGAGTTCCGTGAACAAGCCGATGAAGTTCGAGTACACGAACGTGCTCACCGACAAGCTCTTCCTGAACCTCCAGCTCAGCCACTGGATCAACCAGTTCCCGCTGTTTTCGACCCAGACGAAGACGGAGAGCGTGGAAGGGCTAACTGCCGGCCGCTACGAGATAACGACGGGTGACTACACGAACGCGCAGGCCTACTACCACCTCCGCAAGGTCACGAAGCCCCAGATCTCCGGGAACCTCACCTATTTCGCCGATGACCTCGCGGGGCAGCACACCTTCAAGATCGGGACCGAGATCTACCGGGAGCGGCGCGCCTTCCTGCGGATGCAGCCGGAGGACATCTTCTACCGGGACCGCGAAGGCCTGCCTTCCGAGGTGGACATCTACAACACGCCGAACACCGGCGTGAACGACATTCTCCTAACCGCGGTCTACGGGCAGGACTCCTGGACCCTCAACAACCGGCTGACCCTGAACCTCGGCTTCCGCCTCGACCGCTACGTCATGGGCTGGCCGGACCAGTCCATGTCTCCGACCCACTCCGACATCTTCCCGCCCCTCGAGGTGTCGCAGCAGGACGTGCTGACCATGTCGAACATCGGGCCGCGCCTCGGCGCCGCGTTCGATCTGACCGGGAAGGGCCGGACAGTGCTGAAGCTGTTCTTCGGCCGTTTCTACTGGAACCCGAGCACCACCATCGTGGACGACGAGAACCCGGTGGGCCAGGCCGCGTTCCGTCACGAGTTCAACGACTTGAACGGGAACCGGGTCCTGGACCCGGGTCCGAGCGGCGGCTTCGCGGATTCACCGGAACTCGGAGAAAAGATCAGCACCCTGGGCGGCGCGGGATTCGTGACCGTGGACCCGAACCTGAAGAACGCCTACGGACACGAGATGTCGGCCCACTTCGAACAACAGCTCGCCGACAACTTCTCCTTCCGGGCGTCCTACGTCCACAAGAACTCCCGAAACGGCTACGGGATCGTGGACCTGAACCGCGCCTTCGCCTACAACATTCCCTACACCTACAACGACCGCGGGCCGGACAACGTCGCGGGTACCGGCGACGACCAGACCATCCAGCTCACGGATCGGCAACCCGGGATCCCCGAAGACCGCCAGTACGTGAACCCCGGCGCCTACGGGCTTCCGGATCCGGACGGCAACTACCACACCGTGGAAGTGGCGCTGAACCGCCGCTTCGCGAACCGCTGGATGTTCCTGACCTCGTTCCTGCACACCTGGTCGAACGCCTACATGCGGACGACCTCATCGACGAGCGTGCGCGCCGCCGCGCGGTTCGACTTCGTCGAGGGGACGACTTACGAGTGGCGGGCCAACCAATCGCTCCGGCTGGGGCCCATCGACACCACCTACTGGAACTACAAGTTGGTGGCGCGCTACATCTTCCCCTACGACATCGGGGTGAGCGCCTCCTACAAGCTGCAGAGCGGGTATGAGACCGGACGCCGGGTCAGCGTCCGGCTGCCGAACGCGGGAAGCGAGCGGGTGATGCCCGACGGCTACAACGAACGCGCGCCGAACGTCGGCATCTTCGACATGCGCGCGGAGAAGTCCTTCAACATCATGGGGGGAGCGACGATGGCTCTCCTGTTCGACGGCTTCAACCTGGTCAACAGTCCGACGGTGCTCAACTACCGGACCATCTCGGGGTCGCGGTACAACGAGATCGTCGCCATCCTCGACCCGCGGGTCTTCCGGGTGGGTGTGCGGATCGAGTTCTGACGAAAACCTGATGGGAAGGAGCGCCGGCTTTCGGGCCGGCGCTCCCGACGCGGCGCCGCGGTCTCAGGCGGAGAACCGGGCCAGCCCGAAGAAGGGTTCCTTCTCCCGCTCGCCGAGCGCCTGCCCGGCCAGCATCTCCCCGAGCGCCGGGCCGAGCTTGTAGCCGTGCCCGGACCCGCCGCCGGCGATCCAGGCGTTCGCCGCCTCCGGGTGGGTGTCCACGATGAGGTGCCCATCGGCGCTCTGCTCGTACTGGCAGACCCGCGCCTCGATCAGCGGGGCGCCCCGCATCGTCAATGGCCATTTCTATCCCGGACGCTTGAGCGCCGGCCCGGAGACTCGTACCCGGAGCCCGGGACTCGGCCGGGCGGGCCGGCGTACACTCGATCCCGAGGGCATTGGTCCCGTGAGTTCCCGCCTGCCCGATTCCCATCAAGGAGAGACCCATGAAGCCTCAGGAACACCCCAGTCCATGGAATCGGCGACGCTTCCTCCAGACCACCGCGACTGCCGGGGCCGCCGCCGGGCTGGTCGCGCTTCCCGGCGCCAGCGCGCTCGCGAGCCCAGCGGAATCCGGCGGACGCGCCCGATCCCGCCGCCAGTTGGATTCGCCCGGCCCCGGCGCCGGCCCGACAGATCCTCTCGGCGTCCGGGCCAGTTTCCCGGTCACCGAGGAACTCGCCTACCTCAACAACGCCGCGGTGGGACCGCTGCCGCTGCCCGTCCGCGACGCCCTCCACCGCTACGCGGACAACAAGATGCGGCGCCGCGACGGCGCGGCGGGTAGCGAGGCCGTGGCGCGCGCGCGCTCCCGCTTCGCCAGCCTATTCGGCGCCGAAGAGGACGAGCTCGCCTTCCTCTACTCCACCAGCGGGGCCGAGAACGTCATCGTGAACGCGATGGAGTGGCGTCCGGGCGACAACGTGGTCGTGGACGAGCTGCACTTCGTCACCACCTTCGTGCTCTACCGCGAGCTCGAGCGCCGGGCGGGGGTCGAACTGAGGATCGTCCCGTCGCGGGACGGCGTCGTGACCGTCGACGACTTCGCCGCGCGGACCGACGCCCGGACGCGGCTGCTCAGCGTGGCGTGGGTGTCGAACCGCAACGGCTTCCGCTACGACCTGCCGGCGCTGGCCGACCTCGCCCATGCTCACGGGGGCTACCTCTACGCCGACGCAATCCAGGCGTGGGGCACGTTCCCGACCAACCTCCACGACGAGAAGGTCGACTTCGCCTGCGGCAATGGGTACAAGTGGCTGCACGCGGACTTCGGCTGCGCACCCTTCTACGTGCGCCGCGAGCACCTGGACTGGATGACGCCCGACCGGCACGGGCATCGTCAGGTCGCCGAGTCGCTGCCCGGGCATCGCTACCGCCTCGAAACCAGCGCGGCCAAGCTCGAGTACGGGAGCCCGGCCTACGGTCCGGTGGCCGCGATGGACGCTGCGCTCGCGTTTGTCGGAGAGGTTGGGCTCGATCGCATCGCCGGGCACACGCACGCCCTCGCGGGCGAACTGCGCGAGGACGCCGCGGCGCTCGGGATGCGGATGTTCACCCCGCCGAAGAACCCGTCCGCCATTGTCAGCTTCTACCATGGGCTCGATCACGAACGGCTGAGCCGGGCGCTCGCCGACGAGGGCGTGTCGGTCACCTTTCAGGAGGACGGGCAACTGCTGCGCGCTGGCCTGGGGATGTTCAACAGCCGCGACGACCTCGACCGGCTGCTGGGGGTGATCCGGCGGCTGGTGTAGGCCGGCCGCGTCACGAGACAGATGCCGCCCCGGCGCGTGGCAAACGCCCGGCGCGCGGCGCGAACCCGCAGCGTGGCGGCTATGCCGAATGAGGGTCCGGATTCGGGATGGCCGCCGATGAGCCCGCGAACCGGGCCAGTCCGAAGAAGGGTTCCTTCTCCCGCTCCCCGAGCGCCTGCCCGGCCAGCATCTCCCCGAGCGCCGGGCCGAGCTTGTAGCCGTGCCCGGACCCGCCGCCGGCGATCCAGGCGTTCGCCGCCTCCGGGTGGGTGTCCACGATGAGGTGCCCGTCGGCGCTCTGCTCGTACTGGCAGACCCGCGCCTCGATCAGCGGGGCGCCCCGCATTGCCGGGAAGCGGCGCTCCATGTAGTTCCGCGCCGTCTGGATGGCTTCGGCGGAGGGTGTCCGGTCCCCGTCCGTGGGATCGAAAGGCGCTCCCCGCGAGTCGTCCGCCACCTTGAAACCGCGGTAGTTGCTGCCGGGGACCCCGTAGAAGAGGCTCGCTCCCGTCTCGACCCAGACCGGCAGTTCCGCGTCGGTCAGGTCGGTGCGGCCGGGCGGCGTGCCGAAATAGAGGATCTCCTGCCGCGTGGGACTCACGAGGGGCGGATCGAATCCGGGGAACAAATCCGCAAGCCACGGACCGCCCGCGAAGACGAAGAGGTCCGCCTCGATCGTCTCGCCGCTCGCGAGCCGGATGTTCTGCATTTGCCCAGCGGCCATGGCTCCCGCGGCCGCCTTCGCCTGGCGGTATTCGCCCCCCTCGGCCAGGAAACCCTCGAGCACCCGCTGGCAGCCGCGCCGCGCGAGCAGGTAGCCGGCGCCCTTCTCGTGGAGCGCGTAGGCGAGGCCGTCGGAGTTGATCTGGGGGAAGCGGCGCGCGAGGTCCTCGCCGGTCAGCTCCTCGAAGGGGACGCCGAGGTCGGCGAGGATCGGGACCGCGTCCTTCGCATACTGGTCAACGCCGTCGCTCATCCACAGCGCCCCGGTCTCGAAGAAGAGCCGGTCACCCCAGCGCTCCCCCGCCTCCTTCCAGATCTCGAGCGCCCGGACCACCATCTCGGAGTAGATGCGATCGGGGCCGTAGGTGGCGCGGATGACCCGGGTCTCTCCCCCCGAGCTGGCGCGCGAATTCCCGGGGCCCCAGGCGTCCACCAGGATGACCCGGGCGCCGCGCCGGAGCAACTCGAGCGCCGTCCAGCCGCCGAAGGCGCCGGCGCCCACCACGACGGCCCGGACCCCGCGTCCGGCCTGCGAAGCGCTTCCGCTCCCGGCGGGGGCTTCCTCCGTTCCGCCGGTCCCGTTACCGGCGCCGTCGCCGCAGGCGCCAAGCGCCCCGGCAGCCCCCGCGGCAAGTCCGGTCGCGATCGCTTCGCGGCGTGAAATCCGGCGTTTCGTCATGATCCGACCATCCTAAGCCCCGGGCGGGGACAGCAATCGGGAGAGGGAAAAGAACGGTTCCTTTTCGCGCTGACCGAGCGCCTGGTCCGCCAACATCTCGCCGAGCGACGCCCCGAGCTTGTAGCCGTGGCCGGACCCGCCCCCGGCGATCCAGGCGTTCGCCGCCTCGGGGTGGGTGTCCACGATCAGGTTCCCGTCCGCGCTCTGCTCGTACTGGCAGACCCGCGCCTCGGTCAGGGGCGCGTCCCGCATCGCCGGGAACCGGTGCTCCATGTATTCCCTCGCCGCCCGCATCCCCGCGGCTGACGGCGTTCGGTCGCCGGTCGTGGGATCGAAGGGCGCGCCGCGGGTGTCGTCCGCGATCTTGAAACCACGGAAGCGGTTTCCCGGAACACCGTAAAACGGGCCAGCGTCGATCCAGGTCGGGAACCGCTCGTCGGTCAGGTCGGAATAGCCCGCCGGCGGACCGAAGAAGAACACCTCCTGGCGGGTGGGCCGCACCAGCGGAGGGTCGAACTCGGGAAAGAGGCGGGCGAGCCACGGGCCGCAGGCGAACACGAAGAGGTCGGCCTCGACGGTCTCGCCGTCCGCGAGGCGGATGTCCCGCATCCGCCCGCCGCCGGTCGTTCCCGCCGCCGCTTCCGCCCGCCGGAAGCTGCCGCCTTCCGCGAGAAAGTCCCGCAGCACCCGCTCGCAGCCGCGGCGGGCCAACAGGTAGCCGGCATCGCTTTCGAACAGCGCGTAGGAGAGTCCTTCCGGGTTGATCTGTGGGAACCGGCGGGCGAGTTCGTCGCCGTCGAACTCCTCGACGCTGAGTCCGAGCTCCCGCAGAATCGGCACTGCCGCCTTCGCGTATTCGGATTCCCCGCTGCTCATCCGGAGCATTCCGACGGGAAAGAACAACCGGTCGTCCCACCGGGTCTCGTGCTCCTTCCAGATTTCCAGCGCTCGCGCCACCATCGCGCTGTAAACGCGCCGGGGTCCGTAGGAGGCCCGGATCAACCGGGTCTCGCCGCCCGAACTCGCGCGGGAGTTACCCGGCCCCCACGCGTCCACCAGCGTCACCTCCGCGCCCGCGCGGCGCAGCCAGAGCGCGGTCCAGCCGCCGAAGGCGCCGGCGCCCACGACCACGGCGCGGATGCCGCGTCCGGCCTGGGAGGTGTTTGCGGTTCCGGCGGGGGCTTCTTCAGCTCCGCCTCCGGTTCCGTTGCCGCAGGCGCCGAGCGCCGCGCTGGCGGCGGCTCCGGCTCCGGCGAGCCCGGTGGCGATCGCCTCGCGGCGGGAGATACGGCGCGTGCTCATGGTTTCCGAATCCTAAGCGCCGGCCCCGTCGGGTTTCCCTGCGCGATGTGGACCGCGTCCCGCAGCATCGCCGCCGCCGTGGGGATCGCGTCGCCCTCGGTGGAGATGAGCCGCTGGGTCGCAAAGAGGTCGGTTTCCCACTCCACCGCCATGTCCAGCGTGCCGATCGACCCGAAGAAACTCTCGCGGGGCATCGCGACCGGGGAGACCGTCATCCGCATCCCGCCGGGCGCCGGGACCGCTTCGCCGAGGAGTCGGATCACTTCGCCGGGGCCGGGAGTCGGCGCCGCTTCGATCCCCGTCCGCCGCACTTCCGCCAGGGAGGCCCTTCGCCGCATGACCGTGCGTACCAGGATGACCAGCTTGAGCGCGGTGTCGGTTCCGTTCAGGTCGTTCGTGGGGTCCGTCTCGGCGATTCCGCGCCGCTGGGCCTCCGCTACCGCCGCTTCGAGGCTCAGCCCCTCGGCCATCCGGCCCAGGACCAGGTTGCTGGTGCTGTTGAACACTCCCCGGAGCTGCCGGAACTCCGCCGCCACCAGGTCGCGCCGCCCGGTGTTCACCACCGGGAGCCCGCCGCAGACGGTGGCGCTCCAGCCGAGCCCGGCGCCGTTCGCCCGGGCGAGGGACTCGATTTCGTCGAAGGCGAGCGCCACCGCCGATTTGTTGGCGAACACCACCGAAGTGCCCCACTCGAGCGCGGCGCGCGCCGCCGTCAGACCGATCCCTCCGGTCTCGATGTCCATCGAGGCCGCATCGAGCAGGATTCCGCGCGAGCCGGCCGCGAAAAGGGCCTCCTCGAGCGAGACCGGCTCCGCCTCGGCGATTTCCCGGAGCTTTCCGCCCTCTTTCTTGGCGGCGAGCATGGCGGCTTCCGTAAGCCGGCTTCCCGGGGCGTCCGGCCCGCGGACGAAACCGCTCCGGTCTGCGCACGCTACGACAGGGAACGTCACTCCGTAGCGGCGGGCCAGGCTCCCGGCTTTCCGCCCGAGGATGCCGAGCAGCTCGCGATGGACGTTCCCCATCCCCAGAAGGATCAGGGGATGTGCCGAAATTTGTCCGGTCCGAACTTTCGACGGGTTTGTTCGCACTTGCGTCTCCCCACCAGCCATGTCAAAATATGTCGTCACAGCCGGAAGGGTGGGGCGTCTGCCCACCGGAGCCCGGCGAGAGGGAGAGTCTAATGGCCAGTTCCATTGAGCGCACTGCGACCCTTTTCCGGAAATTGCTGAGCGGCCGCCACGTCACCTACCGGCAGCTCGAACAGGCGGAGGACATCAACCGGCGCACCGCGCTGCGCTGGATCGCCGAGGCGCGCCGAGTCTTCGGTGACGCCCTGAAAGAAGGAAAGCTGGATTCCGGGCAGAAGCAATTCTGGCTGGATTCCACCGAGAACAAGTGGATCCGCGGCTTCAAGACCCAAAAGCCAACGGCCGAAGAGATGGCGGCGCTGGACGCCGCGCTGCAGACCCTCGACCGGGCGAACATGTCGGACGAGGCGAACCTGCTGACGGGTCTTCGCAGCAAGCTGCACGGAGCGCTGGAGGAGTTCAAGCTGGCGTCGCGGGCCGACACGGACATCGAAGCGATCACCGACGCCTTCGGAATCGCCTCCCGGCCGGGCCCGCACGTCCCGGTCAGCGAGAACGTGAGCGCGCCGCTGCGGGAGGCCATCCTGAAGCAGCGCCGGGTGGCTTTCCACTACCGCGCCGGGACCGGGCACGAGACCGAAAAGACGGTGGCCCCCGCCGGACTCCTTTACGGCGGCGCCCCGCGCCTCGTCGCCCAGGAGGAGGGCCGGGAGCTCGCGCAATACCGCCTCGACCGCATGAGCGACGTCACGGTTCTCGACGAACCGCATTCGCTGGGAGAAGACGCGCTCCGCGACTATCTCCGCACGCTCTTCGGTTCCTTCGGCGAAAAACCGGTGAACGTCCGGTGGCGGTTCCATCCGGACGCGCCGGAGCCCGACAAATGGGTCTTCCATCCTTCCCAGAAGA
This sequence comes from Candidatus Marinacidobacterium sp., assembly GCA_965250045.1. Taxonomy (GTDB): domain Bacteria; phylum Acidobacteriota; class Vicinamibacteria; order Marinacidobacterales; family Marinacidobacteraceae; genus Marinacidobacterium. The sequence goes on from OZ252286.1 coordinate 1,128,317, forward strand.
TCCACAAGGCGTCCGATGGTTCCGTCGTGGTCAGCTTCACGGCCGGCGGCCTGGACGACATGGCGCGCCACGTGATCGGCTGGTGGGACTGGATCCAGGTGGAAAAGCCGCAGCGGCTGCGGAAGGCGATCCTGAAGATGCGCCTCGCCGGCCTGGCGCCGCTCCTCTACGAGTTCGCGGACCAGCGGACCGCGACCCGCATCTGGAACCTTGCCGTGGAACTCGGCGCGAACAAGGTGGACGACTGGTGGGAGTGAGCGGGATAGCGCACCGCGGCCCGCGGGGCCGCGAAACCGCACGTCGCTGAGGAGCGAGAAGCGCGGGGACGGCTGCTTGGAACGCCGGCCTCCGGCCGGCACGCGCGGGAGCGCGAAACCTGCGCTGATGACGTCGGGCCCTGCCAACGTGAGTGCCGCACCTTTTCATGCGGGCGGGGTGAACGGGCCGACCCGATCATGGGCGTTTCTCCCGGTGGGGGCCGGCACCGCTGCGCGACGCGCAGCGAAAGGCTTGTACCACGCAGCCGCCCGGATGACGCTGAACGCCGGGGTCCCAGCCGAGTGTCAACAGACGGCTAGCGCTTGCCCGGCACCATGGGGACGAAGGCGACCCCGCCGTGGTCCTCGATCTCGACCTCCCCGTCTTCGGTGCGGACGGCGACCACGAGGCGCTGGCTCCACGGATCCGCCCCGACCGGCGCCACCAGCCGTCCACCCGGGGCGAGCTGATCGAGGAGCGCTTGCGGAATCTCCGGAGGCGCTGCCGTGACCACGATCCGGTCGAAGGGCGCGGCTTCCGGCCAGCCGAGGTAGCCGTCACCCACGCGGAGGTTGATCCCGTCGTAGCCCAGCGCTCGGAGCGTCGTTTCCGCCCGGGCGCCGATTCCCGGCAGCAACTCGATGGACCAGACCTCGGCTTCCAGTTCGGCGAGCACCGCCGCCTGGTAGCCGGAACCGGTCCCGATCTCGAGCACCCGCGTCCCCGGGGTAATGCGCGCCAGCGAACTCATCAGCGCCACGATGTAGGGCTGGGAGATCGTCTGCCCCTCGCCGATCGGGAGTGGACGGTCGGAATAGGCCCGGCTTCGCTCCGACGCGGGCACGAACTGCTCCCGGGGCACCGTCTGCATGGCCCGCAGCACCGCCTGGTCGCGGATGCCGCGGCGTTCGATCTGGTTTCGCACCATCAGCAGCCGCTCTACCCGGAAGGCGTCCTCCTGTTCACTATTCCCGCTCGCTCCGTCGCTTCCGCAGGCGGTGGCGACGAGCGTCAGCGCCGTGAGCGCAGTCGTCCGGATACCGCACCTCATGGAGGTCCCTCCAGGTGGGTGCAAGTCTAAGGCTGCCGTTCCCATCCGAATGTGATGGAATGGGCGGCAGTGCGGCGGGGAGGAAGCAAAATCAGGCTGGCGGTGCTCCTGGGATTGGCGATACCCCTCTCCGCCGGGGCGCCCCTCTCGGCCGGGGCCCAGGGCTTCAGCCGCAACGAGCTTCACTATCAGGGCGGCGTCGCGGCGCTGGAGGGGCTGGCCAGTCCGCCGGGTTTCCAGCAAACCCTCACCCTGCAGCACGCGAGCGCCTGGAGCCGCGGGTCCAACTTTCTCTTCGTGGACGTGCTCTGCTGCGACGATCCCGCGTCCAACACCTACCTGGAGGGGTATTCCTACCTGAGTCTCAGCGCCCTGAGCGGCAAGGAAATCTCCTTCGGGCCGGTCCGGGACGTCAACCTGATCGGCGCCCTGAACTGGGGCGCCGAGCCGCGACTCGTCAAGCTTGGCCCCGGAGTCCAGTTCTCGCTCGATCTTCCGGGTTTCGCGTTCGCGAATCTGGACTTCGTTTACCTCGTGGACATCAGCGCCGGGCCGGAGGCGGGCGGCGTGCCGAAGACCGACGGGATCGTCGGGGTGGACTTCAACTGGGCGTATCCTTTCGAGATCGGCGGGAGCTCGTTTTCGGTACAGGGACACGGCGAGTGGCAGAGTCCCCACGGGACGGAGACCGGCCATCGGCGGCCCTATTCGGTCCTGCTGCAGCCCCAGTTCCGCTACGACGTCGGCAGGGTGCTCGCGGGTGCGGAAAACCGCGTGCTGATCGGAACCGAGCTGCAGGTCTGGATCAACAAGTTCGCGATCGCCGGGGCGAACGAGATCCTGCCGCAATTCCTGGTGGTCGTCGGGTTTTGAGCATCAGGAACGTGAGGACGTCCGTCCTGCTGCTCGCCCTGGCCTTCGGCGCCTGCGGGGAGCCGTCCGGACCCCCGTCCCGTCCGCCGCCGCCGGGGACCCGCGGGATACCGGCGGGCGACGCCGGGTCCGCCTTTTTTCTCGAAGCGAGCGAGGTCACGACCGCCCGCTTCGCCGCCTTCGTGACCGAGAGCGGCTACCAGACCGACGCGGAACGCTACGGCTGGTCGCTCGTCTTCCACGAGCCCGGGACCGAGCCGGAAGGCGCGCAGGTGGTCGCCGCCTCCCCCTGGTGGGTCATGGTGGAGGGCGCTGACTGGCGGCGGCCCCGCGGCCCCGACCACCCGCCCGCCGAGGACGATCACCCGGCTACCCAGGTGAGCTGGAACGACGCGGCCGCCTTCTGCGCGTCAGCGGGCGGCCGCCTGCCCACCGGAGCCGAATGGGTGTACGCCGCCCGTGGCGGCCGCGCCGGCAGCCCGTTCCCCTGGGGCGACCGGTCGCCGTTCTCCGGGGAGCGACCCGCGAACCTCTGGGACGGCCTTTTTCCCATGCACCAGGGACCCGGAGACCGCTTTGCGGGGATCGCCCCGGTGGGGATGTTCCCGCCGAATCCCTACGGGCTCCTCGACATGGCGGGGAATGTGTGGGAATGGGTGGACGGTGGCGCGCCGGAAGACCGGCGCCTCCGGGGCGGTTCCTTCCTCTGCGCCGAGAACTCCTGCCAGGGGTACCGGATCGCCTGGGAGAACCGGGCCGCCGCCGATTCCGCCTGGGACCACGCCGGCTTCCGCTGCGCCTTCTAGCCAGGGGCAGGTTCCGGCCCCCCGGCGGTACACGGCGTCGCCGTGCCGACCGTCACTGGAGCCCTGCCCGAGCAGCAGGGATTCGGCGTCACGCGCCGCCGTGACGGCTGGTGGGTCGTTCCCGCGGCGACCTTCGCCGTGCTGTCCGGGTTCATCGTGTACTCGACCTGGGCCGCCTTCCAGAACGCGCACTACGAGTTCGGGAACTACCTCTCGCCGATGTACTCGCCGGTGCTGCTCGGCGATTCCCACCACGCCTGGTTCGGCGGCAAACCGGGCATCTGGCCGGCCTTCCTCCCCTGGTCCCCGGCGTTCCTGATTCTCTGGGCGCCGGCCGGTTTCCGGCTCACCTGTTACTACTACCGCGGGTCGTACTACAAGGCGTTCTGGGCCAGTCCCACGAACTGCACGGTCGGCAAGCCGTGGAAGACCTACCGCGGTGAAAACAGCCTGCCGCTGATCCTTCAAAACGTCCACCGCTACTTCCTCTACCTGGCGGTGTGGCGGTGGGGTTCATCGGGATCCTGGCCTGGGACGCGTGAAAGGCGATGTGGTTCGCGGACTCAACCGGCGCCGAGCAGTTCGGAATCGGGGTCGGCACCCTGGTGCTCGCCACCAACGTGGTCCTGCTCGGCGGGTACACCTTCGGCTGTCATTCCTTCCGGCACCTCGCCGGAGGTTTCCTCGACCGGATCTCGGGGAAACCGGCCCGCCTCTGCGCCTACGAGTGTTCGAGCTGGCTGAACCTGCGGCACATGCAGTTCGCCTGGTGCAGCCTCTTCTGGGTGGCGTTCTCCGATATCTACGTCCGGCTCTGCTCCACGGGCGTCTGGACTGATTTCCGGATTCTCTGAGGGCGGATTCTCTGATGCAGGTAGCCGAACACGACGTTTTGGTCATCGGCGCCGGCGGGGCCGGACTCCGGGCGGCCATCGAGGCCTCGGCGGCGGGCGCCACGGTCGGTCTCGTCACGAAGTCGCTGCTCGGCAAGGCCCACACGGTGATGGCGGAGGGCGGGATCGCCGCCGCCCTCGGCAACGTTGACGGCCGCGACGACTGGAAGACGCACTTCGCCGACACCATGCGGGGCGGCCAGTACGTCAACAACCCGATGATGGCCGAACTCCACGCCCAGGAAGCTCCCGACCGGGTCCGGGAACTCGAAGCCTGGGGGGCGGTGTTCGACCGCACCAACGACCAGAAGATCCTCCAGCGCAACTTCGGCGGCCACAAGCACCCGCGGCTCGCGCACGTCGGGGACCGGACCGGGCTGGAGATGATCCGCACCCTCCAGGACCACGGCATCCATCTCGGGATCGACGTCCACATGGAGTGGACGGTCACCCGGCTGATCAGCGACAGGGGCCGGGTGGTCGGCGCCTTCGGGTACGACCGCGAGAAGGGGCGTTTCCAGCTCTTCCGGGCGTCGGCGGTGGTGCTCGCCACCGGCGGGATCGGCAGGGCGTTCCGGATCACCTCCAACAGTTGGGAGTACACCGGTGACGGCCACGCGCTCGCCTACGAGGCGGGGGCGGAGCTCATCGACATGGAATACCTCCAGTTCCACCCGACCGGGATGGTGTGGCCGCCGAGCGTCCGGGGCATCCTGGTGACCGAGGGAGTGCGCGGGGAAGGCGGCGTCCTCAGGAACAGCGAGGGGCGCCGGTTCATGTTCGACGACATTCCGGACCTCTACAAGAACCAGACGGCCAGCGATCCGGAAGAGGGCTGGCGCTACACCCAGCGCGACAAGGACGCCCGGCGGCCCCCGGAACTCCTGACCCGCGACCACGTCGCCCGCTGCATCGTGCGGGAGATCCGGGAGGGCCGGGGCAGCCCGCATGGCGGGGTGTTCCTCGACATCTCCTGGATCAAGGAAAGGCTGAAGGACAGCGAAGCGCACATTCGGCGCAAGCTCCCGAGCATGTATCACCAGTTCAAGGAGCTGGCCGGGATCGACATCACCAAGGAAGCGATGGAAGTCGGCCCCACCACCCACTACGTGATGGGCGGGGTCAAAGTGGACGGGGAGACCCAGATGTCCCGGGTCCCGGGCCTCTTCGCCGCCGGCGAGTGCGCCGGCGGCCTCCACGGGGCGAACCGCCTCGGCGGCAACTCCCTCTCGGACCTGCTGGTCTTCGGCAAGCGGGCCGGCGAGCACGCGGCGGCGTTCGCGAGCGCGAATCCGCGGTCCGGCGCCTCCGGCGCCGAGGCCGAGCAGGTCGAAGCGGCCACCCGGGACGCCCTCGCCCCGCTCGAGCGGCAGGACGGCGGCGGTGCCGGAGTGGGTTCCTACGCCATCCAGAGCGAACTTCAGGACCTCATGCAGGCGAAGGTCGGCATCGTGCGGAGCCAGGCGGAGCTGAATCCGGGCTCGAGGGAGTGCTGGCCCTGAAGAAGCGGGCCGAGAACGTCAGCGCCGCCTGCAACCGCGCCTACAACCCCGGCTGGCACACCGCCCTCGACCTGCCGAACCTGCTGCTCGTCTCCGAGGCGGTGGCGCGGGCCGCCGCGCTCCGGAAGGAGAGCCGCGGGGCCCACTTCCGCGAGGACCCCACCGGCAAGGACGATCACTGGGGGAACACCACCCTGGTGGTCCGGAAGGGCGCGGACGGCGGGATGGACATCCGGGAAGAGGCCGTCACGCCGCCGCGGGAAGAGTTGCAGCAGATCATCGAGGAGAACCGCTGATGGCCAGCAGGACCTTCCGCGTCTGGCGCGGAGAACGGGACGGCGAAGGCGGGTTCGTCGACTACTCCACCGACATCACCGAGGGGATGGTGGTGCTGGACGCCGTCCACCAGATCCAGGCGGAGTCGGCGGGAGATCTCGCGGTCCGCTGGAATTGCAAGGCCGGCAAGTGCGGGTCCTGCAGCGCCGAGGTCAACGGCAATCCCCGGCTCATGTGCATGACCCGGATGAGCGACCTGCCGCCCGACCGACCGGTCACCATCGAGCCGATGCGGGCCTTCCCGCTGCTGAAGGACCTGGTGGCCGACGTGAGTTGGAACTTCGAGGTCAAGAAGCGGATCAAGAAGTTCAAGCCGCGCGCGCCGGACGCCCCCGACGGGACCTGGCGCATGGAGCAGCGCGACGTGGACCGCGTCCAGGAGTCCCGGAAGTGCATCGAGTGCTTCCTCTGCCAGGACGTCTGCCACGTGCTGCGGGATTCGCAAAAGCACGACGAGTTCATCGGGCCGCGGTTCTTCGTCCACACCGCCGCCCTCGAGATGCACCCGCTCGATACCGAGGACCGGCTCGAGGAGCTGAAGGAAGCCCAGGGCGTCGGCTACTGCAACATCACGAAGTGCTGTACCACGGTCTGCCCGGAGCACATCACGATCACCGACAACGCGATCATCCCGCTCAAGGAGCGGGTGGTGGACCGCTTCTACGACCCGGTCCGGAACCTCTTCCGCATCATCACCGGCGGCTGATCGGGGCCCCTGCTCCCGGCCCGGGGCTTGAGCCCCGGCCAGTCCGGCCTTGGGTGGTTGTTGCCGGGCGTCCGGCCCAGCCTTGGAAATCGGCGGGTTGCAATGACTTACGGCCTCCGACAAGATCGCGGGTCCGCTCCGGCCGGAACGGACCGGAGGAAAGGAAACTCACCCATGAACACGTCGGGAATCATCAAAGGCGGGCTCGTAGCCGGGCTGCTCATCAACGTCAGCGAGTACGTCCTGAACATGATGGTGGTGCCGGTCGCCGCGGAGGAGGGCGGATCCATCGCCTTTTGGGTGGTGTACGCCTTCGTCCTCGGGCTGCTGACTGCCTACCTGTACGCGCTGGTCCGTCCCCGCTGCGGGGCGGGGCCGAAGACGGGTGTCTGCGCCGGGTTGATCGTGTGGGCACTCCACAGCCTGCTCCCCGCGGCCGGCATCGCCAACATGGGCCTGATGGACCTGAGCGTCGTCGGGTTGGTATGGACCGCCGTGGAGATGTCGCTCGCCGGCGTCCTGGCAGGCATGCTCTACAGCGAAGCCTGATTTAGATCGCGCCGGCCTCCAGCCCGACAGCACGGCCGAAGGCCGCGAAACCCGCCGGGAGTCGACCTAATGGGCGCGCCGGAGGGAACGCACGTGGGCCAGCAGGTCCAGCGGCTCCCCGTCCGCCGTCTCCAGCGCCAACGCCGGGGTGTTCACCCGGACCGCCACATACCCCCCCGCCGACGCCACGTGCACGATCCCTGGCGCCCGCGCGTAGCACCGGTCCGCCAGCACATGATCCCCCGCCCGGATCGGAAACTGCGTCAGCGGCTCCCCACTCCCCGGCCCCGTCACCCTGAAGAAGTCACAACAAAGCGACGGCAAACGCACGCTGTAGTGAATCCTCCACAACGAGCCCGACTGCCCCGGCTCCTCCACCAGCGTCGCATCCATCACCCGGCCTTCGAAGCCCGCCGCCGGCAGATCCCGGCGGTCCCCCTCCCGGAACAAGTCCAAGCGCAGCCGCCGAAGCCACTCCCCGTTCTTCCGCATCCGGTTCAACAGCGCCACGTCCGACAGCTCCGCCAATCCCTCCCGCCGCGCTAGCAGCACCGTCTCCCGCAACGAATAGCCACCGCCCAGATGCATCAGCAGCACCCGAAACAGGCTTTCCTCCGACTTGTCTTTCCGCAGTACCTTCAGGGTGCCCGTCTCCCGCGCCAGAGCGCGCCAGTTCCCCGGAAAAAACGACTTCAGAAGCTCCCAGTCCTCGGGCATCCCGGTGTTCCTCCCCGCAGTATGCGGAACACCCGGAAAGATGCACAGGTAGCAGAAATAAGTTAGCGCCTATGGGGGTCGCTCCCGTCCCAGGCCAGCCACCGAGAAGCGACTCGCAACGTCGGACAGATGGGACGAAACCACAAGGGCGAGAGCGAGAAACGAGAATCGCCAAGCGGCAAGAGCGAACGACGAAAAGCGGCAAAAGTGGATGGTTGTCCTTTTGCCGGCAAGAAACGACCTACGACACGACCCCCGACGCGTGACTTGAGTCAGAGGTCAAGGGTGTCCGGAGCGAGGCGGGCGGCAATATGGGTCGAGTGGCTATCAATCGAAGTGGACGGGGCGGCGTCCGGCTCCTCCCGGGTTTGAATGCGGGCTACGGCCCTGGCGGCCTCCATCACGCCGCCCCATCGGTTCAACGGGCGATAGTCCTTGGTCTGTCGCGCCAGGGCAATGGCGTCGAGTAGAGCGCGGTCGTTAGAGGTGGACCCCATCCGTTGGACAAAATTCGGCTCTGGTTAAGTAGATCGGAAGCCGCCGGATCTATTCCAGGAGGAGACGCCGATGCCCCGACGACCGCGACCCAATCACGCCCCTGCCTTCAAGGCCAAGGTTGCCTTGGCGGCGCTGCGCCAGGACCGAACAATGGCGGAACTGGCGCAGCAGTTCGAGGTTCATCCCAGCCAGATCCAGGACTGGAGGCGGCGGCTGTTGAGGCACGCCCCCGACGTTTTCGGAGGCGGGGAGCCGGTTGTGGACCCGCAGAACGATCCGGAGCGCCTGCGGGCCAAGATCGGCCAACTCGTCATGGAGAACGATTTTTCGCCAAGGCGCTCGGTCGCAGCCGGTAGCCGAGCGCCGAAAGATGCTGGACCGGGAGCATGGCCTGCCGATCGTGCGGCAGTGTGAACTGCTCGACGTGGCCCGCTCGACCTTCTACCACCGGCCCCGAACGGCGCCCGCCGCCGTGCTGGAGCTGATGCGTCGGACCGATGAAATCCACCTGCAGTTTCCCTTTCTCGGCAGTCGGCGGGTCGTGGACGAACTGGACCGGGCCGGTTTTGGGATCAACCGCAAGCGGGTGCAACGGTTGATGCGCCTGATGGGGATCGCCGCCCTGTACCCCCGGGTACGAACCAGCGCTCCGCACCCGGATCACCGGATCTTCCCCTACCTTCTCCGGGACCTCGACATCAAGCGGCCGAATCAGGTGTGGGCGTCCGACATCACCTATCTCCCGATGGCTCATGGGTTCGTGTATCTGGTGGCGGTCATGGACTGGTTTTCCCGGCGGGTGCTGGCCTGGGGGTTGTCGAACAGCCTCGACGCCGATTTCTGTGTGGAGGCACTGGAAGAAGCGCTCCGCCTCCACCCCGCCCCGGAGATTTTCAACACGGATCAGGGCGCCCAGTTCACCTCCTCGGCGTTCACCGGGGTGCTGGACGCACACGGGGTGGCGATCAGCATGGACCGTCGGGGGCGGTGGTTGGACAACGTGTTCGTCGAGCGGCTCTGGCGCTCGGTCAAGTATGAGGACGTGTATCTGCATGCCTACGAGACGCCGGGGGCGGTGCGCCAGGGACTGCACGGCTACTTCGCCTACTACAACGGGCGCCGGCGGCACCAGGCGCTCGGGCGCCGGACTCCCGATGCCGTCTACTTCGGTGCTCCGACGGTGGCGGCGGCCTGAGCCGCATGTTCCTTCCGGACCTCCCGATTGCGGTGGGCAGCGGTTGGAGTTGCTGGATGGCGCCGCCTTCTCGGCCGTGGCGGCCGGCGAACTCGGGGCGGCGGCGGCAGCCGGGGAGCTATGGCCGAAAGTGGGTGACGTCATGGATCAGGCGGCGGCGCGGGTTTCGGTTTCGTCGGCCTGAATGCCGTCGGTGAATTGGACGCCCTGGATGACCCGGGGCAACTTCTCGTAGCCGTTGAGGCGGCGCCAGGTTTTGCTGGCGGCGATCACCAGCTTGAAGACCATCGCCAGCGCCGTCTGGTGGGAGAGGCATCCCTTGCTGCGAACGGTGCGATGCCGGACGGTGGCGAAGACGCTCTCGATGGGGTTCGTGGTCCGGATGTGCTGCCAGTGCTCCGCCGGGAAGTCGTAGAACGCGAGCAGAGCCTCCCGGTCCTTGGTCAGGCAGGTGACCGCCTTCGCATACTTGGCCTGGTATTTGGCGGCGAAGGTGTCCAGCGCCTTCTCCGCCTCGGCGCGCCCGGTCGCCATCCAGATCTGGTGCAGGTCCTGCTTCGCGTTCCGCTGCCGGGCCTTGGGCAACGCGTTCAGCACGTTCGCGGTCTTGTGAACCCAGCAGCGCTGGCGGCGGGTCTTGGGGAAGCTCGCGTCCAGCGCCTTCCAGAACCCGAGAGCCCCGTCCCCGATCGCCAGCTCCGGGTGGATCTTGAGGCCACGCCCCTTCAGATCCTCCAGCAGTTCCCGCCAACTCTGGGCGCTCTCCAGGAACCCCGTCTGAAACCCCAACAGCTCCTTCCGGCCCTCCGGCGTCGCCCCGATCAGCACCAGAATGCACTGCTTCTCGTCTTCCAGACGCGCCCGGAGGTAGATCCCGTCCGCCCCGACGTAGACATACCGCCGGTCCTTGAGGTCCCGGTGCTCCCAGCGCTCGTGCTCCGCTTGCCACTCCGCTTTCAGACGACCGATCACCCCAGGCGACAACCCCGAGGCGCCCCGACCCAAGAGCTCCGACAGCGCCTCCCCGAAGTCCCCGCTCGATACCCCCAGCAGATACAGCGTCGGCAGCGCCGCGTCCAACGAGCGCGTCCGCCGCGCGAAACGCGGCAGGATCGTCGAGGAGAACCGGATCCGATCCTCCCCCCCGCCTCCGCGGTCCCGTATTTTCGGCCGCCGCACCGGAACCGGCCCGATCCCCGTCAGGATCTCCCGCTCCGGGCCATGCCCGTGACGCACCAGGCGCCGACGGCCGGTCTCCGTCCGATGATCCTCATAGACCGCCAGCAGCGCAGCAACCTCCGCCTCCACCGCGTGCCTCACAAGCTCGCGAGCTCCCGCTCGCAAAACCTCGGTCAGCGGGTCCTCAACTCCCTCTGCCGAGGGAAGGTAAACAACGGTACTCTCCGTCATGGCGTATCACTCCTCCTTGGAGATGTGGAAGCTTGGTTACTCCCACGATACGCCACCTCCTTCTCCAGACGTCACCCACTTTCGGCCATAGCTCGCAGTCGGCGGGGGACACTGCTACTGGCCGGATCACTGCTTCCGGCCATCACACCCCCATCCCGAGCCCTTGCGCTCTGCCAAGGCACCCGAAGGGCCGGAGCGAAGCGGAGGAGGCGCGCAGCGCCTTGCCGCCGCGCGGACGCAAGGGCTACGCTGTTTGGTGATGGCCTCGGTCCGCCTCACGTCCCCAAACACCCGGCCTCCCACACCAACCGCACCCCCGGCCATGCGTTTCAGCGCCCCCACACACGCGCCGCTACTCTCTTTATCCCACTGTCCAAAAAACGGGGTCCACCTCTGTTGTCGGTGATGGCGGTGCGGCGGGCGGGCGCCAGGGGGCCAGGGCGGCGACCTGTTGCCGACCCGCGACGGCGCGGATCCGGCTGTCTCCTTAGGGCGAACACCTGGTGGTCCGACGGGATTCGCGTCGACAGCGGACTGGCACCGGCTTGCACCCAGGGGCGACCGCGGCCAGCTGGAGGTCCCGGTACCAACTGAGTGAAATCCGCTGCCGGTGTCCGCCCGCCGAGAGCGGCTGATACGACAGGCTGTTCGGAATCGCGAGATTGATCGGCGGCACATTGGACAAGTCAATAGGCACATTGGGAGGTTCGTTTCTTTCCTCGAGCCGCTCATCCCAATATGGCTCGACGAACCGGAGCGCGACATTCTGGGAGCCTTCGAGAGTGATCTGCGCCGTCGAGAACTTCCCGTCCGAATCGAACCGCTCGTGCGTGGCGACAAGTTGCAACCGCGTGCATCCCGGCTCTCGGTCCCGGTCGTTCAGGGTTACGCGGAATGTCGTTGCCGCTTCGGCGAACACAACGCCAGGCGGGAGCCCCTCTGGCGGCGGAGTGAGTGTAATCTGGTATCTGCTCGGTGCTTCCGATCTCCCGTCGTCCAATCCGATGATCTCGATGGCTCCGTGCCGGGAAACCCCGATATCGAGTTCTTCCGGAACGAGAAGCTGATCAGCCGGAGCGCTGCTCTCCACGGAGAGGCGGAGAGGCGACCCAAGCACTTCGCCGGAAACTAGCACCACAGCTCGAACGCGACCTCCCTCGAAGAGGCTCGCGCGAGCCGGATCCGCGAATCCGATCCAGGTCTTCGGCTCCGGTGGTGGCGGCGGAGGGACGGGCGCGGGCGGTGGCACCGGGATCGTGGGCGGCCCAGCCGATTGGCCACCACCATCACAACCGGCGAAGGCTACGGCCAGGCAAACGGCTACGAGAGGGACGAGACGGATCCGGTACGTCATCGCAGTCTCCCGGTGGCCAGCATGATGTCGGGCACACCCGTAGTCTCGCCCCCCGTCACTCGTACCCATTGCCATTGATCGAGGACATTGAGACCGCCGCCGTCAAACGCCATGGCGAGCAAATCTCCGTGCGCGTTGCGGTAGTGAATCAGGATCGGATGGACCCAAAGCAGCACGGTTCCGGGCAGTAATCCCTCTAGGTGGAAGTAGCCGTCTCCGTCGGCAAATGCCCCCGGCCCCATGCGAGGCCGAAAACCCGGATACACCGCCTGGACGTAGGCGAACGCAACTGTCCCCCCATCTCGGACCAGCCTCCCCGAGACGGCGCCCGTTGAGGCACTGAAACCCGCTGCCGGATACAGGAGCGCAACGGCGGTCTTCTCATCTTCGGCAACTTCCGGCACTCTTCCGAAGCTGTAAGACATGGTCGGGTCGGGCAGAAAGCCAGCCGGAATCGGCGGCGGTTCCTCCAGGTCTCCCAGCCAGCCGGGGAACGGATGTGGCTCCGTGTGTGCGAGTCCCAGGCAGTGCCCCACTTCGTGGACTAAGTTGTTACGAATCCCATCTTCGACCCTCCGGAACTCCACTCCCTCGTCGAGCCGTTCGCGGGGCCCGTCCGCGTTCATCTCGATGTCGCAATGGAGCATCCGGCCTGTCGAGACCGACAACCATCTTTTTGCTCGTCCGCCAATACCGGCCCCTTCGTCTCCAAGCGAAATCCAGCCAATTGTGAGCAGGTCGTCAGCACGATCCGCCCCATCTCCGTCGACGACATCCGGTTCAAGCGAAAGCCGAACGTACGCGGTCGGGATCGCGGACCACTGCCCGAAGCCATCCTGCACGATGTCCCGCCACTGGGTTTCTTCCAAGTAGTCGGGGATGTTGTCCTGCAAGTGGAAGCGCAGGGGGAAGTCCGCGGCATCCCAGCGGATCGCCTCGGCGGCAGAAGCGATCGCGTCTTTACCGCGCAGCGAGTAGAACCGATATGCCTCCCCTCGACCGGGATTCCCTGCCGCCACCAAGGTGACGGCGCCACAGCTGAGGGCCAGGCAGCGAACGGCAGGGTTCCATCCAGGTAGAGCCGCGCGGAGTCTCCTGATGCCCTCTTCGCATGAGAACCGCAGCGTCGCACAGTTGTTTCCCACGGACTTCCGGCCCCGACCGGAACAACGTGGCGTCCGTAGCTTCATGAAGCCTGATCTTGACACACAATGCTCTAAAGCTGATCCTATGAACGTCCGCACGTTTAGTTCTAGCGGACGCTTGGAGATGGTCGAAACGCCGGTTTGTACCGACCCACGGAACCGTCCTCCGAAACAGCCGATCGCGGAGTGTCAGTCGGAAAGCAACCGGGAGCCTAAGACCGCCAAATGCAACTCCATTCCGAAGAACGGTCAGTCCGTAACGAAGCTGAAGATCTGGTAGCGGCCGTCCTGCTCCAGCATGGACCCGAAGATCCGGAGCGTGCGTGCTCGCCGCCCGGGGCGCGGGCGGTAAGCACCGTCTCCCGGTGGACCTGAAACGGGCCGTAGTCCGTCGTCTCTCCCAGGAAATCCACGGCGATCAACGCGTAACGCCTCCCGCCGTAGCGGTCCAGGGTGTATGCCAGCGAGTTACGGCTGCGCTGGTGATTCCCGGAGAGTGGTTCCGGGCTACCCCGTTCGAGCCCTGGTTCTACGGCAGCAACTACCGGGACCTCTGGCCCACATCCATCGAGCTTCCCGTCCTTGACCTCGATCGGGTGGGAGGCGGTCTGACGCCGCTTCGCCGCCGGCCCCGTCACACAATGCCGGGAAGCAATCCAAGCCCAGTTTCCAAAGTCACCGGCCTACACACGGAATTTCTGACAGGCTCTTTGGCGGTGGTGATCGGCCGGGGAGCGATCCTGTCGGGTTCCACGGTGCTGTTCACCACCGCAGCGGCGCTGGTGGCGAGCTTGGCGAAGGCCCACCTGACCGGCCGTCTGGAGGAGAACTCCTCCACTACACGAAGCCGAAGCTCCTGATCGTGGACGAACTCGGATATCTGCCGCTTGAAGTCGACGCCGCCCATCTGTTCTTCCAACTCGTCAACCGGCGCTACGAGCGCCGCGGCTTCCTGCTGACCTCGAACCGGCCGGTGGGAAAGTGGGAGTCTTTGGCGATGACGTGGTGGCCACCGCCATCCTCGATCGACTGCTCCATCACAGCCACCTGATCACCATCCGTGGTGAAAGCTACCGGCTCCGCGAGAAGCGCCGCAGCGGGCTCTTACCAGGCTTCGCCAACCTGCTCTCCGCCCCGCCACCAGCGAAAACCCGAACCCCAACCAGGCTACGTTATGAACCCGTCGCACCCGTGGGGGTGGCCCAGTTTTATCTGTCGCCAGCGGCCCTGCCTCAGATGTCGCTTGACAACTCCCAACCGGTCGCTGGCAACGACATCACCCCACGACCACTTACCCGACGGGTTCTGAACACATCCACTTCCGATCCGCAGAACTACCTGCGGCGCAGACTCCTAGGTACGCCACCCAAGACCAGTCGGTACCCGGCGGAGTAGGAGAGGCAGGCGCGTATGGTAGTCGGTGGCTGTCGGCAAACGCGTCGGCGAACCGTGCAAGTAATACTAGAACTAAAGGTGATATCCAAACTTCGAGATAACCCGTAATAGTTCGATAAATCATTGATTTACCTCTGGCGACAGGCGGTCCGACGGGGCGCGATGCCAGTCCGAATGAAGACCGGCGCTCCTGACCGACACCGCTCCCCGGAGGGGAGCTGACCCGGCGCAAAGCCGTTCGCTCGCGCGGACGCCTACCTCCCGCCCAGCACCTCCCGGGCGCGCCGGACCTGTTCCGCATCGCCGGCGCGCGTCGCGGCCTCCAGTAGCCCCCGGTAGGCAGTGAGTTCCAAAGGATCCCGGTCTACGGCCTCCCGGTAGAGCCGCACCGCCTCCGCGGGGCGCCCGGACGCCAACTCAAAGGCCCCGTAGTTCGCCCAGTGGAACGCCGGCCCCGGCCCCCGCGCGACGAGGTTCGAAAAGGCTTCCCGCGCTTCGGCCGTGCGGCCGAGTTCCGCGAGGGCCACCGCGCGGACCAGGAGCGCCCGTTCGGTCTCGGGACGCGCTGCCAGAATGGCGGCAGACCGTTCGGCGGCTTCCTCCGCCCTGCCGCGGCGCACGCTCAGCTCGGCGAGCCAGGCGGCGGCTTCCGCGTCCTGCGGGTCGGAACGGAGCACCGCCAGCACCAGCGCCTCGGCGGAATCCCAGTCGCCCCGTTCCACCTGGACCTCGGCCGCGAGCAGCAGTGCCTCACGGTCCTCGGCGAGGGCGGCCGGACCGTTCTCGAGCACCGCCGCCGCGTCGTCCGGCTGGCGGGCGCGGAGCAGAAGCCGGGCGAGCGCGACGGTGAGCACCGGTGCTGCATCGCCATCGGCCGGAGCAGCTTCCAGCGCGGCCCGTAGGGCTCCGGCTCCTTCGTCCCCCCCGCCGCTCGCGAGCGCAGCGCGCACCAGCGCGTCCGCGGCGCTTCGTTCGCCGGGATCGAGATCGAGCGCCTGCCGGGCGAGTTCCAGGGCCCAGTCCGGGTTCTGGGCGGAGAGGAGTCCGGCGGCGCGGCCCGCAAGCCTCCCGGCTTCGGGTGGGAACGCCGGCCCGAAGGGCCCGAAGCGCGGTTCCGCGTCCAGGCTCTCGAGAGCCCGGCGGTTTCGGAAGGCGGTGGCCGCGTGGACGGAAAGCGGCGCCCGGAACTCCAGAATCGGATGGTCGTCGCGGTGCCGGGGCGCTTCGGCGGCCCAGGCATCGAGATGCGGGCTCGTCGCCGTGAGCCAGCCGCGGAGCGCCCGGTAGTCCGTTATGCCGTAGGGGGCGAGTTCGTCGGCCAACCGGGCGATCCGCGCTTCGATGACCGGCTGCGGGACGGTCGGGAACGATCCCTTCGAGCCGACCAGCAGGGCGTCCCCGTCGTGCAGCACGAAGAGCGCGGCCTGCGGGAAGACATCGGTGAACCCGCCGACCACCGTCCGCAGGCTGTCCTCCGCAAGGTTGTAGAGGTGGACCCACTGGCAGAAGAGACCGCCGTCCTCGAGCCGGGCGTGCACCAGTTCGAAGAACTCCACCGTGAAGAGCGCCGAGACACCGCTCATCCAGGGATTGGAGGGCTCCGAGATCACTACGTCGAAGGCGTCTCCGGAGAAGAGCAGGTGGTTCCGTGCGTCCGTCTCGAGGAGCGAGAAGCGCTCGTCCGCCCACGGCGCGCCGTTGCTCTCCTGGAACAGGCGGGATGCCCGCGCCACCTCGGGAGAGATCTCGGCGGCGGTTACCCGTTTCACCCCGTGGCGGAGCGCACTGCCGGCGGTCACCCCACTGCCGTGCCCCACGATGAACACCGAATCCGGCGCGGGATGGAGGAGCAGCGGCAGGTGCGCCAGCATCCGCTGGGTGAGCATGTCCGCCCCGTCGGTCGCATCCACCTTGCCGTCGATCGCCAGCGAGAGTTCGCCGGCCACTTCTTTCACCGAGACAGTGGCGCCGGCGTCCTGCTCCAGGAAGCGCAGTCGGCCCTTGCGCAGGAAGTCCCGGTGGCGGGACGTCTCCATCTGCGGCGCCACCCGGTAGAGGCCGCCGGACAGCATTTCCCAATCCCAGGATCCCGTTGCGGAGACGTCGAAGGCCCCCAGCGCACCGGCGAGCACCAGCGTCGGCGCCCGGGGCTTCGCCAGGAGCGCGGCGCCGAGTTGGGCGAACACCGCGGCGAGTAGCGCCGCCTCGACGCCGAGCCAGGGAATGAGGACGAAGCCCGCCGCCAGAGCGCCCACCACGTTGCCGGCGGCGCTGCCCGCGTAGATCGTCCCGGTGGCGCGCCCGGCGTCTCCGGCGGAGGAACCGCCGGAGGTTGCGGCGCCCGCGACCGCCAGCGGAAAAGTGGCGCCGAAGGCGAGGCCGGGCAGGAGCAGCACCGCCGCGGTTCCCAGGAACTGGAGGTTGAGGAGGTGCGGCACGTCCGCGGCGGTGGCGGCGACCAGTTCCCCGATCGGGAGCACGAGACGGCTTCCGAACCACGCGACGGCGGCCGAAGCGGCCGCTCCCCCGAGCTGGACGAACGCCAACCAGGTGCGGGCGCTTCCGCCGCCGCGCCACCGCTCCGCGAGTCGTCCGGCGGCCGCGCTGCCGAGCGCGACCCCGAGGATCACCGACGCCACCACGCAGGCGAAGGTGTAGATCGTGGGCCCGAAGAGCAGGGAGGCGAGTCGCGCCCAGCCGATTTCGGCGGCCATCGCGGCGAACCCGGAGAGCGCCGCGATCCCGGAGAAGGGCGCCGTCCCGCGCCCTCCGAACCACGGGCCCCGGGTTGCCTGCGGGAGGCTCCCGGCCGCAGCCCTGCCGAAGCGGGTCGCCACCAGGACTCCGGCCAGCAGGTTTGCGGCGATCCCGCATACCGAAGACCCGGTGAGGCCCAGTTCGGGAATCAGGATCCGGGCGGCGGCCACACTCCCGATGAGGGCGCCCCCGGTGTTCGCGGCATAGAGCCAGCCGGCGGCGCCCGCTTCGCCGCGGTCCCGAATCCGGCGGCTGAGCGCGGTGAGCGTCGGCAGGGTGGCGCCCATCAGGGTGGCGGCGGGCAGGAGGAAAAGAGCGGCCAGCACCGCGGTGGGCGCCAGCGTGCTCTCCGGGGTCGCCGCCGCTCTGACGAGGGGTACGGTTCCGGCCAGATAGAGCGGCAACCCCGCCGCGAATCCGGCTGCCCCCAGTTCCAGGACCAGGAACCGTCGCGCCAGCCGCGCGGCCCCGAGTCCTCCGCCCGAGCGCGCGGCCAGGATCGCACCCAGCCCGAGTCCGCCGAGGAACATGGCGAGCACCACGGTCACCGCGGCGTTCGTCGTCCCGAGCACGACCGCAAAGCGCCGCACCCAGACGATCTGGTAGGTCAGCGACGCGAAGCCCGAGAGCAGGATCGCGAAGCCGAGCAGGGCGCCTCTACCTCCGCGCGCGGCGTTCATCGCACAGGCAGAGTAGTGCCAGGGTCGGTAGCAGCCGGTAGCGAGACCCACGCGGCGTTCGGCCGGCGATCCATCCCGGCTGAACCGCGTCGCTGCGCGCCGCTCATCGTTGCGTTTCGGTCGGAATACACCCGGGCCAGTTCTCCCGGTGGGGGCTCCTCCCTCACGCGCCTTGTCAGCCGGGCGCCTCCTCGGCCTCGGCGCTCACGCGGGTCCCACCACCGGCTGCTGTCGCTGTTCCGGTTCGCCACCGGTCCGGTGCAGATACCCGCTCCGCGCCCGGACGTTCGCCCCGTCCCGGTTCACGGTGACTTCCAGCGAGCGCCATCCCGGGGGCTGATCGGGGTCCGGCACGAAGGCGAGTGCGTAGCGGGACCGCATTTCCTCCAGGATCTCTCCGTAGGCAGCCAGCAGGCGCCGTTCGTCGCGGCTTTGCACCAGTCGGCCGCCGCTTAGTTCGGCGACGTGGCGCAGGAGCTGGAGTTCCGAGGGGGCGCGCATGCCGGCGCGCGTCCGGAGGTTCCGGCGCGGCCCGTCGAGCAGGATCTCGAGTGCATCGGGGGCGATTCCGCCGTTCATGCGCCGGATGCCGATGCGCCGCCGGCGCGCCACCGAGGGGGGGACGAAATCCTGATTCCGGTAGCGGTATCGCCGGCGGGCCGTGCCCCGGGTGTCAGGGGGAATGACGACGTAAAGCACCGCCTCGCTGCCTTGGAGCGCCGGCTCCACGAACCCCTCCGGCGTCCAGCTCATGGTGTCCGCGCCGTCGGTAAACATGATGACCACCTTCCGTCCGGGCTCCTCCTCGACGAGCGCCGCGGAAAGCACCACCGCATCCCAGAGCGCCGTGCCCCCGACGACTCCCTCCGGGGGGAAGGGGCTCGGGGGAAGGTCCGAGCAGCCGGCGAAGTCATGGGTCACCACGGGTTCGGAAGCGAACGTGACGACCGCACAGCGGTCCTGTCCGGACAGTTGGCCGGAGAACTGCCGGGCCGCCTCCGCGAGGCGCTGCCGGCGTTCCTGGGTGACGCTCTGGCTCATGTCCATCACGAAGAGCACCGAGACCGGCAGGTCTTCGAGCGGCACCAGCCGGATGTCCCGGCGGACGCCCCCGTCGAGGAGGACGAAATCCCGCGCCGTGAGGTCCGCCACCGGGCGGTCCCGCCGGGTGACGACGACGTCCACCAGGACCTCTTCCACCGTGACGCGGAAACGGACCTGCCCGGACGCGGCGGAGGCCAGGACCGGCACGAGCAGCGCGGCGGTGAGGAACGTGCGCATCAGGGACTAATCCTGCGGCAACAGGACCAGGCCCCGAAGGCGGTCCAGGCGGCCGATCTCGTCCGCGAGCGGCTGGACGAGGAAGCGCCACCAGGTGTCCTGTCCGGTGCTCTGGGACAAGAAGCGGCGCACCGCTTCCGCTGCGCCCTCGCCGTCCCCGAGTGTCTGGCGCGCGGCGGCGAGGCCGGCGGCCGCCGACACCGAACCCAGGTGAACGGCCTGAGCCTCGGCGAAGGCCGCTTCCGCTGCGGCCGCGCGCTCGAGCCAGAGCAGGGTTTCGCCGCGCAGCAACGAGGAGACAAAGCGATGCACCGCGCTCAGGTTGTCGCCCGCCATCCCCAGCCGGGTGAGCGCGTCCTCGGGGTCGCCCGCCCGCAACGTGAGGTGGGCGATCCGGAGGTGGAGTTCCGCCGGGTCTCCCTCGCCCTCCAGCAGCAGATCCTCATAGCCGGCCTGCGCCTGATCCATGAACCGCTCGTCGTGGATGCCCCAGCCGATGAACTCCGCGAGGCGCGCCCGGGCGAAGCGGACCTCGATGAAGTCCGGATACCGGTCGGCGAGGAATTTCCCCATCCGCGCCGCGTCGTCGAGCCGCCCGCGGTCCACGTACACCCCGAGAAGTCCCAGGTGGGCGTCCCGGATCCAGGCGTCGCGCCGGGCGCCGCTGACCCGGGCCAGCAGGTTCCGGGCGAGGCTCTCGTTTTTCTCCGGCTCCATCCCGGTCGCCCAGGCGAGGTCGAAATGGAGCATCGCGGCGGCGAGGAGGTCGAGGTCCCACTCGGGGTCCACGTCCGGTCGTCGACTGAAGAACTCCTCGGCCTGGTCGCGCAGGCGGTCGATCGGGAACGCCATGCTCGCCTGGAGGGCGGTACGGAAGTCGCCGCTCCGGTACACCGCGAGCCGCGATGCGTAGGCGTCGAGGTTCCGCTGCTGCGAGTGCGCTCCGCCGGGCAGCAGGCACAGGGCGGCCGCCGCGCACGCCGCTGCGGGCAGCCCCCGCGCGCGAATTCTTCGCATCCGGTCTCCGCTGGCTCTCATTGCAAGGACAGCGCCATTGTCCCACCGGCGCCCCGCCCACCTGAGGCCGGCTGGTACCATGGCGTGTTTCCCGGTCTCCGCCGGATGCACCCGCATCTTCTCCGGGACCGGAAACGAGGAGGCTCCATGTCGTTGAAATATCGTCCCTTTCTGCTTGGCGGCGGGGTGCTGGTCGTCCTGATGGCCGCTCTCTTGTCCGGTTGCGGCGGCGGCGAGGAAGAGCCCGCCGCGATGACCGAGGAAGAAGCGATCCTCGCGGAGGCCCAGCGCATCCACGATGCGGTGATGACCCTCGACACCCATATCGACATCCCCTTCAACTACGCGACCGAGGAAGTGGACCCCGGGAACCTCAACGAGGACTTCCAGGTGGACTATCCCCGGATGCAGGAAGGCGGCCTCAATGTCGGTTTCTTCATCGTCTACTTCGGCCAGACCGAGCGGACGCCCGAGAACTACGAAGCCGCCAAGGAGGGGGCGATCACGAAGTTCGACTCCATCCACCGCGCCACCTCGATGCATTCGGACGTCATCGAACTCGCCCACACCGCGGACGATGCGGAGCGCATCCACGCCGAGGGAAAACTGGTCGCGATGATCGGGATCGAAAACGGCTACGTGATCGGCAAGGACCTCGCCCTCCTCGAGACGTACCACGGGCTCGGCGCCCGCTACATCACCCTCGCCCACAACGGGCATAACGACATCGCCGATTCCTGCAACCCGCGGGAGGACCTCGGCGACGCCGAAGCGGAGCACGGCGGGATCAGCGAGTTCGGCAAGGAAGTGATCGCCGAGATGAACCGGCTGGGCATCCTGGTGGACATCTCCCACATCTCCAAGGACGCCATGCTGCAGGCGGCGGAACTCTCGGCCGCTCCGATCATCGCGTCGCACTCGGGCACCAAGGCGCTCGCCGACGTCTCCCGGAACATGGACGACGAGCAGCTCCGGGCGCTCGCCGCGAACGGCGGCGTGATGCAGACGGTGGCGCTCCGGGGGTTCGTCAGGACCGATCCCCCCGGCAAGACCCAGGCGATGAACGATCTCATGGCGGAGTACGGGATCTCCTCGCGGGGCGAAATGCGCTCGCTGGGCGAGGAGGACCAAGCCGCGCTCCGGACCCGGATGATGGACATCAGCGCCGAGTTCCCCGTGACCGTGGGCGATTTCGTGGACCACATCGACCA
Source organism: Candidatus Marinacidobacterium sp. (assembly GCA_965250045.1). Lineage (GTDB taxonomy): Bacteria > Acidobacteriota > Vicinamibacteria > Marinacidobacterales > Marinacidobacteraceae > Marinacidobacterium. The sequence continues at coordinate 1,149,951 of OZ252286.1, forward strand.
CGCGGTCGAGGTGATGGGCCTCGACCACGTCGCAATCTCGTCGGACTTCGACGGCGGCGGCGGAGTGGACGGCTGGGACAACGCCGCGGAGACGCTCAACGTGACCGTCGAGCTGGTGCGCCGCGGCTACACCGAGGACCAGATCGCCCAGCTCTGGAGCGGGAACACCCTGCGGATCCTCCGGGAAGCCGAGCGGGTGGCCGCGGAGATGCAGGCATCCGGTTCGTGAACTCCCGTCGGAGCGCCGCCAGTTCTCCCGGTGGGGGCCTCCGACCGGCATCGCCCGCCGCCGGCGGGCGAAACCGCGTAGGGCTGTCCGCTCGAGGGGCTCCGCTTTCGACCGAGGCGCCGGCGGAGTTCAATCAGGAACTCCGCGCCTACGAGCAGGTCGCGAAGTTCCAGCGCTACCGGCTCGCGGAGGGCGCCGAGGAGGAGTTCGACGAGGACTTCGTCCTGAGGCCCTGCGATCTGTCGCTTCTGGGGTCGCCGCGTGCCGCTGACCGGGACCGGTTCATCCGGGAACTCGGCGAATCGCTCGAGGACACCGGCTTCGCGATCCTCACCGGTCACGGGGTGGACCCGGCGCTCTACGCCGAGTCGCACCGCCGGACCCGCGCGTTTTTCGAGAGCCACGCGCTCGAGGAGAAGCTGCGCTACCGGGCGCGGCGGCAGGGTTCGGTGAACCAGGGCTATTTCCCGATGCGGGAAACCACGATGATCCATCCGGACCTCGTGGAGGGCTGGGTCTTCTGCCGCCGGGCTTTCGACCTCGGGGACAACCCGGATTGGAACGAGTCGGCGTTTTGGCCCTCGCCGGGGTGGGAACCGTTGTTCCGGCAGGTGGTTGTCGCCCATGAGCGCCTGATCCATCCCATCATGCGGTCCGTCCTCTCCTACCTGGGCGAGGATCCCGCGCTGTTCGACGAGCGTCTCACCGCCACCAACTTCGGTTTCCGGCTGAACTATTACCCGCCGCTCAGCGGCGTCCCGGAGGGGACCACCGGCAGGATGCTCGGCCACGAGGACGTGGACCTCTTCACCATCCTCCCGGCCGCCGAAACCGAGGGCCTGCAACTCCTCCACCGGAAGACCATGAAGTGGGTGCGGGTGGCAGCTCCGCCGGGCGCCATCGTGCTGAACACCGGCGACTACATGCAGCGGATCACCAACAACCGGCTGCCTTCCACCACCCACCGGGTGAGCGCGCCCCGCGACCCCGCGGCGCGGACCCTGCCGCGAACCTCGTTCCCCATGGCGATCTATGTCTGGGAGGACGAGCTCCTCGAAGTCCTGCCGAATCAGGGCGCTCCGCTCTACCCGTCGGTCCGCGCCGAGGACTTCCACACCCGCATCACGAGCAAGTACTACGGCGACAGCTACCACACGACCGGCGAAGAGGGCGCCGTCTCCCGCCGCATCCGGGAGCGTCGGCCTTCGGACCGGCACCGCTCGCCGTAGGCGAGCGAAACCGCGAACCGCCGACCGAGAAGAAGCGCGGGGACGGCGTTCCCTTGCCTGCGCGTCGCTCCGTCTCGTGGCTCGGGCGCCATGCGCCATGTTCAGCGTCCGCCTGGCGTCTTCTGCGACTCGGCGAGTGCTCCCGAGTATGAGAAATGCGGCCTAAAACCGCCGCCTTCGGAATCGGTTGTTCACCACGTTGTTGAAGATGGACCCGAACCGGAACTGGAACCCGACCTCCATCCGGTAGTCGAAGTCGGTGGCCCGCTGCTGGAGCTGCAGCAGGGCCTCCTCATCGGTCGCCTCCTCGGCGGCCAGGTAGATCTGGTCGTTCACCTGCGACACGTTGCCCGAGACCTCGAGTTCAAGACCTCGAAAGACCCGGAAGGAGAGGTATCCGCCCAGGGACACCAGGCGCTGGTTGAAGTCGTGCAGGAAGTGCGAACCCCGCACGTTGACCGAGGCGTTGCCCCAGGGCTGGCGCTGGGTGAGGCGGACTGCCATCGCCTGCTCCCAGCGCATTTCTTCGGTTTCCCCGTAGATGGTGCGCTCCGCGTAGTCGCGATAGGCCGGGCCGATCGTGTAGTAGAAAGTGAAGCTGCGCCGGGTCGCCTCGTCGTAAGGAAAGACGCTGTACTCCAGCGCCGGCGACAACTCGATGCGGAAGTTCTGGTTGTAGGTCAGGTTGCGGCTGGCGTTCGTGTCGATCCCGGCCGACCAGTGTTCGAGGAGGGCGTACACGATCCGGGTGTCGAAGCTCCAGCCGGTGCGTGTGTCCCGGAAGGTCCCCTCGGAAAGGTCGATCGCGAAATGGTCGGTCTCGATGTCTCCGGAAAACCGAATCCGCCAATCGGGCGTCACCCGCGAAGCGGAGAACCCGCCTTCCAGGCTCGTCCGCCGTTCCGTCGTCTCGCCGTCGATCCCCACCTCCCCGTCGAGACGGAACACCCAGAGGTTCCACGGATCCTCCACCTCGTCCCGGGACACCACCCCGCGCGCCACCGCCGCCTCTTCCCGGTCCGTCGGGCTGATGACGACGATCCCGCGGTAGCCGGCCTCGTCCGCGAACATGGCGAGTCCCAAACCGAGGGTGTGGACGATCCCGTCGAGCGTCTCCCGGTCGGTGTCCGTCGGAGGCGACCGGTAGCTGTGCTGGTCGCTGTAGCTTTCTTGCTCGCCGACGCCCATGAAGTCGAAGAGGTATTCCCGCCCGCCGGCGCCCGTGGTCTGGCTGGTCATGAGCAGGTGGACGTTGGCGTCCTCCTTGTCGTTGACCCAGTTCACCCAGGTGATCTCGGTGCGGTAGTAGCGCGAGTCGCAGCGGGGTCCCGAACAGTCGAAGAACACGTTGGGCCGCCCGTTCTGGGCGAGGGAGAGTTGGGCCACGCCGAGCGTTGCGGCGCTCGCGATGAGGAGCGCGCGACCAAGGCGGAGGGATGTCATCAGGGTGTCACCAGCACGGCGCGGGGATGTGGAGGCTGAGGGTGTCCTGCCGGGGGGCGTCCTCGGTCAACCTCCACGGCGGCGGGTCCAGGGGAACCGCCCGCCGTCAACGTATGGAGCGAACCTCAAGTTCCGGGACGCGGACTCTGAGCCAAGCGCGGTCCGCTGTCAATGCCGGAGTTCCGCGGGAGGTAGCCGTAGCCTCCGGTGACTGCCCTGCCAGATGGTCGCTTCCAGGGAGCCCCGCACTACCTCACTCCTTCGCCGCTTCGTCGCGCCGCTCGGCGAGGAATACTGCCACTTCGCTTCGTTTGCTGTCCCCGTGTTGCCGGGCTACCGCCTGCACTTGCGCCACGACCGAATCGAGTGCCTCCCTCTCGCTTGGCCATCGGGGCTCCGGAGATTGCGCTTTTCTTCTGCCTCCTGCGGGCGATGCCGGCTTGGAAGCTGGCGGTCCCTTTTCTCTGCTCACCGCTACGGCACGAGCGGCTCGAAGTCCTCGCTAGTCATCGGTTCGTGCTTGTCCCAGCGGCTCCGCATTTCGACCAGCACTCGCTGCGAGGAAGGATGGGGCGCTGGATTCAAACGCACCACACGCGCGCGGTACTCGCCTGGTGACTCCGCCATCGCCATCATCAGATCGTGGGCGAAGTACTGGGGAGCCCAACCGATCAGGTAGTAGTCCTGGGTCTGAATCTGGACGGCTGGCTGCTTCGTGGGGTTCGTGAGTTCGAGCGTCACGTGCAGCGACTCATCCGGCTTGAGCGAATCGATCCGCCCCTGAGCCGCGGGGTTTGTGTGGCGGAAGCCGTGAAGAAAAAAGCGGCACACGAAGCTGCCGTCATCGTTCTTGGCTAACTTGGGAAAGACTTCAAAGAAGTCGGTGACCCGGTGCCCGCCATCCACCCACAGGATCTCTGTGGGATCCACCGTGGGGCCGAGATCCAGCCCCTTCAGATAGTCCCAGAAATCAGGTCGACGCGGAGACATAACCCGGTTCTGGAACACTGGGAACAGTTCAGGTGATTCGTAATCGCGGTGCAATTCGGGGAACCCTGGTACCAGATCGAACCCGCCCGTCTCTCGGGCGCGTTCCGCACCCTTGACGTGGCGAAATCGATACGAAGGCGTGGCCAAATCAGCATCGAGACGGCCAACCGGAAACCATTGCCGAGTCTTGGCGCGATCCTGCCATCCCAAGTACAGCGTTCGTTCGTTCATTTCAAGCATTGGTCTAACTGTGTCGCATTGTAGTCCAGCAGCGCCACGGAGAAGTCTTTGGCAGCCGGTGACATCCAGTCATCGGGGACCCGCAGAACAATCGCTTCGAATCTTGAGCGACGGTCACTTAACCGGGCAATCGGCCGCTGAAACAGGTGGGGGTATTCCTTCGTCGCTAGGCGCACCAAGTTAAGCGGGCTCGGGCCGTATTGATCGGCAGCGGCCCAGAAGACGCGGCCCCGCGCTCTCTTCGCGTATTGGCCCACGGCCTGTTCTTGCAGTCGCCGCACCCTCACTTCGTCGGCGATATCTCGGCCGAGGGAGGACGCGTGATCGAATGTTGCCGCTAGGGCCACACGAAAGCCAGTCGGGGTCGGCTCCGCCAAGAGCCCCCAGTTCTGGTGATGGCGATCCGTGTTTCCGATGAGCGCATCTAGAACGAGATACTCAGCGAATTGTTGCTTGACAGTCTCCAATGGTGATGTCATCTCAAACGTCGCGTCTGCAACCGTCAGGACCCGGAAGATGTTCTTCAGCGAGGGATCCGACTGTCCGTGGCGCTTGTTGATGTCGTAGTTCATGATCGTCGCGAGCAGTTCATTCCCATGGACCAGCTGTACGTGATCGGGAACAAACGACTTTGAAGCGGATCCATGCGTTCCGTCGTACTCGGCCAGTTCGACATGTGCGTGGGCGGTGCCGAGGCAGCCCGCCACTTCAGCGGCAACCTTTTCCGCCCAATGCTCCCCGCTTCCAGCCCGCGGGTATTTGAAGAGCCACTCCGGACCCTCCCGCGATGGCCGACACCAGATCTTGCGTCTGCTGCCCATCGTTTCCCGATCGGTAGCCGATTCCGTTGGGAACTTCTTGATCGCGTACACGTCGGCCAAGCTGCCTCACTCAGCACTCACCGCCCCACGTACCCCGGCCCCCGCAGCACCCGCCCCGGCAGCTCGCCGGTCGGCTCTCCCTCGGCGATCACCGCAACGCCGTTCACGAAGACCCAGGGGATGCCGCTCGGATACCGCTCCGGCTCCTCGAAGGTGGCTTCGTCCTGCACCGTGTCCGGATCGAAGAGCACCATGTCGGCGCGCATCCCGGGACGCAGCACGCCGCGGTCTGACAAACCCAGGCGGTTCGCCGGGGCCGAGCTCATCTTGCGGATGGCCGCTTCGAGCGAGAGTAGCCCCTCCTCGCGCACGTACTTCGCGAGTACCCGGGGATGGGTGCCGAAGGACCTGGGGTGCGGCTTGCCCATGGGCGTCCGCATCCCCGCGGCCAGCGCGCTCCCGTCCGAGCCGATGTGCGTGAACGGCTGCGAAAGCGCCTGGATCAGGTTCGGCTCCGCGTTCCCGAAGGAGATCTGGAACCCCTCCCCCTCCTGGTCGATCAGGAGGTCGAGGAGCGCTTCCTCGGGGGTGGAACCGCGCGCCTCCCCGAGATCCAGGATCGAAAGCCCGTCCACTTCGTCACGGAACGAACTCACGAACGTCCTCCCCCACCGCGGCCGTTCGGTCTCCGATTCCCGGAGTTCGGCGAGGAGCCGCTCCCGGTCCGCCGCGTCGGTCAGCCGCTCCAGCATCCGGTCCACGCCCCCCTCTTGCACCCAGCGCGGCAGCAGCGACCGCAGGTAGGTCCACCCCGCGATGTACGGATAGACGTTCCCGGTCACGTCCACTCCCGAAGCGCGGGCCTCGGCGATCATCGCCGCGTATTCCGGGATCCGGGCGCCCGAGGTGGAGTTCAGGTGGTGGATCTCGAGCGCCGTCCCCGCTTCGCGGGCGATGGTGATTCCCTCGGCCAGCCCTTCGAGCCCGCCCCGCAGGTGGCTCACGTAGATGCCCCCGTAGCCGGCGGCCACCCGGGTAAGGCGAATCAGCTCCTCGGTGCTCGCGAAGGCGTTCGGGATGTACGCCAAACCGCTCGCGAGGGCGAACGCTCCCTCCTCCATCGCCTGCGCGACGTGCCCTTCCATGGCCTGCAGTTCCTCCTCGGTCGCCGCGCGTTCTTCGTAGCCGATCACCGAGGCGCGCACCTGTCCCGAGCCGACGTAGGACACGACGTTCGGGCCGACCCCGGCGAACTCCAGCCGGTCGAGATACCCCCCGAGCGTGGTCCAGTCCCGCTCGATGGGCGGGGCGACCATCATCGGGTCGTCCACCGCGTGGCCCATCACCGGCCCCGCCGAGAGATGCTCCCCGAGGACCTCGGTGGTGACTCCCTGGGCGGTCTTGCTCAGCGCCCGGGGGTCCACCAGCAGCCCGTATTCCGAATGCGCGTGCATGTCGATGAATCCGGGTGCGAGCACCAGACCGTCGGCCTCGATCACCCGGGCGGCGTCCGGCTCTCCCGGGCCGACGTTCACGATCGTGTCGCCGGCGACCGCGAGATTCGCGCGGAACCAGGGACTCCCGGTCCCGTCAACGATCCGCGCTCCGCGGATCAGGAGGTCGGCGGGCGGTGGTGGACCGCTCGGAGCGCCGCCGCAACCAATCAGGGCTACCGTGACAAGTGCCACCGAAATCCTGGAAAAACGCCTCATTGCATGCCTCCCCGCGCGTTCCGTGACGCCGGTTTGCGCCCAGACAGGCTACACCGCTGGCACCCTAGAATCATGAGGTGGGCCGATTCGTCGGGAGGCAACGAGAAGTGCTTCGGGTGCGGGTAGGGGAGCAGTCCCTCTCGCTGGGTCGTCCGGTCGGGGCCAGGAATCTCGTTTCGCCCCCCTTCGGCCGGCGGTGCCGGTCTGAAGACCGGCGGTCCCTCCCACGCTTGCGCCGTGCCGCGGTCCTCGTCGTTCTCGCGTTGGCCCTCGTCTGCCTTCACGCCCCGAACGTCGCCGCCCAGGCGGGGACCACCACCGGCGTCATCCGCGGAGAGGTCAGCGACCCGCTGGGCAACCCGGTCCCGGGAGCGGTGATCCTGATCCAGCACCGGGGCACCGATCTCGTCACCGCCGTCGAGACGTCGCGCGGGGAAGTTCGTCCGCAGCCTGGTGCCTCCCGGGACCTACGACCTGACCGTCACCGCCGTCGGCGGGTTCGGGACCGAGCGCATCGAGGGCGCGATCCTGCGGGTGGGGGAGGTGCTCCACTTCCACCTCGACCTCCGCATCGTCGCCGCGGAAACGGTCACGGTCTTCGGCGAGCTGCCGTCGCCGATCGAAACCGGGGATTTCACCCGCTCCCAGCGTCTTCGGGAAGAGGTCGTCGATGCAGTGCCGAGCAACGGCCGCAACTTCGTGGATCTGACGCTCCTCACCCCCGGGGCATCCGTCTCCCAGGGACCAGACGGCGACGAACTGAACATCAACGGGCAGCGCGGCATCTTCAACAACTTCATCGTGGACGGCGCCGACTTCAACAATCCCTTCTTTGGGGAACAGCGCGGCGGACAGCGCCCCGCGTTCACGTTCAACCAGGACGCCATCGGCGAGCTGGTCATCGTGAACCAGGGAGCCCCCGCGGAGTTCGGGCGGTCGGCGGGCGGCTTCATCAACGTCGTCACCAAGTCGGGGACCAACGACTTCACCGGCTCGGGCCACTACTTCGGCCAGTGGGACGAGATCGCGACGGAGTACTCCGCAGAAAGAGGAAGCGGGAAACCGGATTTCGGGCGGAACCAGATCGGCGCCACCCTGGGCGGCCCCCTCGCGCGCGACCGGGCCCTCTTCTTCCTGGCCTACGACCAGCAGGCGGCCGCCGAAACCAAACAGACGACCCGCCGGGTCGCGAACCCGGCGAACCTGGAACGGCTCGACGTATTCCTCAAGACCCGCTGGCCGGGCCTCTTCGATGACGAATTCGGGCCGATCCGCCGCACCGACGACGCCCGGTCGCTGCTCGTCAAGCTGGACCTGAACCTGGGCGGCCGGCATCAGGCATCGCTCAAGTACAACTACACTTGGTCGGAACAGGTGAACGGCACCTTCGACGTGGACTCGTGGGGCTCGTCCGCGAACGGCATCGAGGGAGACCGCTCCCACGCGGTCAACGGGAGCCTCCGCTCGCTGCTCACGAACGCCCTCTCCAACGAGCTGCGGGTCCAGTGGGCGCGGGAGGACCGGCCGCGCTGGTACGACGGCCCGCTGCTGCCGGGAGCCGCCCATCCCGGCCAGCCCCAATTCGACCGGCTCGGAGGCCGGCCGTTCCCCGACATCGCCATGGACTTCGCGGACGGCTTCCGCATCGGGCTGCCGTTCTTCCTGCCCATCGATCCCTCGTTCGACGACCGCTTCCAGCTCGTGGACAACCTGTCGTACGCCACCGGCGCCCACCTCTTCAAGGCCGGTCTCGAATACAACCGCACCCGCGTGGAACAGCAGTTCATCGGGATGGCGAACAGCCGCTACATCTTCGACTCCGTCGAGGGATTCGTCGGCTTCGTGACGCACGGGAGCGGTTACGCGCACTGCTCCGACGGGTCGGCGAGCACCTCCGGGGGCTGTCCGGAAGGCACTTCGATCACCGGCCCCGTGCTCCTCTACCTGCAGTCGGCGACCGTGCCGGGCATTCCGGCAGACCAGCTCGGACGACAGGAGGCCCGGATGCACGAGGTCGGCGTCTTCGTCCAGGACACCTGGCATCCGCACGACCACCTGACCCTCGACATCGGGCTCCGCTGGGACGGAACCTGGCACCCGGACGTCTTCGTCGAGCCCGCCGAGACCTTCTTCGCTCCCTATCTCGACGACCCGGCGTTCCCCTCCGACGGCCGGATCCCCGACGATCTCGACAACCTGCAGCCGCGCCTCGGCTTCGCCTGGGACCTCGCCGGAGACGGAAGCACCGTGGCGCGCGCGGCGGCCGGTTCCTACGTCTCCCGGATCCCGATGCTGGTCTTCGCCCAGCACCGTTCCACGAACGGCGCGTTCCAGCAGACCCTCTTCCGGAGCAGCGCCGACACGTTCCTCGGCCCGGTGCCGGAGATCGACCGCCAGCTCGACGCCTCGACCACGCCGCCCTTCCTCCCGGACATCCAGGTCGCCGACCGCGATCTGGAACTGCCGCGCACCTGGTCGTTCAGCCTCGGGCTGGACCGGGATCTGGGACGGGGGGTGGCGGCGAGCGCCACCTTCGTCTACGCCCGGACCGACCAGCTCTTCCGGTTCGTGAACCGCAACGATCCCGCTTTCAGCTCCCCCTTCGGCATCGGCACCCACCCCTCCGGCGGCGGCATCAATGCCCTCACCGTCGCCGAGAGCACCGCCCGTTCGCGCTACCAGGCGCTGACCCTCGGGATTCGCGGCTGGAGTTCGCTCGGGAACCGTCTCCTCACCTTCGAGACCCACTACACCCTCGCCTTCGATCGCTCGGACGACGACAACGAGCGGGACCCGTTCACCTTCCGCTACGCGGACGCCTCGAATCTCGCGCCCGAGTTCGGCTGGTCGGACCGCGACCGCCGCCACCAGGTGAGCGGCTACCTGCTCGTCACCCTCCCGGGCGAAGTGAAGTGGAGCAATGTGTTCCGCCATCTGTCGGCCTCGCCGGCCTCCGAGCCGTGCGCCCGCCGGGGGGAGCGGGCGAACCAGCCGTCGGACCGCATCTGCGCCGACGGGGCCATCCTGACCCGGAACACGCTGCGGCGCGACAACCAGTTCTTTCCTGGGACCTCAGGATCTCAAGGAGTTTCACCCTGCCGAACGGGCTGGCCGTCGAGCCGATCGTCGAGGTCTTCAACCTGACGGGCGCCGACAACTTCCTGGACAGCCACACGGGTTCGCTGCTGTTCAACTTCGACGGATCGCTCCGCAGCGGGCTGGGTGACACCCGGCGGGGGCAGCTCGGGATCAATCTGCGCTTCTGAGCGCCCCGTCGCGGGGATCCTGCCGGCTAGAACAACCGCAACGAGTAGCTGATCCGGAAACCCCGGCCCATCTGGGCCGCCAGGTCCTTGATCAGCGAGGTGTGGTGGCGGTACTCGGCGTCCGTAATGTTGTAAGCCCGCAGCGAAATGTTCTGGGTGGTGTGCGTGCCCACGAACACGTAAGAGGCGGCGAAATCCAGCACCGCGTAGCCGTCGGTCGCTGTTTCGCCCTGATATAGCCGGTCCATCCGGGCGGCCCAGCGCACCCTGGGGGCGAGCCGCAACCGGCCGACGGGGATGTCCAGCCTCAACTGTCCGCCCAGCGGAGGGATGCGAGGCACGTACTCGTTCGTGCCGGTGAGTTTGGCGTCCACGTAGGAAGCGTTCGCCACCAGTTCCACCGCGCCGAGGGATAGATGCCCTTCGACTTCGAACCCCTGGTAGGCGGCGTCGGACTGGCGGAACTCCAGGACCTGGAGACCGCCTTGCGGTTCGCCGGTCGCGGCGCCGAAGATGAAGTCGGAGATGTCGTAGCGGAAGACGCTGATGCTCCCGGTGAGTCGTTCCGAGTTGCGTCGGAAGCTCAGGTCGAGTCCCAGGGATCGTTCCGGATCGAGACTGGGATTGCCGATTTCGAATGCCAGGTTTCCGACGTGGGGACCGAAGTTGTAGAGCTCCTCGAGTGAGGGGCTGCGGGACGAGAGGCTCGTGGTGCCGACCAGGGCAGTGGAGTCGTTCAGCGCGAAACGCGCGCCGGCGCTCGCCGAGGCGCCGAGGAAGTTGCGGTCCAGCACCTCCGGCGCGTCGTCCTCCTCCCCCTCGTGTCCCTCCGGCTCGGGACGTTCCCCGGCGTCGTAGGCGTTTCGTTCCACCCGCGCCCCGAACAGCAGGCTGAACCGGCCACCGGGCCGGATCTCGTTGTAGGCGAAGGCCGCGAGCGCGTTCTGCTGCGTCTTCGGGGCGAGGGCCTCCGCGCCCGCCGCCTGGTATTCCCGGAGGTGGCCCCAGAGTCCGACCCGGCTGGTGACGCGGCCAGACGGTTTCTTCAGTTCGCCGCGGAGCACGAGAGACCGGTTGTCGAAATGGGTGGCGACCTCTTCCGGACCGCCCGCCGCCGGGGTCTCGATCTCGTCCTGGTTGTAGTCGCTATAGCGAACCGTGAACTCCGCCTCTTCGAACACGGCGCCGAGTTCCCGAATCCCGAAATCGGTCCGGAATTGTCGCCGATCCGTGGCTACGTCCACGGCCGGCTCCCCTTCATCGTCGTGCTCCTCTTCGTGCCCCTGCGCGCCGTGGAACTGGCCGGCGAAAGGAACGCCGTAGCGGGAGTCGTCCAGCCGGACGCTGCCGGAAAACCAGGCGCGGTCGCCGAACAGACCGAACCCGGCCTCTCCTTGATCCATCGAGGAGGCGGAGTTGTCGACCACCCCGGCCGGGGAGTTGTAGTCGCCGGTGCGGTTTGAGTTCCCGCCGCCCCAGGTGAACCAGCCCGCGCCCGACGCCTGCATCCGGACGCCGCCGCGAATCCCTTCGTCGGCGGTCGAGTAATCGAGATTGGCCTGTCCCCGGAAACCGGGTAGCGGCGAATGCGCCAGATGGGAGCCCATCGAGATCACGTTCACCGCGCCTCCTATGGCGTTCGACCCGTAAAGGAGCGTGGCGGGTCCCCGCACCACTTCGACCCGCTCCGCCTGCAGCGGGTCCACGGGTACTCCGTGGTCGGCCGATTGGCTGCCGAGATCTCCGGTGCGCACCCCATCTTCCATGACGAGGACCCGGTCGCCGTCGAAACCGCGGATCACCGGACGGGCCGAACCGGGCCCGAAGCTGCGAATCGCGACGCCCGGGGAACTCTCCAGCAGTTCCGCGAGCGTTCGTGCGGATTCGTTCTGCAGATCGAGACCCTCCATCGCATGGACCGAGCCGAAGGTCTGGAACGGCGAAGAATCGCTGACCGATGAGGTCACCGTGACCCGTTCGTGCATCCGGTGCTGTGACTCAAGGATGATGGGCTCCGCGATTGCGAATGCCTCTTCGTCCTCGGCGTCCACTACTACGGTCCGGATCGCGCTGAGGAAGCCGAGGTCCACATGGATCGTGAACGCCCCGAGATGATTCACGCCTTCGAACGCGAAGCGCCCGTTTTCGTCGGTGTGCACTACCTGGTCGGTCTCGAGAAGAAGGACTTCGGCGTTGTGCGCCGGTTCGCCGGTTTCGGCGATGAGGACGGTGCCCGAGACCCTTGTCTGGGCGCTGGCCAGCGCTCCGGACAAAAGGACGCCGGTGAGAAAAGCCGCCCGCGACGCGAGGCGGCGGGCAGCCCAGCGATGGAGAAAACGGAAGCGGGCACGAGGGAACTGCCGCAGCATGCTGGACCTCCTTAAGCCGTCGGGCGTGGGAGGAACCGGTCGTCCAAAGGCCCGCCGACGGGGCCGGACGGTTCCAGATCGGGGTACGCCGGCCGCTCAGGCGGGGGGCGCGCGGGGAGCGCCGGGAGCCGCGGCAGGTGCGGCCGGGGCGAGCCGGACCCCGTCCGTGCGGAGGCCGGCGTCGTCCTGCGGGGCGGGGAGTTCCGCTCCGTCGAGGACAACGGCGATCTCCGAGCCGGAAACCTTGCAGATCCGGCACTGCGACTCCGCCTGGTCGGGATGCTCGTGCGCGAGCGCCCCGATCGGGACCGCGAGCAGCAGCGCGACCACGGCGACGCCCGCGATGAACCGGGAGAGTTTGCCGAAGTGCCTCACCGAGAGTGACCCTGGGGCCCACGATGCTAGCAGCCGCTGAACAGAGTCACGCGGCGTTCGGCCGGCGATGCATCCCGGCTGAACCGCTCCGCTCTTCGTTGCGATTCGGTCGGTATACGCCCGGTATGCCTCCCGAATCGCGCCTAGTCAGCCGGGCCCCCACCGGGAGAACTGGGCCTCGCCGACCTCGGCGCTCACGCCACTCTGTCCAGAGGCTGCTCACACCGGCACGCGGAGTGCGAAGAGTCGTTCCCTGGAAGAACCGGAACGGGTAGCCGAGCCTGACTCCCCGCCCCAGCGGGGGGCGATGTCCCTTGATGACGGAGGGGTGTCGGTCAGCGGGGGATCAGTTCGATGACGATGTTCCGCAGCGGCGCGTCCCCGATATTTTTCACGACGTGTACCACCGGCGGGTTGAACTTGATGGTGCCGGGGACCTGGGTCTTGAACACTTCGTCCGAACCGTCGGGCCATTGCTGGAGTTCGGTGGCCCCCATCACGAGCACCACCCGCTGCGCGTGCGAATGCCGCTCCCGCGTGTCTCCCGGTTCAAGTCGTTCCTCGAACACGAAGTAGCCGTCGCCGTCGTGGAGCCGCTCGTTCTTGCCCGCCGCGATGGCCACCGCCGGCCCCTCGACCGCCGGATGGCCGGCCTTCAGGTTGACCTCGGCGAACTCGCGGCCGCGGATTTCGTAGGACTCGCCCGCTTCTGCCACGAAAACGTCGGCGTAGCCGAGCTGGACCGTGGAGCCGCCGGAAGGAACGACGCTCAGGTCTCCGAACGCCACGATGATCCGATCTCCGCATCCGGAGCCGGCGGTCGCGCAGGGCGCCGCGTTCCGGTGCACGGCGGCGTAGCCGTTGTCGAGGACCAAAGTGTCGTCCTCGGCCGCCGCGAAGGTGGAAAGCCCCGCCACCAAGGCGGCGTAAAAGGCGATTTGGAGACGACGCATCCTCACAATCTACCCGACGACGGCATCGAAACCGCGCAACGCCGCCGGAGCAGAAGCGCGGGGACGGCTTTAACGCCGACCTTTGGTCGGCACAGCCCGCCGTAGGCGGGCGGAGTCGCGTATCGCCAAACTCCGGGATGGTCCCCTCTCGGCACTGTCCCCATCCAAAGACGTGGCGCGCAGGCCCGGGAACGCCGACCTCCGGTCGGGCACCGCAAGCCGGAGGCGGGCGCACACACACTGCCGACCTCCTGCACCCCCGCCGCTACGATACGACCCGGATTGCCAACAGTCGTTGGGAGAGAAGGATTTTGAGAAGGCGCGCCGAAAGCTGTCGCATCGTTGCCCTCTCCGCCCTGCTGGCGGCGGTCCTGGGAACGCCGCGCGCGGCGGCGCCGCAAGAGGCTGTCTCCCCGATTCCCGACCGATCCGCCTGGGGCGCCCCGGGCCTGCACCGCATCGCCCTCTACCCGACCCCGGATCTCGCTCCGGCGGGCGGGACGGCCTACCTCCGCTGGGACCCGAGTCCCTTCGGGGTCTCGGTGACCCGCGACGGGAGCCAGCGCTACCGGCTCGATCTCGAGATCGAGGGCCTGCCCGAACCCGGATCCCTCGGCGACTTCCGGCACTGGGTCGCCTGGGCGACCACTCCCGTCATGGACCCGGTGGTCCGGCTCGGCGAGGTGGGAAACGGAACCTTCGCGAACCTCGGTCCGGTGGCCTTCGACAAATTCGTGATCCTGGTGAGCGCCGAGGCTTCGGCGGCGGTCGAGACCCGTACCGGCCGCTTGGCCCTCCGCGGGGCCTCCCCCTCCACCCGCATCCTCCCCGACAACCACCTCATGGTGCCGGTCAGCGGCACCGGCGAGAGCGGGGCCGCGACGATGGATCACCGCGCGATGGACCATGCCGCGATGGGGCACGGAGCCGCCTCCGACGAACCGGCCTGGTCCCACCCGCCCATGCTGCCCGAGACGCCCATGATTCCGGGGCTCGGGCACCTGCGGCCGGAACCGCTTCCCTTCCTCCCGCGGCTGTCGTCCGACGAAGCGCTTCAGGACGCCGTTCCGTCCCGCGTCGCCCGCCTCCGGGACGGCCAGACGCTCGACCTGATCGCCGGGCGGGTGCGGCGGCGAATCCACGGGCGCGACTACGTGATGTATGGGTTCAACGGGCAGTACCCCGGACCGCTCATCCACGTGGACCAGGACTCCACGATCTTCGTCAACTTCGAGAACCAGACGTCGTGGTCCACCGCGATCCACTGGCACGGGGTGCGCCTCGACAACGCCTTCGACGGGGTACCCAACCTGACGCAGGACCCGGTGCCGCCCGGCGGGCGCTTCGAATACCGGATCTTCTTCCCGGATGCCGGTCTCTACTGGTACCACCCACACCACCGCGAGGAGGTGCAGCAGGACCTCGGGCTCTACGGGAACATGCTGGTCGAGGCCCCGCCCGGCGAGTGGTACGCCCCCGTCCACCGGGAGGAGATCCTCATGCTCGACGATCTCCTGATCGCCGACGACGGGGGACTCTTCCCCTGGGGAACCGAGCGCGCCACGCACTCGCTGATGGGCCGTTTCGGCAACCTGTTTCTCGTGAACGGCGAGCCCGACTACGAACTGGATCTCGACCGTGGCGGAGTCGTCCGCTTCTTCCTCACCAACGTCTCGAACACCCGCACCTTCAACCTGACGTTCGGCGAACCGGGGACCCACCGGATCAAGGTGGTCGGATCCGATCTCTCGAAGTTCGAGCGGGAGACCTGGGTGGATTCGGTGACGCTGGCGCCCGCCGAGCGCTACATCGTGGAGGTCCGCTACGAGACGGCGGGGGAGCATGCTCTCGAGAACCGGGTGCGCCCGCTCGAGCACGCCTTCGGGAGCTACTTCTCACGGGTCACCCGCCTGGGAACGGTGACGGTGCGCAACGCGGATGCCGATCCGGCGGGCGCGCCCGGCTACGACGCACTACGGGAGAACGCTTCGGTCGCCGAGGACGTGGCCCGCTACCGGGGCCATTTCGACCGGGAGCCGGACTACGAACTGCTGCTCACGATGGAGGCCTCGGGGCTCGACCCAGCCGTCATGCAGCGTATGCGCGCCGACCGGGTTTTCTTCCCCGCGGTCGAGTGGTCGGACACCATGCCGATGATGAACTCGGTGGCTACCCCCAAAGAGGTTCGCTGGATCGTGCGCGAGCCCTCGACCGGCCGGGAGGACATGGACATCGCCTGGCGCTTCCGGATCGGCGACGTGGTCACGATCCGCATCGGAAACGATGCCGGCGCCCTCCACGCGATGCAGCACCCCTTCCACATCCACGGCCAGCGGTTCCTGGTGCTTCGCCGGAACGGCTCACCGGTCGCCAATCAGGTCTTCAAGGATACGGTGCTCATCCCCGCCGGTGAGACGGTGGACCTCCTGCTCGAGATCACCAACCCCGGGAAGTGGATGGCGCATTGCCACATCGCCGAACACCTCGAAGCCGGCATGCGCTTCGTCTTCGAGGTCGACCCCTAAGGAGTTTCGGAGCGCCGGCCGAACGCCGCGCGGGTTCCATCACCGGCGGTTAACAGCCTGTGGTGAAACCCAGGCGGCGTTCGAGCGGCGATGCATCCCGGCTGAACCGCGCCGCTTTGCGGCGCTCTGCGTTGCGTTTCGGTCGAAATACACCAAGTATTCCTCCCTCACGCGCCTTGTCAGCCGGGCGCCTCCCCGCTCTCGGCGCTCACCCGGGTTCCACCACAGGCTGTTAACTCTACGGATCCACAACCCCCTTCTTGCTTCCAAAGAGATTCCTCAGCAAGAAACGGATGGACGCGCGGCGGGCGCTGCGCTGAAATGACGCTAACAGCGAGGCGCTGGGGACACATGCCGATGCCATCCGAACAGGAAATGCGCGCAGCAATCGCGGCGCGGGACAAGACGTACGACGACCGCTTCTTCTACGCCGTGGTCACCACGGGAGTTTTCTGCCGCCCCTCGTGCGGCGCGCGAGCGGCTCGACCGGAGAATCTGCGGTTCTTCCCGGACGCTGACTCCGCTCTGGCCGCAGGCTTCAGGCCGTGCAAACGCTGCCGGCCAACGGACATCGCACCGGGGCTGATTCAACTCGTGGACGTCGCCGAATACATTGAAGCCCACGCCGAGGAGCGCCTGACACTCAGTGGGCTCGCAAAGCGGGCAGCCCTCTCGCCATCGCGTTTCCAGCGCGTCTTCAAGGCCGCGTTCGGCGTCTCGCCCAAGGCCTATCAGGACGCGGTTCGGATGAAGCGCTTCAAGGCGTCCCTGAAGGAGGGTGACGACATCACCGGCGCGATCTTCTCAGCGGGCTTCGGATCCATAAGTCGAGTCTACGGCGAGAGTGCGCGCAACATCGGGATGACGCCAAGGGCCTACCGCGCTGGTGGCGCGGGAGAGACGATTGCATACGCATGCAGAAACACGGCGCTCGGCATCGCACTCATGGCGGCTACCGAACGGGGTGTGTGCTTCGTGCAATTCGGCGAGGATCCGGAGACCCTGCTCGAGCAGCTACGTGGGGAGTTTCCGAAAGCGGAGCTCATCGCCTCGGACGCGCAAGCGGCCCCCGAACTTGACGCGTGGGTCGGGGCTCTGGATGCGCACCTCAGCCAGGGCGCCCCTCGACCCGATCTGCCGCTCGATCTGCGCGGGACAGCCTTTCAAATGAAAGTCTGGCGTTTTCTCTTGAGCGTGCGAGAGGGCGAGGTGATCGGCTACGGTGAGCTCGCCACCCAAATCGAACAGCCGGGAGCGGGCCGGGCCGTTGCTTCCGCTTGCGCGGCGAACCGCATTGCGGTGCTGGTGCCTTGCCACCGTGTGTTACGGGGGGATGGCGGTCTTGGCGGCTATCGCTGGGGGCTCAAGCGGAAACGGACGCTCCTCGACGCGGAACGGTCCGGCACGGCAGTTTCGCCGTGAAGGACTCGCTTGCGCAGTTAACAGCCTGTGGTGAAACTCACGCGGCGTTCGAGCGGCGATGCATCCCGGCTGAACCGCGCCGCTTTGCGGCGCTCTGCGTTGCGCTTCGGTCGAAATACACTCGGGCCAGTTCTCCCGGTGGGGGCTCCTCCCTCGGGCGCCTTGTCAGCCGGGCGCCTCCCCGCTCTCGGCGCTCACGCGAGTTCCACCACAGGCAGTTGGCGCAAAGCGCGTTCAGCGTCCCCCCTCAGCGACTCTCCAGCGCCGAAATATCCACCACCGCGGTCCGGACCTTCCCGTCCCGCCAGGCGACCAGCAGGCGTTCGCTCACATTGAACACCTCCTCAATGTCCTCGCCTTCCGCAGGCTCCTCCTCAGCCGCCTCTTCGTCCGATTCGCCCTCGTCCTCCTCGCCCTCCTCTTCCTCCGGCTCCGGCGGCGGCTCGTTGGCTACCCGCACCAGTTGCAGCACTCCTGCTTCCCGCCCTGCAGGTCCCTCCGCGACCCGGAGCGCCGGTCCCAGAAGCCCGTCGGGCCAGATGCGGCGCACCCGGACTTCGCCGCGCCGTGAGTTCGGTGCTTCGAGCCAGGCGGCCGCCGCGCTCCCGTCGTCGAGGAGCGTGACCGCGGTGTAGCCCCGCGCACTGCCGCCGTCCAGCCGGAGAGGCATCCCGAAGCTCTCTCCACCGTTCTGCGAAAAAGCGAACCGGACCTCCGGCTCTCCGCTGGCCAT
This sequence comes from Candidatus Marinacidobacterium sp., assembly GCA_965250045.1. Taxonomy (GTDB): domain Bacteria; phylum Acidobacteriota; class Vicinamibacteria; order Marinacidobacterales; family Marinacidobacteraceae; genus Marinacidobacterium. The sequence continues at coordinate 1,168,258 of OZ252286.1, forward strand.
GGTGAACCAGACAACTGCTACCGCGTCGTCATTCGCCGTGATCGCGGGCCCGTTCACCGGGCAGGCGTTGAGGCCCCAGCCGTCCGCGTGCACCGGCCGGCCCGGTTGCCAGACTCCCCGGGCCTTACGGGTGATGGCGATATCCCGGATGTCATCCTCCGGCGGGTTCCGCACCCGATCCCGATAGACGACCATCGGTTCGCCCTCGCTCGCCGCCATCGCGGTGGGGCAGCAACTGCACACCTCGGGGTCGAGCCGCTGGTTTCCGAGTTGGTAGCCCTGTTCGTGGAACCGGGCGAGCCGCAGGGTCATGTCCCCGGGATCCTTCGATCCGGGGGGCGGGGTGAGGTACGCGGCCGAAAAACCGCCCGGCTCCGGGGTGAAGGAGACGAAACCCGAGTAGCTCTCGACGTTGTCGAGCCCCTCCGAGAACACGTCGCGCCAGGTGACGCCCCGGTCCATGGAGAAGAGGATTTTCAGTCCGTAGCCGTAGTGCCCCTCGGCGGCCGGATTCCGGACCAGATAGTGGGCGGCGAGCCGGTCTTCCCCGACGAGCGCGATCTTCGGGTGATCCGCCCAGTTCACGAACCAGCCGGAACCCTCGGCGACCAGCTGGGGATCCCCCCAAGTGTCCGCGGTGATGTCCTCGCTGCTCCCGGGACGCTGAAGTTCCGAAAAACGAAGGACGTGGCCATCTCCCGCCGGTTCCACCCAACTGAGGAAGGTCGCGCCCTCTGGAGTCGAGTACAGCGAGTACATCCCGCTGCCGTCCGGGGCGGGCGTCTCGAGCGGTGTGACCCCCTCCTGGGCGCTTACCGCTGCGGCGGTGAGGAGGCAGATGGCGAGAAACCCCGCAACCGGACGGAGGAAAACGGCCGTGCGCATCGGAAACCGGTGATTCTCGCATGAACGGCGAGGATCGGTACATCCCGCTGCTGGCAGCCGGTGGTGAAACCCGCGTGAGCGCCGAGACCGGCGAGGCGCCCGGCTGACAAGGCGCGCGAGGGAGGAACACCGGGTGTATTCGACCGAAACGCAACGCAGAACGGAACGAAGCGGAGTGGTTCAGCCGGGATGGATCGCCGGTCGAACGCCGCGTGGGTTCCGCCACAGGCTGCTAGCATCACTCGCCCGCGCCGCGGCCAGGTCCCGCGGCCCGCCCGCCCCGGCAAGGAGGCGCAGATGACTCGAAGATTCTTCCGACGCTCCGTTCCCGCCGCCGCGCTGATCGGCCTCGGTGCGCTGCTCGCGGTCCCGGGCTCGCTCCTCGCGCAGTCAGCCGACGAACTCCAGGAGGACGCCCGGCAGTTCGTCCAGTACGGCGACCCGGTCATCGCGATCACCGGAGTCCAGGTGGTGGACGGAACCGGGACGGCCCCCCGGAGTGGCCAGACGGTCGTTATCGCGGACCGCCGCATCCAGAGCGTGGGGGCGGACGGTGAGGTGGAGATACCCGAAGGCGCGCGCCAGATTGACGGCTCCGGACACACCGTGATTCCCGGTCTCATCGGCGTCCACAACCACACCTTCTACACGACCGCGGCGCGTCACTCGCAAATGAACACCACCTCGCCGCGCCTCTACCTGGCCGCCGGGGTGACCACCATCCGCACCACCGGCAGCTATTCCCCCTACAGCGAGATCAACATGCGCCGCGCCATCGAAGCCGGCGAGATCGTGGGGCCGCGGATGCACATCACCGGCCCCTACATCTCGGGTACCGGCGCCGCCACCTACATGACCCAGGTTTCCAGTCCCGAAGACGCTCGCCGCGTGGTGGCCTACTGGGCCGAAGAGGGCGCGACCTGGTTCAAGGCGTACACGCGGATTTCCCGCGCCGAGCTCGGGGCTGCCATCGAGGAGGCGCACCGTCACGGTCTTCGGTTCACGGCGCACCTCTGCTCGGTGACCTTCCGGGAGGCCGTGGATCTGGGGATCGACTCGCTGGAGCACGGGTTCTTCACGAACACCGAGTACCACCCGGACAAGGAGCCGGACGAGTGCCCGCCGGACTTCCGTAGCACCCTGCGGGACGTGGACGTCGGCTCCGACGAGGTGAACGCCACGATCGACCACATGGTGGGCAACGAGGTCGCGCTGACCTCGACCCTCGCGGTCTATGAACTCTCCGTGCCGGGCAGGCCTCCGCTCGAGGACCGGAACCTGGAGGCGCTCTCACCCGGCGCCCGGAACGAGTACCTCGCGCGCCGTGAGGAAATCGCGTCGGCCCAGGACGCTGTCTTCACGGAGCTCTTCCCGAAGGCGCAGGCCTTCGAATACCAGTTCTTCAAGGCGGGCGGCCTGCTCGCCGCCGGGGTGGACCCCACGGGCAACGGGGGCGCACTCCCCGGCTTCGGAGACCAGCGGAACTACGAACTACTACTCGAAGCCGAGTTCACCGCCTCCGAAGCGCTCCAGGTGATGAGCCTGAATGGCGCCCGGGTGCTCGGCGTGGATGACGAGCTCGGCAGCATCGAGGCCGGCAAGCTCGCCGACCTGATCCTGATCGACGGCGATCCGGTCTCCGATCCCTTCCAGATCCGGAACGTGGTGACCGTCTTCAAGGACGGCGTCGGCTACGACTCCCTGAAGCTCATCAGATCGGTGAAGGGCCTGGTCGGCCTGGAGTAACGCGGCCCCGCCAGGGGCGCGGACCCGCGCATCGCCGAGGAGGAAAAAGCGCGGGGACGGCTTGGAACGCCGACCTCCGGTCGGCACGCGCGGCCCACAGGGCCGCGCAACCGCGTAGTGCCGGAATCCTGAATGGTTCCCGTCTCGGCGCGTTCTCAGCGGGCGTCGTGGCACAGCAGGCGAGGGAACGCCGGCCGGTTCTCCCGGTAGGGCCTTCAGACCGGCACAGCGGCCGCAGGGCCGCGAAACCAGGGCGCGCCGAGTGTTTCCCGCGGTGCGACTTCGCGCTGACTTTTCCACAGGGAACGCTCCCCGCGGGAAGAAAACACGCGGAATTTCGTCTGTAGCTGGTGAGGGACGCGACCCCTGGCGTCTCGTTGCCGCTGTCCGGATGGAGGCAGCACTGCCTTGAAACGAGGGAAGACAAACCCGGTGGCTGTTGCCGCCAGTGGGTCCGTAGACAAGCCCTCTACTGGCCTTCGCGATGGGGAACAGGAAGTTGTGAGCAGCGCGGAAACAGCGGCCATCCGGGCGCTGGACAGGAAGCTCACGGATGGACTGAACCTCGTTCACGGCCAGTTTGCAGTCCTGCGGGCCGAGCGGCAGGAAGACCGGGAGGAGTTCCGGGAATTCCGCAGGCAGTACCGCGAAGACTGCAAGGATCTAAAGGCGGAGATTGCGAGAGTGGATGCTCGCGCCGAACAGAGGGCGAGGGAATTGGAGTCCCGGACCGAGGGGCGGTGGAAGGAGTTTGAGTCCCGGGCAGAGGGGCGGCGGCAGGAGCTGGATAACCGGGCCGAGCGGCGAACGAAGGAATCGGAAGCCCGGTTGGACGAGAAGTTCAGGAACATGGATGCCCGTCTCGCGAGAATGGAAGGTGCGATCCGCGATCTGGCTGCGCAGGTCAGCAAAACGCTGGAAAGGAGTTCCGGCACGCGCCGCCTGGTGTGGGGAGTGCTGGGGGCGCTTGCATTGCTGTTTGCGGGCGGAATGACCCGGCCGCTGTTCGATCGGGCCGTTGCCGCCCTGCTCGGCGGTTGAGGAAGCGCGGGCGTCCCGGGACCGCTCGTCATTCTGCGTTTCGTCCGCTTCCGGCGGACGATGCCGGCCTGAAGGCCGGCGGTCCCTACCGGCCGGTGCCGTCTTGTGAATCGGGGTCTGCCGCGATCACCGCTCGGCGCCAGCCCGATAGAGGCGGCGGATCGCCTCCTCCAACACCCCCGGGAAGGTGGCGTCGCCGATAGCCTGGAGTGCGCCGAGCGCTCCCTCCCGGTCCCCTTTCGCCTCCGCCACCATCGCGCGGTTGAACCGGATCGCCGCCACGTCGAGCGGGGATCCGGGTCCGATAGCGTCGGCGGCGCGGGTGAAGGCGGCGTCCGCAGCTTCCAGTTCACCGGCAGCGAAAGCGGTCAGCCCTTCCGTCAGCGCGCTCACCTCGGCGGGCTCCGGTCCGCCGTCCACCCGTAGCCGATAGCTGGGTCCCCTCGCCTCACTTCCGGCGACGAGCTGGCTGCGGGAAATCACCACCGCTCCCCGATGGACTTCGGCGGCGCAGTCCTCCTGCAGCGGGCCGGTGGACGGGCCCCAAGCCAAACACCGTCCCTCATCCGGCTGCTCCCGAAGGAACACCAGCCCCTCCTCCCGCGCGGTAACGCTCAGCGCGCGTCCGGGCACGATTTCTAACACCCGCAGCTCTCCCGGATCCCCCGGCCGGACCACCGCGGACAACACCAGGGGAGACCCGTCGGCCGCCTCGTAGTCCCTCTGGACGACGAAAACGTCCTCGGCGCTCGCCACCCGAACCCGGCCGCCCGGGATGGCCCGCACCACATTTCCTTCCACCTCCTGCGCCGCCTGCAGGAGCCGCTCTCCGAAGCGGGGCACGATCCGCGTCAGCAGTGCGAGCCTCGCCGCATCCCCGGCCTCGAGCTCCGCGGCGGCGCGGAGCAGCGACGTGCCGCGGGCCGCCGGATCGGCCGAGCCGCGCAGCGCGGCACGAACCGCGTTCAGCAGGCGATCCTCGATGTCTCTCACCGGCTCGGGGCCGGCTTCGAGGCGGCGGAGAATCTCGATCATTTCCTCGGCGTCGTCGGGAACATCCATCAGCGGCGCGTCGCTACCGACGATCGGGGAGTCGTCGAGAAACCGGAATAGCGCGTTCAGGGTGCGCCGGACCGAAGCGCCGGGATCGAGGGAGATGCGCCACACGGAGAGTCCGGCCCGCGCCGCGAGCCAGAGGGTCTCGGTGTTGTCCCCCTCGGGACGGAAAGCGACCGTGTCCCGCCGGACTACATGGCCGATGGGGCGGGGCCTGAGCGCGGACCTCGCCGATGCCGTCTGCGGTTCCGGCTGGAACAGACCCGCGCCGGTGAGTTCGGCAATGCGCATGAGGATCGCGAGGTCCGTGTCCGGGACCGCCGCGATCAGGTCCACCCCCTGGCCCCGCAGCGCAATCTGCAGTTGGTCGACGACCTCGCCGCACCGCGGGCAACCCTCCTCCGGGAAGTAGAGAAGAAGGGATCGGCCCTCCGAGAACGAGCGCTCGCTCGACCAGGCGCCTCCTTCGACGGCCAGAGTCAGGTCCGAAAAGGGTGCTTCGTAGGGCGATGTGTCTTCCGGCGCTCTCCTCCGCGACGCTTCAGGAGCCCGAAAGCGGAAGCGGTCCAGCGTCGCGGCAAGACCGTTGTCGGTTCGGAAGGCGCCGGATTCCCGCAGCAGGTCCAGGGCTTCCCGATCCGACCCGCCCGAGCGCGCCCACGAGCGAAGGAGTGCATCGACGCGCTCGGAAAGGGGCATGCCCGGAAGATCGGCGAGACGGCGCCACGTCTCCGGCCGCGGATCGAGCGCGACAGCGCGCCGATACTCCCGTGCTGCCCCCTCCGCATCGCCGGTGGCGGCGAGCGTGTCACCCAGCGTACCCCGGTAGGCCGCCCGCCGCAGGCGGTACACCGCGTTGGCCGCGCCGGTGTACTCGTCCAGAACGATGCGCCCTTCGGGGACCTCCTGGCTCCATTCCGGGGGGGAGAACTCCTCGGACCGCGCAAGAGCCTCGAAGGCGGTCCGGACTGCCGCCTCCCCCTCTCCGGCATCCAGCAGGCGCCGCGCCTCCGCGTGTTCCGAAGAACCCGGCGGCTGCGCCGAAACGGCGGATCCTGCGAGCGCTCCGAGGCCCGCCAGGAGCGCCGCGCCCCGCCAGCGGCGGGTCAACGGAGGTGCCGGAGCCGCTCGACCGCCTCGACGAGCGTTGCCCGGTTCTTGCAGAACGTGAACCGGAGCCGCTGGCTTCCCGCCGCTGGATCGGCGTAGAAGCTGGATCCGGGTACCGCCGCCACCCCCACCGTCTTTACGAGGTGCTGGGCGAACGCCACGTCATCCGGGAAACCGAAATCGGAGATGTCCGTCATCACGTAGTAGGCGCCGCCCGGCTCGAAACAGCGGAACCCCACCTCGGCGAGTCCCGAGACCAGGAGGTCGCGCCGCTCTTCATACCCCTGCCGCAGTTCCTCGTAGTAGCTCTCCGGGAGTCGGAGGGCGGCGGCCCCCGCCTCCTGCAAGGGAGCGGCGGCGCCGACGGTTAGGAAGTCGTGGACCTTCCGAATGGCGGCGCTCAGCTCCTCGCTGGCGACCGTCCAGCCCACCCTCCAGCCGGTCACGGAGTACGACTTGGAGAGGCCGCTGATGGTGACGGTGCGGTCCGCCATCCCCGGCAGGGTCGCGATCGGGATGTGCCGGGCGCCGTCGTAGGTGATGAACTCGTAGATCTCGTCGGTGAAGGCGATGAGGTCGTGCTCGATGCAGAGCGCCGCGATCCGCGACAGTTCCTGCTCGCTGAACACCTTCCCGCTCGGGTTCTGCGGCGTGTTCACGATGATCGCCCGGGTGCGGTCGGTGACGGCCGCCCGCAACGCGTCCTCGTCAATCGTCCAGCCCGGTTCCTGGAGACGAACGTAGCGGGGCACCGCTCCCGAGAGGATGGTGTCCGGCCCGTAGTTCTCGTAGAAGGGCTCGAAGACGATGACCTCTTCGCCGGGGTCCACGACCGCCAGCATCGTGGCGATCATGGCTTCGGTCGAGCCGCAGGCCACCGTGAAGTGGCGTTCCGGGTCCACGTCCATGCCGTAGAGCTCCCGGTAACGCTCGGCGAGCGCGTTGCGCAGCGACTTCGCGCCCCAGGTGATCGCGTACTGGTTGATGTCCCGCCGAATGGCCTCGACGGCCGCTTCCTTGATTTCAGTCGGTGCCGGGAAATCGGGGAATCCCTGGGCGAGGTTGACGCCGCCGTACTGCATCGAGAGCCGGGTCATCTCTCGAATGACCGACTCGGTGAAGAGGGCGGCCTTTTTGCTCCCGCGGCGACGCACGGCCAGCGTTTCGCTCATTCGCCGGCCGGTTTTTTCGTCTTGCCCAGCTCGGGGTACAGCCGGCGATAGATCATCTCGTTTCGCATGATGAGCTTGACGTAGTTCCGCGTCTCGGTGAACGGGATTTCCTCGATGAACACCTCGGCCGGGATCGCCATGTTCATGTCCGTCCAGTCCTTCACGCGATGCGGCCCGGCGTTGTATCCGGCGAGCGCCAGCTCCGGCCGACTCGCGAACTGTTCGAGAAGCTGACGGAGGTAGCGGGTTCCGAAACGGATGCTCACTCCGGGGTCGTAAAGGCGCGAGGTTCGGTAACTCACGCCTTCGAGCCGGGCGAGAGCCCGTCCGGTGGCCGGCATCACCTGCATGAGTCCCCGCGCCCCGACGGGGGACCGGGTACGCGGGATGAACACCGACTCCTGCCGGATGAGGGACGCGACCAGGTAGGGGTCGAGTTCCCATTGGTCGGAGCGCTCCTGAATCCGGTCCTCGAAGCGCAACGGATACAGGAGCCTCCACCAGGCATCGGGCAACGCCTCTCCGGCGGCGGAGGTGTGGAACGGCGCGGCGCGCCGGAGCGCTTGGATGGCGGGAACGTTCTCGTTGTCGTCCGCGAGCAGCCAGGCGCGGATCGCTTCGAACGCCGGGTCGTCCGGGAGCCTGCGCCGGGCCGCTGCGAGTGCCGCGTCCCGGGCGCGCTCGCCGTAACCGGCGGCATAGAGGTCCTCGATCCGCCCCGCCTCTGCCGTGCGGTGGATCTGGAACCGCTCGAGGAGCCGCTGGGGTTCGCTCAACGGGCTCGTGAGCGCTTCCGGCCGGCCCATCTCCTCGAGGCGTTCGGTGGCCATCCTCCCGTAGAACGAGTGCTGGTACCCGATGAATACCTCCCGATAGAGCCGCGCTCCGCCTTCCGGGTCTCCGGTCCTCTCCAGCGAGCGGCCGGCGAAGTAGAGGAACTGACCGGCCATGAACTCGCCGGGGTTTTCGCGCGCCGCGCGCTCGAATTCCTGGGCCGTTCCGTCGAGATCCCCGTTGCGATACCGGTCCCAGAGGACGTGCCAGCGGGCAAAGAGCCCGTGCCGGCCGGTCCGATAGGCCTCTGCCAATCGCGCGAGAAACGGCAGGGCCGCCACCCGGTCGTTCTCCGCCAACTGGCTCCGGGCCAGGCTGTAGAGCGCCCTTTCTCCGAACTCGTGCTCCTTTTCGAGCGCCAGCAGTTCTTCGAGGACCCGCCGCTGGGTGGTGCGGCGTTCCAGCCGCCTGAGCGATTCCCCGCGGTAGTAGAGGGCCGCCGGCCGGAGGTCTTCGCGCTTGATCCGGGCCAGCGTGCGCAGCGAGGCGCTGAGACGGCCGCGGTGAAACTCCTGGATCCCGATCCGGAGGGTTACCAGCTCCGCATCTCCCGCCTTGGCGAACCGGCGGGCGACCTCCCGGTAGTTCTCGTGGGCCTTCCGGTGGTTCCCCGCCCGGGCGAAACCCGCGGCTCGCCGCATCGCCCTCGGGTACTTTTCGGCAGCCGAAGGCGTCTTGACGTCCCGTCGCTTGTAGAGCTTGGAGAGTTGCCGGCCGGCCGGGAGCGACGCCTCGTGGGTCGGCATGTCGTAGTAGAGGGTCTCGAGCGACCGGGCTGCTTCCTCCCGGCGGCCGAGCCGCTCCAGCACCCCTGCGGCGGCGGCCAGTGCTTCACCCCGGAGTCCGAACGACCCCTCCGTGGCCGCCGCCTCCAGATGCACGAGGGCCTCTTCGCGCGCCCCGGAGCGCGCCAGGCGGCGTCCGAGATCGAAACGCAGGCGGTGCTTGTCCCCGTAGTCGGGGAATTCGTCGAGTACCCGGCGGAGAAGGGCGATCCCGTCCTTTCGGCGCACCCCGGGAAGGCTCTTTCCGAGGAGATGCAGGGCATCCGCCGTCAACTCACTCCTGGAGAACTCGGGGGCCGTCAGCCGCTTCTCAGCTTCTGTCCACTGGCCTCGCCGGAGAGCGTCAGCCCCGAGCCGATACGAGGCCGCCGCCCGGCTTCGGGCCGAGAGCGCGGGGTCATCGGCAATCGCGCTTAGCGCCTTCTGCCGGTCCGTCCGGGATTCGATGGTGGCGGCGCGCCGTACGGCCGCCAGTCCCTGCGGGAGTTCCTCGAGGGACTGCCACGGAATGCCGGCGAACGCTCCGGGATCCGGGCCGCGGTCCTGAGGTGGAGTGGCTCCGGTCTGGCCGAGCGTGACCGCCAGAAAAACGACAGCGGCCCCGGCGCCGATCCGGCGGCTGCCGGTTCGCGGCAGCCGAGGGCAACCCGAAGAATGCCGTTCCATGTGGTAGAATCCTAAACTATTCGCGATACGGCACATTAGGGGTTGGACTGGCCGTTCCCCTCAGGATCTGCGGTTGGTTCTCAGCCGCGGGAGTGCCGCTCAAATCGCGCGAGGAGGGGGCGTACTGGGTTCGACGAAGGTACATGAAGCAACGATTGCATGTCGGGGGTCCACCTCTCGCAAACGGTGGAAACAAAACAAAAGCCAACACTGAACTGGCACTGGCTGCTTAAGTAGCCACGTCCTTCCTGACCACGCCTGCCGGGCGGGAAAGGACGTCGACCTAGGCGGGCTTTGCCGGCGGTCTTCCCGAGCCGTCGGTGAGCATCAGGGATAGGTACCAAGCCGCGATTCGCCGGGTTGATGCGGCGCGGGACCGAAAGAGGGAAAGGCGCCTCCGGGCGCGGGTTCCCGGCCACAACCCGGATATGCATGTAGACGTCGTTGCCGAAGGCTTTCGGACGCGGGTTCGATTCCCGCCGCCTCCACCATTCTTCAGGTTCTGGCTGTCAGGTCGGAAGTGGAGCTCTTTGGCCGAGGAGACAAGTTGAAGCGACTCGACGAGGAATTCCCCAAGACGGCGTTCAACGAACATCTGAAACGCTGCGGCTTGGCCACGACGCCGATCTGGATTGAGGGTGCCGATCCGCCGGGCTACGGAGAAAGATGATTGGGATAGAAAGAGGCCGATGATGGACTCGGCCAGCGCGTCGTGTTTGCAGCATCAATCCGGTGCGGACGCTAGGAGACCAGTAATCGGCCGGACGCGCGCCGTGTTCGGCGCAGCTCCTGTTCCGATTGGACGTTCAGGCGCAGGGCCCAGGCGGTACTGCGCGTGGACCAGTTCAAGTACGGAAGACCCGATCGATTCCGTTGCGGAGAGGTGCCGGAAGCACTCAACTGCCTGAACTGTCCGCAGTCTACCGAGGCGGAAACAAGGAAAGTAGAAATCTGGCCTGCAGGCGGCGATCAGCCACCGGCGGCTTGGCGCTTGTCGGCTTGTTCGTGTTCGTAGGAAACGCGGATGCGTCGTCCACGATCAGCCTGTCGGTAAACCCGTCGAGCGTGAGCGAGGGCGACGCTTCGACGACGGTGACCGCCTCGGTGGAGGGGGGCGCGTTTTCCAACGGAGGAGTACGTCGACTTGACGGTCGACGACACCGGCTCTCCGACGGAGGGGATCGAATACGAGCTGATCGACGACTTCACAGTGACGATCGCCGCCGAGGGCGGAGCGATGGCCGAAAGTGGGTGACGACATGATCAGGCGGCGGCGCGGGTTTCGGTTTCGTCGGCCTGAATGCCGTCGGTGAATTTGACGCCCTGGATGACCCGGGGCAACTTCTCGTAGCCGTTGAGGCGGCGCCAGGTCTTGCTGGCGGCAGTCACGAGCTTGAAGACCATCGCCAGCGCCGTCTTGTGGGAGAGGCATCCCTTGCTACGAACGGTGCGATGCCGGACCGTGGCGAAGACGCTCTCGATGGGGTTCGTGGTCCGGATGTGCTGCCAGTGCTCCGCCGGGAAGTCGTAGAACGCGAGCAGCGCCTCCCGGTCCTTGGTCAGGCAGGTGACCGCCTTCGGATACTTGACCTGGTATTTGGCGGCGAAGGTGTCCATGGCCTTCTCCGCCTCGGCGCGCCCGGACGCCATCCACATCTGGTGCAGGTCCTGCTTCACGTTCCGCTGCCGGGCCTTGGGCAACGCGTTCAGCACGTTCGCGGTCTTGTGCACCCAGCAGCGCTGGCGGCGGGTCTCGGGGAAGACCTCGTCCAGTGCCTTCCAAAAGCCCAAAGCCCCGTCCCCAATCGCCAGCTCCGGGTGGATCTTGAGGCCACGCCCCTTCAGATCCTCCAGGAGTTCCCGCCAGCTCTGAGCGCTCTCCCGGAACCCCGCCTGGAACCCCAGCAGTTCCTTCCGGCCCTCCGGTGTCGCCCCGATCAACACCAAAACGCACTGCTTCTCGTCTTCCAGCCGACCCTGAAGGTAGATCCCGTCCGCCCAGACGTAGACATACCGTCGGTTCGAGAGATCCCGGAGCCGCCAACGCTCGTGCTCCCCCTCCCATGCCGACTTGAGACGACCGATCACACCCGGCGACAGCCCCGAGGCCCCCGGACCCACAAGCTCCGACAGCGCCTCCCCGAAGTCCCCGCTCGACACTCCCAGCAGATACAGCGTCGGCAGCGCCGCGTCCAAGGAGCGCGTCCGGCGCGCAAACCGCGGCAGGATCGTCGAGGAAAACCGGATCCGATCCTCTCCCCCGCCTCCGCGGTCCCGTATTTTCGGCCGCCGCACCGGAACCGGCCCGATCCCCGTCAGGATCTCCCGCTCCGGGCCGTGCCCGTGACGCACCAGTCGCCGACGACCCGTCTCGGTCCGATGATCGTCATCGGCCGCCAGCAGCGCGGCCACCTCCGCTTCCACCGTGCCTCACCAGCTGCCGGGCCCCCGCTCGCACAACCTCCGTCAGCGGGTCCTCAACTCCCTCTGCTGAGGGAAGGAAAACAACGGTACTCTCCGTCATGGCGTATCACTCCTCTTTGGAGATGTGGAAGGTTGGTTACTCCCACGATACGCCACCCCCTTCTCTCGCCGTCACCCACTTTCGGCCATAGCTCACGAGGGCGACAGCGGGACCGCTACGTTCCTCCTTGACCCGATCCAGGGCCTCGTGCCCGAAGGGAACCAGCCGCTATCGCTGCGCGCTCGCCGACGTCCAGAGGCCCCGGGGGGAGTTGCGCCGGGCCTTTCCTGCGTTTGGCCAGAGGTTGACTTCAGGCCGAATCTCACGGATCATTAGTAGGCTCTCTTGGTGCGCCTCCGTTCACCGGGCAGGGATTCGGGCGGCCTAGCATCAAGTTCGTCCGCTGCACGAGCATCGTAATCAAGACATTGTTGCACCACGACATTCTGATCGTGGGTGGTGGTGGAGCCGGTTTGCGGGCGGCGATCGCCATTGGTGAGGCCGACGCGAACCTGAGCGTGGGGGTCGTTTCCAAGGTCTATCCGATGCGCTCTCACACGGTCTCCGCCGAAGGTGGAGCGGCTGCGGTCATCAAGCCCAATGACAGCCTGGACGAACATTGCTACGACACCATATCGGGGGCTGATTGGATGGCGGACCAGGACGCGGTCGAGGCCTTCGTCAACGAAGCTCCCAGAGAGATGATTCAGCTGGAGCACTGGGGATGCCCCTGGAGCCGCGAGCTTGACGGCAGCGTGGCGGTACGGCCTTTCGGCGGCATGAAGATTGAGCGGACCTGGTTCGCCGCCGACAAGACCGGGTTCCACATGCTCCATGCGCTTTTCCAGACGGCGCTGAAGTACAACAACGTCACCCGCTATGACGAATGGTTCGTAACCCGGCTGCTTACCCACGACGGGCGCTGTCAGGGAGTAGCGGCGCTAGAACTTCGCAGCGGGCAGATTCAGCCCATCATGGGTAAGGCAGTCATTCTCTGCACCGGTGGAGGGGGGCGGATGTTCCCCTTCACAACCAACGCGGCCATCAAGAGTGGCGACGGTATGGCGTTGGCCTACCGAGCCGGCGTTCCCCTCAAGGATATGGAGTTTGTCCAATACCACCCCACCGGCCTGCCGGGAACGGGCATCCTGATTACCGAGGCCTCCCGAGGGGAAGGGGGCATTCTGGTAAACAAGCACGGATACCGCTATCTCCAGGATTACGACTTGGGCGATCCACTCGACGTCAGCGACCCCCAACACCCGCGGAAGAGGTCGATGGAACTCGGACCTCGCGACCGCCTCTCTCAAGCCTTTATCAAGGAACGGGAGAAGCGTCGCACGCTGGATGGACCTTATGGCGACTATGTGCATCTGGATCTCCGCCACATGGGCGAGAAGAAGATCGACAAGAAGATCCCATTCGTGCGTGAATTGTGCCGCAACTATGTGGGGATCGACCCGGTTCATCAGTTGGTTCCGGTGCGCCCCGTCGTCCACTATATGATGGGTGGAGTGCACACCAACACCGACGGAGAGACTCCCCTGGCAGGACTGTTTGCGGCTGGCGAATGTGCCTGCGTGAGCATCAATGGAGCGAACCGACTTGGTTCCAATTCGCTCACTGAACTTCTGGTTTTCGGAGCGCGTGCGGCACGCGCGGCGGTTCGGTTTAGTGCCCGGCATGGCGCCATTGCGGTGGAGGAAATCCACACTCAGGGCCAAGCCGAACAAAAACGAATCCAGGAGCGATTCTTTCAGCCGAAGCGTGGCAAGGAAACGATTGCCGGACTTCGAGCGGAACTGACCCAGACCATGGAGAGCGGGGCCGGCATCTATCGAGACGAAGGTTCCCTGAGGGCCAGCTGCGCTGTGCTCCGGGAACTGAAAGAGCGGTTCCGGGAAGTCGAACTGACGGACCATAGCCTCACTTTCAACACCGAACTGACCGCCGCATTGGAACTGGAATACATGATTGATGCGGCCGAGGCGGTTGCCCATAGCGCCTTGATGCGGACTGAATCACGCGGCTCTCATCAGCGCACGGATCATCCCCAGCGTGATGATGAGAGATTCCTCAAGCATTCATTGGCTTATCAGACCGAAGACGACCCGCGCATCGAATATCTCGACGTGGTGGTGACCCGCTGGCCTCCCGGAGAACGCAAGTATGGCAATCCGGTAGATGGCGAGGGCGGGAAGGTGATTGACGAAGGAGGAGTGCGGGACACTCGGTGAACTCATGTCGGAAAAGACCGTGACTCTTGAAGTCTTCCGCTATCAACCTGATGAGGAAGACCATCCCCGCCACCAGAGGTACGAGGTCCCGTTTCGCGAGGACTGGGTGGTTCTCGACGCGCTCAATTACATTAAGGACGAGATCGACGGTACGCTGTCCTATCGTTGGTCTTGCCGGATGGGTGTGTGCGGGAGCTGCGGCATGATGGTCAACGGTGAACCGAAACTGACGTGCGCCACCTTTCTGCGAGACTATTATCCGGCCCCGATTCGGGTTGAACCGCTCAGCTACTTCCCGGTCATCCGGGATCTCATCATCAACATGGAGGACTTCTTGCAGAAGCTGGGCGACGTGCAGGCTTGGCTCATCCCCAAAGAAGACAAGGAGGTCGAGGAAGGTGCGTATCTACAGACGCCGGCGGAATTGGCCAGGTACAAACAATTCAGCATGTGTATCAACTGCATGCTCTGCTACTCAGCCTGTCCGGTCTACGGTCTGAGTCCGGAGTTTATCGGACCGGCAGCCATCGCTCTGGCGCAGCGTTACAACCTGGACTCGCGAGACGGCGGAGCTGAGAGTAGAGGTGAAGTGATTTTTCAGGACGAGGGGATCTGGGAGTGCACATTCGTGGGAGATTGCACTCGGGTGTGTCCGAAGAACGTCGATCCGGCCAGAGCGATCCAGCAGGCCAAGGTCACGCACACTATGCAGTTTATGAAGGAGCTGTTGGTGCCGTGGGGGAAACGGTAGGGCGAAGCGCCGCGGCGGAGCCTCGAGCTTAGCGACGAATTGCGAGAATTCGAATCAGTTACGGACTGTCCCCCGGTTCGAATCGAGAACTTGGGAAAACGCAGATGACCGAGGAAACGCCACAGCTCGGCGCCACCGGAAGTAGGAAGAGCAAGGAATATCTTCGTCCTATGCCGTCCACCTGGTGGTTGAGGCGGAAGAGTTATTTCCTGTTCATGGTGCGCGATCTGACTTGCGTGGCCGTGGGGGGATACGCCGCTCTGCTTCTCGTGCTAGCGGCCTCTGCCCACGACCAGGACTCGTTTCACTCGGTTTTCTTGTGGCTGAGTACCTCTCGATGGAGCGTGGCTCTGCACGCCATAGCGCTGCCGCTGGTCCTGTATCACACCATCACCTGGTTTGACCTGACCTCCAGGGCGGTGGTCATCTGGCGGGGAGAAGAACGAGTGAGTCCGGTGCTGATCGCCGGTTCACATTATGTTGCGTGGCTGGGCGTCTCAGTTCTGATCGCCTGGATCGTGTTGGGGTAAGCGATGGCCAAGTCCAATGAGCCGCTTTTTTGGTCTCTCTTCTCGGCAGGGGGTGCTGTGGCCGCCCTCTTCGTCCCGGTCACCCTCATCTTGACCGGAATCGCCGTGCCGGCCGGCTGGATCAAGGAGGACGAACTGCTTCTGCTGGTCCGCCATCCCGTGACTCGCGTGTATCTGTTCGTGCTGATTTCGCTCTCCCTTTTCCATTGGGCTCACCGCTTCCGCTCTGCGGCAGCGGACCTGGGCCTGAGAGGTCTTGGTGCTCTGCTGCCCATCGTGTGCTACGGAGCAGCGATCCTGGGGACCGCCGCGGGGGCATTCGTGCTGGTCCGACTCTAACGTCGCCCGACCCCGGGCTGGCAACACTGCGCTGACGCGCTACGGCTGCCTGACGTGTATGAGCGCCCCTCTTTCGTAGACACTCTCAACGTCGCCAGAGGTGTTGGCATTTGCCAGGAAGCCATAGCGCAATCGGGTTCGTTATCTGGAGATACCGAAGGATTGATTCACGTGCGCGTTAGATGTTGTCCACGCAATAGACAGTTTCATTCGAGTTAGCCGGGACTCCGATCAGTCGCCCTTGCCAGCCCATTATCCGTATGTAGCAGCCCGATGCCAGCAAGGGCGCGCTTGAGCGCGGCCTGCTGGCATCGCCAGGTGCGGTTGCAACGAAGCTCAGAACACCCACGACAACTTGGTGAAGACGGTGCGGTAGTTCACGAGTTCGTCGTCGAACTGCGCGGGCCCTTCCTGGTAGGCGAGCTGAAGCGAGCCGAAGGGGGGGAAGAACCTCCAGACATACAGGAGCTGAATCGTTTCCCGCTCCAGGTCGAACTTCGGACTCGAGAGGCTGCCGGTGACGTCGTACCGGGTCTGATAGAACACTTTGAAGAACATGTCCTTGTTCAGGTAGTACGTTGCTCGCACGAAGTGGACCCAACTGCTTCGGTCGTGGGGGTCGGGGTCGAACCAGACGCGCTTGAGGTCGTAGGTGGCGGTGAGGGCGTCGGTGATCGTCCAATCCACGACTCCCCCGAACTGGTCGAGATCGCTGTCGAAGTTGAGACCCCGGCCGTAGTAGGCCGCGACGGACGTGCCCGTTCGGGTGTCGAAGGTCAGCTTGGTCTGATACAGGGAGTTCCGGAAATCCTTCTCGAAGAGCCGGGGTTGCTCGGCCTTGAACTCCTCGTCGCCCGTCAGGTCCAGACTCCACCGCCTCAGGAAGTTGAGGCCGAGCTGGTTGCGGATCTGCCAGCTTCGCAGCCGGCCGGACTGGCTCCAGAACTGGTTGTAGTTGATTGAGCCGGTCAGATCCTGGAGTCCGTAGCGGTTGATCCAGAACTGCTTCCGCACGTTCGAGTCCACCTCACGCCGGTCGTCGTCCCGAATGAAGCCGATCCGATTCATGTTCTTCCGGACGTTCTCCCCGACGTGTGTGTAGCGGACGTGGAAATGTCCCGTCTGGGAGTCGTAGGAAGGCCGGAAGAAATAGGTCCACGCCCCGTCGCCGTGGGCGCCGTACGACCGGATGACCTGGGAAGTCATGCCCAGGAACTGCGAAAAGAAGAACGTTCCGACGAGTCCCAGGGAGCCTTCATTCGCCCCGTCGTAGGTGCGGTTCGCCCCGATCACGCCGACGTTGGAGGCGCCCCCGATCTCCCGGCTCAGCCGAAACGCGGAGTAGAGCGCGCCGTCTGCGGAGGCGGTAGCCACCTCGGAGTCGGTCTGGCTGGCCAGCGCGTTGACCCTCCACCTGCCGACCTTCCCGTTGACCTTCGCGCCCCAGCGCATGTCCCCGATCCGGCGGGAGTAGAACTGGACGATGCGGGTGGAATAGCTCTCCGTACCTTCCAGGAAGAAGGGACGCTTCTCCGGGTAGGACAGCTCGTACCGCGTGAGGTTCACCTGCTCCACGTCGGCCTCGACCGTGGCGAAATCCGGATTGACGGAGAAATCGATGCCGATGTTGCTCGACGGCGCGTATCGCAGATCGAGTCCAAACTCCGCGGTAGCATCCTGCGTCTCCTGGAGAGCACCCTGCACGTAGGGGATCAAGGCGTAGCTCTTGGTGATGACCTCGGTCAGATCGAGGCTGGTGATGCTGCCGATCTCGTCGATCCGAAACCACTCCGACAGTCCCGGGACCCAGTGGCTCTGCTCCAGATTCCTCGGGAGGTAGCGGATCGCATTGAAGCCCCAGGTGGTCGTTTCCCGCGCGAAGCGGACCGTTTCGAAGGGGATGGCGACCTCGGCGGTCCAGCCCCGTCCGCTCGTCGCTCCGGCGGACAGCCAGTTGGCGTCCCAGGTGATGTCGCGCGTGCGCCCGTTGTCCGCCCAACGCTCGTCCTGCTGGGTGCCCAGCGAGTTCACCATGAACACGTAGGCGTTGTTGTCGTCATCGAAGGTGTCGAGGACGAGGGCCACGGCGTCGTCCTCCCACACCTCTCCATCCCGCCGGGTGATCGTCCGGGAGATGGCGTCGGGATCCGTGTCGCGGCTGTCGATCCCGAAATAGACCATTCGCTCGTCGTATAGGACCCGAATGACGGTGCGCTGGGACGCCGGCGCGCCGGCGAGTGGCTGAAGCTGGGTCAAGGCCTCGATGGAGTCCGCTTCGCTCCACTCCGCCTCGGTCAGCACGCCGTCGATCTCGATTGGCCCCGGCGTCCTCGCTGCCCCGACCTCCTGGGCGGCGAGGCCGGGACTCCACGCCAGCGACGCCACGATGCCGAGCGAGGCCGCCAGGCGATGGCGATTTGGCCGATCCCGCGAGCCGGCCGGCAGAAAACTCCCCGAAGAGTGAGTCACCGGCAACGGCCCAGCGGTAACGCCCCCGCCCGGCAAGTCCCGGCGTATCCGGACCAGGTCACGCCTCACGTTGTCCGGCAGCGGACGCCCGGGGTCGAATCACGATCTTGAGCGTCCTCGAACCCTTCAAGAACCTGTCGGCAGGCATCCCATTCGGTGGCCGCTAACGCGGCACCGGCTTGTCGAGTGAGTCCCATCCATAGGCTCGTTCGACCCGGGCCGTCAATTCGTCGAGAACGACACCCCCGCGATCACCATTCGTCATGATCGCGACGCCGTATCCCTTCACCTTGTGCGCGAGCAGCGTTGCCCTAAAACCCCAGTTCGAGCCGCCATGTCCGAAGTACCAGCCCTGTCCGCGCTTGGAAACGCGGAACCCGACTCCATAGTCTCCGACACCCACCGGGTTGACCATCTGCTGGGCGCCGGGGGCGGACAACACCGTTCGGTCCCGCCCCTGGAGCGCCCGCTGAACATCGATGGCGAACTTCGCCAGGTCGGTGGGCGTGGTCCACAGGCCGGCGGCGGCAAACTCGGGATAAACGTGCCACTTCGTGTCCTGCGGGCGGCCGCTGCCGTCGTGGGCCCGGGCGGCGTTCGAGTCCAGCTCCGCGCTCAGCGGCTGCTCGAATGTGCTGCGTGTCATTCCGATCGGCCCCAACACCCATTCGTTGAGCAACTCGGGGAAGGGCTGCCCGGTCGTGTCGGTCAGGGCCAGCTCCATCATGGTGACGCCACCGCCGGAGTACTGGAACGCCACCAACGGCTCGCGTTCGAGAAGAACCGGACCAACATTGGACGGCCGCTCCCCGTTCAGGATCTGAACGGTCGTCGGTCGCAGGGCGTCGGGGTGGTAGCCCGGAAAACCGAACCCGTCCCCGGTTCCGGACGTGTGGCTTACGAGGGTACGGGGAGTCACCGGCCGGTTGCGGGTGTGGAGGGTCTCGGGGAGGCGCCAGGAGGTAAGGATTTCGTTGATGTCGTCGTCGAGTGAGAACCGCCCCTCCTCGACCGCCCGAACGACGGCCATTGCCGCCACCGGTTTACTGATGGACGCAGCCTGGAAGAGCGTCTCGGTGTCGACGCGGGCACCGGCCGCAACGTCGGCGATCCCGTAGCCTTTGGCCCAGTGGACCCGAAAGTCCCGGATCACGGCGACGCTGACCCCGGGCACCCCGGCCAGACTCATGATCTCTTCGAGCGTGTAGGGGTCCAAGCCCTGGCGGTTCGGCTGCTGCCGACGCTCGATCGTTCGGATCATGGCGTCCACCCCATCATCCTGAACGACGGCCGCGGTCCCTACGCCGATGGGAAGGAACAGGACAAGGGAGAACAGCCGGCGGGTCTTCATTGGGCAGCTCCGTGATGAGGCAGTGAGACCTGTCATGGCGTCGTCAAAGCAAGCCACGTTGGAAGCGTCATGCAGCCTGGATCACCGAGTTGGGTGCCACTGGGCAAGAGCGAATGAACATCGCAGCAAAGTATCAGCCCCTGCCGAGGTGTAGGCGGCGCGTTTCGCCAGCCTGTGGCGCGCGATGCCGGCTCCCACCGGGAGAACTTGCCAGAGGTCGGCGGTCTTCTCCCAGGTCGCCGCGGCGACTGGTTGGCTGGAGGATGTGGTGGCCGTCTTCGGGCATTCAGGCGGGTTGGGGCCCCACTCTCCGCAGGGCCGTCTTGACCCCGAACCCCGTCCGGCATACTCTCCGCGCGCGTGACGGGGGATGCCCGGGCGGGTGGCTGGCTCCCCGTGGAGACGGCGCTCCTGAGGAGGAGATCCTGATGCTGAGGCGAATTCCGCTGATCGGATTGGCCGCGATCCTGCTGGCCGAGCCGTCGTTTGCCCAGGACTCGGGGGGTGTGAGCGCGGTGGGGCTCGATACCCTGTTCGTGCTGGTGTCGGCGTTTCTCGTGTTCCTCATGCAGGCCGGGTTCGGGATGCTCGAGGCGGGGTTCATCCGGGCCAAGAACACCTGCAACATCCTGACGAAGAACTTCCTCGACTACTGCATTGCGTCGCTCGGGTTCTTCGTGTTCGGCTACGCGGTGATGTTCTCGGAAGGGAACCCCTTCTTCGGTACCAGCGGCTTCTTCATGGTGGGCGCCGAATCGGCCGCCGACGTGTCGCTTTGGGCCTTCTGGCTGTTCCAGGCGGCGTTTTGCGGTGCGGCCGCGACCATCGTCGCCGGCGGAATGGCGGAGCGGATGAAGTTCCCGGCCTACCTCGCCTATTCCTTCATCATTTCCTCGTTCATCTATCCGGTCGTCGGCCACTGGACCTGGGGTGGGGGTTGGCTCGCCCAGCTCGATTTCTTCGATTTCGCGGGTTCCACGGTCGTCCACCTGACGGGAGGCGCGACCGCGCTGGTCGGCGCCATGATCCTGGGGCCGCGGCTGGGGCGTTTCAACGCCGACGGCACCGCGAATGCGATTCCGGGACACTCGGTACCGCTGGCCTCCCTCGGCGTTTTTATCCTCTGGTTCGGCTGGTTCGGGTTCAACACCGGCTCCGCGCTCTCGGTGGGCGACGGGGAGGCGATCTCGCTCATCGCGATCAACACGAACCTCGCGGCCGCTGCCGGAGCCGTGACCACGACCTTCCTCTCCTGGATCCTGTTCGGGAAGCCCGACCTCTTCTTCACGATGAACGGGGCGCTCGCCGGGCTCGTTTCGATTACCGGTTCCTGCGCGGTCGTGAGCCCTTCGGCGGCCATCTGGATCGGGGTGACGGGCGGGTTCGTGATCGTCCTTGGCGAGCGCCTCATGAACATCATCAAGGTGGACGATCCCTGCGGCGCCTTCCCGGTGCATGGTCTTTGCGGAATCTGGGGAACGCTCACCGTCGGGCTCTGGGGGCGGGAAACGCTCGGACTCGTCAGAGAGGGGCTCTTCTACGGCGGGGGATTCGAACAGCTCGGCATCCAGGCGCTCGGCGCCTTCGCGTCGGGCTTGTTCGTCTTCCTCTCCATGGGGGTCGTGTTTTTTGCCATCAAGGCGGTGCTCGGCTTGCGTGTGGACCGGATCGAGGAAATTCGCGGTCTCGACATGAACGAGCACGGCATGGAGTCCTACACGGGCTTCCAGATTCTGGGTTCCTGAGGGGAACTCTCTGCAAGGCTGTTACGACATGAAGCTAGTCACCGCCCTGGTGCAACCCGAAGTGGTTCCCCTGGTTCAGGAGGAACTCTTCGGCGCGCAGATCAACAAATTCTCGATTACTGCGGGAGTCGGTCACGGAACCCAGAAGGGATACGAAGCGACCTTCCGCGGGGTCCAGACGCAGGTGAACATCCTGAAGCGCGTCCGCATTGACGTCGCGGTGAACGAGGACTTCGTGGAACGCGCGGTCCAGGCGATCCTGCGGGCGGCGCAGACCGGAATGCCCGGCGATGGGAAGATCTTCGTCACCGACCTCCACGACTGCATCCGGATACGAACCGGCGAGCGCGGCTCGCCGGCCATCGGGTGACGGCGCCATGTCCCTTCGCGACGTCCGCCGGGTAATCGCCGACCGGAAGGTCCGGTTCGTGGATTTCAGGTTCACCGATCTTCTGGGGGGGTGGCGCCACATTTCCTACGCCATCGAGGCCTTCGACGAGGACATGTTCGTCCACGGTATCGGTTTCGACGGTTCGTCGGTTCGTGGCTTTCAGGGCATCGAAAACAGCGACATGCTGCTCCGCCCCGATCCGGACACCGGGTTCATCGATCCCTTCTACGAAGAATCCACCCTGGTCTTCATCTGCAACGTCAAGGACCCGGTGGACCTCAGCCTGTACTCGCGCGATCCCCGGAACATCGTCGAGAAGGCCACGCGCTTCCTGGAGACTTCCTCGATCGCGGATACCTGTTACGTGGGCCCCGAGGCGGAGTTCTACATCTTCGACGACGTGCGCTTCGACCAGACGGTGAACGAGGCCTACTACCACGTGGACGCCGGCTCCGGCGCCTGGAACGCCGGACGCAAGGAGAAGCCGAACCTCGGCCACAAGCCGGGCCTGAAGCAGGGCTATTTCCGGATGCCGCCCACGGATCCCTATCAGGATGTGCGCTCCCAGATGGTGACCAATCTGCGGGATTGCGGGGTGGATGCGGAACTCCACCACCAGGAAGTGGGCAGCGGCGGACAGTGCGAGATCGGGCTGAAATACCAGACACTCAGCCAGATGTCGGACGCCATGATGAAGTTCAAGTACGTGGTGAAGAACACCGCCCACCGGCATGGAAGAACCGCGACCTTCATGCCGAAGCCGCTCTTCGGCGACAACGGTTCCGGAATGCACTGCCACATGAGTCTGTGGAGGAAGGGGAAGAACCTGTTTTACGACCCGGACGGATACGCCGGACTCAGCGAAGCGGGAACCTACTTCATCGGCGGAATCCTGAACCACGCGGGGTCCCTGCTGGCGTTTACCTGTCCCACCGCGAATTCCTATCGGCGCCTCGTTCCCGGGTTTGAAGCCCCGGTCAAGCTCGTATATTCCCAGCGCAACCGCTCGGCGGCGATCCGGATTCCCATGTATTCGGCGAGTCCCGCGGCCAAGCGGATCGAGTTCCGTTGTCCCGACCCGAGCGCCAACCCGTATCTGGCGTTCTCGGCCATCATGATGGCCGGGCTGGACGGCATGATCAACCGGATCGAGCCGCCGGCCCCGGTGGACCGGGACCTCTACGAGCTTCCCGAAGAGGAGCAGCGGAAGATTGGCGATACACCACCGACGCTCAAGGCGGCGCTCGCCGCCGTCGAGCGGGATCATGACTATCTCTTGCGAGGTGGCGTCTTCACGCCGGATGTCATCGAGACGTGGATCCGCTACAAACGGAGCCACGAACTCGCCTATATAGACCAGCGCCCGCACCCGGCGGAGTTCGCTCTCTACTATGACTGCTGATTTTCGTGAGGAATCGCGTTACCGGTTGCTACCCGTGAACGGCCGGCCGGCGACCACGGAGGCCCTTTCATGACGCCCGGAACCATTGGAATCGCCCTTGCCCTCGGAATCATCGGAATATTGGGGATCATCATCTTCATCCGCGCCCACGTGGTGGTCTGCGCCCCCAACGAGGCGGTGATCTTCTCGGGAAGGAAGAAGGGATACCGGATCGTGCGGGGGGGCCGCGGTTTCCGCCGGCCCCTCGTTGAAACGGTGTCGCGGATCTCCCTGAACACCATTCCCATTGAGGTGACAGTCAAGAAGGCGCTCTCCGCCGGAATGATTTCTCTCGACGTGGACGGCATAGCGACCGTGAAGATTTCCGGCGATCCGAAGGGCGGTCTCGAAAACGCCGTGGAGCGTTTCCTCGGCAGGAGTCAGCACGAAATCCAGTCCGTGGCGAGGCAGACGCTCGAAGGAAGCCTCCGCGGAGTGCTCGCGACCCGGTCTCCCGAGGAGGCGAATGCCGAACGCCTGGGGGTCGCTGAGGCGGTGGCCGAATCCGCGCAGAAGGACTTCTCGCAGCTCGGCCTCGTGCTTGACACCTTCAAGATCCAGAACCTGTCCGACACCGAGGGGTATCTCGACGCCATTGGGCGGAAGCGCAGCGCCATGGTCAGGCGGGATGCGAAGGTGGCCGAGGCCCGGGCCGACTCCGAGGCGCGCGATGTCGCGGCGAACGCCAGGATGGATGCGGTGGTCGCCGAGACGAAGGCGGAAGAGGCCATTGTGGACGCTGAACACCGCGTCCGGATGCGGCGGGCCGAGCGGGCGGCCGTAGCAAATCAGGCCGAGCAGGTCGCCGAAGTGGCGAAGCGCACGGCGCGCATCGAGGAAGAGCGACGGCTCGAAGCGATCCGGGTGGAGCGCAACAAGCTGCGGGAGACCGCCAACACCATCGTGCCGGCCGAAGCGGCGAGTCAGGCCCAGGAGCTGACCTCCCGGGGAGAGGCGTCCCGTATCCGGGAGAACGGGAAAGCGACGGCGGAGGCCCTGGCCGAGATCAAGGCCCAGTGGACCGACGATTCGACCCGGGAAATCATGCTGCTGCAGATGCTTCCCCAGCTCCTCGACAAGGTGACCCACGTGCTCCACGACAACCTCCATGTCGAAAGACTCACGGTGGTGGATTCGGGGGGCGGCGACGCGCTTCCGAACCACGTGCGCGGCCTCACCGGTTCCATTGCCGCCTTCCTGGAGCAGTTGAAGACTTCGACGGGCGTGGACGTGCCGGCGCTGCTCCGCGGCAGCGGAAACGGCGACGACGACGAGGGTGGAGCGAAGCGCGGTTCAGCCCGGGGCCCGCTGGGGCACAAGGGCCATTAACAGCCGGTGGTGGAACCCGGGTGAGCGCCGAGAGCGCGGAGGCGCCCGGCTGACAAGGCGCGTGAGGGAGGAATACCCAGTGTATTTCGACCGAAACGCAACGATGAGCGGCGAGCAGCGACACGGTCAGCCGGGATGCATCGCCGCTTGAACGCCGCCTGGGTTCGCCACAGGCTGTTAACTCCGCGCGGGGAATCGGCGCTCGCTTGCCCGCCTCGGTCTGACTGAGAGCGTCATCCTCCGCCGGAGGCGAACGAATCGCGCCGCGCTAAACGCCGCTCGCGCGGGAAATGTTCAGGGACGCTGGATCGCCTTGGCGATCCCGGCCGCGAGTTCGTCTTCCCCCGCGAGGTAGCGCTGACCGAGCACTCTGTGCGAGGTGTCGAGGCGATACACGAGCGGTATCCCGGTCGGGAGGTTCCGGCCCTGGATCTCCGTCGGCCCGACGCCCTCGACGTGCATGATCAGCGCGCGCAGGCTGTTGCCGTGGGCGACCACCAGAACCGGACCCGAAGCGAGGTCCGGAACGATTCGCCGTTCCCAGTACGGAATGACCCGGCGCCCGGTGTCCTGCAGGGATTCCCCGCGAGGTAGCCGCTCATCGGGAACCGCCGCGTAACGCTCGTCGAGTCGCGGATTCCGCGGATCGTCGAAATCCACCAGGGGTGGCCGGTCCGCGAAGCTGCGCCGCCAGGCCAGTGTCTTTTCCGTGCCGAACTCGCGTTCCGTTTCCGCCTTGTTCTTCCCCTGGAGCGCCCCGTAGTGCCTTTCGTTCAGTTCCCAGGCGTACCGGGTCGGGATCTCCGGAGACTCCAGCCGGGCCAGGACCTCCTCGAGCGTGTCGATGGCCCGCCTGAGGACGGAGGTGTGGGCAACCGCCGGAACGATTCCGGCATCCCGCATTCCGTCGCCGGCCCGGCGCGCCTGCTCCCGCCCGGTTTCGGTGAGCGCTACGTCGGTCCAGCCGGTGAAGCGGTTCTCCTGATTCCAGACGCTCTCCCCGTGGCGGAGGAGGACCAGGATTCGTTCGGAACCGCTCATCCGATCGGGACGAGCGGGATCTCGCTGGCTGCCAGCGACGCCGGAATGCCGAGCTGCTGCGCGTTCGCCTCGAACATTTCGGAGAGCTGCTGTGCCTGCCGGTCGTAGGCCGACCCGTCATCCCAGGTCTGGCGAGGATCGAGCACCCGGGACGGAACGCCGGGGCATTCACGGGGAACTTCAAGACCGAAGACTGGTTCCTGACTGAACCCCGCCCGATCGATTTCTCCGCTCAGGGCCGCCCGGACCAGTTGGCGAGTCAGCGCGAGGGGCATCCGGTCGGCAACCCCGCAGGGACCGCCCGCCCAGCCGGTGTTCACGAGATAGCACCGCACGTCGTTCTCCTGGATGCGGCGTCCCAGCAGGCGTGCGTACGCCTTGGGCCGCCGCGTCATGAACGGCGCTCCGAAGCAGGCGCTGAAGGTCGCTTGCGGTTCCTTGATTCCCCGTTCCGTGCCGGCGACCTTTGCGGTGTAGCCGGAGAGGAAGTGATGCATGGCCTGCTCGGCAGTCAGGCGCGAGATGGGAGGAAGTACGCCGAAGGCGTCGGCGGTCAACATCAACACGACTTCGGGTTGTCCGCCGGCACCCGTCTTCGAAGCGCTGGGGATATGGGTCACCGGGTAGGAAGCGCGGGTGTTCTCGGTGAACTCCGCACTGTCGAGATCCAGCCGGCGGGTGTCCTCGCGCACGACCACGTTTTCGAGAATGGTGCCGAACTTCCGGGTGGTGGCGTGGATTTCCGGCTCCCCGGTCCGGGAGAGCCGGATCACCTTGGCGTAACAGCCGCCTTCGAAGTTGAAGACGCTGTCAGCCCCCCAGCCGTGTTCGTCGTCACCGATCAATGTTCTTCCCGGATCCGCCGAAAGCGTCGTTTTTCCGGTTCCCGAGAGGCCGAAGAAAATGGCGAGATTCTTGCCGTCCGCGTCGCAGTTCGCCGCGCAGTGCATCGGCAATACGTCGCGTTCCGGCATCAGCCAATTCATGACCGAGAACACCGATTTCTTGATCTCGCCCGCATAGGCGGTACCGCCGATGAGGATTTCCTTCCGCTCGAAATTGACGATGACGAAGACCTCGGAGCGTGTGCCGTCCTGATCCGGCGCGGCGCGGAATCGGGGCGCCGCGATGACCGTGTACTCCGGCAGGTGCTCTCCCAGCGCGTCGCGGTCTCTCGTCCGGACGAACATGTTGCGGGCGAACAGGCTCTGCCACGCCTCCGTGGTGATGACCCGCAGGGGCATGCGGAAGCGGGGATGGGCGCCCACGTAGCAGTCCTGCACAAACAGGTCCCGTCCCTGAAGGAACGCGGTGAGGCGCCAGCGCAACTGCGCGTACCGCGCCTCCGGGAATGGCTGGTTGTGGGAGCCCCACCATACCTCTTCGTTCGTCGCCGGGCCGCCGACCACGTACTTGTCGGAGGGAGAACGGCCGGTGAACTCGCCGGTACGGACCACGATCGGCCCGCCGTGCGCAAGGGTCGCCTCCCCGCGAAAGACGGCTTCCTGGGTCAGGGCGGCGCTCGAGAGGTTCCAGAAGATGCGGCGCGGGTAGCGGATACCGGCAAGCCGCAAGTCGTGGCGACTCCGGGCGAAACCGAAATGTTCTGTTGCTAGATGGGTCAATACGGGGAATACGGACGGGGAGCGAAATCGGTGGCGTGGATCGAAGGTGCTGCCGGCCGGGGGCCGCCGCACGGTCGGCCGGCGTGCTCCGGGCGTCGCGAACCGCCCATTACGGCACCGGAGGTCTCCCGCAGGACGACTCGATCAGGAGTCGGGAGGCGTTGATTCTAGTAGCGAATCCGACCGCCGGGACGCGCCGGACGGTGTCCCCTGCTGCCGCCGGTTGCGCTCTGACGGATCATCCGCTGGCGCTGTCTTCACTTCGTCGAGCCCGCTCTGGATGACGGCCCGGACCTGCTCCATCAGATCCCCAATCTGCCGGCGGTCCCGACCGTCGATTCCCTTGGTCTCGATGGGGTCGTGATACCGGACCTGGATGGTTCCTGGATAGATGAGCTTGCCGCCCGGCGGAAGGATGTCCCTCGCCCCGCTAATCGTGATGGGCGCGATCGGGACCTCCGCCTGGATTGCGAGACGGAATCCGCCCGTCTTGAAAGAGCCAAGTTCTCCGGTGCGGCTACGGGTCCCCTCGGGCGCGATCACGAACGATCGGCCCCCCTTGAGCGCGGTGACGGCCGCTTCGAGGCTCGTTCGGGTCGCCTGCGCACCCGACCGGTCCACGGGCGTGAATCCCGCGGCGCGGAAGCCCCAGCCCATCAGGGGCACTCGAAAAGCCTCTTTCTTGATGAGCGTTCCGTTGGCTTTGGGCAGGAGGTAGAGCACCTGCGGCATGTCCGTCAGCGACTGGTGGTTCGGCATGTACACCCGGGTACGGAACGGCTCGACACGCCACCGGTCCACTTCGCGCGTCCGGATACCGCCAACGAACCAGAGAACGGCAATGATCTGGCGTCCGATCTCGTAGCCGAGACGATGCCGGCCGCTGAAGACATCCCCGAGGGGCATCAGGATCGCCCCGAGAAGCAGCAGGACGGGCAGAAGCGCTGCGATGCCCACCGTGCCGATAGTGGCCCGGATCGTTCGAAACGCCCCGGACCGGACTGGCCGACCAGCCACGGCTCGGCTGCTAGCAGCCTGTGGTGAAACCCACGCGGCGTTCGAGCGGTGATCCATCCCGGCTGAGCCGCGCCGCTTTGCGGCGCTCTGCGTTGCGTTTCGGTCGAAATACACTCGGTATTCCTCCCTCACGCGCCTTGTCAGCCGGGCGCCTCGCCGCTCTCGGCGCTCACCCGGATTCCACCACAGGCTGCTAGTAGCGGTTTATCGAGATGGAGACGGGACGCCGCCCGCTGTCCGAACTCTTGGCCACCCTCCGCCGCTTGGGCGGCCGCAGGGGCACCACGCTGGTGGCGGCGCCGGTGGCGCTTCCTGCGTGCCCTCCCTGTCCGGCCTCGAGGCCAGCCAGTCCGTTCCGGCTCCGGCGCAGCGCCTCCACGACCTTGCGCTCCACCGCCTGGAGGGTCTCTTCGGCGACTTCCGCGACCTCGGTCACGGTGAGCTGGTGCGCCCGGTCGAGCATCCGCTTCTCGCGGAAGGAAAGGGTCTTGCGCTCGCTCAGGTAGAAGAGACCTTTGAGGACGCCAGCGACCTCGACCGGAGAACCGCTCTTCATGCGGTCGGAGTTGTCCTTGTAACGGGTCTTCCAGTTGATCTGTTCGTCTACCGCGCCGTTTTCGAGAACGTCGAGAACCTCCTCGACGTCACCCTCGGTCATGATCGGCCGCAGCCCGACTTCATCAACTTTGTCCACCGGCACCATGACCAGTGTGGACTTGGCCAGCAGGCGCAGCCGATAAAAGCTTGGTCCCGCAGCCCCGTTGGTGGATTCAATGCTCTCGACAACGCTGATCCCCTGATTCGGGTAGATCACCTTGTCTCCGACTTCAAACCGCATCAACACTCAACGACGCCTCCCGGGTAGCATTCCGATAAGAGAACCGTTGATGATACCACACCCCGAAACACCTGGATCGCGGGCACTCTTGAGATGTGGCGACTTTGTCCACCGGTGGGGGTGGTTGCGGGAAGGCGCCGTTATTCGGGGGCGGAAAGATTCGGGCCTCGGTTGCTAGACTGCCCTTCCGAGCGCCGGCCCGGCGGTGACCTCGGGGGATAGCCGGAGTGGCGGAATTGGTAGACGCACGGGACTCAAAATCCCGCGGTCCCTGGGGCCATGAGGGTTCGAGTCCCTCCTCCGGCACCAGCGTGTCCCCCCTGCGTGCACTGGGCTCCCTGACCCGATGATCCATCCCGAACTCCTGGAAATCCTCTGCTGCCCGGAGACGCGCCAACCGGTAAGGGTGGCGCCTGCGGCGCTGGTGGAATCCGTGAACCGCGCCATCCGTGACGGAAGTCTCGCAGCGCCGGCCGGCACTGCGAAGCCCCAGGCCGTGGACGGTGGCCTGGTTCGGGAGGACGGGAAGTTCCTCTATCCCGTCCGGAAGGGGATTCCGATCATGCTGATTGAGGAACGGATCCCGATTCCCGTGCCCGGGGACGCTCCACGATCAAGCCAGGATGTTGAAGAGGGCGGCGACTCCGGTCATCATCCAGTGGAGACTGGTTCCGGGTCCTGAGAGCAGGGCCCACCTGAGCGAACCGGGCGGCTCCGTCATCCGGGTAGCTGTCCCCATCTCGTCTCCCATCAGGGGCGGTTCCACGGTCCCCTGGAACACGTCGTCGTAGAGGCGTTCCAATCGCTCGTCGGTGCGGGTGAGCGAGGCGTCGAGCCACCAAAACCACAGCGCGACCGGCAGAGCTGCGAAGCGCAGCAACGGCCATCCCTGTAGAACGCCGATGCCGATGGCGCCCACCACCACGGCGACGCTCCCACGCTTCAACCAGAGCGACTTTCCGGCCACCGAGGTCCGCGCGGTCTGCAGCCGGTCCAGCGCCCCGTCCCGTCCCGTGCGACGGGCCTTTGGCAATTCCGCGCGTAAGCGGGGACGGCCAGTTACCGGCATGTCAGCAACGAGTCAGCGATGGTCGCCAAGGGAAGAGCGGCTCGCTTGCCGCATCCACCGACGTTTCCGGATCTCGCCTGCCTCGCGTTGTCGGCGCGATGCGGGGTGCTTTTTCCACGGGCTGTCAATGAACGGTCGAGGAGTCGGTCCCCCGGGGGCGGGGGACGTTTTCGTTCTCGGCCTGCTCTACGGCGCTCAACTGGGTTTCGAGCATCTTGATGAGGGCCGGGACGATCCGGAAAGGAAGTGTGACCCGGGTCTTGGGATCCGCGTGCACGACAGGCTCGCCGGTCGCATCGGTGTGGGAAAGATCCTCCGGCTGAATACCCGTGAGACTGCAGAACGTGAGCGTCAGGTCGAACGGCGAATGCGTTGCTTCGCAGAAATTCGCGTACACCTCCGGACACTGGACATCGCGCCGAGCCTTGATCTTGAACGTTTTCTTCATGTCCATAAACATCTCCAGCAATGGGACCTCCAACTCGGAGACTAACCCGGGTAGCGGGGGGCGGACTTGAACCGCCGACCTAAGGGTTATGAGTCCTTCGCTCTGACCGGCTGAGCTACCCCGCCAACCGAATTTCGTCGGAACCGGCCAACTTTACCACTGGGTCGGCCTGGCACGCGGGTTGCGCTTTGGTACGTTGTCTCGCGCCTCAAGGCGCGGAAAGGAGCCATTCTCATGAAGAAGATCGAGAGCCCCGCGCCGGTTCGGTTCGGCCTTTTCCGGACTCTCCTGGTGGCCGTGCCGTTTGGCCTCGCCTCCGTCGGACCCGCAGCGGCGGAACCCCGCCCGGAGCCGGATGCCCGCGTCACCGCCGCTGCGTCCGCGGAGGCCGGAATGGAGTCGGCGCTTCAGCCCGGCCGCGAGCGAATGGCGCGCCGGTTCGAGCGGCGGTTGGCGAATCAGGAACATCGCGCCCGCCGCAGCGGGCGCCGAGACGGCCGCCGGGAAGCCCGCGCAGATCAGGCCGGACGCTGGTTCGGACGCCGGGCGGCCGCGGCGCTGGATCTCACCGACGAACAGCGTGACCAGATGCGACAGGCGATGCGCGAAATCGGTGACAACCGCCGGGACGGCCGGCGCCAGATCGCCGATGCGCGACGCTCTTTCCACCAGGCGGCGCGAGACTCCGAGAGGACGGCAGAAGAGATCCAGGCGCTCGGAGAGGCCCTGGGGAAGGCCCAGGCCGATGCGGTCGTCCGGGGCCGCGGCGATCGGGACCGGCTGGCCGGCATCCTGACCGAAGAGCAGCGCGAGCGGCTCGCGCAGATCCGCCAGAACCGTGGCGAACGCGGCCGCCCGGAAGGACGGAACCGGCGAGGCTGGCGCCGCAACTGACGGCTGCTTAGGCCAGCCGGTAGCTGGCGGTATGCCGTTACCGGCTTTCCCGGAAGAGCTTCCTGTCCTCCCGGGATGTTCTCCGGGAGACCGGCTGATTGGGAGGCTCCGCCCAACCGCTCAGGATGCGGCCTCTTCCTCTTCCTCTTCCTCGAGCGCGACCCGTTCATCGTCCGTCAGGACGTCGGCCATCTTCCAGACGGGTTCCTGGGGGCCCGGAACCAAACCGTCAATATCCGGATCTCCATCCGTGCGCACCCCTATTTCGCGCTCCTTCTCGATGGCCCGCCCCCGGCGCCGCAACTCCTTGGTCCGCTGACGCGCTACCCGTTCCTTTTCCTTCCGGCGTTTGAGGAAGGTCTGTCGGGAACGGTTGGCCATCGCGGCAGGAATGCTAGCAGCGGGTGGACAAAGTGACGAGAGCGCCGAGGCTGGCGAGGCGCTTGGCTGACAACTCGCGCGAGGGAGGAGCCCCACCGGGAAAACGGGGCCGCGTGACTTTCTCCACCCGCCGCTGGCAGCGGGTGGAGCGCCGCCTGCCCGGCCGCGCCAGGCGCCGGCCGTCGGATGAGGATGGCCGGCCCTGGCCGCCATTCGCGGCGGACTCAGGTACGGGATGGCTCCCGCCCGAGGCCGTATGCTCTTGGGTTTTCCAATTCGTCTCTCCGAGGAGTCCTCTGATGTTCCTTCGACAACTGGTATTCGCGCGTATCGCACTCGCCGGTCTGGCGATTTCGGCTCTCCCTGCGAGCGGCCTCGCTCAGGATCTTCGGCTCGAAGCGTCCCACCTCCGAACGATGGAATGGCGGAACATCGGCCCGGCCCGCGGGGGGCGCTCCCTCTCCTGTACCGGGAGCCCGGGTCGACGCCACGAGTACTACTTCGGGGCCACCGGCGGTGGGCTCTGGAAGACCGTTGACTCCGGCACGACCTGGTTTCCGGTGACCGACGGTCAGATTTCGAGTTCCTCGATCGGGGCGGTCGCGGTGGCGGAGACCAATCCCGACGTCATCTTCATCGGCGGGGGAGAAACACAGCTCCGGGGGAGCATCACCCAGGGCGATGGGGTCTACAAGAGTTCAGACGGGGGTGAGAGCTGGCGCCACGTCGGCTTGCGCGACACCCAGGCGATCGCCCGGATCCGGATCCATCCGGTGAATCCCGACATCGTCTACGTTGCCGCCCTTGGTCACCCCTATGGGGACAACGAAGAGCGCGGAGTTTTCCGTTCACGCGATGGCGGAGCGACGTGGGAGCGGGTGCTCTTTGTGAGCCCGCGAGCCGGAGCGGCCGACCTCATCATCGATCGGACGAACCCCGACGTGCTCTACGCGAGCGTCTGGCAGGTCTACCGCAAGGCGTGGCAGATGTGGGGTGGCGGCCCCGATTCCGGGTTCTATCGCTCGGATGATGGCGGAGACACCTGGACCGAACTCACCGAAAACCCCGGAATGCCGGAGGGTCCCATCGGCAAGATCGGAGTCACGGTTTCTCCGGCGAATCCGGATCGGGTCTGGGCGATCGTCGAGGCTCCCGAGGGCGGGGTGTTCCGGTCCGACGACCGCGGCGCCACCTGGCGACTCACGAACAACGAGCGGAAGCTGCGCCAGCGGGCCTTCTACTACTCCCGGGTGTACGCGGATCCGGTGGACGCGGACACGGTGTACGCGCTCAACACGGGGTTTTACAAGTCAACGGACGGCGGGGAGACCTTCGACCATGTGATCCGTCCCCCTCACGGCGACCAGCACGATCTGTGGATCGATCCGAACAACCCGCTCCGCATGTGCAACTCGAACGACGGCGGGGGCAACGTCAGCGTCAACGGGGGCGAGACGTGGACGGGTCAGGCCTACGTGACCACCCAGCTCTACCACGTGAACGTGACGAACGACTTTCCCTACCACGTTTGCGGCGCGCAACAGGACAACTCCACGCTCTGCATGCCCAGCGAGGGTTGGGACCACATGCAGGCGAGGGGTCCGGGAAGCCGCTGGTACTACGATGCGGGCGGCGGCGAAAGCGGATACATCACCCAGCATCCCTCCAATCCGGATGTCTTTTACGCCGGCAGCCAGGGTGCGCTGCTGACCCGGTACAACCGGGCCAACGGCCAGATTCGCGACATTCAGGTCTACCCGCGGTTCTTTTCGGGAGAACCGGCGAGTGCGCTTCCCGATCGCTGGCAGTGGACCTTCCCGATCGTGTTCTCGCCGCTCGACGAGAGCCGCCTCTACACGAGCTCGCAGTTCCTCTACCTGACCACCGATGACGGCCAGTCATGGGAGAAGATCAGCCCGGACCTGACCTACGCCGATCCGGAAACGCTCGGCGAGACCGGCGGTGTGATCACGATGGACATGAACGGTCCCGAGATCTACGCGACGATCTTTGCGGTGGCTCCTTCACGGCACGATATCGACACGATCTGGGTGGGTTCCGACGACGGACGCATCCACATCACCCGCGATCACGGAGCCAATTGGACCGACATCACTCCGGCGGAGCTTCCGAAGTTCAGCCGGGTGAGCATCATCGAAGAGTCGGCCCACCGGCCGGGAACGATCTTCGTCGCCGCCAACCGCTATCAGGTGGACGACCGCGAGCCCTACGTCTTCCGCACCACGGACTACGGCGCGACGTGGACGAAGATCGTGGGCGGGATCTCCCCTGGACACTTCGCGCGCGCGGTGCGCGAGGACCCGGTGCGGCAGGGATTGCTCTTCCTGGGGACCGAACACGGGGTCTACGCCTCCTGGGACGATGGGGATCACTGGATGTCCCTGCAGCAGAACCTTCCGGACACCCCCATCCGCGATCTCGTCGTCAAGGAGGGGGACGTGGTGCTCGGCACCCACGGACGGGGATTCTGGATCCTCGATGACATCCAGCCGCTCCGCCAGCTGACTGCCGAGTCGCTCAACGCGACGCTGGCGGTCTTCGACCCGGATCCGGCTGTGCGCGGAGTAAAGGATGCGGTGATTCAGTACCACCTCTCGGAGGAGGTGGATTCCGTGGTCGTGGAGATCTTCGACGGCGCCGGGAACCCCGTGGACCGGTTCGAGGGAACCGAGCCGGACTTCGAAGCCGAACCGGATTTCTCCTTTTTCCGGAGCCGTGGGTCTTCGTTGCCCACCACCGGCAAGGGTCTCAACCGTTTCAGTTGGAATGGCCGCTACTCCGGCGCGGTCGAGTTCGACGGGATGATTCTCTGGAGCGCGCGGGCCACCAGTGGTCCGAAGGCGCCTCCCGGTGAGTACCGGGTGAGCGTTACCGCGGCCGGAGTGACCGAGAGCACGGACCTCACGCTGATCGCCGATCCGAGGCTCGAGGAGGTGACCACCGCCGATCTGGTGGAGCAGTTCAAATTCGCCAGCAGGATCCGGGATCGGACCTCCCAGGCGAACGAAGCCGTGATCCAGATCCGGGATGTCCGCCTGCAACTTCAGGACCGACTCGAGGGATCCAGCGACCAAGGGATCATGGCCGACGGCGGCCGCCTCATCGAGGAGATGACCGAGGTCGAGGAAGCCCTCTACCAGACGAAGAACCGAAGCAACCAGGACCCCCTGAACTTCCCGATTCGGCTGAACAACCGCCTGGCCTCGCTCCGCCGCAGCGTGGAGAACGGAGACGCGAAACCCACCGACGGTGCCTACGCCGTGTTCGAGGAGTTGTCAGGCGAGCTGGACCAGCACCTCGGACGACTCGGCGGATTGCTCGGTGAGCGACTCGATGACCTGAACGGGAAGATCACCGCTTCCGGCGGAGACCCGGTGGACGCTGGCCGCTGGAAGACGCCGGAGTAGCCGTCCTAGCAGCCTGTGGTGGAACCCGGGTGAGCGCCGAGAACTGGGAGGCCCCCGGCTGACAAGGCGCGTGAGGGAGGAGCCCCCACCGGGAGAACTGGGCCGCGTGGGTTTCACCACAGGCTGCCAGCAGCCTGTGGACAAAGTCACGCGGCATTCGAGCGGCGATGCATCCCGGCTGAACCGCCCCCCCACCGGGAGAACTGGCGTTTCACGTCGCTCATCGTTGCGCTTCGGTCGAAATACACTCGGTATTCCTCCCTCGCGCGCCTTGTCAGCCGGACCCCCACCGGGAGAACTGGGCCTCGCCGCTCTCGGTGCTCACGCCACTTTATCCACAGGCTGCTAGCCCCGATGCGGTGGCCGGCGTCGCTCAGTCCGAGCCGGCCGCCTCACGGGGGATTGGTGGCGGGTTTGGCGCCGCGGGTGCGGCCTCCCATGAACCGAGTGCTGAGCCACTGTGAAGTTCGATCTCGTTCGTCAGCATGAGGTCGCCGTCGAACACGAAGCGGCCGGCAAAAGGCTGTTTGCTCAGTAGTAGCGGAAGCCAGATGGCGTCGTCCTCCCACATGCGCTCGTAGGGGATGGATTCGACGTCCGCCCAGACCGGCGTGGCTTCCTCGGTTGGAGCCGGGCTCCCGAGGAATCCGTCGGCGCGGAAGACATAGACGTGGATCGCATACCCGCTCACGAACTGGAATCGAAGTTCACCCGCGGGATGGATCCCGGTGGGCCGGACCCGAATCTCTTCCTCGACTTCGCGGATGGCCGCGGCCCTCGGGGTCTCCCCCGGCTCCAACCGTCCCCCGGGTCCATTGATCTTTCCCCGGCCCAGCCCCCGATGTTTCTCGATCAGCAGGATCCGGCCGTTTCGCACCACGAAGAGAAGCGTGGCTCTTTCGTCGGGAATCCAGCCGTCCCACGCGAAACCCTCCAGGAACGCCCCGGCCGCTTGGGAAATCATGGTTTCGGCCAAGTCAGTTGTCCACCGGCGGCTACGAGCCGTCCCAACCGACCCCGGAGAGCCGGCCGAGGAGCGAACCCTCTCCTTTGCCACCGCGGCCGGTCTGCGGTGCGGCCTGATGGATCCGGCCCGCGAGCCGGCTGAAGGGCAGCGATTGCAGCCAGACCCACCCCGGTCCGGTGAGGCTGGCGAAGAAGAATCCCTCTCCGCCGAAGAGGGCGGACTTGACTCCGCCCACGGACTGAATGTCGTAGTTCACCGAAGGGGCAAGCGCGACCAGGCACCCGGTGTCCACCCGCAGGTTTTCCCCGGCGGCCAATTCCTTCTTGACGATCGTGCCACCGGCGTGCAGGAAGGCCAGGCCGTCGCCCTCGAGCGACTGCATGATGAAACCCTCACCGCCGAAGAGCGCCGTCCCGATCTTCCGCTGAAAGGCGATGCCGATCGACACCCCCTTGGCGCCGCACAGGAAGGCATCCTTTTGTGCGATCAGTCGGCCGCCGAGTTCGTCGAGTTGCACCGGCAGGATCTTGCCCGGATAGGGTGAAGCGAAGGCCACGTGCTGCTTCCCGGCGCCGCGGTTCACGAACTCGGTCATGAACAGGCTCTCGCCGGTCAGCAGCCGCTTTCCGGCGCCGAGCAGCTTGTCCATGAAGCCGCTCTCTCCACCGGTGCCGAAGATGGTCTGCATCTCGATTCCGGAGCTCATGAACATCATGGCGCCCGCTTCGGCGATCGCCCCTTCGCTGGGATCCAGCTCGATTTCCACGAACTGCATTTCCTCGCCGACGATGCGGTAGTCCACTTCGTGCATCCGGCGCGGCGCCGGAGGACGGGGCGGGGCTGAGCCGGGTCCAAGACCAGTCCGCAGTTCCGGGATGCCGGAAACGGGCTTCCAGGAGGTTTCCCCGAGAGGGCACACCAAGGTAGCCGCGGTCCAGCGGCCGGTCCGGACAGCCTGCAGGACATCAGCGGTGGAGAACGGGCCGAGCGTCCGGCCTCCTTCGGCTACGTACCATTGACTGGTTGACATGATTTCTCCTTTCGCGACCCCGGACGCGCCGGTGGTTCCCTCAGACCCTTCCGCAGTGGAACCAGAGGAGGCCGCCGAGGGCGAGCAGCGCCAGGACGATGGGCGCGAAAGCCACTACGAAGTGCCAGCGCTCCGGGTTCAGTCCGCCGGTGTCCGCTGGCCCGTTCATCGGGCAACTCTAACTGTCCGGATGCCGGGTTCCCCGGCATCCCCAACCCGGCCTCGTTGACCGACATGGTGGGTCGACAAAGGCGGTCGCCAGTGTCCGAACCGCTGCGCGAGGATCTTTCCGCCATCCACCAGGCCGCGCTCGAGGCAGCCGATCCGGAACGGATCCTGGAACGGGATCTCCACGGAGATTTGGCTTCCGGCTGGTCCTTCCGCGGAGAGCGCCTGCTGCCGCCGCCCCGTGTTGAGGGAGAACCGGTCTTCCTGTTTGGGGCCGGCAAGGCGGCGGCGGCTCTCGCCAGGGGGGTCCAGCGCCGGCTCACCGGGGAGACCGTACGGGGAAGAATCATCGTCAAGCACGGCCACCGGGTCGAGGTTCCGGGCGTGCTTGTGGAGGAAGCGGGGCATCCGGTTCCGGACGCCAATTCGGTCGCGGCGACGGAGCGGTTGCTCCGGGATCTCAAAAGGATCGGCATGGACAGCCGTCTCCTCGTACTCCTGACCGGCGGAGCGTCCGCGCTCCTCGTCGCTCCCGCTGCCGGCATCACCCTGGAAGACAAATCGCGCGTGAGTTCCCTGTTGCTCGCCTGCGGCGCCGACATCCACGAAATGAACACGGTCCGCAAGCACCTCTCGGCGGTCAAGGGCGGAGGATTGATGCCCCTTCTGCCACCGGGGCGAGCCGCGGCGCTCGTCATTTCGGATGTCATCGGCGACCAGTTGACCTCGATCGGTTCCGGGCCGGCGACGGCCGATCCCACAACTTTCCGGGATGCCGCGGAGGTGCTCGAGAAGTTTGATTTGACGGGCCGTGTCCCGGGCTCGGTCATCCACCGCCTCCGGGAAGGAGTAGCCGGAAGGATTCCCGAAACCCCCGATGCCCCCGACGAGGCGGTTCCCCACCACATTGTCGCCAGTAACTTCCACTCCCTGCGTGCCGCCGTGGAGGAAGCGTCTCGCCTCGGCTACCTCACGGAAATCTTCGGACGGGATCTCTCTGGCGATGTACACGCCACCGCTCACCGGTTCGCGCGCCGCCTGGCGGTCCTGGGCTCGGAACCCGTCCCGTCGGCGCTTCTCGCGGGAGGCGAACTGACCCTGCGGGTAACGGGAGACGGCCGGGGGGGGCGGAGCCAGGAGTTCGCGCTGGTCGCCGCCGGAGATCTCGAGGGCGTTTCCGGAGTGGCCTTGCTCGCGGCCGGCACGGATGGCTCCGACGGCCCCACGAATGCCGCCGGGGCCTTCGCCGACGGGAGTTCCTGGAGCCGCGCCCGGGAGAAGGGGGTGGATCCGGTCGTCACGCTTCAGAGAAACGATTCCTGGTCGCTGTTCCGGGACACCGGCGACCTGTTGATCACGGGCCCGACGGGTACGAATGTCATGGACCTCATGGTGGGACTCAGCGCCGGAAGCAAAGGAAATTCCCGGGCCGGTTAGGCGCATGCGCCGTTCCGGCGATTCCGCCGGAAGATTGGGCTTCAGTCGGGCTTCTTCGGTGTCCGTTTCTTGCGGGTTGACCGGCCCGCCGGTCGGATGGCCGCCCGTCGCCAGCGGGGCGCCATGGACATCTTCAGCTCTCGGCGCATCAGGGCGATTCGCCGGGCGACGGAGGAGACGCTGAGCGGCACCCCCCGCAGCCGCGCGATCTGGGGAATGCTGTACTGGTTACGGAAATACAGCTGGAAGAGACGCCGGTTCAGGGCGCGTTGGCGATCATCAACGGAAATCTGCCGGAGCATTTGTTCGACGCTGTCCGTGAGCTCACGATCCTCCACCGCCGCTTCGGGATGGTCTCCGCCGTACTCGAGCGTGCTGTCGATAAGGGCTGCTTCAAGCCGCCACAGCTCCTCGGGGGGGAAGGACTCTTCCACCCCCCGGCGGAACGCGTCACGACGGAATTGGTCACGGAGGAGATTCTCCGCGATCCGGCGGATGTAGCCGGCAAAAGCCTCTTCGCGCTTCCCCTCGAACCGGCTGAGGACCCGGCGCCCGTCTGACACGAGCCTTTCCATCAAGTCCTGGGAAAGGTCATCCAGGAGGGTTATGTCTACTCGCCGGCGACCCCCGAAATGCGATCGCAGCGATGGCCGAATCAGGACTTGGCACCGGCGCAGCAGGACTCCCCACAGCGGGTCATCCCGACGTGCTACCACGAGGCGGCGAATCAGCTCCCAAGAATCCATCGACAGTGCGAGCGAGGAATTCTATTCCCTTTGGCTCTCTGCAAGCGACCCGTTTTCGGAGTCCTGTGTAGGATTTAGGTGTCGGGTCGGCTCGGGGAGGCGGCTTCTCCACGCGCCGCGGCTCCGAGGAGCAGAGCCAAGGAGTGCGACGGTCGTGATGGCGGCGAGGACGCCGTCCGAGGCGGCGAACACCAGAAATACGGGAGGAGAATCTCGGAGCATGAAGTCCAGCACGAAGAGCAGGGCCCCACCTCCCTTGAGCAGGGGACCCATGATCCAGATGTACCAGCGGTTCGTTTCCAGGTTCGTCAGGATGGCGAAATACCCAAGACCGATCCCCAGGGCGAAGAGTCCGTTCAGATTCGCGTGGATCGGGAAAAGCGGCGGTTCGGTGCCGAACAGTTGCCGGACTTCTTCGAGAGCGAAAAGCAGCGCGCCGCCCAGCAGAACGTCGTAGATGCCGCTGACCACAACTACGGCGAAGAGCAGCCTCATTCGCCAAGCGTAACCCCCGATCCGTCCCTCATGGGGCCATTCGGGGTTGTCATTCTCGAATTACAAGCCCTCGGGGCCCCGGCTATACTGCCCGACTACCCCGTGTGGAAAACCGCATGCGGTTAGCCGCGATCAGCGGGTTGCGCTCGGCTCCGCGATGGTCCAGGCGCGGGGGCTCCGCATCAGTGCCGTCCCCTTTCCACTCCACGACCGTGCTGGCCGTCCGGCGCAGTGGCCGGACGACCTTGGCCGCCGACGGGCAGGTCACTCTCGGGGACATCGTGGTGAAGCACGGCGCCCGCAAACTGCGCCGCATGAGTGAAGGGTCGATCCTGGCCGGTTTCGCCGGCGCCACCGCGGACGCTCAGGCGCTGTTTGCGAAGTTCGAGACGAAGCTGGAGGCGCATCGGGGCAATCTGGAGCGGGCCTCGGTGGAACTTGCTCAGGATTGGCGGACGGACCGGGTGCTCCGGCATCTGGATGCCCTGTTGCTCGTCGCCGACAAGGACCACATGTTCCTCCTTTCCGGCGACGGGGACCTCATGCAACCGGACGACGGCATCATGGCGATCGGGGCGGGTGCTCCCTTTGCTATGGCTGCGGCGCGGGCGCTGGCTTCGCGAACCAGGCTCTCGGCGAGAGAAATCGCCGCAGAGGCGATGCGCGTCACCGACGGCATCTGCATCTACACGAACGGGCAAGTGGTATTCGAAGAGGTCTGACGTCTGGTCAACTATCTCCCTCCAGTGGGGAAGGAACCCCCTGCTGACTTCGAACAACCCACGCCGCGCGAGATCGTTGAGGAGCTTGACCGCTTTGTAATCGGTCAGGCGGCAGCCAAGCGAGCGGTTGCGGTTGCTCTTCGCAACCGCGCCCGCCGTCTCCGGATCGAGCCCGACCTGGCCGAGGAAATTGCGCCCAAGAACATCATCATGATCGGGCCCACCGGCGTGGGGAAGACGGAAATCGCGCGCCGTCTGGCCCGGCTCTCCGGTTCGCCGTTCGTCAAGGTGGAGGCCTCGAAGTTCACGGAAGTCGGCTATGTGGGGCGGGATGTGGAATCCATGGTCCGGGACCTGGTGGACGTGTCCGTGGAGATCCTCCGCGAGGAACTGCTCGAAGAGGTCCGCGACCAGGTGGACAAGAACGCCGAGGAACGGCTCCTCGATGTGCTCCTGCCGCCGGCGACGACGGACGAGTACCGTGGCGACGAGGGTTCGGTCGAGGATATCGACGGTGAGCTTGGCCCGTCTCCCGAGGGCCTGGAGGCCGAGGAAGTGCAGCGCGCCCGCCGCAGCCGCGAGAAGCTCCGTGGCCGGTTGCGGCGCGGAGAACTCGCGGATCGGATGGTCGAGGTCGAAATGCGGGAGCCGCCGGCTCCGTTCCTGGAGGCTTTGTCCGGTCCCGGCGACGATTTCGACGTGAACACCTCGGAAATGCTGCGGGGTGTCTTCGGGCCGCGATACCGAAAGACGGAGATGACCCTTCCGCAGGCCCTCGACTACTTCGTCCAGGAGGAAGAAGACCGGCTGGTGGATCGCCGCCAGTTGTCACGACTGGCCCTCGACCGAGCCGAGGAACACGGGATCATTTTCGTTGACGAACTCGACAAGGTGGCGAGCCTTCATGACTCGCCCGGACCTGACGTTTCGCGCGAAGGCGTCCAGCGGGATCTGTTGCCGCTTCTCGATGGTTCGACGGTGTCCACCCGCTACGGGTCGCTCCGCACGGACCACATCCTCTATATCGGCGCCGGAGCCTTCATGGAGAACCGGCCTTCCGACCTCATACCGGAAATCCAGGGGCGATTCCCGATCCGGGTAGAGTTGGATCCGCTGACCGTCGAAGACTTCCGGAGGATCCTGACCGAGCCGGAGTCGGCACTCCTCAAGCAGTACCAGGCGCTCCTCGCCACCGAGGGCGTCACTATCTCCTTCCACGAGGACGGGATCGGGGAGATCGCCGACATTGCGGCCCAGGTAAACGAACGGACGGAGGACATCGGGGCGAGAAGGCTGCATACGGTCCTGGAGAAGGTTCTGGAGGAACTCCTCTTTGACGCCCCGGATCTCGAAGATAAAAACTGGACCATTGATCGGGAGTACGTCAAACGGATGCTGGAAGGGATCATCGAAGACGAGGATCTCTCCCGGTTCATCCTCTAGCAGCCGGTGGTGGAACCCGCGTGAGCGCCGAGCCCGCCAGTTCTCCCGGTGGGGGCGAGGCGCCCGGTTGACAAGGCGCGTGAGGGAGGAGCCCCCACCGGGAGAACTGGCCCGGGTGTCTTTCGACCGAAACGCAACGCAGAACGGAGCGAAGCGGAGTGGTGAACAGCCGGTGGTGGAACCCGCGGGAGCGCCGAGGCCGGTGAGGCGCCCGGCTGACGAGGCGC
The DNA here is from genome assembly GCA_965250045.1 of Candidatus Marinacidobacterium sp. Lineage (GTDB taxonomy): Bacteria > Acidobacteriota > Vicinamibacteria > Marinacidobacterales > Marinacidobacteraceae > Marinacidobacterium. Next base: position 1,210,576 of record OZ252286.1, read on the forward strand.
GTGAGGGAGGAATACCGGGTGTATTTCAACCGAAACGCAACGCAGAACGGAGCGAAGCGGAGTGGTTCAGCCGGGATGGATCGACGGCCGAACGCCGCGTGGGTTTCATCACCGGCTGTTTGACCGGGATGGATCGCCGGGCGAGCCCCCACCGGGAGAACTGGGCCGCGTGGGTTTCGCTACCGGCTGCTAGCAGCCTGTGGTGGAACCCGGGTGAGCGCCGAGAGCGGGGAGGCGCCCGGCTGACAAGGCGCGTGAGGGAGGAATACCGAGTGTATTTCGACCGAAACGCAACGCAGAGCGCCGCAAAGCGGCGCGGTTCAGGCGGGATGCATCGCAGCTCGAACGCCGCGTGGGTTTCACCACCGGCTGCTAGACCACGCAGCCGACCGATTGCCGGCCCTCAACGGTTGATGCGCGAGAACGGGCGGCCCGCGCCCGGGGTTGGGCACGGGATGTCCCCGGCGAGCTGGATCGGGCCTGTCGGGCTTGCCGCTTGGGGCCGCGCCTCGATTGGCGCGCTCGCCCTCCTTCTGGGGCTCGGCATGGCGGGATGCGGTCGCCGGGGACCTCCGCTCCCGCCGCTACAGGTGGAGCCGGAGACGCCTCGGCTCCTTCCCCTGCGGGAGGAGGGAGGACAGATCCTGATTCGCTGGTACGCGCCGCGTCTCAGCTCCGGGGGGGACGTGGAGGAGTTACGGCTGCGCCGAGCGATCGTCTCCTACCGCCTTGTGGACATCCATCGTCTGGCCGCCGAGGAGCGCGCCACCGAACGTGCAGGTAGCCACAACGCCGGGGAAGAAGCGAGCGGGGAGACCCCTTCCGAGGCCGGGTCGGCCTCGGAGGCGCCCGAGCCGGAAAGTACCGAGACAGAAACGGTCGAGGAAGGTGCGGCCGATCCCGGGATCCCGGAGACTGCCGAACTGGCCCCCGAGGGGGAGCCACCCGCTCCCGCCGCGGAAACTGGAGTGACCACCGAACCGGAGGGAGAGGCGGGCGAGACGCTGCCGGACGAGGCGCTGCCGGTTACCGAAGGTCAGGAGGACCCTGCCGCCGGTGAGGTGCCTGCCGAAGAATCAGACCCGGGGGAGGCGCCCGACGAGCCGGGGGCCACGGAACCCGAAGGGGGAGAGCCTGACACCGAGGGCGCTGCCCAACCCCCGGAGCGGGAGGACGACCCGGAACCCGAAGAGGGACAGCCTGACCGCGAGGACCCTGCCGAACCCCCGGAGTCGGAAGACGACCCGGAACCGGAAGGGGTGCTTCTCGACTATGACGACCTCGAGTTCGAGGTTCTGTCCGAAGTCGATTCGGAAGTCCTCGGGGAAGAGCGGATCTTGGAACTGCCGGTCGATCCGGAATGGATTGGCCGGCGGCTGGAGATCACCGTCCGGTACGAGGCCCGCGGTGGTTCGAGCGAAGAGAGCGAACCGCAATCACTCGACGTGGCCGGACCGCTTCCGCTGGTACGCGAGGTCAGCGTTGATGTCGGTCCCCAGGCGCTGACTGTCCGGTGGTTGGATCCACGGGCCGGTTTGGAGTCGGCTTCGCCACTGACCGACCCGATTTTCGAGGTCTTCCGGCGACGGAATGGTCCGGCCGAACGCCTCGGAAGATCTTTTGGGCCGACGCAGGCTGATTCCGAGGTGATCTGGGGCGAAAAGGTCTGTTACAGCGCGCGGCTCGTCATGGTGGGGGGTGATGACGAGCGGGTGCTCCCCGATCCCGGTCCGGATCCGGCCGATCCCGGGGCGAGCGACGGCACGGAGACCCCCGCCTTCCAGGATCCCGACGTTGAAGGCGTGGCCCCGACCGAGCCGTCTCAGGAATCCGCGAGCCCGAACGAGGATCCGGCGTCTTCGGTTCCGGACGTCCCGGAGGCGGCAGAGACGCCCTGGAGCGCGATCCCGATCCGGGTCCCCGGTACCGGATCTTCGGCGCTCAGTGTCGGGCCCCTGTCGCCCGAGGCCTGCGTCACCCCGGTCGATGTCTTCCCGCCGTTGCCTCCGTCGGATCTGCGCCTTTTCTGGCGAGCCGAGCAGACCGAACTCAGTTGGAGAGAGTCGGTCTCGGAGGACGTTGTCGGATATCACGTCTACCGCTCCGGCCCGGACGGCTCCGGCTTCCAGCGTCTGACGCAGTCGGCCATCGAGCAGACCACGTTCGGTGACGGAGCCCGGGATCCGCGAGGGGCTTTTCGCTACGCCGTGACGGCCATCGACGGCGCTGATCCGTCCAACGAGAGCCTGCCGTCCGAAAGCCGCAGAGCCAATCCGAGGTAGAGGATCGACGAGGGTTTTGATCGGTCCGGCAGACGGTAGAATCGCGTCGGGGATGGGGCTTAGATTCCGGGCCGGATTCCGGCCCGGCAGGTGCCGGGCGCGAATGCAGATATTTCTCGACACTGCCAACCTCGACGAGATCTCGCGCGCCGCCGAGATGGGGCTCGTGGACGGCGTTACCACGAACCCTTCGCTCATGGCGCAGGAAACGGGGGACCCGCGGGAAATCCTGGCTCGGATTGCCGAGTTGGTTCCGGGCGATGTCTCGGCGGAGGTGCTCTCGACCAACACCGCCGGCATGGTGGCCGAGGGCCGCGAGCTGGCCACCATCGCCCCGAACATCATCATCAAGTGTCCGCTGACACCCGATGGCCTTCGTGCGGTCCGGGAACTGAAGGAGGAAGGGATCCGCGTCAACGTAACCCTCTGCTTCAGCGTTCCACAGGCGCTTTTTGCCGCCAAGGCCGGCGCCTACATCGTGAGTCCTTTCGTGGGGCGGCTTGACGATATCGCCGCTCCCGGAATGCAGTTGATTGCGGACATTCGGGAGGTCTACGACAACTACGGTTTCTCCACCCAGATTCTGGTGGCCAGCATCAGGAATCCCTTGCACGTCGTGGAAGCGGCGCGGCTTGGAGCTGACATCGCCACGATGCCCGCGAAGGTGCTGAACCTGCTGATCAAACATCCGCTGACGGACATCGGTCTCGAGCGCTTCCTGAAGGACTGGGCCGCCGTAGCAGTCCGTGAATAGAGTGACGCGGCGTTCGACCGGCGATGCATCCCGGCTGAACCGCGTCGCTTCGCGTCGCTCATCGTTGCGCTTCGGTCGGAATACAACCAGGTATTCCTCCCTCGCGCGCCTTGTCAGCCGGGCGCCTCGCCGGTCTCGGCGCTCACGCCACTCCATCCACGGACTGCGGGTCACCTGACGGGGGCTGGACCCTGTGTCGGCGAAATCCGGAGGGCGTCCGGAGTCCTTCGCCGAACTCGAAGCGCGGAACCGCGCCGCGGAAGCCGGGGGAGGTGCGGCAAGGCTCGAACGCCAACGACGTTCGGGAAGACTGACGGCGCGAGAGCGGATCGCGACACTCGCCGACGCCGGGTCCTTCGAAGAGACCGGGAAACTGGTCGAACATCGCTCGCGCGACTTTGGGCTCGACCGCCAGCGCTATCCCGGAGATGGAGTGGTTACGGGATACGCGCGGATTGACGGCCGATTGGTCTACCTTTTCGCTCAGGATTTCACCGTTCTCGGCGGCTCGCTGAGCGAGGCGTACGCCGAAAAAATCTGCCGGACCATGGATCTGGCGGTCCGGCAGGGAGCTCCCATCATCGGACTGAACGATTCGGGTGGGGCCCGCATTCAGGAAGGGGTGGTTTCGCTCGCTGGGTATGCGGACATTTTCCTGCGGAACACGCTGGCCTCCGGGGTGGTTCCGCAGATTTCGGCCATCCTCGGGCCGTGTGCGGGCGGCGCCGTTTATTCCCCGGCAATCACGGATTTCACGATCATGTCCCGCGGAACCAGCTATATGTTCGTGACCGGGCCCGATGTAATTCGTGCCGTTACCCACGAAGAAGTGACCATGGAGGATCTCGGCGGCGCGGAAACCCACAACACCGTGTCGGGGAATGCCCATTTCCTCGGCGAAAACGACGAGGACTGCCTCGGTCTGATCCGAAAACTCCTGTCGTTTCTGCCTTCGAACAACCTCGAACAACCCCCGCGGAGTCCGTCGGCAGACCCGCCCGACCGGGACATCCCGTCGCTCGACAGTCTGGTGCCCGAGCAGCCCGATCAGCCCTACGACGTCAAGGACCTCATCGGCGAGATAGTGGACGACGGTGATTTTCTGGAAGTCCAGGCGCTGCACGCCGGGAACCTGGTGATCGGCTTCGCCCGGCTCGGCGGAGCCCCGGTGGGCATAGTGGCGAACCAGCCGGCCGTGTTGGCCGGCGCCCTGGACATTCATGCCTCGGTGAAGGGCGCGCGGTTCGTCCGGTTCTGCGACGCCTTCAACATTCCGCTGCTCGTCTTTGAAGATGTCCCGGGTTTCCTGCCGGGAACCCAGCAGGAGTGGGGAGGCATCATTCGCCACGGGGCGAAGCTGCTCTACGCTTTCGCCGAAGCCACGGTTCCCAAGATCACCGTGATCACCCGCAAGGCGTACGGGGGCGCGTACTGCGTGATGGCCAGCAAGCACATCCGCACCGACCTCAACTACGCGTGGCCGGCCGCGGAAATCGCCGTGATGGGGCCGGAAGGCGCCGTGAACGTCCTGTATCGGCGGGAACTCGAACAGGCCGAGGATCCGGAACAGGAGCGCGCCGATCGCGTGGCCGGCTACCGGGAGCGTTTCGCGAATCCGTACGTGGCAGCGGAGCGAGGTTACGTGGACGAGGTGATCCTTCCGCGCAGCACGCGCCGGAAACTGGCTTCCGCACTCTCTTCCCTTTCCACGAAGCGGGACCGGAATCCCCCGAAAAAGCACGGCAACATTCCGCTCTAGCAACCCGTGGAAAAAGCACCCCGCATCGCGCCCACGCTGGCAGACACACGAAACCCCGGGTGTTCTCCGGATGCGGGGCGCTTTCCCCACGGGCGAGCAGCCTCTGGACAAAGTCACGCGGCATTCGAGCGGCGATGCATCCCGGCTGGCCCCCACCGGGAGAACTGGTCGCCCCGCTTCGCGTGGCTCATCGTTGCGCGTCGGTCGAAATACACTCGGGCCAGTTCTCCCGGTGGGGGCTCCTCTCTCGCGCGCCTTGTCAGCCGGGCCCCCACCGGGAGAACTGGCCCCACCGGGAGAACTGGGCCTCGCCCCCACCGGGAGACTGGCCACTCTCGGTGCTCACGCGACTTTGTCCACAGGCTGCTGGTGGCGCGACCCCCCACCGGGAGAACTGGTGCTGCGCGATTCCCTCCACCGTCTTTCGTGGGGAGGGGATACCCCTCCCCACACCCCACCCCTGCGGCGCTAAGCGCCGCAACCTGACCCTGGCCGGCTTTCGCCACGCGCTGCCAAGGAGTGTCGGAACTCATGCCCGGGCGGCCGGCCACCTGATGTTCCGCCGCGTCCTCATCGCAAACCGGGGCGAGATAGCGGTCCGGATCATCCGGGCCTGCCGCGACCTGGGCATTTCTCCCGTGACCGTCCACTCCGAGGCGGACCGGGACAGCCTGCACGTGCGCCTGGCTGACGAATCCTTCGAAGTGGGAGGAGCGGCCTCGCGCGACAGCTACCTGAACGGCGAGCGAGTGATCGAGGCCGCACATTCCATGGGGGCGGAGGCCCTGCATCCGGGGTACGGGTTCCTGGCGGAGAACGGTGAGTTCGCGGCTCGCTGCGCCGAGCGCGGCGTCGTTTTCGTGGGGCCGCCTCCCGACGCGATGCGCCGGATGGGAGACAAAGCCGCCGCTCGCGAGACGGCCGTTCAGGCCGGAGTCCCGGTCGTGGCCGGCTCGGACATCGTCTCGGAAGCGGAAGCCGAGCGGGCTGCCGCCAGGATCGGATTCCCGCTCGTGGTCAAGGCGGCCGCCGGCGGCGGCGGCATGGGGATGCGGCTCGTGCGGGAGCCGGCCAACTTCCACGACTCGTTTCGGGAGGCGCGATCCGAGGCCGACGCCGCCTTCGGAGACTCGCGGGTGTTTCTCGAGCGCTTCGTGGAAAACCCCCGCCACGTGGAAATCCAGGTGTTCGGCGACAACTTCGGCTCCGTCGTCCATCTGGGAGAGCGAGATTGCTCGATCCAACGCCGCAACCAGAAACTCCTGGAGGAGAGTCCGTCGCCCGTGACTACGCCGGAATTGCGCGTGGCGATGGGAAAGGCGGCCGTGCGTCTGGCGTGCGATGCCGGTTACCGGAACGCGGGGACCGTCGAGTTCCTTCTCGATCCGGAGGGGCGCTTCTATTTCCTCGAAATGAATGCGCGGCTCCAGGTCGAGCATCCGGTTACCGAGCTCGTATCGGGGTTGGATCTGGTGGTGCTCCAGTTGCGGGTAGCCGCCGGCGAACCGCTCGGTTTTGCCCAGGAGGACGTTGCGTTAGCCGGGGCCGCCATCGAGCTCCGGATCACCGCGGAGGACCCGTTCGCCGGCTTCGTGCCCGCCACCGGCCTTATCCGTGAATTCCGCGCCCCCGCGGGTCCCGGGGTGCGGTGCGATGCCGGGATTGCTTCGGGCAGCGTCGTGTCACCCCACTACGATCCCCTGCTCGCCAAGATCATCGTCTCCGGAGCCGATCGGGAAACGGCGCGGCGACGGGCGCTGCGGGCGGTGAGGGAAACGAGACTCGTTGGAATAGCGTCGACCCTGCCTTTCTTCGAAAGGGTCCTGGCCGGCGACCACTTCCGTAGCGGGAACTTCGATACCTCATTCGTCACCGCCCACTGGCCAGTTGCTGTCTCGGGTGGAGACGAAGCCGACTCGACAGCCCGGACCGCATTCGCTCCCCTGGCTCTCGCAGCGGCGGCGGCGGAACTCTGGCGGCGCGAAAGCTCCGTCTCGCACAGCGCTTCCGCGTCGTCCTCCGCATGGCGATTAGCGGGTGTCTCCGAGGCGCATCGGGACCGGATCTGATGCGGCGGGTACTCACTCTCGACGGACACGACCTGTGGGTCGAGGTCCACGCGGAGCCTGGCGACGCCACCCTGAAACTCAGGATCGAAGGCGTCGACGAGGAGTTGGTCGCGCGCGCGGCTCCCGGCGGTTGGAACGTTACCCGGGGACGCCAAACCGTCGAAGCCGGTGTCTCCTCCCGGCGATCCGGAGACCTGGTGGTTCAGATCGCGGGACACACGTATCGCTTCCAGACCGGCCGGGAGGCCACGGGCGCCTCCGGCAGGCGGCAGTCCGGCGCCCGGGGGGCGGCGGGTGGCCGATGCGAAGTGCGAACCCCCATGCCGGGCAAGGTGGTACGCCTTGTGCGGAAAGAAGGAGACAGGGTCGCCGCGGGCGATGGGGTGCTGGTTTTTGAAGCGATGAAGATGCAGAACGAGATCCGGGCCCCGGAGAGCGGAGTCATCGCTAACATGAGGGCTATCGCGGGAACTCTGATGGAGGGCGGCGAACTCCTGTTCGTCGTGGAGCCCGCGGGATCCCCGTGACTTCTTCCGCTCCAGCTCGCCGGTTCCGCCGTTTCTGGCTGCTGCTGGCGGGTTCTTCCGCCGTTCTCTTCGCTTCGATTGCCGTAATCCTCTGGGTGGTGTCGAACCTGGATTCGGAGCGGCTGCTCGTTCAGGTCACCGGCCGTCTCGGCGCTGCGCTCGGCCGGCCGGTAGCAGCGAGCGGTTTCGAGGTATCGCTTGCCGAGGGTGAGTTCGTTCTTCGGGGCCTTCAGATCGGGAGAGAACCGATGGAGATCGGGCCGGCGCCGCCGGCATTTGCGATCGACCGCGTCCAGGGAAAGTTGAGTTGGCGTTCGCTCTTTCCAGCGCGCCTCCACCTGGAGAGCCTTGCTGTAGAGGGAGTGGGTCTTTGGGGTCTGGATGACGGGGGAAACCCGCAGCCCGAATCCGCTCCTCTCGGGCCGACGATTGAGGCAGTGGCCACCCGGCTGTCTTTCTCGTCGAACCGGATCTCGGTGTCGGGCACCTCCATCGGGTATCGGAATCGACCCACCCCCTGGGAAGTGCGCGCGGATGATGTCGCGGTCAGCCTGCACACCGGCGAAGAAGGAGGGGTGGACGGTGAAATCCGGTCCGGGTGGGGGGTGATCCGCCTTTGGGAGCGGCCGGACCTTCCGATGGCGTTGTCGGCGGACTTCCGGATCCGCCGCGACGATCTCCACTTCGATTTCCTTGAACTCCGCTCCGACCTGCTCGTGGCCCGCTTCGAGGGAACCATGGACCTGGCCAACGATCTGGCCGGACCGCTGAAGATGGTGGGGAGCGGGGATGCCGGTAGGCTCGGTCGTTTCCTGTTCGAATTCGAGGGGATCGACACCCAGGGAGACCCCTGGCTCCGGTTCGACGGGACGGCGGGGTTCCAGGAAAACGGTCTGGCGATCGACGGCAGATTCGTACTGCCGGTAAGCCGGTTCTATGGTGTTCCGCTCCGCGATTGGACGGGACTCGTGCACTGGGATCCCGACCGCATTGAAATCCTCTCCTCCGAGGGATTCGCGGCCGATGGCGCGGCCACCCTCAAGTTGCTGCAGATGCAACCACGAGAAGACAACCTGGCGGAAATCCTCCTGAGCGTCCGGGACGGAGCGTTGGCCCCCGCCCTCGAAGGCTTGTTCGGTATTCCGACCTCGCTTCGTTCGCGGGTGACGTTGGACGCGGACCTGCACATGCCCTTTTCGGACCCGGGGTTGATGACCGGGACCATCCAGGCAGCAGGGCTGAGGCCGGATGAAACCGGCCCGGAGGAATTGCCTCTCGGCTTTGAAGCGGACCTGTCGATGGATGACACGGCAACCGACATCCGCCGCGTCGTCCTCGAAGGAGAGGCGTTTCGCAGCACGCTCGAAGGCCGCTACCCCCGATCGGGCAACGCCAGCATCGCGGGGACCGCGCTGGCCGGAGAATCAGCCGAAGCGGATGCTGTCCAGCAGGAGCTGCGCCGCGTCCTCTTCGGCGAAGATCCCGAAACGACCTTTTGGGATGTAGCGGGCGCCGGCGGATTTGAGGGCATCGTGCGCGGCCGGTGGCCTGATCTCGTGCTCGAAGGTGAGGTCGAAGGTCAGATGATGCGCTTCTCCACGATCCACACGGAGACGCTGATTGCGACCGGCAGGATCGAACGGGACACGATCTGGCTCGACAGCCTGAACGCGCGGCAAGGAGAGGGGCGGATCTCCGCCTCGGGGGCCTTCGACCGTGCCGCGGTGGAGTACCCGGACATGGAATTCGACGCCGAGTGGGAACAATGGGACGCCCGGGAGATCATCGACTTCCTGGAGTGGGACCTCGAAGCGGACGGGATGGCAACCGGCCGGAGCCACACGGTACGCCGGGATGAACGCTATACGGGAGGGGGATCGGTCGTCGGTTCCGCCGGACATGTTCTGGAGCAGCCCTTCGACGAGGTGTCCATCACCTGGGACATGGATGGCGACAAGGCTCGTCTGGCGCCCATGAGCGGAGTGTTTCGAGATGGAACCGCCGAGGGGATCCTGGACATCGGGCTTGTCGATTGGGAGATGGAAGGTTTCGTTACCGGGACCGACTACCCGCTGACGCCCGGTCTCGCACCCGAATGGATTTCGATCCGTTCCGACTTTCGCCTCGACGTCGGCGGCGATCTGCTGGTTCCCGAACTGCGGCTCGAGGCACACGTCCCGAACGCCGCCGTACTCGGCTTGCCCCTCGGTCCCGGCGACATCACGGGATTCGTCCACGGCGAAGACTTCGAGGGCAGCGGAGCCCTGGATTCGGGAGCCGCGACCTTCCGGATGCAGGGGAAGGTTCCGCTCGGCACCGACGGCGCGGGCACGGTCACGGTTCAAGGGGTTGATGTAGCTCCCGTCCTCTTCGATGCACCAGGTGAACGGGGGATCTCGATCGTTGTCGGCGGGTCCGGTGATTTCCACATCGAGAATCCGCTCGACGAATGGATGACCGGCACGGCGACCCTCGAAACCCTGGAGATTTCGGCACCGGATTTCGTCGCCGAGGCAGGAGGGCCGACGAACGTCCGCCTCGAGGATGCGCGCGTTCACATCGAAGGACTCCGCCTCCTCCACGCTGACAGCCAGCTCGGTTTGGCCGGTTCGATCGGACTTGATGACCAGCTTCTGGACTTTTCGCTCCTGGGGCAGACATCGCTGCGCGTCGCGGCGCCGTTTGTGCCCTGGCTTGCCGCAGATGGAGATTTCGGTCTGGAGGCCGCGGTGGTCGGTCCGTGGACGGAGCCGGAGGTACTGGGCACGGGGACGATCCGAAACGGCTCTTTCCGGGTCGAAGGGTTTCCACATGCCCTCAGCGAGGTGGAAGGCTCCGTTGACTTCGATCACCGGACTCTCCGGATTGCAGAAGTCATCGGTCGGATGGGTGGCGGCGACGCCGTGGTGTCCGGCTCGATCTCGATCGAGGACGCGGAGTTCGCCGCCACCGATCTCCGCGTCCAGCTATCCGATTCCAGCTTGCGCTATCCGAGCGATTTGAGAGCGACGGTGGATGCCGACCTGCGGCTCCTGGGCGACCAGAGCGGACGGCTGCTCACCGGGGAGGTGCGCCTCGATGACGCGGTCTGGAGCCGCGAGTATGAGTTGTTTGCCAGCATTCTCACCGACATCAACAGCGTCGCGCGTCCCGAGGAAACGGAGGCGAGCGATTTTCTGGACGAGCTCCGGATGGACATTCGCGTGGGGACCGACTCTCCCTTTGCGGTCCGCAACTCCATTTTCCAGCTCGATGCGGCCGCCGATTTCAGCCTTCGGGGGACGGCCGGGTCACCCGCGGTGTTGGGTCGCGCCGACCTCGTCGGCGGCGAGGTGTACTTTGGTGCGCATCGCTTCCAGATCGTCGACGGACGCGCTGATTTCATCGATCCCGCAGGGATCGAACCGGTGTTCGACATCGAGGCGGAAACCAGCGTCCGCAGCTATCGCGTGCGGCTTGCCGCGTCGGGAACGGCGGAGCAGATCGACGCGAACCTGAGTTCTGAACCTCCGCTTCGGGAGGCGGACATCCTCCGGCTCCTCTCGGGCGCTCCCGAACAGGATCTCCTGACGGCGGCGAGCGACGACGAACTCGCGGCGGCCTCGGCGGCGAGCCTGTTGAGCCAACAGCTCAGCAACATGATCGGCCGGCGCGCCGGCAGGGTCTTCGGGATTGACCGGGTGAGCATCGACCCTTTCATGATCGGCCGGTTCAGCAACCCAACCGCCAGGGTCACCTTGGGCAAGCAGGTGACGCGGGATCTCAACGTCCGCTATTCCTCGAGCCTCTCGGACGCTGAAGAGTCCATCATCGTCGTCGAGTACACACCGAGCGGCCCGGTTTCCTGGATTTTTTCGCGGGATCAGGATGGCTCGCTGGGCGTGGATGTCCGCTTTCACCGGAGCTTTTAGCGCCCGTGCACCGATTGGTGTGAGTGCCGAGGCCCCGACCGGAAGAACTGCGGGTCGCGAGTCAACTCCCCGCGGGAAAGCCCGGCGCTCACGCCACTTTATCCACGGGCTGCTCAGCCGTCCGGAAGCGATCCTCCTCACCGCTGTCTTGTCGGCGATCCCGACCGGACGCCTTGCCGCTGGCCAGACCGGCGCCGGTCTGGCGGAAGATCCGTTGTCACAGCGCGTGGAGTCGGTCGTGGTGCGCTGGGCGGACGGGAGCAACGAACCGGTACCCGAAGAGGTGTCCCGGCTGATCTCGGTTCGTCCAGGAACCCGCTTCCGGCCATTGGTCGCCCGGCAATCGGTGAAGCAGGTGTTCGCTCTCGGGCGCTTCCGCGACGTCCGGATTCATTCCGAGACGGCGTCGGGCGGGGGACTTCGGCTCGTTTTTGAACTCGACCCCATTCCGAGAATCGCCCGGTTCAGCGTTGACGGCGCCCCTCCCGGGGAGGATCTGGGGCTGCTCGCCACGCTCGGTCTCGAGGTCGGCGAATCCGTTCCGGACGATCTGCCCGTTCGTGGAGAGGTAGCCGAAGGTTGGTTGCGCTCGCGGGGTTACCTGACCGCCGAAGTGGCCATCCGGAGCGTGCCGGATGGCCGCGATGCGTTGCTGGAGATACAGGTGACCTCGGGAGAGCGCGCCCGGGTCGCCTCTATCGAGGCCGTTGGTGTGGAAGACGAGCTCGGCCGGGACCTCATCCACGCGCTCCGGGTTTCTCCAGAGGATCCCTGGCTCGAAGCGGATGTCGCCGCGCGCCTTCCCGAAGTCGAGGAAAGACTTCGGGATCGAGGCTTCCTCTTCGCCACGGCCAGTCTCGATTGGAGGCCCACCGACACGGGAGGCGTTCGGGTGGTTCTGTCGGTGGAGCCCGGCCCCGAGGTCACCTTGGAAGTGGCAGGGTTCGATGCCTCCGGGGGGGCTGCCGAGAGCGTGGTGGATTCCCTTGCGGATCGCACGCTCACTCTGGATGCGATCGAAGCCACCAGACAGCAGCTCCTCGCCGAGCTTCGCGGGGAAGGACACCGGGACGGCACCGTGGTGGTGGAGAGCGACGAGAGCCCGGATGGGCTGCGGCAGACCTTCCGGTTCTCCGCCGACTCGGGCCCGCGTTACTTTGTCGGCGCCGTCTCATCGGAAGGTGCCCCTCCAGAGGAGGCGGACACCGTCGCCGGAGTCCTTCTGCCGCTCCGGCCCGGCCGCCCCTACCGGGACGCAGAGTGGAAAGCCCTGACCGACAGCCTGCGCCGAACTCTGCGGCGGCGGGGTTATTTCCGGGCTGAGGTGGTGCCGCTGGAGCCGGGCCCGCCCGTCCCGATCGACGAGGGCCTCTCGCTTGATCTCAATGTGCGGGTTGATCCGGGTCCGGCGGCCTCGGTGCGGGCCGTGCGATTCGAAGGGGGTTCCGCATTCACCGATAGCGACCTGTCGGAGGTGGCCGCCATCGCGCCGGGGGCACCCTACGTAGCGGAAGAAATCGTGGGCGCCCGCGAAGATCTTGAGACGTTCCATCGAAACCGGGGATATCTGGAAGCCGTGGTGGAGGTCGAGGCTCCGGTCGATCCGGTCAGCCACGATGCGGAGGTCGTCTTCAGGATCCGACCCGGCAACTACTTCACGGTCGGCGGGATCATCGTTGCGGGCCTCGATACCACGAGGGACTCGCTGATCCGGTCCCGGCTACCTTTTGAAGAGGGCGATCCGCTGGGGAGCGGCGATCTCCTCGAAGTGCGCCGGCGTCTCGTTTCCATGGGGATCTTCCGCAGCGTCGACGTGAATCTCCTTGAGCCCGAGGAACCGATCAGCGAACGCAACGTGCTGATCCGGGTGGTGGAGGGCCCTCGCACCAGCATCGGCTACGGCGCGGGGTACAGCGAACGCGAGCAGGTCCGGGGCGAAGGCGAATGGACCCGGAACAATCTCTTCGGGATGGGCCATACCTTGAGTCTGTTCGGCCGTTTCTCGCTCAAGGGCACGCGGATGGTGGCGACCTACCGGGGGGCGGAGAGCGTGGAGGGCGAGGTCCCCATCTTCGTGAGCGCGTTCCGTGAGTCGCAGGACCGGGAGAGCCTGGATTTCATCCGCTCTGGAATCGGCGTGCAGGTGACCCGAAGGGTCCTCGGGCGAAGTCTTTTTCTCCGCTATGACCTGACCACGAGCGAGTTGTTCGATCTGAAGATCAATCCGAATCAGATTGACCGCAACTTCGCGGACAATCTCTGGCTCTCGGCAGTGTCGGCTTCCGTGGTCACGGACACCCGCGATGACCCGGTGGATCCTCGTCGGGGCCGTTTCGGCATCCTGGATGTGGAGTGGTCGTCCGCACTTCTCCGCTCCCGAGCGCCATTCCTGAAGGGCCTCGCACAGCAATATCTGTTTTTCCCGGTCGGGGGACAGGTAGTCGTTGCGGTTGCGGGCCGACTCGGTCTCGCTTGGACTCTGGGCGCGGACGAGCCGGGTCTCGTACCGATCACCGAGCGATTCTTCGCCGGTGGAGCGACCTCCTTGCGTGGTTACAAACTGGACCGCGCGGGACCGCTCGACCCGAGCGGTTACCCGCTCGGTGGCAACCTGCTGATCGTCGGAAACCTGGAGGTGAGGTTCCCCATCCTGGGCAGTCTGCGCGGTGCGGTTTTCTCGGACCAGGGCGGGGTCTACAGCGAAGTGAACTCGTTTCGGGTAGGAGACCTCGGCCACAACGTAGGCGCCGGACTGCGATGGAACACTCCGCTCGGGCCGCTCCGTTTCGACTACGGAATCCGGCTCGGCGACATCGGTGACGCCCCGCGCGGGCAGTGGCATTTCACCATTGGCCACGCCTTCTAGCGGGCGACTCCTCCGTCCGGCGCGAACCCCGCCTGCGCGGTGCTGTCGAGAAGACCTTGCGCTCTGGGGACCATCGGTTCGGGTCAACAGCCGGACGCACGGTTTGGCGGGGCTGTGCCAGACTGTCCTGGTGTGTCGTTGCGGACGCGGCCCGGAGGCCCGCTCGGGGTGAAGGGCGTAACGTATGGCGGTCGTTTGTCCGCTCGTCTCGCAATGGTCGCCGCGGCCCTTGTGTTTTGCCCCGCCCCGGCGGCTTCCGGAAGCGGCGGCTCGGGGGCGCTGCAAACCCAGCCAACCACGGGGCTCGGAGAGATAGATCGGGTGCTCGCGGTTGTGAATGGCGAACCGATTACGTTCTCTGAAGTCCTCGAAGCGATCGCGCTGATGCCCGGAGTCACACCGACGCCCACTCTTGAAGAGAGCCTGGAGCGCCTCATCGATGCGCGGCTCATGGAACACGAGGCGCGCCGGTATCCGCAGGAGCCGCCCTCCGAGGAGGAGAGCGAGGCGACACTGCGTGCCCTCATGGAACGATTTGCTACCCCGGAGGACTATCGGGCCACCTTGCGGCGCCTCGGCATTGCCGAGGACTATCTGCGGAAACGGATCCAGAGGGAGCTGATCGTGGATCGATATGTGGACCGCCGTTTCCGGCCTCTGGTCCAGGTCGCCCAGCGCGAAGTCGAGGAGTACTACCGGACCGTGCTGCTTCCGGATCTGGATCCCGGTTCACCGGCAACTTTGGGGGAGGTGGAGAGCCTGATTAGGAATATACTTGAACAGCGCGATCTGAGCCGGCGGATTTTCGCTTGGGTGGACGAGTTGAAGTCCAGCGCCAGCATCGTGCGATTGCCGCTCTCCGAGCCGCCTCCGGCGGGTTGAGTCGTTCTGGCCCCGCCGGAACGACTCGAAGGTTTCATCCATCAGGAAGGGAACCATTGGTTCGGGTGCGGCGTTATTCCTTGGTCGTTCCGCTGGGAAACGGAGCGGTTGAAGTGGCGAGGGATGGCACGCTGCGTGCTTATCTTGCTTTAGACACTAAGTAGGCCGAATTAAGGAATTGCCAGGAGGGCGTCATGGACCCTACGAGTACGGATTACGAAACCATCGAGTTCGTTGACGAGACTTTCGATCTCGAGGAAGAAGAGGAAGAGTCCACTGAGGAAGAGGCGGACGAGGCTCGAGAACTCGGTCTCGCTCCGGATACCCACCAGACCGGCGATCTGGACTCGATGGGGCTCTATCTGCGGGACACGCACCGGCACCGGCTGCTCACCAAGAATGACGAGCAGCGCTACAGCCGCGCCATGCAGAAGGCCCTTCGCGACATGGAGGGTTCGCAAGACCCGGCGAACGAGGATGTCGACACCTTCTACCAGAACCGAGAAAAAATGATCGAGGGGAACCTGCGCCTCGTCATCTCCATCGCCAAGCAGTCCCGAGGCAAGGGGCTCCCGCTGGGCGATCTCATCCAGGAAGGCAATATCGGACTCATGCAGGCGGTTCGCAAGTTCGAGCCGGAGCGCAATCTGAAGTTCTCGACCTACGCGACGTGGTGGATTCGGCAGGCGATCTGGCGTGCACTTTCCCAAAAGTCCCGCACGATCAAGGTCCCGATCAACAAGCTGGATCTTCACCGCAAGGCGTCCAAGGTTCGTGCGGAACTCGAGCAGCGGTACCGGAACGATCCTGCGCGACGCGGGAAGCGGCAATTTCCGTCGACCGACGACATCGCTCGAGAAATCGGAGTGCCGGAAGAGAGACTTCGCGATGCGCTCCGTTCGGTGCCGCAGATTGACTCCCTTGATGCGCCGCTGGTTCCCGATGGGACGCCGCGGATCGCGCTGACTCCCGATCCGGATCAGTTGAACCCGATCGAAGGCGTCACCGATGCCGAACAGCGCCGCCATGTGCGGGATGCCATTTCGGACCTCCCCGACCGGCTGCAGCACGTGCTCAAGCGCCGCTTCGGGATTCTGGGTGGCGGTGAGGCGAACCTCGAGGAGATCGGGCGTGAGCTTCACCTGACCCGGGAACGGGTGCGGCAGCTCGAGACCGAAGCGCTTCTCCGGCTCCGGCAGGATCCGCGCCTCCGCGTGTCCGCGGGCTAGCAGCCGGTGGTGAAACCCACGTGAGCGCCGAGACCGGCGAGGTGCCCGGCTGACAAGGCGCGTGAGGGAGGAGCCCCCACCGGGAGAACTGGCCCGGGTGTATTTCGACCGAAACGCAACAATGAGCGGCGCGAAGCGACGCGGTTCAGGCGGGATGGATCGCCGGTCGAACGCCGCCTGGGTTTTGCCACAGGCTGCTAACCCCCACCGTCAGCCCTCCGGCCCCCTCTCCGGAGGGTGGCCGGTTCCGCACCCCCGGAGAGTCATGGCAGCGGACTCCGTTCGCTGCCCGCCTGTGCCGGCGCGAAGCGCCGGGCGGTTCGGAAGGGGGGCGCAACCGCTAACGAACTGATTGCGCACCACCCGTTCAGGTTAGGCGCCCCCCTTCCGGACCGCTCGACGGAACGGAGACGCGGGTACGATGGTGCGATGCGCCTTGTTCTGCCGACCCCTTCCGTCTTTCGGGGCGGGGTGCTTGTCGCCCTCGTCCTGCTGTCCGCTACCCACTCCGACGCCTGGCAAGCGCGGGAAATAGACCTCACCTCGGCGACGATCGCCGAGATCAACGAGGCAGTCGATGCTGGCGCACTGACCGCCGAGCGGCTCGTTGAGCTGTGCCTTGCCCGGATCGCCGCCTATGACGATCAGGGGCCACGTATCAATGCTGTCATTTCGCTGAATCCCAACGCCCGGGAGCGAGCCCGGGAGTTGGACGCCGAGCGGGAGCGGTCGGGGCGCCGTTCGCCCCTCCACGGAATCCCGGTCGTGCTCAAGGACAATTTCGACACCGCGGATATCCCGACTACTGCGGGATCTTTCCTGCTTCAGGATTCGCGTCCTCCGGACGATGCCTTCGTGGTGCGGAGATTGAGGGAGGCCGGCGCCATTGTGTTGGCCAAGGTGAATCTCAGCGAGTTCGCTTCCGGCGGCGCCATGAGTTCGCTCGGCGGGATCACCCGGAACCCGCACGATCCGGCCCGCAGCCCCTCCGGATCCTCCGGTGGGACCGGTGCGGCCGTTGCTGCCGGCTACGGCTTCGTCGGACTGGGCTCCGACACCGGGGGATCCATCCGCGGGCCTTCCAGCGCGAACGGACTTGCCGGGCTCAAACCGACACTGGGACTCCTCAGTCGTGACGGCATCGTTCCGCTTGCCCTTTCCTTCGACACCGGCGGACCGATGGCGCGTAGCGTCTACGACGTCGCGGTTTCGCTCGGAACCATGGTCGGGGTGGATGAGGCTGACGCGGCGACGTCGAGAAGCGCCGGGAAGTTCCATGACGACTACACCCAATTCCTGGACTCCGACGCCCTCGCGGGAGCTCGCCTCGGTGTGGCCCGCGACTTCATGGGGGTTGATCGCGAGGTGGACTGGGCTATCGAGGCGGGACTCGACGCGATGCGCGACGCCGGCGCCGAAGTCGTCGATGTTCGATTCCCGGAATGGCTCCTGGAGGTCGAGAGCGACTTCTACACAACCGTCCGCTTTCCGGAGTTTCGCAAGCAGATCGCGGAGTATCTGGAAGGTCTCGGAGAGGGTTACCCCAGGACGCTGGACGAACTCGTAGACCGTTCGATGGCTTTGCCTTCGCACCGGGACGGACTTCGTCCGAATCCGGGACGCTGGAGCCTTTTCCTGCGCGAAAACGAAAGCGGGGAGGTCACGGACTACGCGCACGTCGCCGTCCGGGAAAACGCCCTGCCGCTGGTCCGCGCGCTTGTCGAGGGTCTGATGGACCAGGAGGAGCTCGACGCCATCGTGTATCCGACTTCGCCGACGAGACCGGCGCTGATCGATCGCCCGCCGGATCTCTATGGACCCTCTCCCGTGCGCCTCGCGAACATGAGCGGGTTCCCGGACTTGATCGTTCCTGCCGGGTTCACCGGCGGCGGCTTGCCGGTAGGCATTTCGTTCCTCGGCCGGGCGTTCAGCGAGCCTCGGCTCCTCGCGATCGGGTACGCGTTCGAGCAGCGAGTAAAGGCGCACCGGGTGCCCGAGCACACGCCGCCGCTACCCGGTGAACGAATCAGCTATCGCTGATCCGTAGACAGCTAGTCCGGAATCCGCAGCGTCCCTTCGGCGACCTCGACCGCCTGGCCGCCGACGCGCACCATGGAGGGTTGGCCGTTCTCGCGTTCGACCTCCACATGGATCAAACTGGGCCGTCCGATCTCGTAGCCCTGTTCGATCACCAGACGGACCGGGTCCCGATCGCCGCCCTTCACCAATCCGTGCCGGACCAGCCAGGCGCCCAGCGCCCCTGCGGCACTCCCGGTCGCCGGGTCCTCGGCCACCCCGAGTCCCGGAGCGAACATCCGGGCGTGAGCTGCATTCTCCTCGTCGACGCACTGGGTGGAGAAGACCATCATGCAGTCAGAGCCGATTTCCTCCCGGTTGAGTAGGGCCTGCGCCGCCATCGCATCGAGCTCCAGCCTTTCGATGCTGCGAAGCGACCGTAACGGCACCATCAACTGCGGGAGTGCCGTCGAAACGACCTGCGCCGGCCTGTCGTCGGGCAGGACTTCGTCGGCGCCGATTCCGAGGCAGGCTGCGAGGGAGCTTCGGTCAGCGAATTCGGCGAAGAAACGCGGAGGCGCCTGCGTCATCACGACCTGTTCCACGGTGCCCCCCGAGACTCGGATGTCCACTGGGAGCACCCCGGCGCCGCACTCCTGATGGATTCGATAGACACCGGTTCCGAGGTTCCTGAGCTTCTCACCAAGCCCCAGTTCCCCGCGCCGGGCGAGCACAAAGAATGTTCCCACGACGGGATGCCCCGCCAGTGGAAGCTCGGTGTTGGGGGTGAAGATCCGAAGGCGGCAGAGCGCCTGCACATCGGTCGGTGGGAGTACGAACGCGGTTTCCGACAGGTTCATTTCTGCCGCGATCCGCTGCATGTCTTCGCCGGAGAGCCCCTCGGCGTCGGTGACGATGGCCAGCGGATTCCCCGCGAACGCACGGTCGGTGAAAACGTCCGCCTGAAGGAACCGGTATTCGCGCACGAACACCCCGAGTCTATCCGTTAGGACGGAAAAGGCGACCGCTTCGGTTGCGGTCGCGCGGCTGCCGTCCCTGCCGAATGGCTTCTTCCGAGGCGAGCTCATGGGCCCGTTCGTTCCCCGGGTGCCCGGCATGACCCCGAACCCACTCGAATCGAACCGCGGGCCGCTTCGCGTGAGCATTTGCCAGCCGTCGCCACAGGTCGGCGTTCTTTACCGGGCGGCGGCTCGCCGTTTGCCAGCCACGCCGAATCCAGGACGGAAGCCATTCCGTGATGCCCTTGACCACGTACTGACTGTCACAGATCACGGTCGCCGGTATTCCGTCCGGAACGGCTTCCACGGCCCGGATTGCGGCGGTAAGTTCCATCCGGTTGTTCGTGGTCTGCGGTTCGCCGCCCGAGAGAATCCGTTCCTCCCCGGTGCCGGAAAGGATCACGGCTGCCCAGCCCCCCGGCCCGGGGTTCCCGAGGCAGGAACCGTCGCAGGCGATACGCAGCATCCGCCCGGTATCCTACGTTTCGACCCGTCCCACTCCCAATGGCCTGGATCCACATGATTTCGCCGGACTCCCCTGAGGCGCGGGAGGGACGGCTCGGATCGCTCTACCGCCGGCATCGGCGGCCCGATGGGCTGGTGGACAACATTCTCGCCGTCTCCAGCCTGAATCCCGAAGCGCTCGAGTACCACCTCGCTCTATACGAGCACTTGATGCGCGGAGCGTCGGGACTCAGTCTGGCTGAGCGGGAACTGATTGCGGTTGCCGTTTCCGTGGTCAACGACTGCCACTATTGAATCGAGCATCACCGGAGGGGTCTCCTCCGGCTGACGAGAGACCCGGAACTGGTGGACGCATTGCGCCGCGATCCCGCAGGGTGTTCCCTTCCGCCGCGACGCCGCGCGCTCGTTGACTACGCGATCAAGCTGGCCCGGGCCCCGGCGAGTCTTGCCGAGGAAGACCTGGCGCCGCTCCGGCGCCTCGGGCTGTCCGACCGCGACATCCACGACGCCTGTGCGGTGGCCTCCTACTACTGCTTCGTGAACCGCATGGCCAACGGCCTCGGGGTGGAGTTGGAAGAGGCGGGATCCGGGCCTTAGCAGCCTGTGGTGGAACCCGGGTGAGCGCCGAGGTCGGCCAGTCCTCCCGGTGGGGGCGAGGCGCCCGGCTGACAAGGCGCGCGAGGGAGGAATACCGAGTGTATTTCGACCGAAGCGCAACGATGAGGGCCGCGAAGCGGCACGTTTCAGCCGGGATGCATCGCCCGCCGAACGCCGCGTGACTTTGTCCACAGGCTGCTAGCCCCCCGTTAGCCTCCGATTGCCCGCGGGCCGGTTGGCCGACTCTCAGCGGACCCCGTGGCTGCCTACGGCGACGTCGAGTTTTTCGAGTTCTTCGTAAAGAGACGGCAATCGGCTCTTGAGATCCTCGTAGGTAGCGGTGACCTCTCGGGATCCCTCGCGATCGCCGAAGAAGCCGGGAGCGGCCATGCGCGTTTCCAGGCTTTCGACGGCCGCCTCGGTGTCCGCGATCGTTTCGAACACCTTCCGCCATTCGCGCCGCAACTGTCGCAGGCGGTTCTTTCCCGGTGGCCGGCGCTCGGCGGCCCCGCTCGCCTGCTTTGCGGCCGGCTTCGGCCGCTTGGCCGCGCTTGCCGCCCGGGAGTCGGGAGTCGGGGGCCGCTTCTCGGTGGGCGTCTTCGGGGTGGTCCTCGCGAGGTAGTCCGAATAGTTGCCCCAGTAAAGGGCCGCCCCTCCCTCGCCGATCGCTGCGACCCTGGTGGCCAGGGCGTCCATGAAGTATCGGTCGTGGGCGACGAACACGAGGGTCCCCTGATACGCCGAGAGGGCGTTCAGCAGCGCTGCTTTGGCATCCAGATCGAGATGGTTGGTGGGCTCGTCGAGCAAGAGGAGGTTTGCGGGACGAAGGAACAGCCGAGCCAGCGCCAGTCGGCTTCGTTCTCCTCCCGACAGGACCGCTGTCTTCTTTTCCACCGTGGCTCCGGAAAAAAGGAACGCCCCCAGGATGTTGCGGATCTCGGGAAGCATCGACAGCGGCGCCGCGTCGGCCATGGTCTCGCGAACCGTCCGCGCAGGATCCAGGTCGTGCCGATCGGGTCCGTAGTAGGCGATACGAGCGTTATGGCCGAGTTCACGCGTTCCCGAATTGGGAGGGTCCTCGCCGGCGATGAGACGGATGAGGGTGGATTTGCCGGCGCCGTTCGGACCGACGAGCGCGAGGCGCTGACCGCGCTCCACGACCAGATCAACGCCGCGGAAGACTTCGTTTTCTCCGAATGCCCTTGAGATGCCGGTGAGCGTCACGAGAACCCTGCCGGAGCGCGGCGGGTGCGGCAGTCGCAGCGCGACCCGTCGGGGCTCGGGAGGTACTTCGATTCGGTCGATCTTTTCGAGCATGCGGACGCGGCTCTGCACCTGCCGCGCCCGGCTCGCCTGGTAGCGGAAACGGCTGATGAAACGCTCGGTACGTTCGATTTCGGCTGCCTGCTCCGCAGCCCGCTTCCGTAGGTCAGCGATTTCTGCCGCCCGTTGGGACTCGTATCGACTGTAGGTTCCCGGGTAGTTGCCAAGGCGACCGAGCCCGATTTCGGTGATCCGCGTAACAACGGAATCGAGGAAGTACCGGTCGTGCGCGACCAGCACCAGCCCACCGCGGTGGCGGGCCAGGAATCCGAGCAACCAGGTTCGGGCCTCGATGTCCAGGTAGTTGGTCGGTTCATCGAGCAGGAGAAGATCGTTCGCTTCGACCAGCAACCGGGCGAGGGCGATTCGCATCTGCCAACCCTGGCTGAAGGTCTCCACGGGACGGTCCTGGTCCGCGGTGGCGAATCCCAGACCGGAAAGCACTTCGCTGATGCGCACGTCCATTTCGTATCCGCCGCGGCGGTGCCACTCCTCTTCCAGCTCCCCGTAGCGGGCAAGGAGTGCCGGCTGATCGGGAGTCCGGGACAGCCGCTCGGCTACGCCCTCCTGTTCCCGGCGCAGCCGCAACAGGTCGGCGAACGCCGTGCGCACTTCTTCAAAGACGCTGCGGCCCGTCAACTGGAGGCCGTCCTGGGGCAGGTATCCGACCCGCTTGTCCTTGGCCAGCACGACCTTGCCGGCATCCAGCGGGACTTGTCCCGCCAGAATCTTCAAAAGGGTGGACTTGCCCGATCCGTTGGGCCCGACCAGGCCGATGCGATCACCGTTGCCGACCTGCCAAGCCGTCCCACGGAGCAGAACCTGTTCTCCGTAGGCCTTCGAGGCCTCGACGAGCTGAATCATGGTTTCCGCGGGGAACCGTATCGCGGGGAATGGCCTTGTAGCTGGGTTTCAGGATGACCGCGGAAACTGCCTCCGCCCGCTGGAACCCATCAGTGTTGGTCATAATGTGGAGTCCATGAATCGGAAGATCCAGCCCCGCCGTCGCCGGCTTCTGCTCCTGGCAGCGGCGGTCGTCGTCTGCTCGCTCGGCGCCCAGACGCCAGCGCAGGAAGCGGCCGCCAGAATGAGTCGTGGGGTAGCGCTGCTCGAGCAGTTTCGTTTCACGGATGCGGCCGCCGAGTTCGAAAAGGTGGTGGAGCTTCGACCCGACTCGGCAGCCGCCCACCTGAATCTCGGGATTGCCTGGTTCAACGAGCGCGATTTCACCGCCGCTCGTGCTTCCTTTGCTCGGGCGCGCAATCTCGATCCCGATGGGCTCCACGCGCAGTACAACCTGGGTCTCATCGAGAAGCTCGAGGGCAATACCGAGGCCGCGCTGACCGCCTTCCGGCAGGTCGCCGAGGCCGATCCCGACGATGCGATGACTCAGTACTACCTGGGCGCCGCCTACGCCGCTGTCGGTCGTCTCGAGGAGGCCCAGACCGCGCTGCGCACCGCCATCCGGCTTCAACCGGAGCACGAATCAGCCCACTTCAGCCTGGGGAACGTGCTCGTGCGGGCGGGCCGCCGGGAAGAGGGCCGCGCCCAGTTGATGCGGTTCCAGGAACTGAAGAACAGCTTTTCGGGAGGCGGCGTCTCGGCGGGGCTCCAGTACACCGAACTGGGGCCCTACGCAGAGGCCGTCGAAGAGCGCCCGGTTCCGTTGCACGGCGGGCAGGACGAACCGGTTACCGAGGGTGAGGCCAGTTTCTCGGAATCCACGGCGGAGTGGGACCTCGTGCTGACTCCTCTGGACCGGGCTCCCGAACCGCCGCGGACCCTGCGGGTGGAGGACTACTCGATCGATTGGGTGGCACGCCACCTACTGCCTCAACTCGGCTCCGGAGTCGCGATACGGGATCTCGACCGAGACGGCCAGCCAGAGATCCTGTTCGTGCGGAACGGGACGGTTCTCCTGTTTCGCAATACGGGCGATGGCTTCGAAGTCTGGGAGGACGCTGGACTCGAGGTCGCCGGGGCGGTCAGCGTGACGGTGGGTGATGTGGATCTCGATGGGGATCCGGACCTCTACGTCGCGGGCGTCGGGCCGAATACGCTGTTTCTCAACCGGTCGGACGAGGCGGCCCCAGCCTTCGTCGCGGCCGAAACATCGGGGTCTGAGGGAAACGACATCTCGGTGGGCGCGACTTTCGCCGATTTCGACCATGACGGTGATCTCGACATCCAGGTGTCCAACTACGCCCCTCCTTCGTTGGACGGATTCGATGGGATTCCCGAGGTTCTTCGCGTTCCGGATGACCTCCCGGGTGCTCCGAACCGTCTTTATCGGAATGACGGCAGCGGCAGCTTCACGGATGTAGCTCAACAAACCCGGACCGACGGCGGAGTCCGGCGCAGTCTCTTCGCGCTGTTCTCGGACTGGGACGACGACCGGGATGTGGACTTCCTGGTGGTGAATGACGGCAGCCCCGTGCAGATCTTTTCGAATGATCGGGTCGGGACCTTCACCGAGAGTTCCGAGGCGTGGGGCGTCGAAACGGCTTCCCGGATGCGGGGCGCCGCCGCCGCCGACTACGACCGGGATGGCTTCTTCGACCTTCTGCTGTCGGCCGAGGGAAACGCTCTCAACATGCTGCTGCGGGGATCCGGAGCCGCCGGTTTTTCTCCGGACGTCGGATCTCCGCTCCTGCTCCGCGCCGGCGTTCCGGGTGCTCGGTACGGCGTCTCCTTCCTCGACGCCGACCATGACATGGATCTGGATCTCCTGATGGCCACCAGCGAAGCCGGAGCGCCTCTGGCCTTTTACGAGAACACCCCAGCCGGATTCTCCCGGGCCGGAACGTTCGGCGGCGGGTTGGAATCCGGGGAGGAAGCGAGGGCGCTGGCGACCGGTGACCTGGACGGTGACGGGGACCTTGACGCGGTGATCGGGACGACGCGAGGCCGCGTCTTTGCCTTCCGGAACGATCAGACGGGCGCCGGAAACTGGATGGCGGTGAGCCCGCGGGGCCTGCGCAGCAATCTCGATGGGGTCGGCACCAAGATCGAAGTCCGGGTTTCCGGTGTCAGCCAGCGCCGGCAGGTGCAGACGACTTCAGGGTACCTGTCGCAGAACGATCTTCCCGTGCACTTCGGGCTGGGGGACGCGCTGGCCGCCGACTACGTCCGGTTCCTCTGGCCGGGAGGGGTAAAGCAGGTAGAACTCGACGTTCCGGCACAGGCGGTGGCGTCGGTGGAGGAACTGAACCGGAAGGGCACCTCGTGTCCCGTCCTCTATGCGTGGGACGGGCAAAGAATCCGCTTCGTCACCGACTTTCTTGGCGGCAGCGCCCTCGGCAACCTCCTGGCCCCCGGGACCTACAACTTCCCGGATACTGCCGAAGTCGTGAAGATGGAAGCGTTTCCGCTGGTTCCGAGGAACGGGGCCTACGAGATGCGCTGGGTAAACCAGCTTGAAGAGGTCATCTTCTACGACCGCGCGGCGCTCTGGGTGGCGGACCACCCGGAAGACGTGGACGTTTTCCCGACGGAACGCCTCATGCCGGGTCCGCCGTACCCGGAGCCGGGGCTGATCGCGGTCCGGAACCGCCGTCCTCCCTCCCGGGCCTCGTCGGGAACGGCGGGGCAAGAGGAGGACGTCACCGCGGCGCTCTCTAGGGTCGACCGGGACTACGTGGACGACTTTGCCCTGCTCCCGTTCAAGGGATACGCGGAACCCCACACGCTGACGCTGACCTTTGGCGAGGTGCGCCCCGGCGCCCGCCACGTCCTACTTCTGTATGGATGGGTCGACTATGCCGACTCCAGTTCCAACCTGGCCGCCTCTCAGGCGGGAGTCCACGTAATGCCTCCGGTCCTGGAGGTTGCCGAGGAGGGCGGGTTCCGGGTCGCCGTGGACCCCATGGGGTTCCCGGCGGGACTACCCAAAACGATGGTGGTTCCCCTGGACGATGTTCCCGTCGAAAGCGGGCGCCCGCTCCGGATCCGGACCAGCATGCGGATCTACTGGGATCGCATCGAACTTGCCGAGGTCGCCGAGGCCCCGATTCAGGAGTGGCGGCTGGACGCTGCGACCGCTGAATTCGGCTTCGCTGGATACCCCGAACCCCACCGCCCACGGGGAATTCCTCCCACGGAATACCGATACGGGACTCGCGCCGCCCGGGACATCTGGGGTGCGCACGAGGGGGACTACACCCGCTACGGCGACGTGCTGCCACTCCTCGCTGAGACAGACGACCGCTACGTGATTGCCCGGCACGGAGACGAGCTGCGGCTCCGCTTCGACGCGCAGCAACTCCCGCCGGCGGCCCCCGGGACCCGGCGCACGTTCTTTGCTTTCGCCGATGGCTTCGGGAAGGACATGGATCTGAACTCCGCCCGGCCCCACACCGTCGGGCCCCTTCCCTTCCACGGGATGCCCAGCTACCCGTATCCCGAAGAGGCCTATCCGGATTCCGAAAAGCTGGCGCGCTGGCGGGCCGAATACAACACGCGGCGTATCGGCCCCGAGGGGCGGCACGGATTCCTGGACGACGGCGAGCCGCCGGGCGTGACGACCGGCGCTCCCGCCCCGCCCGCTGGCGTCCGCCGGGAGCGACGTCGCTGAAACATCGATTGGGTCATGCCGAGAGACGCCCTCCGCACCGAGCTCTACCGGTTGCTCTTCGACGATAAACAGGGGGCGGCGGCGTTTCTCGCACCCCGAATGCTCGCGGACCCGCAGTCACTGACCCCGGAGGTGCGGTGGTGCCTGGTCTATCTCCTCCGCGGGATACGCTCGGTGGCAGCGAGCAGTCGTCTGCTGGAACCGGACTCGGTGCTCTACCTGGTGGCGCACACGGTCGAGGCGGCGCGGATGGCCACCGCGGCGGTGGATGGGCTCTGGTACGAGATCGCGAGGGAGCTACCGGGCCACTGGCTGCGACGCTACGAGCAGAGCGAGGTCCGGTATTCGCTGGAAGAACTGCGCTACCTGAACCTTCTCCTCGCCCGGATCTGGCTCGTGGAACGGCAACGGATCGCGTTCATGGATCCACCGCTGCTGCCGCGCTACCTGCGCGAGCCGGTGGGGGCGGGTTAACGGCCGGTGGTGGAACCCGGGTGAGCGCCGAGGCCGGCGAGGCGCCCGGCTGACGAGGCGCGTGACGGAGGAGCCCCCACCGGGAGAACTGGCCCCGGTGTATTCCGACCGAAACGCAACGAAGAACGGAGCGAAGCGAAGTGGTTCAGCCGGGATGCAGCCCGCGCCGAACGCCGCGTGGGTTTTGCCACCGGCTGTTAACAGCCTGTGGATAAAGTGGCGTGAGTGCCGAGGCGGGTGAGGCGCCCGGCTGACAAGGCGCGCAAGGGAGGAGCCCCCACCGGGAGAACTGGCCCGGGTGTATTTCGACCGAAGCGCAACGATGAGGGCCGCGAAGCGGCACGTTTCAGCCGGGATGCATCGCCCGCCGAACGCCGCGTGACTTTGTCCACCGGCTGTTAAGCGCGGATCTGACCCCGCGGGAGCTTCAGGCTCCGCCTTCGCAGACGCCGTCCTCGATATCGAGGATCATGTCCTCGACATCCGCAACTCTCGAGTCGTTACCCGCGAGCCGCAAAAAGGCGTTGAAGTAGCGCTGCGCCGTGTTGCACTGGCCGCCGTTGAAGGCGATCACGCCCAGCGAGTAGTTGGTGTCCTTCGCCCGCGGATCGTTGGGAGCGGCCTGGAGCGCAGCGCCGTAGTGGCGCATCATGCCCCTCTGGTCGTTGTTCCGCCCCGCGACGAAACCCAGCATCCAACGGGCCTCGGTGGCGTATTCCCCTTCGGGTTCAGCCTCGAGGTAGCTGGCCAGCCGTGCGGCCGCGGTGTCGTAGTCCTGAGCGTTGAAGTTGATCGAGGCGGCTCGGTAGAGCACCTGGGGCAACTGGGGAATGTCCGGGTTCTGCGCGATCACGACCGAGAAGGCTTCCTCGGCTCCCGCGGTGTCCTGCTCCTGGAGCAGCGCGAATCCAAGACGAAAGTGGATTTCCGCGTCGGTGGGATCGGCGGCGGCTACCTGGCGAAGCAACGGGATCGCCGCTGCCCGGTCCCCCGACTCGATGCGACCGATCGCGACATTGCGTTGCGCCATGGCGATCTGGTCGCCGAGTTGAGCCTTCATTTCCGGATTTGCTGCATCGGCGCCGGCAAGAAAGTCTTCGAACGAACTCATGGCTTCCGTCGCGTTTCCCTTCGCCTGATGGGCGAAGCCGAGGAAGAGATGGCCGGCGAAAAAGTCGGGATTGGCCTCGAGGGTTGCCGGGCAGGCGGTGAGGGTGGTATCCCAGGCTGCGGACTGCGCCGACTCTACGCACTGCGTCTGGTTGGCGTAGTCGATGCTCGTGTGGGCGTATTCCACGTTCTCCTTGTAGAACTCCCACGAAGGATGACTCTCGTCGTGAACTAAGAGCAGGGGTTCGCAGGCCGCGAGGACATCTTCCCAGACCTGGCTCTCGATGGCCGCCTCGCACGCTTCGTCCGGATCGTCTTGCAGGAAGGGGTGGGACGCGGTCGCAGAAAGCGCAAGACCGGGGAAGGCGAGCGTCGCAGCGAACAGAAGGGGGAGTCCGAGGTTGCTCTGGAGTGGCATGACAGAACCTCCTTGAGGTCGGGAAGGGCGTTCCGGCCGGCCGTGACTGGCTGTCACCCCCGATACCCCGTCCCCGTGAATGGAACGAAACAGCCTAGCACAGGACACCGGTACGCGTGGCAAAAGCAAGAAACAAAGGTCGATCGGTTACCTGTCACCCCAATCCGGGTCAGGCGGGCGCCTGTCGGGATGACCCGCGGCGGGGCCGCCGGAGGCTCAGTCTCCCTGGCAGCCGCCTTCAGCGATCGACGCCAGAATCTCGGTTACCTGGGCGGCGTTGCCGTGATCCGGAGCCAGTTCTATCAGCGTCTTGTAGTGCTGCTCGGCGTTTCCGCAGTCGTCGCGATTGAAGTACATGGTGCCGAGAGCGTAGTTGACGTCCGGAAGCCGCGGATCGCCCGTGGCGGCGCCGTCGAGGAAGCCTCGATAGTGGGTGATGGCGCGATCCTCATCGGAGTCTTGATGCGCTAGCGCCAGCATGTAGTGGGCTTCCGGGGCGCCCCTGCCGTTCGGCTCGGCGGCCAGGAAGGCGCTCAGCCGTTCGTCGGCCCTGGCGTAGTCGCCAGCGTTGAAATTGAGCTGGCCGGCCAGGAAAACGATCCCCGGGACCGGGTTCGGAGCCTCCGCGATATAGACCGAGAGCGCGCGTTCGGCGCCTGCTTCTTCACCGGTCGCCAAGAGCGCGCGCCCGAGACGGAAATGCACTTCGACATCTTTCGGGTTCGCCGCCGCCGCCGCCTGGAGGAGCGGAATGGCGTCCTGCGCGGCGTTCTCGCGGGCGAAGGCGATGCCGCCCGACCGCTGTGCAAGGGTGATCTGCTGGGCCAGTTGCGACCTCGCCTCGGAGTTCCCCTGGGCCCCATTCAGGAACGCTTGGAAGTTGACTGCGGTGTTCACCCAGTCCTGCTTCGTCTGGTAGGCGACGCCGAGGAAATAGTTCATGATGAACGCCCCGGGGTTCGCCTCGACCGCCATCTGGCAGTACGCGATGACGCTGTCCCACTGCTGCGCAGCGAACGCCGGTTGGCACTGGAGGCTGTACGCGTACTGCACGGTTTGCGACCAGTGGGCGT
The DNA here is from genome assembly GCA_965250045.1 of Candidatus Marinacidobacterium sp. Classification (GTDB taxonomy): domain Bacteria; phylum Acidobacteriota; class Vicinamibacteria; order Marinacidobacterales; family Marinacidobacteraceae; genus Marinacidobacterium. Next base: position 1,239,923 of record OZ252286.1, read on the forward strand.
AGTACGGGTGATCCTCGGGGAGCGCGTCGACCACCTCGGGGCAGGCGGCGAGGACCTGCTCGTAGTTCGCGGTGTCCACCGCCTGCATGCAGGCGGTCGCCTTCTGCGGGTCCACATCTTGGGCCGCGGCTTCGCGGGCCCCTCCCGCGATGACGCCAACCATCACGACCAGGGACAGAGTCAGAAATCGGGTGTGCATGGCGGAAGTCTCCTTGCCTGATCTGGCGATCGCTTCGTCATGTTTGCTTCTGCTGGACGAGCGTGGCCGCGCAAAGTGTAGGAAACTAGCACAGGCGCAGGGAAGCTCGGGGGCGTTTTGCCCGGGGGGCCGGCTACGGGGGCGTGCCGCAGAGTGCGAAATCCTCCTCCAGATAGCGCTGCACTTCGGAGGCGCGCTCGTGCTCCGGCGCGATTCTGAGGAAGTCCTCATAGTGGCGGCGGGCTTCGTCGCACTCTTCGCGATCGGCGGCGATCGTTCCGAGGAAGTAGTGGGCAACCGCGGCCCGGGCGCTTTCTGGTTCGATTTCGAGCAGTGCGGCGAAGTGAAGTAGCGCTTCGTCCTCGGTGGCGCCGGCACCCGCCGCCGCGGACTCCGAACTCCGGAGCGCCATGGAGCCGGCCATCCAGAGGGCGTCGGCGCGGAAGGGCCCGTCAGGAGCGGCCGCCAGATACCCGGCGAGGTGGGTCCGCGCCGTCTCGTAGTCTCCGGCGTCGTAGCGGAGTTGTCCCAGAAAAAAGAGGGCCTGGCTGATCTGGGGCGCTTCCCGGGCGACCACCGAAAAGGCCGCCTCCGCCCCTGTGCGGTCGCCCTGTTCCAGGAGTCCGACACCGAGAAAAAAGGCCACTTCGGCGTCAGCAGGATCGGCTTCGGCGGTGCGCCGGAGCAGGGGAAGCGCCGCTTTGCGGTCGGCGGTGCGGAACCGCGCGATCGCAGCTCCACGGATGGCGGTACTGATCTGTTCGGCCAGGCGAACTTCCCCTTCCGGCTCCGCCTCGGCCGCCGCCACGAAGGATTCGAATGCGGCCGCCGCCTCGTTCCATGCCTGTTTCGCCTGATAGGCAAGGCCGAGGAAGTAATGAATACCGTAGGTTTCCGGAAGTGCCCGAATCGCGGCCTCGCAGTGGGCCACTGCGGCGTCCCAGTCGGACGCCTGCATCGCGGTTTCGCACTCGCGCGCGGCTGAGCGTCCCTCCTGCGCCGGCGTGGTGGGCGCGGGAGCCGCGACCAGCAGCAAGGAGGCGATTGCCGACGCGGTGACGGCCCTGCCGGGCACGGCGCCCAGGCTGCTACGACGGCGAGCCGGCCCGCGACTCGCTCCCGGAAGAGGAGGGCTTGGCGCCGCTTGCGGCGCCGGCCTGCTGGCCCGCATTCTCCTTGCCGGCCTTGTTTCCCGAATCGTTTCCCGAATCCGGTTTCCCCGGAGTCCCGCCTTTCGCGGCAGACCCGTTCTTGCCGTTTGCGCCTTTTTCCCCTGCTTTCCGGGCGTAGTCGGTCACGTACCAACCGCTCCCCAGGAACTGGATGGCCGGGCTGGAGACGATCCGGTGGGCGGCTCCGCTACAGTGCCGGCAGGCATCGAGCGGCTCGTCGCTGATGCGCTGGATTGCCTCGAACACCTGCTCGCAGTCGTCGCAGCGATATTCGTAGATTGGCATGCCTTCCCCGATGTTGGGGCTCGGAGTGTAGCGGGGTCCGGCGGTCCGCTGCTGTTCGGCTCTTGCCGTTGGCAGCGGCTGCTGGGGGCTACTGACTCTCGAGGGGCGGAGTCGTCGTCGGTGGTCGACGGTGCAGGGTCGCCTGCTCGTACGCGTAGGAGATCCGAAAGAGTGCGCCTTCGCCGAGCGCATTCCCGAAGAGCTGCAACCCGCCGGGAAGTCCGCCGGGGGTGAAGCCCATGGGAACGGTGACTGCGGGGAAGCCGGTGGGCGGGGAGAGCTGGGGCGAGTTGTTTCCGTCGGGAGTCGTCAGGTCGCCCAGCAGGCGCGGCGGGTTGCTCCAGGTCGGGAAGGCGAGGGCGTCGAGATTCTGGTCCGCGAGAAGGCTTTGCACCTCCGCCCGAAGTTCCGCCGCCCGTTCGTTGGCTTCCGTACATACCTCGTCCGGCTCGCCTTCCACCTCGAGCGCTGTTTCGAGCCGGGGGCCGATGGACGGATGAAAGTCGCGGCCCTCCACGAGTGCTTCGAGGGTACGGACGGGAGCCTCGGGACCGAGGCTTTCCAGATAGGCCTCGAGTTGGGCGCGGAAGGGATTGCACCACAGCGATCTCTCGGCTTCGAGCCCCTCGATCCGAACCGGGTCCACGATCGTGGCTCCCAGTTCCTCGAGGTCGGCCAGGGCCGCTTCGAAGAGCTCCGTGATTTCGGGGTCCGCTGTTTCGGTATCGCTGAGCTGGCGTACGACCCCGATGCGGAAATCGGCCAGGGCGCCGGCGTCGAGGTAGCGCAGATAGTCGGCTTCGCGCTCGAACCCGGCGGTTGCCTCATCGGCCGGGTCTGGTCCTGCCAGCACATCGAAGACCCGCACCCCGTCCTCGACCGTCCGCGCCATGGGGCCGCCGACATCCCGGAACAGGTTCAGGGGAACGATTCCGTCACGGCTGGTGAGGCCCATCGTGGACCGGATCCCGAAGAGCGCATTGTGAGAAGAAGGGCCCCGGATGGAGTTGCCGGTGTCGGTCCCCAATCCGACGGCGCCGAAACTGGCCGCTACCGCGGCGCCGCTACCGCCGGAAGAGCCGGCAGGGACGCGGTAGGGGTCGTATGGGTTCCGCGTGTGCCCGGGCACTACCGAGCCGAGGCTCTCGTAGGCACTGAACGCGAACTCGGCCATGTTGGACTTGGCGAGGACGATGGCTCCCGCCTCACGGATCTTCCGGACCTGGAAGGCGTCGTCGGGCGGCAACGAATCCTTGAGCGAGGCAGAACCCGCCGTCGTGGGGAGATCGGCGGTGTCGTAGTTGTCCTTCACAATCATCGGGACGCATTCGAGGGGACGGTCCGGGCTGAGGCCGGAGGCGGCGAGGCGCGCGTCGGCTTCTCTGGCACGGGCCATGGCCTCCGGATTGATCGTGACGATGGCGTGGAGTGCCGGACCCTGCCGGTCGTAGGCTTCGATACGGGCCAGATAGGCAGCTACCAGATCGGCGCAGCTGAAATCTCCGTTCTGAAGGCCTTGGTGGATTCCGGAAATGTCGAGTTCTACGACCTCCGGCGCGGTAGGGAGTTCCGGCTCCGGAGCGCCGCAACCCGCCATGACAAACGACGCGGAAACCGCCAACGCGATTCCGCTTCGCCTACTGACAGCCCGTGGAAAAAGCACCCCGCACGATTTCCGGAACGGTACGTGCGGCAATTCCGACGATTTGTGCGCGTGCGGGGCGCTTTCCCCACGGGGTGATGGCGCGAATCGCTCCGCGATCCGAGCCATCGTCTTTCGTGGGGAGGGGAAACCTCTCCCCACACCCCTCCCCCGCGGCGCTCGGCGCCGCGAATGGATCGCACCAGAGTTTCGCCACAGCCTGCTAAGTGTTCTCGCTGTCCCTACCATGGTCCGATTCTATTCGTCTGTCCGCGGCCGCGGGCGGAACGCTTGCTGGAGGTATCCGCGCGAACCGAGGGCCGGGAGCGAGAAGACCTGGGCCGCGTCCCTGACGGTGAGGGCCTTCCGGGTTGCGGTGTCGCTTGCCGGACGGCTTCGTTACAATGCGGACCCATGACGCTCAGCGAGTCAGCCCGGCCCCGCCTTTCTCGGCAATGGCTGTGGCGATGGCGATTTTTCACTAGGCCGGGTTCGCCTCGCGTCCGTTTGATCCACTGATTGCGGCGGGAGGCGGCCCGACCCGGGACGCCTCCGGACGACGGCGCGCAAGGGCGCTCGAGAGCGCCCGCTACGGCTTCTGAGGTTCCCGGTTCGGGACGCTGTGACCGTCATTCACACCACCAAGGAGCCAACTCCAGTGATCGCCCCACTCCTCGAAACTCTCCTCTCCGGCGAATCGGCCGATTCCGGAGCGCTCGAGAGCGCTCTGCACCGAATCCTCTCCGGGGAAAGCGACGTGGCCCAGACGGCGGGGCTGCTCGTGGCGCTCCGCGTCAGCGAGCCCGACGCCGCAACCCTTGCCGCCTGCGCCCGGGCGCTCCGGAGCCACCGCAAGGCAGTCATGTCTCAGGTCCGGCCTCTCGTGGACACCTGCGGAACCGGCGGTGACAAGAGCGGCACCTTCAACATTTCGACGGCGTCGGCGCTGGTCGTGGCGGCCGCCGGCGGGGCTGTCGCCAAACACGGCAACCGCAGCGTTTCTTCGATCACCGGCAGCGCCGACGTGCTGGAGGCTTGCGGAGCGCCCCTCCATCTTGAGCCGGGCCAGGCGTCCCGGATTCTGGATTCCACTGGTTTCGTGTTCCTCTTCGCCCCCGCTTTCCACCCCGCGATGGCCCATGTCGGACCCGCCCGCCGCGCGCTCGGAATCCGCACGCTGTTCAACGTCCTCGGGCCGCTCGCGAATCCGGCGCTTGCAGAGCGTCAGTTGATCGGCGTCTACGACCCGTCGCTGACGGAGACCGTGGCTGAAGCCCTCGCCGAGTTGGGCTCCGCCTCGGCGCTGGTCGTGCATTGCGACGGCCTGGACGAAATCGGTCTTCACGCAACCACCAGAGGTCATTCGCTCAGCGACGGAGAGGTGCGTCCCGTCGAGATCCGGGTTTCCGAGCTGGGACTGCGGGCGGCGTCGATCGAGGAGCTCCGAGGTGGTGGAACTACGGAAAACGCCCAGATTCTCAGGGCGGTGCTGTCCGGGAAGGATCAGGGACCAAAGCGGGACGTCGTCGCAGCGAACGCGGGCGCCGCGCTTACCGTTGCCGGGCTCGCCCCGGACCTCGAGACCGGGGTGCGTACCGCACTGGCAACCCTGTCCTCCGGCCGCCCCCTCCGCACGCTGGAGCGGTACGTGGAAACAAGCATGCGGATGACGGGTATGAACGTCGCGTGAAGGATCGGGTGCTCGCGCGGCTCGTCCGCGCCGCCCGGGCGAGGGCAGGGCGCCTGGCCGCGGGTCCTCCGCCCGGGCGTCCCGAGCGGGAGCCCCCTTCCTTCCGGGACGCGATTGCCGGTCGCGACACGCTATCGGTGATCGCCGAGTTCAAACGGAAAAGTCCAAGCGCCGGGGCCATACGCGACGACGATCCAGGGGCGCGGGCCCGCGCCTATCGGGACGCGGGCGCCTCCGCGATCTCGGTGCTGACCGATCCGGATGCGTTCGGTGGTTCCCTTGAGGATCTGCAGACCGCCTCGGTTGCTTCCTCGCTTCCCATCCTGATGAAGGACTTCGTCGTCCACCCCGCGCAGATCCGGGCGGGGTGGGCGGCGGGAGCGTCGGCAGTGCTACTCATCGTTCGCTGTCTGGACGACTCCCGGCTCCATCGTCTTTATGGGGAAGTGCGATCCTTGGGGCTCGATGCCCTGGTGGAGGTGCATGACGCGGCGGAACTCGATCGCGCCCTGGCCCTGGACGACGCAATCGTCGGGATCAACAACCGGGACCTGGACACACTGGAGACAGACCGCCGGCGCGCTGCGGCTTTGCTTCCCCGGGTTCCACCCGGAAGGATCGCGGTGGCCGAGAGCGGATACCTCGAACCGGCGTATCTCGGCGAGTTACGAGAGCGCGCGGATGCGGTGCTGATCGGTACGGCGTTGATGCGGGCCGCGGATCCTTCGGCGTTTCTCCGTGCCGCCACCGAATCTAGCAGCCGGTGGATGAGATGACGCGGCGTTCTAGCGGCGATGCATCCCGGCTGAACCGCGTCGCTTCGCGTCGCTCATCGTTGCGCTTCGGTCGAAATACACCCGGGCCAGTTCTCCCGGTGGGGGCTCCTCCCTCGCGCGCCTTGTCAGCCGGACCCCCACCGGGAGAACTGGGCCTCGCCGCTCTCGGCGCTCACGCCACCTCACCCACAGGCTGCTAGCCGGTTGGAGTCTGACGAGATCGGAGCGGGAATCTTGGAAGTCAAGGTCTGCGGCCTTCGGACGCCGGAGGACGCCCGGTTGGCCGTACGGCTCGGCGCCCGCTGGATCGGGGTCGTGCGAGCTCCGGACTCTCCGCGCTCGGCAACGCTCGAGGAAGCCCGCCGGGTGATCGCCGCCGCGCAGGAGGTCAATCCGGAGGTGCGCCCGGTGCTCGCCACCCGGCGGCGCACTCGTGACGAGGTGGCCTCCGACGCCTTCGCGCTGGGAGTGGAGAGGGTGCAGCCTCACGGACTGTCGGACGCCGGAGTTCGTACGCTCGGCGAAGCCGGTCTGATCGTCCATCGGGTCCTCACCGTGCCGGAAACCGCCAACCGGCTTCCGGACTTCGCTCCCCCCCAGGGGAATGACGGCCCGCTGGTGTTCGATGTGGGTGGCGGCGGCAGCGGCCGGGCCTTCGATTGGCGCATTCTCGGGGGGCAAGCGCCCGAGCGGGCATTCATTGCGGGAGGGCTGAGGCCCGAAAACATCGAACGCCTGCTTCCGTATGGGCCTTGGGGCGTGGACATTTCGAGCGGCGTCGAGTCGTCGCCCGGTGTCAAGGATCCCGATCGGCTGCGGCTCTTCTTCAGCTTGCTGCACCCGCTGGCCGTCGGATGAAACCCCCACCGCGCCCCCGGCAAGGCGCCTTCGGTTCCTTCGGCGGACGGTTCGCTCCGGAACTTCTCACGCCTGCACTCGAGGAATTGGAAACCGCCCGCAGGGAGATCGTGCCTACGGCGGCGTTCCGCAGCGAACTGGACCGCGAGGCGCGGGCCTGGGTGGGTCGGCCGACTCCCCTTACCAGGGTCCCGCGGTTCTCGGAACGGGCCGGATTCGAAACGGTATTCAAGCGCGAGGATCTGCTCCACGGAGGGGCGCACAAAGCGAACAACGTGCTCGGACAGGCCCTCCTGGCCCGGCACATGGGCAAGACCCGGCTGATCGCCGAGACCGGCGCCGGTCAGCATGGGACCGCGACGGCGATGATCGGGGCGCGGTTCGGCATGCGCGCGGTGGTCTACATGGGGGCGAAGGACATGGCGCGCCAAGCCTCCAACGTGAAGCGAATGGAACTGTGCGGCGCCGAAGTGGTTCCCGTCACAGCGGGGGCCCGCACCCTGAAGGACGCGATCAACGAGGCGCTGCGGGATTGGACCGGGAGCCTCGCCGATACGCACTATCTGCTCGGGACGGCCGCGGGACCGCATCCCTTTCCACGCCTGGTCCGTGATTTCCAGGCGGTCATCGGGCGCGAGGCCAAACGGCAGTGGCGGCGTGAGCTCGGCGGGCTCCCCGATGTGATTGTGGCGTGCGTGGGCGGCGGAAGCAACGCGATCGGGGTCTTCCACGCCTTCGTGCCCGACAAATCGGTTCGCCTGGTCGGCGTAGAGCCCGGAGGAGCGGGACTCGACAGCGGCCGGCACGGCGCGACCCTCGTGCGCGGCACTCCGGGTCTGCTCCACGGCGCTCGCACCATGGTCCTCCAGGACGACGAGGGCCAGATCCGCGAAGCCCACAGCATTTCGGCGGGGCTCGACTATCCCGGGGTCGGCCCGGAGCACGCGCACCTTCAGGAGATCGGTCGCGCCACCTACGTCGCTGCCACCGATGAGGAAGCGCTGGACGCCTTCGAGGTGCTGTCGGCCACCGAAGGGATCGTTCCCGCTTTCGAACCTTCCCACGCGCTCGCTTTCGTCCTCCGCGCCAGGCAATCGGGAGAGATTGCCGCCGGGGCGCGGGTACTCGTGAACCTGTGCGGCCGCGGCGACAAGGATCTCGAGACGTACTTCGCGCTCGGTCGGTCGTCATGAGCCTCACTGCGCTCCGTACCACGCTGGGGGAGGGGCCGGCGGTTTCCCCGTTTCTGGTGCTCGGAGATCCGACTCCCGACCTTTGTGTGGAGTTGGCCCGGACGGCGGTTTCAGCGGGCGCCCGGATGCTCGAGATCGGATTCCCCTATAGCGATCCGGTGGCCGATGGTCCGGCGATCCAGGCGGCGGCGGGCCGTGCGCTCGCGGGAGGCACCTCAACGCTCCGCGGGTTCGAGCTTCTGGGGCGGATCGCAAAGACCTGTCCGGGAGTCCCGCTCAACCTGCTGGTGTACGGGAATCTGGTGCATCGGATCGGGTACGAACGGTTCACCGACACCGTGCGCGATGCTGGCGCCTCCACGCTGCTCGTCCCGGACATACCGCTCGAGGAGGGCGCTCCGCTCCGCCGGGCGTGCCGGCGCGCCGGGCTCGGGCACGTTGAACTAGCGGGGCCGCTCACCCCGGCGCCGCGTCTGCAGCACCTCGCCAGGGAGTCCTGTTTCGTTTACCTCGCGGGCTTCCAGGGTGTCACCGGCGTCCGTCGCGGCGGGTTCTCCGGGGTCCTTCGCCGGGTCGCCGAAGTCTCCGGAGTTGTGGAGGTTCCCGTGTGTCTCGGTTTCGGGCTTTCGGACCGCACTCAGATCGTTCGCGGCTTCGAAGCCGGCGCGCGGATCGCGGTCGTCGGGAGCTACCTCGCGCGGGCAATCGAACGCCTTTACCGAGGTGCCGGGGACGTGGATGGCCTGATCGCCGGTTACCGTTCCGCGGTGCTTCAGCTCACCGCAAGCAGGTAACGGCGAAGGGAAGAACCATGCTGGTCATCATGAGGGCGGCCCCCACCGAGGAGGAATGCCGGCGCGTGGAAACCGCGATCCGCGACATGGGATTCAACCCGCTCCGGGTGCCGGGTGCCGACCAGACCGCTATCTGCGTGACCGGGAATCGGGGTCCCGTGGATCCCTCGTTCCTGATCCGGCTTCCCGGCGTGGCGCGCTGCATTCCGGTCACCCAGCCATTCAAACTGGTCAGCCGCGAAGTTCATCCGGCGGACAGCGTGGTGGAAATCGGCGGGGTGAGGGTGGGCGGGCCGGACCCCGTCATGATCGCGGGACCCTGCAGCGTCGAGACCGAGTCCCGCACGGTGGAGATCGCCCGTGCGGTCCGAGCGGTGGGAGCCAACCTGTTCCGTGCCCGCTTGGGGTCGGAGCAGTTGGGTCCCTACTCCTTTGCCGGTGTGGGCGATGAGGGACTCCATACGCTCGACCGGGTGCGCGAAGAAACGGGACTTCCAGTCATCACCGAAATCATCGACCCCCGCTCGGCGGAGCGGGTGGCCGATCACGTGGACGCCGTGCAGATCGCCGGCCGCCACATGGAGAACGAACCGCTTCTGGATGTCGCGTCGTCCCTCCCAAAGCCGGTCATCCTGGAGCGCGCCCCGTCAGCGAGCGTGGAGGATTTGCTGATGGCGGCGGAATCCCTCCTCGCCCGCCACAAAAGAGACGTGATCCTCTGCGAACGGGGGATCCGGGCGGCTGGCCAGCGGCGTACCCTGCTGGACCTGCACGCCGTCCCGGTAGTGCGACGGATGTCGCACCTGCCAGTGCTGGTGGATCCGTCCCACGCGGTCGCCGAACGGGATCGTGTCCGGCCGCTCGCCCGCGCCGCTCTCGGCGCCGGCGCATCCGGACTCGCGATCGCCGTGCATACCCATCCCGACACCGCCTACACCGACCCGCGCCAGACGGTGGACGTTCCGACCTTCGAGGGTATCTTCCGGGATCTGGTCAAGATCTCGGAACTCGAGACGCTCTGAACGGCGAACCCGCCGGAACCCTACATGACAGATCAAACTCCGCCTCCGCCGGATCCGGGCGACATTTCGTTCGCTCGGACCCTGCTGCAGTTCTTCGTGATCCCCATGCTGGTCGTGGTACTCGGCGTCGGAATCTTCCTCGGGTTCGCGTGGCTGGTTTCCGACGACACGACCGCCGAAGAACACCTCCAGCGGATCCGTTCCGGGGGACACCGGGAGCGGAGGCAGGCGGCGTTCGAGCTCGCAAACCGGATCCAGTATGGCGAGCCCGGGGAATTCGGGGCTCTCGGCCCCGACCTGGTGCGAGCCTTCGGGGAGGCGCAGGCGCCGGCGGATCCCTGGGTCCGCCAATACCTCGCTCTGGCGCTTGGAACGCTCTCGGAGCCAACGGCCGTTCCCGTCTTGACGGAGGCGCTTTCCGATCCGGATGAGACCGTGCGGGTCTATGCCGCCTGGGCGCTCGGCTCCATCGGTGGGGGAGCCGCGGTCTCGGCGCTTGGTGAGGCCAGCCGGACCGACGATGCCGGGCTGCGGACCATGGCCGTCTATGGGCTGGGCGCGATCGGCGATCCGGCGGCCGCCGGCGCCTTGAACCGGGCGGTCGAGGATCCGGTCCTCGACGTGTCCATGAACGCCGTCGTGGCGCTCGCCCGAATCGGAGACGAGGCGGCGGCGGAGCGGCTCCTCGGGATGATGGAACCGGAATACTGGGCGGGCGTCCCAGGAATGCTGGAGGGCGAAAGGACACTCGCGCGGCTGAGTGTGGTTCAGGCGGCGGGCGTGCTCGAAACCCCGGTCGTCCGGGCGCGGCTCGAGGAGGTCGCGGCGAGTGATCCCGACCTGCGAGTCCGGGAGGCCGCGCTTTCGGCTCTCGCTGCCGAAGGCCGGCGACCCGGTGGGTCGCTGGTTCCGTGACCGGGGCAAGCACCCCGGGAAATCCGTGGTCCGATTCTGAGAGCCTTCCGTTAGAATTCCGCGCCGATCCCATACCCCTCTGAATCCAGCCCATGCCTGAGCCTTCGGCGAGTCCAGCAGCCCAGTCGGCCCGTCCGCCGGCCCCCAAACGAGCCGCCGCCGCCGCCAAAAAGGTTACCCGCAGGGAATTTCCTTTTTTGGCCATCGGCTGGGCTGTTTTCACGGCTGCCATGGCCGCCGGGCTCACCGCCGTGGGCCGGTTCATGTTCCCGAACGTCCTGACCGAGCCGCCTTCGGAGTTCAAGGCCGGCTTTCCGGCTGACTTCTCGATCGGGGTGGTGGATACCCGTTTCAAGGAGCGCTACCAGGTGTGGATCGTCAGGGACGAGGAAAAGATCTACGCGCTGTCCACCATTTGCACCCACCTGGGATGTACGCCGAACTGGCTCGAGGCCGAGAGCAAGTTCAAATGTCCCTGTCACGGGAGCGGGTTCTACGTGACGGGGATCAACTTCGAGGGCCCGGCGCCCCGTCCGCTGGAACGCGTCGGCGTGAGTCTCGCGGAGGACGGTCAGTTGCTCATCGACAAGTCGCGCCTCTTCAAGTTCGAAGCGGGTCAGTGGACCGATTCCGCCTCGTTCCTTTCCCTGACGTAAGGCAAGTGAAGGGGGCGTCATGTTGAAACGCATCACCGCTCCCCTCCGCGCCGCCTGGAAGGAGGCGACCGACTCGCAGGTCTGGACCTCCATCTTCCGGCACGGCAAACCGGTCAGCAACCGGAACCGGGCGCTCGTGATGATGAGCAACGTGTTCCTGCACCTGCACCCGGTCAAGTCCCGGAAGGCGGGCATCAAGCTCCGCTACACCTGGTGCATGGGGGGAATCACCTTCTTCTTGTTCCTGACGCTGACCTTCACCGGGTTGCTCCTGATGTTCTACTACCGGCCCACCGTGGAGTACGCCTATGCGGACATCGTGGACCTGCAGGAGCACGTGCCGCTCGGCATCATGCGGGAACTCCACCGCTGGGGCGCGCACGCGATGGTCATCACCGTGTGGCTGCACATGCTGCGCGTGTTCATGACCGGCTCCTACAAGCCTCCCCGGGAGTTCAACTGGGGCATCGGGGTGGTCCTGCTGGTCCTCACTTTGCTCCTCTCCTTCACCGGCTATCTGCTTCCGTGGGATCAACTGGCGATCTGGGCGATCACGGTCGGCTCCAACATGGCGCGTGCGACCCCGCTGCTGGGCACCGAAGGTCCGCTATCGGCCTCCCTGACCCTCGGGGACATCAACCTGATCAATTCGGGGAACGATGCGCGCTTCGCTCTCCTCGGCGCGCGCGCTGTGGGAGCGCCGACGCTGCTCCGCTTCTATGTGCTCCACTGCGTGGGACTTCCGCTGATCGTCGCCTTCCTCATGGCGGTGCACTTCTGGCGGGTCCGCAAGGACGGGGGCATCTCGGGGCCCATGTAGCGCCCGTGGAAAAAGCACCCCGCGCTATGCCCAGGACGACACGCGCGCCGAGTCTGTGGGTTCTTTCTGCGTGCGGGGCACCTTTCCCACGGGGTGATGGCGCGAATCGCGTAGCGATTCGCGCCATCGTCTTTCGTGGGGAGGGGAAACCCCTCCCCACACTCCTCCCCCGCGGCGCTTCGCGCCGCGAACGGACGCAGGCAGACACTCGCCACCGCCCGGTAGGCGGGGACCCGTTCGCTCGGAACGGATTTCCTGAAAGAAACGAACTGAGACAGTGATCGGCCTCTTCAAGGACCTCGTGAACTGGGCTTCCGGGCCCACGGTCCTCTTTTCGATCACCGCGATCGGCCTTCTTCTGGCCTTCCGGTTCACGAAGGTCTGGAGCAAGACGGCCGCGAAGGTCTTCTTCGCGGCGCTCGCCGTGTTCTACGTGGCGAGCATGTGGGATTCCAACTTCTTCCTGATCGTCGCGAAGCCCGACAACATCCCGATCACCGGGGTCATCTTCCTCGTCTTCTTCTTCACTTGGTACGCGATGTACCAAGGAGTCGAGAACGACAAGCGGAGTTCGGGCGAGGAAGAGGTGCTCGAAAAGAAGGAGGCGGAAAAGGTCTGGGTGTGGCCGGACCTGGTGTACACCGAGATGCTGGCGATGGTGCTGCTCAGCATTGTCCTGCTCGTCTGGTCCATTCTCGCGGCGGCCCCCATCGAGCAGCCGGCCAACCCCGCCGACTCTCCCAACCCTTCGAAGGCTCCCTGGTACTTCCTCGGGTTGCAGGAGATGCTCGTCTATTTCGATCCCTGGCTCGCCGGGGTGGTGTTCCCCACCCTCATCATCGTGGGGCTCATGGCGATCCCCTACATCGATGTGAACCCGAAGGGGAACGGTTACTTCACCTTCCGGGAGCGGAAGACCGAGATCATCATCTTCCTCTTCGGCTTCCTGGTCCTCTGGTGCCTGCTGGTCATTTCGGGCACTTTCCTGAGAGGTCCCAACTGGAACTTCTTCGGCCCCTACGAGTACTGGGACGTCCACCGGGTGGAGCCGCTGCTGAACGTCAACGTCTCTGACTTCTTCTGGGTCAAGCTCCTCGGGCGACCCCTACCTTCGGGTGGCTTTGTGGCCGCGCTTCTCCGCGAGTGGCTGGGGATCGTGATGGTGGGGGGTTATCTGTTCGTGCTTCCGGTTGTGATGGCGTGGCCGAAGGACCGGTTCCCCGGCGCGCTGAAATGGCTGAGCTTCCACAAGTACTACGAGAAGATGGGGGCGCCCCGCTACTTCCTCGGGGTCAGCCTCTTCCTGATGATGATGAGTCTGCCCATCAAGATGTATCTCCGGTGGGCCTTCAACCTGAAATACATCGTCGCCTTCCCGGAAATTTTCTTCAACATCTAGCCGTGCCAGAAGCGTCCCTGATCCCGTCCGTATCGGGAACCGCATTCGATCCTCAGCCTTTCGGATCCGGGACACTTCCGGCCCGGCGTGTTGGAGCGAATCGCTTCGCGATTCCCTCCAACTTCGCGGGGAGGGGAAACCCCTCCCCACACCCCTCCCCCGCGGCGCTCTGCGCCGCGTTCCAGTGCGGAAAGCTTCCCGCCACCAGCTAGGAACTTCCTGTGTCCAAAGTCGCTCCCGGCCACGCTCACAACATCAGCCGGCTGAACGTCATCTTCGCCTTCTCCAGCGTAGCTTTGCTCTTTGCGACTCTGTGGATGATCTGGTTCGACTATTCCCGGGAGTGGAAGGGGTATCAGCGGCAGTTCGTTCAGATGGAGCGCGAACTCACGGCGCGGCAGATGCTGGAGGCCCAGCAGGGCATCAACCCGGCAGAGTTCCAGCGCGTTGAAGGGGAACTCCAACAGGCGGAGGCGGCCCTCCAGACGGAGCAGACCGCGCTCGCGGCTCTGGAGACGGAGATTGCCGCTCTGGACGACCGCCGCACCCTGGCCGACATTCGCGAGCGTGAGATCAAGGCGGTCTACGACTCCGACAAGTTCTACTACGAGGAGACCCGGGAACGCGGTACCCCGCTGGGCCGCGCGGTGGGTGACGAGGAGTTCGTCGCGCTGGAGATGAGTTTCTTCGATGCCCGCGATCTGCGGGTGTCCCTCGACCTCGAACTGACCGACAAACGAGCCGAACTGCGGAGGCTCAGGTCGAGCGTCACCGACCTGGCCGGCGAGCGGGAGAGCCTTACCCAGGCGATCACCCTCGCCCGCCGCAAGCTCGACACCCTGGCCCCGAGTCTCCCGAACACCTTCCGGAACCTGCCGCTCGTGGACTTCATCGATCCGTCCATCGAGGTCAAGCAGGTGCTCGTCCGGAACGTCACCGAGGAGCTCAACTTCGCCCGGGTGCCGCGGATTGACCGCTGCCAGACCTGTCATCTCGGGATCGACAACCCCGACTACGCAGACGCGCCCCAGCCCTTCACCGCCCACCCGAACCTCGAGACCTACGTGAGCCGCGAGTCGTCCCACCCGGTGGACGATTTCGGCTGCACTTCCTGCCACCTCGGCCGGGGACGCAAGCTGAGTTTCAGCGGGGCCACCCACACCCCCGAGTCGGTGGAAGAGGAGCACGACTGGGTCGAGAAGTACAACTGGAAGGAAGACCACTACTGGGACAACCCGATGTACCAGGCGGGTCTCACGGAGGCCGGTTGCATCAAGTGCCACCGGGACCAGGTCTTCGTCCCGCGGGCCGAGGACCTCAACCAGAGCCGGATGACCTACGAACTCGCCGGCTGCTGGGGTTGTCACAACACGACCGGCTACGAGGACACGCGGAACCGCGGTCCCTCGCTGAAGCGGATCGCCGACAAGACCGATCGTGATTTCGTGGCGCGCTGGGTGCGCGACCCGAAGGCGTTCCGGCCTTCGACCTGGATGCCCCGCTTCTGGGACCTCGACAACAACCCCGACTCCGAACTCAAGAGCCGCAACGACACCGAAGTGGCCGCGATCGTGGAGTACGTCTTCGAGAATTCGAGCGATGAAGCCGACTACAGCGCGCCCCCGCGGGGGAACACCGCCCGCGGTGAAGCGCTTGTGAGCGAAGTCGGCTGCCTCGGCTGCCACCTCATCGACGAGAACGGCTACGACCAGGCGAGTATCTACCGCCGTCGCGGTCCGGCCCTGACCGGCACCGCTACCAAACTGGACGCCGGCTTCGTCTACGAATGGGTGAAGAACCCCCGGCACTACTGGGAAGAGACCTTCATGCCGGACCTCCGCCTCACCGATCAGGAGGCGGCCGACATCACTGCCTGGCTCATGGGGCGGGAAGCGGCGGATTTCGGCGCCGCGGAGGTGCCCGCGGCGAACGCCGGGCAGCTCGACGAGATCACTCGCGAGTTCCTGAAGACCGGGCTGCCCGACGCCATGGCCGCCGAGCGTCTCGCCGGGATGTCGGAGCAGGAGAAGCTCCTCTATTCGGGAGAACGGCTGATCCGCCGCTATGGCTGTTTCGGGTGCCACGAGATCGGCGGTTTCGAGGATGCCCAGAAGATTGGCGTGGACCTCTCCACCTGGGGATCCAAGATGGTCACCCGGCTCGACTTCGGCTACGTGGACATTCCGCACACCCGTCAGTCGTGGCTGGAGCAGAAGCTCGCCGCCCCTCGCACCTACGACCAGGGGAAGGTGAAGAGCCCGGGTGAGAAGCTGCGGATGCCGCAGTTCGGTTTCTCGGACGGCGACCGGCAGCACGTCGTGAGGAACGTCCTCGGCCTGGTGCGTGACGAGTTCCCCCAGGAAGGGGTCAAGACCCTCTCGGCGGCGGAAGCCGTCGCCGAGGACGCCCGCCATCTCATCCACAACTACAACTGCCGCGGCTGCCATCTCATTGACGGAGTCGGGGGCGGGATCTACGACACGATCGAGGACACCGGTTTGCGTCCTCCCAACCTGAACACCCAGGGCAAGCGGACGCAGGCGGACTGGCTGTACCACTTCCTTCAGGACCCCAGCGATGTGCGGTTCTGGCTGAATGTTCGGATGCCCAGCTTCAACTTCACCAACGAGGAAGCGAACACGCTGATCTCCGGATTCCTCGCGATGGACGGCGCCCAGCCGTTCGACGCCGAACAGGACCGGGTGTACGACCGGCAGGAGCTCCGGGTGGGCGCGCAGCTCCTCGATCAGCTCCAGTGTGAGCGCTGCCACATCGCCTCGGCCGCCGGCACCATGGAGGCCTCGCAGCTCGCGCCGTCCTTCCGCCTCTCCGGCGAACGGCTCACCCACGAATGGATCATTGATTGGCTGCTCGATCCGCAGTCCGTCACGCCGGGAACCCAGATGCCGCAGTTCTGGCCGACCGATCAGCAGGGCAACCGGCTGACGGCTCTTCCTGACGTTCTGGATGGAGATCCGATGGCGCAAATGCGCGCGGTCGCCTCCTACCTCATGAACTACGACCGGTGATCGCCTTCGATGGTCCACCACCCGGATCCCTGATCGAAACCGCGCCGGGGCGCCTTCGCCAGCGGGCGTCCCGTCAGCAACACCCAGGAGAAACGTTCAATGGCTGATGAAGCGAAGGCGCGCACCGGCGGTTTCGAGGGGATCGCCATGGCGGTTGCCATCTGGGCGATCGTCCTGCTCTCGTCGCTCTACTTCCTGCGCTACGGGGTGCCGGAACTGGCTTCCGACCGGGGCTACCTGGACACCCTCTACTACGTGATCCTCGGGATCACCGGCGCCGCCTACATCCTGTTCCAGCTCGGCCTCGGATATGTGATCTACCGCTACCGCGGCGACCGGCCGGGCGCCGAATCGAGCTACTGGCACGAAAGCCACAAACTCGAACTCACCTGGACGATCGGCACCGCGGTCATCCTCATTCCGATCGTCTTCACCGGTCTGATCTATTGGGATCGGGTCAGGGGACCGGCGCCCGAGGACGCGGTGACCGTCATGGCGGTCGGAGCGCAGTTCCAGTGGGACTTCCACTATCCGGGCGCCGACGGCGAGTTCGGCCGTTTCGATCCGACGCTCTACGCCATCGACAACCAGGTCGGCCTCGACGAGAGCGACGCGGCGGCTGGCGACGACTGGGTCCTGACCAACCAGTTGGTTCTCCCCGTGGATCGTCCGGCCCGGATCCTGCTGCGTTCGAAAGACGTCCAGCACGCCTTCTTCCTGCCGAACTTCCGGGTGAAACAGGACCTGTTGCCGGGTATGAACACCGAGGTGTGGTTCACCCCCGTCAAGTCCGGAAGCTACGAGGTGGCCTGCGCCGAACTCTGCGGGCTCGGCCACTACCGGATGCGCGCCTTCCTCGAAGTGATGGAAGAGGCCGACTACCAGCAGTGGCTGGCAGAGAACGCGCCGGCGATCGAGGTGGCCGCGGCGGCTCCGGCGGCGAGCGATCCGGCGCCGGCGGCGCAGTAGCGGTGCAAATCAGGGCAATCGAGGCAGCGGACCCCACCAACTGACTGGAGAAAGCGATGGAGCACGGCCACAAGCAAGGTTTCGTGAGCAGGTACGTCTTCACCTTCGATCACAAGATGATCGGCAAGCAGTACTTCACGCTCGCGATGTCCATGGGGTTCATCGGCGGGATCCTGGCGGTGCTGATCCGGCTCCAGCTCGGCTTCCCCTCGGCGCCCTGGCCCTTCCTCGAGAACCTGTTCCCCGTCGGGATGGCCAGCGGGATCATGACGCCCGAGTTCTACGTGTCGCTGTTCACCATGCACGGGACGATCATGGTGTTCTTCCTCCTCTCGCTGCTTCCGGTCAGCGGCTTCGGGAACTTCCTGATTCCCCTGCAGATCGGCGCGCGCGACATGGCGTTCCCCTTCCTGAACATGCTGTCCTTCTGGACCGTGGTTCCGGGGGCGATCATCATCATCATCTCGTTCTTCGTCGAGGGCGGCGCCGCGGCCTCGGGATGGACCGCCTATCCCCCGCTCTCGGCGATCCGAAGCGCCATCCCGGGTTCGGATACCGGGCAGACGCTGTGGCTCGTCGGGATGATCTTCTTCGTGGCGTCGTTCACCATGGGCGGCCTCAACTTCGTGGTCACCATCCTGAACCTCAGGACGAAGGGGCTCCGGATGATGCGCATGCCGCTGACCACCTGGGCCCAGTTCGTGGTCGGCATCCTGGGGCTCCTGTCCTTCCCGGCCCTCGCCGCCGGCGCCGTCCTGCTGACCTTCGACCGGTCCCTCGGCACCAGCTTCTTCCTCCCGGCGGGCATCTTCATCGGTGACACCCTGATGCCGCACGAGGGCGGCACTCCTCTTCTCTGGCAGCACCTGTTCTGGTTCCTCGGTCACCCCGAGGTCTACATCATCATGCTGCCGGCGATGGGGTTCACCTCGGACATCCTGGCGACCTTCTGTCGGCGCCCCATCTTCGGGTACCGCTCCATGGTCTACGCGATCATGGCGATCGGCACCCTGAGTTTCCTGGTCTGGGGACACCACATGTTCGTGAGCGGGATGAGCCCGTTCCTCGGCAGCGTCTTCGTGGTGACGACCCTTGCGATCGCCATTCCTTCGGCGGTGAAGGCTTTCAATTGGCTGTTCACGATCGCGAGGGCCCGAATCCAATTCACATCGGCGTCCCTGTTCGCGTTGGGTGTGGTCTCGCTGTTCGTGACCGGCGGTCTGACCGGGATTTTCCTGGGGACCAACGCGGTCGACATCCAGTTGCACGACACCTACTTCGTCGTCGGGCACTTCCACTTCATCATGGCGGGCGCCGGGCTCTTCGGCGCCTTCGGGGCGGTCTACTACTGGTACCCGAAGATGTTCGGCAGGATGCTGAGCGAGCGTCTCGGGAAGATCCATTTCTGGATCACTTTCATCGCCTACTACGCGGTTTTCTTCCCGATGCACTATCTGGGCATTTCGGGAATGATGCGCCGCCTCTACGACCCGAACGTCTACGAGTACCTGCAGCCGCTCCAGCCGGTCAACGTGTTCATCACGATCTCCGCGTTCGTGTTGTTCACCGGGCAGTTGATCTTCATCTACAACTACTTCGCCAGCATGCGGCGCGGGGCGCCCTCTACCGAGAACCCGTGGAATGCCGCGGGTCTCGAATGGTCGACGCCGCCCCACCCCGGCCACGGGAACTGGGAGGGCGAGATCCCCGAAGCCCACCGTTGGCCCTACGAGTACAGCGCGCCCGGCAAGAAGCGCGACTTCACGCCGCAATGGGAGGCTGAGTAGTCTGCCCGGCAGGACTGACGAAGGTGAATTCCCAGATGAGCGGCCAGATGAGCGAATTGACGAGCGGAATAGTGGGGCCGATCGACGCGGCGCCGTCCTCCTCCGACCGCCGCCAGATCAACCGCCTCGGCGTGCTGGTAGGTCTCGGCGGGATCACGATGCTCTTCGCCGCCTTCACCTCCGCCTACATCGTGCGGAGCGGCGGCGGCGATTGGGCGGTTCTCGAACTGCCGCCGGTTCTCTGGCTGAGCACCGCGCTCATCCTGGCGAGTTCCGTCACCCTCGAGCTTGCGCGCCGGGCCTTCCAGCGAGGCAGGCTGTCCTCCTTCCGTTCCTGGAGCGCCGCCACCGCGGCGCTCGGCACCGGCTTTCTCGCGAGCCAGTTCGCCGCCTGGATCGCGCTCAACGAGGCCGGGACCTATCTCCAGAGCCACCCCAAGAGTTCGTTCTTCTTCGTGCTGACCGGGGTCCACGGCGTCCACCTGTTCGCCGGAGTGATCGCGCTGCTCGCCCTCTTCGGGCTTGCAGCCGCCGGCCGGCTCGTTCCGGGGCGCTCGGACGCGCCCACCCTGACCGCCATCTACTGGCATTTCGTAGGCGGCCTGTGGATCTATCTGCTGGCCGTACTGTCTCTTCTCGGCTGATGTTTGCGCCCCAGACTTCGATGCTGACAGGGAGCCGACCGGGAGAGGAGGACGCATGAGCCAGACCGCGATTGCCCAGGCCGACTGGGGGGGCGCTGCGAGCCCCTTCGGCGTGACCTGGCAAAAGATGATGATGTGGTTCTTCATCGTCACCGACGCCTTGCTGTTTGCCGGCCTGCTGGCGAGCTACGGGGTGGTGCGGATCGCCACCGGAGATTGGCCGGAGCAGAGCGAGGTCTTCAGCCTGCCGTACATCGCGGCGATGACGTTCGTCCTCATCAGCTCGTCGGCCACCATGGCTTGCGCGGTGGCCGCCGCGGAACTCGAACGACGGAAGATGGTCACCCTGTGTCTGTGGCTGACCATCCTGGGCGGCTTCGGTTTCCTGGGGATGCAGGTATACGAATGGACCCACTTCATCCACGAAGGCGGCGGGATCACCGGGAATCCGTGGGGTTCGCCCACCTTCAGCCAGTTCTTCTTCATCATCACCGGGTTCCACGGTTTCCATGTCCTCACCGGGGTGACGGTGCTGCTGATCGTCGCCATCCGGCGGGCGCTCGGGAAGTACTCGGCGGCCGGAGTCGAGAACGCCGGCCTCTACTGGCACTTCGTGGACCTGGTGTGGGTCTTCGTCTTCGCCCTCTTCTACCTGGTTTAGGAAACTCTGGGAGGCTCGCTCATGTCCACCGAAGCGGCTCACCCCTACCGGGGCTACTGGATTCTCTGGGCGGTGCTGCTCACGGTCACCCTGCTCATGATCGCGATCGAGGGGGCCGGGCTGCCGGCCGCCCTGGCGGTCGTGATGCTCCTGTTCGGGTCGGCGATCAAGGCGACACTCATCATCTTCTACTACATGCATCTGAAATTCGAGCACTTGGGCCTGATCCTCACGGTGCTCGTCGGGCTGTTCGTTACCGCCATCCTGATGTTCGTCCTGCCCGCCTACGATGGAACCCAAATCCTGGCGAGCCGCAGCCTCGGCTGACCCGATGTCCCGCTCCAGCCTAGTCACGCTGATCGTTGCGGCGATTGCGTTCATCGCGCTCGCGCCAGCCGACGCGCTGGCGCAGTGCTCCATGTGCCGGACTGCGCTCGAGCAGAACCCGGAGGCGGCCGCCGGCTTCAACCGGGCGATCCTGTTCCTCCTCGTGATGCCTTACACGGTGTTCGGCTCCCTGGCCGGCTACGTGCTGGTCTCGCGCCGGAGACGTGCGCGCAAGGTGGCGGCAGCGGTGGTTCCGGGAATCCGCGCCACCGCGATTCGCGGCGAGGTCCCCGTTAACAGCCTGTGGAGAAAGTGACGTGAGCACCGAGAACGGCGAGGCGCCCGGCTGACAAGGCGCGTGAGGGAGGAATACCGAGTGTATTCCGACCGAAACGCAACGATGAGGGTCGCGAAGCGGCCCGGTTCAGCCGGGATGCATCGCCGTTCGAATGCCGCGTGACTTTTTCCACAGGCTGTTAACAGCCGGTGGTGAAACCCAGGCGGCCCAGTTCTCCCGGTGGGGGCTCGAGCGCCGATGCATCCCGCCTGAACCGCCCCCCACCGGGAGAACTGGGCCTCCCCGCTCTCGGCGCTCACCCGAGTTCCACCACAGGCTGTTAGCGGGATCTCCTGACCGCGCGAGGCTACTCGCCGCTCGGGATCGCGTAGTACCCGTTCCGGGTCCTTGTCGTCAGGTTCCGCCGTCCCCGGACGGAAACCTCCACCTCGCGCCACTCGCCCTCCTTCTCGGTCTTCCTCGGGATGTAGGCGAGCCGGTACTGCGCATGGAGGTCGGCCTCAATCCGCGAAAAACTCCCGATGAGATCTCCGGTGCGCTCGGGGAAGAGCGCCTGACCTCCCGTTTCCTCGGTCAGCCGGCGGAGGAACCGCTTGTTGACGCGAGCCCCGTTGCCTTCGAACCCGATGGCGTACACCACCGCGTCGGTGAGCCGGGCGGCCTCGATGGCGTCGCCGGCGCTCGCTTCACTCCCGAAGCCCATGCTCCGTGAGTCGTCGCCGTCGGTGAAGATCAAGAGCGCCTTGCGGTCTCCGTCGGCGAAGTAGAGGCGCTCCAGCGCGAGGATCGAGGCGTCGTAGAGCGCGGTCGGCCCGAGCGGGTTCAGAGCCATGATGTTGGTGGTGAGCCGGAATCGATCGTCGGTGAACTCTCCCCCGAATCGCACCCGGTCGTTGAACTCGCCGATCATGGCGCGGTCGCCCTCCCAGAGCCGGTCCACGAAGGTACCGGCTGCCTCCTTCACGTAGTCGAGGCTCGCCCGCATACTGAGTGAGGCGTCGAGGAGAACCAAGATGGTGAGCGGCGCCGCCTCTGCCGCGAAGAAAGTGATCTGCTGAGGAACCCCGTCCTCGCGCACTACGAAGTCATCGGCGGTCAGACCGGAGACGAAGCGGCCGCGGTCATCACTGACCGCCACTCCCAGGCTCACCGCCTCCACCTGCACCTGGATCCTGAAGGGATCCTGCTGACCCCGTTGGGCGGCCGCGGTCACCAAGGTTCCGGCCAAGGAGATCGCGAGGGCGAGCGCAAACGCGCAACAGACCAGTAGCCTCCGAATCCGGACGGACATGGCGAACCTCCCGTGGGGTCCGTCTATTCTGGCGCGCGAGACGGACAAAGGGGCGCTCCCCGTCGGGAAAGGGCCTCCAAACCGCGTCTTCGATCCAAATCGGGATGCAGTCTTCACGGGCTGCTACAATTCCTCCCTCAATTCAGGGGCGAATCCGCCCCTCTGAGTCGGTTTCCCGGCTGTCAGGTGCGGCCCGAGTCTGTCAGGCCCACCGGTTGTGGACCGTAGTTCATCCCCCCTGCCCATGGAACGGAGGTTCCCCGTAAGATGCTTCACAGAGCCCCTCGCACGCTCCTTCTGCTCGCGATTCCCCTCGCCCTCGCCCTGCTCGTCGGGTGCGGTGGCGGTGAATCCGACACCGCGATGGAGGCCGTTCCGGCCGCCGCCCTGATCACCGTGGACCCAGCGACCGCCGGCACCATCAGCGGCAAGGTCATGCTCGACGGTGACGCCCCGCCGGCGGACACCATCCAGATGGCCGCCGACCCGAACTGCGCCCGAATGCACGAGGGCGCCGTAATGACCGAGTTCGTGATCACCGATATGGAGGGCGGACTGCAGAACGCCTTCGTTTACATCAAGGGAGGTCTCGAAGGCATGAGCTTCCCGGCGCCGGCCGAGTCGGTCACCCTGAACCAGGAGGGGTGCCTCTATGTGCCCCACGTGCTCGGGCTCCAGGTGGGTCAGCCGCTGAACATCCTGAACAGCGACGCGACACTCCACAACATCCACGCCAGCCCCTCCGCGAACCGGGAGTTCAACATCGGCCAGCCGGTGGCAAACATGAGCACGACCCGGACCTTCGACAGCGTGGAAGTCATGGTCCCCTTCAGGTGCGACGTGCACCGCTGGATGAACAGCTATGCGGGGGTCCTCGACCACCCGTACTTCGCGGTCAGCAGCATGGACGGCTCCTTCAACATCGGCAACCTGCCGCCGGGTGACTACACCGTCGGCGTGTGGCACGAGCGCCTCGGTGAGATGGAAATGGCCGTGACGGTCGGTGAGTCGGCCACCGCGGACGCCAGCTTCACCTACAGCGCCGCCGAATAAGCGTCTTTCCGCCGTTCGCCGAACGGCAAAGGCAGGGAATGCGGCCTCCGGGCCGCCTTCCCCTGCCTAGTGCGGCCGGGACCCCTCGGGGGCGCCCGCGGGCCAAGGCGTCTTGCGCAGGTCCTTCGCCCAGCCTTCGAGCACTTTGTCCCCACCGATCTGCCGAACCCGGTTGTAGTCGAAAAGCGCCCTCTGGCGCTGACCCAAGCCGTCGCGGGCATTGCCGCGGCGGAAGTGCAGCATTAGCCGGATGTCGGAAGGCGGAGAGGACTCGAGACCCCGTGAGAAGGCTGCCTCCGCTTCCTCCCACCTCTCTTCAAACAGCCAGGACTCGCCCAGCCTGAGTTCCGGGAGGCCGCCCGGGGTCAGATGGTAGTTCCCGAAACCGGCATCCCGCCGCTCGATGAAGGCGAGCACCTCTTCACGTGCCTCGGCGCTCTCTCCGTGGTGCAGGTGGACCCCTAGCAGCCTGTGGTGAAACCCGGGTGAGCGCCGAGAGCGGGGAGGCCCAGTTCTCCCGGTGGGGCCAGGTCCTCCCGGTGGGGGCCCGGCTGACAAGGCGCGTGAGGGAGGAATACACGAGTGTATTTCGACCGAAACGCAACGCAGAGCGCCGCAAAGCGCCAGTTCTCCCGGTGGGGGGGCGGTTCAGGCGGGATGCATCGCCGCTCGAGCCCCCACCGGGAGAACTGGGCCGCCTGGGTTTCACCACAGGCTGCTAACTCTTCGAGGGCGTAGTCCGGGTTCTGCTCCCGGAGCGTTCGGATGGCAACGAGGGCTTCTTCGAGCCGGTCCTCCCGCTGCATGAAGAGCACCTGGCCCAGAGTGCGCCCCAGCGCGAGCGCTCTCCTTCTTGTGCGGTCCGGGCGAGCCAATCCAGCCCCCGCTCTTTGTCGCCCCGAACGCCAAAGAGGAACGCGAGCATGCGGAGGGCGCGCGGCAGGGTTGCGATCCCGTAGTCGTAGACGCCCGGGACCTGGTAGGCGCCGGTGAAGTCGGGATCCTCTTCCAGGATGCTGCGGTGGTGCCCGACCGCTCTGCGCATGGCTCGAGTTCCGGAGAAATAGGAGCGGGTCACCGTGACATCCCAGGCGGATTTCATGGCTTCGGTGGCGCCCAGGTAATAGCGGTTCAGCAGATCCGCGGGATGGCGCTCGCGTACCTGCTCACAGCGCTCGACTGCTTCAGCGAGTTAGCTTTCGAAGAGTTCTATTTCTTCATCGCTCACTTCCGGGGTTCCGCTTTGCTCCCAATACCGGTCGCCCCGGTGGGAGGATCCCCGCATTCCCCCGCTGCGCTGGGCCGCCTTCATCCAGATGATGCTGGCGCGGCCGTAGGGCCCGGCGGCGTAGTCGGGAAACTGATCTCCGAGGCGCTGAAACACCTGATCGGCTTCCTCGAAGTCGTAGTTGAACAGATGCTGATACCCCTCTCTTTCCAGGGGTAGCGCTTCGTCTCCAATCTCTGTTGGCTGTCCCTGGACGAGGCCGGGCGCGAACAGGATCAGCCCGGCCAGGAGGGTGAGTCGAGTGGTCATGGTTGCGAAGACTCCCGTAGGCGGCGCATTTTTCCACGCCAGCCACCCTTACACTGCATGCCTTCATGCCCGATCAATCCACCGCCGTTTCCGCCCAACTGATCGACCGCAGAGTTCCGTTTTCCGGGCGCCTGCTACGCCTGGAACTCGATCGGGCAAGAGAACCCGTAGGGCCGAACGAATACGGCCCGGTAGTGCACCGCGAGGTCGTCCGCCATCCCGGAGCGGTGGCGATCGTTGCCGTGACCCCGGAACGCGAATTCGTCATGGTCCGGCAATATCGGTATGCCACCGGCAGGTTCCTCCTTGAGATCCCCGCCGGAACGCTCGAACCGGGGGAAGACCCGGAAGATACGGCCCGCCGCGAGCTTCGCGAAGAAACGGGCTACACCGCGGAAAACCTGCGCCCGCTCGGGTCGTTCTTCAGTGCCCCGGGCTTCTGCGACGAGGTGATCCACCTCTTCCAGGCGGAAGGCCTTACCCCGGGCGAGCAGGACACGGACTTCGGGGAAGAAATCGACCTGGTCGAGATCTCCATCGAAGAGGGACGCCGCCGGCTGGTTGCGGGTGCTTTTGAGGACGCGAAGACGCTTGCCGGGCTCTCGCTTTTCTTCCTGGGGGAACCCGGCTCTGCCTGAGCCGTTCCGATCTGCGATGGGTCTCCCCGGTGATGCCGGTAATCGGTCGGTCAGACGTCGCGGGGCTTGGGCGCTGCCACTGCTGGCGGTGGCGCTCCTCGGCGCCTCCTGCGCCGAGAAGCCGGCCCCCCCCACGCCGGAGACCCCGGCGCCGCCTTTCGAGCTGCTGGACCTCGAAGGGCGTCCCCACCGCCTCTCGGATTTCGCCGGTCAGGTGGTGGTGCTGAACTTCTGGGCTACCTGGTGCCCGCCGTGTGTCGAAGAAATGCCGTCGCTCCAGCGTCTTCAGGATCTCCTGGGTGAAGACGGGTTGACGGTGGTCGCCGTGTCGGTGGACGAGCGCTACTCGGACATTCCGCCGTTTGTGGCCGAGCACAGGTTGCGCTTCCTGGTGCTCCACGACCTCGGAAAGCGCATCTCGCGCCGCTACGAAGTGTTCCAGTTTCCCGAAACCTGGATCATCCGCCGCGACGGAACCCTCGCATCTCACATCGTGGGAGCCCGGGACTGGGCAACGCCCGGTTCGCTGGAGATTTTCCGCGAGCTCCTGGAATAGCGAGCCGCCGTTCCGGAATCTTGGAAGAGGGGTCGCGCTAGGATTCCGGGTTCGACCGGAGGTGGGTCCGGTGTCTCAGTGCGGAGGCCATCCCCTTGAAAATTGAAGAAGCGAGCCCGTTTCTGCAGGCGAACGCCGTAGCCCAGCGGGTGCGGCAACTCATTTTGGGCGCTGCGCCCAAGTTGAAGACGCCCTCGCGCCGGCCGACCGCGATCGCTCTTGCCGAACTGGCGGCGGGCAAACTCGAGGTTTATGACCCGAGGGAAGCGGCGGAGCTGCTGGCTGACGATAGCGAGGATCTCAGCGAGGAAGGGCGGGCCGCGGCCGAAGCGGTGCGCGCCAGCTTTGAGCAGATGTTCGCCGAAGGTGGAGACTTGGGAATCGCGGCCTCCCGCGACGAGCCGGGCGAAGGTCCCGGGCCCGTGGAAGCCCGCGCGGCGAAAGGGACCGGAGCCGAAGACTCCTCGGAGTCGCCCGCCCAATAGCTTCCCTCAAGAGTCACGCCGCCCGCAGGGAATCGGGGCGGACCACCGAGGATCGACTCTGGCGTACTCTCTCCGCCGGAGGTACCCGATGAGTCGATTCCTTCTTCAAGGATCCGTTGTTGCGATCCTCATGCTGGCGTTCGTTCCGGCCGATGCCGGCGCCAAGACCGAAGCGCGCATTCGCTGGGAGCGGATGTGTCAGATTCGCGCCGACAAGTTCGATCTTGTCCTGCCCGAGGCCATGCGCGGCAACGGCATCGACATGTGGATCACGGTGATGAAGGAGGGTCTCAGGGATCCCCTCTGGGAGGATCTCGGCCGCGGCTACGTGGGCAGCACCGGCTACATCATCTTTACCGACCCGGGAGACGGCCGAATCGAGCGGGTCGCCATCGGGATCACCGGCTACAAGATCGAGCGCTGCGGGGTCTACGACCAGGTGGTCGGTAGCGCCGATCTCGCCGAGTTCGTGCGGGAGCGCGACCCGCAGCGGATCGGCGTCAACATGTCGCGCAGCATCGGCGCTGCGGACGGGCTGTCGCACACGAGTTGGCTCCACCTCCGCGAGACGCTCGGCGAGCCCTACGCGGACCGCATGGTATCGGCCGAGAAACTCATTTCCGACTTCCGGTCCCGGCGGGTGGCCAGTGAGATCGTGGCCTTCGGGGAGGCCGGCGAATGGTCACGGAAGATCGCCGAGCGTGCTTTCTCGAATGAGGTGATCACCCCGGGGATCACGGCGCTCGAGGACGTGGCGTGGTGGATCGAGCAGCAGTTGCTCGAGAACGGCCTCGACACCTCGTTCGGGATGCCCTCCATCTACGTCACGGGTCCGACCGGCATCGAGGCCACCTCGAACGAGCGGATCATTCAGCGGGGCGATCTGCTGATGATCGACTGGGGTGTGGGGTATCTGAACTTCTACACCGACATGAAGCGGATCGCGTACGTGCTGAAGGACACAGAGGTTGCAGCACCCCCGGGGATCCAGAACGCCTTCGATCGCGGGCGCGCCGCGCGGGACGTGGTCCGCCGCACCATCAAACCGGGCCCGACGGCCGGGGCCATGCTGGAGCGGGTCGGCGAGGCGCTGACCGAGGCCGGCTTCCAGATGATCGAGTTCAACCAGCCCACCGACCAGGACACCACCGACGTTGTGATCGGCTGCCACTCGGTCGGCAATCTCGGCCACGGGATCGGTCCCTCGATCGCCTGGTTCAACCCGACCCGGCTCGAGTACGAGATCGTGCCCTCCAACATGTTCTCCATCGAACTCTTCGCCTACACGAAGGCCGACGAGTTCGGCGGCGCCAAAGTCCGCATTCCCCTCGAAGACGATGCCATCGTCACCGAACGGGGTGTGGAATGGTTCTATCCCGCCAACGACCGGATCCTGCTGATCCGTTGAAGGAGGCCGAAATGCGGCCAAGACCGGCAATATCGATAGCAGTCCTTTTCCTCATCCTGCCCGCGCTGGCCGGAGCCCAGCTCCGCTCCCAGTCGGATCTCACCGCGGCCGATGCCGATCCCTCATTCCGGCTCACGCTCGATCACCTCGGGGGTGGAAACCGCGTATTCGGGCTTGCGCCGCGGGACGTCCGTTGGTCGCCCGATGGAATGGAGGTCTATTTCCATTGGCGCGACGATCCCCTGCCGGATCAGCTCGCTGACGACGATCCCTGGTTCGCGGTCGACCGGGAGGGACGGACCCTCCGGGAGCTGACCGAGGACGAGATCCGTCGGGTTCCGTCGACGAATGCTGTCCGGACCGTATCTGGAGAGACGGCCGCCTGGAGCTGGCAGGGTTCCTTGTACGTGTGGACTGCGGACGGCGGTAGCCGTCCGGTCTACGCGGTCGCCGGCCAGATTGGCCAACTGCGCCTCAGTCCGGATGGGACCAAAGTCCTGTTCGCGACGAAGGGCCTCTCGGCAAACGCTCCCGAAAATGGAGATCTTTGGGAACACGATGTCGCCTCCGGCGCCACCCGACAGATCGCGGTCGTGGTGCCGGCCAAGGAGAAGGAGACCGATCAGCAGACCTGGCTCAAGGCTCAGCAGAGCGAACTCGTCCAGGTGGTGCGCGAGCGAAAGGAAAGGGACGAGCGCCGCGACCAGCTCCGCCGCGATCACAACGATCTGTTGCCCCAGGAGATTCCGGTCCCCAAGGGCGAAAAGGCGGTGGACATCCGCCTGTCGCCCGACGGGAAGTACCTCGTCTTCCGGTCGCGGAAGGACCCCTCGGACCGGAAGCGCACGAGCTTCATGGAGTTCGTCAACGAGAGCGGGCAGGCGACCGAGAAGGACGCCCGCCCCAAGGTCGGGGAATCGCTGCCCTCGTGGCGAATGGGCATCGTGGCGGTGGACCGCACCGTCCGCACCGAAGACATCGAGATCCGCTGGGTAGAGGACGGGATCGAGAAGGACACCGCGATCCACGGTCCGTGGTGGAGTCCCGACGGCAAGCAGGGCGTGATGCAGGTGCTCTCCATGGACCACAAGGAGCGTTGGATTTCGTTCATGGACCTTGAGACCGGCACCCTGCGGCCGGTGGATCACCAGCAGGAGGAGGCCTGGATCGGCGGACCGCTGGTGGTGGGCCGCTGGTCACCGGGGTACCTCGAATGGCTCCCGGACAGCCAGGCTTTCGCCTTCGGCTCCACTTCGAGCGGTTGGGCGATGCTGCTGCTCGCGAATCTCGAGGGCGAGGTGACAGCACTCACCGAGGGTGAGTTCGAGGTGCGGCGGGCGGAACTCGCCCCCGGAGGGGACTCCTTCCTCGTCACCACCAGCCAGGAGCATCCCGGTGAGGAACACCTCTACCGGTTGCCGGCTCGCGGCGGTGCCCTCGAACAGGTCACGGGCGGTGAAGCGATGCACTCCTGGTCGGTTTCCCCGGACGGGGGCCGAGTCGCCGCGGTCAGTCAGTCGCTTACCGAGTTCGGCGACCTCTATCTTATGGATGCGGCGGCCGGGGCCGAGCCGGTCCGGATCACGAAGAGCGGAACCGAGGCGTTCTACCGCACCGCCTGGGCGGACAGTGAGATCGTCGAGTACGACCTGTCCGACGGGACGACTGCTTGGGCGCGGATCTGGGATGCGCCTCCCGGTGCGACCCCCGGAGCGACGCCGGCGGTGGTCTATGCCCACGGCTGCGGCGAATGCGCCCAGGCGGTCGTGAAGGGTTGGGCCCGAGCCGGGAGCATCGTCTACGCCAACTACCTGATCCAGAACGGCTACGCGGCCGCGTCGGTGGACTACCGGGGCAGCTCGGGTTACGGACACCGGAACCGCACCTACGCCTACCGGCAGATGGGGGTCTCGGACATCGACAGCGCGCTGCCGCTGCTCGACATCCTGGTGGACCAGCGGGGGGTGGCGCGGGACCGGATCGGGGTCTACGGAGGCTCCTACGGGGGCTTCTTCACCCTCATGTCCCTCTTCCGGAACCCGGGAAAATACGCCGCCGGGGTGGCGCTCTACCCGGTCACCGATTGGGTCCACTACAACCAGGGATACACGAGCCGGATCCTGAACGGCAACCAGCTCGACGACGAGGAGGCCTACCGGGTCTCGAGCCCGGTGTACTACGCTGACGGGCTAGCGGATGCGCTCCAGATCCAGCACGGCCTGGTGGACAACAACGTGCAGATCCAGGACTCCTTCCGGCTGGCGCAGATGCTCATCGAGAAGCAGAAGGACTTCGACCTGGTCGTCTATCCGGTCGAAGACCACGGCTGGGACGAGATCCCCACCCGCCGCGACAGCTACCGCCGCATGACGGACTTCTTCGACCGGCATCTGGGTGGTGGCTCCGACGGGATGCGTCCCACCACCGACCCGCGGTAAGAGAATGAGGCCGCCGGTGTCGAGCCGAGACGTGCCGCCGCGAAGGGACCGCCGGTCTCCAGACCGGCATCGCCGCGCGAAGCGCGGCGAGAGAGAATCCAATCCATCAGGATGACGATGTTTGTCGCACCGGTCTCGCTAGGCTAGGAGTAGCATGCCCGAAAGCCGTTCACCGGATTCCGGCGCCGGGAACGACCCCGGTCCCGGACAGTCGGCGAAGTTCGAGCGACTTCGGGACGTGCTCCGGGAGATGTTCCAGCTCGACCGCGGCGATCTGGATTTCGGCCTCTACCGGATCATGAATCTGAAGCGGGCCGAGGTCGAGCGTTTCTTGGGCGAGGACCTGCTGCCGCAGGCGCGGACGCTTCTCGGCTTGTCGGTCCGCAAGGATCTGGACGAGGCAAAGAAGGAACTCGCGGAGAAGGAAGCGATTGCCCGCGAACTTGGCGTTCCACCTTCGGACGCGCCCGAGGTACGGCGCCTGCGCGCAGAGATCGAGGGGCTGTCGCCGGAAGACCTCGACGAGGGCGATGTCTACAAACACCTCGCGAGCTTCTTCGAGCGCTACTACAACGACGGTGATTTCGCTGCGCAGCGCCGCTACTCCTCTGCCGGTCACACCGCCTACCTGATCCCCTACGACGGGGAAGAGGTGAAGCTTCACTGGGCGACCGCAGACCAGTACTACATAAAGACGATGGAGAACTACGCCTCCTACGTCTTCCGGGTGGCGGATGGTGCGGAAGCGGATCGCCGCGCCCGGTTCGAGACGGCGGCGGCGGTAGGAACGCGGGACAATGCCAAGGAGGCGCATGGGCGTACCCGCCGCTTCGTCCTCGCGAGCGGCCGGGACGCCGTCACTGTGGATAGCGGGGACCTTGTTGTCCGCTTCGAGCACCGGCCGTTGGCCAACGCCGAAAAGCGCCAGTTCCCCGGGAACGGGAACGCCCAACAGGCGAAGATCAACGAGGATGCCGCGAACCGCATCCGGAGGGCCGCCCCGGCCGAATGGCAGGCGGCGCTCGCGCGCCCAGAGCCTACGGAGTCTTTTCCGGAGCGGACGACGCTCGACCGCCATATCGCCGCTTACACCGCAAAGAACAGCTTCGATTACTTCATCCACAAGGACCTTGGCGGGTTCCTGCTGCGGGAGTTCGACCTCTATCTCAAGACCGAAGTCCTGAATCTCGACGATCTGGAACCGGGAAACGCGGCGGCCGTGCGGCGGGCGATCGCGCGGATGAGGGCGATCCGGACACTCGGTGAGAAGATCATCGCCTTCCTTGCCCAGCTCGAGGACTTCCAGAGGCGGCTGTGGCTGAAGAGGAAGTTCGTGCTGGAGACCCAGTACTGCGTGACAATCGACCGGGTGCCGGAATCGCTCTATGCCGAGATCGCCGGGAACGAGGCGCAGCGCGAGGAGTGGGAATCGCTCTACGCCATCTCTAAGATTCCCCCCAGCCTGATGAATGGCGGCGGCGGTGCGAGTGCGACGCTGACGGAGGACTTTTTGAGGGCCAACCCGTACCTTGTGCTCGACACGCGGCACTTCCACCGGGACTTCAAGGATCGTCTGTTGGGAGCGCTATCCGAGGCCGGGCCGCTCCACGAGGCGCAAGACGGGCTCTTGATCCACGGGGAGAACTTCCAAGCGATACGCCTATTGGATGCTCTGTATCGCCGAAGCGTGCAGTGCATTTACGCGGACCCGCCTTACAACACGGACTCTTCCTCCATTCTGTACAAGAATGACCTCAAGGATTCGTCGTGGCTGTCGCTCATGGAGGATCGTCTGCGACTAGCCAAGCGACTGCTTCCGAAGGACGGAATCGTGTGTTGCGCGATCGACGACGAGGAAGCTTGGCGACTGCGCGCTCTATTGCAGTCGATCTTCGAAAAGGAGATCGGAGTAGCCCCGGTTCGTTCCACCCCAATTGGTCGCACATCGGTCGGGAAGTTGTCGCCGACCCATGAGTACGCATTGTTCTATGGCGGCGCCAGCGCCACTCCGGGGCCTTTGGTCAAGACCGACAAGGAAAAACAGCGTTATCCGTTTTCCGATGACAGAGGCCGTTACGCGTGGCGGAACCTTCTGCGAACCGGAACGAACGACAAACGAGCCGACCGTCCGAAGCTGTACTACCCGATCTTCGTGAGCGAAGATGACACGTTGCGCGTACCGCGTATGGAATGGGACGAGGAACGTGCGGAATACATGCTCCTGGCACAAGCCGATGAAAATGAGATCATCGTGTGGCCTGTGAAGGAGCAAAATGGACAGCGAATCGAAAAGCGCTGGGAACGCGGGTGGGAACGCGTAGCCCGGGAGGCTTCCGAGTACCGCGTGCAGCGAAGCGATGATGGGGCAGTGAGCATTCACTTCGTGCAGCGCATGGATGCCTCTTCCGTTCCCAAAACATGGTGGAGCGACAGCAAATACGCGTCATCCAATCACGGGGCGAAGATTCTCAAGGACCTGTTTGTTGAGAATCCGTTCGATTTTCCGAAGGCGGTCCCGCTCGTAGAAGATTGCATCAGGGCTGCCGGGGCCGGTGAGAAAGATGCTCGGGTCCTGGACTTCTTTGCCGGCTCCGGCACGACGGGACACGCTGTGGTCAATCTCAACCGGGCAGATGCCGGCCAGCGGCGGTATGTGTTGGTGGAGATGGGCGACCATTTCGACAGCGTGCTGCTACCGCGCATGAAGAAGGTTGTGTACTCGCCGGACTGGAAGGACGGTAAACCGATATCCCGCAAGGGCATCTCGCAGTTCTTCCGGTGTCTCCGCATCGAATCCTACGAGGACACGATGGACAGCCTCACGGTGGTCCTCCGCGACGATGGGAACCTCGGCCTCCATCCCGACTTGATCGAGGATTACCGCCTCCGCTATGCCCTTTCGTTGGAGACAATGGGGAGCGCGTGCCTGCTCGGGGCGGAATTCGAAGACCCCTTCGGCTACACCCTCTCCGTCGTCCGCGACGGCAAGCGTCGCGAGACGCCGGTGGACCTGCCGGAGACCTTCAACCTGCTCCTCGGTCTCCGGGAGGCGTCACGGCGGCGGCTGGCCGGCGTGCTCGCGACCGAGGGCGAGGACGCCGAGGGGTCGCGGTGCCTCATCCTCTGGCGGAACCGGCGCGAAACCGATAACCGGGCGCTTGATGCCTGGTTCAGTGCGCACCGAGACGATTTCGATCCCTTTGACCGCGTCTATGCCAACGGGGACCACACCCTGAACGCAGTAGCGCGCAAGGAGGACTCGTGGATCGCGATGCCGATTGAGCCGACCTTCCGTCGCTTGATGTTCGAGGACGACTGAACTCCGGGAGCGCAGCGCCATGCACCCGTCGCGTCCACCCCGAAAGAGGCTCCGACTACGGGCCACCCTGCGCCAGCAGCTCGCGCTTCAGGATTTCGTGCGTGGTGCGTTCGGGACGCAGTCCGTCCGGGAAATGCTTCATGACCTCGCCGGCACGGCAGGCACGGATGGATCGCTACCGCCGGGTGACAGGCTGGACGCGCTCCGTCAAACATACGGGATGGACGCCTCGGCATTGGCGGTCTACGACCGAAACATCTCCGCGCACGAACGCCGGCTGCGGATGACCCCGGAGTTTGGGCGCGGTCTCAAACCTCACCAGTATCTGGCGCTCCTGTTTACCGAGTACTACCTCGACCGCTTCTTCACGAGCCCCGCGGAGCTGCTTGCCGATCTGAATCGGCACTTGGACGCCGACTACTCCGCGCTGCCGCGTTACGCGAGGGCCGATCTCGAAACGCTCGCGTTCCAGAGCGCCACCGGCTCGGGCAAGACGCTTCTCATGCACGCTCACATCGAGCAGTACCGGAGCTACGCGCGCCGGGCGGGACGCCGCCTCAACGCCGTGATCCTGTTGACGCCGAACGAACGCATGTCGGAACAGCATCTCCGGGAGTTACGGACGAGCGAGCTTGCGGCCCGTCTCTTCTCGGCGGACGCCCGGCGCGAACTCCTGGCTCGGGTCGAAGTCTTCGACATCAACAAGTTGGCCGAGAAGAAGGGCGTGAAGCGGATCGCCGTTCGTGAGTTCGGCGACGACAACCTCGTGCTGGTGGACGAGGGGCACCTCGGCGCATCCGGCAAGGCATGGCGCCAGCGGCGCGCGGAGTTGGCGCGCGGCGGCTTCACTTTCGAATACTCCGCCACCTTCGACCAGATCGTCGGCAGGGACAAGGATCACAGTCTGCGGAACACCTATGCGAGGTCGGTCCTGTTCGACTATCCCTACCGCGATTTCCACGAGGACGGCTACGGAAAGGACTACTCCATCGTGAATCTCCCCGGAGGCGTGGAGGACGCGAACAGCGACATCTACCTACTTGGCTGCCTGCTCACCTTCTACCGCCAGCTCCGCATCTGGAAGGAGTGGGGGCCGCAGTGGCGCGACTTCCGGCTTGCACGGCCCCTCTGGGCCTTCCTCGGCAAGACGGTGCTCGGGGCGAGCAAGAGTAGGGACGCCGAGACGACACGGTCGGACGTGGTGCTAATCCTCGATTTCCTGGGCCGGTTTCTCGCCGAGCGCTCCCAAACGGAGGTTATGATCGGGTCGCTGCTGTCCGGGGAGTCGGGGCTCGTCCAGCAATCCGGGGACGACTGGTTTGCCGGTCGGCTCGCGGCTCTCACCAACCAGCCCGCGGCGGATATCTACGCCGATGTGTGCGACACGGTTTTCCATGGGCAGGGCCAGTTGCACGTCGAATACCTGACGGCCGGCGAGGGGGAACTTCACTTGCGGGTTGCGGACCGGCCAGTCTTCGGGGTCGTCAACGTGGGGGACGCCGCCGGCCTCTACCAGCGGCTCGTAACCGTGGAACGCCCCCATCTTCGCGTGGAGCGGAACCTGATCGCCGAACGCCTCTTTGCCGATGTGGACCGTGAATCGTCCACCGTGAACATCGTTATCGGCGCCCGGCGGTTCATCGCCGGCTGGAACTCATGGCGGGTCAGCACCATGGGCCTCATGCATGTCGGGGTGGGCGAGGGGCCTGAGATCGTCCAAATGTTCGGGCGCGGCGTCCGGCTTAAGGGCTGGAACATGAGCCTGAAGCGCCACACAGCCGCTGGAGCGCCTGCGCCGCCGGGCGCGGAGGAACTCTTCGAGCTCGAAACCCTCCACATTTTCGGCCTCCGAGCGAACTATATGGAAACATTCCGCGCGCTGATGCGCGAGGAAGGACTGGACTTTGAGACCGCGACGGTCCGGTTGCCCGTGACCTGGAACTTCGGCAAGGTCCGCGATCTCAAGATTCTGCGTCCGCTGCCGGGCCGCCCCTTCGAGTATTCGGATGTCCGCCCCTCGCCGCCGGATCCGGGGAGCGAGAACAAGCCGGTCGTCCGCCGGAACCTCTATTCGACGCTGGATCTGGAAACTTCGATCACGCCGGCCACGGGTCCGCCGGAGGCGGGATCGCAGTTGGCGACGCTGGGGGCTTACGCGCCGCTCTTCGACGAAGCCCGCATTCATGGGCGGGTGCTCGCACGCAAGGCGCAGGCGCAGACGCCCTGGCACAACCTGAGTGTGGATCGCACGCTGATTCGCCGCTTGCTGGAAACCCATGACTGGTACGAGCTGGCCATTCCCGCGGATCAACTCGACGCGCGGTCTTTCGCCGACGTGGCGCGCCTCGAGGAACTGGCGGCGGACATGATCGCCGAGTACTGCGAGCTATCGTGGCGACGCGAGCGCTCACGCTGGGAAGAGACGCGCCTCCAGGCAGTTCCCCTCGACGAAGACGATGCCAACAACATCCAGGCGTACGAACTGACCGGCCGCGGTCCGGACGCCCAGCT
Organism: Candidatus Marinacidobacterium sp.; assembly: GCA_965250045.1. Lineage (GTDB taxonomy): Bacteria > Acidobacteriota > Vicinamibacteria > Marinacidobacterales > Marinacidobacteraceae > Marinacidobacterium. The sequence continues at coordinate 1,276,295 of OZ252286.1, forward strand.
TGTCCGCGATCTCGAGGGACTCTGCGGGGCGGCTCTGCACGCCGGGCTCAAGAAAATGCAGTTGGAGCAAATTGAGACCAGGAAGCATGCCTACGAGCCACTTCTCTGGAGCGCTGCCGACCCCGTGACGGACGTACGGACGGTGGAAGTGCGCCCATTGCCGCTGAACCGCGATGAGGCGCGCGTGGTGGGGAGACTACGAAGACTGGCCGAACTCGGTGATCCCGCCATCGCAGGAAGCAACCTCTTCCTCATCCGCAACCTCTCCCGCGGGCGCGGCGTTTCCTTCTTCGACGACTACGGCTACTACCCGGACTTCATCGTCTGGTTGCGGAACGCCGATTCGCAGCATGTCCTGTTCCTCGACCCGAAGGGGCTCGGGCGCTTCGGACAGCGCGAGTGGGAGAAGGTGCGCCTGCACCACCGAATCAAAGACATCGAAGCTCGTCTTCGGAAGAGGAACCCGCGACTTTTCCTCCATGCCTATGTGCTTTCGACCACGCCCCCGTCCGGAATTGGCGAAGGAAGCTGCTCCGTGGGCGACTGGAAGCGCGACGGCGTTTATTTCCTCGATCAGCAGGACAGCATCCGCGACCTGATAGCTGACGCACTTTCCCATCAGTTGTAGTTGTCCTCAGTGACTCCCCGCAATGGAATAGAAGCATGGATGACCAAGCACTAGAGGCCCTCGCAGAACTGATCTGTGGTGACGATGAGGAAACAGCCCCCATTTATCGATCGAGCAGTAAGCTCACACGCTTCTTTGAATCGGCTGGAGTCCCCCGCTTTGTTCATGACGGTTCAACCCGTAAGTGGTGGGCTCTAGACGCACTCAGAAAGTGTTCCCGAGACGAACTCCAGAACGTCATTGTGCGTTTGGCATCGCCTAGGGAGTACCGAGGTTCTGTCTCTGATACTAGGAAGGCACTTACGACACTCAACAACATTCTTCAGCTCGAGGGGCTGCGGGTGGATCTCAGCAACGGACGCCCCAACGTCACATCGGTCCCGGTCCAGTTCGACCTGAGTGCCGATGAGGCGGAGGAGAAAACAGAATCAATCCCGCCCCCTGACTTCCTGTCACTAGGGCTTGGTGGAACTATTGGGGAGCTTCTGGATCTGCGTTGGCGCGAGGCGCAGGTATGTGTCGATCATGGCGCTTATCTCTCGGCAACAATTGCCATGGGAGGCCTGTTGGAGGGGCTGTTACTGGGCGTGCTGAGTAATCGTCCGAAGAAAGCGAACACGTCTGTGGCGGCTCCGAAGGATCGAACGGGCACGGTGAAGAATTTCGGAGATTGGACTCTTTCCGAAATGATCGACGTAGCACATTCGGTTGGCTGGTTTGGTCTAGACGTCAAGCGGTTTTCACATTCGCTGAGGGAGTTCAGAAATCTTGTTCATCCGTATCAGCAGATGGCCACGAGAGCAAATCCCGACGCCGACACTTGCAGTATCAGTTGGCGTGTCGTACAAGCGGCGGTAAATGACCTTGCGCGAGTCTTGGTAAGAAAAGAGCCATCGGCAGCGACGCAATCGCCGTAATTCGGCAAGGGAGTCTCGGGAAGTCTTTTGCCCAAGTGGTGATGCCCCCGGCGCTGCCATCGTCCCCGTCTGAGCATCCCGGCAGGCGCTCGTCCGCCGGTAGCCGATCCACGCAGAGATCGCGGCCGCCGCCGAAGTCAAACTGCCGTCGATCTGATCGTCCCGCTCGTCATAGGTCACCGTGAGCGCGAGAGCCCACAGCATGAAACCCAGGTCCACGAGAGGCCACATCCTGCTGCTCGTGCACGGGACGCCGCCCGGGTAGACGCCCGCAGCGTCGTAGTCGGATTCGCTTGGCTTCGGTGGACCTTGCGTCAGGACGATGGAACAGCCTCCGGCCAGCATCGTGAAGACGAGGCCTACCGCCGCAAGGCGACGCAGTAGAGCGTTTCTGGTGCGCATCGCGGGCTGCTTCAACTTTCAGGTCGACCTGCGGAGCACGCGACCCGGGAGCGCGCCGGTGAAGCGGCCGTCCCGGCTCACCGGCTGGCCGTTCACGAAGGTGGCGCGGATTCCGGTGGCCCGGGCCCGGGGATTCTCGAGGGTGGCGTGGTCGGTGATCTCCTCTTTGTCGAACAGAACGAGATCGGCTGGCAGGCCGTTCACGATCCGGCCGCGGTCCCTCAGTCCGACGATGTCGGCCGGCAGCGAGGTCATGCGCCGGACGGCCTCTTCCAGTGACAGGAGCCCTTCCTCCCGCACGTAGCGGCGCAGCACCCGCGGGAACGCGCCGTAGGCGGCCGGGTGAGGGGAGCCCTTCCCGTAGTCGTTCGCGTCCGTGATGAACGCCACCTCGGGATCGGAGACGAGCGCCCGGAGCCCGTTTTCGCCGCTGATGTCCAGCACGAACTGCCCCACCGCGCCGTCCTCCTCCAGCATGAGGTCGGAAATCGCTTCGAAGGGGGGTGTAGTGCGCCGATTCCCGAGTTCGGCGAGAGAGAGACCCACGTCGCCGCGCGAGCCGGCGCTTCCCACGCTCGAAACCTGGATGCCGTCCCAACCGACCGCCGACACGAGGTTGTGGGGCCAGCCACCTGGCTCCCAGGGCGGCCATTCGGGCGTCCGCTCCTCGATGTCCCTCCTTATCCGAGCCCGGACTTCGGGATCGCGGAGCCGCGCGAGAAGCTCGCCGGGGCCGCCTTCGAGCGCCCACGGCGGGTAGATGGCGTACATCATGGTCGCCGCCACCGGATAGGGGAACATGTCCGCCGAGACGCGCACACCTTCCGCTCGGGCTTCACGCTCCATTTCGAGAAAGGTCGCGAGCTTCGCCCAGTGGTCCCGACCCACCGCTTCGGCGTGGCTGTGGTGCACCCGGATCTCGGCGCCGCGTCCAATTGCGAGTAGTTCCTCGACGGCCGGGAGCAGGGTTTCGCTCGAACCCCGGACATGTGCGGTGAACACGCCGTCCGAATCCCGTAGCGAGCGGGCGAGTCTGAGGAGTTCTTCGGTGGCGCTGAACATTCCCGGCGGGTAGATGAGCCCGCAGGAAAGACCGTAGGCGCCCTCTTCCACGGTTTGTTCCAGGGCCCGCGCCATCGCCGCCCGCTCCCCGCCGCCCGGTGCCCCCGACCTCAGACCCATCGCCCCGAGGCGCAACAGCCCATGGGGAACGAGCGCCGCCACGTTGAGCGGAAGACCCCGAGTTTCGAGCGCGGCAAAGTAATCGGCGAGCGAGGACCACCGCCAGGAAGCGCCTTCGGGAATCATCCAGGCATGGACCGCCGGGGCGAGGTCCCGGGCTTCTCCGAAGAGCGGCGCCGCTCCGAGGCCGCAGTTCCCGATCACCTCGGTGGTGATGCCCTGGGCGATTCGGCCGGCGATCAGCGTGTCCCGATCCGGTCGACGGCTCGCGAGCAGCAGATCGCCATGGGAATGGATGTCCACGAAACCTGGCGCGGCGACCAGACCCTCGGCGTCCATTTCGCGGAGAGCCTCCCCCTCGGGAGGGACGAAGCGGCCGTTCCGGATCCCGAGGTCCGCGCGGTACGCGGGCGCCCCGGTACCGTCCACGACCAGGGCGTTCCGGATCCGGTAGTCGAGCGTGGCGGGGTGCGGCCGCCGCTCCTGGCCGCAAGCCGTGCCGAAAAGACCAGCGGCGAGAGCGCCGCCGAACTCGCGCCGGTTCACCTCACCCATCGGACGGTTCCAGTACTTCTCGATGCCCGCCTTTCGAAGGGCCGAGGCGGCGGATCCAAGAATGACCGAATCGTCACCATCGCTCATATGATGCACCCTGTGCTGACAACCAGGCCGTGCGCCGACGCCATCGCGGTTTGATGCTCCCGGGACGCGCGGCGGGCGGCGCCGACGTGAAACTGCCGTGACGTCCCTGGGTAATCGACTTCGCGTCGCGACGGTCTGGTTGGACAGTTGGGCGTACCGGCCCGACCCCAATAAGGACGCCATGCGCATCGATTGGGCCCGGGTGGCGCCCTTCATCGGTATTCACCTGATGTGCCTGGGCCCGATCTGGGCGGGATGGAGCTGGACGGCAGTGGGCGTGGCCGTGGCGCTCTACTGGATCCGCGCGTTCGCCATCACTGCCTTCTATCACCGGTATTTCTCACACCGTACGTTCCGCACGTCGCGGTTCCTGCAGTTTATCTTCGCACTGTTCGGTGCGTCGGCCGTGCAGCGGGGCCCGTTGTGGTGGGCGGCGCACCACCGGCTGCACCACCGCAATTCGGACCGCCCGGAGGATGTCCACTCACCGCACCAGCACGGCTTCTGGTGGAGCCACATGGGCTGGATCACCGCCCCGGCCAACTTTCCCACGCGGCTCGACGCGGTGCCCGATCTCGCCGGCTACCGGGAGTTGCGGTTTTTGGATCGATTCGACATGGTGGTGCCCGCGCTCCTGGCCGCCGGACTCTTCCTCCTCGGCGCCCTGCTCGGAAGCGCAGGCGTGAACACCAGCGGCCCCCAGTTGCTGGTGTGGGGGTTCTTCATCTCCACGGTGGCGCTCTTTCACGGCACCAGCACGATCAACTCGCTGGCGCATCAGATGGGGCGGCGCCGTTACGCGACCCGCGACGACAGCCGCAACAGCCTGGTGCTGGCCCTGCTGACGATGGGCGAGGGCTGGCACAACAATCATCATCGCTACCCCGCCGCCACGCGGCAGGGCTTCTTCTGGTGGGAGATCGACATGACCTACTACCTGCTGAAGGTCATGTCGTGGCTCGGGCTCGTCTGGAATCTGCACCCCGTACCGGCGCACGTGAAGCTCGGCGCCACCGATGCGGCGAGCGGCGGGGGCCGTGTTGCCGGTCAGGGGCGGGCCGCGCCGGGATAGAGCCGCCACCGGGCGAAACCCACGCGATCGAAACCGCCGGGGCACGCCCGGTAATCCCCCGCGGAGCCTTCGAACCGGTTGGGGGGTGCCCCGACGGACGGCGGGAGGACCGGTGCGGGCGGAACGATCTCACTTCGTGCTCACTAACTCGTCGAGCGGCAGGCGCCGGATGTCCGGCACCCTCGCCCCGGGTTTCGGGTAGCCGACCACGAGGAGCAGGAACGGGACCTCGTTCGCGGGGCGGTCGAGCAGTTCGTTGAGGAATCGCATCGGGCTAGGAGTGTGGGTGAGCGTCGCGAGTCCGGCGTGGTGGAGCGCCGCGATCAGGAACCCGGTGGCGATTCCCACTGACTCGGAGTGGTAGTAGTTCCGGATCCGTTTCCCGTCCGCGCCGACGGTGTAGCGCTGCATGAAGATGGCGATCAGCACCGGAGCTTCGGTCAGGAACGGTTTGCTGGCGTCGGTGCCCAGTGGTTCAAGGGCCGCGAGCCACTCCGGCGGCGCCCGGTCGGCGTAAAACGCCCGCTCCTCGGCCTCCGCCGCCTCGCGGAGCCGGGCCTTGATTACGGCGTCCTGCACCACCACGAATCGCCAGGGCTGCAAGTTGGCCCCGCTCGGGGCCGAGACCGCGGTGCGGAGCACCGCCTCGATCACGCCGTGGGGCACCGGACGGGAGTCGAACTCCCGGACCGTCCGGCGCCGGAGCATGTGTTCGGCGAACCGCCGAGCCCGCTCGACCATCTTCCGCGGAGGAAACCCGCGGAAGTCAAGCTCCACGGGGGCCCACCGGTTCTCTGACACGCTCAGCTCGGCCGTGGTTTGCGCGCGTTTGGGCTGGAGTACACGACAGCTGGCCGGGGCTCTCCCGCCTCAGCGCGTCGCGCTGATGTGGCGGATGATGGCCTCGCCGTGGAAGCGGCCGTTCTCGATGAAGACCATGTTCGTCCGGCGACCGGCAGCGACTCCGCCGGCAAGGTAGAGGCCGGGCACCTCGGTGGCGAGGGTCTCAGAGTCGGTGACCGGCCTCCCGACCGGCCCCTCGCTGCGGACCCCGAGCGACTCCAGGAAGCGGTAGTCCGGTTGGTAGCCGATGAGCGGCAGCACGAAGTCATTCGCGATCTCGTGCGTCTCTCCCCGGCTATCCCGCACCGTCAGGGAATCGGCGCGGATCTCCTCAACGACGGAGCCCAGCCGGCCCGCGATCTCGCGCCGCGCCAGACGGTTTTGAATATCCGGCCGTACCCAGTATTTGAGGTGCGACGAAAGGGTCTCGCCGCGATGGATCAGGGTGACTTCCACGCCCGCCCGGAAAAGCTCGAGTGCGGCCTCGGCCGCCGAGTTCCCCCCGCCGATCACCGCGACCCTCGAGCCGAAGTAGGGGTGGGTCTCCACGTAGCGGTAGGAGACCTTGTCCAGCTCGGCGCCGGGAACGTAGAGCCGGTTCGGGTTATCGAAATAGCCGATCGCCATGACCACGTTCCGGGCGCGCACCGGCTCCGGGTGAGGGATGCCCTGCCGCTCGCTCCGCAGGTGCAGGGTGAAGAGGTCCGAACCGCGTTCGACTCGCATGACGCGGGTGAAGAGACGAGGGTGAAGGTCGAAGTGCTGCGCCACCTTGCGGTAGTAGGTGAGCGCTTCGTAGCGCGACGGCTTCTCGCGGTGGCAGACCAGCGGGAGATCGCCGATCTCAAGCAGTTCGGGGCTGGTGAAGAACACCATGTTTACCGGGAAACGGCGAATGCTGTCGACGAGGCCGCCCTTTTCGACCACCGCGTAGCTGAGTCCTTTGCGCTGGCACTCGATGGCGGTGGCGAGGCCGGAGGGCCCGCCCCCGACGATCGCCACATCAAGGACGCTGTCAGTCTTCATTCAATCCGTTCCACCCGGGCCCGGACGATTTCGACCCGCTCGAGCGGGGCTTCGTCGGTGCCGGCCGGCAGCGCTTCAATCGCTTCGACGTTTTCGTATCCGGAGACCACCCTCCCGAACACGGAGTACTGGCCATCGAGCGCCGTCGCCCGCCCGGTCACGATGAAGAAGCTCGTCATGGCGCTGTCGAGCGCTTCAAGCCGCGCCATCGAGACGACCCCGGGTTCGTGGAGAATTTCGCTGAATTCCGGTGCGAGGTTCGTGATGTGCATCTCGATGCTCTCAGGCACCGGAGGTTCACGGGTGTCCATCCAACCGGTCTGGACGACGAACCCGGGGACGACCCGATGGAACGCGGTTCCGTCGTAGGCCCCGATCTCGGCCAGCCGGAGGAAGTTCCGAACGTGGGTGGGAGCGGTTGCCGGAAGCATCTCGATCCCGATTTCCCCGTGTGGTGTCTCCAGGACGACCCGGAATCGCGCCAACTCCACGTCGGTTTCCTCGGAAAACGGCGAGGGAAGCTCGGGGGGACGGTCGCGGACGGTGGCGCGGAGCACCTCTACGCGCTCGATCGGCATTCCCCTCTCGTCGGCCGGAAGCTCCGAGATCACGGTGACCTCGTGGATTCCCTCGACGACCCGGGCGAACACCGTGTATGCCCCGTCGAGCGGCGGCTGATCGGTGACGACGATGAAGAACTGGGAGCCGGCGCTGTCCGGTTGGCCGGGCACCTGGACGGCGGAGACGGCGCCCCGAACGTGGAGTTCGTCGTTCGGCTCCCGGGCGAGTCGCAGCAGACCTCCGGTCCCGTACACGTCCGTCGCTTCCGGGTCCCGCGAAAGGGGATCCCCGCCCTGGACGATTCCGCGCGCGATAACCCGGTGGAACGCCGTCCCGTCGTAGTTGCCCGCTTCAGCCTGTTGCAAGAAGAAGGCGGCGTGGTTCGGAGCCTTTTCGGGGAGGACTTCGATGATGAAGTTCCCTTGGGTGGTTTCAAAGACCACCTGCTTGCCGATCATTGCTTCGACCGGGCGGTCGGCGGTGACGAGGCCCTCGGTCTGGGCGGCGGCCCCGGCAGCCACGCCGAGGCTCACGGCGAAGATTGCCAGGCTCCGCCGATTTCGGAAGAACACTCGACTGGCTGTCCGCAAGAAACGAGAGAAAGGCGACCGCAAGAGGGAGGGCAGTATATTCCCGGGCCTTCGTGCCCGAATCGCCTCCCTCTGCTATTTCCGGCGGGCCCGCTGCCGCCGAAATGGCCCCCGAAATCTCGGTCCCCGTCAAGGTCCGGACCCTCGGCAACGGACTCCGGGTCCTGCTCCACGAGGACCGCCGTCTCCCCGTCGTGCACGTGGCGCTCTGGTACCACGTCGGTTCCAAGAACGAGCAGCCGTGGCGCACCGGGTTTGCCCACCTCTTCGAGCACCTCATGTTCGAGGGCTCCCGCCATAACAACAGCCACTTCATCCGGCTGATGGAGCGCGCCGGCGCGAGCCTGTCGGCCGGCGGGGTAAACGGGACGACGAGCCATGACCGGACGAACTACTACGAGACGGTGCCGAAGGAAGCTCTCGGGCTCGCGCTCTGGGCCGAATCGGACCGGATGGCGTATCTCCTCGATGTCCTCGACCAGACCAAACTGGACACCCAGCGGGAGGTCGTGAAAAACGAGCGCTTCCAGCGCATGGACAACGTCCCCTACGGGACGGCGTGGGAAAAGATGTTCCACGCGCTCTTCCCCCCGGGTCATCCGTATTCGTGGGACGTTATCGGGGACATGGCCCACCTGGCCGCCGCCGACCTCTCCGAGGTCCACGAGTTTTTCCGCACCTGGTACGCGCCGAACAACGCAGTGCTGGTCGTCGCCGGCGACTACGACGAGCGACGGGCGCTGGAGTTGGTCCGGCGTTACTTCGGGCCGATTCCACCGGGCCGGATTCCCGGCCGTCCGGTGTTCCCCGCTGTGAACCGGGCTTCCCATCGCCGCATCGTGGTGCCCGAGGCGGTACCGCACGCGCGGCTCTACTGCGGGTGGTCCACGGTGCCGTTCTTCCACGAAGACGAGCCGGCGCTCGACATGCTGTCCGACGTGCTCTCCGACGGGCTGAACTCACGGCTCTACCGCCGGATGGTCTACGAGGACCGGACCGCATCCGATGTCAGCGCGTTTCACTACTCGCTCGAGTCGGGCGGACTCACGGGTGTGGTGGCCACCGCCCGCCCGGAGGTGTCGCTCTCGCGCCTGCGCGATCAGATGGACGAGGAACTCACTCGGATGGCCGACGAGGGACCGACCGAGGACGAGTTGCAGCGGGTGAAGGCGGCGACCCAGGTGGGTTTTGTGGGCGCCCTGGAGCGGCTCACGACCAAGGCGGACCTTCTCGCCCGCTACGCGACCTTCACCGGCGACCCCGGCAAGCTATCGGAGCACTGGGTCCGCTACCGGGAAGTCAGCCGGGAAGACCTGCAGCGCGCCGCCCGCAAGTATCTGCTCGGGCCCCGGGTGGAGTTGCTCTACGGGGAGTCGGGAGCGGAAGGCGAGCCGCCGGTTGTTCCGGTAGCCATCGGACCCGGCGAATGGCAGATGCCCGCCGCGTCGCCCGCGCCTCGGGATCCGAAGCTGCCGGCCGAGCCGGATCGTTTCCGAGCTCCCCGCCGCGGACGACGGGGACACTTCGAACCTCCGTTCCCCGAGACCCGCGAGCTCGGGAATGGAATCCGCCTGTCCGTGGCGCCCCGCCACAATCTTCCCAAGATCATCGGAACCATCATGATCCCCGCGGGGAGGCGGGACGAGCCCCGGAGGCTCGCCGGACTCGCGAGTCTCACCGCGGAGATGCTGAGTCGCGGAACCAAAAACCGTACCGCCAGCGAGTTTGAAGCCGAGGCGGACCGGGTCGGCGCCGAAGTCGGAGCGCGGACCGGCACCGAGTTCCTGTCCATTTCCTTCTCCTGCCTTTCCGAGCATCTGCGGGCGACGCTCGATCTGACCGCCGATCTCCTCCTGAATCCGGCATTCCCCGACGTGGAGCTGGAACGAATCGTGCCGCTCCGGCTTGACCAACTGAAGGAATCCCGCGCCGATCCGACCTCGGTGCTCCGCCGCATCGTTCGCCGTACGGCGTTTTCGGATGGGCATCCCTATGGCTGGCGCGGGGACGAGGCGACGCTGCCGGCTATTTCCACGGCCGATCTGGCGATCTTCCACGAAACGCATTTCCTGCCCGGCGGCGCACAGGCCATGGTGTGCGGGGATCTGGATCCGGATCGCGCCGCGGCAGTCTTCGCCGAATTCTTCGGCGACTGGGGGCCGGCTCGTGCGGCTGATCGGGAAGCACCGACCGATCCTCCAGACGCGGAGACCGGGGTCCTGCTCCACCCGACCGGAAAGGAAGGTCCGCAGGCGGTGGTCGCCTGGCGGAAGCAGGGGCCGGGCCGGGACTCCGAAGACCGCCACGCGCTGCGGCTGGCGCTGCACATCCTGGGGGGCGGTTTTTCCAGCCGCCTCAATCTGAACCTGCGGGAACGGATGGGCGCCACCTACGGGGTCTTCGCGGGTGCGAGGCAGCTCCCCCGTCGGTCCCTCCTCACGGCTTCCGCCTCCCTGAACATCGAGCAGGCGGCGCCCGCCATCCGGGAACTCCTCTCCGAGGTGGACGGCCTCGCTTCCGGGAAGCGGCCGATAAGGATGCGGGAGTTGCGGGAAGCGAAGCTGGCCGTCACGCGCACCTACGCGCAGCGGTTCGAGACCCTGGGAGGCGTGTGCGGCCTCATCGCCGCGATCCGCCAGCGGGGTGCTCCGCTCTCCGATATCCGGGACTTCCCGGCCCGGATCGAGGCGGTCACCCGTGAACAGGTTTCGGAGGCCGCGTCGCGCTATCTGGGAATCGACGGCAGCGCCCTCGTGGCGGTCGGGGATGAGAACCGGTTGGGGCCGGCGCTCGAAGGTCTCGGCGCCGTCCGGCGGGTGGACGCCGAGGGGGCGCCCCTACCGCCAGCCGAGTCGCCGATGGTGTGACTCGATCCGGGAACGCGCGGCGCAAAGCGCCGCGGGAGGTCAACGGCGATCTTTCCCGAACAGGCTGCGCGCCCGATCGGGCTCGGGACCGGTAGCGGATAGTTGCCCGAAAAGCACGCCGTGCAATAGCGGTCCCGATCCTCCTCGACCGACTCCTCGAGCGCTTCGAGGGGCAGGTAGGCGAGGCTGTCCGCGTTCAGGTACTGCCGGATCTCTTCCACCGATTGCTGGGCCGCGATCAGCTCCGAGCGGAGCGGGGTGTCGATGCCGTAGTGGCAGGGCCCGGTGGTCGGGGGCGAGGAGACCCGGAAATGGACCTCGGTGGCGCCGGCGTTCCGCGCCATCTGCACCAGCTTGCGGCTCGTGGTGCCCCGTACGATGGAATCGTCGACGAGGATCACCCGGCGGCCCTTGAGGACCGCCGGCACCGGATTCAGCTTCACCCGCACGCCGAAGTTCCGGATGGACTGCCGCGGCTCGATGAAGGTCCGTCCGACGTAGTGGTTCCGGATGAGCCCCATCTCCAGGGGAATCCCGGTGGCTTGCGAGTAGCCGATCGCCGCGATCAGCCCCGAGTCCGGCACCGGGACCACGACGTCGGCGTCCACTCCGGTGTGTTTCGCGAGGCTCTCGCCCAGCTTGATCCGGGTCTTGTAGACATCCCGGCCGAACACGCGGCTGTCGGGGCGGGCGAAATAGACGTGCTCGAAGATGCACTGGGAAATCGGCGTCTCGTCGAAGACCTTCAGCGAGTGGACGCCGTCTCCGTCGATCCGGATCATCTCCCCGGCGTCGATATCCCGGACGTACTCCCCGTCCACCAGGTCGAGCGCGCAGGTTTCCGAGCAGACCACGTACCCGTCGCCCGCTTTGCCGAGCAGCAGCGGCCGGAACCCCCGGGGGTCTCGAACCGCGTAGAGGGCGTCTTCGGTCAGGAACAGGAGTGAAAAGGCGCCCTCGGCCTGGCGGACCGCTTCGGCCACCGCTTCGAGCTCCTCGGTCTGGCCCGATTTCGCGAACAGGTGCACGAGCACCTCGGTGTCGCTGGTGGTGCGGAAGATGGAGCCGCGCTGGACCAGCGCATGTCGGAGGATGTGGGCGTTGACCAGGTTGCCGTTGTGACAGACCGCGATGTGGCCGAACTTGCACTCGATCTGGATGGGCTGGATGTTCTTGGGGCTGCTGTCACCGGACGTCGAGTAGCGCGTGTGCCCGATCGCCGCCCGCCCGACGAGGGTGTCGAGCGCTTCCACGTCGAAGACATCCGCCACATGCCCCGGGCCGTTCACTCCGACGAGGCCATTCCGGTCCGGGGATGCAGCCACGATCCCTGCGGCTTCCTGCCCGCGGTGTTGGAGCGCGTAGAGCCCCAGGTAGGCGAGGCGCGCGGCCTCCGCGTGGTTCCAGACCCCCACCACCCCGCACTCTTCGTGGAACCGGTCGGGAGAATCCCCACCGGGAGGACCGGGGTGATCTACCACCGGGAGCTCAATCTGGCTCACCCGTGCATCCTACCCGGACGTGACTTTGTCCCCCGGCTGCTACGCCGTGGCCAGCCGGCCGAGGCTGTTCCGGAACGTGTCGGCAAGGCTCTCGATCTCCAGATCCACCGTGCGCACCCCGTTCACCCGCGTCCGGAACGAGCCGCCGCCGACCACCCCGATCGGCGACAGAGGGACGCCCCCGCGGGAGGCGAGCGCCGCGAGCGCGTCCGCGTCCCGCGGTCGGACGCTGACGAGCGCCCGTGCCGGCGATTCCCCGAACAGGACTCCCTCCAGCCGCCGAGCGCATTCGACCTCAAGTTCCGCGCCCAGGACCGAGCGGTCCGGGGCGAAGAGACTCTCCACCACCGCGGCAGCGAGCCCTCCCTCGGAGAGATCGCGCGCGGAGGCGGCCATCCCCTCCGCTCCGGCCGCCCGCAGAAAGGCCCCGAGCCGGACTTCCGCGTCCAGGTCGGGTTTCGGCGGCCGTCCGTCGGTGCGGCCGTGGCGTACTTTCAGGTAGGCGCTCGCACCGAGCGAGTCCGTTCCCTTGGGCCCCGCCAGGAAGATCCGGTCTCCCGGCTCCGAAAAGTGCTGGGGAATCCGTTTCGTCACGTCGGGAAGCACTCCCACCACCCCGACCACCGGGGTGGGGAAGATCCCCTTTCCCTCGGTCTCGTTGTAGAAGCTGACGTTGCCTCCGGTGATGGGAACGCCGAGCGCGTGGAGGGCTTCCGACATCCCGGTGATGGCTTCGGTGAACTCCCACATGATCTCGGGGCGCTCGGGGTTCCCGAAGTTCAGGCAGTTGGTCGCCCCCACCGGGGTGGCGCCGACCGCGGCGAGATTCCGGCACGCCTCGGCGACCGCAAGCGCCCCGCCCCGCCGGGGGTCCCGGGCGGTGTAGCGGCCGTTCCCGTCGAGGGTCATGGCCAGACCAAGCGGCAGACCCTTGATTCGCACCACGCCGGCGTCGCCCCCCGGGCGGACGATCGTGTCGCTGCGGACCATGTGGTCGTACTGCTCGTAGACGAACCGGCGGCTCGCGAGTTCCGGCGATCCGACCATCTCCCGAACCGCGCCGTTCCAGTCGGAGGGCTCGGGCAGCTCCTTCGGAGTGATCTCGGGAACGGGCCACCATGCGGGCTGTTCGACGGGACGGTCGAGCGCCGGAGCGTCCTCGGTCAGCGCCCGGCAGGAAACCTCGGCGGCGACCTTCCCCTGGTGGCGCACCCGGAGCAGGCCGTCGCCGCTCACCGTTCCGATGGCGGCGGCGTCAAGGTCCCACTTGTCGAACGCCCGCGCCACCTCCGCTTCATGCCCGTCGCGGACTACGAGCAGCATTCGCTCCTGGGATTCCGAGAGCATGATCTCGTAAGCGTTCATGCCGGTCTCGCGCTGGGCGACCATGTCGAGATCGATCTCCGCTCCCGCCCCGCCCCGCGCCGCTACTTCCGCCGTTGAGCAGGTGAGTCCCGCCGCGCCCATGTCCTGGACCGCGATCAACGCGTCGCCCCGCATGAGCTCGAGGCAGGCCTCCATGAGCAGTTTCCCGAGGAACGGATCGCCCACCTGCACCGTCGGACGTTTTGCCTCGGCCTCCTCGTCGAAGGCTGCCGAGGCCATGGACGCGCCATGGATACCGTCGCGTCCCGTCTTGCTGCCCACACACCAGATCGGGCTGCCCGGCGAATCGGCGCGAGCCCGGAAGATCCGGTCGGCGGGCGCGATTCCGAGCGCGAAGGCGTTGACCAGGGGATTCAGGGAGTAGCAGTCCTCGAAGAAGACCTCGCCGCCCACCGTCGGGATCCCCATGCTGTTCCCGTAGTTGGCGATCCCGGCGACGGCGCCGGTGAAGAGGGCGCGGTTCTTCGGAACCGTCAGCGGTCCGAAGCGGAGCGAGTTCATGAGCGCCACGGGCCGGGCGCCCATCGTGAAGATGTCGCGCAGGATGCCGCCGACGCCGGTGGCGGCGCCCTGGAACGGTTCGATGAAGGTCGGATGGTTGTGCGATTCGACCTTGAACACGGCCGCGAGCCCCTCGCCGATGGCGACCGCACCGGCGTTTTCTCCCGGCCCCTCGAGGACTCGCGGCGACTCGGTGGGGAAGCGCGCGAGGTGGCGCCGCGAGGACTTGTAGGAGCAGTGTTCCGACCACATCGCGGAGAACATGCCGAGTTCCGTGACATTGGGGGTGCGTCCCAGTCGTTCGGAGATCTGCTGGAACTCCCCGGCGGAGAGTCCGGAGGCGATCGCCGCCTCAACGGTCGCGGGAGCGCTCACGCCTCGGTGAACCGCTGCAGGCTCTCGAAGAGATGGCGTCCGTCGGCGCCACCGAGCGCCGTTTCGTAGGCCCGGTCCGGATGGGGCATGAGGGCGGCGACGTTTCCCCGGCGGTTCCGCACCCCGGCAATGTTGTTTCTCGATCCGTTGGGGTTCGCAGCTTCGGTGACCTCCCCGTCCTGCTCGCAGTAGCGGAAGATCACCTGCTCCTCGGCTTCCAGCGTGTCGAGGACATCGTCGTCGGCCCGGAAGTTCCCCTCGGCGTGTCCTACCGGCAGGCGGAGCGTGGCGCCGGGTTCCAGCCCGCAAGTCAGCGAGGACGGGCCGCCCTCGACCCGGACCTCCACATCGCGGCATACGTAGGTGAGCGAGCGGTTGCGCAGCATCGCCCCCGGGAGCAGCCCGGCTTCCTGGAGGATCTGGAAGCCATTGCAAATCCCGACTACCGCTCGTCCGCTCTCCGCCATCCGCGCGAGCGGCTCCATCACCGGCGAGAAGCGGGCGAGACCGCCCGCCCGCAGGTAGTCGCCGTGCGCGAACCCGCCGGGCACCACCGCGGCGTCGAAGCCGTCAAGCGAACCCTCCTTGTGCCAGACGAGTTCGGCCGGCTGGCCGGTGACCGTTTGGAACCCGTGGAGCACGTCGCCTTCGCAGTTCGTCCCCGGAAAGACGAGGACCGCGAAGCGGGCCATCAGTCGAGGAGGACCTGGACGCTGAAGTCCTCGAGCACCGGGTTCGCGAGCACCTTTGAGGCGATCTCCTCGGCGCGGGTTTTCGCTTCGGTGGCCGAATCGGCGGTCACTTCCAAGTCGAACATCTTCCCCTGGCGCACGGATTCCGCGCTGAGACGCGGGTCGGCGGCGATTGCCCGCCGGATCGCTTCGCCCTGCGGGTCATAGACCGATGGCCGTAGCCGGACCAGCACCCGGACCCGGAACTTCACGCGTCCTCCTCTGCGAACACCCGCTCGAACACCAGGTTGAGGTGCCGGAAATGCACGTCCAGGTCGAACGCCGCATCGAGCTCTTCCGGCTTGAGGATATTCGTGATCCCCTCGTCCTCGTCGAGCCGTTCGCGCAGCGAACCGCCCCCCTCCCAGAGGCGCATCGCCGCCCCCTGCACCATCCGGTAGGCGTCCTCGCGCGAGATTCCGCGGGCGGCGAGGTCGAGCAGCACCTGGCCGCTGAACACCATGCCGTTCATCCGGTTCAGGTTATCGAGCATGGATTCGGCGCGAACCACCAGCCCGTCGAGGATGCGGCTCATGCGCAGCAGGATGTGGTCGGCGAGCAGGAAGCTCTGGGGGATCGCCATCCGTTCCGCCGAGGAGTGGGAGATGTCCCGCTCGTTCCAGAGCGCGATGTTCTCGAGCGCCGGGAGCGCGTTCGCGCGGATGATCCGGGCCAGCCCGCAGACCTGCTCGCAGCCGACGGGGTTGCGTTTGTGGGGCATCGCCGAAGAACCTTTCTGGCCGCGGCCGAAGGGTTCCTCCAGTTCCCGGATCTCGGTGCGCTGGAGATTGCGGATCTCGGTGGCGATCTTTTCGAGGGTGCCGGCGAGGATGGCCAGCGCGGCCGCGAGTTCGGCGTGCCGGTCGCGCTGGATGACCTGGGTCGAGATGGGGGCGGGGCGGATTCCCAGGGAGGCACAGACCCTTTTTTCGACGCTGGGCGGCAGGTGGGCGAAGGTGCCCACGGCGCCGCTCAGCTTTCCCACCGCCACCGCTTTGCGCGCCGCCGAGACACGGCGTTGGTTCCGTCCCATCTCCGCCCACCAGAGGGCGAGCTTCATTCCGAACGTCATCGGTTCGGCGTGGACCCCGTGGGTCCGCCCGACCATGACCGTATGGCGGTGCTCCGCCGCCCGGCGCTTCAGGATCTCGCGCAGGGCCTCGATGCGGCTCAGGATCAGGTCCGCGGAACGGGCGAGGCGGGTGGCCAGCGCGGTGTCCACCACGTCGGAGCTGGTGAGGCCGAAGTGGATCCAGCGTCCCTCGGCGCCCACGTGCTCCGCCATGGACTGGGTGAAGGCCACCACGTCGTGCTGGACCGTCTTCTCGATTTCATGAATGCGGGCGATGTCGAAACCGGCGCGCTCGCGGATCGCGGCAGCGGCCGCTGGCGGGACGATTCCTTCGGCCGCCATCGCCTCGGCGGCGGCGATCTCGATCTCCATCCAGGACGCGAACTGGGCTTCGTCGGTCCAGATCGCTCCCATTTCGGGGCGAACGTAGCGGTCGGTCAGCACCGACTCAGACGGGTCGGAACAGGGGGGCCGCGTATCCGACCCACACCCGAGGGGTGGTGCCGGAATCGTCGTCCCGCCGGGCGCGAATCTCGTCGGTGAGCGCATGCCGCCTCGCGGCAAGGAGGCGCACTTCCTCGCGGCCGCCGGCGTCCAGCGCGGTTCGGGCCGTCTCGAGCGCCAGTTCGGGCGAGTTCGTGTTCTCCGAGAGATGGGCGAGCACCACGGTCTTTACCGAGGACGGGAGCTGTCTCCGCAGATACAGCGCCAGGGCGCCGTTCGACAGATGTCCCCGCGTCGAGGCGATCCGCTGCCGAATGGAGAAGGGGTAGCGGCTTTCGAAGAGCTGCTGCTCGTCGTAGTTTGACTCGATCAGCAGCACCGAGGCGCCTTCGATGGCCTCTTCCATTTCCCGCGAGATGTGGCCGAAATCCGTGACGTGCACGAGCGCCGCTCTGCCGCGTTCGAACCGGAAGCCGATCGGCTCGCGGGCGTCGTGGGGCGTTCGGAACGGGTTGACGGTCACGGTCCCGATGCGCCGAGACTCCCCGGAAACCAGCCTGATCCAGGGAGGCGCCCCGGTTCCGTTTCTGGTCTCCAGGCAAGTCCAGGTTCCCTGGGTACAAGCGACCGGGAGACCGTGGCGCGTGGCGAACATCACCGCGCTCCGGGAGTGGTCCCCGTGCTCGTGCGAGACGAGCACCGCCGCGATTTCCGAGGGCGTTCGTCCGGCCGCCGCAATCCGCTTTTCCAGTTCCCGGCAGGAAAGCCCGGCCTCGACCAGCAGGGTAGTGGGTCCCGACGAGATCAGCGCCGCGTTGCCGGAACTCCCGGAGCCGAGGACGCGCAGGCTGATTTCCATGAAGAGGAGCCTCAGAAAAGAGCGGAGGACAGGGGTTGCGGAGGCGGGCAGACTACCACCCGTCCGCGCGACCCGTCAACGCCCGGACCCCAACATATTGTGGTTCCACGTACATCCAACCACAACGGATTGTGGAAAGCCGGGAACGCCGGTCTTCAGACCGGCACCGACCGCCGAGAGGCGGTCGAACCCGCGTATAACCACTCCGTGGAGTGGTTCCCGTCTCGGCGCGTACCCACACGGGCAGGGTGGCGCACCGGTCAGGGAACGCCGACCTCCGGTCGGCACAGCCAGCCGAAGGCTGGCGGATTGGGTATAGCGAACCTACCCGAGGCGCGCGCAACAGCGTGCACCCCCACCCCGGCGCTATCGTGAGCCCCAATGGAGAACCTCTACGGCCGCTCCCGCGCCGAGCTGGTCCAGCTCGTCGAGAGCCTTGATCTCCCGCCCTACCGCGGCCGACAACTCTTCCGCCACCTCTACCGCCACGGGCAGACGGACTTCCAGGAGATGACGGATTTCTCCGCCTCCCTCCGCACCGAACTCGCCGCCCGCTTCCGCGCGGCCCTCCCCCGCCTGGTGGACTCCTCGGAGTCCGGAGACGGCGCCGTCAAGCTGCTCATCGAGCTGGAGGACGGCCTCCTGATCGAAACGGTGGCGATCGGCAGCCGGCGCGACGCGGCCGGTGGCAGATCCGGCAGAGCGCAAGGCGCCGGCGGAGACGCCTCCGACCTGACCGTCTGCGTTTCCACCCAGGTCGGTTGCCCCCTCGCCTGCACCTTTTGCCGCTCCGGCGCGATCGAGTTCCGCCGCAATCTCACGCCGGGCGAGATCGCGGCCCAGGTTCTGATGGCGGAGCGCGCCAACCCCTCCGCCGCAAGGGGACGGCGGAACGTCGTCTACATGGGGATGGGCGAACCGCTCCTGAATACCGACGGGGTGATCGCCTCGCTGGACCTCTTGACCGATCCCGACGGCTTTGCCATCCCGCCCCGCCGGATTACCGTCTCGACGGTGGGACTACCGGAGGAAATGGGGAAACTTGGACATGCCGCCCCACAGGTCGGCATCGCCATCAGCCTCCACGCCGGCGACGACGAGACGCGGGGGAAGTTCATGCCGATCGGCCGGCGCCACCGGATGCCCGAGA
Source organism: Candidatus Marinacidobacterium sp. (assembly GCA_965250045.1). Lineage (GTDB taxonomy): Bacteria > Acidobacteriota > Vicinamibacteria > Marinacidobacterales > Marinacidobacteraceae > Marinacidobacterium. Next base: position 1,295,045 of record OZ252286.1, read on the forward strand.
TCTTTGCGGCGCTTTACGAGCTGCCTCCCTCGAACCGCCGCATCACCATCGAGTACGTCCTCCTCGGCGGCGAGAACGACCGCCCGGAAGACGCCCGCGAGCTGATCCGTCAGTTACGGCGCCTCATGGCCTCGGGCATCCGGCCCCACGTCAATCTGATCGCCTTCAACCCTTGGGACGACCCGGCTCCCGGTCCTCCGCACCGCCCGGGCAGCGAGGAGGATGCCGAGCGCTTTCTGAGGATGGTTTCGGCGGCGGGCTTCGTCGCCACGCTGCGGCGCAGCCGGGGGCGGGACGTGCTCGCGGCGTGCGGACAACTGGCCGCCACGCCGGGCTGAGAAACACGTGACGGACACGGCGATGTCGGGCTCTGGAGCTAACTCAGTCTTCCTTTCCATACTTGCGCCGCAATAGCTCCAGCACCGTTTGCTGGATACTGGTCACGAACGAAAATCCACCTTGCCCGTCCACCACTGAGCTATGCGGTCTCGATGCTCCTTTGGCTCTCTTGTCGTCAGTTTCCCGGCAACGCGCGCATGCCGCTCGATGACAACGAACATTCGCCCTTGCGGTGGCGTCTGCTGGCCTGTTTGTTTGTTGTAGACGCGCTCGACGCCGGCGCGCAAGGAAACATCGATAGCGTAGTGCCGGATTCTCGAATGTCCCTCCCGGAAGTAAGCAGGTAGGTTGGACACGACTACCGCCTTGAGGCCACAGTCTTCAGCGATCACTTGAGGGAGGACCGGTCCTTCGGAGGTCAGACGGCATCCAGGAAACTCGAAGACAGACGTCCGGTAGTAGCCGGTCACCGTACAGACTCCTCAGTTGCCCCCAAAGGAGCCGCCATGAGCTTCGCGGCATGGGTCGTGAAACCTCCTCTAGGTTGCGCCTCCAGGCTCTCCAAGATGGAGCTCCTCCGTTGTTTTGCTCTACTGCGGTTCTTGCTCATTTCGAGCCGACCTCCCTGATCAAATCGACAATTCCGCATGCCAAGCCCATTGGATTGGAACGGCCGGTGACCGGGCTGAGAGCCCGCCCACTGCCGGAGTTGGCAGTGGTGGACTGTTGTTTTTCCTTGAAGATCGGTCTATTCGATGGCGGATTTTCAGGGTTGTCGCCGCCGGGTAGCTCTCGCGTTTCGCCCGCCTCCGGCGGGCGGTGCCGACCTCTGGTCGGCACCGCTGCGCGAAGCGCAGCGACAGGCGTGTACCACGCAGCCGTCCGGATGACGCTGAACGCCGGGGTCCCGGCCGAGAGGCGAACCACCCCCGAACTCGGGGTCCCTCCCTGCCGCCCGCCTGCGGCGGGCTGTGCCGACCGGAGGTCGGCGTTCCCTTGCCTGGGCGTCACTCTGCACAGTGGCGTGGCGCCGAGACGTGCAGCATCCCGGAACTGCACTTTTCATGACAGGCGGGGTGTGCAGGCGGACCCGATCATGGACGTGTTCTCCCGGTAGGGGCCTGACGACCGGCGATCCCTGGCGTTCGGGCCGCCGTCAGTCTTCGGCTTCGAGTTCGTCCGAGGCGGCTTCGGCGGCGGCGGCTTTCGAGCGGCGCCAGGCGGTGATGTTCTCGGCGACCGCGGGATCGCTGAGCGCCACGATCTGCGCTGCGAAGTGGGCCGCGTTCTGGGCGCCCGGCTTTCCGATCGCGACGGTTCCTACCGGAAACCCCGGAGGCATCTGGACGGTGGCGAGCAATGCGTCGAGCCCGCTGAGTGACGCTGCCAGCGGAACGCCGATTACCGGAAGGATGGTCCGGGCGGCCATCGCTCCTGCGAGATGGGCGGCCATGCCGGCCCCGGCGATAATCGCGACAACCCCGTTGTCGCGGGCGCTTTCCGCGAGCGCGGCGGCGCGTTCCGGTGTCCGGTGGGCGGAGTAAATGCCCATCCGGCAGGAAACGCCGAGCGATTGCAAAACCTTCTTGGCCTCGCGCATGACCTCGGTGTCCGAGGGGCTGCCCATCACGATGAGGACTTTGGGGTTGTCGGCGGAACTCATGTTGACTCCTTCTAAATGGCGACCGTCGCGATATCCCGGCGGTACGCCTTCTTCGCCCAGTTGATCGAATCGGCGCAGCGATAGGCAGCGCTTCGCGCGCTTGCCCACTCCGTCCCCAGCCCGGTAACGGCGATCACGCGGCCGCCCGCGGTCTCGATTCCGTCCGGACCGCTGCGGGTTCCGGCGTGGAACACGCAGGCGTCGTCCGTCTCGACCGCATCAGGCAGCCCTTCGATCGGAACGCCCTTTTGGTAGGCCCCCGGATATCCGTCCGAGGCGAGGATCACGGTGACGGCGCGTTCGGACCGGAAACGCACCTCGTTCCCGGGGAGCCGGCCGGTGGCGGCCCCGAAAAGGAATGGGAGCAGGTCGCAGTCCAGCCGCGGCATCAGGGTCTGCGCCTCGGGATCACCAAACCGGACGTTGAACTCCAGGACCTTGGGACCATCGGGCGTGAGCATCAGACCCGCGTAGAGCACACCCCGGTACTCGCGCGCCTCGGCGCGTAGTCCGGCGATAGTCGGCTCCACGATCTCCTGACGCACCCGCTCCATGGTCGCATCGTCCGCGCCGAGCCCGGGGCTCAGGCTCCCCATGCCCCCGGTGTTCGGCCCCTGGTCGTTCTCGAAGCGCCGCTTGTAGTCCTGCGCGGTTCCGCAGGGGATGCTCCGGGTCCCGTCGCTGATCGCGAAGACGCTCAACTCCGGGCCCTCGAGCCGCTCCTCGATGACAACGGCCTTGCCGGCCTCGCCGAATCGCCCTTCGAGCAACGACGCCGCGTCGCGTTCGGCCGCCTCCAGGTCGTCGGGAAGGAAGACGCCCTTGCCCGCGGCGAGTCCGCTCGCCTTGACTACCGGTCGTTCGCCATATTCGCCGGACCGAAGCGCTTCCCGCGCCGATTCCGCGTCGCGAACCACGGTGTGGCGGGCCGTCGGAATTCCGTGGCGGTTGCAGAAGTCCTTCGAGAACTCTTTGGAGGCCTCGAGGAGCGCGGCGTTTTGCCGGGGCCCGAAACATGGAATGTTGCGCCCGGCCAGCCGGTCGGCCAACCCCGCGGCCAGCGGCGCCTCCGGTCCGGCCACCACCAGATCCACGCCCTCCGTGGACGCGAGATCTACCAGCCCCGCGACATCCTCCGCTCCTACCGGAGCGAGGCGCGCCAATTGACCAATCCCGGGGTTTCCGGGGGCCGCGATCAGTTCGTCGAACTCAGGGCTCCGCGAAATCGCCCAAGCCAGCGCGTGTTCGCGTCCGCCGCCGCCGACCAGCAGAACCCGCATGGCGGCGTACGGCTAGGTGCGGGGGGTACGACGCCGACGCTTGCGGGCCCGCTTGCGCGCCGCGGCCCGTTTGGCGCGCAGCTTGTCGCCGGGCTTCACATAAAAGGAGTTCCGCTTGATTTCCTTGATGATGTCTTCGGCCTGAACCCGCCGCTTGAAGCGACGGAGCGCCACATCAATCGCTTCGCCTTCCTGGACGACGATTTCCGCCAAGAGATTCTCTGTGTGACTTTCGCTGGTGCTTTGTGAAAAGGCTAAACCCCGGGCCACTGTGGCCCCGGGGGAAGCCGGAACGCTATTCCCCGCGGCCCTCCATGTCAAGGAGGGCCGCGGGGCCCGGGATGCGACTCCGCGTCAGGGCGAATCCGGGAGGAGCCCGGCGTAGGAGTAGAGGACTGTCGCCACCGACTTCTCGCCGCCGGCCATCCCGTACACCTCGCCCGCTCCCTCGATCACCCAGAACTCGTTGGCCGCATGGGCGCCGCCGCCGTGTCCGACGGCTCCACCCACGATCGGCATCGCGAGGTCCGTCCCGTCGGGAAGCGAACCATCCCGGCCGCTGAACAGGTAGGCCGGCCAGTAGCCGCCACCCAGGATGGAGTCTTCCGCGATCGGGTCGCGGTAGCGAACTCCGAAGATGTCGAACATCCGGGTGACCGACTCCGCCAGCGGGTTGTTGTAGTTGCTCTTCGACCAGGGCACATCCCCGACGATCGTCATCTCGACATCCTCGTAGCCCTGCGCGTCGAGGTAGTCGCGGATCTTCTGGACCATCTCCAGCCCGTCCATGGTCGGGACGTAGCGAATGTTGTGTTTCGACGTGACCCGGTTCGGCAGGATCGCGCCAGCGCCGCCGGGATACATGTTGCCGGACCAGATGCCGTCCATGTTGAAGGAGATTCCGTAGCGGGCGTTCATCAGATGCTGTAGCGGGTCGTCTGTCATGAACCGGGCCACCCCGATGTTCTCGGCGGCAATTGCGAGATCGAGGTTCTCTGCCGAGGTGCGGAACATCTCCTCCTCCGCCGGCGACAGTGGTGCGGCCCCGTCGTAGAAGCCGGGCACCAGCACCTGGTTGCCGTCGTCGGTGATCAGGGTGTCCAGCATCTTGATGTGGCGAAGGAGCGGGGCATCCGTCGATCGCTTGTGGATGCCGTGGATGTTCGACGCGACCGGTCCACGTCCCCAGCTCTCACCGCTGGTGGTCAGCTCGATATAGACGCAGCCCTCGGAGCCTCCGGAAAAGCCCGCCGCCCCGCTCCGCGCCTGACGGCCGGTCCGGTACATCGCCTCCGCGTCGCGGAAGAGGTCCGGGTTCTCCCGGACGAACTGGCGGAGGCCGATGGACATCCGCTCCTCGTCGCCTTCGGCGATGAAGATCAGGTTCACCGGCATGGATCCGGTCACTTCGTAAATGGAGTGCATGCCGTTCCACATGGTCATCTGGGGACCCTTGGAGTTCGTGGTGCCCCGTCCGATCATCACCTTCTTGAAGGGGCCGAACTCGGTGAACTCGCCATCGAACGGCGGGAAGACCCAAGCCTCCGGCTGGGTGATCGGCATGGTGTCGTACATCCAATAGATGAGCAGGGTCTGCTCCCTGCCGTAGTCGCAGTTGGCGTACACGACCGGGTTGCCGGGCTGCCCCCACTCGGTCATCGGGACCTCGTACACCTGTGAGTGCTGGCAGCCGAGCTGGTCGAAGAAGCCCTTCACCATCTGGGCAGACTCGGGGATCCCTTCCCCGGAGTTGGAGATGCTCGGCTGCTGGATCCAGCGGCGGAGGTTCATCGTGTGCCGGTCCACGTTGTCGTCGATGTGCTGGAACACCTGCTGGAGTTCCTCGGGAATCCGGGACATATCCGGACTCAACTCGGTATCCCCCTGAGGCCGGACTCCGAGTTCCGTGGTGGTCGGGGCGGGCTCCGCATCCATATCGGGGCCGCCGCCGCAGGCAGCCAGCACGAGTCCCGCCATCAGCAGCGGGAACAAGGTCCAGACTCTCCGGTTACGCATCACCTTCGTCTCCTTCGCCGTCGCCCGGGCCATTGGCGCACCAACTCCGTCGGGACAGCACTTCGGAACATACGCGCGCGGCTCGGGCACTGTCAAAAGGACGCTCCGGAAGCGTTCGCCGGAAGCTGCGACGATGCTCGATTCCGTGCGGCCCGCGCCGTCAGCCGGGTGAGCCGGATGATGTCGGCGACGCTCGCACCTCGCGACAGATCGTTCACGGGGGCCGCGAGCCCCTGGAGGACAGGTCCGGTTGCGGTGGCCCCGGCGAGCCGCTCGACAAGCTTGTAAGCGATGTTCCCGGAGGCCAGGTCGGGAAATATGAGCACGTTCGCCCGCCCCGCTACCGGACTCCCCGGCGCCTTGCTTTCCGCTACGGAACGGACCAGAGCCGCATCCACCTGCAGTTCGCCGTCCACGGCCAGGTCGGGGCGAATTTGGCGGACCCGCTCTGCCGCCTCCGCCATCCGCCGTGCGTCCGGGTCATCGGCGCTGCCCTTCGTGGAAAACGACAAGAAGGCCAAGCGGGGCTCCATTTCGAGCAGTTCCCGCGCGGTCTCCGCGGAGAGAAGCGCGATCTCCACGAGCTCCGAAAGGTTGGGCCGCGGAATCACGGCGCCGTCCGCGAACAGCAGAGGGGCACGACCGTCGGGGAACTCCATCACGAAGGCCCCCGATACGCGGGAGATCCCCGGCCGGGTGCCGACCGCAAGCAGCCCCGCGCGGATCACGTCAGCGGTAGTAGTGGCCGCGCCGGCCACCGAACCGTGCGCCTCTCCGGCGGCCACGAGCAGATTGGCGAACACCAGGGAGTCCTGCGCAGCCTCCAGAGCGTCAGACATTGCCATCCCCCGGTCGCGGCGCCGGGACCAGAGCAGATCGGCAGCACGCCGCAGGGCGGCGCCGCGGGGCTCCACGATCCGGAGCGCGGAGAGTTCCTTGGCGGACCAGCCGCTCTGACCCGGAGGTGGATGGCCGACGAGCACCGGTTCCACGTCCGGGTCCTGCCCCAGACGGACCGCCGCCTCGAGCACGCGTGGGTCGCTCGATTCCGGGAAAACGATCGTCGCGGGCTTCGCCCGCTGCCGCGTCACTCGGATCGTCCTGCTTGGTCGAACGCGATACCATACCGGCTGACAGTGACGCTCGCGTTATTCAGGCCCTGCCGCCCCGGAGATGGGAGACGCGCCAGGCTTCGGAGCGAGCGTCGGGACGGTTTCCGCTAGAGACCCGAATCCGGTCGTATCGTGATTCGTCGGCGCCAACAAAGGCGCTCTCGACCGGGGGGACGGGCGGCAACCACAGAAGACCCGCAAGAGGGAGGAAGAAAATGCAAATAACGGAACGTAACAACAACGGTGTCACCGTGCTGGATCTGAACGGCAAGATCCTGCTCGGTGAGGGCGACGATGTCGTCCGGGACAAAGTGCGTAGCGTGATCGCGGCCGGCAGCCGCAAGCTTCTGCTGAACCTGGCGGATGTCCCCTACGTGGACAGCGCCGGGCTCGGTGAACTGGTCCGCTGCCACACGCGCGTGGTGCAGGCTGGCGGAAGCGTCAAGCTGCTCAACCTGACGGCCCGCATGCAGGATCTGCTTCAGATTACGAAGCTGGTCACCGTATTCGAGACCTTCGAGTCGGAAGACTCCGCAGTCGGGAGCTTTTGAGGGCGACGCGGGAGGCTTTCGCGCAGGTGGGAAGACGGCCGATCCCTACGGCCCTTCCTTCTGAAATCGCCTGACGAAGCCTGCCCGCGCGCTCCGGCTCTTCGTGTGCGCTGCCGCTCCTGGCAGCGTCATCGCGGAAGGGATCGGATTCTGGTGAAGGTAAGCGTGCGACGCCACTTGGTTCTCGGGTGAGTTATGCCCGAGGCATCCCCCACCGACTTCCGGTCGGGGACCCTGTACCACCGAATCTGCTGATCCCCTCCGCGCTCAACAAAGTCCCGCCACTCGGGCGGGCGCGAAGGAGACACATGGCGATTTCCATAGCCAACGAAACAGCCGGGAGGGAGACCTCCCCAAAGGCCCCGTCCGGCGCCAAGCCCGATGTCGAAAAAATCATGGCCGACATCCGCAGGGCCACCCGCCAACGGGCGGAAGAAGGGTCAAAGAGCGAACGCGAATTCAAGGCCGACGTGAAAAAGCGGATGTTGATGCCGCTGAGTTCGCGCGGCTTCAGCGAGGAGTTCGCGGAGCGGATCCGTTCCCGCGATACCGCCCGCTGGAACATTCAGCTCACGAAGAAGGCGTTTCGCGGATCTTCCTTCGCCCTGATGCGGATGGTGCGCTGGTTCTTCACACCCCTCACCCGCTTGCTCGTCAACCTTCATCCCGCCGTGGAGCAGGCTGTCCGGCAGGCCGAGATCAACGAGTACCACCGCCGGCTCCTGTGGGCCACGAATCGGGACCTTGAACTCACGCGTCTCGAAATCAATCTGATCAAGTCCGAACTGCGCCGGCTCGGAGTCAACGCCGACTTCGCCTTCAGCCCGGGATCAGCGAGCGCGGACGCGCCGCAGCGGAGTGGCCAGTCCGGACGCGGGCGGTCTGACAGCCGGGGTGGCCGTCCGGATCGGGGCCGGGGTGACCGGCGCCGGGGTGACGGCGGCCGCTCGGATCGGGACGGCGGTCGCCGGGACCGGGACGGCGGTCGCCGGGACCGGCAAGGCTCCGGTCAGGGGTCCCGACCGGCGGGAGGCCAGCCCGCCCGTCAGAACTCGCGACAGGGAACTCGCCCGAACCGCGGCGAGAACCGCCGAGCTGCGAACGGCGGGGCGCCGGGAGACAAGTGAGGTGAGGCTGGTATTCGTAACCCCCCGCTTTCGGGCGGCGGACGCCACCTCGCCGGAACTGCTCGCAGCCGAGTTGGCCGACCGGGCGCCCGGTGGCTGGCGAACCACCGTCCTTACCACCACGGCGGCCGGTGATTCCCAGGAAGCCTTTCGCGACGGAGAAACCCAGGAGAAGGGAGTCCGGGTGGTGCGCTTCCCGGCGGAGGTTCCTTCGCCCTCGGGATCCGGCGACCAAGCGGCGCCCGACCTTCTGACGTCTTCCGACCTCGTGGAGCATCTGCGGGATCGGTTGAATGACTACGACCTGGTGGTGTTGTTCGGGTCGTCGTCGCTTTGCCTGGGAGCGGCGAAGGTCGATCCCCGGCGAACTGTCCTGCTGCCGTTTGTCGACGAGGCGGCGGCCGCCTCCGGCGATTCGGAGATCTTCCGGCATCCTGCCGCGTTCGTCTTCGGCAGCGAAGCGGAGGAAATCCTGGTCCTGAAGCGCTACCAGGTCCACCGTCGTATGCGGGAAACCATCGCGGGGACTCTCCTGCTCCCGCGTACCGCCGATGGGTCGGCGTTCCGCCAGCGCACCGGTCTCACCGGGCACTATTTGATTTCGGCCGGCCCGCTTGAGCCGGGCCGTGGCGTGGAGGAACTGCTGCGGTTCTTCTCGACGTTCAGAGACCGGCATCCGGATTCAGCGCTGGAGCTCGTGTTGCTGGGACCGGCGGCGTTGCGCATTCCGAAACGCCCGGACATCCGGGTGGTAAGCCCCCAAAACACGCCGGAACGTCTGGATGTTGTCGGCGGGGCCTTCGTGGCCGTGATCCCGGAGCGGCTTGCCGCGTTTTCCACGACGGCAGCCGAGCCATTTTCTCTCGGCGTGCCGATCCTGGTAAACGCGTCCGCGACGGAGCTTGCCGAGGATTGCCGAGCCTCGGGCGGCGGTCTCTACTACCAGAACTACGACGAGTTCGAGCTGATTCTCGAACTCGGCCTGCGGGATCCATCCTTGTTCGCCCGGATGGGCGCGGCCGGCCGCGGGTTCCTGCAGTCCCGGCACGATTGGGATCTGGTGCTGGCGCGCTACGACGGGGCCTTCCGCAGCTTCACCCGTCCTTCGCGCGCGTCCGCCGACGAGGCCTCACCCGAGAGTCCGCAGCAGCCGGGAGCCGAACCGGAAGGTGAACCCCCACCCCCGACGGAGGCGTCCGAGGGATCACCAGCAGAGGCTCCGCCTCCCGACGAATCCGCCCAAGCTCCCGATCGGGACCTTGGGCCGTCCGCATCTGAGGACGCTGACGCCGAGGACGAAACCGAAACCGGAGGCGTCTCCCTCCCCGGCTTTTTCCGTAGTTCGATTCGGGACTGAGGGTCCGCCGCCGCCGGTGGCTACTAGCAGCCTGTGGGCAAGGTGGCGTGAGCGCCGAGAGCGGAGAGGCGCCAGGCTGACAAGGCGCGCGAGGGAGGAGCCCCCACCGGGAGAACTGGGCCGCGTGACCTTGTCCACCGGCTGTTAGACCGAAGTTTCAGGGCTATTTTGGGCTCTGAACGGGCGTAGTTCCCGGGAAAAGAAGGACTTGGCTCGTGGCTTGGGTTGTCCTGCGTCAGGATGTGTAGCCATGTATCTAGCGCACATAGTGAGATGATAAGGGTGAATATCAGGGAATCAAACGCTATACTCAGTAGTCATGTATGTCGAACGCGTGCCCAACCGGAACTCGCCCCCCGCCGTCCTCCTCCGTGAGTCCTTCCGCGACGGACGCAAGGTAAGAAAGCGAACCCTCGCCAACCTCTCCAAACTCCCCGATCACGCCGTCGAAACACTCCGCCGCGTCCTCAAAGGCGAAATCCTCGTCTCCCCCGACGAAACCTTCCCCTGCCGCCGCAGCCTCCCCCACGGGCACGTCGCCGCCGTCCTCGGAACCCTCCGACGACTCGGCCTCCACTCCCTCATCGCCCGCGCCCCCAGCCGGCACCGCGATCTCACCATCGCCCTCATCGTCGCCCGCGTCATCGACGCCCGTTCCAAACTCGCCACCGCACGCGCTCTGACCTCCGAAACCGCCGTCTCCACCCTGGGAGAACTCCTCCGCCTCGGCGATGTCGATCAGCACGAACTCTACGACGCCATGGACTGGCTGCTCCGCCGCCAACCCGGCATCGAACAGCGCCTCGCCCGACGCCATCTCCAGGAAAACACCCTCGTCCTCTACGACCTCACCTCCACCTACCTGGAAGGAACCCATTGCCCCCTCGCCCGCCGCGGCTACAGCCGCGACGGCAAGAAGGACAAGCTCCAGATCGTCTTCGGGCTGTTGTGCTCCCCCGAAGGCTGCCCCATCGCCGTCGAAGTCTTCGAAGGCAACACCAGCGACCCGAAGACGGTGGCCTGCCAGGTGGACAAGCTCCGACTCCGCTTCGGCCTCGCCCGCCTGGTCCTGGTGGGAGATCGGGGCATGCTCACCTCCGCCCGCATCCGCGAGGATCTCGCCCCGGTCGAGGGCCTGCGCTGGATCACCTCCCTGCGCGCCCCCGCCATCAGGAGACTTATCGCCGACAAAACGGTGCACCCCTCCCTGTTCGACCAGCGGGACCTCGCCGAAGTCACCAGCGACGACTTCCCCGGCGAACGGCTCATCGTCTGCCGCAATCCCCGGCTCGCCGCCGAGCGCCGCCGCAAGCGGCTCGAACTCCTCGACGCCACCGAAAAGCTCCTCGAACCCATCGCTCAAGCCACCAGGCGACCCAAGCGGCCCCTCCGCGGCAAGGACGCCATCGGCATCCGCGTCGGAAAGGTCATCGACCGATACAAGGTCGCCAAGCACTTCGACCCCCAGATCACCGAGGACTCCTTCTCCTTCGAACGCCTCCAGGAGCAGATCACCGCCGAAGAACAACTCGACGGCATCTACATCATCCGCTCCAATGTCGAGCCCGAGCGCCTCGACGCCGCTCGCACCGTCCGCGCCTACAAGAACCTCTCCAGGGTCGAACGCGCCTTCCGCTGCCTCAAATCGGTGGACCTCAAGGTCCGCCCCATCCACCACCGACGACCGGACCGCGTCCGAGCCCACATCCTCCTCTGCATGCTCGCCTACTACGTCGAGTGGCACCTGCGCAAGGATCTCGCACCCCTCCTGTTCGACGATCACGACCCCGATACCGCCGACAGCCTGCGCACCTCGGTGGTGCGCCCCACGCAACGCTCACCCGCCGCCCGCAACAAGGCCGCCCGCAAACGCACCCACGACGACCTCCCCGTCCACAGCTTCCGATCCCTGCTCACCGAACTCGGCACCTTCACCGCCAACACCATGCGCATCCCCGGAACACAAAACACCTTCATCCAACACCCCGAACCTACCCCCGTTCAGAAACGCTCGAGCGAACTCCTCCGCGTCTCACTCCTCTGGTAGCCAGTAAGCAACATCACATAATCCACTAACCCACTCAAATCACGACAGTTACTCAGCGCATCCCTCGAAACTTCCGGTTAGAACTACGGAGCGAGCGAACGGGACGCTTGGCGGAGCGCCTTTACCGCGCCCTGAAAGAGCTTCCGGGCTGTTTCGATGCCTTCCGGCCGATTCGTCCGTAACCACAGTTGCCGGAACCGCTTGGCGAGCTCGAGTTGACGGTCCGCGAGCGCCGTCAACTCTTCCGCCAGCCGGCGGTCTTTCGGCGTTGTGTTCCTTTCGGCCTCACGGAGGCGGAGCGCGGCGAGTCCGCGTTCGGCGCCGAGCCGCGAGGCGTCCAGTGCGAATCGCCACTCCGCGCCCGACGAGCCCGGGGGCAGGCCGTGCGCATTGGTGTCCGCAGCCAGACGGCGGAGTTCCTCCAGGGTTTTTCCCAGCGCTTCTCGGGTAGGAGTGCGGGCGCTCCGCATGAGCCGGGTTTCAAAGAAGACCGTCTTCAACGGCGAATGGTTGAAATGCCGGAACCCCGTGTTGTGCAGCCGTCCGAGCCGCGCGGCGAACTCGCCGGAAAACCCGGACGCATCCCCCGCGACGTGCTCCGAGAACGCGGCGGCGAGTTCGCTCTCGGGCCGGTCCTCGTCGCCCCAGGCGGCTTGGGCGCCGGCGGCGATCGGGAAGAGCGAGCCGCCAAACAGGTTGAAGTGGCCGCCGTCTCCCCAGTCGGTCATGATGATCCCCGAAGCCCCGAAGCGTTTCGCGGCACGCGCGTGTCCCCGGATATTGGGCAACGAGGTATCGAATCTCGGAAACAGACTGCTCCAGGAAGAAGTTCCGGCCACCGTCAGAAAGTCGCGGCCCGCGTCCCGGAAGCGCTCCACCCGGTCGAAATCGTGGTCCGGTTCGTACCACCAGTCGGCGAGCGTGATGTCCGGATCGAGGAGGTCCAGGGCTTCCGGATGCTCCGCGAGCACGTCCGCCCAGATCATCGGACGCTTCCCGAGATCCCGCGCCATTTCGGCGATGCGGTTCACGTGTCCCGCGAACACCGCCGCGGGTCCCTCGCGCTCGGCGCGCTCCCTCGAGAGCCCCTTCCCGAGATCCACCGGTTCGTCGCAATTGAGGTGGACCCACCCCGAGGCAAAGTTGGGGAGATATTCCTCCAGCAGGTCGCGGAGCAGCGGGTAGGTTCCGGCGGCCTCCGGCGAAACGGACCAGAGCCGGTCTGATTCGGCGAGGTGCCGATAGGAAGACTTTTCCAGGATGCGGCGGAAGTGGCCGAACGTCTGGAGACAAGGGACGAGGTCGATGCCCCACCGGTGGGCGTACGCGTCGAGTTCCCGGATTTCGGGTGCCGAATAGCCCCCCGATCCAGTGCCGATCTCGGGATGGTTCTCGAACTGGAAGGTGTGCTCGGTGTAGAGCAGAAGTTCGTTGTAGCGGAGGCGCGCCAGCACTTCGATGAGCCAGCGGACGGTTTCCGGGCGGGGGACCTTTCCGCGGGAGATGTCGAGCAGGAAACCGCGCCGCCGCAGCGCGGGGGCGTCCCGGACGAGAACGGCCGGTATCTCCCCGTCCGGGCAGGCGAGCTGCGCGAGCGCCTCCGCCCCGTAGCGGAGTCCGGCGGAATCTCCTTGCAACCGGACGCCCGCCGCATCCACCCGGAGCTCGAAGCTCTCCGGCGCCGAGTCCCGGCCGGTTTCGGACAGGATGAGGTTCCCGGCGGGGGCTGGCGACCCTTGGGAGGCGGCGACGCGCGCCTGAAATCCGGCGCGTTGCCTGAGCCGTTCGCTCAGGAGCGCCGCCGCCGTCTCCTCCGCCGGGGACCCGGCATCGAGAACAAGACGGCACCGGCTGTCCAGGCGAAAAGATCCCGGCAGGTGCTCCACCCGTCGTGGCGAGGGCAAGAGCCGCGCGGCAGGATGGTCCGGGCGGGTCATTCATCCCACTCTACCGTTGGTATCTTTCGGGCGACTCAAACAGCCTGTGAATGAAGTCACGCGGCGTTCGGCTGGCGATTCATCCCGGCTGAAGCGCTCCTCTTCGCGTCGCTCGTCGTTGCGCTTCGGTCAGAATACACACGGTATTCCTCCCTCGCGCGCCTTGTCAGCCGGGCGACTCACCAGCCTCGGCGCTCACGTCACTTCATCCACAGACTGTTGAAGACTTGGGAAATCGCCGTACGGGCCGCCTCGTGGGCGAAACCCGGCATGGTGATCGGGCTCGGCACCGGCCGGGCGGCGGCCGGATTCGTGCGGGAGCTCGGAGCACGGGTGCGGTCGGGCCTTCAAATCCGGGGGATCCCCACCTCGCAAGCTACCGAGCGCCTGGCCAAATCGCTCGGGATACCCCTCGTGGGATTCGAGGAAGTTGCCGGCGTGGACCTCGCGGTGGACGGCGCCGACGAAGTGGACCCGGACCTGAATCTCATCAAGGGGCACGGGGGAGCGCTGGTCCGGGAGCGGGTCGTCGCTGCCGCGGCTTCCCGATTCGTGGTGCTCGTGGGCCCCGAGAAGTTGTCTCACCGGCTCGGCGCCCAGCGCTCGGTGCCGGTGGAAGCGATCCCCTTTGCGGCGCCGCAGGTGCGAAGGGCGCTCGAGCGGATGGGCGCCGAGGCCCGAATCCGAACGGAATCCGATGAGAGCCCGTTCGTGACCGACAACGGGAATCTGCTGGTGAACGCCTCCTTCGGCGAAATCTCCGATCCCGCAGCGCTGCACGCGAAGATCCGGGAGATACCCGGGGTCCTCGATTCCGGTCTCTTCGCCGGAATGGCGGACGACGTGCTGGTCGAGGGACAGCTGGCGAGCGCGCCGGCGCCTTCCGGGTCCTCTCCAGCGTGAAGGGTGTCGCGATCTCGTTTCGCGAGGTCGTAAAGAGCTTCGACGAGAAGCTCGTGCTGGACCGGGTATCGCTTGAGGTGTCACCCGGGGAGGTTCTGGTTCTGCTCGGCAGGAGCGGCTGCGGCAAGACGACCCTGCTCCGCCTGGTGAACCGGCTGGTCAGCGCCGACTCGGGGAAGGTGTACGTGGGTGACCGCGAAGTCACGGACTGGGACCCGGTCGAACTGAGGCGGGGCATCGGGTATGCCATCCAGGAGGTGGGACTCTTGCCCCATCTCAGCGTGCGCGACAACGTTTCCCTCGTGCCCCGGCTGCTCGGCTGGAAGCCGGAGCGCCGCCGCGAGCGGGCGGCGGAGATGCTCCGGCTCGTCAGCCTCGACCCCCGGGAGCATGGCGACCGCCGTCCGGATCAGCTCTCGGGCGGACAGCGCCAGCGCGTCGGTGTCGCCCGCGCGCTGGCGGCCGATCCGGGAGCACTCCTCATGGACGAGCCCTTCGGCGCGGTGGATCCGATCGGCCGGCGAAGCCTCCAGGAGGAGTTCCGGTCCCTTGCCCGCGAACTCGGGAAGACCGTGCTTTTCGTGACCCATGACGTCACCGAGGCGTTCCGCCTGGCGGATCGGATCGCGGTCGTGGCCGACGGCGGAATCCGCCAGCTGGGCACTCCGCGGGAAATCCGGGACGCTCCTGCCGACGAGTTGGTCCAGGGCCTCATCGAGGGCGCCGCGATCCCGAGCAGCCTGTGAATACAGTCACGCGGCATTCGACCGGCGATGCATCCCGGCTGAACCGCTACGCTCGGCGTTCCGATGCGGTCGAAATACACTCGGGCCAGTTCTCCCGGTGGGGGCTCCTCCCGAGTCGCGCCTTGTCAGCCGGGCGCCTCACCGCCAGTTCTCCCGGTGGGGGCCTCGGTGCTCACGTCACTTTATCCACAGGCTGCTAACGCCGGATGAGTTTTCTCGAGTTTGTGGCCGGGCGCTGGTCCGAGATCCTGACGCTCACCCTCGAACACGTGGTGCTGGTGGTGATCTCCATCGTTGCCGGAGTGCTGATCGCGGTGCCGCTCGGGCTCGCCATCACCCGGATCCCGGCGCTCAGTCGGCCTGTACTGGGATTTGCCGGAGTCATCCAGACCGTGCCGTCCCTCGCGCTCTTCGGCCTTCTGATCCCGCTGCCCTTCATCGGCGGCATCGGCAGCCGGACCGCCATCATCGCGCTCGTCCTCTACGCGTTGCTGCCGATCCTCCGCAATACGGTGACCGGGGTGCGGCAGGTCGATCCGGCGATCCTGGACGCCGCGAACGGGATGGGAATGACCGACTGGCAACGGCTCACCCTGGTGGAGGTCCCCCTGGCGCTGCCCTCCATCTTCTCGGGGATCCGGATCGCGACGGTGGTCGGGGTGGGCCTCGTGACGATTGCGGCTGCGGTCGGCGCCGGCGGCCTTGGATCGTTGATCTTCCGGGGGCTGGCGATGCTCGATTCCCGCCTCCTCTTCGCCGGAGCGATACCCTCTGCGATCCTGGCGTTGATCGCGGACGGCGGGCTCGCGCTGCTCGAATCCCGTCTGGTTGCCTCGCGCGGCGCCCCGGCTCCGTGACCCGTCGAACCTCCGTGAACGAAATCATCCGGCGCCGCAGTTTCCTTCGGCGGCTCGGGGCAACGGGCACCCTGCTGGCGCCCGGACTCCTCGGAACGGGGTGCGGTCCCGGGGGACCCTCGGCGGTGCTCGGGGCGAAGACGTATTCGGAACAGATCATCCTCGGCGAACTGCTGTCGCGGTTTCTCAGGGCGGCGGGGCTCGCGGTGACCGAGCGGTTCCAGATGCAGACCTTCGTCCTCCACACCGCCATGACGAACGGGGATCTCGACTGTTACATCGAATACACCGGCACTTCGTATTCCGCGATCATGCACGAGACGTTCGTGGCCGGGCAGACCGCCGAAGAGATCTACCGGCGGGTGAAGGAGCTATACCGGGAGCGCTTCGACCTCCGTCTCGGCCCGCCCATCGGTTTTTCGAACGACTATGTCCTGGCGGTCCCCCGGGATTTCGCGAGGGAGAGGGGCCTGCGGACGATTTCCGACTTGGCGCGCATTTCGGGCTACCTCTTTGTCGCCGGTTACCCGTTCTTCGAGCGGGCCGATGGGCTCCGCGGCATGATGGACCACTACGGATTCGCCGAGATGCCGGAGTCCATCGAGGTCGAGGTGGACATGGTCTTTCAGGTCATGGAGGCGGGTCAGGCCGATGTCGCGGTGGGCAACTCCACCGACGGCCGGGTTGCCAAGCTGGACCTGCTCGTCCTCGAGGACGATCTCGGTTGGTTCCCGCCCTACGAATCCGCGCTGCTCTACCGTCCGGACGCCCATCCCGCGGTGGCCGAGCTGTCCGAACGTCTCGGCGGCGCCATCAGCACCGAGACGATGCGCGCGCTCAACCGCCGGGTGGACGTGGACGGCGAACAGCCGGCCGACGTCGCCGCCGAGTTCTTCGCCACCCTGACCGGCTGAGAGTCGCCCGCCCGCTTTTCGGGTCCGGGAGCGTCATCTCCGGGAGATCGTCCGGGTCGGCCGCGGCCTCCCTCGTCCGGCATCCACGCGGTCGGCGGGGTCCAATCACGCTAAAATGGCTATATGGAAAGCGCCAGTATCAGCGAAGCGAGGAACAAGTTGAGCGGCCTGCTCCGACGGGTCCGGCTCGGTGAGACAATTCTGATCACGGATCGCGGTAAACCGGTGGCCAGGATCGAGCCCTGCTCTTCCGCGGATGCCGATGACCCTCAGTTGGCGGCGCTCCTCGCCAGACCGGGCGTCGCCAGGCCCGCGCGGGCCTCTCTGGACCTCGATGCCTTCATGAACGCTCCCCGCCCACGATTGAAGCCGGGGGTCCGGGCCAGCGACGCGGTCTCGGCGGATCGGGAAGAGGGCTGGTGAAATACTGGGATACGTCGGCTCTCGTCCCGCTGCTCGTGGACGAACCGGCGACGTCGAATCGCCTTGCTCTGCTGAGTCAGGACCGGAACATAGCCACTTGGTGGGGAACTTCGGTGGAATGCGCTTCGGCTCTCCATCGGCTCGATCGCGAGTCTGGACTCGCTGCGGACCGCCTGGAGGACGCCTGGGGCAGCCTGCGTAACCTGGCGGACACCTGGAACGAGATCGGACCCTCCGAGCGGCTGCGGCGCCGGGCGCAGCGGCTGCTGGGGGTTCACGCGCTGCGGGCGGCCGACGCCCTGCAACTGGCTGCCGCCCTCGTTGCCGCAGACGAGGACCCGACCACTCTGGAATTCGTCTCGAGCGACTTTCGACTCTCCGAAGCCGCCCGGCGCGAGGGCTTCACCCTCCGCTAGCCACCGGCTGCCAGGCGCGGATCCTCGCGTCACGCCCGTCTGAGGCGCCTTCGTCCTTCGAGAATCAAGAGTGACAGGCCGATCCCGACGATGCCGAGTGCGATCAGCGCGCTCCGGAGCACGATGCGCGTGGTGGCGGCGAAGACGCTCGTCCCGTCCGTTCGGACCTGGAGTTCAAGCCCTTCGCCGAGGAACTGGTCCAGCGGGCGGGCCCAGGCGAGCATGTTTCCCCGCTGCAGCGGGCCGTCGCTGTTGTGTGCGGTGATCCGCCCCTCGGTCCGCACCCGGATTTCGGCGCCTTCCTCGGGTCGGGGGCCCGAGCTCGAGCGAGGCCCGATCGTCATGGCGAAGTCGAACCCTCCGTCGGCGGTCGGCTGGTAGCTGCATTCGCGGCGGAGGAGCGGCGCGTCGCAGAGCGCCGCAACCGAATCGAACGCCACCTCGGCCTCGATCAGCCCGTTGCGCCGCGCCCGGGTGCCCGCGACGGTCAGCCCCGGCCCGGAAAGCCCTGCGCGGAGCCTTCCGGAAGCGTCCGCTTCCGGATCCCCGGCGAGAAGCTCGGGTGAAATCCGGATCGTCGACCGGCCGGATCCGTCGAGTGCGAGCCGGTGCTGCTCTTCCCATGCCGCCGGCGCGCACGCGGGCCCGGCGCCGAAGATCAGGGTGGCGGCGGCCGCTGCGTAGAATCCGGCCGTTCTTTCTCGATGGCTGAAGCGACGCTGCTGCTGGTGGACGGCAACAACCTGCTGTACCGCTCGTTCTTCGCCATGCCCCGCCTCACGCGTTCGGACGGCCTGCCGAACGGCGCCCTGCACGGCTTCGTCGCCACCCTCCGGAAGATCCTGCGCGAGGAGGCGCCCGAGTACGCCGCGGTGGCCTTCGACGCCCCGGGACCCACCTTCCGTCACGAGGCGTACCCGCAGTACAAGGCCAACCGGCCGGAAATGCCCGTCGAACTGGCGCAGCAGGTTCCGTTCACGCGGGATCTTTCGCGGGTGCTGGGGGTGACAGTGGTCGAGGTCGCCGGGGTCGAAGCGGACGATGTGATTGGAAGTCTGGCGCGCGCCGGCAGCGGCAGAGGGTATCGGGTGCTCGTCGTTTCCGGCGACAAGGATCTGCTCCAACTCGTGGACGACCGGGTCAGCGTCGTGCTGCCGGCCGATACGGCAAAGCGGCTCGATGCGGACGGCGTCGCCGCGAAGTTGAAGGTCCCTCCCGAGCGGGTGCCTGACTACCTCGGGCTCGTCGGAGACTCGGTGGACAACATCCCCGGCGTTCCCGGCATCGGCCCCAAGACCGCGGTATCGCTGATTGCCTCGTTTGGCGGAGTCGACGAAATCCTCGCCCACACCGGCGAGATCACCCGCAAACGCACCGCGACCCTCCTGGAGGAGCACGCCGCCTCAGCGCGCCTCTCGCGGGAACTCGCCCGCCTCCGTCTGGATGTCCCGGTCCCTGAGGCGGGCGAGACTCTGGAGGGGCTTCGCTACCAGGGACCCCGGATGGAAGACGCTCGCGAGCTGCTCGAGGAGCTCGAACTGCGGACCCACGCCCGGGATCTGGCGCCGGCCGCTCCCTCGCGGGTGCCTCCCGTGAAGACGGCCTCCGGGATTCCCGATGTCGTCCGCGTTCTGGAACGCGCTCGAGAATCGGGACGGCTCTCGGTGCACGCGATGTTCGGACCCTCCCGAGGCCGGAACCCGGCGCCGCTCGCCGCGCTCGGGGTGGCTTCCTCGGCCCGGGAGGGGCTGCTGGTAGCGGTCGGCCCCCGCCTTGGTGAAAAGGACCTGGCCGAGACGTTCCGGCCGGCGCTGTCGGACGGGATAGCGCTGATCGGGCACGAGGTGCAGCCGTTCGTTCGCTGGTGGCTCGAACAAGGCGGCAAGCTGCCCGAGGTCGCCCATGACTCGCAGGTGGCGGCCTGGCTGCTCAACACCACCCGCCGGGCCCAGGGATTTGCCGACGTGCTCCGGGACTATGTGGGCCTTGCGCTCCCGGAGCCGCGCCCCGCGCAGACGAGCCTTTTCGGCAGCGCGGCGCCCGACGAGCGACTGGCAATCGCGGCGGCCTGGCAGCACCGTCTCGCGGAAAAGCTGGACGGCCTCCTCGATGCCGAGCGCCTTGCCAATGTCTTCCGGGACATCGAGATGCCACTCCTGCCGGTGCTCGCGCACATCGAAACGCGCGGCATCTGCCTCGACAGCGAGACCCTGCGCGACCTCGGCAAGGATCTCGAGGCGCGGCTCAAGGGGTTGACCGGGCGGATTCATGAACTGGCGGGAATCAGATTCGATATCCAAAGCCCCAAACAGCTCGCAGAGATCCTTTTCGACAAACTGAACCTCCCGCAGACCGCGAAGACCCAGAAACTCAAACGCGCCTCCACCCGGGCCGGCGTGCTCGAAGAACTGGCGCTCTACCACGAGGTTCCGCGTCTCGTTCTCGAGTACCGCGAGATCGCCAAGCTGAAGAGCACCTATGTGGATCCGCTACCGGAACTCGTCGCTCCGGGGACCGGGAGGCTCCATACCCGACTGCACCAGGCGGTGGCGGCGACCGGACGGCTCTCGAGTTCGGACCCCAATCTGCAGAACATCCCGGTCCGCTCCGACCTCGGCCGCCAGGTCCGGAAGGCCTTTGTCGCCGCCCCCGGGAAGCGCCTGTTGTCGGCGGACTACTCCCAGATCGAGCTCCGCATCCTGGCCCACCTGAGCGGCGATCCGGTGCTCATCGAGGCGTTCCGGTCGGGGGAAGACGTCCACGCCCGCACTGCGGAGGAAGTCTTCGGCGGGATGGGACTCAATCCCGGGGAGGCGCGCCGGCGGGCCAAGATCGTGAATTTCTCGATCATCTACGGCAAGACAGCGTTCACGCTGGCGAAGGAAATCGGCGTCTCCACCGGGGAAGCGAAAGCGTTCATCGAGGCCTACTTCGACCGGTATGCGCGGGTGCGGGACCTGATCGAGTCCATCCGGGAGGAAGCTCGCGCGACGGGCCGCGTTACCACCCTCTTCGGCCGGCAGCGACACATCCCCGAGATCCGCACCACCCAGCGCGCCCGGCGGGAAGCCGCCGAGCGGATGGCGGTGAACGCCCCGATTCAGGGGACCGCCGCCGATCTGATCAAGATCGCCATGCTCGGTGTGGACCAGGCGCTCGAGCGCACTTCGGGAGTCTTGTTGCTCCAGGTTCACGACGAACTGCTGATCGAGGTCAACGCCAACGAGGCGGAAGCGATCGGCGAACTGGTCCGCCGCGAAATGGAATCGGTCGCAAAACTCCAAGTCCCCCTGGTCGCCGACGTCACCATTGCGGATTCCTGGGAACACTGACGGGGTTGCCGACCCGAACGCTTCGCTACCCGTACATCGCTCGGATGACGTCCAGGACGTCCGGCGCCTCCCGCAGGATTTCGGTCTGGGCGAACGAGATGAGGTCCGCGGGGACGCCGTGGAGCGCTTCCGCGACGGGGCCGGCGATCGCTGCCAGGGTGTCGGCGTCCCCGCCCAGAGAAACCGCATTCCGGATGGCTTGCTCGAAGTCCGCCGCCTCAAGGGCGCACACCAGCGCTTCGGGCACGGTGCGCTGGCACGTCTGGTTGTACTCGTAGGTCTCGCGGATGGTCCCGACATCCCGGGAAAGGTCGTACCCGTAGGTCCTCGTAATCGCGGTCGCTATCGATCGCGAGGCCCCTCCCTGAAATGCCATCCAGATCGCGTGGGTCGCGGCGCGGGCGCCCTTCATCCCTTCCGGGTGATCGTGGGTGATCCTCGTGACCCGATCGGCGGCGGCGAGGGCCTCGGCGAGCGTCCGGTCGCGATTCAGGAAAGCGGCCGGTGAAACCCGCATCGCCGACCCGTTGCCGTAGCTGCCGTATGGGGTCGGCGTTTCCTGGTGGATCCAGCCGCCGAATCGCGCGCCCCAACTGCAGTGCGGGTAGCGGCGGCACCACGCCTGCATCGTCTCGGCGGGGCGTCGCCCGTTCAGCAGGATGTCGGCAACGGCGGCCGTGCAGACCGTGTCGTCGGTGAAGTGGCACCCGGGGCCGAAGAACTCGAACCGGGTGGAGCGGGAACCCGCGAACTCGTGGCGCGAACCCACGTAGTCGCCGATGACCGCGCCGTACATGTGCTACCCCTTCAGGTAGATCCGATCCGGATCGAGTTCCTCCCGCAACAGGCGCAGCGACGCGTCGTCCGGCAACTCGGTGGTCCCGAGCGAAGGAGCCACCCGCAGCTCCCACGCGGTCGCCCGCCGCACCTGCTCCAGGGTCACGCCGGGATGGACCGATTCGAGGGTCATCTCGCGTGTCTCCTCGTCGAAGCCATAGACCCCGAGATCGGTGATCACCCGGGTGGGGCCGCCGCCCGGCGCCCCCAGCGCCTCGCGGCTCCTCCCTCCCTCGGCCCAGCCGACGGTGGTCCGGAAGTCGAGTTCCTCGACGAACTTCCGCCGGTCCTGGCGGACGACGATCACGGTTCGGCGCGCGTTCAGAGCGATGTCGGGAGCTCCCCCGGCGCCTGGAAGGCGCACCTTGGGATTGTCGTAGTCACGCCCCACCACCGTCGTGTTGAGGTTGCCGTAGCGATCAATCTGGGCGGCGCCCAGAAAACCCAGATCGGTGCGTCCACCCTGCAGGAAGTACAGGAACGTCTCCGCCATGGGGAGTACCTGCGCCGCACCACTCACGAGGCACGGGTCGCCGATCGAGATCGGCAGCCGGACGGGACGCGCTCCGAACACGCCGGATTCGTAGATGAGGTGGCAGCGTGGAGCATGGAGCCGGAGCGCGAGCTGCACCGCCAGGTTGGGAAGCCCCACCCCGACAAACACGGAATCCCGGTCCCGCACCTCGCGGCACGCGGCGAAGACCATGATTTCCGCGCGCGTCGGCGCGCCCGGCTCTTTCGTCACCGATAGTCCCCGTAGTCCACCGGCCCCGCGAGCCGGGGACCCGGGCGCAGCTGGTTGATGGTCGCTTCGCCCAGCCGCCCGAGATAGGCGGTGCGATCCGGGAGGCCATGCACCCACTCTTCCAGGTACCGCTCGAGTTCCGCCGCGTCGCGCGTGATCCGGTCCCACGCGAGATAGGCGGAGTTGTCGCGGTCGTAGTACCCCTGAACGAAACTCGGATGGGCGCTCCACGGCTCCTCCACGACGGCGTCCACCACGACCGAAGGAATCTGGGTGCGGTTCGGGTCGGCGCGCACGACGTCCTCCGGGACCACCTCCTCGACCACCACGATGACGCGGCGGGCGGCGAAGGCGGCTTCGCGTTGAGCGCCGACCAGGCCCCAGATCTGGGTATTACCCTCGGAATCGGCGCGCTGCGCGTTCAGGATGGCCACGTCGGGGTGAAGGGCCGAGACGGCGTCGAGTGTCTCGCCCGTGAAGGGGCAGGTGACCTCCTTCAGGTTCGGATTCACCCGGGGCAGATCGGTTCCCCGATAGCCGCGGAGGGGAAAGAACGGGAGGCCCGACGCGGCGGCCTTGTAGCGGCACAGCAACCCGAAGTGGGAGTACTCCTCGATTTCGAGCGGCGCCGGATAGCCGCGCTCCACCGCGCGCCGGATCGCATGGAGTGAGCCCACCCCCGGGTTGCCGAGCCAGCCGAACACCAGCTTTCGGGCGGCGCCGGCCGCCACCATCTGATCCATCAGCAGATCCGGTGTGAGGCGAACGAGCGTGAGGTCGCGCCGCCGCTGGCGGATGAGTTCGTGGCCCGCCGCAAAAGGGATCAGGTGGGTGAACCCCTCGAGCACCACGGTGTCCCCGTCCTTGACGAAGCGGGACACCGCCTCGCGCATCGTGAGGACCTTGGACTCGGACAGGGCGGGGCGTCTCCGGGACGGATTATCCGCCGGGTTGGTTCGCCTGTTCCTGTCCATCGGCGCGGCGAGTGCACCATTTCGGGGAATGGCGCTGCGCCGTTCGCCGCCCTTTCGGGCGACAGTGCCGACCCCCACCGGGAGAAACGCCCATGATCGGGTGGTCCTGCAGACCCCGCCTGGCACGAAAAAGACGCTGCCCCAAGGTGCTGGGAGCGGTGAGCGGTCGCGCCATCATGGACTGGAAAGGCGGTGCGGCACTCACGTCGGCATGATGCCGCGTCCTCGACGCTGGTTTCGCGCTCCCGCGCGTGCGGGCCCCCACCGGGAGAACTGGCCAGAGGTCGGCGTTCCCGTGCCTGTGCGCCACGTTCCGTGGACGGCGCTTGGCCGGGCGCGCAAGAACCGATGGCAGCGAACTCCGTTCGCTGCCCGCGTGATCGGGGGGAAAGTGTGAAAGGGGGGCTGCCGCCCCCCTTTCACAAAAAGGTAACGACCAATCGGAACTTGCCGCTGCGCGCCGAAGGCGCGCAAGGGAGTTTCGATTGCCGGCGCGAAGCGCCGGGCGGTTCGGAACGGGGGCGCGCCCACCAAAAGAACTAACGGTCGGCCGTTGTTCCGGTCAGGCGCCCCCATTCCGGACCGCTCGACCTGCGGGCCGGCGTTACTCGTGCCGCTCGAGCCATTCACGCAGTTGCCGAGACTCCTCGGCGCCGGCAGGGTCGAGTTCCGTCTGCCAGAGCCGGGTCTGGACGACAAAGCGGTCGAAGTCGCCTGGGGTTGCTTCCCGTTCGACGATCTCCCGGACCTTGCGCTGAAAGAAGCTGCCCCAATCGGGCCGGCGTCCGTCGAGGTCGGTGAAGCCGTATTCCTTCGCCAGCCCCCAGCTCGAAAACAATCCGCCGCTCTTCCCGTTGACGTTGGGATCCGCGGCCAGCGACGCCACGGCGCGGCCGACAAAGCAGGGCGTCTCCGATTCCGCGAAATACAGATCCTGCTCGATGGCGTCCCGCCAGTTCGCCTCGGTCACGCCGAAGTGGTCGAGTACGGCTTCGGAGCGGAGGAATCCGGGGGTGATCGCGAGCGCGGTCACCCGATGGGCGCGCAGGTCGGCCGCCATGGCGTAGGCAACCCGGATGACGGCGTTCTTGGCCAGGTCGTAGAAGAGATTGCCGCGATATCCGAGGGTGTCGCCGTCGGTGACCTCGACGATCAATCCGGCGTTTTGTTCGACCATGAGCGGTGCTCCGTGCCGGCTGGTGATGAGGTGGCTGTGGACCGCCCGCTCGAGCAACTCCAGCCCCTGGGCGGTGGAGAGTTCCCAGAAGGGCGATCCCCACTCGGTGAGCGCGTCGCCTCCCCAGATGTCGTTCACCACGATGTCCAGCCGGCCGTAGTCCGACCGGATTCGGGCAAAAAGCCGCTCAACCTCCGGTTCCACGGTGTGATCCGTTCGGACCGCGATGCCGCGGCCGCCCTCCGCGGTGACCAACTCCGCGGTTTCTTCGATCGTTTCGGGCCGTCCGGCGGTGGCGGGACGCCCGCGCACGCTCCGACCCGTGCAGTAAACGGTGGCGCCGGCGGCCCCCAGCATGCGGGCGATCCCGCGGCCGGCGCCGCGGGTGGCCCCGGCGACGACGGCCACCCGGCCGTGGAGCGGTTTGTTCGACATGGTGATTGGCCCCCCTCAGCCGAACGAGGCGATCAGGCGGCGGCCGATTTCGGCGAGTTCCTCGCTGGTTACGGTGAGCGGCGGGGCGAGCAGAATCACGTCGCCCTGTCCCTCCGGTCCCGAAACGGGATAGACGAGCAGGCCCTGCTCCCAGGCCGCGGCGGCGAACTGCCGGGCGGAAAGTCCCCCTCGGTCCGGCGGATGGAACGCAATTCCCGCGAGCAAGCCGCGGACCCACGAACCTTCGACCGCCGGATTCCCGGCGACGGGTTCGAGTGCGGTCCGGAGTTCTTGCTCCAGGGAGGCCGCGCGCTCCACCAGCCCCTCGTCGCGGATCAGCCGGAGAACCTCCCGGACCACCGCAGCGACGACTGGATGGTGCGAAAAAGTGAATCCGTGCCGGAAGTCGGGCGCTACCGCCTCGACCACCTCAGGCTTCGCGACGACCGCCCCTCCCGGGAGGAAGCCGGATGTCAGCCCCTTCCCGAGGACCACGATGTCCGCATCCACACCGGCGTGCTCGGAAGCGAGGAAGCGCCCGGTCCGGCCGCAGCCGCTGAGCACCTCGTCCGCGATGAGGAGAACACCCCGTTCGGCGGTGGTGCGGCGGACGGATCGAAGATAGTCCTCGGGTGGAGCGAATCCAGCCGCGGAGGCCCCGAGCACCGGTTCCACCAGGACCGCGGCAACGCTCCCCTGCGCGGCCTCGACCGCTTGGTCTATCTCGCCCGCGCAGGCAACCTCGCACGTCGGATAGTGGAGGTTCAGCGGACAGCGCGGGCACCAGGGCGCGGCAACGAGAGGCATTTCCGCGAGCAGCGGGAGATAGGGAGCCCGGAGAGCGTCCCGCCCCGAGACCGCGAGCGCACCGAGGGTGTTGCCGTGGTAGCCGGGTGTCTGCGAGACGATCCGGCTGCGCTCCGGGTAGCCGGACGCGACCGCATGCGCGCGGGCCAGTTTGATCGCGGTCTCCACGGCCTCGGCGCCTCCGGGGGTCAGGTACACCTTGGCGTTCCTGAAACCGGAGGGAAGCGATTCCACGAGAAGCGCCGCGGCCTCTTCCATCGCCTCGGTGGTGAACTGCGCGCCGTGCACGTAAGCCGCCGATTCGAGCTGCTGCGTTGCGGCGCGGACGACCTCCTTCCGGCCGTGCCCCACGCTGATCGTGAGGGCGCCGCCGCAGGCATCCAGCCAGCGGGTCCCGTCTTCGGCCTCGATCCAGGCGCCGGTCGCGCGCGCCGCGCTGCGGTAGGTGCGCTCGAGGTCGCGATAGAAGACCGGACTCTCCGGATACCGATGCGGTTGCGTCGGCCGTTCCGGGAACCGGCTCATGGTTCCGACGCAGTTCCCAGGAGCGCGCCGGGAAGGTCCCGGAGCGCCTCCAGCAGGAAATCCGGCCCCGCCGAGCGGAGCATCTTCTCGCTGCTGAAATTGCTCACGACGGCGGCAGTGAGGGTGCCGGCCCGCTTGCCCATGGCGATGTCTTCCGGCCGGTCTCCTACGTAGAGTGCATCCCGCGGCTCAACTCCAAGACGGGAAAGGGCGAGCAGTAGCCCCTCGGGGTGGGGTTTCTTGTTCCGGGTGTCCTCGAAGGCCACGAGGACTCCGAACCGGTCCGCGAGTTCCAGCCGGCCCAGATCCTCGAAGAACCGCTGGCGATCGGCGCTGGTTACTACCCCGAGCTGCAGGCCCCGCTCAGCGAGCATGGCGAGGGCGTCGAGGACGTCCGGAAAAAGATCCACCGCGTGACTCCGCTCAAGGTACTTCTCCCGCCAGATGGCTCCGGCTTCATCCCACCGGTCTTCCGGAATACCGAGTTGCCGGTAGGTCTCGTGCCAGTTGGGCTGGTAGGTGGCCTGGTAGCGGGCCTCGTTCATCCGGATCCCGAAGTGGCCGAACACCGAGAGCGAGGCATAGCGGGTGGTGGCAAAGCTGTTTGCCAAGGTGCCGTCCCAATCAAAAAGGACGGCGGAGACGGGACGGGCTGGGCTCGGGAGCACGGTTTTCCGGCCCGCAGCGTATCGCAGCAAAGGTCGCTCAGACCGGCTTCCGGCGCCCGCCCAGAGGTAGAATCCGCTGCCATGTTGCACTCTCGTACGTCGCTTCTGGACACTGGGATTTCCGCGATTGGCCGCCTCGAATTGCTGAGTACCGATCAGGGTCTCGCCGCCATCGTGTTTTGTGACGAGCGGCGTTCGAAGGCTTCTGCCGGCTGGCGCGCGAGGAACGTGGGATCCGCCGTCCCGGCGTCGCCCGGGGAGCACGACTCTTACGTGCGTCAGCTTCGCGAATTCCTGGCCGGTGACCGCCGTGAGTTCACGATCCCCTTGCACCGAACGGGCACTCCCTTCCAGCGCGCCGTTCTGGATGCGGTGGCTGGAGTGCCGTACGGGTCCCGCGCCAGTTATCAGGACATCGCAAGGGAGGTCGGGAACCCGGCGGCTTGCCGGGCTGTCGGCGCCGCAAACGGCGCGAATCCCCTCCCTTTGGTCATCCCTTGCCACCGGATCGTGGGCGCCTCGAAGAACCTGACCGGATACGGCGGCGGTCTCGACGCCAAGCGTTGGCTCCTGTCGCTTGAATCTTCGGCAGTTCTGGCGCTGGCGTCCTGACGCGGCCGGCCGATCTTTCCTCATCGGAACCACCATGAACTCCCCAGGAATCTCCCGCGCTCCAGCACGCTGGCCGTATCGGTGCGCGACCCTTCTGCTCGCCGCCTGGCTCCCGTCCTGCGGGGGCGGCGGCGATTCGGATTCGGCGGAGTCCGAATCCGCCGCAGGCGAAACTGCAACCGCCGAAACCGAAGCGAGCCCTATGGAAGCCGACACAACTTCTCCTGACAGCGAATCCGATTTGGTCACTCCCGGCGCCCCCGTGGTGCTGATGCGCACCAGCGTGGGCGATCTCCAGATCGAGTTCTATCCGCAGGAGGCGCCCGAGACGGTCGAGAACTTCCTCCAATATGTGGAGGACGGCCACTTCGACGGCACCATCTTCCATAGGGTGGTCCGCGGTTTCGTGATCCAGGGTGGCGGCTTCACCGCTGAAATGGAAGAGAAGGACACCCGCGAGCCGATCCCGAACGAGGCTCAAAACGGTCTGCGGAACATGCGAGGCACGCTCTCGATGGCCCGCACCAGGGACCCGCACAGCGCGACGTCGCAGTTCTTCGTGAACACCAAGGACAACGCGATTCTCGACCACACCGAGACCACGATGCAGGGTTGGGGCTACGCTGTTTTCGGCAAGGTGATCTCGGGTATGGAGGCGGTGGACCGGATCGAAGCGACCCGGGTGGTGAGCCGCGCCGGCCACAACGATGTGCCGGAGACCCCGATCGTCGTCGAATCGGCGACCGTCGTTTCCCGCTAAGAGCCCGCTAGCAGCCTGTGGTGGAACCCGGGTGAGCGCCGAGGTCGGCGAGGCGCCCGGCTGACAAGGCGCGTGAGGGAGGAATACCGGGTGTATTTCGACCGAAACGCAACGAAGAACGGAGCGAAGCGGAGTGGCTCAGGCGGGATGCATCGCCGGCCGAACGCCGCCTGGGTTTCACCACAGGCTGCTAGACGGGCCCGCAGACCGCGATCAGGACTTCCGGCCATCCGCGCGCGCCCCGGAGCGGGTAGGGGGCGTGGCGCGGTTCGCCCTCACCGGGAAGGCGGAGAATGTTCCGCGCCTGATGGAACCTGCGCGCCGCCAGCGGAGACAGTGCGGCAAGCGCCGTGAGCCGCCGCTGGTGCCCCTCGGAAGCGTGCGTCTGGCCGAACCACTCGAAACGCTCGAACGCCGAGCGCAGCAGGGTTTCGAATTCGGCACGCGTGTACTCGCGTTCGTGGTAGGGGTTGTCGGGACGGTCGTCCAGGGTTCGGCCCGGGCTGATGACTTCCCTTTCCGGAGTCGAGCAGAGGAAGATCCCTCCTGGCGCGAGGACCCGCCGGGCCTCCCGGACCACGGCCCGGTCGTCGGCCACATGTTCGATCGTCTCGAAGGAGGCGTAGAGATCAAAGCTCCCATCAGCGAAGGGAAGGCGCGAGGCGTCGGCCAGCGCGCCGCGAAGGGCGCCGGCGCCCGAACCGGGGAGCTCCGCCTCCTGAAAGGCTTCCACGGCGCGGTCGGCGGACACCACCCACCGCGCTTCTCCCTCCCTGAGGAGAGCCGCCCCGTACCCGGCTCCCGAGGCCAGGTCCAGCACCCGCTTTCCCCGGGCGTAGCTCGCGGCCCAGCGGTAGCGCGCTACGTGCTGGTTCCGGAGCCAGGGGGAGGCGAAACGGTGGAGGGCGAGTCGTTCCAAGAGGGAGTGGTGGGGGAGATGGCCGGGGCGCCGGCCTGGAAGGCGTCCCCCGGTATCTTCGCCGAGTGGGCGCCTTTCGGGATTCTCCTGTCGTGATCTCCCGGCAACCAGGCGTGAGCGCCTGTTTCCCCGCCTTCAACGATGCCGGGTCTATCGGTTGGGTGGCGCACCGGGCGGAGGAGGCGCTCCGCGGAACCGGCCGCGAGTTCGAGATCCTGATTCTGGACGATGGCAGCACCGATCGGACCGCCGAGATCCTCGAAGAATTGACGGGCGACATTCCGGAACTCAGGACGCTCCGGCACGCACGAAACCGGGGCTACGGAGCCACCCTGCGGGATCTCTTCGCCGCCGCCCGGTTCCCACTCGTCGCCTACACCGATGGGGATGGGCAGTTCGATCCCTTCGAACTCACCCGCCTGCTGGATGCTTTCAGTCCGGAAATCCAGTTGGTGAACGGCTACCGGGGGAGTCGCGCGGACGGCATGCTGCGGCGGTTTCTCGGGCCCCGCTTCCACCGGGTGGTGGCGGGGACCTTCGGGCTTCCGGAGCTGCGCGATTGGGACTGCGACTTCCGGCTCTTCCGCCGGGACCTGCGGCTCGACGCTTCCATGACCTTCGATGACGGGACCGCAGTGGTGGAATTCCTCGCCACGCTCGGAGATCGAGGTGTCCGCTTCGCCGAGGTGGAAGTGAGCCACCGCGAGCGCCGCGCGGGAGATAGCCAGTACTTTCGTCCCCACTCCGTCATCTCCGGCCACCGCAACCTCTTCCGGTTGTGGCGCCGGCGCGGATCCCCCCCGATCCGCTGGCGGAAGTGGTGGAGCGCCGGCGTCCCGGATTAACGGCGGACGACGATCGGCCCGGCGCCCTCGCGGATTACAACCACCCCACCGTCCGCGTCGAGGTCTCCGACGCGTTGCTCCTCTCCTCCCGGCCAGCGAATCACCACGTCCCGGATGTCGCCCGCGCCGGCTCCGAGTTGGACCCGGACGTCGTTCGAGGAGAGGAAGCTGCCGCTTCGGTGCGCTTCTCGCACCCGCCGCACGCCGTCGGCCGTTGAAAAGAGCACCCTTGACCCGCTCCCGTCCCGCGGCGCCCGGGTCCCCACGAGCTGCAGGGTGATCCCGCGTCCCGGGCTCAGGTTTCGAAACAGCGCCGCCTCGTCGTCCACGTTCACCACCACCAGATCGGGAAGCGCGTCGCCGTCGAGGTCCCCGAACGCCGCCCCGCGGCTGGAGCGTTCCGGGCTGTCCCAGGACTCCTCGACAAAAGTGCCACCGCCCGCGTTCCTGAAGATCTGGTTCTTCATCCGGTAGCGCGTCGCGCTCCCCGCCGCTTCCGCGTCCGGATACACATGTCCGTTGGCGACGAAAAGGTCCAGCCAGCCGTCGGCGTCCAGATCGGCGAACCGGGTCCCCCAGCCCAGGTAGAACCACCCCGGCATCCGCAGTTCGTTGCGGGTCGTGCTGTCTTCGAAAAAACCGCTCCCGGCGTTCCGGTAGGCGGTGTTCGTGTCGTGCGAAAAGTTCGTCACGAAGAGATCAAGCGCGCCGTCCTCGTCGAAGTCGCCGGCGTCCACTCCCATACCCGCCTGGGCCAGGCCGTCCACGTTGTAGGCGATCCCGGCCAGGAGCGCCTGCTCGCTGAACGTCCCCTGGCCGTCGTTGACGAAGAGGTGGTTCGGGACCGAATCGTTCGCGACGTAGAAGTCGGTGTCCCCGTCTCCGTCGAGATCCCCGGTGACCACCCCGAGCCCGTACCCCGCCTCGACGCCCGTCAGCCCGGCGGCTTCGGTGGCGTCCTCGAAGGTGCCATCCCCCCGGTTCCGGAAGAAACCGTCCGCTGCCGGAATCAGGCCCGACGGTCCGCAGAAGACCGGAAGCCCGAACCAGACACAGCTTGCCCCGGCGCCGGGAAGCGGGAGGGAGTCGATGGAATCCGCGGTGTAGCCGAGCACCACGAGGTCGGGGTCACCATCGTTCTCGGCATCGAGGAAAGCGGCGGAGGTGGAGTAGCCCGGATGCGATGCCCCGCCGGCACTGGGAGCGCGCTCGAAAGTACCGTCCCCGCGGTTCCGGTAGAGGACGTTCTCTCCGAGATTCGTCACGTAGAGGTCCGGAAAGCCGTCGTTTTCGACATCCGCGACGGCGACTCCGTAGCCCCAACCGGTGTCCCCGACGCCGGCGGCGCCGGTCTGATCCGTGAATCGGAGATTCCCTTCGTTGCGGAAGAGCTGGTTCGGGAGTCCCGGGCCGGGAGTCCGGTCCTCGAGTGGCGCCCCGTTGACGAAGTAGACGTCGAGGTCCCCGTCCTGGTCGTAGTCGAGGAGGCCCACACCCGCGCCGAGCGAGGAGACGATGAATCTCTTTTGGGGCTCGCCGCTCACGTTTCGGTAGCGGATTCCGCTCACCTCCGTCACTTCTTCGAGGCGGATCTGCGAGGCGCCATCCGAGAGGGAAACCGGAATTCCCCCGAGGACGAACACGGCGCCCAGCCAAAACGGGATCCACCCGGAAGAACCGGGAGGTCTTCCGGTTTTCAATGGTCTCTGCCGATGCGCGCGGCGGCTTCGAGAAGCTCCGGGTGCGCCGGCCAGTTGGAGAGCGCCGCCTGGAGCGCGGCGTGAGCCTCCTCGCTCCGGCCGAGGGCCGCCAGCGACTCAGCGTAGAGCAGGTGGTGAATCGGTTCGGCGGCTGCCAGGGTCAGCAGCGTCTGGGATTCCTGGAGGGCCTGCTGCGGAGCGCCGCCGGCGATCAGGTGGCCGATCAGGGCCATCTTGGGTTCGCGCGCGGCCGGGCTCGCCTTGACGACGGCCTTCAGCTCTTTCGTCCGGTCGGTGAATCGTTTGAGTTCGGCAAAGCGCTCCAGATGCCCGCGACCCTCTTCCACCTTCGCGGCGTCGCCGCTACGCACGAAAAGGTTCCCGAGGTGCAGGTGGGGTTGTGGGAGGGTGGGGGCCGTCTGTACCGCCGCTTCGAGCCGCCGGATGGCGGCCTCCGGATCCGAGTTTGCGGCGAGTGCCTGCCCAAGCGTCGTCAGGCCTCCGGCGAGTTGTTCGGCGCTCACGCCCGCCCCGTCACCGTCCACTGCCGGCGTCAGGACGGGGATCGCCTCGTCGCTCCGACCGGTTTCGAAGAGCAGGCGGCCCAGCCGAAAACGGGCGCGCGAATGGTCCGGATCCAGCCGGATGGCGTCCCGGTACGCTCGTTCGGCCGCCTCTTCTTCCTGGAGGTAGTGGAGCACGTCGCCGCTCGCGAATTGGGCTTCAGCGTTTCCGGGCGCGGCGGTGGCAGCCCGCTGGCATGCTTCCCGGGCAGCTTCGAGCCTTTCTTCGCGGGACCGCAGGAGGCAGATCTCGAACATGGTCCCGGCGTTCTCGGGACGGAGCGCTAGCGCTGCCTCGAGGCGCCGAGCGGCCGGTTCGAACTGCCCGAGTTCGGAATAGAGAGCGCCCAGATGATGCTGCGCCTCGAAAGACCCCGGATCCACCTGCGCCGCAGCGACCAGCGCCGCCAGTCCGTCGGCTCCCTGCCCCTGCTGCACGTAGAGGACGCCCAGCGGAGCCAGCACCTCGGGTCGCCCCGGATATTCGGCGCCGAGAGCCTCGAGGCCGGCGATCGCCTCGTCCCGCTCCCCCATCCGCCCGAGCAGGATGGCGAGATCCCGCCGGGCCTCGGGATGACCGGGCTCCCGCCGGAGCGCTTCCCGCAGCGCAGCCGCGGCTCCATCGAGGCGGCCGAGGGCGGTGAGTGCGCTCGCCTGGAGCAAGGGGCCGTTCGCGCTCTCCGGAACGCGGCGTCCGAACTCTTCAGCCAGCGCCATGGCCTCCGGGAAATCGGCGAGTCGCAGCCGGGCCACCCCGAGCATCCAGAGCGGGTCGGGGTCGTCCGGGTCGGCGCTCCGGGCGCGCTCGAGATGAGGGATCGCCTCCTCGAGCCGTCCGGCTGCGACCAGTTGCCGTGCGGATTCGATGGGGTCGGTCTGTGCCGCCGCCGTCCCGCCGAGGATGGATGCCAGCAGCAGCACGCCAACGACCACGCGGCGGGAGGGGCAACCCTCAGGCGGCTGGCGAAGGGCTTCCGGTCCGTACCTCATGGATTGAGGACCCGGAGTATCGCAAGATTTGGGGAGAGCGTTGGTGTTCCGTGAACTCCGCCGTTTGTGGCGGCCATCCCGGCCTGGCATTCCCTCGGCGCCGTTTTGCGTGCCGGTTTCGCGGGGACTACCATCATCCGGCCATGTCTTCGAGCTTTTTCCGGGTTCAGCCGATTCTCTTGGCCGTCTTTGTCTCGGCGCTGCTTGGCGCCGGTTCGGCCGTTGCCCAGGACGAGCCGAGCGAGAAAGAGCGCATCGCGGCGCTTCCCGAGCACCATCGGGTCTGGCTCACCGAAGAGGTGCCTTACCTCATCACGGATCGGGAGAAACGGGTCTTCCTGACCCTCACCTCCGAGCGGCAGCGTGACGCGTTCGTGGATGCCTTCTGGCGTAAACGGGATCTCAACCCATCGACACCGGAGAACGAATTCAAGGACGAGCACTACGCCCGGTTCGACTACGTGAACAAGTGGTTCGGGCGCTCCACCTTTCGTGAGGGGTGGCAGACCGACCGGGGCCGCTACTACATCCTGGTCGGACCGCCTCGCTCCATCCAGAACTACGAGGCCCGGGACGAGATCTACCCCACCGAACTCTGGTTCTACAACAATTCAGAGCTGAAGCGCTTCGGCCTCCCTGCCTTTTTCTACCTGCTCTTCTGGCGGCGGCACGGGGTCGGGGAGTTGCAGCTCTACGACCCCATCTCGGACGGCCCGCAGGCGCTCCTGACCGGGTACCAGCCGGAGCGGCAGGACTTCCGCGACGAGGTCGAGCGCGCCTACGAATTTCTCTACGAGTTCGACCCTGAAATCGCGAACGCGGCGATGTCCTTCCGCACCGACGAACAGGACATCACCCGCTTCCAGGCGGTGCCCTTCGGCAGCCTGTCGCTGCTGGCGGACATCCACGAGGTGCCTTTTCGCGGTCTCGACGACAGTTACGCCGACCGGCTCGACTTCGAGCGGGGAGCCATCGAAGCCGACTACCTCTTCACGTTCGTCCCGGGATTCGGCGCGATGGCCGTCCTTCCGGGACCCGAGGGCGCCTCGTTCCTGCACTGGGTCGTTCAGGTGGACGCCCAGCACACCGCATTCGTCCGCAACGAGGACAGAGGGACCTACGACACCGCCTTCATCGGCACGGTGGACGTCGTCCTCCGGGACGATCCGGAGCAGGTGGTCACCGAATTCCGGAGGGAATCCTTCATCTCGCTGACCGATGAACAGTCGCGCGGCACGCTCCAGCGCCCGTTCTCCTGGTCTGGCGTGCTGCCCCTCATCCCGGGGGACCACACGGTCAGGATCGTGCTCCGGAACCGCGCTTGCGGTTCACGCTCCGAAGAAGACTGCGCGAAGAGCTACACGCTCGTCGAATCGGACGTCAGTGTGCCTTTCCGCGACGGGACCCCGCACCTCAGCGACCTGGTGCTCGGGCGGCGCATCGAAGCGCAGCGGCCGTTGTACCGGCCGTTCCTGATCGCTTCCGCGGGAGTGGTTCCCAACCCCCAGGCGGTGTACGCGATCGGCGACCACTTCGTCGCCGCGGTGGCGCCGGACAGCGCCCCCGAGGGGGCCTCGGTCCGGTTCCGGATTCTGAGCCGCGAACCGCTTACCGACGGGGAGTTGACCTACGAGAGCGAGATGCCCGCGGTGGCGGATGCGGGGAGCGGTTTCGTGGCGCTCGACTTCTCCCTCCTGGACATCGGAGCGGGTCGCTACGAACTCCAGGCCGACCTCCTCGACCGCGCCGGTGGCGCTCTCTCCGCACGACGCGCCGAGTTCTCGGTGTCGCCCCGCGGGAACTTGCTCGAAGCGGGTTTCCACGGCACCATGCTCCCCTTCGGGCCGGAAAATGCCGGGTTCACCAGCCTTGCTCTCGGGGAGCAGTTGATGGCCCTCGAACGCAAGGCGGAGGCCCGGCAGGTGCTCGAGAGTGCGGTGGCGAGGTCGCCGCGCCTTGGACGGGCTCGGGAACTCCTCGCCCGGCTGGAGATCGAAGCTGGGGCGCCGGCGCGCGTCGTCGAGCTTCTCGAGCCGGTCTATGCCGAGGTTCAGGATCGCTACGACCTGCTCCGGGTACTTGGGGAGGCGTACTTCCATCTGGGACGCTACGAGGACGCCGAGGAGCTGCTGGCGAGGGCCATCCTGCTCGAAAACCCGGACACCCAGAGCCTCAACCTGTTGGGGCTGGCGCGGTTCCAGGTTTCTGACTTTGAAGGAGCCCGGGAGGTCTTCCAGCGGTCGCTCGATCTCGAGGCGGAACAGCCGCAGGTGGAAGAGGCGCTGACCCGGATTACGGAAGCGGAACGCGGCGCCCAGCCGCGCCAGCAGGAGCGGGATAGGTAAGGCCAGACCACGCCAGTCGGCGCAAGGAGGGACGAGAACGACCTGGATCCGTCGGCTCCCCCGAGCCGCGATTCTTGCTCTGTTCTTTTTGTTCGGGAACAGCCCGTACTTGTGGGTTCAGTGGCGGCTCGAGCGCATCTTCGCCCGGAATGACCTCTCCGGCCTGACCACCCCGCTCATCCCGTTCCCGGACTGACGTCGGGGGCGACGAATACGCCGATCGGGCGTTACTCCGAACCCAGCGCGACGATCGGATCGAGGCGGGCTGCCCGGCGGGCCGGGCTCACCCCGGCGATCACTCCGGTGAGCAGCGCCACGAGGAACGAGATCAGGCCGGCCGCCACCGAGACCTCGACCGCCAGTCCGAACGAACTCTCGACCACCACGGCGGCCGCCGCGCCGATCATGACGCCCAAAACCCCGCCGGCGGCGCCGAGCAGCACCGATTCGGTAAGGAACTGGTTACCGACGTCCGCGGTTTGCGCCCCTACCGCCATCCGGAGTCCGATCTCGCGGATCCGCTCGCGCACCGAAAGCAACATGACGTTCGAGATCCCGATCGCGCCGACGATCAGCGAAACGAGCGCGATGGCGAGCAACAGCGCGGACATGGTCCGACTGGATCGTTCAAGCGTCGCCGCGAGTTGGCGCAGGGTGGTGCGCTCGAGGTTCGGGATGTTGGCGGCGAGGGTTTCGGCCACCTTCGGGTGGAGGCCCTTCCCGAGCACTTCCGACGCCTGGGTGGTGACGGTGAAATCGTCGGCCTGGGTTTCGCCGATCCCGTGCCGGGTGCGGAGCAGATCGGAGATTTCCCGGGCCACCTCGGTGACCCTCCCGGACGAGGCCGCGGTCACGGTGATGGTGTTCAGGTTCGTGGCGTTGAGCAGCCGGTGGACGGTGGTGAACGGGGTGTAAACCGCGTCGAACTCGTCATCGCCGAGGGAGCCGGGGTTCATCCAGTTGGAACTCACCACCACTCCGACCACTTCGAAGGTCTGGTTCCAGATCGTGACCTCCCGGCCCACCGGGTCCTCGTCCTGGCCGAAGAGCTGATCCCGCGCCACACTGCCGAGCACCACCACCTGCGAGGCGCGTCGGAGTTCCCCGGAACTGAAGAACCGGCCGTGCTGCATCGCGAAGGAACGGCGGATCTGAACGAGATCCACATCGGTGCCATGGAGACGGGTGAACCAACGCCGCTGGTCCGCGAAGACTCGCACGCTCTCGTGAATCCCGGAGGCGACGTGGGCCACTCCGGACAACGCCCCGATCGCGTCGGCGTCGTCGCTGGTCAGGGTCGCCGACGCACCCAGTCCCGCCGCCGAGTCTCCGAGCCGCTCGGCTGCCGTCGGATGGTCGTGCTTCTCCATGGGGTCGTTTTCCGGATGCGCGAGCGCGACCGGCTCGATCTTCCGCAGGAACCGGTCAAGAACGCCGGGAGCCAAAGCTGCCCCGTGCCGCGCGGGCGCCTCGGTGCCCCCGATGGGCCTCTCCCCGCGGGTCCGGTAGTTGCCCGCGGTGATCTGGATCACGTTGAGACCCGCGGCGCGCACCTGATCACGAATCGCCTCCTGGGCGCCGCGCCCGAGCGCGATGGTGGCCATGAGCGCGGCCACGCCGAAAGCGAGTCCGAGCAGGGTCAGCGTGGTGCGGAGTGGATAGCGCCGGAGGCTCTGGAGGGCCGTCTCGACCGCCGTGCGCCGCTCCGCCGGAAGTTCGCGGAGCAGGCGCTGGATTCGCTCGCCGTTTGCTGGCTCAGGCACCGGGGCTTGCTCCATTGGTCGAGAGTTCTTCTTCGGTGAGGATCCGCCCGTCCCGGAGTTCGACGCTCCGGGATGCGTACTGCGCCACCTGCCGGTCGTGGGTGATCATGATCACGGTCAGTCCGCGTTCGGAATTCAGCCGGGCGAAGGTGTCGAGGATCTCGCGTCCGGTTCGGGTATCGAGGTTTCCCGTGGGTTCATCGGCGAGCAGGAGCCGGGGCCGGTTCGCGAGGGCCCGGGCGATTGCCACCCGCTGCTGCTGTCCTCCCGAGAGCTGGCTGGGAGCGTGGGTCGCGCGATCCGAGAGCCCGACCGCAGCCAGCGCCTCGGCAGCCTGCTGCCGCCGCTCTTCCCGTCCGGGGCGCTTCGCTCCGTAGAGCATGGGGAGCTCCACGTTTTCCAGGGCGCTGGCCCGGGCGAGCAGATGAAAGCTCTGGAAGACGAAGCCGATCTCCTCGTTGCGAATGCGCGCCCGTTCGTCATTCTCGAGCCGGGAGACGTCGCGTCCCATGAGCCGGTATTCCCCGGAGGTCGGCTGGTCGAGGCAACCGAGGATGTGCATCAGGGTGCTCTTCCCGGAACCCGAGGGGCCGAGAACCGACAGGAATTCGCCCTTGTCGACCGCAAGAGTGAGCCCCCGAAGGGCCTCGACCCGGTGGGTCTCGCTCAGGACGTAGGTCTTGACGAGATCATGGGCCTCGATGGCAGCCAAGGGCTATTCCTCCGGGGTTGTCGTTCCTGGTTTCTCAGGATCCAGTTGTGCGTCCCGAACGCCGGCCCGGCGCGGAGGCAGCCGCGCCGGGTCCAAGGGACGAATCGAAATACAGCCTGTCAGTCCTGGTCCATTCCCGCCTCGGCAGGGGCGTCCGGCAACAGTCCGGCGTACGCATAGAGGAAGGTCGCCACCGTCTTCTCGCCACCGGCCATTCCATAGACCTCGCCGGCGCCCTCGATCACCCAGAACTCGTTGGCCGCGTGGGCGCCGCCCCCGTGACCGCCGGCTCCGCCGACGATCGGCATCGCCAGGTCGGTCCCGTCCGGCAGCGCGGCGTCGCGGCCGCTGAACAGGTAAGCCGGCCAGTAGCCGCCGAGGATGGACTCCTCTTCAAGGGGCTGGCGGTAGCGGATGCCGAAAATGTCATAGGCGCGCAGCAGGGAGTGCGCCGCCCGGTTGTCGTAGCTGGACTTCGACCACGGCACATCGCCGACAATCGTCATCTCGACGTCCTCGTAGCCCTGCTCGTCCAGGTAGTCGCGGATCTTCTGAACCATCTCGAGCCCATCCATGCTTGGGACGTAGCGCATGTTGTGCTTGGACGTGATGCGGTTCGGCAGGATCGCGCCGGCTCCGCCGGGATACATGTTCCCGGCCCACACGCCGTCCATGTTGAAGGAAATCCCGTAGCGCGCGCTCTTCAGGTACGTGAGGGGGTCGTCGCTGATGAAGCGGGCCACGCCGATGTTCTCGGCGGCGACGGCCATGTCGATGTTCTCGGCGGCGGTTCGAAACATCGCCTCTTCCTCTTCGCTCAAGGGGTCGGCGCCGTCATAGAAGCCGGGAACCAGCGCCCGGTTGCCGTCATCGGAGACCAACGAGGCGAGCATCTTCACGTGCCGAAGCGCGGGAGCGTCGGTAGAGCGCTTGTTCGCGCCGTGGATGTTGGAGGCCACCGGGCCCCGCCCCCAGCTCGCTCCGCTGGTGGTGAGCTCGATGTAGACGCATCCTTCGGAGCCGCCGCCAATGCCGGCGGCGCCGGAGCGGGACTGGGAGCCGAAGCGGTACATCGCCTCCGCGTCGCGGAAGAGTTCCGGGTTCTCCCGGACGAACTGCCGGAGGCCGATGGACATCCGCTCCTCATCGCCTTCGGCGACGAAGATCAGGTTCACCGGCATGGAGCCGGTCTCCTCGTAGATGGAGTGGAAGGCGTTCCACTGGGTCATCTGGGGACCCTTGGAGTTGGTCGCGCCGCGACCGATCATCACCTTCTTGAAGGGGCCGAACTCGGTGAACTCGCCGTCGAACGGCGGGAGCACCCACGCCTCGGGCTGGGTGATCGGCATCGTGTCGTACATCCAATAGATGAGGATCGTGTGCTCCTTGCCGTAGTCACAGTTCGCATACACGACCGGGTTGCCGGGCTGGCCCCATTCGGTCATCGGGATTTCGTACACCTGGCTCTGCTGGCAGCCGAGTTGGTCGAAGAAGCCCTTGACCATCTGGGCCGACTCCGGAATCCCTTCCCCGGAGTTCGAGATGCTCGGCTGCTGGATCCAGCGCCGAAGGTTCATCGTGTGCCGGTCCACGTTGTCGTCGATGTGCTGGAACACCTTCTGGAGTTCTTCGGGTATCTGGGCCATGTCCGGAGCGATCTCGGTATCGCCAGCGGCGCGGATACCGAGCGCCTCGGTTGCAGGAGCCGTCTGGTCCTCCATCTCGGGCGCACCGCAAGCCAGCAGGCCGAGCCCGGCAACGAGGAACAGGAACAGGGCGAATCGGTAGGTGTTTCGCGTCATCGAAATCTCCTTCTAGAGTCGGACGGAGGGCAGGCCGCGCCGCTGTTTTCGAGGAACGGCCAACTCCGGAAGATATGCCCGGATGCTCCGGCCTGTCAAAGGGCGAGGAGTGCCGCTCTGCAGGGCGGGATCGTTGGCCGCGGCCTAGCAGCCTGTGGCGAAACCCGGGCGGCCCAGTTCTCCCGGTGGGGGCTCGAGCGGCGATGCATCCCGCCTGAACCGCCCCCCCACCGGGAGAACTGGGCCTCCCCGCTCTCGGCGCTCACCCGGGTTCCACCACAGGCTGCCAGCGCAACTCCCAGACCCTGCCTGCGGCGCCAACGAAGAGCAACAACGGCAAGGACCCGACCCTGATGCTCTCGTCCTACACCTCCAACGTTCCCCGCATACGCTTCCCGACACCGCCCTTCCCGCATCTGCTCCCGCCTTCCGCCGCTGGTTTCGGCGGCCCTCATCTCCTGGGCGACCTGTACTCTGACAGCGCCGCCCGCGGCGCGGACTTAACAGCCTGTGGTGAAACTCGCGCGGCATTCGACACCCGCTGAATCTCGCTGAACCGCTCACCTTCGGCTCGCTCATCGTTGCGCTTCAGTCGGAATACACCCGGTATTCCTTGCTCGCGCGCCTTGTCAGCGAGGCCCAGCGGGCCCAGTTCTCCCGGTGGGGGCCTCGGTGCTCACGCCAGTTCCACCACAAGCTGTTAACCGCGCCGGATCCGTGGGACGGACGAAACGCTCTCTTTATTCCTCGGTCATGCCGGTGTCGGCCGGGGCATCCGGGAGCAGTCCGGCGTAGGCGTAGAGGAAGGTCGCCACCGTCTTCTCGCCGCCGGCCATCCCATAGACGTCGCCGGCGCCCTCGATCACCCAGAACTCGTTGGCCGCGTGGGAGCCGCCTCCGTGACCGCCTGCCCCGCCGACGATCGGCATCGCGAGGTCGGTTCCGTCCGTGAAGTCTCCGTCCCGGCCGCTGAAGAGATAGGCGGGCCAGTAGCCGCCGAGGATGGTTTCCCCTTCGATGGGGTCCCGGTAGGGGATCCCGAAAATGTCATAGGTGCGCAGCAGGGAGTGCGCCGCCCGGTTGTCGTAGCTGGACTTCGACCACGGGACGTCCCCGATGATCGTCATCTCGACGTCCTCATAGCCCTGCTCATCCAGGTAGTCCCGGATCTTCTGGACCATGTCCAACCCGTCCATGCTGGGGACGTAGCGCATGTTGTGCTTGGAGGTAATCCGGTTCGGCAGAATGGCGCCGGCGCCGCCCGGATACATGTTGCCGGCCCAGACGCCGTCCATGTTGAAGGAAATCCCGTAGCGCGCGCTCTTCAGGTATGTGAGGGGGTCGTCGCTGATAAAGCGGGCCACGCCGATGTTCTCGGCGGCGACGGCCAAGTCGATGTTCTCGGCGGCGGTTCGAAACATCGCCTCTTCCTCCTCGCTCAAGGCGTCGGCGCCGTCGTAGAAGCCGGGAACCAGCGCCCGGTTGCCGTCATCGGAGACCAACGAAGCGAGCATCTTCACGTGCCGGAGCGCCGGGGCGTCGACGGAACGCTTTCTGGACCCGTGGATGTTGGAGGCCACCGGGCCCCGTCCCCAGCTCGCTCCGCTGGTGGTGAGTTCAATGTAGACGCAGCCTTCCGACCCGCCCCCAATGCCCGCGGCGCCGGAGCGTGACTGCCGCCCGAAGCGGTACATCGCCTCGGCCTCACGGAATAGATCCGGGTTTTCCCGGACGAACTGGCGAAGGCCGATGGACATCCGCTCCTCGTCGCCCTCGGCGATGAAGATCAGGTTCACCGGCATGGAGCCGGTCTCCTCGTAGATGGAGTGGAAGGCGTTCCACTGGGTCATCTGAGGGCCCTTCGAGTTGGTCGCGCCGCGACCGATCATCACCTTCTTGAAGGGGCCGAATTCGCTGAACTCGCCGTCGAACGGCGGAAGCACCCAGGCCTCGGGCTGGGTGATGGGCATGGTGTCGTACATCCAGTAGATGAGCAGGGTGCGTTCCGCGCCGTAGTTGCAGTTCGCGTACACCACCGGGTTACCGGGCTGACCCCACTCGGTCATCGGGATTTCGTAGACCTGGGACTGCTGGCAACCGAGCTGATCGAAAAAGCCCTTCACCATCTGGGCTGACTCGGGGATGCCCTCCCCGGAGTTCGAGATGCTCGGCTGCTGGACCCAGCGGCGGAGGTTCATCGTGTGCCGGTCCACGTTGTCGTCGATGTGCTGGAACACCTTCTGGAGTTCTTCGGGGATCTGCTCCATGTCCGGAGCGATCTCGGTATCGCCAGCGGCGCGGATACCGAGCGCCTCGGTTGCGGGGGCCATCTGGTCCTCCATCTCGGGCGCTCCACAGGCCAGTAGGCCGAGCCCGGAAGCGAGGATCAGAAGCAGGCCGAATCGGGTTGCCTTTCGCGTCATCAGAATCTCCTCCGTGAGTCGAACGGAGCTGTGACCGCGCCGTCGCTCTTGACGAACGGCCAACTTGAGCAGCCTGTGGAAAAAGTCACGCGGCATTCGAACGGCGATGCATCCCGGCTGAACCGGGCCGCTATACGGCCCTCATCGTTGCCCTTCGGTCGGAATACACCCGGGCCAGTTCTCCCGGTGGGGGCTCCTCCCTTGCGCGCCTTGTCAGCCGGGCGCCTCCCCGTTCTCGGTGCTCACGTCACTTCCTCCACAGGCTGCTAGAAGATATGCCCCGGCTCGGCGGCCGTCAAAGGGCGAGGAGCGCCGCTCTCAGAGCGGGTCGCTGGCACGGCGGGAATCTCACCCTGAGGCTCTCCTCCTGCATCTCCAACGTTCCCCGCATACGCTTCCCGAATCCGCCCCTTCCGCGTTCTTTTCCGTCTTCCGCAGCTCGCCTTGGGGGCTCCCATTCTCTGGGCCGCCTGCGGCCCCGCGCCACCGCCTGGGGCGAATCCCGCCCCACGGACGGTCGACGAGCTCGCCGGCCGCTATGTGGAACTCGCTTTCGCGCTCCACGAGCGCGATTCGCTGTTTCTGGATCTGGTGTTCGTCGACGCGCCTCCGGAGCCCGCGGACCTCGAGCTCCGGGAAATCGCCGAGCGGGCCGGGCGCCTTGCCGACGGCGCCCGGCAAATGGCGCGCACCGGAGAAGAATTCCGAGTGCGGCGCATCGAGGCGTCGTTGCGCGCGCTGGCCTTCCGCGCCCGTTCGCTGCTCGGGGAACGCCGGTCGGTCGCAGAGGAACTTCACGAGGTCTTCGGGCTTGCCTGGAGCGATCCCGAGGCGGATCTCGAGCGTCTTCATTTTCGGGTCGATCGGGCTCTCTCCGGAGTGGCTCCTCTCAAGGTCCGGGTGCGCCGCCACTACGAGCGCTCCGACGTGCCCGGGGAATCGGCGGAGGTCCGTTTGCGGGAGGCGCTCGCCGCCTGCCGCGGGTTGGCGCCCATTGAGGCTGCCGGTATCGCCCTCGAACCGTTGGGGGTCCGCTGGATGGAACCCGCGGAGGCGCTCAGCCTCCCCACCGGCCCCTCGCCCTTCTATCGCTATGGCGGGGCCGGACGCGGGGCGCTGTGGCTCCCTCTGGGCCTCCCGCTGCGATCCACCGAACTGAACCGTCTGGCCTGTCACGAAGGAGTTCCCGGCCATCATTTGCAGGCGGTGGTCGCCGATCAGGAATTCCGAGCCACCGGATGGCCCGAACTCGGAATCGTTCCGCTCTACGGGCCCCGGACCGCGGTGTTCGAGGGGCTCGCGGTAACGCTCGAGAACCTCGCACCTG
Organism: Candidatus Marinacidobacterium sp.; assembly: GCA_965250045.1. Lineage (GTDB taxonomy): Bacteria > Acidobacteriota > Vicinamibacteria > Marinacidobacterales > Marinacidobacteraceae > Marinacidobacterium. Next base: position 1,338,994 of record OZ252286.1, read on the forward strand.
CCGCTCCCGCCGACGAGTCGCTCCGCGCTCTGGAGCCCGTCGTATTGCGGGTCCTCGCCGGATACCTGGATGGAGACCTGAGTCGCCTGGAGGCGTTGCGCGCTCTCGATTTCGAGGCCCTGGTTCCCGACCCCCACGGCCTCCTCGCACACGCCGACCGCTTCGGCGGATACGCTCTTGTGCGTCCCTCCGTAGACCCCGCGTTCCGTGCCGCCCTGGAAGACCTCATCGATCCACGAATCTCGCCGCGCGACCGGCTCTCCAGAATCCTGCGAGCGATCCGCGAAGCCATGAGTCCGACCGAACTGGTTCGCCTTCTATCCCCTTCTCTCCATAATTGATCGCCGATTGACGTCTTGATGATTCGCCCGTCGCACCTTCTGGTGCTTGCAACGTTCGTCCTGATCTCCTGCGGGGCTCCCGAAGAGGACCCGCCCTCCGAGGGGATGGACGGAATGGCGGGGATGATGATGGCGCACGGCGACCACTCTGCCCGGTACGGGGGCTACGTGTTCATGCACGGCGATCTGCACTTTGAGGTCGTGCTCACCGCCGAGGGTGAGCACCGTCTCTACTTCTCGGACGCCATGAGAAGCGAACTCCCGGCGGCGGTCGCGGAGGATGTGCGAATGAGTATTCGGCGCGTCGGGGACGCGGGAGAAGAGCTCGAACCCCTCCGGCCCCGGATCGATGAATTCGGCGAAGCCTGGATGGCGAGTGGTCGTCCGATCGATACGGAGGACACCGTAGCGATCGTGTACTTCCGGTTCGAGGGCGCTCCCTACGAAATCGAAGTGCCGTTCATCATGGAGCTCCCTACCGTGGACCCGCACACGGGCCTGCCGATCGAAACCCCGCCTCCGCCCGAGCCCGACGAGTCCGGGCGATGAGGTGCGGCGCGGATGAAGCGGGTCCTCATGATCGGCGGCCCGAACGGCGCCGGAAAGACCACCTTTGCCACCGAGTATCTGCCGCGCGAAGCGGACTGCCCGCACTTTGTGAACGCGGATCTGATCGCCGGCGGCCTGGAACCTCTGGGAGCGCCGCTCTCCGCCGCGGCCGGGCGGCTGATGTTGCAGCGGCTCGAGAGCCTGGCGCGGAGCGGGCGGAGTTTCGCGCTTGAGACGACACTCGCCGGTCGGGCCGGGCTCCGCTGGATTCCCCGCTGGAGGGAGGGTGGCTACCAGGTCAACATGCTCTACCTATGGCTCTCCTCCGTGGAACTTGCGGTGGCGCGCGTCCGGACCAGGGTAGAGCAGGGCGGACACGATGTTCCGGAACCGATCATTCGCCGTCGTTTTTCGCGGGGGTGGACGAACTTCCGCGAGTTGTACCGGCCGATCGTGGACCGGTGGGCCGTTTACGACAACTCGGGAAATACCCCCTCCTGTGTGGAACGGGGAGGCAGTGCGTCCCCGTCCGCGGGAGCGCCGTGAACCGACCCGAACACGCCCCCTGGCTCGTCGGCGTTGAGGTCGCCCTGTGGCGTGCGGGCCGGGTAGCGCGCCGGCGGGCGATATCCGCTCGGAGACGCCGCATGTGGAGACGCTTCGATCGTGTGCTGGATGTCGCCGCGCGCATCCAGATCCGAAGTCGTTTCGCGCTCGCTGCGTGGCAAGGAGGTCCGGGTCACCGGGACGAGGAGTGGCTCGTGGATGTCGAGGTGGCGTTGCGCCGGGCCGGCAGGGTGGCGCGCCGACGCGCCGCCGCGATGCCGAGGCGTCGCGCGGAGGCGCGTCTCGACGCCGAGCTGGATCAGACGGTTCGAGCACGGATTCTGGCGCGCACCGAACCGGGTCCGATCGTCGCCCGGACCTTGGGCTCCCCGGACTAACCGTTCGCGCGCTTCCCGCCGCTATTCGGAGCGGAGCGCGACGATCGGGTCGAGTCTTGATGCCCGCCGCGCCGGGTACCAGCCGAAGAAGACCCCGACTCCCATTGCCAGAATGCCTGCGGCGACAATCGCGGCCGCCGGAATCAGGGTTCGCCACCCGAACATCGTTTCCACGAGCGCCGACGAGAGCCCGCCCAGCGCGACCCCGAAGAGCCCGCCAAGCGTGGCCAAACCCACCGCCTCGGCGAGGAACTGCCACATCACGTCGCGACGCCGCGCCCCGACCGCCAGCCGCAGCCCGATCTCCCGGGTGCGCTCGGTGACCGCGAGCAGCATGACGTTCATGATCCCGACGCCGCCCACGATGAGGGAGACGCCGGCGAGCGCTCCGAGCAGGAGGGTCATCGTCGAGGTTGCGCGGGTCAGCGTGCCCACCATCTCCTCGGAGGTGACCTCGTCCAATTTGGGCATGGAAGCGAGTACGAACGCGGCCGCCGTCGTGTAGAGCCCCTGCGTCAGCGCCGCCGCCGCCTGGGTGCGCACGACGAAATCATCCGGCAGGCGCGACCCCCGCCGGAACGCGTGCGGAGCGCCTGACAGTGCGGGCGGCGTAGCGCGGGTCAGTTCGTGTCGCTCGCGGAGCAGGTTGGCCACGTTGCGACCCACCCGGGAGGCGTCGCCGGCCCGTTCGGTGGCGATGGCAACCGCCTGCAGATAGGTGCGCCCGACGATATCGACGAGAACGGTGTGAGGGACCATCGCGGCCTCGGCGAGCTTCCGGTCGGAAGATTGGTAGATCCCGACCACCTCAAACTCCCGTTCCCGGATCACCACCGTCCGGCCCACCCCGGAGCGTCCGGGGAAGAGTTCAGCTTCCACTGGTGAGGAGAGGAGCACGACCGCTCGTCGATCCCGGACGTCGGCGGCGGTGAAGTTCTCCCCGTCCTGGAACCGCACCTGGTAGATGCGAGGCCCCTCGGCGGAAACCCCGTGAATCTGGGCGAACGAATCTCCCGTATCGGAAACGAGTCCCGTCCGCTCCTCCACTACCGGACTCACCATCGCCACATCCGCAATGTTCCGGATCGCTTCCGCGTCTTCCGCAGTCAAGGTGTCGGCCCGGCCGAAACCCGATGGAATGTTTACCGCGTCCCCCCCCCGGATGTAATTGCCGGCCCGCACGATGATGATGTTGGTGCCGGCGGAACGCACATCGTCGGCGACGGCAGCGCGCGCTCCCGACGCGAGCGCGGCCATGGTGATGACCGAGGCGACGCCGATCACCAGCCCGATCAGCGCGAGCGCGGTCCGCAGCGGATTGGCGGCGAGGGCTGCCCCGGCGGTCCGGAGAGGGAGAGGCGCTTCCACGAAATGCGGAGTCTAAGGGTGCCCGACGAGAACTGTCGGGTGTCCGATCGAGGCGTTCTGCGCCGAGGGTAGCTGCACGGTCCGATAGTCGCTCTTCCCCGCACGGCCTGAGCGTCCACGGGCACTCTTCCGGCCCTTCCGGCGCCCCTGCCGGGCCTTGAAGAAAAATCTCGCCGGTTGACAGAAGCGTACGAGATTCAAGAGAATTGGCCGTTCGCCTCCAATAAATCGAATCTGGAGGCGGGTTTTCTGAATGCCGCTACCCTCAGGTGCGAACGTAAGGAACCCACATAGAACGACTTAGACAGAGAAAAGGCTTGATCGGCGCCTCTGGTCCGACCGTTGCGCTTCCTGACTGACATCTTTTCCCATTCCATGCTTCCGAGCTCCAAGGAGGACCAAGCAGCATGAGGAAACTCATTCTCTTTACGCTGCTGGTGGCCTGGCCAACTTCGGCCCTGTCCCAGCAGATCTATGGACGCCTTGAGGGCGCCGCGAACGACGCCCAAGGCCTCGTCCTCCCCGGAGTGACGGTCACCCTCGAGTCCACAGAACTCGTTGCGGCCCGGACGGCCACGACCGACGTGGACGGCTCCTACCGGTTCGCGCAGCTCGTCGCCGGCAGCTACAACATGACCTTCGAATTGGGCGGTTTCCAGACCGTTATCTTCGAAGAGATCACTGTGGTTGGCGGTTCGACCTTCGAAATCAACTCCACGATGGACATCGCGACGGTCGCGGAGACCGTGACCGTGACCGGTGAATCTCCGGTCGTGGATGTGAAGTCCACCGGTGTGTCGGCCACCTTCGACACCACCCAGCTCGAGGACGTCCCGTCGGCCACCGACATGTGGGCAGTCCTCCAGCAGAGCCCGGGCGTCCGGATGCGCGGCTACGACGTGGGCGGCTCCCACAAGAGCCAGCAGTCCGGCTACGAGACCTTCGGCGTCCGCGGCCAGAACCGGATCATCAACGACGGGGTGAACACCACCGAGGGAACCGGCGGAGCGGGCGGCTACTACGACTTCTACGCGATCGGCGAGTTCCAGGTGTCCGCGCAGGGTGCCGATGTGGAGATGTCCACCCCGGGCGCCCAGGTGAACGCGGTCTGGAAGAGCGGCGGTAACGAGTTCTCGGGCACCGAGCACTTCGCCTACGAGCCGACCGACTTGATCGCCGACAACATCACCTCCGACCTCTCGGGTCGCGGCGGCACGTCCGCCCCGGTGGTCGAGTTCTACGAGGCCCACATTGACCTCGGGGGACCCATCGTCCGCGACAAGGCCTGGTTCTACGCCGCCTATAACCGGTTCGTCATTGACCGGGTGATTTCCGGCGTGGACCGCAACGAAGCGACCGATCTCGGCGACTTCGACATGTTCACGGTCAAGATGAACTACCAGATGACCGAACGGGATCAGTTCATCACCATGCACCACTGGTCGCTCAAACAGAAGCCTTTCCGGGGACTCTCCTCGTCCGTTCCGGCCGGGAGCATTCTGGCGCAGGATTCGTGGAGTTGGATCCACAAGTTCGAGTGGCAACGGGTCTGGAGTGATCGCCTCTACAGCAACATCCAGGTGAACCACTTCGGTTTCGGCTGGCCGATGACCCCGAACTCGGATCCGGCGACGGCCCCGCCCCGCTTCGATGACGGAACCGGGATCCGGGCCGGGGCTGGTTGGCGGCCGTTCACCTTCAACCGCTGGAAGCCGCATACGACCGGCCAGTTCAACTACTACCTCCCGACCGAGTCCGGGAGCCACGACCTCAAGTTCGGCTGGGATTGGCAGATTGATGAAGAGCAGTTCGGCTGGAACGCCAACTCGGGCGCGGTGCGGTACATCGACAACAGCTCGCAGGATCCGGCTCGTCCGCACAACGTGGATGAGATCCACTTTGCGGGCGTTCCGAACTTCAACTACGACCGAAACACCCACCTTGATCTCTATGTTCAGGATGTGTGGACCCTCAGCGACCGGTTGACGGTCAACATCGGCCTGCGTATCGGAAGTCAGGCCCACGGCTACCTCGGGTCCAACAATGTTCCCGGCGGTCCTTGTGACGCTGCGCTCGGTTGCATCCACGAGATCGCCGACATCGACGCAAATGTCGCTGCCGCGCTGCCGCTTCTGTTCGGATCAGGCGCGGAGATTCCCGGCGGCGATGTGACTAGCTGGTGGAACGTCGCCCCACGCGTCGGATTCACCTACGACCTTACCGGCGAGGGCCGCTCGGTCCTGAAGGGCTACTTCGGCCGCTACTACCACAACATGAACAGCGCGCTGGATAGCGCAAACCCCGGGGGCAACAAGAGTGTCAACTATGCGTTCCTTGATCAGAACCAGAACGGTCTCTTCGACGGTGTTTCGGAACTGGGCGAGCGCCTGAGCGGTAGCACTGGCGCTGGGCTCGGCGTAGAGCGGGGGACGCCCGTCGGCGATCCTGTGGACCCCAATCTGTGGATTCCTTATGTCGACGAAATCAGCGTCTCGGGTGAGCACCAGATCGGCAACGACCTCGGCCTGCGGGCTTCGCTGGTTCACAAGCGGCAGACCGGTGGCTGGGGCCAGGCCCTCAACATCGCCCGGATCGGAACGCTGACGAACGTGCAGCAGATTCCGTGTCCGGCGGCCTGCGAATCGGCCGGATTTGGTGGCACCACGATTACCGTCAACGGCTTGCCAGACGGCGTGTCGACGAGCGAGAACCTCTCCACGAACTGGCCGGAGGCTGACACCGCTTTCAACTGGACCACCGTCTCGCTGGGCGTCAACCGCAGGTTCCGGAACAACTTCTTCTGGAATGCCTACTTCGACTACCAGTGGCGCCACGAGGGGCGGACCCCCGGACAGTCCACCAGTCCTTTGACGACGGACCCGGTCGGAGTCGGTACGACATACCGGTATGGTTCGATCCCGCTGCTTCAGGATGTCACGAACTGGCAGTTCAAGGCGGCCGGGCGGTATGTGATGGCCTACGACATCGGTAGTGCCGCGACACTCCGCTTCGTGAGCGGCTTCCCGTGGGCGCCCCTGCTTTCCATCGGGGTCCCGAATGTCGGAACGCAGACGATCTTCCTGGATCAACTGAACAACCGGCGCTCGGACACCGTAACGATCCTCGACCTCCGCGTGGACAAGGAAGTGGCCCTCGGCGACAGTGCGAACATCCAGTTCATCTTCGACCTCTACAACGCCCTGAACAACGCGGCCGAGACCAACTTCACGATGAGAGCCGGAAGCAACTTCCGCAACACCATCGAGTGGATCCAGGGCCGGACCATCGGTCTCAGCGCCCGCCTGAGCTTCTAGGATCTCCTAGCTAAAGCACCTTCGAGGCCCGCCGCCCTTCGGGGCGGCGGGCCTTTCGCTTTTGTGGCCGGCCCGGGCCAACACGAGAGGGACCGGCGGCTCGTGGTTCGGCTCGGAGACCACTCCTCCGCGCTACTGAAGTCGGCAAGGGTCCAACCCGTCTGAGTCGGTATCATCCCAATCGGTTAGAACCACCGGTAGGAGTCAGTGAATGCGAACCATGTCCGTAACCGAGCTGCGATCCGACTGGGGACGGGTGTCACGCGAGGTCGAGTTCGGCGCCGTCGTGCGGATCACTCGTCGGGGGCGCCCCATCGCCCGATTGTCATCGGCGACGGAGGCAAACGACGAGGAAGCTGGCGAGGGTGGCCGCTCGGTCTCGGCTCTTTTCGACTCCGGTTCGAAGCGCCGAACGGACGAGATACGTCAGATCGGGTCCACTGAATTCCAGGCCCGCATCGCCGAGGTGTTGCGCTGGGTCGAAGCCGGCGAGACGGTTCTCATCACCAGGCACGGCCGCGTCGCGCTACGCCTCGCCCCGGAAGAGGACGCCGAGCACGAAGCCCGCTCGCGAGCGATGGACCGATTCGAACAATACCTGTCCCGGAAGAAACGGATTCGCATGACCCTGCCTGAAATGCTTGCCGCTCGGCGCGAGGGCCTCTCGTGAGGCCCCTGGTGCTCGATGCTTCGATCGTTTGCGCCTGGTTCCTGGAAGACGAGGTGGGGGTGGCCGGAGTGCGCGAACGTCTCCGGCGCGAGAGCGGGATCGTGCCGCCGATCTTCCACCTGGAAGTTCGGAACGCTCTGTTGGTGGCGCACCGGCGCGGACGCCTCGACCGCCAGGATTTGAGGGATCACATCGGGTCGGTTGCCGCACTGCCGCTGCTGACCGACGACGGCCTCGATCTCGAGGTCGTGCTGGAACTGGCGCTGCAGCGCCATCTGAGTCTCTACGACGCCGCATATCTGGAACTGGCGAAACGCCGCGCGGCCACGCTCGCCACGCTCGACCGTGCGTTGCTCCAGGCCGCCGCAGAAGAGCAGATCGCGGTGGTTGGAGTCCCGCCAGCTCTGGCGTGAGCGGACTCTCATGGGCTCGGAAACGCGTGTCTCTCGATGGGGCGGAAGCCTGGCCGTCCGGATTCCAAAGCAGGTTGCCGAAAATGGGGGTGTTCGCGAAGGCGCCGTGGTCGAGCCGGAGATCCACAACGAGGAGGTGATTCTCCGGAAGCGGCGCTTCGAGCTCAACAGCCGGTGGTGAAACCCACGTGAGCGCCGAGGCCCCCACCGGGAGAACTGGCCGGTGAGGCGCCCGGCTGACAAGGCGCGTGAGGGAGGAGCCCCCACCGGGAGAACTGGCCCGAGTGTATTTCGACCGAAACGCAACGATGAGCGGCGCGAAGCGACGCGGTTCAGCCGGGATGGATCGCCGGGCGAACGCCATGTAGGTTTTGCCACAGGCTGTTGAGGAACTCGTGGCCGGCATCACTGTGGACAATCGCCACGCCGAGACGGACTTGGGTACGACCCAGGGTGCCGAAGCGTCGCGGCCCACAGAGTCCTCTAGGTGAGGATCGATCCTCGTTACTTCTCACACCTGGGAGCATTCACAGGGTTGCCGCAGATCTCGCGCGGAGGGAAACATCCCGCCCTTCGCCCGCCTCCGGCGGGCGGTGCCGGTGTGAAGCCCCCATCGGGAGGACTGGCCGGCGGTCCCTGGCCCGCGGCGCCATCCGGATGGTTGGTGTCCCAGCGGAATGAGTACTACTCTTGGGCGCGCTCGCAATTCCTGAGGCAGCCTCCCGCGAACGGACGCTGAGAATTCTGACCCGCGATCACACGGCGTTGATCTCGAAGAGGTCTTCCAGACCGGAGAAATCGGTCGGGGTTCCGCGTAAACAGCGGCAGGCCGTGGGCCAGGGCAGTCGCCGCGATGAGAAGGTCGGCGACCCGGCGGCGGCCCGTGCGACCGCTGCCGCGCATCGTCGCGTATAGGCGACCATAGGCGCGGGCGACTTCCCCATCGAGCGGGAGCGCGTCCCAGCTCGAGGCGGCCCATTGCAGGCGGTCTTGCCGGCGGCCACGCTCTTGCTCGTCCACGGCGGCGTGCGGTCCCGCTGCGAGTTCGGCGAGCGTGATGGCCGAGATGGCGGTCTCGTCCGGGAGGTCGTCGCTGTCGATCAAGTCCAGGTCAATGACGACCGAGGTATCCAGGAGCCCGCGGGGCCCGCTCGGCGTCCTCGGGTGCGGCGAGTGTCCTTCAGATGTCGACATCCTGAATTACGAGCGCATCGAGGTCGGCGCGAAACCGTTCGGCATCTATTCGCGGCGCGGTCCTGGCCGCTGCCTTGATCACGGCCCGAGGCACAAACCGGCGAGCGGCCACCGGTCTCAGTTCGGCCACCGGCGTACCGTTGCGGGTGACGGTCAGATGCTGACCTGCCTGTACTTCCCGCAGGATGGCCGCAGACTCGTTCCGAAGTTGACGCTGGGTAATGGTACACATGAGGCGATCGTGCAAATGTAGCGTCTTGTAGCACTACCGGTGCCTTCCACGACGCTCGCGGACTCGGGAAACCGCTATCAGCGGGCAGAAAGCGGCCGGAGCCGGCGACCATCCCTGGCAGGGGCGGGCCGGTCCGAAGGCTCAGTCCTGGGCGCGCTCGTACTTCGTGAGACCGCCCACGGCGAACGGGCGGGAAGCCGGTCCCTCGGCGACGAACACGTTGCCGTCCTCGTCCACCGCGACTCCCTCACCGGCAAGTCCCTGGAGCACCCGGCCCTCGGCAGGGATGTGGGGCGGAATGAACCCGGTCACGCGATCCTCGCTGGCGTGGCCGATACGGACGCCGTTCATCCAGCCGAAGTGGTTGGTCTCGCTGGATTCCGAGTCAATCGCATACAGCGTGTCGTCGTCGGTGATGAAGAGCCCGCTGACCCGGCTGAACTGGTAGTAAGTGTCGAGCAGATTGCCGTCCTGGTCGAAGATCTGGAGGCGGTGATTGCCCCGGTCGGCGACGAAGAGCCGGCCCTGGGAATCGAATTCCAGCGCGTGCGGGGTGCGGAATTGCCCGGGCCGGAACCCGATGATGCCCCACTCCTTGATGAAGTTGCCTTCGGCGTCGAACTTCAGGATGCGCCCGGTCCGTCCTTCGGGTGGATCCGGGCTCTGGCCGCTGTGGCCGTCGGAGACGAAGATGTCGCCGTTCGGGGCGGTGATGACATCGCAGGGCTCGTAGAGCTGCCCGGGACCGGCGCCGGGTTGCCCGGCGATTCCGAGGCGCATCAGCACTTCGCCCTCGGGGCTGAACTTGATCACCTGGTGTCCCTTGGTGCCCGCTTCGTTGCCCTGTGAATCGGTGACCCAGACGTTGCCGTCGTCATCCACATGGAGTCCGTGGGGGAGCACGAAGAGTCCGGCACCGAACTCGGCAAGGACTTCGCCGGTGTGACGATCGAACTTCAGAACCGGATTCACCGTCGGGTTCTCCTCGCAGCCGCCGGCCAGCGCGTTCGCGCCGCAGCGGTCGTAGGCCCAGACGTGGCCGTCGGGTCCGATGTCCACACCGGCGGTGGAACCCCAACTGCGGCCGTCGGGGAGATCGGCCCACTGGGTGATGACCACCGGGTTCGGATTCGGCAGGTTTCGCTGGACGAGATCGGCGTTCCCGGATGGCTCTTCCATTTCGGCGGGCATCTCGCCGCCACAGCCAAAGACGGCGAACGCCAAGCCGCCCGCTAGCAAGAGGATCTTCACATTGCGCATGGTGTCGCTCCTTCGAAGGGTCTGAGACCAGCCATACCGAGACTGGCCGGATCGCAGTGTACCCGCGAGTCGCGACTCCGGGCCGTTCGAGGATCCTCGAGAGCGAACGTCAGGGCCGGGCGGCCCCGGCGGGCAGTGGGCCCACGTAGGGACGTCCGGTGCGATAGAGATCGAGGCGCTGCCGGATGGCCGCCGCCAGATCGGCTCTACCCCCGCCCCCGGCGAGGTCCGCAGCGCGCTCTGCCGCCTGGATTGCGTTCCGGTAGTCACCCGCGGCTGCGTAGGCAGCACCGAAGAGATCCAGCGAGTGGGGCTCCTGGAAAGAGAACTGTCCGGCCAGGCGTTCGGCGAGTCGAACTGCCTCCGTCGGATTCCGTAGATCGCGCCGCGGGTGGGCGGCGAGGATTCCCGCCAGGGGACCGAGCGCGGCCGGAAGGCCGGGTTCGATTCCCAGCGCGTCCCGGAATGCGGCGACGGCCTCCGCTGGTCGGTCGGCGCCCAGCAGCGCCGCACCGAGGGCCGCGTGCACACCCGCGGAGTCGGGACTGAGTTCCGCGGCGGTGGCAAGCGGCGCCACCGCCCCGCTGTAGTCGCCCATGTCGAGCAACAGGTCTCCGAGTTCGTAGAAGGCGTGGGGGGTTTGAGGTCGTTCGGCGGAGGCGTCCCGAAAGATGGTGAGCGCCTCAGCGGTTCGTCCGCCGTCGCGGAGGAGCGCCCCGGCCTTCAGCCGCGTCTGGTAGTCGGCACCGAGGGCCAGCGCTTCCCGGAGCAGTGCCTGTGCCTCGCTACGGGCGCCACGGATATGCAGGAGTTCCGCGAGCCCCGTCCGGAGCCGCGCGGTCTTTGCGGGTGGGTTCTCCTCCGGCATCCGCCGCTCGTACAACTCCTCGAGCCAGGCAAGCTCCCGGCGGCCGGCGGCTGATCCGGGAGTTGGCGGGGCTCCGGGAAGACGGATCCAGTGGTCCGTGAACGGCGTCCCGTGGAACGCCTCGCTCTGGGCCGGCAGATGGCAGCCGGCGCAGTCAGCTTCGGCCGCCACCGGGGTCTGCCGGTGCAATGACGAGGCATCCTCGTGACACCGAGAGCAGACGGCGCGGGTCCGTTCCGGACCGGCCGGTTGCGGCCGATGCGGGTCATGGCAGTCGGTGCAGGTGATCGTGCTTTCCGGGGGCGATTCCCGGAAGCACGCGCTCATCATCAGGCTCGCCCCGGCGTGCCGCGCCAGTAGCGGGTCACGGGCGAGGATCTCCCGCGGCTCGAAATCTGTCGGCTGGCGGTGGCACTGTCCGCAGAAGGCCACCTGTTCTGCGGGCGAAAGCCGCCCGGGATGGAAGATGGGACCGGGATCGCCCCCGCCGGACTGGGCCTCCACGTGGGCGATGCCCGAGCCGTGGCAACGTTCGCAGGAGACGCCCAGCACCGCCCGATGGGGGTCGAAGCGTTCGTCCCCGTCCCAGGCGACGGCGGTGGCGTGACAGCCGATGCAGTTCGCGCTCTCTTCGGTCGTGTCGAGGTTTCCGAGGGGATCCTCGTCGTCCTCCCCCCCCGGAGTCGGGATCCAGCCGTCCCGCGCGTGGGAGAACGAGAGCCGCAATTCGCGGAGCCGGGCGCCGGGCGCGAAAGAAACCGGCGTCAGCCCCCGGAGGCCGGATCCGAAGACGGCGTCCACCGGCACCGCCGGCGGATCGGCGCCAGGAACGCCGAAGCGGACCCCGCCGTCGGTCAGGCGCTCGTAGGCTGGTTGCGGACCGATCTCTTGTCGCCAGGAGACAGCTCGCGCCAGCATCTCGTCGGAGAACCAGCGGTCGCGCGTTGCCTCGGTCACCACGCCCGCCGTGCGCGCCATCGGGTGGCCTGCCTGGGCCAGCGCGATGTCCGCGTGGCAAGCGCCGCACACCGCGGCGCCCACACCCTCGTCCGGGTCGGCGAGGGGTTCTGTTGGCGCTGTCACCCGCTCAGGCGGAGACTCCGTGCGATCGGAACGATCTCCACAGCCCCAAGTGGTTCCCAGCAGGAGCGCCGCCGCAATCGTGGCGCTTCGGGGCGGGAGCACGCTGCGATCTTGGCCGAAGTCACGCCCAAAAGGAAAGGCCCGCCGGCTCCTTCCGGAGCCGACGGACCCTTATTGGTGGAAGACCCCGAAGGATCAGAAGGTAAGTCGGACGGAAAGCCCGATGGTTCGTCCCTTCAGGTACTCCACAATTCGTTGATACGGAACTACGGAATCCAGCAACTGGAAGTTCGTGACCGTGTTTACGTTCATCGCGTTGAAGATATCGAAAATGAACTGTGCGTTCATGCGGTCACTAAGTGCGAACGCCTTGTCGAGTCGAAAGTCCACGATCGTCACATTCGGGGAGCGGTCCTCATTCATGCGGGCGAGCCAGGAGGTGACCGTCACCCGCCCGTCGTACACCGTGTTCCGGTGGGTCGGCGCGTAGTTGTACCCACTCACGAACCGATACGTTCCCGCCAATCCGACCTCGTACGGGAGGACATACCGTGCGGAAGCCTTCAACTGGTAGGTGGTCGTATCCTGAACGGTAGGAATGTCCTGATCGTAGTTGAGGAACCAGCCTTGCGCCGTGGGGTCGGAAGACAGCGGCGAGCTTGTTGCCGAGCCGCTGGACGACCCGGCCGCGCTCCGCGGTTCAGAGCGCCACTGGTAGTCGAAGTACACGTTGTAGAAGAAGTTGTTCCGGAACCGCTTGTTCAGCGCCAGCGACATGGTGTGGAAGTCCATGTTGCTCTCGCCGGCCGGGTGGTTCGTGGTCAGCCTGTCGGTCGTGCCGACCAGTTCCTCGGGGTAGAGGAGCAGGTTGAACGACCGGTTGTAACCCGCCGGACAATTGTCGCAGGTCGGAATCGTGACCGGGGTGTTCAGGCCCAGGTCGGCCTGGTCGTAGCTGCCCCAGGTGTTGCGCATCCGTTTGTACACATACGACGCCCGCGCACCGAGGTCGGCGGTCAGCTCGTGCTCGACCGAGGCGCTCAACTCGTCCGCCCAGGGGAGCGTCCAATTGCTGTCGATGGGCGTCGTCGAACCGGATCCGGCGCCCGCGGTGAACGAGAGCTGCTGTCCGAGTTCCGAGGAATCGTCGAGGATTCCGTTCATGTTCTGGTCGAGGAACACGTAGCGGGCGGAAGGCTGGCCACCCGGGTTCGCTGACAGCAGGCCGGTACCGATGTTGGAGAAGTAGCGCCCGAAGTAGGTCTTGAAGACCGTGGAACCCTCACCGGTCAGGTCGTAGGTCAGCCCGACGCGGGGAGCGATGTTCCAGTGGCTGAACACATCGTCACCCGGGGTGACGCCGCCGGTACCAAAGGCGTCCATGAGGATCTGGCTCTGATTGGCCGGAAGTTCGAACTGGCACTGCAAAACATCCTGACACGCGCTTCCGGGGGAGTTGTCCGCCTCGAGGTAACTGAGGATCTGGCTGCCTACCCGGACGCCGGCCATCAGGGTCAGGCGGTCGTTCACGGTCCACACGTCCTGCACGAAGAAGTCCGCGTGCATGTTGGGGTTTTCCACCAGGTTGGGAACTCCCACGAGGTCGATCTGGTGCACGTTGTGCGGGCGGCCCTGGCCCGGATCGTCGCGGTACCGGAAGGCGCCGGAGTTCGTGTTGAACCCGCGGAGTTCACTGTCAATCTGCCAGTCCCAGCCGAATTTGAAGTCGTGGCTGCCGCTGCCGATCGGGACGTAGTAGTTGAACTGGGCCGTGCTCTGCGGCTTCCAGCGGTTCCTGGTGAACGGCTGCCAGCCCGCTCCCGACACATGGCTGTTAGCGAGGTTGAGGCGTGGCTCGTTCCCGTTGATCGGATCCGCTTTGGGGACCATTGGCCACGTCGTTCCCATGTGGCCGATCATGATGTTGCTGAAGAAGCGGTCGCTCCAGACGCGCTGCCATTCGGCCTTGTGCAGCCAGATCCAGTAGTCCTGGGCGAGGATGGAGTCGGCCGGACGAGTCGCGGAGAGCCCGCGGTTGGGCTTCCGCTTCCAGGACCAGGTGGAGAACCCGATGAACTGGTCGCGTTCGGTGATCTGGTAGTTCACCTTGGCGGTGAAGATGTCGAAGTCGCCGATATCGGTGGCCAGGTTCTGGTCCACGCCGGAGATCGCGGTGTCGATGTAGAAGTTGTTGTAGGCGGCATAGAACCACGCCTTGTCCCGGACGATGGGACCGCCGAGGTCAAGGTGGAACTCGTAGAACTTGAGCACTGGTGACGGGGAGCCGTCCCGCGCCCCCAATTCGGAGTCGAAGTTGTCGGCGATCAGATTCGGCGGATTGTACGCCCCGCTCTGGAGGCCCGAGAAGTCGTTGCCGCCGGTCTTGACGGTCGTCTGGATCTGCGCTCCGGGAGTGGACATCTCCACGTCCGCACCCTGCGCCGAGACCTGGAACTCCTCCATCGCGTAGTAGTCGTAGTAGCCGCCGGCACTGCCGGTGCCCTCCGTGGTGTTCACGCCCTCGTAGAGGACCCGGTTCTGGCTACGCACCCCGAAGGTCTCGTACCTGGACTGCTGGCTCTTGTGCGAGCCGCCCACGTCGTACCCCCGCACCCGGATGCCGGGGCTCTGGTGCAGCACCGCCCACATGTCGGTGGCGGTGGGAACCTCGTCGAGCTGGGTTTTGTCGAAGGTCGCGGCGACGCCGGTGGACTTGACATCCACCACCGGCGATTCGCCGGTCACGGTGACCGTCTCGGCCACCGTGGCGATCTGCATGTCGGCGCTCACGCTGAAGGTGGCGCCGGTGACGACGCGCACTTCCTCGAACACTACGGTCTGGAAGCCGCTCAGCTCGAACTGGATGGTGTAGTCGCCGGGAGGCAACGCCTGGAACCGGTACGACCCGTCCACGTCGGTGGTGGCGTTCCGGCTTGCGATGATGGCCTCACCCGAGAGGGTGACCGACACTCCGGGGAGGGCGAGTCCCTGGGCGTCACGCGCCGCGCCTTCAAGGCGTCCGTACTGTTGCTGCGCGAGTGCCGGGACGGCAAGCGTCAAGAACAGAAAAGCGAGAAATACTCGTCTCATGGGCCCCTCCGGAGTGGGGAAGGCAAAAAAACGGGGTGCAAACCCGGCAACAGGTGCGCCAGAGCCCCGGGACGCCGGAGCGCCCGGAACAAAGCTATCGGGTTCCGGGGGTTGGATGCGAACGCCAAACGTCGAGACCGCCTGAAGGCGATGCTGGTGTCCAAATTCCCGACACCGGCGATCCGAAAATCCGGAACTCTGGAATCGGCCCGCGTGGCGCTTCCCGGCGATCGCTCTCGGCGCCGCAGCTCCAGGTCGTTGCCAGCAGTACCGCCACCGGGACGGCGGCGCTTCGGGAAGGGAGCACAGAGCGATCCTGGCCCAAGTTGCGCCCAAAAGGAAAGGCCCGCCAACCCCTTGCGGGGCCGACGGGCCTTGGTGGTGGGTGACCCTACCGGGTCAGAAGGTAAGTCGCGCCGAGAACCCGATGGTTCTGCCTTTCAGATAGTCCACGACTCTCTGATAGGGGTCGACGGAATCCAGGATCTGGAAGTTGGTGATCGTGTTCGCGTTCAGGGCGTTGAAGAAATCCAGAATGACCTGCACCCGCATCTGGTCCCCCAAGGCGAATGACTTGTCCATTCTGAAGTCCACGACTGTCACATTGTCGGATCGCTCAGAATTCGCTGCGGCCAGCCATGAGTAAACAGTCAGTTTGCCGCCGTAGAGAGTATTCCGGTGCGTCGGTGCGTAGTTGAACCCGCTGATGTAGCGCATGGTGCCGGCCAGGCCGATGTCATACGGCAGAACGTAGCGCGCCGAAGACTTCAACTGGAACGTGCTCGTCTTCTGGACGGTCGCAATGTCCTGGTCATAGTCAATGAACCAGCCCTGTGCCGTGGGATCTGCCGAAAGCGGATTGCGGGCCGCCCACGAGGTGGACGAAGTTCCGGGGCTCCGGGGCTCCGAGCGCCACTGGTAGTCGAAGTAGACGTTGTAGAAGAAATTGTTCCGGAACCGTTTGTTCAGTGCGAGCGACAGGGTGTGGAAGTCCATGTCGCTCTCTCCGGCTGGGTGGTTCATCGTCAGGTTGTCCGATTTGCCCGCGAGTTCTTCCGGCATCACCACGTAGTTGAACGACCGGCTGTAGCCGGCGGGGCAGCCTTCGCAGGCCGAAAGCGTGATGGGCGTGTTCCGGCTGTTGAGTTGAATCTGGTTCAGCCCACTCGACCAGGTATTCCGCATGCGTTTGTACACATAGGAAAGTCGGGCTCCGAGATCGGCGGTCAACTCATGTTCCACCGAAGCACTGACTTCGTCGGCATAGGGAAGCGACCAGTTCGGGTCAATCGGAGTACCTGATCCTGCGCCAGCGCTGAAGGAGAGCTCGTCACCCAGTTCGGCGGTGGAATCGAGCACCGCATTTCCATTCAGGTCGTTGAAGAGGTACCGAGCGGATGCCTGTCCTCCTGGGTTTGCCGAGCTGAGTCCCGTGCCGACATTCGAGTAGTACCGTCCGAAGTACGCCTTGAAGACCGAGGATCCCTCGCCCGTCAGGTCATAGGTGAAGCCCACGCGCGGTGCGACATTCCAGTGCGTGTATGCGGTGGCTCCGGGGACGGCGACGCCGGATCCGAAAACCTCGGTCAGGATCTGACTCTGGTCGGCCGGTAGTTCGAACTGGCAATTGAGCACGTCCTGGCAGGCGGTTCCTGGGGAGTTATCAGAATCCAGGTAACTCAGGGCCTGACTCCCGACGCGGAATCCAAGAGTTACTGTCAATCGGTCGTTGACGGTCCAGGTGTCCTGGGCGAAGAAGTCCCAATGCGTGTTCCGATTGTCGACAAGGTTTGGAACTCCGACAAGATTGACCTGATAGACGTCGTTGGGGTTGCCCTGGGTCGGGTCGTCGCGATACTGGAAGGCTCCCGAGTTCGTGTTCCAGCCCGAAAGCTCGCTGTCAATCTGCCAGTCCCAGCCGAACTTGAAGTCGTGGCTTCCACCACCGATCGGGACGTAGTAGTTGAACTGACCGGTGCTCTGCGGCTTCCAGCGGTTGCGAGTGAACGGCTGCCAGCCGGCGCCCGAACGGACGCTGTCCGTCAGACTGATTCGGGGTTCGTTGCCGTTGATCGGGTCCGCCTTGGGCGTCATCGGCCAGGTCGTGCCCATGTGACCGATCATGACGTTGCTGTAGAGCCGGTCGCTCCAGACGCGCTGCCATTCGGCCTTGTGGAGCCAGATCCAGTAGTCCTGGGCGAGCACCGATGCGGCCGGAATCGTGCTCGAAATGCTCCGATTGGGCTTGCGCTTCCAGGACCAGGTGGAAAAGCCGATGAACTGGTCGCGCTCGGTGATCTGGTAGTTCAGCTTGGTGGTGAAGATATCGAAATCGCCGATGTCGGTGCCGGTCTCGATCGGCTGCCCGGACACGGCGGTGTCAATGAAGAAGTTGTTGTACGCCACGTAGAACCACGCCTTGTCCCGGACGATCGGGCCGCCGAGGTCCAGATGGAACTCGTAGAACTTGAGCACCGGAGCCGCCGAGGCGCCGCGGGCGTCCAGCTCGCTGTCGAAGTTGTCGGCGATCATGTCTTCGGGGTTCCAGGCGCCGCTCTGGAGGCCGGAGAAGTCGTTGCCACCGGTCTTGACGGTGGTCTGGATCTGCGCCCCCGGGGTGGACATCTCCACATCGGCGCCCTGGGCGGAGACCTGGAACTCCTCCATGGCGTAGTAGTCGTAGTAGCCGCCAGCGGAGCCGGAGCCCTCGGTGGTGTTCACGCCCTCGTAGAGGACCCGGTTCTGGCTGCGCACGCCGAAGGTCTCGTACATGGACTGCTGGCTCTTGTGCGAACCGCCCACATCGTAGCCCTGCACGCGGATGCCGGGACTCTGGTGAAGCACCGCCCACATGTCGGTGGCAGTCGGCACTTCGTCGAGCTGGGTCTTGTCGAAGGTCGCCGCCACGCCGGTGGACTTCACGTCCACCACCGGCGACTCACCGGTCACGGTGACCGTCTCCGCCACCGTGGCGATCTGCATGTTGGCGTCCACGCTGAACGTGGCGCCGGTGACCACCCGGATGTCTTCGAACAAAATGGTCTGGAAACCGCTCAGTTCGAACTGGAGCAGGTAGTCGCCCGGGGGCAGCGCCGGGAACCGGTACGACCCGTCCACGTCGGTGGTGGCATTCCGGGTTGCGATGATGGCCTCACCCGAGAGGGTGACGGACACTCCGGGGAGGGCGAGTCCCTGGGCGTCACGCGCCGCGCCTTCAAGGCGTCCGTACTGCTGCTGGGCAAGCGCCGGGACGGCGACCGCCACGAACAGAAGAGCGAGAAGAATCTTTCTCATGGTCCCTCCTTATATGGGAGCGTACAAGAATCAGGAAACTAAACGGGCAAAAGGCGTGCCATGGATCGGAGCGGGCACCAAACGCCGCAAAGAGCCCTTTTTCAACATGATGCAGCGAGTTGCCGCGTGGCCCCCTTCGTGGCTCGATCCAAAATTTCCGATCCGGTCGCGCCCTTTGGAGGAGCGGCGTCCCGGGCGGGAGATTCGCAGCTCGGGATGCGTTGTTCCAGACAGCCGCTCGGAGGTGTCACACACGCGCTCGGTTGGCGGCAAACAAAAAAAGGCCCGCCGGCTTCCGGAGAAGCCGACGGGCCTCGGGGCCCTGGTGGGATCCCTCTCAGCAGGTCAGAAGGTAAGCCTCACCGAGATCCCGACGGTGCGTCCCTTGAGGTAGTCCACGATCCTCTGATACGGGACCACTGAGTCAAGCATCTGGAAGTTGGTGATCGTGGCTGCATTCAGGGCGTTGTACAGATCAAAGATCGCCTGCAACCGCATGCTGTCTCCGAGCGCCAATGACTTGTCCACTCGGAAGTCAATCACGGTCACGTTCTCCGAACGATTCTCGTTCATGTATCCGAGCCACACATATGGCTTCAGGGCGCCGTCGTACAGATTGAGCCGATGGGTTGGAGCGAAGTTGAAACCGCTGATGTAGCGGAAGGTGCCGGCCAGCCCAATCTCATACGGCAGCATGTAGCGCGCCGACGACTTCAACTGGTAGGTGCTCGTGTTCTGAATCGTCGGGATGTCCTGGTCGTAATTGATGAACCACCCCTGCGCGGTCGGATCCGAGGAGAGGGGGTTTAGCGCCCCCCACGAGGTCGAGGAAGTTCCCGGGCTTCGGGGCTCGGAGCGCCACTGATAGTCGAAGTAGATGTTGTAGAAGAAGTTGTTCCGGAACCGCTTGTTCAGCGCCAGCGACAGGGTGTGGAAGTCCATGTTGCTCTCGCCCGCCGGGTGATTTGTGGTCACGTTGTCGGACTTGCCCACGAGATCTTCGGGGGGCACCATCAGATTGAACGACCGGTTGTAACCTCCGGGGCAGCCGTCACAGGTCGCGACGGTGGCTGCCGTGTTCCGGTTGTTGAGCTCAATCAGGTTGACGCCACTCCAGGTGTTCCGCATGCGTTTGTACACGTAGGAGACGCGCGCGCCGAGGTCACTGGTCAACTCGTGCTCCAGGGAGGCGCTCAATTCGTCGGCGTACGGCAACGACCAGTCCGAATCGATGGGAGTTCCGGAGCCGGCCCCGGCCGCGAACGCAAGCTCTTCGCCCAGTTCGGAAATGTCGTCCAGCACAGCGTTCTGGTTCTGGTCAAGGAACCGGTAGGTGCCGGATGCCTGGCCGCCGGGATTCGCCGAGGACAGCCCGGTCCCGACGTTCGAGTAGTAGCGCCCGAAGTACGCCTTGAACACCGAGGAACCCTCGCCGGTCAAGTCGTAGGTGATGCCGAACCTCGGTGCGAGGTTCCGGTGGGTGTACACCGTACCGCCGGGAATCGTTCCACCTGCGCCGAACACGTCCCGCAGAACTTCGCTCTGGTTCGATGGCAGTTCGAACTGGCAGAGCAGCGCTTCGTGACAGGCGCTACCCGGTGAGTTGTCGGATTCCAGGTAGGAGAGCTGCTGGCTGCCGAAACGGAGCCCGAGCAGGACCGTGAGCCGGTCGTTCACCGTCCAGACGTCCTGGGCGAACAGGTCGAGATGCATGTTCCGGTCGTCGGTCAGGTTGGGGACGCCGATGACCGCGACGCGGTCTACGTTGTGCGGCCGCCCCTCCGAGGCGTCGTCGAGATACCGGAATGCGCCGGAGTTCGAGTTCCACCCGAAGAACTGAGAGTCAATCTGCCAATCCCACCCGAACTTGAAATCGTGACTTCCGGAGCCGATCGGTACGTAGTAGTTGAACTGCCCGGTGCTCTGCGGCTTCCAGCGCTTGCTCGTAAACGGTTGCCATCCGGCGCCCGCCCGAACGCCCGTCGTGGCCTCGATCCGCGGCTCGTTTCCGTTGATCGGGTCGCCCTTGGGCACCATCGGCCAGACCGTGCCCATGTGGCCGATCATCATGTTGCTGTAGAGCCGGTCGCTCCAGACACGCTGCCACTCGGCCTTGTGCAGCCAGATCCAGTAGTCCTGCCCAAGAACCGATGCGGCTGGAATCGTGCTGGAAATGTTCCGATTGGGCTTGCGCTTCCAGGACCAGGTGGAGAACCCGATGAACTGGTCGCGCTCCGTGATCTGGTAGTTCAACTTGGTCGTGAAGATGTCGAAGTCCCCGATGTCGGTGCCGAGGCTCTGGTCCTGCCCGGAAACCGCGGTGTCAATGAAGTAGTTGTTGTAGGCAACGTAGAACCACGCCTTGTCGCGGACGATCGGGCCGCCGAGATCCAGGTGGAACTCGTAGAACTTGAGCACTGGCGCCGGGGAGCCGCCGCGGGAGTCGAGTTCGCTCGAAAAGTTGTCGCCGATCCAGTCCGCCGGGTTCACGTGGCCGCTCTGGAGGCCGGAGAAGTCGTTGCCGCCGCTCTTGACGGTGGTCTGGATCTGGGCGCCCGGGGTGGACATCTCCACGTCGGCGCCCTGGGCGGAGACCTGGAATTCCTCCATGGCGTAGTAGTCGTAGTAGCCGCCAGCGGAGCCGGAGCCCTCGGTGGTGTTCACGCCCTCGTAGAGGACCCGGTTCTGGCTGCGCACACCGAAGGTCTCGTATCGGGACTGCTGGCTCTTGTGCGAACCGCCCACATCGAAGCCCTGGACGCGGATTCCCGGGCTCTGGTGCAGCACCGCCCACATGTCCGTGGCCGTCGGCACTTCGTCGAGCTGAGTCTTGTCGAAGGTCGCCGCCACGCCGGTGGACTTCACGTCCACCACCGGCGATTCGCCGGTCACGGTGACCGTCTCCGCCACGGTGGCGATCTGCATGTTGGCGTCCACGCTGAACGTGGCGCCGGTGACCACCCGGATGTCTTGGAACAAAATGGTCTGGAAACCGCTCAGTTCGAACTGGAGCAGGTAGTCGCCCGGGGGCAGCGCCTGGAACCGGTACGACCCGTCCACGTCGGTGGTGGCATTCCGGGCGGTGATGATGGCCTCACCCGAAAGGGTGACGGACACTCCCGGGAGCGCGAGTCCCTGGGCATCGAGGGCGTCGCCCTCAAGGCGTCCGTACTGCTGCTGGGCGAGCGCCGGGACGGCAAACGCCACGAACAGAAGAGCGAGAAGAGTCTTTCTCATGGTTCCTCCTTCATAAGGACCAGACAAGGGATGTGAATTCCCGAATCCGCAGGGGATGTGCTGTGCCTTCCTGCCATGTGTCCCGTATTCCAAGGTTTTTCAATAGGTCGGAAATGCGGACGACAGTTGGAACCCTGAAGCGGCGCGAAAAATTCAGATTCGTGGAGCGATCATACGGCGGAGCGTTCGCCGAAGTCCAACGGTTTCGTTTCCTGAGCCGGTGTCGGCGGGGCGAACCGGTCACCGAAAATCGGGTTCCGGCATCGCCTGCCGCAGCATTCCGAGGAAGTCCGGGGGCAGCCCGGCCCCCAGCCGGCGGCCTTCGTGGGCCACCTCCCAGGCGCCTTCGAAGTCGCCCGTGGAAGCGAGCGTCGCCGCCAGGCCCAGCCGATAGTCCCCCCGGAACGGCTCCTTCGCCACCGCGATGCGGAAATGGCGGATCGCCTCGCCGAACCGGCGGCTCGCCGCCAGCACCTGGGCGATCGAATCGTGGGTTCCCGCCCGCTCCGGTTCCTGTTCGAGGGCCCTCCGAAACCAACGAAGCCCCTCCGGCCGCCTGCCATCGAGGGCTGCGATGCTGCCGAGGCTGGAGAGCGCGCCCGGGTGGTTCGGCTGGACCTCGAGCGCGTGCAGGCACCGCCGCTCGGCCTCGTTCAGGTTCCCCATCTGCGCAAGGACGATGCTCGAGTTGATCAGCGCCGAGACATGGTCGGGATTCTTCTCGAGCGCCGTGGCCCAGGCGGCCAGCGCCTCCTCGTTTTTTCCCTGTCGGGAGAGGTTGTTCCCAAGGTTGTAGTAGAGATCGGCGGCGTCCGAACGTGACCGGATCATTTCTCTGAGCAGGCGCTCCGCGACTTCCGGACGACCGGCCCCCTCGGCGGCGAAGGCCCGCCTTTCCTTGCCGATGACTGAAACCGCCACCTGGTTCACCGCGTCGATGAGCGGATCGCTGATCAACAGGTCGTGGTCGAGACCGCGGGCTCGTTCCGCGGCCGCGCCCGCCCGTTCTCCGTCGCCGGTCCGGCGGTACACCCGGGCGAGCGCCGCGGCCACCGCGCCGGACTCCGGAGCGAGCGCCTCCGCCGCTTCCAGCAGGGGCAGCGCTTCCTCGAGGTTCCCGTCCCCCGCGAGCAACCGCCCGAGCCGGAAGCTGGCGGCCGCGGTGTTGGCCGGGGCGGCGCGGGTTCCGCCGAGCCGCTCGAGCGCCGCTCGGTAGCGCGCCTTCGCGGTCTCGGGGTCGCCACGCTCCTCCGCGAGCTGACCTGCGAGCAGATGGGCCGGCGCATACCTGGGGTTCAGGTCGATTGCGTGCAGAGCGGCCGCCTCGGCCGCCTCCGGGTCCACTCGCCAGAGCGACCGGGCCCGCAGGTAGGGGAAGCGGTAGTCGTCTGCGGCCAGCGCGCCGGCGGCCCCATAGGCGGCTGCCGCCTCCGGATGGAGTTCGTGCGCGAGGAAAACCGCCCCGAGCGCCGCCCAGCGGTCCGGGGAATCGGAATCTTCGAGCAGTGCGCTCCTGGTCCGGCGGATCACCTCGGCGACCTCCGGTTCCATCCGGGAAAGATCAGGGTCCGGGGGTTCGGGAAGGTCCGGGCCCGCGCGCAGGACGAACAGGAGGGTGATGGCCACCATGACGGCGAAAGCCCCGAGCCATAGAGAGAGCGGTTTTCTGCCGCTCGGTGTGTCCTGAACCGCTTCGCGGGACGCGTTCTCCCGGCTATGGGTCCGACGTGTGCCGCTACGAGCCGGCTTGGGCTGCTGCCGGCTCCCCCGCACCTTCTCCGGTCGCTGTCTCCGAGGCTGCCGGGATCGGGCCATCGTCTTCAGCGGGGCTCGCCTTCGCCCTTCTTCAGGCTGACGGTATCGCTCCCGGTCCCGGGGAAGGCTTCGCGGTTCCCATCCGGCCAGACGACCTGGAATTCGGTCACGTTGTCGTTCGGCGGGACGGCGAAGAACGCCCGCGGATCGCCACTCGCCAGGTAGCCTCCGCCCGGGTCGGCCCGGCGGACGGACCGATGGCCGCCTTCGAACACGGCGGTGACCACGGTGGGGAAGGCCGCCGTCCCCGCCGCGTCGAGCGTGCTGACCCGGAGCGGCGCGCCCTGCTTCGCGAAGTCGTTGCGGTAGAGCCGGGCCGGCCCCTCGGCGTTGGCCAGCAGCAGGTCGAGGTCGCCGTCTTCGTCGTAGTCGGCGAGTGCGAGGCCCCGGCTCACCTCAATGACCGTGGAGAAATCTCCGGAACCGTCGAAGCCGGTGAAGAGGGCGTCGTTCCCCTGGGTTCCGCCGTTGCGGAAGACCTGGTTCGGCTCGCCGAAGACCTTCCAGAAGGCGTCGCCGAGCGCCCCCGGAAGGGCAGGCTTCTGTTGCACGCGTCCGTTCGCCACCACGAGGTCCAGGGTCCCGTCGAGGTCGAGATCCAAAAAGCCCACGCCGAAGCCGGTCATCGGCATGCTTACCGGCCCGAGACCCGAGGGACCGGTACGGTCGGCGAAGGAGAGGCCGAGGTCGGCCCCGTCGCTCCGGTAGAGCGTGTTCGTCTCGTCGGCGACGTGGGTGATGAAGAGGTCGAGATCGAGATCGGCATCCACGTCTCCGAGCGCGATGCCCATCCCGGCTTCGGGACGGCCCGAATCGTTCAGGGCGACTCCCGCGAGGAAGGCGTCATCGACGAAACCGCCGGCTCCCTGGTTCAGCCAGAGCTGGTTCGCTTCCCCGTCGTTCGCCACGTAGAAGTCGAGGCGGCCGTCCCCGTCGAAGTCGTGGCAAACCACTCCCAGGCCGGGGGCGTGTACGGTGCGCAGCCCCACGGCGAGGGAAACGTCTTCGAAACGCCCGCCCCCGAGGTTCCGGTAGAGGTAGTCATGGGTGCCGGGGAAGACCTGCGGGCTGCAGTAGTCCTGGCTGCCGTCCTGTTGGGTGCAGTGCTTGGCCGGGTCGTTCCGCACGTAGCGAGCCACGTACAAGTCGAGCCGTCCGTCGGCGTCGTAGTCGCAAAACGCCGCCGAGGACGACCATCCCTGGCCGGCGACGCCCGCGGACGCGGTCACGTCTTCGAAGCGGCCGTCGCCCAGACTCCGGTACAAGACGTCCGGACCGTAGTTCGTGACGAACAGATCGGTCCGGCCGTCGCCGTCGAAATCCGCGGCCGCGAGTCCCATGCCGTACCCGGTATCCGCCGTGCCCGAAGAGGTGCTCGCGTCCACAAAGTGTCCCGGAGTCTCCTGCAGGTAGAGGGCGTTCCCCGGGGCTCCGGCCCGCGGGCCGGCCGGATCCGCCGGACGGCCGCCCTGGAGCAGATAGATGTCGAGATCGCCGTCCCCGTCGGCGTCGAAGAACCCCGCTCCGGCGCCGGTGATCTCGGGGAGTGAGAAGTTGCCTTGGTCGCCCGCGTCGTGGACGAAACGGATGCCCGCTTCTTCGGTGACCTCGGTGAATCCCTGCGCGCTTGCGAAACCGGCGCCGCCAAGGGCGAAGCCGAGCGCCGCCATGAAGTGTGTTCCCGCCCGGCGGCTCAAAGCCCGTTCAGTATAGGGAGGCCGGTCAAGATATTCGCCGGAACCGACCTCCCCGACGAAACGTTAGATCGGTGCAAGGGCAATGGGGCGCCGCGGCGCGGCCCGGCGTTCCGCAAGGGAGAGCACTCGATGACGAAAAAGGCACAGGCGACAATCTGGCTCGTGGCGGCGGTTCTCGCCGCGCCGGCGGCGTTCGCGCAGGACCGGGAGCGCTGTGAATTCCAGGACACCCGGGAGTTGAGCGGTCCGGCTGCCGGAACCCTGGCAGTGAAGAGCGGGGCCGGCGCCGTCGAGATTCGGGGTGAGCCCGGGCTTGACGAGTTTCGGGTTGTCGCCACGCTCTGCGCCTCCGATCAGGAGCGGCTCAATGGCCTTTCCGTATCGCTTGCAGGGGGCCGGCTCGACACCAGGTACCCGAAACAGCGCTGGGGATGGGGAACGAACTACGCGAGCATTGCTCTGACGGTCCGGGTTCCGGCCGCCACCGCCATCGAGCTGGAAGACGGGTCGGGATCGGTCAAGGTCTCGGACGTGGGAGGGGTCTCGGTGGACGACGGGTCCGGAAGTCTCGAAATTCGGGGCGCCCGGGGTGATGTCCGGGTGGAAGACGGATCCGGCAGCCTCAGGATCGAGGACATCACCGGGGACGTCGCCGTGGATGATGGCTCCGGGAGCCTCACGATTCGCAACGTCTCGGGCAATGTCTCGGTGGACGATGGGTCCGGTGGCCTCGACGTGCGTGCGGTCACCGGAAACGTGTTGGTGAGCGACGACGGATCGGGAGGTATCGAGATCGAGGAAGTCGGCGGGGGGGTGCGAATCAGTGATCCCGGTTCGGGGGGAATCTCGGTTCGTGATGTCGAAGGCGACCTGACGGTTCGTGGAACGCGGAGGTCGCGGATCGACTACCACGACATCCGGGGCGAACTGGATCTGCCCCCGGAGCGCCGTCGGGGCAGAGATCGGCGTTAACTAACTCGCCCTCATCCAGCCAAGGGCTGCGGAGGGCGCGACGCCATCTGCTTCCGTCGGCCGAGTTCCGCCACCAAACGCGGTCTACCGACGCAAAGCGGCGCGGCCGCGAACCAGATCTTCCAGATCGTCGAGCTGGTGCGAGGCCTCGCGAGCGCCGCCGCTGGATGCCGCCCGGATCGGAAACAGCAGAGCCAGGGTGCCGTCCTCCCCGCGTGAGAGGGGCATCTTGCCTTCGGGTCCCCCGAGGACCGAGGGCAGGCGTCCGCGGGTGCCCCGCAGGAAGACCACCGTTTCCTCGCCCACCCGAAAGTGCGGCATCTCGGAGACCATGACAGTGGTGTCGCCGACGGTGCCGCCCGGGATACGGAACACCATCTGCCTACCAGCCTGACCGGACAGCACGCGCTCGACCTGCATCGTGACCCGCGTGTAGATGCGCGAATGGTCGTGGTTCCAGGTTGACTCCATCTTCTCGATGGTGCCCGCGACCACCTGGGTGGCCAGTTCGGACATCTTGGCGATTCCGAGTGGCGCGAAGGGTGAGGGAATCGGCCCCTGGCTCTGCGCTGCGGCAGCCGCGGGAATGACGAGCATGGTCAGCACCACGGCGGCCGCCGTCGCTCCGGGCCCCACCGCGCCCCGAGGAGCGTCGAGTTCTGGGGATGAGGTGGATGGTTGGGTGGTCATTGGCGTTCCTCAGTGAACGTTGCAGATCGAAGTTTCGCACTCAGGGCGGATTGCGAGCGAGCGCCATTCAAGAAGCACACGCGCTGCCGGGGTCACGGAGACTGCCCTGCCGAGGTGCAGCGCCCGCTTTCGTCACAGTGCAGATCCACAGGATCGCATCCGGGCGCTTCGGCGCGCAACTGGAGTTCGTCGAACCAGCCGAGGGTCATCGTTTGCTCGAAACCACCCCCCGTCTCCCGAAACCCGAGGCCGATGGCGAATGTCGTGGGATAGACGTGGTAGCGCACCCTGGCCCGGTCGGATTCCGGGTCCAGATCCTCGTAGGGCATCCGGTACTGGGAGAGCAGGCTCAGAGATGTCTCCGGATGGTCTGCACGAAGGATGATCGTTCCGGAGCGGAAGTCATCGGCCAGGGGACCGAAGGTCAGGCGGGCCCGCGTTCCTCCGTCCCTCCGCCTCGCTCCAGCTCTGGCTCTCAGTTCCAGGGTCTCGCACGGAGGAGGAGGCGACGGGGCTTCGAGCACCGCAAGGTGCAAAGGCCTTTCGTCCACTCCCGGCCCCCAGCCTGGGGCCCACAACTCGTGAGGGTCCTCCTCCAGCCAGACACGGTACGTTTCCGGTGGTTCGCTGCTCGCCGGACCCTCGAGAGCCCGCAGCTCCACCAGCCCCGGCTCCCCCGAGCCCACAACGGAGACGCTCGGACTAACCGACAGGACCGCCGGAGGGGCGTCAGTCCTGACGAGGATTGACACTCCTCGGCCTTCACCGCCGAGGCTGGAGAAGCTGGTCATTACCGGAATGTGGAGCCGGCTTCCTCTTTCGATCCGCAGTGTGGCGTCCGGCTGAAAAAGCGGGCCGCCGAAGCCAAACGGGACCAATCGCAGTTCCTCTGGCGTCGGGGGTGGTGCGGGCGCCGGTGCTGGTGAAACTGGAGACGGCGGCGAATCGCCGGCAGTCCTCGTGCAGCCCGCAGCCAGTACGATGAGGACAGCGACGACGGCGAGGGCCCGCCGGAATCTCATCACTGTTCTGACTCCCGGCCGCGCTCGACCACGATGTCGGGAACCAGCGTGGCCTCCCCGGCGCGCACCCGGAACCACCGCTGCCGGTCCACCAGATCGAGAGAACCAGCCTCCTGCGCAAGCTCCAGGGCCCCGTGGGCTCGCGAAGCGATCAGAGGGCGCACCCAGACGTGGATCGGCCCGGGACGCATTCCCTCGAGCATGAACTGTCCCCGTCTATCGGTGAACGCGCCTGGCCCGAACGCCGCCGTCGAGCCCGAGTAGTCCACGGTCTGCACATAGGCGAGGGGAACCGGATCTCCGTCCGGAAAGACCACCCGCCCGCCGATGGAAGCGCGGGCATTGGCGAAGCCGGGCGCCGGATACAAAAGTGTGATGGCGTGGATATCGTCGGGCGTCAAGTCGGGCGACCGGAAGCTGGATCCGTAGGACATGATCGGATGCGGCTGCAAGGTGGCGATCCCCTCCGGCAGGACCCCCGGTTCCCACTCCGACGGTCCCGGCTGGCTGAGCCACATGGGATTCATCGCGGTGTGGGCGAGACCGAGGCAGTGTCCCATTTCGTGCGTCATGATCCCGTAGAGGTCGGGGATCCGCCGTCGCTCCTGTTCGGGTTCGTCCACCGGGCTGCGTTCGAAGTAGTAGGGGCTGATTTCGATGTCGCATCCGACCCTGTTGCCGTCCTGCCACACGGAACTCGCAAATCCGGCGAACCAGCCGTCCACAAAGCCCTCGTACGAAGAGAAGCCGATCGTGTTGATCCCGTCGGTATCGCTCGCCTGGCCGGCGGGTACCGCCTCCGCCTCGAGGAGGATTCCGATCGCGGCGGTGGGGACATCCACCCAGGCCGCGATGGAGTCCCGGTTGATCTCACGCCACCGAGCGGCGTCCAGCCCTTCCTGCTCCGGGATGTTCTCGTTCTCCAGCATTCGGAAACGCAGCGGAAGATCCCCTGCTTCCCAGATCAGAGCCCCCGCGGACGACGTGACCTCGTTCCGGTCTCCCAGGTGCTGGAAGAAACGGTACGTCTCCCCGGGATCGGCTGCCAGAGCGGCGCCGATCAGGACGGCCGCGCCGACAAACCGTCTCCCGAGGCGCGTACGGCGTCGCTGTCTGTGTCTCACTTCCGCTCTGCCCCGTGGGGCAGGGTACGTGAGCAAGAAAAGAGCGTGCCAAGTCAGGAGGCGACTTGGGGCCGGGTGGGCGGCGATAGGCCGCCCACCACGGCGAAGTCCGTTAGAAAGTCAGGCGGAGACCGATCTTGGCCGCGCGCGGGTCGAGCGCGGCAATCACGTCGTTGTAGCTGGAGCCGGTACGGAGGTTGAAGTTCGTGACCGCGTTGGAGTTCAGGGCGTTGTACACGTCCACCATTGCCGTGAGGAGCTGTCCGTTTCCGAGCTCGAACGCCTTTTCGATACGGAAGTCCGCGAGCGTGACCGCTTCCGAGCGGTTCTCGTCGAGGTTCGAGAGGAAGATGGCTTGAGTTCCCGAGCCCGGGATCGAGACCCGCTGGATCGGAGCCCACGGCCAGCCGCTCTGGTAGCGCACGTTGCCAGACACCGCCACGCCGTAGGGCAGCGTGTAGCGGGCGAGCAGCCGTCCATTCCAGTTCGTGGTCTCCTGGCGGAAGGGCACGTCGAGGCTGTGGTTCTGCCAGATCGTGCCGTGGCCGTCGGATCCCACGTCAATGGGGTCGGCGGTCAGGGGGCTGCGCGATTCGCCTGACGCGGCGCGGTACTCGTCACGCCACTGGTAGTCGAAACTCGCCTGCACGAAGAAGCCGCCGGTGAACCGCCGGTTCGCGGCGATCTGGACGGTGTCGTAGCTGGCCGCCATGTCCGGGAAGGTGTCGGTCTGGATGTCAACCGCATCTGCGACATCGTTCGGCACGCGCTGCACGTTGATCGGCGCCCCGGTCAGGGCGTTGGTCGGGCACTCGAAGTCCGTGCCGCAGGAGATGCCGCGGCCGTCGAGCAGGGCGGTCTGCTGCGGGACGTTCCACTGGCCGCTGTCCGCATTGAGCTGCTTGCGCACGAAGGACGCCCGGAACGCGGTGTCGGCGACGAGTTCGTGTTCGAAGGAGACGCTGAACTCGTCCACGTATTCCTTTTGGAGGTCCGGGTTCACCGGGGTCCCCACCGTGCGGAGCGTGGTGCCGGTGGCGCCGCTGGTGGCCCGGATGGTGCCGAGTTCCTGCGCGCTGTCATAGAGCCCGTTCGCGTTCTGGTCGAGGAAATCGAACCGGACCCAGGCCACGTTCGCCGGGTCGGCGCGACGGTGCCCGTCAGCCAGGTTCATGTAGTACCGGCCGTAATGGCCTTTCAGCACCGTTCCCGGGGCGATCTCATAGGTCGCGCCCAGGCGCGGCGCCCAGGTGTTCCAGGTGACGACGGTCTGCCCCTCGGTCACGCCGGTCGGGAAGAAGTCGGCGAACAGCGGGTTCGACTCCGAGTCCAGGAAGTGGGTCCGCTGCTGCCCGAAGCGCACTCCGATGTTCAGCGTGAGGCGGGCATGCGGCCGCCAGGTGTCCTGCGCGAACAAATCGTGGTGAGTGTTCCGCGAATCGGCGTTGATCTGGCCGTCGGCGGGCATGCTGAACAGCGCGATCTGATCCACATCGTTCGGTCGTGCCTGGGTGCTGTCGTCAATGTAACGAACATGGCCGGAGTTCGAGTTGGCCCCGAACTTCCGGCTGTCGATCTGGAAGTCGTAGCCGACCTTGAAGTCGTGGCTGCCCAGGAACTCGGGAACGTAGTGGTCGGCTGTCGCGGTCACCTGCGGCTTCCAGCGCTCGAAGGTGAACGGCGGCGTGCCGGTGACGTTGGTGTTCCAGCCCGCTCCGGTGTGGATGCCGGTCGCCTGGTCGAAACGCGGCGGGTTCGACTCCGGGTCCACCGCCGGCACCATCGGCCAGCCGAACCCGAAGTGCTTGACGGCCACGGTTGTGAAAGTGCGGTCGTCCCAAACGCGCTGCCACTCGCCCTTGTGCGCCCAACTCCAGCTTGCCTGTGCCAGAATCGAGTCCGGCCCGATTGTGTTCGAGAGGCTGCGCTGGGGCTTTTCCTTCAGTTGGTAGTTCGAGTAGGCGATGAGCTGATCCCGGCTCGTCAACTGGGCAGTCACCTTGCCGCCGAATTGATCGAAGTCGCCCAGATCGGTGGCCACGTTCGGATCCACTCCCGAAACCTGCTTGTCGATCCGGAAATGGTTGTAGAACCCGTAGAACCACGCCCGGTCTTCGACAATCGGTCCGCCGAGGTCGGCGTGCGCTTCCCAAAAGAGCAGGTTCGGATTGCCGGTGAAGTTGCGGGCTTCGAGATCGCTGTCCACGTTGTTGCCGACGAAGCTCTCGTGCTCGTAGTCACCGTGGATCAGGCTGCTGAACTCGTTCCCGCCACTCTTCATGGTCATCACGACCATCGAGCCGGGACCGGTCATCTCGACATCCGACCCGGCGGCCGAAGTGGTGAACTCCTCGATGGAGTAGTAGTCGAAGTAGAAGCCGGTGCCGCTCTCGCCTTCCGTGGTGTCCACGCCGTCGGCGAGGATCCGGTTCTGGCGGCGGATGCCGAAGCTCTCGTAGCCGGTCTGCTGGCTCTTGTGGCTGCCGCCGACGTCGTAGCCGCGCATCCGGACGCCCGGCGTCTGGGCGAGCACCGCCCAGACATCGGTCGCCGAGGGCACCTCGTGGAGAGCCTCGGTCCCGAAGTCCGTGGACAGCGCCGTGGTGCGCACATCCACGACGGGCGCCTCGCCGGTGACCGTGACGGTTTCGGCGACCGTGGCTACCTCGAGCGTCACCGGGACGGTGATGGTGCGGTTGCCCTCGACGATGATGCCCTCGCGCAGGAGGGTCCGGAATCCGGAGATCTCGAACCGGAGGTTGTACGCGCCGCGGCGGAGCGATCGGAATCGGTATGAGCCGTCGCTCAGGGTTGCAACGGTCTGCGGGGTGATGAGGGCCTCGCCGGAGAGGGTCACGGTGGTTCCGGGTACCGCGAGCCCCTGTGAGTCGGTGACCCGGCCCTCGATTTCTCCGGCGGTCTGGCCGAAGGCAGTGGTGCCGGCCAGGACCGCGAGAGCGAGTGCCAGAAGAATGAGTCGTTTCATTGGGAAGTTTTGCTCCTTGGTTTGTTGGGAAAGCGGCCTCGCGCCTCGCGTCCGGGCAGAACCGGTGTTTCTTGAATTCGAGTGGTTGCCGGGGCCCGGGGCGGTCGCGGCGCGTTGCCGTACACGTCCTAAAGAAGGCGCAAGGGATGCGCCCGGGTCTTGGGCGTCCGGCCACCAGCCGTGCGGAGCGGGGATCCCCTGGTACCGGTCACAAACCGCTCCGGACCGCTCCGGGTCGGACGCTCCGGTGTCCCGAATCCCGTATCCAGCGCGCCGGTCCGATTCAGAAATCCCCGCCGTGATTCATCGTCCGGGAGAAGACGGTGCGCGTTTTCTGAACGCCGGCCACCTTGACAGCCTGTGGTGAAACCCAGGCGGCCCAGTTCTCCCGGTGGGGGCTCGGCCAGCGATCCATCCCGGCTGAACCGCGTCGCTACGCGCCGCTCATGGTTGCGTTTCGGTCGAAATACACTCGGTATTCCTCCCTCACGCGCCTTGTCAGCCGGGCGCCTCGCCCCCACCGGGAGGACTGGCCGGCCTCGGCGCTCACGCGGGTTCCACCACCGGCTGTTCACCACGCCGCTATGCGGCGCTCTGCGTTGCGTTTCGGTCGAAATACACCCGGGCCAGTTCTCCCGGTGGGGGCTCCTCCCTCACGCGTCTTGTCAGCCGGGCGCCTCGCCGCTCTCGGCGCTCACGCGGGTTCCACCACAGGCTGTTACGGTGCGGGCGCTTGATTGGGGTGGTCCCCCCCTTGCTTACTGGTGCGAGCAGCCTCCGGACAAAGTCCCATTGCCTTCGGGCGCCACTCCATCCACAGGCTGCTAGGCTTCTTTTCATGCCTCTTCCGCCGCCTGCTCCAGCCATCCGCATCCGGGCCGAGCCGCGCGACAACTCCACCTGCCGTTTCGTGGTGGACCGCCCGGTCCTTCCCGGCGGCTCGGTCTTTTTCGATTCCCCTGCCGATGCCCTTCGTTCGCCGATGGCGCGGGAGATTCTTGGGATTCCCGGGGTTTCGAGCGTTCTGATCCAGGGCGACCTGATTACGGTCACTTCGGAAACCGAGGGCAATTGGATGCCCGTCGGCCGGGAGGTCGGAAAAAGGATCCGGAGCGTTCTCGAGAGTCAGGACCCGGCCGTGGACCCCGCTGTGCTTGAGAACCTTCCGGCGCCGGAGTCCATCCGGGATCGGGTTGAGGCGGTGCTGCGGGAGGAAGTCAACCCGGCCGTGGCCTCACACGGCGGCTACATCGATCTGGTCGGCGTCGAACAGAACCAGGTCTTCCTCCGTATGGGAGGAGGCTGCCAGGGATGCGGGATGGCTACCGCCACGCTGCGCCAGGGAGTCGAAAAGATCCTGCGCCGGGCGGTTCCGGAGATCGGAGCGATCCTGGACACCACGGACCACGCTGCCGGAAACAACCCTTACTACGAGCCGGCTCGGTAGGAAAACGGCGGGTCCCGTCGAGCAGTCGGTGGACAGAGTGCCGTGAGCACCGAGACCGGCGAGGCCCAGTTCTCCCGGTGGGGGTCCGGCTGACAAGGCGCGCGAGGGAGGAATACAGGGCGTATCTCGACCGAAGCGCAACGACGAGCGACGCGGAGCGGAGCGGTTCAGCCGGAATGCATCGCCAGTCGAATGCCGCGTCACTCTGTTCACAGGCTGCTACGGTCCGCCCCGGGACGAGAATCCCACCGTGACTTCCCGAAGACCCGTGGCTCGTGCGGATCGCCGCACCCTGGGTGTCCCCGGGAGCGTGCTTCTCGCGTTTGCGATCCTCCTTCCGGCGCTGGTGGAGGGTTCCCAAAGCATCGGCGGGCGGCGGAACCAGGAACAAAGGGAGCAGCCTCCGGTGGCCTGGACTCACGATCCACCACCCGCGGGGACCATGATCACGCGCGCGGAACACGTCACGCGTGAGGGTTCGCACGTCGTCCTGGACGGCTATGCACAGTTGGCCTACGGAGGACTTCGGATACAGGCCGACCGCATCGAGATCGACGAGGAAGAGCTGCGGATTCGGGCGGAAGGCAACGTCGTATTCGAACGCCGCAACGAAAAGGTTGTCGCCGAGTCGATGGAGGGAAGCCTCGAAGACGGCACCGCGGTCTTCCGCAATGCCCGGGGGATTCTCGGACAGGATTTTCACTTCGTCGCCGAGACACTTGAGGAACTGGAGGACGGGGCGTTCGCGATCGAACGAGGAGCGTTCACTACCTGCGCCCAGCCGAATCCTCGCTGGAACTTCACTGCCAGCCGCGCCGTCGTGCGGCCCCAAAAACACGTCTGGCTGCGCAACGTGTCGTTCCGCATCAAGAACGTGCCGGTGACCTATTTCCCGGCGCTCTATTACCCGCTCGAGGAAGACGGCCGGCAGACCGGGTTCCTCATCCCGCGCTACAGCCGTTCCGACCTCCGGGGACACCTCCTCAGCCAGGGTTTCTACTGGGCCATCAACCGCTCGATGGACGCGACATTCAGCGTTGACCATTTCACGGTGTCCGGAACCGGTCTCGGTTTGGACTATCGCTACCGTGGAGACAGCGGCTCCCGTGGCGAAGCCGAAGGGTTCGTCATCAGCGACAAGACCACCGAGAATCGCGAGTACTCGCTCAGCTTCAACGTGGCGCAGCGCCTGCCGGCCCGGTTCCGGCTGAGTGCGGCCGGCGACATGTTCTCCAGTTTCGACTTCAGCCGGCGCTTCCAGGACTCCTTTTCACGTTCCACGCGCCGGTACAAGCGCACCAAAGTAAACCTGAACGGTCAGCTCTTCGGCCACCGTCTCAAATTCAAGATCGACCGCAAGGACACGCAGTATTCGACGAGGAGCAGCCTCCGCCAGACGATGCCGCAGTTTTCGCTGACGCGGCGCAACCTGAATCTGCTGGGCAACTTCGTGCAGCTCGGCTACGAAGCCGACTACGTGCGGGTCGGCCGGTCCCGACGGGACGACTTCCAGGAATGGAACCGTCTCTTCGTGGGGCCCACGCTCGGCATTTCGATGCCGGAAGTGCCGTTCCTCGAGCTGCGTGCCGAAATTGACGCGGGATATCTGCGGTACGGCGGGTCGAAGGACCCCGAGACCAACGAGTTCAATCCGGAGCTGGGGTTGTCGCGGCGGTTCTACGGAACCACCGTGCAGCTGGCCGGACCCAAGCTGGAACGGATCTTCGAGACCCCCGGGGGCTTCTACGCCGCCCGCTACAAGCACCTCATCGAGCCCGAGGCGTCCTGGGATTACCGCAAGAGCGACGACAAGTTCGATCTGGTGAATCGTTTCGATCGCTACGACAGCTCGGCGCAGGACAACCAGATCAGTTTCGGACTGGTGAACCGTTTGCTGGCGAAACGTTACCGGGATGGGGTGGAGGAATCGTCGGCGACGGATGTCATCACCTGGCGCATTCAGCAGACCTGGTATTTCGACCCGACTTCCGGGTCGTTCGATTCCCGCTACGTGTCTTCCTCGTTCGAAGACACCGAGGTGGAGGTGCGAAAGTCCCCGATCCGTTCGGATTTCCGCTTCACTCCGGACCAGAGCGTGAACGGCGACTGGACGATGGAGTGGGATCCGGATGAGCGCCTCTTTACCTCGATCCGCGCGGGAGTCCGGGTCGGGGACCGCCTGTCGAATCGGCGGTTCAACTTCAACTGGTCCCGCCGCGCCCGACGGATTGGCGGCGAGGACAGCGAAGAGGTGAACGTGAAGAGCTATCTCCGGGCCGGCACCGATTTCTTCCCCACCGAGGTGATTCGTACCGGGCTGGACATCAACTACGACATCACCGAGCGGCGCATGTCCAACATTCGGCTACGCGCCGACTTCCTCCTCCAGTGCTGCGGGCTGAACGTCGAGTGGATTCGATACAACCTCACGAATCGGACCGAAAACCTCTTCCACTTCGGCATCACGCTGGGCGGGATCACGAGCTTCGGCTTCGGGACCGGCGGCGACAACGATCGCTACTACTGATGTTGGGGATCCGTTCCAACGGCGCTGGCCGACGCCGGGGGAACCCGGATCGTGGCGAGTCTTGCTTTCTCTCCTCCTGCTGAACGCGGCGCTCGCCTTTCTGGGTTGGCGTCTCCGCACCGTGAGTGGCGACGGCGCGATCGCGGGCTTCGTGGTCGGTGGCGCGGTCGCCCTCAGTCTGGGCTGGCCGGGCTATCTGGCGCTGCTGCTGTATTTCGCTTTGGGCGCTTCGGCGACCCGGATCGGTTGGAAACGCAAGCAGGCACTGGGGATCGCGGAAGCCGGGGGCGGTGCTCGGGGAGCGAGACAGGTGCTCGCGAACGGTGGACCGCCGGTGCTTTTCTGCACGCTGGCGGGCCTGCTGCCCGGTAGCTGGGGTCTGGCGGCCGCCGCTGCGTTTGTCGGCTCGCTCGCCACCGCGGCAGCGGACACGGTGTCTTCCGAAGTCGGCAAAACCCTGGGGGGACCGGTGCGGCGGCTTCCGAGCTTGAGGAGAGCGCCGGCCGGAACGCCTGGAGGGGTCAGCGTGGCGGGCTCCGTTGCCGGATTGCTCGTATCGCTGGTGATCAGCGCCGCTGCCGTTGAAGCTCATCTCATTTCGCCCGCGTGGTTCGTCCCCGTGGCGGGGGCAGGTTTCATCGCCGCCCTGCTCGAGGGTCTGCTCTCCCCGCTCGAAGCGCGCGGGACACTCGATAACGACGGAGTGAACGCCGTTTCCGTGCTGACTGGTGGACTCCTGGCGTTCGGCTGGGGGTGGCTGGCAAGCGGAAGGGGAGCCGGATGATCCGTGCTGTCACGGAGCGCGTCGGGCTCTACGGCGAGTTCTCGCGGCCGTTCACCCTCCTGCCGCCCCTGATCGGCTTCCTGAGCGGCAGTGTCACGGCGTTTGGGGCGCCTCCTCCGCTCGAAACCGTTCCCTGGCTCTACCCCGTCCTGGGAGCGGTGATGGCCGCCACCCTGAACGCGGCGAGTAACGCCCTCAACCAGATCTGCGACCTCGAGATCGACCGGATCGCCAAGCCGGACCGGCCCCTCCCTTCCGGCCGGCTGGGACTCGCCGAAGCCTGGTGGTTCACGGCCGTCTGCTGGGCCCTGGCGCTCGCCGCCGCCTGGTTCGTGAGTCCCGGTGGCCGGCGCGAGTGTTTCTTGATCGTGGTGGTGGCGAGCGTCTTCGTCTGGATGTACTCCGCGCCGCCGTTCAGGACGAAACGACTCGGGATGCTTGCCAACCTCACGGTCGCAATCCCCCGCGGCCTGCTGCTGAAGGTTGCCGGTTGGTCGGCGCTCAAGACCGTGCTTGACCCCGAACCCTGGTTCATCGGCCTCATCTTCGGCCTGTTCCTCCTGGGGGCCACCACGACCAAGGACTTCTCGGACATTGCCGGAGACCGCGCGGGAGGCTGCCGGACGCTTCCGGTGGTGTATGGCCCCCGGGGCGCGGCTTGGCGGATCGCACCCTTCTTTGTCCTGCCCTTCCTCCTCATTCCGCTAGGCGTGCGAATGGACCTGCTGACCGGGAATCCCGTGCTTCTGGACGCGCTGGGAATCGCACTGGTGCTCTACGGGGTCTTCACGGCGTGGCTCATGCTGCGCCGCCCGGACGAACTGGCGACCGACAGCAACCACGTGTCGTGGCGCCACATGTACCTCATGATGATGGTGGCCCAACTCGGGTTCGCGGCCGCCTACGTCCTCTGATCCGGGGCGCTCTGCCTGCCCATAGCAGCCTGTGGACAAAGTCACGCGGCGTTCGGCCGGCGATGCATCCCGGCTGAACCGCGACGCTTTGCGTCGCTCATCGTTGCGTTTCGGTCGAAATACACCAAGTATTCCTCCCTCACGCGCCTTGTCAGCCGGGCGCCTCGCCGGCCTCGGCGCTCACGCCACTTTATCCACAGGCTGCTAGGGCCGGCGGCGGTCCTATACTGGCGTTCCCGTGAACAGTTCCTTTTCCCGCCGTAGTTTCGGTCCCAGCCTCGCCGAACGGGACCCCGAAATCACCGCTGCCATCCGGGCCGAAGAGATCCGGCAGTCCCAGGGCCTCGAACTGATCGCGTCCGAGAACTTCGCGAGCGACGCCATCATGGAAGCCACCGGCTCCGTGATGACCAACAAGTACGCGGAAGGCTACCCGGGCCGGCGCTACTACGGAGGCTGCGTCCACGTGGACGAGGCGGAACGGCTGGCCCGAAACCGCGCCAAGGAACTGTTCGGCTGCCAGTACGCGAACGTCCAGCCGCACAGCGGTTCCCAGGCGAATATGGTTGCCTACCAAGCGCTTCTGGAACCCGGCGACGCCTTCCTGGGAATGGCCCTCGACCAGGGCGGGCACCTGACCCACGGCCATCCGCTCAACTTCTCGGGGCAGCTTTACCGGCCGGTGGCTTATGGGGTGCGCCGGGAGGACGAGCGAATCGATCTCGACGCGTTGCACCGGCTCGCCCGGGAACACCGGCCGAAGATGATCATCGTGGGTGCGAGTGCGTATCCACGCCTCTACCCCAGCGAGGAAATCCGCCAGATCGCGGACGAGATCGGGGCGAAAGTAGTCACCGACATTGCCCACGTCGCCGGCCTGATCGCCGGCCGCGCAATCCCGAGCCCGCTGCCCTACTCGGACATCGTCACCACCACGACCCACAAGACGCTCCGGGGTCCGCGCGGGGGGCTCATTCTCTGGAACGAGAAGAGCCATGGGAAGGCCCTCAACCGGATCACTTTCCCGGGGATCCAGGGCGGGCCGATGATGCACACGATCGCCGCGAAGGCGGTGTGTTTCCGGGAGGCGCTGGAACCGGCCTTCGCCGAATACGCGCACCAGATCGTCCGAAACGCCAAGGCGCTTGCCGAAGCGCTCCTGGGGTTTGGATTCCGGCTGGTTTCCGGCGGCACCGACAACCACCTCGTGCTGGTGGATGTGGGTGCCCGCGGCGTCACCGGGCGGGAGGCGGAGGTGGCTCTGGAGGCCGCCGGGATTACCGCGAACAAGAACACCATCCCCTTCGATCCCGAAAAGCCGATGATCGCGAGCGGAATCCGCCTGGGCACGGCGGCGCTCACCACCCGGGGAATGCGGGAGGCCGAGATGTTCGAGGTCGCGCGTCTGATGGATGCGGCGCTCCGTTCGGCGGATGACGAGGCGGGGTTGGCCCGAATCGTGGGCGAGGTGGCCGAACTCGCCTCCGGATTCCCGCTCTACGTATCGCCAGCGGCGTGAACGCGGCGGGTACCGTCCGGTTGCCGGCGGTTTCCGGTTGCAGGTTCCTCGCGCGGGGCAAGCGGAAATGAGTCGGGCAGCCGATTTTCTCGGTCCCCACGGGGCGCTCTCCGAATCGCTCCCTGGCTTCGAGCACCGCGCCGGCCAGGTGGAGATGGCGGTGCGCGTCGAAGAGACGTTGAACGGCGACGGCGCGCTGATGATCGAGGCGGGAACCGGCATCGGCAAATCGTTCGCCTACCTCATCCCGGCGCTTCTTTGCGGAGAGCGGGTCGTGATCTCCACGGCCACCAAGAATCTTCAGGATCAGCTTTTCGAGAAGGACCTGCCCCAGCTCCAGAAAATTCTGGGAAGCCGGATTCCCGCGGCCCGGATGAAGGGACGCGAGAACTACCTTTGCCGG
This sequence comes from Candidatus Marinacidobacterium sp., assembly GCA_965250045.1. Lineage (GTDB taxonomy): Bacteria > Acidobacteriota > Vicinamibacteria > Marinacidobacterales > Marinacidobacteraceae > Marinacidobacterium. The sequence continues at coordinate 1,378,751 of OZ252286.1, forward strand.
TTGGAGTGGCAGAAATTCCAGACCGAGCCGGACCTGAAGCTCGACTCCCGGCGGAGCGGAGATCTCAGGCGGATCGCTTCCTGGGCGGAAAAGACAAAGACGGGGGATCGCGACGAGATTCGCGGACTCCGGGGGTCCATCGATTTCTGGCGTGGAATCTCCACGGTTTCCGAGAACTGCATTGGTCGCCGCTGTCCTCACTACGAGGAGTGCCATCTGACGACCCTGAGGAAACAGGCGCACTCCAGCCAGATCCTGATCGTGAACCATCACCTGCTGATTGCGGACCTGATCGTGCGCCAGACCGATTTCGGCGAGGTGCTTCCCGAATACGACCACCTGATCGTGGACGAGGCCCACCGGCTCGAAGATGCCGCCACGCATGGGTTCTCGAGCACGCTTTCCTCAACGGCGGCCGACCGGCTGGCGACCGACCTCACTCGTTTCCTCAAGCGGGCGGCCCCCAACCTTGCCTCCCCGCCGGCCACCCTGAGGCTCAAGCGCTCGTACCGCGAGCTCTTCGAAACTCTCGCCCCCGAACACGATGACCGGCCGCGTCTGTTCGACCCGGCCACCCTTCCTCCCGACGCGAAGGAGCACGAGGAGGCGGCGTCTTTGCAACTCGAAGCCATCGAAAGCCATCTTCAGAAGGTTCGGGAGGCTCTCCGGGAGCACCCGCCCCCTGACGGAAGCGACGGCGAGACCGGGGCGGAGCGGTTCCTGAAGCGCGTCACCGAGTTGCGCGTCGAGTTGCGCGCCCTGATGACGCCGCGTCCCGACTACGTCCACTGGAGTGTCTTCCGCAACGAGAGCGGGCGTTCGGAAGGTGGGAAGGGCAGGGCGGCGACCCGCGGCGGGCGCACCTGTTTCGCGAGCGCCGCTCCGGTGCACCCCGGCGGCGAGCTGCGACAGGGGTTGTTTGGCCCGCTGAAGTCGTGCGTCCTGACTTCCGCGACGCTGGCGCTCGACGGCGGTTTCGACTATGCCGCCGACGCCCTCGGCGTGACCACGACGGCGGGGGGCATCGTCGCCTCACCCTTCCGGTTCGAGGATCAGGCGCGTCTCTACGTCCCGCGCGATCTGGTGGATCCCCGCCATCCAGGGTTTCAGGATGCCGCCGCCGAGCGGATTCTCCATTTGGTCGGCGCCAGTCGGGGTCGGGCCCTCATCCTGTTCACGAGCTGGGGCAACCTTGAGCGGGTCGGCCGGGTGCTCGGTGCGGCCTGTCCCTTCCCCGTGTTGCGCCAACAGCGGGGCGGTGGACACGCTGCGTTAGTGGACACCTTCCGGAAGACGCCGAATGCGGTGCTGCTGGGGGTGCGCTCGTTCTGGGAAGGAGTGGATATCCCGGGAGAAGCGCTCACGCTGCTCGTGATCGACAAGTTGCCATTCCCCGTTCCGTCGGATCCGCTGCATAAGGCGCGCGCCGACCGGGCCGAAGCGGCCACCGGCGACGGATTCACCGGCTATTCGGTGCCACAGGCGGCGCTCACCTTGAAGCAGGGGCTCGGCCGGCTCATCCGAACGCAGCAGGACGTCGGGCTCGCCGCCGTGCTGGACTCCCGCCTGCTGCGCATGGGCTACGGTCGCCGCCTGCTTCGGAGCCTGCCCCCCTTCCCGTTAACGACGAGTCTGGAAGAAGCCAGCGCGTTCCTGGAGTCCCTGCCGTGAATCTGCCCCCGCTCGCCGAGCGCATTGCCGCGGTGCGCGACCGGATCTCCGAGAGTTGCCGCCGGGCCGGTCGGGATCCGGCCGGTGTCCGATTGGTGGCCGTCTCGAAGACGCGGCCGGCTTCGGACATCGAAGCGGCGGCTGCACTGGGCATTACCGACTTTGGAGAGAATCGGATTCAGGAGGCGGCCGCCAAACTGCCGGCCCTCCAAGTTTCAATTACCCCACACCTGATCGGGCATCTCCAGCGCAACAAGGCGCGGCAGGCGGCGGGACTGTTTCCCGTAATCCAATCCGTGGACAGCATTTCGTTGGCCACCCGGCTGAGCGGAATGGTGGCCCAGGGGGTCGTACCGCCCGGGGGGCCGCCGATTCGCGTTCTGGCTCAGGTGGATCTCGCCAGGGAGTCCACCAAATCCGGAATCCCGGAGCCGGATCTGCCCCGCTCCCTGGAAGCGCTGTCAGGATTGGCGGGACTTCGGCTCGCCGGGCTCATGTTGATTCCTCCGTACGATCCCGACCCGGATGTCGTCCGCCCGTGGTTTGTCCGCCTTCGGGAACTCGGGCGGCGGTTCGCGGAGGCGGGGCTGTTACCTCGCGACCCCGAGCTTTCGATGGGTATGAGTCACGACTACGAGGCGGCAATCGCCGAGGGCGCCACCACGATCCGCGTCGGGACAGCGATCTTCGGCCCCCGGAACACCTGAATCGCGGGCGCCGCCGGCCGGCGCTGAACAGCCTGCCTACCGGACCGGGGTGAAGAAACGGTCCCAGCGCGTCCGGGAAAAGAACCTCACCGGCAGCAGGAGCAGGTCCAAAAACCGCCGGGAGAGCCTGGTCTCGAGGTATTCCTCGCGCGGCGCCCCGTAGGACCAGTAGATGAAGAGACCCTTGCCCTTGACGTTCTCGGCGGGGAGTGCGCCCCAGTAGCGGCTGTCGTGGCTGTTGTCCCGGTTGTCCCCCATCACGAAGTAGTGCCCTTCCGGAATCCGGTACTCGCGCATTGCCGGCTGGCCGCCGTGAACGAAGCGGGTGTAGTCCTCGGGCAGCGGATCCCCGTCGACGAGAACCTGTCTCCTTCCGATCTGGAGCGTCTCGCCGGGGAGTCCCACCACCCGCTTGATGAAATCCCGATCGGGCTCCTCGGGGAACTTGAACACCACCACATCGCCTCGTTCCACGTCGCGCGACGGCAGCAGGCTGGTGCCGCCGTCGTGGTACAGCATCTTGTTGACCATCAGGTGGTCGCCGATCAGCAGGTTGTCCTGCATGGAGCCGGTTGGAATCTTGAACGCCTGGAAAACGAACGTGCGGACGAACAGAGCAAGGATTACCGCGGCGCAGATAGACTCGAAGTACTCGCGGGTTGAGGAGCGCGGGCGGGCGGCAGCGGTGTCGGTCATGACTGCCTGGTCAGCTTCCGTCCCAGGCCGGAGTCGTCGTTTCTTCCGGGGAACCGACCACGGTGGGAACCGTCTCGGGGTCGAAGGAAACGGTGCCGATCGCAGCGTCCGGAGCCTCGGGGAAGAGCAGTTCGGGAACGAGTTCGTAAATGCCAGTCTCGAGCCCCGCACAGGAAACCACGGCGAAGAGGTTCGATTCGTTCACCTGGCCCAACATGCTCCTGGGGATGCGCACCGTGGCGGCGATTTCGCTGATGCTCGGTTGGCAGGCCAGCTCTGCGGTTTCGCCCGGCGCGAGCCAGACGGCAAGCCGCAACTCGCGAGGCTCCCGCGCTTCGCCGATGACGAGGCGAACGTCCACGCGTCGGACGCTGGGCCGAAGGGCGGGGTCGAGTTCGATCTGGAGCCGCTGCCCGTAGGTCTCCCGAAGCCCCTGCGCGGATATCGGCTCGGTGGTGATCTGCGCCGTGTCGAGGAGCAGCGATTCCGGCCCTTCCACCGCGAGTTCAAGCGGGTCGATTTCGACGTTATGGATCTCAAAACCGGTCGCGGGCTGACCGAGCACGCGTGGGCTCACCCGGACGGTACTGGTCAAGGTGCGGTCGAGGCGCAAGAGGACCTGGGAAGGATCCACCCGCATGACCTGCACGCCTGAAGGAGCTTCGACCGCCTCGGTTCCAAGAAACCAGGTGCGCTCGCCGGGTGCTTCCCCGGTCAGATCCAGCCGCGCGCGGAGCCCCTGGAGGGGTGCGTCGCGCAGCAGGCCGGACGCGCCGCGAAGCCTCACGTCCACCTCCTGGACCGATTGGTCCACGACCTCGAGTCCGGAAGGGACGTTGATTAGTTCGAGTGGAGTCGAAACCAGAACTTCGGCCCCTTGCTCGTCTGCGACAAAGAACCAAAGACCGAAAGCGAGCCCGAGCGCCACGATTACCCGCAACACTTCGACCGCGCGGAAAGGTCCGGGTCCGGTGACGGACTTGCTCATCGGACGACCTCCGGACCCGAAAGGCGCCGAGCGGGTGCGGGTGCGGTAGCGCCGCCCGACGGGGCCGGACGCGACCTGTCCAGCTCCGCCTCCAGATCGGAGCGATCGGCAACCGGAACGATCCGGCCGCTGGACACCACGCTTGCCTGCCCGGTCTCCTCGGACAGGACGAGCACCGTGGCGTCCGTCTCTTCGGTGAGGCCGAGGGCGGCGCGGTGGCGGGTGCCGCCGACGCTTCCTTCGGCCTCGTGCCGCGAGAGGGGCAGGACGCAGCGGGCTGCGACGATCCGCCCGCCGCTCACGATGGCGGCCCCGTCATGAAGCGGGGAGGTGGGCTGGAAGAGCGAGACGAGCAATTCCGAGCTGAGCTTCGCATCAAGCGGCATGCCGGAATCGGCATAGCTCTTGAGGCCGATATTCCCCTGCCAAACCACGATGGCCCCGACCCGATGACGAGAGAGCTCGGTGGCCGCTTCGACCAGGGTTGCGATGGTCGCGCGCTGCGGGTCCAGGTCCCGGCGCCGCCCGCGCAGGAAACCGCCGCCACCGATCTGGGCCAGACCGGTCCTGATCTCGGCCTGGTAGAGGACGATGATCGCGATCCCCAGATAGGGGAAGGTGTTGCGCACGATCCACTGGACGGTGGTGAGTCCAAGCTGGCTCGACCCGGTGAGTAGCAGCAGGCCTCCAACAATCACGGTACCGAAGGCCATCTGAGAAGCCCGCCGGCCCTCGATGAGCTTCAGCAACACGTAGATCGCGCCGGCGACCAGGACGATGTCCAGGACATCGGACCAGGACATGCGCGCCGCGAGCGTCTCGGCCAGGTCGCGGATCGTCTCGGTCAAACTGGAGAACTACTGGCGCCAGGACCGCTATCCGGTCAGGTTGCGCCGCCGGGTTCAGGCACCAGAGGAGGAGTGATGGCAACCCGTCCCGGCACTGTCTTCGGCGCGGGATCCGGGGCCTCCGCGTCGGGCGCCACCGGGGCGGGCGCGGGTTCGGGAAGGGGTTTCCCTTCGAGGACGAGCTGGACTTCCGCAGAATTCAACACTTCGCGTTCAAGGAGTGCCTCAGCCACCGCCGCCAGCCGGACGCGGTTTTCCTCGAGAAGTTTCTTCGCACGGTGGTAGGCGTCGTCCACGATGCGGTGCACTTCGTCGTCGATCGCCTTGGCCGTGCTTTCGCTGTAGTCCTTTCGGGCCGCCAGATCACGACCCAGGAACACTTCTTGGCCCGTTCGGTCAAACGAAAGCGGTCCGAGGGTTTCGCTCATGCCCCACTCGCAGACCATGCGTCGCGCCAGGTCGGTTGCCTTCTGGATGTCGTCGGACGCTCCGGTCGTCACCTGGCCCAGGAAGATCTCTTCGGCCAGCCGGCCACCCATCTTCACCGCGATCATCGCCTCGACGTAATCCCGGTCGTGGGTGCGCCGATCAGCCTCGGGCAGCAGCATGGTGACGCCCATCGCCATCCCGCGCGGAATGATGCTCACCTTATGCAGGGGGTCGGCCTTCTCGAGCAGCGCCGCCACTACGGCATGTCCGGCCTCGTGATACGCCGTGGTGCGTTTTTCGTCCGGCGTCATGATGACCGACCGGCGTTCCGCTCCCATGAGGACCTTGTCCTTCGCCTGCTCGAAATCCTCCATGCGCACATTTTTTTGGGAATGACGCGCGGCGCTCAGGGCCGCCTCGTTTACCAGGTTGGCGAGGTCCGCTCCGGAGAAACCCGGAGTGCCCCGGGCGATGATGCTGAGTTCAACATCGGATTCGAACGGGACGCGGGCGCTGTGGACTTTGAGAATGCCCTCGCGACCCCTGATGTCGGGGAGGGACACAACGATCCGTCGATCGAACCGCCCCGGACGCAGCAGCGCCGGATCGAGAACGTCCGGCCGGTTCGTGGAAGCGATCAGGATGACGCCTTCGTTGGACTCGAAGCCGTCCATCTCGACGAGCAACTGGTTCAGAGTCTGTTCGCGCTCGTCGTGCCCACCACCGAGACCCGCCCCCCGCTGGCGCCCGACGGCGTCGATCTCGTCGATGAAAACGATGCAGGGGGCGTTCTTCTTGCCCTGTTCGAACAGGTCGCGAACCCGACTCGCCCCAACTCCCACGAACATCTCGACGAAGTCCGAGCCGCTGATCGTGAAGAAGGGGACACTGGCCTCCCCGGAGATGGCGCGGGCCAGCAATGTCTTCCCGGTCCCGGGAGGACCCATGAGCAGTACGCCCTTGGGAATCCGCCCGCCGAGTCGCTGGAATTTCTGAGGTTCCTTCAGGAAATCGATGATCTCCTGCAGCTCTTCTTTCGGCTCGTCGACGCCGGCCACATCCTTGAAGGTGACCTTCTTTTGCTGGTTGGAAGTCAGCTTGGCGCGACTGCGCCCGAACGACATGGCGCGGTTTCCCGGCGCCTGCATCTGGCGAATCAGGAAAAAGAAAAGGCCGACGATGAGCAGGATCGGCAGCCAACTCAGCAGCGTCACGATCCATGGGGTGCGGCTGGCGTCATCGGCCTCCACGTTGATGCCGCGTTCCAGCAGGGTGGAGACCAGGCCCTCCATTTCGGGCGCGAAGGTCCGAAACGATTTGCCGTCGACGTCGGTCCCGGTGATTTCGCTCCCGGTGCCGGTCCCGCTGATACGGACATCCGCGATCTTGTCTTCCTCCACGCGGTGCATGAACTGGGTGAAGGAGAGTTCGTTCTCCTGTTCGGAGATGCGGCTCGAGACATTCCAGAACAGGATCAGAACGAGCGAGGCCGTCAGCCAGAACATGAGGTTCTTCATCGTCGAACTCATCCCGATCTCACTGCCCCGGCATTAACAGCCTGTGGTGGAACCCACGTGAGCGCCGAGAGCGGGGAGGCGCCCGGCTGACAAGGCGCGTGAGGGAGGAGCCCCCACCGGGAGAACTGGCCCGGGTGTATTTCGACCGAAGCGCAACGCGGAGCCCCGCGAAGCGGGGCGGTTCAGCCGGGATGCATCGCCGCTCGAACGCCGCCTGGGTTTCACCACCGGCTGTTTGTTCTTGTCTGTCATACGAAGGAAGTCCGGCCAAATTATAGGTTGCGCCCGGCCCCCGACGGTACCGCGCTCCGGCCGCGGATCGCGATCCGGGGTCCGCGCCGTCATATCGGCTTGGCTCAAGCTGCATCAGGACCGTCCGAACTTGTGGTTTCCGTGGGAGAAACGGTCAACACCCGGTGTTCCAGACGCACGACCACACCCGGCAGATCCAGCGAGGACCCTCCGCGTCCGGCCCGGACCAGGCGGAGCACCGCTTCGACGTGTACGGCCCCAATGCGCCGCAGGTTCCCCCGGGCGATCCGAAGTCCCTCGCGAACGAGGCGACGCAGAAGCGCCGGGTGAGCCGCCGCAAGCTCGGCGACCCCAAACCGGACCTCGGCGGAGCTCCCCCGCTTCACGACGGCGGCAATCTCGGTGAAACGGCGGGAGGTGATTTCACTCAACCATTCCTCGTCCTCCCTGAGGAGCGAGGCCGTCCGGCCCAGCGCCGCTTCCACCTGCGGGTTCACGGAGTCCCTGAGGAGTGGGAGGGCCTGGTGCCGGATTCGGTTCCTCGCGAACTCCTCAAACTCGTTGGATGGATCGGTATAGAACGGCCACCCCGCCTCCCGCACGACCTGGGCGATCAGCGTCCGCGAGACCGAAAGCAGAGGCCGGACGATCACGAGGCCTCTCTCGTCCCTGCGGATGGGCGCCATGGCGCCGAGTCCCAGAGTCCCGGCGCCACGCGCCAGTCGCAGCAATACGGTTTCGGCCTGGTCGCTTAGCGTGTGCCCGAGAACGACGGCGCAGACGCCCCGTTCCCGGGCGATTTCAGCGAAGAAATCAAATCTTTCGAGCCGGCCGGCTTCTTCGAGCGAGCGGCCCTCCCGGCGGGCGCGGGCGCCGACATCCCGCCGGGCGCTGAAGAAATCCATCCCGAGCGAGGCCGCCACGGTTCTTGCGAACCTGGCCTGGGCCGCGGAATCCGGCCGCAGCAGGTGGTCGAGGTGCGCGACGACGAGCCGCGGTCCGCCGGTTCTACCGCAGAGGCCGCCAGGCGCCCCGAGCAGATGGAGGAGTGCCGTTGAGTCCACACCTCCGGAAAACCCAACGAGGACGGACCGGTTCCCGGCGTCGCCCGGAAACCAATCCAGAGCGGCGTCGAGCGCATCCCGCAGGGACCGCAGAACACGGGCCCGCGACCCTTGCGCACCCGAAGGGGACTTCCCGGCGACCCCGGGATCAGGAGTCGCCCGAGCCCCCATCCTTTTTCTCTTTCGGCTCTGGAGGAAGCGGTTCGATGCGCAGGCGGGTGATCCGGTGGCGTTCCACGGCCATCACCCGGAGTACGGCCCCGGGGATCGGAACGGTCTCCCCCTCCTTCGGAATCCGGCCGGTGTGCGCGAGAACGAATCCCGCCACCGTGTCGTAATCGTCCCCCTGCGGGATCTCGATCCTTTCGTGCGAGCCGTCGGAACCAGCTCCATGCTGGGCGAGTTCGGCGTTCGCCTCGGAAACGGTCAGGGTGCCGTCGAGCACGAAGCTGCCTCCCGGGCCCGGCGCGCTCTCCCCGGGCCACGGGCCACGGATGGCTTCCAGGAGTGAGCTCGAAGTAACCAGCCCCTCGACGCCCCCATGTTCATCCACCACGATCAGCATGCGGCAGGATTGTTCGCGCATCTGGACGAGCGCCTGGGCGAGGGTGGCGGTCCCGGGAGAGAAGCGGGCCGCCGCCAGGTGATTCTCCACCCGGAAGTCAGCCCCGGCCTCGAGAGCCGGGAGAACTTCACGAAGATCCATGACGCCCCGAATATCGTCGAGGGTGTTCCCTACTACCGGAAGCCGGGTGTGCCCATGCTGGCGAAAGAGTCGCATGGCGTCCGAAACGCCCGCATCGGAAGAGACTGCCACGATGGCCCGCCTGGGTGTCATGACCTCGGTGAGCCGCCGTCCGGTGGCATCGGCGAGTCGCACCAATACCTGCTTTTCCACGACATCGGTGTCGGGGGGCCCGAAACGAAGGCTCTCTCGCATCTCGGCTGCGCTGATGGTTGCTTCCCGCGCCGGCTGAGAGATGCCGAAGACCCCCAGAAGCTGTGTTACCAGCCAGGACAGCGCGGCAGCAATGGGGCCGAGAAGCCAGAGCAGCCCCTGCACCGGGCGAACCATGCTCAGCGACCACCTCTCGGAGTGGCGGGAGGCGATGCTCTTCGGCACCATCTCGCCGAAAACGAGCAGGGCGGCTCCGACGAGGAGTGTCGCGAGGGTTGCCGCGCGAGCCCGCTCTTCGCCCGTTTCGGCTCCCGCGGAAAGAACCACCGTGGCCAGCACTCCTGCGAGCACGTTGGCGAAGACGTTGCCCGTCAGAACCGCTCCCAGAAACCGCTCTGGATGCTCGACAACCCGAATCACGGCGGCGGCCTTCCGGTTTCGCACTGCCATGACGCGCATTCGGTGCAACCGCACCGCCATGAAGGCGGTTTCCGATCCCGAGAAGAAGGCCGAAAGGACCAGTACCCCGAGGAGCGCCGCCGCGAAGGCCCCCGTCACAGGCGGCTAAATCCCGTGATCCTGGTGGGCCAGGCCACTCAAGTTGGAGCCCCGGCCGTCTTTCCCGGCCGCAAGACGCGATACCTGGTGTCCCGTTGAACCGGAGTAAAACCGGCCTCCCTGATCAGAATCTGCACTTCGTCAATGCTCGTCCGGTTGATGAAACCGGTGCACGCGTGGACGTTTTCTTCGAGCAGAGTGCCCCCGAAGTCGTCGGCGCCCCAGTGAAGGCCGACCTGGCCGGCTTTCTTGCCCTCGCTGAACCAGGATGCCTGGATGTGATCGAAGTTGTCCAACACGAGGCGGGCGACCCCGAGGATCCGGAGGTAGTCGTTCGGCCCCGCGTAGTGGGGAATCTTCCGGACCAGAGGAGTGTTTCCGGGTTTGAAGCTCCAGGGCACGAACGCCGTGAATCCACGGAACTCATCCTGCAGCTCGCGGATGCTCAGCAGGTGCGTGACGATGTCCTCGGTCGTCTCTACGTGGCCGTACATCATGGTTGCGGTGCTCACGAACCCGATGGCGTGAGCCTCCCGATGCACTTCGAGCCACGCGTCCGCTCCTCCCTTCTTGTGCGACACCTTACGCCGCACCCGGTCGCTCAGAATCTCGGCGCCGCCCCCCGGGAGAGTGTCCTGGCCGGCCTCCTTGAGCCTGGTCAGAACTTCACGATTGCTGAGACCGCTGACTTTCGCCATGCCTTCGATCTCAACGGCTGACCAGTAGTGCGGCGTCACGTCCGGAAAACGATCTCGCGTTCCGCGGACGAGGTCCAGGTAGTAGTCGAGCGGTAAAGACTCGTTCACCCCGCCCTGGAGGAGCACCGTCGTGACTCCCTGCTCGACTGCCCCGCCGATTCGATCCAGCATCTCCTCGACGGAGTGGGTGTATGCCTCCGCATGCCCTGGGGGCCGGTAGAAGGCGCAGAAAGTGCAGTCCACCTCACAGACATTCGTGTAGTTGGGATTCGTATCCACCACGAAGGTGACTTCCCGTTCAGGGTGCCGGCGAAAGCGATCGTGGTTCGCAAGCTCCCCGAGAAAGAGAAGAGGAGCCTCGTCCATCAACCAAATGGCGTCGGCCTTCGAGAGACGCTCGCGACTCTCGGCCTTCTGCCGGATTCGATCCATCGCACTGTTCAACATGATGCGCCGTTTGTCTCCTTAGCAGCCGGTGGAGAAGGTGAGGTGAGCGCCGAGAGCGGTCACTTTGTCCATCGGGTGCTATGCCTCCGAAGAGGAAATCAGATTCCGCTCTCGTACCAGCCGCCGGAAGGTTTCGAAACCTCGACGTTCCGACTCCCCAAACCGGTAGGTGAAGTCGGAGAGATACCGGGCGATGGCCGCCCGATCGCCCAGTGGTCCGGCCGCCTCGATGGCAATCTCCGGGATCCTTTCGATGCCCCGCCCGATGGACCTGGCGATCGTTTCGTAGAGCTGCAAGCGTTTGGCCGAAGTCAATGACTGTCTGGCGCTCCAGATCGCGAACACGAAGGGAAGCCCCGTCCATTCTTGCCAGCAGGAAGCAAGGTCAAAACGGAAGGGGAATCCTGGATCGGGGTGTTCCCGCTCCCGAAGCGCCTCGTCACCGATCAGAAGCAGAGCATCGTGCTCCCGAGTTACCCCGGAGCGGTACTCGGGTAGCTCGATGCCAAGTCGCTCTTCCAACCAGAGGCGCAGGAGCAACACCGAAGTCGAAGTCTCCCTGGTGATTTCGACGATCTTTCCCCCGAGTTGCTCCGGTGGACAGCGGGAGAGGAGGAACACGCTTCCTGCCCGCTTGCGGCAAGCGATTCCGAAGGTGCCTCTCGCATCCCCCAGGGGCGCATACCGTGCTTCCTGGCGAAGCAGATCCCCCACCGAAAGCAGTCCGGCGTCAAGCTCGGAGGCCGCCGCGAGGCGGCCGATCTCGGACGGAGAGGCCCGGAAGACACGAAGGCCCGGAAAGGGCTCAAAGGGCTGGGTATTCAGGTAGGCGAGTTGCCCTAGCAGCAGGCGCACTACTGAGCGGACGGCGGGGGGCCTGGTCTGAACCGGCCCGCAGTCGTCCGCTCGGTTCCAGGGTGGCATCCACCGCCGAGTGCGGGGCAGAAGGTTGGCGGGTTGCTCACCGCTGTCAGGCAGCCTCCCAGACTTGCACCACGTTGTAGAGGGCGTCGCGCTCCACGGGAGTCTTCCCGGCGTCTCGAATCATCCGGACCAATCGCTCGCGGGCCAGGCCAACGGGACTCGTCGCCTGCGCGAAGTGGGCGATCTTTTCTTCGCCGATCGTTCCGTCGAGGTCACTCGCTCCGAAATTCAGCGCCATTCCCGCCGAGTCCTCACCGAGCATCACCCAGTACGCCTTGATGTGCGGAAAGTTGTCGAGGAGCAAGCGGGCGCACGCAACGGTGCGGAGGTCTTCGAGCACGGACGCCTGACGCTCGGCGAGCCCCGTGTTCCCCGGTTGCAGCGCGAGCGGGATGAACGACTGAAAACCAACATCGGACGGGCCCCGGTCGTCCTGTGCTTCCCGGAGCTGAATCATGTGATCCACGCGCTCCCCGAGCGTCTCGATGTGCCCGTACAACAGGGTCGCGTTCGTCATGATCCCCAGACGATGAGCGGCCCGGTGTACCTCGAACCACTTTGCCCGACCGATCTTGGTCTTGAACGTTTCCTTGCGGACACGGTCCGAGAACACCTCGGCCCCGCCACCCGGAAGGGCGTTGAGGCCAGCCTCCTGGAGCCGGATCAGGATGTCCTCGATGGTGGTTTTCTCCAGTAGGGCAAACCAGTCGATTTCCACGGCCGTCCACGCCTTGATCTGGACCCTCGGAAATTGGCGGTGAATCTCGCCAACGATCTCGAGATATCGGGCGAAGGGCCACTTGGGGTGGAGGCCGCCGACGATATGGACCTCCGAGAGTTCCTCGGACACTTGGGCGAGGACTTCCTCGAGGGACTGCTCGTAGGCGTGAGCATCACCCGGCTTCGCGGCGAAATCACAGAAGACGCAGGACAGTACGCACAGGTTGGTCGGGTTGATCTGCCGGTTCACGACAAACTGGACCCGGTCGCCGTTTCGCGCCCTGGCGGCATGGTCGGCCATCCGACCCAGCGCCGGCAGATCAACGGTCTGGAGCAGCGTGATTCCGTCGTCGAAGCCGAGACGATCTCCGGCGAGCACCTTCTCCCAGATGGGGACGAGGGCCCGGTCGCGAAACGCGACACCTTCGGCAATCAACACAGGAAATCTCCAGAGCGGAACGCTCGGGAAGAGGCCGGGTGCATTCGGCATCCCGGGCTCAGACGGGCCTCAAGAGAGAGCGGAAAATCGTAGCATGCGAGGTTGAGCGGTCCGGAAAGGGGGCACATCGCTGGACCAGTTCGGGTTGTCGAGTGGGAAGGAGTTGAGCTCCCCTCCCGGACCGCCCGGCGCTTCGCTCCGGCCTTCCGAAGTGCGGCGAGAGCCGCACGGAGACCCCGGAGCAGGAGGGGTTGGGGTCGGGGGACCCGGCTCCCAGCCGCGCCTGGCTCGGGAATCGAAACTTCCTTGCCCGCCTCCGGCGGGCTGCGCCGACCGGAAGTCGGCGTTCCCTTGCCTGCGCGTCACTCTGCATGGTGGCGTGGGGCCGAGACTTGCACCATCCAGGGAACTGCACTTTCATGCCCGGCGGGGTACGCAGGCGAACCGATCATGTGGGTTTCTCCCGCTGGGGCCGGCACCGCCCGCCGGAGGCGGGCGGCACGCGTACCGCGGACCGAGAAGAGGCGGGGCGAAGCTTTCGCACTCTCCCCCGGCGGGGCCTAGCAGCCTGTGGTGAAACCCAGGCGGCCCAGTTCTCCCGGTGGGGGCTCGAGCGGCGATGCATCCCGCCTGAACCGCGCCGCTTTGCGGCGCTCTGCGTTGCGTTTCGGTCGAAATACACTCGGTATTCCTCCCTCACGCGCCTTGTCAGCCGGACCCCCACCGGGAGAACTGGGCCTCCCCGCTCTCGGCGCTCACCCGGGTTCCACCACAGGCTGCTAGCGGGTTTCTTCTTCGCGCCACCCCGGGGCGTCGCCGAGTCCGAGCACTCCGAGCACCTTGTCGCAAAAGCCGTCCACGACTTCGGACATCGTGCCTGGATTTCGGTACCAGGGCGGCGCCACCGGCATCACGATCCCCCCCGCTTCGGAGACCGCGAGTGCGTTGCGCAACGTGACGGTGGACCAGGGGGTTTCGCGCACGCAGAGCACGAGACGCATGCGTTCCTTCAGGGCCACCTGAGCTGCACGAGTAATCAGGGTGTCGGCGATCCCGTTTGCGACTTTCCCCAACGTCGAGAGACTGCATGGGATGAGGACCAGCGCGTCGTAGCGGTTGGAACCCGACGACCACGGCGCCGCGAGATCCGAGTCCCGATGGACGCGTCGCACATCTCCCTTCAGGTCGTTCAACGTGAGACCCATCTCAAGCCGCAACACTTCCTCACCCCATTGGGAGACGATCAAATGTTTCTCTCCGGGGCAGCGCTTCAGGAAGCGAACGCCGTACACGGCCCCCGAGGAGCCCGAGATTCCTACGACAATTCTCATGATCCGACAATGGGAGTACGAGAGAACAGTACGCCAAGAAAGACGACGCCCCCAAGAATCGAGTTCGCCTGAAAGAACGCGAAATTCACGTGGTGCCGGAGCCGATGCTGCATGACAAAGAGGGCCCCGGCGAGGACAAAGAACATACCGGACAAGGCCCCGTGAAGCGACGTGGAGAAGAGAATGATGAGCGCGCAGAAGGCAATGACGTGCAGCCCGGCGGCAACCCGCAGGGCGCGACGACTTCCGATAGCTGCCGGCAGGGAGAAGACGCCGGTCTTCCGGTCAGAGTCTTCGTCCAGCGTCGCGTACAGAATGTCAAAACCGGCAGACCAGAAGGCGGTGAAGGCAGCAAGCGTCACGATCGAGAAGAGACCCCGCCATTCGAGGGCCACGGCGTAAAAGCCGCAGAGCGGGCCCAGCGCGAGCGTGAGGCCAAGCCCAAGATGCGCCCACCTGGTGAAGCGCTTCAGGAGCGGATAGCAAAAGAAAGCCAAGAGCGGAACGGGGCTGATCAGGAGGCAGCGCGGGGAAATGGCCCATGCGGCCACGAGGGACACGGCAAACGAAAGTGCGGCCACCAGCACCGCGCCCCGAAGTGTGATCTTTCCGGTCGGCAGGGCTCGCATCGCGGTGCGCGGGTTCTGTGCATCGAGGTGGCGATCCAGAATTCGATTGAGCCCCATCGCCGTTGTGCGCGCCCCGGCGGCGGCCACCAGAATCAACACCGCGGTACGAAGGGTCAGCGGGGGTTCAGCCAACAGTGCGCCGGTATAGATGAGAGGTACCGAGAACAGCGTATGTTCGATCTTGAGATAGTCGGCCCATACCCTCAGCCGGATCACGATGGCGTCTCGCAGATTATCCGGAGCGCTCGACACGAGTTATTCCCGATACTGGCCAAGAGAGGAGCGAAGGAGTCAGCAAGACTAGCAGCCTGTGGTGGAACCCGGGTGAGCGCCGAGAGCGGGGAGGCCCAGTTCTCCCGGTGGGGCCCGGCTGACAAGGCGCGTGAGGGAGGAGCCCCCACCGGGAGAACTGGCCCGTCTGGGTTTCACCACAGGCTGGCGGCAGGTCATTCGTCCAGTCTCTTGATGCTGCGTTCTGTCTTCTGCAATGAGGTTCGGCAAGGTTGACCGAGATTCGGCGGTAGTGTTACGCTGCGTTTGTGGAATGCGCAGCGGGACGGAATCCCGCCGTGTTGTTTCCATCCGTTGGGATTCTCGCGAGAGGTGAGTAGACCTGTAATGAAGAAGAAGACCAGGCGGTCGGCAAAGAAAGCCACCCGCAAGAAAGCAGCGGTGCGTGTGACGTCGCGCGGTAAAGCCACGCGCAAGAAGGTCTCCCGCAAGAAGGCGGTTGCGCGCGGGAGTGCTTCACGGATGTCGGCAGTGAGGAAGGCGACCCGCAAGAAAGCAACGCGAAAACGACCGACCCGCAAGGCAACAGCGCGCAAGAAAGCCACCCGCAAGAAGGTGACCCGTAAAGCGGCCACCCGGAAGAAGACGACGCGCAAGAAGGTGACCCGGAAGAAGACAACCCGGAAGAAGGCCGCGCGCAAGAAGACGACGCGCAAGAAGACGACGCGCAAGAAGGCGACCCGCAAGAAGGTGACGCGGAAGAAGGCCGCCCGGAAGAAGGCGACCCGCAAGAAGGCGACCCGCAAGAAGGCGACCCGCAAGAAGGCCGCCCGGAGGAAGACGACGCGCAAGAAGGCGACCCGCAAGAAGGTGACGCGGAAGAAGGCCGCCCGGAAGAAGACGACGCGCAAGAAGGCGACCCGCAAGAAGGTGACGCGGAAGAAGGCCGCCCGGAAGAAGACAACCCGGAAGAAGGCGACGCGCAAGAAGGCGACGCGCAAGAAGGTGACGCGGAAGAAGGCCGCCCGGAAGAAGGTGACCCGCAAGAAGGCGACCCGCAAGAAGGCCGCCCGGAAGAAGGTGACCCGGAAGAAGGCGACGCGCAAGAAGGCGACCCGCAAGAAGGCCGCCCGGAAGAAGGCGACGCGGAAGAAGGCGACCCGGAAGAAGGCGACCCGAAAGAAGGCGACCCGAAAGAAGACAACCCGGAAGAAGGCGACCCGGAAGAAGACGACGCGGAAGAAGACGACCCGGAAGAAGATGACCCGGAAGAAGGTGACGCGGAAGAAGGTGACGCGGAAGAAGGCGACGCGGAAGAAGGCGACCCGGAAGAAGGTGACGCGGAAGAAGGCGACGCGGAAGAAGGCGACCCGCAAGAAGGTGACGCGCAAGAAGGCCGCCCGGAAGAAGGCGACGCGGAAGAAGGCGACCCGGAAGAAGACAACCCGGAAGAAGGCGACCCGCAAGAAGACAACCCGGAAGAAGGCGACGCGGAAGAAGACGACCCGGAAGAAGACGACCCGGAAGAAGACAACCCGGAAGAAGGCGACCCGGAAGAAGACGACCCGGAAGAGGACGACCCGGAAGAAGGTGACGCGGAAGAAGGCGACGCGGAAGAAGGCGACTCGCAAGAAGGCGACGCGGAAGAAGGCCACCCGGAAGACGGGCACCCGGAAGAAGGCCACCCGGAAGAAGGCGACCGCGACCCGGAAGAAGGCGACCCGGAAGAAGGCGACCCGCAAGAAGGCGACGCGGAAGAAGGCGACCCGCAAGAAGGCGACGCGGAAGAAGGCCACCCGATCCGCAGAAGCGCCTGCTCAGCCTCCGGAGGAAGCACCGTCTGCTCAGCCTCCGGAGGAAGCACCGCCTGCTCAGCCTCCGGAGGAAGCACCGTCTGCTCAGCCTCCGGAGGAAGCACCGTCTGCTCAGCCTCCGGAGGAAGCACCGCCCGCTCAGCCTCCGGAGGAAGCACCGCCCGCTCAGCCTCCGGAGGAAGCACCGCCCGCCGAACCCGAGCCGGTCGCTTCGCCCTAGGGATCCCGCGATCGAGGGCTGCGGCATTCCCCGCGGCGATCGGTCTCTCTGACAGGCGACGGGAACCGCCGTGCGAGAGTCGGGGTTCAGGCAACCAAACGAAGAACCGCCGGCCGAACGCCGTGCACTTTTGGCGCTCTGCCTGCTCCTGGCCTCCCGCCGAAGCTGGGTCTCGTTCCCGCGCCTCTTTCCCGCTACCCGCGCCCGTCAGGACGCGCGGATTTCGTCCCATCCGGAATCGCGGTGTGCTCCGCAGGATTCGCCGCTTTCCCGGGATCGTTTTGACCCCGGTCCCTATGTTAAATTCTCCGGTCCGCCTTACGCGATTCCGATAACTTCCACAGCTTTGGGGAGGAGACTTCCGCCGTGCGCTTCCATTGTCCGCCATCCGTAAAGGGCGCCAGCCGTTGGCGTCGCCGCTTCCTCGTCACCGGACTCGGCCTGGCCCTTCTTGCCAGTGCCTGCGGCGGGTCGGAAATTGGCGTCACCGGGGAAGAGATCCGGTTGGGGAGTTTTGCCCCCCTGACCGGGGACTTTGCGGCCCTCGGGAACGTCGGCCGGGCCATGTCGGCCTACTTCGACTGGTTGAACGACCAGGGTGGCGTTCACGGACGGATGGTCCGGTTGAGCCTCAAGGACGACCAGAATGACCCGGCCCAGACTCCTGCCCTGGTTGATCAACTGCTTCGGGAGGAATCGGTATTCGCGATGGTCGGCGGAATGAGTTCCGCCAATTGCCTCGCCGTCAAGGACGCCGTCTGGAACCGTCTCGTGCCGTGGGTCAACCCGGGTTCGAGCGCCGGGATCTGGACGGAGCCAATTCACGCCTACACGTTTTCGATCCTCCCTACCTCCATCACGGCAGGGAAAGTGCTGGCCCGCTACGCGATGTCCGAACTCGGCGTCGATCGGATTGCTTCGCTCGCGGAGGACACCCCCTTTGGGATTCAGGGACAGGAGGGTTACCGACTCGGCGTTCGGGCCTTCTATGAGGAGGTGGCGGTGGCCCTTCCGGAAGGCGTGGAAGTGCGCTACGCGCGGATTTCCAGCCGTCCCCGGCGCCCCCGAACCGATGACCCCACCAGCGAGGGATGGCATGAGTACCCGACTGGAGGCGAGGGGGTCTTGTGGCGGGTCCAGCGCGTCGAAGGCGGTCGTTGGGGCCGGCCGGAGGCGGCTCCCGAGGACGTCGGAATGCGGCGCAGTCCGAAGGACGGAGGCGACATGGAAGCCGCCCTCGCGGATTTCAAGGAAAGAGGGGCGGGCGGGATTCTGATTTGGGGGGTTGCCGAATACGGAGCTGCGGTAGCGAAGGCGATCCAGGCCGATCCTGACTGGAACCCGATCTTGCTGGGGTCCTTCGCGATGTCGGATCCGCTCATGATCGACCTTGCGGGCGATTCCATCGAAGGCATGATCGTGGCGTCGACAACTCCTGACCTCTCGATTGACTCGGACGCCACTCGGCAGGTCCGGCAGATCCTCGAAGAGTACGCCCCCGAAGTTCCGTTCGGGGACTACGCCATGCTCGGAATGGCCTGGGCGCAGCTTGCGGCCGAAGGCATGGAGCGCGCGGGACCGGACCTGAGGCGAATTACCCTCATTCGCGGGCTCGAAACCATGGACAACTGGCAGGGCTTGCTCGGCCATCCGGTGACGTTTAGCGAACAGAATCACCGTGGTTTCGACGCCGTGACGCTGAAGCGCGTCGAGAACGGCGAGTTTGTCGCCGTTTCCGGCTGGCTCTCGGAGTAGTCGAACCTCAGCAGCCGGTGGTGGAACCCACGCGGGTTCCACCACCGGCTGGCTGCTAGCAGTCTGTGGAGAAAGTGGCGTGAGCACCGAGAACGGCGAGGCGCTTGGCTGACAAGGCGCGTGAGGGAGGAATACCGAGTGTATTCCGACCGAAACGCAACGATGAGGGCCGCGCAGCGGTCCGTTTCAGCCGGGATGCATCGCCGTTCGAATGCCGCGTGACTTTTTCCACAGGCTGCTAGGGTCGGCCTGCCCGGTCGACCGGCGGGGGCGGGGAGCCCGACCCGCTCAGACGACGGTTCCGGCGCCGGGATTTCCGCTGTCCGCGGTTCTCCCGAGATAGGCCTTTCGTACCTCGGGATCGTCGAGCAGTTCCTCTCCGCTTCCCTGACGGACGACCTTCCCGCCTTCGAGCACGTAACCGCGCTCCGCGATCTCGAGCGCTCGCATCACGTTCTGCTCCACGAGCAGCACCGCGACTCCGTCCTTGCGAATCGCCTGGATCGTGTCGAACACCGTGTCCACCACGCGGGGCGAGAGCCCCAGCGATGGTTCGTCCATGAGCAGCAGCGCCGGAGAAGCCATGAGCGCCCGCCCGATCGCGGCCATTTGGCGCTCTCCTCCGGAAAGCGTGCCTGCCAACTGCCCCGAACGCTCGGCGAGCCGAGGCAAGAGCCCAAGAATGGCGTCCAGCCGCCGGGCCGCCGAGCCCTTCCGCCGGACGGCGTAGGCGCCCAGCCTCAGATTCTCGAGCACCGTCATTTCGGGCCAGACACGGCTTCCTTCAGGCACGTGCGCAATGCCGGCCTCGACTACGCGGGCTGATCCGACGCCCACGATGGACCGTCCCTCGAAGCGGATCTCTCCCGCTTCAGGCTTGGACAGGCCGCTGATTGCCCGAAGCGTTGTCGTCTTGCCGGCGCCGTTCGCTCCCAAAAGAGCCACCACTTCCCGCCGGCCCACCTCGAGACTCACTCCGCGGAGCGCCGGTATGCCGCCTCGGCGTACCTCCAGATCCTGAATCTCGAGAAGACTCATGGACGTGCCTCCCCTGAGCCGCGGCTCGCGGTCCGTGGGAAATCCCGTGGCAGAGACGCATGCCTGGCAGCTCTGCTACGAATCATTACCGTGCTCGAGACACTGCCTCAGGATCTGGCCGACCGGCCGAGATACGCCTCGATCACGGCGGGATTCCGGGTTACTTCTTCGGGGGTTCCGATCGCGATCGTGGCGCCGTGGTCGAGCACGTGAACACGATGAGAGATGTGCAGTACCGCTTCCATCACATGCTCGACATAGATGATTCCGATGCCGCTCGCGTGGACCTCCCTCAAGAACCCGACCGTTTCGCGCACTTCCGTGGGATTGAGGCCCGCGGCCACCTCGTCGACCAGTAGAACTCGGGGATTGGTCGCGAGGGCACGCGCGAGGTCGAGTCGCTTTCGTTCGGCCAGGTTCAAGGAATGTACCGGCGCCTCGCGACGGGATCCGAGCCGGGTCAGGGAAAGGCATGCCTCCGCCGTGTCAGCTGGAAAAACCCCCGAGACGCGCCGGCCGAACTGCGCGCCGACCAGAACGCTTTCGAACACCGTCATTGCCAGGAAGGGGCGCGGGACCTGAAAGGTGCGTGCGAGGCCCAGCCGGCAGATCCGGTGCGACGGAAGGTGCTGGATTTCCTGGCCGAGCAAGCGGATCTGTCCAGCGTCGGGGGCGAGTTGGCCGCTCAGCAGGTTGAAGAGGGTTGTCTTGCCCGCGCCATTCGGGCCGATGAGGCCCAAAATCTCTCCGTCCCGAAGGGTTAGATCGAGGCTGTGCACGGCCGTGAGGCCACCGAAGCGCTTCACGACTCCCCTCGCTTCGACCAGCGCGGATCCGGCGGCCGGACGGCTCATCCCGTCCTCCTGCGTATCAGCGCCACGAGTTGGGCGAGGCGCGGCGCGACCCCGCGAGGCTCGATCAGGACGATGAAAATCAGCAGCGCTCCAAAGGCGGCGAGGTGTATGTCCGCCAGGCTCACCAGCACGAACTGCTCAAGGAAGAGGAAGATCGCCGCCCCCACGACCGGTCCCATCACCGTGCCGAGTCCCCCCACCACCACCATGAGCACCAGGCTGATTGAAAGATCGAAGCCGAATACCTTCTCCGGGACCACATAGAGGGTGAACAGCGCGTAGTAGCTGCCACCCAGCCCGGTCAGGGCGGCAGTGAGCGCGAAGACCGTCACCTGTTGCCGGGTTACGTCTACGCCGGAGGCGGCGGCGGCTCGCGCATCTTCCCGCAGGGCGATCAGGCCGAGGCCGAGGCGCGAACGCCGCACCACGACGCTCAGCACCACGGCGCCGAACGCCAGGAGGGCGCCCAGCGTGTAGAGGAGCACCGGTCCCAGATCTTCTTCAAGTGGCAGCGTCAGTCCCGAGGCGCCACCGGCTGCCTCGATGTGGTTCGCCACGATCCGGGTGGCTTCCGCGACGCCGATCGTGGCGATTGCGAAGTAGGGACCGCGCAGGCGAAGACAGGGCCATCCCCAGGCCACTCCGAACAGGGCCGCCAGCAGGGCTGCTACCGGCAGGGTCAGGAAGGGATGAATGCCGGCGAGCCACATCATGGAGGTGGCGTAGGCGCCCACCCCGAATAGCGACGAATTACCGAACGAGATCTGCCCCGCAAACCCCCCCACCAGGTTCCAGGCGCTCGCCAACAGGACGTTGAGAAACAGGAGCTGAGCGAGCCGCGAGGCGTACGGGTTGGCGATCAACAGCGGACCGGCTACCGCCACCGCGGCCAGGGCCACCGCGCCGAGAACGAGGCGCTCGCGCTGGGAAGAGAGTTCCACCGCTAGTAGCCTTTGGCGAACGTTGCCCATCGCGACTCCGCGGCGCGGAGCGCCGCCGGGGTGGGGCGTCGGGAGGGGCTTCCCCTCCCGACCAACCCGTGGAGAAGGCGCCCCGCACCAGAAAAACTCCTCGGCGTGCACACGGATCGTGCGGTGGGTGCGGTGCGGGGTGCTTCTTCCACGGGCTGCTAGTTGTCCCCCTCAACGCGGCGCGCCACGAGGGCGACGGTCAGGACCAGGAAGCTCACCACGTCCCGGTAGCCGGTGTGCACATAGAAGGCGGTCAGGTCCTCGGCGATTCCGAGCCCGATGCCGGCGAGAAGGATTCCGCCGATGTTGGTGAGTCCTCCCAGCACGACGACGCAAAAGCTTTTCAGGAGGAACCGGGAGCCAAATTCGGGAGTCACGGAGTAGAACAGCGACATCAGGCTTCCCGCGGACATCGCGAGCGCGGAGCCGATTCCGAAGGCGATCGCCCATACCCGGTTTACCGGCACTCCGGAGAGAGCCGCGGCCTCGCGATCCTGGGCGACGGCGCGCAGCGCCAGACCCGCCCAGGTTCGCTTCAGCAAGAGGGCCAAAAGCACGAAGCCGAGCAGCGAAAAGCCGGACACGATGAGCCGCGGGATGCTCATGGTCAGGGACCCAACGACCACCGACTCGAGGGAATAGGACGTCAGGAGCGATCGGTCGGCCCCGCCAAATATCAGATACAAAACGTTGCGGACGATCAGCCACACCCCGAACAACAGGAGCAGCGTGGTGACCGGGGGGCTGTCCCGGAGACGAAATACCAGCGTTCGCTCCACGGTGGCCCCCAGCGCAAAGCCGAGGGGAACCGTGATCAGGATGGAAACGAGCGGATCGATTCCGAACGTCGTGTTGAGCCACCAGGTGACGTACACACCGAGGGTCAGGAAGGCCCCGTGCGCGAGATTGACGACCCGCAGGACGCCGTAGATCAGGCCGAGTCCGTACGCCATGTAGGCGTACACCGTGCCCACCAGAATCCCGGAAGCCAGGACCGAGAGGAGATCAACCACGGCCCGGCCCGCCTGACCTTTTCTAGCGGCCTGTCCGCGAGACCAAGGTCGCAGCCTCGCCCCATCGCAAACCGGCTCGGACCGCCACCGGAGCGACTACCCCGCGAACTCGGGGCACAGACCTTGATTCAAGGTCTTTCGCATGGGCTGCAGGACGGATCCGCCTCAGCGTCCCAAAAAGGCGGGTCCCTCGGCCGCGTCGGGCGGGTAGATGATGCGGACTCCCCCGTCTGGCTGGTTCTGCACGATGACGCAGCGGTTCTCGATCTGGTACCGGCTTTCCTCGGGGAAGTACAGGCGCCCTCCCGGCAGGAGGGAGTCCGTGAGGTCGAGTTCCTGTAGAGCATCGCGAATCGCTTCGGGAGCCGTCGAGTTGGCGTTTCGGATCGCGGTGATGAGGGCTCTCGCCG
This sequence comes from Candidatus Marinacidobacterium sp., assembly GCA_965250045.1. Lineage (GTDB taxonomy): Bacteria > Acidobacteriota > Vicinamibacteria > Marinacidobacterales > Marinacidobacteraceae > Marinacidobacterium. The sequence goes on from OZ252286.1 coordinate 1,401,873, forward strand.
CTTCGTAGGCGACCGCGGGGTAGTACTCCGTCACCGGTCCGCCGAACTGGGCTTCGTATTCCTCGATGAAATGGCGGGATCTCGGGTAGGGCAGCGCCCGGGTCCACCACTGCGCCGACACGAGGTGGGAAACCGCTTCACCGAGGCCCTCGCGAACGGAACGCTCCGGTCCCCGGGCTCCGTAACTCACCGCGACGTGCCCAAGTCCCTGCTCCACATAGGCGCGATGTTGCAGGAGGAAATCCGGCTCGTGGGCGTCCGAAAGAAAGACATCCGCGGTGACCGAACGCACCTTGACGATCAGCGAGGTGTGATCGCTCGACAGGTGCTCGAACGATTCGTCGAGGACCAGTTCGAATCGGTCCGGATTCGCTTCGACAACGCCCAGAACACCCGTGCGGTATTCGCGGCCGTGGTCCGTGTTCTGCCACACCATCGCCACCCGGAGTGGTTGGCGTAGGCGATCCTGGTCCTGTTCCCACATCAGCCATTCGAGCGTCGTGCTCGCGAGCGCCTCCACGGGACTGAGCGCGCCGAAGACCCACTGGTTGCCGTTGCGGAAAATCGATTTCGAGGCTCCGCCGGCATTGACGAATGGAATTCCGCGACGCATGGGCACGATGACCTGCGCCTGGACGAGCGGGGTCGAATAGCCCGAGAGGAGGGCGACGGCGCCGTCAACGGCGATCAGCCGTTCCAATAGGCTCGGAGAGATGGAAGCGTCACTTTTGTCGTCGTACACGCGCAACTCAATCGAGCGCCGAACTCCATCGATTTCCACGCCGCCCTGGGCATTGGCCTCCTGGACGGCGAGCTGATATCCGTCCCGCAGGAACCCGCCGACGTTCGCGTGCTTCCCACTCAGCGGGAGCGCAGCTCCGATCCGGACTGCGTTGCCGTCTCCACCCGAGCACGCAGGAAGGCCGACGAGCAGCCCAAGAACGAGAGCGAGGCACCAGCGGGTGCGCCAGTGGGTGCGGAGGTCAGCAGACATCGGGGGAAGCCGCAGCGGGCAACCCCGAATTCTACCAAGACCGGACTGGGACGGGGCAATAACTTGTCGGGCTTTCTCGGCCCCGCGCAACGCCCTGGTCCGGAAGCGACTCTACAATCGCGGCCCCGTGTCCAGTCTTGGCGAGCACCACCCGGAAACCGGGATTCCGGTTATGGAAGTCCTGCCGGTACGGGATATCCGCTTTCACGAAGAAGTCGATCTGGCCAGGGTGGCGGCCCTGATCGAACGCTTGAGCACCGACGGCGTCCTCCGGAATCCGCCGATCGTCGCGCGATTGCCCGGACGAGGTCGGCTGCTGCTGGACGGAGCGAATCGTATTGAGGCTCTGTCGCGCATGGGAATCCGGCACGCGTTGGTGCAGACGGAGGAATTCGGAGATCCCGCACTGGATCTATCGCACTGGAACCACGTTATCCGCGCCCGCGAGGCTGCTGCGATCGTTGAAGGTCCCCCGACCAACACCCGGATTCAGCTCCCGGCGCCGCGGCGGGAGATGGCGGACGCTGGCCCCATATGCCGTCTGGTGCTTCCAGGTGGTGACGAAACGGTGTTCCTGGCGCCGTCCGGGCCCTCGGAGCGCGCGGCGGCGCTGCGGGACCTTTGTGCCCGATACACCCACCCCCGCGCCAGGCTCGCGCGTATCGCCCACCGCAACCTCGATCAGGTGCGGTCTGCGTATCCCAATTTCGGAGGGATCCTCGAATACGCCGGCATCTCGAAGGCCGAGGTGCTCGCGATTGCCGAGGCCGGCGAACGGCTGCCGTCCGGGATCACGAGGTTTCTGGTTCCCCGGCGGGTCCTCGGTTTCAACCTGCCGCTTTCGTTTCTTGAAATGAATCTCCCTCTCGACGAAAAGCGACGGCGCCTGGACGACCTTGTTGCCGACCGCTTCGACGCCGGGCGCGTTCGCTACTACGCGGAGCCGGCGTTCGTGTTCGACGACTAGTCCCCCGTGGGGAAGGGACACCCCTCCCCGGACCCCTCCCCGCGGCGCGGAGCGCCGCGGACGGACGCTGGCAGAGTTTCACCACCGCCGGCCAGGCGGAACGAGCCGGGGGCGCCGGGCTGCCAGCCTCGGGTGTCCCCGCCGGGATGGCCGAGGCGCCGGCGGACGGAGCGCCCACCGCCGGTTGGGTTACGATTTTCGGCGGCCTGCTTGGCGGCAGCGCTCGCCGGAGTCTCGCGGTGACGGACGTTCGGGAGCGAGGGTCGGACCGGAAGGGGCCAATCGGAGAAACGGTCGTTGTCGGGACACAGCAAATGGCACTCGATCCGCCACAAGAAGGCGATCGTGGATGCGAAGCGCGGAAAGGCATTCACTCGGCTGCTCAAAGAGGTCACCATGGCCGCCCGCATCGGCGGTGGCGACCAGCAGTTCAATCCGCGGCTGCGGCTGGCCGTCGAGAAGGCGAAGGCCGGAAATGTCCCCCGCGACAACATTGATCGCGCGATCAAGAAAGGCACCGGCGACCTCCCCGGGTTTCGGATAGAAGACGCGAGCTACGAGGGCTATGCCGCCGGCGGAGTGGCGGTCTTCGTTCAAGCGGCGACTGACAACCGAAACCGCACGGTCAGCGACGTTCGCCACCTGTTCTCCAAGTACGGGGGGAACCTCGGCGAAAACGGATCTGTCAACTGGATGTTCGAAAAGGCCGGACAGTTCCTGGTGCCCAAGGATCAGGCTTCCGAAGACGATCTGATTGACATCGTCCTGTCGAGCGGCGGCAGCGACGTGCTCGAGGACGGCGAGCATTGGGATCTGCGCTGCCCGCCCGAGGCCTTCGCCACCGTGAGGGACGCGTTGGGATCGAGCGGGATTCGGTGTGACAGCGAAGAGATCGCGATGCTCGCCACCCAGCAGGTACGGGTCGTCGGGGGTGAGGCCCAGCGAGTCCTCAGGCTGATGGAGGCGCTCGAGGATCATGAGGACGTGATTGGGGTCTGGGCAAACTTCGACATGGACGACGAAGAACTCACCGGGGGCGCCGGCGCGTCCTGACGGCCGAGCAGCCTGTGGACAAAGTTACGCGGCATTCCCGAGCTACGAGGAATGGGGGTCGGCTGTTGCCGCCCTCCATCCCCCGCGCTCCGGGGTCTCCGCGGTGCTCCCGCCCCGCTCCGGAAGCGACCGGCGATGCATCCCGGCTGAACCGCGACGCTTCGCGTCGCTCATCGTTGCGCTTCGGTCGAAATACACTCGGGCCAGTTCTCCCGGTGGGGGCTCCTCCCTCGCGCGCCTTGTCAGCCGGGCCCCCACCGGGAGAACTGGGCCTCACCGGTCTCGGTACTCACGTCCCCTTATCCACAGGCTGCTAACCCTGTTGAATTCGTCCCCGACCGCTGGCAAGCCCGGGATTCGGCCCACGATTCGGGTGGTCGGGCTCGATCCCGGCTCGCGGATCACCGGCTGGGGAGCGGTGGAGGAGACGGAGGGTAGGCTCCGGGTCGTGGACTACGGGACGGTGCGGTGCTCGCCCCGTGACCCGCTCGTGCTGCGCCTTCAGACGCTGCATCGGGAAATCGGGGAAGTCATCAGGCGGCTTCGTCCCGACGAGGTCGCCGCGGAGTCGGTCTTCAGCGCGGTGAGCGCCGGCGCGGCTCTCACCCTCGGGCATGCCCGCGGCGCTGTCCTGGTGGCGGCGGCCGATCTGCCCGTCGCCGAATACAGTCCGCGCTCCGTCAAACAGGCGCTTACCGGTTATGGAGCTGCCGGAAAGGGGCCGGTGGCCACCATGGTGGCCCGGCGACTCGGGATGGCCGAGCCGCCGGCCTCGGAGGACGCGGCGGACGCGCTTGCCGTCGCGATTTGCCATCTTGACGCCCGGCGGGCCAAGGCTCGTCTGGCCCGTGCCACCCAGGGACGATCCGGGTGATCGAGCGCCTCGCCGGCAGGCTTCTCGAGACTGGCGAAGGCTACGTCTTGCTTGACGTCCATGGCATCGGTTTCAGGCTGCAGATATCGACGGGCACCGCGTCGCGCCTTGGTGTTGCGGGAGACGAGGTATCGCTCACCGTGCGGATGTTGCTGCATCGCGAGCAGGCCGTTCAGCTTTACGGATTCCGAGAGAGCGAAGAAGCGGTCCTCTTCGACCAACTCCGGGGAGTCAGTGGGGTGGGCCCCTCCGTGGCCCTGAATCTCCTGTCGCTGTCCGTTCCGCGGCTGCGCCAGGCTATCCGGGCAAAGGAAGTGAAGCTGCTCCAGGCGGCTCCGGGAGTGGGCGCGAAGCTGGCGCGCCGCCTCATTACGGAACTCGCGGAGGCGCTGCCGGAGGAGGAAAGCGCGGCGTCGCCGGCGGGCCCGGCGCGGGATCCGGTGCGCGAGCAGTTGGTTACCGCCTTCGCCAACCTGCAGTTCACCGACCGGCGCCGCATCGAGGAAGTTGTGCACTCCGTCCGGGCCGAAATGCCCGACGCCGACCTGCGGGACCTCTTCAAGGTGGCTCTCAGCCGCCTGTCCGCTCGAGGTTCTTAGCAGCCTGTGAACAAAGTCACGCGGCCCAGTTCTCCCGGTGGGGGCTCGAGCGGCGATGCATCCCGGCTGAACCGCCCCCCCACCGGGAGAACTGGCGCTTCGCGTCGATCATCGTTGCGCTTCGGTCGAAATACACTCGGGCCAGTTCTCCCGGTGGGGGCTCCTCCCTCGCGCGCCTTGTCAGCCGGGCGCCTCACCGCTCTCGGCGCTCACGCCACTTTGTCCACAGGCTACTAATGACCGCCCCTTCGCCCGCTGACACCAACGAGTTCTGGGACCGGGCGCAGGAACGGCTGACCGAGGCCTCCGCGCTGCTCGGGCGGGTCCGCCGGATCTCGACGGCTCGATTGGCAGTCGTGGTGGTAGCGCTCGCCCTGGCGCTGGGAGCCGGCGAGGCCGGGCTCTGGTCCCATTGGTGGATCGTCGTTCCCGGCGTGTCGTTTGTCTGGCTGGCGTTCGTGCACGAGCGCCTCTGGAACCGGGCGCGCGGCGAGCACCACGTCGCCCAGCTCTACCACCGGGCTGCGCTCCGGGTAGATCGCGATACCGAAGGAGAACCAGGCAGCCCCGACACGCCGGCGGCGGCCATCCGAAGGGGCGGGACTCCGGCTCATCGAAACACGGTCGACGAAGACCACCGCCTGGCGAATCGGCGCCACCGGATCTCGGAGCTTGGGGAGAGCCACCTTGGAGACCATCTCGACCTCTTCGGATCCGGGGGGCTTTTCGAGCGCCTCGCCGATTGGCGGACCGATGCTGGTGGAGAGACGCTGGCCGGATGGTTGCTCCAACCCGCTCCTCCCGCGGAGGTGGCTTCCCGTCAGGTTGCCATTCGGGAACTCGCATCCCGAATCCAGATCCAGGAAACCCTGGCGGCCTCCGGCTGCCTCGAACCCTGGCCGAACGCTCGATCTTCGGTGGTGCTGGATTGGTTGGGGTCGGGTGGTGCAGCCCGCGACGCGACGGAACCGCGTGCGGCCGGAGAAGGTGAAGAAGGCTCCGAACCTGCCCGCCGCAAGACGGAAGCACTGCTCGGAGGCTTGACGACCCTCCTCAGCGTGGTCTCGATGTTGGGGTTGTTCCGGTGGCTATCCGTGGGCGATGCATCCTTGTTCCTGGGCGCGGTGACCCTGTCCGCGGCTCTGGGTCTGTGGCTCCGGTCGCGGGTTCGGGAACAAGAAGCCGCCCTGAGCCTTATGGAATCGGAGATCGCGGGCATCCGGCAGATTGCCCTGTCCGTGACCTCGCAGGGCTTTGATTCCCCACTTCTCGGGAAGCTTTCCGGGCGCCTCGCGCGCGCCGACGCGGCGCTCCTGAAGCTCGAACGACTGCAGCTTCGTCTGCGATCCCGCCGGAACCTGCTCTTTGCGCCGGTAGCCGCGCTCTTGTTCTGGGGGACGCGTCACACGTGGGCCATCGACCGCTGGCGTCGTCGGTACCAGCGCCAGGCGCGAGAGTGGATCCGAGCCGCCGGCGATTTCGACGCGCTCCTCGCGCTGGCGCAGTACGCCATCGAGCGTCCCGGGCATGTGTTCCCCGAGTTCGACGACCTGCCCGGGCTCGAGGCAAGAGGTCTCGGCCATCCGCTGATCCCGGAAGCCCGTCTCCAGCGCAATGACGTTCGCCTCGGACGCGGAAAAGCGGATGTGCTGATCGTCACCGGTTCCAACATGTCCGGCAAGAGCACTCTGCTTCGGACCATCGGCGCCAATTTCGTCCTCGCGCGCATGGGTGCGCCGGTTACCGCTACGACCTTTCGGCTCGGGCCGCTCGCACTCGGCGCCTCGATCGCCGTCCACGACTCGCTCCAGGACGGGGTCTCCCGCTTTCTGGCCGAACTCCTCGCGTTGAAGGCGGTACTGGACACCGGCTCAACCGAGGAACCGCTGCTCTTCCTGCTGGACGAAGTGCTGCAGGGGACGAACTCGGAAGACCGTCGGGCGGCCGCGGCTGCCGTGCTGCGCGAGCTCGGCAGGCGTTCCGCCGTCGGCGTGATGACCACCCACGATCTGTCCCTCACGGAACTGGCTCACGAACTCCCGGGTCGGGTCCGCAACATGCACTTCACCGAGCGGGTGGTGGACGGCGCGATGGAGTTCGACTATCAGCTTCGGGACGGCGTCCTGGCGCGCGGCAACGCCCTTGATCTCATGCGCATGCTCAATTTGCCCGCGCCCGAGGGGGAAGCGGCCGAGTTCACTTCACTTCCCGCCCCGGGTCCGGGAAGAGAACACTGAATGGATGCGCCGAAGGCTCCACTCGGTCCCCGGGACGAAGAGTTCCACCAGAGCCTGCGGCCCCGGGACTTTGGGGAGTACGTGGGCCAGGGCGCTGTTCTCGAACAGCTCGAGATCAGCGTCGGCGCCGCGCGGGCCCGGGGCGAGGCCCTCGATCACGTGCTCCTGCATGGGCCTCCTGGCCTCGGCAAGACCTCGCTGGCCGCGGTGCTCGCCCGGGAACTCGATGTTCCCATGCACACTTCAGCAGGACCGCTCGTACCCCGTACCGGCGATATGGTCGCGCTGCTCAACTCGCTGGCGCGCAACGAGATCCTGTTCATTGACGAGATCCATCGGCTGGCTCCCGCCGTCGCCGAAGTCCTCTACCCGGCGATGGAGGATCACTACGTGGACATCATGGTCGGCGAGAAGCTGGGAGCCCACAGCCTCCGCATCGATCTGGCGCCCTTCACGCTGATTGGCGCTACTACGCGCGCCGACCTGCTGACCGGCCCCCTCCGCGATCGATTTCCGCTCGTCCACCAGCTCGAGTTCTATTCCATCGAGGAGGTGGAGCGGGTTCTGACGCGCTCGGCCCGGGTTCTGGGGGTGCACCTGGACCCGGACGCCGGACTGGAAATTGCCTCCCGGGCGCGGGGAACGCCGCGGGTCGCCAACAACCTGCTGCGCCGGGTGCGGGACTACGCCCAAGTGCGCAGCGATGGAACGATTCGCCGGAATACGGCGCTCGCGCTGCTCGAGATTGCCCAGGTGGACGAGCGGGGGTTGGACCGTTTCGACCGCAAGATTCTGAAGAGCCTGCTCGACAACTTCTCCGGCGGGCCGGTGGGGGTGGCCAACCTCGCCGCCACGCTCGGCATGGACAACCGAACCCTGGAAGAGGTGCATGAGCCGTATCTCATCTACCGCGGCTTCCTGAGGCGGACGGCAAAGGGACGCATGATCACCGATCGGGGCGCGCGGCATCTGGGACGTGCGGCATCGGGAACGCTCTTTCCCGGTTCGCCGAACACCAAAGCGTGATGGGTCCCGGCCGCCATCCCGGCGGCGGGTGACATTCGGAAGTGCGGACCTCCGACTTCGCGTTCGACCTGCCCGCGGAACTCGTCGCCCAGGAACCGCCCACCGCGCGAAGCGACGCACGCCTGCTGCACCTGAGCGCAGGTGGCCGGGCGGCTCACCGGAGGTTTCCGGACCTTCCGGCGTTTCTCCGGCCGGGTGACCTCCTGGTCCGCAACATCACCCGGGTGATTCCCGCGCGCGTTCCGGCCCGGAGGGAGGTTGGCGGCGGGCGCGTCGAAGTGCTGATCCTCCCGGAGGAGGAAGCTCCGCGCGACCTTTTTCGCGCTCTGACCCGGCCGGCCCTCCGCCCTGGCGTGCGGCTTCTTGCTGGAGAAGCGGAGAGCGTGCGTCTCGAGGTTGCTGACGACCTCGGGGGCGGGCAGCGCCGGATCCGGATTCTTGCGGGGGCGAAAGACCTGTTCGAGCTCGCCGACAAGGTGGGTCGTACTCCGCTGCCGCCCTACATCCGCCGGGATCCGGCGGGGCCGGAAGCACCGGGCAGCACCGACCGCGAGCGGTATCAGACGGTGTACGCTCGTTCACCGGGTTCGGTCGCCGCCCCGACCGCCGGGCTGCATTTCGATCTGCCCATGTTCGAGCGGCTGAAGGAGCGCGGGATAGCGGTGGCGGACCTCGTGCTCCACGTTGGATACGGCACGTTCGCGCCGGTGCGGATGGACGATCCTCGGGAACACACTTTGGCCGCCGAACGGTTCTCGGTTCCGCCGGAGACCAGGCGGGCCGTTCTTTCCCAACTGGCTGAGGGTCGACGGGTCGTCGCGGTGGGGACCACCACGGTGCGGGTGCTGGAGACCCCCGGGGTGCTCGCGAGCGACACAGGAGCCGGCGAGACCTCCCTGCTGATCCTCCCGGGTCACCGCTTCCGCGTGGTGTCCGCGATGCTGACCAACTTCCATCTGCCCGAGAGTTCGCTGCTCATGCTGGTCGCCGCGCTCGGCGGGACCGAAGCGGTGCTCGCCGCCTATCGCGAGGCGGTCCGGGAGCGGTACCGCTTCTACTCCTACGGCGACGCCATGCTGGTGGAAAAAGGCGCCGAATCGCCGGTCGGCGCTCCTTAGAATCTGACCCGGATGGCCCCAAAGGGAACGCCGGTCTTCAGACCGGCACCGCTGCCCGGAAGGGCAGCGGGATGCGTATTGCCCCTCTTCCGTGTGACCGGTACGCCGGTGTCTCCCGCCTTTTCCCGTCACGAGGCAGCAAGGGACGAGCGATGAAGCGCCGTCGAGTCGGCAGTGGGGTCTCGTGGGAGACCGAATTCGGCTATTCCCGGGCCACCCGGGTCGGCGATCGCATTCTGGTGTCCGGCACCACCGCGACCGGGCCCGACGGGCCAGTAGCGCTCGGCGATGCGGGAGAACAGACCCGCTACGCAATCGAGAAGATTCGGACCGCTATCGAAGCCCTTGGCGGCCGGATCGACGACGTGGTGCGAACCCGCATCCATGTGAAGTCAGGGGCGGACTGGGAGGCCGTGGCCCGGGTCCACGGGGAGTTCTTTTCCGCCGTCCGGCCCGCCTGCACCCTGACGTTCGCCGATCTGATCGGCGAGGAATACCTTGTCGAAATTGAGGTGGAAGCGGTGGTCGGCTGCGCCGCCCCGGAGGACGTATGAAGCTCGACTGTCTGGAGACGTCGTCGGGGCGACCGGCGGCCCCGTTCCGCCCGGTTCACCTCGCAGTGGGCATCCTGGGTCTATTGGCGATGCCGGCAGCCTCCGCCGCGGTGCAGGGGCCGGTGCGAAGAGCTGAGGTTCCCGAGGGATTTGCGGTGCCCGCCCAGGTTCTCGAGGACATTGATTTCCGGATGGTGGGACCCGCGCGCGGCGGGCGGGTGACGACAGTTACCGGGGTCCCGGACGCGCCCCACGTGTTCTACCTGGGCTCGACGGGTGGCGGCGTGTGGAAGACCGTGAACGCCGGAGTCTCGTGGACGAACCTGTCCGACGACGACTTCGCGGTCGGCTCCATCGGCGCGGTAGCTGTCGCGCCTTCAGACCCCAACGTCATCTACGTCGGAACCGGCTCCGCCTGCCCGCGGGGCAACATCTCGGTCGGCAACGGCGTCTACCGCAGCACCGACGGCGGAAGGTCCTGGGCCCATGCGGGACTTGAGGCCGCCGGACTCATCGGCCGGATCGTGGTGGACCCGGACGATCCGGATCGGGCCTTGGTGGCGGTTCTCGGTCAGATCTTCGGCCGCTCGCCCGAGCGGGGGGTCTATCGCACGGAGGATGGAGGGAGTGCCTGGACCGCGGTGCTCCAGATTTCCAACGCGACCGGGGCGGTGGAACTTGCGATGAACCCGGCGAATCCGCGAGAGCTGTTCGCGGCGATGTGGCAGGCCGAGCGGAAGCCCTGGACCCTCATTGACGGCGGCGCGGAGGGCGGTCTCTACCGAACCCGGGATGGGGGAGATTCTTGGGAGCTGCTTCGCGGCGGGCTTCCGGAAGCTTCCGACGACACCCCGGTTGGCCGCATCGGGGTGTCCATCGCGGCGTCGGACCCGCGTCGCGTCTACGCGCTCGTCACCGCGGCGGAGGAGCGGGGCGGTCTCTACCGGAGCGACGACGGCGGGGACACCTGGACGCGGGTGAACGGGGACCGCCGGTTCCGGGCGCGCGGTTGGTACTACAGCCACGTGGTCGCCGACCCGACGGATCCGGACACGGTGTACGTCCTCAACGCGCCCTTCCTGAAGTCGGTGGACGCCGGCAAATCCTTCCAGCCCGTCCGCGTTCCGCACGGAGACAACCACGACCTGTGGATCAATCCGAACGACTCCCGAATCATGGTGGAGGCGAACGACGGGGGCGCGGTGGTCACGCTCGACGGGGGTGAAAACTGGTCCTCCATCCACAACCAGCCCACCGCCGAGTTCTATCGGCTCACCGTGGATGAGGAGTTCCCCCGGCGGCTCTACGGGGCGCAGCAAGACAACTCGACCATCAGCGTGCCCGCCTGGAGCGACAGCGGTCTCTCACCCGAGGCCCATTGGCTTGACGTTGCCGGCGGCGAGAGCGGGCACATTGCGGTGACCCCGGGCAGGCCCGAGCTGACCTACGCCGGGAACTACATCGGCCAGATCGACCGGCAGGATCGCGACGAGGCGGGCGCCCGCAACGTGATCGTCTATCCCGAAATGGCCGACGGGGTGGCCCCGCGGGACCTGAACTACCGTTTCCAGTGGAACGCTCCCATCCTGGTGTCCCGACACGACCCGGAGGTTGTGTTCCACACCTCCAACTACGTCCACCGGACGAGTGATGGCGGCCTCTCGTGGGTGACGATCTCGCCCGACCTGACCGTGGGCGATCCCGAAAAGGGGGCGCTGCCCGGTGGGCCGGTGCAGCATGACCACACCGGCGTCGAGGTGTACGGGACGGTCTTCGCGCTGGCCGAATCTCCACGCGTGGCCGGATTGCTGTGGGCCGGAACCGACGACGGCCGGGTCCATCTCTCCCGCAGCGGAGGCCACTCCTGGAGCGAAGTGACCCCGCCCGAGATGCCCGAGGGCGGCACGGTGAACAGTGTGGACGCCTCTACGCACCGCGACGGCGGCGCCCTCCTCGCCGTCCAGCGATACCGGGAGAACGACTTCGAGCCGTACGTCTTCCGCACCACGGATTTCGGGGCGACCTGGACGCGCCTCGGAGGCGACGGCGGGATACCGGCCGGTCACCCGGTGCGCGTCGTCCGGGAGGACCCCGACAGCGAGAGCGTCCTCTATCTGGGCACCGAATTCGGGCTCTTCCTGAGTCTGGACGGGGGCGCCCGCTTCGTTCCTTTCGGGAACCTGCCGGCGACGCCCATTACGGACCTGCAGGTGTCCGGCGACGAATTGCTGGTCGCCACGCAGGGACGTTCCTTCTGGGTGCTCGACGACCTCACGCCGGTGCGGGCGCTGGCGGGCCGCTCCTGGGACGCCCCGGCGCTATTGCCGGCAGGAACGGCGGTACGACTGGCCACCGGCGGGAGTCGGCCCTTCCGCGGCCCGGGGGCTCCCGAGAACCGCCCGCCGGGGGCGCTGTTTCACTACTTCCTGCCCGCGGATCTGGAGGAGGACGATGAAATCCACATCACGGTCAGGGACGCGAGCGGCGAGGTGGTCCGGGAGCTGGTGCGGAAGCCGCCGCCGGGCGCGGAGCGCGACAGGTCCCCGGATGAGCGTCCGAATCCCGACGCCGTGCTGGAAGTCGAAGCCGGGCTTCACCGGATCGCCTGGGATCTGAAGTACGGGCGTCCCGAGCTTCTGAAGGGCGCCGTCATGTCCATTTCCTATACGGGAGGCGCGTTCGTCCAGCCGGGGACCTACAGCGCCTCGCTGTCCCTCGAAAAGGAGGGCGGCGACGTCGGCGGCGGCGACCCCGTCCGATTCGAGGTGGTGAAGGACCCCCGCGTGACCGCCACCGACGACGATCTCCGCCAGCAGCACGATCTCGTGCGCCAGGCGCAAGCGCTTCTCGAACGCGTGCACGAGCGCCTCGGCGCGCTCCGGGATGCCCGCGACCAGTTGGAAGCGGTCGAAAAACGGGCGCGGCAGGCGGATCGCTGGACCGACGCCCTGGAGGAGCAGGCCGAGACGCTGCGCAAAGGTCTGACCGAGGTCGAGGAGGAACTGATCCAGCCGAAGAACGAGTCCGGTCAGGACCCCATCAACTTCCCCCCGAAACTGGACAACCAGATCGCCTATCTCTACGGGCACGTCGCCCGGAACTACGGCCGCCCCACCGGAGGCTCCTTCGAACGCTTCCGGGACCTGGGAGAGAAAGCGGCGCCGCATCTGGAACGCCTCGCGTCCCTCCTCGGCGCCGGGGTGGCGGATCTCAACCGCGTTCTTCAGGAGGCGGGGGTTACGGGGGGAATACTCGTCACGCCGTCCCGCTGAGGTACGGATCGCTGGGAGGGAACTTCCGGTTGGCGTTGCGGCGCGAAGGTCAGGGAACGCCGACCTCCGGTCGGCACGCGCGGGAGCGCGAAACCTGCGCCAATGACATCGGGCCCTGCCGAAGCGCGCTGGCTTATCGCCCCCAGCTCGGGCCGGCGCATCGAGTTATCGCCGCCAGTTCAGGCCTGCGCACCGGGTTATCGCCCCCAGTTCCAGCTCGGCCGCAGGGCATCTGTCGGTGTTACACTGGATGGCACATGCACAATAGGAGTGTGTAACAAACCGTCATGTCCAGAATCCATGTCGTTCTTGAGGAGACTCAAAAGGTCCGGTACCAGAGTCACGCCGCCCGCGAAGGAAAGTCGCTCGGCGCCTGGTTGCGTGAAGCCGCGGAGGAAAAGATCGCCAAGTCGGCTCCGCGGCGTTTCGCGTCGGTACAGGAATTCGACGAGTTCGTCGCCGAGTGCCAGAAGCGGTCCGTTGCCGACGGTGGACTTGAACGAGAACCGGATTGGGAGGAAACCAAGAAGATCATCCTCGACTCGAAGATTCGGGGTCTCGAGGAGTTCCTGTGACCTTCGTGGACACGAACGTCTTCATGCTGGTCGCGGGGAGCCCGCATCCGCTCCGCCAACCGGCGATGGCGGCATTGCGCGGAAAGTCCGATTTGGTCACTTCCGTAGAGGTCCTCCAGGAAATCCTCCACGTCTTCTTACGGCGGGGACGTTTGGATCTGTGCGATCAAGCGTTCCTGCTCGCGTACCGGTCCGTGGTCGATATCTGGGCCATCGATCCCGGCGACATCGCGCAGGCACGCTCCTTGGCGGACCTCCACCCCGAACTCGAATCGCGCGACCTCATTCATCTGGCCTGTTGCCAGCGGCGGCGGGCGAGCGACCTCATCACATTCGACCGTGCGCTCGCCGCGGCGTGGGCGCGCCGGACGAGAGCCCGCTGACCGCACTGACACCGGTTCGTCACCGACGACGCCTCCACGGCGTGACGGCAAGAGTCTTCGGCATCCGGCACCGACTCCGAATGACCATTGCTCGGGAAACCACATCGCCATCGGCGAAATGACCATCGCTGCCGCCCAACTTGACCATGGCTCCCGAATTGACCATGGCTCGTGGCCGCGGGGACCGGATTTCTGCCCGCAGGGAAGATCGGCCGTTTTCGGATCAGAGTCAGAAAACTCCTGGAAACCGCCGGTAAAGATCCCGAATCTGTTCCGGAACCGGTCATCCGGCCGGAATGGCCGGGCGTCGACCGGCCCGCCGGGGTTTCGGATCTGGATTCGGTGGAAGCGGCCTGTATGGAAAAAACCCCAGCCAGCCGGGGAATTGACCATGGCTACCCCGGGGAATTGACCATGGCTATCCGGAGGATTGACCATGGCTCCATCCGTTTGACCAGAGTTCGGGGCCACCCTCGCAAACGCCGGCCTCGTCCCCGCTGACAATCAAAATTTGCCCCCGTCGAGGCGGGCCGGAGCGGGTTACGTGGGAACCGATTCGGCAGTCGGTGACCCCGGCCAGAGGCGCTCCACCTGGATCTCGTCTACCCGTTCCATGGCTTGGGACAGGTTGTAGTTCGCCTGAAGGCGCACCCACATCGCGGCGCTCCCCCCGAATGCCTTGCTGAATCGAATCGCCATCTCCGCTGAGATCCCGGAACGGCCGTTTACCACGGCCGATAGCTGACTGCGACTCACCCCGAGCTTCGCGGCGGTCTCGGTGACGCTTAGCAGCCTGTGGAAAAAGTCACGCGGCATTCGAACGGCGATGCATCCCGGCTGAACCGGGCCGCTTCGCGACCCTCATCGTTGCGTTTCGGTCGGAATACACTCGGTATTCCTCCCTCACGCGCCTTGTCAGCCGGGCGCCTCGCCGTTCTCGGTGCTCACGTCACTTTCTCCACAGGCTGCTAGGAGCCTGCGTCGCAGGAGTTGTGGGGATGGGGCGTAGATACGTTCGGAACCAAGCCGGCATCCGGGTTGGGGAGTAATCTCGGCGCCAGCAACCGGTTGGGGGTGGCCGAAACGGCACCAATGCGGCGTATTTCCGGTTGGAACCCGCTGCGAGCGGTCTCGGGGTGTGCCATCAGGCGGTTCTCAGCGCTCCGATCCGCTTGATGTTCAAGGCCAGGCACACCAGGTTCCACTCGGCCTGCACTTTCGCCAGACCCCGGAAGCTGAAGCGGCGAAAACCCAGCACCTCCTTGATCCAGCCGTTCGGCGCTTCGGACAACCACTTCCGTCGGGCGTAGCGAGCCCGGCCCGCCTCCGTCTCCAGCTTCTTCTTCATCCGATCCGTCGCCGGGCGTGTCGCCGGATCCACCGCCGCCTGCTTCTTCCCCTCCCGGCCCAGCGCCACGTACCCCGCAATGCCGCGCTCCTCCAACTCCCGAAGGTTCGCCTCGCTGACATATCCCGCATCCGCCAGAACCTCCTCCGGCTTCGCTCTCAGGGTCTCCTCCACCGCGTCCAGCATGGGAAGCAACTGCTCCACATCGTTGGCTCCCGCTCCCACGCTCGCCCCCACCACGATCTGGTTCTCGTCATCTACCGCCGTCTGCGCGTTGTAGCTCTGCTGAAATCCCTCCGTGCTCGTCTTCATGATCCGGCTCTGGGGGTCCGTGAAGTTGCTCTGCGCCTTCGGTTCCGGCTCCCCATACGGGCGCTTGTAGGGTCTCCCGCCTTTCGCCGGGCGATCCTGCCCCGGCTGCCGGCCCCGCTCGTCGTCCGCCCGCCGCTGCGCCGCCTCCAACCGCTCCCGCGCCGCCTCGATCGCCTTCAGCCGATCCTCCCGCCGCCGCAGCTCCGCCGGCAACGCCTCCCCCCGCACCTCCTTCCCAAAGCGCCGATCCTCCTCCTCATCCACCCGCGCCGCCCGCGCCGTCAACTCCTCGATCTCCTCCTTCAGCCGCGCCTCCTCCCGAACCATCCGGTCGTAACTCATCGCCTTCCGCTTGCTCGCGTTCGCCCGGACCTTCGTCCCGTCGATCGAAAGCGTCCCCAACCGAACCAGCCCCATCTCTCGCGACGTCCGAACCACCTCCAAAAACAACGCCTGAAAGTGCCGCAGATGACGCCGCCGGAACTCACAGATCGTCCGATGCTGCGGAAAGTTCCCCGCCGCCAGCATCCGAAACGCAACGTCCTCCTCCAACTTCCGCGCAATCCTCCGAGAAGAAAAAACCCCCGTCGCATACCCGTAGATCAACACCTTCACCATCATCGTCGGCGAATACGGCGCGTTCCGACGGCCGTCCCCCTCATACCGCGCGTAAAACGCCGCAAGGTTCAGCTTGTCCACCACGTCGCTCACCTGGTGCGCCAGGTGCCCCTCCGGAACCCAGTCCTTCAGCTTCACCGGCATCAACAGAATCTGATCCGGCTGGTAAGCACGAAACCTCGTCGGCATCACCCGTCTCCTCAACCACGGCTCCCAACAACGGAAACCGTCATAAAACACACTATATCAAAGACTTATACGCACATTATCCCCCCCATCACAACCCGCCCCCAACTCGAATCCGTCAACGTAACGACTTTCTGCGGCGCAGACTCCTAGGCCAAGAGGCTCCATGCACTCGTGAAGGACAACCGCACCCGGATGGGGAGGCTCCTGCATCACATGGCTGACACTCATGTCTCCTTGCCCTCGCGGGAGTTGGCGATGGCGTGGGCGCGCCGAACGAGAGCGCGTCGGTCGCCCGAGCACACGCCGGGCGTGGGTGGGACGCTACACCGAGACCTGCTCGGGATCCTCCGGCTTCGGCCAGAGTCGCTCAAGTTGAAGGTCTTTTGCTGCGGCTACCGCCCGAGCAAGGTCGTAGTTCGCCTGCAATCGGTACCAGGCGTCGGCGCCGCCGCCGAACACCTTGTCGAGTCGGATCGCCATGGTCGGAGAAATTCCCGCGCGGCAGTTCACCAGCGCAGATAGCTGCTTCCGGCTGACTCCGAGCCTCTTTGCGGCTTCGGCGACGGTCAGCCCCAATGGCTCGATGCAGTCATGCAGCACCGACAGACCGGGGTGTGACGGGTTCTTTCTCGTCATCCTTGGGTCTCTCCTGGGTGAGCCGAAACAAAGTCAGTGATAGTCAACCAGATCGGCGTCCACGACGTTGCCATCGTCGGCAAAGCGGAAGATGAGACGCCAGTTGCCGGACACCCGAACAGCCCACCACCCTGCCATGGAGCCCTTCAGCGGATGAAGTGCGAAGCCCGGCGGCCCCATCTCTGCGGGATTCTTCACGATGTCCAGACGATCCAGCCGGCGTTCGAGCCGTGACAGGAGTTCCGGCGGTAGGCGTCGTCCATCGCCTTCTAGGTGAAAGCGTTCGAGACCCCGATTCCGGAAGGTCTTGATCACGGGTTCTCGCCCGCCAGGTACTCATGGGGGAGGGGAGGCCGCCTCATCGAAGCCGGCGCCTCACGAAGAGATCGTAACCCGATACGGGACAGGTTGCAAACGTCATGAACTCCCGAGTTCCCCAGGCCGCGACTGTGGAATTCAGATCAGGCGGCGCGTGCGACGGGCGCTTTCGATGCCATGGCCCGCACCCGATCCGCCAACTCGCTTATCTGCGCAAGGATCGCTGCGGGCTCCTCGGCAAGATCCAGGGCGAATACCTCAAGCTGTTTTCCGCAGTTACGCACCTGGTGAACGGCTGGCCCTTGCTCGCCCTTGGCATAAACGAGCATCCCTCCCGGGAGGCCGAGCGCGGTCGCGTAGGCGAGGAGCTGGTGGAAC
Organism: Candidatus Marinacidobacterium sp.; assembly: GCA_965250045.1. Taxonomy (GTDB): domain Bacteria; phylum Acidobacteriota; class Vicinamibacteria; order Marinacidobacterales; family Marinacidobacteraceae; genus Marinacidobacterium. The sequence continues at coordinate 1,419,324 of OZ252286.1, forward strand.
AAGAGTTGCTGTTTCGATGCCGGGAAGTAGTAGCCCTGGTCGAAGTCGCGACTTGACCCGGTGGTCAGCCCGAAGTGTCGTGAGATCGCGGGGTGCACTCGCTCCCAATGCGGGGGCTCGTTCTTCGACGCAAGGAAACGGAAAAACGAGAACGGATCTATGGTGTTCTCGTCTCCGTATCGCACGAGCGCTGATTCGCCCTGTGTGTTCCAGGGGATTTCCCGCGTGTGCCGCGCGAGATACTCCGGACCGCCAGCCGCGATCTTCCGAGCGAGTTCCTTGAACCACGGCACCCATGCGAAGAGTTCACTCATGGATTTGTTCCTTTCCCGGACGTAAAGGATTCCGTCGCCGCCCGCGGCGGCGATGCCGGTCTGAAGGCCCTTACCGGGAGAAACGACCATGATCGGTCTGCCTGCCCACCCCGCCGGGCATGAAGAGGCGCGGTGCTCACGTTGGCATGGCGTCGCGTCATCGGCGCTGGTTTCGCGCTCCCGCGCGTGCCGACCGGAGGTCGGCGTTCCCGTGCCTTCGCGCCAAACGCTCTATTGGCGTCCCCACCACAGCAAATGGCGGCGGTCCCGTGCCTACGGGTCATTCGTCGGTCGGTTTCGGCAGATCCTCCAGGAGGGCCTCGCGGTAGGGGAAGAGGGCCGGGGTGCCGCCGGTGTGCAGGAACACGACAACGTCGTCCGCGCTGAAGTGGCCGTTCTTGGCGAGGTCCAGAAGTCCGGTCATGGCCTTCCCGGTATAGACCGGATCCAGCAGGATGCCCTCGGTGCGGGCGGTCAGCGCGATGGCTTCCACGACTCCCGGGTTCAGGATTCCGTACCCCTCGCCGAAGTACTCGTCGTGGACCACCACGTCATCCGGTCCGATCTCCAGGTCGAGTCCCATCGCCTGGACCGTCTCCCGGGCGATGGCGAGGACGTTCGCCTCTCCCGCCACCTTGCTGCCGCCGGTGCTGATGCCGATGATCCGGACCTCGGGGGCGAGCGCCTTGGCTCCGACCACGAGTCCGGCCTGGGTGCTGCCCGAGCCCGAGGCATGGACAAGGTGGGTGATCGTCACCCCGGCGTCCCGCGCCTGGACGAGCAGTTCGCGGAAACCGTTTGCATAGGCCACCGCTCCTAGCGGCAGGTCCATCGAACCTCCGGTGAGGGACCCTCCGACCGACACCACATAGGGATTCCGCCCGGACTCGCGCTCGGCGGCGGCGATCTGCGCGACCATCGCTTCCCGGTCCTCGTCCGGTTCGATGATGCGCACGTCCGCGCCCAGGATCCGGTCGAGCAGCAGATTCCCGTCCGCCGGCGCGATCGACTGATCCTCCCGCCGCTGGAGAACCAGGATCGGATCCATCCCCAGCCGCCGGGAGCCGGCGGCGGTCATCCGCGCCCAGTTGGACTGCACTCCCGCCCAGGTGATGACGCTGTCGCTGCCCTTGGCGACCGCGTCGGCGAGGATGAAGTCGAGCTTTCGCGCCTTGTTGCCGCCGAAGGCGAGGCCCGTCTGGTCGTCCCGCTTGACGAAGAGGCGGGGGCCGCCGAGCTCGGCGGCGAGGGTCGGCATCTCCTCGAACGGGGTGGGCAAATGGGCGAGCGCCTGCCGCTCGAAGTGGCTCAGTGCCTCGTCGAAAACGGTCATGGGGTCGGTCGGGTCTCCTTCCAGGTCGCCGGTGCCGACCCCGCCGCAGGATGCGAAGACGACAACTGAGAGTGCGGCAACGGCGGCAACAACGGAAGAACGGAGTGCGTTCATGGGCGAGCCTCCAAAACGAGCGAGTGTAAGGGCGGAGCCGGCGACAGCCGCGGGGTTGTTACTGGTAGCAGTGAACGGGCCTGCTGCTCCGAACTGGGGGCGATATGCCGGTTTTCGGACTGTAACTAGTAGCTCTGGCGGGGTCGGTGGGACTGTAACTAGTAGCAGTAACCGGGTCTGCTGCTCCGAATTGGGGTCGATCCGCCGGTTTTCGGACTGTAACTAGTAACTCTGGCAGGGTCGGTGGGACCGTAACTAGTAGCTCTGGCGAGGTCGGTGGGACTGCTACTAGTAGCAGTAACGGGGAGATGGCCCGGGTGCGTTTCGCCGTCCCCGAAGGGATCCGGGCCATCGGAGAGGCTCACCAAGGGAGTTTCGCGGCCTCCGGCCGCGATGCCGGTCTGAAGACCGGCGCTCCGGGCCTCACTAGAATCATGCCGTTTCAGGAACCTCCTTTGGCCCGGCTCCAATCCCACATCTCGACGGAATCCGACGAATTCCGGGCCAACGAGGCCCACAACCGCCAGCTCTCAGAGACCCTGCAGGCGCGCATTGCCGAGGTCCGCCAGGGTGGCGGCGGCCGGGCGCGGGCCCGCCATTCCGAGCAGGGGAAGCTCTTCGTGCGCGAGCGGATCGAACGGCTCTCCGATCCGGGTTCCCCCTTCCTCGAGATCGGGTCGCTCGCCGCCCACGAGTGCTACGACGCCCCCACCCCGGCCGCCGGCCTGGTGGCGGGAGTGGCTTCGATTTCGGGACGGCTCGCAATGGTGGTCGCGAACGATGCGACCGTGAAGGGGGGGACCTACTTCCCGCTGACGGTGAAAAAACACCTCCGCGCCCAGGAAATCGCGGCCCGCTGCGAACTCCCGTGTGTGTATCTGGTGGACAGCGGCGGGGCGTTCCTGCCTCTCCAGGCCGAGGTCTTCCCCGACCGTGACCACTTCGGGCGGATCTTCCGCAATCAGGCCGTGATGAGCGCCCGGGGCATCCCGCAGCTCGCCGCGGTGATGGGGATGTGCACGGCCGGGGGCGCCTATGTCCCGGCGATGAGCGACGAAGCGGTGATCGTCTCGGGAACCGGGACCATCTACCTCGGAGGTCCGCCGCTCGTGAAGGCCGCGACCGGCGAGGAGGTGAGCCCCGAGGAACTCGGGGGCGCCCGGGTCCACACCGAACGCTCCGGGGTGGCAGACCACCTTGCGGAGGATGACGACGCGGCGATCCGGATTCTCCGCGAATCGGTCGGGCGATTGCCCGTCGGGTCCCGGAAGCCGATCCGCGACGCCGATCCCGAACCGCCCGACTACCCGGAGGAGGAAATCCTCGGAATCTGGCCCCGGGACCGCCGGGTCCGGGTGGACATTCGCGAAACGCTCGCCCGACTGCTCGACGGAAGCCGGCTCGATGAGTTCAAGGCGCGCTACGGCACGACGCTGGTGACCGGGTTCGGCCGGATCGAAGGCATCACGGTAGGAGTCGTGGCCAGCAACGGTGTCCTCTTCAGCGAGAGCGGCCTGAAGGGCGCCCACTTCGTGCAGCTCTGCGCTCGCGAGGGTTTGCCGCTGCTCTTTGTCCAGGACATCACCGGGTTCATGGTCGGGGCGCGCTACGAGCAGGGCGGAATCGCGAAGGACGGGGCCAAGATGGTGAACGCGGTGGCGACCGCGGGGGTGCCCAAGATCACGCTGATCGCGGGCGGCAGTTTCGGGGCGGGCAACTACGCCATGTGCGGGCGCGCCTACGATCCGACCTTCGTCTGGTCGTGGCCCTCAAGCCGCATTTCGGTGATGGGCGGCGAACAGGCCGCGTCCGTACTGGTCCAGGTCAAGCGCGAGCAGCGCGAGCGCGGCGGGGAGCAGTTCACCGGCGCCGAGGCCGAAGACATTGCCGCGCCCGTGCGCGAAAAGTACGAGCGCGAGGGCAGCCCCTACTACGCGACGGCCCGCCTTTGGGACGACGGAATCGCGGACATGCGGAACACGCGCCGGACGCTCGCGCTGAGCCTGGCGGCGGCCGCGAATGCCCCCGTGCCCCAATCCGGACACGGCATCTTCCGGATGTAGGCGTCCGGGAACGCGTGGCACCGGCATCGTGAAGCGGCCAATGCGGAAGAGAACCGTCCGGGTCGGCAACGCCGGCGGGTACTGGGGAGACGACCCGCGGGCGCTCCGGTCTCAGGTGCTGGGTCCGGAGCCGCCCGAATTCGTGACCGCGGACTTTTTGGCCGAGATCACGATGAGCATCCTGCAAAAGCAGCGCTCCCGGGATCCTTCCGCCGGATACGCCCGGGATTTCGTGGACCAGATCGCCCCCCTGCTTCCGGCCATCCGGGAACGCGGGATCACGGTGATCACGAATGCGGGAGGGGTGAACCCCACGGGCTGCGCGCAGGCGGTGCTCCGGGCGGCGGTTCAGGCAGGAGTCGAGCTGACGGTCGCGGTGGTCGAGGGCGATGACCTGATGGACCGGCTCGACCCCCTGCTGGCCGAAGGGGTCGGCTTCGACAACCTGGAAACCGGCGCCGCGTTCGCAGCGCGTCGAGCCGATGTCCTGTCGGCGAACGCCTATTTCGGGGCCGAGCCGATCGTGCGGGCCCTGGCCCATCGGCCGGAGGTGGTGGTCACCGGACGCGTCACGGACACCGGAATCACGCTCGCGCCCATCCGGCACGCCTTCGGCTGGGACCCCGGCGACTGGGACCGCATCGCGGGCGGCATCGTGGCCGGGCACCTGATCGAGTGCGGGGTACAGGCCACCGGGGGGAACTTCACCGACTGGGAACGGGTCCCGGGACTGGGCAGGGAAGGCTTTCCGGTTGTCGAGGTGGAGGAGGACGGCCGGTTCGTTCTCACGAAGCAGCCGGGGTCCGGAGGGCTGGTCTCTCCTGCAGTGGCTCGGGAGCAACTCCTCTACGAATTGGGAGATCCGGAGTGCTATCTCTGCCCGGACGCGACCGTGGACTTTTCGGGACTCCGCGTTGCCGCCGCCGGGGAGGACCGGGTGCTTGTCGAGGGGGCGCGCGGCGGGCCGCCTCCGCGCGACCTCAAGGTGAGTGCTTCGGTCCGGGGCGGCTTCAGCGTGCGGGGCAGCCTGGTGGTCGGTGGCCCGGATGTCCGAAAGAAGGCGGGGGCGCTCGAGATTGCATTCCGGGAGCGGCTCCGGGCCGACTGCGAAGCGGCGGGCGTTCCTTTTCCGGTGGAGCTGCGGGTGGACCTCGCGGGTGCGGACGCCGCGCAGCGCGGCCTCGCCGATGCATCGCGCCTTGATCCCTCGGAGGGACTCGTCCGATTCGCCGCCTGGAGCCCGACCCGGGAACCGCTGAAGGTCTTCCGCAAGCTGCTCCCCGCCTTCATCCTGAGCGGGCCGGCGGGCCTCGCCGTCACCGGGGGTGCGCCCGCGATTTCCGAGGTGGTTGGCTACTGGCCGGCGCTCGTCCCGCGGGATTGGGTTTCGGCGACCGTCTCGGTGATCCGGATGGCCGCCGACGGAACGGAGCAGCTGGTCGCCGAAGAGCGCGTGCCCTTCGAGGGCCCGACCTCCCCCGTGGCCGGGAACCGGCCGCCGCGCGCCGAACGGCGTCCGGTGCCTGACTTTCCCGGGTCCGGCTCCATCGTCGAGGCGCCCCTCGGGGCGGTGGCGCACGCGCGGAGCGGGGACAAGGGAGACGCCGCCAACATCGGGATCATCGGGCGGAGCGCCGCCTGCTACGAGTGGCTCCGGGAGCACCTCTCGGGGCCGGTCGTCGCGCAGTGGGTTCGGGAGGTGACCGACGGGCCCGTTACGCGCTACGAGGTACCGGGACTCTGGGCGCTCAACTTCATTCTGGAGCGGGCGCTCGGGGGCGGCGGCACCCGCAGCTTGTTGCTCGATCCTCAGGGGAAGACGCTCGCGCAGGGCCTGCTCCGCCAGCGGGTGCGGATCCCGGCCGCCCTCCTGTCCACCATTCCCCCCGAGAATCGCCCGGTCTCCGAAGCGTTTGCTTCCCCCTCGCCGACACCATGAGTTCCCCGCATCTCCAGCTCGATTTCGAAGCGGACGGCGTGGTCCGTCTCACTCTCCGGCGACCCGACGCCAGAAACGCCCTGACCCCGGCGATGGTCGCGGGAATTCCGGCGCGCCTGGCGGAGCTATCCGCTTTGCCGGCGGAGGAGTGCCGGGTGGTGGTGCTGCGGGGGGAGGGGAGGGTCTTCTGCGCGGGGGCCGATCTGAAAGCGATGCGGGAGTCGGGACGGGCGAGCGACGAAGAAAACCGCCACGACGCGCGGCGCTTTGCAACTCTTTTCCGGTCGGTTGCCGCGTTCCCGGCGCCGGTCATTGCGGCAGTGCAGGGAGCGGCGCTCGGAGGCGGCTTCGGACTCGCGGTGTGTGCCGATCACGTCGTCGCCGAGGAAGCCGCCCGCTTCGGAACCCCGGAGGCGCGCCTCGGACTCGTTCCGGCGGTCATCTCTCCCTACGTGGTGCGGCGCCTGGGCCCCGGCCGCGCCGGTCCCTTCCTGCTCGGGGGGGCGGTGGCAAGGGGGCAGGCGGCCCTTGCCGCCGGCATCGTGCACGAGCTGACTCCGGTCGGCGGCCTCTCCGATGTGCTCGGGGTGACGCTGGAGCGTTTCCTCGAGAGCGCGCCGCGCGCGGTCCGCCAGGCGAAGGCGCTCATGCTGCGGGAGGCTCCACTGCCCCCGCCGGACATCGAGGAATTGACCGTTCGTACGATCGCTGCCGCCCGGGCCTCCGACGAAGGGCAGGCGGGTACGGCTGCCTTCTTCTCCAAGTCGCCGCCGCCGTGGGCCCCCGGATCAAAGTCCTCGGGTGGCGCGACCCGCTAACGGTCCGTCGTGTCCTCCGCGCCCCCGCGGCTGCTGATCGCCAACCGGGGCGAGATCGCGCGGCGGATCCTCCGTTCCGCGCGGGCGCGCGGCTGCCGGGTTGCGGTGGTCTCGACTTCCGCCGACCGCGGGGCGCCGGTTCGGGCGGAGGCGGACGAGGTCTTCGAAGTTCCGGACTTTCTGGACGGATCGGCCGTGATCGCTGCGGCGGGCCGCTTTCGGGCGGATCTCCTGCACCCGGGATACGGCTTCTTGTCGGAGAGTCCCTCGTTCGCCGCTGCGGTGGAAGCCGCCGGTATCGGTTTCGTGGGACCGACCGCCGAGGCCATGCGCTGGCTCGGTGACAAGGAATCCGCGCGGCAAACCGCGATCGCAGCGGGCGTTCCGGTGCTGCCCTCGCTGTCTTCGGAAGAGCTCGCCGCCACCGGGGATCCGGTACGCGAAGTGGAACGGGCGGGGCTCGGCTTCCCCTGTGCGGTCAAGGCCGCGGCGGGTGGCGGGGGTATCGGGATCCGCGTCGTCCGCCGCCCGGAGGATCTGGCTGGCGCGCTGGCGTCGGCGTCCGCCGAAGCCCAAGCGGCCTTCGGCGATGGCCGGGTGTTCCTCGAACGCTGGCTCGACCGGCCGCGCCACGTCGAGATTCAGATCTTCGGCGACGGGCGGGGCGGCGGGGTCCATCTGGGGGAGCGCGAATGCTCAGTCCAGCGCCGCCGGCAGAAGCTCGTGGAGTGGTCTCCCGGATTCGGAATCTCGGAGGAGCTGCGGGCGCGTTTGGGGGAGGCGGCGCTGCGCCTGGTGGCCGATAGCCGCTACCGGGGCACGGGGACGGCGGAGTTCCTCCTGGATCGGGATGGCGTTTTCTTCTTCCTTGAAGTGAACACCCGGCTGCAGGTCGAGCACCCGGTCACCGAGGAGGTGTACGGGGTGGACCTGGTGGATGCGCAGTTGTCGCTCGCCGCTGGCGTTTGGCCCGATTCCCTGCCGCAGCCCGTTTCCCGGCCCGAGGCGTTCCGGCCACTCACACCCCGGGGAGCGGCGATGGAGGTGCGGGTCCTCGCCGAGTCGCCGCGGAACGGATTCGCCCCGAGCCCCGGTCGGCTCCGCCGCTACCGGGAGCCGGAAGGAGAAGACATCCGGGTGGACTCAGGGGTCGTCGAGGGCGCTGCCGTTCCTCCGGGTTTCGATTCCCTGCTCGCCAAGGTCATCGCCCGGGGCGAGACTCCGGCGGCGGCCGCTGCCCGGCTGGCCGCCGCCCTCGAGGACATGGTTATTCACGGCGTGGAGACGAATGTCTCCTTCTTGATTTCCGTTCTCCGGCATCCGGAGTTCCTCGCCGGGAACGCGCACGCGGGCTGGGTCGAGGAGCGGGTCGAAGAACTGGTGGTGTCGCGACTGCCGGGCCCACTTGAGACGCTCCTCCGCCACGAGCGGGTTGCCGAAGCGCTCTCGGCGGCGGCGCTGCGGCCGCGGCGGGCGGCGGCCGCTGACGCGTTCCGATCGCTTGGGACGGACGGCAGCTTTCCCCGGCTGGATCCGGGGAGCCGATCCGGCGAGGTTCTGCTTTCCGGCGACGCCGTCAGGGAGACGGGAGCCACGGAGCCGCTGCGGGCGACGGCGACTCCCCTCCCGGGCGGCCGCGAGGTGGCCGTCACGGTGGCCGGGGAAACGCTCATCCTGGAGCTGTCCGGAGGCGGAGAAAAAGCCGGAGTCGCGAGCCAGGAGGGTGAGGTCCGGGCGCCCCTCGCCGGTGTGGTGGTGAGCGTGGTGGACTCCGGAAGCAGCGTGGTGGAGGGCGAGGTCGTCGCGGTGATCGAGTCCATGAAGATGCACTGGGAAATCCGCGCTCCGGTCGGTGGAACTCTAAGCGACGTCGCCGCGGGAGTCGGAGACGCCGTCGCCGCCGGATCGGCTCTCCTCCGCGTCGAGCCCGGCGGAGGAGGGTAGAGGCCAGGCCCCATCCGCGGCAGCGGGTTCGGCCGAGTTAGACTAGTCGAACCAGCTAGTCGGAGAGATGCTCATATGGAGACCGTAGGTGCCTACGAGGCGAAGACCTTCCTGCCTCGGCTTCTCGACCGCGTGCAGCGCGGCGAGAGCCTCACGATCACCCGGCACGGCCGGCCCGTGGCTCGACTTGTCCCGGTGGACGTGGACGACCGGGAGCGCGCCGCGGAGGCCGCTCGACGTATCGTGGAGCGTCGCGCTCGTCTGAAGAGAGCTGGCAAGACTGCTTCCATTGATGACTTGATCGCCACGATCCATGAAGGGCACCGCTATTGACCTCGTTCGTCCTCGACAATTCGGTCGTGCTCGCCTGGTGCCTCGAGGACGAGGCCCAGCCTCTGGCCGACCGCGCGATGCGCCGCGTGACTGAGGAAGGGGCCGTTGCGCCCGGAATTTGGTGGTACGAGCTGCGCAATGCGCTGATCAGCAACGAACGCCGAGGCCGTCTTTCGGCGGCAGACACTCGGGACAATCTCGCTGATCTCGCGAAAATGCACATCCTGTTAGATTCGAACCACGACGAGGCGACGATTCTTGATCTCGCCCGTCGGCACCGGTTGAGCGCGTACGACGCTGCCTATCTCGAAGTGGCCATGCGCCGGGGGCTTCCCTTGGCGTCGCTCGACCGGCGCCTCCGCGAGGCGGCGCGCAAGGACAACATCGAACTGCTGGACCACAACGGCAGCTGAACCGAGGCCGCGCGCTGGTAGAGCAGCCGCCCGGGGCGTGGTTACGCACCCTGCGTCCGGGAAGAACCGGACCGGTTCCTAATACCCTTGCCGGATGGGGCTCCCGAAGTCCGGTCATCAGCCTGAGGGGCGCCGCGGTCTCGACATCTACATCGTCCTCTCCGCGCTCATCGCGGTAGCGGCGCTCCTCACCTGGATCATCCCGGCGGGCCGCTACGAGCGGACGGTCCTTCCCGACGGGCGGGAAGCGGTGGTGCCGGGGTCCTACCAGGTGGTCGAACGGTCGCCGGCGGGGTTCATGGACGTCGTGACCGCGATCCCGGACGGGCTCACCGCCGCGGCGAGCGTGGTGTTCCTCGTGTTTCTGGTCGCGGGTTCCGTGGGGGTGATCCGCCGGGCCGGAATCCTGGACCTCGGGGTGAATCGCCTGACCGCGGCCACCGGGCAGCGCGTCGAACTCCTGATCCCGGCGCTCATGTTCGCGTTCTCCGCGGTGTCGGGGGTGGCGGGCATGCCGGAGCTCTCCATCGCCTACCTCCCGATCGTGCTGCCCCTGCTCGTTCGTCTGGGATGCAGTCGGGTCACCGGAACCGCGGTAGCACTGCTTCCGACGACCCTGGGCGCGGCATTTGGCGTGACGGTGCCCTCGACGGTGGGGATCGGGCACATGCTGGCGGGCCTGCCGATGTTTTCGGGGGCTTCCTACCGGTTCGTCTTTTTCCTCATCGTGCAGACCGCGGCGGCGGTCTTCGTGGTGCGGCGGGCGCGGCGCGAGATTGCCCGGCGAAACGGGATCGGGGAACCTCGAGAACCAGTTCCCGCGGTGTCTGGCGGATCCGCCTCCGTTTCGTTCAGCGGACGCCAGAAGGTGGCCGGAATCGTGGCGCTCGGCCTGTTCGCGGCGTTTGTCGCTTCGGTTCTCGTGTTGCGCCTCGGGTTCGAGGAGATTGGGGGCGCCTTCGTCGCCATGGCGGTCGTCGTCTCGTTGCTGGCGGGTCGCGGGCCTAATCAGATCTGTTCCGACTTCAACGACTCGTTCCGGGAGATCCTCGTCGGCGCCCTGGTCTGCGGAGTGGCTCGGGGAGTTTCCGTGGTGATGACCGAGGGCGCGGTGATGGACACCGTGGTCTATGGGGCCGCCCTGATGGTGTCGTCCCTGCCGCCGGCGCTCACCGCCGTCGGAATTCTGTTCGGCCAGACGGCCTTCAACTTCCTCGTCCCGTCGGGAAGCGGGCAGGCGCTCATCACCCTGCCGATCCTGGTGCCGGTCGCCGATCTCGCCGGGGTCACCCGGCAGGTGGTAGTGCTGGCCACCCAGTGGGGTGACGGGATCACGAACGTGATCTTTCCGACGTCCGGGTATTTCATGGCGACGCTCGTCATGGCCCGGGTCGGGCTGCTGCGATGGATCCGCTACTACCTGCCGCTGTTTGGGATCATTCTCCTGATCGCGACCGGCGGGCTTGTGGTTGCCCAATACATCGAGCTCGGCCCGTTCTAGGGAGGCGGTCTGGAGAACACTCATGCAAATCGTCAAACTCCCCATCGCGCGGATGACCGCCGAGTCCTTCGCCCCCTACGGCGAGGTCATGGAAGCGCGGGAACGACCCGCGGACGAGCGGCGGTTCTTCCCGATCGACTTCCAGATCGACGGTCGGACGACCGTGGATGTCATCTGGCAGCCGTTTGAGGGACGGCGCTTCCGGCTCCTCGAGCGCCACTTCGCGGTGACGCAGGCGTTCATCCCGCTCGAAGGTTCTCCCGCGGTCGTCGCAGTGGCGGCGCCGACCGATATCGAGGATCCCGACGCGATTCCACGACCCGAGGACGTGCGCGCCTTCCTGATCGATCCGAGCAAGGGGTACGCCTACAAGACCGGGACGTGGCATTCGCTCGACCGCTACCTGCTGAGGCCGCCGGGCGCGAGCTTCGTGATCCTGAACGTGGACCCGAACCCGACCCAGTTCGTGGACTACGCGGAACGGTTCGGGGTGGAGTTCGAGGTGGGCGCGTAGGGGGAGCTGCGTTCTCCCGCTCTGCTGAGATCCGGCGGTTTCGCCCGCCTCCGGCGGGCGGTGCCGGCCCCCACCGGAGAAACCCCCATGATCGGGTCGGCCCGTTCACCCCACCGCAGGAAAAGGTGGTGCAGCACTCACGTTGGCAGGGCGCGACGTCATTGGCGCAGGTTTCGCGCTCCCCGCGCGTGCCGACCGGAGGTCGGCGTTCCCTCGCGGCCGGCACCATCTGGACCGTCGGGTTCCCGCGCGCAACTGCATTTTCACAGCAACTGGCCAGAGGTCGGCGTTCTCTGACGGCGGCGCCGTCCGGACGAGGAGCGAGCCTCACCGAAGGATCACTCGTTCGGCGGCGAGGGCTTCGAGTTCCTGCTGGAGGTTTTCCTGTTCGGCGCGGAGCCGGGTCGTGTCGAGTGCGCTCTGGAAGCGAGTCGGGTTGCGAGCCGCGTAGGGGAGGCCGCTGGCTCCGACGGCGGCGAGGGAGGCCTCGATATCCAACAGGCGTTCCCGGATTTCGTCTTCCCGCGCGGCGATTTCGCGCCGCCGGGCCTCCATATTGGCGCGAACCTCGTCGTCACCCGCGCTTGCGGTGTCCTCGCCGGGTTCCCGAAGGGGAAGGTCTTCGCTGGTGATCGCGGGGTCGGGGAGCGCCTCCGTCTCGAGCGGAGCGGCGGAGCGGTCCGGCCTCGGCAAGCGCCCGCCGGCGAGGTCGGCGTCGGTGAAGCGGGGAGCGGCGCCACGCTGCTTCCGGCTCGCCTCGATCCGGGCGCGCTGCCGCCGCGCGGCTTCCACCAGTGATGGCGGGTCCTCTGGCGCCGGTTGCAGCGGAAACGCGGGGGTCGCGGTGAGCAATCCCAGGACGACGGCCGCGGCCGGAGCCGTGGCCGGGCGTTCAGGTCTTGACTGGATTACCGAAGCGGTCGCGGAGGACGTACGCCGGCAGGCGGTACTCCTCGTGGAACATCTGGGTACGAACAGAACCCGTGACATGGGATGCGATGTCTCTCCCGGTGAGCGAATAGACGACGGTGGGGCAAAGATCGCGCCGCATCACCTGCTCGGGAAACACCGCACTCTTCCGGAAGTCGGGGCCGACCCCGAGCGTCCAGACGTTGTGGGCGTAGTAGTTCCCTTGCGAATGATGGAGCTGCCCGTACACGTTGACCTCATCGTCGCGTCCGCATTCGGGTCGAAGCAGGATCGAGGTGGTGTCACGCAGGTACGGGTCGTTCTGAATGAAATCGTACAGATTGCCGATGAGCTCATCGGTGGCCGCGATGTGCCGCCGGTATTGCTCGTAGTCGGTGTCGTAGTCCCAAAAGCCCGCGTCGGCGTGGGCATCGTCGAGGGCGAGCATCTGGATCGTGATGAGCTTGGGCCGGAAATCCCGGAGCAGGTGCCTGGCGATTTCGAAACACTGTCCATCGCCGAGGGGGACTTCCCGGTCCACGAGCGAAGTCTTCGTTGATGCCGGAACGTCGGTTCGCCGGGACACCGCGTCGGCGAGCCAGTCCTCGAGATCCTTCCGCGTCCGGCGGGTGTGACCGAGCCCCGGTTCGATGTTGGCTTTCACCAATTGCGCCGCCGACGCTTCCTGGTCGTCGTGGAACAGCTTGTTCATGGTCAGCGAATTCGCGCCGAACTGGAGCCCCCCGTCCGGGTGAGCGCTCCAGTGCTTCCGGTCGAAGACCCACGACCGGTAGTAGCTGACTCCCTGAAGCATCCAGTAGTCGTTCACCGAGCCGCCGAGTTCCTTGCGGACGGTTTCGGTCCAGGTCGGATAGAGCGGATGCTCCGAAACCGTTTCCCGGCCGGTCAGCATCTCGGTGTACATGTAGCCGTGGAGGTTTGCGGTCTCGCCGAAGTCCTCGGTGAAGACGCTTCCGGCCTCCATCATCCTCGCCATGTGCGGGGCGTGTGCCGGATCTTCGACGGTGTCCTTCTTCCGGCAGCCGTTGCCGTAGAGGATCACGACCAGATGCTTTGTCTTCAGGCTCCGATCGGGAACGACACAAGTCCGCTCGGGGGTGTCGGCCAGCAGCCGGTTCGCGCTGCCGCCCAGACCGAGGGCCACGGCGCCGGCGGCGCCGAGAAAGTCACGGCGATTCATGCTCATTGGCGAGACTTCTCCGTTGCTGTCCGATCCTTCTTCTCTTCGGGGAGGAACAAGACCTCGAGGCCGCGGATCTCCTCGTCGCGCACCGGGTTCAAGTTCAGGTAGTTCTGCGCCCGGTCGGAGACGTTGATCCGGGACACCGTGTAGGTACCGCGTTCCTGCCACGTCTCGATCTTCAGGGTTCCGCGAAAGACGTTCGGTTGCGGCACCAGCGAGGGCCTGTTCAATGGGGGATTCTTGCTTTCGAGTTCAACCCGGACCAGGTCGGCGCCGCTCGAGCTCCGGAAGGACACATAGACCTTGTCCACGCCGCTCAGGTTGTCTTCCACGAGCGCCGCGACCGGAATGGACTCGCTGGCGAGAGCCTCCCGTTGGGGAAGTTCGACGGCGAGCAACACCGGTGCTTCGTCGTCCCGCTTGTCCGGGTTCTCCGCGACGAGAACGCTCGCTTCCGCGAGGGCGGGAGCGGTCGCGGCGAAGATCAGCGCGCCGTTCCGCGCCGCGTCGTAGAGCTCGACCTTCTGGATGCGCCACATCCCGCCTTCGTACCACTCGGGTATCGAGAAGGCTCCGAGAAAACGCCCCGGGCGCCGGGAATCGCCGATCAGATCCGCCCGTACCGCCCGCCTCCCGGACGGGCTGACGAACACCGCCCGCGCCTGCGTCGGCCCCGCGAGGTTGTCCTCCGCAAAGGCCTCGACCCGGATGGTCTGCCCGACGTCAACCTCCGGAGTCAGGATCTCGACGGAGCGGAGAGTGGGTGGCGTCACGTCCGCCTCCGGGTTCTCCGAGACAACGAAGTAGGTGGGACTACCGTCCGCGGCCCGCATGACCGGATTGAACTCGGTGGAATACGCCTTCTTGTGCCCGTGTTCGTCGGTGATCATGGTGGAGCCGACGTTGTAGCGCCCCCCGGGGTGGTGGCGGTCCACCTTGCCGCGCCCGAGGTAGAGGTTCTTGTCCTTCTCGTGCGGCTTGAAGTTCACGTAGATGACCGAGGCCCGGCCGTATTCCTGACTCCAGAACTCCGCGACGAAACGCCGTCCCTTTTCGAACGCCGGCTCCACCTTGGCGATCGCCCGCACGGTATCTCCCGGGTCCACCTCCAGATCAATGACCCGGAACTCGGTGAGGGCGGTCGAGCGGTGGTCCCCGGTCAGCTCTCGCTGAATCAGCTGGGCCCCGCGCCGGCGGTATTGGAAAACCTCCGGGATGTAATCCTCGTCCGAGACGCCGAGTTGGCCCGTCACGTCGGCGCTTGCCGGTTCGGTCCCCTGGGTTACGTCCTCGACGATCTCGAAGGGGTAGGCCGCCAGGTCCGGAGTCTCCTTTGGCTCGGTCTTTTCTTGCTGCCCGGCCGTTCGCTCGGCCGGCTGGCCGAAAGCCGGAGACAGACCGCACAGGAGGATGAGCGACGGCACGGCCACCGGGGCAGCCAACTGTATGAGCTTCATCGTGCGTCGCATCAACGGACCCGCACCTGGGGCGTGCCCGGGGGGCATCCGCCCCAATCAAATCCCCTGCAGCAAACCGTCATCCCGCACGCCCGGAAGTCCGGTCCCCCAATATATCATCCGCCCCCCGGCGCCCCGGTCTCCCTCAGGAGGAGCCGATTTCCCCGGTGCCCATCCTGAAATATGCCTCTTTTTGCCCGGCGGTTCGGCCAGATGGGTACCGAAAACGCCTTCAAGATCGGCGAAGACGTGGCCCGTGCCCGCGCCCGCGGCGTGGACGTCATTCCCTTCACCATCGGCGAACCCGACTTCGACAGCGCCCCGCACATCAACGAAGCGGGGATCGCCGCCATCCGCCGCGGGGACACCCACTACACCGACCCCGCCGGGATCGCCCCGCTCCGGGAAGCGCTCGCCGTTCACGTGTCCCGGACGCGCGGAATCGAGGTGGGCCCGGATCGGATCATCGTCCTCCCCGGGGCGAAGCCGGCTATCGGCTACACGATGATGGCCTACGTTGACCCCGGCGACGAGGTGATCTACCCGAGCCCGGGATTCCCGATCTACGAGTCGTGGGTCACCTATCTCGGCGGGGTCCCGAAGCCGCTCGCGCTCCGCGAGGAGCGGGGGTTCTCTTTTACGGTAGAGGATCTCGACCGGTTGCTCACCGACAAGACCAAGGTCTTGATGCTGTGCTCGCCGTCGAACCCTACCGGCGGCGTACTGCCGAAGAACCTGCTCGCCGAGGTCGCCGAACTGGTGCAGGAGCGAGGCCGTCCGGACATCCGCATCTATTCGGATGAGATCTACGAGCACATCACCTTCGATGGCTTCGAACACGCCTCGATGGCTTCCCTCCCGGGGATGGAGAGCAACACGATCATCGCGAGCGGACATTCGAAAGGCTTTGCGATGACGGGTTGGCGGCTCGGGTGGTGCGTGCTTCCCACCGCGGAAGAAGCTCTCCGCTTCAAGCAGATCAACATCAACACGGTCAGTTGCGTTCCTCCCTTCATCCAGGAAGCAGCCCGCGAGGCGCTCGAGAGTCCGAAGACTGCCGGGGTCGTCGCCTCCATGGTCGGCGAGTTCCGTCGCCGCCGTGACTACGTGGTGCCGGCGCTGAACGCGATTCCCGGTATCCGTTGCGCGAATCCGCTCGGCGCCTTCTACGTGTTCCCGAACATCTCCGGGGTATGTGAATCCCTGGGGGCGAAAGCCACGTTCGAGGCGTTGCCGGATTCGGTCAAAGCGGGGACCAGTCCGGCCACCCTGGTCTCCAGATTCCTGCTTTATTACCACGGGGTCGCCCTGGTGGACCGCCGCAGCTTCGGCGTGATTGGCAGCGAGGGACAGCACTTTCTCCGTCTCTCCTACGCGGCGGACATGGATTCGCTCCGCGAGGGAATCCGCCGGATCGGCGCCGGCGTCGCCGACCACGACGGGTTCGCTCGTTTCCTCGACGATCAAGTTGCCTCAGGAGTCCGTGAATAGAGTAGTCCGGCATTCGACCGGCGATCCATCCCGGCTGAACCGCTTCGCTCTGCGTTGCAAATCAGTCGGAATACACCCGGTATGCCTCCCGATTTGCGCCTTGTCAGCCGGGCGCCTCACCAGTCTCTGTGCTCGAACTACCCTATCCACGAACTCCTAGAATCGCCGCATGAGCCGCATCTTCGTTACCCGCCCCATTCCGGAGGCCGGCCTCGCCATGCTGCGCGCCGCGGCCGAGGTGGAGGTGGCGCCCACCGCCGACGGCGATTCGACGCCCCGGGACCAGGTGCTGGCCGGCGCCCGCAGCGCCGATGTGCACGTCTCCCTGCTGACGGAGGCGGTGGACCGGGAACTCATGGAATCGGCCCCGCAGTTGCTCGGGGTCGCCAACTACGCCGTCGGTTTCAACAACGTGGACGTGCCGGCGGCGACCGCACTCGGGCTACCCATTACCAACACCCCGGGCGTCCTCACCGACACCACGGCCGACCTCGCCTGGGCGCTGCTCATGGCGGTGGCCCGACGGGTGGTTCCCGCCGACGCCTACATGCGTGGCGGCCGCTACCGGATCTGGGGGCCGTCGCTGATGCTCGGCGCCGATGTGAGTCCCGGGGGCGACGGGCGCCGGAAGACGCTGGGGGTCGTCGGCTTCGGGCGGATCGGCCAGGCGATGCACAAACGCGCCCAGGGTTTCGACATGGACGTGCTGGCCTGCGATCCGCCGATGAAGGCGATCATCGAGGCCCGCTCGGACGTGGAATACGCGGAGTTCGATGAACTCCTCGCGCGCAGCGACTTCGTCACGATCCACACCGATCTCAACCCCTCGACGCATCATCTGTTCAATGCGGACGCCTTTGCCCGCATGAAGGAGACCGCGATCGTTATCAACACGGCGCGAGGCCCGGTGGTGGATGAGGCGGCGCTGGTGGACGCCCTCAAGTCGGGCCAGATCGGCGGCGCCGGCCTCGACGTGTTCGAGCACGAGCCGGCCTTCCATCCGGGACTCCGTGAGTGTGACCAGGTGGTGATGCTTCCGCACATCGCCAGCGGCAGCGTGGCTACCCGGGACCGGATGGCGACCATGTGCGCCGAGAACGCGGTCGCCCATCTGAACCGGAAGCGCGCGCCGAACTGCGTGAACCCGGAGGTCTACGAAACCGAAGCGTACCGGCGGCGCATCGATCGTTAGAGAGGCGCCGTGAGCACGGCTACGGCCCAGCAACCCGGAGTGGGCGGTAGCCCGCAAACGGTGGTCGGACGATGACCCAGACGTTCGTCATCGTCACGGTCGCCGTCTACCTGCTGGGACTCCTCTTCATAGGCGCCGTCGCCTCCACCCGGATCAAGAACGCCACCGACTTCGTGGTCGCGGGCCGCCGGCTCGGCCTGGGACTCTGCACCTTCACCCTCTTTGCCACCTGGTTCGGGGGCGGAACGATGATCGGAGCGGCCGGGGCCGCCTACGCGGGCGGCTTGAATGCGGTGGTCGCCGATCCGTTTGGCGCTGCGCTCTGCCTGCTCCTCGCCGGCGCGTTCTACGTAAGGCTCCTGCGGCGCATGCGCCTGCTCACCGTTCCCGACTTCTTCCGCCGCCGGTTCGGCAGGCCGGCGGAGATCCTTTCCGCGCTCTCCATTCTCCCGGCCTACATCGGCTGGGTGGGCTCTCAGCTCCTGGCGGTCGGCACCGTGCTCTCGGCAATGGCGGGCCTTCCCTTCGTCGCCAGCATCCTCATCGCCGCTGCAATCGTGCTCATCTACACGGTGCTCGGCGGGATGTGGGGGGTGACACTCACCGATTTCTTCCAGGCGCTGGTCCTGATCGCGGCGATCGTGCTCCTGCTTCCCATCGTTCTCGGGGAAGCCGGCGGCATTGCCGCGGTGCTCGACCGTCTACCGGAGGGGCGCACGCGCTTCCTGCCCACCGGCGGGCTGCTGGAATGGCTCTTCTTCGTCCAGGCCTGGCTGGTGATCGGGCTCGGCAACCTCCCCGGCCAGGATCTCATGCAGCGGGCGCTCAGTTCGAAGAGCGAACGGGTGGCGCAGTGGGCCGCCTACCTCGGGGGTTCGCTCTACCTGGTGGTCGGCCTCATCCCGGTGGCCCTCGGGATGATCGGTTCGGTGCTCATGCCGGGGCTTCAGAACCCGGAAGAGATCGTGCCGCGTCTCGCCATGGCGTACCTCCCGCCAGTGGGTCTCGCCCTCTTCCTCGGCGCGCTCTTTTCGGCGCTCATGAGTTCGGCGGACAGCGGACTGCTCGCCCCGGCAAGCGTCTTCGGGCAGAACATCATGCGGAACGTGGCGCCCGACCTGAAGCCCAAAGAGGTGCTCCTCGCCGTTCGGGTGGGCGTCGTCATCTTTTGCGGACTGGCGCTGGCGGTAGCCCTCTGGTTCCAGAGCGTCTATTCGCTCATGGTCGAGTCCTGGACCGTCATGATGGTGGGGCTGTTTGGCCCGCTCACCCTGGGGATGTACTGGAAACGGACGAACGGTCCGGGGGCCGTGTGCGGCATCGTCGCCGGACTGGCGACCTGGCTGGGGCTCATCGGTGTGGAATTGGTCTCGGGCGCGGTGTCGCCCGGAAACATGACGGAGCTGCCGAACGCGCTCATCGCCACCCCCGTCTCCCTGCTGGCGACCGTAGTGGTGTCCCTGCTGACCGCGAAGAGCCATCCCCCGCGGGTGCTCACGGATGCCTCGGGGCGGCCGATTGAGGAACAGGGTCGTATCGGGACCCTTGGTCTCCGCCGCCCGGCGTCCGCGTAGCGGTCGCGGATCGAATGGCGTCTGCGCCCCGCTGGAGAATCGCGCCCACCGCGGCTCATCACGCGGAGGCGCTGGCCGAACTCCAGCGCATCGTCTTTCCGACGCTGGACCCGTCGGAACGCTTCGGCGCCGACCACTACCGCCGGCACGTCGAGATCTTCCCCGAGGGTCAGTTCGTGGCCCTTGACGACGGGCGGCGGGAGACCCCGATTGCGGCGACCACGACCCTCCGGCTGAATCTCGATCTTGAGCATCCGCAGCACCGCTTTCCGGAGTTCTTGGGCGGGTTGTCGCTCGGTGCTCACGATCCGGCCGGGGAGTGGCTTTATGGGGCCGATCTGGGGGTCCACCCGGAGTGGAGGCGGCGAGGTATCGCCCGGGCGCTCTACGCGGCCCGGCACTTCGCCGCCGTTCAACTCGGCCTGCGCGGACAGCTCACCGTCGGCATGTTGAACGGCTACGGAGCGGTCGCTGACCGGATGACGGCCGAGGAGTACTACGAAGGCCTGGTGGCGGGGGACGTAGCGGACCCGACGGTGTCCGCGCAGATGCGCATCGGGTTTCGGCCGGGAGGACTGATTCCCGGCTACGTTCAGGATCCCCGCTGCGGAGGCTACGGAGTCCTGCTCACCCTTCCGGCCGATCGCCGGGTCTCGCTCGGGGGCCCGGGTTCCGGCCGTTCGTGAGGCGGCCGTCGGTAACATTCACGCACATGGCGCGTTACAAGAACGAAGGGCCTTTCGCGATCTGCCCGAAAGGCGGTACCCGGGTTCCCGGCCCGAGCCCGGAACCTTTGCGAAACGCGCCTCGTAGCCTCTGCTGACTCCGTGTGACTCCCTCCAGACCCGCCGACCGGCTCGCCGAACTGAAGATCGGTGAGGAGCAGCGCGGTTCGCGTCCGTTTGCGCTCGTAACCGCAATCATCGGTGGGATCCTGGTCATCGGGGGCGGCGTATCGGCGGTCTTCCTGCTCGGGTCGGAACCCGAAACCTTGGCCGTCCGCACTGCCCGGGTGCGCTCCGTGTCCGTAGACGCCGGGACCACGGTCCTCAACGCGAGCGGCTACGTGACGGCGCGCCGGCAGGCCACCGTCTCATCCAAGACGGCGGGGCAGATCACCGATATCGCCATCGAGGAAGGCATGGAGGTGACCGCCGGCCAGGTACTCGCCCGGCTCGACGCCTCGAACCTGGAGCGGAATCTCCAACTGGCGGAAGCGCAGACGTCAGTGGCGCGGAAAGCGGTGCTCGAAGTCGAGGCCCAGCTTGCCGAGGCGCGTCTTCGCCAGGAGCGGACCAGACGCCTCGTGGAAGAGCGGGTAGCCGGACAGGCGGACCTCGACCAGGTCAATGGAGAGGTCGCGACCCTGGAGGCGCGTAGCGAGCGCCAGCAGGAGGACATCCGGGTTTCGGAACGGCAGGCGGACGTGATCCGCCAGCAGATCGAGGACATGGTGATCCGGGCGCCCTTCGACGGCGTCATCACCGCGAAAAACGCCCAGCCGGGCGAGATGATGTCCCCGATCGCCGGAGGCGCCGGCTTCACCCGTACCGGCATCGGCACCATCGTGGACATGACCTCGCTGGAGATCGAGGTGGATGTCAACGAGGCCTACATCAACCGGGTATCGCCCGGGCAGCCGGTGGATGCGATCCTCGACTCCTACGACGACTGGACGATCCCGGCGCGGGTGATTGCGATCATTCCAACGGCCGACCGCGACCGGGCCACGGTCCGGGTGCGGATCGGCTTCGAAGAACTGGACCCCAGGATCCTTCCGGACATGGGAGTCAAGGTGAGTTTCCGTTCCGCCGAAGCGGAACCGGAAGAGGCCCCGGAGGGTCTGCTGGTCGAAGCCGCGGCGGTGTTTCAGGACACCGGGCGGGATCTCGTCTATCTGGTGCGCGACGGACGGGTCCAGCGCCGCGCCGTTCGGCTCGGCGACCGCCGCGAATCCGACGTGTTTGTGCTCTCCGGATTGGTGGAGGGCGATCGCGTCGTGATTGATGGAGTTGATGGTCTGGAGGACGGCGCCGAAGTTGTAATAACGCCGAGGGGCGATGCGTATGGAGAGAGTGGTGGGAACAGCCGGGCTCGCTGAGCACGCTGCCGGGAGAACTTACGATGAGTGACAACACAACTGCGGCGCGAAACGGCGGGAACGGAGCCGGACCGACCGCTCCGCCAGACGCCATGGTGGACGTGCGCAACGTCAGCCGCACCTTCCGGCGAGGCCGCACGCCGGTTCCGGTCCTTCGAGGGCTCAGCCTGCGAATGGAAAAGGGCGGATTCCTCGCCCTGATGGGGCCCTCGGGTTCCGGAAAGTCAACCCTGTTGAATTTGATCGCCGGGCTTGACCGGCCGACGAGCGGCGAAGTGATCGTCGGTGGTTCCCCGATTCACAGCCTTTCGGAGCGGCGGCTGGCCGGCTGGAGGGCCCGCAACATCGGTTTCGTGTTCCAGTTCTCGAACCTGCTCGGGGCGCTGAATGCGGAGAGGAACATCGCGGTGCCGCTGCTGCTGACCTCGCTCTCCGCCCGCGACCGGCGCCGCCGGGTCGGTGTCGCTCTGGACATCGTGGGGCTCTCCGATCGCCGCCGGCACCGTCCCCGGGAACTATCCGGCGGCGAACAGCAGCGGGTCGGCATCGCCCGCGCCCTCGTAAACGATCCGGCGCTCCTCGTCTGCGACGAGCCGACCGGGGATCTGGACCGGGCGACGGGCGGCGAGATCCTCGACCTGCTGGTGGCTCTCAACCGCGACCACGGCAAGACTATCCTGATGGTGACCCACGACCCGGAGGCGGCCGAGCGGGCGTCCCGCATTCTCAACCTGGTGGACGGTCGGCTGGCCGACGGGGAACACGACGGGACGATCGTTCCGCCTGCCCACGAACCGGCGGGGGCGGCGGTATGAGTTCCTTCACGCTGATCAGCGCGGCGCTCCGGCGCAAAAAGACGAGGACGTTCCTGACCTTTTCCTCGGTGGTCATCGCATTCCTCATCTTCGGGGTGCTCTCGATGCTGCAGACCGCCTTCTCGATGGGCGTCGAGATCGCCAACGAGGACCGGCTGGTGGTGCGGCACCGGGTCTCGCTCTTCCAGCTTCTCCCGCAGTCCTACGAAGCCGACATGGAGGAGATCCCGGGTGTGGTGGACGCCATGCACATGACCTGGTTCGGCGGGGTGTACCAGGACCCATCGAACTGGATGAGCATGCAGTCTCCGGTGGTTCCGGCGGAGTACCTCGACATGTATCCGGAGATCCTTCTCACCGAGGAGGAGAAAACCCGTTGGATCGAGACCCGGAACGGCGCCATCGCCGGCCGGGCGGTCGCCGAGCGGCTTGGTTGGAAAGTCGGCGACCGCATCCCGCTCCGCCCCACCATCTGGCGGCAGGAGGGGCGGGGCGACGCGGCGTGGGAGTTCGAGCTGGTGGGTATCTATCGATCCGACGTGGAGCACGAGAACCAGTTCCTCTTCCGCTACGACTACTTCGACGAGGCCCGCTCCTTCGGCCGGGGCCAGGTCGGGTGGTTCGCGGTCCGGATCGCCGATCCTGACCGGGCGCCGGAGATCGCCGCCGCCATTGACGCCACCTTCCGAAACTCCGCCGCCGAGACCAAGAGCGAATCCGAGGGCGCGTTCGCGGCCGGGTTCGCGAACCAGGTCGGCAACCTGGGGCTGATCGTGACCTCGATCCTCGGCGCCGTCTTCTTCACCATCCTCCTGGTCGCCGGCAACACCATGGCGCAGTCGGTGCGCGAGCGGATCGGCGAGATCGGGCTGCTGAAGGCGCTGGGCTTCACGGCCACCCGGGTGCAGCGTCTCGTTCTCATGGAGTCGGTGACCCTGGTGACCACCGCCGGCTTTTTGGGAATGCTCCTCGCCGTCGGACTCGAAAGAGTCCTCCGGCCGGCGCTTGCCGCATATTTCCCGGGTCTGTATCTGCGACCCGAAGACCTTCTCCTCGGCCTTGGCCTCGCCGTGTTGACCGGGCTCGTGGTGGGAGTGTTTCCAGCATGGCGGGCGATGCGGCTCGAAACCGCCCTCGCCCTTCGTCGCCTGTAACGGAAGCGGAAGATGGCCCTTGGATCCTTCGTCCGCCAGTGCCAGGCGGTGACGCGTTACAACATCGAAACGATCTGGGAGCGGCGCGCTGTTTCCGTGGTCGCGATCTTCGGTATCGCCGGCGTCGTCGGGGTTCTGGTCGCGATGCTTTCGATGGCCGCCGGCTTCCGTGCCGTGATGACCGGGCAGGCCCGCGACGACATCGCGGTGGTACTGCGGAGGGGCTCGATCGGCGAATCCACGAGCATCCTCACCCACCAGGACATTCAGGTGCTCTGGGAGGCGCCGGGGGTAGCGCGCGGACCGGATGGTCCTCTGGTTTCGCCGGAACTTTCTGTCATCATCGACCGGAAGAAGATCGGCGCCGGTACCGATGCCAACGTCCCCCTCCGAGGCGTTGAAGCCGCGGCTTTCGAACTGCGCGATCAATTCGAGATCGTCGAGGGGCGGAACTTCGAACCGGGCCGGAGCGAGGTGATCGTCGGCGACGGGGCGGCCGGAGCCTTCGAGGGACTGCTCGTCGGGGACCGGATTGATGTCGGGCGGGCTTCGTGGGAAGTCGTTGGTCGCTTCACTGCGGGTGGAGGGGTCGTCGAATCGGAGATCTGGACGGACACCCGGGTGCTTCAGCAGATGTATCAGCGCGGCAACTCCTGGAACGTGGCGCTCGTGCGACTCACGGGCGCGGCCGCGTTCGATGGGTTCGAGGCGGCGCTCACCGACGACCCGCGGGTGAGTCTCGGCGCCGAGCGGCAGACGACCTACATGGCCGCGCAATCCAGGCCGATCGAAGCCTTCATCTCGGCGGTGGGCTGGATGATCGTCGCCATGATGTCGGCGGGCGCGGTCTTCGCCGCGCTGAACACCATGTACGCGGCGGTGTCGTCGCGGTCCCGAGAGATTGCGACCCTACGCGCCCTGGGGTTCTCCCGGCTGCCGATTGTCTTGTCGGTGATGATCGAGTCGCTCGTCTTCGGAATCATCGGGGCCGCGGTGGGGGGGGCCGCGTCGTGGTTCCTGTTCGACGGGTTCCGGGCGGCGACGATCAACTGGGCCTCCTTCAGCCAGGTGGCCTTCGCCTTCGAGGTGACCCCGGAGCTCCTCGTTCAGGGGATCGTTCTTTCCCTCGTCATCGGCGCCATCGGCGGTTTCCTGCCCGCGGTGGGCGCCGCCCGCCGCAGCGTGATCGGAGCTCTCCGGGAGCAGTAGGCCCGCCACCCGGCCGGGGGCCGCCCCCGATCGGCGCGGGTGTGGTTCAGTTAAGACCGCGGCGTCTGAGCAGCGGCTCGACCTCGGCGTCCCGGCCGCGGAAATTGCGGAAAAGATCCATCGCTTCCACGCTGCCACCCTTCGAGAGCAGCGTTTGCCGGAAGTGGTCGCCGTTTTCGCGCTTCAGGCCGTCGTTCTCCTTGAACCATTCGACGGAATCGGCGTCCAGGACCTCGCTCCAGATGTACGAGTAGTAGCCGGCCGAATAGCCGCTGCTCCAGATGTGCGAGAAATAGGTGCTCCGGTAGCGGGGCGGCACCGGGGCGAAGGCGACCCCCGCCGCTTCCAGCGTCGACTCTTCGAACGCGAGGACGCCGTCGGCTTCCGGAACGTCGGAAGCGTCGAGTTGATGCCAGGCCAGATCCAGCAGCGTGGCCGCCAGGTATTCGGTGGTGGCGAAACCTTGGCTGAAAGTTCGCGCCGACAGCACCCGGTCGAGAAGGTCCGCCGGAATCGGCTCCCCGGTTTCGTGGTGGATCGCGTAGTTCCGGAGCACCTCCGGCCAAGTGGCCCACATCTCGTTCACCTGCGAGGGGTATTCGACGAAATCCCGCGGCACCGAGGTTCCCGCGAAGTAGGGGTAGCGGACGCTCGAAAACAGGCCGTGGAGCGCGTGTCCGAACTCGTGGAACATCGTGATGACTTCGTCGAAGGTCAGCAGCGTCGGTTCCCCCTCGGGAGGTTTCGGGATGTTCAGGTGGTTCGCGACTACCGGGTTCGTTCCCAGGAGGTTTGACTGGGAGACGTAGGCGTTCATCCAGGCGCCGCCTCGCTTCGACGGCCGGGCGTAGAAGTCGCCGATGAAGAGTCCGAGCGGAGAGCCGTCCTCCTCGAAGACCTCCCAGATGCGCACATCCGGGTGATAGACCGGCAGTTCGGGCCTTTCTTCGAAACGGAGGCCGAAGAGCTGGTTTGCGGCGTGGAAGACGCCGTTTACCAGGACGCCGTTCATCTCGAAGTAGGGCTTGAGTTGCGAGGCGTCAAATGAGAACCGTTGGGCCCGGAGCTTTTCGGAGTAGTAGGACCAGTCCCAGGCCGCGATGTCGATATCGGCGCCCTCCGATCGGGCAAGGGCTGCCAGGTCGTCGGCTTCCCGGCGCGCGTTGGCCACTGCCGCCGGGGTAAGCCCCGCGAGGCGCCCGTTTACGGCCTCGATGGTCTGCGCCGTCTGCTCCTCAAGGACATAGGCGGCGTGGTGCGGGTATCCGAGCAGCCCGGCGCGCTCGGCGCGGAGCGCCGCGATCTTCACGATCACCTCGCGGTTGTCGTGTTCGCCCCCGCGACTGCCCCGCGTGAGCGAGGTATTCGCAATCCGCTCCCGCAGCGCGCGGTCTTCGAGCGATGACTGCGCCGGCTGGCCGCTGGTGTTCAGGAGGGCGATCACGTACTTGCCCTCGAGGTCGCGCGCCTTCGCCGCCTCGGCCGCGGCGGCGATTTCCCCTTCGGAAAGTCCGGCGAGTTCCTCGGCGGTATCCACCACCACTGCCGAGGCGTTCACCTCGTTCAGGGTGTTGTCGCTGAAGGCGGCCGAAAGGGAAGCGACTTCGGCGTTGATCTCCCGCATGCGCTCCTTCTCGGGTTCCGAGAGCTGGGCGCCGGCGCGGGTGAAGTCGCGCCGGTACTGCTCCACCAGCCGTACTTCTTCGGGCGAGAGTCCGGCGGCCTCGCGCCCCTCGAAGAGCGCCTCTACCCGGGCGAAGAGGTCGGCGTTCAGCAGGATCTGGTCGGAGTGGGCCGCCAGTTTCGGCGCCATCTCGGCGCGGATGGCATTGATCTCGTCGTTCGTATCGGCGGACGCCAAGCTGAAGAAGACCCGTGCCACCCGGTCGAGCAGACGCCCCGACCGCTCCATGGCGACCAGCGTGTTCTCGAGGGTCGGCGGTTCGGCCGCAGCGGCGATGGCCTCCACCTCCTCGATCTGCTCGGTCATCCCGCGCTCGAACGCCGCCCGGTAGTGGCTGTCCTCGATGAGATCGAAGGCGGGCAGCCCGTAGGGAAGGGTGCTCTCGGTAAAGAAGGGGTTATCGCCCATTTCGGTCTCAGGTGCGCCGCCGCAACCGGCGGAGAGGAAAAGAGCCGCTCCTGCGGCGGAGATCAAGGCTGTTCGCGCGGCTCGCGAGATCCTGCTGGTCATTGTGCTTACTCCTGTTCGGGGGGATCTGGCCGACTGCTGGTGGCGA
The DNA here is from genome assembly GCA_965250045.1 of Candidatus Marinacidobacterium sp. Classification (GTDB taxonomy): domain Bacteria; phylum Acidobacteriota; class Vicinamibacteria; order Marinacidobacterales; family Marinacidobacteraceae; genus Marinacidobacterium. Next base: position 1,445,956 of record OZ252286.1, read on the forward strand.
CGGGCGGCCTTCTGGAAGGCTTGGCAGCCGGTGGTGGAACCCGGTGGGTGCCGAGGCCGCCAGTTGCTGTGAAAATGCAGTCGCGCCCGGGACGCCGACAGTTCGGATGGTGCTGGCCGCGAGGGAACGCCGCCAGTTGCTGTGAAAATGCAGTCGCCGGGACTCCGAGAGCCGGGGCCCCCACCGGGAGAACTGGGCCGACCTCCGGTCGGCACAGCGGCCCGCAGGGCCGCGGGCGGTTCATTGCCGTCCGCCTTCAGGGGGCGCAGGCACGGGGCCCGCAGCGCCGCGAACGGTGTGTGCTACTCCAATATACGGATCACGCCGAACGCTGGGATTCCCGCCGAGAAGGGGCCACCTCGGAACTAGGGGTTCTTCCCGCCGCCCGCCTTGCGGCGGGCTGTGCCGACCGGAGGTCGGCGTTCCCGTGCGGCCGTCACCACCTTGCACCTTCGGCGTTCCGCGTCTGCGCCTTTTCATGACGGGCGAGGGTGTGCAGGAGGACCCGATCATGAGGGTTTCTCCCGGCGGGCGCGGCCCGCCCGGCTGACAAGGCGCGTGAGGGCCGAGCCCCCACCGGGAGAACTGGGCCGCGCGGGTTTCACCACCGGCGGTTAGCTCGCTGCCGGCGGCGGGGTTCGTCACGCGGCTTTCCACGGATTGATGACGGACACCCCGCAGTCCTGAAAGTCGTCGGCGTTCCGCGTCGCGACAGTCGCGCCGCGGGATGCGACGATAGCCGCGATCTGGGCGTCAGCGATGGAGATCTGGTGTCCGGCGCGGCGCCTTCGCGCCATGATGTCGGCGAAGCGCTGCGCGGCTTCGCTGTCGAAGGGGAGGATCCGGTCGCGCATGAGACCGCGGAAGACCTGGTCCGCGGTGCGGTGCAGTTCGTCCCGCCGCGCGCCCGCAGGCAGCCGGGCCACCCCGTAGCGCACTTCCGCCTCCGACACCGTGGTCGTGAACAGCTCGCCCGGCGGCTGGAAGCGCGCCCACGCGGCCACCCGTGAGGCAGGCTGGGGGCGCATCAGTTCCGAAATCACATTCGTATCAACGATGATCACGAGGAGAATTCCTCGGCGCTGAAGTCCGGAGGTTCTCGCATGGGCTCGCGCGGAGGCAGCTCGAATTCCACTCCCCCGACAGGTTCCACGATCCGCCGTATCGCGTCGTAAAAGTTGTCCCCGGGTCCTTGGCTTCCGGACACCGCCGTTTCGAGGATGGTGCGCGCTTCCGCCTCCATGGACCGCCCGTTCTCGGCCGCGCGGATGCGGAGACGCTTCTTCGTGGTCTCGTCGAGGTTACGGATGGAAAGGCTGGCCACGCGAGTTCCTCCTCGGACCGCGATTCTAACGCAGGCAATGCCAGCGTTGCGTGGAATGAGAGCGTCCGACGCCGGATGCAGCCCGCAGGATTCAGTAGCCGGGGTTTTCCACATCGACCTCGACGGTGCGGTTGCGCCTCGGGTTGTGGCGCTCTTGGCGGTAACCACGAGGGTTGGCGACGAACCAGACATCCGCCCCGGGCGTCCGGTCCCGGAAGAACGCCGGGTGGTGGGTGTGCCCGAAGCACCAGACCCGCATCTTGGCGAGGAGCCCGGGCCCGCCGTTCTTCGCTTCCTCGAACAGCCCGTTGTAGTACGAGCCGTTCGACGCCGGCTCATAGCCATCCCGGAGACCGCCGGAATGGGGAACCGAGTGCGTCACGACGACGACATGCTCGACGGCTGGATCGTCGCGGGCGCATTCGAGTTGGCGGAACAGGGTGCGCCTCGATTCTTCCCACCGTTCCAGCGCCTGCTGTGGGTCGCCCCCCGGGAAGATGAGCCGCGCGTCGTTGGAGCGCCAGCTCCACCACTCCGACTGCGCCCGAAACGAACCGGAAGACGGCTCCCGGAATTGGTACCAGCCGTTTGCGCCGGCGAAAGCCGTGTTGCCGAGACGGAACGGCCCTTTCCGGTCGAGATAGTGGACATTCGCGGGGAACGCTTCCTGGAGCCGATCCCGCGTCCGGTCGATTTCGCCTCCTGACGAATAGAACTCGTGGTTCCCGTCCACGAACACGACTTGCCCGTACTCCCGGGCCAGCGCGGTCACCGCGCCCGCCGTCACCTCGACCCCGTTGCCCACATCGCCGGCGATCACCAGGGTCTCCGAATCACCGGTGCGGAGAGGCCGGCCGTGCCAGCCCATGTCCTGGTGGACATCCGAAATCAGATCGAACCGCAATCGGTTTCTCCTAGCAGCCGGTGGTGAAACTCGCGTGAGCGCCGAGACCGGTGAGGCGCCCGGCTGACAAGGCGCGTGAGGGAGGAGCCCCCACCGGGAGAACTGGCCCGGGTGTATTTCGACCGAAACGCAACGCAGAACGCTGCGAAGCGGAGTGGTTCAGCCGGGATGGATCGCCGGTCGAGCCCCCACCGGGAGAACTGGGCCGCGTGGGTTTTGCCACAGGCTGCTACGCCCCTTTGCAGGGCCGACTATCTCCGGTAGGACTGGGCGCGGCGAACTTCGCGCTCGGCCTCGGCCGTTCGCCCCTGGCGGTTGTAGACATCGGCGAGGACAAAGTGGCCGAGGGGCGCCATCTCCGGCTCGGGTTCGAGGGCCAGGCCGCGCAGCGCCGTCTCTTCCGCCTCCCCTAGCTCCCCGCGGTCGAGGAGCGTCTTGGCCAGGTACAAGTAGCCGACCGCGAACTCGTCGTTGTGCTCGATGGCGGCCCGCAGGGACGCCTCCATCCGTTCCCGGTCGCCCAACGCTCCGTAGAGCTTCGCGACGTTGAAGTGGGACCGGAAATCCTTCGGAGCCATTTCGAGGCGGGTCTCGTAGGCATCGATCGCGCGGGAGCCGTCACCCCGCTCCTCGAACAGCAGCGCGAGGTTGTACCAGGCATCCGAGAGCAGGTCGTCCATCTCGAGCGCGAGGCGGAGCTCGGCCTCGGCCTCGTCGAGCCGTCCGAGGCTCAGGAGGCACTCCCCCTTCAGGTTGTGGGCCGGCGCTCTCTCCTCGCCCGTCGCCTCGAGCCCGGCGAGGACCTCGAGCGCCGCCTCGTACTCCTCGCGGGCGGCGTGGATCTCGGCGAGGTGGTAAAAAGCCTGGTTGTCGTTCGGGTCCAGCTCGAGCAGGCGCCGGTAGCCGGCCGCCGCTTCGTCGAGCCGGTCCGCCAGCCGGTAGGCGTCGGCGAGACCCAGGATCGCGGACTTGTATTCGGGGTCAAGGGACAGCGCTTCCTGGTAGGCCCCGATGGCGCCGTCCCACTCTTCCCGTTTGACGAAGAGGTTCCCGAGGATGAGGTGGGCCTCGAGAATTCCGGAGTCTTCGGCAAGCACCCGCCGCACCTTGGTCATCGCTTCCTCGACCCGGTCCTCGGTGGAGTCGGTACCCGCCGCCTTCAGCAGGTTGTAGAGAACGATCTTGTCCTTGGGATCGGCGAGCGGTTCCCCCTCGTCCACCCGGACTCGGGAGGAGCCTCCCAGGTAGCCGAGAGCGGCGAGCTGAGCCCGGGTCTTTTCGTCCAGGGTTTCGGGCGCCTGTTCGTCGGCTCCTTCTTGCCCCAGCTCGGCAACCAACTGGTCGAGCCGCGCCTGGAGCTGCCGCGCCTGGCCGGTCCGGTCCGGGGCGAGGTTGCGCGCTTCGCCCGGATCGTCGAGCACTTCGAAGAGTTCCGGCCGCGGCGCCGAAATGAAATGGAGCAGGCCGTTCCGGAGCGAGCGGAGCGGGGACCAGCCGTAGTGGTTTCGGGGATAGAGGCTTTCCGAATATGCCCAAAGTCCCAGGTCGCTCTCCGATCCGTCCGCCAGCGGTGCGAGGCTCACGCCCTGCACGGGCTCCGGAACCGGCACTCCCACCAGGCCGAGGACGGTGGGCATGAGGTCGATCCCGCGCACCTGGGCCGGGATCCGCAGCCCGCGCCCGATCTGGCGATAGGGCGCCCGCAGCAGAAAGGGCACCTGCATCGAGGCGTCGTAGATGAAGAACCCGTGGGCTCCCTCCCGGTGCCGGCCGAGGCTCTCGCCGTGGTCGCCGATCAGGACGAGCAGGGTGTCGTCGGCAAGCGCGCTTTCGTCCAGCCAGTTCAGCAACTGCCCGACCAGGGAATCGGTGAACAACACTTCTGCGTCGTAAGGAGCGTCCGAATAGCCGCTTACCCTGGATGCCCAGGGCTCCGGCGCTTCGTAGGGCCAATGAGGGTCGTAGAGATGGATCCAGGAGAAAAACCGCTCCTCCTTTACCTCGTCCATCCAGGCGATCGCCGCGTCCATTACCTCATCTCCCGGACGCTGCACGCTGTCGAGGCTGATGCGCTCGAACTCGCGGAAGTTGAAGTCGTCGTGGTAGCGCTCGAACCCCTGGTCGAGCCCCCAGCGGGAATCCACCACGAAGGCGGCCACGAATCCGCCGGTGCGGTATCCGGCGTCGCGCAGCACTTCGGCGAGCGTTTCGGAGTCTTCTCGAACGTAGTAGCCGCCGTTGTCCCGGACCCCGTGGAACATCGGGTAGGTCCCGGTGAACATCGAGGTGTGGGAGGGCAGGGTGAGCGGCACGGTGGCGGTGGCCTGCTCGAAGAGCACGCCCTCCTCGGCGACCCGGCCGAAGGCGGGCGTGTCGATCCGGTCGTTGCCGTACTGGCTCAGATGCCGCGCCGAGAGGGTGTCCAGCGTGACCACCACCACGTTCAGAGGTCGGATGGCGTCGGTCCCGCCGGGAAGTTCCGCGCACCCCGCGCTCAGGAGCGCGGTCAGGCCGATGCCGACCGCGCCGAACCGGACGAGCCGTAGCGGGAACATGTCGGCCGGATTATCGCCGAGACCCGAACCGGCGTCGGTCCGATGTCGGTAAGCATGTGGATTGATGCCCACATATCACTGCGGTAATATGCCACCATGAAGGCAGTACAGATCAATTTCTCCGAGGAGCTGCTGGTACGGCTCGACGCCGACGAGATCGTGCGCCGGCTGGGCCGTTCCGCAGTGGTCCGGCGCATTGCAGAGGCCTATCTCCACCGCCGGGAAGAGCAGCGGATCGAGGCCGAATACGTGCGGGGCTACGGGCCGGACTTCCCGCCGATCGAAGAGGAATTGAAAGGCTGGACCGAGGCGGCTGCTCCATGGCCGGGATAGTCCGGCGCGGAGATCTCTGGCTCCATCGGTTCGGCACGCCGGATCGGCGGCGCCCGGTTCTGGTGTTGACCCGCGATGAAGTGGCGAACAGGCTCGGCACGGTCGCCGTGGCGCCCGTCACGTCCACGATCCGCGGGATTCGCAGCGAGGTCAGGGTCGGAGTGGCCGAAGGACTGAAGCAGGACTCCGTCGTGAACCTCGACCATGTTCACACGGTGTCACGAGCCGCGCTCCATCAATGGATCGGCCGCCTCGGTCCAGCCCGGATGTTCGACGTCTGCCGGGCGTTGAACGCGGCCTTCGGATGTGAGGCGACCATGGTCCGTGAGCAGTCGTGGGTGTTGTGATGGCGCCGCATGATCGTTGCCCATATAGCCCATAGTCGAGAATATGGGTAATATGGGTCCATGAAGACGACCGTGGAGATTCACGATGGGCTGCTGCTGCGGGCGAAGCATCACGCACGACAAAACGGAACCACGCTCCGGTCGGTGATCGAGGGGGGGCTCCGGCGAACGCTCGATGAGCCGAAGCCTCAAGAGCCGTACCGCCTGCCCGACCGAAGTGTCGGAAACCCGGACGACCCTTGGCCGCTAGACGAGTACACCTGGCCCGAACTCCGGGACCTGATCTACGGAGACCGCGGTTAACAGCCTGTGGAAAAAGTCACGCGGCATTCGAACGGCGATGCATCCCGGCTGAAACGCGCCGCTACGCGGCCCTCATCGTTGCGTTTCGGTCGGAATACACTCGGTATTCCTCCCTCACGCGCCTTGTCAGCCGGGCGCCTCACCGTTCTCGGTGCTCACGTCACTTTCTCCACAGGCTGTTAGCCGTGGTCGCCGTGGACACGAACGTCCTGGTTCAGGCACATCGTCGAGACGCGCCACAACATTCGGTGGCTCGCCGATTCGTGACCGGGCTCGCAGAGGGCAGTCAGATCTGGGCAATCCCGTGGCCCTGCTGCCACGAGTTCCTGAATGTGGTCACGAACGCCAGGATTTGGAAGAAGACTGCTACTCCCATGGAAGAGGCATGGCTGCAACTCCGCGATTGGGCGGCTTCGCCTTCGAACCGGCTGATTGGCGAAACGGATGGTTACCTGCCGCTGCTCGGCGATCTGGTCCGGCGGCCCCGGGTCCGCGGACCCGTCGTCCACGATGCCCGGATCGCCGCGATCTGCGTTGCCCACGGGGTGGACGTGCTCTTCACCTGCGATCGCGATTTCTCACTCTTCCCCGAACTGCGCACTCACAATCCGCTTCGGGGTTCGGCAGGAGCGCCCTGAGGACGCCGCCGGCGCGGGACGCCAACTCGGGAAGCGTCACCGCCGGCCAGGGAACGCCGACCTCTGTTTTCGGTTGCGAGGCAACCATGGTTCGCGAGGAACCGTGGGTGTTTCGGCGGCGGCGCGCCGGGAGTCGGGTCAGGCGGGGTGGACCGAGGCTGAGGCCCCCGGCGTGTCGGTGTTCGCGCTTTCGCGCCCTTGGTCCGGCCGGTTGACACACTGCCTGCCAAACCATACGGTTCGGGGTCGGATCAAATCCGGTTTCGTGGGAAATCCACGGTTTCATTCAACCCTTTTTTGGGGGTCCTATTGATGATCAACACTCGAAAGCTAATTGGAGGCCTGCTGGCGCTCGGATTGGTCCTTGGCGCCGGCTCGGCGTTTGGCCAGATCACCGGCACGATCCTGGGCACCGTCTCCGACGATCAGGGACTTGTCCTCCCCGGCACGTCGGTGGCCGTCTCCTCGGACCAGCTTCCCGGCGGTCCGCGCTCGGTGGTGACGAACGCTTCCGGGCAGTACCGGTTCCCCAACCTTCCCCCGGGCGACTACACCCTGACGGTGGAGCTCTCCGGTTTCGGGAGGTACATCGAGGAGGGGATGCAAGTGCGGGTCGGTGGCACCGCGGAGAGGAACGTCTCGCTCAGCCTTGCCACTGTTGCCGAGACCGTGACCGTCACCGGCGAAACCCCGGTGGTGGACACCCGCAAGTCCGGTGTGTCCACGAACTATTCGAGCGAATACATGGAGAACACCCCGCTCCGCCGGTTCAGCTTCTTCGACTTCACGAAGTCGGCTCCCGGCATGTCGGCCACCAACCCGACGAGCGGCACGAGCAGCCGCGTCTCCGCGTTCGGGTCCGGGGTGGACGAGAACAAGTACCTCATGGACGGGGTGGACTTCACGGCCCCGGTTTCCGGCGCCGCCTGGCCGTGGCCGGCTACTGACCTGATCGAGGAAATGGAGATCGTTTCCCTCGGCGCTTCGGCCGAGCACGGAAGCGCGGCGGGCGCTGTCTTCAACGTGGTGACCAAGCAGGGGACGAACGACTTCACGATCACGGCTGCCGGTTACAAGCAGCACAGCTCGCTGACTACCCAGCCCATCAAGCTCAACGCCGATGGCGATGAGGATCCGAGCGGTTGGGGGTACAACCGGGACCGCTACGACGACTACACCGTACATTTCGGGGGGCCGGTCATCCGCGACCGGGCGTGGATCTACGCCAACTACCAGTACCTGCAGGACTGGGACACCCAGCCCGGCGCCGACCCGGACTTCCCCCGGAAGTTCGGCGCCCACCGCATGTTCTGGAAACTGACGGCGGACATCACCCCGAACGTCAAGTTCATGCACACCTACCACGATGACATCTGGGTCATCCCTGCAACCCCTTCGGTATCCCGTCCCTTTTCCACCATCGCCACCTTCAGTGGGAAGAACCCTTCGGTGACCTTCGGTCGCATCACTCACATCCTCAGCCCCGACACCTTCTATGAGGTCGGAGTATCGGGTTTCTACTCCCCGCGCGACCTCAGCGAGTCGAACAACCCAGGAGTCCCTGGAATCTATGACATCGACAACGGGATCCGGTACGGCGGCAATCCCTATTACGACATCTTCAAGCAGGCGCGCACGGACGTGAAGGGAAAGGTCAGTCACTACGCGAGCGACTGGCTGGGCGCCGACCATGACTTCAAGTTCGGCGTCCAGTACACGGACGGCTCCCACAGCGTGCACGGCGGCTACGTGCCCGGCCCCAACTACCCTGGCGGGGTCTACTACTACATCAACGGCGACGGCACTCCCTACGGGATCCTTACCGGAACGACCTACAACGTCGGAGGGCAGTTCAAGGAGACCGCAGCCTACGTGGAGGATGTCATCAACGTCGGCGGCCGGGTCACCGTGTCCGTCGGGGTGCGGATGGATCGGGTGCGCGGGATCAGCCAGGACGTGGACGACCTGCTGGTGAACGACCTCGAGGCGCTCACCTTCGACAAGCAGGGGACCGCTTCCGGCGCCGGGGAGCAGTTCAGTTGGACCAACTTCGGGCCGAGGCTCGGCTTCAACATGCGGCTCGATGACGAAGGGAAGACCGTCCTCCGCGGCAACTGGGGACGCTTCTACCGGACCGCCATCACCGGCGAGTTGAGCAACATCCACCCCGGGCAGGCGAGCCAGCAGGAGTTCTACTGGAATGAGGACACCGGGAGGTACGACATTGAGGGACCGAAGTACGAGCCGAGCACCGACGTCGGCTACGACTCCAGTTCCCGGTCTCCCGTGACTGATCAGATGTCCATCGGCTTCGATCGGGAACTCGGCACCAGTCTCGCCTTCAATTTCACCTACGTCCGAAAGGACCAGAACGACCTGCTGGGCTGGAACGTGGACAACGCTACCTATACGACGGCGTCGCACACCTTCGGCAACGGCCAGACCATCGAGGTCTATCCCATCACCTCGGATCCCGACCTCCGCTACTACCGTCTGAGCAACGTGGACTGCCAGGGCATTTCCTACCGTTGCGATTCGATGTACATGGACTACACCGGCCTCGTGTTCGGCCTCGAAAAGAGGATGTCCAACAACTGGCAGGCGCAGTTCTCCTATGTCTGGTCGAAGGCTTACGGGATCCTGCCCTCGAGCGGGTTCGGGGCGGCGTCGAGCCAGACCACCCGGGTGTACGGCAGTTCGCTGGCCCGGGACCCGAACCAGTTCATCAACGCGGAGGGGCATCTGCTGAACGACCGGACCCACACGTTCCGGATTACCGGGACGGTGATACTGCCGTTCGACATCCTGTTCGGCTGGAACTACGCCTACTTCAACGGCAAGCCTTGGGCGCAGCGTGGCCGGATTCCGAGGGAGGTCCTGTCGCAGGGCGGACGAAACGTCAATCTCGAAAGCCCCGGATCGAGACGGCTGGATGATCAGAACCTGCTGGATTTCCGGATCTCGAAGTCCGCGTTCCTCGCGGAAAGGACCCGGTTCGAGGTGTTCGTGGACGCGCTCAACCTGATGAATGCGACATCTCCCGAGGATGTGGCGTCCCAGACCTGGGACTCCAGTCTGTTCGGTGTCGGCGAGCGCTTTGTGGATCCTCGGCGGCTCATGATTGGCGTCAAGATCACCTACTGACTGCGCGCGTACCCCATTTCGGGGCGGGGGTCTTCGGGCCCCCGCCCCTTCCCATATCCTCGTCCCACAGCGTGAAGAGACCGGGACGTAAGCAGCTTGCGGTGCGCCTGCTGCTGGCTGCGGTTCTCGGCGGGGCTTGGGCAGCGGCGCAGGACGGCGCTCCCGACATCCGCAAGCAGGAAGCCGAAGCGCACTTCCAGCACGGCCTCCGGATGGTGGGCCTCCGCAACAACGACCGCGCCATCGAGCTCTTCCGGTACGCGATCGCGCTGGATCCTGACCACACCGGGGCCCATTTCTACGTGGGGCTCGCGTACATCCAGCGCGGCTATACGAGCCTCCGGCGGGCTGATCACCATCTCTCCCGCGCCATCACGCTCGGCGGCACGAATCCGCGGCAGTACCACTGGCGAGGCATCGCCCGGCTGCGGCTCGGCGACTACCCCGCCGCCACCGCCGACTTCGAGGTAGTTCTTCGCGAGACTCCGGACAGCCCCACCACCCTTCGCGCCCTTGGGGCGACGCTCCTCCGGATGGGGGCTCCCGGCCCCGCCTCCGCAGCGCTGCGGCAGGCGGTGGATCTCGAGCCCGAGATGCTCGAACCGCGCTGGAACCTGATGGTCGCTACCGAGCGATCAGGCGAGGATCCCGCATCGCTGCCGGCGCGCTACCGGCTCGACTTTCCGGATCGCGGGACGGACTCTCCGTTTCGTTTCGAAGAGGTCTCGGCGGAGGTTGGGATCGAACGCTGGTCGCGCGCCCGGGGAAGCGGCTGGGCGGATTTCGACGGGGACGGCGATCTGGATCTGCTAGCCCTCGGAATCCGGGACCCGCACGCGCTCTACCGAAACCGCCTGCGCGAGGACGGCGCCGCGACCTTCGCGCCGGCGGCTCTCGATGCCGGGCTTTTCGATCCGCGCGGCGGGTGGTCCGCGCTCTTTTTCGACTACGACCGCGACGGTGATCCGGACCTCTACGTGACCCGCGACGGCTGGGACGGCGAGGACGACAACAGCCTCTATCGCAACGACGGCGGCCGCTTCGTGGATGTTGCGGCGGCCGCGGGAATCCTGAGCGGCGCCGACAGCTTCACCGCGGCGGTGGCCGACGTGAACCGCGACGGTCTCCTCGACCTGTACGTGGCGAACGGGGTCGCCACCCGGGGAGGGGCCGCCAACGAGCTCTTCCTCGGGCTTCCCGAAGGCCGGTTTGTGGAGTGGGCGGAGGCCATGGGGGTCGCGGACCACGGCCGCTCCATCGGTTCAGCCTTCGGCGACTATGACAACGACGGTTGGCCCGACCTGCTGGTCGTCAACTTCTTCGACCGTCCGGTGCTCTACCGGAACCTCGAAGGCGGCGGGTTCGAGGACGTTACCGACGCGGCCGGCATCGCCGCCCCGCACGAGGGTTTCGTCGGGTTTTTCTTCGACTACGACAACGACGGCTGGCTCGACCTCCTGATCGTGGGCTTCACCTCCGACATGGAAGTGGCGCTTGAGAGCCGCATCGCCGGGAAGGCGGTCGCCGAGGGCAGCCGTCTGGCGCTCTACCGGAACGACGGCGATGGCGCCTTCGCCGACGTGACGGACGAAGCCGGACTCTCCTGGAATCTCGGCGCCATGGCGGCCACCTTCGGCGACTACGACAACGACGGGTGGCTCGACATCTTCATTGGGGTCGGCGCGCCACCCATGGAACGGCTGGAAGCGAACCGGTTGTTCCGCAACCTCGGGGACGGCACCTTCGCCGACGTCAGCGTGTCGGCCGGGGTGGACGACCTGGGGAAAGGGCACGGCGCGACCTTTGCCGACCCCGACCACGACGGCGATCTGGATCTTTTCGTTCCCATCGGTGGGGCCTTCCCCGGGGATCGCCAGCGCAGCCGCTTCTACCGGAATCCAGCCTCGCAAATGCCGCATCCGAACGGCTGGCTTCACATCCTGCTCCGCGCTTCGAGCCTCCATCCCGATGCCGTCGGCGCCCAGGTGGCGCTCCGGGTCACCGATGCGCCGGATGCGCCGGTGCAACTACAGGAGGTTGCGGTTGGTGGGGGCTTTGGAGTGACGACCAGTCCGATTCTGGAGTTCGGCCTCGGGCAACACCAGACCGTCGCAGAGGTCACCATCCGGTGGCCAGGCGGCGGCCACCGGGTGCTGCGGAACGTTCCCGCGAACCAGCGGATCCTGATCGTGGAAAACGAACGGGGGTATCAGGTTTTGCAGTGAGCGGCTGGTTCGGGCTGAGTTGTGCCGCGCCCAGCGCCCCGCGCGGCCTGGATCCGTGAGTAGCGGTAATCTCTGAGCCTCACCATGAGTTGGACACCGTTCCCCGATCCTCTCCGACCTGTCGCCGTAAAGGCCCGGGATGGATTCCGGATCTGGCTGCGCTACGCCGACGGAATCGAAGGCGAAGTGGATCTCTCCCACCTCGCCGGAAAAGGTGTTTTCGCAGCCTGGCTGGACCGGCCCTTCTTTGAGGAAGTCCGTATCGGCGGCGGAAACGGGATCTCCTGGGGCAACGAGATTGATCTCTGTCCTGACGCCCTGTACCTCCAACTCACCGGGAAACGCCCAGAGGACATCATGCCCGGCTTAGCAGCCTGTGGTGGAACTCGCGGGAGCGCCGAGAGCGGTGAGGCGCCCGGCTGACAAGGCGCGCGAGGGAGGAGCCCCTACCGGGAGAACTGGCCCGAGTGTATTTCGACCGAAGCGCAACGCAGAGCGCCGCGAAGCGCCAGTTCTCCCGGTGGGGGGGCGGTTCAGCCGGGATGCATCGCCGCTCGAGCCCCCACCGGGAGAACTGGGCCGCGTGAGTTTCACCACAGGCTGCTGAGGACCGGGCGGCTCAATGCCGGAGATTAGTCGGTTCTACGGGATCGTCGTGAGGCTCTTCTATGGAGATCATGGCCCCCCTCACTTCCATGCCGAGTACGCCGGAGAGCAGGTAAAGATCGGGATCAAGGATCTCACCGTCCTGCGGGGGCGCCTGGCGCCCCGCGCCCTGGGGCTGGTCATGGAGTGGGCCGCAATGCACCAGAGCGAACTTCTGACCGCCTGGGAACGCGCCGAACGCCAAGAAGCGCCGGGAAGGATCTCGCCGCTTGGGTAACGCCGTCCCGCGGGAGGCCCGGCCTTTACGATACGGGGCGACATGCACACTGTTCTGGATCGTTTGGGACTCGGGGAAGGCGCTCCCGGGGCCTGCACGGGCCCGGAGGGCTGGATCCTCACCGGAGAGCAACCTCTCGTCTCGCTGAATCCTTCGACGGGCGAGCCCATCGCCGCCGTCGTCCCCGCGGACCGTCGCGCCGCCGAGCAGGTGGTGGCGGCAGCCTTGGAGGCCTTCCGTTCGTTCCTCGAGCTGCCGGCGCCGAAGCGCGGCGACCTGGTGCGCGATCTGGGGAGCGCGCTCCGCGACGACAAGGAACCGCTCGGCGACCTGATCGCGCTCGAAGCCGGAAAGATTCGGGCCGAAGGCCACGGCGAAGTCCAGGAGATGATCGACGTCTGCGACTTCGCGGTGGGCCTTTCGCGCCAGCTCTACGGGCTCACCATGGCATCGGAGCGGCCCGGCCACCGGATGTTCGAGCAGTGGCACCCGCTCGGACCGATCGGAGTGATCACCGCCTTCAACTTCCCCATGGCCGTCTGGTCCTGGAACGCGGCGATCGCCGCGGTGTGCGGCGACCCGGTGATCTGGAAGCCGTCGGAACACACTCCGCTCTGCGCGGTCGCGGTGCAGAACATCGCGAACCGGGTGATGGATGACCACGGCGTCTCCGGGGTCTTCAACCTGCTGGTGGGAGGCGGTGACCTCGGCGCCGCCCTCGCCGCCGACCGGCGGCTACCGCTGATCTCCTTCACCGGCTCGACCCGGGTGGGCCGGAAGGTCGCTACCGAGGTCGCTGGCCGGCTGGGGCGCTGCCTGCTGGAGCTTGGAGGCAACAACGCGGTGGTCGTGAGCCGAAACGCGGATCTCGATCTCGCGGTGCGGGCCATCGTCTTCGGTTCGGTGGGCACCACCGGCCAGCGGTGCACGACCACCCGCCGGGTGATCGCCGATCGGGAGATCGCCGGGCCCCTGGTGGAGCGGCTCGCCGACGCCTACCGGCAGGTCCCCATCGGGGACCCGCTCGATCCCACCACCCTCATGGGTCCGCTCATTTCCGCCGACGCCGTCGGAGCGATGCAGGGGGCGCTGGAGCGCGTAGTCGCTGAAGGCGGCACCGTCGTCTGCGGCGGCGGGCGCCGGCCCGACGTGGGCCCGAACCACGTGGAACCGGCCATCGTCCGGATGTCCGCCCAGACTTCGCTGGTGGCCGAGGAAACCTTCGCTCCCATCCTCTATGTCCTGGAGACCGATTCGCTGGAACAGGCGATCGCCCTCCACAACGACGTGCCGCAGGGCCTCTCCTCGGCGATCTTCACCGACAGCCTCCGGGAAGCCGAGACCTTTCTCTCGGCGCGGGGCTCCGACTGCGGCATCGCCAACGTGAACATCGGCACCTCCGGGGCGGAGATCGGGGGCGCTTTCGGCGGGGAGAAGGACACCGGCGGCGGCCGGGAATCCGGGTCGGACGCCTGGAAGGCCTATATGCGCCGCCAGACGAACACCATCAACTGGTCGAAGGATCTGCCGCTCGCCCAGGGAATCGAGTTTGGCGGGTAGCCCGCCAGCCAAGGAGGTACGTGATGCCGAGAAACTGCCTGACCATTCTGTTGATTGGAGCCCTCGGGGGCTGCGGCGGGGAACCAGCGGCCCCCGAGGCGCCGGCTCCCGAAGTTTCGGCTTCCGAGGCGCTCATCGCGAAATCCATCGCCTACCACGATCCGGATGGGCGGTGGGACACCGGCGAGATCGCGCTCCGGATCATGGAGTCCCGGCCGAACGGCGTTGCTCGGGCGGTCGAAGTGGGGATGGCGCCGGGACGTGGCGCGATGGAAGTGAACCGGGAGACCGACTCCGCAACGGCCAGCTTCGCGGTGGCTGGGGAAGCGATTCTCAGGCGTGCGGTGGACGCTGACGAGGACCTCGACGAGGCCGCGCTCGCCGAGCACGGACTCGATTCCGAAAATGTGATGTGGCTCCGGAACTACTACCTGTTCGTCTGGGGACTACCCATGAAGCTGCGGGATCCGGGAACCATCGTGGACCCCGCGCCGATGCCCGACTCCTATGACGGCCAGGAGGCGCTCAAGGTCCGGGTCACCTACGATCCCGAGGTCGGCGGCGATACCTGGTACTTCTATTTCCACCCCGAGACCGCCCGGCTCCTCGGCTACCGCTTCTACCACGACGAATCGGCGAACGACGGCGAGTACATCCATCTTGAAGGGGAGATCGAGAACGGCGGGCTTCGACTCCCGGCCAAGCGGAGCTGGTTCTTCCACTCGAACGACGAGTTCCTCGGCGAAGACGAGGCGGTTTCCCTGACCGTGACGCCCTAGCGGGATCGGACTCCGGAGGTCGTGGACCGGCGGCCATGACAGCGCTCGCGCTCCCGCTATTGATCTGGACCGGGCTCGGGATTGCCCAGCCGGACGCGACGCTGCTGGTGGAGGTCCGCCGCCTGCTTGCAGGGCAGGACTTCGCCGCGGTCCTGGAGGTCCTGGATGCCGCCGGCCCGAGCGGGGCCCACCCGACGCTGCTCCGGCTTCGCGCCGATGCGTACGTCGGGCTTCTGGATTACGCGTCGGCGGTCGAGACGCTCGAGGCGGTCCACCCCGAACCCGATGCGCTCGCGCTCCGCATCCGCCTGCTCGCCATGCTGAGCCGGGACGACGAAGCGCGCGCAGCGGTGAACGAACTACTGGCCCTCGACGAGCACCTTCCCCAGGCTTCGCGGCTGGAACTTGCCGCCCAGTTACGGGAGTCCGGTCTCGTGCCCGAGTCTCGACGAGTGCTCAGTCCTCCAGTCCCCGGCGAGCCCCTCGCCGTGACGCTGGAACGAGGGAGGTTGCGGCTCGCCGACGACGACTACGAGGGAGCCCTGCCGCTACTCGAAGCCGCGGCCTCGGCGCTGGCGCCTCCGGCCGGGGCCGCCTTTGAGTTCGGCCGCGCTCTCGCGCTTCTCGGCCGGCGCGAGGAGGCGGTCTCCTGGCTCCGGAGAGCCGTGGCCGAATCGCCGGAGGATGCGGAGGTCCGCTTTCGGCTCGGCCAGTTGCTCGCCCAGGATCCGGATGCCGACCGGGCCGCCGAGGGCCAGCGTCTCCTGTCCGGCTACGAGGAGAGCCGGCTGCGGGCGCGTCGCCGCGACCTGCTGCTGGCTGCTGTCTACGATCACCGGGTTGTCGCCGGATCCGTGGTGGACGGCACTCCGGGCGCGGTGGCTGGCCGGGGCCGGAACGACTGGGTGGAACTGCTGGGGCTGCTGCTCGACAGCGGCGACCACCTGGAGGCGACCCGCGTCGCGCAGGCGGCTTCGGTTCGGTACCCGGGGGATCCGGCCTTCGAGATCGGCAGGGCGCGGGCGCATTTGTTGTCGGGAAATCCCGCCGCTGCGGCTGAGGTTCTCGCTCCCCTCGTACCCGGTTCCGGCGAACCACTTGAGGGAGCGTCCCTGAGCGCCGCGCGCTGGCTGGCCGATGCGCGGCTGCGGGGAGGCGATCCGGCGTCCGCCGCGGCTCTCTTTGGTCGCGTACTGGATGCGGGAGGCGATGGGATCTCACCCCGCATTCGGGCCGCCGCCGCCACCGCTTTCGCGATGAGCGGCGATCTACCCCGCGCGCTCACGCTCTTTGACGAGGTGCTGGATCGCACTCCGGGTCCGGCGCGCGCCGGGCCCCTGTCCGACAGCGCCCTGGTGCTGGAAATGCTCGGGCGTCCCGCCGAGGCCGAATCCCGCTACCGCCGGTCGCTGGAGGCCGATCCGGCCCACACCGCTGCGTCGCTGGGCCTCGCGGAGTTGCTCCTCCGTGCCGGACGGAGCGAGGAGGCGGCCCAAGTGCTTCGCTCGGCCCTGGAACATGCTCCCGACGACCCCGCCCTGCGGGATCTGCTTTCCCGGGCGGCGCCCGGTGGTGGTCAGGGTTCTTCCGGGGGCTTCCGGGCGGCGGCCAGCAGCTTCATGAGCTCTCCCCACGCTTCTCCCGAGAGCACGAGCGTTCTCTCATCGCCGGCCCGCAGCGCCTGGACCGCGCCGGATTCGGAGACCGTGAGCCGGACGGTCTCCGGCTCCCTTGCAGTGGTCGTTTCCGAGTCCCCGCTCGCTTCGGTAACGGCGAACGTCCAGGCGGCGCCGCCGCTTGGAAGTTGCCTCTCGCCCAGGCCTTCGGCGTCGGTCGAGTTCAGCTTGTAGAGCAGATCCTCAACGGCCGCCGTATCGACTACGAGCGGCAGTGAGCCGTCGGTCTCCATCGTCCATTCCCGGCCTTCCTCTCCTTCGCGGCGCTGGAAGACCGCCTCCCCGTCGGGGCCCCGGAGCTGCAACGTCACGGCCTGGAAGCCGGCGAACCGGAAGAGATCGAGGGACCGCAGCTTTGCCAGTTCGGTCTCGGCGCCTTCCCGGAGCGCGTCGAAGAGCGATTTGCCGACCACGAAGACCAAAGGGTCGGGTTCCACCCGGGCGAAGACTCCGGGCGGGTTGCGGCTCTCCCCTCCGAATTGGATGGTCCGGGAGATCTCTTCCTCCTGCGGCCCGACCGCCAGACTCAGCCCGACGCGCAAGCAGGGCGCGCCGAGTCCGAATGAGTCTCCAGTTCCCTCCGCGGTGTCGGGCGCCGGGCCCGCCATTTCGGCGTCCAGAAGCTGTGATGCGAACCGCGAAGCTTCGTAGGGGTCGGCGGCGAACTGGTAGGGGTGCACGATGCGCCAGAGGCCCGCTTCCCGCGCCAGCTCTACCGTGGCGCCTTCGCCGGTCGTCAGCCGGAGCCGCCGCGCCGCCGGGGCGTCCAGCCGGAACACCCGTTTGTCCCGGAGGTCCCAGGCGCTTTGGTCGAAGTTGTCCCGGGTAAAGGCGGAAGTCACGAGCACGCGGTCGCCGAGGCGGAGGTAGCGGTTTCCGGATGCCGGAGTTTCATCGCCGAAACCGACGGTGAGCGGCTGGGCGTCTGGCGAATCTCCTTTCGGGAACACCCGGATCGCGAGTCCGGGTGGAGCGAGGCCGAACTCGGAGAGGTCCTCTTCCCGGGTCCCTTCGAGTTCCCGCTCGAAGCGCAGCGATCCGACGTTTTGCAGCAGGAGGTCAACCTCGCAGGAGTCTGCGGACGACCCCGGGCCATCGCCTTCGCTGACCACGAATTCTTCGCCGTCGCGGGCCAGGCGGACGGTGGGTTCGCCCGGACGTTCTATCTCGACGGCGAGGATTTCAGTCTCGTCCAGACCAAATACCGGCTGGCCATCGTCGGACGCGTTCTCCTCCCGCTCGAAGAGCATGATCCAGCCGGCGACCGCCACGGCCGCCAGCAACGCGAGGAGGGTCGTCCTGCGCATGTCACCGGCGCGACCACCAGACCGTGACGCCCCAGATGAGGAAGAACCCGGGCAGGAACACCAGGCTCAGGAGGACGACGTTCCGCACCTGCGCGGAGGTCATGGTGATCCGCCGATCCTCGGCGGAGCGGGGGCGGATCGCGATCAGATCCTCGTCTTCGGTGAGCCAGTTCACCATGTTGAGGAAGAGATCGGCGTTTCCGAGCGGCGCGAGCGCGAGGTTGTTCCCGATGAAGTCGGAATCCCCGACGATTACCAGGCGGCCCTCCGGGGATTCAGGAGACTCCCCTTCGGGTTCCTCTGCTTCCGCGGGACCGGATTGCGCGGCCACCGGAGAATCCGTGGCCGCAGGCTCCCCAATTCCATCCTCTGCTTCTTCGTCATCGTCTGTTTCCACATGGACCGCGTAGGCGAGCCTCAGGGGTCCGGTCCGGTCGTCGTCCCCGGCGTTCACCTCGCCGGTTTCGAGTTCGTCCGGATCCCGCTCGCCCCAACTGACGTCGGAACTCAGGACGAGTTCCGAAAGACGTATCCCGGCGGGAAGTTCAGCGGGCGGTGTCGCGATCAGGCTCTGCGCGAGGGGGAAGACGGTGGCCGCGTTCACGAAACCGCGGGTGATCGGATGGAACCCGTAGGACGCGGCGAGGGGAACCTCCACCCCGAAGCCGAAGAGCTGACCCACTCCGCTGGCGTCGATCACCACGTCCCCCGCGGGCGCCGCCCCGAATTCCCCGGCCAGTCCGGTGAGTTCAAGCCGGTCATCCGGGGTTCCCGGCGGATCCGGAGGGTCGAGCAGCAGCATCGCCTTTCCGCCCGCGCGGACGTGGGCGGCCAGCGCCGCGGCTTCGGCTTCCAGCAGATCGAGCCGGGGGCCCGCGACCACCACCGCGGCCGTATCTTCGGGGAGTCGGACTTCGCCTTCCTCGATCCTTTCGAGGAGCGCCAATTCGGCCACTTCGTAGTTCGATTCCTCGAGCCGGGACCGGATCGCGGAGAGACCGCCCGCGCCCGTCTCGGCGAGCGACCGCTCCTGGTGCCCGGTCGTGAAGTAGACCTTCTTTGTCTCACCCTTGAGGAGCTTCACGATGGCGTTCGTGACGCCCTGCTCCTGGGGCGCCGCGACCCGTTCCTGCCGATCTCCGGCTTCCACCACCACCGTGCCGAAGGGAATCCCGGCCTCGGCGGTGGCCTGATAGGCCCGGGCCCGCGCGGGCTGCGCCTCCTGGTCGATGACTTCCCACTCGATGCGGTCGCTTCGATCGGCGTAACGCTCGAAGAGTTCGATCGTGCGTCCGGCTGCGCGAGGTTGGTCGAGCACGACCAGGTGTACGTCGCGGTCGAGTTCTTCGAGAATGCGGATCGTCTGCGGAGACAGGCTGAACTGGCCGCCGGTGGTGGTGTCCCAAGTCACATTGCGGCGGTTCGCCACGTAGTTGACGCCGATCAGGACGGCGAGGAGAAGGAGCGTCGTCACGCCGAGGTTGGCCCCCTCCCGGGTGCTTCGGCGGCCAAGCGCCGCGCGGAGACGCGCGAACCCGGGGCTCATCCGCGCCACCTCCGGGAGCGCACCGACTCCCGGGCGAGGTACAACCAGAATCCGGCGAAGGACAGGTAGAACACGAGGTCGCGGGTCGTGATCACCCCGCGCGCGAATCCCTCCATATGTCCGGTCACCGACAGGTAGGCAAGGACGCGCCCCAGGTCTCCCCCCCGCTGTCCCGCGAACTCCAGCAGCCAGAGGACGAGCAGCGCTCCGAAGGTCAGGAGCCCCGCGACGATCTGATTCCGGGTCAGGCTCGAGAAGAACAGGCCCAACGCGAGGAGTCCGGCTCCCAGCAACGCCAGACCGAGGTAGGCGGCAAGGACCGGTGGAACCTCCGGCTGGGAAAACCAGAACAGGACCCCCAGGTGGAGCCCGGTGAGCGCCAGCATCCCGCCGTAGAGGGCGAAGGCGGCGAGGAACTTGCCGAGGACGATCTGCCAATCGGTGATCGGCGCCGTCAGCAGCAGCTCCATGGTCCCCGACCGGAGCTCCTCGGACACCGTGCGCATGGAGAGCAGGGGCATCAGGAACAGCACCAGGATGGTGGTGCTCGCCATGAGCCAGCGGATCAGGTCGGTGTTCACGTTCAAAGTGCCGCCGCTGAAGCCACCCATCTGGCCCATCCGCATGCCGGCCTCCACGAAGCTTTGGAGGTAGTCGGCGAAGAAGTACCCGTAGAGAAATGCGAAGGCTCCGAAGAGGACGTAGGCCACCGGCGACGCCAAGGCGGCGCCCAGCTCGCGCCGGGCGATGGTCAGCGCGTTCCTCATGAGTCGTTTCCCGGCGCTTCCGCGTCGCCCGCACTGTCCGGAGCATCGGCGCCGCCTTCGTCCGCGCTGGCGCCGTCCGTCTCCATCTCCTCAGTGGTGAGCGCCAGGAAGACATCTTCCAGGCTCGCGCCGCCCCGGCGAAGGCCGTAGAGCGGAGCGCCGGCTTCGAGAAGCGCCCGCGCCAATTCGGTCGAGATACTCCGGTCGCCGGCTGCCTCCACCTGCAGCATCGAGGTCCGTGCCGCGGTCTCGGGACCGCTTTCCACCCGGGCTACGCCGGGAACGGAACCGAGAGCGGCAACCGCCGTTTCCGTTGGGGCCGACGTCTCGATTTCCCAGGTTCCGCGGCCGTGCCGCGCGGCGCCCAGCCGCGCCACCAGCCGGTCGGGAGTGTCTTCGGCGCGCAGCCGTCCACCGGCGATGATGACCACCCGGTCGCAGGTGGCCGCTACTTCGGGGAGGATGTGCGTCGAGAGCACGACGGTGCGCTCGCCCGCTAGGGCGCGGATGAGCTCGCGCGTCTCGTGGATCTGTTTCGGATCGAGGCCGGCGGTCGGCTCGTCAAGGACCAGCAACTCGGGTTCGTGGACGAGCGCCTGCGCGAGCCCCACCCGTTGGCGGTATCCACGGCTCAGCTTTCCGATGATGCTTTCCCGGGCTTCTCCGAGGGCGCAGCGTTCGATCGCGCGAGCCACCGCATTCTGAATCCGGCTTCTGGGAACTCCCCGGAGCCGCGCCGCGAACTCCAGGAAGGCGGCGACCTCCATCTCGGGGTACAAGGGCGGATTCTCGGGCAAATACCCAATGCGCCGCCTGACGTCGAGCGGCGCCTCCGAGATGTCCAGACCGGCGACCAGCACCCGTCCTTCGGTGGGCGGCATGAACCCGGCAATGACCCGCATGGTGGTCGTCTTCCCGGCGCCGTTCGGCCCCAGGAACCCGAGGACCTCTCCCTTCGCGACGCCGAAGCTGAGATCCGCTACCGCAAGTGTCCTCCCGTAGCGCTTGGAGACGCGGTCCACCAGGACGAGGGGTTCCACGGCTGTTCCGAGGGGAGGTGTCTCGATGGCGTTCGGTCCTGGCGGTCTCCCGCTCCCGGGTCAGCGGGGTGCGGCCGGCCCGGCAGTCTATACTGGCTGTAAACAGCCTGTGGAGGAAGTCACGCGGCATTCGAACGGCGATGCATCCCGGCTGAAACGGCCCGCTACGCGGCCCTCATCGTTGCGTTTCGGTCGGAATACACTAGGTATTCCTCCCTCACGCGCCTTGTCAGCCGCGCGCCTCGCCGTTGTCGGTGCTCACGTCACTTCCCCCGCAGGCTGTTAGCGTTTCCGGTTCCACGTTTCCATGAGTCTTCGCCGCTTGTTTCTCTCGTCCGGTGTTGGCCTTGCGGCCGTATTGCCCCTCGTCCTCACGACATCGCTCGGGGCCCCCGGGTGCGTCAACACCGAGGACAACGAGACCGCGGCGAGGATGGAACTGCCCGAGCTCGTCGCCTATTGGGCCGTTCGCGGCCGGGATTCCGAGGGCAACAACTACATCCGCCCGGCGGTGCGTTTCCGCGTGCAGAACACGAGTCCGGCACCGGTCGAGTACGTCCAGGTGATGTCGGTATTCCGTCGCGAGTCGTCGCCGGAAGAGGCCTGGGGCACGGGATACCTGCACTCGGTCTCCGAAGGTCCCCTCGCGCCGGGAGAGGCGACCGGAGAACACACCCTGCGCGCGGATTCCAACTACCTCTCGCAGGGCGCCCCCGAGCGCATGTTCGAAAACGAACTCTGGGAAGACGTCGAGGTCGAAATGTTCGTCCGGGTCGGTGCGTCCTCGTGGATTTCGCTGGGAACGACCACGGCGCTTCGCCGGCTCGGTCCCCCGGGCGTCGAGAAGTACCTCGAGCCCATTGAGGGCGAACCCATCTACGGCGCCGCTCCGGGGCCGGAAACCCCGGGCGAGGAAGACCCCGAACCCGAGCCTCGTCCCCCCGAGCCTCGTCTCGAAGACGAGCGCTAGTTCCCACCCGCCCCCTTGGGCGGAGGGAGGTCATCCGTAGCGCCGCTCGTGGTCCTCGATCGCGAAGCGGTCGGTCATGCCCGCGATGTAGTCGCAGACCACCCGCTCCCGGGAGGATGGTCCGATCCGCCGCTGGAAGTGGTGCGGCAGGTCCCCGGGTGTTTCCAGATAATGGCGAAACAGGTCGGGTAGGCGTCGCGTCTCGGTCTCGGTAGCTTTCGCGACGCGCGGGTGGCGGTACAGCCGCCGGTGGAGGATCCGCTTGAGTTCCCGCAGTTCGCCGTCCTGGCCCGAGGGGAGCTCGACGAGCGGTGGCGCCGGCTCGGGGGCCCCCGGGCCGTTTCTGGTGGGTTCCTCAATTCCGGAATCCCGGATCCGGCGTTCGGTTTCCTCGATGAGCGCCACCACGAGGTCTCCGATGACTCCGCGAAGGAGAGTACGGACGCTCACGCGCCGATCGGTCTGTCCTTCTCCCGCCGACCCTGGCCAATGCCGCCGGAACAAGGCCGCTTCCTCCAGGTCGGAAACTCCGATCAAACCGGAAGCGAGACCGTCTTCCATGTCGTGGGCGCTGTAAGCGATTTCGTCGGCGATGTCCGCGATCTGTGCCTCGAGGGGCGGCGGCCCCAGATCGCGGAGGTCATCAGGAACGAATCCCGTCCGGCTCGAGTGGGCGAAGATCCCGTGCCGCGATTCGCGCGTCAGGTTCAAGCCCGGAAAGCCGGGATAGGCGCGCTCGAGCTTGTCCACGATACGGAAGGACTGGATGTTGTGCTCGAACCCCCCGTGGTTCCGCATCAGACGGTCGAGAACCTCTTCCCCCGCGTGGCCGAAGGGCGTGTGCCCGAGGTCGTGAGCGAGCGCCACAGCTTCGGTGAGGTCTTCGTTGAGGCGAAGCGCCCGGACGATCGTCCGCGCGATCTGCGCGACCTCGAGGGTATGGGTAAGCCGGGTCCGGTAGTGGTCGCCTTCATGGTTGATGAAGACCTGCGTCTTGTACTGAAGCCGGCGGAAGGCGCTCGAATGGATGACCCGGTCCCGGTCGCGCTGGTAGGCCGTGCGGAACGGCCCCGACGCTTCCGGCCAGCGGCGTCCCGCGGTGCGGGCGCTCCGGCAGGCGGCGGGGCGTAAGCTCCCCTCTACCTCCACAGGCTGCTAGCCCGGCGCGTAGTAGCCGAGTTTGGTCCGTACCCGCAGATCCGGACGGATGGTCTGCACCACGATGCGCCGCCAGGCGCCGTCCTGCCGCGGATTGTTGGAGATGTAGCCGACGTTGTACTGGCTCTTCAGTTCCTCGGCGATCCGGTCGTACACCGATTCCAATTCCGCCAATTCGGCAGGGAAGAACCACTGGCCGCCGGTCTCTTCGGCAAGGTTCTTGAGGACGTGCTCCGCTTCGGAGAAGCGCCGTCCCCGCCGGCGCGCGGTGTTCTGAAGCGAGATGGAGTAGATGACGACGTCGGTGTCCTTGGTCAGGTCGAGTACCTGCTCGAACGTGACGAGCGAGCTGGTGTCGCGGCCGTCGGAAAGCAGGATGATGGCCTGCCGGTGGGCTTCCATGCGTTGGCGCTCGAGCGAGCGCAGCGAGATGTACATGGCGTTGTGCAGCTTCGTGGTGCCGCCCGCCTGGGTCATGCGGATGGCCTGTTCGAGTTCGCCGTGGTTGTTCGTGAACTTCCGCAGGATGTTGGCGTTGCTCCCGAACTCGACCACCTGGGCCACGTCTTCGATCCGGAGGGTCCTCGTGAAGCGGACCGCCGCCTCCTGGGCGAAATGCATCTTGTCCACCATGCTCGCCGACGTATCGAGCAGCAGCACCATGCGGATGGGCAGGTCCTCCCGGGAGAAAGCCTGGATTTCCTGGAGGATGCCGTCCTCGTAGACCGAGAAGTCTTCCTCGATCAGGTCGGTAATGAACCGCTCCCGACCGTCGGTAACCGTGACGTTGAGCGAGATCAGGTCCACCGTCACCCGGAACTGGTAGTTCTGCTGGAGGAGAGGGCCCGCCACTGCCGTGAGTCCGAACAGGCTCAGCGCCAGGGTTCCCGCCACCACAATCCCCCGCCAGCTCCGGAGAGCCTTGCGGGAGGACGCCGCTTGGGTTTCGTCACAGGCTGCTGACATTGGGAATCGCTATTCTGACGCAAAGCCCAAGCCGGCCCCGGGCCGCCTCCGCTCTGACGGGGAAGGGCTGCCAGCCACGATTCCGAATGATTGCTGCCGATTCGCCTCCGCCCAACGAACACGACGTACCGAAGGAACAGACCGCCGCGGTCCTGACGGCGAGCGACGGGTGCGCCGCGGGAGTGGCGCCGGATCGCTCCGGGGTCCTCGCGCGCGAGATCCTCCGGGACCTCGGCTTTGACGTGGTTGACTCGGCGATCGTGCCGGACGAAGTGGAAGCCATCCGGGAGAAAGTCCAGGAGTGGGCCGCGTCCGGAATTCGGCTGGTGCTGACTACCGGCGGAACCGGCCTCGGCCCCCGGGACCGCACGCCCGAAGCGGTCGCGCCTCTCCTGGATCGCGAATTGCCCGGTTACGGTGAACTGCTGCGGTCCGAGGGTCTTCGGGATACGCCTATGGCCGTGCTTTCCCGGAGCCTTGCCGGAAGCATTGGGGCCACCCTGGTGATCGTGTTGCCGGGGAGTCCGCGGGCCGTCGAGAGTGGGCTCCGGACCCTCGCTCCCACGATCCCCCACGCCTTGCAGCTTCTGTCCGGAGACACCGCTCACGGTCCTTCGGGAAAGACTCGTAACGGTTGATATACTTGGCCAATTCTTCTGCGCCGCACACGGCGTGAATCGGTAGGCACACTCCGAAAATGACACCCGAAGAACTGCAATCGCACGAAGCGAATCTTCTCGCCAAGAAAGCCGCCGTCGAACAACTCGTTCACACGCGCGCCTTCTCGCGGACCCCGCCGCACGGAGATGACGGCGACCGGTCCATGGTGGCCAACGACGACGAGATCGCGATCCAGCTTCAGCAAAACGACGCGAAGCTGCTCCGCGCCATCGACAAGGCGCTCGCCCGCATCGAGAGCGGCGAGTTCGGCATCTGTTCGGACTGCGAGGAGGAAATCCCGCGCGTTCGACTGGAGGCGGTGCCCTGGACGCGTGTCTGCGTCCCCTGCAAGGAGCGGCAGTACTCCTGAACGCCTAGCGGCCTGTGGACAAAGTCACGCGGCATTCGAGCGGCGATGCATCCCGCCTGGCCCCCACCGGGAGAACTGGCCGCCCCGCTTCGCGTGGCTCATCGTTGCGCTTCGGTCGAAATACACGCGGTATTCCTCCCTCGCGCGCCTTGTCAGCCGGACCCCCACCGGGAGAACTGGGCCTCACCGCTCTCGGTGCTCACGCCACTTTGCCCACAGGCCGCTAACGGCTCCGGATGGATCTCGGAATCACCGGGCGGTCCGCTGTCGTCGCCGCGGGTAGCCAGGGGCTTGGCCGAGCGGTTGCCGAGGCGCTTGCCGCCGAGGGCGTACGGGTCGCGATCGGCGCGCGCGGCCGGGATGCGCTCGAGCGGACGGCGTCGGAGATCCGCGGCCGCCACGGGGTGGAGGTCCTCGCCCACCAGGTGGACGTCGGGGATCCGGAGGCCGCCTTCGGGTTCATCCGGGCCGCCGAGGATCGCTTCGGGAAGGTGGACATCCTGGTCACGAACGCCGGCGGCCCGCCCCCGACCCGCCTTCGTGACACGACTCCCGAGCAGTGGCGCGATGCGCTCGAACAGAACCTGCTCTCCTGCGTGAACCTGGTGCGGGCGGCGCTTCCCGGCATGATTTCGCGCCGCTGGGGGCGGATTCTCGCCATCGCGTCGGTGTCGGTAAAACAGCCGGTGCCGGACATCATCCTGTCCAACACCGCGCGAGCGGGAATCGCCGGTTTCATGAAATCGCTCGCGAACGAAGCCGCGCCCCACGGGGTGCTCGCCAACGTGCTTTGTCCCGGATATACGCGAACCGCGCGGCTCGTCGAACTGGCGGACCACCTCGCGGAGTCCCGCGGTTGTTCGGTAGACGAGGTGTACGCCGAGTGGTCGGCGGACATCCCGCTGGGACGCGTCGGAGAGCCGGCGGAGTTCGCCGCCGCCGCGGTCTTCCTCGCCTCCGAGCGGGCCAGCTACATCACCGGAACCGTTCTGGCGGTGGACGGCGGCCATATCAAGAGCGTCACGTAATCAGCGCCTGGTGCTCGACGGCACGAGATAGCGCGCGGCGGACGGACCGCCGATCTCCGGTCGGCCCCACTCCCCGCAGGGGAGCGAAACGCGGAGCCACCGATCTCCGTCACGGTGCTCAGTGCGGGGCTGCTGAACACGCGGGTTTCAGGCAATCCCGCCGAAACCCGGACTGACGAGATCAACTTCCTTCCGGCCGCCGCTGTCGGAGCAAAGCACTGGGACGAAACGCAACGTCCGGAAAGGCCGCCAAGATTCGGCGGTCGAAAGTCGCCAGCGGTAGCGTCTCACGGACCGCCAACTCAACGAAGAGGGCGTCGTACGCTGCGATACCCGCGCGCACACCGCGAACCAGCGCGCCATGCCAGAGGGATTGGTTCGAAACGGACCGAATGCGAAGACGCGTCGCCGCGGTGAGACGGCTGCCGCCCTCTTCCAGCGGCATCACCCCTTGGCGAACCGCCATCCAGATGACGTTCGCGAGTTCCGCTTCCCAGACCGCCGGGGCCATGCCTTCTTCCAGGCTACCGAGGAAGGCACGCGACTCTTCGACGAATTCCTCTGTGCCGAGTAGCAGGTACGCGACGACATTGGTGTCAACGACGGCTCTCACGGCCGTCCGACGCCTAACCAGCGATCAATCTCTTCGGCCTTCGGCCGCCGCGTCTGCCGAGCCCAACTCTCCTCGATCTGTCCGAGCACCGACTGGCGCTCGGCTGCGTATCCGTCCAGCAGATCGCGCACTTCCTGTTCCATCGAGCGGCCGTTCCGCGCGGCGAGTTCCTTGAGCGTAGCGACCGTGCTGGCTGGGAGGTTCCTGATCGTGAGCGTAGGCATGGTGGCTCCCGTGGATGCTGTCATCATGCTAGCACGATCCGATTCGGGTTCGCGATCCGCTTTCCCCTCCCGCGCGAAGGAGTGCATCTCCCGCCGGGGAATTCGTCGGAACTGACCGCCGCGTGGACAAAAACGGGTGTTCTTGAGCATGGAGAGACGAAATTGCCAATACCTGAGACGCTGTTCCCGTCGCCGCCCCCTGGCAGCCGGTGGTGGAACCCAGGCGGCGTTCGAGCGGCGATCCATCCCGCCTGAACCGCGCCGCTTTGCGGCGCTCTGCGTTGCGTTTCGGTCGAAATACACTCGGTATTCCTCCCTCACGCGCCTTGTCAGCCGGGCGCCTCACCGCTCTCGGCGCTCACCCGGGTTCCACCACAGGCTGCTGGGACCGCGGTTGGGAGAGGGTGCGGCGCTTACGTTGGTCTGGCGCAGCGTCATCGGCGCTGGTTTCGCGCTCCCGCGCGATGCCGGCCGGAGGCCCCCACCGGGAGGACTGACCGGCGTTTCCTCGCCGGAGCGCCATGCTGGTGGATGGCAGGGGGCACCGTCCGGCGCCGCCGGTGGGCAACCTCCACGCGTTGACCTAAAGCCGCCGATCCGGTACCTTCCGCGCGCCGTCCAATCCCGTACTTCAGGAGTGCTCAGTAAGCCGTTTTGAACTCCCTGCTCTGGCTCATCCCGGTCATTCCCGGGTTGGGTGCAGCAATTAACGGTCTCTTCGGGAAACGCCTCGGAAAGCGGCTGAGCGGCGCGCTCGCCTGCGGTTCGGTCGCGGCCTCGTTCCTGATCGCGCTCGGCTTCTTCTTCACGGTGTTCCTCGCCGAAGGCGGGGCGTCCGCCCGGGTCGAGCAGTCCCTGTTTTCCTGGATCCCGAGCATGGGGGTGGACTGGGCCTACCGCCTCGATTCGCTCTCGATGGTGATGATCCTGGTGGTCACCGGCATCGGCCTGCTGATCCACATCTACTCGCTCGGCTACATGAGCCACGATGCCGGTTTCAGCCGGTTCTTCGCCTACCTGAACCTGTTCACGTTCTTCATGCTGAACCTGGTTCTCGGGGCGAACATGCTGCTCATGTTCATCGGCTGGGAGGGGGTCGGACTCTGCTCCTACCTGCTGATCGGCTTCTGGTTCGAACGGCCGGCGGCGGCGCAGGCGGGGAAGAAGGCGTTCATCGTGAACCGGATCGGGGACGCCGGTTTCATCCTCGCGGTGATGCTCACCTTCGTCACCTTCGGCACCCTGGACTTCTACGGGGTCATGGGCGAGATCGCGTCTTCGGACATGCACGGCGGCGTGCTCACCGCGATCGGGATGCTGCTCTTTGTCGGCGCCGCCGGCAAGTCGGCCCAGATCCCGCTCTACGTCTGGCTCCCGGACGCCATGGAGGGGCCGACCCCGGTCTCCGCCCTGATCCACGCGGCGACCATGGTGACCGCCGGGGTCTACATGGTGGCCCGGAGCGGCGTGCTCTTCTCGCACGCCCCGGCGGCGATGGCGCTCGTCGCCACCGTGGGCGCGGTCACCGCCCTCTTCGCGGCCTCCATCGCGCTCTTCCAGAACGACATCAAGAAGGTCCTCGCCTATTCCACGGTCTCTCAGCTCGGCTACATGTTCCTGGGCGCGGGCGTGGGCGCCTTCGCGGCGGCGATCTTCCACCTGCTGACCCACGCCTTCTTCAAGGCGTGTCTCTTCCTCGGTTCCGGCAGCGTGATCCACGCCATGGAGCACGCCGAGCACGCCTCCGGCGGACATCGCCACTACACCGAGATGCAGGACATGCGGAACATGGGCGGCCTCGCGCGCCACCTGCCCAGGACCGCGTACACGTTCATGATCGCCACCGTGGCGATCACGGGCATCCCGCCGCTCGCCGGGTTCTTCAGCAAGGACGAGATCCTCTGGAAGACCATCGACGGTGGCCACTCGGCGCTCTGGGCGCTCGCCGCGGTGGCCGCCGCAATGACCGCTTTCTACATGACCCGGCAGGTGATCATGACCTTCTGGGGCGATTTCCGGGGCGGCGCGGCGATGGAGAAGCACCTCCACGAGTCCGTGCCTTCCATGACGGTGCCGCTGGTCATCCTCGCGGGCGGTTCGGTGCTCGCCGGTCTCGTCGGAGTCCCTGCGGCTCTCGGAGGCGCAAACCGCATCGAGCATTTCCTCGAGCCCGCCATCTATGCCGGGGGCCATGGGCCCGCCGCGGCGCACCACGCTTCGTACGCCGTGGAGTACGCCTTCATGGCGATCTCGGTGGCGCTCGCCGCGGGCGGAATCTGGTTTGCCTACCGGCGCTACTGGAAGGGGCCGACCCGGGACGCTGCGCTCGCCGGCAGCCGCGTCTACCAGACGCTGCTCAACAAGTACTACGTGGACGAGGCCTACGATGCGACCGCGGTAAACGGCACGCTGCGCGGCGGAGAAGGGCTCTACCGCTTCGATCAGCGGGTCGTGGACGGGGCAGTCAACGGAGCCGCGTCGGTGACGCGGCTCTCCGGCGATCTCTCCGATCTGAGCGATCAGAACCTCGTGGACCGTGCGGTCAACCTGGTTGCCGAGATTCTGGGAGCCGCGTCCACGCGGTTCCGGCGGCTCCAGACCGGGCTCTTCCAGAACTACGCCCTTCTCATGTTGTTCGCCGTGGTCCTGCTCGCCGGGGCCCTAACCCTGTGGAGCTGATCATCCAGCCCGCCAACCCGCGCGGCTAGCCCTTCCAGCCCCAGCTCCGGATAAGCCGAATGTTCGAGAACAACCCTTTCAACTTCCCGATCCTCTCGCTGGTGGTCTTCTTTCCGGCGATTGCGGCGCTCTTCATCCTGTTCTTCGTCAAGAAGACCGAAGACGACCGCGTCCGCTGGATCGCCAACGGCGCCGCGCTCATCGGGTTCCTGATTTCGCTGCCCCTCTGGTTCGCCTTCAACGCCTCCGGGCCGCAGTTCCAGTTCCGAGAGCGCTACGAGTGGATCCCGAGCATCGGGGTCGAATACAACCTCGGTCTCGACGGGATCAGCCTGCTGCTGGTCCTGATGACCACGCTGCTCGGTTTCATCGCCATCCTGTCGTCCTGGAAGGGCATCACCGAGCGCGTCAAGGAGTACTACATCTTCCTGTTGCTGCTCCAGACCGGCATGCTCGGCGTCTTCGTCTCGCTCGACTTCTTCCTGTTCTACGTGTTCTGGGAAGTGATGCTGGTCCCGATGTACTTCCTGATCGGCGTCTGGGGCGGACCGCGAAAGCTCTACGCGGCCATCAAGTTCTTCCTGTACACCCTGGTGGGCAGCGTTTTGATGCTGCTCGGCATCCTGGCGCTCTACTTCGCCCACTTCGGCGCGACCGGCGAATACACCTTCGACCTGCTCCGGCTGATGGAGACCTCGTACGCCTCGGGTCTCCAGTTCTGGGTGTTCCTGGCCTTCTTTGTCGGGTTCGCCATCAAGGTTCCGATGTTCCCCTTCCACACCTGGCTGCCGGACGCCCACGTGGAGGCGCCCACCGCCGGTTCGGTCATCCTGGCCGGGGTGCTCCTGAAGATGGGGACCTACGGGTTCGTCCGCTTCTCGATTCCGCTCCTGCCGGAAGCCAGCCGCGAGGCCGTGTGGTGGGTGGCAACGCTCGCCATCATCGGGATCATCTACGGCGCGCTCGTGGCCCTCGTCCAGAAGGACTGGAAGAGCCTCGTCGCCTACAGCTCGGTGAGCCACCTGGGTTTCGTGGTGCTCGGGATCTTCGCGCTGAACACTCTGGGCCTCGAAGGCGGCATCCTCCAGATGATCAACCACGGGCTCTCCACCGGGGGACTCTTCCTGCTCGTCGGCATCATGTACGAGCAGCGCCACACCCGTGAGATCGCTGCCTACGGCGGGATCGCCAAGGTGGTGCCGAAGTACGCGGCGCTCTTCCTGATCATCGCGCTCGCCTCCATGGGCCTTCCGATGCTGAACGGCTTCATCGGTGAGTTCCTGATCCTGCAGGGCATCTTCCAGGTGGACTGGGTGTACGCCGCGTTCGCCGTCTCCGGAATCGTGCTCGGCGCCGCGTACCTGCTGTGGCTCTACCAGCGGCTCATGTTCGGCAAGCTGGACAAGGAAGAGAACCGGTCGCTCGCGGACCTGACGAGCCGTGAGAACGCGACGCTCCTCCCGATCGTCGTGCTCTGCATCTTCATCGGGATCTATCCCAAGCCGTTCCTCGAGAAGCTCGCGGTTCCGGTAGCCGCCATCGTGGAGCGGGTCTCTCCTGACAGCGCGCAGACGGCTGAGACGCCGCCGCTGCCGGCAGAGATGCTGGAGCTCGAGAGCGGCCTCGATAGCGCGGCTCGTGTTCTTGAGCGGCCCGTGAACTAGGCATCTCGGCATTTGAGCGGCGATGCATCCCGTCTGACCGCTTCGCTCTCAGTTGCGATTCGGTCGGAATACGTCCGGTATGCCTTCCAAATCGCGCCTTGTCAGCCGGGCGCCTCGCCCCCACCGGGAGAACTGGCCGCTCTCGGCGCTCACCCGGGTTCCACCACAGGCTGCTAGTCCACGGACCGCTGGCGACGACTGAGATCGCCGCACTCCGCTCCCCGCTGGCGGCGGAGCGTTGCCGGTGACCCAGGAGCCCCCACGCGCTCCGCCGGTCGCGCCCCGCGCCCGGATGCTGACTCTCCTCAGCCTCGGCTTTTCGGTGCCGATGGCCATCGTGATCGGCGCCGCGGCCGGCTGGCTGGCGGACCGCTGGCTCGGAACCGCGCCCTGGCTCTTCCTGGTATTCCTCGGCTTCGGAATCGTCGCCGGCCTCCGGAACGTGGTTCGCGCCGCTTCGGCGGTCGCGGGGGATGACCCGCCGGGCAAAGACCCCGGGAGCGAGGACTCATGACGGAGTCGGAAACACCGCGTGATGGCGCCCGCGAGGTGCGGCTGACCCGCCGGGCTCTCGCTTTCGGCGCCGCCGCCGGGTTGATCGGGCTCGTCGGTTTTTCTGGTGAGGGCCCGCGGATCGGGCTCTCGGTGCTCGGCGGCGCGACGGTTTCGGTCCTGAACATCGTCGTCCTCCGCCGGACGGTGGTGGGCCTGACTGCCGCCGACTCGGCCCGTTCGGCCATCGTCCTCGCCGTGCTGACCGGGGTTCGCTACATCTTGCTCGGGGGCGCGCTGTTTGCGATAATTGCGCTCTGGAACGCCGACGTGATCGGCGTCGTGTGCGGGTTGGGCGCGCCGCTGCTGGCCGTCCTGCTGGAGCTTGGAAGCGGGGGCTTCGCGGCCCTTCGCACCCCGGCTCCCCTTCCTCCACCGGATCGACCGGAGGGCAGGGAGGAGCCCCCATCCGACGCCCGCTGACCGTTCCTCTTTCTTTCGGCCCCCATTCTTCGCGCGACCATGGAAATCCACCATTCCTCAGCCCTCACCCACTGGATCGAGGAGTGGTTCCATGCCCATCCGCCCGACCATGTGGTGATGGCGGTTTTCGTGGCGGTCGTTCTCTCCGCCTTCGCGATCTTCTTCCGCCGCCGGATCTCGGTCGAAAACCCGGGCCGGCTCCAACTGCTCCTCGAAGGGCTGGTCGGCGGGCTGCTCTCGCTGCTCCGGGACAATGTGGGAGCGAAGGGACGCCCCTTCCTGGGTCTCGTCGGCACCCTCGCTCTCTTCATCCTGGTGAGCAACCTGTTCGGGCTGGTGCCGTATTTCTCTTCGCCCACGGTCAGCATCAACATGCCGGTGGGCTGCGCGCTGGTGGCCTTTTTCTACTACAACTTCCAGGGCATCCGGGCGCACGGCGCGAGGAAGTACTTCGCGCACTTCCTCGGCCCGAGCCCGTATCTCGCCGTGTTGATGCTGCCGATCGAGATCATCAGCCACCTGAGCCGCATCCTTTCGCTCTCGGTCCGGCTCTTCGGAAACATCTTCGGCGAAGAGCTGGTGGTCATCGTGTTCGCCTTCCTGATCCCGTTCGTGGTGCCGGTCCCGATGATGGCCTTCGGGGTCTTCGGGAGCACCCTCCAGGCGTTCGTGTTCACCATGCTCACCGTCATCTACCTCGGCGGCGCGGTCGCCGCGGAGGAACATTGATTCTTCAACAGTCCGTGGACAAAGTGTGGCGAGCACCGAGAGCGGTGAGGCGCCCGGCTGACAAGGCACGCGAGGGAGGAATACCGGGTGTATTTCGACCGAAGCGTAACGATGAGCGACGCGAAGCGGCGCGGTTCAGCCGGGATGCATCGCTGCTCGAATCCCGGTTCACTTTGTTCACGGGCTGTGAACACCAGACCAAGGAGAAAACAACCGTGTCCAACAAATCTCGGACAACCCTGCTGGCCGTCTTCGGCGTTCTCGCCGCTTCCCCGGTCTTCGCCCAGGGGACCTGGGATCCGGTGGTGAGCCAGTGGGCGATGATTTCGGCGGCCGGGGCGATCGCCATCGCCGCCGCCTTCGGCGCCACGGCCCAGGGACGCGCGGTTGCCGGCGCCTGTGAGGCCCTCGCCCGAAACCCCGGCGCCGCCGCGCAGATCCGCTTCTCGCTGCTCCTCGGCCTCGTGCTGATCGAGTCGCTTGTCATCTACGCCTTCGTCACCGCGCTCATCATCTTCTTCGTCCGCTGGAACACCTGAGTCCGGTCAACAGCCTGTGGTGAAACCCAGGCGGCCCAGTTCTCCCGGTGGGGGCTCGAGCGGCGATGCATCCCGGCTGAACCACTCCGCTTCGCTCCGTTCTGCGTTGCGTTTCGGTCGAAATACACCCGGTATTCCTCCCTCACGCGCCTTGTCAGCCGGGCGCCTCACCGCTCTCGGCGCTCACGCGAGTTCCACCACCGGCTGCTAGGGTGCTCGGATGGTCCGTCCGTTCCGGTGGGACTCCGAGCGCCGCGTCCTCGCTCTGCTGGACCAGCGCCGGCTCCCCTCGAAAGAGGTCTGGATCGAGTGCGCCGAACCCGGCCAGGTTGGGGAGGCCATCCGCGACATGGTCGTTCGCGGCGCTCCGGCGATCGGGGTCGCTGCCGCCTACGCGGTGGTCCTCGGGTTCGCCCGCGGTCCTGACACCGACCCTGCGGCGAACCGGTTCGACGGCCTGGCGGCCGCGCTCCTGAACACCCGGCCGACTGC
Organism: Candidatus Marinacidobacterium sp.; assembly: GCA_965250045.1. GTDB lineage: Bacteria > Acidobacteriota > Vicinamibacteria > Marinacidobacterales > Marinacidobacteraceae > Marinacidobacterium. The sequence continues at coordinate 1,480,354 of OZ252286.1, forward strand.
GGTCAATCTCCGGGCCGCGCTCGACCGGATGCGGGCTCGGCTGGATTCGGCGCTGTCGCAGGCGCCCGCTGACCTCGTCGCCGGCCTCGAGGACGAGGCGAACCGGATCGCCGCGGAGGATCTGGAAGCGAACCGCCGCCTCGGCGCGCTCGGCGCCGGCTTGCTGCCGCCCGGAAAGGGCCCGGTGCGCGTCCTGACCCACTGCAACGCGGGCAGCCTCGCCACTTCCGGTTACGGCACCGCTCTCGGGATCGTCCGCGCGGCGGTGGAATCCGGCCGCCGGGTCGAGGTCTTCGCGCCCGAGACCCGGCCGTACCTTCAGGGCGCTCGCCTCACCGCCTGGGAACTGATGGCCGAGAAGATTCCGGTGACCTTGATCACCGACGGGATGGTCGGCTCCCTGCTCGCCAGGGGAGGGATCGACGCGGTCGTCGTGGGCGCCGACCGGATCGTCGCGAACGGCGACCTCGCCAACAAGATCGGCACCTATCAGGCTGCCGTGCTCGCGAAGGAACACGGCGTCCCGTTCCTGGTGGCGGCGCCCTTTTCGAGCGTGGATCTGAAGACGCCCACCGGAGCGGACATCCCCATCGAGGAGCGTCGTCCGGAGGAACTCGTCGAGATCGCCGGGCAGCGGGTGGCGCCCGAGGGCGTCTCGGTCTGGAATCCGGCGTTTGACGTAACCCCGGCGAGGTACATCACCGCGATCGTCACGGAACGCGGTATCGCCCGCCCGCCGTTCGGGCCCGCCCTCGCGCACTTTGCCCGCTGAATCCGGACCGCCGAAGTAACTTCGTTATGCCTGCGATGTGCTAGCATGATGCAATCACTCCGGAGGAGTTGTCATGGGTAGTCTCACCATCCGAAATCTGGAGGACCACGTCATTCAGGCGCTCAAGACGGAGGCCAAGGCGAACCAGCGTTCGATGGAGGCTGAAGCTCGCCACGCTCTGCGGGAGCGATTCGATCGGCGTCGGCGCATGGTTCGCCTGCGAGAACGGACCGATGCGCTCTCCCGGATTGCCGAAGGAATTCCCCAGACTGACAGCGTCCTGCTGCTGCGCGAAGACCGGAACAGGTGAAGCTGACGGTGGACGCCAGTGTGGTCGTCAAGTGGTACGTGCCCGAGGATCTGGCCGAGAACGCGCGGTTGTTGCGCGCCCATCGTCTTGAACTTCACGCTCCGGATCTTCTTCTTGCGGAGTTCGTGAACGTTTTCTGGAAGAAACACCGCAGGCAGGAGATCCCCGACGTGAGCCAGCACCTGGATGAGATTCGACGCCTCCCGCACGACATCACACTGCATCCTCTCTCCAGCCTCATTGGGCGGGCAGGTCAGATCTCGCTGGAGTTCGATCACCCCGTGTATGACTGTCTTTATCTTGCCTGCGCCGAAGAGACCGGCTCCCCGTTCGTTACTGCGGATCAGAAGGTCGCGAACAAGGTGGACGCCAGTTCCCTCGACATCGCCGTCCGGTATCTGGGTGCCGACGGTTTTGCGGCCGACATCGGCGCGGCTGCCACGGCGCCGGTGATCACGCGTGCCACGGTGGAGGCGCTCGTGGACGCCTTCCGCCTGCTCTCCGCCACCGGCGAAGCCCTCCGCCGCGAGGGAGAAGATGGGCTCGAGGTACTGGACATCGGTAAGCTGGAGTTGCATCGCGACTCTGCGGCCCGCCACCGCCTCGTAGCACTCTTGCGAGGGCTCTCGGACGAGGAACGCATAGATCTGCTGGCGCTCGGATGGTTCGGCAGGCCTGATGGGTGGGACTGGAAATCCTGCTTCGAATACGCATGCCGCGAAGTGGATACCGCCCATGAGAATTACCTGATCCGGAACGGCCCGTTTTGGCAACCCGGATACGAACGCCTGTTCGACGCCGCCCCCTGACTGCCATGCTCATCCTGGGCATCGAGACGTCCTGCGACGAAACCTCGGCGGCGGTTGTCGAGGACGGCCGGCGCATCCTCTCGAATGTCGTCTCGTCGCAGGTCGCCGAGCACGCGCCCTTCGGTGGGGTGGTGCCCGAGATTGCCTCCCGGCAGCATCTCGTGAACCTTTCACCGGTGGTGCGGCAAGCGCTGAGCGAGGCACGCGTGGGGCTCGCGGACATCGAGGCGGTTGCGGTAACCAAGGGCCCGGGACTCATTGGCGCGCTGCTTGCCGGGGTCTCTTTCGCCAAGGCCTTTGCGTTCGCCCGCGGCATTCCGCTGGTGGGTGTGGATCACATCGAGGGGCACATCCGGGCGTGCTATCTGGAAGGCGGCGACGTTCCCCACCCGGCGCTGGCGCTGGTGGTTTCCGGGGGGCACACGAGTCTCTTCCTGCTCGCAGGCGAGAGTTCCTACCGGCTGCTGGGCAAGACCCGCGACGATGCAGCCGGCGAGGCGTACGACAAGCTCGCGAAACGGCTTGGCCTCGGCTATCCGGGCGGTCCGGTGCTGGACCGGTTGGCGCAGCGCGGCGACGCGAACCGCCACCTGCTGTCGCTCCCTCACTTTTCCGACGGCGCCAAACTCGATTTCAGCTTTTCGGGCCTCAAGACCCAGGTCCTGCGGCTCATCGAGCAGGAAGGAATCGCGCCTTTGGCCGACGGGGAGGATCCCGCCGGCCGGCAGGATCTCTGCGACCTGGCGGCCAGCTTCCAGTCCGCGGTGGTGCGGGCGCTGCGCCGCTCGATGGACCGCGCGCTTGACATGTTCGAAGTCAGGGCGGTTCTGCTGTCCGGCGGGGTCGCCGCCAACTCGGCGCTCCGCGTCCGCTTCCACGCGCTCGGTGAGGAGCGCGGCCTGCCCGTGTTCTACCCGAGCATCGCCCTCTCCACCGACAACGCGGCGATGATCGCCGCCGCCGGTCACCTCGCGCTCCTGCGGGGCGAAACGGCGGGTCCCGACCTCACCGCCGACACCGAGTTGCGGCTTGGGGAGCCGGGACCGCGAAGGTCCCGGCGCCACCGGTGAACTGAGCAGCCTGTGGACAAACTCACGCGGCGTTCGACCGGCGATTCATCCCGGCTGAACCGCTGCGCTCTGCGTTCCGATTCGGTCGGAATACACTCGGTATTCCTCCCAAATCGCGCCTTGTCAGCCAGGCGCCTCGCCGGTCTCTGCGCTCACGTCACTTTGTCCACAGGTTGCTAAACGTGCGGGAGACGCCGCCCGATCCCGATCGCGTAACCGCCGTCTACCGGCTTCAGGCGAACTCCGGGGACCCGGAGGAGTTCGCCCGCGCCATCGCCATCGAGCAGACGGTAGAGATTCCGCAGTCGCTGATTCCACCGGGACGGATTCAGGACGAAATTGTCGGGAAGGTCGAGTCGGTAGCGCCCGACCCGGACGCTCCGGGCGCCTCCCGAATCACCATCAGCTACGCGGCGGATCTCGCGACGGATCTCTTCGGCCTGCTGAGCGTGGCTATCGGCAACGCCTCGATGTACGGCGGCCTGCGACTCGTCGATCTGCAGCCACCCCAGGCGTTGCTCGAGAGCCTCCGGGGACCAAACCACGGAGTCGAAGGGGTGCGGCGGCTTTGCGGCGTGCTCGGTCGTCCGCTGCTGGCCACGGCGGTAAAGCCCCGCGGCTTGAGCGTCCCCGATTTGGCCGCGATAGCGGGCGCCTTCGCGCGGGCTGGTGGAGATCTGGTCAAGGACGATCAGAACCTGACCGACGATTTCGAAGGGTTCCGCCGCCGCGTCGCAATGTGCGGCGAGGCGGTGGAGCGGGCCAACCAGGCGACCGGACGAAGGTGTCTCTACCTTCCCCACGCCGGCGCCCGGGCGGAGGAACTCGAACGTTTCGTCGAGTTCGTGGCCGAGGCCGGGCTCCCGGGAGTGCTCATCTGCCCGATGATCACCGGCCTCGACACGGTACGGGCGCTGGCGGAGCGCTACCCGCTGATATTCATGGCGCATCCCTCGCTGACCGGGGCCTACACCCACGCCCCCACGCAGGGAGTGGCCCACGGAGTCCTGCTCGGGACGCTGTTCCGGCTGGCCGGAGCGGACATTTCGGTGTTTCCGAACGCGGGCGGCCGCTTTGCGTATTCGGCGGCCGAGTGCTCGGCGATCACCGGCCGGCTCCGGAAGCCGCTCGGCGCGTTGCGTCCGGGGTGGCCGGCCCCCGCCGGCGGAATGGGGCCCGCCGACGTAGGGCGCATCTGCGAGACCTACGGCCCCGACACGGTGCTGCTGATTGGCGGGGCGCTGCTCGGCCACGCCGGCGGCGTGGAGGCGGGAACCCGGGAGATCCTCGCGAGGATCCGCGAATCCCACCCCGAGGTGGCCATGGAACCGGCGGATCTGCCGCGCCCCGCGCTTCCGGAGCCTCGCCGGTTGGCGTTCCGCCGCGACTGGAACTGGGAGGGGCGCGACAGCTCGCCCTACAAGGACGCTCGAGATCTCGCGTTCCGGGGCGTGCGGCGGGTGGAACTCGTCGGGAAATTCGGGGAGCGAACGCGCTCGGATCTTCGCTACTTCGAGGTCGAGCCGGGCGGCCACACCAGCTTCGAGCGGCATGTCCACACCCACGTGGTCATCGGGGCCCGCGGGGAGGGGGTCCTCCTGCTCGGAGATCGCCGGCTGCCACTGCGGCACCTCGACGTCGCCTGCGTCGGCCCGTTGGAGGCCCACCAGTTGCGAAACGAGACGGATCAGCCGTTCGGTTTCTTCTGCGTGGTGGACCACGACCGCGACCGCCCCATGGCGGCCGACGGGGATAACTGACCGCCGGGCAGCGGAAGGGTCAGCTGTTGCGCGGGGACGCCGACAGTTCGGATGGTGCCGGCCGCACGGGAACGCCGACCTCCGGTCGGCACAGCGGCCCGCAGGGCCGCGGCGGCGCAGACCCCAACCGTCGGGATGACCCCCTTCTCGGCTCGTACCCCTCAAGGGCAGGATGGCGCGCGACAGCGGGCCCCTACCGGAAGAACTGGCCACCGGCCTCCCGCCGGCATCGCGCGGGAGCGCGAAACCCAGCGTTGAGCAGGCTCTGTTGACCGGGTACGCATCATGCGCGACCATCGGCAACATGGACGAAACCGAACTTGGCCCGAGCCCAACCGGCTGTGGGACTTTCGTTCTCGCCATCGTTGCGACCGTCGTCCTGCTCTTTGTCGGAATCGCTGTCCTCTTGAGGGCGTGTCGGGCCGCCGGATAGCGACCTGACTACCCTTCGGCGCTACCGGACCACTTCGGCCAGCTCACGAAACCGGCAGAAGGCGTTGGCGAGGCGCATCTGGTGCGGGGTCTTGCACTCCGGGAAGAAGAGTTCCGGGCTGGCCACCACGGCCGCCAAACAGCGGGCGCGGGAGGTGGCTACGTTCAGCCGGTTCAGCGAGTACAGGAAATCCATCCCCCGGGGAGCCGCGTCCGGCGTTGAGGTCGCCAGCGAATAGAAGACCACTGGAGCCTCCTGTCCCTGGAACTTGTCCACGGTTCCGACTCGGGCTCGGCCGTCAAGCACCCGATTGAGGAGGTTCACCTGGGCGTTATAGGGAGCGACGATCAGGATGTCCGCGGGGGTGATTCGCCGGTTTACGCCGTCGGGGTCGGTCCAGGAGGAGGCGTCGAGGAGTCCGGTGACCAGCGACGCGATGCGGTCGGTCTCCTCCTGCGATTCCCGTTGGTTGCCCTCGTGCTCGACAGGCACCAAGCGGAGGCCGGCCCCGGGAAGGGGTCCGCCCTGGATAGCCTGCCGCTCCAGGCCGGGCCGGACCCGAAGGCGATCCTCGTAGAACTGTTCGGAGGTGAAGCGGCAGATGTGGGGATGCATCCGCCACGTCTGCCCCAGGAAGAGGCCGCGGTCCGGAGGGATCGTCTTCTCGTCGCCGAGCAGGTGGCCGAGCGCCGAAGCGGATGACCCCTCCGGGTGCACCCCCTGGGTCACCTGGTCGAGTTGCCGCGGGTCGCCGAGCAGCACGAGGCTCCGCGCCGCGGGTGCGGAGGCGAGCGCGTTGGCGAGCGAGAACTGCCCCGCCTCGTCCACGACCAGAACGTCAACCGAATTCTGAGTGTCCTCGCGCGCCCAGACCCAGGCAGTCCCCGCAATCAGGCGGATTTCGGGATCGGCGGCGGCGGGCGCCGCGTTGGCGGACCCGGAAACCACCTTGATCCGGGCGTCACCACAGCCCTCCTCCCTCGCGACCTGAACTCCCCGGAACCCGACGCCCTCTTCGTCCGCCGCCGAAGCGACGTGATCCAGCAGGTTGGTGATGACCTGGTGGCTCTGGGCGGTCACCCCCACCCGCCGGCCCGCCGCCAAGAGTGCGGTGATGACGCGCGCGCCCAGATAGGTCTTGCCGCTGCCCGGAGGTCCCTGAATCGGCAGCACCGACCGGTCGAGTCCGAGCGCGAGGCGCCGGGCGGCGGAGACGAGGTCCTCGCCGGGACGAACCAGCGGCGCCCCGGGCGAGCCGAAGCGGGGCCGGACCCGCTGGAGCAGATCGAAAGCGGCGCGCCGCGGACTCCCGGCCGCGAACCCCTCGTCGGCCACCCGCTCGCCGAGCCGGAAGAGCGAATCACGCATGTCCTTTGCGCCCAGAATGCCGAGCGGGACCAACGCCAGCGGATGGGGCCGCTGCGCGACCCTTGGGCCGCGTTTCAGGATGACCGCGCCGTCGGAGACATCCACCACCGTTCCGGGCGACTCTTGCGTCGCCGGGTCGCGGACATCCTTTTCAACCTCGATTCCGTGATCCTGGGGCGGGAACCGGTAGCGATGGAGCACGGACTTCTTTTCGTGCCCAACATCTCCTTCGAATGCCAGGTCGCCCAGCGTCGTCCGCTCCTCGACCAGTTCCTGGGCATCCAGCCCGCAGAGGTGGAAGTACTCCCACCACTGGGACTTTTCTTCCCGCCGGTAGTAGTCAAGGAGATACCCCAGCAGCCGCCTTGCCGGAGCTTCCTCCTCCGGACTCTCGGCGAGTAGTTGTTCGACAAGTTCGGAGACCCGCAGGGCGGCCTCTGTCTGGGCCTGCTCCTTCTCTGAAGGGATTTCGACCACCGGGCGATCCCGGGGGCCGATGCGGTTGGTGAGTTCCTGGCGCCTTTCTTCAAGCCAGCCGTGGAGGTCGAGCGTCGAGAGACAGTCCTCGCGGTTGTAGCGCCGGATGACTTCCAGATCGGCCGGTTCCCCGGCGCCGCCGGAGTCCAGCGCGGCGTCCATCCGGGCGCGCGCCCGGATTGCCTCGACGAGGTCCTGCTCCCGGACGAACCCGTAGAAGGGTTCCATCTTCTTGATGGAGTAGCTCTCCACGGATGCGACGACCCCCTGGCGAACGACCTGCAGCAGATCCACGAAGACCTGGCGGCGTAGCAACCCGTCCATCGCGTCTTCGCGGGTGGCGTAACGGCTCATCAGCCGCTTCAGCGCGCCGGTTTCGTAACCCCCGTAGTGGTAGATGTGCAGGTCGGGGAAACGCTTTCGCCACTCGTCCACCAAGTCAATGAACGCTTCGAACCGGGTCCGCTCCCCTTCGCGGTCGAAAGCCCAGCGGTCCTCGTAGCGCCCGTCCCGATCCACGAAGCCGAACAGGTACTCGAGCCCGCCGTCGGCGGTGGGCCGGGAACTCTCGATGTCGAAGAAAAGGTCCCCCTCGGAAGGCTCGGGGAGAGCCAGCAGGCCGCGTCCGTCCTCGGGCGGCCGGATCAGTTCGTGGAACGGCAGCGCTCGTTCGCGTCCGGTGAGTTGCGCCTTCGCCTGACGGTGGATGCGCCGTAGCGAAGCAGGTGGCACCCCCTCGAGTGGCGGATCCATCGGAAGGCCGAGGCGCGCCAGCGCGGCGAGGGTCGTGACCCCTCGTTGCTCCAGACGCGCTCGCTGGTGCCGCGTCGCGTTGGCCACCAGGGAAAGGTGATCGTCCGCCCGCCGCTGGTCTCGGCATGCGTGGTTCCAGTCGCACCGGGGGCAGAACCCGACCGGCTCCGGATACGTGGGCGGTGGATCGGCGCAGTGTTCCTCAAACCGCTGCCGGAGCGCGCGTTCGAACGCCGCGAACTCCGCGACGCGAAAGCGTTTCAGTTCGCCACCGCCCAGCACGAGATGCATCGCCTCCGGCGCCGCGCCCTGAGCTTGTTCCAGGAGCTGCGAATACATGGCGATCTGGAGTACCGCGTCCGCTTTCGCCGCCGCGGCGAGCTTGGCGTCCACCACCTCGTAGGACCAGTCCCCGAGGGCGCTCGGCCGCGGGACCCGGACCAGGAAGTCGGGGTAGCCGTTCCACTTTCCGCCACCCAGCCGTCCCTGGTAGATGGTCTCCACCCCGCGCCGCATCGCCTCGAGGGTCCGCTCCTTCCGGTCCGTCGGGCCAGTCGAAGGATCGATCGTCTCGGTGGTGAAACCTTCGGTCCGATAGCGCTCGAGGATCGCGGCCTCGTGCACGCGTCCGGCCTCGGCGAGCGCGTCCCGCCGGGGATCCTCGAAGACCCGCGGCGGGCTCATTTCGCCGAGCGCGACGCCCCGGGAGAGGCTCGTCAGGTGCCGGCAGGAGAGGAACCGGCTGAGGTCGGTGGGGGCGAAGAAGAGTTGACTGCTTCTTTCGTGCATTCGGGAGAGCGGCGAGGATGCCGCCGCCCTTTTTGCGCTGGGCTACTGGAGACGGGCGAGGAAGTCGGCCAGGGTGGCGGCGCCGGAGGCCGCTTCGACGACGTCATCAGGGGAGGCCCCCGCAAGGATGGCGCGGTCGTCTCGGGAGAGACCGGCCGGAAAGTCGGGGGAAACCGCGACGCCGCGGTGGCGCAGAATCGCCGCTGCCATACCTGCCCGTTCCTCCAGCGCCGCCCGGGCTTGGCCCTCTGCGAGTCCCCGGGCATGGCCCCGCCGGTCCATCCGCCGCAGCAGATGATCGTCCTCCGGGACCGTTCCCTCCCGCTCCCCGAGCGCCCGCCCCACCCGCCAGAGCGCGGCATCCGTCGCCAGCGACAGCTCCGATTCGTTCAGGGCGCGGTGGATCTCCTCCGCGCGCCACCCCGGAAACGCCCGGCTCTGCGGAGACTCCCGATACCGTCCGTCCTCCAGCACGTGGAGCGCCAGCCGCGGCCGGAGGGCCCGCGGCCGGCTCGGCGAACCCTCGTCCGGTGTCTCCACCCAGATCTCGGGGAACCCCCACTCCGCATACGCGATCAGCTTGCCGCGCCGAACGTCCGTTGTGTTGTCCACCTCCAGCACGACGTCCGGCGGGTCATCCTCTCCCACGATCAGTGCGGCGCCCCGCGGCATCTTCGCTTTGCCGGGGTGCAGGTACACCGCTTCGTCCGCTTGCATCAGATCGCCGAGCGATCCGTCCTCTTCCCGAATCCGCAGATCGGACGAACCGAAGCACCGGGCCGCCGACCCGCGGGCCTGGCAGATCCGCTCCACCAGGGCCGGAAGCCGCCGCGACGGAACTTCGTGGTACGGGCTCGTCGGTTCCCGTACCAGCCAAGCCGTCTCCGTCAGCGCGTGCCAGTACTCGACGCGGCGTCCCTCCCACTCGGGACCCTCGATCTCGGCCGCGCTCACCCGGACCGGCTCGCAGCCGACGAACTCCAGCTCGGAAACCGGTGTGCGTCGATTTCGTTCCATCACCTTCATCTCGAGCATCCCCACATTCTACGCACCGCCGGAGGCGGTCCGGGCCGCTGCCGCGAAGGGGGCCGCCATCACCCCCGCTCGGTGATATAACGCGGAACTGGCCCATCCCTCGTTCCAAGGAGGCGGCATGGCGAACTCATCCGGCAGTTCCCGCGAGTTCACGCTCCGGGCTCTTCTCCTCGGCCTGTTCATGGCCGTGGTGCTGGGGGCGGCGAACGCCTACCTCGGCATCCGCGCCGGCCAGACGGTCGCCGCCACCTTCCCGGCCGCGGTCGTCTCCATGGTGGTCATCCGGGGGCTCTTCAAGGGGGGCACCCTTCTTGAAGAGAACATCGCCCGGACCACCGCGTCCGTGGGCGAGGCGCTGGCCGCCGGGGCGATCTTCACGCTCCCGGCGTTTCTGATGGTGGGGGCGTGGGAGGAGTTCCACTACCTCGAGAGCACCCTGCTGATGCTGGTTGGCGGGCTGCTCGGCATCCTGTTCGTCGTCATCCTGCGGCGGAGCATGGTCAACGATCCCGAGTTGCCGTTCCCCGAGTCGGTCGCCGCCGCCGAGATCCACCGCGCCGGCAAAGGGGCCAGCGGCGGGCGCCTGCTCTTCCAGATGATGGGCGTCGGCGCGCTGATCGAGGTCCTCAAGAACTCGAAGGGGATCCAGCTCTTCACCGACCGGATTTCCGGCGCCTTCGGGTACGGCTCCTTCCAGGGGTCGGTCGCCGTCGGGGGCCAGACGTTCGGCGCGGCGGCCCAGCCGGGGGTGTTCCCCTTTTCCACCCCGTCGGCTTCACCCGCCTACCTGGGGGTGGGCTACATCATCGGCTTCCGGCTGGCGGCGCTCACCTTCTCGGGCGGAGTCTTCGCGTGGTGGTTCATGATCCCGGCGGTCCTTTTCTTCAATCCCGAGTTCGCGGATGCGGGACGGCTGGCGGCGGCCGGAGCCGACTGGACCGCCGTCAGCAGCGTCGTCTGGGCGGAGCTCGTGCGGCCGATCGCCGTGGGGGCGATGATCGCCGGTGCGGTCTGGACGCTGCTCCGGATGCGGAAGTCGCTCGGTGAAGGGCTCCGCCGCTCGATAGCCGAAATCCGGACCGGCCACCCGGCCGGATCGGGCGAGGAGAAGGACCGCGACATCCCCTTCAGTTGGACCACGGCGGGCGTGGTGGCCCTCGTCATCCCGACCTTCTTCCTCTACAACTACTACACCGGCCAGCCGCTCGGCGCGCTCGGCTCGGCGATCGTGATGATCATCGCCGGGTTCTTCTTTTCGGCGGTCGCCGGCTACCTGGTCGGGATGATCGGGAGTTCCTCGAACCCGGTCTCCGGCCTGACCATCTCGACGCTCCTGCTGGCCGCGTTGTTGATGACCTTCCTCGGCGTCACCGGGATGCAGGGCGTGACGGCGGTGTTGGGGGTCGCGGCCGTTGTCTGCTGTGCCTGCGCGGTCGCCGGGGACATGCTCCAGGACCTCAAAGTGGGCCAGCTCCTCGGGGGCACCCCGTTCCGCATGGAATGGGCCGAGATCATCGGGGTGATCTTCGCCTCGTTCTTCCTGGTCCTCCCCATGATGCTCCTCCACCAGGGCGACATCGCCTCGGGCGGAATCGGAATCGGAGGCGAGGAGCTTCCCGCGCCCCAGGCGGGCCTCATGGCCCTTCTCTCCCAGGGCATCGTCGGGGGCGACATGCGCTGGCCGCTCGTGGTCTTCGGGATCGCGCTCTGCTTCTTCCTCATCCTGATCCAGGCGCCCTCCCCGATGCTCATCGCGGTGGGGATGTACCTGCCGCTCCAGACCACCTTTGCGATCTTCGTCGGCGGGTTCTTCCGCTGGCTGGGCGACCGCCAGCTGGCCTCGCTGCCGGCTGAGCGGCGGTCCCTCGGGGAGAGCGCCGGGACGCTGATCGCGTCCGGACTCATCGCCGGGGAGGCGCTGATGGGGGTAGCGCTATCCGGATTCGCGGTGTGGGACTTCCAGCTACCGGTGCTGGTGTCCATGCCGTCCGGGGTGCCGGGGTTCCTGGTGTTCGTGGTGCTCGGCTGGTTCCTGGTCCGGATCCCGCTGCGCCACGCGCGGGGGCAGGGCTAGCGACGGGCGGCGGAAGGGCCAGGGACCGCCACCGGGAGAACTGGCCAGCGGTCGGCGGTCCCTTCCGGCCCGGCCCGTCGGCCGGATGGGCGTTTTTCGGTTTGGCGTATATTCGTGCAGTATACGATATGACGTATATCGAAATAGCCCCATGGATCCCATCGCGACGAGTCCGCGCGCGCTCGGTCAGGCCATTCGGTCTCTCCGGCGGCAGCGGGGCATGACCCAGGCGGAGTTGGCGGAGGCGTGCGTGCTGCGGCAGGCCACGGTCTCGGCCGCCGAGAACGGCGCGCCCGGAACCCGGATGGACACCGTGTTCCGGCTGCTCGCGGTCCTCGGCCGGGAGGTCGTGCTCCGGGACCGCCAGTGGGTGCTCGCTGAACGGGACGAACTCGAATGAACCGGGTTATTGCGGCATGAGGGCTGTCGGCCGGACCCTGCGCCTCTTCGACAACGGGAGGCGTCTCGGAACCCTGACCCGGACGCCGTCCGGGCTCACGCTTGAATATGAGACGGAGTGGCTCGCTTGGGAGGGCGCCACGCCGGTCTCGCTCTCCCTGCCGCTAGATCCGGCCGGCCACCGCGGAGAGCGGGTATTCCGATTCCTCGACAACCTGTTGCCCGACTCCGAGGGGGTGCGCGCCCGATTGGCAGCGCGCGTGGATGCTCCGGACACCCACCCGTACACCCTGCTCGCGCACATCGGCCGCTGTTCGGCGGGCGCGCTGACCTTCGTCCCGGAAGGCGAGGATCCCGGCCCGGCCGGCGCCGTCCGGGGAGAGCCCGTTTCGGAAGCGCAGGTGGCAAGCCTGATTTCCGAACTGGACCGGCGTCCCCTCGGAGTCGGCCCACGCTTTCGTATCTCGCTCGCGGGCGCCCAGCGCAAGACGGCCCTGCTGCTTTCCGATGGGGTCTGGCAACTCCCGCGCGGATTCACGCCGACGACCCACATCCTGAAGCCTCAGATCGGCTCGCTGATGGGGGTGGACTTCAGCCGGAGCGTTGAGAACGAATTCCTCTGCCTCAGCCTTGCGTCGGCGTTCGGGCTGGATGTGGCGCCCGCCCGGATCGCAGACTTCGGTGAGGTTCGGGTCCTGGTGATCGAACGTTTCGACCGGCGCTGGGCCGACGACGGCCGGCTCTTGCGGGTGCCCCACGAGGATCTCGCGCAGGCGCTCGGGGTCCCGGCAGCCCGGAAATACGAGATGGACGGGGGACCGGGGATGATCCGGCTGCTTGGGCTGCTCGAAGGCTCGGTCGTCCCCGAGGCAGACCGGCGCAGTTTCCTCCGGGCGCAGATCGTCTTCTGGCTCCTCGCCGCGATTGACGGCCATGCCAAGAACTACAGCGTGCGGCTGCTTCCCGGGAGCAGGTTCCGCCTCGCGCCGCTCTACGACATCGTCTCGGTGCAGCCGGCGCTCACCGGCGGGGAGATCCCGGCCGACGAGGCGATGATGTCGCTCGCGGTCGGAGACGCCGGTTTGCGGGTGGTGGATCGCATCGGGCCGCAGCATTTCGTCGAGACTGCAAAGGCCGCCGGCGTGCCCGCGCGGGTCCTTCGGAGCCTCTTTGCGGAACTGATCGAGATTCGCGCCGGGGCCTTCGAGACCGTGCGTGAAGGCCGACCTGACGATTTTCCGCAGGCAATGGAGGTTGCAATCTTCGACGCCATCACGGCGCGCCTGCTGGCCGCCACCCGCTACCTGGAGGGATGAGCCGGCCACCCTCCCGGTACCATCCAGCGCAGAGGTTCCCCGGAGGAAGCTCTGCCGCCCGCACCTCCGGAGGAACGAGCCATGTCCCCGGTGACGGAGGCGGAAGAGATGCCGCTCGGCCTCGGCCGGATCCGCCGGTTTCTCAAGACTCCCGTGATTCGCGGGGCCTGGTTGTGGATACGATGCCGACCGGAGGTCGGCTTCCCTCGCCAGCGCGCCGTCAGGCTCGCAGCGCTCCGGACCTCATGCGGAATCCCTGCTCAGCGTCCCCGACAGCTTCCGGCGCGGGATCGCGACGGGGTGCGCGTTTGAGAAGCGCGGCCTACGGGAGCAGCTTGATGAGGGCCACCACCAGAGCCCCCTGGGCCATCAGCGCCCCGAACATCCACTTGATCAGATCGGCACGCAGTTCGGCGATCCGTTTCTCCACATCCAACCGGATCATCGCCTGGGTGTGTTCCGCATCCTTCCGGATCATCGCCTGGGTGTTCTCCGCATCCTTCCGGATCATCGCCACGTCCGTCTTCGTGGCGGCGTCCCCCCGGATGTTCACCTCGGCGTTTTCCAGGTCCTTCCGGATCATCGCCACGTCCGTCTTCGTAGCGGCGTCCCCCCGGATGTTCGCCTCGGCGTTCGCCACGTCCGTCTTCGTGGCGGCGTCCCCCCGGATGTTCGCTTCGGCGTTCGCCACGTCCGTCTTCGTGGCGGCGTCCCCCCGGATGTTCGCTTCGGCGTCTTCCAGATCCTTCCGGATCATCGCCACGTCCGTCTTCGTGGCGACGTTCCTGATCCATGGACCCATGTGCTCTTCGGCCAGAACCTCGGCCAGCCCTTCCTCCATGCCGGCCTCGGTGAGCCGCTTCACGAACCGGTGGCTGTCGAACACTGCCTATTGCTGGGAAAGGCGGAGGGCGGCGAACAGAACTCCGGCAACCCCGATGATGGCAACGATAAGCCGCCGCTCGGCTGCGGCGATCGCGTTGGCGACATCCGCTTTCGTAGCCAGAGGAGCGAGGTCTGCCTTCGTTGCGACAGAGTCATCTACGCGCTTGAACACGTCTACGATGGCGCGAGCGTGGTCTGGATCGAAGCCAGCCTTTTCAAGAGTGTCCGCTGCTGCGGCGGTGTCGAAGGCGAAAGGCATGAGTCCGCTCTACTCCCCCTCTGCCTGCGCGCGCGCGGGGCGCGGCTTACGAACGTTCCGGAACAGATTCACGGACCGGTGGCGGTCGAACACTGCTTCTCCAACCTGTGTGGGAATCATGCTACCAGCCCTGCGCCCCGCGGCGGGGGAGACTGCTCGACAGTCGCGGCGGCGGCATTCGGGTAAACGGCGGGCGGCGGCGCCGACGATCGGGCGGCCCTTGAGCGCCGTCGGGCCGTGAGCGTCGTTCGGAGTGTGGTCGGCGTTCAGCATCGGGAACTTTTCCTTGATGAGCGGGAACGGGAAGCGCGATATCTCCCCCCTACCTACTCAGACGGAGACTGGCCCCCATTCTTCCCGGGTCGAGGCGGCGATGTGGAAAAGTCGAGTTGGAGATTCCCGCCTGTCACGGCGCGACGCCGCTGCCCAGACACGCCGTTCCGGACGAGTCGGCCGGGGGAGGGACATGTCGCAGTAGCCCGATCTGCGGGGTGAACATGTCGCAGTAGCGGGGGTCGGCTGGGCGCGAACATGTCGCAGTAGCGGGATCTGCGGGGTGAACATGTCGCAGTAGCGGGGTCGGCTGGGCGCGAACATGTCGCAGTAGCGGGATCTGCGGGGTGAACATGTCGCAGTAGCGGGGTCGGCTGGGCGCGAACATGTCGCAGTAGCCCGATCTGCGGGGTGAACATGTCGCAGTAGCGGGGTCGGCTGGGCGCGAACATGTCGCAGTAGCGGGATCTGCGGGGTGAACATGTCGCAGTAGCGGAGTCGATTGGACGGGAACATGTTGCAGTAGCTCGATCTGCGGGGTGAACATGTCGCAGTAGCCCGATCTGCGGGCACCAGCTCGGAACTGGAGGTTCTTGCCGCCGCCCGCCTTCGGCGGGCTGTGCGGGCCTGGAGGCCGGCGGCCAGTTCTCCCGGTGGGGGCCCCTTGCCGGCGCGCCATGCCGGCTGTCGACGTTCCGGTGCGACGGCGCGGCTACGGGCTCGTTCACGGCGCCTCACTCGGCGGTGCACGTCGGCTCGGAACCGAAGCCGCCCCGGTTGCGCGCGACGAGGTCGTACGCCGCCTGGCCGACGCGGTCGAAGACGGGAAAGAAGAACCCGATCATGCCCAGGATCGCGACGTTGCGCGCCCACGCCGGTCCGCCGTGCAAGCTCAGGAGAACGCCGAGCATGACGAAATAGCTGACCGGGTTGTAGAGCAGCATCAACTTGAACGCGTGGAAGCCGTGAGCGATGCGCTTGCCGTCGATGGCGATGTGCAAACGCTTCGCGAGGGCGTCCGGGGCGATACCGAAGCGGTCGCCGATTCCATTCTGGTACGCGGTCCAGCGAAAGGCGCCGTCGAAATCGAGGGTCTCGAACCACAGTTTCGTCTTCGCGCAGATCCCACAATCGCCGTCGTAGATGACCTCCGTCGCCGATGCGGGCCAGCGGGCGAACGCGAGATAGGCGGCGGGTGCTACGTAGAGGAACAAAACGAACGTGATTCCGGTGAAGACCGTCATCGACGCGTGAAACAGGATGCCGAGCCAAATCGCGAGAGGCCACCAGCGCGGCACGGTGAAGCCGACGAAGATGCTCAGTTCGGTCGCGATCGTCGCCCAGCACATGAACTTGGACAGAGCCATCGGTGGCAGCAGAGCGGCGGCGCGCACGTAGAGGTCGTGCTCGAGGTTGACGACCGCCCAGTGCTCGAAGAACTGACCGGAAAGCCAGTCGGGATCGAGCGCCTTGTTGAGTCCGGCGCCGAGGTAGATCAGCGCGATCTGTGCCCGCACGAGCCAGACCGACCGCTCCGACGCATAGAGCCCGATCAGCGTGAGAATCGCCCCGGCGAAGAACGTGTTGTTGGCCCAGTAGATCCTCGACGAGGCGATCCCGACGAGCACCGTCGCACCGACCACGAAGGAAGCCAGCCGCACCCTGCGGTTGAAGATCAAACTGGCGGAGCCGGCGAGGAACAGGATCTGCAGCGCGGTTCGGAACCGCGCTGGATCCCCGATCCGGTCGAACACGGACAGAAAGGGAAGGAACGGATCCGGGAGCGTCCACACGTGGCCGGTGGCGAGCAACGTGACGACGATGAGCTTGGCCGATAGCAGCAACGGCACGGGGAGCGGCGTGTTGCCGAGCCGCAGCGGATTCCACGAAGGTGTCATCGTGGCGGCCAGGTCCAGGTCTCCTCCGGACGTCCGTTGACGGTGTAAGCGACGACGACTCGGGCGCTCTCGTCTCGGCCGTAGGTTTGCTCGTACTGCCGTACTTTGTCGAGCACGTGCTGGACGGCCTGCCAGTTGCCGCCCTTCGCCGGCTGCCGATAGCGCGCCTCGATCGCTTCGGGGTCGAGCTCGCGTCCGTCGATGACGACCGTGATCGAGTAGAGGTTCTGAGAGTCCATCGGCGCCCAGCAGAAGTAGCGAGACGGGACGAAGCGCGCATAGCCGATCATGGCGATCTGGAAGCCGAGAAGTCCGATGGCGGCGAGCGTGCGGGTCATGGGCTTTTTCGTGATCTGCTAAGAAACGAGCCTACTCTTTCGCGGCGTGCGGCGCCCAAACACGGCGCTTGCTGCTAAGCCGACGACGACCTGAACCACGAGCGCCACCGGAGCAATCCACTGGAAGCTCACCGGGTCGCCTCCGGTCTCGGCATGGGCTCCGAAGATGGGTCCGGAGAACGCGACGAGCACGGCTGCGGCGATACCGGCTGCGGTGCCCACGTAGGCGCCGACGGGACGCACTTGGGGAATGAACAGCGCGAAGAGGAAGAGACCGAAAATCGGCGCGGTCAGGAGGTTCGACGTCTTGGATGTCACCTCGGTGATGTTGCCGGGGACGAGGTACATGAGGGAGCTTCCGAGCACGATGACTCCGCCGGTCGCCGCGGCGAGCCAGCGGGCCAGCCCGAGCTTGCTCGCGTCGTCGCGCGGACGCGCACTGAAGCGTCCCAGGAAGTCAGTGAGCACCACCGCTGAGATCGAGTTCACGCCGGAGTCGACGCTGGACATGGCCGCGGCGAACATGGCGGCGACGACGAGTCCCGCGATGCCGGGTGGAAGTCGGTGGGCGATGAAGAACGGGAACACGTGGTCCGCGTCGTTGCGAAGCGACATCGCCTCGCCGAGTCGCTCGGGATGGACCTCGAAGTAACCGAGCAGAGCGAGGCCGACGAGCGCCAGCACGAGCGTGACCACGGTGATGGCCGCCAACTGGGTCCGGTAGGCCCGCCGGGCCGCGCGCAGGCCGGTCGTTGCCATGAATCGCTGCACCGAAACCTGGTCGCCGCCCGCGGTGGCCGCGTGCCAGACGAGCGTCGACATCAGCGTCCCGAACACGGTCACGCGCGTCGCCGGGTTCGTGCTGAACAGAGGCTGAGAGTCCCAGTTGGCATGCCACGTCGTCGGGAACCATTCGAAGCCACCCAGCTCCAGGGTCACGATGCCGAGAACCAGAAGCGCCGCCGCGAGCAGCAGCGTGGACTGGATGCAGTCGGTGACGACGACGGCTCGCAGTCCCCCGAGGGAGGTGTAGACGACCGCCACGACCGCCGTGCACAGGACAATGAGGGGTACCGCGGATGGGCCGGCGCCGATCATCACCGTCATCGCTACCGCTGCCGCGTACACGAGAAGCGACATCCACGCGAGACGAAGAACGATGAACATCGACGCCCCGAGGAGCCGCGCCCCGGCGCCGAGGCGCACCTCGAGGAGCTCGTAGGCGCTCGTCACGCGGTGCTTCATATAGACCGGAAGCAGGCCGTAGCCGACGACGAAATAGACGACGGGGAGCGCTATGAGCTGAACGAGAAGGACGGGCCCCCGCCCGATTGTTTCGCCGGGTGTGGAAAGGTAGGACACCGTGCTGACGAGCGTTGCGAAGAGCGAGACGCCGACGGCGACGGGGTGAAGCCGGCCGCCCCCGAGGAAGTACTCGCTCGTCGACGATTGACGTCGTCCGTAGAACCAACCGAGCCAGAGAGTGAGGCCCGCGTAGCCCGCGAGCACGAGCCAGTCGACAACGGCCAAGCCTTGATTCATGCGCGCGGTGGCGTATAACACACTCGCGCGGAAGGGAGACTCGAACCATGACTCCGGCGGACGCCAAAAGAACCATTTGTGGACCGTTGATTCCGGTCATCACTCACTACCACGATGACCTCGGCGTCGATCACGATGCCGTCCGGGAGAACGTTCGCTACGTCGTGGAACGAGGCGTCCGGACCGGAAGCGGGGTGCTCCTGGCCGCCGGCGCCGGGGGCGACTTCCCGATGCTGACCCTCGACGAGAGGAAGGCAGTGAGCGAGACCGTCGTGCGGGCGGCCGACGGCCGGACGCCCGTGGTCATCGGAGCACAGGACACGAACCCCGCTCGGTCCGTCGAGCTCGCGCGCTTCGCCGAGGACGTCGGCGCCTGGGGCATCCAGCTCGCGCCCGGCTATTACTACGCCTCGTCTCCCGACGACTGTTACCGGGTGTTCGAAGCCGTGCACGAAGCCACGAGCACGCTGGGAATCATGATCTACAACACCTACTGGGAGGGCTACGACATGTCGCTCGACGAGGTCGAACGGCTCGCCGAGTTGCCTCGCTGCGCCGCCCTCAAGTGGTCTACCGCGCGCGGCGTCTTGGACTACCAGCGCGGGGTCGAGCGCTTCCGAGAGCGTCTTGCCGTCATCGACAACTACGGTCTCCAGGCCATGACCCACATGCTCGGAGGGCGGGGATACATCACCCACCTGTGCACCGTTTGGCCCGAGCATGACCTCGAGGTCTTTCGTCTGCTGGAAGCGGGCGACTACGTCGCGGCGCAGAAG
The DNA here is from genome assembly GCA_965250045.1 of Candidatus Marinacidobacterium sp. Classification (GTDB taxonomy): domain Bacteria; phylum Acidobacteriota; class Vicinamibacteria; order Marinacidobacterales; family Marinacidobacteraceae; genus Marinacidobacterium. The sequence continues at coordinate 1,499,690 of OZ252286.1, forward strand.
CGACTGAGCGCCGTCAACTGGCCGTGGTACGACTTCCGGGTGCGGATGTGGCGCCGCACTGGAGCGGAGAGCCCGGTCATCAACGCGGCGCTCGAGTTGACGGGCAGGAAAGGCGGCCCGAGCCGGCTCCCCACGCGCCGCCTCGACGAGTCCGAGCGCGACGAGCTGAGAACGCTCCTCATCGACATCGGGGTGCCCGGCGTTCAGCCGGATCCTTAGTGCCGTTTCGCTCGCGAGGCGCTCGAAGCGCGGGGGTAGGGGTCAGCGAGAGGCGGCGGTGAGGCAAGGGACCGCCGACCTCTGGCCAGTTCTCCCGGTGGGGGCCGACATCGCGCCGGAGCGCGAAACCAGCAGCGATGACCCTGCGCCCTGCCAAAAAAAGGGCCGCACCCTCTCTCAAGGCCGCAGGCTGGTGCGGGAAAGATTCAGCCACCGAAGCCCGGTGAAGCGTGCGAAGTCGTGGTCGAAGGAGACGAGTGTTGCGCCGTGAGAAATGGCCAGCGCCGCGAGGTGGGCGTCGGTGGTGAGATTCCCGCCGGTTCCGGTAGATGCGAGGAGGCGGCTGAGATGGCGCCAGTGCTCTTCGGTCTCCTGGACGACGCGCACGCCGGGCTGCGCCAGCCAGTCGGCGACGACGTTGTTGGCCTGCTCAACGGTCAGGGATTGGGGGAGGATTCCGGTCCGGGTCATCAGGCGGAGAAATCCGAGCAGCACCGTCCAGGTGAGGCCGGTCGGTTCGTCGCTGGCGATCGCCGCTTCGAGCCACTCGCGGGCTACCCGGTGGTGTCTGGATGAGGAATTGACCGCGTAGATGAGGACGTTCAGATCGACGACGGTCACTTTCCAGCGTCCAGCTTGCGCGCCGTCTCCTCGTCTTCGAGGGCTGCTGCGATCCGGAGCGAATGGTCCAGGTTTACGGCCGGTTCTCCCAGTTCGAAGACCCGCTGGCGGTAACGCCGCGGCGCGTGGGCACGGGTTTCGGTCGCGAGACCGGCTCGCAGGGTGTCGTTTGCGATGCGGGTGAGCGAACTCTTCCGGGTGCGGGCGAGTGCCTTCAGTTCCTGAAGGATGTCATCGGCAATGGCCAGTGTAGTTCGCATTGATGCATCATAGCATCACTAGCCACGCATCAACACATCACTACGTGGCAGGCCCCGTTTCGCTCGCCGGTGGCTGGCGACGCCGGCTTCCACTGGGAGAACTGGCGGGAGGTCGGCGGTGTCTTGCTGTCCGGCCTTCAGCCCCGCGTCGCGTGGCGGGCGATGACGGTGGCGACGGCCTCGGTGAGGCGCTTCGCGTAGGCGATCTCCAGGAACTCGTTGGGGCCGTGGGCGTTGGAGCCCGGGCCGAGAACCCCGGTGATGACGAACTGCGCCTCCGGGAAGCGCTCGCCGAGCATGCCCATGAACGGGATGGAACCGCCCTCCCCCATGTGCATGGCGGGTTTCCCATAAGCGCCCATCGAGGCCTCGTCGAGCGCTTCGCCGAGCCAGGCCGCCAGCGGGGGAGCGGACCATCCCTGGGCGGGCTCGTGGAAGTGCAGAGTTACCTTGGCCCCGAACGGCGGATCGCGTTCCACGATCTCCCGGATCGCGGCCTGGGCTGCCGCCGGATCCACGGTGGGCGGAATCCGGATCGACAGGTTCAGGGTGACCTGGGGCAGGAGGACGTTTCCGGCCTTTGCCAGCGAGGGCAGTCCGTCCTGTCCGGTCACCTGGAGGTTCGGGAGCCAGGTGCGGTTCAGGATGAGCTCGCGGGTCGGGACCCGCGGCCTGCCGGTGTTCCCGGCCCAGGGAAAGCGGGTGAAGGTATCCGGGCCGAGGGTCTCGGCTGCCGCTTCCGCCTGGGCGATCCGCTCGGCGGGGATTTCGGCGTGGAGCGCGTCGGGGACGATGCGGTCCGTCCCCGGTTCCTCGAGCCGGTCGAGCAGCTTCCGCAGCACCAGGAAGGGCGGCGGGACGACCCCGCCGGCGTCGCCCGAGTGGACGCCCTCGGTAAGGACTTCGGCCTTCAGGGTGCCGCCCACCATCCCGCGAAGCGAGGTGGTGGACCAGAGCTGGTCGTAGTTGCCGGCGCCCGAGTCGAGACAGATCACGAGGTCGGGGGTGCCGATCACGTCGGCGAAGGACTCCATGTAGGCGGGCAGGTCCGGCGAGCCGCTCTCTTCGGAGAACTCGACGAGCAGGACCACCCGGGCCCGCTTCTTCCCCTCGCGCGCGACCGCCTTCAGCGCCGCCAGCGCGCAGTAGAGCGCGTAGCCGTCGTCGGCGCCGCCGCGACCGTAGAGCTTGTCGCCCTCGCGGACCGGGCTCCAGGGCCCGAGCCCCTCGCGCCAGCCGACCATCTCGGGCTGTTTGTCCAGATGGCCGTACATCAGGATCGTTCCGTCCGCTTCGCCGGGGCAGTCGAGCAGCAGGAGCGGCGTCCGCCCGGGAATGCGTCCGACATGGAGGACTGCGTCGTCCGGCGCGTGCTTCTCCATGAACGCCTTGCCCATCTGGAGCGCCGCTTCCATGTGGCCGTTCGCCTCCCAGTCGGGGTCGAAGAGCACGGAGACGTTCGGCACGGCGACGTACTCGGTGAGGGAGGGGAGGATCTCGTCCTCCCAGAAACGGTCCAGGAAGTCGCGGGTGTCGCTCATGGGCGGCGATTGTAGGGCGCGAGGACGCCAGGTTGAGTCTAGAGACCGCAGCGACGCGTCCGATACAGTGGAGAGCGTCGCGATGCCATGAACGGCTTCCTGAAACGCCTCTGGCGCACGCTTGAGACGGGCGCTGCACTGGCCCTCGGGCTCATGGCCGCGCTCGTGATCTACCAGGTGGGCGCCCGCTACCTGTTCGGAAGCCCGCCGAGCTGGACCGAGGAGCTCGCCCGCTTCCTGCAGGTCTGGCTGGTGCTGCTGGCGTCACCGGTCTGTCTGCGGCGCGGGATGCACCTCGCCGTGGACTACGTATCGCCCCGGCTCCCGCCCGGCGCCCGCGTGGCCCTCCGAACCGGGGTGCTCCTGGTTTCGGCTGTCTTCTGCCTGGCGTTCGCCGTCTACGGGACGCGCCTGCTGGCGGTCGCGGGCCTCCAGACTTCCCCCGCGCTGGGGATCTCCATGGTCTGGCCCTATCTCGCGATCCCGGTCAGCGGGGTCCTGATGGCCGTGGCGGCGGGCGTCCTGATCGTGTCCGAAATTCGCGGAAGGACAGACCAGGAGGACGACGCACCGTGATCGCCGCCCTCCTCGTTACCCTGGCCGTCCTCCTTCTCCTGGGGGTTCCGGTCGCCTTCGCGATCGGCCTTAGCGGCATGGCCGCGCTCTTCGCCGACGGCCAGATCCCGTTCGAACTGATCCCCCAGCGGGCGTTTGCCGCGCTCAACTCCTGGGCGCTGATGGCGGTGCCGCTCTTCATCTTCGCCGGCGAACTCATGAACGCCTGCGGGATCTCCCGGCGCACCGTCGAGATCGTGGGACGGTTGCGCGGCGGACTCCCCATCGTGTCGGTGGTCTCGTCCATGTTCTTCGCGAGCATTTCGGGCAGCTCCAGCGCCAGCACCGCGGCCGTCGGCTCCATGATGATCCCCGCCATGAAGGAACGCGGGTATCCGGCCGGCTTCGCCACCGCGCTCCAGGCGGCGGGCGGCGCCCTCGGGCCGATCATCCCGCCGAGCATCATCATGATCGTCATGGGCTACGTGACCGAGACCTCCATCGCGGCGCTCTTCGTGGGCGGGATCGTGCCCGGATTTCTCATGGCGGGGGCGCTGATCGCGATCAACCACCGCAGGTCGCGCCGTTACGAAGCCGCGGCCGTCGCCGCGGGGAAGGGACCCCCGCCCCCGGAAGGCTCGCTCGGCCGCGCGGTCCTGGGCGCCCTTCCGGCGCTCGGGATGCCGGTGGTGGTGCTCGGGGGGATCCTGGCGGGGATCTTTACCGCCACCGAGGCCGCCGGGGTGGCGGTCGCCTATGGCCTCGCGGTGGGGTTCTTCATTTATCGCGAACTCCGCGTCCGCGATCTGCGCCCGCTGCTCGTGAGTGCGGCGCTCCGCTCGTGCGTCGTCCTGTTCGTCGCCACCAGCGCGTTTCTGCTCGCCTGGATCATCGCGGTGGGCCGGGTGCCGGACCAGGTCGGCGGCCAGGTGGAAGCCCTGGCCGGCGGCCAGCTCTCCTTCCTGATCGCCTGCAACGTGATTCTCATCGTGGTGGGCATGTTCATGGAGAGCATCTCGGCCATCATCGTCATCATGCCCATCCTGTTCCCGCTGGCGCTGCAGCTCGGGGTCGATCCGATCCATTTCGGGGTGCTGGCCTCGGTGAACCTCTGCATCGGCATGGTGACGCCGCCCTACGGGGCGACCCTCTTCGTTGCCTGCACGATCGCGAAGAAGAGCATCAGCGAGGTAGCGATCTGGACCGTCCGTCCGGTGCTCGCCATGGTGGCGGTGCTGGTGGCGATCACGGTGTTCCCGGACGCCGTGACGATCCTGCCGCGCTGGTTGGGCATGCTGTGATGTTCCGGCGAGCGTCCGTCCTGTCCGTCCTGCCCATCGTGGCCGCTTTCTTCCTGCTCGCGGGGTGCCGGCCGCCGGAAGAACGCCGCGTCACCATCAAGGCCAGCACGAGCACGGCGGCGAACGAGCCCGCCGTCAAGGGGCTCGAGGTCTTCGCCAGGGAAGTCCAGCAGGCGACCGGAGGCCGTATCGCGGTCGAGATCTACCCCAACAACGCGCTCGGGAACGAACGGGACGTCATCGAACTCGCGATCATCGGGGCGGTCGAACTCACCACCCCGTCGAACGCCCCGCTCGCCACCTTCGCGCCCGAGATGCTGGTGTTCGACCTGCCGTACCTGTTCCGCGACCGGCCCCACATGTACGAGGTCCTCGACGGCCCCATCGGCCGGAGCTTCGAGGCGCCGCTCCGAGAGCGGGGACTCGTGCTCCTCGGCTACTTCGAAGCCGGGCTCCGGCACCTCATGACCCGGGACCGGGCGATCGAGCGCACGGAGGATCTCGCGGGACTCAAGATCCGGACGATGGAAAACCCGCTCCACCTCCGGGCCTTCGAAGCCTTCGGAGCGAGCCCGCTCCCCATGGCCTACGGAGAGGTCTATACCGCGCTCGAGCAGGGAGTGATCGACGGCGCGGAGGCCGCCCGCTCGAACTACTTCTCGAAACGCTTCTTCGAGGTGGCTCCCAACTGGTCGGAGATCGGCTGGATGTATCTCGTGCAGCCGCTGGTGATGAGCGAGCGCTTCTTTTCGTCGCTCTCCGCCGGGGATCAGGCCGCCGTGCGGGCGGCGGCCAGGAAAGCGGTGGAGGCGGAGCGCGAGGAATACCAAAAGCAGGACGAGGAAGCGCTCGTGAAGCTCCGGGCGGCCGGTGTCCGCTTCACGCACCCCGATACCGAAGCGCTTCTGGAGCTGGCGCGCGAGGTTTGGCGCGCCGCCGAGCACACCGTGGATCCGGCTCTCGTCGAGGCCATCACCGGGTACGGAGTGCGCGAGCAGAATCGCTAGGCCGGGAATGGATGCCGATCGCGCGCTGACCCTCGCCGAGGGCGCCCGCGGCGAACTGCTCGCGCTCCTCGAGGCGCTGATCGCGGCGCCGAGCCCGTACGGCAGCTCCGCCAAGGAGGCGCAGGGCCGCCTCGGGGAGTATCTGGAGCGCAACGGTTTTGCGGTCGAGACCACCGAGGATTTCGCCGCCGCGCAGCGCGATCATCCGGAGTTCAGCCCGCCCCCGCCGGCGGCCGAGGCTCCCGTGAACCTGGTCGCCACCCCTCCGGGCCCCGCGGGCCTCACGCTCTTCGCCCACGTGGATACCGAGGCCGTCGTGGACGGCTGGACCTCGCCGCCCTGCGAGGCAACCCTGCGGAACGGACGCGTCCATGGGCTCGGGAGCGCGGACGACAAGGGGGGTCTCGCGGCGGCGGCGGTGGCCGCGGCGCTGCTGCCGCGGCACGGCGGCCACGCGCCGCTACTCGTTAGCGTCCACGGGAAAGGGGGCGGGGCGAGAGGCACGCTCCCGGTTCTTGCCCGGATGCCGGAGGCGGGAGACTGCCTCTATGTGCATCCGCCCGAGAACGGCGCGGGTCTTGCCATCCTCAAGAACGCGAGCCGGGGCGTCGTCGACTTGGCGCTCCGGGTCACCGGCTGGTCCGGGCGGCCGCGGGAGATCGGCACCCCCGAAAGCGCCCCGTACGAGGAAGGCGGCAGCGCGCTCGATGCCTGTTGGCAGGTCGTCGACGCGCTTCGACAGGGCGAACTCTCGGACTGCGAACTCAACCTCGGGCGAGTGGTGGCCGGGGAGGCGGCCGGTCGGACACCGGTGCGCTGCGATGCCGGGCTGCGGGTGCTGTTCCGCGGCGACCGTACGGCCGCGGACGTGCTGGCCGCCGTCCATCGTGCCGCCGAGGATCACACCCGCCGCCCGGCCGGCTCCCGCGAAGCTTTTCGCTTCGAAGTCACCGCGCCGGGGATTCGCGCGAATCCCGCCGAGACCCCCTGGCAGAGCGGTTTCGCGGTCCAGCTCCAGACAGCGGTCGCCGAGATCACCGGGCAGGAGCCGGTCGCCTACGCCGAGCACCTCGCGAGCGACATCCGCTTCCCGATCCGTCTCGGCGGGGTGTCCTCGGTCGGGGTCGGCTCCGTTGCCGGGAACTTCTACGGACCCGACGAATGGGTGGATCTCGACGATCTGGTGCGCCTGGTCGCGGTGCTGGTGCTGCTCGGCTGGCGCTGGATGGAATGCGGGTGACGGATTGCGGCTTCGCCCTCAATCCCGGCGCGTCGCAACCAGGAAGAGACGCCGGAACGGATACCCGGTGTAACCGTCCGCGCGGCGTGGATACGCCGCCCGCAAGCGCTCGCGGTACACCTCGAGGAAGCGCTCGAGATCGGCGCCGTCCAGTCCGTTGAGGACGGGCCGGGGCGCACCGCCGCATCCCAAGCCCCGCGGATGATGTCAGTGGTGAAGTCGGACCGCTGCAACCCCCGCCCGGCAACAACCGTAGAAACCGGGATGACACCCCGGTGCGTCACCGCGATCAGGTCGCCTCCGTAGGGAACCAGGGGGCGGCTTCCCAGCGGCTTCCCGACAATGAAGCGGTCGTGGAGCCGGAAGCGGTTGATATCGTGGGGATCGTCGCCTTCGTACACCAGCGCGGTGCCGGAACGGAAGAACACGACGAGGTATTCCCGCGGTCCGTCTCCGCCGTCCCTGGTCAGCGTGGCGAGCGCCGCGATGTCGCTGTCATCACCGGCTGGCGCTCCGATGGGAAACGGGTAGAGTCCGCCGCCCGGCGAGTAAAGGTCTCCGTACCACAGTTGCCGCCCGTCCCGCTCGGCCCACCAAATGCGGTTGTGGAAGGTCGTGCAGTAGCGAAGATTCTCAGCGCGGAAGGCGGGCGCTCCCTCGCGCGGATAGTCCGCCGCGAGCGTGCATCGAGCCCAGGTCATGCTGTGACCGGCGAACCGCACCGGCTCGTCGGATCCATTCGCCGCTACCAGGAAGACATCCCCTCCCGAATTCGTGATCGTCGTCGTGTCCCAATTGTCGGAGCCGAACAGTGCATTCTCGCCGTCCGGGTGCCGGATTTGAGTGTGTGGTGTCCGTCCGGTCCCGCGCCAGTCCCGAGCGCAGTCGAACCACCGCCCCGCCCACGCCGCCAGCAGCCGGTTTGAGGTGCGGGACCCGCCAATGTACGGGACGAGCGTTGTTACCGCAGACATTCTCGGGCGTTTCCCACCGCAATTCGGTGGGGATGCGCCGCTCGAATTGTAGGCGGGTCTTCGGTATCTTGCTGTCTCCTGCGCTGGCGCGGCGGCGCGGCGTGTGGTAGAAGCTCGGTTCTCCGCACGGGAGGCGAGCACATGAGCAGGACGCCTTGGACTCTCATCACACTGCTGATCGTGGCCGCCGGTTGCGGCGACACGCCGAACAGGGTTCCCGTCAACCCGACCACGCCCCAGGCCGCGCCCGCGCCGCCACCGGAACCCCCCGGTGAGCCGACCGGGGTCGAAGTTGCAGAACGTGGCCTGAACTTCCTGGTGTGGACCTGGAACCCCGTGGAAGGCGCGACCGGCTACGAGGCCCACGCCTTCCCCGCCGGAACCCCGCCGTCTGAACGGACGAACCCCGCTGTGTTCACCGAGCAACCGACCGTCCGAGTGGACGGACTCGAACCGGACACGGCTATGGAAATCTTCGTCCGGGCCGTGCGCGAAACGGCCGGGGGCAAGCGGTCAGTCCGTGGTCGGATATCGGCTTCGGCGTAACCCTGCTACCGCCGCCTGGTCCCCTCGGCGCCTGTGAGGACGAACGCGAACAGGCGCTGGCCTACGGCTCCCTACTCGCACGTGAGTGGGATCCCGACCGCCCCTTCGGGTTCGACATCGACACCGAGGGGATCCAAGAGGGCGGCGAACGCATCGGCCGGCCGGACTTCCTCGAAGAAGAGGTCCTTCAGCCGTTACGCGATGTTGCGCGCCGGATCGAAGAACGTCTTGGCTACCCAATCCTGAACTCAGGACTTGACAGGGGAGAAATCCGGATCTTCGTTTCGGACGAAGTGAACGCTCCCGGATGGGGAAGCAGAACCCGCGAAAGCCCCCAATGTCCCGCTCATGTCGGAAGTCCGATGGCGGCTCACACCAAGAGCGCGGGCATGGCGTTCTACAGGTACTTCTTCGACCCCTCGATCATCTGTTGGGGCTATAAGATGGACCGGAAAACCGAGACGGTCATTCATGAACTCGGCCACCTTCTCGGGATGAAGCACGACCCCGACTCGACGGGCGCAGATCCGGAGATACCAGGCATTTGGATGAGCGTCCCACTCACCCATCACAAGATATACGGCGACAGCGACGTGTACCTGATGGTCGCGGACATCGACGCGCTCGGGTGTGCCTTTCCGCACCCCGACTTCCCGCGTCAGAAGTCGAACCGCTTGTCGGCCACCGGCTCGCCGGCCAGCGTCTCCGCCGCCTTCGCCCACTCGTCCTTCGTGTCCACGTTGGGGTTCGGCACCCAGATGGCATGGTCCCGGTGCGATGGCGTGGAGCACACGTCCTCGCAGCCCGACTCGTTGAAGCGGTGGACCTGGGACCTGTTCAGACGCCGGGTGGCGACGAACACGGCCAACTGGTCCGACCCGAACTTGCTCGCCAGTCCGCACTCCCGCAGCCCCTCGATGAACAACCGGATCCGGCGGGCGAAGTCGAACGCGACCTCCGTGGGGGCGAAATAGACCGCCCCGATCATCGCCCACAGGGCCAACTCCCCCCAAATGATCGGCAGCCCTTCGTGCCGGCTGAACTGCTCGACGTGGTCAAGCGGCTTGGGCGGCTGGTAGCGGATGCCCACGGTCGTGCCCTTCGGGATACGGATGGGGCGCCGGTGGATGACATCCGCGTCGGTCACGAGCGTCGGGAGCTGGTAGTGCTGAAGGAGTTCGGGCAGGTAGTCGTAGCGCGTGAGCGCGTGATCGGCGGCCGTCCGGCGCCGCATGGAGTCCCGCGAGTAGTCCACGCGGCCCGGGAACCGAATCTTCAGGGCCTCGAGGAAGGGTTCGGCGGGCGGGTCGTTCTGGTCGTCCGAGACGATCACGTGGACCCGGTAGCCGACCTGGAGGGCCGACAGGACCGATGCCTTCGAGCACCACGGCCACCAGTTCGTGACGGTGAGCACCGCGGCTAACTAATCGGTGAAGGGGTTGCGGTCCGGCAGATCGCCCCACTCATAGGCCCAGCCGACCAGCGAGACGCGGCGGCCGCGCTTCACGGGCGTAACCCGGTGCGAGGTGTTGAGCGAGGGGAACAGGATGGCCGAGCCGGTCGTCTGGGGCGCGGCGGGTGCGTCCTGGATCTCGAGGGCGCCGCCTTCCTCCGGCCCTTCGAGCACGAGCGAGCCCGACAGCTTCCGCTTGGCGAGGTGGGGCGGTTCGTCGGGCTGCCCGCCGCGCGAGTCCACGTGCCAGTCGAAGTGGCCGCCCCCGGTGCCCATTTCCGGCGTGTAGGTCGTGTACTGGACGTAGTCGAGGGGTTGGAGGTTCGGGTTGCCGAAGGCGAGCACCTGGTCCATCCGGCGGCAGATGTGCGCCTCCCAGCCGCCGTTCGCCTTCTTGAGAATCGCCCGGCGGGTCGCCCACACGTCCTTTTGTTCCCGCGAGGCGCCGAGCACGCTCCCGTGGTACCAGCGGGTGCCGGTGACGTTCTGGTTGACCCACTCGACGAAGGCGTAGCGTTCGACCTCGGGGATGTCGGGCTCGAGGAACACCATGCCGCCGGGCCGCTCGTAGTGGCACATAACCACGATGGCCGCGTGGCCGGCGAGCGCCCGCCGCCAGTGGGTCCGCACTTTGCCGTCCATGATGAAGGCATCGCCCTCCGCCTGGGCATGGCTCGCGGGGGGCCTCCCCTGCCCCTGCTGGTAGTGGATGGGCCAGCGGTCTTGTCCGTCGAGCCGCAGCAGCACGCTCAGCGTCACATCGAGGTTGGCGCGGTCCCGGTGGTGGTGCAGTTTGTCGCCCGTGCCGTACCGGAGCACGTGGGTCGAGGCGGTCTTGAGGAAGCGGTCGCCCGTGGCCTTGCGGACGGCGGGCAGCAGGTCGGCCGCGAGCGCGTTGACGGCCGGGTGGTTGCCGCGGGCCTGCGTTCCGGTGCCCTGGAACTGGAAGGTCGGGGGGGTGGCGAGCGCGGCGCTCGCGGCCTGGGCGACGGCGCGCAGGTCAATGCCGAGGTCGGCGGCCGGCGCGAAGATCGGGAGCAGGCGCATCAGAAGCCCAGCTCTGGTTGGGCGGCGTTTGCCCGGGTGCGGGAACCGTGGTAGAAGCACGCTCCCATCGGATGAGCCGCACGTTCTGGACTCTCGCCGCAGTCCTGACGGTCGTGGCCGCGAGTTGCGGGACGGGCACGGACGGGCAGCCGGTCGCGCCGACCGCGCCTAGGACCGCACCCGAGCCGGCGGGCCCGCCGCCACCCGCCGTGTGCGAGGACCAGCGGGATCGGGCGCTCGCGTACTCGTGGGCCCATACGCAGGTCGTACATGAGTGGGATCCGGACCGCCCAATCCGCTTCGACGTGGATGCAGGACCCATCATCGCGGGCGGATTGCGGATTGGCCGTCCGAACTTTCTCGAAGAGGAAGTTATGCAGCCGCTCCGCGACATGGCTCGCCGCCTGAAAGAGCGCCTTGGTTACTCCTTGATGGAACCGGACGCTCCACCGGGAGACGATTCCCGCACGGTGACGGTCCAGTGGCGGGATGGCATCTGGAGTCCAGGGTGGGGAAGCGAGATTTGTCCGGCGCACGTCGGCAGTCCGTGGAACGCCCAGGGGACGCCGCCGGCAGTCTTCCTGAATCGTCACATTTTCGACCCGGAAGTAACCTGTGATCCCTACGCGTACAGTCGGGACAACGAATTCATCATCCACGAGCTGACCCACGTTTTCGGGATGGGGCACTCCGAGGTGACAGTCGGTTTCGTCCCGGAAGATCTCGCCATGAGCAATCCCCTTACCGTCATGGATGGTGGTGAGAGCGACTACTTCCTGACGCTCGCGGACGTTGACAACATCGGGTGCGTGTTTCCGCACCCGGACCTTCCCCGCTAGGGGTCGACGCGCAGGTCAATGCCGAGGTCGGCGGCCGGCGCGAAGATCGGGAGCGGGCGCATCAGAAGCCCAGCTCTGGTTTGCCCGGGTGCGGGAACCGTGGTAAAAGCACGCTCCCATCGGATGAGCCGCACGTTCTGGACTTTCATCGCGCTCCTGATGGTCGCGGCTGCCAACTGCGGGACGGGCACGGACGGGCAGCCGGTCGCGCCCCCCACCACGCCCCAGGCTGCCCCTGCCCCGGCGCCCGAGCCGCCAACGCCCACCGTGCGTGCGGTCGTGTGGGTGCTGTCTTCGCCTTCCGACCCGAACGGCTACTACACGGGAGAGAAAATCCGGGTGATCGCCGACTTCACCGAGGCGGTCAGCGTGGTCGACTCGCCGCGGCTCGGCATCCAGATCGGGGAGCACCGCCGCCTCGCCGACTTCTACCCCTGGATCGAGGACAACTGGTCGCCGGAGCGGCCCTCCCTGGGGCAGCGATTCGAGTACGAGGTAGGCCCCGACGACGCGGACGCGGACGGCATCACCATCCCGCGCGACCCGTTCGACTTCGCCGAGGGAGCCCTGCTGAACCGGGCAGGTGTCGAGATCGAGGTCCAGATCACCGCCATCGGCCCGGAGCACTCCCCGCCTAATCCCCGCAGTCCTGGGGCCGCTCTCGCTTCGCATCGAGTGGTTGGGATGCCGGAACCGAGGGTATGCACGGACGAGCGGGAGTTGGCGCGTGCGTTCGGTTCCGTTCTGCTCGATGAGTGGGACGGGACGCCGTTCCGCTTCCACTTCGACACCGGCATTCCCGAGACAGACAGGGAGGATGCCGAGCACATGTTCTGGCTCATTGACCGGCTGGCAGACCGCATCGAGCAGCAGCTCGGCTACTCGGTGATCGAAGTCGGGGGTTGGGTCACATGCGGCTGGGCATCTCCCGGAAACTTGCCCTTCGAGGTCGCCTCTAACGAGGTATGCCGAGCGCGGCCGAAAGGGGGAATTGTCGCTGGCGTCGTGATGGAGAACATGGGTGCCTTCGCACGAGCCCACAATGGCACGTTCTTTTGGTCTGACAACAATCTCTATGGCTCGCCGGACCACGAACTCTTCCATGTGTTCGGCTTCGATCACCACCCGTGCTTTCCCGTGTATGGGTATGGGGGGGTCGAGATGTCGGAAAAGCTGACGTGCGGCGGTCCGAGGGAACGAGACCTGAACGCCACAGATGTCATAGCGCACTTCAAGGACATTGACGCGCTCGGGTGCGTGTTTCCGCACCCGGACCTTCCCCGCTAGGGGTCGAACCGCGCGGCGGCGACAGGACCAGCCGCGAAAGCCTCCGCGGTCCGTTTCCACTCGGCCGCGGCCCCGATCATCGGCCATGGCGGCGAAGATCCGTAGCGGGGGCCCCGTCGCCTTGACCCATTCGAGGACGGCATCGTCGCCTTCGAGCTGGTGGAGGTACTCGGTCTCCCAGATGTCGAGCGTCGCCGCCTGCGGCGCCAGCAGTTCGTGGTACGCATCGGCCATCGAGTACCCACTCGCGCGCGGCGGCAGCCGCCAGTGCTTCGTCACCCAGCGGCGAGCCGCCTGCGCCGCCGTTCGCCAGGGTCTCGCACATCAACGCGTGGGATGGCTGGGAGTGACTGAGCGGCATCTGGACCGCGAGACAACCGCGCGGGGCGAGATAGCCGAGGAGCCTGGGGAACAGCGTCGGGTGATGGCGGAGCCAATGCAGCGCTGTTTTCGAATAGATGAGTTCCGGTGCCTGCCCGGGTTCCCAGTCCGCGATATCGGCCCGGCCCCACTCGATCCGGCTCGGTTGCGCGGAAGCTTTGGCCAGCATCTTCGGGGAACTGTCGAGACCGATCACGCGGGCAGTGGAGAACCGTTCCGCGATGATCCAGGTGACGGTCCCGGTGCCGCATCCGAGGTCGTAAACGAGCGACGCAGCGGCGCGCTGCACCCGGTGCAGGAGCTCAAGCGCCGGACGCAACCGGTGGTCGCCGAACCTCCGGTACTGGTCCGGGTCCCACGACGCGCCCCGGGGCCGGGAGCGCCGGGCCTCGCGCGTCGGGTCCATCGCCCGAGGATACTGCCGGGCCACCGGGCCGGAGAAAGATTGCCAGCTACCGGGTTGCCGCGCCGGGGAGCCGCGGGGGGACTATCCCGTGGTCGGGGCAAGCACCACGTAGACCGCTCCGCTCCCGCCGTCCTCGCGGCGCGCCTCCCCCCAGGCGGCCACCAGTTCGGGCTTCCAGCCGGCGAGCCATTCGGGGACCCGCCGCGCCAGCACCCCCCGGCCCTCAGGGGAGCCGTACCCCTTGCCGTGGATCACGATCACGAAACGGTCTCCCGCCAGCCGGCGCGCCCGCAGGAAGCTCGCCAGCAGATGGCGGGCCTCCTCCTGGGTTTTCTGGCGAAGCGAGATGTTGCAGCCCTCGCGCACCCGTCGTTTGCCGCTCTGGAGTTCCCGGAGCAGGGCGAAGGGCGACGGGAGCGCGGAAGCCGCGGGCGGGCCCCGAACGGCGCCGAGGAGTTCCGGCGGAGTCTCGGCCACCGCGCGGGCGAACTCGGCCCGATCGCGTTCCGTCGGCTCTGGAGGTTTCGGAATCCTGAGCTGGGGTGGCTTCCGGCTACGGGACGGATCGGGCATGCAAGGTTTCTGGTGAGCAGCGCCCTTTGTGAGGGCGGAAAACGCCGCATACACTCGGATCACGGCCGCTCGTGAGGGAGGTACCCCCGATGACGATACCGAAGGATCCCGTGTTCCGCGCCGGCTGTCTGCTGGCTCTCCTCTTCACTCTGGGCGGCTGTATTGCGAGTAGTCCGAGGACACCCTGCCCGAACAATCCGGTTCCCATGATGTTGGAGGCACCCCCCCGATGACGATACCGAAGACCCCTGTGTTCCGCGCCGGCTGGCTGCTGGCGCTGTCCTTTGCCCTGAGTGGTTGCACGATGGATTCCGGATCGTCGGACCCGGCGGCTCTGGACGCCTCCGGCTACGGCATCCCGGACTCCAAAGAGCGGTTCGCAAGCCAGCGGGAGGCCATCTCGGAAAAGCTGCAGATGGCTCTGCTGCCCGCGATGCGCAACCACGGGATCGACATGTGGATCGTGCTGGACCGGGAGAACAACGAAGAGCCGCTCCACGCCGAACTCGGGGGCGGGTTCGCGGGAGTGCGCGGTGCGTTCATCTTCCATGACAACGGCTCGGATACCGTCGAGAAGCTCTACTACAGCTCCCACGAGCAGCCGGCTAATTCGGTCATCAGCCAGGTCTATGACGAGACGATCTACTACGGATACAGCCGGGAAGGGCTCACCCCGCACATCCGGAAGGCCATCGAGGACCGGGACCCGCAGAAGATCGGGGTCAACACCTCGCACACCCTTCCCGAAGCCGACGGGCTGACGGTCGGCCTCCGGAACTTCCTGGTGGACGCGATCGGGCCCGAGTACGCGAGCCGGATCGTCTCGGCGGAGCTGCTGGTGCGCGACTTCCGGCTCCAGCGCACCCCTGCCGAAACCGCCATCTACACCGACCTGCTCGCTTGGTCGGCCCGCTGGATGGAGGAGGCGCTGTCCACCGAAAACGTCGTCACCGGCGTTACTACCGCGGAAGACGTCTCCTGGTGGCTGCTGGACCGGGCGCTCGAGTTGGGGCTCACCGGCGGGGGCACGGTCCGGGTGGTGCGGGAAGGAGAACTGCTCCCCATCCACGATCCGGACATCGCGCTCGAGCCCGGAGACATCGTTGGGATCGACGGCGGGCTCCGCTATCTCCACTACGCGATCGACATCAAGCGCACCGCCTACATCCTGAAGCCCGGCGAAACCGCACTGCCGGAGAGCCTTCAGGAAGTCTGGGGGACCACTCACGAGGTCGGCGATTTCTACGCGAGCATGATGGTGCCGGGCGCCGTCGGTTTCGAAACCTGGTCGGCCATCAACGCCGAGATGGAAAAGCGCGGCTACCGCGCGACCGGCCCGGACGCGGGCGGCGATGCCACCACCACCAGCGAGCCGGAAGTGGGGGTGTACGGCCATTCCGTCGGCAACGTGGCCCACGACATCGGCGCGCGGATCGCGGCCGACATCCCGTTCGCCTACGGAGACCGGGTCCGCTTCCCGCTCCAGGCGAACGAGTGGGTCTCCATCGAGTTCCACGCGAGCATCCCGGTTCCCGAATGGGACGGCAAGACCTGGTACGCGCGGTTCGAGGAAACGGCGCAGATCACCGAGGAGGGGGTGAAGTGGCTCATCCCGACGCAGAAGGAACTGTTCCTGATCGAACCCGCGCCCTGATCGCGGGAACGACCGCCGTTTGGGGCCTGGTGCTCCTTCTCCCGGGCTGTGCCGCGCCCCCACCCGCCGAACTGAATCCCTATGGGGTTCCTTCGGAGCGGGAACAGTGGCAACTCAAGCGCACGATCGTGGAGAAGAAACTCGACGAAGCGCTGCCACCGGCCATGCGGGCCCACGGCATCGACATGTGGATCGTGATGGACCGGGAGAACAACGAGGAGCCGCTCCACGACGAGGTGGGGGGCGGATATCCGGGGGTCCGCGGCGTGTACCTGTTCTTCGACCGCGGAGAGGAAGGCATCGAGAAGCTCTTCTTCGGATCCCACGTGCAGCCGAACACGGCCATCGTTCCCTGGCTCTACGACGCTACGACCTACTACGGCTACCACCCGGAGGGGGTGGCGCCGCTCCTCCGGGAGGCGGTGGCCGCGCGCGATCCCCAGCGGATCGGAATCAACCGCTCCTACACGCTCCCCGAAGCCGACGGGCTCACCCTGGGGCTCCTGGAGTACATCGAGAACGCCATCGGTCCTGAGTACTCGTCGCGGATCGTCTCGGCGGAGCTCCTGGTACGGGACTTCCGGCTGCACAAGGTGCCGGAAGAGGTCGAGGTGTTCACCCAACTGCTGGAGTGGAGCGACCGCTGGATGAAGGAGGGTTTCGACATGGTCGTGCCCGGCGAGACCACCGCGGCCGATCTCTACTGGTGGATGGAGCAGCGGGCGCGCGACGTCGGGCTCGAGACCGGCCAGAGCGGGTCCAACGTGGCCCGGATCGTCCGGGAGGGAGAGCAGTTGCCGCTCGCCAGCGCCCACGCCATCGAGCCCGGCGACATCGTCGGCATCGACAGCGGGCTCAAGTATCTCGGTTACGAGACCGACATGAAGCGCACCATCTACGTCCTGCGCGAAGGGGAGAGCGAGCCTCCCCCGAGCATCCGGGACGCCTGGCAGGAGACGCTTGGGGTCGCCGACATCTACGTGGAGGAAATGGTTCCGGGCCGCACCGGAACCGAAGTCTGGGCCGCCATCGTGGAGCGGGTCCAGGACCGGGGCTACCGGGTGGTGGGGCCGGACGCCGGCGGGGTCGCCGCCACCGACACCCGGCCCGAGATCGGCATCTACGGCCACTCGGTCGGCAACAACTCCCACGACATCGGGGCGCGGGTCGCCGAGGACTTCCCGCTCGCCTACGGGGAGCGGGTGCGGTTCCCGCTCGTGGAGGGCGAGTTCGTCTCGGTGGAGTTCCACCTGAGTACGCCGATTCCCGAGTGGGGCGGCACGACGTGGTATTCGCGCTTCGAGGAGAACGCCCAGCAGGCCGCGGCGGGAGTGAACTGGCTGATTCCCCGCCAGGAGCGGCTCCTGCTGGTGGGCCCCGAAGGCGGACTTCGACGGGTGGAGCCATAGCCCGTCCTTACGAAACGTAGTCCGCGTGAGACCTCAGGAATAGCCGGCTGATCTGGCGAAGCGTGAGTCCGCTGGCATCCGTCCCCCAGACAGTGCCCGGTACTGCATGCGATCCACAGAGCGCGACAATGGACGGACCATGCCGCCCCCCGCCGCCGCCAAGGTCTACCACATCGTTCACGTGGACCGGCTGCCATCGATCGTCTCGGATGGATGTCTTTGGTCCGATGCGAGGATGGAGGAGCGCCAGCAGGTCGGCACGAGTATTGGTGTGACCGAGATCAAACGGCGCCGCCGGAGCAACCCAGTAAGCAGTCACCCCGGGCTTAGCGTCGGCGATTGCGTGCCGTTTTATTTCTGCCCGCGCTCGGTCATGTTGTTCGTGATCCACAAGGGGAACCATCCCGACCTGAGCTACCGTGACGGACAAGGCCCCATCGTGCACCTGGAAGCTGACCTCCACGAGGTAGTGGATTGGGCGGCAGAGAACCGACGGAGGTGGGCCTTCACCCTCTCCAACGCGGGATCCTCATATTTCGACGACTACGCCGATCTGGCGAAGCTGGAAAAGATCGACTGGGGTGCGGTTGAAGCTCGGGACTGGCAGGGTCGCAGAGAAGGGAAACAGGCGGAGTTTCTCGTCGAGACCTCATTGCCGTGGGGTCTAATTCGTCGCGTCGGCCTGAGTTCCGCGCGGGCCTACAGGGCTGTACGCGACTCGCTCCAGATGGCCGATCACCGACCGCGTGTGGAAGTCAGGGGCGATTGGTACTATTGATGCCGGGAGAAAGCTTGGGGTGATCCGCTTCAAGACGGGGGACATCCTCGCCGAGGACGTCGAGGCCTTGGTCAACACGGTGAACTGTGTCGGGGTCATGGGGCGCGGGATCGCGCTCCAGTTCAAGAAGCGATTCCCGGAAAACTTTCGGGCTTACTCGAAAGCGTGTGAGCAGGGCGAAATGCGGCCCGGCCGGATGTTCGTCTTTGAGACCCGGCGCCTTACCAACCCCCGGTACATCATCAACTTCCCGACGAAGCGGCACTGGCGCGGCAACAGCCGGCTCGAAGACATCGAAGCGGGACTCGGAGACCTCACTCGACGGATCCGGGAGTCCGGCATCCGTTCGGTGGCTGTTCCGCCGCTCGGAAGTGGCCTCGGCGGTTTGGAATGGACGAACGTCCGCCAGCGCATCGAGGATGCGCTAGCGGGCATTGAGGGTGTGCAATTCGTCGTTTTCGAGCCCAGTGAAGCCCCAGCGGCCGCTCGGATGGCGCGCAACCGGAAAGTGCCCGAGATGACCGCCGCCCGGGCGGCGCTTGTTGGACTGATTCATCGTTATCGGAAAGGGCTGCTGGACCCGTTCGTCACGCTGCTGGAGGTCCACAAGTTGATGTACTTCATGCAGGTCGCCGGGGAGCCCCTGAAGCTGCGATACATGCAAGGACTCTACGGCCCATATGCGGAGAACCTGCGGCACCTTCTTCACGCAGTCGAGGGGCACTTCATATCGGGGTATGCCGACGGCGGCGACGCACCGGAGAAGCCGCTGGAACTCGTGCCGGGCGCCGTCGAGGACGCCACCGCGGTTCTTCAGCGATTCGCGGAGACCGGAACGCGGTTTGACAGGGTCGCGCATCTCGTCGAGGGCTTCGAATCGCCTTTCGGACTGGAACTGCTTTCGACCGTGCACTGGATCCTCGACCGCGACAATCCGAGAGTGCGGGCAGACCTCATCGCGCGCACCCATGGGTGGAACGATCGCAAGAAGCGGTTTTCACCGCGGCAGATCGAGTTGGCGGCAGATATTCTGACCGGGAAGGGATGGGTCGGTAGCGCCCCTGCGGACACGCGGCACTGATAGCGGATACGCGGGGGAGAGGCTCGAGTCAGTGAGCCAGGACCATCCCGGGAATTCCCCGCCAGGAGCGGCTCCTGCTGGTACCCCCCGAGGGCGGACTTCGGTAGCGGGAGCGGGGGAACGCGGGCCTTCACGCTGTCCGGGATGGGAGCTGCCACGATGACGGTCAATGTGCCTTCGAGCGTCCGCGCGCTGGCATTCGACGTGTTCGGCACGGTGGTGGACTGGCGCTCCACGGTGATCCGGGAAGGCGAGGTTCTGGGCCGCGCCAAGGGCCTGCGAGTCGACTGGGCCGCCTTCGCGGACGCCTGGCGCGACGGCTACGGCCCGGCCATGAACCGCGTTCGGCAAGGCGAGCTTCCCTGGAAGACCATCGACGAGCTGCACCGGATGAATCTGGACGACCTGCTGGACCGTTTCGGCATCGGGGGCCTGAGCGAACCCGAGAAGGACGGCTTCAACCGCGTCTGGCACCGTCTCGAACCGTGGCCCGACTCGGTGGCGGGCCTGGCGAGACTGAAGGAGAAGTTCACCGTGGCCACCCTGTCGAACGGGAACGTGGCACTGCTCGTGAACATGGCCAACCACGCCGGGCTTCCCTGGGACGTCGTGCTGTCGTCGGAGCTTGTCGGCCACTACAAACCGGACCGGGAGGTCTACCTGAAGGCGGCCAGCCTGCTCGGGCTGCCGCCGGGCGAGGTCATGATGGTCGCTGCTCACAAGGAAGACCTGAGGGGGGCCGCCGGAGCGGGTCTCTCGACCGCCTTCGTGCCGCGGCCGCAGGAGAGACCCAACCGCCGGATCGACCTCTCGTACGAAGACTCGTTCGACGTCAACGCCAAGGATTTCCTGGACCTGGCCGCGCAGCTCGGCGCGTAGCGGGCGAACTCGCTCGCTCAGGCCCGGCTCCAACTCCGTCACGCGAAGCGGTTGGAATCAGTCCGATTCGCCAGCCGACCAGTCGTCCAGTTCCAGACCGTCGATTCGGGAGAAGTGTCGGATGTTGAGGGTGGCGAGCCGCGCCGGGAGGGCGACGGCGACCGAGGCGATCGCCAGATCCATGTCCTCGATTGGCGTTCCCCGTTGCTGGAGCACGGACTTCCAATGACCGAATGCGAGCGATGCGGGCTCGCTCCAGTCCACCCAGCGCACCGAAGCGCGGAACCTCTCGAACTCGTGTTCGAGCAGACGCCGCCTCTGGGAACCGGATTCCAGGCGCGCCAGTCCGAAGCGGATTTCCGCCGCGACGGGCGTACACAAGTAAACGCTGGCCGGATCCTCATCGCGCAGGCGGCGGAGGGCGGCAGGGCGCCGATGCATGAACGCCGAGACGGCGCTCGTGTCGAGGAGCAGCATTACAGCGGCGGATCGGTGCGACTACGGCGAGCGGATTCGAGGGCGTGCTGGAAGTCCCGTTCGCCCCGGCGCAGCAGCTTGACCTCGGAGTCGCTCAGGTGATCATTGAGAAAGAGCCCTTCAGGCCAGTGGGCCCGTTCCTCGGCAGTCCGCCGGCACGATTCCACGATCACGCGGTTCCGGCTGATTCCCCGCTCCGCGGCAATCCGGTTCAGGCTGGCAAGCAGCGACTCCGGGAAGTGAACGCTCGTGTTTGGCATAGAACGAATATATCCTAACATGTTAGGCATCTCAGCCATGAAGATCGATCTCGTCCGCCACCAGAAGCAGGCGGCCGATCCGTGCCGGACCGTTCAGTCGCGAGTCAACGGATGAGCAGGAGCTCCGTTTGGAACGGGATCAGCTCTTCGAGCCCCTCGCTCCCCACCACCGCGTTCTCCTCGTAGCGGGCCGACCACTTCTTTCCCTCCCACTCCGGGATGGGCACCCCGACGTGGAACTCCATGGCGACGAACTCCCCTTCCACGAGCGGGAACCGCACCCGGTCGCCATAGGCGAACGGCATGTCCGGGGCTACCCGGGCGCCGATGTCGTGGAGGTTGTTGCCGAGGGAGTGTCCATAGAGCGCGATTTCGTGGTCGGGTCCGGTGTTGGAGACGCTCGGGTCGGTGCGCGTGTCCAGAACGTAGCCGTCGCGCTGCGCCTCCGCAATAATCGCCTCGTAGATTTCGTGCCCGATGGCGCCCGGGCGCATCCGGCTCGCGTAGAGCCGTGAGGTCTGGATCACCTCGGCCCAGGCGTCCCGGATGCTCTCGGGCGGCTCGGTCTCTCCCGGGGCCAGCACATAGGCGGTTCGTTTCATGTCGGTGGCGAACTGCACGTAGAACAGTCCCGCGTCCACCGCCACGATGTCCCCGGGCTGAATGGGGATGTCCGGGTCGTGGCGCGGCATCAGGTCGCCGCCCCGGACCACCCGAACGGTCTGGAAGCTGGTCACGCCGAGTTCGCGGGCCCGGTCCTCGAACCAGCCGGCCATCTCGAGCGCGGTCGTTTGGCCGGGGACTAGGTGAGGTCCGGTGAGGCCCTCGGTCTCCCAGCGGGCGGTCCACTCGACCAGATCCCGGTAGAGGTTCCGCTCCAGCGGCGTGCGGAGGTTGCGGAAATCGCGGACCAGGAGTTCGGCGGATACCAGGCGATCGGAATACGGGATCCCCACCGCCTCCACCAGGAAGTCCTTGAGGGCGACCGTGAGTCCGTCCGCCTCCGGGAGCGTCTTCGAGGTGTTGATCCCGATGCGTTCGGGGTCCCGGCGGTGGACCGCGTCCCGGAGGTGCGGGGTCAACCCCTCCCGGCTGTAGCCGTAGTAGACCTTCTCGTCGTAGACCTGTTCGATCACCGAGTCTCCCGGCTGGACGTGGGAGCCGAGATAGATCTTCTCGGGCGCCGTCCCTCCCGAGTCGAAGAAGATGTAGGCGGACCGCACTCCCGCGAATCCGCCGCCGATCTCCTCGTGGAGCGGGTCCGGATGGTTCTCCCGATCGAGGATGATCCACATGTCGATGCCGTGCGCCCGCATGGCCGGCAGCAGCGTGGTACGGAGTTTTTCCTCCACGATCGCGCTCTTCACGGCAGCCCGTTCCAGAGCGCCGGGAATTCCGTACCCGGAGTCGTCCGGAGCGGCAGGCGCCGGAGACGGCGCCGGAGTGCAACTGGCGGCCAACAGGCCGAAAAGAACGACAGCAGGGAAACGCACGCAATTCACCTCGCGGAGGGCCGGGGCGGCGCCGATAAGGCCCCGCCCCAGCCAGGAAAATCAGACGATCAGAAGCGCAGCTTCGCGCCGAGGCGGAAGATCCGCGGAGGCACGAAGGCCAGCACCCGTCCGAAGGCGCCGCCGGACAGACTCTGCGTGTTCGTGATGGTGTTGATGTTGAGCGCGTTGAAGATGTCGAACTGGAGCGAGACCGTACCCATGGAACCGAGACCCAGATCGTAGGCGGCCCGGAGATCCAGTACGTTGGCCGCCTCCCAGTGCTCCGCGTTGCGCTCGCCGGCGAACGCCCGGACGTTGCCCTGGTTCAGGCTTCGGCCGAGGGCGGCCCTCGAGTTGACCGTGCGGGTGAAGTGGTTGCCGCTGATGTACTGATAGAACCCGCTGAGCGTCAGCCCGAAGTCGGCCTGGTAGGTTCCGAGCAGCTTGAACAGGTATGGGGTGGAGTTCGCGACGCGGGTGCCGTCCACGAGTTCCGGATTGTTCAGGGGGAACTGCGGTTGGCGGCCCAGGCGCCCGCGATCGTCGGGGACGGCGCGGTCCAGGTTTTCGAAGGAGCCGGGCCCGTAGTTCTCCGACTGCTCGCCGGTGGTGAACGAGCCCATGAACTGCCAGTTGGAGGTCAGTCGGCGGTGCAGGGTGAACTCGAAGCCGAAGTACTGGTGCTCGAACCCGTCGCGGGTGGTGAGGAAGTTCGGCGACAGACCGGTCTTCGACGCGTCGAGTTCGTAGAAGGTGATCCCGCCGCCGTCGTCGCCGGTCCCGAGCGTCCCGTCGGGGCCCGGGTCGGTTCCGGTCACCGCGGTGTAGTCGGCCGGGGAGATGTCGGGATGGGTGAGCTGGGTGATGTCCCGGTCCCGCCGCCACATGAAGGTGGCGCTCGCGGAGACGTTCGCGGCGACCTCGCGGGTGAGCCCGATGGTGAACTCGTCCGTGTAGGACGGGTCGAGGTTCCCGTCAATGGTCACCCGATTGGTTCCCGGGTCCAGCGCGCTCAGGACCGCCCCGAGTTCGTCCACGGTGAAGTTCCGGTCGCCGTTCAGATCGTTCCACGCGTGCTTTCGGTTCCGGTCGCCGGCGACGCTCGCCTGCTGCACCCGGTCGAGCCAGAGAACCCAGTAGTAGCGGCCGTAGCTCGACTTGAGGAGCGTTCGGGCGTCGCCGGTCAGGTCGAAGACCATCCCGAGACGAGGTGAGAAGGTGTTCCAGATGATCAGATTGCCGGTCCCTTCCTGCGAGACGGAGTCGAGGTAGCTGCTGTTTGGCGCGGTGACCTGGTCGAGGGCGTTCGCCTGCCAATCCCAGCGGGCGCCGAGGTTCAACCGGAGCTGGTTGTTGACCGCCCAGGAGTCCTGGAGGAAGGCGGACCGCTGGGGACCGGTCGCCGCAACCGCCCCGGAGGCCCAGAGGATGACCTCCGAGGGTTCGCCGTTGAAGAAGTGGAGGCGATGGTCGGCCGGATAGGTGTTCCGGGCCACTCCGCCGCCCTGGTTGCCGAAGGCCCGGATCTGTCCGATTTCGAAGCCGGCCTTGAAGTCGTGGTCGCCGCCCCAATCGCTCCGGTACCAGGAAACGGTAGTGGCCGCGTTGCGGAGGGTCTTGTGGACGCCGAGCTCGTTGGGCGGGGCGTCCGACCACTGGCCGGTGGCCAGATCGAGCCGGGCGGGCGTGTTCTGGACATCCACTTCGGGCTGGGCTCTCAACTCGAAGCCCTGGTCCATGACGTTGGCCTTGAATGCGACCAGCACGTTCGGGCTCGGGGTCCAGTCATCCCGGAAGGTGAAGAGCCGCGCGATGGGCGCTCCTTGCTGGTTCCAGGTGGTCGGCAGCGGGCGCAGCGAACTGAGCGAGCGGTTGAACCGCTTCTTCTGAGCCATGTTGAAGTAGACGGAGAAGTTGTGGTTCTGGTTGATCGCCCAGTTGATCTTTGCCGACGGATACCAGAGCACCGTCTCGTCGATCGGGAAGCTCCCGTCCGGATTCTGGGTGCCGGTCACGAACTTCTGGACGACCTGGTGGCGATGGCCGGCCCACCACCAGAGCTTGTCCTCGATGAGCGGGCCGCCGACTTCGAAGCCCAGGTCGAGGTACTGGTTGAGGTTGCTCGCCCGGTCCACTCCGAGGCCCATCAGGTGGCTGTCCACGTTGTTGGACTGCATTCCCTCGTTCCCGAAGTAGAGACTGGTGGTCCCCCCGAGATTGTTCGATCCGGACTTCGGCACGATGTTCATCACCATACCGGGCGTCTGGACCTCGGCGCTGTGGGAGCTGACCTCGACCTGCATCTCCTCGAAGGAGTCCACGTCGAAGTAGAACTGCGAGCCGCCATTCGACTGGTTGTCGGTGACGTTCGCCCCGTTCAGCACGTAGATGTTTTGTCCGGGGAACACCCCGTGGCCCCGGAACGAGAGCTGGTTGCCCGTCTCGGTGCCCCCGACGTTGATCCGGTTCGTGGTCACCCCGGGAACCTGGGAAATCATGGCCCACGGATCCCGCGCGTTCGGGACGTTCTCCATCACCTCCTCGGTGAAGTTGAACGCCACATCGGTCGCCTGGGTCTCGATGACGGGCGCCTCGCCGGTCACCGTGACCGTCTCCTCGATGCTCGCGACGGTGAGCTCCGCGTTCAGGGTGAACGTGGTGTCCGTCGAGACCCGGACTCCTTCAAACACCTGCTCGCCGAAGCCGCTGAGCGCGAAGGAGATCTGGTACACCCCGGGCGGAATGTTCCCGAGGCGGTAGGAGCCGCTTCCGGTGGTCACCGCGGTCCGGGAAGCACCGAGGATGTTGGGCCCGGCGATCGTCACCGTGACCCCGGGGAGAACGCCGGCCGAGGCGTCCGTCACCCGGCCCTGCAGGGCTCCCGTCTGTTCCTGGGCCAGAACCGACGAGGAAAGGAGAAGAACTCCGAGAACAAGAAGGATGCGACGCATGGGTACCCCCCGCGTGGTTCGGTGTAGAAGCCGGGAGCCTCTCGACTCCGCTGGTGTCGGTTCGGCGAGAGGCACGCCGCGGCCACCCCTGGGTGACCTACGGCATCGCCGGAAACGCATAGATGGCGGGAGCCGCAAAATCCGACGCCTTTGGTCGGGTATATCAGATCCGAAGGGTGGGCTTCAAATGGACAAACGTGACAGCCTGACATCTGAACGGGTTCGGAACCCCGTCATCTGATCCCGCCCCTTCCCGAGTCGAATCGTTAGGCTGTCTCGATTGTGGCTGACCCGGTGAGGAACATCGCGATGACTCAGCCCGCGGCGGCCGACCCGGAGCCTCGCCTGGAGTTTTTCGGCGGATTGACCGGAGCCTTCCTCCCGCTTCTTCTCTTCGGAGTCGCGGTGGTGGCGGTGACCCTGACGGGGATGATCACCATTCAGGCTTATCTCGGGCCCCTGGTCGTCATCGTCGGGCTGGTCATCGTGCTCGCAAAAGATCGGTCCGCCGCGTGCGAAGCCATGATCGCCGGAGTGCGGGACCGCACGCTCATCGTGATGATCTTCGCGTTCTTCGGGGCGGGCGTTTTGGGCCAGTTGCTTGTCGTCTCCGGCTTGGTCGAGGCGCTGGTGTGGCTCGGGAATTTCGCGGGCGTTCGGGGAACACTCTTCGTTTTGCTCGTTTTCCTGATCACGGCAGTCATCTCCACCGCCATTGGCACCTCGACCGGCACCGTCGTCACCGCCGTTCCCGTTCTCTTTCCGGTCGGGATCGTCCTCGGCGCCCACCCGGCGCTGGTGCTGGGCGCCATTTACAGCGGGGCCCGGTTCGGAGACAACCTCTCGCCCATCTCGGACACGACCATCGCGTCGGCATTCACGCAGGGCGCCGAGGTCGGCGAGGTGGTCGCGAGCCGGGTCAAGTACGCCCTCGTCGCCGGAGGTATTTCGCTCGCTCTGTATGCGATCGCCGGTGTCGGGCTCGGAAGCGGCAACTACCAGATCAGCGGCGCCCTGGCGGCGCCGGCCGGTGAGTTTGCGCAACCGAAGGCGCTCTGGATGCTCCTGGCTCCGGCGATGACGATCGTCCTCTGCGTTCGGGGACGGTCCCTCATCCACGCGCTCTGGTACGGGATTTTCGGCGCGATCCTGATCGGCCTTACCACCGGAACTTTGTCCTTGGCGGCGCTTTATTCGGTCACGCCGCCGCGAGGGGTCGGGGGGGCGATCACCGAGGGGCTCGTCGGCATGCGGGACGTCATCTTCCTGACGATCCTGATCATGGCCATATTGGGTGCGCTGCGGCGAGCCGGAGCACTGGAGGAAGCGACTCGCCGCATCTCGGCATTCGCCACGACGGCCAGGCGGGCGGAACTCTCCATTTTCGGACTCGTGTCGGTGGCATGTCCGCTCTGTGCCTCGAACACGCCTGCCATGCTGTTCAGCGGTCCGGTGGTACGGGAGATCGGGGAGCGTTTTCGCCTGCATCGCACCCGACGCGCCAACCTGATGGATCTTGCCGGCAACGGCGTCACCGAGAACCTGCCCCACATCAACACCATGCTGGCCCTGGCCGGGGTGATGATTGGCGCTCACGAAGCCACCGGCGCGCCGCTCGTGCCGCTCACTACCGTCGGGCTGCTCTCCTTTCACCCGCTGATGCTCTCTATCGTCGCGCTGGCGGCGATCGGTACCGGATGGGGATCCAGGACTACCGCGTGACGTCGTCCAGAGGCCGTCAATGACCGGGCGGCGCGGGCGAGAGCACCCGCAGCGGCCACCTGGGCCACATCGGCCACATCGAACCGACGCGTTCGGCAACGTCATCGATCCCGTCGTCGGATACGCCCGCGGCGCCATCCTCAGAAGCTCCCACGAAGAGACGCTGAGGAACGAACGCGCACAGGCTCTCATCCGGACGCGGGTTGCGAAGCTTGGTCCGGAAAGCATCTACGTCTTCACCGGCATGCCCGGTGAGCTACCCCTGGCGGAGGAGGATTTGGCGATCCTCACGCGAGAGTCCATCGGGCGGGTGCTCTTTGGTCGGGCGCTCAGGGAGCAGGCCCTCGCTCACCTGGGCGGCGCGGCGAACGACGGAGTGGCCGTCCTGAATCGAACCTCCGGCGGGATCATTGCCGCCGCCTTGGCGTTCTGTGCGCCTGGCGAGACGCTCATTTCTCTCGTTCCCGGCGCGATTTCCCACCCGAGCCTGACCCGGGGCGCAGAGCTGGCCGGCTCCTCGCTGCTCGAAGTGAGCGACTTGCGCGGCCTCCAGCGGGGCCTCGAGGAGACCGAGGGCCGGCTGGTGATCGTTACCGGCGTCACGAGCGAACAGGTCGTCATGCCGGAGGCCGACCTGGTTGAATCCCTGCGGTTGATACGGCGGGCCGGCCGCATATCTCTCGTGGACGATGCCTACGGCGCCAGGGTCAGAACCGTGCTGTTCGGTCAGCCGGCGGCGAGGTCCGCCGGGGCGGATCTGGCGATCACCAGCATTCAGAAAGCCGGCCTGACCGGGCCGACCGCGGGCTTGCTGGTAGGGGAGCCTTCCCTCGTGCGGAGGGTATCGTCGGTGGCCGCCCAGCACGGGCTGGAAGCCCGCGCCGCCATCGCGCTTGGCGTTTTGCGGTCCCTCGAGCGATATACGCCGGCACGGCTGCTGGCCGACGCCGCGGTCGGCAAGGAATTGCACGCCGCGATGTCCGCGGCGTTCGGCCCGGATCGGGTTTCACTCACCGCCCTCGGCCCCATCATCGAAGAGGACGACATCCTTGGTATTGCGCTCGCCCGAACCCGAGCCCCGGAGACGTCCGTGTCCATCGTGCCGTCCGAGGCCTCGGCCGGGCTCGGGATGCTGCTGCTGGAACACCGCGGGATCCTCACCGTGAACGCCGCGGGAACGCCCGGTTCGCGCGTATCCCTGCGGCTGAAGGCGTCGAGCGCCGAAATGGAGCGCGTCGGGCACCCCGGAGCGGTCGTCGCCGCCGTCCATGACGCGTTCGATCGACTCGCTCGGGTCGTTGCGGATGCGGACGCCATGCGGCGTCTCATCCTTCCTGCTGGCTAGCCCCAATACTGTTCACTTAGAGTATTTTCTTCGCTATTCTTCCCGTGGCTTGGCCGGGAGGTTGGCTATGGCGAGAACAGTCGCGGAGCTTCCGAAAGGGAGCCGGCTCACGGACTACATCAGCCTCGGGGTGCTGAACCAGAGGATCCCGCGGGCGGCCGTGGACGAGGCGCTGCAGGCTACGGGGCGGCAGAGTGCCCGTCAGCGGGATCTGCCGGCGCACGTGGTGGTGTATTACGTGATCGCCTTGGCGCTGTACATGCAGTCGTCGTATCGAGAGGTTCTGCGCTGCCTGTTGGAGGGGCTGCGGTGGCTGGGCGATCCGTCGGCGCGCCCACGGGTGGCGGGGAAGTCGGGGATTTCGCAGGCGCGCCAGCGGCTGGGCGCCGAACCGCTGCAAGCCCTGCATGACGCCGTGGTGCGGCCGGTGGGGCAGCCGTCGGAACCGGGATGCGGCTATCGGCAGTGGCAGGTGGTCAGCGTGGACGGCAGCACCCTGGATGTCGCGGACGAGGTCCCGAACGCGGCGGCCTTCGGGCGCCCCGGCGCCAGTCGCGGGGCCAGTGCCTTCCCCCAGATCCGGTTCGTGTCGTTGGTCGAGAATGGAACCCACGTCCTGTTTGCCAGCCGCATGGCCGGCTACCAGGTGAGCGAACACCGCCTGGTCGAGGACGTGATGCCCTCCTTGCAGGCGGGCATGTTGTGTCTCGCCGACCGCAACTTCTACAGCTACGCCCTGTGGAATCAGGCCCGCACCACGGGGGCGGATCTGTTGTGGCGCATCAAGAAGAACCGGCGCCTGCCGCGGGAGACCCCGTTGGCCGACGGCTCCTATCTGAGCCGGATCTACCCCTCCGACAAAGACCGACGCCACGGGCGGCGCGCGGTTCGGGTGCGGGTGATCGACTATCAACTGGCCGGCGTGGCCGACGCCGAACCGCTGTATCGGCTATTGACCACGGTGCTGGATGCGGACCGCGCCCCGGCCCCGGAGCTGGCCGCCCTCTACCGCGAGCGCTGGGAGATCGAAACCGCGCTGGACGAACTCAAGACCCACCTCCGCGGCCCCCGGATCGTCCTCCGCAGCAAGACCCCCGAACTCGTCCGCCAGGAGTTCTGGGGCCTGATGTTGGCCCACTTCGCCATCCGCTCCCTCATGCACGACGCCGCCCGGCAGCGCGGAGACGATCCAGACCGACTCTCCTACCTCCACGCGGTTCGGGCGGTCCGTCGCAACATCATCACCCACGGCGCCATTCCCCCCTCAGCGTCAGAACCGCCTCCGCCAGCACGTCCTTGACGAACTCCTCGACGAACGGGTGGTGTCCAGCCGCAACCGATGCACGCCCCGCGGGGTCAAGCGCAAGATGAGCAGCTATCCGCTGCGCCCCAGACACGCGCCGACCTCCCGCAGAGACGGCCCGCCAACCGTCAGAATCGTCTAAGTGAACAGTATTGTGGCTAGCCAGCATTTCTCATACTCGGGAGCGCTCGCCGAGCCGCAGAAGGCGCCTCGCGGACGCTGGACATGGCGCAAGGCGCCCAAGCCACCAGACAGAGCGACGCGCAGGCAAGGGAACGCCGACCTCCGGTCGGCACCGCTGCGCGGAGCGCAGCGAACGGCGTGTACCGCGCAGCCGTCCGGATGACGCTGAACGCCGGGGTCCCGGCCGAGAGGCGCCCCCCCCGAACTCGGGGTCCTTCCCTGCCGCCCGCCTGCGGCGGGCTGTGCCGGGCCCCACCGGGAGAACTGCCCAGAGGTCGGCGTTCCCGTGCCTGCAGCGACGCGGTGCCGGCCCCCACCGGGAGAACGAGCTGGAAGTCGGCGTTCCCTATCCGACACGCCGTCAGGTCGGTCGGGATCCGCCCTTCACGTGTAACCGTCTTCCTCGTCAACAGGGTTGCGGTTCCCTGGGGTGCGCTTCGGGCCGTGAGGTTGAGAAATGCTGGCTAGTGCGGCCGCGGAAAGGCGGACTGGAGCGTCAGCAAAAAGCTCGGGGAAGGTGGGGCGCCGAGCTTCTCGGCCGACTCCACGTGTTCCCAGGCGCCGGCGAACGCTCCCTCGGCCGCCAGCACGATCGCGAGATCCCGGTGGACTTCGCCGTCCTGTGGAGTCCGCTCGAGCACCGCCCGGTAGTGGCGGATGGCCCGGTCGTTGTCTCCCTGGTAGGCGAAGAGCCCGCCGAGGGTGCGGTGCGCGTCGGGGTCCGCCGGATCGTGTTCCAGCGCGCGCTGAAGCTGCACCGCCGCCTCTTCGCGTCTTCCGAGCATGAGGAGCGCGTTTCCGAGATTCACCCGGGCGGCAAGATGGTCGGCGCGCGCCTCGAGCGCCCCTTCGTAGCGTCGCACGGCCCGTTCGAAGTCGCGCGTCCGCACGTAGAGGTTGCCGAAGTTGTAGAGAAGGTCGGGATCCCCCGGATTGAGGGCCAGCAGGCGTTCGTACACTGCTTCGGCTCCGGCGATGTCCGCGGCCGCTTCGGCGCGGAGCGCCTGCGCTTCGTAGCCGCGTTTGGACACCGCCTCGCTCCAGACCTCGGCGAGGACCGGGTCGTCCGCCGGGACCATGCCCGGCAAGTCGCGGGCGGCGGCGGCCGCCGCGCGCGCTGCTTCGCCGTCCCCGAGCCGGTTGTAGAGCTGGGCGAGCGCGGCCTGGACCGGCCCCGCCCGGGGTTCGAGTGCGGCGGCCCGCTCGAAGCGCCCACGGGCCGCCTCGAGTTCGCCGCGCTGCATTAACTGCTGGCCGATTCCGAGCGCGGCGGCGGCCGAGTCCGGGGCGGCGTCGAGCGCGCGGTGGTAGCGGTCGAGAGCCGCTTCGGGGTCTCCGGCGCGTTCGAGCAGTTCGGCGGCCAGCAGATGGGCGGCCGGGTAGTCGGGATGGAGATGAAGGGCACGGTCGACTGCCTCAAGGGCATCGTCCGGGCGCACGTTCTTCAGGGCGGTGGCACGCAGGTACGGCCAGCGGAAGTCCGCCGGATCCAATTCCGCGGCCCGGGCGTAGCTCTCCTCCGCTTCTGCCTCCAGACCGTGGGCCTGAAACGTCTTCCCGAGGGAGCCCCAGGATTCCGCAGAGCCATGATCCTCCGCGACCAGTCGGCGATGCCGCAAGATTTTCTCCCGCACCCGGGGTTCCATGGCCGCCGTCTCCGGGTCCGGAATGCGGACCGGGGACATCGGCTGCGCGAGCGCCCAGGAAGCGGCCGCGACGCTCAGCGCCGCGGCCACAAGTTCGCGTCTCAAGGTTTGCGTTTCAGCGGGGCGCGCCTCCGTCCGTCGAACCGATGGTGATGGTGCGCTGGTGGCGGCCGGCGCGTTTCGCCCAGGCGTCCACCGTGACTTCCATAGTCCCCTCTCCCCGGACCGTCCAGGAGATGGTCTTGCTGGATTCGTCGGCGCCGGAACCCCAGCGGCGGATGTAGGCGAGCTTGCCGAGGATGTGGCCGGCGTCCACCTTGGCGGGACCGCTCGTCACTTCGCCGCCATCGACCCGAATCTCGGCGAGGATCGGATAGTCAAGGCGGATTTCGAGCGCCTTCCTGGTGACGTAGGTGGACAGGTAGCCCTCGTTCTGCAGCACGGCGGTCACCCGATGCTCGTTCCCGGACACCGGTTCCGCGCTGAGCTCGCGGATCCGGAGCAGCGGAGACCGGTCGGCGATCTGCATCAGGTACTGGTAATGGATCCCGCTTTCGAACTCGAGGCGGTCGTCAATCCCCTGCGGGAGCCCCCGGTAGCCGCCGATTTCCACCTCGCCGAGTTCCGGATGCTGGTAGGCGGTCCAGGGCGTGAAATAGACGCCGTCCTTCTCCTCGTCCACCCAGCGGAGGACTTCGTACTGGGTCACGTAGCCGTCCTGGTCGTAGTCGCGGCCCGCCCCCGAGATTTCGGGCAGCAGGCTGTGGATCCCGACCTGCATGTAGGCCCAGTCGTTCGAGAACCCGTGCATCGTCTCGCCGTAGCGGCCGGCTTTTACTTCCTGGGCGTACCAGTTGTTGTTCATCACCCCGCCCTTCGAAAGCCACGACCAGATGGCCCCCAGGCGGGTGTAGAAGTCGTTGTCCTCGGGGGGCATGTATTCGAACGGATGGCTCATCGGCGGGCGTACGATGTAGTTCCGGGCGCCGCCCCCGGAGTGGATCGTGTAGGTGAAGAAGATGTTGGGATGGGTGGTGATGAACTCCGCCACCGCGCGCACTTCCGGAAGGAAGAAGGGATAGGGACCGGCTCCCGGTTCGTTCCGTTGCCATTCGCCGGACCAGTTCCGGTTGAAGTTCGCCTCCTCGCGTTCGTCGGTCACTTCGCGGGTGAGGGTCGCCCCCTCCGCGTACACGCGGTACCGGTTCTCGGGCGGGACCAGCACCTCGAACTCGTCGGGTTCCTCCAGCTCGGTGGGGACGAAGTTCCAGCGGCCGCCGGTGCGGTCCCGGACCTGGAGCATGTGGCGTTCGTCAATCCAGCTCGGGTAGTGGGTGCCCTCCGGGTCCTTGACCCGCATCCGCGTGATGTACCCGTCGCCGTCGAGGTCCTTTCCGTTGTGCTCCTCCGGCTTGTGCTCCGGCCAGGAGGGATGCCGGGTGAGCGCGGCCTCCCCGCCGTCGGCGTCGAACATGGGCATCACGTAGAAGGTGCGGGTATCCAGGAGGCGGGTAGCGATCGGATCCTTCCCGTAGCTCGCGATCGCGGCCTCCGCGAAGTACCACATCAACTGACGTCCGGTGACCTCGACGGCGTGGATGTTGCCGTCGAACCAGAGCCCCGGTTTTTCCTCGCCCGGGCCGGTCTCGAAGTTCGTGATTTCGAGAACCACGAGGTCCCGTCCCTGCCGGCTCTTGCCGATGACATGGGTGCGGGCGAGGTTGGGGTACATCTCCGCCAATTCGTGCAGCCGGTCGGATACTTCCTGATGCAGGGGATAGGGCCAGCGCTCGAAGTCGAAATCGACGTCCTCCGGGACGCTCGCGAACTGGCCCGCCTGGGCCGGAACCGCGAAGAGAAGCAACAAAGACAATAGAAGGCTGCGCATGACCGTCCTCCCGGGGGAACCCCCGACGACGGTCCGGGTGTATCACATCGCGCCTTCGCCCCGCGAATCGGTGTTCCTCGCCGGAACCGGTGTTCCGGCTATTCCCAGTGGTCCGCAAAACCGGGGCAAGACTTAGGGCCGGGGTCCCGTATTGCCGATATCGCCATGGATTTTCACAGACTTGGACGATGTTCGCGAACCTGGATCCACTCTCGTTGCGGCCGCTGGCCTCTGCGACCGGCAGCCTGTGGGCTGCTGCAAGCGCCCGACGCGGCGCCGGGGCCGCGCCCGTGGCGGTGCTGCTGGCTGCCGGCTGCGGCGACGGCGGGGGGCCAGCGCCTCCGAGCCCAGTGGCGCCGCCGCCTCCGCCGTCACCCCCCCCGCCGCCCGAGATGCCCTCTCCGCCTGCCCACTTTCGGTTCGCCCGTTGGAACGCGTTGCCGCCCGAGCCCTGGTGGAGGGACTCCGAGCCTTATTCATGCCTTGAGGAAGAGAATCCGGACTCGCCCTGGCTGGTGGCGGGGCTGCCCGATCTCGGGGGTTCGGATCCCCTCTCCCTGATCCGCTTTTTCGGGAACGGAAGCTACGTTCGCTACGGCTACCTGGGCTTCGAGGGGTGTACGTTCATGGTCAAGGCTCCCAAGGCAACTCACTGGGACACGCCTGTCGACCCAACGTACTACTCGACGGGCGATCTGGAGATTCTCGTTGACCTGGCTCGCGTTCCCCCGGACGCGTCCGATTGGTTCCAGGACGACGGGAACCGCCTGGATTTCAGCCTGGCGCGAGCCGTTGACCTGCTGAATACCCATGTCGCCGCCTACTACCGGCGGATCTCCGAAAATCAGTTGCGCATCACCTTCCGGCCGGGCGAGGAATTCGAAGCGCCCGGGGACGGGAGTCCGACTGCCGTGAAGACGTACCAGTTCCAGCTGGTCGGCGCTTGCCTGGGGGGCTGTGAACACGGAGCCCCCGGCGCGCTGAACCGCATCCTCCTCAACGATGTTGCTTCCGCTTTTGGCGGGAATGCGTATAACGGTTCGGCTTTCTTTGGCCTCGCGACCTTCGCGGGGCGCTACATGGGAACCATTGTCCACGAGATCGGCCACGGCTGGATGGCGTGGCCGCATCCTTCGCGGAAGTCTTCTGGAGGCCTGGCAGGGGCGCGGAACTGGAGCTGCCGAACCCTTACAGCAACCGCTTTCGACATCATGTCAAGGAGCGGTTATCAGGTTTGGGACGCCGGGATGCCGTCCACGCTGGCCATCAATCGGTATGCCGCCGGCTGGATCCGGCCGGAAGACGTCGCCTTGCACCTCGAGGAGCGCGCCACCTACACCCTGGCCAAACCCCGGCGCCGTGGCTATCAGTTCCTCGTCGTGTCCTCGTCGTGAATTCCGGGCGTCGCGGCGCCTTCACGACCCTTGAAGTCCTTGACGACGTGCTCCCCGCCTACCGGGAGTCGGGGGGGTTCATCTACGATCCGTCGGCCCCGAGCGGCTACCGGTCACCCCGATACGAAGGCGTGTTCGTGGCCCGCTACGATCAGACAAATGGTACCGGCATCAAGGTGCGTCTGGGTCCGGCGCTCTACAACCGGGACAATCCCGATTTCTTGAGGGACGTGGGCTCGGGCAACGACGATTATTCGCTGATCCCCGACGGCGGGGAACGGGACATCGGGGGCGGGGTCACGGTCGCCGTTTCGCGGAACCGGGACGGCAGCTACGAGGTGACCGTAGCCGGGGGGCGGCGGCCGCCTTCGAACTGTGGTGTTCCCCGATCAGGTTTCTCGAGGGCAACCCGTACGACACCGGCTGCTTCCTCGACACCGCTGTCTGGGAATAGCGCTGCGGCGCGGCAGGCCCGCCGCTGCTACGATGCTTAACAGCCTGTGGCAAAACCCACGCGGCGTTCGGCCGGCGATCCATCCCGCCCGAACCACTCCGCTTCGCTCCGTTCTTCGTTGCGTTTCGGTCGAAATACACCCGGTATTCCTCCCTCACGCGCCTTGTCGGCCGGGCGCCTCACCGACCTCGGCGCTCACATGGGTTTCACCACAGGCTGTTAACCCCGTTCCCACTGTGTTCCGCCCCCCGAGCCTCGCCGCGCTGACGCTCGCTGCCGCCGCCGCGAGTCCTCTCGCCGTTCCTGCGGACGCCCAGTACGGCTACTTCCCGGATCAACCAGAGGCGGTCGAGGTGGCGGATCTTGCGGGGCGTCCCAGCTTTTTTCACGAAAAGGCGGTGCTCGTGCGAGGAAAGCTGGGCTTTTCCTTCGGGATGGATCAACGGGTGCAGGTGTTGGAGGATCCGGAAGAACTCGCCCGGGAGATTCTGATCGCCCAGTCCTACATGAGCGGCAACGAGCTTGCTTTCATGGGCGGAGGGGAGGTGGAGATCGAGGGGTGGTTCTTCGACACCAGCCAATTCCAATACATGCGTGTCCAATCGCATCCCATTCTTCGGAACTACCCGGTGGATCCTTCCTGGGGCGAGAACTCCATGGACATGCGGACCCGGGGTTTCCTCGCGATCGTTGCCGTGACCCCGATCCGCGCCACCGAGGATCTTTCATCGAAGCGCGAGCGCGAGGCGAAGGCGGAAATGGCGGTCGGCGACGCGATCAAGATCGAGGCCGGAAGCGCCGCCGCGATCGGTATCGACGATTTGATTGACAACCCAGACCCGTGGGTGAGCCGCCGGGTTGAAATCATCGGCAAGTTCCGCGGCAACAACCTGTTCGGCGATCTCTCCATCAAGGACAAGAGGACGCCGCGCGACTTCGTGATCAAGACCGCGGAGGACGCGATCTGGGTCACCGGGATGCGGCCGGCCGGCAACGGGTTCCGGTTCGATCCGAAACGCCGCCGCGACACCGGCAAGTGGCTGCGGGTGTACGGCAGGCCCTGGACCGCCGACGGGATGATCTATCTCCGCGCCGAACGGATCGAACTTACCGATCCGCCCGACGACGCGTCCCTCGAGCCGGTGGACATCCGGATCGCCGAGAAGGAGGCTCGGGAGGCGGAGGTCAGCCTGCCGCGGGTCGTCTTCTCGCTGCCCCTTGATGGAGAACGGGAGATATCGCTCGACAGCGAGTTCCGGGTGCAGTTCTCGAACCGGATGGCCGCGGACAGCTTCCACGCCGCCGTGGACCTCCTCTACGCGGACGATCCCTACTACGACAATCCGTTTCCGGATCTCGAGTTGACCTACGACGATGGGAGCCGCACGTTACTCGTCGTTCCCCACGCCAGCCTGGACCCGGGACGCGAGGTCCACCTCATCCTGTACCGGGAGATCGAGGACGAACACGGACAGCATCTGGAGCCGCACCCGCTCGCCGACGAGTGGGACGAGAACGCGGTCTGGGTGCTGTCGTTCCGCACCGCCTCCCCGTGAGCGGCGCTCCCGCCCGGCGCGCTGACGACATGCCGCCGGCGCCGGCGGTGGCCCTCACCATCGCCGGGTCGGATTCCGGGGGCGGCGCCGGCATCCAGGCCGACCTCAAGACCTTCGCGGCGCACGGGGTGTACGGCCTTTCGGCGATTACGGCGATCACCGCGCAGAACACCCTCGCCGTGACCGGGGTGCAGGAAATCGAACCCGCTTTGGTCTCCGCTCAGATCGCTGCGGTCGTCTCCGATTTTCCGGTGGGGGCCGCGAAGACCGGGATGCTCTCGTCGGCGGCGATCATCCATGCGGTAGCCAAGGCGGTGGATCGACACGGCCTCCGGGTCGTCGTGGACCCGGTGATGGTCGCGAAGAGCGGCGACCGGCTCCTGCGGCCCGACGCCGTGGAGGCGCTCCGGGAGGAACTGCTGCCGCGTGCGGAACTGCTCACTCCGAACCTCCCCGAAGCAGCCGATCTCACCGGCCTTCCGGTGGAAAGCGAAGACCAGATGCGCACTGCCGGCGAGAAGCTGCTCGAGATGGGCCCGCGAGCGGTGTTGATGAAGGGAGGCCATCTCGCGGGGGACGAGATCGTGGACCTGTTCCTCGACGGTCGCCGTATCGTTTCCTTCCGCGGACGGCGGATCCAGACCCGTGCCACCCACGGGACCGGCTGCACCCTCTCGGCCGCCGTGGCGGCGAACCTCGCCCTCGGCCGGGAGATGCCCGAGGCGGTGAAGCGGGCGCGGGAATACCTGCGCACAGCGATGCTGCGGGCCGTTCCGCTCGGTGCGGGGCACGGGCCGCTCGGGCACCTTCCGGAGCTAGCAGCCGGTGGATAGAGTCACGCGGTATTCGACCGGCGATGCATCCCGGCTGAAACACTCCGCTTCGCGTCGTTCATCGTTGCGCTTCGGTCGAAATACACACGGGCCAGTTCTCCCGGTGGGGGCTCCTCCCTCGCGCGCCTTGTCAGCCGGGCGCCTCGCCAGTCTCGGCACTCACGTCACTTTGTCCACCGGCTGCTGACCTGATGGAACGCTTCCGTATTACTCCGGAACCGTTGGATGAAGCCACCGTGGCCGACGGCCTCTCGACGCGCGACGACGGCGCGGTCGTTGTTTTTTCCGGGATCGTCCGCGCCCGCAACAAGGGAAGGAACGTGCTGCATCTCGAATACGAGGCGTACGAAGCGATGGTGTACCCGGTGCTCGAGCGGGTGGCCGAGGACGTGCGGCAGCGCTTCGGGGTGGAGCGCCTCCGCGCCCACCACCGAATCGGCCGGGTGGACATCGGGGAGCCGAGCGTCCTGGTGGCCGCCGCCTCCCCGCACCGGGGCAGCGCCTTCGAGGCGGCCCGCCACACCATGAACGAGATCAAGCGCATCGTGCCGATCTGGAAGCGCGAGTTCTTCGAAGACGGGGATGTCTGGGTCGAGGGGCCGAAGGGGCCGGTGACCGAATGACCGGAGCCCCCGCCGTCACCGTGCTGCTGTTCGCGGCCGCCCGCGACGCGGCGGGGCGCGGGCGTCTGGAAATTCCCCATCGGGAAGGCCTTACCGCCGCCGAAGTTTGGGAGAGTCTGGAGAGCGCGACCCCCGCGCTGGCGCCGCTCGGCGCCTCGATCAGCGTTGCGGTGAACCATCGCTTCGTCCCGCGGGACACTCGTCTGGCCGCCGGGGACGAACTCGCCTTCCTCCCCCCGGTCAGCGGGGGCTGAGGCGACGCGTTCGCGCGAGCGCTTACCCCCAGCGCTCCATTCGGAGACCCTCGAACCGACGAAAATCCCTCTGGTTCAAGGTGACCAGAGTGAGGTCGTTGACTCGGGCGATTGCGGCGATCTGGCCGTCAACGAACGGGGGTGTCTGACCGGCCCGCCCGAGCCTCGCATGTTCCCTAGCGTGCCATTCTGCCGCCCTCTGGTCGTAATCGAGTATGGGCAGGCTCGCCAGAACGACATCGGCCAGATAGGACGCAATCGAGTCCCGGCGCCGTGAGGGCGGAAGTCGTTCGCACCCGAAGCGCAGTTCGTGCCAGACCGGCGCCGCGATCGCCGATTCGCCCTCGTGTTGATCCAGCCAACGGAGCACCCCGGCTGACGGCGCCGGTCGGGTCGGCTCCGAAACCACGTCGGAATCCAGGAGGTACCGGGGCGTCACCACTGGAAGTCCCGTCCCGGCGAGCGATCGCGCACGCCGGCAAAGATCTCGTCGGGGTCCAGCGCGAGCGCCGCGAGGTCCGTCTTCCGAACGAAGGCTCGATACGCCTCCATGAAGCCCGGCCGCTTGGGACCAAGCTGCGCGAACCGCCGGCTGCTGACGAGCACCGCCACCGGTGCGCCCCGCCGGCTGATCTCGACCGTGTGGCCATCTTCGGCTGCCCGAATGAGCGCGGGCAGATTCCGGCGCGCCTCGGCCACCGAGTGACGCTGCGTTCCGTGATGGGTGTTCATAAAGATGTACATTAGCGCCTCGACCCTCGTCAGGGAAAGGACTGCCATGCTCCTTCGCTCTTGCCTCGCCTTCTTCGCCGCGCTGGCCGTGGGCGCCACCGCCGCCGCCGCTCAGCCGCTCCCCCCCGGGATCACTCCGGAACTCGTGGACCGCGCTCGGGAAATACTGCGGAGCGTCCCCTTCGCCGACGGGCATAACGACCTGCCGAGTTCCCTGCTGGAGGTGGTCCGCGGCGACCTCGATGCGCCGGGCGCCGACCTGAACCGGGTCCAACTCGAGTTGCCCGCCGACATCCCGCGGCTCCGCGAGGGAGGGGTCGGCGCGCAGTTCTGGTCGGCCTTTGTGGATACGGACTACATACCCATTGGGGATTCTCTCCGGCAGGCGATCCGCGAGATCGACGTCATCCACCGGTTCGTGGATCGATATGAGGACTTCGAATTCGCCCGCACTGCGGACGACATCGAGCGCGCCCACGCCGCCGGTCGTATCGCCTCGATGATCGGCCTCGAGGGTGGACACGCCATCGAAGGCTCAACTGCAACGCTTCGGATGCTCTACGCATTGGGCGTCCGTTACATGACCCTGACCCACTTCCGCACTCACGACTGGGCGGACTCGGCGACGGACATCCCGCTCCATCGCGGACTCTCGCCCTTTGGCGAGGAGGTGGTCCGGGAGATGAACCGCCTCGGCATGTTCGTGGACCTCTCGCATGTCAGCGCCGAGACCATGCGCGATGCGCTCCGGATCAGCGAGGCGCCGGTCCTCTATTCCCATTCCGGCGCCCGGGCGGTGAACACCCATCCGCGCAACGTGCCGGACGACGTGCTGCGCCTGCTTCCGGCGAACGGCGGGGTGGTCATGGTGGACTTCATTCCGGGGTACGTGGTTCCCACGCCGCCCGAATGGCTCGCCCGCGAGGGAATCGAGGCGGAGGAGGACCGGGCGGCGATGGGGATGGGCGCCGCCGAGCCGGTCTGGGGAGCGTTGCGGAACCACGAACGCGAGCGCCTCCGCGCCGAGTTGGATGACCAGGAGGAAATCGCGCGGCGCCTTACCCGTTGGGAGGCCGACAACCCCATGCCGCGGGGCACGGTCTCGGACGTGGCCGCCCACATCGAGCACATTCGCGACGTCGCCGGGCTCGCTCACATCGGGATCGGGTCGGATTACTACGACCCGGGTGGTCCCTCGATGGTCGAGGGGCTCGAACACGTGGACCGGTTTCCGGTGCTGTTTGCCGAACTCCTGCGGCGGGGCTGGTCCGAGGAGGACCTGCGTCAGGTGGCCGCCGGGAACGTCCTCCGGGCGCTCCGCGAGGTCGAGCGGGTGGCGGCCGAACTGCAGCAGACGCGCTCGCCTTCGACGGCCGATCTGCGCGGCGTCGGGGCGAGGTAGGACAGCGGGCTCAGTGCTCGGGGAGATGACCACGCATCGCGGTTGACCGACAGATCAGGTCGCAGCAGGATTCATGAAATGACATCGCGGAACTCTCGGCGGCCCCTGCATCGGATCAGTGCAGATCTGCCGGAATCGCTTGTCGCGTCGCTCGACAGAGCCGCCCGCCAGTTAAACCGCAGTCGCTCTGCGGTCATCCGCCAAGCCATCAAGGACTACCTTGAAGATTTCGACGACCTCACGGTCGCGATGGAGAGACTCCGTGATCCCACCGATCTGGTTTACGCGTGGGATCAGGTACGACGGGGTCTGTTGGATCCCATTTGAAACGGTGCCGCAGCCGACCCGGCTCGGGTTCTTCACAACCGCCGGGGAGGGTGCGGCACGCACGCTGGCGGAGCGCAGCGTGATCGGCGCCGGTTTCGCGCTCCCGCGCGATGCCGACCGGAGGTCGGCGTTCCAAGCCGGCAGCGCCATGCCGACCCGGGGGTCGGCGGTCCCCCTGACCTGGCGCCATCCGTCCGGGTGTCCGGCACCCGGGGCAAAAGCCCCACCCGCGTCCGTCCGGATCAGTCGAGACTCCGCTGGAGGCGGGCGGCGCGTTTTTCGAGTTCCTTTCGGTAGCGGCCGGTCGTCTCCCGGCCCATTTCCACCCGGGGCAGCCGCTCCAGGGCGTCCTCCACGTGTTCGAGCGCCTTGGCCGGGTCCTTCCGCTGATGCTCCTCGTGCTTGGCGAACCACACGAGCACGTCCAGCCGCTCCCGGGAATCCACGGGGCTGACCTGGCGCCAAAGGTCGATCGCGCCGGTCCAATCGCCGAGTTGTTTCCGCCGCTCCCCGAGATCCAGCAGGCACCGGTCGCGGTTTCTGCCCGAGAGTCCGGCGGACAGGGCTCGTTCCAGGAGCGGGATGGCCACTTCGGACTCCCCGCGCCGCCAGAAGTGGTGTCCCGCTCCGTGAAGGTCCGCCGGATCGTCGCTGTGCCAGTCGTCGGCCATCCGCTCGAGCGCACAAAGGGCCAGCGCCGCCAGGGTGACGATGTCGTACCGGTTGTGCGCCAACACCGATTCCATCGCGGGGTGACGCCCGTGACGAAGGAAGTCGAAGAACACCTGCGGGATGCGGTCCCCCGGGATGTCGTCGTCACGCTCGACTTCGAGGACTTCCCTTTCGAGGGTCGAGAGCCGGGCGTTTTCGTGCCGCGGCTTGAACAGCCGGCGCGCCGGGTGGAGGAGGTCCAGGTGACGCGCGCCGTGGAAGGGCGAGCGAAGCCCGTTCAACGCGAAGCGGGTTTCGAGCAGGGGAAGATCGAAGCTCCCCCCGTTGTAGGTGACGAGGTCGCGGCGGCCGGCTGCCAACACCGCCAGTTCCTCGAGCATGGCGGCTTCCCCCCGGGGGTCGCGCATGAGGAACTGCGTCACCCGGAAACGGTCTTCTTCCACGTAGCCGATCCCGATCAGAAAGGCGAAGGTGCCCGTACCGCCCGCGAGCCCGCTCGTTTCGGTGTCGAGGAAAAGGGCGCGCGCGAGGTCCACTCCGGCCTCTCCCACACGGATTTGGAGGCGCGCGGTCTCCGGCTCCGTGACCTCGGTGAGCCGGAGCAGGTTGGCGCCGCCGTAGCGGGAGGCTAGCGGGAAGTCGTGGTCTTCCCGCGAAAAAGGCTCCTCCGCTTCTGAGGTCGCCGGCCCGTCTGGCGCTCCGGCGAACGCTTGCCCCTCGCCCGTGAAGGAATCGAAGGCCGGAGAGTCGAGGGCTTCCGGGGAGTCGAGGGTTTCCGGGCTTCGGAAAGATTCCGCTGGACTTGTCGGCCGGGCTTCCCGCCGGACGGTCGCTGCGTTTTCGGCCCCGGCTACCCGGAGCTCCTTCCAGCCACGCTCGGTTCTCCGAATGAGCTCCCGGGCCCTCGCCAGCCGGGCCGCCTTTTGGTTCTGGGCGACTGGTTCCGGGGCAGCTGGTTCCGGCGCGGCTGGGCCGGGACGGGACGCGGGATCTTCGGGGGGCAGCTCCGAAATTCGAGCGGGTTCCGGAGGGGCGAGAGGCGCGGTGACCGTCCGGGCGCGGCTTCTGGCAATCCGGTCGGCGAGGGAGGTGCGACCGGACGTCATGC
This sequence comes from Candidatus Marinacidobacterium sp., assembly GCA_965250045.1. Taxonomy (GTDB): domain Bacteria; phylum Acidobacteriota; class Vicinamibacteria; order Marinacidobacterales; family Marinacidobacteraceae; genus Marinacidobacterium. The sequence goes on from OZ252286.1 coordinate 1,542,364, forward strand.
GAGGCGTCAGGAAGCGGCGGCCCCGGCGGGCGCCGTCACCATTTCTTCGCGGTTCCGGATTCCCCGGAGAATCGCCACTGCGGCCGCCTTGCCGTGGCGTCCGATCTCGCCCACGGGCCCGACGCACGACGGGCAGCCTGTCTGGCAGGGGCAGCGCTCGATCAATCCGAGCGTTTCGGTGAGAAGCGTGGCCCGGGACTCCCAGAGCGGTTCCGAGAAACCGATGCCGCCGGGATAGTTGTCGTAGATGAAGATCCGGGTCGTCGCATCCGCTTCTCCGGGGATCGCTTCGGCGGGAGTTCCGGGCGTTGCCTGAGGTCCCGCATCCTCAGCGGATGCGGTCCCGATGGCAGACCCGATGTCGTGGGACTCGCACATGAGAAAGGTGGTCGCCACCGCCCGCATCGCATTCCGTATCCCCCGGATTCCGTCTCGCCGGTCTTCAGGACCGAACGGAACCGCGCTCAGCACTTCGCGTGGCGCCTCCAGCCAGAAGGCGGTGGTGTGCATCTCGACGGCCGGCATGTCGAGTTCGCCGGAGCCGACGTTTTCGCTGGTGAAGAACTTGATCTTCTTGAAACCGACGACCTGCTTGACGACGTGCACCTCTCCGTGGGCCGCTGGAGAGGACGGCTCCGCTACGGTGGCAAAGGTGTCGATGACACTTACCTTGGTATGGGTGACCGCGTCCGTGTAGTAGTCGCTCGCGATCGGACGGACCTCGGCGCGGCGCTCCCGATGATCCAGTTGCTCGACGTAGTAGGTGTCGCTCTCGAGCATGTAGATCGCCTTTTCGTGGAGAGTCGAATGCGCGCTCACGAAATCCACCTCCGCGATGACCCGGCCGCTCTCGCGGTCGTGCACCACGAAGTTGTCCGAACTGATGGAACGCAGGCTCACGCTGCTGGCCGGATAGGAATCGGCGGTCCAGAACCAGCGGTCGCCGGCCCGGTAGAGGATCCGTTCTTCCTCGAGCACTCCGAGTAGTTCCTCAAGGTCTTCGGCGCCGAAACTCTCGCCTTTCCGGAACGGCAGCTCGAAGGCGGCGCACTTGAGGTGCTCGATCAGGATGGAGAGGTTCTCCGGGTTGATCAAGCCCCTCTCCGGTGTCCCTTCGAAGAAATAGTCCGGGTGCTGGATGACGAACTGGTTGATGGGCGTCGAGTTCGCAACCAGGACCGCGGCCGCGGTCCCTCCGCGGCGTCCGGCCCGGCCCGCCTGTTGCCAGGTGGACGCGATGGTCCCCGGATATCCGGAAATCACCGCGACGTCGAGGCCGCCGATGTCGATTCCCAATTCCAGCGCGTTGGTGGAGACGACGCCGAGGACGCTGCCGTTCTTGATGCCGTCCTCGATCTCGCGGCGCTTCTTCGGCAGATACCCCCCGCGATAGCCACGGATCCGCTCACTCCGGTCGGGGCGGGTCTCGATGTCCCGCTTCAGGTACTTGACGAGCACCTCGGTCTGTGTCCGGGAGCGGGCGAACACGATCGTCTGCAGGTTGCCCTTCAGGAAGCCGCCCGCGATCCGGCGCGTCTCGTCGAGCGCCGAGCGGCGAATCCCGAGTTCCGGGTTCACCACCGGGGGGTTGTAGAACAGGAAGAACCGTTCCGGGCGGGGCGCCCCGCTCCGGTCCACGAGGGAGATCGGGCGTTCGGTGAGACCTTCCGCCAGCTCCCGGGGATTCGCGATGGTGGCGGAACTGAGAATGAACTGGGGATTCGAGCCGTAGTGACCGCATACCCGGCGGAGCCGCCGCAGCAGATTGGCCAGATGGCTGCCGAACACGCCCCGGTAGGTGTGCATCTCGTCGATGACGATGAAGCGCAGATTCTCGAACAGCTTGGCCCACTTCGTGTGGTGGGGGAGGATGCCGGAATGGAGCATGTCCGGATTCGTGACGACGATGTGCGCCCGAGTCCGAATGCTGCGGCGGGCGTCTCCCGGGGTGTCCCCGTCGTAGACCTCGGCCCGAATGTCCTCGCCGAGCGGATCCTCCTTCTTGACAAGCCTGAGCAGTTCGAGGACTTCCTTTTTCTGGTCCTGCGACAGCGCCTTGGTGGGGAACAGGTAGAGCGCGCGGGCGTCGGGTTCCCGGAGGATCCGATTCAGGACCGGCGCGTTGTAGCAAAGCGTCTTGCCGGACGCCGTCGGAGTGACCGCCGCGACGCTTTCGCCCGCTTCCACCCTGTCGAGCACCTCCCGCTGGTGCGAATAGAGCTGTTCGACACCCCGGCGCCGGAAGGCATCGCGGAGGCGCTCATCGATGTGCTTCGGAAAGTCCCGATAGTCGCCGGGCGACGCCGGAAAGTGGCGGAGGGCGGTGACTCCCCGGAGTGTGGCGCTGGCGTCGAGTTCGGCCACCAGCGACCGGATGGCGGCGCGACGTTCCGGTGAGGTGAGCGCGGTCCCTGGCGTACGGGAAACTCGCCCGAGGCCGTCCTGCAGTTCAGCCGGTTTCATGGTCAGGGTTCGGGCGCCGGAGGAGTCTGATGAGTGAGGGAATCCCGCGGCTGAAAGACACTGTATCCGGCCCCGGTGACAAATCACGCCACCTCTGGAGGGGCGGGACCGTGGGGATGTCGTCTCGAGGAGCAGCTTCCCCCGGCCCCCCGGCGGAAGCGTGTGGGAATCGAACCCACCATCCCGGGGACTAACCTGGAATCAACGGATTTGAAGTCCGCGGAGGCCGCCAGACCCCATGCGCTTCCCGTGAGGTGGCCCGGGTCGCCCCGGACCCCGTGAACGAAGCCCTGGTGGAGCTGACGGGGATCGAACCCGTGACCTCGTGAATGCCATTCACGCGCGCTCCCAGTTGCGCCACAGCCCCAATCCAGGTCATCCAGAGCGTACGGAGTGTATCGCGCTTGGGAGCGCCAGCCGGCCTTCTGAACGGGAGCTTCGGTGCGGGCGGCAGGAGGAAGCGGCGTGTCCTTTCCGGATGATTCTCGGGCGAATTGCGACTTTGAATGTTATTGTATAGCTCAAGGTATATACATGAGGATCAATCCATGGCGCTGAACATCCGCAACCCCGAAGCGGAGCGGCTCGCGGCGGACCTCGCGCGGCTGACCGGTGAGACCAAGACAGCGGCGGTGACGAGGGCTCTGCGCGAGCAGCTCGGCCGGGTGCGGCGCGACCGTAGCGGGATGGGTCTTGCCGATCGTCTGGTGGCAATCGGGAAGGAGTGTGCAGTGCTTCCGGTCCTGGACGAGCGCACACCCGACGAGATCCTCGGGTATGACGAGCACGGCCTTCCCGGCTGATGATCGTCGACACGTCGGCGCTGCTGGCGATCCTGCAGGCGGAACCGGAGAGTCGGTTCCTCGCGGAGGCGATCGAGGCCGCGTCCCGTCCCACAATTTCGGTCGTTTCGTTTGTTGAGGCATCCATCGTTCTGGACTCTCGCCACGGCTCGGCGGGAAGAGACCGGCTCGACCGCGTGATCCGGGAGAGCCGCCTGGAAATCGCCCCGGTTGACATCGAGCAAGCCCAGATCGCCCGTGAAGCGTTCCGTGATTTCGGAAAGGGCCGCCACTCGGCGCGGCTGAATTTCGGCGACTGTTTCTCCTACGCGTTGGCGAGACAGCGGGGTGAGCCGCTGCTCTTCAAGGGCGACGACTTCGCCCGGACGGACATTCGACCGGCCGTCACCCCGTAGGCGGCTCCGAAGCGATCGGAACGGCCGGTAGCCCCAGTTGCGCCGGGCCCCCGAAAGAGCGGATGGCGCGGAGGCACGGGAACGCCGACCTCCGGTCGGCACCGCCCGCCGCAGGCGGGCGGAGTCGCGTATCCCCAAACACCTCGATGGTGCCCGTCTCGGCACTGTCCTCATCCCGGGAGGTGACGCGCCCGCAAGGGACCGGGCCTGCGCGTCGCTCCGCCTGGGTTAGCAGCCTGTGGAGAAAGTGATGTGAGCACCGAGAACGGCGAGGCGCCCGGCTGACAAGGCGCGTGAGGGAGGAATACCGAGTGTATTCCGACCGAAACGCAACGATGAGGGTCGCGAAGCGGCCCGGTTCAGCCGGGATGCATCGCCGTTCGAATGCCGCGTGACTTTTTCCACAGGCTGCTAGCCCAGGGTTAGCCCCCGGGCTGTCCCAGGATCAGGTCCGGAAGGAAGAGGGCTGCCTCCGGCCAGAAGGTGACGATCCCCAGCACCACCAGCAGCGCCGCAATGAAGAACACGTTGACCCGCATCACCTGCGATATCTCGGTCTTGGCGATGGAGCAGGTGGTGATGAGCACCGAGGCGACGGGTGGCGTCTGCTGGCCTACCGCGAGGCTCACGGTCACCATCATCCCGAAATGCACGGTGCCGATCCCCGCCGACTCGGCGAGCGGCAGCAGGATGGGCACGAGGAGAACGATGGCCGCGGCGCTGTGCAGGATGGTTCCGGCGAGAAGCAGCACGCCGTTCAGGATCAGGGCGACCGCCCACGGGGAGTCCGCGAGTGAGAGCACCCAGGAGGTCAGCCGCTCGGGCGCCTGCTGGTTCGCCAGGTACCAACCGAGGACTGCCGATCCCGCGACCAGCAGCATGACGACCGCCGTCTGCCGGGCCGACTCGGTGAAAGCGCCGCGGACGGCCGCGAAACCAACGGTCCGGTACCCGGCGACTCCCATCAGCAGCGCGAGCAACACCGCGACGGCCGCCGCTTCGGTGGCGGTGAACCAGCCGAGGAAGATGCCGCCCAGGATGACCGCCGGGATCACCAGCGGCCAGGCGGCCGCCCGGGCGGCGGCAACCGCCCGCGACCAGCGGAAGGGTTCCGAGTCGCCGAACCCGCCCCGCCGGGCGAGCATCCGGCTCACCAGCATGATGAAGGCGCCGGCGAGCACACCGGGCACCACTCCAGCGAGGAACAGACGGGCGATCGAAGCCCCTGTTACGGCGCCGTAGAGGATCATCGGGATGGACGGCGGGATGAGGATGGCAATGGTCGCCGAGGAGGAGAGCACCGCGGCGGCAAAAGCGGCGGGATAGCCGCGCTCCTTCATCGCGGGGATCAACACGCTCCCGAGCGCGGCCGCATCGGCCACCGCCGAGCCCGACATCTCGGAGAACAGCATGCTCGAGGCGGTGGTGGTCATCGCCAGTCCCCCGCGCATCCAGCCCACTATCGAGGAGGCAAAATCGGTGAGGCGACGGGATATGCCCGCGTGGTTCATCAGGGAGCCGGCGAGGATGAAGAGCGGAATCGCGACCAGCGGGAAGGAATCGGTCCCGTTGAACAACCGGAGGGGAACGACCACCAGTGGAGTCGAGGTGGTAAGCCAGATGGCGAGGACGGATGCGGCGATCAGGACGTACCCGATCGGAATCCCGACCAGGATGAGCGCCGCCGCCGCGATCAGCGCGGTGAGGATCTCCACTTCTCGAAATCCGCCTCAGTCGCCGGGACCCCGCAGGGTCTGGACAAGCCGGCGCGCCTCCAACCCCATCGTCAGCAGAGCGAAGAGCGGCAGAATCAGGTAGAACGCACCCATCGGAATCGGCATGGTGATCGCGCGCTCGGTCAGGAACCGAAGCACCAGCACCGTTCCGAACCAGGCGATGACGACGTGGAGGGCGAGCACCGCGGCGTGTTCCAGGATCCGGGCGATCCGCCGCGGGCGGGGCGCCAGACGGCTCACCAGATCCCGGATCCCGATGTGGGCTCCGTCCCGCCGCGCCAGCACCGCTCCCAGGAAGGTGAGCCAGACGAGAGCGAACCCGGCCAACTCATCGTAAAAGCCGAGACCAGACCCAAACCCGTAGCGGAGCGTGACCTCGACCAGGCACAGCGCCGCGATGGCTGCAAGCAGCAGCGAACAGACGACGGCCAGAAGATCCCGCCGCGGCGGGGGCGTCGTCAGTGCGCCAGTCCCCGTACCGTTTCGATCCACTCGTTGCCGAACCGCGTCTCGTAGTGCTCGAAGACGGGCGCCGCCGCGGCAGCGAAGGCCGGGCGGTCCACCTCGTTCACCGCAAGCTGGTCCTCGAGATCGGCGAGCAGACGGACGTCTTCCCCGGTCAGGAAATCCCGGAGCCAGTCACCGGTTTCCGCCGCCGCCTGCCGGAGTCCTGCCTGAAGCTCCTCGGGCAGGCCAGCGAACCAGGCGGTCCGCATCACCGGATAGGCCGGGGTGTAGACGTGGTTCGAGAGCGAAAGGTATTGCTGCACTTCGTGGAGCCGCGCCGCCGTCAACTGCGCGAGCGGGTTTTCCTGTCCGTCCACCACCCCTTGGCGCAGCGCGGAAAACACCTCGCCGAAGCTCATGGAGGTGGGGCTCGCGCCGAGGGTCGCGAAGAGACGAACGCGCTCGGGGTCCTTGGGGGTGCGGAGACGGATTCCCCGAAGGTCGGCGGGGGTTACCACGGGGCGGACGTTGTTCGTGATGACCCGGAATCCGTTTTCCCAAAAAGCGAGCAGCGTCAGACCGTGATCCCGCTGGAGGGTCGCTTCGAGACTTGCGCCGATCGAGCTGGCCGCGATTCGCTCGAAGTGATCCCGGTCGGCGATGAGGAACGGGAGATCGAAGATCCCGAATTCGGGAGCGACCGAGTGCATGACCGAGGACGGAACGTGCATCTCGAGGGTGCCCAGGCGGAGCCCCTCGAGCATTTCCTTGTCTTCGCCGAGCTGACCGGTGCCGAAGATCCGGATCTCGACCTCGTCCGGGAATCGAGCTTCGACCAGCTCCTTGAAATGCCTCGCCCCGTGGTCGAAGGGTGAGCCGGGAAAGCCGATGTGGCCAAGTCGAATCACCCGGGGCCCGTCTCCCTCGTCTCCGCCCCCGCATCCCGGTGCGCCGGCGGCGAGTCCCGCGAGGAGGAGCGCCCCGAACGGGCGGATCATCCTGGCGCGGGCGGACGTTAACAGCGTGTGGTGGAACTCGCGTGAGCGCCGAGAGCGGGGAGGCCCAGTTCTCCCGGTGGGGGTCCGGCTGACAAGGCGCGTGAGGGAGGAGCCCCCACCGGGAGAACTGGCCCGGGTGTATTTCGACCGAAACGCAACGCCGAGCGCCGCAAAGCGGCGCGGTGAACAGCCGGTGGTGGAACCCACGTGAGCGCCGAGGCCGGTGAGGCGCCCGGCTGACAAGGCGCGTGAGGGAGGAGCCCCCACCGGGAGAACTGGCCCGGGTGTATTCCGACCGAAACGCAACGATGAGCGGCGCGAAGCGACGCGGTTCAGCCGGGATGGATCGCCGGCCGAACGCCGCGTGGGTTTCACTACCGGCTGTCTGGCCGGGATGCATCGCCGCTCGAACGCCGCCTGGATTTCGCCACAGGCTGTTAAGCGCAGGCGGCGGCCGGCGGGCGTCGCTCTGCCGGTCACGGTCTTCGCCTGGAATCGGATGCGGGAGCCTGCGAGATCAGGGTTGCGAATCCGTGGTGCCGGTTCCTTCGGCGACGTGATCCCATAGCTCCAGAGCGTGACGGGTGAGGGCGGGCAGGTCCTCACCGAGGAGGTATCCGGCTTCGATCAGCTCGAGCGCCGCTTCGGTGAACCGCCCCAGGTAGTCCTCCCTGCTTGCGTACCGGTCGCTGACGGACGCCCTCGGATCGCCGGCAGCTTGCGCCTCGGTTGCGGTCTTCAGGAACGGCACGAAGGAACCGACCATGCTGGAGACCTCGTCCGGCGGGCCGGACTCGGCGTTGAACAGATTCCACCCGGTGTAGGTGGCGAGGGGTACCGCAACTTCGGGCATCCGGATTCCGGCGACCTCGTTGCCGTCCTCGTCCACCGCGGAGACTCGGATCGGGAAGCGGCTACCGATGATCGGCGGCTCCTGGGTCACGACCCCCGTGGTCGCGAAATCGGGACCGTAGTCGGCGCGGTAGGCGTAGTGGACCCGGTCCGAGGTCTCCACCCCGGGGATGTCCGGGAATCCGAGGTTCTCGGCGGCGACCGCCGTGCCCTCCTCAATGCTCGGGTACCGGCTCGGTGGGGGAGCGTCACCGCCCCGGGTCCAACCGTCCATCGCCAGTAGCAGGGCGCGCTGTCCCCAGCGGAAGTTGTTGGGATTGGCGCGCTGCTGGCCGATGGTGACGCCCGGGGGGAACCCCGCGGGTCCGTGCTGACTGCCCGCGTACATGTAGACGCGCACGTGTTCCGGAATGCGGGCGTCCTCGGTGGCGTCAATCGTGGTGTGGACGAGGCTCGCGGCCCGGCCCCAGTACTCATACGACGAGTTCGTGTAGAAAACCTGTGGGTAGAAGGCCTCGCGCTGGCGGGTCAGCAGGCCCGCCGTCAGTCCGGTCTCCGGATCGGTTTGCTCCACGTCGGTGAACGGGAAGATGTCCGTCGGGTGGAACATGTTCATGTAGGGGTGCGCATCGCGGGAGGCCTGTGCGAAGCGGTGGTTGAAGCTGCCGCGGCCGCCGCCCGCCACGTCGGCGATCACCCCGTCGAGCACCCGGCGCCCCTTCTCGTCTCCGTTGAACCCGTAGTACATGAAGGTGCGCAGGAAGCGCCCGCTCTGTGAAACCCCGAAGCTGATGGCGCTCGTGATGTCGCCCGGCGCGACTCCGAGCTGTTCGGATCCGTCGTGCCGCAGCAGAGTGACGAAGTCGCGGATGCCGGCGGGGCCGAGGCCCACGAGCGGCGGGTTGTGCGAGCGGTAGACGACCTCGTAGATCCGGTGCGGCTGGAAACCGCCCTTCAGGTAAACGGTGCCGTCATCGGGCGCCACTGAGTCGTTCTCGACCCGGCCGAAGCCCCACTGGTCGCGCGGAATGACTTCCCTCTCGTCCTCGACCCGGTGGCGCACCGTCAGCACGTTGACGGCGTCCTGCGGATCCTTCACCCGGTACGGCCGGTGGTTGCGGTCGGCGAGCGTGTGATCATCGGTGGCGCTGCGGACCACGAAGTCGGCCCGCACCAGACCCTCGATGGCGGACCCGTCGGGGTTCGTCGCGATCGGCGGGTGCATCCGCATCCGTAGCGGATCGTCGTCCGGGACGTCCCACTGCCAGCCGAGCCAGAGCAGCGTGAATCCGTGGCGCATCAGGAAGCCGTCCCCGAAATGCGCTTCGGTCGTCGGCGCGAGACTGCCCTGCGCCATGTTGAAGTAACCGAGCATTCCCTTGCGGCCGCGGTTGTTCACCTCGTGCAACAGCGTGCCCCGGCCCTTCTCCATCACCTTGGGACGGAGCAGGTGGAAGTCGGCCGACATTTCGACCGTCCCCTCGTCGTTCCGGGGCGCCAGGCCGATGTCCGTGATGATCTGGTTGGCGGCGTTTTCGGGATCGAACGCGAAATGGACGATCCCGATGATCTGCTCGTAGGGACCGGCCAGACCGAAGCTCTTTCCCCCGAGCACATCCGAACGCTCGCGGATTTCGAACCCCACGACCTCCCCGGTGGCGGGAACCGAAACCGCGGTCAGCAGACACAGAAGCGCGAGTGCGGTGCGCACATTTCCTTTCGACATACCCGGATCCTCCCGAAAGATTAAGGATGGCGAAGATACCGCAGGCTGGCTAGCAGCCTGTGATGAAACCCACGCGGCCCGGTTCTCCCGGTGGGGCTCCTCCCTCACGCGCCTTGTCAGCCGGGCCCCCACCGGGAGAACCGGCCCCACCGGGAGAACCGGGCCGCGCCCCCATCGGGAGGACTGGCCGGCCTCGGCGCTCACGCGGGTTCCACTACCGGCTGCTGGGGCAGCCGCGGGTGATCAGACCTCCACGTACCGCGCGAGCGAACCACGACGCGCGCGGCGGATGCTCCCGCCGAGTCGCTTCGAGAGATAGACCTTGGAATCGCCGTTGTGGATTGGATGCGGCTCGTACTTGACGACGTCGAAGTGCAGATGGGTGAGGGTGCTGCGCATCTCGTAGTAGCGGTTCTTGGTCTTCACCACAATTTCCCGAAATCCCTTCTCGATGGCCCACTCTTCCTGGAACTCGTCCAGTGCGCGGAAATGGCCCTGGCCGCGCCAGTCGCTTCTCGTGCCTCCGAGCCAGGCATAGAGAACGCGCTGCCCCGAAAAGCGCACCGCCCGCCGGAGCCGTTCGACCAGATCCGCGAGTTCCGGATCCGTCTCCTCGCTCCGGATTTCGTGGGCCACCCGGTAGGACACCGGCGCGAACCGCGTCGGCTCCTCGGGCAGGCTCGCCTCCACCATGAAGATTCCGTGTTCCCGGTCTTCGAGACGCTCCCGGATCTGCGCCGCCGTCTTCTTGCGGTCGAATTCCCCAAAGAACTCTTCAATGAACTGAATCTCGAGCGAACCGGCCTCCAGCGGGTACTGCCGGATGCGGAAGGGCTGGTCCAACTTAACAGCCTGTGGCCAAAGTCACGTGGCATTCGAGCGGCGATGCATCCCGGCTGAAACGCTCCGTTTCACATCGCTCATCGTTGCGCTTCGGTCGAAATACACCAGGTATTCCTCCCTCGCGCGCCTTGTCAGCCGGGCGCCTCACCGCTCTCGGTGCTCACGTCACTTTAGCCACAGGCTGTTAGGAAGCAGCGGGATGGGGCCAGAGGCGTCCGCGTTCCTCAAGTTCTTCCTCGATGCGGAGGAGTTCGTTGTACTTTGCGACCCGCTCGCCGCGGCACGGAGCACCGGCCTTGATCTGCCCGGCTCCGGTGGCAACCACGAGGTGGGAAATCGCGGTGTCCGGGGTTTCACCGGACCGGTGGCTCAACATCGCTCCGAAGCCCGCCCGGAGCGCGCCCTGAACGACCTGCACCGTCTCGGTCAGGGTGCCGACCTGATTGGGCTTGATCAGGATCGCGTTCGCGGCTTCTTCCCGGATGCCGCGTTGCAGACGGTCTTCCTGGGTCACGAACAGATCGTCGCCCACCAGTTGGACACGTTCGCCCAGGGTCCGGGTCAACGCGGTCCAGCCCTCCCAATCGTCTTCGGCAAGGCCGTCTTCAATGGAAAGCAGCGCCGGAAAACGGTCGAGCCAACCCGCGTAGAGTTCGATCATCGCCTCGGCCGGGCTCGGAGGCGCGTCCGGGTGGAAGTGGTAGCCGTTCTCATCGCTGAATTCGTTCGCCGCGACGTCGAGGGCGAGTCCCATTTGCTCGCCGGGCGCAAAACCGGCGCTCTCGATCGCTTCCATCAACAGTTCAAGCGCCTCACCCGCATCGGAGAGTGCGGGGGCGAACCCTCCTTCGTCTCCCACCGCTGTTGAGTGACCCCGCTTCCCGAGCACGTCACGCAGCTCGTGGTACACGCCAACTCCCGCCCGGAGCGCGTCCGAGAACCCGGAAAACCCGAGCGGAACCACCATGAACTCCTGTACCAGCAGGGCGTTGTCGGCGTGGGCGCCGCCGTTCAACACATTGAAATAGGGAACCGGAAGCGTGTCGGCGATCGCGCCGCCGAGCGCCCGGTAGAGAGGCAGTCCTGCGGCCTCGGCGGCGGCCCGGGCGCTCGCCAGCGAGACCGCGAGAATCGCGTTCGCCCCGAGCCGTGAGCGATCCTCCGAACCGTCGAGTTCGATCATGAGCCGGTCAACCGTGGCCTGGTCGGCGGCGTCTTCGCCGGCGAGTTCGGGGCCGATCTGATCCTCGATGGCCATGATCGCTCCGAGCACGCCGCGGCCCCGGTAGCGGTCTGGGTCCTGGTCCCGGCGCTCGACGGCTTCGTGACGGCCGGTGGAGGCTCCCGACGGCGCCGCGGCGCGCCCCCTGGCGCCGCCTACGAGCCAAACGTCCGCTTCCACCGTCGGATTCCCTCGCGAGTCGAGGATCTCCCGGGCCGCGATCCGATCGATCCAGGTGTCGCTCTCGTCCATTCGCCGGGTCATGGGTCGTCTTTCGACCGTCTCAGGCGGTTCAGCCAGTTACGGCCGGGCGGTGTGATGGCTCTCCTGGTAGTGCTGGCGCAGCAGATCCTTGCCGTAGTCGTTCCCGTTCGGAGTCCGGATCACCGAATGGACATGCTGGCGGGTCGGGACTCTCGGTAGCGGCAGGAAGACCGGCCGCTGGTGATCGAACTCGATGAGAACCACGGGGCTGTGGACCCGGTAGTAGAAGACGCCCTCGGGATCGACATCGCCGATCCAGGCGAACCAGGTGCGATCCAGGTGTTCCCGAACCTCTTCCATCTTGACCGTGGCGTGGCCCGAGTCCATGTTCCCCACGAACTCCTCGACGACGGCCAGTAGCAGCTCCTGTTGCGGCGGGGTCAACTCACTGCCAGGAACGCCTGCGTAGTCGAGCACGAGGTTGTCGCGAAACGCCTCCGCCAGAGCGTTCGTGCCGTCCTTTGTCGATCCGATGCGCGCCTTGACGCGCTGGTCGTCGTTGAGCGACAGCATGAGGTCAACAGCCTGTGGTGGAACCCGGGTGAGCGCCGAGGCCGGCCAGTCCTCCCGGTGGGGGCGAGGCGCTCGGCTGACAAGGCGCGTGAGGGAGGAATACCGAGTGTATTTCGACCGAAACGCAACGATGAGCGGCGCGAAGCGACGCGGTCAGCCGGGATGCATCGCCGGCCGAACGCCGCGTGGGTTTCAGCACAGGCTGTTAGGACCCTGCTGCTGTTCTTCGTTCATCACGGCGACGCCTTCGAACCGGCCCGATTCCGCCAGCGTCGGTTCGGAGCCCATGAAGGTGGGGGTCATGACCACTTGGTCGCCGATCACGAAGTAGTTGACGACCAGGTGGTGTCCGTCGAGCTGCCATCCCCACGGTTGGTCGGCCGACGGTTCACCCATCACGGTGAGGTAATAGAGCCATTCGCCCAGTTCATCGAGCCGCCCGCTGATCTCGCCCAGCGTGTGGTTCAGGCGCATGATGTCCCGGCTTTTCCGGAAACCACGAGCACTGAGCCCTTCCCTCATCAGGCCGAACGCCGCCTCACGCTGCCGTTCATCGAGTTCCTCGAAGGAGACTCCCTGGCGCGGCAGAGAGTGCTGGTTCGCCCACCGGCGCCACTCGGAGTCGTCGACGCTGAAGAGGACGCGTTCCCGCTGCGACGCGCTGAGCGAGTTGAGGAACGTCCGCGCAGCGTCCGCGACCGGTTCTGTCGAAACGCCGGTCGAGTGGATGGAGAACAGCCCGGGATCGATTCCGCCGCCGGTGGTCACCCCGAGGAATGCCTCGGCAATGGCCCGGCTTTCCAATTCAAGGAAGCGGTTTCCACCGCGCTGCTGGGGGGCCGCGACGACCGCCAGCAACGTGAGCGCGAGCACGGGAAGGGCGCCCAAAACGAGCTGGATACGGCGTTCGCCGAACAACCCCATGATGCCGCCGAACCTTAACAGCCCGTGGTGAAACTTACGCGGCGTTCGAGCGGCGATGCATCCCGTCTGAACCGCGCCGCTTTGCGGCGCTCTGCGTTGCGCTTCGGTCGAAATACACTCGGTATTCCTCCCTCGCGCGCCTTGTCAGCCGGGCGCCTCGCCCCCACCGGGAGAACTGGCCGCTCTCGGCGCTCACGCGAGTTCCACCACGGGCTGTTAACAGCCCGTGGTGAAACCCAGGCGGCGTTCGGACGGCGATCCATCCCGGCTGAACAGCCGGTGGTGGAACCCACGCGGCGTTCGGCCGGCGATCCATCCCGGCTGAACCGCGTCGCTTCGCGCCGCTCATCGTTGCGTTTCGGTCGAAATACACCCGGTATTCCTCCCTCACGCGCCTTGTCAGCCGGGCGCCTCGCCCCCACCGGGAGGACTGGCCAGCCTCGGCGCTCACCCGGGTTCCACCACAGGCTGTTAGCAGCCCGGGGACGCCGGTTTGGCCCCTCTTCGGGGGCGGCCGGAACCGGCTGCCGCTTGACAAAAGGGGGGTCGCGCGCTTGACTACCGGCATATGGGTCCCCGGAGTATCGGCGGAAATAGCCGCCGGGCCGTGTGCTTGGCGCTCGGGGCGTTGCTGGTGGCCGGCCCCACGGCCGCGGCTTCCACTTCGGTCTCCTGGGAATGGGAACCGCCGGTCGGCTGGAGGCCAGTGAGGGGGGCTCGGTGGGCGCCGCGGCCGCCGGTGTCGTGGTCTTGTCCCAGATTTCCGGACTGGTGGCGAGCGAGGAAGGAAACCCGCTGCCGGGCGCCCTGGTTTCGGTATTCGCGACCGACAGCGAAGACGGAGCGGCCCGGTTTGCGGTAACCGACGAAGACGGCCGGTTTGAAGTCGGCGAGGCGTCGCCGGGGCTCTACAGCCTGCGCGCCTATCTGGCCGGATTCCTTCCGTCGCCGCGGGCGCAGGTGCTTGTTCGTAGTGGCGCCTCCCTCGCGGACACCCTCGCGGACACCCTGCTGATCCAGATGGCGGCCATCGGGTCGGAACAGGGGTCCGGCACGCTTTCGGAGCTACGCTGGCTACTCCAGCGTGGGCGGCGGAACGTGCTGAAGGATCGCCGTGCCGGGCTCGATTTCCAGGACATCTGGGAGGGGCCGTGGAAGGGTGGGCCCCGTTTCCCTGCACTGGCTTCTCTCGAAGGCGAGTTGGGTTTCTTCGCCGCGTCGGGTAGTTCGCTCGGGCTTCCCGAGAGCCGGGCGGTGGATTCGGGCATTGCCTACACCCGCTTCGAACTTCCCTCCACGGCCCGTGGCAACTGGGAGGCTGAGGCCCGTTTGATGGAGTCGGCCTTTGCCTCCTGGGCAGCGAATCTCTCGTACACGATGGAGGAATTCGACGGCCACCAATTCGCTGCCGGGATTGCCTACCAGCGACACGTGTACGGCGATGCGCCGGACTACCGGCCGCCGGCGGCGCCCATTCTGAACCTGGCCCTGCTCCAGAAACCGCAGGCCGAGTGGGATGGCGCGATGTTCGTCGCCGATGACTTCACGCTCGGGCGCGCCAGTCTGAGCACCGGTCTGACCTATCGACGCTTCTCCTATCTGACCGGGCACCGGGGCCTCGCGCCTCGCGCGGTCCTCGAGGTCGAGGCCGGACCGGACTGGACGTTGATGGGCGGGATGGCGGTCCGGGTGGACGGCCCGATCGGAGAAGACGCGGCCCTCCTTTCACGGGTGGCGCACGGAGACCTACTGGCTCTCGATCCCTCGTGGTTCGGTTCGGAGGCTGCTCAGCGGAACACCCGGTATCAGGCCGGAGTCCAATACGAGGCGTCCCCGAACCATGTCCTGGCAGCCAGGTTGTTCCGGGAAATCACCACCGACCAGCTCCTGCGGAGGTTCGAATCCGGACCGATTTCGGGGGGGCGTTTCGATGTCTCGAACGCCGGCAACTACTCCACGACGGGTTTCGCTTTCGACTGGATCCGGAACTTGGGACAGGTCAACCGGCGGCTTGATCTCGGGGGCCGGGTCTCGTGGCTGGTAGCGGTGGTTCGGAATCCGGGCGGCGGGGCTGCGCTCAAAACGCCGGCAGACCCGATCGGCTTCGTGGGCCCAGGTGGTCCCGGCCTGGCAAATTCCACCCGTCTCCTGATGCCGGTCGGTGGGAACGCCGTCGTTCACGACCTATCGGCCGAAGTGGTAGCGCGGCTCCGTCCCTCGGGAACCCGAATCAATGCCGCGTACCGTGTGATCCGCCATCCCGGTCTCGCGCCGACGCATCCAGCGCTGGAAGCAGCAGACGAGCACACGGCCCGCTTCGACGTGGAGTTGGTCCAGCTCATTCCGTTCGCCGACTGGAGCGGAACCGAGTGGGAGCTTTCCCTCGCGGTTCGCGACCTCTTCTTCCGGGAGATGATCGGACGGTCCCTGCTGGACGAGATCGCGGTGGCCCACGCTCCCCGGCGCGTCGTGGGCGGACTCGCGGTTCGTTTCTAATCGGTCGCGGATCTTCAGCGGTCGCCCTCAACGGTCGCCCTGAAGGCGCCGGAAACGCCGGTTTGCAGACCGGCATCGTCGCCCGGTAGGGCGCGGAAACGCGCATCGATGACCTGCCTGCAGCCGGCGTCACCCGTTGCACTGGCCGTCCTGGCATCCAATCCATTGAATCCTCCGGGCGCCAATCCGTCACATTGGATAAGATGGCGAGTCCCGGTGGTGCTCGCACCGATCGGGATCTGACGATGCCTCTCCTCCGCGGCGTCACCCGCTCCACCCTCGCAGTAGCCGCGACGGCGTTGCTGCTCGCGCTTGCTGCGACGAATGTCGCCCGTCAGGTGGTCTCGCGGGTCATGGACGACGGCGTCCTTTGGGGCGACGAACTCGGTCGGGTGGTCGCCATGCGGGTGGAAGAAGGTGGGGCGGGAGACCAGGCCGGAATCGAAGTCGGCGACGCTTTGCAGGTCATCACCGATCGGACCAGGGGAGCGACGATCGAGGTGGACCGCGCTGCCGACGCGCGGACGGTGCTGGATGCCGCTTCGCCGGGCTCGCGGCTCCGCTACGTGCTGATTCGGGAGGGAGAGCGTCGAGGCATGACTCTCTCCGTCGTTCCTCTCCCGACCGGCAACGTCTCTCTCTATCTGTTCCTGGCGGTGGTGGGAATCTTCGCCGGCGGAGTCGGGACCTTCGTCTACGCCTTCCGCCGCGGCGCCTCGGCCTCCGCCCACTTCTACGGGCTCTGCCTGCTCTGGTTGCTCGCCTTCTCTTTCTCGTTCACGGGGGAACTGGATCTCTTCGACCACCTCTACTTCTGGCTCGACCGGATCGGGGTGTTGTTCTTCCCGCCGGTGTTCCTTCACTTCGCGCTCACCTTTCCGGGCCGCAGCCGATTCCTCGAGAAGTGGCCCAAAGTGCTGCATTGGACCTACGCGCCGTCCTTTGCCCTGATGGGCCTATCGGTGGGCTCCCGCATCCTCTATTTCTCCCCGTTCAGTCCGGGTGGCGCCGTGATCACCGGCAGCGAGCTTGTCGTCGACCGGCTCGAGCCGGTCCTGTGGGCCGTGTACTCCCTCGCGGCGTTCGTGGCCTTTGTGGACGCCTATCGCAACGCCGAAAGCGTCACCGTCTCGAAGCAGCTCAAGTGGATCGTCTGGGGCACCGGGGCCGGGATGCTGCCGTTTGCGCTGATCTATGCCGTTCCCTACCTGGGTGGTCTTCCCACGACCCCGGAAATGGAACTCTCCCTTGTCCCGGTGGTTCTGGTGCCGCTGTCCTTCGCGTACGCCATCGTCAAGTACCGGCTCATGGACGTCGAGGTCCTGTTCAAGCGCGGAATCCTGCTCGCCTCGCTGATGGTCGGCATCGCCGCCATCTTTCTCGCGGCCTTCCTGGTGGGAACCTCCTGGTTCGGGGGCGACGAGCACTCGCTGGTCATCGCCGTCTTGTCGGCCATCGTTGCGGCTCTTGCGGTTCCCGCCTTCCGCTCCCGGACCGAGCGTTTCATCGACCGGCTGTTCTATCGCGAGCACTACGACTTCCGGCGCACGCTGGCCCGGTTGGCCGGCGAGATGAATTCCCAGCTCGACCTGGTGCCGCTGGCGAACCGGCTTGTCGAGCGCATCAGCGAGACCTTCCGGATGCAGCGGGTCGCGCTGCTTACCGCGGTGCAGGACACCGCCGTTGCGGAACAGAAGGTCATCGCCGCGCACGGCCTCAACGATGCCGAAATGGAGGCCGCGGAACGGTTCATCAGTTCGGCATCGGTGAGAAAGCGCCTGAGCGCGGGCGCCATTGCGCGTACCAACCAGATGCCGGTCCCGGTTCGCGAGGGAGTGTGGGTGCTGAACGCCGTTCCCTGCTTTGCCCGGGGTGAGGTGGTTGGCGCCTTCCTTCTCGGAGCCACGGTCGACGGCGAGGATCTGTCCTCCGAAGACCTGGACCTGCTCCGCACGGTGGCGGCGCAGGCAGCTACCGCTCTCGTAAACGCCCGCCTCTACAGTTCGCTCCAGGCCAAGCACGAAGAGGTGGTCGCGCTCCGGGAACAGAGCGAGGACACGATCGAGTCGCTCGCCGCCGGCGTCGTCGTACTCGACCTCAAGGGTTGCGTCGTCCGCTGGAACCGGTCCATGGAGATCCTCTATGGCCGAAGCCGCCACGAGGTTGCTCATTCCTCTTACGCGGCCGTCTTCCCCAAGAGCCTCCGGCAGGCACTCGACGCCGGCCTCGGCGAGGGCTGGCTGGCCCGGAGCGAGGGCGGCGGGATCTCACGTCTGAACCTGAGGGCCGCCGACGGGCGGGACCGGGTAGTGAACGTCAAGGCCGCGCCGTTCATGTCGGGAGGAGGCCAGCGCCACGGCGCGCTCCTCATCTTCGAGGACATCACCGAACGAGTGGGGATGGAAAACGAGATGCAGCTCCGGGAGAAGATGAGTTCTCTGGGCGTCCTGGCGGCCGGTGTTGCGCACGAGGTGAACACGCCGCTCACCGGCATCTCCAGCTTCACGCAGATGCTCCAGGATCAGACCGATCGGAACGACCCCCGGCTGCCGCTCCTCGACAAGATCGAAAAGCAGACGGAGCGCGCTTCAAAGATCGTCAACGGCCTGCTCAACTTCGCGCGCCACAGCCCGACGGACTTTCAGATCGTGAATCTCAACCGGGTACTGGGCGACGTGCTATCACTCCTGGACCACCAGTTGAAGAGTTCGCACATCCGGATCCGCAAGGAGTTTGATCCGGCGCTTCCGCCGCTCCGAGGCGATGAAAACAAGCTGCAACAGGTTTTCGTGAACCTGGCGGTGAACGCCTTTGACGCCATGCCCGCCGGGGGCTGGCTCACCATCACCACCCGGAGCGAGGGAGGACAGGTGGTTGCCGAAGTGGCCGACACCGGAGAAGGAATCGCCCCCGAGGACATCCGGCGGATCTACGACCCGTTCTATTCGACCAGGAAAAAGAGCGGCGGGAATGGCCTGGGCCTCTCGATCAGCTACGGAATCGTCCAGGAGCACGGCGGCGCCATGGAGGTCGAGAGCGATGTCAGCAGCGGCACCCGCTTCGTCATTCGCTTCCCCGCGGCGGACTCTCAGTCTGAACGTCCTGCCGGGCCGGATCCGTCCACTCTGGTTCCGAGAGTCACGGGTTCGCGCGGAGCGGAGACCGGGCGATGAGTCGAAACCGCGGGACCGTCCTCGTCGTGGACGACGAGCAGGTGATGCGCGAGATCCTCGAGGCGCTCCTTCACCAGGCCGGATACTCGGTCCGCCTGGCGGAAACAGGGGAGCAGGGGATCCGGATTGTGGACCGCGAGCCCATCGATCTGGCTGTCGTCGATGTGATGCTGCCGGACATTTCCGGGCTGAAGGTGCTCGAACGGCTCCGGGAGATCGATCCGGAGATCGCGGTGGTGATGCTCACCGCCTTCGCCTCGGTGGAAACCGCCGTTACCGCGATCAAGTGCGGGGCCTTCGACTACCTGACGAAGCCGTTCAAGAACGACGAAGTTCTCAATCTCGTCGGCAACGGAGTACGCCAGCGGCGGCTTGCCCGCGAAAACCGTTCCCTCCGGGAGCAGCTGGTCCGCCGCGAGCGCTTCGAAGAGTTGGTCGGAAAGTCGCCACGCATGCAGGAGGTGTACGCCCTCATCGAGCAGGTCGCCGGATCCAGAGCCAATGTGCTGATTACCGGCGAAAGCGGCACCGGCAAGGAACTCGTCGCGAAGGCGATCCATCGTCTCAGTCCTCGCAAGAAGCGTCCGTTCGTCACCGTCCATTCCGGGAGCCTCCCGCCCGAACTGCTCGAGAGCAACCTCTTCGGCCATCTCAGGGGAGCGTTCACCGGCGCGGTGGCGCCCAAGAAAGGTCTCTTCGAGATTGCCGATGGCGGCAGCATCTTCTTCGACGAAATCGGCACCGTCCACATGGAGACCCAGGCGAAGCTGCTCCGGGTGATTCAGGAAAAGGAATTCATGAATCTTGGCGGGGTGGAGACCATCAGGGTGGACGTGCGGGTCATCGCCGCCACCAACACGGACCTGAGACGGCTCGCCGAACAGGGTAAATTCCGTGAGGATCTCTACTTCCGGCTCGATGTCATCAACATCCACCTCCCGCCGCTCCGGGATCGCCGCGAAGACATCCCGGCGCTCGCCCATCACTTCCTTCGCAAGTACGGGGGAGAAAACGGGAAGACCCAGCTTGCATTCTCGTCCGACGCCATGCAGGTGTTTCTCGACTGCCCGTGGCCGGGGAATGTCCGACAGCTCGAAAACGCCGTGGAGCGCGCGGTGGTGCTGACGCCCGGCAACGACATCGGCGCGTCGCTCCTTCCGGACGCCGTGAGGAGCCGGACGTCCTGGGCTTCGGTCTCTTCGGTCCCACCGCTCGAGGACGGAGTTACGCTGCGCGAGTACATTTCCGAGGTGGAACGGCAGCTCCTTCTCGAGACCCTCGACCGGGTCGGCGGGATTCAGAAGCGCGCCGCCGAGGTCCTGGGTCTGAAGCCAACCACGCTCAACGAGATGCTCAAGCGCCACGGCATCCGGTTCAGCCGGCGCGCTCCGGAGGCCTTCAGGTCCGTCCTTCGGGGGGTTTAGAGAACATGTTCCCGACAGCGAAACGCACTGCCGTGCTGGCCCTCTTGCTGGTGAGCCTGCCAGTGATGGCCAGGGCCGCGCAGGAGGAACTCAGCCGGAACGAGAAGATCGAACGTCTGCGGGAAGACCACCGCAAGTGGCTCCAACAGGAGGTGGTGTACATCATCACCGACCGCGAGGAGGACGTGTTTCTCAGCCTCGAAACCCTCGAGGAGCGGACCCGGTTCATCGAGGTCTTCTGGGAAAAACGCGATCCGTACCCGGCGACCCCCGAGAACGAGTTCAAGGACGAGCACTACAGCCGGATCGAATACGCGAACAAGTACCTGGGCCGGGACACCTTCCGCGAAGGGTGGCGGACGGATCGGGGCCGCTACTACATCCTGCTCGGCGAACCCCGCGAGCGGCATGCCTTCGACGGCTACAACGAAGTGGTCTCGAGCGAACTCTGGTTCTACCAGGGCGACGTGTCGAAGGGATTGCCGTCCTTTTTCTATCTCGTCTTTTTCAAGCGCCACGACATCGGGGAGTACCGCCTCTACCACCCGGTGGTGGACGGGCCGGAATCGCTGGTGCGTGGCCAGTACACGCAGGGAGGAGGGCCGGAGGGCAACGTCCAGGCCTACCGGACCCTGCAGCGGATTGACGCCGAACTCGCGAACGCCTCCCTCTCCCTGGATCCTTCGGAACCGGGCGACTGGACGGCCGGCAGGGCCTCACTGGCGAGCGACCTGCTGATCGCGCGGGTCGAGGATTCGCCCCGGCGCGCCATCCGCACTGACTACGCCGATGCCTGGCTCCGTTACCGCGATCGGGTCTCGGCCGACTATTCGTTCAACTTCGTCCCGAGTCGCGGGGTGTTCGGAATCACCGGGGGACCCCTCGGCACTCCCTTTGTTCACTTCAGCGTCGAGATCGATCCCCAGAACTTCACTCTCGAGACCGACGAGGACCAGACGAAGTTCTACACGACCCTCGACATTTCGATCGAAGCGGTGAACGAGGACGACGTGACGGTGCTGGCGCTCGACCGGCCGGCGTATCTGGAGCTCACCAGGACTCAGGTCGAGGATGTTCAGGGGTCGCCGTTCGCGTACCAGGACAGCGTGCCGCTACTACCGGGCACGTACGACCTCAGCGTGATCGTTCGAAACCGCGCCGCGGCGCAGTTCACGGTTGTCGAGACCACGATTGACACCACCCGTCTGGGCGCCGCGGCCGGGTCGTCCCGAATCGCCGGCATCATCGCCGGGTTCGACGGCACGGATCTGGTAGAGGCGCCGAGCCCTGAAGCGATTCGCACGTTTCAGGTCGGAAGCGTCCGGATTCAGCCGGCCGCGGACGGCCTCTTCGCCCTCGGAAACACGCTCTTCGCCTTCGCGCATGTGATGGATGCCGGGGAGGGTCAGCAAATGCGCTTCCAGGTGCTTGCCGATCTCTCCGGCAACCCCGACGGGGACCCGCTCACCGAGTCTTCGGCGCCGGTTCCCGGCTCCGGAGCCGCATTCACCCGTCTGCCCCTGGATCTCGGTGTTGGCGGAAGCTATTGGCTGCGTGGGCGGCTCGAGGATGACGCGGGGACCCTGCTCGATCAGCGCGATCGGCGGATCCAGGTTTCCCCCCGCGCCGGCGTCCCACGTGCCGGCTTCGTGTTCCGGCGCGGCTTCAATCCGGAGACGCCCGGCCTGTTGGCGCTCGTCCGGGGCGATCAGTACCTGACGCTTTCCCGCTTTGACGAGGCGCTCCGCGAGTACGAACTCGCGGTGGCCTCCGGGAATCCACAGTTGCCCGCCGCCCGCTGGAAGCTCGCCCACGGCTACGTGCAGACCAGCCGCATCGCCGAAGCGGCGGCCCTGCTCGAGCCGATGGTCGAGCAGTTCCCGGAGGTCTTCGAGGTTGCGAGTGGGATGGGTTTCGTTCGCTACTTCCAGAGCCGCTACGAGGAGAGCGTGGCGCATCTGGAACGCGCTCTTGGACTGCGCACGCCGGGATTCGGGTTGTTGAACGTCCTCGGAGACGCCTACGCCCAGGTCGGACGGCTCGATGAGGCGCGCGCCATCTTCGAGCGCTCGCTGGAGTTGAATCCCGAGCAGCCGTTCCTCCGGGAGCGCCTCGCCGAGATCAGCGCACCGTCCCCGCCTCGCAACTAGGCCGGCCGGCAATCCAGCTCAGCCGAATGGCGCCGACGGCTGGGAACGCCGGCCAGTCGTCCCGGTAGCCTTTCAGACCGGCACCGCCGCCCGCGAGGGCGGCGAGACCGCATAAAGCCGTTCGCCCGACTGGCGTCACCGGAGAGGACAGGCCGGCCCCTGATTCAGAACCGCAGCCGCACCCCGACCCGCGCGACCCGTGGGGGAAGAATGCCGACCACGGCGCCGAAGGAATCGTCGCGGGATCCCTCGCCCACCACGTTGTTCAGGTTCAGTGCGTTGAACACATCGAGATAAGTCGAGAACTCGACCGCTCCCGGCAGGTCCAGGCGGTGGTCAAGGCGGAGGTCCAGCAGCGGCACTGCCGGCGACCGGGCCGTACCCGGGGGTTCGACGATGACCTCGGTGCTGCCCTGGGGAAGCGGCTCTCCCTCCAGCGTTTCGGTGAAGATCACCGACCGGTAGTTGGGCCAGCCGGAGTGCGCCCGGAAGGAGCCCGCCGCGGCGAAGCCCCACGGCAGGCGGTAGCTCCCGGATAGCCGCGCGATGAACGGGCGATCCCAGAAGGTCCGGCCCTCGTGCAGGTCGCCGTGGTTCGGGTTGTTAAGGAGCGGACCGGGGAATCCTGTCCCCTCGTCGATCTGGTCGCCCGGCCCCGGCAGCCAGCCGATCGAGCGGCTTACGGTGACGGAGGCGAGAAGTTGCCAGCCCGCGGCATAGCGCTTCCGGGCTTCCAGGATGAGCCCCCGATAGCTGGATCCGATACCCGCGTTGTACAACCGGAAGCGGCTCTGGCCGAGGGTGGCGGGATCCTGGAGCCAGAGGTTGATCGGGACGTCATCCTCGCTGCCCCGGACGAAATCGCGGCCCGGATCGAGGTGGGGAACCGGATGCCAGGCGCTCTCGGGGACACCGATGTCGGTGTCTTCGATGAGGTCGCGTTCGCGGCGCAGGATGCCGGTAAGGCCAAGGGTGATTCCGTAAGGAATCTCGCGATGGATCCCCAGGGTCAGTTCGTCGGTGACGGGCTGCCGGAGGTCCGGGTCGACCTCGTTCCGTACGGGGATGAAGACGCTGAGGGGCCGGGTGAAGTCCACCTCGCCTTCGTCCACCAGGGCATTGAAGTTCCGGTCGTCGAAGCGGAATTTCGCGGATGCCCGAGCGTTGGGATTTCCGTACGCCGGAGCGCTCAGACCCAGTTGGTGCAGGTAGCGCCCGGCGCTCAGCCGGATCTGGGTGCGGCCGTCTTCGGTGAGCTGGTAGTTGACTCCGAAGCGCGGAGCCACCCCCAACCATGAGACGAGGGACGATACGCCAGGCGTCTGCCGAGGGATCCCGAAGTTTCGGAATGCCTCGTTCCAGGCGCCCGGTTCGTTTTCCTGGTCCGGGTATCCGGCTCCCCACCAATCGGCGCGGAGTCCGACCTCCAGGACCAGCCGCCCGCGGACGAGGCTGTCCTGGGCGAAGAGTCCGATGTTTCGGGTGAAGTTTCGGACCGCCACCGGGTCGTTGTAGAGCGTGACCTCGATGGGCCGCACGCGGTCGTGGATATAGACGATCCCGCCGTGCAGGTCATGGGTGGTGCGGCCCGGGTTCACGGTGGTTTCGAAGCCCACCTTGAACGCGTTTGTGCCGCCGAAGAGGCCGTCCCGGAAGAGGGTGGCGGTGGCGCTCCCCTGCCACCGATCACGCTCGTAAATGGTGTTGGTGCCCGAGCCTCCGTACCAGATGCCGGTGTTCAACTCCCAGCGTGAAAGCCCGGGGTCCCGGTCGGGCTGTTGTCCGTACGGGAAGTAGAGATCCAGGCGGCTGGCGCGGGCCTCCACGAGCACCGATTCGCCGAATGCGCCGGACCAGGAGATCTGTCCCAGCGCCGTGACCGAGTCCTGATGGAATGTCGTTTCCGGTCGGGGCCGGAAGAGGCTGGCCCCCCGGTACGGTCGGTACTTGCCGTTGCGGTAGAAGAAGAGTCCGATTTCGTGTCCCTCGGCGACCCGCACGCTGCCTCTGGCCAGCAGGTTGTCGAGTTCCGTGAGGTCCACACCGGGTTCCCCATCCTCGAGGAAGAACCCCGGGAGAAAGGGTTCGACCCGGAACCGGGAATAGTTGAAGTAGAACCAGGCGCGGTCACGCCGCAGGGGACCGCCGAGTTCCGCGCTCCCGTCGACGAGCGCCTTGAGACGGTTGGCCTGTCCGACGCCTCGGGCGCGGAGCGCGTCGTCGAGGTTCTGCGCCTGGAACCGTTCGTGTTCGTAGAAGAAGCTGCCGCTGCCGGCGAACCGGTTGGTGCCTCTCCGGGTGACGATGTTCAAGAACACGCCCGGGGTCTGGATTTCGGCGCGGTGGCCTGCCGTCGAAACCTCTATTTCCTCAAAGCTGTCGAAGGAGTAGTAGGCGATGCTCGCTCCCATCGCCGCGGGGTCGGTCACGTTCACGCCGTTCAGGTAGTACTGGTTCTGCGTCCATGCCGAGCCCGCCGCCGAAAAGAGGGATTGCTGGCCGCTCTCGGCTCCCCCCACGTTGATCTTGGACATCATGATGCCCGGGGTCTGTTCCAGAACGGTCCAGATGTCGCGCGTGTTGGGCAGATCCTCGAGCATGGGCCGGTCGACGGTTTCCCGGACTCCGCTGCCGCGAAGGTCGAGGGGCCGCCGGGAGACCGCCGCGACGCTCTCGATGATTCCGGCGAGCCCCAGTTGGAGTCGGACTTCGATGATGGAACCGGCGTCCACCACCACTTCGGCGGGTGGCGAGTCCTCGAATCCGGGGTGCCCCGCGGTGATGCTCCAGGCGCCGGGTTGGAGGCCGGCGAATCCGAACCGCCCCGATGGCCCCGCGGCCTGTTCGCGCCGGATCCCCCGTCCGACGAGTACCAGGGATACTCGGGCCCCCGGCAGGACGCCGCCGGTAGCGTCGAGCACGACGCCGTCCACCCCCCCGGTTGGTTGCGCGATGCCGGGCGCGGGGAACGCCGCGAGAAACGTGGTAAGGGCAACCGCCGCAAGATAGCGGTGACGGACCGGCGGCGCGGCGGAGAGAGAGGGATTCGAACCCTCGGCGCGGTATCCCGCGCAACTGCTTAGCAGGCAGCCCTGTTCAGCCACTCCAGCACCTCTCCAGCGCCCGCCCAAGGCAAAGGTTTCACCGCCGGGACCGGGATGGTACACCGGAGATGCAGCACGCGCGCCAGAGCGGCGTACGGCCCCGAGTCCTGCTATCCTCATGTATTCCCGCGAACACTGGGAAGTCGTCCAATGGCAGGACACACGGCTCTGGACCGTGGAATCGGGGTTCGAGTCCCTGCTTCCCAGCCAGCCGGGTTTGGACGGAGGGCGTCGGCGATGCAGAGGGCCCCGAGTCCAGAGGCGAAGGAGATCTCCCATGAGAAATAACACCACTCGCAAGGCCGCGCTCGTTGCGCTCGGCCTGCTGTTTGTCGCGCACGCGGCAATGGCTCAGATGGGTACCGGTCGTGTCTCCGGGACCGTCGAGGACCAGGACGGCAACCCGATCGAGGGAGCGACCGTGACCGCTAACGCGGGGGACTCGGGGCGTCTCCTCGATGCCACCACGGATGCGCGCGGCCGTTGGGCGATCCTGGGTTTCCGGAGCCGCGCCTACGACTTCTCGGTCCAGGCGCCGGGATTCATGCCCTACAACTATCAGGCGCCGATGAGGCAGGCGGGCAAGAACCCGGACATGGATCTCGTCCTCGAGCGGGCCCAGATGGGCCGGTCTGCGGGAACAGGTGGAGGCCTCATCGCGGAGGCTCAGGAGCTCCACCAGGCCGGGCGGTACGACGAGGCGCTCGCGATGTACGACGAGGTGCTCGGCACCGATCCGACGGTGTACCAGATCAACCTGAACCGGGCCGCGGTGCTCCGCGAACTGGGACGACCGGACGAAGCCAAGGCGGCCTACCAGGTCGTGCTGGATCAGGATGCGCAGAATGCGGCGGCTTTGGTATCGCTGGGCGAAATGGCGATGGCCGACGAGGACATGAACGGGGCGCTGGAATACTGGGAAGCCGCGGTGGACTCCACCGCGGACGAGGTCATCCCCTACAACGTGGCGCAGATCTCGTTCCAGAACGGCGAGACCGACAAGGCGATCGAGTACTACCTGATCGCGGCGGATCGGCGCGCGGATTGGGCGGAGCCGTACGTCCAGCTCGGCATCGTCTATCTGAACAAGGGCGACTTCCCGGCGGCCACCGAACAGTTCGAGATGGCGATCGAGGTAGAGCCGGACAGCGCCGCTGCCGCGCAGGCGCAGGCGATGCTGGACGCCCTGCCGAAGCCGGAGTAACAGCCCGCCCCAGGCGGGGCGGGTCTCGCGGCGCGATCCCGTCCACGGAGGGATGGCCGAGCGGCTTAAGGCGGTGGTCTTGAAAACCACTGGCCCGAAAGGGTCCGGGGGTTCGAATCCCCCTCCCTCCGCGGGAAACGCCGGTCTTCAGACCGGCACCGCTGCCCGCACGGCAGCGGAACCGCGTAATGCCGATCGCGAAAAAGCGCGGGGACGGCTTGGAACGCCGGACCTTCTACCTTTTGTCAAGGGTGGATAGGGGGAGGACGGGGTCGTCTCGGGAAGCCCGTGGAAAGTGCCGTCCTGGGGAAATCGGGGCGGGAGTAGCGGCCATTCATCGGGGAGCGGAGGGAGGGGAAGGGATTTCCCCAGGACTTGGAAAACGCGGCGCCACGGCGGCGGTTGTTCGCCGGCCGCGGCGGAGAGGGGCGCGTTTCCCACACGTCCCACCGGCTCACCTTGAAGATCCTTTTTCTCGGGAGGAGTTGTTCAGGCGGCGAGCTTGTCTCGGGAGAGCTTGGGGTCGTAGAGGGTGCCGTTTTTGAGCATGGCGCAGGCGACGGCGAGGAGCCGATCGCCGACGGTGCGGAGGGCGCGGCCATGGGAGTAGCCGCGGGCACGGAGGGCGCGGTAGCGGGCTTTGCTGAGGGGGTCGTGTTGTGCGGCGACGCGGGCCCAGTGATAGAGGGCGTTGCGGAGTTCGTGCTGGACGGCGAGGCGGCGGATCTCCCACTGGGTGTTGCCGGACTGGATGCTGACGGGGGCGACTCCGGAGCGGGCGCGGAGCGCGGGATAGTCGCGTCGTTGGAGGAGCTCGAAGGCTTCGGCGAGCAGCGTGCTGAGGACGTAGACCCCGACTCCGGGGAGGGAGAGGAGGATGGTGAGGTCGTCGGGGCGTTCGTCGTCGGCGTGGGTCTGGGAGAACGCCCTCAGCAGTTCGCGGATGTCTTCTCGTGCCTGGGCGAGGAGTTGGTTGGTGGTGTGAGCCTGGGCGAAGAGGTTTTGGAGGGCGCGGCCGGCGGCCTCGGCGGTTCCGGGGGCGACGGTGAGTGCGGGGGCGTGCAGGATCTCCCACAGGCCTTTGGCGTTCAGTCGCCGGATGCCGTACTTTTTGAGGAGTTTGGCGAGGGTGGAGACGCGCAGCTTGAGGGCCAGTGCGGGCGTTTTGGCCTTGTTCCAGAGCTCGACGAACCAGGGGTGGGTGAGTTGGTTGAGGAGGTCGGGGATGGCGAGCAGTTGGGGGTAGTAGCGCCAGAGCTGCTGGCGGATCTGGTGGCAGAGCCGGGTGCGCTGGCAGGTCAACTCGTTGACGGTGCGGGTGCGTTCCCGCAACTGGAGGACGAGAGGCTCCTCGAGTGCGAGCTGGCGGAAGAGGTCGGGGTCAGCGCGCAGGGCGCGACCGAGCATCCAGGCATCGCGGGGGTCGTCCTTCGCCCCGGAGGAGACGTAGCGGCGCCGGGAGCCGCGGATCTGGGCGGGACCGATGGCGAGAACCGCAAAGCCGGCGAGGAGCAGCCCTTCGACGACCGGGCCGTGGGGCGTCTCGATGGCCACCGCGATCTGCCCGGGCGCGGCCCCGGTCTCGTCCAGGAGCCAGCGGACAAGCTCCGCTTGGCCCGCGCCCCCGTGGGGAAAGGCCCGGCTGCCGCGAACCGAACCGTTCGCGTCCAGCAGGCATGCATGGTGGGTCGTCGAGCCCCAGTCGATGCCGACGAAAAAAAGAAAAGGAGGTGTCATGGCGCTGTTGTCCTTCCGAGGGAAGTCCCTCGAGGGGAAGTCAGCCGCCGTGATGTTCGCGAGGGCCTATACTGGCTGCTCGATGGCGCTGCCCTTCTACCGTGCGTTCCATCACGGCCAAGATCCGTCGAGGCACAGTCCGGCGTAGGTGTTCGAAACACATACCTCTGGTTGGTTGCTCCCGGCGGATCGGCTGACAGGTTGGTGAGGTAGGGCCCTTCGGTGCCTCTCACACCGGAGGGCCCAGGAAAAAAGGAAACGTGATTTTCCTGCTTCCGGCAGGAGGAGAGCATCGTGCCCATCCGCGGCGGGGAAGGCAAGGCGCTGCGCGCCTCCTCCGCTGCGCTCCGGCCCTCCGGGTGCCTTCGCCGCCGCGGATGGGCGGGGAGCAGTTTCATGGCCGGAAGCAGGAAAAATGGGCTTGGCCCTTGGGAAGGTCGCCACCAGGCCATGTGAGGTTCGGCCAGCTCGGAACCTTCGCCGCCTTCCTCCTCTGGACGCCGCCTCCCGGCTACCGGCCGCGCCCCAACGCACCCCGGCCGGCGCCATTCGTTCGCAAGGTGTCTGCCCCATGAAAAAGTGATGCCCGGAAAGGTATAGACCTCCGGTCGGCATCGCGCGGGAGCGCGAAACCAGCGTTGATGGCGCTGCGCTCTGCCGACGCGAGTGTCGCACCCTCTCACAATCCCGGATGATGCGACCGCTCACCGCCGTCAGGAGGGGTCCGCGCCGTGCTGCGGTTGTGCTGGGCGCATGGCTACGTCGAGCAGAACGTGGCCGGGGAAGGAATCGAGGGCGCGCTGCCGGCCATGCCGGCCGTCAAGGCGCACTTCCGGGCGCTGCCGTACCGGGAAGTAGCGGCGGCGCTTGAAACCGTGGATGGGTCGAAGGCGAGCAAGGCGGCCAAACTTTGCCTCCGGTTCCTGATCCTGACGGCGGCGCGATCCGGGGAGGCGCGGGGCGCGACTTGGGTGGAGGTCGACAGTGAGGCGCGGGAATGGCGCATCCCGGGCCAGCGCATGAAGGGCGGCGCCGGGCATCGCGTCCCGCTGAGCGATGCGGCGCTGGTCGTTCTTGAGCGGGCGCGGGCACTGGACGACGGGAGCGGACTGATCTTCCCGTCGCCGCTGAGGCCGGGCCGGCCCCTCTCCAACATGACCCTGACGAAGATCCTCCGGGACCGGGGACTCGCCGAGCGGGCAACGGTTCACGGCTTTCGGTCGGCGTTTCGTGACTGGTGTGCAGAAACCGGGAAACCGCGAGAATTGGCGGAGGCGGCGCCGGCGCACACTGTGGGCGGGGTTGAAGGGGCCTACTTCCGGAGTGACCTACTCGCCCGGCGGCGCGCGGTCATGGACCAGTGGGCCGCATTCCTGACGGGAGCGGAGGGGAAGATCGTGCAGTTCCGTGTCTGATCTGGAGACGCTCAATCCCCGGATACGTGAGCATCCAGCCCTCTGAGGGAGCCGGCCGACGAAACCTATCTGTTCGAATTCTTGGAGGTGACACTGGCTGACGGAGCAGTAGTGGACGCTGATGATCTGGTAGCCTGACACTCGTTCGTCACGCCTATAGTCAAATCTGTCCGTTTAACCACCCGCAAAGCTGTGGGTTTTTAGAGGAGTGACCCCGATGTCAAACCGACTTGTCGGGAGGATGATTGTCCTCCTCTCTGTTCTGCCAAGTGCTGGACTGAGCCTACTGCTTGCCGGATGTGGAGGGGACGGCGGCTCGCCTGCCCTCCAACCCCGCCCCCGCTCCAACCGCTCGGCTGGAATGACGTTCCCGACGAGATCACGGTCCAGGTGGCAGAGACCGTGACATTCACCGCCACCCTCACGTCGGCGGTCAACGCGACCTACAACATTTCCGCCAACAGCGGGGCCGTCGAGGTTTCCGGCGAGGCCGTGCGAGCTGGCGTGTTCCGGGGATCTGTGACTGGAGTTGAGGCTGGCGAGGTGGAGATCACCGTCACTGCCTCCCATTCCGGTTTCGTCACTGCGACAGACTCGTTAGAGGTCCTCGTGGAGGACCTATTCGATGTGAGCCTGTGGCGAGAGTTGGTCTTTGACGCCTACGACTGCCCCAATGGCTCCACAGACGAGCGCTGCATGAATATTTGGGGGGAGAGGGACGTTGAGCATCGGATCACGGCGGTCCTTCCTTTCGTGCCCGACTTCAATCTCGTCAGCCTAGGGAGGGGTTGGGATTTCACCTCGACCCAGGAGGATACGATCAGGGATGCGATCCGCGCTGGCGTGAAACAGGTCACCGGCGAGGAATTCATTGGCCGGATCACCACCGGAAGGAGCCTTAGGGACCAGTACGGATGGGTTGACATCATCGCTGTTCAAGACGATTTTTGGGAGAGTGGCCGCGCCCCGTGCGGGGCAGCCGGTGTCGGTCTGACGGAAGGCGTTGCCGTCATCAACGTGGACAGCCTGCGCGTATGTGACCTCTACGCCGTGGCGATGCACGAAATCGGGCACGTCCTCGGCTTCTTCCACGTACTGAACTTGGGCGACTACACCATGTCCCCCTTCCTCACCGACATTCCCCCGGTCTTCAGCGAGGGCGAGCAGTTTCATGCCCAACTCGCCTGGGAGCTGGGGCGCGGGGCGCCCTACACCCCGGATCCCCGAAAAATGTCTTCCTCCGCCCGTATGACCATGGGTACCCGCTCTACGAGCGGGACGAGAACGTTCGCGAATCTCCCCCTTGGAGAAATGGTCGAATGTCCGATGCAGTAGGTGCCTGACCGGCTATTTCTGGAGGCGGGTGCCGAAACCCGCACCGGCTGCACGACCCGGCCGGTCAGGGTCTGCGCGGAGCCAGCCTCCCGCTCATGATGATATTGCCCGGAGTTTGCGGGAGGATGCTCTGGATGCTCATATCCAGATCGGACAGTGCTGGGTGATCCCCGCCGAGTTTGAGATCTTCATCTGTTGCCGAGTGAACCCACGAACGAACCCGCGAAACCCGCCGCGTGGAACACCACGCCTACCCGGTGCTGTTTCGACTGCAGCCTCGGGGCGATTGCTGCGGATCGCGGTCACGATCACGCCGAACGGCCCCCACCGCAACCCGGAGAGGAAGGCGGGAAGAGGGTGTGGAATGGTGGGTGGTCTGCGTTCTCCGGCCATAAGGCGAGGGTACTAGGCATCTATCTATATGTAAAATCAATGCCTTAGAAGAGATCACGGCGACCAAGAAACCGAGTGACTCCAGTGGGCAGTGGTTTCTCCCCCGCCAGCACATCGCTGCAGCGGAGGTTTCTTCCCTTTCCGGGCGATGGCAAGGAGCCCACAGGCCCACCCATGGGTGAGCCGAACGTACTTCGGGGCACGCCTCACGGGGGGGAGCCGACCGGGGGGTGTTTCCCGAATCCCGTGGGTCCCATCAGGAGTCCCGCCGCCCGGGATGTGCCCCGGGCTTGCGCGGGTTCGAGCGGTCCCGGCCGTTCAGCGGGGAGCCTGGAACGGAACGTGGAGGGTCGCCGCGCCCTGGCGCCGCACCTCGCCGCCGCGGCGGTCGTAGAGGCGGGTCGTCTTCGGGTCGGCGTGCCCCGCGAGGTCCTGGACCGTGGAGAGGTCCACCGCGCGATCCAACAGGGCGCTCACGAAGGACCGGCGGAGGTCGTGCGGAGAGCACCGGCGGACCCCTGCCTGCCCGCAGCGGCGCCGGAGCCGGAGCATGAGGGCCTGCGTCGACATGCGTCGGAGGGTGATGGTCCCGGACTTGGACACCGGCACGAGTAGCGAGCCGGGATCGTCGCCTCGGAACTCCAGCCAGAAGTCCAGGGCGGCGCGGCCACCGTTCACGACGTAGGCGGTGCGCTCGCGGTCGCGCTTCCCGATCACCCGGAGGGTTCCGGCGCCCGGGTCGTAGATCGCTCCACCGTCCGGCGGCCTGTAGCCAGTTCCGATACTTCAATGACTTAGGGGGATCGTTCTACTCCTCTCCCGTTCCGGCGGGCGGGAGCGCGTTTGTGTGCGTTCCCCGAGGTGTGCGTTTCTTGCGTGGGGTCTCCGCGCAGCCTTTTCCAACGAATTCCTGGATGTCAGCGCTTTCCCCGAGCCCCTCTACACCCGGCCTCGGGCTGTCGCTCACCGGGCCGGGGTAGCTGATACCGTCCCGCGCATCTCACTGTTGTCTGCCCGGCGTGGCGCGGCGCTTCCTGCGGAGAGGGTGGGATGAATCCATCGCGGCACACCGCCGGGCGAGGGAACATCCGACGGTTCGGACTCGACATCAACGGGCCGGTCTTCCTGAGTTCGGCGGCGGTGATCTTCCTGTTCGTCGCCGGCGCACTGGCGTTCCGGGAACAGGCGGGGACTGCGTTCGGGGATCTTCACGCCTATGTCACCGCCCGTTTCGACTGGCTTTTCCTCGGGAGCGCCAACTTCGCCCTCCTGATCTGCCTGTTCCTCATCGTCTCGCCGCTCGGGCGGGTGCGGATCGGCGGACCGGACGCCCGGCCCTCGTACTCGCGGCTCACCTGGGGCGCGATGCTCTTCTCGGCCGGCATCGGGATCGGTCTCCTCTTCTTCGGGGTGGCCGAACCGGTGCAGCACTTCCTCCATCCTCCGCTGGGTATCGAGCCCCCGAGCGCGGCGGTCGCCATCGCGGCCACCACCTTCCACTGGGGGCTACACGGTTGGGCGAGCTACGGGATCGCGGCGCTCGCCCTCGCGTTCTTCACCTACAACCGAGGCTTCCCCCTGGCGCTCCGTTCCGCGTTCTACCCGCTGCTGGGAGACCGGGTGTGGGGCTTCCCCGGGCACGTGATCGACTTCCTGACGGTCTTCGCCACTATTTTCGGACTGGCTACGTCCCTCGGGCTCGGCGCCCGGCAGATCTCCGGCGGCCTGGAATACCTGTTCGGAATCCCCGCCACCGACCTCACCGGCACCCTCATCGTCTCGGTGATCACGCTCATCGCGCTGGCGTCGGTGGTGTCCGGACTCGATCTCGGGGTGCGCCGCCTGAGTGAACTGAACATCCTGCTGGCCGTGGCCCTGATGCTTGCGGTGGTAATCGTCGGTCCGGCCGGCGCGGTGGCCGGAGCCTTCCTCCGCAGTCTCGGTGCCTACGCGGTGCACATTGCGCCGCTGAGCAACTGGGTGGGCCGGAGCGACACGGCCTTCCTCCAGGACTGGAGTGCCTTCTATTTCGCCTGGTGGTTTGCGTGGACCCCGGTGATCGGGATCTTCATCGCCCGCATCTCGCGCGGGCGCACCGTCCGGGAGATGCTCGGCTTCCTCCTCGTCGTGCCAACCCTGTTCACCCTCGTGTGGATGAGCGTCTTCGGCGGCGTTGCGCTCCACCAGCTTGTGGCCGACGGCTACACCGGGACGGCGGACGCAGTGCGGGCGCTCCAGCCGGAACTGGCCCTCTTCCGCATGTTCGAAGCGCTCCCGCTCGCTGTCCCGCTGGCGAGCGTCGCCATCGTTCTAACCGTCATTTTCTTCGTCACCTCGTCCGACTCCGGGTCGCTGGTGGTGGACTCCATCACCGCCGGCGGCAAGCTGGACGCCCCGATGGTCCAGCGCGTCTTCTGGTGCCTGGTCGAGGGGCTGGTCGCGGTGGTTCTCCTCCTCGGCGGCAGCCTCGAATCCCTGCAGGCGGCGGCGGTGACGACCGGCCTCCCCATGGCGGTCGCGGTCAGCGTCATCGGCATCGGCCTGTGCTTCGAACTCCGCCGCGAGTCCCGGCGATTGCCGTAGTCGACCGCGACCCTGGCGGCAACGGTCAGGGCAAGCCTGTTGGCAGCCTGTGGTGGAACCCAGGTGAGCGCCGAGGCCGGCCAGTTCTCCCGGTGGGGGCGAGGCGCCCGGCTGACAAGGCGCGTGAGGGAGGAATACCTGGTGTATTTCGACCGAAACGCAACGAAGAGCGGAGCGAAGCGGAGTGGTTCAGCCGGGATGGATCGCCGGGCGAACGCCGCCTGGGTTTCACCACAGGCTGCTAAGGTTGGCCGGTTGTCCGAACGGAGGCGATGATGGACAGACGGACGCTACTGAGAGTGGGCGGCGGGGGTCTGCTCGGGATGGGCCTCGGGGGCTGCTCGGCCCGATCCGACATCCTGCCGCAGCCGCCGTTTCGCTTGCCCATCGTGAACGTGGCGTGGAACCGGATCATCCGCACCACCGTGGGGCTCCGGCCGCATCGCCCGTCGGGGTTCGTCCTGAGAGCTGGCAAGCTTGACGGAACCACCGTAATTCACAATTACGGCCACGGGGGCTCGGGTATCTCCCTTTCCTGGGGTACGGGGCGCAAGGTGGCCGAGATGGCGCTCGAGCACCAGAGTCGGCAGGCTGCCGTGATTGGCTGTGGAGCGGTCGGACTCGCGACCGCGCGCCAGCTCCAGCGCCGTGGATTCGCGGTCACCATCTACGCCATGTCGGTGCCCCCGAACACGACTTCGAACATGGCTTGGGCCGGTTTCACCCCGGCCTCCTGGCTGGTGGACGACAACCTTCGAACTCCCGAGTTTGACGCCCAGTTCCGCGCCGCCGCCGAAACCTCCTTTCGTGAGTTCCAGTGGCTGGTTGGCAGAGGGTACGGGGTGGACTGGATCGACCGCTACACGGCGACCGACATCGAGCCCCGTGATCCCGCGGCCAGCGGGGGGCGGGGCCGCCGCGAGCCGCTGCTTCCGGATCATCTGATCAGCGGCCGGTTTCCGCTGGGCCCGGGGGAACATCCCTTTCCCACCCGCTACGCGATCCGGCGCAGCTACATGCGCATTGAGCCGGCCACCTATCTCGACGCGCTGGTGCGGGATTTTCGGGACTTCGGTGGGCAGATCGTGATCCGCAAGTTCGCGGATGCCCAGGAACTTGTCGCACTCGACGAGTCGCTCGTGGTCAACTGCACCGGACTCGGATCTGGCGAGCTGTTTCCCGATCCGGAACTGATGCCGCTCAAGGGACAGCTCACGGTGCTCATTCCGCAACGCGAAGTGAACTATGCGGTGTCCGGGAATGCTCCCGGAGCACCCCCCGGAGTGGGCGGCTTCAGCATGCAGCCGCGGAGCTCAGGCATCATCCTCGGGGGCACCGCGGAAAAGGGCGAATCGTCGCTCGAGCCGAATGCCGCGGCCCGGGAGTACCTCGTGAACTCGAACATGAAGTTCTTTGCGGCGATGCGCCGCGTCTGAGGCGGGGGTTCATCGAGCTCCGCATCTGCGAGCCGCGGTAGCGGGTGCCATCCGGGAGTTTGGGGCTTTCCCCTTCGCTGCGCTGTCGCGCAGCGGTGCCGGTCTGAATGAAGACCGGCGGTCACTACCGTCCCCGCGCTCTTCTCAGTTGGCGGTGCGCGGTTTCGCGGCCCTGTGGGCCGCGATGCCGGTCGGAGGCCCCCACCGGGAGAACTGGCCGGCGCTCCGCTGTCGCGCGCCATCTGCGCGAGGGGTGGTACTTGGTTTCGTCCGCCGGTCGGCGGTGAACACCGGCGTTCCCGGGGCCGGCCGCGCTTCATCAGGCGGGGCGCCAGGTTTCCAGGTCGTCGAGGTAGGGGCGGAGAACTTCCGGCACGCGGACGCTGCCGTCCGCCTGCTGGTAGTTCTCGAGGATCGCGAGCCAGGTGCGACCGACGGCGAGGCCCGAACCGTTCAGCGTGTGACAAAAGCGCGCTTTCTCTTCGGCGGTCCTGCGGTAGCGGATCCGGGCGCGGCGCGCCTGGTAGTCGCCGCAGTTGCTGCACGAGCTGATCTCCCGGTAGGTTCCCTGCGACGGTAGCCACACCTCGATGTCGTAGGTCTTGGTGGCCGCCCCTCCCATGTCTCCGGTCGAAAGGAGAACCACCCGGTACGGCAGTTCCAGAAGCTGCAGGATTCGCTCGGCGTCCCGGGTGAGTCCCTCGAGTTCTTCGAACGAGGTCTCCTCGTCGGTGACCTTGACCAGTTCCACCTTGTCGAACTGGTGCTGGCGGATCAGTCCCTGGGTGTCCTTCCCGTGCGCGCCGGCCTCGCTCCGGAAACACGGGGTGTACGCGACGAAGCGTTTCGGCAGTTCACCGGCGGACAATGTTTCCCCGGCGTGCAGGTTGGTCAGGGGGACTTCGGCCGTGGGGATCAGATAGAGGTCGCGTCCTTCGGCCTTGAACAGATCGTCCCGGAACTTGGGGAGCTGACCGGTGCCGAGAAGGGATCTGGATGCGACGAGGAAGGGGACCCAGATCTCCTCGTATCCATGCTCTTTCGTCTGGATATCCAGCATGAACCGGATGAGCGCCCGCTCAAGCCGCGCGCCGGCGCCGATCAGGACCGAAAAACGGGATCCACTGAGCTTTGCCGCGCGCGGCAGATCGAGCATTCCCAGCGCGGTTCCAAGTTCGTGATGCGCCTGCGGGGTGAAGTCGAAGGACGGTGGGGAACCGATGCGCCGAATCTCCCGGTTGGAATCCTCATCGAACCCGACCGGCACGCTCTCGTGCGCCAGATTGGGAAGCTCCAGCAGGCTTTTCTCGAGTTCCTGCTCGGCGGAGCGCATCCGCTCTTCCTTTTCCGAGACCGCGTCGGGAGCCCGCGCCAACTCCTCGCGCAACCGGTCGGCGGCTTCCTTCTTCCCGGCCCGGTAGAGCGCGCCGACTTCCCGATTCTGCGCCTTCAGCTTCGCTCGCAGTTCGCTGATCGCCGCCTGCAGTGCGCGCCGCGCTTCGAAGAGATCGAGAATGCCTGAGAGATCCCCGTGGTGCCCCCGGTCCCGGAGGCGCTGGGCGGTTCCCTCCGGGTCCCGGCGGATCTGGTCGGGTTCGAGCATCGGGTGCTAGGGTAATCCGATCCCCACCCCGACCGGGAGAATGAGGGCTCGCCGGGCCCGGGGTTCCGGTTCCGATCCATGCCAAGCACGCTTCCGATTCCTGACTTCTTCGACTCCGAGCGCGTCGGCCAGCTCTATCGGGTCCCGTACGAGACTCGCGCCACCGAGGCTCGGGAATGGGCTCGGCGTCACGATCTGAGCCCGGCGGCCGGTGATGCGCCACGCGTCGGTCTGCTGCTCGTGGACTGCCAGAACACCTTCTGTCTGCCGGGTGGCGAACTCTTTGTTGCCGGGCGTTCAGGACTCGGCGCGGTGAAGGACTCCTGGCGGCTCTGCCAGTTCCTCTACCAGCATCTGGGCCGGATCAGCGAAGTCGTCCTGACTCTCGATACCCACACCGCCATCCAGGTGTTCCACGCGCACTTCTTCCTGGACGAAAACGGGAATCCTCCCGCCGCGTACACCCAGATCGCGTCCGAGGATCTCGAAACGGGCCGTTACCGCGTGAATCCCGACGCGGCCGCGGGGGCGGGTCTCGACCAGAAGGAACTCTCCCGCCACGCGCTCCACTACTGCCGCCGGCTGGAGGCGCAGGGAAAGTACGTGCTCGTCATCTGGCCCTACCACGCCATGCTCGGAGGGGCCGGGCACGCGCTGGTGCCGGCGATCGAAGAAGCCGTGTTCTTTCATTCGATCGCGCGTTCCGCGCAGCCGGTGTTCGAGCCCAAGGGCCGGAATCCGCTCACCGAGAACTACTCCGTGCTGCGCCCCGAGGTGCTTGAAGACGCCGATGGAAACCCGATCGCGGAACCGAACCGGCAGTTGCTCGACCGCTTGCTCGAATATGACGCGCTGGTGGTCGGCGGGCAGGCCAAGAGCCACTGCGTGGCCTGGACGGTTTCCGACCTGCGGGACGAAATCAAACGGCGCGATCCGGATGGATCGCAAAGCCTCGCCCGCCGGGTTTTCCTGCTGGAAGACGCCACCTCGCCGGTAGTGGTCCCGGGCGCCGATTTCACCGACGCCGCCGACGCGGCCTATGCGGATTTCGAGCGCGCGGGAATGGTTCGGGTGCAAAGCACCGACCCGCTTGAGGAGTGGCCCGGCTTTCCCGCCTGACGGCCGCTCCTACGGTCGTCTCCCTCCTCGACGTGGACTTCTACAAGTTCACGATGGGCCAGTTTGTCTTCCGGCGGCATCCCGAAGTCCGCGTCCGGTATCAGCTCCTCTGCCGTACACCGGATGCCCGGCTCCCGGATCTGGTACCGCACGAGGCGCTCGGGGAGGCGCTTGAATCCGTAAGGGCGCTGTCCTTCACTCCTCCCGAGCTGGAATACCTCCGGGGTCTCGAGCCGCAGGGACTCTTCGGTGAGGACTTCCTGGACTTCCTGGCGCACCTCCGCCTGCCACCTGTTGAACTCGAGGCAAGGAACGGCGAATTCCACCTGGAGGTCGAATCCACCTGGCCCGAGCTCATTCTGTGGGAAACGCTCATCCTTTCCGTTCTGAGCGAGCTCATTTCCCGGGCGGCGATCGAGCGGGGGGGAGCCGGAGCCCGGAAGGAAGTCGAAGCCACGGGTCGGGCGCGCCTGCAGCAGAAGATCGCAACGCTCCGCGAATGTCCCGGACTCCGCTTCGCCTCATTCGGGACCCGTCGCCGCTTTTCGCGGGTCTGGCAGTTCGAGTTGGAGGAGCGCCTCGCCCGATCGCTGCCTGGCCAGTTCGTCGGGACTTCCTGCGTGGCATCGGCCTACCGGCACGGGCTGGTTCCCGTGGGAACGATCGCCCACGAGATCTTCATGGTCGGCGCCGCGTTGGGGAACGGGTCCGCCGAATCAATCCGCGGGTCTCAGTGCCGGATGCTGGACTCATGGTGGGCCGCGTACGGCGAGCCTCTCTCGCTCTTCCTCACGGATACCTGGGGTTCGGAGTTCTTCTTCGCCGATGTCGGTGAAGCGCGGGCCCGCCGTCACCGAGGAGTCCGGCAGGACTCCGGCGATCCGGCGGCGTTCGGGGAGCAGGTGGTTCGTTGGTACGAGGACTTCGGGGTGGATCCCCGGGAAAAGTCACTCGTGTTCAGCGACGGGCTGGAACTCCCCGCGATACTCGATCTCGAATCGCGCTTTGGCGGAAGGATCGCAGTGTCCTACGGCTGGGGCACGAACCTGACGAACGACTGCGGACTCCCCAACTATTCGCTCGTGGTGAAGCCGGTCGCCGCGAATGGCCGGCCACTCGTCAAGCTCAGTGACAACCCGGGAAAAAGCACGGGCATCCCGTCGGAGATTTCCCGGTACCGGCGGATATTCAACGCCGCGGCGGGGCCCACGCGGATACCGCGCTACTGATCGGGTACCCGCCGACCCTCCGGCGGACCGCGAACTGATCCGCGCTTCAGCCGGCGCCCTTGGGACTTTTCGCTCCCCGCGGGTGGGTCTTTGAGTACACCTCGAAGATCTTCGCCGTCGAGACGTGGGTGTACTTCTGGGTGGTTGCCAGACTCGCGTGTCCCAGCAGCTCCTGGATGGAACGCAGATCGGCTCCCCGGTCGAGCAGATGGGTAGCGAATGCGTGGCGCAGCGTGTGCGGCGACACCGCACCGGCGAGTCGGACGAGTCCGGCCTCTCCCAGGTAGCGCCCCACCACGGTGCGCACGGATCGGTCGGAGAGGCGTCCGCCGCGGGAGTTCAGGAAAACGGCCTCCGTGTCCCCGTGGGTTCCCTGGATGCCGGCCCGGACCCGAAGCCAGGGGCCGAGCGCGTCGGCTGCGACCTCCCCGAAAGGGACCACCCGCTCCTTGCCACCCTTTCCGAGGACCCGGAGGATCCGGTGGCTCGGGTTGAGGTCGGCAAGGTTGAGACTGACCAGTTCCGATACCCGCAGTCCCGTTCCGTACAGGAGTTCGAGAATCGCGAGATCGCGGCAGCCGAGCGCCGTGGTTGGATCCGGGGCGTGCAGCAAGGCCTCGACCTCGTCCATTTCCATGCGCGTCGGAATCCTCCCGGGAGTCCGTGGCGCCTTGAGGGCACGCGCCGGGTCCGTTTCCACCGCTCCCGAACGGGTGAGATACCGGTAGAGGGAACGCAGAGCCGCCAGCTTCCGCGCTACCGTCGTGCTGGACAGACCGCGTTCGTGAAGGGAGCCGAGATAGGCGCGCAGCACACCGGTGTCAACCTGTGACGCATCGGGGGTCCTTTCCCCCGATCCTCGTTCCGCTTCGAGAAACTCGGCGAACTGGGCGAGATCGCTTCCGTAGCTCTTTACCGTGTTGGGAGAGGCGCCGCGACGCTCCTCCAGATCTTCCAGAAAATCCTGAATCAGCGCCCGCAGCGGAGCCGGCGCCGCCGCCGTGGGCTCTTCCGATCCGGGACTCACGAGCTGCTAGCAGCCTGTGGTGGAATCCGGGTGAGCGCCGAGCCCGGTGAGGCGCCCGGCTGACAAGGCGCGTGAGGGAGGAGCCCCCACCGGGAGAACTGGCCCGAGTGTATTTCGACCGAAACGCAACGATGAGCGGCGCGAAGCGACGCCGTTCAGCCGGGATGGATCGCCGGGTGAACGCCGCGCGGGTTTCACCACAGGCTGCTAGGCTCGCGCGCGGGTGCCGCGTTTTGCCGCGGTCTTGCGGGAAGCCGCCTTTTTGCCTTTCTTCGAGGGATCCGGTCGGATATACCGGCATTTCGGAAAACCGCTGCAGCCGACGAAGGCGCCCCGGCGGCTCTGCCTCTGGAAGAGCTGTTTCCCACACTCCGGACACTTCCCCTCCACCGGCACCGGCGCGGGCCGGGCGACCAGCCTCCCGTTCCGGATCTGGATGATCTTCGTGCACTCGGGGTAGCGGGTGCAGCCGAGGAAAGCCCCGAAGCGTCCGCGCTTTTCGGACATGGGAGCCCCGCATTCCGGGCACACGGGCGCCTCTTCGTCGCTCGCTTCATCGACCGGGTCGGTGAGCGACCGGCTTCCCCGGCACTCCGGGAAGCCTTCGCAGCCGAGGAACTTCTCGCCGCCCGACCAGCGGAGAACGAGCGGACGTCCACACCGATCGCAGGGTTCTGCGGTCGGTAACCCCTTCACGCGGGGCATCTCGACGATGGCCTTGTCGAGGTCGCGGGAGAAATCCGCGTAAAACGCCTCGAGGGTGCCCTCGAAGCCGGCCTCTCCCTGCTCGATGCGGTCGAGGTTTTCCTCCATGTCCGCCGTGTAGCGCACGTTGAACAGGTTGTCGAAGCTCACGCCGAGCAGGTCGCTCACCAGCATGCCCACTTCGGTCGGAACGAAGACCCGCTGCCTGGTCCGCACGTACTCCCGATCCTTGATCTTGCGAAGGATTGGTACGTAGGTGCTCGGCCTCCCGATTCCGTTCTGCTCCAGCTTGCGGATCAGGCTCGCCTCGCTGTACCGCCTGGGGGGCGCCGTGAAATGCTGGACCTTCAGGATCTGCTCGAGAGCGAGCGGCTGTCCGGCCCGCAGGGGAGGGATCACGGTCTTCCCCTCGGACTCCGAAGACGATCCGGTGTCTTCCGCCGCTTCGCGATAGAGCACCCGATACCCGCGTTCGGCGAGCACGGACCCAGTCGCCACGAGCCGTTCCGGAGCCTTGCCGAAGCCGGGGATCTCGGGCATGCCGCCGCCTGGGGGTTCGGCGAGGATCGTGGCCTTGGTGTCGTGCCATACGGCCGCGGTCATCTGGGAGGCAATGAACCGCTCCCAGATCATGCGATACAGCTTCCGCTGGTCCTCGCTGAGAAAGGCCGCCATCTGATCGGGGGTCTGCTCGACCGAGGTAGGCCGGATGGCTTCGTGGGCGTCCTGTGCTCCTTTCATTTTCCGGAAGTAGTTGGGTCGCTCCGGAAGGAAGTCGCCGCCGAATCGCTGCCCGAT
Source organism: Candidatus Marinacidobacterium sp. (assembly GCA_965250045.1). Lineage (GTDB taxonomy): Bacteria > Acidobacteriota > Vicinamibacteria > Marinacidobacterales > Marinacidobacteraceae > Marinacidobacterium. The sequence goes on from OZ252286.1 coordinate 1,584,481, forward strand.
GAACGTGCGCACATCCTGGAGCGCCTGATCCGAGATGCGGGTCGAATCCGTCCGCAGGTAGGTGATCAATCCCACTCGATCGCCCGACCCGAGATCCACGCCCTCGTAGAGCCCCTGAGCGGCGCGCATCGTTCGGGCGGCAGGGAAGCGGAACAGGGAGGCCGCTTGCCGCTGCATGGTGCTCGTGATGAACGGGGGAGGCGCTTTCTCGCGACGGTCCTTGGCCTCGACATCGCTCACCCGGAATCGGCACTCTCCGAGCGCATGCTGGATCCGCCGCGCGGTGGCCTCATCCCGAACCGCCGGCTCCCGGGGGAGGCTCTTCGGCACTTCGGCCGTCGCACGGAGCGACTCACCTTCGTGGGTGGCCAATTGGGCGTCGATCGTCCAGTACTCCTCGATGTTGAAAGCCCGAATCTCGCGTTCGCGGGTGCAGATGAGGCGTAGCGCCACCGACTGCACGCGGCCGGCGGAAAGGCGCGGAGCAACTTTCCGGGAAAGGAGGGGCGAGATCTTGTAGCCGACGATCCGGTCCAGCACCCGCCGCGTCTGCTGGGCCTTCACCTTGTTTCCATTCACCTCACCGGCGTTTGCGAGCGCTCTCCGGACCGCGGGCGGGGTGATCTCGTGGAAGGTGATCCGCTGGATTGGAACCTGGCGGCCGGGCCCCAGCGCGCCGAGAAACTCCTCCGCGAGGTCGTGGCTGATCGCCTCACCTTCCCGGTCGGGGTCCGTTGCGAGATAGATGTGGGACGCCTTGCGGGCCGCGCGCTTCAGGCTGTCGAGGATCTTGGCCCGGTCCGGAACCACCTCGAATTGCGGGCGAAATCCGTTGTCGATGTCCACCGAAAGGCCGCGCTGCGGCAGGTCCCGAACGTGCCCGCCCGAGGCCATCACCCGGAAGGAGCCCCCCAGGAATCGCTCGATGGTTTTGGCCTTGGCGGCGGATTCGACGACGACGAGTGCGTTCTCCATGGTTCGCGGTCAGTGTAACGACAGCCTCTTGGAGCCTATTCCGCCGCTTGCAGGAAATCGCCGGGGAACCGGCGTGCCAGGCCCCGCCGCTCCAGCTCCGAAACGGCGGCCAGCGCCGCCGGCACCGACAGGTTCACGGAGTCGAGGAGGGTGTCCAGGTCCACCCCCGAAGGCCGCCGCCGCAGCATGTCCAGCAGGTACGCCGCGTCGGTCCCGGGGGCCGGTCCAGCGGGGTTGCCGCCTCGTCCGGGTTCCTCGTCGATGGCGGCGCCGGGACGCGGCGCGGCGATTTGTAAGGCGAGCCCGAGTTCTTCCAAAATCTCCGGCACCGAGGTGGTCAGGGTGGCCCCCAGCCGGATCAAGGCGTGGCAGCCCGCGCTGGTTCCCGACCCGATCGGACCCGGTACCGCGAAGACCTCGCGTCCGGAATCCACCGCGTGACGCGCGGTAGCCAGGGAGCCGCTCCGCTCCGCGGCTTCCACCACCAGCGTCCCCAACGTGAGGCCGGCGATTACCCGGTTCCGGCGCGGGAAGTGGTGTGGAAGCGGACGCGTCCCGGGGGGAAACTCGGTCAGCACCCCGCCGGAGGCGCTGCAGGCCCGGCCCAATTCACGGTGCTCCGGGGGATACAGGCAGTCGTGCGCGGAGCCGAGGACGGCGACGGTTCTTCCGCCGGCCCGGAGCGCGGCCCGGTGGGCGGCCGCATCCACTCCGCGGGCAAGCCCGCTGACCACCACGAGCCCGACTTCGGCCAACCCGGCCGCGAATCGTTCCGCGACGGCGATCCCGTAGGGGGTGGCCCTTCTGGACCCCACGACCGCCACCGACGGAGCGGCAAGGTCAGTCTCGCCCGCTACCTCGAGGGCGATAGGGGGTACCGCGAGTTCGGCGAGCTGCGCCGGATAGCCCGGTTGCCCCAGGATCAGCAAACGTCGTCCGGCGGCCGCGGCCGCTTCGCGCCAACGCCGGGCCTGTTCGAGCCCCGCGCGCGGCAGATCGCCGAAGTTGCGCCGGAAGACCGAGATCGCCGCTTCGAGATCACCGCTCTCGAAACAGCGGGCGCGCTCCCGGGGCGTGGGGCGCTCGGCCAGCGCGATCGCCAGCGCGGCGCATTCCAGACCGGTTTGCGGCTGCTTGTCGGATGTCGAGGAGTGGTTCGTCATGGGTCTTGCCTCCGGGAGTCCTTGCCGCCCGCCCGCCGGATGGGGTGGGGGCCGGCCCCTTCAAAGGTCTTGACGAAATTCGCGCTGTCTTTGTCTCACCGCGATGCTGTTTTCGCCCGCTCCCGGCACGCGCTACTATCGGAGGCTGTTCGGATTCACATCCGGATCCTTCTCCAGGGCAGTTGCCCGGGAAACCGCAAGACATGGCCTGTTCATTGCACTCAAGCGCAACGATGCTTCAGTCGCCGCGCTTTCGTCCCGTGGTGTCTATTGCCGCGCTGCTCTTCGCGGCGATCCTGGCGGTGGGAGGAACTGCCGCGGCCCAACCCGGCCCGGGGATGGGGGTGGCCCAGTCCGCCGCCGACGAGCGGTCCGGCGAGGAGAACTCCTTCGGCGTCGAGGTCGCCAGCAAGGGACTCTGGAAGGAAGCGGCCTACCGGTGGGAGAAGGCGGTGGTACTCGATCCCCAGAATCCGAGGGCCCACAACAATCTCGCGGTTGCCTACGAGCGTTCCGGCAAGTTCGAGGAAGCGCTCGGCGCCTATGAGACCGCGCTGGAGCTGCTTCCCAGCAACGAACAGATCCGCCAGAACTATGAGTTGTTCCGCGAGGCGTACGAACGCAAAAAGCGGAAGGACCGGGACGCCGCCCGCTCCCGGGGGCGCTAGCAGCCGGTGAACAAAGTCACATGGCCCAGTTCTCCCGGTGGGGGCTCGGCTGGTGATGCATCTCGGCTGAGCCGCCCCCCCATCGGGAGAACTGGCGCTTCGCGTCCCTCATCGTTGCGCTTCGGTCGAAATACGCTCGGTATTCCTCCCTTGCGCGCCTTGTCAGCCGAGCGCCTCGCCCCCACCGGGAGACTGGCCAGCCTCGGCGCTCACGTCACCTTGTCCACAGGCTGCTAACACCGGTGGGTCTTTTTCGCTTCCGCCAGTTCGCCTCCGGAGTCGCGCTCTCCCTGCTCGGCATCGCCGCCTGTGCGTCCGGGCACTATGTCGAGGTGCCCATCGAGATTCCGATCGAAGCCAAATTGGACCTTTCCGAATACGGTCGGGTTCTCGTAGGCAGCTTCGTTAGCCAGACCAACGAGAACCTGGATCTCGATTCGGAGACCTCGCGCCTGCTGCGCAACCAGCTCCGCCTGAACTCGCGGCTGGCGGTGATCGAGGCCGAGGTCGAGCCGCTCGGTGATTTTTCGGACGCGGCACTCGAGGAAAGCGGGCTCGCCGAGCAGTTCGATGACATGTCTGCCGAAGCGGTGACGGTCGGCGATGGGGAGATTTCGCGTCAGGAGTGGATCGACCTCGAACAGGACAAGCTCCTCGAGGACGAGGAGTACTGGCGGCAGCTCGGTGAGGAGTTCGAAGAACCTCTGATCATCAGCGGCCGGCTCCGGTTTGCCGCGGAGGAGCGCTCCGGCTTCTCGCGCCGCGACCGGTACATCCGCGACAACTTCAACCGGCCCCGGTTGGTGCGCAGCACCCAGTTCCAGGAGCGAAGCGCCTATTCCCTCACGGCCGAGTTCTATTTCATTGACGGCGCCAGCGGCCGCACGATCCATCGGGAGCGTTTCACCGAGGAGGTCATCTTCGGTCGGGACGAGGAGAGTTCGGCGCTCTCCTCCTATTTCGAGCTCATGGACCGCATCCTCCCGAATTTCCTGAGCGTGGTCACGCCGCAGACCTTCCGCGGCACCCGCATCCTGTTGCGCTGATCGCCCCACTTTGTCCACGGACTGCTAAAGGAGAAGGCTCGTGACTCGCGACTCTTCCAAATGCGGCGCCCCGATCCGGACGCGGCTGATCGTCGCCGCCGTGTGTGCGGTGCTCGCGATGGCCAGCGCGGCCCCCGCGCAGTACTTCATTCCGTTCTTCGGTAAGAACAAGGTCAAGTACGACAAGCACGACTGGCAGGTGTATCGGTCGCCGCACTTCGACGTCTACTACTACCCCGAGATGGAGGAGGAACTGGGCCGACTGGTCAGCTATGCGGAGAGCGCCTACGAGACGATTTCCGACGAGCTGAAGCACGAGATCCCCTTCGCCATTCCGCTGATCCTCTACAAGACGTTTTCGGAATTCGCGCAGACCAACCTCTCGCCATCCGAGATCCCGGAGGGCGTGGGGGCGTTCGCGGAGTCCACGCGCGACCGGATGGTCATCCCGATCGACAACCCCCCGGACGAACTCCAGGAACTGTTCCTCCATGAACTGACCCACATCTTCGAGTTCGACATCGTCCCGCGGTCGCTCTTCCGGCAAACGGTGCCGCTCTGGATCGACGAGGGTCTGGCCACTTACATGGAGGACGAGTGGGATCCGCTCGATCTGATGGTGATTCGCGACGCCGCCGTGGCCGACGAGATACCCACTTTCGAGTCCCTGAACCAGGCCTTCGCGCGCACCCCATATTCCTTCGGGGCCTCCATTTTCGACTTCATGGAGGAGCGCTTCGGGAAGGAAGGCGTCCGGCAGTTCGTGTTTTCGCTGCGCCGGGCCGTCACCGGCGGGGTCAGCGAGGAGGTGTTCGAACAGGCCTTCCGGATGCCGTCCGAGGAGTTCTACCGCGAGTACAAACGCTGGATGAAGGAGCGGTTCAAGCCGTACCGGGACAAGGAGATTCCCGAGGACTACAGCGTGGACCTCTCACCGCGCGAGGGGCGCTACGTCGGAGCGATTTCGGCAGCGCAGTCTCCGTCCGGTGAAGTCATCGCGGTACTCGCAGGCAACCGCCGGGAGTCGGAATACGACGTCGTGCTGTTGTCCGCGAGAGACGGTGAGGTCATCCGGAACCTGACGCCCGGCTACGCCGGCGAGTTCATCAACGTGGTCGGGCTCACCGGTGAGGATCAGCTCATCGGGAGGAACCTCAGTTGGACACCGGACGGATCTCAAGTCGCCTTCTTCGGGCGCTTCCAGAAGCGCCGCGCCCTGCTGTTCGCGGATGTCGTCAAGTCCGACATCGTTCGGCGCATCGAGATGCCCCTGGACCGCGCCAAGTTCCCGCACGTGGGACCGGATGGCCAGTGGGTGTATTTCACGGCGCTCCGGGACGCGATTTCGGACGTTTATCGGGTGAACATCGCCACCGAAGAAATCGAGAACCTGACCCGCGACGACTTCCACGACAAGTTCCCCACGGTGAGTCCGGACGGTGAATGGGTCTATTACAGCCGGCGCATCAGCGGTTACGACAAGCTCTACCGGCTTCGGATCGCCACCGGCGAGAAGGAGCAGGTCACTTTCGGCACCTTCAACGACGTGGCCCCGATCTTCGCTCCCAACGGGCGCGACCTCGTCTATTCGTCGAATGAAGACGACGGGATCTTCAACGTCCGTTCCCTGGACACCGAGACCGGCGACATCCTCCAGTACACCGATGTTCTCGGTGGGAACTTCGGGCCCAGCGTGATCCTCGATCCCGAAACCGGCGAGGAGACGCTGCTGTTTACCAGCTACTACAAGGGGAACTGGGGCCTGCACACCCTGAGCATGGACGAGCCGGTGAAGGAGATCTTTGCCGACACCATCGTCCGGACGCCGGGGCCGGTCATCGACTTCGTTCCCACGGTGAACCACCAGGTCATCAGCGAAAACAAGCGGGAAAAGGGCCGTTTCGAGAAGCTGTTCCTGGATGGGCCGCCTCCGATTACGGCCGGGTTCACGAGTGATTTCGACTTCCTCGGAGGCACGGCGATTTCGCTCTCGGACGTGTTGGGGGACGACCGGCTTTCGTTCACCGCCTATTCCGTCCGCTCCTACCGCATCTATAACGCTCAGTACGCCAACCTCGCGGGACGGCTCCAGTACGCCCTTGAGGCGCACGACCAGACGTCCTTCTTCTATCCCTACCTTCCCTACTACATCTCGAGCTTCTGGTCGCGTGCCGACAGCATCGGCACGATCCGCTCCTCGGGCGCTTCCGCCCGGGCGCTCTATCCGCTCAGCCGATTCCGCCGGTTCGAGATGGGGATCGGCTATGACCACCAGAGTGCTGGCTTCGAGAATATCTACCTCCAACCGGGCGAGGATCCGCTGTTTCCCGATCAGTACATCGACCAGTACAACGACTTCTACACGCAGATCTTCCCGAGCGGCCATCTCCTGCCGGCGCGGTTTTCGTTCGTGCAGGACACCATCCGCTTCCGTCAGCTCGGCCCGGCGGTGTTCCCGCAGGCCGGCAGCACCGTGTACGCGGGCATCGAGTGGTCGCCGGGAGGGGCTTTCCTTTCGCGGACCACGTTCAACCTGGACGCGCGCAAGTACCTCCAGGTGACCACCGCCAGCGTGCTGGCGGCGCGCATCAAGTGGTTCCACAGCGCCGGCGACGCCCCCGGCTTCTTCTGGTTCGGCGGGAACGGGGAACTGCGCGGCTACCCGCTCTATTCGTTCGTCGGCAACCGGGGCGGCCACGCCACCGTGGAGTTCCGGTTCCCGATCATCGACGCCGCCATCACCCCCCTGGGTCTCATCGGTCCGCTGCGCGGGAGCTTCTTTGTGGATGCGGGCGGTGCGGCGTACGCGGGGGAGGAACTCAGCCTCTATTCGTCGGAGCGGAGGGAGTCCCGGCTGGGCCAGCTCTGCGGCCCCCGTCAGAACGTCCTGTGTATCTCCGAAGGGGCCGGCCTGGATGACTTCGTAGCCTCCTACGGCTTCAACGCCCGCGTCTATTTCCTCGGATTGCCCCTTAACTTCGCCTGGTCCAAGCGCACCGATTTCGCGACCACACTCGACGGCTGGAAGTTCGACTTCTGGATGGGCTGGCCCTTCTAGCTTCGCGCCGCGAACCACAACTCCTGCCGCGTGCAGCCAATGGGGGCAGCCAATGGGGTAGGTGCCGCGAATCGTGCTCTCGTTCGCGGCAGCGAGTTGCGACAGCGGAACCGCGTAATCCGATCCGCCTTCACGTCGCCGGGAAGGCCGGCGTTAGGCCAGCCCGCCTACCCCAACGCCTGAATCCAGGACACCGCCTCGGGAGCGAGGCCCGGTCCGTCGTGTTTTACGTAGAGGTAGAGAGTCTCTACCTGGTCGCGGAGCCGGTTGAGCATCCCCGAGATCACCTTCCGCTCCTCCGGGCTGTACGGCGGGTCGCGGCGGAGGCGGACATAGGCGAAATCCGCGGTGACGGGGATTTCCGGATCCTCTTCGAGATCCGAGATTCCGGCGACGAGGGCCGCACCGGCGGAACGGCACCGGGTGCGCACCGCGTCGCACCGCCACGAGTCATGCCGAAACTCCAGCGCGAAGCGGCCTCCTTCGGGAAGGCTCCTCAGGAAGCTCTCGAGCCGCTCGTCGTCCCGGCGAAACCACGGGGGGCACTGGAAGAGAACCGGCCCGAGCCGGTCTCCGAGCGGCTCGAGCGCCTTGAGAAAGGCAGTCACGGATTCCTCGGTGTCCGCGAGCCGGGCCCGATGGGTGATTCCCTGGTGCGCCTTGATCGCGAAGCGGAAGGCGTCCGGCGTGCTGGCCGCCCATGAGGCCGCGAGTTCCGGTTTCGGGAAGCGGCGGAAGGTGTGATTCACCTCGACGCTGTGGAAGACGGATGCGTAGTACGAAAGAAAATCGGCGGGTTTCGTCTTCTCGGGATAGAAGGTTCCCACCCACTCCCGGAAGCCGTAGCCGGACGTGCCGGCGAGCAGGTTCAACTGCCCTCGAAGAGGCTGTCGAAAGCGGCCTTCGCGTCGCGGGCGGTGTCGAGCTTCCTGCCGGTCACATCGAGGACTTCGGTAGGGCGGAAGTGGAGACACTCGTTACCGGCCCACTTGTCCACGATCCGCTCGGGTATGTCGGCCCGGCACTCGTACCGTTCTTTCGGATCGAACAACGCGCAGTGCCCGCATGACCGAAGCGGTGTGTTGCAGGTGGGACAGGTCGAGCCGACGACAATGGAAACCTCGCCCGTGGGCCACTGATATCCGCAGCGGGCGCACCGAATCACGATGGTGGCGCGGCGATCGCCGGCGAGCCGGAGCGTTCGCAGTTGTTCCGTGTTCCCGAGATCGGCGAGCCGCTCGTCGACGTCCCGCTGGAACCGGCGCTGCTCCTCGCTATCGCGTCGGTTGCGCTGTCCGCGGCGGCGGTACTTCATTCGGAAGATAGATCTACGTTGGATTCGGGGGGATGGCCGTTGGGCCATCCGGAGCGAACGCGCAACGGGTGCGCGACACGTTGGAATCGGGATGCCCGGGACGACTCAGCGGCGCTGAATCGCCGACGAAAAGAGCAGGTCGAGGAGCGTCAGGGACACGGGGCAAGGCCCCGACTGCTGTTCCCGAAGCCTAACATGCCCGGAAGGTTGGCCGTCAAGTCTGGCACCGGGAGCAAAAAAAGGACGACCGTCCGGCAATCGGTATGCGGGCGATGACGCCCCGTCGGCAGTGGGGACAGTCTGCCCCTTCGCGACCGTAAACGAAGAACCGGGCCGAGGTGCTCCGGCGCCCGGCCTCGCCGTCGCTCAGGTAGAGGATTTCGGGAGTCCGGGTGTTCTCGATCGACCGCCGTAAGGTCCAGCGGATCGCGCGATGGAGTTTCGCCGCCTCCCGATCTCCAAGCTCGGCAGAGCTGCGAGCGGGGTGGATTCCCGCACGCCAGAGAGCTTCGGCTGCCTGGATGTTGCCGATCCCGGCGATCCGGTCCTGGTCCATGAGGAGCGCCTTGACGGGGCGACGGGTGGCGCGGAGCAGGGCGGCAAGCCGCTTCGCGGTGAAAGCCGGCCCGAGTGGTTCCGGCCCGAGCCGGGCGAGTCTCTCGTCGTCCAGGGGCAGGCATACCGAGAAGTGGCCGAAGCGCCGCTTGTCCGAAAAGACCACCCGGCGATCGCCGGCGATCCCGAGCACCGCGCGGACGGCCGGCGGGTCCGCCTCACCGGCATGACGGAGAGCCCACTTGCCGCTCATGCCGAGATGGCTGAGCAGTGCGGGGCCCCTACGGGCCAATTCGATCCGCAGGAACTTGCCCCGCCTCCGGACCGCCGAGACGACCTGGCCCTCGGCCGCCGCCCGAATGGAGCTCTCGGTCTGACCCCGCCGGGTGAGCGGATCGGGAACCGCGACCTGGAGCAGGTGCTCCCCGGCGAGCCAGGAAGTCAGGTTTTCCCGGTTGGCTTCGGCTTCGGGTAGCTCAGGCACGCGGTGGTTCGCGGGGCTTGCCGCGAGCGGGACTATCCGCCGTTCACGATTTCGCTGACGGCGCGGTGCGCTTCATCGATGGCGGCGTGGGTGTACGCGTAGGCCCCGGCATCAGCGTTTGCGATGTGGATCCGCCCGAACGGCCTCCTGCCGATCTCGTTCGGGGCTTCCCCCGGGGCAAAGGGCGGATCCCACAGGGAGTTGTATTCGAAGGAGTAGCCGTGCGGCCAGCGGTTCACGGTGAGCCCGAGGATGTCGCGGGCCGGGTCGAAACCCCCGGGAGCGAGGGCCCGGGCGAGCTGGCTGCGGGTTTCGCGTTCGAAGGTCTCGAAGCTCATCTGCAACAGGTCGTGCTGTCCGGCCTGGTGCTGGACGCGGGCGCTCGCCCCCGCCAGACACGGGGTGCGCACCGCGTGCAGCACGACGAGGTCCTCGGGGCCGCTCGAAAAGGCATAACCCCCGATGCTCACCGGAAAATCGAGCGACACGCTGGCGTGGAATCCTGCCGGGAAGTAGATGCGCGAAGCGCCGGCTGCGACGAAGGAAGTCCAGTTCCGGATCAGGACGTTCGAATAGACGAGAGGCACCTTCGGCGGATAGGCGAGCGCTTCCCGTTGCTCCTCGGGGAGCTCCGGCAACAGGTAGGGAATCACCCGGTTGTAACAGGCGAGCACGGTGTGGCGGGCGCCGACCCGAACCTCGTTTCCGTCGTGGACGTAGGTCACGCTTCCCTCGCCGCCCTCTCCGCCGCGCACCCGCACCGCCGTGCTGTTCAGCCGGATCCGGCAGGACGAACCCGGAACGTCGAGCGCACCGTAGTCCAGGCGGGCCAACACGATGTCCTCCCCGGTGGCGCCGGCCGCTGCCGCCGGCACCAGCTTTCGCACCAGCAGGCGGGCGATGGTGGCGTTCCCGTCCGGGAAGTGGAAGATGTACGGATCCGGACTCGCGTTCGGTTTCGCGGTGAGGCTGAGGCGCGGGTGATCTTCCTCCGTGAGATCCATGTCCTGGAACCCGGGATAGCCGAGCCCCCAGAGATCGAGGGCGGGCACCCCGTCCGGCCCCATCCCGAACAGTCCGTGGGTCCGCTGGCGGTAGAGCGCCTGGATCTCGGGGCCCATCCCCAGCGCCTCGAGGAAGGTCTCGTAGCTGGTGGCCGCCAGCTGATCCTTCTTGGCGGCTTCGTCCAGTTCGGGCCACGGATCGCCAGGGGCCTCGTAGAGACGAACGAAATCGGAACGTCCGGCTTTGCTCAGCGGCGCCTCGGCGGCGAACTCCCCGGCGGGGCGCCGGCCCATGCCGGTGACCAGACGGTCCTCCCCGAAGTCCTCGCTTCCGAAGAAGACCGCGTTTTGCAACCCGTGCGACCGGTAGAGCTCGCGGTCGAACGCGGTGAGAAAAAGATCGAGATCGACACCCAGGTCGTCCAGCAGACCGTGGACCGCCGGGCTGAAGGTAGAGGGCGAGTCGAGGGACTGGGTTCCGCCGTAGCCGAGCACGGTGCGGCCCTCGTGGGTGAACTCGTTCCGCTTCGCGTGTCCTCCGAAATCGTCGTGGTTGTCGAGCACCAGGATGCGCGCGTCCGGGAAGGCCTTGCGGTAGAACCAGGCCGCGCTCAGGCCGCTGATGCCGCCACCGACCACCACCAGATCGAACTGCCCACCGTCCGCTGCGCCCGAGTCGTCCCAGGGACCGGCATTGGCGACGCGGTCGCGCAGTTCATGGGCCACCTCGAAGGAACCGGGGTGGCTGCCCCGCAGCCCGGTCAGCGCCGGGGGATAGGGGCCGCTCGGTCCAGGCGCCGTGCAGGCTCCCAGGAGCCATCCGGAAGCTCCGGGAAGCGTGAGCGCACCGACGCCCAGCGGAATCCCGTTCAGGAAGTCCCGCCGGCTGATTCCCCGCTGCATCCCCAGCTCGCGGTCGCTCTTCCGGGTCGCGCCAGCTGAATACGTGGAGTCTGGATTCCTTGCCATCTCGCCGGCAATCTTCCCACGCGCGGACGAGGTGCAAAACGGGTGCAACTCGCCACCCTCCGCCTCGTCCGGTAAATTGGGCCTCCCCCCAAAGTCCTAGCGGAGGCTTTCCCCATGCACACTTCGAAGTCCCGACGCGAGACGCTGCGCGTCCTTTCCGCACTCGCCGCCGCGGCGGCCCTCCCGAAGGGCGTTTTCGCCGGCTTCCCCGGCCTGCAGGACGAGGAGGTCATCCCGTTCACCGACATCGGCGAGGAGTTCGCGACGATGCGGGGCGAATACCCGTTCCGCCTCGATCTGCGCGAGTTGCGCACCTTCATCACCCCGAATGACGACTTCTTCTCCGTCGCCCACTACAACCGGCCGGAGATCAACGCCGCCGACTGGTCGCTGCGGCTTGACGGCCTCGTGGAACGCCCCGCTACCTACACCCTCGATCAGTTGCGCGCCATGCCCCGCGTGGAGAAAACCGTGACCTTCGAGTGCTCCGGAAACCAGGCTAGCCGGCACCACGGCATGGTCGGGAATGCGGTTTGGGCGGGAACCCCGCTGATGCCGCTCATCGAGGCCGCGGGAGCGCACCAGACGGTGATCGAAACGGTCTTTTGGGCGGCTGACGAGGGGACGGAGACGATCCGCAACAACGAGTACGCGCAGAACTTCGCCCGCACCATGTCCTTCGCGGACACCCAGGCCTCCGGCGCGATCCTCGCGTACGAGATGAACGGCGAGCCGCTCCCTGCCAAGAACGGATTCCCGCTTCGGCTCATCGCGCCCGGTTGGTACGGGATCGGTCACGTGAAGTGGCTCACGCGCATCCAGCTCGCCGACCGGCGCCTGATGAACCGTTTCATGGGCCGCGACTACGTGACCATCATCGGCGAAGAGATGGACGGCGAGACCGTGTGGTTCGAGCGCTCGGTGACCACCCAGCGCATCAAGTCGGTGGTTGCGCGAGTCACGCGAACCGCGGGTGGCGGCACCCGGGTCTTCGGGGTGGCGTGGAACGACGGAACGCCGATCCGCGAGATCAAGGTGCAGATTGACGGCGGGGACTGGATGCCGGCGACGCTCGAGCGTTCGGGCAATCCCTACGCCTGGACCTTCTGGAACCTGGAGACCGGCGCGCTCGGCCCGGGCGAGCACAAGCTGGTCTCGAACGCGGTGGACGAACTCGGCCGCGAGCAGCCCGCCGACCTCAGCCTCAAGAAGACCTACTGGGAGGACAACGCTCAGTTCACCCGCTCGGTCATGGTGGCCGGGTAGGTCGGTCGTGCGGCGGCGGCGGTTCCTGACTTCGGTCGCGGGGGTCGCGGTGGCTTCGGGCTATCGCGGGGTGTCTGCGGCCCAGCGCCTGAACGGCCGGATCGGAGTGATCGGCGGGGGCATCCTCGGGTCGTCCATCGCCCTCCACCTCGCCCGACGGGGGGCCGACGTTACGGTGTTCGAACGCGAGGGGCCGGCGGCGGGCGCCACCGGGAACTCCTTCGCCTGGATGAACGCCGGTTTCTCCAAGCGCCCCCGGTCGTACCACGAATTGAACTGGCGGGGCATGCAGGGTTGGCGGCGGCTCGAGGCCGAACTCGGCGGCGCACTCAAGGTGAGCTGGGGGGGCAGTCTGGAGTACCGCATCGAAGCCGACCGCGTACGGCTCCTTCACGAGCAGCTCGCCCGGAGCCAGCGCTGGGGGTATCCCATCCATCAGGTGGATGAAGCGCGGTTTCATGAACTCGAGCCGGGGTTGATTCCCGAGGCGCCGGTTCTCGGAGCGCTCTGGGCAAGCGCCGAAGGCTCCATCGAGCCGCGTTCGGCGACGCGCGCCCTTTGGGCCGCTGCCGAAGCCGCCGGGGTGAAATTCCTGATCGCCGAGGTTGCATCCCTGGACATCGGCTACGGCGTCCTGCGAGGGATCCGGACCTCGGCCGGAGACCACGAACTCGACACGCTGGTCCTGGCCGCCGGCGTTCAGGCGCCCGAGCTCGCGCGGCAGGCGGGGGTCGAAGTTCCGCTCATCGAGTCCCCCGGAATCCTGGCCCATTCGACACCGTCGAAGTCCGTGGTCAACCGGATCGTGCTCGCCCCGAACATCCACGCGAAGCAGACTGCTGACGGGAAGGTGGTGGCCGGCGTCGGCTTCGCGGGCGCGGGTTCCACGGACCACTCCCGGGCGGTGGGACAGGCGATCTTCGAGGAGACCGCCAAAGTTCTCCCGGCGGCGAGCGGGTTGGAGGTCGATGAAGTCAGCCTCGGCTACCGGGTGCTTCCCAAGGATGGGCATCCGATCGTGGGTTTCGATCCCGCGGCTCCGGGGATCTATTTCGCCTCGATGCACAGCGGTGTGACGATGGCCCCCGTCATGGGGACGTTCGCCGCCATGGAAATCCTCGACGACGTCGAGGTCGCGCTACTGTCGGAATACCGGCTCGCGCGCTTCGGGACGTCCTAGCAGCCGGTGGTGAAACCCACGCGGCCCAGTTCTCCCGGTGGGGGCTCGGCCGGCGATGCATCCCGGCTGAACCGCGGCGCTTCGCGCCGCTCATCGTTGCGTTTCGGTCGAAATACACGCGGGCCAGTTCTCCCGGTGGGGGCTCCTCCCTCACGCGCCTTGTCAGCCGGGCGCCTCGCCCCCACCGGGAGGACTGGCCGTCCTCGGCGCTCACGCGGGTTCCACCACAGGCTGCTAGCAGCCGGTGGCGAAACCCAAGCGGTGTTCGCCCTGCGATGCATCCCGGCTGAACCACTCCGCTTCGCTCCGTTCTGCGTTGCGTTTCGGTCGAAATACACGCGGGCCAGTTCTCCCGGTGGGGGCTCCTCCCTCACGCGCCTTGTCAGCCGGGCCCCCACCGGGAGAACTGGCCCCACCGGGAGAACTGGGCCTCGCCGGGCTCGGCACTCACCCGGGTTCCACCCCCGGCTGCTAGCAGCAGCCTCGTACACACGAGACCCTCCGACACGAAGGTGGGGTTCCGGGGCGGCGATCAAGCCACCTCCCCTTCGGGCTGCCGCTTGGGGATGGGTGGGTCTTCGCGCGACAGCCCCCGGCTACGCCGGACGCCGGATGTAAGGAGGTAAACTTTCCAGCGCGACATAAAAATACCACACGAGAGGCCCCTTAAACCACTGAATTATCGGGAGTCATAGGCCCGGAAGATGGTCTCCAGATCGCGCCGGGCGGTTTCGAAGTCGGAACGCGGACGGAGCTCGGGATCCCGTACCGACCGGAGGAAATCTTCGGCCATTGCCCCAAAACCCAGGAGGTCCCCAAAGGGGCCCAACCGAAACCGAATTCGCCAACCAGCGCGTAGCGCCAGGTACAGCCCGTTGCTCTCGAAGACGATGCGGCCGCGCTCGCCTTCCACGAAGGAGTGCTGGAGGATCCCTCCCGGGAGCGAGGAGGTGTTCCACGAGTAGCGGATCTCACCGCGGACTCCGGACGGGTAGTCGAGTTCCAGGAAGGAGTGCCGCTCCGGTTCCTCCCCGTCCGGGAGGGTGGCCCGCACTGCCGTCGGTTCCTCCTCGACCAGCGCGCCCATGAGCGCGACAAAGTGGACGCCGCCCTCGAGGAGGGCGCCATGCCGGATCCGCCAGTCCGAGGGCTGCTGCCGCGTGAGCTTCGAGACCCGGACGCGGCGCAGGGGCCCGATTTCCGGGAGCCAGGCCCGAAGCCGGCGGAGGGACGGCTTGTACAGGTAGTTCTCGGCGACCATCAGCGATCCGGCCGGGCGCCCGGCCAGCGCGCGGCCGATCGCCTCGACCTCGGCGCGTGATTGGGCCATCGGTTTTTCGACGAGGACCGACTTGCCGGCCGCGAGAGCGGCAACGGTCTGGGACGCGTGGTACTGGAGCGGCGAACAGATCGCCACGGCCGCGATATCGGGGCGCTCCAGGGCCTGCTCGAAACCGGGGAGCGTCTCACCCCGAAAGCGTGCGGCAAGCGCCTGAGCGGACTGCGGACTCCGGCTCGTGAACCGGAGGCGCGCGTGCGGCGCGAGGTTGGCCGCGTGCACCCGGGCGATCCGGCCGCACCCGACGATCGCGATCGTTGGCGCCTCCCGAGCCCCGGCAGCGCCGGGTTCGCGCTTCAAGACAGCCTCCGGTTCACGATCCCCTCCGCGATCCGGAGGGCTCCCGCGGCAATGGTGAGACTCGGATTCACCCCGCCGGAGGCGGGAAAGGCGCTTCCGTCGGTAACGAACAGATTGTCGAGTCCCCGCACCCGGCCCGTCGGGTCGAGAGGCGCTTCGTCGGCCGTCTCCCCCATCCGGAGCGTCCCCACCGCGTGGGAAAACGAAGAAATCGGCCAGACATGGGTGGCGAGCGCCCCCGCGGCGCGGAGAATTTTCCGCGCTTTTCGGACGAGCAACCCCAGCCGGTCCTCGTCAGCCCTCCGGTAGCGGTGCTCGATCCGGATCCGCTGCATGCCCAGGGCGTCCGTCTCCTCAGAGAGGGAAAGCCGGTTGCCCGGATCCGCTGCGTCCTCCGCCACGCAGAGCAGGTTCTGGAGTCGATGCACCAGTGGCTTCGCGAGGAAGGCGCCAGCGAACTTCCCGGCGGCGTGCCGGACGACGGCGGCGTCCGGGGTGTAGATGTCCTGGATGATTCCCACCGCGAAACCGTCGCGAGCCCGCTGCTCCTCGTAGAAGTCGGTGAAGCAGACCTGCTTGTGGAAGACCTGCTCCGGGTTGGTCTCGAACGGGAAGAGTCCGGCGACCACCGCGTTGCAGTGACGCATGAGAAATCGTCCTATCGGGGGTGCGCCCTCGTCCTTCTCGTCCTTCCCGTTCTTCCCGGCGAGACCCGAGCGCAGCAGGATCGCCGGGCTTCCGAGCGCGCCGGCCGCGAGCACGAAGAGGGGCGCCTCGTAGGACACCGCCTCGCCGGATTCCTGATCCACGCCGTGCGCGCGGGCCACCCGGCCTCCGCGAATCTGGAGGGCTCGCACCGCGATTCCCGCGCGCACCGTCAGGCCCTTGTGTTCGGCGCGGCGCAGGATGCTGGTGGCGTCGTTCTTCGCTTCGATGGCGCAGGGGAAACCGTCGCAGGTGTTGCAGCGCACGCAGCGTGGCCCGCCCTGTCCGGAGAAGTTGATGGCGAGCGGGATCGGAAACGGGCGGAAGCCGAGGGCTTCCCCGGCTCCCCGGATGCGCTCGGCCGGCGCCGAATACGGGATCGGCGGGAAGGGATAGGCGGCGGATCGGGGAGGCTCCAGGGGGTCGGCGCCCGCTGCGCCGTGGACCCCGAGCAGCCGTTCCGCCTCGCTGTAAAAGGGCTCGAGATCCTGGTAGCCGAAGGGCCAGCGGGCGAAGTCGGCAGGGCGGAGCCGGAGAGACGCGCCTCCGTAGAACACCGACATCCCGCCCACGGTCTCGTTCATCGGGAGCGGGCGGAACCGGCGGTCGCCCCGCTGCCGCACCGAGAGTGGTGTCTTCCCTTGGTACCGCAGGTCGTTCAGGATCGCCTGGGCGTTCCAGTCGCCCTCGTCGCGGTGCGGCCAGCGCCCCCGTTCGAGGACCACCACCCGGGCCCCCGCTTCGCTGAGCCGGTGGGCGGCGAGCGCGCCGCCGAGTCCGGAGCCGATGACGACCGCGTCAGCGCCGGATCCGTCCTGCGAGTGGGTCACGGCCCCGGCGGATCGCGCGCTAGCCGGCCCCGCCGGCTTCGAGGTAGGCGACCACCGCCACCGCCAGGATCAGCACCCAGGCGCCGTAGTGGAACCCCTCGCGCCGGAAGGACTCGAGCCGCGGCAGATCGGAGCGGAATTTCCCCGACATGTTCCGCTGGATGTAGGTCTTGTAGTACTCCACCAGGAACCGCTCGAGCCCTCCGTTCATGTAGACGAGGATTCCGAGCGCGACCGGATCTCCGGGGGTGCGGAGCCAGAAAAAGAGCGGCGAGGCGATCGCGAGTGTAAGCCCGGAGCGGAAGAACTTCAGCGTTTGGAATCCCTCGAAGGGGGCGTCCTTCCAGGCGCCGCCTCCGGAGACCAGGAGACCGGTGAGGTACGCGACGGCGAGATAGGCCCAGAAGCCGGTCACCGGAACTCCGATGAAGAGCACGAAGGTGACTCCGGCGACCAGCACCACCCCGGCGGCGATCCGGAGCGCGCGGCTCCTTACCGGGCGTCCCAGAATCGTCAGCGCCGAAGGTACGAAGTACTTGTCCTGCGGTTCTTCGCGGAAGCAGCCCTTGTGGAGTTCGGTGAGGAACCGTTCAAGCCCCATCACCAGGAAGAAGAGCTGCACCAGCCCGAGGGCGGCGACCCGTTCCGAGAGCGCGGGGACGGCGAGCAGGAACGCGAAGATCGCGACCGAGAAGAGGATGCTTCGCGGGAAGGTGCGCGGCTTGAAGCCTTCCCAGGGCGAGTCCTTGAACCCGCCCCACAACGAGGTGTAGAGCCCGGAGAGCCCGGAGACCAGCAGCCCGCCGAGGACCCCGGCGCTCATCGCGTACTACCGGCCGCTATCGGCCGGTCAGCGGAGGATGTCGAACTGGCGGGTGTACTTGACCGTCAGGCTCCGGTTCTGGGGGCCGATCAGGACGTTGCCGAGCCCCTCGGTGTCGTTGTAGACGATGAACAGGCCGGTTCCGGCGGTGTTCAGCCAGTTGAGGCGAACGTTCGACGACCAGACATCGGCATCGTCGTTGTACTGGACGAGCGCCTGGAGGTAGATCAGGGGGGTGAAGTTGAGGGCCATCCGGACCTGGGTGAGGTTCGCTACGAAACTACCTTCGGCGAGCTCGATGTCGTTGTGGAGCCAGGCCACCGAAGTGATCAGCCGCGTGCCCCAGCGGTAGTTGATCGTGGTGTCCACGGACTGCTGGTTCCCCGACAGGAAACCGCCGTAGTCGAGGGCCCCGGAATAGGAGAACGGCGCGGCGCGGTTCGTGTTCCAGCGCCAGCCGAGCTGCCAGTGCTCGTAGGCGCCGGGAGGGACCACGATGCCCTCCCGAATCTCGAAGGGCTCCTGGAGCCCTTCCACGACGCGGTTCATCGCCGGGCTGAGGTGAGCGCCGTTCTCGAAATCAACATGGCTGTCGACGTGCAGCCGGCTCGTCTCCAGGAATCCGTCGAGGGTGCGGAAACCGGTGTAGGTGATGTGCGGCCGGAGTTCCCGGATCGAGACCGGCATCCTCTTGAGGAATTCGGGGCGGTAGTAGCCGAAGTAGCCGTAGTCGTAGTTGCGGTAGGCATTCCGCCGCAGGAAGCCGACCTCGGGGTTGAAGTTGGCGGCCACCTCGGTCATCCCGAACCAGAGGCGGAGATCCCGGCGGAAGTACTCGCCCCGGCCCATGTAGGCGTACTCCCCGCCGTCCAGAAGCTCGTAGCCCGGTGTCTCGGTGCGCGCCGCGAAGCCGGTGAAAGTGAGCGTCTCCCCGATGCCGAGCCGGCCTTCCACACCCCAGGTCCGGTTCCAGTCGTCGTCGGAGGCCGCACCCCCGGTACCCATCCGGTTCACGAACATGGTGCCGAGCGAGGAGCGCTGGCCGAACTCGCGGCTCAGGCTCATCACCGTGAAGTTGTTGGCGGCAACCGCCCCCGCGACCTCCTGCGTCTGCATGTTCAAAAAGCCCAGGTTGTAGTCCCCGGCCTTCCCCGAGAGCCGAGCGCCGCCGAGAATCGGCACCGGGACCCCGCCGGGTCCGATCCCGATCCGGCGGCTGAAGAAGAGATCCACCGAACTCCCCTGGCCCATGGAGAAATTGCCGGCGTTTTCGAGGAAGAACGGCCGCTTCTCGGGGAAGAAGAGGTTGAAACGGGTCAGGTTGATCTGCTGATCGTCCACCTCCACCTGGGCGAAGTCGGTGTTGTAGGTGAGGTCCACGTTCAGGCTCGGGGTCAGGCCTACCTTGGCGTCCACTCCGAAGTCGCTGTTCGTGTTTGTCTCGACTTCGACCGCATAATCGCGGCCGGCGGCGCCCAGCGCGTAGGGGGTGATCTTGAAGTTGCGGGGGCTCCGCAGTTCGAGGCCGTGCAGTTCACCCGCGGAGGAGAGCCGGTAGAGGTTGTAGATGCGGGAAACCGGGGACCAGTAGTCGTCCTCGCGTTTCCTGCGGATGTTGCGGTGGAAGTTGATCCCCCAGGTCTGGGGGCTCCCGCCGTAGCGGAGGGTGCGCAGCGGAATTGCAAACTCGGCGGACCAGCCCTCGTCGGTCATCGCAGTCGCCACCGTCCAGCTCGCGTCCCAGTTCACGTTGAAACCGCCCCCGGAGCCGGTGCCGGCGCGCCGCATCCCTGGACCGCCGCCCCCACCGCCGCTGCCGCCGCCGGCGTTGCTCAACTGGCCGTCGTACTCGAGCCCCGCCGGGGTGGTCCCGAAGACGAAGCCGTTCTGGAGATCGTGATAGGTGTCGAAGACGACCCGGAACGAATCCGTGTCGGTCAGCCCGGAATCGCGCCGGGCGTCGCTGGCGATGATTCCATCCGGGTCGCTGTCGTAGAGCATGGCCCCGATGTAGACCGCATTGTCGTCGAAAAGGATCCTGACTTCGGTGCGCTCCGTCGCCGGCTGGCCCTCGAAGGGGTCCGCCTGCACGAAGTCGGACAGCGGCTCTGCGGCTGCCCACACGTCCTCGTCGAGCCGGCCGTCGATGGCCGGCGCCTCAACCGTCGGCGAGGCCCGTCCGATGCGGACTCCGCTGGCGGATTCGTCTTCGGCGGCAAAGGCGAACCCGGCCGCGAGAGCCAGGGCGCCAGGGGCAAACAGCGGGAGGGCCGGGAAGCGCATAAGCGGTCAAATTTACTTCGCCGGAGCTCTCGATGCACCTTTGAGGCATGGGCGGCGCAGTCTTTGTTCTTCGCCCGGTGAGCCGGCGGCGAAGCGATCGTGAAAAGGCGGTGAAATCAGGGTCGGGATAGCGTTTTCCCCGACGGGAGGGCGGCGGCCGCATGGCATAGTTCGCGCCGCGCGGGGAAGCCCGGCGCTTCCCAGCGAGAGGAGACTTCCGAGGAATGAACGAAAAGGCGCGGGCGAGCACCCGTGAACTGCTGGACTTCGCCACCGAGATCGGCTGGGAGGCCGGTCGGCTCATCATGCGCCACTTCCAGGTGGGAGTGGGCGTAACCACGAAGCCGGACCGGACCCCGGTCACCGAGGCCGACGTCGCCGCCGAGCGGCTACTCCGGAAGCGGATCGAGGCGAAGTTCTCCGGCCACCGAATCCTCGGCGAGGAGGACGGCGAGTCGGGCTCCGATCCGAACCACCGCTGGATCCTCGATCCGATCGACGGCACCACCTCGTTCATCCACGGGGTCCCTCTCTTCGGAGTGCTGATCGGCCTCGAGATCGGGGACGAGGCGGTGGTGGGGGTCTGCAACATTGCCGGGCTCGGCGAGATGGTCACCGGCGCCCGCGGCGAGGGAGCCTTCTGGAACGGGCGCCCGGCCCGCGTCTCCAAGGTGACCGAGATCGGGAGCGCGCTCGCCACCACCACCGACCCGGCGACCATCGGCCCCATCTGGGACGCGGTGGGCGCCAAGGGTGCGGTGCGGCGGACGTGGGGCGACGCTTTCGGCCACGCGCTGGTTTGCACCGGACGTTCCGAGATCGGCCTCGATCCGGAGATGAAGGCCTGGGACTCGAGCCCCTTCCTCCCGATCCTGGAGGAGGCGGGCGGCCGCTTTACGGACTGGGACGGCAACCGCACGATCCACGGGCCCAACGCCCTGAGCACGAACGGCGCGCTCCACGACGAAGTGCTGGCTCTCCTCGCGGAAGTCCGCGGGAAGTAGCAGGAGGCAGCCGTCCCCCCGCCGTATTGAGGGTGCGGCGGCAAGGGACCGCCGGCCAGTTCTCCCGGTGGGGGCCTCCAGACCGGCACCGCCTGCCGCAGGCGGGCGATCGCTGCCCGCAGGGCAGCGACGATCCGCGACGCACCCTCACGTCTTCGGGCTCGGACAGACTCCGCGGCCACTCGCTGAAGGGGCCCCCAACTTGCCATCCGGAACGCGGGACTTTACGTTCCAGCGGGAACGTCTCAGCCGCCCGGCCGGTTGGCGACGATCGCGATCCGGGTGCCGTCCGGACTCACGGCGAGACGGGTGATGCCCTGGACGCCGCGGTCCGAGAAGTCGGCGATCTCCGCCCAGTGCGAGCCCTCCGACCAGGAGAACAGGCGCGAGCCGTCGCCCATCAGGATCTCGCCCTCCGGCGTCCACGCGTAGTCCTCGCGGCCCGGCAGGGTTCGCGTGATCCGCACCGCGGTTATCGCGGCGGGGTCGAGGCGTTCGATCCACCACTCCTCGTCCGAAACCTTGTGCACGAAGGAGATCTCCTCCGTCCCCGGAATCCGGTGGATGGACCGGCCCGGGTGCTCGGCGACGATCCGGATCTCCCCGCTCAGCGCGTCCCCGACCTGGAGGGTGGGCGGACTGCCGAGGATGAACATCGCGACGACATGTTCGTTGGCCCACGCGTGGTACCCCACCGGCTCGGCGGTGGCGAAGACCGGCCCCACCGCTTCGCCGGAAAGGTCGTAGCGCCACAGGTACTGCTTGCCGCGGATTTCGTGGATCGCGGAGAAGGCCTCCTGTCCGGGGATCTGGAGCGCCGAGAACTCGCTCGCCTCCTCCGTGTGCGTCACCTGCTCAGAGGCTCCGGGGCCGGCGCCGGATCCCGTCCGGGAGGTCACCCCAAGGCGCATGATTTCGGTCTGGCGCTGGTCCAGCGCCGCCGTGTGGAGGATGGCCGAGCCGTCGAGGAGGAAGCTGGGCTGGTTGTCGTAGGCGTCGCGGTCGGTCGCCTGCTCCAGGTCGGAGATCGAGAGCGCGCCGCCGCCCGAGACGAGGGTCCCCAGCCAGATGTCGGTGGCGGGTGCCCCCGCGGCCGTCGGCGTGTAATCCTCGGGCGCCGGTCCGATCTCGGGCATCGGCCCGTCCGGGGGCTCGGCCGGGAAGGAGAGCGCTGAACCCGCCTCCGCGGTCGCCCGCTTCTCGCCGGCTCCCGCCCCCGCCTCGTCACGGTCACCCGTAGCGCAGCCCGCCAGAGCCACCGTTGCGCATCCACCGAGCAGCAGGGCCGTCGCCAGGCGCGCCGCCCACCGCAGTCTCCGCTGGGTCATTCGTTCCGTCCTTCTTCGTCTTGTGTCGCGGATCCCGTGACCCGCACATTGTCTCCCAAGCGAACCCCGCGGTAGAGCCGCACCGGTGGCGTTAACAGCCTGTGGTGAAACTCACGTGAGCGCCGAGGCCCCCACCGGGAGAACAGGCGGCGAGGCGCCCGGCTGACAAGGCGCGCGAGGGAGAAATACCGAGTGTATTGCGACCGAAGCGCAACGATGAGCGACGCATAGCGGCGCGGTGAACAGCCGGTGGTGGAACCCGGGTGAGCGCCGAGGCCGGCGAGCCGCCCGGCTGACAAGGCGTGTGAGGGAGGAATACCGGGTGTATTTCGACCGAAACGCAACGACGAGCGGCGCGAAGCGACGCGGTGAACAGCCGGTGGTGGAACCCACGTGAGCGCCGAGGCCGGTGAGGCGCCCGGCTGACAAGGCGCGTGAGGGAGGAATACCGCGTGTATTCCGACCGAAACGCAACGATGAGCGGCGCGAAGCGACGCGGTTCAGCCGGGATGGATCGCCGGCCGAACGCCGCGTGGGTTTCATCACCGGTTGTTTGGCCGGGATGGATCGCCGGCCGAACGCCGCGCGGGTTTCACTACCGGCTGTTTGGCCGGGATGGATCGCTGGCCGAGCCCCCACCGGGAGAACTGGGCCGCGTCACTCCGTTCGCGGACTGTTAACCCGCGCCACGACCTCGCGCACCTGATCGGCGAAACCCCGGGCCTTCTCCATCACCTCTTCCTCGTCGAGAGTGGTGATCTCGCCGTCCCGCACCACGATCTTCCCGTTCACCAGCACGGTGCGGACGTCGCTGCCCCGGGTGACGTAGACGAGGTGGGAGTAAGGGCGGTAGAGCGGCGTCATTCCGGCGCGGCGGGTCTCCACCAGCACGATGTCCGCCTTCTTGCCGACTTCAAGAGAGCCGATGTGGTTCTGTTGGTTGAGCACCCGGGCGCCGCCCGTGGTGGCCATCCGGAAGACGGTTTCCGCGGGAAGGGCAGTCGGATCTCCGTTCGCGAACTTGTGGAGCTTGGCCGCGGTGTCCATCTCCCCGAACATGTCGAGGTCGTTGTTGCTCGCCGGGCCGTCGGTCCCGAGTCCCACCGGGACCCCGGCGGCGAGCAGCGCCTCGACCGGCGCCGCCCGATCCGCTCCGAGCTTCATGTTGCTCTCGGGGTTGTGGGCCACTCCGGCGCCGCCGGCCGCGATCCGGCCGATGTCCTCTTCCGAGAGGTAGGTCCCGTGGGCGAGCACGGTTCCGGGACGGAGGGCGCCGATGGAATCCAGAGCCTCGATCGTGCGCATGCCGATCGCCGCCTCGATCCGCTCGTCCTCGTCGCGCGCCTCGACGACATGGATCTGGAAGGGAGCTCCATAGCGGTCTGCGACCTCGAAGGCCGCCCGGGTGGGTTCCAGGGGGGTCGTGTAGAGGGCGTGGGCCGCGGTTCCCGGAATGAGGAGCGGATGGTCCTCATACTTCTCGAAGAAGGCGTCCGCCTCGGCGAGCGATTCCTCCGGGGTCGCAAAATCGGGGGTCGGAAAGCCGATCACGTGCGGGCCGACCACCGCCCGGATCCCGGCCTCGATGGTCGCCCGGGCCACCTCCTCCCGGAAGTAGTACATGTCGGTGAAGGTGGTGGTGCCGCTCTTCAGCATCTCGATGGAGGAGAGGAGCGTTCCCCAGTAGACGAAATCGGGAGCCACGAGTTCGGCTTCGGCCGGAAAGATGTTCTGCTCCAGCCAGTCCATCAGCGGCAGGTCGTCGGCCAGCCCCCGGAGCAGCGACATGGCGGCGTGCCCGTGGGTGTTGATGAGGCCGGGAATGACGAGTTGACCGGTGGCGTCCAGGGTGGGGATTTCCGCCGGCCGGGGCGCCGCCCGGTCGAAGAGTCCCACGATCCGGTCGTCCTCGACGAGCACCGCGCCGCCTTCGAGGATGGTGCCGGCCTCGTCCATGACCACCACCGTGCCGCCGTCGATGAGGAGGCGTTCGGCGGCCTGAACCTCCGGCGCTTCGGAGCCCGTGCAGGCGGCGCCGGCCAGCGGAACGGCGAGGAGCAGGCTGTGAGTGGGGATCGGGGTCATGGATCGGTCCTTCAGGGGGTGGCGGGAAACCCTAGCAGCCGGTGGAACAACTCAAGCGGTCCCGCACCTCTGGTCGCGTTCCCGCTGTCACGCGCGCTTCACGCGGGTCGGCAGCGCGCGGTTTCGCTGCGCTGTTGCGCAGCGGTGCCGGCCCGCCGGGGAGAACTGGCCAGCGTTCCCGTACTTGCCCGCCACTCCGCCAACCGGGGTAGATGCCGAGACGCGAGCCGCGCAGTCACACGGCGTTGCGCCGTCCGCGGCGCTGCGCGCCGCTGTGCCGACCGGAGGTCGGCGTTCCCGGGCCGGCGGTGCCATGCCGCCGAACGGGGTTCCTCCTTACGACGGGATTTGCTGGAGGTCGGTGGTTCCTAACCCGAAGTTTCAGGGCTATTTTGGGCTCTGAACGGGCGTAGTTCCCGGGAATAGAAGGACTTGGCTCGTGGCTTGGGCGGTCCTGCGTCAGAATGTGTAGCCATGTATACGGCGCACATAGTGAGATAATAAGGGTGAATACCAGGGAATCAAACGCTATACTCAGTAGTCATGTATGTCGAACGCGTGCCCAACCGGAACTCGCCCCCCGCCGTCCTCCTCCGTGAGTCCTTCCGCGACGGACGCAAGGTGAAAAAGCGAACCCTCGCCAACCTCTCCAAACTCCCCGATCACGCCGTCGAAACACTCCGCCGCGTCCTCAAAGGCGAAACCCTCGTCTCCCCCAACGAAACCTTCCCCTGCCGCCGCGTCCTCCCCCACGGGCATGTCGCCGCCGTCCTCGGAACCCTCCGACGACTCGGCCTCCACTCCCTCATCGCCCGCGCCCCCAGCCGGCACCGCGATCTCACCATCGCCCTCATCGTCGCCCGCGTCATCGACGCCCGTTCCAAACTCGCCACCGCACGCGCTCTGACCTCCGAAACCGCCGTCTCCACCCTGGGAGAACTCCTCCGCCTCGGCGATGTCGATCAGCACGAACTCTACGACGCCATGGACTGGCTGCTCCGCCGCCAACCCGGCATCGAACAGCGCCTCGCCCGCCGCCATCTCCAGGAAAACACCCTCGTCCTCTACGACCTCACCTCCACCTACCTGGAAGGAACCCATTGCCCCCTCGCCCGCCGCGGCTACAGCCGCGACGGCAAGAAGAACAAGCTCCAGATCGTCTTCGGGCTGCTGTGCTCCCCCGAAGGGTGCCCCATCGCCGTCGAAGTCTTCGAAGGCAACACCAGCGACCCGAAGACGGTGGCCTGCCAGGTGGACAAGCTCCGACTCCGCTTCGGCCTCGCCCGCCTGGTCCTGGTGGGAGATCGGGGCATGCTCACCGCCGCCCGCATCCGCGAGGATCTCGCCAGCGTCGAGGGGCTGCGCTGGATCACCTCCCTGCGCGCCCCCGCCATCAGGAAACTCATCGCCGACGGGACCGTGCAACCCTCCCTGTTCGACCAGCGGGACCTCGCCGAAGTCACCAGCGACGACTTCCCCGGGGAACGGCTCATCGTCTGCCGCAACCCGAGGCTCGCCGCCGAGCGCCGACGCAAGCGGCTCGAACTCCTCGCCGCCACCGAAAAGCTCCTCGAACCCATCGCTCAAGCCACCCGGCGGCCCAAGCGGCCCCTCCGCGGCAAGGACGCCATCGGCATCCGCGTCGGAAAGGTCATCGACCGATACAAGGTCGCCAAGCACTTCGACCCCCAGATCACCGAGGACTCCTTCTCCTTCGAACGCCTCCAGGAGCAGATCACCGCCGAAGAACAACTCGACGGCATCTACATCATCCGCTCCAATGTCGAGCCCGAGCGCCTCGACGCCGCTCGCACCGTCCGCGCCTACAAGAACCTCTCCAGAGTCGAACGCGCCTTCCGCTGCCTCAAATCGGTGGACCTCAAGGTCCGCCCCATCCACCACCGACGACCGGACCGCGTCCGCGCCCACATCCTCCTCTGCATGCTCGCCTACTACGTCGAGTGGAACCTGCGCAAGGATCTCGCACCCCTCCTGTTCGACGATCACGACCCCGATACTGCCGACAGCCTGCGCACCTCGGTGGTGCGCCCCGCGCAACGCTCACCCGCCGCCCGCAACAAGGCCGCCCGCAAACGCACCCACGACGACCTCCCCGTCCACAGCTTCCGATCCCTGCTCACCGAACTCGGCACCTTCACCGCCAACACCATGCGCATCCCCGGAACACAAAACACCTTCATTCAACACCCCGAACCTACCCCCGTTCAGAAACGCTCGAGCGAACTCCTCCGCGTCTCACTCCTCTTGTAGCCAGTAACCAACATCACATAATCCGCCAACTCCCTCAAATCACGTAAGTTACACAGTGCATCCCTCGAAACTTCCGCCTAACCGGTGGGACGGTTGTGGAACCGGCCGCGGCGGAGGCGGTTCAGGGCCGCGGCGATCTCGTAGCGGCGCGGCCGCGCAAGCCGGCCGGGATGAGCGCCGGCGCGGCCATCGGCGGTGAGCGATTCGAGGCCTGCCTCGTCGAGGCGGGCCTCGAGGGCATCGAGGAGTTCGCCGACGGAAAGCCCTGCGAAATCGCCGGCGGCGACGGCCATGGAGTACCCGGCTGCCCGCGTCTGGCTCTCGTCGAAGAGCTGTTCCACCGCCCGCAGGTCCACCTCCTCCTCTCCGTAGAGGAGGAGGTCGCGGCGCGTTGTCCGGATCCGCGGTGTTCCCTTCCGGCCGGCCGGATCGAAGCTCCGCGCGTCCGGATGCCGCACCCGGCCACCGAAGCTGGCCGCGGCGGGCTCGGGGGACCGCCGGGTCGGATACCGGGCCCCCACTTCCCGCGCCAGCGCCGTGACCTCGCGCGGCCGATAGTCCGCCAACTGGATCACGGTATCGGCGGCGTCGAAATAGTCCCCGGAGCCGCCCATCACCAGGATGGTGGAGACCCGGTGGCTCTCGTAGAGCTCCCGCACCCGGTCGAGGAGGGCGACGATCGGCTCGGCATCGCGTTCCACCAGCGCCTGCATCCGGGCATCGCGGATCATGAGATTGGTGGCCGAGGTGTCTTCGTCCATCAGCAGCAGCCGCGAACCCGCCTCGAGCGCCTCGACGATGGAGGCCGCCTGGCTCGTGCTGCCGCTCGCGTTCTCGGTGGAGAACGCCGTGGTCGGCCGTCCTCCGGGCAACTCGCGGATGAACGGACTCACGTCCACCGCGGACACCGCGCGTCCTTCCTCGGCGCGGATGGTGACCGCGTCAGCGCGCGTCACGACCCGCTCCCGTCCGTCTCCGGAGATGTGCGGGACCACCGAGCGGGCGAGCGCCTGGAGCAGGGTGGACTTCCCGTGGAAGCCGCCGCCCACGATGAGCGTGACGCCCTCCGGAATCCCCATACCGGAGATCTCCGGAGGTCCGCTTCCGTAGTGGAGCAGGGAGAGACTCACCCGCAGCGACGGCGGAGTTCCGAAAGCGACGACCCCGTCGCGAAGCGGACGTTCGCTCGCCCCGTGTGTGCGCGGGAGGAGTGCCCCATCGGCGACGAACGCTGCGAGGTTCCGGGGCTCGAGCTGAGAGCGCAGGTGCTCCTGGTTTTCGATGTCGTCCGCGAAGGACGCCGCGCCTCCCTCGGGGAGGTTCCGGAAGACGAGCGCCTGCCGGGCGATTCGGGGGAGTTCGCCGGCCAGCAGGTCGGCAGCCCGATGTCCCAGGATGCGGCGGCCCGCCGCCGGGAGGCCGACTTCCAGGCGGGCTTCGACGAAACCCGCGTCGGACCCATCGCCGGAGATCCGGACTGCGGTCCGCTCCAGCACCTCCTGTCCGCCCGCATCGACCCGGATCACTCCGCTGTTCCCCGACCCGGAGCGGCTTCCCGAACCCGGAATCGCATCGTTCACCCGGCGCGCGAGGTAGTCGGAGAGCCCGATCCGGCGGACCCGGTTCCGGAAGAGCGCGGGCGGGAACTCCGCCGCCGCCCCGTCCACCCGGAGCCGGATGCGCGACGGGGGAGCGAAGGGGTCGCGGGCCACCCGGTCCACGAAGACGGTGATCCCGTCCCCGAGGGACCATTGCCCTTCGAGGTCCCGGTAGGCCGGGTATCCGCGTCCGTCGAGCCGGCGGCAGCGAGCGGCGAGATCGGACCCGCCGCGACCGCCGCCGCCGCGCTTTCCGTCGCGGGGGAACGGGCCGGCTCGATACGCGGTGATGGGTTCCTCCTCCGGTTCCGGCTCGGCGCCCCGAGACCCCACGGCGCTCCGGATCGGGCGCGATCATAGTGCGGCGCCGGAAGCTGGCAGCGCTGCGGCGCGAGCAGTACCATGACCGGCAAGCATGGGATCCGCTGGCCAGGGGCGTTCGTACTGGGCCGATCAGACCGGCGATCTGCGTGCCCGGCTGGCTGCTACGGTGCCGCCGGCGGAGTTGCGGCGGCTCCACCAGCGTCGGCCGTTCCTTCACTTCCTCGTTCTGGGTTGGCAGTACCTGCTGCTCTTCGGGGCCGGTGCGGTCGCCTGGCAGGCTTCCGAATGGTGGATCTGGGTTCCGGCCGCCGTGGTCGTCGGGTTCACGGTCTTCAACTTCACGGTGATGCTCCACGAGGTGGTGCACCAGTTGGTCTTTGGCGGGGGCGGACATTCCGGTACCCGGTTTCTTCGTCATCTCTACGCGTTCCCGAGCGGGATTTCGGCGACCCAGTTCACCCGCTGGCACCTCGATCACCACGCCCAGTTGGGAGATGCCGAGGCGGACCCGAAACGGCACTGGCTTTCCCCGAAACGGAACGCGCGCTGGTTCAAGGCGCTCTACCTGACGCCGGCGCTCATCCCGATCTATTTCCGGGCGGCCCGCCGGGAGTCGGCCGGTTACCCGGAAGAGATCCGGCGCGCCATCGCGAGGGAACGCACCCTCACGATAGTGGGACACCTGGCGATCCTTGCCGGACTGATTGCCGCCGGCGGATTCTTCGCGGCCTTCAAGGCCTACCTGATCCCGGTATTCCTCGTGTTTCCGGTGGCCTTTACGGTGAACCGGCTCGGCCAGCACTACGACATCGTGCCCGAGAACCCGGCGCTCTGGGGAAGCGTCCTGCGGCCGTCACGGTTCTGGGAGGTGGCGTTCCTGTGGTCGGGATACCACCTCGAGCACCACTACTTCCCGCGCGTGCCGTTTTACAACCTTCGGGCGCTCCACTTCCTGCTGCGACCGTTCTTCGAGGAAGAAGGCGCCCGTCCGACGAGCTACGGGAGACTCCTCTGGCAGTGGTTCGTCCACAACCGGGCGCCCCACACGGACTGGAAGAGGCCCGCGGAATCAGCCTCCTGACAGCCTGTGGACAAGGTGACGTGAGGGGCCGGGCCCGCGTGACTCCGTCGACCGGCTGCCAAGGCCTCGGCGTGAGAGAATGGGGTGTCATGGCCGAAGGAGTCGTGAAGTGGTACGACCGCAACCGGGGCGAAGGATTCATCCAGCGCTTTGAGGGGCCGGACGTCCACGTGCCGAGCCGCGCCCTGCTGGATCCGGAGCCGGGGTTCCTGATCGAGGGTCAGGCGGTGGAGTTCGAGCTACTCAAGATTCCCGGCGGTTACCGCGCTGGCGGGGTGCGGGTCGTGGCGTCCGGGTACCGCCGGGATTCGAAAATGCCGGCCTCGCAGTAGGTCCGGCAGGCCCCAGGAGCCCGCCGCGCTCAGTTCGACCGGCGCCTCGACTGGCGCCGCGGTTTTCCCGTTATCTGCCCGGGGTCGCGTCTCTCGCGTCTCGTTCCGCTGCTTGTGTCAACCTTGTCACGTTCCGCTGTCATCTGAATCCCGGGACCTGGTGGGGATATCGAATCGGGACCCTCAGCCCGGGTCCGGCCCGCCGGATCTAAAAGCGCTTGAGCGCCTCGTCTGCGGTGTCGGTAATCGTCAGGATCTGATTGAAACCGCTGATCTTGAAGACCTCGAGGATGTGCTCCTTCATTTCGCAGAGAACCAGCTTGCCCTTCACCCCGGCCAGCCTCTTGGCGAGAATCAGCAACACCCGCATCCCCGTCGAGTTGATGTAGTCCAACCCGGCGAAATTCATCACCACCTGGGTGGTGCCGTCCGGTCCGATGGCATGCGCCATCACCGCCTGCTCGAACTCGCCGCTCGAGCGGGTGTCGATGCGCCCTTGGGGTGAGAGCACGAGAACACCGTTCTTCGTCTCATCTGTCAGGTTCATTGGGCTTCCTCCTGATCGCCGGCCGAAAGCGATCGGGTCAGGGTCATTCGGTTTCGATCTTTGATCCGTTCGTAGTGCGTCGACGTCATCAGCGACTGAACGAGAAAAACACCGAGTCCTCCGATCGGCCTGTCTTCGAGAGGCAGGCTCGTGTCGGGGACCGGCGCTTCGTGAAACGGGTCGAATCGTTTCCCGTGATCTTCGATCTCGATATGAAAGACGTTTGCGGCGATCGTCGCCCATACGTGAATGTGGGCATGTTCGCTTGCTCGCGTTCCATATTTGATGACGTTAGTGACCAGTTCGTCCACGGAAAGGGTGATTCGCTGAGTGTCCATGGGGGGCACGTTGTGCGCTTCCGCAAACTCCTCGAGCTCTATGAGCATCCGGCTGAGCTCTCCCAGATCCTTCTCCAGCTTGGAGGAGAAAGTCGGTCCTTCCGCCTTTGCGCCGGAGCCGCGCTTGCGTGCCATCGGGGAAGCAACTTTATCTTGACCGGGCGGTGGAGCGCTCGTTTTCCCGGCCCGCCGGGGCGCCGGACGGCTCCGTGTCCACGGCTGTGATGTTGACCACTACCTCGAGTTGCTGCCAGGCGGCCCCCCGAAAGGTGCCGCGGGTCGGCGGAACATCGCGGTAGTCCCGTCCGGTAGCCACCCGGATGTGATGCCGGGGGGACACGGTGTTGTTCGTGGGGTCCGCCCCGACCCAGCCGAGGCCGGGTAACAGGCATTCGATCCAGGCGTGGCTGGCTTGCGCCATGATCTGTTCACGCCCTTTCCGGACGGGGAAGAGGTACCCGGACACGTACTGGGCCGGGATCCCCCAGCCGCGCACGATCGCCAGCATGATGTGGGAAAAGTCCTGGCAGACCCCGCTCTCGGCCATCAGGGCGTCGTCGATCGGCGAGTCGACGCGGGTTCGTCCCCGCTCGAAGGCGAGCGCTCCGTGAATCCGGGCCGTCAACTCCCGGATCGAAGCGAGGGGAGTCTCGAGGCGCGCGATGCCGCGCCGGTCGACGAAGGCGGCAAGCGCCGCAGTCGGTCGGGTGAGCGGGGTCGGGTGCAGGAGGTGCCACGTCGAGGGCGTCTGCGCCTCCTCCAGATCATCCCAGCCCGAGTGGGCCGCCTCTTCGGGCTCGATGGCGTGGAGGGCGACCAGCGACCTCGAGGTGACCGTCAACTGTGCGTGTTCGCCCGGAACGTCGAAGAAATGCACCGCATTGCCGAAGCAGTCCTTGTAGTTGCCGAGTTCGGCCCCGGGATTGGTGAGGATCTGGAAGGACTCCAGATGCTGGGAGGCGTCGCTTCGGGGCTGCAGGTAGAGGGTAACCACGGACTCGCGGACCGGTTCCGAATACTGGAAGCGCGTGACGTGCTCTACGCGATAGAGCGCCGATTGCCGGGACACTGTCAACAGTCTGTGGGCAGAGTCCCGTGAGCGCCGAGACCGCCAGTTCTCCCGGTGGGGGCGAGGCGCCCGGCTGACAAGGCGCGCGAGGGAGGAGCCCCCACCGGGAGAACTGGCCCGGGTGTATTTCGACCGAAGCGCAACGATGAGCGACGCGAAGCGTCGCGGCTCAGCCGGGATGCATCGCCGGTCGAGCCCCCACCGGGAGAACTGGGCCGCGGGACTCTGTTCACAGGCTGTTACCTCCCCGGCAGGGCCTGATCCGCCGGGTAGAAGATGTACCGGCGATAGATCTCCTGGTGGAGGTCGCGGGAAAGCTGGCGCACTTCGGCGAGTGTGGACGCCAGATCGCCGGGTTCCTGGGAACCGTAGATCAGGAGGGCCCGGAGTTGGCCGGCGATCCGGTGGGCCGGCTGCAGCGGATGCCGGGCGCCTCCGGCGGGATCGATCCGCCCGAGGCAGTTGCGAATCTCCTCGGCGGCGAACCGGAGGGTGTGGGGTGACTCCGGTTCGTGGATCAGGAAGGTCATCACCTTCCACGGGTCGATCGCGGGCGTGTAGTGGCGGCAATAGGGCTCGAAGCTCGCGCAATTCCTGAGGAGCAGCGACCAGTCGAGGTCGGTGTCCTCGTCGTCGAGGCTCGGAAGGTAGTTGTCGAGGATTTCGGTGGTGACCTGGATACGCTCCATGAAGCGGCCGAGCCGGATGAAATCCCAGGCGAGCCCGTGCCGGAGGCCGTTGTCGGTCACTCCCCGGAAGAGGTAGATCTGCGCCGAGGTCTCCCGGTAGAAGTTCTCCGGCTCCTTGTTCCAGAAGAAATGCAGTTCGGTCTCCCGCAGCGAGAGATAGGTCCGATTGAGCTGTCCCCACATCTCCTGGGTGATCTCCTGCCGAGCCTGCCGGGCGTTCTCTCGTGACATGGCCCACAGGGACAGCATCGAGCCGTGGTTGTCCCGCTCGAAGCTCATGAAGTCCGCCAGCGTGTAGGCATCGGCAAGCAGGAAGGCGTCCTCATCGCCGTAGAGCGGATCGCCGCCCGGAGGCTGGACCTTCAGGCTGCGGAAGAGCCGCGTCCACCCGGCTGCCACCTGCTCGGAAGTGTTGTCGGCCACGGAGCGGACCTGGACTCCCAGCAGCCGGATGGTCTGGTCCGCGCGCTCCAGGTAGCGACTCATCCAGTAGAGGTTGTCGGCGACGCGGGCGAGCATGATCAGCCGTCCGTCGGGGCGTGGGTCCTCGGCGCTTCCGGAGCATCCACGATCCAGGCGTCCTTGGAGCCGCCTCCCTGGCTGGAGTTCACCACCAGGCTGCCTTTCTTGAGCGCGACACGGCACAGGCCTCCGGGAACGATCTCGGTCCGTTCCGCCTGCAGAATGAACGGCCGGAGGTCCACGTGTCGCGGCTCGATGTGCGCCCCGACGAGGCACGGGGCCCGCGACAGGGCGAGCGTCGGTTGAGAGATGTAGTTGGCCGGGTTCTCCCGGAGCGCCCGCGTAAACTCGGCCCGCTCCGCCTGCGATGCGTGGGGCCCCACCAGCATCCCGTAACCCCCGGACTCCCCGACCATCTTCACCACCAGCTTGTCCAGGTTGGCGAGGGTGTAGGAAAGTCCTTCGTGTTCGCGGCAGAGCGTGGTCGGGATGGCGTTGATCAACGGCTCCTCGCCCAGGTAGTACTTGATGATGCGCGGCACGAAGGCGTAGACCGCCTTGTCGTC
Source organism: Candidatus Marinacidobacterium sp. (assembly GCA_965250045.1). Lineage (GTDB taxonomy): Bacteria > Acidobacteriota > Vicinamibacteria > Marinacidobacterales > Marinacidobacteraceae > Marinacidobacterium. Next base: position 1,618,138 of record OZ252286.1, read on the forward strand.
GGCGACGCCGGTCCCGGGGGCGTTCGCGATGACGACCCGGCCCGCCCGGTAGGCGTGGAACAGACCCGGCACGCCGAGGACCGAATCCTCGCGGAAGGCGACCGGGTCGATGAAGTCGTCGTCGATGCGGCGATAGATCACGTCCACCTGCCGAAGCCCGGCGGTGGTCCGCATGAAGACGCGCCGGTTGTGCACCAGCAGGTCGCGTCCCTCGACCAGTTCGATACCCATCTGGCGGGCCAGGAACGCGTGCTCGTAGTAGGCCGAGTTGTAGACGCCGGGGGTGAGCAGGACGATGTTCGGATCGTTCACCTGCGGCGGCGCGAGCGACCGGAGCGTGTCGAGCAGCAGCCGGCTGTACTGCTCCACGTCGCGCACCCGCGAACGCCGGAAGAGTCGCGGCATGCTGCGCTTGAGCGCATCGCGGCAGGCGAGCATGTAGCTGACGCCGGAGGGCACCCGGAGGTTGTCTTCGAGGACCGCGAATCCGTCGTGAGTGCGCACCAGGTCGGTCCCGCAGACCGAGACGTAGGCCCCGTGCGGGACCTCGATGCCCCGCATTTCGATCCGGTAGTGCTTGTTGCCGTACACCAGCTCCGCAGGAATCACCCCGTCCCGGATGATGAGACCCCGGTGGTAGATGTCGTGCAGGAACAGGTTGAGCGCCCGGAGCCGCTGTTCCAGCCCGCGGGCGACGGCGTCCCAGTCGTCCCCCCGCACGATGCGCGGCAGGCAGTCAATGGGGAAGACCCGCTCGATGGTCTGCTCGTCGCCGTAGACCGTGAAGGTGATTCCCTCGTGGAGGAACGAGCGGGTGACGCGCTCCTGGATCTGTCGCAGGACCTCGGGTGGTGTCTGCCGGATCGTTTCGAAGAAGTCCGCGCAGTGGCTCCGCGGGGACCCGTCGGTCTCGAACATCTCGTCGTAGAACGCCGGGTTGTGGTCGTACTGACGAAACGCCGGGGCGGCGGCATGGGGCGCCGCGGTTCGGATCATCGCCGGCCGCCGGGCGTCAGATCCCGGGACGTTCGGCCGGGCGGCTCTTCACGCGGGCTGCTAGGCCGACTTCGGCAAGCCGTTCTTCGCAACGTGTTCGTACACCTCGCAGAAGTAGTCGAGTTCGGCCATGGTCGTATAGAGGTTCGGCGTGATCCGGAGTCCCTGGAACTCCTCGTGCATGATCGGGGTGACGATGATGTGGTGCTTCTCCCAGAAGTAGTCACGGAGCCGGGGGGCCTCGACCGTCTTCAGGTTGATGTTGCCGATGGCGCAACTCAACTTGGGGTTCCGCGAGGTGTGAAGCTCGGTATCGGGGAGCGCCGAGAGGCGGTCGGCCCAGGTGTCCTTCAGGTAGCGGAGCCGCGCTTCCTTGTTCTTCGCGCCTACCGTGTTGTGGAAGGTGATCGCCTCGCCGACCGCGACGAAGTTGGCGGCGGGGTGGGTGCCGATCTCCTCGAACTTGCGGATGTCGGCATCCATGCGCTCGGGGGCCGGCATCATGGGCCAGATCTTCGGAATTTTTTCCTTCTTCACGTAGAGCATCCCGGTCCCCTTGGGGGCCAGCAGCCACTTGTGGAGGCTCGTCCCGAAGTAGTCGCAGCCGATGTCCTCGTGCTTGAAGTCGAACTGGGCGAAGGAGTGGGCGCCGTCCACCATGACCTCGACGCCGCGCTCGCGGGCCATGTCGCAGACCGCCTTCACCGGGAGGATCTGTCCGGTGAGGTTGATCTGGTGGGACATCAGGATGATCCGGGTGTTGTCGGTGATGGCGTTCCGGAAACCCTCCACGACCTCTTCGTCGGTTTCGGCCGGGGTCGGGATCTGGATGAACTTGAGGTCGATCCCCTCGCGGCGTATCCGTTGGCGGATGGTGGTGAGCATCCGCCCGTAATCCTGGGTGGTGGTGAGGACCTCGTCGCCGGACTTCAGATCCATCCCCAGCAGCAGGATCTCCATCGCTTCGGAGGTATTCCGGACGAGCGCGACTTCTTCGGGGTCGCACCCGAAGACCGTCGCGAGCCGCTGCCGCACGTTCTCCTTCCGGGGCTCCAAGATCTGCCACATCGTGTACACGGGGGCCTCTTCCTGCTGCCAGGTGTAGCGGACGAACGCTTCGGTGACCATCCGGGGTGACGGGCACACCCCGCCGTTGTTCAGGTTGATGATCGATCGCGAAACGCTGAACGCCTGCTGGATCTCGCTCCAGTAGTTCTCGTCGCCGGCCAGGTCTTCGGGGCTTGCCCCGGACGTTCGCTGCGCCGCCGCCTCGACGTTCCGGATCGTCTCCGGCCCAAAAAGTGTGGTGACGAGCGCAGCGCTGCCCGCTTCGCCCATCGAATGAAGAAACCGCCTGCGCCTCATCGCTTTTTAACCGCCTGTGGATGAAGTAACGTGAGTGCCGAGAGCGGTGAGGCGCCCGGCTGACAAGGCGCGTGAGGAAGGAATACCGGGTGTATTCCGACCGAAACGCAACGATGAGCGCCTCGTAGAGGCGCGGTTCAGTCGGGATGCATCGCCGGTCGAGCCCCCACCGGGAGAACTGGGCCGCGTGACTTTGTCCACAGGCGGTTAGCTCCTTAGGGGAATGCGGGGCCGCAGCCGAAATCGCCGGACGGGACCCTGAATTCAGGGGAATGTACCACCGCGACTTCGGGGGGAGTCTTCCCGCCGGAAGGCCCGCAGCGGCGGCTTGGACGCCGGATTAACAGCCTGTGGATAGTGTGGCGTGAGCGCCGAGAGCGGCCAGTCCTCCCGGTGGGGGCGAGGCGCCCGGCTGACAAGGCGCGCGAGGGAGGGGCCCCCACCGGGAGAACTGGGCCGCGTGACATTGTCCACAGGCTGTTAGCTACCATCCCGCCATGCTCGACGCACTCTCCGATCTACTGCGCCGGATCCCGCCGATCTTCGATTCGACCGTAGGTCACCTCGTGATCGCGCTGGGCGTCCTGGTGGCCGCCTTCGGTTTCGCGCTGGCGGTGGTCATCCTGCTCCGCCGGGCCCTGTTCCGCCTGGGTCTGAGGGAAAAGGTGGCCGCGCGGGTTGGGGGCGGGGTGCGCCTCGTGCTGGGGCCGGAACGGGCCTCCCGCCAGGATGTGGAGGCGATCGCGGGCCGGATCGTGTTCTGGGGCCTCTTGGTCCTCGTCGCCGCCGGCGTGGCCTCGATCGTGGACTTTTCGACCGTCGGCGGTATCGGGGGAACGCTGCTCGGGCGGATCATGGGGATGGCGGCCCAGTTGGGGCGGGCTCTCGTGCTGTTCCTCGCGGCCTGGTTCCTGGCCGCGGTGCTCCGCCGCGCCGTGCGGGTGGCGCTCGAGGCGGCCGGGGTGGACGAGCGGCTCGATCGGGGGGACGACCGGCCGCCGGGCCGGATCTCGCATGCGGTCCCCGAGGTCGTCTACTGGGTCGTGCTGCTGCTGTTCCTGCCACCGATCCTGAAGGCGCTCGAACTCGAGGGCGTGCTGCTTCCGATCGAGACGATCGTGAATGAGGTGATCACCTTCCTGCCGAACGTCCTCGGCGCGATCATCATCTTTCTCGTCGGCTGGTTCATCGCTCGGATTGCGAAGGCGGTGGTGACGAATCTGCTCGCCGCGGTGGGACTCGACAGGGCCGCGGAAAGGCTGGGACTCCGGCGGGTTCTGGGTTCGAGGACGCCTTCCGCGCTCCTCGGCTGGATCGCCTATCTGCTGGTGCTCTTCCCCGTGATCCTGACCGGACTCGACCGCCTGAGCCTCGACGTGATCACCGCACCCGCGAGCGAGATGCTGGGCCGGGTCTTTGCCGCCCTGCCGCTCTTACTGGTGGCGGTGGCGCTGCTCCTGACCGCCTACGTGGTGGGTCGGGTCATCTCGAACCTGGCGCGCGATCTCCTGCGGGGAGCCGGTTTCGACCACGTGCTCACCCGGATCGGGCTGACCAGCACGGCAACCGGCGACGAGTTCGCGGCTTCGAACGTCGTGCGGGTGGTGGTGCTGGCCCTCATCATGCTGTTTGCGAGCATCGAGGCGGCGAGCCTTGTCGGGTTCGAGAACGCGGCGGACCTCCTGACCCGGCTGCTCCAGTTCACCGGCCAGTTCCTGCTGGGAGTGGTGTTCCTGGGATTCGGGGTCTTGCTCGCCAACCTCTCGGCGCGCGGGATTCTGGCGAGTTCAATCCCGCAGGCGCGGCTGCTGGCGCTCGCGGCGCGGGTGGGCATCCTCCTGTTCACCACCGCGGTCGGGCTGCGCCAGATGGGAATCGCCAACGAGATCATCGAGCTGGCGTTCGGCATCGTGCTCGGAGCGGTCGCGGTGGCTTTCGCGGTGGCCTTCGGTCTCGGCGGCCGCGACGCTGCGGCGAGGCAGATCGAGCGCTGGCAATCGCGGATTTCCGACGAAGATCGCTGAGCCGCCGGGAATGGAAGGCAGGATCGCCGGCTTTTCCTGGCAGGGACGTGCGATCCGCCGCGCCGCGGTCATCGGCTCGGGTCAGATCGGCCCCGACATCGCCCTCCACCTGATCAAGACGCTCGCTCCGCACGGGGTGGAGACCGCGGTCCTGGACATTTCGGAGGCGGCGCTCGCGTCCGGCCGCCGGAAGATGTTCGGGAAGATCGAGAAGGGTCGCCAGTCGGGGGCGTTCAAGGACGCCGAGGCCGAGCGGATGCGGTCATCGGTCCAGTTCACGAGCGACTACGGCCGGCTCGCCGGCGTGGACCTCGTCATCGAGGCCGCGTCCGAGGATCTCGCGATCAAACGGCGCATCTTCGCCTCGGTCGAGGAACTCGTGGACCCCGGGGCGGTGCTGCTGTCGAACTCCTCGCACCTCGAGCCGTCCCGCATCTTTGCCGGGCTTTTCGAACCGGGACGGGCCGCTGTCGCCCACTACTTCTTCCCGGCGGAGCGGAACCCGGTCGTCGAGCTCGTCGCCGCGGAGCCCGCGCGGGAACTCGTCCCCTGGCTGCTCGGTTTCTACGAGGAGATCGGCAAGGTGCCGGTCGCGGTCGCCAGCCGTTTCGGCCACGCCCTGAATCCCATCTTCGAAGGACTGTTCCTCGCCGCCGCCCTCGCGGTCGAGGAAGGGCTCGGGACCTCGAAGGAGGTGGATGACGTCGCCCGCCGGGCGCTGAAGCTCGGGATCGGCCCCTTCACCGCCATGAACCTGACCGGCGGGAATCCGATCGCTCACGAGGGGTTCGCCGCGATGCACGAGCGCCTCCACCCCTGGTTCCGGGTTCCGCGCCTCCTCGACGAGGCGATGGCCGAGGGAGGCCCCACCGGCCGGGTCTGGGAGGTTCCGGCGCGGGGCGAGGAGGTGTCCGTTCCGGAGGAGCGGAAGCGGGCCATCGAGGCACGGATTACCGCCGCCTACTTCGGACTCACGGCCTGGACCGCCGCCGAGGGGACGATCTCGACGCCCGATCTGGACATGGCCTGCCACCTCGCGCTCGCGGTCGTTCACCCGTTCGGCCTCATGCGAAAGCTGGGGGCGGCGCGGGTTTCGGACCTCCTCCGGTCCTACCGGGAGCGGGAGCCTGATTTCTTCGATCCCGCGGGTTTCGCTTCGCAGCTTCCCGACTGGACGTCCCGCCCGGTGCCGCGGGTGGGGCGGCGCGACGTTCCGGCGGGGGCCGGAACGGTGGCGGTGCTGACCATCCGCCGGCCGGAAGTGTTGGGGGCGCTCGACGAGGAGGTCTTCGCCGAGTTCGATGGCCATCTCGACGAGGTGGCGGCGGACGACGGCGTCCCCGGGGTGGTCCTCACCGGATTCGGGGTCAAGGCGTTCGTCTCGGGCGCCGATGTGCGGATGCTGGCCCGCATCGGATCACCCGGCGACGGGGAGCGGCTGTCGCGGGCCTCCCACCGGGTCCTTGACCGGATCGCGGGATTCGGGAAGCCCGTGGTCTGCGCGTTGAACGGGATGGCAGTCGGCGGCGGGAACGAGCTGGCCATGGCCTGCCACGCCCGGATCGCGCGCGAGGGACTCCGGGTTCTCGCCATGCAGCCCGAGCCGAACCTCGGCATCATTCCGGGCGCCGGGGGGACGCAACGGCTGCCCCGTCTCATCGGGGTGGAAGCGGCCTGGGAGATCCTGCGGACCGGGCGGGCCGTTTCGGCGACGGAGGCGCTCGCGCTGGGCCTCGTCAGCGAACTGGTCCCCGGGGAGCGGTTGCGGGACTGGGCGGTTCAGGTGGTCGCCGAGGCGGCGTCAGGCGGAGGCTCCCTGCCGGAGATGCCGGACGGCCCGATCCCCGTTCCGGAGGAGTTGCCCGAGGTGGACATCGGGCATCTTTCCCGCGCCGTGGACGCCCTCATCCAGCGCGCCGTCCGGGAGGGGGCTGCTGGAGACCTCGCTTCCGGCCTGGAGCTCGAAATCCGCCTCTTCGGCGAGGGCTGCAGCCTCGAGGACATGCGGATCGGGACCCGGAACTTCATCGAGAACGGTCCCCGGACTCCGGCCTCGTTCGTCCACCGCTGATCCCGCAGGGGGCGCCGTCGGCAAGGGACCGCCGACCTCCAGGTCGGCATCGCCCCAGTTCTCCCGGTGGGGGTCCGCAGGGCGGCGAAACCCGCCTGCTCCTAGCTAGGTCTTCTGTGTTGTCGGCCTGAGGACGACCGTGTTTATCGAGACGCGCTCTGGCAGTCCTATCGTGGCGAGGGTCGCCTCCGCGACATCTTCGGACGTAAGCATCTCCTCAATGGGGATGGGTGGCGTCAAGGCCTCGGGATTGTCCGGATCGAAGTACGTCGTCAATGTCACCCCTGGGTACACCGCCGTCACCTTGACTCCGCATTCCAGCACCTCAGACCGAAGCGCTTCAGCGAGAGCGCGCATCGCGAATTTCGTGGCGGAATAGATCGCGCCGCCAGGGGAGTAACGGTAGCCGGCCACGGAATCCATCATGACCACGTGGCCACTCTTGCGTGCGATCATGCCGGGCAGCGCAAAGCGGGTGCAGTAGTACGCGCCGAGGAAATTCGTGCGTACCATCAGGTCAACATCCTGTGGATTGGAGTCCGCAATCTTCCCACCGATAGCCAGCCCGGCGTTGTTTATGAGCACGTCAATGTGACCGAAGTGCCGTTCGGCCGCTTCGATCAGTCTCTGACAGGCCCCGCAATCACCGACGTCCCCCGGCACGGCGATGACCTCCCGATCGGTCGGATCCAGCTCCCGGGCCAAAGCCTCAAGCGCCTGTGCGTTTCGCGCGGACAACGCCAGCTTCATGCCTTCACGTCGACCGGCCTCGGCCAGCGCCCGCCCGATACCGCGGCTCGCTCCGGTGATCACGGCCGTCATTCCCGACAGCCTTCCGTCGATATTCATGGGTGCACCGGAGCGGAGCGTCCCGCTGGTTCCGACCGATAAAGAAGGGGAATCGCCACCAGCACAAGGATGGCCGCCAACATGAAATCTCCGGAATATCCAATCACCCCCGTCATCAAACCAAGCGCGAACGTACCGCTGGTGATCCCGAGATCGATGGCCGACCCAAAGAGCCCGTAGGTCAAACCTCGATCTTCACGCTTCGTCATGTCGGCCAGGAGCGCCATCAGAACCGTGAATATGGCGCCATGACCCACGCCGTACATCACGCCTGCTGTCACAAGGAAGGGCAAGGACGCCGAATAGGCGAGCAAACTGAACGTGCCGGCGATGATCAGGATCAATAGCCACGCAGTCCGGACGCGGCCCCAGACATCGGATATCCGCCCCATCACCGGCCGGCTTCCAAAGCTCAGGATGGAGAACACCGTGAAGAAGATGCCCGGATTCGTCACATCCGAGGCGCGGGCGTAGAGCGGCAGAAAAGTCTGACACGCTCCGTAGCCGAAACAGATGAACAGCGTTGCGGCGAGTGGCCGGGCAAGTGGCCGAATGAACCGTCCGGCATCGCTCCAGCGTATCGCTGCCGGCGCCCGCTGTGCGGGAGGTGACAACAAAACGCCGCAGACGACGACCCCCCCGGCCAATCCTGCCGCCCCCAGGAGCAGTCCTTCGCCGCCAAAGGCGTTCAGCAGATAGGACCCCAGAGCCGGGCCGAAAGTGAAACCCAGACTGTTGAGAACCCCGAAGATTCCAAGCCCCATCCCAATCCGGTCCTGAGGCACGACTTCCGATGCCAGGGCGGCCGCGGCCGTCGTAGCCATGGCCCAGCCGACTCCCTGCAGGATTCGCGCAACAAGCACGACCGCCGAACTGTCCGCAACCAGGTAAAGGGGCAGGGGAAGAAGCAGGAGGACCCCTCCCGCCACCATGATCACCTTGCGGCCGCGACGGTCGGCTTCCCGGCCCACAAAGGGACGGACGATCAGACTCGCCAGGAAATAGGACCCCAAAATCGTCCCCATCGCTCTCGAGTCCCAGCCTGCCTCCTCCAAATAGAGCGGCAGATTCGTCACCAGCATCAGGGACATCGCCAGCGCGAGCATCCCGTAGGCGCTCAACAGGACGAAGTTCCGGTTGAAGAGACCGGTGACCGTTTGGAACATCTCTTTGGCGCGCCCCGTGCCGGGCGGCGTGTTAGTCAAGAGAGAGCTGCGTGTGCGCTCTTCGGGTCAGCGCACTGACCGGGACCCCCTCTGGACACGCGCTGAGACACGCCTGACTCTCGCAAGTCAGGCATATGTTCGCCCGGCTTTCCGGCGGCAGACCGGCGTACTCCAGACGGGCCTGCGCGTGCAGTCCGTGGTGGTCGTAATACATGCCGTAGCGCAGTACGTCCGCGATCGCCACCTCCGCCGGGCACGCCGTCTGGCACGGCGCGGAACACGGAATCGGACAACCGGTGCCGGATGCAAATCGGTGATACGCGCTCGCTAGTTCGGCATCCCCGCCGACAAAGCGGGTGGTGCCCGTTTCGACGGCGGCGGCGACCGTCCCCGGCCCCGTCATCGTGTACTGCACTACGTCCACGTTCGGATTGCTCAGAACCCAGCGGCTGGCAGCCACGCGGGCTCCGAGGTATTTCCCCCGCGCCACGATGTCATTCGGATCGACTGCGTCCGCGCCCAGGCCGGACACCGTCCCCGAGGCCACGGCGCCAATCATGATCTTCATCGTCGATACGGCGATGCCCTTAGCCTTCGCTTCCTCGAGAAGCTTCGGAAGGCGCGGCCATCCGGCTGACCCGTAGAGGTCGCCCTCGGTCGTCGGGTTGTAGGCCACGAGCAGGAGGTCATACAGATTCGTCTCTATGGTCCGCGCGACAATCTCGTGCAGCTTCGGATCGTGAGTAGATGCGCCCAGGAACCGCACCCGGCCTTGCGCCTTGAGGCGCCGGTAGGCCTCCAACCACGCCGGGTTCACCAGCGCTTCGGGGCGCTGGACATTGTGGATGAGCATGCAGTCGATGTACTCGGTACCGAGCCAATCGAGGAACGTGTGGAAGCGGCGTACCACATCTTCGGTGGTTGCTGTCAGGGCATTCTGGAGCCCCGGCTGAAACTTGGCGGAAACGAATATGTCCTTTCGTGGCCTGCCCTTTAGCGCAGCGCCCACCATCTTGGCGTGTTCACCGTCCAGGTAGATCTCCGCTGTATCAAAATAGTTGATTCCCGCATCCGCCGAGGCGATCAGGTCGTCAGCGCTCAGGCTGAGGCCCGCTGCAACCTTTGACACGCGGACGCCGGTTCGACCCAATGTGATGTAGTCGGACCGCTCGATCCGCGATGCATTCGGCGCGGGGGAAAGGATTTGCCCTTCCCGCGCCGGCACCGATGCCCCGACGGCCGCTCCGATAGAGGTTCCGATAAAGGAACGTCTATCGATCATCTTGGTAGGCATGGAATGGACTCCTGCACAGGTGCGATGAAACTCTCGCACAGGTCGGTTTGGTAGCTGCGCGGCTCGTAGTAGCGACCCCGAATGTAGACGGACACTACCGGGGTGCGAACCTGGAGCGGGTCGCCGCGGCTGAGAAAGAACGTCGCTTCCTTGCCGACTTCGAGACTGCCCAGCGTGTCGTCCACGCCGAAGATCTGCGCGGGATAGAGCGTCAGCGCCTTTAGCGCCTCTTCGTAGGGGAGGCCGTACGCCACCGTCAGGCCGATGTTGGGGACCAACTGGCGCGAAAGCGTCGTCTCGTTCGACTGGAAAGCGATTCGGACGCCGGCGCGGTAAAGGTGGGCGGCGTTGTCGTAGCGCACGCCAGCCGTTTCCATCGTGCTGGGCTGCAAATCCGGCTGCACCAGAACCGGTATGTCCCGGGCGGCCAGTTGTGCAGCAACGAGCGGTGCGTCCGCACCACCCGCCAGTATCAGATTGAAGCCAAACTCCTCCGCCAAGTGGAGGGCGGCGAGGATGTCGTCACGCCGATGAGCGCGGACGACCATGGGCAGGTCACCTCGCAGGACGCGAACGATGGGGTCGAGCCGGTGGTCCGGGGGTGGATCGGCTCGCGCGGCGTGACGTCTGGCCTGCTGGAGCGTCTGACGCAGCGTCGCCACTGCTCCCATGCGTGTGTGGAAGCCGCCTCCCTTGGAGGCCTCTCCGAGATTGGCGTGGACAGCCGCCACCTCTCTTACTGCCGCCGCCTCAATCGTCATCCCCGCGGTGCGCATCAGGGCACTCTGCCCGGCGACCACGTTTCGGTCGCCCGGAACCGACAGAACGATCAGCGTTCCGGCATTGCGGACAAGGGGTATGAGTTCCGAGTCCAGGAAGTAGGCGTCCGCCGCTCGAAGCTGCGGGGTCACCCCTCCTGGTTCCTGGCTGTCGTTGGAGGCCGCCACTCCGGCTATCTCGATCAGGCCGATGCCCGTGTAGGCGTCGAAAAAGCCCGGGGCAGCGGTAAGTCCGGCGCCGTCGATCACCTGAGCATCCGGCGGAATGGCGACGTCGGCGCCCACACCCGCGATTTGGTCGCCGCGGATCAACAACACACCCCGCTCGATCGGGGGCGCCGCGACCGGGAGGATCCGCAGATCCCGGATAGCCACCACGCGTTCCGGTCCGACTTCGGTACCGCCGACGGGAGGCTGGAGGCCCGCCGCCGCCACGACTGAGGCGAGAAGCGCGATCACGGCGCCCGCTCCAGCCAGCCGCGATCCCGGTCGCGGTCGAAGACCAGGATTCCGTCGACGAACGTCTTCTCCACGCGAGCAAAGGAATCAAACGGGTGTTTGTCGTACACCGCGATGTCAGCGTGCTTCCCTTGCTCGAGACTTCCCACCCAGCGATCCACGCCCACCAAACGCGCAGCGTTCAGCGTGATCGTCTTCAGCGCGTCGTCCTCCGAAATGCCGCCGTAGCGGACGAGTTTGGCCGCTTCGGTATGCAGCCGTTGCGCGAAGAAGGGAAAGTCGGAATGAAGCGTAACCAGCGCGCCCAGGGAATTCAGATATGCGGCGGTCTGGGGCACCTGTTCCCAGTGCTCCAGTTTTCTTCCGAAGGCGTCCGCATAGACCGCGACGCCCACGCCCCGGCGCGCGAGTTCCGGCCCGAGCCGGTAGGCGTCCATCGCATGTTGGAAGGAACCGAGCTCGAACCCGAATTCGTCGGCCAGTCGGAGAAGACCAAGAAACTCGTCCCGACGGTAGGTATGCACATGCACCCGAATCTCACCGCGCAACACGTCGGCCAGCGCGTCCAGCTTCGGGTCGAAACCGGGTTCCGGGCCTCTTGCGGACTCCGCACTTTGGTTCCACGCGTCCCACCGCGTCCGGTACGCCTGTGCCTGGCTCAGCGCATCGCGCAGGAGAGCCATGACTCCCATACGCGTGCTCGGCATTCGTCCTCTGCCGCCGTAGGTCGCCTTGGGGTTTTCGCCTACGGCCATCTTCATGACCCGCGGAGCCTCCTCGAAGAGCATGTCCTCCGCCGAGTGGCCCAGCCTGAGCTTCATCACTGCGCCCTGACCGCCGACCACGTTCGCGCTGCCCGGCAACACCATGATCGCAGTGACACCGCCGGCCGCCACCCAGCGCAAAGCCGGGTCGCTCGAATCGAACGCGTCGATCGCCCGCAGATGGGGTGTCAGTGGGTCCCCGCCATCCTCGTTCACATCGGAGTTGCCGGGCACCCACGGCCAGGGACTCACCCCCAGGTGGGAATGCACATCAACGATGCCCGGAAGTACGTAGCGCCCCGTCCCGTCGATCACCAGAGCATCGCTTTCGGCGCCGGCGTCCTCCCCCACGGCGGTAATGATCCCGTCCCGGAAGGCGACGCTTCCGCGGGCAATCGGCGCCTCCGACACCGGCAGGATGGTGGCGTTCCGAATCACTACCTGCCGCTGCTGGCCGGTGTGGCCGAGCGCGCCGATGCCCGTCGCTGCGAGCGTCAGCGCTACGGTAGATGCGTACGGCGCGAGCCTTCTACGCGATCCGAGCATGACCGCCTTCGCGCCTCGCTTCCGGGTTCGCTTCCGTATCCGCTTCTCCTCCTAGCGCTGATACGTGAAGTCCTCCGGGATTTCGGACGTGTGGTCGTGCCACAGGAACCACTGCCCGTCCGGCTGCTTCAGGTAAACCCAGGTAATGCGGCCATGGTTGCGCTCGGTAAAGCTCCCCTCGGGCCGGCGGATCTCCCGATCCACCGTCACGATCCGCATGTCGTCCCATTCGACTTCCGTCCGGTTGAATTGGTTCAGATCCAGAAACTGCCGGATGTTCATCATCTGTTCCACGCGCGTGCGCCAGATGTCTTTTTCGTATACCCACGGCGACGCCGGATCGTAGACGGAGACGTCGTCGACCATGGTCTCGAAGTAGGCGTCGATATCGAAGTCGCTGGTGCTGTCGGTGGCGGCCTCCCTACCCTGCTTTGCGGCCGTCTGTTGGAACTTCAGCATCGGAGGGAACGCGGAAATGTGCTGAGCGACGACCAGCCATGTCCCCTCCATCTTGCGAAGCACGTACGTGCCTCGTTCCTGTTTCTTGAAGACAGTGTCGCCGAACTGAACGTGCCGGGTCACGTAGAACGTCGCGTACGCATTGTTGCCCGAAACGCGCAGGTTGCGGTGCCGGGTGCGCCACAGCAAGGTTCGCTTGACTGTACGCTGATCCTGCAAGTACTGTTGGTATTCCGCCCAACCATGGATCTTGAATCCGTCGTCGGGATCAATAATGGTGAGCTTTGGGTCCTGCCAGTAGTGCTGGAGAACGCCGTCGATATCCTCGGCCGCGTTCGCCAGCCGCACATCGCGGAGCACCTGCGCGACCTGCCCCATGTCGGTACTGGTATCGATCTGCGCTTCCAGGGCCTGGGGCGAAATCAGCGCCAATGACAGCCCCGTGACCGCGATTTGTATGAGCGTCTTCATATCCTGTCTTCCTTGTTGCGAAGAGAGACGTCGGGCGACGGTGCGCTGACGTACGAAAAGATCGAAGCGGGACTCCAACTAGAAGTCGAAGCGGATTCCCAACTGGGCCTGGAACGGATTCAGTGCCTGGGTCGCCTGCTTGAAGAGCGAACTCTGCTCGTTTCCGTTGAAGTTGTTGAAGTTCACCCTGTTGAAGACGTTGAACGCCTCAACGATCAGTTGCAGGCGTCGAGCGCCGCCCAACGCGAACGTCCGGGACAATCGCAGGTCCAGACTGAAGTAGTCGTCCCCGCGAAGGGAGTTGTAGGTAACCCCTGACGACCGGTTGTTCGCCGTATTCCCATCGCCCGTCGTGTCGCTACCGGCGGCCTGGTTGTACGGGTAGGCCGAGCCGTAGTTGAGCACACCGCCGAGTTCCACATCCGCGGGGAGCACCGTGCTCCCGCTCACGACAATGTGATGACGGACGTCGTTCGGGGTAGGGCCATAGTCCTGATCCTTGAGGAAGGGGGATGTCGATGGCCCATCTCCCCGGGCGTCGAGCCAGGTATACGACGCCAGGATTCGTCCGCGCGATCCTACGCGCCCGCGCAATTGGGCCTGCAGGACGTTACTGTCCAGACGGCCATCACTCAGATTGAGCACCAACGGTGAACAGGTCGCAATGAATGGGCAATTCCCACTGGCGTCAGGGTGGTTCACATTCACGTCCCGCGGGTTCTGCCGGCTTCGAATTGCGGCATAGTCCAGGGACAGCGCCAAGTCCGGCGTAACCGCCCGGTCGAGTCCCACCGTGAACTGGTGGGAGAAGGCCGACTTGATGAACACTCCCGGATCCGCGCTAACGAACGAACTCGGAAAGAAAGTGGCCAACTGTTCCGCCGATGGCTGATCCGGATAGAAACTGAGGAGGTCAAAGGCACCGCCCGGGGCAACGTACAGATGGGCGCGATTCGGCCGAAGGACACCGGCAACGGAGATCGGGTCATGCCCACCTTCGTAGAAGATCCCGTAGCCGCCCCTAAGGGAAGTGCGGCCGTCTTCCGTGGCGGCCCAGTTGAACCCGATGCGGGGTTGCCACTCGTTCGCGTCGTTTTCCCGCAGTTTGTAGAGCGTCTCCGCGTTTTCACCTCCCGGCCGGGCGCTGAGGATGAAGCCCACGCGGTCGTCGTAGCTGGAAAGCGCCGGATAGTTCGCGCCTTCGTACGACCCGCGGTTGTAATCCTCATAGTCGTAGCGAAGACCTAGATTCAGGGTCAGGCGGTCACTGACCCTCCAGTCGTCGTGCACGAAGATTCCGTAGAAGTTGCTGAACAGATCACCGGTGTCGAAGGAATAGCGCGCTCCCAGCCAGAGGACCGGTGGGTTCTCGGGTCCCGGTGGCGCATCCTGGGTGAAGGTGAAGCGCCCGAACTGAAACAGGTTGAGCCCGGTCGGCACCCGCATGACGTTGATCTCACCACCGATCTTCAGGGAGTGCTCTCCCCCAGCGGTAAAGCCGGTCGTAAACGTGTCCGAGACGATCCAGTTCGTTTGCGTCCGCCCCTGGGGCATATTGGTGGGGGTACCGGTATAAATGCCCGGGAATTGCTGGCCGGCCGTGCCATGTCTCGATGGCCGATCCGTGAAACTCCGGGAGAACGACGCCCGCAACTCGTTGACGATCCGCTGGCCCAGCGTGGACGTGAGTCGGGTGACGATTACGTCGTCCTGCTGGTCCTCGTCAAAGCGCGCGTCGGCCGCGGCATCAGCCGATGCCGCCTGCCCCGTTCTCCCCTGCGTGTCGTGGAGGTAGCTGAGGTTGAACAGGTGACTGTCGGAGAGGCTGTGAGTGAATTTCAGGAAAAAGTTGTTTCTGGCGTCCGTACCCGGAATCTCGGTGCGTGGATCCGGAAGGAAGTCCGCCAACCCCGGCGGAATTGCGATCGTTGCGACCTGCTCGGCGTCCCACCGCTCGAAATTGGCGAAGAAGTGCGTTTCGTTCCTCACGATAGGGCCGCCGACGTTGGCTCCGAACTGCATTTGGCGGAAGGGAATCTCTCCGGTGGCGAAGTGGTTCTTGGCGTCCAATGCCTCGTCACGCAAGAAACCGAAGACTCGGGCGCGGAACTCGTTGGTTCCACTTCGGGTCACGATGTTGATTACCCCAGCCTGTTGCCGGCCAACCTCGGCGGTGAACTGGTTGCGAAGCACATTGATCTCTTCGATCGCTTCCATCGAGAATTGGGCCCTCGGGGCATCGGTGATGCCTGTCCCTCCGCCGGTCAGCTCATCGTTCAGGTCCACGCCATCCACATAGATCGACTTGAAGCGCTCATTGAACCCGAAGAACGAGATCGCGTCGGTGCCTCCCGCCTTCGTGGAGCCCCAGTCGATATGAACACCCGGCGCAAGCGCGGCGAAGTCCTGGAAACGACGCCCACTGATGGGTACCTCATCCAGGATCTCGGAATCGATCTGGGTTCGAAGCTGCGTCTGATTCAGGTCCACGAGCGGAGCTTCCGCGACCACCTCGACCGTTTCGGTGGTGCCGGCCAGGCTGAGTTCGAAGGTCAGTGTGGCCACTCCTCCCTGTTCGACCCGAATCTCGGCGAATTCCTGCGGGTTGAAACCGGCAATCTCCGCCCGTACTGCGTAGACGCCCGGCTCGATCAATTCCAGACGGAAATCACCGATTGCGCTGGTAACCGTGGAGCGCGTGCGACCGTTCGCAAGGCTTGTCGCCGTGACGGTCGCGCCCGGTATCCCCGCTCCCGATTGGTCCAGCACCGTGCCGCGCAGGGCGCCGGTGGTCAACTGGCCGACGGCGGGGCTCGCTGCCAGCAATGCGCTCACGAGCGCCAGGAGACCGAAGCGTCTGGAAAGGCGGTTGGAGGTCATGGCATGTCCCTACCTTTGCCCGGTGTGGGACTACCCAGGAGCGGCTGGACGCCCTCCATCTGGAGCCCCTCCATCGGAGGCAATGTGAATACCACGGTCGCTCGACCAAACGCAAGTCCGTTGCCGTTTCCGACCTCGCAAGGGGGAAGGGAAGGCGTCGCCAAACACCTCCCGGCCGCTCACGGCGAGACTTGGGCGGATCATGCTTCGGGCGGCAGCGCGGGGCGGCGAGCCACTTGGCTCCGATTCCGGCTTCAGTCAGCGGGTGGCTGCGTCCCCGTTCTTGCTTCAAGGTCGTGATGACGCCGGTCGGGGCCAACGATCGGCTGCCGTCGGGAAATATCCGGACTCGGATCCCGGGCGTCGCCTGTACCAGTCTGGGCTGATAGGTCGTCGGAACGGACAGCTCCGGGCGTGCTGTCGGGCACGTGTAGCCGTTACTGCGCGGAGGAAAGGGTTGCCGGGCCGAGAACCGCTACCCGGGTTCGTCTACTTGCCCAGGCTGTCCCAGATGTCGTTCATGCCGAGCTGGTAGGCCATCTGTTGGAGGGGTCCGGCGGTGGGACCGTCGAGGGGGATTCCGCGGGTACGGCGCTGTTCTTCGACGGCGGCGGCCTCCTGGCCTGGATAGTTGATCCGGGCGCGGCGCAGGGGGCCAAGCCGCTCCACCATCTGGTTCCGGAAGCCGGCCCAGGGGGCGAAGGCGCGGATCCGGAAGGCGAGGAAGAAGTGACTCGTGCCGCGGTGGGTCGGGTCGGGGTGGGGCTCCGCGGCGAGTTCCTCGGGGAGCGCCGCCCCCCCGAGGGTCATGAGGAACTCGAGCGCGAGGCCGAGAGCGACGTCGCGCTCATCGCCCTCCCGGGGAAGGTTCAGGCTCAGGACCAGAGGAGCGGCGGTTTCCGCGGTGGGGACCGCGATCCCCAAAGTCACCGGGTCGCTGGCCGGCCGCTCCCCGTCGCCGGGGCTGACAGGCTCGTTCGCCATCGCGATTCCGGCCATGTGGTGAGGGAGGGCAATCGCCGCAAAATACCCCGGCGAGCCCATCCGGTTGCTCCGCCGCACCGCCGTGCTGCCGACGCCGTGGCGGTTCGCACCGCCGATGGCCTCGACCATGGCGCGCCGGCCGACTGCCGGGCCGGGCCCGTTGTCCCCGTCGAGCACCGCGGTCCCCCCCGACGAGGAGACAACCTGTATGTCCGGAGCCGGATTCACATGGCGGGTGGAGAGGGCGGTGACGAGCTCCGGCAGCCACGCCACCCCGTCCCGGTCTTCGCCTGCGAGGTTCGCGCCCACCATGGCGTCCGCGGTGTGGGAGGCCAGCTCGGCCGCGAGCCGGACCCGCTTCAGCGTTTCCCGGACGAAGAAATGGAGCCTTCCGTGCCGTACCCGCAAGGGGTAACCCTCTTCACTCATGACAAAAGCTCCCGCAGCGTCCCGCTCCAGCCCCAAAAGAGAACCACCACGATGGCGGCCGGGATGACCCAGCGGATCCAGAAGAACCATAGACCGCCCAGCGGCTTCGAAGCGCCCCGACTCGCCTCCGTGAGCGCCCGGCCCCGCGAGACGAAGAATCCGAGACCGATCAGGGTGAGCGCCGAGCCGAGCGGCTGCAACGTGGTACCCCAGATCAGGTCACTCCAGGCCAGATATTCCGAGCTGACCATGGAGGGCAGTGCGAGCGGGATCTGGACGGCGACCGCGGCGGCGATCACCTGCTGCCGGCTCCACCCGGTCCAATAGATCCCCGCGTTCACGATCACTTCAAGGGCGGCGAGAGCGGACAGGAACCCGGCGAGGAAGAGGGCGAGGAAGAACACCGGCGCGAAGAACTCGCCGCCCGGCATCGCCGCGAAAGCCCGCGGCAGGGTGAAGAACACGAGTGGTGGCCCCGAAGCCGGCTCCACCCCGAGGGCGAAGGCCGCCGGGAGCACTGCGAGGCCGCCCAGGATCGCCGCCCCCGAGTCACCGACGATCGTCGCGGCAGCGAGGCGGCGCAGGTTGGCGGTCGAAGGCAGGTAACTGCCGTAGGCGAGGAAGAAAGTGCCTCCGAGCGCGAGACTGAAAAACGCCTGCCCAAGCGCCGCCAGGAACGTCTCGGCGCTCACCCGCTCGAGGTCGGGCCAGAACAGGTAGCGCAGCCCCTCGGAGGCGCCAGGGAGGGTGACGGAGCGGATCGCGACGATGACGAGTCCGATCCCCACGAGCGGCATCGCAATCCGTGACAGCCGCTCGATGCCCCGCTGCACCCCGAAAGCGGCCACGAGACCCATTGCGCCGAAGATGAGCACCGTGAGGCTGACGTTGAGCGTCGTCATGCCCCCGAAGTTCGCGGCGTAGAACGCCTCGGGTTCGGCCACGATGCCGCCGAGGACTGCGTAGAAGAGGACCTGGGCCACCACCACCGTGTAGTACGAGGTGGCCATGAAGACGGTCAGGAAGAGCAGGCCGCCGACAGCGCGGCCGCCCGGCATCCCGATCTTCGTGAAGGCGCCGGCCGGACCCTCGCGGGTCAGTCGCCCGAGGCTCCATTCGGCCATGAGCGCCGGGGCGCCGAGGAGGAGCACGAACGCGAGGTAGATGGCGACGAACGCCCCGCCTCCGTACTGGCCCGCCATGTAGGGAAACCGCCAAATGTTGGCGAGCCCCACCGCGACCCCGATGAGGGCCATCGCGGTCCCGAACCCGGTTCCGAAGCGCTCAGTGTTCATGTGGAACTCACCCGTTCCCCAGGTAGTCGCGGGCGTTCAGGGCCCGGCCGTTCACGCTGGCCGATTCCGGCGACGCGAGAACCACGAAGACCTCGGCGATTTCTTCCGGGGTGGGCAAGGTGAGGGGGTCCTCCGCGGGGTAGGCGGCGGCGCGCATCGGGGTCCGGGTCGCTCCCGGGTTGACGCTGTTCACCCGGACTCCGGTGTCCTGGAGTTCGGCGGCGAGGGTCTGGGTGAATCCCTCGAGGCCGAACTTGGACACCGCGTAGGGCCCCCAGTTGGGTTTGCCGATCCGGCCGACCGTCGAACTGACGTTGATGATCGAGGCGGACTCCCGCTCGAGGAAAGCGGGGAGCAGGGGCTTCGTGACGTAGAGGAGGCTCGCGGTGTTGATCCGCAGCGTGTCCGCCCAGACTTTCGGGTCCTGCTCGATGATCGGCGCCCGGACGCCCAGGATCGAGGCGTTGTTCACCAGCACCGAGAGGTCGGGGAAGCGGGCGAGCGCCGCGCGCGCCAGGGCCTCCGCCGAATCCGCGTCCCCGACGTCGGAGGCGGCGAAGCCGGTTCGTCCGGGGTGCAGGGCTTCCAGTTCGTCCGCGGTTTCCCGGAGCCGCTCCTCCCCGCGCGCGGTGAGGAACACCCGTGCTCCCTCCTGAAGGAAGACGCGCGCGAGCCCGCGTCCGATCCCCGAGGAGGCGCCGGTGATCAGCGCCGCGACGCCTTCGAGCCGTCTCACGATTCGTCCCTGGGCGCCGCTGCCGCAGCCAGACGCGCCCGTTCGCGCCGGAGCCCCCGTCCGAGCAGCGTGAGCCGGATCAGGTAGGCCGCGAGCAGCACGAAAAAGGCGATGTAGCCAGCTGCCAGCCAGTCGTTCACGAGGCCTCCGCGAGTTGTCGCTGGCGAAGCGCTTCCACTGCCCGCGTTTCCCGTTCGAGATCCATCCGCCAGTTGAAGAGCCACCAGAAGAGCAGGGTGAAGGCGGCGAGGCAGATGAGGAGCGCGACCCACATGTCGGGGTGGAGACCGGAGTCCGGGCCCCCCATGATCACCGGCGCCGGATGCTGGGTGCGCCACCAGCGGATCGAGAAGTACACGATGGGAACATCGGCGCCGCCCAGGATTCCGAGCACCGCCGCCAGGTTGGCCCGCCGGACCGGGTCATCCACGTAGCTGCGGAGCAGGAGATAGCCGAGGTAGATGAGCCAGAGCACGAAGGCCGTGGTCAGCCGCGCGTCCCAGGTCCACCAGATTCCCCACGCCGGTTTGGCCCAGATGATTCCCATCGCGAGTCCGGTGGTCGTGAAGAGCGTCCCGATCTCGGCCGCGGCGAGCGCCGCGATGTCGTAGGCGGGCTTTCTCGTGCGGAGCCAGCCGATGCTCGCGCCGGCCACCAGCAGGAAGGCGGCGAAGGCCAGCCACCACGACGAGATATGGAAGTAGAAGAGCCGCTGCAGGTCGCCCATGGTGAGCTCGGTGGGCGCGTAGAAGAAGACCGCCCAGAGCGCGACGACCAGCGCCACTCCGGCAGCGGCGGCCCGCCAGCCGTGTCGCCGGGAGGCCTTGGCGCTCATCGCTTTTGCGCGGTTTCCGGACGGTTCACTGCTCGCTCATCTGCCTTCAAGTCGGCGCGGTTCGGCAGGACTATACTCGGGCGATGCTCCCCAATCTCCGCTCTTCCCGTCCTTTCGCGCTCGCCCTGAGCGCGCTTCTTGCCGGCGGTGCGCTCGCCAGCGGCCAGGGCCTGCCGGGGTCCGCCGACACCGCCCGCGACCGGCTGAACACGTCGTCCCGGCACGGCGAGTGGGTCTCGGTGCCCGCTCCCGGCGGCGATGCGGTCGAGTCCTGGATCGTCTATCCGGAGCGGTCGGATTCGGCGCCGGTGGTGGTGGTCATCCACGAGATCTACGGCCTCACCGACTGGATTCGGGGGGTTGCCGACGAGTTCGCCGCCCAGGGGTTCATCGCGGTCGCTCCCGACCTGCTGACCGGGAAGGGCCCGGATGGCGGAAGGACGGATTCGGTGGACCAGGACGGCGCGGTGGCGCTGATCCGGGGGCTCGACGCCGATGAGGTGCATACCCGGCTGAAAGCGGTCGCGGACTGGGCGACCGCGCTTCCGGCGGCTGGGGACGCGTACGGCGTGGTCGGATTCTGCTGGGGAGGGAGCACCAGCTTCAGCTTCGCCACTCACGATCCGGAGCTCGGCGCCGCCGTCGTGTACTACGGGACCTCACCGGATAGCGAGGCGCTCGCCGCGGTGGAGGCGCCGGTGCTCGGCCTCTACGGCGAGGACGACGCCCGGGTGAACGCGACGATTCCGCCCGCGCAGGAGCGGATGGAGGAGCTCGGCAGGGTCTTCCAGGTGGAGATCTTCGGCGGCGCGGGACACGGGTTTCTGCGCGCTCAGGAGGGCCGCGAGGGGCGGAACCTGGCGGCGTCCTCGCAGGCGTGGCCGCTCACCGTCCGCTTTTTCCGGGAACATCTCGGGTCCTGAATTCTCGAGCGGGGGCTTGGAGGACGACGACGTCGTCAACGTCTCCAACTGCGGGAGGTAGCGGCGACGATCTGCTAACAGCCTGTGGTGGAACCCGGGTGAGCGCCGAGAGCGGCGAGGCCCAGTTCTCCCGGTGGGGCCAGTTCTCCCGGTGGGGGCCCGGCTGACAAGGCGCGTGAGGGAGGAGCCCCCACCGGGAGAACTGGGCCGGCTGGGTTTCACCACAGGCTGTTAATCCTTGGCTGCCCGGACGGGGCGGTACGGCAGCAGCGCGCCATGCGTGCGGCCGGAGATCGTTCGGCTTGGCGTTCGATCAGGGTCCGCATAGAGTTGGGTTCCTGTCCGTGAAAACGTCCCAAGGGTAGACAGCCTGGAACCGCTCAAGAACAACGGCCGAGCGCCGGACGCGACTCCGCCCGGTGGGCTCCGCATCGCGCCGGAACGCATGCTGGACCTGGCCCGGCAGGCGGCCGAGCTGTTGGTGGAACGGATCGAGAACCTGTCGGAGCGGGAGGCGTGGGACGGAGATTTCCGGACTTCGCTGGCCGGCCGACTGGTGGAGGAGCCTCCGGAGGAAGGGCGGCGGGCCGAAGAGGTCATCGAGCGGGCGGCGCGCGAGATCCTGCCCTTTGCGACCCGCCTCGATCATCCCCGCTCCTTCGCCTTCGTCCCGTCGTCGCCGACATGGCCCGGGGTGCTCGCCGATTTCATGGCGTCCGGGTACCACATCAATGCCGCCACCTGGCTGGTGGCGAGCGGCCCGGGCCAGCTTGAACTGGTCGTCATCGACTGGTTCCGGCAGTGGGTCGGGTACCCCGAAGGAGCCGGCGGCCTCTTCACGAGCGGGGGTTCGGCGGCCACCCTGAATGCGTTCGTGGCGGCGCGGGAAGCGGCGGGCAACCCCGAACGCGGCGTCGTGTACCTGAGCAACCAGAGCCACGGCGTGCTCGACCGCGCCGCCATGATCATCGGGATTCCGCGAGACCGGGTTCGGCGGCTTCCGGCCGACGGAAGCACCGGCCTCGACCTCGACGCGCTGCGCCAGGCTGTCCGCGAGGAGCGCGCCGATTCCATCGGGCTGGACGCGCACAAGTGGTTCTTCCAGGCCTACGAGGCGGGGTGTCTGCTGGTGAAGGACATCCGCACTCTGGAGAACCCTTTCGGGCTGCACCACGACGTGCTGCAGGACACCCTGTGGGGCAAGAACCATCCGAATTTCGCCGACCGCGGGTTGCAGCTCAGTCGCTCGTTCCGCGCGCTGAAGGTTTGGATGACGATCCAGACCTTCGGGATGGCGGCGCTCCGGGAGGCGATTGCGGGCGGAATGGAGCTGGCCTCGCGAGCCGACGACCATGTGCGCGCGAGCCCCGATCTCGAGCTGCTGAACCCCGCTTCGCTCGGGATTGTCTGTTTCCGGGCCCGCCCGCGCGGCGCGCCGGACGACGAAGAATCGCTCCAGGCGATCAACCGCAAGGTGCTGGCCCGCGTGTTCTGGGGCGGTGAAGCGATGCTTTCGTCGACGCAGGTCCAGGAGACGTTCTCGCTCCGGCTCTGCATCATCAACCACCCGACGACCTGGGACGACGTCCGGGGGACGCTGGAGTCGGTGGCGCAGTTCGGAAGAGAGGTCGCGGCAGAGACGGAGTCCTGAGCGCGCGCCGGGGGTGGCGCTCTCCGAACGGACCGCGGCCGTGAGGGCCGCGTAGCGCGCGCCGTCAGCGGACCAGGGTGAACGCCTTCCGGGTCTCGTAGACCTGGTCGCCGTAGAGGACCCGGATCCCCAGTTCGTAGCGCCCGGGAGCGAAGTCCCGTAGCTCGATCTCCGCATTCGCGGCCGCCTGGCGGGTGCTGGTCGGCAACGGCTCCGGACGGACGAAACCGGTGTCCCGCCCCTCCCGGCTCAGGGTGTACTCGGCCACGATCTCGGGGAGCTCCCCGTCGTCGATACGTTCGCCCGGATAGAAGAAATAGAAGGCGCCGAGCGTCTCGTCCTGACGGAACACTCCCGTCGAGCGGGGCTCGAAGTGGGTGCGGCCGAACTGGAAGGCGCGTCCCGGGGCCCTGCCGCTGTACTGCTGGGTGGTGGTGTCGCTGTAGAGGACCACCGAAGAGAACCCGGGCTCGGTCTCGGGGAAGACGGGCGCCACGATCTCCACGTGCGCGGCGCCGTAGGCGTCTGATTGCTCGTCCACCACGCCGACGAGCAGGCGATGCGCCCCGGGCGGCAGCACCAGGGACGCCTCGAAACGAGCGGGACCGTCCGCCGCCTGGATCGAGGTGTGCGAGGTTTCGAGCCGGTAGGTCGCGGCTCCGGGACCTTCCTCCTCGGCGGATGCGGTCTTGGCGAAGACCGAGGCCGCGAGTTGGCCATCGGTCCCCGGAGCGAGCGCGTCGGTGGGCGTTTCGAAGAGCAGCGCCACATACGTCCCCCGATCGTCTCTCCGGAAATAGGCGGGGGTCACGCGGAAGGAAAAGGTGCTCTCGCCCGCGACGCCGGCCTCCATGCCCGCGAGGACCCGGCGGGCGCGTTCGGAGCCCCCGGCGGGGAGGTTCGGAATGACGAGCCGGTTCGCCGCGTCGCGTTCGAATCCGATCTCCGGCCGGGCAATCAAACGCCGGCGCATCTCCTCCAGGTTCTCGTCCACGGCGGTGCGGTTCTCGAGAAAGAGCTGGCCTTCCTCGTCGCGGTAATACAGGGCCTCGAGCGTTTTCGGGAGGTCGTGTTCCGGGTCGGGGGGGAAGACCCAGAGGAGGCCTTCCGGGGTGGTGTCGGTGGCGGGCTGGGCCAGGGCCTGCACCGGCATGCCGAGCAGTACGAATACCCGCGCCCGATCGCCTCCGCCGTACCCGCCGTCGTCCGAGAAGTTCGAGTCGGCGAGGCGCACCCGCGCCAGATAGAGGTCGAGGGTCTCGTTCTGCGGTGTGGACGGGTTCGGGTCCCGGCGCATCCAGAAGAGACGCCGGAAGGCTTCGTGGTCCCCCTGGGTCATCGCCTGGATGGAGGCGCGCCGCTCTTCCTGGGTCATCAGGAAGGACTCCAGCCAGCCGAGCTCGGTGGCCGTGGGCCGGTCTCCCTGCGCGAGCGCAGCCGCCGGGACGGTCAGCAGCAGGGCGGCGAGCAGGACGAGGGGCACGAGGGAAACCTAGCGCGAGAAAGGGCGTGGAAGCCCCCGCACGGCTTTGCTGAATTCCGTGCCCGTGCCGGGCCGGATCGAGGATTCGGCAAGCGAACCCGCGCGCTAGTCTGTCGAGGGCCGGACGGGGCGCTCCTTGAACTCAAACTCCTGCTGGCAGCACCAGCAGGGTCCCGGGAGGTGCGAGGTGATGTTGCAGGTGAAGCAGAAGTAGTAGGGCTCGATCGCCTCGCCGTTCTGGATCGTGTGGAGGCGGATGATCTTCCCGAGGCCATCTTCCTGCCAGAGGGCGACCTCCAGCGGATGCATGTTCACCCGTTCGTCGGTGAGGATCTCCACCCGCAGGTCGGTCGGGTCCAGGCGGTGGATCGTGCCGTCGGGAGACTCGATCCCGAACTCCTCGCCGAAAGAGCACTCGGCGACCGGTTCCGGGGCGCCGTCCTTGAGGCAGACCGCCCGGCCGGAGACGATGACCTCGCGGCCTTCCCGGGCGGCTTTCGCGAGTGTGGGTGCGGCAATCAAGAGGAGCGATGCCCGCAGCGCCTCGCGTCTTTGCATCGTCCGCGAAGGCTAGCAGGGTTCGGGGCGTCGGCATTCCCTTTGACAGTGGCGCTGAGGGCGGGTGAAGTGGTAGCCGGGGCTCTTGCTTCAAGGCAGACGCCCCCCCGAATCCACGAAGAATCAGGAGGCACGAATGAAGTCCAACCCTGCACGTTTCCTGGCCCTCTTGCTGCTGGGGGTTACGTCGTTGGCCGCGGCCGAAGCGCCGCAGTCCCCCGGGAGCGCGGAAAACGTCGTCTTCGACCCGGCCACCTACCAGGCCCTCAAGTACCGCATGATCGGTCCGCACAAGGGATCCCGGGTCACCGCCGTGACCGGAATCGCCGAACAACCCTGGACCTACTTCATGGGCACGAACGGCGGGGGTCTGTGGAAGACCACCGACGCCGGCGAGAGCTGGGTCAACGCCTCCGACGGCTACTACGCCTCGAGCTCCATCGGCGCGATCGACGTGGCTGACTCCGACGCGAGCATCGTCTATGTGGGCACCGGCTCGGCGTGTATCCGGGGGAACGTCTCCCCGGGGGACGGCATCTACAAGTCCACCGATGGCGGGGAGAGCTGGACCCATCTCGGCCTCCATGACGCCGGGCAGATCGGCCGGCTGGTCATCCATCCCGAGAACCCCGACGTCGCCTATGCGGCGGTCCTCGGCCACGCCTTCGGGCCGAACGAGATGCGGGGCGTCTTCCGGACGACGGACGGCGGCGCGAGCTGGGAGAAGGTGCTCTATGTCAGCGAGCGGACCGGAGCGAACGACATCGCGATGGATGCGTCGAACCCTGACGTGCTCTACGCCACGATGTGGACTGGGGAGAGAAAGCCCTGGACCATGATCTCGGGCAGCGAAGAGGGCGGCATCTACAAGACCACCGACGGCGGGGACACCTGGGCGCAGCTCAAGAACGGACTACCCACCGGGCTGATCGGGCGGACGGGCGTCTCCGTCTCCGCCGCGAATCCGAACCGGGTCTGGGCGCTCGTGGAAGCGCGGGACGGCGGCGTCTATCGCTCGGACGACGCCGGCGCGTCCTTCACGCTCGTGAATGACGACCGTGAACTTCAGAACCGGCCCTGGTACTACATGCACATCTACGCGGACCCGGTGGACGTGGACCGGGTGTACGTGGTGAGCCGCTTTTTCCACCGCTCGGACGACGCCGGGGAGACCTTCGACCTCATCGCCACCCCGCACGGCGACAACCACGACCTCTGGATCAACCCGGAGAACAATGCCGTTTTCATCCAAGGGAACGACGGAGGCGCGAACGTCTCCTGGAATGCCGGTCGCACCTGGTCGAGCCAGTTGAACCAGCCCACGTCCGAGATGTACCGCGTGAGCGTGGACAACCAGTTCCCCTACCGGGTGTACGGCTCGGCGCAGGACACCTGGGAGGTGCTCTCGGTGCCCAGTCGCTCGGGCCACTACGGAATGCGCCTCCAGCTCCAGCACTGGGACGGCGTCGGCGGCATGGAGGGCGGGGTCGCGGTGATCCGGCCGGACAACCCGGACATCGTCTACGCCGGGAGCACGAGCGGCGCAATTACCCGTTATGACCGCTCCACCGGCCAGATCCGCCCCATCAAGGCGTACCCCGAGGTGGGCGGGAGGCCCGCGAAGCACCTCCGCTACCGGTTCCAGCGGACCGCGCCAATCGTCCTCTCACCCCATGACCCGAACGTCCTTTACCACGCCTCGCACGTGGTCCATCGCTCCCTGAACGAGGGACAGAGCTGGGAGGTGATCAGCCCCGACCTGACCACCGGCGATCCCGAGAGGATCAACACCTGGGGCGGCCCCATCACCCGGGAGGTCTCGAGCGAGGAGGTCTACTGCACGATCTTCGCGCTGGCGGAATCGAAGCATTTGCCGGGGGTGCTCTGGGCGGGCACCGACGACGGCCTCGTCCACCTCTCGCGGGACGGCGGGGAGAACTGGAAGAACATCACCCCGGCGGACATGCCGGATTCAGGGACGGTGAACATCCTGGAGGTGTCACCGCACACGGCGGGGCGGGCCTTCATCGCGGTGCTCCGCTACCGGCTCGACGACTTCCGGCCCTACGTGTTCCGCACCGACGATTTCGGCGAGAGCTGGGAGCTCCTCACCGACGGGACGAGCGGGATCCCGGCCGACCAATTCGTGCGGGTGGTGCGGGAGGACCCGGACCGGAAGGGGCTCCTCTACGCCGGGACCGAATACGGGGTGTTCGTCTCCTTCGACGACGGGGGGCACTGGCAGTCGCTCCAGCTCAACTTCCCGGTGGCGCCGGTGACCGACATCGCGGTCCACGAGAAGGATCTGGTCCTGTCCACCAAGGGACGTTCTTTCTGGATCCTGGACGACCTGTCCCCGCTCCACCAATTGACGGACGAGGTGGCGGGGTCCGCGGCCCATCTCTTCGCGCCTCGCGAGGTCCACCGGGTGCGGACCGCGGAAGAGGAAGCGGTGGACGAGTACGTGGGCGGCTGGCGCTCGGTTGCGAACCCCCGGGATCTTTACGGCGGCGCCCGCATCACCCGGGACCGCCAAGGCACGGATTCTCCCAACGGCGCGACGATCTACACCTGGTTCGCGGGCGCTCCGGAGGGCGAGGTGACGCTCGAGATCCTCGACGGCGCCGGGGAAGTCGTCCGGCGCTTTTCCAATCGGGACGATCCGCCGGATCCTTCGGTGATCGCCCGGCCCGAGGCGCCCTTCTTCAAGGAGGAGAGCACGTTCTCCCGGGCGGGGCTGAACCGTTTCGTCTGGGATCTGAGGCATGCCCCGGCGTACGGGGGCTCGCCGCTCGGGCCGCTCGTGGTGCCGGGGACCTACCAGGTTCGCGTTTCGACGGACGGTTGGACCGGGACGCGGGCGCTCGAGGTGCTGACCGATCCGCGGGTCACGACCACTGCCGAGGAGTACCGCGCGCAGTTCGAGCTGCTCGTGAAGGTGCGGGACCGGATCAGCGACCTGCACCGGGCGGTGGCGGAGATCCGCGAGATGAGAGAGGGGGCATCCGAGTCTGTTGCGGAGCGGCTGTCCGCAATCGAGCGGGAGCTCGTGCCCCTGCCCGAGGACTACGACCGCGAGGATCAGGACTACGCCCCCAAGCTGATCCAGCAGCTCGATCTCCTGTATGGCTAC
This sequence comes from Candidatus Marinacidobacterium sp., assembly GCA_965250045.1. Classification (GTDB taxonomy): domain Bacteria; phylum Acidobacteriota; class Vicinamibacteria; order Marinacidobacterales; family Marinacidobacteraceae; genus Marinacidobacterium. The sequence goes on from OZ252286.1 coordinate 1,646,288, forward strand.
GTCGAGGGGGCCGACTCGAAACCGACCGACGCCGCTTTCGAGCGGTTCGACGACCTGGATCCGGTGCTCAGCGGGTTGTTCGAGGAGCTCCGGCGGGTCATGGAATCCGTGGGGAACTGAGCCGGGTACCCCGCAGAATCAGGAGCGGAGTTCGGCATGGGTCAAGACCGCGCCGCCTCCGTCAGTTCCAGGTGGAAGCGGCCGGACCCGAACGGCCGGAGCTTTCTCGAGCGCTATCCGCAGATCACCGTGCTCGACCTTGGCTGCGACATGCCCGACGAGACGGCGAGCCCCGAGTGGATGGACAAGGTCGCCGCGAGGGGGCAGTTCGGCTATCTGATGTCGGTGGTGAAACTCCTCTACGAGAGCGACTGGGAGGTCCAGCGGTTCAAGGAGGACTTCACGGACGGCGTTCGGCTATCCCTCTTCCGCCCGCGCCCGGTGAAAGCGGAGCGGCGGGCGAAGTTCGCGCGGTAGTGGAGGCCGGAGGTCCGCTGCGGAGCCGGCCTTACCGGCCGGCTCCGCTGGGAGAGACGCCCGCCGAGTCTAGTACTCCAGTCGGAAGGCGAACTGCGCTGCGCGCGGACCGTAGGCGGTGGAGGTCACCTGCCGTGCCGCGCCGAAGCTGCTCGAGTCGATGGTCCCGTTGTAGCGGCCGTAGTTCTCGTGGTTGAGCAGATTGAAGACCTCGGCGATGGCAGAGACTCTCACCGGTCCGAAGTTGAAGACCTTCGAGAGGCGAACGTCAATCTTGTGAAGCGCTTCGCCCAGCAGCGCATTCCTCGGCGCCTCGTTGCCGGGACCGGTCCCGATCACGGAGGGTCCGTCGAAGCGAGGCAGGATTTCCGGATTCACCGGGATCGGATCCCCGAGATTCAGGCGATTCCTGCTCGCGCTCTTTCCGTACGGCCGACCGCCGATCGTCGTATCGAAGCGGTGTCCGGAGCCGTAGAAGTAGGCGCCCGAGACCGCGAAGTCGTACGGAAGCTGGTAAATCCCGTTGAGACGGAACGTGTTCCGCTGAAAGTCGAGCGAAGAAGCCCACTCTGCATCCGGATCGAACGTGTTGTTGGGGAAGTCGAACCAGCCACGGGTGTCGTCATTCTTGAAGAAGATGAAGGTGTGTGTCACGTTGACCTGGAAGTTGTCCCGGAACCGGCGCCGCAGCCCGGTGGAGAGCCCCAGGTATTCCTGCTTGCCCGTGCTCTCAATGTAGCGGATCCGGGTGAATTTGGGATCCAGATAGCCGCGGATGTTGTAGCCCGTCACCGGATCGTAAATCTGGTTCGGGTCGGTGGCGCGCGGGGTGTTGGTTTCCGTCCAGTGGAGCAGATCGGTCTCGAATCCCCACAACGCACCGAGCTGCTTTTGGAAACCGATCGAGGTTTGCCACGTGTACGGCAAGTCGAAATTGTGGGCGATCGTCCGCGGCGCCTGCGGGGGAACCGGTACTTCACCGTTCAGGATCTGCTGCGGCGTCACTCCCCGGGTGGGATCCTGCAAGAAGCCGGGCATCCCGTCGTTCGGGAACGAGTTCACCAGGATGCGCTGGCCGTTGAAGGACTGCTGGCTGAACGTGACGTTCGACGAGCTGATCGTGTGATAGAGGCCCGACCCGCCGCGAATCACCAGATCGCCGGTGCCGCCGACGTCATACGCGAATCCGCCGCGGGGCGCCAAGTTGTTGGTGTCGCGGATGTCCCATTTGTACAGGGAGTCTCCCGCCTCCCGGCCGGCGCTCGGTCCGGCGAACGGCGTCATGATGTCGTTGCCCGGCGGCGCCAGAGCACCCCAGTCCAGGTCGTAGCGCAGGCCGAAGTTCAGGACCAGGTTGTCGTTCACCCGCCAGGTGTCGGCCACCCAGGCGGCCCAGGTCGGCCGGGGGATATCAATGATCCAGTTGCCGACGTTCTGGCTGAAGCGGGCTACCGTGTGGTCGAGCCCGCTCACATCCCAGCAGCCCGGATTGGTGGCGCACTCGATGGGGAAGCGGCGTTCCAGATCGGCGGGACGCTCGTTGAAAATGAACTCGCCCCTCTCGAGCAGGTGCCACTCGCCGCCGTCCTTCCAGCTCAGGAACTCGCCGCCGAGCTTCACGTCGTGTTCCGTCTTGTCCCAGTTCAACTGAAAACGGGCGGAGAACACATCCTGGGTAAACAACTGCGGGTAGTTCCGCGGCCCACCGAACGTGATCCCCGGGAAGACGTAGTTCGGTCGACAACTGGTTTGATCCTGCTGTGGCTGGCCGAAGGTCTGGTCACAACCGCCGACCGAAGTATCGGCCAGCTTGTTCGTCCACTCGAAGCCGTTGTAGCCGAGCTTCAGCTCGGTAAAGACCTCCGGGCTCCACAGATGAGTCCAGCTGGCGAGCACGTTCGTTGAATCTTGCGTGCGCGCCCGGGCGTTCGAAGGGTGCCCTGAACTCGACAGCGAGTATGCGGTTTCGAAGTCCCAGTAGGAGACCCGGTAGGAGAGCTGATCGTTGTCGGAGGCGGTGTGATCGACGCGGGCGGTGAAGCTGTTCTGCGTTTCCGGCGTCTCGAACACCCACTCCTGGTTCGGGAGGCGAGCCGGCTGGACGAAAACGCTGCCCGGCTGCCCCTCGTACTCATAAGAGAGGAAGTAGTGGACCTTGTCGGCGACGATGGGTCCACCGAAGACGCCACCTATTTGCTGATTCTCGAACGGCAGCACTTCTTCGGCGATGTGATCCTCGGCGTTGAAGCGGTCGTCACGGAAGTACCCGTAGAAGCTGGCGGTGAAGTCGTTCGTGCCGGAGCGGGTGATGGCGTTCACCTGAGCCCCGGAGGAGCGGCCCTGCGTCACGTCGAATTGACTGGTGACGATCTGGAACTCGGCAATGGCCTCGCGGCTGAACTTGGGTTGACCAAAGCCGGAACTCGCCACCTGCTGGGTGATCTGCTGCCCATCCAGATTGAGCTGGAAGCTCTCGTCGCGAGTAATGCCCGGACGATTGTTGTTGGTGTCGTTGGCGGTGATGCCCTTCACGAGCAGGGCGAGCTCCATCCAGTTGCGTCCCTGCACCGGCAAATCGTCCATCATGCGGCGATCCACGTTGCCGGCTACTTCCGACGACACCAGATCCACGAGGGGCGCCTCCGCGGTGACGGTGATCGTCTCCTCGACACCCGCGAGCGCCATCTGGATCGTGATGTCGGCGTTTTGACCTACCAGGAGCTCGATCTCCGGCAGGATCATGGTGGCGAAGCCGGACAGCGCCGCTTCCACCCGGTACGTGCCGGGTCGCAACGCGGACGCCCGGAACGTGCCTGAGGCATCGGTCACGGCCGACTGCTGCCGTCCGGTGTTGTTTTCCACAACCAGGACCGTCACGCCGGGTAGAGCACCACCGGAGGTGTCTTCGATCGTTCCGGAGAGCGTTGCCGACTCCTGGGCGACGGCGGCCAGAGGTAGCAGTAGACCGCTCGTCAGGGCGAGCACTGCCACCCGGCGCATGAAGTTTTGCATGGAATTCTCCTTCTCTGATGTCCTACATAGATCACAAATAGAGTCCCTACTTTAGGACCTTCCGATTCCGAAAGTCAAACGAGGATCAATCCATGCTAACTCGATGATATTCGGTGCCCTTAGGTCGCCAGGGGCTCTCACTCGAACGGTCGCTCGAATCCTTGATCCACGCGATGGAGCCTCGGGGTTCCAGCAGCCTGTGGTGGAACCCAGGCGGCCCAGTTCCTGTGTAACAGATTCGGGTCCGATTCGGGCGGAGGACAGACGTCGTGCGGGGTACCGCAATGGCAGCGGGACGGCTGCCGATGCGCCCAGGGCGGGTCGGCGAAGTGCGGCGAGAAGGGCTGCCCCGCGTGAGCCCGGCGGCGGCTTCGCTATGCGCTGGCGCGGCGTGAGGTCAGGCGGCGGGTTTTCCGAGGGGTAGTCCGGTCAGGGGATCGATATCGTGTTTTTAGAGCATGGTGATCCAGCGGGGCGCGTTCCGCTGGACCATGATGGCTTCGTAGTCGGTTCGCGGGTCCCGGTAGGGCTTGCCGGTCTTGAGGACGGCGTAGAGGACCCGGAGCATCTTGTTGGCGGTGGCGACGATGGCGCGCTTGCTGCCCCGGCGCACCGTCAGGGCCTTGGCGAAGCCTTCGAACTGGCAGTCCTTGGTGTGGGCGGCGCCGTGCGCGCATTCGATCAGGATTTCGCGCAGGGTGGTGTTTCCCCGGCGGGTTCGGCTGGCGCGCCGCTTCCCGGCGCTCTCGTTGTTCCCGGGGCACAACCCGGCCCAGGCGGTGCAGTGCCGGCGCGACGGGAAGACGAGGATGTCGGGCCCGAGCTCGATGAGAATGGCGCGGGCAGAGGAGCGGTCGATTCCGGGGATGGTCATGAGGAGATCGATCCGCGCCAGGAAGCCGGACAGCCCTTCGCTGAGGCGTGTGTCGTAGCGGGTGAGCCTTGCGGTCGCCTGGTGGTAGGCGTCCAGGAGGTCGCTGAGCAGGAAGCGGCTGGTGTCGTCCAGCCGCGCCGTCAGGGCGTCGCGGAGGTCCCGCAGGCGGTGGCGGACATGCGGCGACAGGGAGCTCAGGATCTTCTCCGGCGCCTTCCCGGCGACGAGGCCTTCCAGGATCCGCATGCCGTTGACGCCGAACGCATCCGAGAGCACGCCCCCGATGCGGGGGCCCACCGCGTCGAGGATCTTGTGGATCCGGTTCCGCAGGCTGGCGCGGTCCCGGATGAGCTGGCGACGCAGGCGGCTGACTTTGCGCAGGCGGCGGAACAAGGGTGGCGGGATCAGACTGGGGGACCCCAGACCGAACTGGCAGATGCGGGCCAGCCAGACGCTGTCCGCCACGTCGGTCTTGCGGCCCTTGATCTGCTTGACGTGCTGGGCCTGGACCAGGATGGGCTCGATGCCGGCTTTTTCCAGGGCCTCATAGGGCGCCTCCCAGTAGATGCCGGTCGCTTCCAGGACGGCGGCCGTCACCTCCTGTTCGACCAGCCAGCCGACCAGGGCGCGCAGGCCGCTCGGCAAGCCAGAAAAGGTTCGGGTGGTGGATCGCGGCTTGCTGCCCGGCAGGGCCATCAGGACGGTGGCCGTGATCTGCGTCTTGTGAACGTCCAGACCCGCAGCGCGGGCATGGATGACGTTCAGGGTTTGGTTCGAGGTCATCAGGGTTCCTCCTCGTTGGGGGTGTTCCGAGCGGAAGCGGGGACCTCCGGAGAACCCACACACATCCTCGCCAAAAAAGCGGATGTGGCGCATCTTCCTGTGCGTCCACGGTCAAGCCGGGTACCAGGCGGGGCGCGGAACCGTCGGTCGGGACAATTTCTCCTCGGGCACGAAACACCAATCTGGCAACGTCCACGGACCCGCTTCCACCCCGAATCGTGCCTCAGCTACCCAACAAGATCCCAGCCCCAACACCCCCGAGCAACCTCCAGCGGCGGTCGCCGGTTACATGCCCCGCGGGGTGAGCGGACCGGACCGATCATGGGCAGTTCTCCCGGTGCGGGCGTTCAAACCGGCACCGTCCTGCGCAGCGGGGCGAGAGGGCGTACTTCCCAGTTCCGCGATGGCGCACGTCTCGGCACCTACCCCAGCGGGCAGAGCGGCACACCGGGCAGGGAACGCCGGTCTCCGACCGGCATCGCGCGGGAGCGCGAAACCAGCGCGGATGACAAGGCGCTCTGCCAACTTGAGTTCCGCACCCTCTTCCAATCCCGGATGCCGCGACCGCTCACCGCTCCCCCCAACCCGGGGCCGCGCCTTCTTCATGCCAGGCGGGGTTTAGCAGCCTGTGGACAAAGTCACGCGGCGTTCGGCCGGCGATGCATCCCGGCTGAACCGCGTCGCTTCGCGCCGCTCATCGTTGCGTTTCGGTCGGAATACACCCGGGCCAGTTCTCCCGGTGGGGGCTCCTCCCTCACGCGCCTTGTCAGCCGGGCGCCTCGCCGGCCTCGGCGCTCACGCCACTTTATCCACAGGCTGTTAAGGGAGGACCCGACCATGAGGGTTTCTCCCGGGCCGCGAAATGCGCACGACGCCGCTCACGTTCGCGACCCGCGAAGCGATGATCACGGCGATGTGCTATAACTACGAATTGTAGATACAGGCCCAATGGAGTTCGAATGGGACGACACGAAGAATCACGCCAACATCCGCAAGCACGGCGTGAGCTTCGAGACCGCCAGGAGAATTTTCGAACGGTCCCATCTGACCCGCCTGGACGGGCGCAAAGACTATGGGGAGGACCGTTACATCAGTGTCGGAGCGGTGGACGGCGTGGCGGTGATCGTGGTCGCGCATACCGAGCGCGAGGGTCGAATCCGGGTGATCTCCGCCCGTCCGGCCTCCAGAAAGGAAAGGCAGGCGTGGCATGAGCGCATTCAAGAGCCCACTTGAACCCGGACAGATCCGGGCAGTGAAGGATGAGGATCTCGACTTCAGCGAGATTCCCGAACTTGACGAGAGCTTCTGGCAACAGGCGAAATTGGTCGAGCCCGACCGGGCCGAGCAGATCTCGCTGCGGGTCAAACGCTCGGTGCTGGCGTGGTTCAAGCGTCCGGGCAAGGGCTACCAGACCCGGATCAACCGCGTGCTCGAAACCTATGTGCAGGCGCAACGCGGGGCCGAGCGGCGGAGGAAGGAATAGGCGGGTTGGGCGCGGATCTGAAACCACAGTTCTCGCCATAACCATGCAAATCAGGATTTAGTTTATGCTATCTGCATGGATTACGTACCGCGACGCCTGACCGGAGAGATCGAAGCGGCGCTCCGCCGACAGGCGGCGGTGGCGCTGCTGGGGCCGCGCCAATCCGGCAAGACGACGCTCGCGCGGCGGATCGCTGCGAGCCGCGAGGCCGTGTACCTGGATCTCGAGTTGGCCGAGGACCGGCGGCGCCTGGACGATGTGCCCGGTTTCGTCCGCTCGAACGAGGATCGGCTGGTAGTGCTCGACGAGATCCATCGGGCGCCCGACCTCTTTCCCGAGCTCCGCGGGCACATTGACGAGGGACGGCGAAAGGGGAAGGGGACGGGGCGGTTCCTGGTGCTCGGTTCGGCATCGGCGGCATGGCTGCGGCAGTCGGAGAGTCTCGCCGGGCGGATCGCGTACCTCGATCTCGGTCCGTTCGACGTGCTTGAGATCGAGTCCGATGCGGAGGCGGTCGCGCGGCTTTGGGTGCGCGGCGGGTTGCCTCCCAGCTTCCTCGCGGCAAGCTCGGAGGAGAGCCTGCGGTTCCGGCGCGACCTGATCCGCGCCTACCTCGAGCGCGATTTCCTGCAGTTCCGCCCGCGGGCGCCGGCGCTGCTGCTGGAGCGTCTCTGGACCATGCTCGCGCACGGTCAGGGCGGGATGCTGAACCTCTCCCGGCTCGCCGGGAACCTGATGCTGAGCGCGAGGACGGTCGGCGCCTACCTCGACCTGCTGGAGGGGATGCTGCTGGTGCGGCGGCTCCGCCCGCGGTATGCGAACGTGAAGAAGCGCCTGGTGCGGGCACCCAAGATCTACATTCGGGACAGCGGATTGACGCACGCCCTGCTCGGGATCGCCGACTTCCACGCGCTGGCGGCACACCCGGTCGTCGGGGCGAGTTGGGAGGGGTTCGTCATTGAGACGTTGCTGGCCGCGGCGCCGTGGCTGGCGCTGCCTTCGTTCTACCGGACCTCGAACGGGGCGGAGGTGGACTTGGTACTCGACCTTCCCGGCCGGAGCCGGCCATGGGCCATCGAGATCAAGCGCGGCTCCGCTCCGAAGGTGTCCCGCGGGTTCGCCATCGCCTGCGCCGACCTCGATGCCGAGCGGGCCTTCGTCGTGCACGGCGGCAGACACGGGTACCCGATGGGAGACGGGGTGGAAGCGATCGGCCTCCCGGAGATGGCGGCGTTGCTGCGGGACTGGTGATCGCTCACTGCCGACCGGGAGCGGCCGAGGGTGCGGCACTCACGTTCGCCGGGAGCAGCGTCATCGGCGCGGGTTTCGCGCTTCCGCGCGATGCCGGTCTGAAGACCGGCGTTCCCTTGCCTGCGGCGCCACCTCCGGAGGCCGGCGGTCCCGGACCGCCGGCCTCCTTGGGCGCCTGCCGAGGCTAGTACTCCAGTCGGAAGGCGAACTGCGCCGCGCGCGGACCGTAGGCGGTGGAGGTCACCTGCCGCGGAGAGCCGAAGCTGCTGGAGTCGATGGTCCCGTTGTAGTTGCCGAAGTTCCCGTGGTTGAGCAGGTTGAAGACCTCGGCGATCGCGGAGACTCTCACCGATCCCAAGTTGAAGACCTTCGCGAGGCGAACGTCAACCTTGTGAAGCGCCTCGCCCAGCAGCGCATGCCTCGGCGCCTCGTTGCCGGGGCCGGTCCCGATCGTGGAGGGTCCGTCGAAGCGATCCAGAATCTCCGGATTCACTGTGATCGGATCTCCGAGATTCAGGCGATTCGTGCTCGCGCTCTTTCCGTACGGCCGGCCCCCGATTGACGTCCGGTAGCGGTTTCCGGAGCCGAAGAAGTACGCGCCCGAGACCGAGAAGTCGTACGGGAGCTGGTAGATCCCATTGATACGGAACGTGTTCCGCTGAAAGTCGAGCGCGGGGCCCCACTCGGCGTCCGGGTCGAACGTGTTGTTGGGGAAGTCACCCCAGCCACGGGTGTCGTCACGCTTGAAGAAGATGAAGGTGTGCGTCACGTTGACCTGCAAGTTGTCCCGGAACCGGCGCCGCAGCCCGCTGGAAACCGCCAGGTAGTCCTGCTTGCCGGTGCTCTCGATGTAGCGGATCCGGGTGAAGTTGGGATCCAGCCGGCCAGGCACGTTGTAGCCCGTCACCGGATCGAAGATCTGGTTCGGGTCGGTGGCGCGCGGAGTGTTGGTTTCCTTCCAATGGAGCAGATCGCTCTCGAATCCCCACAGAGTGCCGAGCTGCTTCTGGAAACCGATCGAGGTTTGCCAGCTGTACGGCAGGGCGAAATTGTGGGCGATCGTCCGTGGCGCCTGCGGCGGAACCGGCACTTCACCGTTCAGGATCTGCTGCGGCGTCACTCCCCGGGTGGGATCCTGCAAGAAGCCGGGCATCCCGTCGTTCGGGAACGAGTTCACCAGAATTCGCTGGCCGTTGAAGGACTGCTGGCTGAACGTCACGTTGGACGAACTGATCGTGTGAAAGATGCCCGACCCACCGCGAATGACCAGATCGCCGGTGCCGCCGACGTCATATGCGAATCCGGCGCGGGGCGCCAAGTTGTTGGTGTCGCGGATGTCCCACTTGTACAGGGAGTCTCCGGCTCCCCGGCCGGCGCTCGGTCCGGCGAACGGCGTCATGATGTCGTTGCCCTGTGGCGCCAGAGCACCCCAGTCCAGGTCGTAGCGGAGCCCGAAGTTCAGGACCAGGTTGTCGTTCACCCGCCAGGTGTCGGCCACCCAGGCGGCCCAGGTCGGCCTGGGGATATCAATGATCCAGTTGCCGACGTTCTGGCTGAATCGGGCTACCGTGTGGTCGAGCCCGCTCACATCCCAGCAACCCGGGTTGGTGGCGCATTCGATAGGGAAGCGGCGTTCCAGATCGGCGGGACGCTCGTTGAAAATGAACTCGCCCCTCTCGAGGAGGTGCCACTCGCCGCCGTCCTTCCAGCTCAGGAACTCGCCGCCGAGCTTCACGTCGTGTTCCGTCTTGTCCCAGTTCAACTGAAAGCGGGCGGAGAAGACATCCTGGGTAAACAACTGCGGGTAGTTCCGCGGTCCACCAAAGGTGATCCCCGGGAAGACGTAGTTTGATTGACAGCTGGATTGATCCTGCTGTGGCTGGCCGAAGGTCTGGTCACAACCGCCGACCGAAGTATCGGCCAGCTTGTTCGACCACTCGAAGCCGTTGTAGCCGAGCTTCAGCTCGGTAAAGACCTCCGGGCTCCACAGATGACTCCAGCTGGCGAGCACGTTCGTCGAATCCTGCGTGCGCGCCCGGGCGTTCGACGGGTGCCCTGAACTCGACAGCGAGTATGCGGTTTCGAAGTCCCAGTAGGAGACCCGGTAGGAGAGCTGATCGTTGTCGGAGGCGGTGTGATCGACGCGGGCGGTGAAGCTGTTCTGCGTTTCCGGCGTCTCGAACACCCACTCCTGGTTCGGGAGGCGAGCCGGTTGGACGAAAACGCTGCCCGGCTGCCCCTCGTACTCGTAAGAGAGGAAGTAGTGGACCTTGTCGGTGACGATCGGGCCACCGAAGACGCCACCTATTTGCTGATTCTCGAACGGCAGCACTTCTTCGGCGACGTGATCCTCGGCGTTGAAGCGGTCGTCACGGAAGTACCCGTAGAAGCTGGCGGTGAAGTCGTTCGTGCCGGAGCGGGTGATGGCGTTCACCTGAGCCCCGGAGGAGCGGCCCTGCGTCACGTCGAATTGATTCGTGACGATCTGGAACTCGGCGATGGCCTCGCGGCTGAACTTGGGTTGACCAAAGCCGGAACTCGCCACCTGCTGGGTGATCTGCTGCCCATCCAGATTGAGTTGGAAGCTTTCGTCGCGAGCGATTCCCGGACGATTGTTGTTGGTGTCGTTGGCGGTGATGCCCTTCACGAGCAGGGCGAGTTCCATCCAGTTGCGTCCCTGCACCGGCAAATCGTCCATCATGCGCCGATCCACGTTGCCGGCTACTTCCGACGACACCAGATCCACGAGGGGCGCCTCCGCGGTGACGGTGATCGTCTCCTCGACGCCCGCGAGCGCCATCTGGATCGTGATGCTGGCGTTTTGACCTACCAGGAGCTCGATCTCCGGCAGGATCATGGTGGCGAAGCCGGACAGCGCCGCTTCCACCCGGTACGTGCCGGGTCGCAACGCGGACGCCCGGAACGTGCCTGAGGCATCGGTCACGGCCGACTGCTGCCGTCCGGTGTTGTTTTCCACGACCAGGACCGTCACGCCGGGTAGAGCTCCCCCGGAGGTGTCTTCCACCGTTCCGGAGAGCGTTGCCGACTCCTGGGCGACGGCGGCCAGAGGTAGCAGTAGACCGCTCGTCAGGGCGAGCACTGCCACCCGGCGCATGAAGTTTTGCATGAAATTCTCCTTCTCTGATGTCCTACGTAAATCGCAAATAGAGTCCCTACTTTAGGACCTTCCGATTCCGAAAGTCAAACGCGAGTCGATCCATGCTAAATCAATGATAATCGGTGTCCTTAGGTCGCCCGAGCCTCTCCCCCGGACGGTGGTTTGGACCGTTGCTCCGCGCGACTGGACTCTGGGGGGATTGAAACGATCTGCCCGCGCCGGCCGAGGTCCCGTTTCGGCGGAGGGCGATCCGTATCCGTCCACCTTGCGCCGCGCGTCCTTGCCCTGCTACGTTCCGCTGGAGAGTTCCGCTAGCAGCCTGTGGTGGAACCCGGGTGAGCGCCGAGGCCGGCGAGGCGCCCGGCTGACAAGGCGCGTGAGGGAGGAATACCTGGTGTATTTCGACCGAAACGCAACGATGAGCGGCGCGAAGCGACGCGGTTCAGCCGGGATGGATCGCCGGCCGAACGCCGCCTGGGTTTCACCACCGGCTGCTAGACCCTTGCCGATGCGTTTGCTAACGCTTGTCCTTCTTCTATCGGCGGCCGCGACATCTGCCGACGATCGAGTGGACAAGCTCACTCCCGAACACCGCCGGTGGCTGCAGGAAGAGGTGACCTACCTCATCACCGAAAGGGAAACGGACGTTTTCCTCTCGCTCGGCACGGTGGAGGAGCGAGACGGATTCATCGAAGCGTTCTGGCGAAGACGCGATCCGGTCCCGGGTACTCCCATCAACGAGTTCCGGGAGGAGCACTACCGCCGTTTCGAGTACGCCAACGGCGAGCTGCGGGGCGAAGCCTTCTCGCCCGGGTGGAAGACGGATCGGGGCCGGATGCACATCATCCTGGGCCCACCCCGGAGCATGGAGACTTTCGATAACTACAACAATCTCTACACGAGCCAGCTCTGGTTCTATAGCGGCGACCGGGAAAGGAACGTGCCGTCCTTCTTCTATCTGCTCTTCTTCAAGAAGCTGGATGCGGCTCAATATCGCCTGTTCATTCCGGGTGCGGACGTTCCGGGAGATTTGATTCGCGGCTCGACGCGCTCGTTTCCCGAGCGGAATATGGAGCAACTCCTCCGGATTTCGCCGGAGCTGGCGCGGGCCGCGCTCGCCGTGGACGCGGCGGAGCCGGTCGACATCCGGGGGGGCACCGTCGGTCTCGGGTCCCAGGTCGCCATGGCGCGAATCGAGGCTTCGCCGAGGGACGCAGTCCGCACCGACTACCTCGACACCTGGGAGCGCTACGGCAGCCGGGTGTCGTCGGAGTACTCGTTCAACTTCGTGCCCAGCGAGGACAGCTTCGCGGTGCTTCTCGGTCCGGATCGCACCCCCTACCTCCATTTCAGCATCGAGCTCGACCTGGAGAACCTCCCGATGGATACGAACCGCGACGGGTCGCGTTCGTTCACCACGCTCGACGCCAGTCTGGAGGTACGGGATCCGAACGGTCGCCTGGTTCTCGCGGACGAGAAGGAGGCCTTCGTCCAACTGACGAAGGCGCAGTTGGGGGCAATCCAGGGCTCGACGTTCGCCTACCAGGACGGCGTCCCGCTGGTGCCGGGCGACTACGAGGTGATGCTGATTCTTCGCAATCGCGTGTCGCGTCAATACACGGTGGCGGAGCACTCGGTTCGCGTCAGCGATCCTCCTCGCGGCCAGCCGGCGCTGAGCGATGTCGTGCTCGGTTTTCGCACGGAGGTGATGCCGGACGACCCCGACGCGTTCAAGACGTTTCAGGCTGGTTCGGCACGGGTCCACCCGGCCGCCGGCGACGTCTTCGCCAGCGGCGAAATCGTGCACTGTGTATTCCAGTTGCTCTCCCCCGATCCGTCGCACGAACTGAAGTTCGCTGTGCTCCGGGGGGAAGAAGTGGTGGCGGAACGCACCCGCGACGTTCTCGAGACGGAGCCGGCCCTCATCGAGGAGCAGTTCAGCCTGGAGGGCGCGGTCGCTGATCGGTATGAGCTCCGGGTGCGGCTCCAGGACGCTGACGGGAGCGTGCTGGCCGAGAAGACGGCGCCGTTTCAGATCTCGCCGCGGGCCAGCATTCCCCGGGCCGCCCTTTTCGCCCGCCGGAGCTTCGACGCCGAGAGGCGCGCCCTGCTGGCGGTCGTCCTCGGCGACCAGCACTGGGCCATGGAGAATTTCGCCGAAGCGGAGCGGCTCTTCGCGAGCGCCGTGTCGGAAGGGGATCCGGAAGTCCCGCAGGCGCAGTGGAAGCTCGCCGCTTCCTACCTTCGCTCGGGAAAGGCCGAATCGGCCTTGGGTCTCCTCCTGCCCCTGCAGTACGAGCATGCCGACCGCTATGAGGTGGTTGTCGGCCTTGGTCTCGGCTTCTACCTGAAGGGAAATCTGAAGGCGGCGGTCTCTCACCTCGGAAAGGCCGTCTCGCTAAGGCCGCCGCAGCCCGGCATACTCAACGCGCTGGGCGACGCCTACGTTCGGTTGGGAGACAGGGCAAGGGCGCGCGAGGTCTTCGAACGCTCCGTCGCGATCGACCCCGAGCAGCCCGACATCCAAAAGAGTCTCGCCGAGCTCGGATCCGGCAATTCGCACTGACACTCCCTGAAGGAGCTCCTTGATGCATCGAAACAGTAAACGGCTTGTGCCGCACCTCCTTGCGGGCGTGATCGCTCTCGCTTCCGTGGCTCTGGCGCAGCCGGGGGGAACCACCTACCCGGCGTCCCGGCACGGCGGGAACTACATGCACAATTTCTACTTTCCCCCGGCCCCGAGCTCGACTCCGTGGGCGCCCGACTGGTCGCCCGACGGGAGTTGGATCGCAGTGGCGATGAGCGGATCGATCTGGAAGGTCGATCCTCACACCGGGCAGGCGTGGGAACTCACCTACAACGACAAGTACCACTCGCTGCCGGACATCTCTCCCGACGGGAAGTGGTTGATCCACACCGCCGACGACGGAGGGACAACGATCCAGCTCGAGGTCCTGAACCTCGAAACCGGCGAGAGCCACGCCCTGACCGATGACGATCAGATCTACGTGGATCCGGTTTTCTCGCCGGACGGAAGCCGGGTCGCCTATGTGTCCACCAAACCGAACGGGTACTTCAACGTGTACGTGCGGGCGTTCGAAAACGGGCAGTGGGCGGGAGAAGAAGTCGCCATCACCGAGGACAACAACTACGGCAACAGCCGGCTCTACTTCGGCGAATGGGATATGGCGATCACGCCGACCTGGCTTCCCGGAAGTGGTGAACTCCTCGTCATCTCCAACCGCGGCGTGCCGCTCGGCTCCGGCAACGTGCTCCGGATTCCGGCTGAGGAAGACGGACTCCTGCAGGCGACGACGGTGCTTTCCGAGCAAACGCTCTACCGGACGCGCCCGGATGTTTCCCTGGACGGCAAGCGATTCATCTATTCGTCCACTGGCGGAACGTCGGATCAGTTCAGCAACCTCTATGTCCAGCCGACGATCGGTGGCGAGCCCTACAAGATGACCTTCCTGGATCACGACGCGTTCCACCCCCGCTTTTCACCGGATGGGGAGTGGATCGCCTACATCTCGAACCGGGAAGGGCTCCCGCAACTGGCGCTGCTCGAGACCTACGGTGGCCAGCAGGTCACCGTGCACATCACCGATCGGCGCTGGCGGCGCCCGATGGGGGTGCTGGCGGTCCGGACCACGGTGGCGGGGTCAAATGAAGTGACCGGCTCGCGGGTGCACCTGACGGCGTCGGACGGCAAGTTCTACGCCCCGGGGGACGAGTATGCGCGCGTGAGCGGCGTGGACGATCCGATGTTCCATCACGCGGGCGAGTTTCGGGTGGAAGTGCCCGCCGGCGCCCTGACGATGGACATCGTCAAGGGTTTCGAGTTCTGGCCGGTACGGGAGGAAGTCGAGATCGAGGCCGGGGGAGTGACCCAACTGACGGTCGAGCTTCAGCCGATGACCGACATGGCGGCCAAGGGCTGGTACAGCGGCTCGACCCATGTACACATGAACTACGCCGGGAACCTGCACAACACCCTTGAGAACCTGATGATGATGTCGGAGGCCGAAGACCAGGACATCGTCCTCGAGCAGGTCGCCAACAAGGACAACCGGATTCTCGACTACCAGCACTTCGTCCCCGGCGGCGGCGCGCATCCGGTGTCGACGAAGGACCGCGTGCTGGTCGTCGGCCAGGAGTACCGGCCTCCGTTCTACGGGCACGTATTCATGTTCGGCCTGAGGGACCATCTGATCTCGCCCTTTACGACGGGCTACGAGGGCACCGCCATCGAAAGCCTGTATCCCAGCAACACCGACATGTTCCGGAAGGCGAAGGCGCAGGGCGCCACCGTCGGCTACGTGCACGCGTTCGGCGGCGGCGCGGATCCGCTCGAGGGCAGCCTGGGCGGCGCCAAGGGCTACATGGTCGACGCCGCGCTCGGGACGACGGACGCGGTGGAGTGGGCCCAGGCGAGCCGTGCGGGCTTTCATCCGTGGTACGCGACGCTGAACAACGGACTGACGGCCACCGCAGTCGGCGGGGAAGACTCGATCAGCAATCTCCAGCGGAGCAAGCTTGTCGGCTCGGTCCGGACCTACGTGTATACCGGCGGCAAGGGCCTGACCATGGAAGCCTGGCTGGAGGGGCTTCGCAACGGCAATGCGTTCGTCAGCACCGGCCCGCTGGTCGAGCTGACCGTGAACGGCCGCATCCCCGGCGAGGAAGTGGAACTCGCCTCGAGCGGCACCGTCGAGCTCCAGGGGCGGGTGCGAAGCATCACGCCGCTCGACAAGGCTTTCGTCATTTTCAACGGTGAGGTCCTCGAGGAGATCCCGTTTACCGGCGAGCGCCGGGAACTCGATCTGTCCCGCTCCTACCCGGTCAGCGGGAGCGGCTGGTTCCACCTGCGGGTCGAAGGCAAGAACGAGGAGCGCTTTCCCCTGGACGCGAATTTCGCGCTCGGGTTCACCAACCCGGTGTGGGTGACGGTGGCGGGGCAGCCGGTGCGCAACCGGGCCTCAGCCGAATACTCGATCCGGTGGATCGACAAGCTCCGCGAAATGGCGGAGGCATGGCCCGGATGGCGGTCCGACAAAGAGCGGGAGCACGTCTTCGCGCAGTTCGATGAAGCCCGCCGCATCTATCAGGGCTTTCTGTCAGAGGCCTCGGGCGGCGGGGGGTCCAACTAGCCTCCGCGACGGCGTCCGGCACCGCCCCGCGAAGCGGGGCGGGCGGCGCAAAGCTGACGGAGCAGAAGCGCGGCCAGGCAGGGGAACGCCGACCTCCGCCCAGTTGCTGTGTAAATGCAGCCCCGCGCGGGAACCCCAGCAGTCCAGATGGCGTGCCGGCACGGGAACGCCGACCTCCGGTCGGCACGCGCGGGAGCGCGAAACCTGCGCCAATGACGCCGGGCCCTGCCAACGTGAGCGAACGCGGCATCACCGGGACGTCCCCTTCGGGTCACTTCCTGATCTACCAGGCGGAAGACGGACGCCTCAAGATCGATGTGGGATTCGACGGGGAGACGGTCTGGCTGACCCAGGACCGAATGGCGGCGCTGTTCCAGACCAGCAAGCAGAACATCGGGCAGCACCTGCGGAACATCTTCGCCGAGGGCGACTGGATCTACCGTCAGTAGTAAAGGATTTCTTTACAACTGCCGCGGACGGGAATGGTTTTCTGACGCTGAATGAACGCGAGATCCTCGATAACGCCGGGCGGATCTCCCACGAGATAGCGATGGAGCACGCGGAGAGCGAGTACGACACATTCAGTCGACTACGCGTCCAGGAAGCCGACAAGTTGAGCAGCGATTTCGACGACGCAGTCAAGAAGATCCCCGCGCCACGTCAACCCGAGGAGGAAAGCGGGAACTGAGCCAAGCCCGGCGGACGGTGCGCTTGATCCAGACCGGCACCGCCGCGCGGACACTGTTGTGGCGCCGCAGTTCGGCGTGGTGAGAACGCTGGCGGTCCTGGGGCTGATGCTGGCCCAGGCTATTCCGCTGGGGCCGTTCTGATCCGAGGCGCAGCGACGCGCCATCCCTGGACCGCGGCAGCCGCTCAGTTGGTCGTGTCGATCGCCTGGTAGACCAGCGCCCGGAACTTGGCGTGGTCGTCCAGGTTCCCGGCGGGGATCAACTGCGCCAGGTACACGACGACCAGCTCCTCCTTCGGGTCGACCCAGTAGCTCGAGTGATAGGCCCCTCCCCACCCGTACTCGCCGGCCGAGCCGAGCGCGCCGCGCGCGCCCAGGTCGTCCACCACCCGAAAGCCGAGCCCGAATCCGACGCCCGATTCCGCACCGAACAGGGCGCCGGTGTCGTTCACGTTCCTGACCAGCAGCCCGCCGAGGTGATCCACCGTCATGAGCTCGACGCTCTTCGGCGAAAGGATGCGCGCGTCGCCGAGTTTGCCGTCGTTCAGCATCATCTGGAGGAACCGCGCGTAGTCGGAAGCCGTCGACAGCAGGCCGGCGCCCCCCGAGAAGCTCATCCGCGGCCCGTCGAGGTAAGCCCCCTGTCCCACCATGCCGCCGGGATCGGGGGCGCGGGTGAGGCCGCCGTCGCCAGCCGAATACACGACGGTCAGGCGATCATCTTTCTCGGGCGGGAGATAGAAGTGGGTGTCCGCCATCCCGAGCGGCTCGAAGATGCGGGTCCGGAGGAACTCGTCGAGCGGGACCCCCGAGGCGACTTCGACGACCGCCCCCAGGATGTCGGTTGAGTAGCCGTAGACCCAGCGTTCGCCGGGCTGGGCGTCGAGGGGAAGCGAAGCCATGCGGCGCACCGTTTCGCGAACTGGCTCTTCCCGGTCGGCGAAGTACCAGCCGGTGATCTCCGCTTCGGCCCATTCCTCGGCGGCCGGCCCCTGGCCGTAACCGATCCCCGCGGTATGGGTGAGCAGGTGCCGGACGCTGATCGGCCGGCGTGCCGGCACGACGTCGTACGTCCCATCGGGTTTGGCGCTCGCGACCGTGGTCTCCTGGTATTCCGGGAGATAGCGGCCGACCGGGTCCGAGATCAGCAGCCGTCCCTCCTCCTGCAGGATCATGATGGCCACGCTCACGATCGCCTTGGACTGGGAAGCGATCCGAAAGATGTCATCGACTTCGAGCGGGTCTCCGGCCTCCCGGTCGCGGTATCCGAAGGCCTTGAGGTAGACGGTCTCGCCGCGACTGGCAACAAGCGCTACCGCGCCGGGAAGGGTCCCGGACTCGACGTAGCTCTCGAGCGCGGCGTCGAGTCGGGCCAGCCGGTCCGCGTCCAGTCCGGGCGAGCCGGTTTGGGGCGGTGCGACCGCGCACGAGCCGGTGAGGACCGCAAGGATCCCACAGATCACGAGAGCGGACAGCCCTCCTCCGAGCCGGTTGGGGGGTATGTCTCTGATGACTCTCATGGCCTTCTCCCGAGTGGCCGGCTCATCGCACTGCCCGCGTCAGCCTGCCCGGTTCTTGGCGGCGCGCGGCCGAATGCACGCAGCGAGGGAGAGTACTCGGCGGTCTCCGCCGAACCCGGAGGGGAGGCTCGATTGAGGCGGGTGGATAGAGAAGATCGCTGCCAAGGGCGAGTTCGGCTACCTGATGTCGGTGGTGAAGCTGCTCTACGAGAGCGACTGGGAAGTCCAGCGCTTTGAGGAGGACTTCACCGACGGCGTCTGGCTATCGCTCTTCCGTCCCCGCCCGGTTAACAGCCTGTGGTGAAACTCACGCGGCGTTCGAGCGGCGATGCATCCCGGCTGAACCGCCCCCCCACCGGGAAAACTGGCGCTTTGCGGCGCTCTGCGTTGCGCTTCGGTCGAAATACACTCGGGCCAGTTCTCCCGGTGGGGGCTCCTCCCTCGCGCGCCTTGTCAGCCGGGCGCCTCCCCGCTCTCGGCGCTCCCGCGAGTTCCACCACAGGCTGCTAAGGCCGCCCGACGCGCGGAACTCGCGCGGTAGGGGGTAGGGAAGGGGCCCCCACCGGGAGAACTGGCGCCGCCTCCAGCCGGCACCCGTGCCGTACAGGGAAACCATGCAGGGTGTGGCTCGGAGACCAAACGGCGCGAAGCGGTTACGGTAAATCCTTGCGCCGCCGGACATTGAGCGCTTTCCACTGAAGAAGCGGATGGACCCGGATGCGCTCCTGGAGTGCGGCGTCGGGTGTCAGGAGCGACGGCTCGATCCTTCCCTCCTCGAGCAGCAGGTCCAGAAAAGCGTGTTCGTTCGTTTCGAGTGGCAGGACAGCCGACACGGTTTCTCTGCACTCCTGGACGAGCCGCGCTCCGACTTCGGAGAGTGTGCCGGCGTCCAGTTGGCTTCCACGCAGCGTCGGAGCGAGCCGTCGCATCAGGTCTGCGCCGTCGTATTCCAGATCCCGCACCGACACGGTTCTCCAGTCTCTCCGGTTCATGGCGCCGTAGCTGACGAAGGCGATCCGGAGGCGCGTCCGGTCGAGATCGCCGATGCTCAGAATGTGGTGGCAGTCAAACAGGTCTCGCGCCTCCCGGCGAGACAGAAGCGCCGCGAGCTTCCCCGCCACGAGTTCATGCCGATCGACCAGCGGAATCTCTCTTGCCAGGTAGCCGGCGAGAGGGTGGGAATCGGAAGTCTGGAGATCCCACAGCGGTTGTCGGAACATGTAGTTCAGATCCACATCGAGGTTCCCGGACTGACCGGTGAAGCTGACATAGCTCAGCCGCCATTTGCCACCGGCGTGCGCTCCCGGCGTCCGCCGAACGGCGAAGCCCTCGCGGGAGAAGACCGCCCGCGCGATGTCCTCAATCCTGGCGCGATCCGCCAGCATCTCGTCCCGATCCAGCGCGCCGACATAGTTGAGGTCAATGTCCACCGACAGCCTGGGAAGATGAAGTAGAAAGAGGTTCAGCGCGGTGCCCCCTTTGAGCGCCCATTTCCGCTTGAGGCCCGGATGCGAGGTCAGCGCATTCAGGAGATGGATGAGATGGAGAGCCTTCTCGAGTACCTCGGGGCGAAAACCTGTCGTGCGGGAGGCGGAGCTGATGGCGGAATCCGAGAACTTCATGGTGTCTCTTCCCAGGCGCGGTTGAGGATTTCCTCAGGAACCATCAGGTTCCAGTCCTTCACCAGGCGGCTCCGCCCACGACTCTCGCGAGCCAGATAGTGCGGCTGTGCGGGCCGCAGCCGGCGCAACTCGCGGAGATGATCCTCTCCGACCATCAGGGATTCTCGGTGTCGTTCAAGAAAGAAACCGACCTTGGCGGCCGTCGTGGAGTTGTGCAGCATGCGGGTGTACTCCACCAATTGATCGAGATCGAAGAACTCCACCGCTTCCAGGGACTGCCAGATTTCGCTCCAGCTCCCCGTCAGTTCGGGCCGATCCAGCAGGTCAACCATGGTTCTCTCGTGGCTGGTGACCCGGACTTCGACGCCGGAGCGGTTGTGACGAATGACCCCGAACATCTCCAGGCCGCGCTCTCGAAGGGGAGGCGGCACCGGAGCGCGCCGAAACTCATGCGACTGGAAGGCAAGCGGAGCGGATCGCCGGTCCGAGAGATAGACGATGCGCCAATGGACGGAATAGGCCCGACCGTGGAACTCCTGGGCCGTGTGATAGCCAAGCACGGCGTCGTCGCACAGCCTGGCCGCTACGAGGTAAGGATCCACCGGAGCGGATGCGGGGTCCATGCCCGGAGGGACCGTTGCGTACAGTCCGCGCCGAACGCGCAGTATCCGCCCCTTCGCGAGGTGATAGGCGAGCAGCGACCGCCGGGTCTGCACGTTCGCGGAGCCGCGCTTCGCAAGGAATCCATCCAATTCCTCAACGCGGAACACCGCGCGTTGTGCGAAGAAGTCCCTGAGCGTCATGGCGGGTAACTGGATCGTCGTGCGAGATAAGCGGTATTATATTGGTTGTATATCGTATGAATATCAAGGACCATTCGGTCTGGCGCAGCCGCGCGGTCACGGGTATCCGGGCTGTCACCCTGGATTCCCGGTGGGTTCTCAGCAGGACTGCGATCTCACCACCCCTGACCGGTGCACCTTCTCCATCGAGACCTGAGGACCTTCGCCCGCGCGTTCGTCTCCGCTGGGTCGCCGCCGGGACGGTCACGGCGGTTTCGGCCGAAATGCCCGGCGAGGCGGCGGTCAGCCTAACTTACGGGGACGAAGCGACCTCGACGACCGCGCCCAGGATGTCGGTTGAGTAGCCGTAGACCCAGTGGTCGCCGGGGTGGGCGTCGAAGGGAAGCGAAGCCATGCGCCGCACCGTTTCGCGAATCGGCTCTTCCCGGTGGGCGAAGTACCAGCCGGTGATCTCCGCTTCGGCCCATTCCTCGGCGGCCGGCCCCTGGCCGTAACCGATCCCCGCGGTATGGGTGAGCAGGTGCCGGATGGTGATTGGCCGGCGTGCCGGCACGACGTCGTACGTCCCATCGGGTTTGGCGCTGGCGATCGTGGTCTCTTGGTATTCCGGGAGATAGCGGCCGAACGGGTCCGAGATCAGCAGCCGCCCCTCCTCCTGCAGGATCATGATGGCCACGCTCACGATCGCCTTGGACTGGGAAGCGATCCGAAAGATGTCATCGGCTTCGAGCGGGTCTCCGGCCTCCCGGTCGCGGTACCCGAAGGCCTTGAGGTAGACGGTCTCCCCGCGACTGGCAACGAGCGCTACCGCGCCGGGAAGGGTCCCGGACTCGACATAGCTCTCGAGCGCGGCATCGAGCCGGGTCAGCCGCTCCGGGTCCGGTCCGGACGGGCCGGTTTGGGGCGGCGCGACCGCGCACGAGCCGGTGAGGACCGCAAGGACCGTGAGGATCCCTCCGATCACGAGAGCGGACAGCGCTCCACCGAGCCGGTTGGGGGGTATGTCTCTGATGACTCTCATGGCCTTCTCCCGAGTGGCTGGCTCATCGCACCGCCGGCGTCAGCTTGTCCGGTTCCTGGCGGCGCGGCCAAACGCACCTGGCGACGGAGGATACCGGGCGGATTCCGCTGCGCCCGGAGGCGAGGCGCACTCGAGGCGGACCCCGTTGGGCTCATCCTTCGCGGTTCATTCACCGGGGGTAAGGACATTCGCTCGGACCCGTCACACCGGGACCACGCGGTGTGGCTGCCACACCCGTCGGCCGACCCGGAGGGTATGTGGAAGCGCGCGGCGGCGGCACTCGGGGCGAATCCGACCGGCGAGCCGCGGTTCGATTTCTAACGGCGTGAAGCACGCCCCCACGTCACTAAGGCGCGATCCGCGCGGCTTCCTTCGCTGCCGCAAGCACGGCTGCGCGGGATTCGGGGTCGGGCACAATCGCCGCCACCACCGCAGCTAGAAGCTCATCCCAAGCAGCCACCTCGTTGCGGAGTGTTTGTCGAACCGCAGCCGTAGCTGCGTCCGCCCGTTGCTTGAACGGAACCACTTCCTCCAGGCTACTCCGTGCTCCGGCTACAGTCGTTTCCTTCCCCGCGGCGGCACTTGCTGTCAATAGCACATCCATCGCCGCCGCTAGGTCCACGTATGCGTCGCCTGCCGCGTGTTGCGACTCGATGGTTCCGAGCCATCTCAACTGCACGAGGGACCATTCCGATTCGTCACGGTTGAACATCACGTCCCACAGCGCATCCTCCGACGCGCTCCGGGCTTCCCGCGCTGCTTCCCGCGCCGCCTTTGCGGACGCCTGCGCCAGCTCTATTTCCTTGTCCAGTTGCGCCTCCCGGACAGCGGCTCGGACCCTCCCCGTGGGTTGTCCCGACAGACGCATGACCATTGCCGTCCAGGATTCTTGGCTCCCTGTCTCCATTAGAACGTGCGCTCGGTCCGACGCCTCTTGGCTTCGCTCCACCAGCACGGTGGCGCGCGCCACAAGGTAGAGGGCCTTCCAATCTTCTTCCGACAGGCCCCCCCGGGAGTCGATCTGGCCGGCGGCCTGAGTGGTGAGCAGGACGACGGCAAATCCCGTCGACCACCAATGCTTCAGTTTGATGTCGGCCTCATCCCTCCTTCGGGAAGATGCAGCGCAGCGCGTCGATGTCGGCCCAATGCGCGGCGTAGACCGGCGCTCCCGTCAACCCTATCAGCAGCCTTGTCATCGCCACGCCCTGGTCTCGTTCGAGGAAGTCGTAGTCGTTGCTGTGTACGAAGCCGAGGACGTGGAATACCTCGTGAACGATGGTCTCGCCTTGCCTGCTGTTTTTCCCGGTTCGGCAACACGGGTCATCGCCCGTCCAGAGGGCCTCCACGAAGCGTTTGTTGTAGCTGACCGACGCGCTGCTGCTGCTATGGCCGTTCATTGGAGCGCCGAGCCCTGAGCCGTCCCACTCGTACGGGTGGTAGTCGTCAAGATAGAACGCGACGATCTGATCCGGTTCTATTGGCAGAGGGCCTTCGTTCCGGTATCGGTGCCAATCCTTGTTCCAGCCGGGCGGAGCGCCGGCCGGAACCGGGATCAGGCCGCCTATCTCGATGACCGGATACCCGAGCTGTTCTTCGATCTGATCCGCTAGTCGGCCCATTGGAGCCAGCAGTTCCAGAAGGTCCGCGTCCGTGACGAAATCCGGGAAGTTGCGGATCATGTCCATGCGGAAGGGCGTCCCGTTCCACCGCGGCACGGATGCGCGGGCAAACGCCGATGCGCGCTCCCGCTCGTCGGTACAGACCCGCGGCGGCGGCCGAGGGAACACCCGATGGGGGGCAAGGTTCTCCCCGGGCGCGACCTGGACAGGGTTCTCGGTTACGTGCTTCGAGGCGACGGCGTAGATTTCGACCTCGATCTCGGCGCCGGCCTGGGTCAGCAAGGCGCCCTCGGTGAAGTCGAAGGCGTCGGCCTGGACGCTGATGCCGTCCTGGTCCTCGTCGTCCGGGGCTACCACGTACTCGAACCGCTGCCCCCAGGAGGGCCGCGACGGGGGGAAGTCGTGCTCCCACCAGGGCCGGAAGTCGGCCAGGCGGACGTGGTCGCCGATCTCGATGGCGAGCCGCGGCGAGCCCTCCACGCTGACGGGCTCCGCGAAGTCCACGAGCGCGAGGATCGTTTCGCCTTCGGTGTAGCCGTCCGGGTCGGAGGATTCGGAAAGAATCTGCACGACCGCCCGCACGGTCGGCGGCTCGGGCGGTGGGGCCGGCGCAGGGGCGGGCGCCGGCGTGGTCGGGGCGGTGGGCTTGCCGTCCGTGCCGCCGCAGCCCGCTGCCGCAACGATCAGGAGGGCGACGAGAGGCCAGCGCATCCACCTCACCCGCCTTGCGGATCCGGCGCAGCAGGTCGATGTCCGTCCACAGCACCGCCTCCGCATCCGGCCGGTTCACCCAGGTGAGCGGAACGGACGTGGGGACACCCTGAAAACGGGCGAAGAAGTCGTAGTCGTCGAATGGACGAACCCGGGCACATTGAAGAGTTCGTGAAGCGTCACAGCATCCAGGTCAGAACTGGAGCATATCCCGTTGATTTCGCTGCGACTATCGTGAGCTTGGTGTGAATCTACCGACACTTGCCGGGCGCCCAACAGCCACCACTCAACTCGGATCCCTCAGTACCCGAGCCGGTTGGGAGGAACAACAGCACCCCCACACCCGGCAGGCACGCAATGTGGCGCCACTCGATCCGCGGCGGTCCGGAAGGCCCACCAGCCCAAGGTGAGCTTACGGGGGGACGCGGTCAGGTGACGAGTCGCCTGGGCAGCGTTGGATTGAGGTGCATGATCAAGTCGTAGACGGAAGCACCGGAAGCCGCGCTCGCGTCCTCGGGCCTCGAACCGTCCTGCCAGTCGAAATAGGTGGCGATGTCACCGTCCTGCACGGTCTTTTGCGGCCCGATCTCGACGATCGTGTGGCTCGAAGACACGCTCGCGATGATGGGGTACCGAGTTCCACGAATTCGTACCCAGCCACCTTTGGCCGCCACCCTGGGCACACCGTCGACGTGACCCGCGGGGATGGTCGCTATCCAGACGTCCCGGTCCGCCTTGTAGGCCGCCTCGTAACCGGCGGTATCACCCTTCTGCAGCTCTTTCACCAGTACCACTCGAGCCTTCAAGCTCATGGACGGCCGCAGATCGAGCAGGTCCATATCGCGAAACCTCGGCATCGAGTACTGACCAAAGAGCGCCATGCCGGGCCGCACCACATCAAGGTACGCCCGCGGATTGTCAAACAGGGCGAAGCTCGCAGCCGCGTGCCGCCGGCCCATGGAAATTCCCGTCGCGGCCAGGGTTTCTTCGATCTCCCGGAATCGCTGCAACTGCAGCTTCTCGAATTCGGGATCCTCGTTCAGCGTGGTCATCGTAGCGACGACGTTCACACCTTCTCGTCCGGCGAGATCGGCGATCAGCCCGGCCGCGTGCCGGTAAGAAACGCCGACCCGGCCCATCCCGGTATCCACGCATACCTGCACCGGGACCGCTGACTGCCTCCTGGCGGCCAGTCGGGCCAACGCGTCGCCCACCTCCGTATAGACCATCGGCATGACGTCGCGCATCACCGCCTCCTCGAGGTCGGCGTGATCGAAAGGGCCCATCAGGAGAATCGGGTTGGTGATTCCGGCGTCGCGCAGCTCGATAGCCTCGCTCAGTCTTACGACCGCCATGCCGGTCACCTCGGCCTCTGACTCGAGAATCCGGGCCATGTTGATGAGGCCCATCCCATAGGCGTTGTTCTTGATTACCGCCAGGATGGGACGACCTTCTACGAGGCGGCTGACTTCCCTGACGTTGTGTCGAACGTGCTCGGGTCGAATCTCAATCCATGGGTCGAAACTGGAATGACGGGCTGCGGTCTGAGCCTCGGCGCGCGTGTCCGGGGCCCATGCCAGCGCCCCCGGCACCAGCGCTGACTGAATCAAGGTCCGTCGGGAAACTTTCATGATTGCACCACGCGTCGACCTTCTTTGAGGTGTTTCACTGCTGGATCTGTCAAACCGGGCGTTGGCGCTGCGGGGAAATCCGCCCCGAGCTGGGGCCGATGACCAACCATCGGCGCTTCCGGCTCACGGCGCGATTCTAAGGACTCGCGGATGGGCCCAACCAACGGCTCGCGGCCGGTTAGCACGGTGGAAATCCTCGTAACCCTGGATCCTGGAGCGCTACCCACAGATCACCGTGCTCGATCTCGGCTGCGACATGCCCGACGAGACCGCGGGTCGACAGCGGATCGCGAAGATCGCCGCCAGGGGCCAGCTCGGCCGTTCCCGTCGATTTCCGGCGGCACGTCCCCTCTGCAGGTGTGTTTTTACTTTGCCGCAGTTTTTCGTAAGGCACACCTGCGTTTGCGCCGCTACCCCCGGCAGGTTTCGGAACGGGTGGGGAGTGAGGGGCATGGCGCTCGAGGGGTTGATCTCCGCTGCTAGCTTCGCGAGCACCAGTGTGCGTTTTGCCCACCCGTCGCACGCATGCTGGCAGGGCGCAGTGTCATCGGCGCTGGATTCGCGCTCCCGCGCGATGCCGACCGGAAGTCGGCGTTCCAAGCCGTCCCCGCGCTCCTGCTCGTTCGGCAGTACGCGGTTTCGCGGCCCTGCGGGCCGCGATGCCGGTGTGAACGCCCCCACCGGGAGGACTGGCCGGCGCTCCCTTCCCCTCAGTATCCGAGCAGATTGGGCAGGAACAGCACCAGGTCCGGCAGGAACGCGATGAACAGGGCGAGCGGCAGGAAGGCCAGCGCTCTACGGTCCCAACGCCCCTATCGGAATTACCTGCACCCCGTCCTCGCGCGTGTAGCCGTAGCCGCTGCTCACGATCACGCCCAGCGCTCTCGGCTCACCCATGCGCTCTGGATCCACCCTCTTCGCCAGCCGGAGCAGGTTGTCAGCGGCTTGATCCGCCCTGCTTTCGCCAAGCTTGACTTCAAATGCGGCCCAGGGGCCGGCGCCCGACTGCACGATCGCGTCCACCTCCAGGCCGCTCTTCTCGCGGTAGTGAAACACTTCGGCGTCCGCCGCCTGGGCGTAAACGCGCAAATCACGCACGACCAGCGACTCGAAGAGAAGCCCCAGGAAGTCGAGGTCGCCGAGCAGCCGGTCGGGTGTCGCACGAACGGCGGCTACCGCAAGTGACGGATCCGCAAGGTGCCGGATCGGCTTGCTCCTCAGCACCGATCTGGATCTCAGGTGCGTGGGCCAGGACGGCTGGTTCTCCACGATCATGATCCGTTCCAGCGCTCTCAGATAGTTGGCGGCGGTGTGTTCCTTGATGGCGGACACGCCTTCGCCGGTGTCGGAGGCGAGGGTCGCGATCGCGGCGGGGGTCGCCACGTTCCGAGCCAGGGACCGAAGGAGCATCCCCACCCTCGCCGGGTCTCTCCTCGTACCGTCTCCGCTCGCGATGTCGAGGCGACGGATCTCATTCAGGTGATCCCGGTTGGCCCGCAGCGCCCGCTGCGTACCGCGCCCCAGATTGCCGGGCCATCCACCGACACAGATCAGCTCCGCCAGATTATCGAGGGGGATCACCGATCTGCCCGCGGTGGCGCGCGCCCCGTCCAGGAGGCGCGCCAGCGAGACTTCGCCTGACGAGCGACCCAGCTCGAACAGTGAGAGCGGGCGCATGCGGAGGCGTGTCAGCCGTCCGGCTCCGGTGTGCCGGGTCGCGTCGTCGGCAGGCGCCGCGGACCCGGTAAGGATGAATTGACCCGGGAGGCGTCGGTCATCAACTGCCCTCCGGACGTGATTCCAGATCGCCGGCTCCAGTTGCCATTCGTCGATCAGCCGCGGTGCGTCGCCAATCAGGACGCGGGCGGGCTCGAGGCTGGCCAGGCGTCGCGCCATCTCGTCAACATCGAGCCGCGCTTCACTGGCGGCGGTCTGTCGCGCCGTGGTCGTCTTTCCGCAAGCCCGCGGGCCCTCGATCACCACCGCTCCGGTGGCCGCCAAGCGCTCGGCCAACGCCCGGTCGACGACTCTGGGATGGTAGGTCACGCGTGCGTCCCTATGGACTTGGCCGGACTCACGGTGTGGAAGGACACAAGCCGTCAGGAGGGGTTTCCGAAAAGGGTTGGCGGCAGGTTCGGCATCAATACAACATCAGGAATGGATACATTGTAGCGGCATAAATGGCAACGCCACAGGGCAGAGCCGGCGCCTGGACGCCGCCTCAACCCCTCCACCCAACCTCCCTGCCCTCAGTACCCGAGTAGATTGGGCAGGAACAACACCACCCCCGGCAGGAACGCCATGACCAGGGTGAGCGCCAGCATGAGCGCCAGGTAGGGCCAGAGCGGGCGGGCGACTTCCGCCGGCTCCACCCCTCCCACCGAGCAGGCCACCAGGAGGTTTACCCCCACGGGAGGCAGGAACCCGGAGATCCCCTGGGTCGCTACGATGATGGCGCCGTAGTGCGCCTGGTCCCGGTGACTGGTTCTTCCGGGTATCTGAGGACGAGAGCGCCCTGCTCGGTCATCTCGGCGAGGTGGCGGCAGCGGAGGGTGTTCTCGGAGACGCCGAGGAAGTCAGCGGCATTGCGTGGCCCGACGTGCTGTTGCAGCACGCGGGGGGTTCAGGGGGAGCCCTTCGCCTCGACTTCTCGGATGAAGCTCATCAGGAGGTCGCGCCTGACGTGCAGGGAGGAGCGGTGCGGCACGTCAGCGAGAATCCCGGCGATCGCCCGCCGCGACCGCTGACCGCGACGGATGGCGCGCACCAGCAACCCGAGAGTCCCGTGGACGCGAATCCCGAGACTGCGGGCGGCAAGACGCGCTGCCGTGTCGTCCGTCAGCAGCATGGCGCCCGGGTGACCCATCGCGATCTGGATCGCAGCCGTTTCACCGATATGCAGCGCGAGGAGTCGGACAAGGGCGCGGAGTTCGGCCGGTGGAGGGTTCACCGGAGGCAGCGGCGCGCCAAGCCGTCTGCGGCCGGCCGAGGGCTTCCGGACGATGACGTTGAATTTCGCGCCGAACTGCGACCGGCACGATCACCTCGGGAAAATCCAGCAGCAGGTCGAGACAGTCCAACTCATCCAGATGAATGATCGGGCCGGCATCGCAGATGACCGGCCCGCGGGGCGGTTCAGCCGTCTCCACGGAGTCCCCATCGGACGTCCTCCTTCATGAACGCTTCGGTCAGCGCGGAGGAATGGGACTCGAGAAAACGGCGAAGGGCTTCGGCGAGCAGGTCGTCCAGGCCGCTCGCGCATCCTTCGGCGACGAACGCTTGGGCTTGGGCGGCGAGTTCGGCTGGCAACTCGGCCTCGATGCGGACTTTCTCCATGCGGCGAAAGTAGCACGCCCTGCCTGGATGGGGCGAACGAGATAGGGCCCAGCCCGGCACTGAAGCGATCGGGACGGGCCGCCTTCGACGGTGCGCGCTGGGTGACGGGGCGAGCCGAAGTTCAGCCGGGTGCCGGTAATGGCGGGATTGGGGGGCGGCCCTCACGCTGGCATGACGCAGCGTCACCGCCGCTGGTTTCGCGCTCCCGCGCGATGCCGGCCGGAGGCCGGCGGTCCCTTGCCTGTGCGCTTCAACCAGATTGGCGACGGGAGTTTCGCGGCCCTGCGGGCCGCGATGTCGGTCTGAAGACCGGCGTTCCCTGCCCGGCGCGCCATCCGGACTGTCGGCGTTCCGATCCCCTCAGTAGCCGAGCAGGTTGGGCAGGAACAGCACCACGCCTGGCAGGAACGCGATGACCAGCGTGAGCGCCAGGTAGGGCCAGAGCGGGCGGGCGACTTCCGCCGGCTCCACCTACTCTCGGGATTCGGGGCGGCCCTCACGTTGGCAGGGCGCAGCGTCACCGCCGCTGGTTTCGCGCTCCCGCGCGATGCCGACCGGAGGTCGGCGTTCCAAGCCGTCCCCGCGGTCCTTCTCGGTCGGCAGTACGCGGCTTCGCGGCCCTGCGGGCCGCGGTGCCAGTCGTAGGACCGCCCCGCTTCACCTCGCCAGCGGATCGGGCCGTAGCTGGAACTTGAGGACTTTGCTGGGCGTGCCCTTGCCGCCTTCCAGGTGGAAAGGCGCACGAGTGCTCACCGTCGCCCACAGGCCCCTCCCCTTCCAGCCCCCGTTCGGGTCGTCGATGCGGCCGTCCATCCACTTGGTGTAGAAGCCGAGCGGATAGGGGACCCGCATAACGATCCAGTCTCCGTCGACGAGGGCCAATAGCCCTTCGGATGCGTTGCCGGTGTTGATGGGCACGTTCTCGCCGAGCCCCAGGACGTTGAACTGATCGACCCACGTGTAGTAACTCGCCTCGGCGCTTCCGGGGGCGGTTACGCCCTGGATCTGTGGCAGTGGCTCTGGGTAGAAGGTCCAGCCCTCGGGGCAGTGCTGGCCCGTAGCCGTCGGACCGTTGAGCGGTCCCGTGCATTTGCTCCGGTCGAAGCTGGCCAGGTGCCCACTGGCGAGCGCCGCCCACATCACCCCGTGCCGGTCGATGTCCCCGCCGCGCGGCGAAAACCCTTCGATGGGCGCGCCCGATGGGTCGAGCGGCAGCTCGTACAGCTCGGCGAGTGCCGTCGCCGCGGGGTTCGGGCCCGGATCCAGCCGGACAACTGCGCCCGGGTAGCCCAGTGACGTTGCCCATACCGAACCGTCCGGGGCGGGCGCCACCGAGTAGAAGCCGGCCACGATCCTCTTGTCTTTCGTGGGATCGATCGGCTCGTTCGGCTCGACGTAGTCGTCCCGCTTGCCATTGCCGTTGGTATCGAGGACGAGCGCCGTCCAGCCCTGCGAGCTCTCCTCGTCGCCGGTCTCTTCGAACATCCTCGTGTTCAGCCAGCCCACGACCTGTCCACCGCCGCTCGTCCACAGCGTGTTGTCCTCGTCCTCCGCGAACATGAGGTGGTGCGTGCCGAAACAGGTGCTGATGTGCGTGAGCTCTTCCGTCTCCGGGTCGTACATCGCCAGGTGGCGTCGGGCGCGAGCTGTCGGGAAGAGCCTTGCCGACGGGTGGTCCGACCCCTCGCGGCAGAAGTCCGGATTGTCCGGGGGGCGCACCGTGGACGTAAGCCAGAGCCGACCCCGATCGTCCAACATCGGGTTGTGGACGTTGTTCTTGCTCGTCCAGATGGGCTCGTCACCCCAATAGGGCGACGGCTCGGGCATGCCCGGACCCGAGGCCGGCCGGGTGCTCGGATCGCGGACCGTCAGCGGGACCTGGCTCGCCGCGTGGCTCACCGGATCCAGCACTGGCACGTAGTCCGCGCTGGCCTCCAGCGCCCCGAAGATGGGTCCGTTGGCGTTGACCGTGGGATTCCGCCTATCGGTGGAAATCTCGTCGTGGAGGTACGCCTTCGGATCGGCCCAATCCCACAACGTGACGACCACGTTGCGCTCTACGCCCTCGGGCCGTGGAGGCTCCGGAGGCACCTCGCCCGCCGCGATGCGGTCGGTCCAGTCCGCGAACATCTCCAGCATTGCCTGCCGGCCCATGCGGTCGAAGCCGGCGCTCATCCCCGCCCCGGCCTGGCCCGACTTGATCCGCCGGTCCCACGCGTCCACGGAGGACTCGAAGTCGCCCAGTGCCGCCGGGATCTTCCGGATGCCGAGGCTGCCGAGCTGATGGCAGGCCGTGCAATTGCCCGACTTCACGAGCCGGAGGAGCTGAGCCTGGTTCTCGATGTTCGGCGAGATCCCGTTCCCCTCATCACCGGACCCCGGAAACTCGTGCCCTTCCGGCATGTGGAGCAGCGACAGCCAGTAGCCCGCCGGGTAATAGTCCGCCGCTGCCCGGGCGTCGGGCGCCGGCACCGCGGTCAGGTTCAGAGCCGTGCCGGGCGAGGCGCGAAGCTTGTCCGAATCGACCAGGCCGTAGCCTCGCACCCACACGTCGTAGCTCGCCTCGGGCAGGTCGGGGATCAGATACCGGCCCTGATCGTCGGTCACGACGATCCTGGCGAAGCGCGTCGGAAGGTCGGCCGTCTCCGCGATCACCCAGACGCCGGCCTCCGGTCCGCCCGCTCCGGTCACGACACCCCCGATATCGTCGGCGTCGAGCGTGGGCGCCTCGGCAGCGGGTTCACACGCCGTGAGTACGGAGGCCGCGACCGCACCCAGCCACAAGTGGCCGGCGGCGCGGAAGATCTGCGATAACGTCCAATTCCTCATGTTCATCCTCCCGCTCAGGCGTTCCCGAGCCTTGGAACTCTGGTGCTCTGATTGATAGTGCGGAGCCTGAGGCCTGTCCAGTGCCGAGCATACGGCACTGTGGACGGGGGCGCCCGGGTCACGCCGGCGCGCGTTCGCGGGTGGGTCCACGGCGCCAGGGGAATGCCGTGAGTCTCCGGCCGAGGTGGCGACCGGCGCGCGGACTCCATACGCTCGCAAGTTGGAGGTGGTGATCCGCGAGCAGGCGGTGAAGAAGATGACGTCAATGCCCGTCTGGTCGCGAAGACGGTTCCTGGAGAGTGGATCGGCGGCGGCTGCGATCGCCGCCGTCTGGGGATGCACGCCGGACGAGCGGACGCGGGCGGACGGATCCAGGCCGCTGCTGGACGAGAGCCGGACCGGCCCGCCGGCGCCGCTCACCGGCCCTCGCCGCTCGCTGGCGGCGCCGGGCCCGATGATCCCGCCCGTCCCGGCGATCCTGCTCACCGTGAACGGCCGACCCGGCGACCCTGACGAGATCTCGGTGCTATGGACGTTCGTCGTGAACGGCGACCCGCCCCAGATTGGGGTGAGCGCGGGCTTCGAGCATCAAGCGAGGGAACTCCTGGAACTCCACGACGAGTTCGTGCTGAACGTCCCGCTTGCATCGATGATCGAGGCGTTCGACACCGTCGATATGAACTCGGGAAGCGTTGCCGACAAGTTCGAGCTCTCAGGTCTGACAAGGGGCGCGGCGACCGTGGTCGATGCGCCCACCGTGGAGGAGTCCCCCATCCATTGCGAGTGTCGCATCATCGACTCACTTGAGGTACCGCCCGTGCGGAAGCTCTTCATCGCGGAGGTCGTGGCGACGACCGTCATCGAGGGCGCAGTCGACGACGGCGGTCGCCTGATCGTGCCCGATGTGGACTTCTTCGGGATGACCGCCGGGAGTGGCGAGCACTACACGATGGGTCGCCGAGTCGGCAACATCGGGATGACGGTCGGCCGGAGCGACATCAAGTACTGACGGCCAGTCGGTTTACTGGACGCCTACGGCGGCAGTAGCGGGCGCGCGCGGGGGTGCCACCACCGGGTCCCACGGCTCGATCAAGAGGGTTGCCCGAGACTCAGTGATCGGTAGCCCGCATTTCTCATACTCCGGAGCGCTCGCCGAGTCGCAGACGGCGCTACGCGGACGCTGGACATGGCGCCGAAGCCACCAGACGGAGCGACGCGCAGGCACGGGAACGCCGACCTCCGGTCGGCACCGCCCCGCAAAGCGGGGCGAGCGGCGCAATGCTGTTTGAGCAGAAGCGCGGCCGGGCACGGGAACGCCACCTCCTGGGATGGGGACAGTGCCGAGACGTATGGACGAGCCATCGTCATGTTGGGTCGACTGTGTGGTTCTAGGTTACGTCCGCCATTGCAGATGCGGCGATCTGGGCCCACGATTGTGCATAGAATGTTGCTTACGACTTGATGACTTAGTCGTGAAGGCGTCGTCGTAGCTCAATGGACAGAGCCCCGCTCTAACGAAGCGGAAGATGTGGGTTCGATTCCCACCGACGCCTTCAGAATTGGGGACAGACAGCGACATTCGCCTCGATGCGGTCCATTCGAGTGTCCAGATGGCCTCGAGCGGAGAGGGACAGGTACATCGGCCCGGCCAGGAGCAGAGCGTAGGCGACGGCAGCGGCCTCCGTGGGTGTGAAGAGACCGAAGCGGATGCCGTCGAGGCGTGGAAGAGCCACGGCTGCTTCCCGGACTCATCGGGTAGCATCGCCCCCCGATGTCGGACAAGAGTGACTTTCTCACCCTGTTTCTCCTCGCCAAGACGTTGGCGGTAGAGCGCTTCATTGCCTCCGACAAAGTGGGAGCCATCGCTGCTCAGTGCAATATGGCCTTTCTCCTGAACAGGAATCCACCGGTCTCGGAACTCGGGAGCGTAGTTGGCAGGTACATAGGAATGCTGGAGCAAGAGGTGGACGTTCTCAACGAACTCATGGGCCTTGAGGATGTGCCGGATGGAGCCGATGAGACGGCCCGCGCCAAATGGATGGACCGAAGGGCGGAATTGGCGGCTGTCAGGGTGACATGGCGGGGGTTGACTCGTCGGTTCCAGTCGAACGATCGCAGGTTTGAAGCGATTCGCGCTCTGACTTGGGTGTCGGCTGGCAGTCCTGCTGATTTCCCTCGCCCAGACTAAAGTAAGTCCCTCGGATCGGTTGCGGGCGGCCAAGTTAGAGACGCGCTGGGAGATGGCGGAACCAGACGAGGACTAGCCTCCCTACTCGCAAACGCGCCCGTCACTGTCCCGGTCAAGTTTGCTCTGGTACGCGCAATGACCTCTCGTGACCCCACCGGGATAGTGTTGCCGGAGGGCCGTGCAGCTTGCGAAGCGTTCGCGCGCGGTAGGGGGTGCGGAGAGCCGGGGCCATCGGCCGGCGTGGCGGCGTGGAAACTGCTGTGGCGCTCGCACGCCTCAGTACCCGAGCAGGTTGGGGAGGAACAGCACCACGCCCGGGAGGAAGGCGATGACCAGGGTGAGCGCCAGCATGAGCGCCAGGTAGGGCCAGAGCGGGCGGGCGACCTCCGCCGGCTTGACCCCTCCCACCGAGCAGGCCACCAGCAGGCTCACCCCCACCGGTGGCAGGAACACCGAGATCCCCTGGGTTGCCACGATGACGGCGCCGTAGTGCACGGGGTCGATTCCTAGTTGCGTCGCGAGGGGCAGCAGGATCGGCGTCAGCAGGACGACGGCGGGCACGCCCTCGAGAATGGCGCCGAGCGGAAGGAATACGAGGATCGTGAGGATCAGGAAGCCGGCCTGGCCGCCTCCCATCCCCACCACCGATGACGCGAGCGTCTGGGGCACTTCCATGACCGCCAAGACCCACCCCAGGAGGCGCGCGGCGCCGACCACGAAGAGCACCATCCCCGACACCATCGCGGTCTGGACGACCTTGCTCCACAGATCGGTGGTGGAGAGGGACCGGTACACCGGCCCCGCCAGGAGCAGCGCGTAGGCGACGGCGACGGCGGCGGCCTCCGTGGGCGTGAAGAGGCCGAAGCGGATGCCGCCCAGGATGACCACGATCATGAAGAGGGGGAGCAGGGCATCGATCCCCGCGTGCCGGACGTCCGCGAAGGATGCGCGCGGCTCGGCCGGCCATCCTTCCCTCCGCGCCTGCCACCCGATCTGCGTCATCAGGCCCACGGCGATAAGCAGCGCGGGCGCGATGGAGGCGACGAACAGGGCGCCGATCGAGACGTTGCCGATGACGCCGTAGACGACCATCACGATGGCCGGCGGAATGAGAATTCCCATCCCGCACGCGGCCGACACGATCGCGGTGGAGCGCGCCCGGCTGTATCCGTTGGCGGTCAGTTGAGGCACCATGATGCCCCCGATGGCGGCCGCGTCGGCGGAGGTGGAACCCGACACTCCCGAGAAGAAGATCTCGGCCATGATGACCACCTGCCCGAGCCCTCCGGGAAGGTGTCCCACGAGCGACCGGGCGAGCGCCACCAGGCGGCGGCTGATCCCCCCGACGTCCATGAGGAAGCCGGCCAGAATGAAGAGGGGCACCGCGAGCATGGGGAAGGAATCCATGCCGGCGACGATCTGCTGGGGGATGAGGACGAGCGGGAGATCCGCCACCACGATGGCGATGGCGGCCGCGGTCGCGAGCGCGAAGCCGATGGGCACCGCGGCCAGCACCAGGGCGCCGAAGACGCCGAGGAGGAGGCCGCCCATCAGCCGGTCTCTCCGGCGGAGTGATTCCCTGCGGCCGCGGAATCCCCCTTGGCGGAGGAATGCTCATTCCACCCGGCCAGCAGGTGGATCACCATCAGCACCCCGGACACTGGCGCCGCGGCGTAAACGAGCGCGATCGGCAGGTTCAACGCCGCGGAGCGCTCTCCCATGGTCAGGTCCATGAGGGCGATGCCCGTGGCGACGAGGACGAGCGCGAACAGCAGCACGACCGTCCCGGCGAACGTCTCCACCGCCCGCTGCGCGCGCGGGGCCAACTTCTTCGTGACCTCATCGAACCCGAAGTGGGCCCGATGCTCCACCGCCAGCGAGGCGCCGAGCAGCGACACCCAGATGAAGGCGAAGCGCGAGACCTCCTCGCTCCAGGGATTCGGCTGGGCGACGAGGTAACGCATCAGGACCTGGAGAAGGACCACGACACAGACCGTGATCACCAGGCCGCCCGCCGCGTAGGTTTCGAGCGCCACCAGGACCCGGTTGAGCGCCCGGAGATGCCGCGTCATTCGACCGCCCCGGACGCTGTGCGCTCCACCTCCGCCACCAGCCTGGCGATCAACGCCTCGCCGTCCGGCAACCGAGCGGCCAGCTCGTCCCAGACGCGCGGCTTGACGGCCGGAGCGAACGGGGCCAGGTTCGGGCGGGCGATCTCCACGTCGTTCGCGTGCATCTCCTCCAGGGCGTCCGCCTCCATCCGGCGCGCGACTTCGCTCTGGTAGGCGAGCGCGTCCGCCACCGAGCGGTCGACGGTCTCCCGGATGTCCCGGGGAAGCGCCCGGTAGAACGGCTCGTTCACCAGGAGCGTGATCGGGTTGTAGGTGATGGAGGTGAAGCTGTAGAACCTGGCCACTTCGTAGAGCCGGCTGCTCACGAATCCGATGGCGTTCGCCTCCCCGCCGTCGATCACGCCCTGCTGGAGCGCGGAGTAAACCTCGCCGTAGTTCATCGGGGTCGCCTGGACGCCCAGCGCGGAATAGGCCGCCAGGTAAGTCGCGTTCTGGAGGACCCGGAGCTTGAGGCCGGCGAGATCCTCGGGCGCCTCGACGGGCCGGCGCCGGTTGTAGACGTGGCGGAACCCGTAGTCGAGGAAACCGAGCGAGCGGACTCCGGTGCGCTCGAGGAGGAGATCGCGCCACCAGTCTCCCATGGGGCCGTTCATCACCGAGAGTCCGTGGTCCCGGTTCTCGAAGAGGAACGGGAGATCGAACATCTGCCCTTCGGGCACCCAGCCCGAAAGCA
Organism: Candidatus Marinacidobacterium sp.; assembly: GCA_965250045.1. Classification (GTDB taxonomy): domain Bacteria; phylum Acidobacteriota; class Vicinamibacteria; order Marinacidobacterales; family Marinacidobacteraceae; genus Marinacidobacterium. The sequence goes on from OZ252286.1 coordinate 1,683,209, forward strand.
CCGGGGTGCCCGTGATGGCCAGGTGAACCGCGCCGGCCTGGATCTGTTCGAAGGCCACGCGCTCGCCCCCGAGCTGTCCCGACGGATAGATGACGACCCGGAACCGCCCGCCGGTGCGTTCGCGCATGAGGTCCCGGAAGCGCTCCGCCATGAGGTGGAACTCCGAACTGCTCGAGAGGACGTGGGAGAAGCGGACATCCCAGGTGGGCGGGTCGGAACGTTCGTCGCCGGGGCCGCGGCACGACAACGTGAGGAGCGTCGCCGCGACCGCCAGGGCGAAGCCGGGGGAGCGGTAGGCGGTCATGCCATCCGGGATGGGACTCGGTGCGCCACTCACGGGGGCAGGGCGCAGCGTCATCGGCGCTGGTTTCGCGCTCCCGCGCGTGCCGACCGGAGGTCGGCGTTCCCGTGCCTGCGGCGCCGCTCCGCCCTGTTGGGGGCCTGGCGCAACTGCATTGTCACAGCAAGAGGTGGTGTGACATTCACGTTGGCAGGGGGCAGCGTCATCAGTGCTGGTTTCGCGCTCCCGCGCGTGCCGACCGGAGGTCGGCGTTCCCGTGCCTGCGGCGCCGCTCCGCCCTGTTGGGGGCCTGGCGCAACTGCATTGTCACAGCAAGAGGTGGTGTGACATTCACGTTGGCAGGGGGCAGTGTCATCAGTGCTGGTTTCGCGCTCCCGCGCGTGCCGACCGGAGGTCGGCGTTCCCTGGCCTGCGCGCCGCTCCGCCCGGTGGGGTACGGGTCGAGAGGGGCGCCATGGCGGAAGTGGGGAGTACGCCGTCTCGCCCCGCTGTGCGGGGCGGTGCGCCTGCGCTCACCGGATCCTCGCCCGCGAGAGGCCGTGCATCCCCGCCCTGTCAGCAGCCGCGCTCAGGTCAGCAGCGGGTCCGTCATGACTTCGACCAGAGACGGGCCGTCGCTGGCCAGCGCCGTCTTGAAGGCCTCGGTCAATTGCTCCGCCCGGTCCACGCGGATGCCGGCGCCGCCGCAGAGCGTGGCGTATTCGGCGAACGAAGGGTTGTGCAGCGAGGTCTGCCAGACCTTCCATTCGCCGTCGCGCTGCTCCTTGGAGATCTTGCCGAGTTCGCCGTTGTTCAGCAGCACGTGGGTGATGTCCATGCCGTACTTCACGGCGGTGGTGAACTCGGCCAGGTATTGGCCGAACCCGCCGTCGCCGCTGATGGAAAGGACCTTGCGGCCGGTGTTCGCAGCCCAGGCGCCCATGGCGGCCGGGAAGCCGAAGCCGATCGAGCCGAGATAGCCGGACATCAGCACCGACTGCGCCTGGCACTCGAAGTAGCGGCCGAAGGAATAGGTGTTGTTGCCGACATCGACGCTGATGATGGCGTCCTCGGGCACGGTTTCGGCCAGGCGCTGGAACAGGATCGCCGAGTTGAGGCCCCGGCCGTTGTCCTGGGCGGCACGGGAGTCCTTCTCCTCGCGCCAGGCGCGCCAGCGCTCGGCCAGTTCGGGCCGCTGGTCCTGGCAGGCAGTCGCAGGCGGCAAGCCGTCGCGGAGGAGCGCGGCAGTCACGCCGATGTCGCCCCAGATCGGCTCGTCCACGCCGTGGAACTTGCCGAGCGCCATGCGGTCGAAGTCCACCTGGATGGTCGGCTTGCGCGCGTCAATGCCCGTGTGGTGCGAGAAGGAAGCGCCGAAAACGACCAGGAGGTCGGACTGGTTCATGAACCAGCTCGCGACCGGCGTGCCGCTGCGCCCCAGCACGCCGCCGCCGAGTGGATGGCGGTCGCTGATCAGGCCCTTGCCCTTGAAGGTGGTGATGACCGGGCAGTTCAGCGCCTCGGCCAGGGCCGTCACCTCGGCCATGCCTTCGCGCGCACCGTAACCCGCGATGATCAGCGGCCGCTGGGCCCACGCGAGGCGGGCGATCGCCAGGTCGAGCGAGCGCCGCGGCGGGGTGATGGCGGTCGGGGACAGGCGGCCCTCGGCGCGCCCCGGACCGGCCTTGCCGGCGTCGAGCACCTGGACCTCGTCGGGCAGGATGAGGTGCGCGACATCGCGTTCGACGAGCGCGTTCTTCACCGCCAGGGAGGCGAGCTCGGCAGGGTCGCTGCCGGGCAGCACGGTCTGGCTGAAGCGGGCCACGGCCTCGAAGGCGGAGGCCAGATCAATGTCCTGGAAGGCGCCGGGGCCCAACACCTGGGTCTGCACCTGGCCGGTCAGGGCGACGACCGGCGCGCGGTCCACCTTGGCGTCCCAGAGACCCGTCAGCAGATTCGTCGCGCCCGGACCGGCGATGGAGAGGCAGGCGGCCGGCCGGCCGGTCACCTTGGCGTAGCCCGAGCAGGCGAAGGCGGCCGCACCCTCGTGGCGAATTCCGAAGAAACGCAGCTTGCCGCGGTCTTCCTGGATGCGCAGCGCTTCGGCCATGCCCAGGTTGGAATGACCGACCATGCCGAAGACGGTATCCACGCCCCACTCCACCAGCGTCTCGGCGATGACGTGGCCGACCGTCCAGTTCGAGCGCTTCGGCCTGGGCAGCGCGATCTCGACCTGGCCGTCCTCCTCGCGCACCTTCAGGGCCTCGACCGCGTGCTCGTTGCCCCGGCCCTTGCCGGTCTTGAGCTCGAAGTCGTAGCCGTGCCAGGGACAGCGCAGCGCGCCCTCGCAGATGTTGCCCTCGCCCAGCGGGCCGCCCTGGTGCGGACAGCGGCCGTCGAGGGCGGAGAGCGTGCCCCCCTGGCGGACCAGGGCCACCTGCTTCTCGCCGACCGAGAGGGCGTTGACCTTGCCCTCGACGAAGTCCGACGCCTTGCCGACCCGGATCCAGGTCTCCTCCGCGGCTTCGCTCGCCCTGGCCGCCTTGGCGATCGTCAGGGCCTCGTCATCGTGGAAGCCGGCGTACCAGTGACTGCCATCGCAGAAAGGCTTGTTCCGGGAGGCGCCGCAGCGGCAGAGGACGTAGTGCTCGCGGCTGGCGCCTTCGCCGAACTCGGCGCCCTTCAGCTCGACCCCGCCGCGGACGCAGTAAGGGCCGTCGCGCGATACCTGGATCTCGGCCGCCTCGTGGAAATCGGTCCGAAGCTGTCCGTCTTCCAGGTAGCTGAGCGCGCCGGAGGGGCACTTGCGGATGATCTCGACGATGGCCGCCTTGCCGGCGCCGTCGGGATCGATCCAGGGTTCGGCCGCCGAGCGCCAGACCGCGGGCAGGCCGGCGGTGCAGTAGCCGGCGTGGGAACAGATTCCGCGGTTGTCGAGGATGGTGACCTCGCGGCCTTCGTAGCGTTCGACCTTGTCGGGCGCGCGGTCGTCCGAGCGGGCATCGGTGAAGCCCGTCTGAACGTGCGTGCCGTCGCAAAAAGGCCGGTTGCGCGAATCGCCGCAGCGGCAGAGGAAGACGGTCTTCCTGGCCGTGATCGCTTCGCCGCGCGAGTTGTAGAAGGCGGTCAGACCGGAGACCTTGAGCGGTCCGTCCTTTTGCAGCTCGACCGTGACGCGGCCGGCGCCGGCAGCGCCGGCGTTCTTCTCTGCCATCGTTTCAGCTCCCCGGGCGCGCCGGCTACCGGTAGTCCGGGTTCGGGTAGTCGAAACGGCAGCCGGCATCCCACGCCGAGCGCTGGTTGCCGTGCGCCGGAACGCCGCCCGCGTCCTTCAGCAGGCGCGCCAGGTGCATGAGGTTCCAGGTCATGAAAGTGGTGTTGCGGTTGGTGAAGTCGTTCTCCGGCCCGCCGGAGCCCGGATCGAGATAGGACGGCCCCGGCCCGACGGTGCCGAGCCAGCCCGAATCCGCCTGGGGCGGAATGACGTAGCCGAGATGCTGCAGCGAATAGAGCATGTTCATGGCGCAGTGTTTGACGCCGTCCTCGTTGCCCGTCACCAGGCAGCCGCCGACCCGGCCGTAGTAGGCGTACTGCCCGTGCTCGTTGAGAATGTGCGAGTTGGCGTAGAGCCGCTCGATGACGTGGGTGCAGATCGAAGACTTCTCGCCCAGCCAGATCGGCGTGGTGAGCACCAGGATGTTGGCGGCTTCCACCTTCTCGTAGATCTGCGGCCAGTCGTCCTTCGCCGAGCCATGCTCCGTCATGTCGGGATAGACGCCGATCGCGATTTCATGATCGATGGGGCGGAGTGACTCCACCGCGACGCCGTTTTTTTCCATGATGGCGCGCGCGATGCGGATCAGGCCGTCGGTGTGCGACATCTCCGGCGAGCGCTTCAGCGTGCAGTTGAGAAACAGCGCCTTGAGGTCCGAGAAGTCCCATTTGCTTTGGCGGCACCAGCGTTCCTGCAGTTCGTTGAGCACGATCTCTCCTTATCGGTTTTGCTGATGAGCCATCTGGGGCCGAGGTACCTCGGATGGGCTCGATCCAGATGCCAAGCCGGCCTGGGTCGGCACCTGTGGGCTAAGCCCCCCAGATCGTCTGGCCGGCGTCGATGAACAGGGTGGCGCCGGTCACGAGGCGCGCCTCGTCGTTCGACGCGAGGTGCACCACGGATCCCACCAGGTCGTCAGGGGTACCGATCTCCCCGAGCGGGATGCGGGCGAGGCGGCGCTGACGGAAGTCGTCCCGGGCGATGTCGGCCCGGTTCATGTCGGTCTCGATCAGACCCGGGGCGATGGCGTTCACCCGGATCCGGTGGGGCGCGAGCTCGAGCGCCATCTGCTTGGTGAGCATCTCGACCCCTGCCTTCGACACGCAGTAGTGGGTGAGGTTCGGCGCGGCCACCGCCTGCCCGGCGGACGACACGTTGACGATCGCGCCCGGCGTCCCGGCCTCGACCATGCGGCGGGCTACCGCCTGGCCGACCAGGAAGTAGCCCTTCAGGTTGACGTCCAGGATGGCGTCCCACTCCTCCTCGCTGATCTCGAGGAGGGGAGTGCGCTTCAGGATCCCGGCGTTGTTCACCAGGATGTCGAGGCCGTCCAGGTCGTCGTGCGCCTCGCCGACGAAGCGCTCGACGTCCGATCGGCAGTCCGTGGAACCCTGGACGGCGACCGCCCGGCGCCCCATCGCCTTGATCTCACGGACGGTGCTCTCGGCTTCCTCGCCGCTACGGCGGTAGCCCACCGCCACGTCGGCGCCCTCGCGGGCGAGTCCTACCGCGATGCCCCGGCCGATGCTCCGGGAGCCGCCGGTAACCAGAGCACGCTTGCCTTTGAGACGCATGGGGAATGGGGGTTCGAGCCTCGTGAGGCGCCGGACCCGTAAAGTATGAACGCGGGAAGGGATTTGCAATGCGACGAACCCTCACGGATGCCACCGGCGGCAACGAACCATGAGGCCCTCGGGTCGGGTTGTACTCGCCGGCTCGTTGGCGCTGGCGGCTGCGGTGGCGCCAGCGGCGGCCCAGTCCTTTCCGTCCGACGACCCGGTGATCCGGGCGATCTGGGAGGAGGGCGTCGAGCGCTCCCGGGTCATGGAACTCGGCCGGGTGATGATGGATGAGATCGGGCCGCGCCTGACCGGCTCGCCCGCCATGGCCCGCGCCAACGATTGGGCGGTCGCCAAGTACCAGGAGTGGGGCATCGAGGCGAGGAAGGAGCAGTACGGCACCTGGCGGGGGTGGGAGCGGGGGATCAGCCACCTCGATCTCGTCTCCCCCGGGTGCGGTCGCTGGAGGGCATGGCGGCCGCCTGGAGCCCGGCCACCGACGGGCCCGTCGAGGCGGGCGTGGTGATCCTGGCGGACGCGGACAGCTCCGAAGCGTTCGAGGCGTGGCTGCCGGCGGCGCGCGGCAAGTTCGTCCTGATCTCGCGGCCGGAATCGAGTTGCCGCCCGCGGGACAACCTGGAGTGGTTCGCCCGGCCCGAGACGCGGGCCCGCATGACCGGGGAGCGCGAGCGCGCGGTCGAGGAGTGGAGCAAACGCGAGGAGAGCGCGGGTATCGAGCGGCGTGAGCTCCCGGAAGCGTTGGACGTTGCCGGGGCCGCCGGGATCATCCGGTCGCAGTGGTCGGAAGGGTGGGGCGTGAACAAGATCTTCGGCACCGGAACGGAGCGGACGCCGCTGTTGGACCTGAGCTGTGAGTCATACGGGCTGGTGTACCGGCTGGCCGAGAACGGTCAGGAGCCGGTGCTCCGCGTCGACGCCCAGGCCCGCTTCCTCGGGGAGGTGCCGGTCTTCAACGCCATCGCCACGATTCCGGGAAGTGCGGAACCCGAGGAGTACGTGATCCTCGGGGGCCACTACGACTCCTGGGATGGTTCGACCGGGGCGCTCGACAACGGCACCGGCGCGGTCGCCATCATGGAAGCGATGCGCATCCTGAAGAAGGCGGTCCCGAACCCCCGCCGCACCATCATCGGCGCGCTTTGGAACGGCGAGGAGCAGGGCATGAACGGATCACGCGCCTTCGTCGAGGACCACCCCGAGATCCTCGAGCGCACCCACACGGTGTTCAACGTGGATCACGGGGCCGGGCCGGTCACCTTCATTCCCATGCAGGGGTTTTCCGGAGCCGGCGGGCGCTTCGGTGAGTGGCTCGCGAAGATTCCGAGCGAGCTGTCGGATCTGGTCACGCTCGAGATTCCGGGGATGCCGGAAGCCGGCGGGACGGACCACGCGGCCTTCCTGTGCGCGGGGGTGCCGGCATTCAGCTTCCACGTGGGAGCGGGGCGAAGCGGCGACATCTCCGCGGGCGACAACCGTTGGGACACCAGCGTCTATACCTGGCACACCAACCGGGACAGCTTCGACAAGATCATCTTCGAGGACCTGCGGGACGACGCGGTGATGACCGCGATGCTCGTCTATCTGGCGTCCGAGGATCCGGAGCCGATGCCGCGGGACCGGCGGGCGATGCCGGAGGACACGGAATGGCCGGAGTGCCGCCCGGCGGCCCGGAGCTATGGAGAAATCAAACCGTAAGGAACTGTAATGAGAGCCCTGCTTGTCCTCATCTTCGCCGGCGCGTCGGCGGGCTCGCCCGCGCTCGCCGCCCAAGTCCCCTCCGAACCGCTCCAGATCCAGGAGCACGTGCTCGACAACGGCTTTCGGGTCCTGCTCGTCGAAGACCACCGGATGCCCCGGGTGGCCGCCAATCTGTGGGTCCGGGTCGGCTCGATGGCGGAGCCGGTGGGGCTCCACGGCGTCACGCACTTCCTCGAGCACGTCATTCATCAGGGGACCACCACCGTCGGCACCCGCGATCTGGCCGCCGAGCTGCCCATCCTCCAGCAGATCCACGACACGGAGCAGGAGCTCATCGCGGTTCGCAACCGCGACCGCAATCAGCTCCGCGAGCGGGACGTCTTCTACGACGAGAGCGGTTGGCCGGTCACTCCCGAGATGCAGGCCCTCCGGGAGAGGCTCTACGAACTCGAGGACCTGGACAACGAGTACCGGGACTTCTGGACGTCCTACAACTGGTACATGCAGCGCGGCGGGTACGTGCGCCACACGGACCCGGTGCCGGCCAGCACCGAGCAGGACTACATGGAGATGAACATGGCGCTCCCCCGGGAGCACCTGGAGCTCTTCTTCCGGCTGGAGGCAGACCGTTTGGTCAACGCGATCCTGAGGGGCTGGGAGGCGCAGCGCTTCACCGTGCTGGAGCAGATCCTCGGGGGAAAGAGCAATCCGCAGACCCGCTTCAACGAGGCGATCGACGGCGTCACCGCCCAGGTGCACCCGGTCTATGTCCCCGACGGCGGGCACGTCCGCGACTTCGGGAACTTCACCCGGGCCGCGATGCGGCGCATCTACGACGACTACTTCGTGCCCAACAACGCGGCGCTGGTGCTGGTCGGCGACGTGACCCTCGACGAGGTTGTTCCGTTGGCGGAACGCTATTTCGGAGTGCTGCCCCGAGGACCCGAACCCCCGCTCGATCTCGATGTCGAGGCCGAGCCCGTGCCCGGCGGATCGATCCGGCTCGACTGGACGGAGCCGCTCTCGCCGCAGGTCCACCTGCGCTACCGCATCCCGGGCATGGGCCACCCCGACCGCCCGGTGTTCGACCTCATCGCCGCCCTCTTGAGTGGGCCGCACGGCATGGCCGGCCAGCGCCTGGCGGCGAGTGGCGCCTCGGCCTCGGTCTCCGCCGACTTCCGGGTCATCCACACCTACCGCTTCGGGTCCCCCGGTGCGTTCAACCTGGTGGCGCACGCGGAGACGGACGGTGAGCTCGCGGCCGTCGAGCGGGGGCTGTTGGACGCCGTGGCCGATCTCCGCGAGGGGCGGATCGACGCCGGGGCGCTGGCGCGGGCGAGAAAGCGCCTCCGGGTCGAGTGGGCGGAGTTCCTCGACAACCCCCAGGAGCTCGCTTTCCTGGTCGGCCACCATCAAACGATGAACCACTGGAGCGTGCTGCCCGACCTCATCGCGGCGCGGGACGCGGCGACCGCGGCGGACGTGCAGCGGGTCGCAGCGACCTACTTCGTGCCCTCCAACCGGGTGATCGCCACGGCCCGGGCCGAGCCCCCGGAGGGAAGCGGGCCAAGCTGGCTCGACTTCGTGGGAGAACGGCGATGAGCGTCCGCACCCCGACCCCGCGGATGGCCAGGGAACGCCGACCTCCGGTCGGCACGCGCGGGCCGGAGGCCAGCGCACGGCGCATCGCCGCTCTGCCTCACGAGACGCAGGCAAGGGAACGCCGACCTCCGGTCGGCACGCGCGGGAGCGCGAAACCAGTGTCGATGACGCCGCGCCCCGCCAGCGTGAGTACCGCGCCCCCTCCCGACCCCGGATGGCGGGCATGTCACCTTGTCCAAAGGCTGATAAGAAAACCCGTTGCCCGAGTGGTCGTGGCCTCCGCCGCGCTCGCCCTGGCCGGATGCGGCGGCGAGGACACCCTCCCCGGGCGCTCGCGCCCGATCTTCGAGCACGACTGGCCGGACCCGGGCGACCTCGCGCTCGGGCCCAATGCGTTCACGCCGCCCGATCCGGGAGGGGCCCTCTTCGAGGCGTCGAGCGGCGTCCGGGCCTACATCGTTCCCGCCGCTTCCGACCCGCTGGTGCGCCTCACGGCCGCCCTGCCGCTGGGCCGGCTCCACGAGGCCGAAGGCGAGGCGGGTGCCGCGGCACTCCTGACCCACCTCCTCACGACGCGTGGAGCCGCGGGGGCACGCGGTCCGCTCTCGCTTCGCCTCGCCGAACTGGGCACGTCGCTGAGCGCCGTGGAGACTCTCGATGCCACCCATGTCTCCCTGAACGTGCTGCCGGAGGATTGGCAGGAGGGACTCGAGTTGCTGGTGGAACTCGTCCGGAATCCCGACCTGGACGCCGCAGCGGTGCGCCAGTACCGGGCCGGCCCCGGCTACAGCATGCCGATGGCCGGGATCGACGGTGACGGCTATCGCCCCAAGGTCGAGCTAGAGCGGCGCATCCACGGATACCCGCTGGCGCCGCCGGACCCGGGGACGAGGGTCTCGTTGGCCGCGGTGAGGGAGCTCGCCTCCCGAACCCTCGCCGCCGACCGCGTGGTGTTCGGGGTCGGCGGGGCCGTTTCCCGCGATGAGGTGGAAGAGGCTCTGGAGTCGGCGACCCGTGGTTGGGCGCCGAGCGGCCAGCAGACATCGGAAACCGCCGTGATCGCGCCAAGGGAGAGTTCGAGCCGCTTTCACGCCGTGGATGTCCCGAGCCTGGAGGGTTGGATCGCCATCGGCCGCGCGGTCGGCGCCGTTCCCGAAGCGGATCGGGCTCCCCTGGCCGTTTTGCGCTTCATCCTCGCCGAGCGGCTCAACATCGCCGCGCGGGAGATGCGCGGCCTGGCCAACCGGGACGACTTCGAGATCCCCGTGACGGCTTCCGGAACGGGCCTCCTGCTCGTGCGCACGGGCGGTCGCCCGGAGGCGGTGGCGCCCCTTGTCCGCTACAGCCTGGACGAGTTGGAGCGCATGAACGATCCGGACGAGCCGGTGACCGAGGCCGAGGTCACCCGCGCCCAGGGCTGGCTGCTCGGGGCGGTCTGGCAGCGGTCGCTCGAACTCGCGACCAGTGCGAGCGAAACCTTCGCCGTCGAGCACGTGCGTCGCGGCGGGACGGACCACCTGATGGGATGGCCCGAGGCCGTCCGGTCAGTCACGGCCGGGGACGTCAAGAGGGTGGCGCAGGAGTACCTGGACCCGGCGACCTTCGTGACCGTGGTGGCGGGGCCGCTCGCGAGAATCAGAGCCGCCCGCCACCCGCGCTGGCCCGTGGCCCTCGACGACCTGGAGGCGGAGCTGTCGGGCGGGCGGTGATCCGCGCCCTCAGTTCAGGACTCCGGACGCCCGCCGGCGCAAGGCGGCGCCATCGGCCAGGGACCGCCGGTCTTCAGACCGGCATTGCGGTACGCGAGGGACGCAAGACGCAATCCCAAACCAAACGACTTGCAGGACAGTGGCAGCACCGACTGCGCTCTCGCACGGTCTCCAACGCCCCACTGGACTCGCCACGCGTTGATGACCGAGGTCGGCGCGCAGTTCCGCGGAGCGGGCGCCCTGCCGCAAGATAGACTGCCGTTTAACCTGATCCTGCGTTCTGGGGGGCTCCGGTGTTCTCGCGCCACGGAAATCGTTCCTTCCATGAGGTCGCGCGCACGGCCGGCGTGGGGACGGCTCGGGTCTCAGCCAGGACCCGAGACGACGTTCAGCGGCACTTGGGCGTCTACGAGAAAACCGTCTACAAAGCACCATGAGCCTGACTTGCTTGACCGTGGAAGGATTTCGCTGCTTCGGTTCTCACCAAGAGGCGCGGTTAGCTCCGCTCACTCTGCTGGTAGGCGAGAACAGTGCGGGAAAGACATCGTTTCTCGCTATGGTCCGCGCGCTTCGAGAAGCTGCTGCAACCGGCCCAGCACCGGATTTCAATGCTCCTCCGTATGAATTTGGCAGTTACGACGACATGGCTCACCGCAGAGGAGCGCGCGGCGGCGGACCGGCTGCTTCCTTCAGTGGAAGCCTGACGATGCGTCCTGATGGGGAGAATGCCGCACCTATCAGCTTCTCGGCGACCTTCGCGAAAGGTGGCAAGGATCCACTACTAGTCCGTCGGCGCTATGAGAGCACCGGCTATTGGTTCGAGGACGCTTCTCGCCCTGCACCGGGAGTAATTGGGATAGGGACTCCCAGCACCAGATTCATGGCTCGATGGACGCCTCCGTCGCCGCTGTTCCTCGCTTCGATTCCCCCATGGGCCGTGATGAACATCTTCAGTTCGTCGTTAGTGGATTCGTCTAGTGGAGAGAACCTTGAAATTGTTGAAGGCTCTTTGGCGGAGCTGAGGGAGCAGTGGAGCACTGTGCAAGATGAGTTGTTCGGGCGGATTTTTTCTGCTGTCGATCAGGAGGCGATGCTTGGCACGCTTGCCGGGGCACCGGTCCGCTCCCGTCCGAAACGAACCTATGACGCGACGCCCGGAAGGCAGACCGCCGAAGGTGAGAGCGTTCCGCGGCGACTTGCGGATCTGAGTGCCGGAAAAGAGGGGACCTGGAAGAAATTGGAGAAAGATCTGGTGCGATTTGGTCAAGCCTCCGGCCTCTTCGACCAAGTCGGCGTTCGACGCCTGGGCCCAAATGACAGTGATCCGTTTCAGCTCCGGGTTCGCAAGTTCGGGGGAAACCTCAGAGGGCCCTGGCGCAACCTGACCGACGTCGGATACGGAGTGAGTCAAGCGCTGCCCATACTGGTGGAAGTCATGAATGGGCACCGGTCTCGGGTGTTTCTCCTACAGCAGCCAGAAGTTCACCTGCATCCGCAGGCGCAGGCAGCGTTGGGTTCGCTGTTCTTGACCGCTGCGGCCGAAGGGAGGCAGCTTCTGATAGAGACTCACAGCGATCATTTGCTCGATCGTGTCCGCATGGACATTCGCGATCGGAAGACGCAGCTCGCTCCCGAGGATGTGAGCATTCTCTACTTCGAACGTGAAGGCCTTGGTGTTCGAATCTACTCCCTGAGGCTCGACGAAGAAGGAAACGTTCGGGGTGCTCCGGATAGTTATCGTAGGTTCTTCCTCGAAGAGACAGAACGAGCCTTGGGGTTCTGAGTCGTGTGCGCAATCCTTGACGCAAGCATTGTCGGCGAACTCTTTTGTCGTGACCGAGAGCCGATTGCGGATTGGTTCTATAGGTGGATGACTCGTCGTGGTCGACTGGTTGTTGGTGGCCAGCAGTGGTTGGAGCTAATCGATAACGAAAGCGCCAAGAAGTGGCTACTGCAAGGTCTAGCGGCCGGGAAAGTGACAAGGCTCAATGATGAAGTTGTTGGAGAAAAGACAAGGGAACTGGACGCCCATCCCGAACTCAGCTCGAACGACCCACATGTCCTCGCAGTAGCGCTCGTCGGTAAGGCGCGTCTCCTTTATTCAAACGACGGGGACCTTCTAACGGACTTCAGCAACCCTGCACTCATTGCTTCTCCCGCCGGTCGTGGATACACATCGCGCCCAGTGAAGCTGAAGAGAGGCAAGAAGAGTGCGACACAGCCACGCCGGCTGACCGATGCTCACAAAGATGTTCTGCAGAGGACCGATCTCTGTGCTGGCTGTAGCTGACATCGTACCGAGCAGATCTCGCTCCGCATCCGGCACTCCGTGCTCCAGTGGTTCAGGCGCTCAGGCAAGGGCTACCAGACCCGGATCAACCGTGTCCTCGAAACCTACGTGCGGGCGCAGCGTGAGGCTGAACGCCGGAGGAGGAAATAGGCGGACTCGGCGCGGACCTGAAGCCAAAGCTCTCGCTGTAACCATGCACATCCGGATATAGATTGTGCTATCTCCATGAATTACGGCCCGCGACGTTTGACCGGAGAGGTCGAAGAGGCGCTCCGCCGACAGGCGGCGGTGGTGCTGCTGGGACCACGCCAATCCGGCAAGACGGCGCTCGCGCGGCGGATCGCTGCGACCCGCGACGCCGTCTACCTGGATCTCGAGTTGGCCGAGGATCGGCGGCGCGTGGACCATGTGGCCGGTTTCATCCGCGGGAACGAAGATCGGCGCGTGGTGCTCGGCGAAATCCATCGGGCGTCCGACCTCTTTCCCGAGTGCCGGGGGCACATTGACGAGGGGCGGCGAAAGGGGAAGGGGACTGGGCGGTTTCTGGTGCTCGGGTACGCGCCGAGACGGGAGCCATCCCGACGATTGGGGTCTTCGCCGTCGCGACCCTGCGGGCCGCTGTGCCGGTGTGAACACCGGCGTTCCCGGGCCTGCGAGCCATCCGGACTGCCGGCGTTCCCACGCCTACGCGCCGCGGTGTTACGCGGAGGGTCGCTGCTTCAGATCCATCACCTCCGACAAGTCAACGATCGAGAAGGCGCCCTGCCAGGAATCAAATGCATGGGTAAAGGCAGCGTTGCTGTATCCCGGGCCGCCGTGAACGATCAACAGGACAGGATTCGTGCGGTCGCTGCCCCGCGTTGAAATCCACTGTTCGATTCCGCCGATCGGCACGAATTCCGATGTCGAAACTGTTGGGCCAGCGACTGCTCGGTAGCGACCGAGCTTCCTATCGGTCTGTGCGTGTTTTCCAGCCGGGGATCCGGGCCCACTATTCCCACGGATTGAGGAGCGACACCCCCATCTCCTGGAAGTCCTTGATGTTGCGTGTTGCCAGAGCCAACCCGTAGCGCGCTGCGATCGCCGCGATCTGCGCATCGAGAGCCGGCCGCGGTTCGCCCGACCGGTCGCCGGCCCCCATGATTTCACCCCACAGCACGGCGGCCTGTTCATCGAACGCCAGGATGCGCCCGTCGAATTGGCGGGTGAGGTCATGGCGAATCCAGTTCCGGCACCGCAGGGACCGGGACGGGTCAGGGAGCCTTTGGCTTCCTCGCACCAGCTCGCCCAGAGTCATCGCCGACAGGAAGAGATCCCTCGGGGTCTGCTCACGAATCCAGCGCAGCACGCGCGGTTCGGGCCGCGGCCGAACCGTTTCGCTGATGACGTTCGTGTCCAACAGAAAAGCGGTCATTCGAAATCGACCAGCCGTCCCGAAGAGCGATCTCGCTCAATTTCCAGTTCCACCTCCCTGAGCGGCGAAGCCAGCAGAAACTCGACGAGCTCGGCTCCGGTAGCCGCTGGGGGACGCACGATTTCGGCCTCGAGGAGGCGGCGGAGGTCGGAAGTTTCCTCTCGGTCCTCACGGAGCGCTCTTGCGAGGGACCGCACCAGCGGGGCGTCCTGGAGCGGAACCGCGACCTCGACGCGGGCGGTCCCGCGTGCTGCCGCCCGGAGGCGGTGGCGGGTGACGCGAGGGGTGGAACTGCGGTTCACCAGATCGTTAGTCATGTTTCCGGTAACGTTTCCGAGACTGTATCTCGCGGGTGATTCCACGTCAACGTCCCGCAGGACGTTCCTGGGGCGCGGGCCGCCTTAGCGGCCTGTGGTGAAACCCACGCGGCGTTCGGCCGGCGATGCATCCCGGCTGAACCACTCCGCTTCGCTCCGCTCTGCGTTGCGTTTCGGTCGAAATACACTAGGTATTCCTCCCTCACGCGCCTTGTCAGCCGGGCGCCTCGCCCCCACCGGGAGAACTGGCCGGCCTCGGCGCTCACGTGGGTTCCACCACAGGCTGCTAGCGGCTGAGCAGGATCCGAAGTCCCAGGGCGCCGAGAACGGCCGCCGCGCCGCGGTCGATCCAGGTCTTGGCCCGCAGGTAGCGGCCGGCGATCGCCTCCGTGTTCAGACAGAAGGCGAGCGCCGCCTAGAACGAGAGCTCGATCAGGAGGTGATTGGCGGCGATCACCACGCTGTTCACGGCGCCCAGCCCGCCCGGGAAGATCGCGATGAGGACGGCCGTCGCGAAGAGAACCGCCTTCGGATTGAACAGGTTGATGAAGAGCCCCTGGCGGAAGGCGTGGCGCGCGAGCCCGGCGATAGGCTGGCGCCATGAACCACGAAGCGCTGCTCGCGCTGCTCGACTACCACTACTGGGCGCGTGACCGTCTCCTCGACGCGGTGGAACACCTCGGCGCTGAAGAGTTCCACCGGGATCTCGGGAATAGCTTCGGCTCCGTCCGCGACACCCTCGTCCACGTCGTGTCGGCGGAGTGGGTCTGGTGCTCGCGCTGGGAGGGGCAGGGGCCGAGCGGACATCTGGACGCGGAGGAATTCGGGACGGTTCAGGACGTCCGCGCCCGCTGGAACGAAGAAGAGCGGCGGGTGCGGGACTTCGTCGTCCGGCTCGGACCGGACGGCGTGGACCGGGTGCTCGAGTACGCGCACTACGACGGTGGCTCGATGCGCGGGGTCTTCTGGCAGATGCTCCAGCACGTCGTGAACCACGCGAGCTACCACCGCGGCCAGGTGACGACGATGCTGCGGCAGCTCGGGGCGGAGCCGCCGCCGAGTCAGGATCTGATCACGTTCTATCGGGAGCGGGGCTGAGCGGGCAGAGCTCACTAAAGGCAGTTCTTGCCGTCTTGCGTCGAATTTTCACTATCCAGGAAATGCAACATGGCATTAAACGCGGTTTTTTGTAAAGTATGCCTATGTCCGTGCCGCTGCCGCGCTCGTTCTGGATCAACCGGATCGAGCACGCTTGGGAGTCCCGAAGCATCGTCTGGCTCTCGGGGGCGCGGCGCCTGGGCAAGACGGTCCTGAGCCGGCAGGTTCCGGAAGCGCGCTACTTCAACTGCGATCTGCCCTCGGTCCGGGAGCGCCTGGCGGATCCCGAGTCCTTCTTCATCCAACTACCCGCCGATTCCCGGATCGTTCTGGATGAGGTGCATCGGGCCGAGGATCCGGCTGGTCTGCTGAAGATTGCGGCGGACGCCTGGCCCGGAATTCGAGTCCTTGCCACCGGCTCCTCCACCTTGCACGCCAGCCGGCGGTTCAGCGACTCGCTCGCTGGGCGCAAGTGGCCGATCCGCTTCGCTCCGGTGTTGTGGCGCGAGTGTCCGGACTGGGTCAGCGCGACCGATCTGGACCGGCGACTCCTCCAGGGCGGCTTCCCCGATCAACTGCTGCTTCCCGCGCCCAACCCGCTCTGGTTCGAGGAGTGGATGGACAGTTTCTTCGCCCGGGACATCCTGCCGCTCTTCGACGTCCGGGGACGGGGCGGTTTCCTGCGGGTGGTCTCGTCGGCGTTCGTCCGGAACGGCGATCTTCTGGACATTTCGACCGTTGCCCGCGACGCCGGAGTTAGCCGGCCGACCGCAGTCCACTATCTGGACATCCTGGATGACTGCCAGTTGACCGTCCGCGTACCGCCGTTCCATGGCGGCGGGCGCCGGGAACTGGTTCGCCGCCCACGGCTGTACGCGCTGGATACCGGTCTCGTGTGCCACCTCCGCGGCTGGACGAACCTCCGGCCTGCAGACCGCGGGCCGCTTTGGGAAAACCTGGTCCTGGACGAACTGCTCACCGCTATTCCGCGGAGTCGGATCCACTACTGGCGGGACGGAGCCGGGCACGAGGTGGATTTCGCCATCGTGGCGGGCCGGGATCGGGTAGCTGCGGTGGAGGCGAAGATCTCCCCCGATGCCTTCAACGCGAAGGCGCTCGCGAGTTTCCGGCGGGCCTATCCCGACGGTCCGAATCTGCTGTGCTGTCCATTCGTGGATGAGCCCTTCCAGCGCCGACTCGGGGGATTCGAGGTCACGGTCTGCGCGCCTTGGCAGGTACCGGAACGCATCCGGGGGTGATCGCCCTCTACCCAGGTCAGCAGTTCGCCTTTTCGCCCGTCTCCATGGCCTGTCCCGGGGTCCAACGGGAGAAACCCACATGATCGGGTCGGCCCGTTCACCCCGCCCGCATGAGAAGGTGGTGCGGCGCTCACGCCGGCATGGCGCAGCGTCACCGGCGCAGGTTTCGCGCTCCCGCGCGTGCCGACCGGAGGTCGGCGTTCCTTGGCCCGCGCGCCGCTCTGCCCGGTGGGGTCCGGGCCGAGAGCGGCGCCATGGCGGAAGTGGGAAGTCCGCCCTCTCGCCCCGCTGCGCGGGGCGGTGCCGGTGTGAACACCGGCGTTCCCGTGCCTGCGCGCCATCCGGGCTGATGGGGGCCCGGCGCGACTGCGTTTTCACAGGCACTGCCGGAGGTTGGCGGTCCCTGGCCTGCGCTGCCCCCGCTATCGTTCTGCGGCTTCAGCATGGTGAGAGATTCGGGCGCGGCGGCGGCTCGCGCCGGCGAAATGCGGTGGCGGCATCGCTTCACCGTCCTGACCGGCGCCGCGACGCTGCTCCTCATGGGGTGGGGGGCGTTCGTGACGAGTATCGAAGCGGGTCTGGCCGTTCCGGATTGGCCTTCGTCCTACGACTCCTACGACCCGTTCAACCCCTGGCCGGGGTGGTGGCGGGTCACGCCGCTCCTGGCCGAACACGGCCACCGGCTGCTGGGCATGCTCACCGGGGTGCTCACCACCGTGCTGGCGATCTGGACCTGGTTCGCCGAGTCCCGGCGCTGGCTCCGATGGCTTGCGCTCGGCGCGTTGGCCCTTGTCTCCTTCCAGGGGCTGCTGGGCGGGCTCCGGGTGGTGTGGCTCTCGCTGAATCTGGCGGTGGTGCACGCCTCGGTGGCGCAGCTCTTCCTCGGGCTCGTCGTCGCGATGGCGGTGTTCACCTCGAAGGGCTGGCTCACCGCGGGCGCTTCGAACGGCGGCGCCCGTGACGCCCGCCTCTGGCCGCTGGCGCTCGCGGTTCCCGGCGCCGTCTATCTGCAGATCATTCTCGGCGCCCTGCTCCGCCACCCCGGCACCGGCATCCATCCCGTGCTCGTGGGGTTCCACATCGGCGGGGCCGTCCTCGTCGTGGTCGCGGTTGCGGCGTTCCTCTACCGGGTCTGGAACGACTTTCAGGATGCGCGGGGGCTCTATCGGTCCGCCTGGCTCCTCGCGATCCTGGTGGACGTCCAACTGGTGCTCGGCGTGACCGCTTACTTCGTCACGCTGGACGACGCCGGGATGCTGGAGCCGAGCAATCTGCAGGCGGTGGTGAACACCTCGCATGCGGTCATCGGCGCGCTCCTGATGGCCGGCTCGGTGCTGGCCGTGCTGGCCACTTTTCGCTGGGGGCGGATAGCCGCCACGGCCCGCTGAACCGTGCCACGGAACCGACAGTCCATGGACAGAGTCGCGTGAGCGCCGAGACCGGTGAGGCGCCCGCCGGACAAGGCGCGCGAGGGAGGAATACCGAGTGTATTTCGACCGAAGCGCAACGTAGAGCGGAGCAAAGCGGGGCGGTTCCGGCGGGATGCATCGCCGGTCGAACGCCGCGGGACTCTGTCCATGGACTGTTAACTCCCTACCTCGAACTCACGAAGCCCGAAATCGCGCTGGTCGTCGCACTGTCGTCGGCGGGAGGATTCCTGCTGGCGCCGGCGGAGTTCTTCGACTGGGGCCGGCTCGTCCTGCTGCTCCTCGGCGTCACGCTGGCCAGCGGGGGCGCCGGCGCGCTGAACCACTGGGTCGAACGGGATCACGACGCCGGGATGCGCCGGACGAGGGGGCGCCCGCTGCCGTCGGGACGTCTCCCCGCCGGCGGCGCTCGTCTGCGGGATCGGGCTGGCGGCGGTGGGGACGGGGGTGCTCGGGCTCTTCGTCAATTCCCTGACCGGCGGGCTGACGCTCCTGACGGTCCTGCTCTACGTGTTCGTCTACACGCCCCTCAAGCGCCGGACGCACTGGAACACCCTCGTCGGGACGGTTCCGGGCGCCCTGCCGGCGCTCTGCGGCTGGACCGCGGCCACCGGGTCAGTCGGCTGGGGCGGCATCGCGATTTTCTCCATCCTCTCTGCCTGGCAGATGGCGCACTTCCTGCCGCTCGCCTGGATGTACCGCGAGGACTACGGGCAGGGGGGCTTCGTGATGCTCCCGGCGGTGGATCCCTCGGGACGCTCGACGGTGCGGCAGACGCTGTTCTTCACCGTGCTGCTCGCCGGCCTGAGCCTCTGGCCGGTCGCGCTGTCGCTTACGGGATGGCTCTACTTCGTCGGCGCCGCCGCCCTCGCGGTCTGGTTCATGACCGCGGCCGCCGAGTTCTGCTGGAGCCGGGCGGTCCCCGACGCGCGGCGGGTGTTACGGGTGTCCATCGGCTACGTGCCGGCGCTGATCCTGGTGCTGGTGGTGGACCGGGTGGTGTTTGGTGGTCTTTTCTGAAGGGCCGTCCTCTCACTTCAGAACCAGGCTAATTCAAGATTCAATTTTGAATTAGCCTACAAACGCCGCGAGGGTGGGACGCTGTGCCTTTCACCGCCCTGCGGGCGGCGATGCCGGTCTGGAGGCCCCCACCGGGAGAACTGGCCGGCGTTCCCTCTTCGGCGGCGCTACCTGCGCGGTCGGCGTTGCCTGACCTCCGCCACCTCGGCCGTTACCGCGTCGGCCATCTCGGCCAGGGTGAAGAAGATGAAGTCGATCCTCGGTATGGTCCCCACCCGCGCCGTCGCACCCCAGCTCCCGCCCGCAGACAGCCGCTGGCGGTCGATCCAGGCGCTCGCGAGGCCGAACCGGTTCGCGGGGACGTGGTCGTGGTGGAGGCTCTGCGCGGTGTGGAGGACGTCGGACCGGTCGACCCCGAAGTCCGACTTCAGGTGCGCGAGCAGGTACGCGAAGTTCGCGTCCGCGGGTTTGTAGGAGCCGATGTCCTCGGCGGTGTAGCAGGCGTCGAACTCCACCCCGAGCTTCCGCGCGGAAGCGGCGATCCCGCCCCGATGCACGTTCGAGAGGATGACGAGCCGGAAGTGGCGCTTCAGGACGGCGAGCGCCGCGGCGCTGTCGGGGAACGCCGGCCAATCGGGTACCGAGGCGCCGAAGGCGGCGTCCAGCGCGCGATCGGTCCTGAGTCCAAGACTCGCCGCCACGTCAGCGTGCACGCGGGCGAGGAGGTCCGGGTAGCGCAAATCCGGCGTCCGGTGCTCGTGCTCCCCCTCGAAGCGCGCGAAGGCGCGGAGCGCGTCGCGGCGGGTTACTCCGATGGCGCCGTTCTCCACGAACAGCGGCTGGAGCGCCCCCCAGATCCCGCTTTCCCAGTCGATCAGGGTGCCGTAGCAGTCGAAGGTCAGGACCCCGTGGTCCGTCAGTCGGGACATGTCGCGCGCGGCTAGCCCGGCACCCAGTACCAGGTGAGCTTCCCGAGCAGTTCCCGGTACGCCGGTTCCGAGCTGTCCATCCCGTAGGGTCGGCGCTCGTTGTAGACCACGTAGACGTCGCTGCCCGGGCGGTAGTTCCAGCGGAGCTGGACGTTCCCGGAGAAGTTCCCGTCGTCGTCGTTCCACTGCAGGAGCCCCCGCACGAAGGCGTCCGGCGACAGCGCCAGCAGCCCGCGCAGCACCACCAGGCTCGTGTCGAAGTCGCCGTTCTCCTGCGGAAGGCGAACCTCGCTGCGGGAGTAGTTCACCTGGAGCCGCACCCGGGGATGCGGGCGCACGGCCACCCCCGGCGAGTACACCCGGAGCCGGCCGTCGAAGAACCCGTTGTTCAGGTGGAACATCTGGAACGAGATGGGGCGGCTCTCCGAGGTGTTGAACATCCCCATGAAGTCGTTCGTCGTGTACTGGCCCTCGTCGACTACCACCCCGTCGCGAAGTTCGAACGACTCGCTCAGGCCCTCCGTGTTCCTCGAAAACGCGAAGAAGAGATGGCTGCCGTCGTTGAAGAGGAAGAACGGCCCGAAGCCGATGTTTTCGGTCTGGATCGAGCCGTCGGGCTCGGTAATGCGGATCAGGTTCGGACCCATGAAGATCTGCCGGATCCCGAAGCGGCCGATCCGCGGGCTCCACATCCCGTCCACCCGCAGCTTCTTCACCCCGGTCCGCGGCACGAACCCCATCTCCGAGCGGAAGCCCTCGCCGATGTCGGTGTAGTTGGTGAAGAGGTTCCAGCGGTCGTTCCCCACCTGGCCGTTCAGCCCGAACGCGGACTCGCGCCCCTCGACGCCGGGCGTGGAGCTCCTGGCTGCGAACCCGCCGATGGTCAGAGCATCGGTCGGCGCCCAGGAAAAGTCGGCGGCGCCCAGCCGGTGCGAGTCGCCGCCGGCCTCCGTCCGGTCGAGCGCCATCACGCCCACCGAACTCCGCTCCAGCACGTCGCGCCGGAGGCGCACCGCCGAAAACCCCGTCGCGGGCGACACCCCCTCGAACTCCTGCTGGCGGATGTGGAAGGCGCCCACGTCGGTCCGCCCCAGCTTGCCCGTGATGCGGGCCCCGCCGACGATGGGGATGATCTCGCCGTCCTCGGAGAGCCCGATCCGCCGGCTGAAGAACAGGAAGGTCTCCGGCGGTTCGAACGGCCGGTTGGCCTCGCCCACCTGGAAGAGCCCGGCGTTTTCGAGGAAGAACTCGCGCTGCTCGGGGAAGAAGAGCTCGAAGCGGGTCAGGTTCACCTGCTGCTCGTCGGCCTCCACCTGCGCGAAGTCGGTGTTCACCGTCACGTCCAGGTTCAGGTTGGACCCGAGCCCCACCTTGGCGTCGAGCCCGAGGTCGGCGGTCCCGGCGCGGTCGTCGCCCTCGCCGGTGATTCCGGTCACCCCGAACGGCTTCAGCTTGATGCGCCCGCCGGGGTTGGCGCTCTCGATCCCGTGGAGCACTCCGTAGGCGGAGATCCGCCACATGGCGTTGAAGCCCCAGTCGTTGTCGATCGCGGCCCAGTAGCTCTGCTCGCGGCTGCGCGCCACCTGGCGGCCGAAGTTGATCCCGAACTCGGGGGTTCCGCTCGGGAACCGGAGCGTCTCGAAGGGGATCACCATCTCGGTGACCCAGCCGCCCTCGGTCCGCCGCGATCCCACCTGCCAGACGCCGTCCCACTCGAGGTTGAGCACCGCGCCCTCGTTCTGGATGAGCCCGTCCTGCCGCGTCCCCACCGCGTTCGTGGTGAAGAAGAAGGCGCTGCGGTGGTCGTGGTAGGTGTCGAGCACCACCATGAAGTTGTCGTCGCTCTCCAGGTTGGCGTCCCGCCGGTATTCGCGGGCGACCACCGCGTCCGGATCGCTGTCCTCGAGCCGGGCGGCGATCAGCAGGGCGTCCTGCGTGTAGGCGACGAGCACCTCGGTGGCGAAGGTGGGCTCGGCGCCCTCCACCGGCTCGCTCTGGATGAACGCGTCGGCCACCGCGGCGTTCGCCCAGACCTCCTCGTCGAGCCAGCCGTCGGCCACCGGCAGCTCCTCCACGAGCGGCGCGTCGAGCACCCGTTCGTGGCCCTCCTGGGCGGAGGCGTGGCCCGCCCACACGAGGGCGAGCAGCAGGGCGAGCCGCGCTACTCCTCGAGCGCGAACTCGAAAACCATCCATGAGACGGAAACGAACGCGACCGCCGCGAGGATCAGGAAGCGCGCCGCGTCCCAGACCGGCTCTCCGGCCATCGCGGCCCGCATCCCGGACACCCCGGCGATCAGCAGCGGCGCCGAGAGCGGGAAGAGCAGCAGCGGCAGCAGCACCTCGCGCACCGGGGTCGCGGCGCAGATGGCCGCCACCGTGACACCGAGAGCCATGAAACCGAGAGAGCCGCAAAGGAGAATCGCACCGAGGGTTAGCAGTCCACTTACGGTCTGGCCGCCCAAAAGGTTCGCCCGGAAAAAGAACTCGTAGAGCGCCACCACCGGGATCTCGACGGCGACCAGGAGGAGCGTCCCCGAAACCAGCTTCCCGAAGTAGATCGCCGACCGGTCCACGGGTCCGAGCATCAGCCCGTGGATCGCCATCGCCTCGGTCTCGGGAGCGAAGCTGCGGTAGAGGCCGAGGGTCCCGGCGAAGAGGAAGGCGGCCTGGAGCACTCCCGGGGCGAGATCGTGCCGGTCCGCCGAATCGAGCCCGATGGCGAAGTGCATGACGAGCAGCACGAGCGCCGCGAAGAGGAACATGGCCGGGAGCCGTTCGCGCGACCGGGCTTCGCTGAGCAGGTCCTTCCCGGCGATGGCGGCGGCGGCGCCGAACGTGGTCACGAGGCGGCTCCCGTTTTGCGGCCGGCGGACTGGGTGTTCCCGCCGGCGGCCTGGGCGTCCCGGCCGGCGGCCTGGGTGTTCCCGCCGGCGGCGGCGGCGTCGTAGGTCTGCTGGACGGCTTCCGGGTCGGCCGCCGGATCATCGAGGACTACCCGGCCGCGCTGGAGGACCAGCGCCCGGTCGGCGAGTGCGACCGCCCGGCCCACGTCGTGGGTGGCGAACAGCACCGCCGCCCCGCGCTCGCGGGCCGCGCGCACCATCCCGGTGAGCCGCTCCCGCGCCGCTCCGTCGAGCCCGGCGAACGGCTCGTCGAGGAGCAGCAGATCCGGTTCGTGGAGGAGGGCGCGGGCGAGCGTCGCCCGCTGGGCGGTCCCCCGCGAGAGGTGGCGCGCCGGGACGTCGGCGACCGCGGCGAGGCCGTGCGTCTCGAGCAGCGCGCCGATGTCCGTCCGGGCCCCGTGGAGCCGGCGGTGGAAGCGGAGGTTCTCCCGGACCGTCAGTTCCGGGTAGAGGAGCGACTGGTGGGAGGCGAACCCGATCCAGCCGCGCGCCGCGGGGACCGCGCGCTTCAGTTCGAACCCGCGGTAGCGGAGGGTTCCCGACGACGGGTGGGCGAGGGTGGCGGCCATCCGGATGAGCGTGGTCTTGCCCGCGCCGTTCGGGCCGAGCAGGCAGACGATCTCCCCGGCGGCCACCGCCAGGCTCACCTCGTCCACCACCGGGACTTCCCGGTAGCGCCGGGTGACGCGCTCGGCTTCGAAGAGGGGGGCGGTCATTCTGTTTCCCGGGGCCGTTCCCCCGGGGCTAGCCGGACCCGCCCCCGCCGAAGGCGCGGTGCAGGAGCCCGAAGCCCAGGGCGGCGGCCATCAGCAGGGCGAGCGCCCACTTCGAGGCGATCGTCGGGTCCGGAAGCAGGCCGACGCTGCCCACCGCGGACCGCTCCGCCTCGGACTCGGCCACCAGGCCGGGGAGCGGGCGGCCGCCCGGGACCCCACCGGGAGTACCGGCGGCGGCCGGGGGCGGCGTTCCGCCGCTGAAGATCATCCCCACCGCTTCCCCCGCAGCGATATCGAACTTCCGCGCCGCGGTGATCCCGGCGCTCTCGTCGGCGCCGAGGAGTTCCCAGCCGGGGGGCGCCCCGGCGGGGATCTCGAGGTCCATGTCGAGCGGCGAGGCGAGCAGCAGCACTTCCGGGCTGGCCCGGGGGGCGACGAGCGCCGCTTCGTGGCGCTCACCCTCGTAGGCGACCGCGTAGGAGAGGACGATCTCGGTCTCGCCCGGCTTGAAGGCGGTGCGGATGGCGTAATCGCCTTCATCACCCACCGCGAAGCTGCTCTGCGGGACCGGCATCCCGGTCTCGCCGGTGGAACTGATCGTCGGGAGTTCGAGGAGCGTGCCTTCGGGCGGCAGCCGGAAGCGCAGGGTTTCGTCGTCGCTGGTGAAAGTGCGGGGCGGGTCCGTCCGGTTGTCCACCACGAAGATCTGGTCCACCCGGAGCGCGTCCCGCCCCCCCGGCATCCGGCGGTAGAGCGCGCGCCAGGTGGAGAGCCCGATGTCCGCGTCGTTCCATTCCTCGAAGGGGTCGTAAACGACGATCGCGGCCTCGGTCGTCTCGCCGGGGGTGAGCCGCACGGGCGCGTTGTAGTTGACCCCCCGGTAGCTGGCCTGGAGGAGGAAGGGGCGCATGCCCCCGCCGGGGGCCAGTTCTCCCGGTGGGGGCCCGTCGTCGGCCGATCCGCCGGCGGGGGCCTCGAGCGTCACTTGCTCGGCCGGGTTTTCCACCGAGTCCACCGGCTCCATCCCCTGGCCGAGGCGGTAGAGGGTGACGAGGTCCACGGACGCCGGCTCCTGGGTGGTCCCGTTCACGAGGGTTACCCGGACGGGCTGGGCGGCCGCGATGAGCGGGAGCGCGAGGAGGGCGGCGAAGGCGAAGAAGGGCCTCATTTCTTCGTCCCTCCCGGTTTGGGCTTCGACCGCTTGCGTGGAGTGGCGCCGCGAGTTTCGCCAGCCTTGCGGCTGGCGATGCCGGTCGGAGACCGGCGTTCCGACTCGTCCAACTGGGCGGTCACTTCCGCGGCTTGAACCAGCACCGCCGCCCGGCTGGTGGCGTGCTCCGCGGGCGCGATCTTCCCGGCGTCCTTCTCGAAGTCGAGTTCGGCGAGGGTCAGCAGGAGCTGGTCCCGCTTTTCCCGGAGCCGCAGCACGGTGCGGTCGGTCTGCTGGCGCGGGGCCGTCTCCGGCCCGGAGAACACCGGCTGCAGCACGAAGGCGGTGGCGGCGGCCGCCAGCACCGCGAGCAGGACCAACGTCACACGGGGGTCACGCGGTTAGCAGCCTGTGGATAGAGTCGCGTGAGCGCCGAGGCGGGCGAGGCGCCCGGCTGACAAGGCGCGCGAGGGAGGAGCCCCCACCGGGAGAGCTGGCTCAGGTGTATTTCGACCGAAGCGCAACGTGAGCGCCGCAATGCGGCGCGGTTCAGCCGGGGAGCGCCGCAATGCGGCGCGGTTCAGCCGGGATGCATCGCCCGCCGAGCCCCCACCGGGAGGACTGGGCCGCGTGACTCTGTTCACAGGCTGTTAGGTCAGCGAATCCGTTCCACGTCCCGCTCGATGCGGGCGATCACCTCGGGCGGGGCCTCGACGGTCGCGGCGGCGGCGGGCGCCGGGGCGTGCTGCCGCCGGCGGCGCAGCGTGATGGCGATGACCGCGGCCCCGCCGAGCAGGAAGACCCCCGGGAGGATCCAGGCCGAAAGGTGGAAGCCGGTGGTCGGCGGCGCGGAAAGAATGACCAGCCCGTAGCGCTCGACAAACATGGTGATGAGGTCGCCGGCGTCCTCTCCCGCCTGGAGCCGCTCGGCGATCTCCTCGCGGAGGGGGTTCGAGGAGGGGCAGCGGTCCATGGCGCACTCGCTGACCAGTGCGTTGCAGCCGCCGCACTGGCAGGTGAGCGCGTGGGCCACCCGCTGGTAGTCGGCCGAGTTGTAGCGGTCCTGAGACGCCAGGGGGCTGGCGAGCAGCGCGGTGGCCGCGGCGGCGGCGAGCAGTGTGCGGAGGATGCGCATCAGACTCATGGGATCAAACGGCCTCTAGGAGTCGGTCCCGGTAATGTCGTGAGCACCGAGACGGTCGAGGCGCCCGGCTGACGAGGCGCGCGAGAGAGGAATAGCAGCGTTCTTTCGACCGAAGCGCAACGAAGAGCGCAGCGGTTCAGCCGGGATGCTTCGGCCGTCGAATGCCGCGAGATTACCGGGAGCGGCTCCTAAGGCGGTCCCCTGCGGGGCGGCGGAGGTCGCGGCCGCCCGGCGGACGGGCGACCGGTTCGGGATCAGGGTGAGCACGGTGCCGAGGAACATCACGAACCCGCCGAGCCACACCCAGCGGACCAGCGGGTTCCGGTACACGTGGACGGTAGCCCGCCCGTCCTCGGTCATGCCGGAGAAGACGAGGTAGATGTCCTCCTGGAAGGTGGCGTGGCGGCGCACTTCGGAGGTGGCCTGGCCGGTGGCCTTGTCGAACTGGCGGCGCGGCTGGAAGATGCCGACCGGCTCGTCGTGCTTCGAGAGCAGGACCTGCGCCCCGAGCCAGTCATGGACCGGGGTCGAGCCGCTGGGGAGGTCCTGGAGGGTGACCGACCAGGGACCGATGCGGGTGCTCTCGCCGCGGTTGAGGTCGGCGATGACGTCCTTGTTGAACGCGTTCCCGGCGAAGCCGATGAAGAGCAGCACGATCCCGATGTGGACGATGTAGCCCCCGTAGCGGCGGGTGTTCCGCTGCACGAGGTCCACCAGCGCGGTCGGGTAGCTGCCGCCGCGGTGGGCCCGGCGGGCGCGGACGCCCCGGTGGAACTCGTATCCGATCGTGACGAAGACGAAGGCCCCCATCGCGAAGCAGAGGATCGCGTAGGGGTGGCGCATGCCGAGGAGCACGAGCAGCGCGCCGGTCCCGATGCCGGCGATGGTGGGCAACGTGAAGTTCCGGCGCAGGCTGTCCATCGAGGAGCGGCGCCAGGCGAGGAGCGGTCCCACGCCGGTCATCAGCAGGAGCCCGAGGCCGAGCGGGACGTTCACCCGGTTGAAGAAGGGCGCGCCGACGGTGATCTGCTCGCCCTGCACCGCCTCGGAGAGGACCGGGAACAGCGTGCCCCAGAGCACCGCGAAGCAGGCGGCGAGCAGCAGCAGGTTGTTGAACAGGAAGCCGGACTCGCGGGAGACCACCGCTTCGAGCTCGTTCTCGGAGCGGAGATCCTTGATCCGGGTGATCAGCAGCACTGCCGAGAGGACCGTGGCGGCGACGAGGAAGACGAGGAAGCGCCAGGCGAACTCGGAGGACGCGAAGGCGTGCACCGAGGAGACGATCCCGCTCCGGGTGAGGAAGGTGCCGAAGACGCAGAGCAGGTAGGTCGACATCACCAGCCCGGCGTTCCAGATCTTCAGCATCCCCTTTCGTTCCTGGATCATCGCCGAGTGGAGGAAGGCGGTGCCGGTGAGCCAGGGCATGAGCGCGGCGTTTTCGACCGGGTCCCAGCCCCAGTAGCCGCCCCAGCCGAGCTCCACGTAGGCCCAGCGGCCGCCGAGCAGGATGCCGCTGCCGAGGAAGAACCACGCGATGAGCGTCCAGCGCCGGGTGCTCGCGATCCAGGCGGCGTCGAGCCGCCGGGTCCACAGCGCCGCCACGCAGAACGCGAACGGGATCACGAAGCCCACGTAGCCGGTGTAGAGGATCGGCGGGTGGATCGCCATGATCGGGTGCTGGAGCAGCGGGTTCAGCCCGTTCCCGTCGCCGGGGGTGAAGGGGATCGGCCCGGCGGCGGTGATCTCGGCGAGCTGCCCGAACGGGTTGCACACCCAGTAGTTCATGTAGGCGAAGAACAGGATGACCCCGGCGAGGGTGGTGACCACCTGGGGGATGAGCTCGTCGTCCTTCCGGCGGATCACGCAGGTCGCCGCGAAGACCAGCATCAGGAAGGTCCAGAACACCAGCGATCCGTCGTTCCCGGCCCACAGCGCCGAGACCTTGTAGTACCAGGGGAGCGCCGCCGCCGAGTAGCTCGCGACGTACTGGAAGCGGAAGTCGTCGGCGAGGAAGAGCGCGAGGAGCGCCGCGATCGAGAGCGCCGAGAAGCCCGCCGCGGCGACGATGGCCCGCCGGGCGCTCGTGACGAGCTGGGCGGAGCGCTTCTTCGCCCCGATCAGCGAGGCGGCGATGGCGTAGACGCACATCACCACCACCCCCATCAACGCGAAGTTGCCGAGGTGATGCACTTTTTTATCCCCGGTCGCCGGCTCCGCCTCTAGCGGTTCACCGGGTTAGCAGTCCTTGGGCGAAGTCGCGTGAGCGCCGAGACCGGTGAGGCGCCCGGCTGACAAGGCGCGATTCGGGAGGAATACCGGGTGTATTCCGACTGAATCGGAACGCAGAGCGCAGCGGTTCAGCCGGGATGGATCGCCGGTCGAACGCCGCGTGACTTCGTCCACGGACTGCTCAGGTTAAAGGCCGTCGGTCGCCTGCCGTCCCGCGGGGGTGGCGGGAGCGGGTTCGGTCTTCGTTTCTTCGTAGGCGGCGTCGTACTTGGAGGCGCACTTCGCCTGCACGTGGTTCGCCTCGAAGGAGCCGTCCGCGAGGAGGTGTCCTTCCGCGACGGCCTGCGCCCGGTCCACCAGGGTGTCCGGAAGCGGCTCCCGTCCGATGTAGAGCACCGCGAGCCGTGAGCCCTCGTGCTCGATCTGGAACCGGACCCGGCCTTCACCCTCGGAAGCGATCGTCCCGGGGACTACGTCGCCGGCCACCCGGACCCGCCGGCCTTCAGCCTGCGGCCCCATCGCCTGCAGCTCGCCGACCGTCTGGTAGTAGGCCTTGCCCTCTTCGAAGCCGGTGATCAGGAGCCCGGCCAGCGCGGCCAGGAACAGCCCTCCACCCACGAAAAACTTGGCCTTCCGAATCGCCATAACGGAGAAATCCTACCACCGGGAAGGGATGTGCGGGGGGCGGGCAACGGCGCCCGCTGATCTGCGGGATAGCGCGCGACAGCGGAGCGCCGGTCTCCGACCGGCAATCAGGGTCGAGCGGTCCGGGGATGGGGGCACTTCTCCCGACAAGTCCGAATCACGCAGATTGGGACCGGTAGGCCCCCATCCCCGGACCGCCCGGCGCTTCGCGCCGGCAATCGAAACTCCCTTGCGCGCCTGCGGCGCGCGGCGGCGAGTTCCGATTGGTCATTGTTGATTTGTGAAAGGGGGGGCCCCCTTTCACACTTTCCCCCCGGTCACGCAGGCAGCGAACGGAGTTCGCTGCCATTGTTTTTTGCGCGCTCGGCAGTACGCCACCACGCCAAAAAAGCGCGGGAACAGCTTGGAACGCCGACCTCCGGTCGGCACAGCTGGCCGCAGGCCAGCGGGCGGCGCATCGCTGCTCCCCCGCATGGCGCGGCCGGGTGGAGACAGCGCCATTCGTGCGGATGGCTCCGGCCGCAGGGGAACGCCGACCTCTGGGGAGTTGCTGTCTAACAGAAGGGACTGGAGCCGGCGCGCGGGATTCAGCCGGCGAACAGGAAGCCGAAGACCACGGTAAGCACCGTGAGCAGGACGCCCAGGGCGCCCCAGATCAGCCGCAATTCCCTCTTCTGCGCGTCCGCCCTGACGCCAATCACTTCCTTCAGCCCCCGGATCTCCGCGACGATTGTGTCCAGCTTCCGATCGCGCTCAACGGCCCCCTCGGCCAAGGCGTCCAGTTTCCGGTCACGCTCGGCGGCGCCCTCGGCCAAGGCGTTCAGTTGCCGGTCGCGCTGAGCGGTGCCCTCGGCCAAGGCGTTCAGTTGCCGGTCGCGCTGAGCGGCGCCCTCGGCCAAGGCGTCCAGCTTCCGGCCGTGTTCGGCGAACTGGTGCCGGATGTTCGCCAAGATCGGCTGCACCTGCACGGCGACGCTTTCCGAAACCATGGATTCAGCCTGCTCGTCCGCAGTATAGGCGACCAACGGGTTGGCCCCGGCGTCCACGAGCGCCCGAAAAAGAGCCCCCTTGACGCCCGGTTTTGGCGGAGTGTCGTCCGGCGTCGAGGGTCCGGGGTCCGGGGCCTCAGACGGCGAAGCGGCCTTCGGGGGCAGTCCGGGCTCGGTTCGTGGCTGGTCTGGCGCGGGGTGCGGCATTCGGGAACTCCTTCTTCTTTGTACGGCGGGTGGAAGACGCGAGATCTCCCTCTACCTACCTAGGAGTCTGCGCCGCAGAAAGTCGTTACGTTGACGGATTCGAGTTGGGGGCGGGTTGTGATGGGGGGGATAATGTGCGTATAAGTCTTTGATATAGTGTGTTTTATGACGGTTTCCGTTGTTGGGAGCCGTGGTTGAGGAGACGGGTGATGCCGACGAGGTTTCGTGCTTACCAGCCGGATCAGATTCTGTTGATGCCGGTGAAGCTGAAGGACTGGGTTCCGGAGGGGCACCTGGCGCACCAGGTGAGCGACGTGGTGGACAAGCTGAACCTTGCGGCGTTTTACGCGCGGTATGAGGGGGACGGCCGTCGGAACGCGCCGTATTCGCCGACGATGATGGTGAAGGTGTTGATCTACGGGTATGCGACGGGGGTTTTTTCTTCTCGGAGGATTGCGCGGAAGTTGGAGGAGGACGTTGCGTTTCGGATGCTGGCGGCGGGGAACTTTCCGCAGCATCGGACGATCTGTGAGTTCCGGCGGCGTCATCTGCGGCACTTTCAGGCGTTGTTTTTGGAGGTGGTTCGGACGTCGCGAGAGATGGGGCTGGTTCGGTTGGGGACGCTTTCGATCGACGGGACGAAGGTCCGGGCGAACGCGAGCAAGCGGAAGGCGATGAGTTACGACCGGATGTTGCGGGAGGAGGCGCGGCTTCGGGAGGAGATCGAGGAGTTGACGGCGCGGGCGGCGCGGGTGGATGAGGAGGAGGATCGGCGCTTTGGGAAGGAGGTGCGGGGGGAGGCGTTGCCGGCGGAGCTGCGGCGGCGGGAGGATCGGCTGAAGGCGATCGAGGCGGCGCGGGAGCGGTTGGAGGCGGCGCAGCGGCGGGCGGACGACGAGCGGGGCCGGCAGCCGGGGCAGGATCGCCCGGCGAAAGGCGGGAGACCCTACAAGCGCCCGTATGGGGAGCCGGAACCGAAGGCGCAGAGCAACTTCACGGACCCCCAGAGCCGGATCATGAAGACGAGCACGGAGGGATTTCAGCAGAGCTACAACGCGCAGACGGCGGTAGATGACGAGAACCAGATCGTGGTGGGGGCGAGCGTGGGAGCGGGAGCCAACGATGTGGAGCAGTTGCTTCCCATGCTGGACGCGGTGGAGGAGACCCTGAGAGCGAAGCCGGAGGAGGTTCTGGCGGATGCGGGATATGTCAGCGAGGCGAACCTTCGGGAGTTGGAGGAGCGCGGCATTGCGGGGTACGTGGCGCTGGGCCGGGAGGGGAAGAAGCAGGCGGCGGTGGATCCGGCGACACGCCCGGCGACGGATCGGATGAAGAAGAAGCTGGAGACGGAGGCGGGCCGGGCTCGCTACGCCCGACGGAAGTGGTTGTCCGAAGCGCCGAACGGCTGGATCAAGGAGGTGCTGGGTTTTCGCCGCTTCAGCTTCCGGGGTCTGGCGAAAGTGCAGGCCGAGTGGAACCTGGTGTGCCTGGCCTTGAACATCAAGCGGATCGGAGCGCTGAGAACCGCCTGATGGCACACCCCGAGACCGCTCGCAGCGGGTTCCAACCGGAAATACGCCGCATTGGTGCCGTTTCGGCCACCCCCAACCGGTTGCTGGCGCCGAGATTACTCCCCAACCCGGATGCCGGCTTGGTTCCGAACGTATCTACGCCCCATCCCCACAACTCCTGCGACGCAGGCTCCTAGACGGAATCCGGACTGGTTTCTTCTCACCCGCGGCGCCGTCGCCCGGTCGGACAGCGCCGTCGGCAGGGGAGCGCGACACCGCGTACCGCCGAGCACAAAGAAGCGCGGGAACGGCCTGGAACGCCGACCGAGAGGCGCGCGAAACCGCGCGTAGCTGCTTGACGAGATGGCGCCGCAGGCGAGGGAACGCCGACCTCTGGCCAGCCCCGGTGGGGGCCAGCACCGTCGCCGGGAGGGCGACGAACGCGCAGTCCTCCGCCCGTGAACGGTACTGACCAAGTGAACCGCCATTCACCGGGGATATCCTGCCTCTCAACCCCGTCAACACGTTGCTGAACGCCCTCGTCTTCCTGCACATCGTCGCCGGCTTCGTCGGCCTCGCAGCCTTCTGGGTCCCCGTCTTCGCGAAGAAGGGCGGCCGCGCGCACGTCCGCTTCGGTCGTGTCTACACCTGGTGCGCCTACGTCGTGACCCTGACCGCGGTCGTGGTGGCCGTCGGCCGGGTCGTCTCCTACCGCCTCGAAGGGATCGGTCTCACGGAACGGCCCGATCTCTACGGCTTCACCTGCCTCCTCGGCTATCTCGGCATCGCGACGTTCGCCTCGGTCCGCCAGGCCATCCGCGTCGTCGCCACCCGGAAAGCACCCGACGCACTCCGGACCCCGTTCCACGTGACGCTCTCCTGGGCCTCGATCGCCGGCAGTGTGGTGGCCGTCGTGGTCGCCCTCACCGCGTGGTCGGAGGTGTCGCCGATCCTGCTGGGAATGAGTCCGATCGGCGTGATCATCGGCTCGAACAACCTGCGCGTGATCCGTCATCCGCGGGAACACATGGCCTGGTTCTACAGCCACCTCGGTTCCATGCTGGGAGGCGGGATCGCCTTCCACACCGCCTTCCTCGTCTTCGGGTTGGGGCGCTTCGTTTCGCTGGAGATCCCGGGGGTGCTCGCCGTCCTGCCGTGGCTCCTCCCGACCCTCATCGGCATTCCCGCAATCGTGCTCTGGACCCGGCACTACCGCCGCAGGTTCGGGCAGGCGCCCGCCGCCGGACACGGCTGACCCGTCGAAACAGCGCTCGGCCGCGAGGTCGCCGTCGTTCGCCGACCCCGAAATAGACGCATGCCCGGGTTCAGCCGGCTCCGGAATAGACGCATGCTCAGGCCGACCGATCCCGGAATTGACGCATGGTTGAGCCATCCGATCCCGGGATAGACGCATGGTCGCGTCAACCGGCTCCGGAATAGACGCATGCTCAGGCCGACCGATCCCGGGATAGACGCATGCTTGGGTCAGCCGGCTCCGGGATAGACGCATGCTCAGGCCGACCGATCCCGGAATTGACGCATGCTTGAGCTGGCCGACCCCGAAATAGACGCATGCCCGGGTCAACCGGCTCCGGGATAGACGCATGCCCGGGTCAACCGGCTCCGGGATAGACGCATGCCCGGGTCAACCGGCTCCGGGATAGACGCATGCTCGGGTCAACGGGCTCCGGGATAGACGCATGCTCAGGCCGACCGATCCCGGAATTGACGCATGCTTGAGCTGGCCGACCCCGAAATAGACGCATGCCCGGGCCAGCCGACCCCGGAATAGACGCATGCCCGGGTCAACGGGCTCCGGGATAGACGCATGCTCAGGCCGACCGATCCCGGGATAGACGCATGCTTGGGCCAGCCGACCCCGGAATAGACGCATGCCCGGGTCAACCGGCTCCGGGATAGACGCATGCTCAGGCCGACCGATCCCGGGATAGACGCATGCTTGGGCCAGCCGACCCCGGAATAGACGCATGCCCGGGTCAACCGGCTCCGGGATAGACGCATGCTTGAGCTGGCCGACCCCGAAATAGACGCATGCCCGGGTCAACCGGCTCCGGGATAGACGCATGCCCGGGTCAACCGGCTCCGAAATAGACGCATGCCCAGTCCGTCCGACCCCGAAACAGACGCAAGCTCTTCTGTAACGAAACCCCCCGATTCGTAAGTCGTTGTGTAACGTGGCCGTAAGTGACACACATTACACTCGTTCCTGAGCGGATACTCACGCGATCAGACGCGTCGCGCCTCGGTAGGATCGCTTCGCCATGGCGATGCTCGACCTCCGTTCTGAAGAACCGATCTCCGAATCGACGGACGAAATCCTCCCCGACGAGACCCCGCCGGGGCTGGAGGCCATCCGCGCCTGGATCCGCAAACCGCGCCCGTGGCTGCACGGCGTCAAGCTCTGGATCCGTCAGTTTGCGAAGTGGTGGCGCGCCTTCCGGAAATGGGCGGCCGAAAACGCCGTCCCCGCCGCTCGCCGCGCAACCGAGCTGGCGGCCGGTGGAGCAAAGGCAGCCCGCGGGCTGGCAAAAGCCGCAGGGATCGCCGCGGACGCCGGGAAGCAGATCGCAGAGATGGGGCGGGGATGGCGGCACGCCGGCGGCCGCTCCGGTCGAATCGCTGCGGCCGTCGCGACCCGCGCCGGACAGTTCCGCGATTTCAGCATCGGGGCGGTGCGCACGGCGAGGAACGCTGCGGCCATCGGGGACGCGGTAAGCCGGTTCCGCGAGATGCTGCCGCGCCGGAAGACAGTGGACGCCGGCCCCGCCGCCGAGCACGACGACTCCGGGCCGGCTCGCCGTCTCGTTCCGGTGGTCCCTCGCCCGACTCCGAAGACCCCTCCGGAACCCGTTCCGGAGACCCCTCCGAAACCTGTTCCGAAGGTCCTTCCGGAACCCGTTCCAGAGACCCCTCCGAAACCTGTTCCGAAGACCCCGCCGGAACCCGTTCCAGAGGCCCCTCCGGAACCCGTTCCGAAGACCCTTCCAGAACCCGTTCCGAAGACCCCTCCGAAACCTGTTCCGAAGACCCCTCCGGAACCCGTTCCAGAGGCTCTGGAAGCTGGGAGGGAACCGGCCTCCGAGCCTCCCGAGGCTCAGCAGGAACCGCTCCCGGAGAATCCGGGCACGCTCCCTGAGCCGGCGCCCGATCCGATAACGGCTTCCCACCCCGAGCGTCCCGCCACCCCACCAGTCGAAGCGAAGGGACCCGTGGAGACTCCGCGCCCTTCGGCTTCCGCTGCTCCCCCCAAGGAGGCTCGCCGCGCCGAGGCGCTCGCGAAATTGCCGTGGCCGTTTCGGGCCAGGATCGACGCCCTGAACCCCAGGACGCGCAAACCGGTCCTTTGGCCGCTCATCGTGGACATCCTCAAGGAGCGCGGCTCGACCACTTCGTCGGAACTCGCGCTCCTTTTGGGAATGGACTCCCGCAGCCTCACGAGACGCCACTTGATGCCGATGGTCAAGGCCCGGGTGCTGGCACGCCTCTTCCCCGAACGGCCCAGGCATCCGGATCAGGCCTACCAGGTGAGGTCCGCGGACAGTCCTCCCCCGGGAGGAACCGGAGTTCGCCGTTGACGATGTGGCCACACGGGGCTACATTCCTGAGAATGAAGACCGTCGGAATCCGGGTACTGAAGAATCAGTTGAGCGAATACGTACGCAGGGTCCAGTCCGGGGAGCGGGTGACGGTTACGAGCCGCGGCGCGCCGGTCATGGATCTCGTTCCGCACGCGTCGCACGGGCTTGACCCGGACGACGAGCTACTACGACTCGCCCGCGCCGGCAAGGTGCGGCTCGGGGAATCGAATGACCCGGAGGTCTATGGAAGGGTTCGACCCTGGAAGAAACTGGCGGCGGATGAAGTCACGGCGTTGCTGGACTGGACGCGCGGCGACCGATGATCCTCTACGTCGAGAGCAGCGCCGTTCTCGCGTGGATCTTTGAGGAGGAGCGGAGCGATCGGGTCCAGCGGGCCCTTCGCCAGGCGTCCCGCGTGGTTTCTTCGGACCTGACCCTGGTCGAGTGTGACCGGGCCTTCCATCGGGCCGAGATGCTGGGACGCGTGGACACCGTCGAGACCGGGCAGATGAGAGCGCTGTTGGCGGCTGCCGTCGGCAACTGGACTATGTACGGCCTCCATGCCGAGATCGTGGGGCGGGCTCGGCAACGGTTTCCGTTGGAGCCCGTGCGGTCGCTTGACGCACTCCATCTGGCGACGGCGCTGGTCGCCCGTGAAATTCGGCCGGGGTTGGCGTTCCTGGGTCTCGACCGCCGAGTGCGGGACAACGCCGTCGCGCTGGGATTCGAGGTGGTTCCGGCGGAGTCCTGAGCCGGAGGATTGCGCGCTCGTCTATCCCGAA
Source organism: Candidatus Marinacidobacterium sp. (assembly GCA_965250045.1). Taxonomy (GTDB): domain Bacteria; phylum Acidobacteriota; class Vicinamibacteria; order Marinacidobacterales; family Marinacidobacteraceae; genus Marinacidobacterium. Next base: position 1,718,983 of record OZ252286.1, read on the forward strand.
ACGTCGTTGCGGCCCGCCGTCAGTCGGTCGAATCCTCCGGAACGAGCATCCACACCCGCTTTAGCGGTAGTTCCGCCTGGATCTCGGCCGGCAGACGTTCGTAGTTCCGATAGATCGCTCGGACGAGGTCGAGACTGTCCCACAGGCGGACGCTGAAGTGGCCTTGCCGCGACTCTGCCCGGACCACCTTGTTGACGCCTCCCCAGCACACGAGAAGCCCCTGGTCTGCCTTGAAGGTCTGCATGGTCCCCTGCAATGTGCGGTACACGGTGACGTCGGCCGGATGCTTCTGAGACTTGACCTGGACACAAAGTCGCGGTGCGTCCAATCCCAGCGAGCCGCGTCCAGCAAGGATGTCCACGCCCCCATCGGGCCCGGGCGGCGAGACTCTGGTCACCCATCCCTCGGCCTGGAGCACGGCGTCCACGAGTAGCGCCAGGGCGTGCCCCGTGAAACGCGACTGGATACGGGCGACGATCTGGTCATGCGCCAACTGCGCCAAGTCCGGCTCTTCGCTGGAAGGGTCGGGTGTGAACGCGGCTGTCCCGTTCTTCCTGGTGGAAGGACCGGGGTCGGGTTTGCCAGCGAAGACCGCTGCGACGCGTCGAGCAGCATCGTTGCGTGAGACGTTGCATACCGTCATGAACGCTCCGAAGGAATAGAGCAGGTCCTGCTCGAACGTCGCGCGGGGAACGTCAGGACGTGCCCAATCCACAGCCCGGGTGTGTCGAGGCTCACCGCCGATCTTGGAATACCGGTACGGTCCGGTTACGCGACCGATGGCGATTTGCGAAACAGACTTCCGTGGCAGGACGACGAGATCACCTTCGCTCATAGCCACCGCGAACGCCCAGAGCTGTCCAGCCAGGTTGCCGCGCGCACGTGGCGGCCGGTCTGGTAGCGCAGTGCTGACCACTTCGGCGACCGCCTCGAAGTCTCCGGCCGTCTCAAGGGATGAGATTTCACGGAAACCGATGATGGCGATGTTGTTTTCGAGCGCTACGTCCTCGTCCTCTCCGTTCCGCCCAGCCCGGGCGATATACACCTTGGCGCCATCTGACATCACTTACCTCCCGCAAGCCGGGGAATTGCTCTGAGGTGCCCTTCGGATCCCGCGCGGACCTCGGAACTCACGGTCCAGGCCTCGCGGGCATTCGAATGCCCTCCGAGGATATAGAAGGGGCGGGCTCAGGTCAGCCTTCCAGTCGAAGCCTGACCAGTCGCGAGACGGGAACCGCCGGACGCGGGCCAGCGCGCTACCAGACCAGAAGGACGCCCCGTTCCCTCAGGTCCCGCCGCCGCCGCTCGTAGTCCGGCATGACCCGTCCGACCGCCTGCCAGTAGTCGCGGCCGTGCCCGCGGTGCCGCAGGTGCACCAGCTCGTGAACGACGACGTAGTCCACCAGGCGCATCGGCGCCTGGATGATGCGCCAGTTCAGGCGGATGGTCCCGGATTGGTCACAGCTGCCCCAGCGCTTCTGCTGGCTCGCGAGGAGGACGCGCGGCATCGGAACCCCGGCCTTCGCGTGCCACGCCGCTACCCGTTCGGGTAGTCGCTGCGCCGCACGCTCCCGGAACCACGACACGAGTCCGGCACGGATCTCCGCGGTGTCCTGGCCTCCCCCGGCCGCGGGCACGTGAAGCCACCCGCCCCTCAGCTTCGCTTTCCCCGTCTCGTACGGATTCACCTTCAGACGGTAGTGCCGGCCGAGATAGAGGACGCTCTCGCCGCTGACGAACTCGCGCGGCGAAAGCAGCGGGCCCTGGGCACCGGCGCGTCGGATCCGCCGCACGAGCCACTCTGCCTTCCGGCCCACAATTGTGTCCAGCCGGTGGGTGGCGACGCGTTCCGGCGCCACCACCAGAATGCTCCCGAAAGGATCCACCGTCACCGCCACTGTCTTCTTCCGCCGGGCGCTGCGGCGAATGGTGTACGACAGTTGCGTCCCGCCCCAGGTCACGGCGGAGGTCTCCACCGCCGTCATCGGTCCGCCCTCACCTTGGCCAGATCCACGATGTTCGAAGCGAGGCTCTCCACCGCATCGGATCCAACCCCGCTGGCGCGCAGGTGGCGCTTGATCTTGCTGCGCATCTGCCGCTGGACGTCGTCCTTCTCCCACCAGTCCACGAGTTCCGTGAACGGCTCGACCGACTCGTCGATGAGGGATGCCAGGTCGCGATTGGCGGCGTTGTAGGCGGCGGTCTCCTCCTTCACCATCATCGGCCGCGCCTGCTCCAGGAGTCCGTAGATGGCGTAGCCGCGGGCTTCGAGGCCGATGTCCTTCGCCCGGGACTGCTCCCCCTGAAGCTCTTCCACGAGGCTCGCGAAGAGCTTGAACTGCTCGGCGGCATCCAGTCGTTCCAGCCGGTGCTGTTCGATGATCTCTTCGAGCCGCTTACGCAGCGACTCATAGAAGACCGGGTTCTCCTCCACCCGAACATTGATCTCGTGGCGGATGGCGTGCTCCATCTCGCTCGCCCTGGCGTCATCGGTTTTCAGCGCCTCGACCTTCTCATCGAACTCCGGTGAGAAGAGCTGGACTTCCTTGACCAGAATCTCGATGCCGTCAGCGGCGACGGCGTCCGCGATCAGCTTCCGGACCTTTTCTCCGCAACCCGAGAGATCGAGGCGGTCGTCCCGGTAGCAGGCGCGCGCGGTCAACCGAATCTTGCCCAGCCAGCGGAGGTCGGCCTGATAGGGCAGGGCGCGCCGGTCCGGAAGCAACATGTCCATGGACTGGCTGAAGCGGCGGAAGGCGAGGTCGAACTCGGCGCGGACGTCTTCGGGCTCCAGCACGCGCACGCAGGCGTGGAGGTCGTCCGTGTCCTCGACCGCATGGAAGAACCGCATCGCGGCCGCGTGCCGGCTCTGGAGGCGGGGAAGCTCGTCCACGTTTGGGGTGAGCGCTCCCTGGACGTCGGTCGCCGAGAACACGGCGAGCGCCTCGCTCAACTCCACGGACACCCCCCAGTAGTCCACGACGAGGCCGTAGGTCTTCTCGTCCCCGTGCGGTCGGTTCACCCGGGCGATGGCCTGCAGCAGCGTGTGCTCCTTGAGCGCTGCGTCGAGATACATGACCTGCTCGACCGGCGCGTCGAAGCCGGTGAGCAGCATGTCGCAGACCACGAGGATGGACAGCGGGTCGCCCGGGTCCTTGAAGCGCTCGATCAACCGGTCCTGCTGCTCCTTGCTCAGGTGCCAGCGGGCCAGGCGCTCCTCGTCGTTATGGCCCGACGACATGAGAAGGGCCGACTCGGGCCCGTTCAGGCGATCGAGCGCCTCCTTGTAAGTGACAGCGGCGTGACGGCTCGTGGCCACCACCTGGGCCTTGAAGCCGTTCGGGGCGATGAACTTCGTGAAGTGCTCGATGAGGTCCAGGCAGATCGCCTCGATGCGGCGCGGCGCGCCGGCGATCGCCGACTCGGTGGCGAACCGCTGTTTGATCGCTGCCCGTTCGTCGTCGGACCGGTCGGCGAACACGTGGTCGAACACCTTGTCGATGGTCTGCCCGATGATCTGTAGCGCGGGCAGCCGGCTCTCGTAGAAGATCGGCACCGTTGCCTTGTCACGGACCGCCTGCTCGATGGTGTAGGTGTCGATGTAGGGGCCGAAGGTTCGGAGGGTGCTGCGGTCCTTCTTGTCGATCGGCGTGCCGGTGAAACCGAGAAAGCAGGCGTTCGGCAGCGCCTGCCGCATGTTCGCGGCGAGGCTCCGGTACTGGGTCCGGTGCGCCTCGTCCACCATGACGAAGATGTTGGTGGCCTTGGAGAGTGTCGGGTGGACCGACTGGTTTCGTGGGGTGGCGTTGGAGCCGGTGATCTCCTGGAACTTCTGGATCGTGGTCATCACGGTCTTGCCGGTCGGATGCTCCAGGATCCGCCGCAGGTGGCGGACGCTGTCGGCGCGTTCCGGGTTCGGGAAGCCGCAGGCCGTGAAAACGCCGGCGATTTGCTTATCGAGTTTCGTGCGGTCGGTGACGATGACGATGGTCGGTTGCTGCTGGGATGGGTCGCGGCGCAGTTTGAGTGCCAGCCACAGCATCGTCAGGCTCTTGCCGGATCCCTGGGTGTGCCAGACGATGCCGCCGCGGGCGCTCGGTTTGTTTGCCGTCCTGATCCGGCCCATCGCCTGGTTGACGGCGATGAACTGCCGGTAGCGGGTCAGCTTGCGGGCGGTCCGGCCGCTCTCGACCTCGAAGACGACGAAGTTTCGGATGATGTCGAGAAGGTTGCGTCGTTCGAGGAGACCGTAGAGGAGGATGTCCTGGGGCGTGGGGGGGCGCCCGAGTTGGTCTTCGATCTGCTTGAGGCCGAGCGGGTAGGGCTCCTTCCACTCCAGGAAGAACCGTTCAGAGGTTCCGACGGTGCCGTAAACCGCGCGCTCACCGCAGGTGCCGACGAGGATCTGCGCCGCCTCGAAAAGCTTCGGCGCCCCTTGACCTTTCCAGCGCGTCCCGAGTTCCTGGTAGCGGTGGAGCTGCTGGACTGCCTCGGATTTCCAGGCGTCGCCTTTCGTGGGGCTCTTGCACTCGATGATCGCGAGCGGCAGTCCGTTGACGAAGATGGCTATGTCGGGGATGACGTGCTTCTTTGACCCGAGCACCCGGTATTGGCGGGTGACGATCCACTCGTTGTTGCCAGGGTTGTCGAAGTCGAGGAACCTGACGGTGTGGCTCTTGCGTCCATCGCCGCGGTCCTGTTCCAGGGCGATGCCGTAGGTGAGGGAGGTGTAGAGCCTCTCGTTGGCCTCGGCGAGACTGGTCGCGGGGATTTGGGTGACCGCCTTGATAGCCGTGACGCTGTTGCCCTCGGAGAGCCAGGGGTTCAGGCGCTTGAGGGCTGCGGCAAGGCGGCCGGTGAGGATGGTTTCCTTGAAGCTTGCGCGTTCTTGTTCGAGGTCTTCGGGCGGGAGGTAGGTGTAGCCGAGGGATTCGAGGAGTTCGACCGCGGGGTTCTCCGAGAGGTGGAGTTCGTCCCAGCCGGCGGTCTTGGGGGTCATTCGGGTTCGGGGTCCGGGGTGACGCGGAGTTCGCCGGTGAGGAGGACGGACATGAGTGCGGTCTTGAGTTCTGCCAAGCGCTCTACCTTGCTCTGCTCGGCTTCGACCCTGTGCTGTATCGAGTCCAACATCGCGACTATTGCTGCCTGTTCCTGTATGGGCGGCACAGGCACAGTCGTCGCCAACAGGTTCTTCCTGTTGATGTTGACTTGACTCACGCCGGGTGTTGCAGTCGCGCGAAGTATCTTCTGCACCGGCCCCGTGTTGAGAAGGTAGGCGAGCCAAGAGCCGTTTCCGATGTTCGGTTCGATCCGAAGCCGCAGCAAATACGACGCGAACGATGCTCGGATTGAGTGATCGAAAATGGCGACTTTTCCGACAAGGTCGGCACTGTTGGTCCGGTTGAAGAGCACATCACCACGAGACAAGAGGAGGTCATCTGAGACCTTCCCCTCGTCCAGATACTTCACGTCATCCAAATTCACTCGTCCATCACGGATGTTGCCCATTCGCAGTACCAGAATCCCTTCTCTTTCGCTCTTCAGCGCCTCCGATGTGCCGTAGTGGCAGCGTGCGATCTCACTGATCCGACTGACTTCCCAGTCTTCCGGTACTTCACCAGCCTGTGTTTGTTTGAACCGTCTGTGCCGCCCCGGTAGGCCCTGCGTGAGCAACTCCTGCATCAGGCCTCGCTTGACGACCTGTACTTGGTCGATGACCGCCCGAGTCTTCTCGATGGCGTCGTCCACCGAGGAGAGAATCGCGGCAATCTTGCGCTGCTCGGGAAGTGGCGGGACCAGAAATCGAAGACGGCGGAGCGATGTCTTCGAGACCTCCCGGAATGTACTTCCCGCGCCCAGTCGATCTAGTCGCCTCTTGTTGAAGTGAATCAAATAGTAGAGAAAATCGACGTACGTGCGGTGCCTCGGCACAAGGTTCTGGAATCCTTGGTTGGTTGCGATGGCAACCCCAGCGATTGCGCAGACACCGATGGTTGCTCTCGTCGTCAACAGGAGCGAGCCCGGAGGCAGTAGCGTGGCGGAGGATTTGGCGAGGCCGGCCTCTGTGATCGTGGATGCGGTACGCCGAATGGTTCGGCCCGCAAGGGCAGTCACGTCCGTAGGCGTCGCCCAAGCAACATTGCCGTTCCAATACGACGGTTCCCCTCTCTTGGGCGTCCCACCTCCGGCGATTTCGGCTAGGTCCGTAAGGGGGAGTTCGGACCAGCCGTCAGGCTTCATATCCCAGTTCCGCCAGATACTGGTTCATCGTCGCCTCGGCTGTGGCGCGCTCGAGTTCGAGCTCTCGGAGCTTTCTAACCGCTTCCGCGACGTCGACGCGCTCCTCCTCTTCCGCGGTGTCCACATATCGGCTGATGTTCAGGTTCCAGTCGTTCTGCTCGATCTCAGCGAGCGGGACCACCCGCGCGTACTTCTCCACATCGGCGTAGGTATGGAACGTCCCGGCGATGTGCTCGATGTCATGGCCCCGCAGCCGGTTCTGATTGCTCCCATCCTCGAACTCGGCGGACGCATCGATGAACAGCACCCTACCCCTGCGCGCCACCGGCTTGTCGCGGTTCAGCACCAGGATGGACGCCGGAATGCCGGTGCCGTAGAAGAGGTTCGGCGGGAGACCGATGACCGCCTCGAACAGGTCGTCCTGCAAGAGTCCTTGTCGGATCTTCCCCTCATTGCTGCCTCGAAAAAGGACGCCGTGCGGCATCACGACGCCGAGTCGTCCTGAGTTGTTCAGGACGGCCACCATGTGTTGGACGAACGCGAAATCGCCCTTGGTTTTGGGCGGTAGGCCAAATCGGAACCGTCCGTAGCCGTCGCTCTCGGCTACGTCGCGGCCCCACTCGTCGAGGCTGAACGGGGGATTCGCGATCACTCGGTCGTACAGAAGCAGCTCGCCCTCATCCACCAGCTTCGGATCCCGGATCGTGTCGCCTTTCTCGATCTTGGCGTCGGGCAACCCGTGGAGCAGCATGTTCATCTTGCAGATGGCCCAGGTACCGAGGTTCTTCTCCTGGCCATGGAGCGTCAGATTGCCCGGATTTCCCCCGTGCCGCTCGATGTAGCGGGCGCACTCGATCAGCATGCCGCCGGAACCAGCGGTCGGGTCGCAGATCCGCATTCGCTCGGTGGGCGCCAGGAGTTCGACGATGACCTTGACCACCATCGGCGGGGTGGCGAACTCACCGCCCTTCTTGCCCGCATCGTCGGCAAACCGCTCGATCAGGTATTCGTAGGCGCGTCCCAGGAGGTCGGGCTCGGCCATCCGGTCGTTCCGGAGCGAGACCTGAGAGAAATGCTGGACCAGCCGCGCGAGCACCGTGTCCCGGTTCTTGGCATCGCCGAGCTTCCGTTCGTCGTTGTAATCGATGCCGGCGAGGACGCCTTCCAGGGAGCTGTTCTGCTCTTCCAGCGCCGCGCAGGCCTTGTTCAGCGTCTCCCCGATATTCGTGGCCCGCTTCTGGATCGTGCTCCACCGCGCCCGGTCCGGCACGAAGAACTGATGTTCGTCCGGGTCGTTCCACGCCACTGTCTCCGGGACTTTGTTTGCAACGAGCCTTTCCGCCTCTTCCTCGAACCGATCCGACAGCCGCTTCAGGAAGAGCAGCCCAAAGATGTAGGACTTGTAGTCGCTGCTGTCGATCGACCCGCGCAGAATGTCGGCGGCAGACCAGAGATATCTCTCCAACTGGGAGACACTCAGCAATTCCGCCGAAGGCTCGCTTGGCGCACGGGCGGAATCGGCGGCCGGCGACGCACTGCCGTCTCTCTCGGCTGCCCCGGCTGACCCGACCAGACGCGCGGCCAGATCCGCCTTCTTCCGGCCCGAGTCGTCGAGACCGAATCCCCGGCACAGTTCCTTCAGCCGGTCGCGCGACAGGCCTTGAAGGATCTCGGCGACGCGCGCCCGCCGCGACCGGGCCAAGGCGTCGACGAGCTGGGCGCTCACCCGGCGATCCTCCGCCTGCAACCCGAAGCTGTCGATGGCGTCCCGGAGCTCCCGGCTCGTCAGTTCAGCGAGGATCGCGCGCTTCGTAGGCATGGCCTGGCATCACTAATCTGACCCGCGGCACCCGGCCAGACACCCTGGCCAATGGCCGGCGCTATGGGTGTTGGGTCGGCGTCGTGTCGCGGAGTCGGTTGGAGGATACAGAAGGGTGCCCCCTCCATCAGCCCCTTGCTTCAGCCCGCCAGCCGCCGAAGGTATCGTGCTTAGCCGCACAGCACGTCCGCTGAGTCACCTTCTGCGCTTAGCGCGTACTGCCCTGCAACCCCGCATCAAGGAATCCCACTTCCAGTGAGGTATTAGCACTAAAGGCTAGTTCGCGCTGGTCTTCCAGGGGACCCTAGCCGCTCACCGGAGCAGGCGCAGACGGACCCAACTCACCGATAAACCTGCTCGCATGGACCCACGCCAAACCGAAGGCCCTGCGGACGGGTTCGATGTTCGACGAATAAGCCTGTTGCGTAGATAGCCTTTGCGAATAGGTCAACACTAGCGTCCCTGGCTGCTGCCGTTTCGGATCTGCCCTAACTCGAGTCAACCCTACATAGAAGAGCCGACGCTGCTCCTCCAAGTGTTCTTGCTCGTTCAGTACCGTCTTTTTGGGGTCAAATCGCCTAGGTAGCAACCCATTGACACAGCCACAGATTATTGTGACCGGCGCGCTAAGACCTTTGCTCTTGTGAAGGCTCATTATCTTTACCGAGTCTGATTCCTCACGACCCTCTGGCGACGCAAGCCTCCTCTCCAGTTCCCGCAAGAAGCCTTCCCCATCTGAGACCGCGGCTGTCTCCAATACCTGGATCGCCAGATTTCTAAGGTCAACCGCCCCACAGTCGCTCTCCGGAAACAGATGATCGACTAACCCTGTCAAATCCGCGACCGCCTGCATTTTTTGGAGATCAGTCTTGATTTCCATGTACCTCTCGACCAGTGCATCGGTGCGTACGATTTGTACCTCCTGCGATTCCATCCTTCCGAGCACGGACCAAGGCGATTCCCGCCTCGCCTCACAGTGCGCACGTAGCCGCGCATACGGTCGGCGTCCCCATTCAGGCAACCCAAGGCCAAGGAGCCATCGAAGTGCGACCCGATCTTCTTGCGTCACGGCAAGTCGAAGAAGACACATTTTCTTCTGCAAGTCCTGACTCTTCAACTCAGACTCCGCGTATAGGGAATGCGCTGCGATCCCATTGTTTCGCAACTGATCTGCCATCGGGTTGCCGAGTATACGTGCCTGTGTAAGTACGAGGATATCGCCAGGGGAAGTTCCGCTATCAACCGCATTCTTCACGATTCTCGCAATTCCTATGATTTCTTGTTCTAAAGTCTCATACTGAACTATACGCACTGACCCGGGACCATTCTCTATCTTCTTGGCCAAAGGAGGCCTCGGTATTCGATTAACATTCTGTGCGATCAAGTGGTTCGCCATATCTACTACCCGGCCAGGACAGCGCCAACACTCACCTACTGATAGGTCATCAGAATTCGCTCGATCATTGATCCATTCCCGAATCCCCTCAGGATGTGCATGCTTGAATGTGTAGATCGACTGATCATCATCGCCGACTATGCAAATACTCGAATTGGTAGCTAGGAGGTCGATGACGCTTTGTTCCACTCTGTTTAGATCCTGATACTCGTCCACAAGTACGTGCGAATACTCGCGGTACTCTTCTGCAGAGGGGTTGTTCTTCAAGTATTGGTAGAGGTGTGGAATGACCTCACCGATCAACATTGCGCGATGAAAGAGCAGCCAAGAGGAGAGCGCCTTCTCAAAGGCAAGGTCGCTGGCGGATTTCGTGTAACCAGGGACTTCGTGTTGGAGGCGTGCCCATGCAGCCTCGAACGCGGCAATGTTCTTGTTCACATTGCGTATGCCGCCGAACATGGATTTCAGATCGTGGACCAGTGGTTCACGGTCAAGAGCCAACAGTGGCCGAGCGACGCGGCCCGAGTCCTGAACGACGCGATTGCGAGAAAGAATGCGAAAAGCGAGGCTATGCAACGTCGTGCTTTGCAAGTATTCACAGCGCGGAGCCGCCATCCCGACGAGATCGTCGTGTAGTGCCTTAGCCGCAACGCGAGTAAACGTCACGGGCAGGATCTGTTTTGGAGCGATGCCTCTCTCCAAGAGGCGCGTAATGCGGCGCTTGATGGCGAAGGATTTGCCGGTACCGGGCCCAGCAATGACACGCATGTGCTGAGCTTGAGATGCGGCAATGCGATAGGCGGGTTGTGAAGGAAGTAGATCCTTGTTCCAGAGCATGCGACGGTTCCTTGGACGTGATGGGGTTAGGTGCTGGCCAAGAGGATACTTTCGGATGGTGGTCTGGAGGGCGTGATTTTCTTTCCGCGACTAAGGCAGTCGGGGGCGCGACGTGTAGGTTTGGGCCCGTACGACTGGGGCGAAACTTCGGGTTTCGCCGCCCTGCGCGTGGCGATGCCGGTCTGAAGTCCGGCGGTCCCTGCCTACGGAACCGCCAGCTCAGATGACGTTTCCCTCGGGGGCTACCTCGCCGCCCGCAAACCGCGCGACCGAGAATGCGCTGATGTCCAAAGTCCGCGACTCCCCGTCCGCGATCACCTCGGAGATCGCCTTGCCCACCGCCGGGGAGTGCTGCATCCCGTGCCCTGAGAACCCGTTCGCCAAGACGAACCGCGGCAAACCCGGCACCGGCCCCAGGATCGCGTTGTGATCGGGTGACACCTCGTAAAGGCCCGCATTCAGCGTCTTCATCGACGCCTCTTCCACCCGGGGCAACCGCCGCGCCGCGTCCTCCCACACCCCGGCCAGGTAGTCCAGATCCGGAGTCTGCGAGAAACCCGGCGACTCGTCCGGATCGGAGTTGCCGATCAGCATCCCGCCGCTGTGGACGTGCATGTAGACCCCGGTCCCCCAGTCGATGGTCAGCGGCATCTTCTTCGGCACCCACGAGAGCGGCTCCGTCGTGAAGAACTGCCGGCGCATCGGCGAAACCGGCACTTCGACCCCGAGGAGCGCTCCTACCTGCCCAGCCCACGGCCCGGCGGCGTTCACGAGCCAGTCGCACTCCCACCGCTCGCCGCCGGCAACAAAGGCAAAACCACCCCCCGCAACCACCGAAACCGACGTCACCTCGCACCCCCGCCGCAGCTCCGCGCCGGCACGACGCGCCAACCCTCCATATCCCGCCACCAGCGCCGCCGGCGTCGCGACCCCGTCCTCCCCGCAAAACGTCGCGCCCACCAGATCGTCCGTCACGATCCCCGGCAGGATCCGCGCCGCTTCCTCGGGCGTGATCACCTCCACCGGCGCGCCGAGCGCCCGCTGCACCACCGCCGTCTCCGAAAACCGGCGCAGGTCCTCCTCCGAGTTCAACAGGAACAGGTACCCGTCCTGCGCCAAATCGGCGTCCACGCCGGTCCTCTCGCGAAAATTCCGGATCTCCTCCATCGAATACCGCGACAGCGCCACGTTCGCCGCCGTGGTGAACTGCAACCGCACCCCGCCGGCGGCCTTGGCGGTCGAACCCGTCCCCAGCGCATCCTCGCGCTCGAAGACCACCACCCTCCCGACCTTCCGCTCGGCCAGGTGCGCGGCGATCGAGGCGCCCATCACCCCGCCGCCGACGATGGCTACCTCGGCAAACCGTTCCCGACCCATCACGCATCTCCTCCCGGGGTTTCTTGAAGCGTCGTCAAATCCGTCATCGGTTTCTCGGCTCGTACCCGATAAAATTGCGCGCCCTTGATCGAGAACAACGGAACAGACACTGACGGCCCCCTCGATGAGGGGGCTCTGACCCTCACCGACAGCCGCACCGGGGCAGACTATCGCCTCGACATCGAGCACGGAGCGATCCGGGCCGCTGGGCTCGGCCAGGTGCGCGCCGACCCCGAAGAACCGGGACTCGCCGCCTACGACCCGGCGTTCAAGAACACCGCCGCCTGCATCAGCCGGATCACCTACATCGACGGCGACCAGGGAATCCTCCGCTACCGCGGCTACCCCATCGACCAGCTTGCCGAAGGCTCGACCTACCTCGACATCGCCTGGCTGATCCTGAACGGCGAACTGCCGACTCCCGCGGAGAGCGGGAGCTGGCGGGCCGAGGTCAGGGCGCTCCAGGCCGTGTTCGACCCGCTCCCCCGGCTCCTCGACGGCTTCGCCCGCGACGGCCACCCGATGGCGATGTTCATCGCGCTCCTCTCCGGGCTGGGCGCGATGCACCCCGACTCGAAGAACGTGACCGACCCCGAGTGCCGGGCGTTCCACATCCGCCGCCTGATCGCCGCCGCGTCGACCCTGGCCGCGATGACCTACCGGCACAGCAAGGGCCTCGCGCCGGTCCCTCCTGACGAAAGTCTGAGCTTCCCCGCGAACTTCCTGCGCATGGTGTTCGGGGAAGACGCCGAGATCGCCCCCGCGCTCGAGCGGGCGATGGACGTGCTCTTCATCCTGCACGTCGACCACGAGCAGAACTGCTCCACCTCCGCGATGCGCGGGGTGGGCAGCTCCCACGCCGATCCCTACTCCTCGGCGGCCGCCGCCTCCGCGGCGCTCTACGGCCCGCTCCACGGCGGCGCCAACGAGGCCGTGCTGAGGATGCTCACCGAGATCGGAAGCCTCGATAACGTCCCCGGCTTCCTGGAGGAAGTCAAGGGCGGCAGCCGGCGCCTCATGGGTTTCGGCCACCGGGTCTACAAGAGCTACGACCCCCGCGCCAAGATCATCAAACGGACCGCCTACGAGGTCTTCGAGATCACCGGCAAGAACCCGAGGATCGACATCGCGCTCGAACTGGAGCGGGTGGCGCTCCAGGAGGACTACTTCGTCCGGCGCCGGCTCTACCCGAACGTGGACTTCTACTCCGGGATCATCTACGAGGCGCTCGGGTTCCCGGTGGGCCTCTTCCCGGTGCTCTTCGCGGTCCCGCGGATGTCCGGCTGGCTCGCCCAGTGGCAGGAGATGCTGCAGGATCCGGAGCAGAAGATCGCGCGGCCGAAGCAGTTGTATCTGGGGTACGGCGAGCGGCCGGTTCCGGCGGGCTGAGGTCGGGCGGCCGAGCCATCTGAGCGAGCGGCGCCGCGCGCTTTATGGCCCTGCGATCCACTGAGATCGGAAGTCCCGCACGGTCGAGACGGGGCGTTCCGGGTTTGGGACGGAGTGAGAGAGATCGTGCCGATGGGACCGGCAGCCCGACGGCCGATCGAGGTGGGGGACGTTATCGGCGCGAATCTGTTCATTAACCGATAAGTGTTGGCTTTCGGATCAACACAACGATAATGTTGTGTCTGTGATCGTCGAGTTCGACCCGAAGACCGGCTACCTCCCATCGGGCGTCCACGATGCCGAGTGGTGCGACGTTGCCGGTCGCTTCGCTGGCAACAGCCACCGCGCGCGGCTCATCGGAGGTCTGCTTGCTGCAGGCCGCAACTTGGCAGCGGCCGGATGTGGGGAGTTGCTGCTGGACGGCAGCTTCGTTGCGGCGAAGTCGCTGCCGGCGGACTACGACGGCGCCTGGGAAACAGCGGGAGTCGACCCGGACCGGCTGGACCCTGTTCTTCTCGACTTCAGCAACCGCCGTGCGGCGATGAAGGCGAAGTACTTGGGAGACCTATTCCCGGCGTCGGCGTTTGCTGCGCCGGGAGTGCTTTACCGTGACTTTTTCAGGACGGATCGAAACGGCGTCGAAAAGGGCGTCGTCCTGATCGATCTGGGGAGCTTGCCATGATTACCAACGAGAGGCAGTACAAGATCACGCGGAAGAGGGCGGTCGATTTTGCCCGCGCGATCGAGCAGTTCGACGCGAGGTCGCACGAGCGCACCGACGTGCATCCGCGGCTGCTGCGGGCCGAACTGGAGGCCCTGAAGAGCCAACTGGCGGATTTGCGCACAGAGCTTGAGGAGTACGAGCAGTTGAAGTCGGCCGATCTGCCGGCTATTTCGGTGGCGTCGTTCGAGGAACTCGCGAACGGCCTGATCAAGGCCAGGATCGCGGCGGGTCTGACCCAGCGGGCGCTCGCGCAACGGCTGAATCTCAAGGAGCAGCAGATCCAGCGGTACGAAGCGGAGCGCTATGCGTCTGCCAGCTATCGGCGACTGTGCGAGGTCGCGCACGCCTCGGGGGTTCGGGTCGAAAACGAGATGCTCCTTCGAGTAGTGCCGGTCAGTCTTGAGGGGCTGTGAGGTGGACCCCATCGTTTGGCCCGATCATTTGGACAGCCGTCCCCACGCCTTGGCTCTATCGGCGAGACGCGCTTTGCGGCCCTGCGGGCCGCGTGCCGACCGGAGGTCGGCGGTCCCTGCGGTCCTGACTACTACGCGTGGACCAGCGTCTCCTCGGCGACCTCGGCGAGCGTCTCGCTGATGATGCCGAGGCTCTCCGTCACCATGTCGAGTTCGCCGCCGTAGCCGATCCGCAGGAAGCCTTCGAGTTCGAAGTGGTGCGCGGGCACCACCAGCAGGCTCCGCTCGATCCGCAGGCGCTCGATGAGGTCCTCGGATCGGATCGGGTGGTCGTAGCGCACCGCGGCGATCGCGCCCGCGAGCGGCCGGGTCCAGCTCAGCCGCACCGGGTGGTTCTCATGGGACGCCACCCAATCCTCCACCAGCGGGAGTTGCCGCCGGATGATGCCCCGGGTCCGCTCGAGGATGGCCGGCCGCTTGTCGAGCGCGATCTGCGCCAGCCGGTCGGCCAGCCCGTTCACCGCGAGGCTGCTGTAGTCGCGGTGGCCCCAGAGTTCGGTCGCCTTCTCCTCGGTGGTGACCGTCCAGCCGACCCGGAGGCCGGGCAGCCCGAACGCCTTCGAGAGCCCCGCGTTCAGCAGGACCTTCTCGGTGCGGCCCCAGAAGGTCGGGCACTCCTCGCCGCTGAGTTCGGCGCCGCGATACACCTCGTCGGCGAGCAGCCAGGCGCCGCACCGCTCCGCGACCTCCACGATCCGGTCCATCTCGGCCTCGGTCAGCACCGCGCCGCTCGGGTTGTTCGGATTGCAGATGGCGATCATCCGGGTCCGCTCGCTGACCGCCGCCTCGAGCGCGTCCAGATCGGGCCGCCAGCCGTCTTCCTCGACCAGCGGGAACGGCACGATCCGCGCGCCGAACGAGCGGCAGGCCCCGATGATCTGCATGTAGTTCGGGATCATCGCCACCACCTCGTCGCCGGGCGACAGCGTCGTCAGCGCCGAGAGGAAGTTGGCCTCGGCGGTCCCCGTGGTCACGATGATCTGGTCCACGTTCGCTCCGGGATAGAGCGCCGCGATCCGCTCCCGCAGCGGGATCGTCCCGTTCGACTGCGGATAGCCGAGCAGCGTGTCTCCGAGGTCCACGTCACCTGCCAACTCGGCGAGCGTCAGGGGGTGCACCCCGCTCTCCGAGATGTTCAGCCGGACGGTGTTTTCCCACCGGCAAAGGCATCGTTCCATCACGAACGGTTCGAACTTCATGGGGCCTGGCTCCTCGGGTTATCGGCCGCCGGACCCTCCGGCGGCGTCGGAACCGCAATCCTAAGCCCACCCGCCTAACATTCACCGCATGATGGAGCGGAACCCCACCCGCCGGGTCCGGGTCGGGGATGTCCACGTAGGCGACGGAAATCCCATCGTGGTGCAGAGCATGTGCGCCACCCACACCCAGAACGTGGAGGCCACCTCCGCCCAGGCCGAGGCCCTCCGCGAGGCCGGCGCCGGGATCGTGCGCATCGCGGTGGACAGCAAGAAGGACGTCGACGCGCTCGCCGAGGTCCGCAAACGCACCACCGCCAACCTCGCCGTGGACCTCCAGGAAAGCTACCGGCTCGCCGAGAGCGTCGCCCCCCACGTGGACAAGATCCGCTACAACCCGGGCCACCTCTGGCACCACGAGACCTCGCTGCCGGTGGCCGACAAGGTGAAGTACCTCGCCGGGGTCGCCGGGGAGCACGACTGCGCCATCCGCATCGGAGTCAACTGCGGCTCGATGGACCCGGCGCACCAGGGCCGCTTCCACGACGACCCGGTGGGGGCGATGGTGACCTCGGCCGCCGAGCACTGCGAGATGCTCGACTCGTTCGGGTTCACCCGCTACGTGGTCTCGCTCAAGGACTCCGACCCCGCGAACGTGATCGAGGGGAACCGCCGCTTCGCCGACGAACGGCCCGACGTGCCGCTCCACCTCGGGGTCACCGAGGCGGGGATGCCCCCCGAGGGGATCATCAAGACCCGGATCGCCTTCGAGCAGCTCGTCAGCCGCGGCATCGGCGACACCGTCCGGGTGTCGCTCACCCTGCCGAACCCCCGGAAACCGGAAGAAGTGAAGGCCGGCCACGAGATCCTCACCGACATCGCGAACGGCCGCTTCCGCTCGGTCCCGGAGTTCCCGAAGGACAAGTTGAACATCATCTCCTGCCCGTCGTGCTCACGGGTCGAGAACGAGAAGTTCATCGATCTGGCCGAGGACGTCCGGGAGATGACCCGCTACGCTGAGCGCCACGCGATCACCATCGCGGTCATGGGCTGCCGGGTGAACGGCCCGGGAGAAACGGACGACGCCGACCTCGGGCTCTGGTGCGGGCCGGCGTTCGTGAACCTGAAGAAGGGTCCGGAGTCGCTCGGCGCCTACCCCTACGACCAGATCCTCGCGCGGCTGAAGACCGAGGTGGACCGCCTGATCGCGAACCGGAGCAACTAGGCGGCTGGCAGCTGATCGGCCGGGTCCCGCCGCGCGGCCATGTCCTGCTGGCGGGCGGCGAAAGAAAGCTCAAGGTTGGCCAACTGCCGCCGCCGGGTAAAGAGCCACTCGTTCAGCTCGGGGTCCGCGATTTCCGGCGCGTCCCGCAGCTCTTTCTCCACGAACCCGAGGATGGCCTCGAGGAAGAAATCCTCTTCGCTCGGATAGCCCTCGTCCGTCGGGTCGACGCGCCAATCGGAGCGACCCACGGCCAGTTCCGAAAAACCCGACCCCGGGAGGCGGACCTCCCCGAGCAGCCGTTCCCCGGCGATGGGGTCCCCGCCGCGGTCCCCGGCCATGCTGGCGTGGTAGCACACCAGGAGCCGCCGGTCGAGTCCGTGCGGCGGTCCGAAGCGGGTCACTCCGGCGAAGGTGAGCGTGGCGTAGAAGATGCCGCCCGGAGCCAGCAGCCGCCGGCCGAGCGATAGCGCCGTGCCCCGCCCGACGAGGTCCCAAAAGGACTGGGCGATCAGCAAGTCGAAGGCCCCGTCCTCCCGCGCGTCGAACCCCCGCGGCACGGCGGCTTCGCGAAACCGCACGTCGAAGGCCCGCCCGCCGCCCCCGAAGCGGAGCCGGTTCGCGTCCTCTTCCACCTCCTCCATCCGGAATCCCATCTCGCCGGCCCACGCGTGGACTTCGTGACGGTAGTGACTGAGCAGATCGGCGTCGCGGTCGACTACGGTGAACTCCACCCGCGGGAACGGCGCGAGCAATCCGATCCATTGCCGGAACGCGCCCCCGGCGCCGCCGCCGCACTCGAGCATGCGGATCGGCCGGTCCGCCGGCATCTGCGCGAGGGCGTCCGTAACCGCTTGGCGCACCGCTGGATTGACAGCGCGCGCATCCACCGAAGCCTTCGCCCGCAGATAGCGGACCTCTGCCCCCCGGTGGGGCACGGTCCCTACTTCTTGCGCCGCTTCGGCCGTCTCTTCCCGGTCGTGCCCTGGAAGATCTTGCCGCGTTTGGTTCGCCGGTCGCCTTTACCCATAAGAGGGGTGATTCTAACCCTTTGGCGATGCGGGGCCGGTAGCGGGGGCGGCGCGCGTTACGCGGCCTTACGCCCTCGGGCGCCGACCGGCGGGCCGGTGCTAGCTGCCTGTGGTGGAACTCGCGTGAGCGCCGAGAGCGGGGAGGCCCAGTTCTCCCGGTGGGGGTCCGGCTGACAAGGCGCGCGAGGGAGGAGCCCCCACCGGGAGAACTGGCCCGAGTGTATTTCGACCGAAGCGCAACGCAGAGCGCCGCAAAGCGCCAGTTCTCCCGGTGGGGGGGCGGTTCAGCCGGGATGCATCGCCGCTCGAACGCCGCGTGAGTTCCACCACAGGCTGCTATCTACGGCCGTTCCATACAATCGCGGGATGCGTATCGACCTCAACTGCGACATGGGCGAAAGCTTCGGCAATTACGCGCTGGGATGTGACGAAGAGATCCTCGAGATCGTCACTTCGGCGAACGTCGCCTGCGGTTTCCACGCCGGCGATCCGGTCATCATGGACCGCACGGTGGGGCTCGCGATGGAACGCGGGGTCGCGATCGGGGCGCACCCCGGCCACCACGATCTCCGGGGCTTCGGCCGGCGCCCGATCCAGGCCCCGGCGGACGAAGTCGAGGCCGACGTCCTCTACCAGGTGGGGGCGCTCGCCGCCTTCGTGCGCTCGCGGAACGGGACGATGGTCCACGTGAAGCCGCACGGAGCGCTCTACAACCAGGCGGTGGCCGACCCGAAGCTTTCCGCCGCGCTCGCCCGGGCGGTCGCGCGGGCCGACAAGGGCCTCATCTTCGTGGGACTCGCCACCTCGAGCGCGATGCGCGAGGCCGCCGAGGCCGCGGGCCTCCGCTTCGCCGGCGAGGCGTTTGCCGACCGGGTCTACAACCCGGACGGGACGCTCCAGTCGCGCCGGATCCCGGGTTCCGTGATCCACGATCCCGAAAAGGCGGCGGCGCAGGCGGTCGCGATCGCCCACGGAACGGTGATCGCCCACGACGGCACCGAGGTCCCGGTGGCCGCCGAGACGCTCTGCCTCCACGGCGACAACCCGGCGGCGCTCGACAACGCCCGCACCGTCCGCCGCCGGCTCGAAGCAGCCGGCGTCGCCGTCCGCGCGCTCGGCTGATCGCGAACCCTCCCGAGTCCGCCCAGGTGCCCGCCAGCGGGGAGCCCATTCTTCGGAACGCCGGCGAGGCCGCGTTTTCCGTCGAGTTCGGGAACGAGATCTCCGTTGAGCTGAACCGGAAGGCCACCGTGCTGGGGGCGCTGCTCGAACGGGAGCCCTTCCAGGGATACCGGGAAGCGATCCCCACCTTCCGCTCGGTGCTCGTTTTCCACGACCCGGAGGCGGACCCGGACGCCATCCGCGCCCACGCGCTCGAACTCGCGCGCCGCGCCGGCGGGGAACCCGAGCCGGAACCGCGCCTGCTGGAGATCCCCTGCGTCTACGACGGCGAGGATCTTCCGGACGTGGCGGCGCAGGTCGGCGTGTCCGTGGAAGAGCTGATCCGGATCCATTCCGGACGCGACTACCGCGTCTACATCATCGGCTTCACGCCGGGGTTCCCGTACCTCGGGATGGCCGACCCGCGCCTCGACATCCCGCGCCGCCCGGTCCCCCGGGTGCGCGTCCCGGCGGGGGCGGTCGCCATGGCCCGCGCGCAAACCGGCATCTACCCCTGGGTCACGCCCGGCGGCTGGCACCTCCTCGGGCGGATGGACCCGGCGCTCCTCTTCGATCCCGGAAAGAGCCCGCCGAGCGGCTGCGTACCGGGCGATCAGGTGCGGTTCCTGCCGGTCAGCGAGCTGCCGGAACGCCCGCCGGCGGAAACCCCCGCTCCTCGTCCCGCCGAAGGGCCGCCGGCTTTCGAGGTGGAACGCGGCGGGCTCCTCACCACCGTCCAGGATCTCGGCCGCCCCGGGTACCAGCGCTACGGCGTCCCCTGGTCGGGGGCGGCCGATCCGGCGTCCCTGATCTTCGCGAACCGGGCGGTGGGGAACCCGGACGGCGCCGCCGGGCTCGAATGCACCCTGATGGGGCCGGTGCTCCGCTTTCTCCAGCCGGTGCTCGCGGCGCTCGGCGGCGCCGATCACGGCGCGGTCCTTCACCTGCCGCGGGGCGGGCGCTGGCCGGTTCCCGTGGGGACTTCCTTCCTGGCCCCGGCGGCCAGCGTCCTCCGCTTCGCCGGGCCCCCGGACGGCATGCGGGCCTACCTCGCCTTCCACGGCGGCATTGCAGTTCCCGAGGTGCTGGGATCCCGCGCCACCTACCTCACCGCCGCCCTCGGGGGCTTCGAGGGCCGGGCGCTCCGCCCCGGCGACCGGCTCCACCTGGGAGCGCCTTCCGCGGAGGCCCGCGAGAACCGCTACGAACCGGGCGCCCGCCGGCCGGCGGAGACCGGGCCCCTCCGCCTCCGGATCAGCCTCGGGCCGCAGGAGGACTGCTTCACCGGGGAGTGCCTGAGGACGCTCTCCGAGCTGCGCTTCACGGTCTCGAACGATTCGAACCGCATGGGAGTCCGGCTCGACGGCCCCATCCTCGAACATCGCGAGGGGATGAAGGAGATCGTCTCGGACGCCAACCCGCACGGGACGATCCAGGTGCCCCCGGGCGGCCACCCCATCGTCATGGGCGCCGATCAGGGCATCACCGGCGGCTACCCGAAGATCGGCAACGTGGTCGCCCCCGATCTCGCCCGCCTCGCCCAGGCGCTCCCGGGCGCCGAGGTGGGTCTGGACATCGTCACCCTCGACGAGGCCCGCGAGATCACGCTCGCCGAGCTGGCCCGGCTGCGCGGGTCGTGAGTCTCGCTACGGGACTGGCCCAGCCTTGAAAATTGGACGCGCGGCTTCCAATTTTCAAGGATTCTTGGCGGTCCCTGGGGCGGTCTCGGCCCGTCGCCTACTGCCCGAGCAGCTCCCCGATCTTCTTCTCCAGCAGATCCCGGGTCTCCCGGAACCGCTGCAGCATCTCCTCTTCGCCCCAGGCCTCCGCCGGGTCCTCGAGCGGCCAGTGGAGACGGCGCACCGTGGGCGGCACTACCGGGCAGACCTCCTCGGCGCAGAGGGTGACCACCAGGTCGGCGCGTTCGAGGTGGATTTCGACCATGCCCTTCGAGCGCGCCCCGCTGATGTCGATCCCGACCTCGGCCAGCACCCGCACCGCCATGGGATGGACCTGCCAGGGATTCGATCCGGCGCTCAGCACCATCGTCCCCGGGGGGGCGATCCGCCGGGCGAGCGCCTCGGCGAGCTGGCTGCGCGCCGAGTTCGCGACGCAGAGGAACACAATCGTCCGGGGGGCGTTGTCTTCCGGAGTGGCCACGGTCGGAGCGGATTCTACGGAGGCCACGCCGGATTCCTCATACCGGCGATCCGGGCGGTTGCGCGCGAGGCGAAAGCCCCGATCCGGGTCCCGGCCGGCCGGTACGGGAACGCCGGCCAGTTGCTGTGAGAATGCAGTTGCGCCCTACCCCCGTAAGAACGGATGGCGCGCAGGCAGGGGAACGCCGACCTCCGGTCGGCACGCGCGGGAGCGCGAAACCTGCGCCAATGACGTCCGGCTCTGCCAACGTGAGTGCCGCACCGCCTTTGCTGTGAAAATGCAGTCCCACGCGGGAACCCCGAAAGAACGGATGGCGCGCAGGCACGGGAACGCCGACCTCTGGCCAGTTCTCCCGGTTGGGGCCGGCACCGCTGCGCGGCGCGCAGCGAAAGGCGTGTACCACGCAGCCGTCCGGCTGACGCTGAACGCCGGGGTCCCGGCCGAGAGGGGCGCCCCCCGAACTCGGGGTCCTTCCCGCCGCCCGCCTTCGGCGGGCTGTGCCGGGCCCCACCGGGAGAACTGCCCAGAGGTCGGCGTTCCCTTGCCTGCGCGTCGCTCTGCGTGGTGGCGTGCGGCCGAGACGTGCACCACCAGGGAACTGCACTTTCATGCCCGGCGGGGTGTGCAGGAGGACGCGATCATGAGCGTTTCCCCCGGTGGGGGCTTTCAGACCGGCACCGCCCGCCGGGGGCGGGCGAAACACGCGGGTCTGCCCTCCTGCGTGGCGCCCCCTACGACTCTCGAACGCGCCGGACCACGAGGAATCCGGGAGGAGTCCGGGAGGAATCCGGGCTATCCTTCCGGCCCCGTGAACCGTTGCCCGGTGCGTTCCGGAACCCCGGTTCCGCGCGGCCGATTCGGAGTCTCCGAACCCCGAACCGCCCCGCTTCGTTCCCCCTCGTGATGCCCCGTAGCGTGCCCCTCGCCGCGATGCGGCGCCCCCGCACTCCCGCCACCATGAGGACCCTCCTGCGGACGCTGCTCCTGCTTGGCCTGGTTCCCCTCCTCGCCTTCGCTGCCTGCGGCGATGCAGAGGTGGCGGAACAGATTTCCGAAGCCCGCGCGATCGCCATCCCCCCCGCGCCCACCCCGGCCGACGAAACCGACGCCCGCCCGGGGCTCGTCGCCTTCGGGGACAGCCTCACCGCCGGCTACGGGATCGAGGCGACGGAGGCCTGGCCCGCCCGGCTTCAGGAACTCCTCGATGCCGAGGATCTCGCCTACCGGGTCGTGAACGCCGGGGTGTCCGGGGAGACCACCTCCGGCGGGCTGCGCCGCCTCCCCTGGGTGCTCGATCGGAACCCGTCCGCGGAAGTGGTGGTCATCGCCCTCGGCGGCAACGACGGGCTCCGCGGCGTCCCGGTGGACGTGATGATGGACAACCTGCGGGGGATGATCCGGGAGGCGGAAGGGCGCGGCCTCGCGGTGCTGTTGGCCGGAGTCCCCGCGCCCCCCGAACTCGGGCGGGACTACGAGGACGGCTTCGCCGACACCTTCCGCGAGGTCGCGGGCGACACCGGCGTCCCCCTGCTGCCGAGTCTGCTCGCAGGGGTGGCGGGCGTCGCCGAGCTCAACCAGCGCGACGGAATCCACCCGACCGCCGAAGGGGCGCGAATGCTGGCGGAGAACGCCTTCGGGGCTCTGAAACCCCTGCTGAGGGAACCTTCCGGGGCGGCCGCCGTTCGCTGAGAAAGCGTCAGGCAATCAATCCGCCCATGAAGCAGCGAAAGGATCCCTGCCAGTAGTGATGATGATCCGGGCCACCGGCCTCAGCAAGACCGTCAAGAGCGGAGATCGGGATCTCACCATCCTCAGCGGGCTCGATCTGTTGGTTCCCGCCGGCGAGCTGGTCTGCGTCCGGGGACCTTCCGGCAGCGGCAAGTCCACGCTCTTCGGCCTGCTGGCGGGCCTCGATCACCCGACCACCGGGACCGTGGAGGTGGCTGGCACCGATCTCACCGGCCTCGACGAGGAGAGTCTGGCGCGCTTCCGCTCGCGGAACGTCGGCTTCGTCTTCCAGTCGTTCCACCTCCTCCCGAACCTCACGGCCCTCGAAAACGTCGCGGTACCGCTCGAGATCGCCGGAGTCCGCGACGCGGTCGATCGCGCCCGGGACCTTCTCGATTCCTTCGGGATCGGCGAGCGGGGGTATCACCTGCCGTCCCAGATGTCCGGCGGCGAGCAACAGCGGGTCGCCATCGCCCGGGCCGTCTCCAACGAGCCGCGGGTGGTGTTCGCCGACGAGCCCACCGGCAACCTCGACGAGGAGACGGGGGCCCGGATCGCGGAACTGCTCGTCGGAGTGCGCGACCGCACCGGCGCCACCGTGCTGGTCGCCACCCACGACGTCGAGCTGGCCTCCCGCGCCGACCGCCGGCTGCTCCTCCGCGGCGGCCGGCTCCACGAAGACGCGCCCGTTCCGGCGGCGGCCGAGCCGGTGCTGCTCGGCGTCTAGCAGCCTGTGGTGAAACCCAGGCGGCCCAGTTCTCCCGGTGGGGGCTCGCCCGGCGATGCATCCCGGCTGAACCACTCCGCTTCGCTCCGTTCTGCGTTGCGTTTCGGTCGAAATACACCAGGTATTCCTCCCTCACGCGCCTTGTCAGCCGGGCGCCTCACCGGGCTCGGCGCTCACCCGGGTTCCACCACAGGCTGCTAGCAACCGGTCAGGCAACACGCAATGAGGTTCGCGCTCCGGATGGCGTTCCGGGAACTTCGTTCGTCCGTTCGCCGATTGGCGCTCTTCTTCGTCGCCGTGGGCATCGGCGTCGCGGCGATCGTGGTGCTGCGCTCGGCGGCGGACAGCCTCCAGTCGGCGCTCACCAACGAGTCGCGCTTCCTGCTGGCGGCGGACGTGACCGTTTCCACCGGGGAGGGCTTCGACGCGGAAAGCGAGGTCATCCTCGACGACGTCGCCTCCGGACACTCGCTCACCGGGGTGGCGCGCTCGACGCAGATCGCGAGCCTCGCGCGCTCGGCCGACGACCCGCTGCGGGGCGCGATGGTGGAGCTCAAGGGGGTGGACGGCGCGTTCCCGCTCTACGGCGAGATGGAGATCGCGGGAAACCGCTTCGGGCCGGAGCTGCTCGCCGGCCGCGGGGCGCTGGTCCGGCCCGAGGTACGGGTCCGGCTGGGGCTCGAGATCGGGGATCCGATCCTCCTCGGCGGGGAGCCCTTCGAAGTGCGCGGCGACCTCCTCAAGGAACCGGGCGCCGGGATCGATTTCTTCCGGCGCGGGCCGCGGGTGCTGGTCGGGCTCTCCGACCTGCGCGAGACCGGCCTCCTGGACGTCCCGGAGCGCGCCCGCTGGGAGGTCCTCTTCTCCGTGGACAACGAGGAGGCCGTCGGGGGGCTCTCGGCGGGACTCCGGGCGGCGCTCGAGGACCACCCGGTCCGGGTGCGGACCTACCGGCAGACCGGAGACCGCATCGCGCGCCGCATCCGGCGCGGCGAGGACTACCTGAGCCTTGCGGGATTCGTAATTCTGCTGCTCGGCGGCATCGGCGTCTTCAGCGTGGCGCGGGCCTTCACCCGCCAGAGCCTGCCGTCCGCGGCCATCGAGCGCTGCCTCGGGGTTCCCTCGCGCACCATCCTGCTGATCGCATTGCTGCAGATGGCGGTGCTCGCCGGGCTGGCGAGCGCTTTCGGCATCGCCGCCGGAGCGGCGGCGCTAGAGCTCTTCATCCCCGAGGTGGAAGTGGGCGGCCTCCAGGTCGCGGCGCGCCTCACTCCCGCGGCGGCGCTCCAGGGAGCGCTTACCGGAGGGTTGGTCTCGTTGTTGTCCGCCGTGATCCCGCTGCTGCCGCTCCGCCGGGTCCGGCCGCTCGGACTGCTCCGGAGCGGGGACATGCTGGACGAGCGTGGCTCCCCGGGCGCGCGGCGGCTCGAGGGCGCGGTGGCGGCCGGGGCCGTCTTGCTGTTCTTCGGACTGGCGGGCTGGCAGTCAGGGTCGCTCCGCATCACGCTGGCGGTCACCGGCGGGTTCGTGCTCGTCGCGGTGACGCTCTGGATCCTGGGCGGCCTGATCCTCCGCGCCCTCGCCCCGCTCGCCGCGGCCCGCACATTTCCCGTCCGCCACGCGGTGCGCACCGTGCTCCGGGGCGCCCGGCAGGTGCGGGTGGTGCTCGTCGCCCTCGGGGTCGGGGTGTTCCTGGTGCTCGCCACCGTGGGCATCGAAAGGAACGTGCAGCGCGAGTTCACTTTCCAGGAGAGCAGCGACGACCCCGATCTCTTCTTCCTGGACATCCAGGCCGACCAGATGGACGGGGTGCGTGCGAACGCGGCGGCCCGCGGCTTTCCTGACATCAACCTGATTCCGGTGCTGCAGGCGCGGGTCCACGGGATCTTCGGGCGCGACGTCCACCTCGAGGACCGGGACGCGGTGCGGCGCGCCGGCGGGCTGTCGCGGGAATACACGGTGAGCGCGCGCGCCTCGCTCGAAGACAACGAGATCGTCACCGAGGGCGAGTTCTGGGGCGACCGTCCGGCGGAAGGCGTCGAGGTCTCCATCGAGAACTGGGTGCAGGAGGACCGCGGCGTCCAGCTCGGGGACACGATGCGCTTCGAGATCCTGGGCGAGATGCTCGACGCCCGGGTCACCTCGATCCGCGACGTGGAGTGGCGAAACGCCCGCAACGGCGGCTTCACCTTCCTCTTCCACCCGGACAACGTCCAGGACTTCCCGATGAGCTACGCGGGTTTCGTGCGGGGTCCCGACGACGTGGTGGAGCGGGCCCGCTTCCAGGGCGCGGTGGTGGGGGAATTCCCGAACGTGTCGGTGGTGGATCTCCGCGACGTGCTGGACACGATGCAGCAGGTGGCGGACAGCGTCGCGCTCGCGATTCGCATCGTGGGCCTCATCGCCCTCGTGGGCGGCCTGCTCATCCTGATCGGCACCGTCGCGGTGCACATCGGCGCCCGCCGCCGCGAGACCGCGGTGCTCCGCGTCTTCGGAGCCGGCCGCAACCGGGTGGTGGCGATCACCGTGCTGGAGCACGGCGTCATCGGCGCGGTCGCGGGGGCCGCCGCCGCGGTCGGTGCTTCCGCGACGGCCTTCTTCGTGGTGCGGCAGATCATGCTGCTCCCCTTCGAGGCGGACCCGATGCTCCTGCTGCTCGCCATCGTCCTGCCGGCGCTCGGCGCGGCCGCGGTCGGCGCCCTCGCCGCGGTGGACATCCTCCGCAAGAAACCCCTCGCCGTCCTCGCGGACTGAGCAGGGAATCTGATCGGGGAGTCTGATCAGGGAGTCTGATCAGGGAGACCGCCTACGCCGACCGGCGTAGTGGTCCGGCAGGCCAGGGAGCCCCCACCGGGAGAACTGGGCCGACCTCCAGGTCGGCACCGCCCGCCGTAGGAGCAGCGACGATCCATTCAGGTATCCTCTGTCCTTCTGTTCTTCGGGGGCTTTATCTTGCCGCTGCTTCTGATTGTCATCCGCTGCTCTCGAAGGACGGGTGCTTGAAGGCACTGAGCATGGGCGCGGTTTTGTGGTTGTCGTTCGCCCTGATGGGGCAGCCCTCGGGGGACAGTGCGTCCGAAACGGCACCCACCGCGCCCTTCCCGGAGCACGATGCCCCGGTCCTCGCCCCGGTCCTCGCCCCTGTTCTCGCCCCTGTCCTCGCAAACGCGGTGGACCTCACCGGCGTGGTCCAGCGCTACTGCGTCGGCTGCCACAACGAGCGTCTCCTGAACGGGAATCTCACGCTGAAGGAGTTCGTCGTGGACGCGGCGCAGGAGCGGGCCCCGACCGCCGAGAAGATGATCCGGAAGCTGCGGGCCGGGATGATGCCGCCGCCGGGCCAGCGCCGCCCGCCGCCCGAGACGCTGCTCGCCCTGGTCGAGACGCTCGAGACCGTGGTCGACCGCGAGGCCGCCCGCTACCACAACCCCGGCTCGCGGCGCTTCCAGCGGCTGAACCAGGCCGAGTACGAGCGCGTAATCCGCGATCTCCTCGATCTCGAAATCGAGGCCGGTCGCTGGCTGCCGGCGGACACCTACCTCGGCGCCTTCGACAACATGTCGGACGCGCAGGGTCTCTCGCCTACCCTCCTCGAGGCCTACCTGAGGGCCGCCACCGAGGTTAGCCGGATCGCCGTTGGCAACCCGGACGCGCTCTCCAAGACGGCCAAGTACACGAATCCGATCGACGTCTCGCAGCACGCCTGGGATCACATCGAGGGCACGCCGTACGGGACGCGCGGCGGGATGGTCGTCACCCACGACTTCCCGGTGGACGGGGAGTACGTGATCTCGATCGAGACCCTCTTCGGCCAGGCGACCGGCTTCCAGGATGTCGACATCTCCATCGACGGGGAGGGCGTCGCCCTCCTCGGCCTCGAGCACGGCGGCCGCTCGACGGTGCCGATCCGCACCGAATCGATCTTCGTGCGGGCGGGCCAGCGCCAGGTCGCGGCGGCCTTCGTGCGCACGATCGAGGGGCCGTACGAGGACCGCCTGAAGACGCCGGGCTGGTCCTTCGTCGGAGGCGAGGACTCCCAGGCGTGGGCGAACTACGGGATCACGGCGCTGCCACACCTGAGCGAACTGATGATCACGGGCCCGCGCCGCAGTGCGGGGCTCTCGGAGACGGCGAGCCGCCGAAAGATCTTCAACTGCCATCCGGGATGGGGTGGGGCGACGGTGGCGGACGTTCCCGAGGAGGCCTGGGCCTGCGCGGAGTCGATCGTGATCCGGCTCGCACGCGAGGCGTACCGGCGTCCGGTCACGGACGACGATCTCGCCGGGCCGATGGCCTTTTACGGTCGCGCCGCAGCGGAGGAGGGATTCGAGATCGGCGTTCGGACCGCGCTCCAGGCGATCCTCGCCAGCCCGTCCTTCATCTTCCGTCTCGAGCAGGCTCCGCCGGAGGTCCTGCCCGGTGAGAGCTACCGGATCGCGGACGTGGACCTCGCGTCGCGGCTCTCGTTCTTCCTCTGGGCGGCAAGCCCGGATGACGAACTACTGACGCTGGCCGCGGAGGGACGGCTCTCGGATCCGGCGGTTCTCGAGTCGCAGGTGCGTCGGATGCTGGCGGACCCGCGGGCCGAGGCGCTTTCAACGCGCTTCGCCTCGCAGTGGCTGCGGCTTCAGGACGCGGAGGATAACCAGCCCGAGCCCTTTCTCTATCCGGACTTCACCGGCCAGCTCCGCGAGGACCTGGTCCGTGAAACGCAGCTCTTCTTCGACCGCCTCGTGCGCGAGGACACAAGTCTGCTCGAACTCTTCACGGCGGACTACACCTTCCTGAACGAGCGCCTCGCGGCGCACTACGGGATTCCCGGGGTCTCGGGGCCCGAGTTCCGGCGCGTGAGCTACCCGGCCGACAGCCACAGCCGGCGCGGCGTGCTGGGGCACGGAAGCGTGCTGCTGCTCACGTCGATGTCCGCGCGCACGTCGCCGGTCCTGCGCGGGAAGTGGGTGATGGAGGTGCTGATGGGCACGCCGCCTCCGCCCCCGCCGCCCGACATCCCCGCCTTCGACGAAACCGAATCGGCCCGGGACGGGCGGCTGCTCACAACGCGCGAACGGCTCGAGATGCATCGGGCGAATCCGACGTGCCGCGCGTGCCACCGGTTCATGGACCCGATCGGACTCGCGCTCGACAACTACGACGTGACGGGGCGGGTGCGGGTTCGCGAGAACGGCGTCGCGCTCGACACGCGGGGGACCTTCTACGACGGGACCGAGGTGAGCACGCCTGCCGAACTCGTCGACGCCCTCATGAAGCGGCCGATCCCCCTGGTCCGGAACTTCACGACGCACCTGCTCGCGTACGCGATCGGACGCCGCGTGGAGTACTTCGACCAACCCGGGATCCGGGCCATCGCCCGCGAGGCGGAGGCCAACGACTACCGAATGTCCTCGTTCATCCTCGGCGTCGTGAACAGCGACCCGTTCCGGATGGCGCGTCCCGCGCCCGCCGTGGACGACCAGGAAGAAGAGCAGGAAGAATCAGCAGAATCCGAAAATCGGACAAGAAACGGAGCGGGCTCATGAACTTCATCACCGGCACACACCTCTCGCGCCGCACCTTCCTGCGGGGGGCCGGCGTCAGCGTGGCGCTGCCCCTGCTCGACGCGATGGCTCCCGCCGGACGGCTGTGGGCCGCCCCGAGGAGGGCGGCGGGATTTACGCGGCTCGTCTGCATCGAGGAGTCGATGGGCGTGGCCGGCTCGAGCGACTGGGGCGATGCCCGCCACCTCTTCGCGCCGGCGACGACCGGACGCGGCTTCGAGCTGGTCGCGGACAGCCAGCTCAAACCGCTGGAGGCGTTCCGCGAGTACCTGACGATCGTGAGCAACACGGACTGCCGGTCGGCGGAAGCGTTTCGGGCGGAGGAGATCGGCGGCGACCACGACCGATCGACGGCGGTGTTCCTGACCCAGGCCCATCCGAAGCAGACGCAGGGGTCCGACCTCTTCCTCGGCACTTCGCTCGACCAGTTGCATGCGCAGCGCTTCGGGCGGGAGACGGTGCTCCCGTCGCTCGAACTCTGCATCGAGGGCATCGATCGCGGCGGCGGCTGCGCGTACAACTACCACTGCGCGTACACGACCTCGCTCGCGTGGGCCTCGCCCAACCAGCCGCTTCCGGCGATCCGCGAGCCGCGCGTCGTGTTCGAGCGGCTGTTCGGCGCCGGGGACACGGCCGAGGACCGGGCGGCGCGACGCCGCACGGACCGCAGCATGATCGACTGGATCACGACCGAGGTCGCTCGGCTCAAAAGAACTCTGGGCGCGGCGGACCGGGTCGCGCTGGACGAGTACGTCGAGCACATCCGCGAGATCGAACGGAGGATTCAGCTCGTCGAGGCGCGCAATACGAGCGGGGAGGAACGGGAGATGCCGGAGGCCCCCTCCGGGGTCCCGGATTCCTTCGAGGAGCACATGCGGTTGATGTTCGACCTGCAACTGCTCGCGCTGCAGACCGACCTCACGCGCGTCATCACCTTCAAGACGGGCTTCGATCAGTCGAACCGGACGTTCCCCGACTGCGGGACGACGAAGTCCGTCCACGGGGCCTCGCACCACGGCAACGTCCCCGAGGACATCATGGACTTCAACCGGATCAACACCTACCGGCTCGGCCAACTCGCCTACTTCCTCGAGAAGATGCGCGACACGGTGGAAGGCGACGCCTCGCTCCTCGACAAGACGGCGATCATCTGGGGCTCTCCGATGGCGGACGGGAACCTCCACAACCACCGGCGAGCGCCGCTGCTCGTTCTGGGCAGGGCGAACGGGGCGCTCCCGGGCGGCCTCCATCTGCGGGCTCCGGACGGGACCCCAATGGCGAACGCCTTCGTGAGCCTGATGCGGAAGATCGGACACCCGGAGATGGCCACTTTCGGCGACAGCGACGGCGTGTTCCCGCTCGACCTCACGGGCGAAGCGGCCTCCGGCGGGAGCGGCTCCGCATGAGGGGCGCCGCGGTGTCGCTCAACAGCCTGTGGATGAAGTGGCGTGAGCGCCGAGGCGGGCGAGGCCCAGTTCTCCCGGTGGGGGTCCGGCTGACAAGGCGCATGAGGGAGGAGCCCCCACCGGGAGAACTGGCCCGAGTGTATTTCGACCGAAATGCAACGCAGAGCGGAACGAAGTGCCAGTTCTCCCGGTGGGGGGGCGGTTCAGCCGGGATGCATCGCTCGCCGAGCCCCCACCGGGAGAACTGGGCCGCGTCACTTCATCTGCAGGCTGTTTTGGTCGCGGCAATCCTCCCCGCGGCCCTGGCGGCGCAGGACACGTCGCCCGGCGCGGACGAGCGGCTGCTCGCGGCCGCCCGCGACGGGCAAGTCGAAGTCGTACGGTCCCTCCTGCGGGAGGGGGCGGACGTGAACGCGGCGCGCGGCGACGGGTTGACCGCGTTGCACCTGGCCGCCGAGGGCGGGCACCGGGCCGTGGCCGATGCGCTGGTCGCGGCCGGCGCCGCGGTCGACGCCGGCACGCGCATCGGTCGCTATACGCCGCTCCAGGTGGCCGCCGAGGGCGGGCATGGCGCCGTCGCCCTCCGCCTGCTCGAAGCCGGGGCGGACCCGAACGCTCGGGCGACGAACAGCGGCGTGACCGCGCTGCACCTCGCCGCCGGCGCCATCGATGGCGGGTCGGCGGTGGCCGCGCTGCTCGACCACGGCGCGGATCCGAACGCCCGGGAGGGGTCGGCGGGGCAGACGCCCCTGATCTTCGCGGCGGTCGCGAACCGGCCCGCTGCCGTGACCGCGTTGCTCGCCGCCGACGCCGACCCCGGCATCACGACCGCCGTGGTCGACGTCCTGCCCGCTCTGGCGCTGGACCGGGAAGCCAACCGCCGCTTCCGCGACATGATCGGCGCGCCGCCGGAAACGCCCGGACCGTTCGGGCCCCGGGTGGACCCGGAAGCCGAATGGCCGGGCGAGCCCAGCCCGGCCCATGTCCAGGCGGCCGTCCGCGCGCAGCGCGACTTTCTCCGCTCCGGCTACGACGTCGGTGACGTGAGCCCGCACTCGCTCGGCCGCGTGGGGCCCGACTACCCGGGCGGTCCCGACCTCGTGCGCCCGCCCTACCGCGAGGTCCTCGTCGGCCGGACCGGCGCACTGACCGCGCTATTGCACGCCGCCCGCGAGGGCCATATCGAAGCCGCGATGGCCCTCGCGGGCGGCGGCGCGGACCTGGATCAGGTGAGCGCGGACGGCACCAGCCCACTCCTGATGGCGACGCTCAACGGCCAGTTCGACCTGGCGCTCGTCCTCATCGAGCGCGGAGCGAGTCCAGATCTTGCCGCTTCGACGGACGGCGCCACGCCGCTCTTCGCCGTCCTCCAGACCCAGTGGGCGCCAAAGTCCAACTATCCGCAGCCGCGCGCGCAGGACTTGCAGGCGGCCGGACACCTGGACGTGCTCCGCGCGCTGCTCGAAGCCGGGGCCGATCCCAACTCCCGCCTGAACACGCACGCTTGGTACTGGGAATACGGTCTCACCAAGTTGGGGATCGACCTCACCGGGGCGACGCCGTTCTGGCGGGCCGTCTTCGCCCAGGATCTCGAGGCGATGAGACTGCTCGTCGCGCACGGAGCGGATCCCCACCTTCCCACCCGCTGGCCCGAGGTCGGGATGCGGGAGCGCCGGCAGCAGGATGGCCGCCAGCAGGAGGACTCCGCGCTGCCCTGGATCCCGGAGGGGGCGCCGAACGCCTGGCCGATCCATGCCGCGGCGGGGGGCGGATATCTGGGACTGGGCGCGTTCAGCGTTCGGAACCGACCCGATCAGTTCATTCCCGCCGTGAAGTACCTGATCGAGGAACTGGGCGCGGACGTGAACCAGCGAGACTCCTGGCTCTACACCCCGATGCACTACGCGGCTTCACGGGGCGACAACGAACTCATCGAGTACCTCGTGTCGCAGGGCGGGGACGTCACCGCGATCACCCGCCTCGGACAGTCCACCGCCGACATGGCGCGCGGAGGCCGGGCCGGGTTCTTCACCCGCGTCCCGTACCCGGAGACGGTCGAGTTGCTGACGAGTCTCGGCGCGACGCTCGAGTGTCTCCACACGCACTTCCTGGATACCGGGGACTCCTGCCCCGGCGCGGGCGTCAACGACCCGTGGGCGCCGGCCGCGACGGATGAGGAGCAAAAGCGGTCCGATTCCGGGAAGACGGGGTCGCGCTGACCGACGCCCGCTGACCGACACCCGCTGACCGACACTGAGGTCCCGGGCAGCAGTTTGGAGCGCCGACCGGGCTCATCAACGGAGAGAGCATGAGGATCCAGTCGCTTTGCCTGACCTTCGGGTTCGCCGCGGCTCTAGCCGTCTCGGCGTGCGAGGGCGGCGACCGCGCGGCCGTCGCAGCGATGGGGGGAGCGAACGGCGGCGTCGCTAACAGCCTGTGGCAAAACCTGACGGGAGGCACGACGTGACGAACGACGCGAAGACCGTAGGTGCGGGCCTGTTGCTCGTGACCTTTTCCGTAATTCTGATCGGATGGGCCATGTGTCCACCCGGCCCTGAACCCGAGATCAGGCAGGCCTTTCCATCCCGGGCTGAGCAGGAACGCCGGAGAGCAGATCGCATTCAGCGCTCGATCGACGCGCGATTCGAGCGT
The DNA here is from genome assembly GCA_965250045.1 of Candidatus Marinacidobacterium sp. GTDB lineage: Bacteria > Acidobacteriota > Vicinamibacteria > Marinacidobacterales > Marinacidobacteraceae > Marinacidobacterium. Next base: position 1,752,076 of record OZ252286.1, read on the forward strand.
GAGGCAGCCGCAACGAAAGCTCGTAACAGAGCGACGCCGACCGTGGTGTCGGGTAACGGCACCTCCGTGGAGACCGTCAGGCTAGTGGCCGGAATCTATATCGTGAGTTACTCGATCGTCGGCAATGCCAACAACTACGGCGCGGACAATTTCATCGCCTCAGTCCATGACAGGGATGGGGGCGGGGAAACCCTCGTCAACGAGATCGTGACAGACCTCGAGGGAAGCGTCCTGCTCAAAGTGGGCCTACACGTCGGGAACTCGGTTTTTCTCAGCGTGAACGCGACGGGACGCTGGGAATTTAAGTTCGCCGTTCAGTAAGCCCCGGCCCGCAGCGATCGGTTATGTCGGCGTGCTGACAATGCCGTTGACCCTGTCGCGAAAACGGGAAACAGCTTCCGATAACGACGACAATTCCCGTAATCGGTAAAACGCTTGAGTCGGCGCGACTAAACCCCGGCCGTAAGCCTCTCCGATTACGGGGCGTTCTGCGCCGGTCGATGACGACAAACCAAGTGCCCAAAGACGACAAACCAAGTGCCCGAACGCGACAGACCATGCCCGAAGACGACAAACCAAGTGCCCGTCCTCATCAGGCGGCGCGCCTCACCCGCATCCGCCCGGAATCGCCCCGGGTTGCGCCTATTCGCGTTGGCGCTGTCGGCTCTTTCGTCCCACTACGTCGCGCGAAATCCCGCCAAATCCCGCGTCACTTTCCCGTTTTCCCCGACGACACTTCAAGTGCTCCCGCGCAGCAAAACCCACGCGGCGTTCGACCGGCGATGCATCCCGGCTGAACCACTCCGCTTCGCTCCGTTCTGCGTTGCGTTTCGGTCGAAATACACTCGGGCCAGTTCTCCCGGTGGGGGCTCCTCCCTCACGCGCCTTGTCAGCCGGGCGCCTCGCCCCCACCGGGAGAACTGGCCGGTCTCGGCGCTCACGCGGGTTTCACCACAGGCTGTTAAGGGAGGAGACGACCGCACCGGGCCCTACGATCCGGTGCCCGGCTGGTGGAAGGCCGCACCTGACCACGACAACGAGTGGGGCTGGGGGCAGGTGGCCGGCGTGGCGGTGGACCACGCGGACCGCATCATCGTCGTCACGCGCGGCGACTGGCCCGTGGATCGCTCGGTCCCGCGCGAGGGGCGGTTGCGGCGCACGAACTTCGTTGTCGTCGCGAACGCGAACGGCGAGATCGTCGAACAGTGGGCGCAGTGGGACTCGATCTTCACGCTCCCGCACCAGGTGTACATCAGTCCCTACGACCCCGACCGGCATGTGTGGGTGATCGACAGCGGCGGCGGCGAGGGGCACATGCAGGTCGTCAAGTTCACGAACGACGGCAGCGAGATTGTCATGCGCCTCGGAGAGCGCGACCACCCGAAGACCCGCGAAGCGGCGCGTGCACGATCCGACTGGGGACCATCCACTTACGGCTGGCCATCGAAGCTGGCGTTCCTTCCTGACGGGAGCTTCCTGCTGGCGGACGGGTATTGGAACTCTCGCATCATCAAGTATTCCGAGGACGGAGAGTTCATCATGCAGTGGGGCGCGCTCGGTACCGGGCCCGGCGAGTTCGATCTCCTGCACGGACTCGCCGTGGACGAGGATCGGGTGTACGTCGCCGACCGCCAGAACGAGCGGCTTCAGTTGTTCACGCACGACGGGGAGTTCATCGAGGAATGGCCCGACATCTTCGACCCCGTGAACATCTGGCTCGATGAGAACGGCGCCGTGTGGGTCCTGGACGCGACGCTGAACCGCGTGCTGAAGTACAACCGGGAGGGCGTCCTGCAGGACACCTGGGGCGCATATGGAGCGGTCGGCGCCATCGGCCGCGGCGTGTGGCCGGGAGGCCTGTCGCTCCCGCACCAGTTGGATATGGACAAGGATGGCAACGTTTATATTGCGTCCTACAGTGGCGGCTGGATCAACAAGTTCACCCCAAAGCCGGGCGCGGACCCGGACCGACTTCTGGGTCCCCGGCTGCTCCTGGCGAACTGAGGATTGACCTCCGGCCGGCATCGCAGCCCGAGAGGGCTGCGAAACCGCGTAATGCGGAACCGCGAAGAAGCGCGGGGACGGCTTGGAACGCCGACCTCTGGCCAGTTTTCCCGGTGGGGGCCGGCACCGCTACCCGAAGCGCAGCGAGACCGCGTCCTGCTGGACTCTGGGATGCTTCAGACGCGGAAACCCAGTTCCGCGGCCACGGCGCGCTGTCGTTCGTCCAGCGTGATGAAGGACATCTCGCGCGGATCAGGCGCGGCAGCCAGGGCAGTCGCCACATGCCAGAGGTCGGCGCCCTTCAGATACCCCACCTCCAGGACCGTGTCCATCTCTGGACCGAGTGGCCGATCAGTCCAGATCCAGCGGATCTGCACTACATGCCGCGGCGAGTAGGGAACCCCCTCTCTTGCCAATGCGCTGCGCAACTCCGCATCGAGGAGGTTCGAAGAGAACAACCTCGCGAAGGACGCCAGCCTTCGGGCTGCCGCCTCGCTCCCAGGCTCAGCCAGCACGATTGCGACCAGAACGGAAGAGTCAACGTACGCGGCGCTCATTCGCGTTCGTCAAGAAACCGCTGCAACGCCCCTGGCCGGCGCGTCACCGGTCCTGGACGGAACGGACCAGGTTCGGCTGGCGGAGAAACAATTCCTCGGCGTTCGAGGTCGTCGAGGTGCTCCTCTAACGACTTCTTCTTCCCCTCGATGGGGCGGATCTCGGCTACCGGTTTCCCGTGGTAGGAGATATGCACGGTGCGTCCCTCGCGGACCAGTCGAATGACTTCCGAGAAGCGGGCCTTGGCCTCGTAGGTCGAAAAGGTCAAGTTCATATGTCTGATCCAGACTAGTCAGACTAGTCTAACGCTCGGACACCGCGGGGCTGCAACTGTCGCTGCCCTTGCGGCTGCGATGCCGTGCTCCCACCGGGAGAAATCCCCATGATCGGGTCCTCCCGTACACCCCGCCCGGCATGAAGAAGGCGCGGCCCGGGTAGAGGGAGCGGTGAGGGGTCGCGGCATCCGGTGCTGGGAGAGGGTGCGGCACTCACGTTGGCATGGCGCAGGGTCATCGGCGCTGATTTCGCGCTCCCGCGCGATGCCGGCCGGAGGCCGGCGTTCCAAGCCGTCCCCGCGCTTCTTCGCGGTTGGCGATGCGCGATCTCGCTGCGCTTCGCGCAGCGGTGCTGGCCAGTTCTCCCGTTGGGGCGTGAACACCGGCGTTCCCTGGCCGCAGCGTCGTTTCGGACTTAAGGTGTGGCCCCGCCCCCCGCGAGGCTCTCCAGCCAGGCCTCCGGGATCCGCACCGCGACCACCTCTCCCTCCGCGGTGACCACCCCGTTCGCTTCCAGACGAATCCGTACCCGTACCTTCCGGTCGGTGATCTCGGTCGCCCGCGCCCGCAGCACCAGCTCCACCCCCAGGGGCGTCGGTTTCCGGTAGTCCACGTGCAGCGAACCGGTCACGAAGCGCAGCGGCGGGTCGCTGTCCATCGGCCGTCCGGCCGCCCGGTACGCCTCCCAGGCCGCGGTCCCGGTCCCGTGGCAGTCGATCAGCGACGCGATGAGCCCGCCGTACACCGCCCCCGGCACCGCCGTGTGGAACGGCTCCGGGGTGAAGCGGCAGACCGCCTCGTCCCCTTCCGCGAAACTGCGGATCCGGTAGCCGTCCGGATTGCGGGCCCCGCACCCGTAGCAGTGCTTGGTGGTTTCCGGGTAGTAGTCCTGAAAGGCCCGCGGCTCGTCCGCCGCGCTCATGCCTGGCGCACGACGGCGACGAAGAGACAGCCCCAGGCGGCGATGAGGCACAGGCCCCCGAGCGGGGTCACCGGCCCGAGCCAGGACGGCCCGCCGAGCGCCAGCCAGTAGAGGCTCCCGGAAAACAGCACGATCCCGGCGGTCATCAGGGCCCCGGCGGTCATCAGGGCGCCGGCCAGCCAGGCGGGGGAGCCCAGATCCAGGGCCACCAGCGCCCCGACTGCCAGCAGGCCCAGCCCGTGAATCAGGTGGTAGCGGACCGCGGTCTCGAAGGTCTGGAGCGAACGGGCGTCAAGCTGGGGCGCCAGCGAATGCGCACCGAAGGCGCCGGCGACCACTCCGAGCAACATCGCGGCGGCGCCGATCGCAAGCCAGGGCATTGGGAGCCGCGGTCAGCGAGCCATCTGACCCATCCGCAGCGGCTTCTGCGGCGTCATCGGCTCGTCGGGATAGAGCGCCGCGACCTGGTCCGCGTAGCCGTTGAACAGCGGGGTCGCGAAGGGCGCCCGGTTGTCCAGCCAGTAGGACTCGGCCTGGCTCCAGCGCGGGTGCGGGATGTTCGGGTTGATGTTGGACAAGAACCCGTACTCGTGCTGCTGCATCTCCCAGAAGAAGGGAGGCTGCTTCGAAGTCAGCTCGATCTTCACCACCGCCTTCGGTCCCTTGTAGCCGTACTTCCAGGGGAACGCCATCCGGATCGGAGCGCCGTGCTGGCGGACCAGCGGATCGCCATAGACGCCGGTGACCACGAACGCCAGCGGGTTCATGGCCTCGTTCATCCGGAGCCCCTCGTGGTAGGGCCAGGGGTACCAGTTGCTCGACCGGAGACCGGGCATCTCCTCCGGCCGGTTGAGCGAGGTGAAGGACACGAAACCGGCGCCCGCCGTCGGCTCCACCGCATTCAGCAACGCGGACAGCGGGAATCCGGTCCACGGCACGTTCATCGCCCAGCGCTCCACGCAGCGGAAGTGGTAGATCCGCTCCTCGTGGTCGAAGGCGAGCAGGTCGTCGAGATCGAAGGTACGCGGTTTGTTGCACTCGCCGGTCACCTCGACGGCCCAGGGAAGCGGCTGGTAGTCGCCGGCGAGCTTCCAGACCGCGCCGCCCTGCCCGGCCAGGAACTCGTAGAAGTTGTTGTGCGAACCCGCGACCTCGCGCGCCGTCAGCTCCTTCCGCTCGATCATGTTCGGGACCTGGTAGGCCTCGTTCCGCGTCGCCGGGAATACGTCGGGCCGCGAGTACGGGACCTCCAGCATCTCCGCGGCGTCGGCGTTGGTGCCGCAGGCGGCGGCGTAGGGGCCGACCACCGCGGCGCTGCCGAGGGCCTTCAGGATGGCCCGGCGGTTGAAGAAGACCTTCGGGTCGGTAATGGAATTCCCGACCGGGCTTTTTTCGTAACGAATCCGTTTCGAGGTCTTGACGAGGTGGCTCATTGGTACGCTCCCCCGGCTCCCGACCGACGGTGCGGAAGCCGGCTTCCGAATGGTAGCCCGACGCCGGCTGCCGGTGCGGGTCGCCGAAATGAACAGCCGGTGGTGGAACCCACGCGGCCCAGTTCTCCCGGTGGGGGCTCGGCCGGCGATCCATCCCGGCTGAACCACTCCGCTTTGCTTCGTTCTGTGTTGCGTTTCGGTCGAAATACACTAGGTATTCCTCCCTCACGCGCCTTGTCAGCCGGGCGCCTCACCGGCCTCGGCGCTCACGCGGGTTCCACCACAGGCTGTTACGCGTCCCGGTCTCGAACAGACCCGTTTCTTCGACTTTTTCAACACCGGCAACCACCATGACCTGGAGCCTCTGGAACGTACTCGACGGGGACGTGTCGGTGCGCCCGCTACAGGCCCTGCCGGACAGCGAAGCCGATCCCTGGACCGACCGGGCGCCCCCGGGCCGGCTCGGGGCGACCGGCGGGCGGAGCGACGAGGATCGGCTCGGCTGGGTGGACCTGCCGCTGACCGCCGCCAGGGAGCTCCCCGAGTACCTCCGGCTCCGTGACGAACTGCTCGCCGAAGGTTTCGAGCGGCTCGTGGTGGTGGCGATGGGGGGTTCCGCCCTCTGCCCGCGGGCGCTCGTTTCCGGGCTCCGCCGGGCGCGCGGTCTGGAGGTGCAGTTCCTCGACACCCTCGCGCCGGAAGCGGTGCGGGAAGCCGTCCGGGCGGACCGTCTGGGCAAGACCGTCTTCCTGGTCGCGTCGAAATCCGGCGCCACGGTGGAGACCCGAACCCTCGAAGCGGTCATCTTGCGGCAACTCCGGGTTGCGGGAGTCGCCCCGGGCGGGCAGTTCCTCGCTGTCAGCGATCCCGGATCGCCGCTCTATCGGTGGGCGGACCGGGCCGGCTACCGGCGGCGGTTCGCCGCGAAACCGAATGTAGGAGGGCGATTCTCGGCCCTCAGCGTCTTCGGACTCCTGCCGGCGGCCCTTGCGGGGTGCGAGTTGGAGGAGGAATTGACCGCGGTCCGCCGCGTGCGCGAGGCGCTGGATCTGGAGGGCGCCGCGGGCGAGCCGGCCTTCCGGCTGGGTGCGCTGCTGGCCCGCCTGTGCGCCGAGGGACGGTTCCAGGCGCATCTGACCGCGTCGGCCGGCTGGGAAGGGGTGCTCGCCTGGTTGGAGCAGCTCTTCGCGGAGAGCACCGGAAAGGAGGGAACGGGCATCCTGCCGGTGCTCTGCGGGCCTCCGTACCCGAGCAGCCTGGGGAACGCGAACCTGCTGATCCATCTGGGCCCGGCGGCAGGCGACGACGAGGCGCGGTTTCGGGTGGCTGCCGGCGCCGGAGTCCCGGTGATCCATTGCCCGCCGGACGAATCCGGCCTGGCGTCTTTCATCTTTCGGTGGCAGGTCGCGGTTTCGGTCGCGGCCTTCCGGCTGGGTGTGGATCCCTACGACCAGCCGGACGTCGAGGGCACGAAGGCCGCCGCCCGCCGGTTGGCGGTGAATCCGGGATCCGCTCCCCGGCCGCCCGCCGTTTCCGATGCCGACCTCCGGGAGTTCCTGGCGCAGGCCGCCGGAGGTGGGCTCGTCGTGAACGCCTTCGGCCACCGGAGCCGGACTGCCGAAGCGTTGCTCCACGCGCTCCAGCGGCAAATCGCCGCGCGGTTCGGCGTGACGCCCGCGATCGGGTTCGGGTCCGCGCTCCTGCACTCGCTCGGCCAGATCGAAAAGGGCGGGCCCGCGAACCAGGCGATCCTGATGCTCACCTGGGGCGCCCGGCAGGACGTGCTCATCCCTCCCAGTCCGGAGCTGCCCGCCGCGCTGAGCGGGCTCGGCACCGGCGCCTTCGCCCGGCTCCAGGCCGCCGGGGACTACGAGGAACTCAAGCGACGGGGCCGCCGCGTGCTGTGGCTGGATCCCGTTCTCCCCGGGCAGGGCGGCCTCGCCGAGTTGACTACGCGCCTCACCACGGTGGGATCCCACTGATGCCCTCCGGCTACCGGGCCATCCACGGGGAGAACGAACGGCGCTACGGGACCGGGGTCCGCGAGTACGGAGACAAGCTGCTCCCGCACCGCTACGGCGACCGCACCCACTTCATCTACGAACTCCTCCAGAATGCCGAGGATGCCCTCGCGCGGCGGCAGATCCGGGACGGGCCGCGTTCCGTCCGGTTCGATATCGCCCCCGGGGAGTTGAGGATCCGCCACTTCGGCATTCCCTTCGACGAAGCGGATGTGCGCAGCATCTGCGGCATCGGCCAGAGCACCAAGGACTCCGGACTGACCGAAATCGGGCGGTTCGGCATCGGCTTCAAATCGGTATACGCCTATACGGACCGCCCCGAAATCCATTCGGGCGCCGAGGACTTCGCGATCGAGCACTACGTCCTGCCGGTGGCCGCGCCGGGAGCCGGCCCGCGCGATTCCGACGAGACCGTCTTCGTACTGCCGCTCCGCCGCCCGGGCGACGCTGCCGAGATCGAGAGCGCCGTCCGCCGGCTCGCTCCCCGCGCACTCCTGTTCCTGCGCGAAATCGACGAGATCGAGTGGCGGGTCGCGGACGGCGCCGCGGGGCTCTACCTGCGCGAGACGGATTCGCCGGGCGATGGGGTCCGGCGGGTGAAGCTGGTCGGAGAAGCCGAAGGCCACCGGGAGACCGAGCAGACCTGGCTGGTGTTTTCGGGGACGCTGCCAGACTCTGCCGGCAGCTATCTCCGCCACGTCGAGGCGGCCTTCCGGCTCGGCGGGGAAGGCCGCCCCGAGCCGGTGCCCGAACGCGATACGCCGCTCTACGCCTTCTTCCCGACGACGCTCCCGACCGGTCTCCATTTCCGGGTTCAGGGCCCGTTCCGCACCACCCTGGCGCGCGACAACGTGCCCGCCGGAGACGCCTGGAACGAGGGTCTGATCCGGAAGACCGCCGAGGTCGTGACGGGGGCGCTCCGCTGGCTCCGGGATCACAAACTCCTCGATGCGACGGCGCTTCGCTGTCTGCCGCTCGGCCGTGACCGCTTCCCGGACGGATCGCTGTTCGCTCCGCTCCGCGAGGCGGCCTGCGAAGCGCTCCAATCGGAACCGCTGCTGCCGCGTTCCGGCGGCGGTTTCGTTGCCGGACGCCGCGCCCGCCTGGCGAGCCCCAAGTGGCTTCGCGACTTGTTCGGTCCGAAGCAGTTGGCCGCGCTGTTTTCGGATGACGGCGACGCCGGCTGGCTCAGCGAGGAGATTTCGGCCGGCCGGGCGGATGATCTGAGTCGGGTGCTTCAGGACGACGTCGGGGTGAGGACGCTGCGGCTGGACGGCGTTCTCCGGCGGCTGGACACCGTTTTCCTCGAGGCCCAGAGCGACGAGTGGATACGGCGCCTTTACGAAGCCTTCGAGGAACACGGCGTCCGGAAGCGCCGGGTGGAGGACCTCCCGCTGATCCGCCTGCGGGACGGCTCGCACGTCCCACCGGTCGTCAAGCGGCGACCCGCCGCGTTCCTGCCGATCGCGCCGGAGGGCGCGCCCGCGGATCTGCCCGTCGTGCGCGAGGCCGTTCTGGATTCGCCCGGGGCCCGGAAGTACCTGCGGGAACTCGGTCTCGGAGAACTGGACCCGGTGGAGCTGGCGCTTCGCGGGGTGTCACCTCGGTACCAGTCAGACTCGGGTGTCCTCGACGAGGCCGTCTACGCGCGGGACATCGCCGACCTGGTGCGGGCGTATCGGACCGGTTCGCTGTCGACGCGCCGGAGGCTCGTAGCGGAGTTGCAGCGCCTGCGTTTCGTGCTCACCGTGGACGCGAGAGGCGGGGTACGCCGATTTTCGAGGCCGCCGGAAGCCTGCTTCGCGTCGGAGCCCCGCAAGGAGATCTTCCAGGATCTGCCCGGGGTCCGCTTCGTGGACGACGGCGGTGCGGTGCTTCGGGACGACGGCGCCCGCGCCCTGCTGCGGGCATGCGGGACCCACCCGCTACTCGAGCCGTTCGAAGAAAAACCGACCCTCACCAAGGCCGAACGGGCGGACCTGAGGAGCCGGATCCCGCGCTCCGCCCCCGAGGGCGGCATGGCGTGCATCGAGGACTGGAACCTGCGAGGGCTCGACGCGCTGCTCGCGGCGGTCGCCCGGATGCCGGCTGCCGAACGCGAGCGACGCCGGGAACTGCTCCGGGAAGAGCTGGAGGCGCTTCCCGGGCTGCACGACCTTGCCGTGCGTTCCGGAAAGTACGAATGCGACTCGCTCGACGGCGCGCCCGTCCCGGTCCAGGTGCCGGCCGCCTGGATGCGGCGGCTCACCGCGAGCCCGTGGGCGCCGGAGGCGAGGCCGCTCGTCCGGATCGGCCCGCCCGCTGCGGAGGCGCCCGGAGCGTTCCCCGGAGCGTTCCCCGGAGCGTTCGAAGCCCCGGTCGGGATCCATCCCGGAGAGGTACGCGACGCTCCCGACGAAGCCGAACGGGAGCGTCGGCTCGAGGTCGAGCGAAAGGCGATCGGACTCATCCTGGAACGGGAAGACTGGCTGCGCGCCGAGCCGGACAATCCGGGGTTCGACCTCTACCGGAAGGACCGCAGCGGGCGAAAGACGCTCCTGTGTGAAGTCAAGGCGCTCAGCGGCACTCTCGACGACGCTCCCGCCCGTCTCACCCCGAACGAGTTCCGCTGCGCTCTGGAGCAGCGCCGGAACTACTGGCTTTACATCGTGGAGAACCTCGCCGGAGAGGATCCGCGCATCGTGCGCATCCAGGACCCGGCCGGCGCTGCGTCCCGGTTTGCGTTTGGCCCGGAGTGGCGGGAGCGGAGCCAGCCGCCGCCATAGTTCGATGTCAAATCTCTGCTCGCTGCCCGCCGTCGAACTCGCCCGCGGCATCGCCGGCCGCGAGGTCTCGGCGGTCGAGGTGATGAAGGCGCACCTCGCGCGGATTCATGACGTCAACCCGCGCCTGAACGCTGTCGTCACCCTCCTTCCGGAGGAGGCGCTGCTCGCGGAGGCGGAGAAGGCGGACCGGGCGGTGGCCGCGGGGGACCCGCTCGGTCCGCTCCACGGGCTCCCCGTGGCCCACAAGGACCTGATGCTCACCCGCGGTATCCGGACGACCTTCGGGTCCCCGATCTTCGCGGACTTCGTTCCCGAGGAGGACGCGCTGATCGTGGAGCGCTTGCGGGCAGCGGGCGCGATCACCATCGGCAAGACGAACACTCCGGAGTTCGGCGCCGGCTCGCAGACCTTCAACCCCGTCTTCGGCCCCACCCGGAACCCCTGGGACGAAACGAAGACCTGCGGCGGGAGCAGCGGGGGCGCTGCGGTGGCGCTCGCGACCGGGATGGTCCCGATCGCCGACGGCAGCGACTACGGCGGTTCGCTCCGCAATCCGGCGAGTTTTTGCGGGGTGGTCGGCCTCCGGCCCTCGCCCGGCCGGGTTCCGGTCTGGCCGAACGAGACCCCGTGGTACCCGGTCCCGGTTCAGGGGCCGATGGCGCGGAGCGCCGCCGACGCCGCGCTCATGCTGAGCGCGATCGCGGGGCCGGATCCCCGGGCGCCGCTTTCGCTGCCGGATCCGGGCGAGGTCTTCCGGCGCCCGCTCGGCCGGGACTTCCGGGGCGTCCGGGTGGCGTGGAGTGCGGACTTCGGCGGTGTCCCCTTCGATCCGCGGGTCCCGGCGGCGCTCGCCCCGGCGCGCGGCGCTCTCGAAGCAGTCGGCTGCGCGGTGGAAGACGCCGACCCGGACCTGAGCGGCGCCGCCGAGGCGTTCGACCGCTGGCGGGCGTGGTACTTCGAACTGAACTGGGGTCCGCTGCTCGACCGCCACCGGGACGAAATGAAGGACACGGTGATCTGGAACATCGAGCAGGGCAGGGGGCTGAGCGCCTCGGACCTGGCCGAGGCCTCGCGGCGCTGGACGGCACTGCTCCGGCGGGTGCGGGGTTTCTTCGAGCGCTACGAGTTCTTCGTGCTGCCCGTGTCGCAGGTCCCGCCGTTCGACGTCACGGTCCCGTATCCCACCGAAGTCGCCGGGGTGCCGATGAAGACCTATACCGATTGGATGGCCTCCTGCGCCTGGATCTCGCTCCTCGGCGCTCCCGCGGCTTCGGTTCCGGTCGGCGCCACCCCGGACGGACTCCCGGTGGGTCTCCAGATCGTCGGCCGCCCCCGCGACGACTTCGGCGTCCTCCAGCTCGCGCACGCGCTGGAGCGGGAGCCTCGGATCGTCGCAGTGGCGGCCTCCGCGCGTCTCCGGCAACCTTCTGGCAGTATCTCCTCAAGGAGGACCGACGCATGACGTATCGGAATCTCAAGCGACTGGCTCCGGTCGCGCTCCTGGCCCTCGTTGCTGCCTGCGGTGCCCCGCCTCCGGCGGAGGATCCCCCGCCGCCCGGCGCCATGGCCCACGAAGGCGCGGCCTTCGAGATCACCGAGGTGCGGCCGGGCATCTGGCACGCCGTCGGCACCGGAGCCATGAACGTGGGAGCGAACGCCGCGATCGTGGACCTCGGCGAATCGCTGTTGCTGGTGGACTCCCACATCTCTCCGGCGGCGGCGTGGGTGCTGCTCGATGAGCTTTCGCCGCTGACTCCGAAGCCGGTGCGTTACGTGGTGAACACCCACTTCCACTTCGACCACATGCACGGAAACCAGGTCTTCGGGGACGACGTGGAAATCCTGGGTCACGAGACCACCTACGACGTGGTCGCCAGTGGTGGTTCGGTGTCCGGGACGGCCTGGGACGCGTTCGTGGGCACGCTCCCGGAGCAGATCGCCACGCTCGAAAGCCGGCTGGAGGCCGCGGCGGAAGCCGACCGCGCCGAAATCGCCGACGCCCTGGCGAGGACCCGGGCGTATCAGGAGGCGCTCGGCGCCATCACGCCGGTTGCGCCCACCATCACTCTCGATCGCCGGATGACTCTCCACCGGGGCGGCCAGGAGATCCAGTTGCTGTTCATGGGGTACGGCCACACCGCGGGCGACGTGGCTGTCTTCATGCCCGAGCAGAAAGTGTTGATGACCGGTGATCTGATCCCCTTCGGCTTGCCGTTCATGGGGGACGGCTATCCGGAGTGGGGCGAGACGATCCGGGCCTTCGCCGAACTCGATTTCGATCTGGTCCTACCCGGCCACGGCCCGCCCTTCGAGGACAAGGCGAAGCTCGAATACCTGGCCGCCTACCTGGACGACTTCTGGACGCAGGCGGAAGCAGCCCACGGCGAGGGCGTGTCCGCCGAGGAAGCGGCCGCGAACATCGATCTGACGGCCCACTCGGAGCACTTCCCGTCCGTCACCGAACCGGGAGCTCCCCAGATCGCCGTCGAGCGCGCCTACCGCCTCTTCGCCGCCCGCGCCCTCAACCCCGCTCCCTAGGCCCCCACCGGGAGGACTGGCCGGCACCGCGGCCCGGACGCAGGGAACGCCGGTGTTCACACCAGGTGTTCACACCGGCACCGCGGCCCGCAGGGCCGCGAAACGCGCGGACCCCAAGCCGCCCTGCGGCGCCTGGCTAACAGCCTGTGGCGAAACCCAGGCGGCGTTCGGCCGGCGATGCATCCCGCCTGAACCACTCCGCTTCGCTCCGTTCTTCGTTGCGTTTCGGTCGAAATACACCAGGTATTCCTCCCTCACGCGCCTTGTCAGCCGGGCGCCTCGCCGACCTCGGCGCTCACCCGGGTTCCACCACAGGCTGCTAACCCCCCAGCAGCGCCTGGACCACCCGCTCCAGCACCGGCCGCATCACCGCCCCGATCACGAGCAGACTGGTTCCCGCCCCAACCGCGACCCAGATCCCCACCGTGATTTTGCGGCGGGTCCAGGAGGCGGCCTCACTCGCTGCGAGGGCCTTGCTCACCATCCCGATGACCTGGCGTTGTGACTCCTCGGAAGCGGCGAAGCGTTCGTTCCACTCCGCCCGAAAATGCCGCTGTGACTCTTCGGAAGCGGCGAAGCGATCGTTCAACTCCGCCCGAAAATGCCGCTGGGATTCTTCGGCGGCGGCGAAGCGATCGTTCAACTCCGCCCGAAAATGCCGCTGGGACTCTTCGGCGGCGACGAAGCGTTCGTTCACCTCCGCCCGAAAATGCCGCTGGGACTCTTCGGCGGCGACGAAGCGTTCGTTCATCTCCGCCCGCAGGCGGTCAAGGTAAGTCTTCTCGGCCAGTCGCGCCCGTTCCGCGGTGGCGTCTTTCAGGCCTGCCGACAGTTCCCTCCGAAACTCCTTGATGTCCCGGCGGTTCTCCCGGACATCTTCCTGAATCACATCGAGCCGACCGTGGACCAGGTTGAATCCCTCGGTGACGCGGCGATCCAGCGCACCGCCGAACCCCTCGGCCCCTGCTCCGGTCACCGCCCCGTCCTTCCCATGTCGCGCCGCAGTGTACGGCGGCTTCAGGGTCGGAGCAACGGCGGCCGCCGCCGCCATTGGCTTCGTCTTCGGTTGGTTCACGGCATGGTCCTCTCTCTACAACAGACGGAGATCGCACTGATTTCTTCCCGCCTTGGGGCGGGCGTGTGGAAAAGTCGATCCGGTTCCTGCCGAAATCCAGTTGGTGACTTTCTTCAGCGGGCGGAGTGGCACCGCCGGTCAGGGAACGCCGGCCAGTTCTCCCGGGTGGGGGCGTTCACACCGGCACCGCGGCCCACAGGACCGCGAGACCGCGTACCGCCGACTGAGAAGAAGCGCGGGGACGGCTTGGAACGCCGACCTCCGATCGGCACCGCGGCCCGCAGGGCCGCGAAACTCCCAGCGCCAATCTGCCTGGATCGCGCGCCGGCACGGGAACCCCCGCCGGAGAAACGCCTGTGATTCAGGCCGACTGGAGCCCGCCTATGCCTAGCAGCCTGTGGACAAAGTCACGCGGCGTTCGACCGGCGATGCATCCCGGCTGAACCGCACCGCTTCGCGTCGCTCATCGTTGCGTTTCGGTCGGAATACACCAGGTATTCCTCCCTCACGCGCCTTGTCAGCCGGGCGCCTCACCGGTCTCGGCGCTCACGTCACTTTATCCACAGGCTGCTAAGGTGCGGTGAATCCCGCGTCGCGGTGCGAGCCGTCGCAGAAGGGCTTGTCCTTCGAACGTCCGCACCGGCAGAGTGCTCCCCGGTCGAGCGTCACCCTCGCGCCCCCGCGACCGGCGATGGTGAGCGGGCCGCGGAAAAGCAGCGGTCCGTTCGGCTGGGGGGCGAACCGGACCGGGGCCATCTCCTCGCTGACCGGCGGCGTCGGCCCGGGGCGGGGGGCGACCGCGGCCTCGCCGCGGAATTCGACCCGCGCATGTGACTGGTCGCAGAGCGGCTTGTTCTCGGAAGCCCCGCACCGGCAGAAAGCGGCCCGCGTGTCCCACAGGATCTCGGCGCCTGCCGTCGCTTCGATTTCGAGGTTGCCGCGCGCGTAGAGCGGCCCATCCGGCACGACGGAGAGCGAGTTCTTGTTCCGCGGCGTTTCGGGAAGGATGGTCGCGGCCGCTTCGGGCCCCGCCTCTACTCGTTCGTCGGTGCCCGGCGCCATGCGGAGCGCCCCGGTAGGACAGCCCAGCACGACTCTTTCGAGCCGTTTCGGATCGCCCCCGTCCGGCAGGATCCAGGGGCGGCGCGAGACATCGAATACCTGAGGCAGCCCCCGGACGCAGACCTCGGCGTGGATGCAGCGGTGCGTGTCGAAGGTGACCGAGGCCTCTTTGCCCCGGTAGTGGCGGGCCCGGGTCTTCATTTCTGGAACTCTAGGTCAGCCCTTCGCCCGCTCCGCCCTGAGCGCATGGATGTGCTCGTACATGTACCAAACCCCGATGCTCCGGAACGGCCGCCAGCCGTCGCTGATCCGCTCGAACTCCTCGGCTCCCGCGTCATCCGCCACCCCGTAGAGATCCCGCATCGCCGCAAGCACCGCCGCGTCCCCCGGCGCGAAGACGTCCGGCCGGTTCTGCGTGAAGATGAGGTGCATGTCGGCGGTCCAGTTGCCGATCCCCTTGACCGCGGTGAGCGTGGCGCGCACCCCGTCGTCTTCCATGGACTCCAGCGCCGCGAGGTCCAGTTCCCCGCTCTCCACCCGCGACGCCAGATCGCGCAGGTAGGCGATCTTTTGTCGCGATAGGCCGACGCGGCGGAGCGTCGCCTCCCGCCGCCGCAGGATGTCCCGCGGCGCGGGAGCCTCACCCCGGGTCAGCGCCCACAGCCGCCGGTGGATCGTCCGGGCTGCCGCCGCCGAGATCTGCTGCGCCACGATCGAGCCGACCAACGTCCCGAACAAGTTCGGGCGGGGGGCAAGGGTGCACGGCCCGATCCGCCGGATCAGCGCGCCGAGCACCGGGTCGCGCCGCGACAGTTGGCTGGTCGCCTCGGACCAGTCGGGTTGGCTGTCCGCCGGGGAGCTCCACGGTCCCTCGTCCGGCGTCATGGGCGGCGAAGTCTAAGCGCGGCCGATGCCATACTGTCGAACGTGCGCCCACGCTGGACCGGGATCGTTCTGACGCTCTTCGCGCTGGCGTGCCAGGCGTCTCCGGTAGCCGGTTACCGGTTCTTCGCGCGCCACGGCGGGCTCCGCCGGATTGCGTCGGTGACCGGGGCGATCCGCTGGGACACCTCGGCGTTTCCGCTGCGGTTCCGGCTCCTCGAAAACGGCAACCTGCCGGACTTCGGGGGTCTCGACGCCGCGCTCTGGCGCGAGAGCGTGGAACGCGGCCTCCGCGCCTGGGCCGAGATCGGGACGGCCGACCTCGAACTGATCCTGGATGAGGAAACGGTTGCCGACGACCAGGGCCGGGCGGGTGATGCGATCAACACCATCGGGTTTTCTTCGGCGGAGCGCGTCGCGGGCGGGCCCTTCGCCACCGCCGATGTCCAGTACACCGGAGGACGGGTGACCGGCTGCGACGTCCACTTCAGTCCCGGGTATCTCGATGAATGGCCCGACGAGGACGCGGCCGCGCTCGCGCAGGCGGCGGACCATCTGGCCCGCACCGTGATGCACGAGGTCGGGCACTGCCTCGGACTCGCCCACAGTGCAATGAATCCCACCTGGCTCGCCCGACCGGAGACCATGGATTACCCGGAGGGGCATTTCCCGGACGGTGTCACCAGCCTTCAGCCCCACCCGCGCATGTCCTACGGCACGATCCGCACGGTCACGCTGGAGCTTGATGATGCGGTCGGGGCGTCGCTCCTCTACCCGGCGCCGGGCTTTCTCGCTTCCCGGGGGTCGCTCACCGGCCGGGTGGTCCTCGCGAGCGGCGACCCGGCTCCGTTCGTCTACGTGACGAGCATCATGTACAGCGCCGAGGGCGCGTTGTTCGGCCCCGGAGCGTTCACCGACTCCTGGGGACAGTTCCTCCTCGAGGGTCTGGAGCCCGGCTTCCGTCACTTCTGGATCCGGCCGCTCCACCAGCTCCTCGCTCACTCGTTCGTCGGCGAGGCGGCGGGCGCCGGCACCCTCGAACTCCAGCACGAGCAGCGCTGGCTCGAGATCCGTGCCGGAGAAACCACCCGGGCGCCGGACATAACAGTCCACTCCGCCCGCGACCGACGACGGGAGACGAGTCCGTGAAGCGGCTCGTCGCGGGGCTCCTGCTCGCGTTCCTCGCCCTTGCCGGATGCGGTGGCGATGCGGTGGTCACTCCTACCCCGCTCCCCCCGCCACCGCCTCCGCCCGAACCGTCGCCCCCGCCGGATCCCGACGCCATTCCCGTCGGTTTTGGCGGCGTCTTGCCCGCGCCGGGAACGGCGCTGCCCCTCCACCCGGGGACGGAGTTCCTGATTCCGGTGATGGCGGACGCCGACCTGAGCGACTACGTGCGGCGTTCCGGCTGGACCGGCATTCCGGTGCGGGTGGTGACCGACGCGCCGGCGGGTGTCCTTTCCGTCCCTGGCGACGTGTTGGCGCAGGGCTGGGAGGAACCCGTGGTGCTGACGATCCGGGCGCGCGATCCCGGGGAATCCGCCGGGTTCGACGAGACCTACGAGGTCCGCCTCGAAGCCCCGCCGGAGGGCTTCCCCGACCTGTTCGGGCTCTCCTTCCGGTTGGAATCGGAGCCGATCCGGGTCCGGGTAGTGGACCCCGGTCCGACGGGGCAGGCCGACTGTGCCGGCCTCTCACTCGCGCGGCGAGGGACGGTCCGCCGCGGTGACGGCGGCGTGGTGGGGGAGAACTGGTTCGGGGACCTCGGCAGCGACTTCCGGTCCGCTGATCTGGTCCTCAGGTCACCGGAGCGCGATGCCCAACTCCGTCTCCTCTCGGCTTACCAGCCTCTGCCGTACGGTGACTTTGGCGATGCCTACAACCTGTTCCCCGTGATGTTCGCGTTCGGTCTTGATCTCGAGGAAAGCGGCGATGGATTCGAGCAGACCCTCTCCCTCGCCTGGTTCGATGAACTCCGGCTACGCGCAACGGCTCCCGGCTGTCCTCCGATCGACCTGCACTGCGACGACCGGGGCCGCTGCCGGGCGCGATGAGGAGCGCCGGTTTTCAGACGGCGGCATCGCATCCCACAGGGTTGCGAAACGCACGATGCGGGAACGCCAACTTCCGGTTGGCAGCGCGGCCAATAGGGCCGGGAAGTCCGTGTAGCGCGATTCCAGACGTTGGCGCGCGACAACAAGTCTGTTGACAACAAAGCTGTCGTCTCGAGCGGGCCCCGGCCAGTGGAGCTAAGAAGGCGGTCCGCTGTTCCGGTGCGCGGCTTCCGATCAACGCCATACCGTAGGGTGTCCGTCTAGTAAGCCTCGTGGCGTATGGCTTGGGACGCCTGCGGGCGGTCGAGGAGACTAAGCGGGGCCGCTCCATCTCCGCCTCTGGGAACCCATACATTCAAGGTGCCTTAGGCACCGGCTCGATTGGGATAGATCCTGGAACGACATTGGGTAAGTCGTCCATTGCCGTATCGAGAACTCCGGAAAGCAGGTGCTCAAGCGGCGAGTCCCCACAACCGAGTGCCCACAAGAACAACTCCGCTCCGGGTGCCGATGGATAACAGACGATACCGGCCTCGGAAGCGCTGGCGAACTTTTTCCTAACCGCCTTGACGTCACCGAATAACCACTCATTCTCAATCAGATTATCTGAGTGAAGGCCATGCCATATGTGATTGAGGATCTGTGGATTCTGCCACTCCGTTGGCGAGAACATCATGGATGCTGCATAGCCTTCGAAAGGGAGAAATATCCCCAGTTGGCGCCGATTCTTTGTTGTTCCGAACCGCCTTCCTGAATTCGCAAACAGCATCGATATCGTCGAATACGGCAGATAGTGGGTCCTAATTTGATATGCGGACAGATTGTCGACGGTCTTCATGAGACGCGCACCTCGATCGTCTCGACCAAGCTCCGTTCTCGAAGATGCCAATACGCCTCCAAAGTATTCCAAGACTAGCGAGTCTTCGGAGTAAGAGGCTTCATTCATCACTGTCCGCAGAATTTTCGGAGGAACTTGGCCGGGGGCATCCAGCTGATTACCGAGTCTCCTGGAAGCGTTCGAGAACATCTTGCCGATGCTCTCGACGCGCCGTCGAGTCAGGTCCTTCAGTCCCTCGCCCAAATACTCGGCCGTTGGACCAAGTAGTTTGGCGATTCCATCTTTCGCCAAGTACGCCGTGATGGCGAGACCGGTAGTCGTTACAGGTTCCATGATCGTCCCCTTGAACTTGCCTCGCTTAATCCGTCCGTCCCGCGATCCGGCAGGGCTTCCATTTCCGGGTCCAGTGTTCGTCGGTTTGGACATGCTCGGGTCGAACGCTCTTGCACACTGCCTTCGGGAACTCCGACGCTAGGAACGCCCGGTCGAGACGCAGCACGACCCCTTCCCGCTCTCCGCCGAGTGCGGAGGGCTTGGCGTGGGCGTGGGTTAGGAACTCTCGGATTTCCACGAGGGATCGGAAGACGCCTCGGAAAAGGACCGGAGCTAGGGGAATCCGCCGGCTCTTCGCGTAGTGCTCTAGGTCGCCGAAGGCAGCGAACTCTCTGGTGCCGTCCCGCAATGCGAAGGCGTAAAAGGTCTGGTCTTCCGGCACGGGGTCGTAAACGATCGAGTGGACTCCGTAGATGTCCTCGCCGTAGAGCCAGAGGTCAGGCTCGGTCACCTTCCAGGCATGGTGCTTCTTCACCATCGCCATCCACTTGGCCTTCGACGGCGTGGAGACGCTCCGAGCATATACACGACCGCCGTGGAGCAGAGTGCAGCCGCCGTCCAGTTTTTCTGTCGCCACGACTGCCTGGCCGACGAACCGCTCGGGACGTTGAAGAACGTCGTCTCCGCGCCCAATCGTGGGGGACCATGGCCAGTACGGAGTGCTGGGGTACTTGGGATTCGGTAAGCCCGAGGTGTCTCCGCCCTCGGACGGCGAAACTACTTCGTTGCGTGCTGGGGGCACAGTTGGCGAACCTCGACTCCCAACTCGTCGGTCAGCGCTTGGTGTTCGGCCCAGTCGCTATCCGTCGCATTCAACACGACGCCACCGGCTACCACCGCCACTGCGAGGAATTTCCGGTCCGAGCGATCGAATATATTGGGCGGAAGCTCCTCGAAACCTCTCCGGTCATCCTCAGAGGGGGTCAACGGAACGCGTCGTACCCGTTTGGCGTCGTATTGCACGTTGAACATATGTTTTAAGAACGCGTCACCAGTTCCGGGTTACCCCGATCGATGAAGGTTCCTCGCATACTCGGCAAGGATGGAGCCATCATCGTCGATGGCGACCACTTCACCTGCCACAACCCACTTAAGCGTCCTCACACAGTCCAGTTGACACTGCGTGTCGGCATGAGTCTCTCGACCGTTGGCCGAGACTGCAACATTGGTGTCCACGATGAACGTGGTCATCAGGTGGCCGCCAGTTTTCTCTGGAGAGAAGCTTCCGTGATCGCCGCGATCTCGCCCAACTCGTCGCCGAAGAAGTTTTGGGGCCAGTTTTCGATTTCGCCCCAGGTGTTCAGAGTCAACCCCGAGAGTTCGGCTCTACCGTCACGCGCAGCAACGAAGCACACCCTGACGTCGTCCGCAGCAGTCCTTCCTTCAGCAACACGGCGTTGCAGGCGGCGCAGCAGGTGTTCGCTATGGCTCTCTACGATGATTTGGACATTGCGCGCCTCGGCAACGTTCAGCATGACGTCGGCCAAGCCGCTCTGCACCGCAGGATGAAGATGGATTTCTGGCTGTTCCAGCACGACCGTGGAGCCTTCCGGGACGTAGTAAAGAAGTACCAGAACGGGAAGAACTTGGGACACTCCGAAGCCGACATCCGTCAGCGCAGTAGGAGCGTTTGAAGCAAGGGTCCTGACCGTCGCACCATAGAGGCGGGTGCCGGGGGCAATTTCTTCGAGGGCAAAATCATGGATCAACCCCAACTCACGAAGCCAGTGGGCGATCATTTCCTGGAATGGCTTTCGCCACATCCTGTATCCGAGGCTTCTCTTCTCCCCGCGTGCCGTGGCCGCGAGGATCGCATCAATCGTGCGCTCCCCGCGCTGACCGACGTCCTCCGGCCTCGAACCAGCCCAGTGGTACTCCCGTTTGGGATGCTCGCGCAAGGGTCCGAGATAGAACAGAGAGTCCATCAGACTCTCGTATTGCAACTCAAAGTCACCGAGGAAGGCTGAGTTCTGGAAGTAGGCCTTGGCCTCGCCGGGAAAGAGATGGGTCTTGATCGGTCTTGGTAACGGCCATTTGCGACCTTGGTTGCGCACGAATCGGAAATCGTCGGGGTCGGCAGTTGTCGAAAGCTCGAACTTGTCTTTGGATCCCTCCTTCTCGTTGAGTCGGAAGTCTGTGCCGGCGAACTGGTATGCGAGTTCAGAAACCCGGAGGTCGGAGTCTTGAAGACCGACTTCGCATCGCGTTTGGAGGGTCTTTCCCGCAAGAGGCGTGGCGGTACGGGGATCCTGAGGATTCTTTATGGTCTTGATGGTCAACGTCTTCGGAAGAGCCCACTCTAGGAGCCAGCGAATCTTCCGGCCTTCGTCATGATGGTGGACCACGTCGGCAAAGGTTCCGAGATTCACCATGTTTGCAGGACCGCCGAATTCCAAGACAAGTCCTCGGTCGGTCGCATTTCGGGTCTGTTTCAGCAGGAGTAATAGGTCCAGAACGCTGCTCTTGCCCGCACTGTTGGCCCCGAAGAGCCCGGTCACTTTGCCCAAGGTCAGATCCGCCGCTTCCCACACCTTGAAGTTCTCGAGTTTCAGGCGGTTGAGCATGTCTGGTGCTCCTGTCGGGTGCCTCGACGTGTGTGGACCTCCGGCTCCCAAGCGACCGGCGGTGGCTACCCGAATCCTATCGGGGTTCCGCGAGGTGAGAGCCGAATCCGCGGCCGGCACCCCGCTCTCCGGTGAGCTCGTTCGATGGCGGCAGGGATCCAGTGGGCCACGCAGTTTCGCCTATCCTCGTCTGGCGATACCGGGCCGGATCGGGAGAAACCTCGATGAGCGGGTCCTCCTGTACGCCCTCGCTTGTCGCGAAAAAGCTGGCGCGGCACTCACGTTGGCAGGCGGCAACGCCATCAACACTGGTTTCGCGCTCTCGCGCGATGCCGACCAGAGGTCGGCGTTCCAAGCCGTCCCCGCGCTCCGGCTCGGGCGGCGGTACTCGCATCCCGGCGGGCCGCGATGCCGGTCTGAAGACCGGCGGTCCCTGGCCAGCCCGGCGCCCACACGAGCGGGATTCCACCCCACTTTTCCACCCTTCCAGCGCGGGCGAAGCCGTGTTAGAATATGCGACCTAATTAGTCGGATTTAGGTTGGCCCTCTGACCCTGCGGACTGATCTTTCCCGGCCGCCCCTCGCGGTACGGCCCTCCGAGATGACGTTCGCGTTAGTTCGCAGCCCATCCGACTCCCCTACCATGATCCGACTCTCCAAGAGCACCGACTACGCCCTGATGGCGCTCGCCGATCTTGCCCTCTTGCCCGGGCGGGAGACCCTGAGCGCCCGGCGCGTCGCCGAAAGCCACAACCTGCCGCCGGAACTCGCCGCCAAGGTGCTCCAGGGGCTCAAGAAGAGCGGGGTCGTGGAGACGCGGCAGGGAATCCACGGCGGCTACCGCCTCGCGCGTCCGCCCGAAGCGATTCGGATCACGGAGGTGATCGAGTCCGTCGAAGGGCCGCTCGCACTCGTCGAGTGCATACTCGACGACAACAACTGCGTGCTCACTTCCACCTGCTCGGTGCGCACCCCGCTGACCCGGGTCCACGAGCGGGTCCTCGCCACCCTTTCCGAACTGACCCTCGCGCAGATCATCGCCGACAGCGACGCTCCCGGCCTGCGCGCGAGCGGTCCCGAGCTCCCGGTACTCCAGTAACAATCCATGCCCGAACCGCAGCAACGAACCCTTGGCGCCGCCGAAGTCGAACGCCTCGTCGAACGCGAGTACGCCTACGGCTTCGTCACCGACATCGAGACCGAGCGCGTCCCTCCCGGACTCTCCGAGGATGTGATCCGGCTCATCTCCGAAAAGAAGGAAGAGCCGCAGTGGCTCCTCGACTGGCGCCTGAAGGCCTACGAGATTTGGCAAGGCATGACGGAGCCCACCTGGGCCAAAGTCTCCTACCCGAAGATCAACTACGACGAGATCAGCTACTACGCGGCGCCGAAGAGCGCCGTCACGGACGGGCCGCAAAGCCTCGACGACATCGATCCGGAACTCCGGCGCACCTACGAAAAGCTCGGCATCCCGCTCGTGGAGCAACAGCGCCTCGCCGGCGTCGCGGTGGATGCGGTGTTCGACAGCGTCTCCGTCGCCACCACCTTCAAGGAGAAGCTCGGCGAACTCGGCGTGATCTTCGGCAGCTTCTCGGACGCGGTGAAGGAACACCCCGAGCTCGTCCGCAAGTACCTCGGCACGGTGGTGCCGCACTCCGACAACTTCTTCGCCAGCCTCAACGCGGCGGTCTTCTCCGACGGCTCCTTCGTCTACGTGCCGAAGGGCGTCCGCTGCCCGATGGAACTCTCCACCTACTTCCGGATCAACGCCGCCGAGACCGGGCAGTTCGAGCGAACCCTGATCATCGCCGACGAGGGCAGCTACGTCAGCTATCTCGAAGGCTGCACCGCGCCGATGCGCGACCAGAACCAGCTCCACGCCGCGGTGGTGGAGCTCGTCGCCCTCGACGACGCCCGCATCAAGTACTCGACGATCCAGAACTGGTACCCCGGCGACAAGAACGGGGTCGGCGGCATCTACAACTTCGTCACGAAGCGCGGGAAATGCGCCGGCGCCCGCTCCCACATCTCCTGGACCCAGGTCGAGACCGGCTCGGCCATCACCTGGAAGTACCCGAGCTGCATCCTGATCGGGGACGACTCGATCGGCGAGTTCTACTCGGTGGCGGTCACCGCGAACCACCAGCAGGCCGACACCGGGACCAAGATGATCCACATCGGCAAGAACACGAAGAGCACGATCATCTCGAAGGGCATCTCGGCCGGATACGGCCAGAACACCTACCGCGGCCAGGTGAAGGTGCTCCCGGGCGCCTCGAACGCCCGGAACTTCTCTCAGTGCGACTCGCTGCTCATCGGGCCCGATTCCGGGGCGCACACCGTCCCCTACATCGACGTGGCGAATCCAGAGGCCCACCTCGAGCACGAAGCCTCCACCTCGCGGATCGGCGAGGACCAGCTCTTTTACTGCCGCCAGCGCGGCATCGACCCGGAGGAAGCGGTGTCCCTGATCGTCAACGGGTTCGCCCGCGACGTGCTTTCGGAACTCCCCATGGAGTTCGCGGTGGAAGCCCAGAAGCTGCTCGGCGTGAGCCTCGAAGGAGCCGTGGGATGACGAATCTCCTCGAAATCTGCGGCCTGCGCGTCGAGGTCGGGGGCCGCGAAATCCTGCGCGGCCTCGATCTCGAGATTCCGGTGGGCGAGATCCACGCGATGATGGGGCCGAACGGCTCCGGGAAGAGCACCCTCGCGCACGTGATCGCGGGCCGCGAGGGCTACGACATCACGGCGGGAGTTCTCCGCTACCGCGGTGAGGACATCGCCGAGATGGAGCCCGAGGTTCGCGCCCGGAAGGGCGTCTTCCTCGCCTTCCAGTACCCGGTGGAGATCCCCGGGGTGAACAACACCTACTTCCTGAAGGCGGCGATCAACGAGATTCGGAGGCACCGCGGCCAGTCCGAACTCGACGCGGTGGACTTCCTGAGCCTGATAAAGGAACGGGCGAAGCTTCTCGACTTCGACGTGGACCTCATCAGGCGGCCGGTGAACGAGGGCTTCTCGGGCGGCGAGAAAAAGCGCAACGAGATCCTCCAGATGACCATCCTCGAGCCCACGCTGGCGGTCCTCGACGAAACCGACTCCGGGCTCGATATCGACGCGCTCCGCATCGTCGCCGAGGGCGTGAACCGGATGCGCTCGCCCGAGCGGTCCTTCCTGGTGATCACCCACTACCAGCGCCTCCTCAACCACATCGTCCCCGACCGGGTGCACGTGCTCCAGGAGGGCCGGATCGTCGAGTCGGGAGGACGGGAGCTCGCGCTCCGGCTCGAGGCCGAGGGCTACGCGAGGCCGGCGGCCGTCCCGGCCTGAGGTCATGGTGGCAACGGCTGTCGCGACCGCCGAGACGCACTACCGCGACGAGATTCCGGTCTGGATCGGCGACCGGTACGCCGTTCGGCGAAGGGAAGCGGTCGAGGAGTTCTTCAACGCCGGTGGGTTCCCCACGGCGCGGCTTGAGGACTGGCGTTTTTCGGACCTGGACGGACTCGGGCGCATCGCCTACCGGCGGTATCCCGGGGTCCCGATCCTGATGACTCCTCAGCCCCACGAGCTGCCGAAGTGGACCGCGGAATTCGAGCACCGGGTTCTGCTCGCCGACGGAACGTCGCTGAACCCTGAGGCTAGCCGCTCCGGGGCCGCATTGACCTTCGGGCGCCTCCCCACCGTCCCGCCCGACGACGAGGACGACGACTGGGGGTTTGTTGTCCCGCGGGCCGGGACGAACGGCGCCGGGGCGGACCTCGACGCCGCTCTCCGCCATCCCCTCGAGATGCTGAACGCCGGGCTCTTCGACTGCGGGTTCCGGGTCCGGGTCGGGCGCGACGAGGACGCCGGTCCGATCCTTCTCTATTCGCTGCGGCGCGACACCGGCCACCCGACCATGCTCCACCCACGCTCGGTCATCGAAGTCGGTCCCGGCAGCCGGCTGACGGTCATCGAAGCCCACGACGGTGCGTCCTCCAGTCCTGGCTGGACGAACCCGACCACCCTCTGCCGCCTCGGCGAGAACGCCCAACTGCGCTACGTCCGCGTCGAACTCGAGACCGGGAACATCGCCCACACGGGGCGCGTGACGTTCCAGCTCGAGCGGAACGCCCGGGTCCACTCGACGGTGCTCTCGCTCACCGGCGGGAAGTCCCGGACCGACTCGACCGCCATCCTCAGCGCCGAAGGCACCGAGGTGGAACTCGACGGTCTCTTCCTGGGCGCGGGGAAGGCGAAGGCCGACCAGCACACCCTCGCCATCCACGCCGCCCAGCACACCACGAGCCGCCAGCTCTTCAAGAACGTGCTCTCCGACCAGTCGAGCGCCGTGTTCGACGGCAAGGTGGTGGTGGCGCCGGGCGCGATCGGGACCGACGCGACCCAGGCGAACCGCAACCTGCTCCTTTCGAAGAAGGCCGTGGTCCACACCCGTCCTCGGCTCGAGATCAACGCCGACGACGTGAAGTGCGCCCACGGGGCGGCCATCGGCAGGCTGGACGAGGACGCACTCTTCTACCTCCGCTCCCGGGGACTCGGCCGCATGGATGCCCGGGAGATCCTGGTCCGGGGCTTCGCCGGCGAAGTCGTCGAGAAGGTTCCGGTGGAGGCGGTCCGCGGCCTCGCCGCCGAGGGGCTCCAGCGCGTCCGCGAAAGCGCGAGTTTCGGCAAATGACCACTACCACCGCCTACGACCTCGACACGGTCCGCGCCGACTTCCCGATCCTCCGGGAGGAGGTCCGGGGCCAGCCGATCGCCTACCTCGACAACGCCGCCAGCTCCCAGAAGCCGCGGGCGGTGCTCGACGCGGTGGATCACGTCTACGAGACCGGCTACGCGAACATCCACCGCGGCGTCCACATACTCTCCGAGCGGGCCACCGAGCACTACGAGCGCTCCCGCCGCCGGATGGCGAGGTTCATCGGCGCGGGGTTCGCGGACGAGGTGGTCTTCGTCCGCGGAACCACCGAGGGTCTCAACCTGGTGGCTTCCTCGCTCGGCCGCTACGCGCTCCGCGAAGGGGACGAAGTGCTCCTGACGGAGATGGAGCACCACTCGAACATCGTTCCCTGGCAGATGGTGGCCGAGTTGACCGGCGCCCGGGTGGTCGCCGCGCCCGTCACCGACGCCGGCGAACTGGACATGGACGCTTTCGCCGCGCTCCTGAACGACCGCACCCGGATCGTCTCGGTGGTCCACGTCTCGAACGCGCTCGGCACCGTGAACCCCGTCGAGGAGATCGCCCGGCTCGCCAAGGAACGCGGCGCCTACCTGGTGCTCGACGGCGCCCAGGCCGCGCCCCACCTGAAGATCGACGTGCGCAGTCTTGGCTGCGATTTCTATGCCCTCTCCGGTCACAAGATGTACGGGCCCTCGGGGATCGGGGTGCTCTGGGGCCGGAAGAGTCTGCTGGAGGCGATTCCCCCCTATCAGGGCGGCGGCGAGATGATCCGGACAGTGAGCTTCGAGCGGACCACCTACGCGGAGCCGCCGGCGAAGTTCGAGGCCGGAACCCCCAACATCGCGGGTCCGGTGGGGCTCGCCGCGGCGGCGGACTACCTCGAGAATCTCGGGATCCCCGAGGTGGCGAGCCATGAGGGCAGGGTCCGGGAGTACGCCGAAGCGCGGCTTTCGGAGATCCCCGGCCTGCGGGTGATCGGGACCGCGCGGGAGAAGGCGGCGGTGGTCTCCTTCGTGGTGGACGGCGTCCATCCGCACGACCTCGGCACCGTGCTCGACCAGGAAGGGGTCGCGGTGCGCACCGGACACCAC
The DNA here is from genome assembly GCA_965250045.1 of Candidatus Marinacidobacterium sp. Lineage (GTDB taxonomy): Bacteria > Acidobacteriota > Vicinamibacteria > Marinacidobacterales > Marinacidobacteraceae > Marinacidobacterium. Next base: position 1,779,172 of record OZ252286.1, read on the forward strand.
TGCACCCAGCCGCTGATGGCGCGATTCGGGGTGCCCGCGACCGCGCGCGCCTCCTTCGGGCTCTACAACACCGAAGCGGAAGTGGACCGGCTGGCCGCCGGGCTCCATACGGCGCTGGAGGTCTTCCGGCCGTGAGCGGGGGGGGCGACGCGCTGCGCGACCTCTACCGCGAGGTCATCCTCGACCACAGCCGGCGGCCCCGGAATTACGGGGCGATGGACGCCGCCAACCGGCAGTCCGACGGCTTCAACCCGCTCTGCGGGGATCGGCTGCGGCTGTTCCTCAGGGTCGAGGACGGCGCGGTGAAGCAGGCGTCCTTCATCGGCGACGGCTGCGCGATCTCCACCGCCTCGGCGTCCCTCCTGACGGAGGCGCTCCGGGACCTTCCCGAAGAGGAAGCCCTGCAGCTGATGGAGAAGTTCCGGAGCATGGTCTCCGGGGAGTCCGAGCCCGACGACGAGGACCTTGGCAAGCTCACGGTGTTCGCCGGGGTGCGCGACTACCCGACGCGGATCAAATGCGCGACGCTCGCCTGGCACACCTTGCGAGCCGCCATCGAGCAGAGTCAAGAGTCCGTCCGGACGGAATAACGCCGCCAGCGGCGAGGGAAGCACCATGACCGAAGAAGCCACCAACGGGACCACGCTCCGCGACCAGGTCCTGGATGTGCTGAAGACCTGTTACGACCCCGAGATCCCGGTGGACATCTACGAGCTCGGCCTCGTGTACAAGGTGGACGTGGACGACGCCGGCAAGGTCACGGTGGACATGACGCTCACCTCGCCGGCCTGTCCGGTCGCCGGCAGCCTCCCTCCCGAGGTGGAGCAGAAGATCAGCCGCGTCGAAGGCGTCTCGAACGTCCGGGTGGACCTGGTCTGGGATCCCCCCTGGAACCCCGACCTTATGTCCGAAGCCGCCAAACTCAAACTCGGCTTCCTCTAGGAACGCCGGTCTCCGACCGGCATCGCTCTCCGCAGGCCAGGGAACGCCGACGTTCACGTCGGCACAGCGGCCCGCAGGGCCGCGGGGGTGCAGAAGCCAACCGCCGGGATGACTCCCGTCTCGGCGCGTACCCCAACCAGAGAGATGGCGCGTAGGCCCGGGAACGCCGACCCCCGGTCGGCACCGCGGCCCGCAGGGCCGCGGCGGCGCAGACCCCAACCGTCGGGAGGACTCTCCTCTCGGCGCCAACCGCAACCCCCCGGTCGACCCCCCGGAGAACATCAAAACGGCACGCCGCGGAGCCGCTGTATCTGAATCTCGCGTTCCCTCAACCATTCCGACTGACCCGGCAGCCGATTGCGCCGCCTCATCTCGTCTTCCTGGGCTTGGCAGTAGATCATCGCGTTGCCCATCCACCGCCAGCCGTCGCAGAGCCCGCACGTGCGGGAGACGCAGTCGTAGGGAAGGCTCATCGCCGTTCCGTAGCACTCGGGGCAATGCAGCCGCACGGGTTCCGCGTCTTTGAGGTCAACCGCTCGCATATCCGCGGGGTCATGAGAGCCGCTCGGGAGCAGTGCGAACCAGCTTCAACCCGGTCCTTCCGCGTCGAGTTTGATGAGCAACCCGGTCCCGGCCTTGCCGAGATCGGCGATCCCTTCCACCTGGTGGAATCTGATAGGACGGATTCTGGTCACTTTTCGATGACTCTCCGAATGTTGGACTTACCGGAGGGACAGCAGTCTTCCAGCAAATCCCCGATGGCGGCGGTTGCGCCGTCAAGCGCCCACCGAACGGCTTCCAGCCGCACCGCGAGCGTCATCGCCGCCCGGTTCTGTTCGGAACCGGGGGGACGTGGTTCCGCGACCTGAAGCGCGAGCCGGAGGTCCCGGAGCAACTCTCCGAGATCGGCGACGGCCGCTCCGCAGGCGACGAAGCTCAGCGAGGTAGCGGAGACCGACTCGGCGAGCGCGTCGTCCCGTAACGGGTCCGGCAGGCGGAGCCGCCGTATGTGCTCGTGGCGCCGCCTCAACCACTCCGACTGACCCGGCAGCCGATTGCGCCGCGTCATCTCGTCCTCTTGCGCCTGGCAGAAGATCAGCGAGTTGCCCATCCAGCGCCAACCGCCGCAGCCTTCGCACGCGCGGACGCAGTCGTAGGGAAGGCTCATTGCCGTTCCGTAGCACTTGGGGCAATCCCAGCGCACGGGTTCCGCGTCTTTCAGGTCGAGCGCTCGCGGGTCCGCGGGGTCATGAGTGCCGCTCGGAAGGAGTGCGTACCAGCTACGACCCGGTCCCTCCGCGTCGAGTTTGACGAGCAGCCCGGCACCGATGGCGCCGAAGTCAGCAATCCCTTTCACCTTGTGGAATCTGATAGGACGGATTCTGTTCACTGCAAACTCCTCCGTCAGCATGACCGACCGATCCGTGCCCGAGCGCCGGAGGGATTGCCGTCCTCCAGCAAGGCGCCGATAGCGGCGGTCGCCCCGTCCAGTGCCCAGCGGGCGGATTCGAGCCGCGCCGCAAGCAGCGCCGCCGCCCTCTGTCGCTCAGGACTGGCGGCTCGTGGCTCCGCAACCTGAAGCGCGAGCCGGAGGTCCCGGAGCAGTTCCCCGAGACCGGCGACGGCGGCGCCGCAGGCGACGAAGCTCACGGTGGTAGCCGAGACCGCATCGGCGAGGACCTGGTCCGGGTACTCCTCGGCTGCACTCGGGCCGCCGGAGGCCACGGCGGCGAGGTTGTGAGGTTGGGGCATGGCGTCTCTCCTTGGATTGCATCCGAGGAGGGCCGAGGCCCGGTAGGTCCGCTTGTTTGCCTTGCGGCCACATCTCCGAAATCGGACGCCACCTTGCCCGGACCGGGCAGGTTGGCGGAGTACGCAACTGCGTAGCCCCCTCTGGATGCTGTCCGGCAGCCTATCCGGGATCGCGCTTCGACGCTACTGGTGGCTCGCTGTACGTGATGAACGAAAGTGGCGCTCTACATCATCATGATGAGGTAAAGCGGCGGTTTCACTGATCAGTGAATGCCGTGCCCCACCGCAATCGCTACCAGAGCCGCCGGACGCCGTATCGGTCGAACACCGACTCGTTCGAGACGAGAACGAGATCGTGGATGAGCGCCTGGGCGATCAGCATTCTGTCGAACGGATCACGGAGCGGCCCCGATAGACCGCCCGCCCGACTCGCATCGCGAACCGTGATGCCTAGTTCGGCGAAGCCCTGTCCCGCAATCCCGGACCGAACATCTTGCGCGATCAGTTCGCCCCCCGACAGTTTGCCGAGGCGGTGTTTCGTCGTGATCTCCCAAGCCGAAGCGGCGCTAACCAGAATCTCGTTCGTTTCATTGGCTATGGCGCGGCGGGCTGGCGTGGACAGCCGTTCGCTGCCGCTCAACCACCACAGGAAAGTGTGCGTATCGAGGAGCAGCCGCACCGGCTACCTCTCCCAGGCTTCCAGCTCGGTTTCCGGGAGCGGTTCGAAGAAGCTGTCGGGCACGACGAGCCGTCCCTCCATCGCACCGAACTGGCGCTTTCCGCGCTCTTTGCACGGAACGAGCCGAGCCACGGGAGTGCCGTTGCGGGCGATGACCACCTCTTCTCCCGCTTCAACCTGAGCCAGCAGGCGGGAGAGATGCGTCTTGGCCTGATGGACGTTCACCGTAGCCATAGGGGGCCTCCGTTCACGACTTTAGTCAATAGTATGACTAAGCATCACTTCCGTGTCAAACCAGCTTCCTGTTCAACGCCGCAGGCGCCCCGCGCTGCCCTCCGGAGCCCTTTTCCGGGTAGCGCCAGCATCTGGCTGGCGCTGCCGGTCTGAACCCAACTTCGCCACTTTTTGAGGAACGTGGCGGGAAGTTGAGCTGAGGATCGTTCGTAGGGGCCGGGAAGTCGGGGCAAAGTGGGTCCGGAGTGGCCAATGGAGGCCCGAAAAGGGTCAAGAACGGGTGAAAACCGGGCTCTCGGTGGGCGGGCGGCGGTTTGGATGGGCGGGAGAGGCGTGTAGTGCCAGTTTCTTTTGTATTTGGCGTTTTTGGGCTTGACTCTGACCCCCGCCGTCCGCCAGCATCCCTCCCAGCCTCTCGCGTCGCTCCGCCATGTACATCCGCGCCACCAAGACCCACACCAGGGACGGCAAGACCGCGAAGAGTTACCGCCTGTCCCGCTCGGTGCGGATCGGCGACAAGGTCCGCCAGGAGACCCTGTTGAACCTGGGCGTGGACTATCCGGTTCCGAAGCAGCAGTGGCGGGATGTGGCTCTGGTGACCGAGGTGCTGCTGGCGGGCCAACGGCCGATGTTGCCGGTGCCCCCGGACATTCAGGTGGCGGCCGAGGACCTGGTGCGCCGGCTGCGCGCGGTGGGCTGGGAGCCGCGGGAGCCGGAGAGGGGGAGCCGGGAGCGAGCGGTGGCGACGGTGGACCTGGATACGCTGGAGCATGACGACTCTCGCTCGGTAGGTGGGGAGCGGGTCTGCCTGGCAGGGCTGGAGGAGCTGGGCTTTCGGGACTTGCTCCATGCGCAGGGGGTGCGGGGCCGGGATGCGCGGATCGCCACCGCGCTGCTGGTGGCGAAGATGCTGCATCCGAGCAGCGAACGGGAGGCGTTGCGCTGGTTGCGGGAGGACAGCGCGGCGCTGGAGCTGTTGGACCTGGATCGGGGGAAGGCGCTGTCGCTCCAGAAGCTCTACCGGACGGGAGACGTGTTGTGGCGGCTGCGGCGGGAGTTGCAGGCGGGGCTGTTCCGTCGGGAGCGGGAGCTGTTGGCGTTGCCGGACACGATCGTTTTCTACGATCTGACGAACACCTGGTATACGGGCCGATCGGACGAGGAGCTGCTGCGTTTCGGGCGCTCGAAGGAGCGGCGGAACAACTGCCCGCTGGTGACGCTGGCGCTGTCGCTGGATGGTGCGGGGTTCCCGCGGGGATGCGAGGTTTTGGCGGGGGATGTGTCGGAGCCGGCGACGCTTCAGGCGGCGTTGGAGCGGTTCGAGGCGGAGGTCGGCGGAGGAGGCGGGCAGAAGCCGACGGTGATCCTGGACGCGGGGATCGCGACGGAGGAGAACATCGGCTGGCTTCGGGAGCGGGGTTATGGCTGGATCTGCGTGAGCCGGGAGGCGCGGCCGACGCCGCCGGAGGGGGAGGCGGACATCACGTTGACGACGAGCGCGAAGCAGGAGGTGATGGCGTGGAGGCTGGAGGGGGACGAGGAGGAGGTGCGGCTCTATGCGGTGAGCGAGGGGAAGCGGGCCACCGAGGAGGCGATGCTGGGGCGGCGCCGGGAGCGGTATGAGACGGCGCTGCGGCACCTCCACGAGGGGCTGACGATCCCGCGCCGCCGGAAGCGGTATGAGAAGGTGATGGACACGGTGGGCCGGCTGCGGGAGCGGCATCGGCTGGTGTCGGCGCAGTATGAGGTGGAGGTGGAGAAGGGTGCGGGACCGAACGCGACGGCGGTGGTGTGGAGCCGGACGAAGCGCTATGGGGCGCGGGACGCGGGGGCGGGTTCGTATCTGCTGCGGTCCAGCCAAACGGGCTGGGGCACGGAGCAGATCGTGCGGACCTACTGGCGGCTGACGGAGATCGAGGCGACGTTCCGGTCGCTGAAGACGGAGCTGGGGCTGCGGCCGATCTGGCATGTGAAGCACAGCCGGATCGCGGCGCACCTTTTCCTGGCGGTGCTGGCCTACCACGGGGTGCACCTGATCCGCACGCGCCTGAAGGCGCGCAACATCCCCCTGTCGTGGGACGGGATCCGCACGCGGCTACGGCCGTGGGTGCGGATGACCACCACGATCCGGGAGACGAACGGACGGCTGATCGTGAATCGGCAGGATGTCCGTCCCCCGGCGCAGGTGGCCCAGATCGCGCGGGCGGTGGGCGTCGAGCCCCACCATCACCGCCGGCGCACCCGCCGGAAACCGGACCCAAACACACAAACGTAGTGCCAGTCTGCTGGCACCCGTTTTTCCAACGGGCGTATCGTCAATGACTTGCGAACACGCAACGTCACGTTTTGGCGAAGTTGGGTGAAGACCGGCGGTCCTTAGTCCCGGTTCCCGCTGCGCTCGGCGGCCATCCTGACCACCTCGTCGAAGATGCGCTGGTCCAGGCCGTTCCCCATCCGCTCCGGGTGCCACTGCACCGCCAGGCAGGGCCACCCGCTGCCGGCTGATGCCCCGTTGTATTCGACGCCCTCGATGATGCCGTCCGGCGCGTGGGCGACTGGGACGAGCCCCTCTCCCAACCGGTCCACCGCCTGGTGGTGGATGCTGTTCACGCTGCGCTCGGTGACCCCGAGGATCCGGCCGAGCCGGCTCTCCGCCTGAATCGTCACCGGGTGCCGGAACGCCACCGCGTCCGCCGGCACTCCCGGGACGGGCGGGTGGTTCGTACGGCCGCTGATGTCCTGATACAGGGTTCCGCCGAGCGCGACGTTGAGCGCCTGCATGCCCCGGCAGATGCCGAAGAAAGGCAGCCGCGCGTCCTTGGCCGCGAGCGTCAGCGCGACGTCCCAGGCGTCTTCCTCCAGGTCGATCTCGGAGCTGACTCCCTCATCGCGCGCGCTGTAGGTGGACGGCGAAAAGTCGCCGCCGCCGGTAAGCACCAGCGCGTCCACCGAGGCGACCGCGTCGGCGGCGGCGTTCAGCGGCGCCGGCGGCAGGATGATCGGGAGGCCGCCCGACTTGCGGACGCTCTCCACGTATTCCTCGGCGAGCGTAAAGAGCTGTTCGGGACCTCCGACCATGGTGTGAACGCTGCGTTTCCAGGCAGTGAACCCGATCCGCGGACGGCGGCGTTTGGGTCCCCCGCTCATCGCGCCGCCGCCTTAACAGCCTGTGGTGAAACCCAGGCGGCGTTCGAGCGGCGATCCATCCCGCCTGAACCGCGCCGCTTTGCGGCGCTCTGCGTTGCGTTTCGGTCGAAATACACTCGGTATTCCTCCCTCACGCGCCTTGTCAGCCGGGCGCCTCCCCGCTCTCGGCGCTCACCCGGGTTCCACCACAGGCTGTTAGCAGCCTGTTCCGGCAATCTCGCGGCATTCGGCAGTCGATGCATCCCGGCTGAACCGCTTCGCTCTTCGTTGCGCTTCGGTCGAAAGAGCGCTGCGCCAGTTCTCCCGGTGGGGGCTCCTCCCTCGCGCGCCTTGTCAGCCGGGCGCCTCGCCGGCCTCGGTGCTCGCGCCATTACCGGGACAGGCTCCTGGGGGCCCGAATCCCCCGGAACTCCCAGTCGCCGCCGAGCGCGGTCGAGCGCACCTCTTCGGACTCGGACGGCTGCGCGCCGTAGCCGGCGGGGATCGCTACCTCCCCCGCCACCACCGGGTTCACCAGCCGTCCGAGCCCCTCCACTTCGACCGCCACCTCGTCGCCCGGCTCTACCGGCCGCGAACCGGCGGGGGTGCCGGTGAACACCAGGTCACCCGGAAGCAGGGTGTGGGTCCGCGACAGATCGGCGACCAGGTAGTGCGGGTCCCACGCCATTTCGTCGGTGTTGCCGGACTGGCGCACCTCGCCGTTCACGAGCGTGCGGATGTTCCGTCCCCGGAAGTCCCACCCGGAAACCACCTCGTCCAGCACCGGACACATTGTGTCCGCCCCTTTCACGCGCAGCATGGAGCCCGCGTCGGTGTCTCGGAAGTCGTGAAGCCCGAAGTCGTTCCCGATCGTGTACCCGGCCACGAACCGTCCGGCATCCTCGGGCTCGATTCCCCGGCACCGGGCTCCAATCACCGCCACGATTTCCCCCTCGAAGTTCAGGTAACGGCAGCCCTGCGGGCGGACCACCGGTGCGCCGCTCCGGATGAGGGCCGAGGGAGGCTTCAGGAAGTAGGTGGGCGCCTTCGGAAGCCGCGCCCCGAACTCCTCAACCCGGCTGCGGTAGTTGAGATGAACACAAACGATCTTGCTTGGATTCATCGGAACGGGAGAGGTTACCAATCACGAGACCTCGGTTGGGCTCATCTTTCCTCCTCGCCTCCCGGCCCTCGTCCCGGCATACCATCCGGGCAGTGACGACGAACGGGCGGACCGGAGCCGCAACCGGCTTCGAGGCGATCGTTTCTCACGACACCTACACGAAGGGCGTCCCCTGGGACCTCTTCAAGCGGATGCGGGAGCTGCGAGCCCCCTGCTGGGTCGAGGAAGACGACGGCGCCGGCTTCTGGGCGCTCACCCGCCACGCCCACGTCTTCCAGGCCAGCTCGACGCCGCGCGACTTCTCCTGCGCCCGCGGTATCCGGCTCGAGGAACTCGACGACGACGAGCTGGCCGCCCGCCGCACGATGATGGAGTACGACGGCGCCGAGCACGCCCGGCTGCGCCGGTTGGTCGGAGCCGGCTTTTCCCGGAAATCCATCGCCACCTATGAGGAATCGGTGCGGGAGCTTGCCGTCTCCGTGCTGGATCGCGCCCTCGAACTCGGCGAGCTGGACTTCGTCGAGGAGGTCTCCCGCGAACTCCCCATCCGGATGCTCTGCCGCATTCTGGGCGTTCCCGAAGAGGACGCCGGCGAGCTCGTGGAGTGGGGAGACGCGCTGATCTCGAACGCCGACCCCGAGTTCTCGATGGCGGTCATCGATCAGGAGGACACCGAGGCCTTCCGCCTGCTGCCGTTCCGGAGCCCGGCGGCGCGGTCCGTCTTCGAATACGCGAGCCGGATCCGCGAGGAGCGGCTCCGCCGGCCAACCGAGGACGTCATCTCCGGGATGCTCGTCGAGGACGCCGGCGGCCGGCCGCTCACCGAGCTGGAGTTCCAGAACTTCTTCCTGCTGCTCATCGTGGCGGGGAACGAGACCACCCGTCACACCATCTCCCACGGCCTGCTGGCGCTGCTCGACCACCCGCAGGCCTTCGAGGCCCTTGGCGGAGCCGTCGGAGACCTCCAACTCTTCGAGTCGGCGACCGAGGAGGTCCTCCGCTGGACCTCGGTGACCATGCATTTCCGGCGCACGCTGACCCGCGATCTCGACCTCGACGGCGCTCCCATGCGCCGGGGTGACAAGACCGCGCTCTGGTACATCGCGGCGAACCGCGACCCCGAGGTCTTCCCGGAGCCCGACCGCTTCGACATCCGCCGGGACCCGAACCCCCATCTGGCCTTCGGCGCCGGCCGGCACGTCTGTCTGGGGGCCTGGCTCGCGCGCCTCGAAGTCCGGGTGACTTTCGAGGAGCTCTTCCGCCGGGTTCGCACGGTCGAACTCACCGGGCCGCCCGACCGGCTCCGTTCCAACTTCATCCACGGGGTGAAGCACCTGCCGGTGCGCCTCGTCGCCCGCTGATCAAGGAGGCTTCGATGCTCCATCGCCCTTCGGCTCCCCTCACGGCCACCCTTCCACTGGCGCTCGCCGCCCTCCTGCTCGTTCCGGCCGTGGCCCCGGCGCAGGGACCCTTCACCCTGGAACAGGTCTTTTCGGCCCCCTTTCCGACGAGTCTCACCGCGTCGCCCGACGGCAACCGAGTGGCTTGGGCGTTCGACGAGCAGGGCGCCCGGAATGTCTGGGCGGCCGAGGCCCCCGATTTCCAGGGGCGGCGGGTAACCGATTTCTCCGGCGACGACGGCACCACCATTTCCGGCCTCGCGTTCAGCCGCGACGGCTCCCGCATCGCCTTCGTCCGCGGCGACGGCGCCAACCGGGCCAGGGAGCTGCCCAATCCGCTGAGCCGTCCGGAGGGAGTGGAACGGGCGCTGTGGGTGATCGAGGATCGCCCGCGCCGTCTGACCGAGCCCGCCGGCAGCCCGCTGTTCACCGCCGACGGGACCGCTCTGCTGTTCGTGCGGCAGGGCAAGGTCTGGCGGATCGGACTCGATCCGGGCGCGGAAGCCGAACAGTTGATCGACGTGCGCGGATCCCTCGGAAGCCTCCGGCTCTCTCCCGACGGCTCGCTTCTCGCGTTCGTCTCGAGCCGCGGGGCCCACTCGTTCGTCGGGATCCACGACTTCGACGAGGGGACCGTCCGCTGGCTGGATCCTGCGGTGGACCGGGACGGGTCGCCGGCCTTCTCTCCCGACGGCGGCGAAGTGGCGTTCCTGCGGACCCCACCGGTGCTCGAGCGGTACATGTTCGTTCCGAACCGGGAAGGTCCCCTGTGGAGCATCCGGGTGGCCTCTGTTGAGAAGCCGGCGACCAGCCGCGAGGTCTTCCGCGCCGAGCCCGGAATGGGAAGCGTCTTCTCCGGGACCGCGTCCGCGAACCAGCTCCACTGGACCGATTACGGCAGCATCCTCTTTCCCTGGGAGCGCACCGGGTACCGGCACTTCTATGCCGTACCCATCACCGGCGGGAAACCGGAAGCGCTGACCGCGGGCGATTTCGAGATCGAGTACGCGGTCGCTGACGGACAGGGAGGGCTCATCGCCGCCTCCAACCAGGACGACATCGACCGCCGCCACCTCTGGCGTCTCACCGGGGGCGCTGCCGCCGAGGCCCTGACCTCAGGCGATGGGGTCGAGACGTTGCCGGTTGCCGTCGAAGGCGGAGTCGCCTACCTCGGCGGTGACGGACGCCGTCCGCTCCAGCCGATGATCCAGCTCGACGGCCAGGACGCGCGAGTGCTCGCGCCCGATGCCTTTCCGGCGGACTTTCCGCTCGAACACATGGTGGATCCGGAACCGGTGGTCTTCGCATCCGCGGACGGCATGAAGATCCACGGCCAGCTCTTCCGGCCGGCGGGCGGGTCAGAGTCGCCCGGTCCCGGCGTGCTCTTCCTGCACGGCGGCTCCCGCCGGCAGATGCTGCTCGGCTGGCACTACATGGGCTACTACTCGAACTGCTATGCCTTCCACCAGTACCTCGTAAGCCGCGGTTTCACGGTGATCTCGGTGAACTACCGGAGCGGCACCGGCTACGGCATGGAGTTCCGCGAGGCCCTCAACTACGGGGCGAGCGGTGGCGCCGAGCACCAGGACGTGCTGGGGGCGGGCCGCACCCTTGCCGACCTGTCCGGCGTGGACGGAGACCGCATCGGCCTCTGGGGCGGCTCCTACGGCGGCTACCTCACCGCGATGGGGCTCTCACGGGCCTCCGATCTCTTCGCCGCTGGGGTGGACATCCACGGCGTCCACGACTGGAACCGCACCATCCAGGGGTTCAACCCGTCCTACGAGCCGGATCACTACCCGGAACAACAGCGGCTGGCCTTCGAGTCCTCACCCCTCTCGACGGTGGACGGCTGGCGCTCTCCGGTCCTGCTCGTCCACGGCGACGACGACCGGAACGTGCCCTTCAACGAGACCATCGAGCTCGTCGAGAAGCTGCGGGAACTCGGCGTCGAGCACGAACTCCTCATCTTCCCGGACGAGGTCCACGGGTTCCTCCGCCACGAGAACTGGCTGGAGGTCTTCCGCCGCAGCACCGACTTCTTCACGCGCCACCTCGCCAAGTGACGACCCGCGGTTACGCCGGCCAGGGAACGTCGGCGTTCACCGGCACCGCCCCGCGCCGCGGGGCCAATCGCGTATCGCTGAGGGAGATGAAGCGCGGGGACGGCTTGGAACGCCGACCTCCGGTCGGCACAGCCCGCCGCAGGCGGGCGGCGGGAACGACCCCGAGTTCCGAGGTGGCCCCTTCTCGGCGGGAATCCCAGCGTTCGCCGTGATCCGTACATTGGAGTGGCAGACAGCGTTCGCAGTGCTGCGGGCCCCGTGCCTGCGTCCCGTGAGAGCGATCCGCGATGCGCAGTTCACCCGGCGAAGGGACGCGAGCTGGCACCGCCGATGGGCTCTCCGTTTGCGAACGCGCGCTCGAGGTGCAGTTGCTGAAGCCGGAGGGTGAGCGGGCCGCGTGATCCGCCGCCGATCCGCCGCCCGTCTACCTCGAGCACGGGCGCCAGCCCTCCCATGGTGCCGGTCGTAAACATCTCGTCCGCGGTGTACACCTCCGTCAGCGAGAGGTTTTTCTCCACTACCCGAAGGCCGTCTTCCCGGGCTGCCTCGATCACGGCCGCCCTGGTGACTCCGGGCAGGCAGTTGTCGGTGGTCGGCGTTTGCAGCGCGCCGTTTCGAATCACGAAGACATTCGTGGCGTTCGTCTCGGAGACGAAGCCGCTGAGGTCCAGCATGAGAGCGTCGTCCACGCCGGCGAGATTGGCCTGGATTTTGGCAAGGATGTTGTTGATCAGATTGGCGTGGTGGATCTTCGAATCGAGGCACTGCGGGCTGTTCCGGCGAATCGAGGATGTGATCAGGCGGATGCCCTCGGGATCGTGGACCAGCGGCTTCCACTCGGCCAATACGATGAGCGTGCAGCCGGACCGGTTCCATTCGGGGCTCATGCCCGAGGTCACCTTCTCCCCGCGCGAAAGGGTCAGGCGAACATGAACGCCGTCCGCCATGCCGTTGGCTCGAAGGGTCTCGAAGAGGGCGGCCCTCACCGTTTCCCGCGCCGGCACCTCCGAAAAAGCCATCGCGTGCGCAGACCCGAACAACCGGTCCAGGTGCCGGTCGAGGTCTGCGACTCGCCCTCGATAGACGCGTAAGCCCTCCCAGACCGCGTCGCCGCCCTGTACCGAACTGTCGAATACGGACACCTTCGCCTCCGATCGGGGTTTCAGCCCGCCGTTGACCGAGATCAGGATGTCGGCATTTCGCGGATCGGGGAGTTCCATGTTCGTCTCCAGAAGGAAAAGGGGCGCGCTGCCCGGAAGACTGAAGGCAGGGTCGCACCGGATCAGCGCGCGGCGCCGATCACCAACAACTCCGTCTGCCGCGGCGCGAAGTACTCCACCCCGTTGTCCGTGATCCGCGCGTTGACCACCCTGCGGCGCGTCACGCGGCCTCCAGCGGCGTGATGTCCGAGAGGTCGGCGATTTTGCGGGCGCGTGCGAGGTCATATGCCCGCCGCAGATTCATCCAGAACTCCGCGGTGTTGCCGAAGAACTTCGAGAGCCTCATCGCGGTATCAACCGTCAACGCGGTTTCCCCCTTCACGAGCCGCTCGATCCGTGTCCGGGGCACTTTCAGCCGTCGCGCGAGGGCGATTGCACTCATGCCGAGCGGCTCGAGGTACAGCTCCACGAGCACTTCGCCCGGGTGAGACGGGTCTTCCATCAGCGTCATCTTCCGAACTCCCTTCAGTGGTAGTCCATGATCTCGACGTCTGCCGGTCCCCGGATCGTCATCATCGTGGGCAGGAAATCACGGTAGCAGCGATTCGCGGTTTCAGGATGATGCCGGGGGGCGCGCCGCGCCGGCGGCGAACCGGTCACGACGGCGGCCAACGGCAGCGGGAGGCCAGCCGCCGTGAGGCCCGTTTACGGATCCACGGGGGGAGCGTACCGGCGAAGGTAGTCCATCAAGTTGGGGATCCCCGGTTCCCAGAACGGCCCGCGCGCCGTTCCCCAGATGAAGCCGAGGTGGTCGAGCCGTTGGCGCGCCGCGAATGCCCGGTCGGGGTCCGCTCCTTCGCCAAGGCCCTGCTCGACCGCTGCGTCGAGTTGCTCGTAGGTCAGCGGGTGTTCCCGGCCGCCATTCGCCTCCCGGGCGGCGACGAACGCGTCAGCGACCGCCCGCGCCGCCGAAAGAAGCCGCTCGTCGGCGATCTCGCCGTAGCGGATCTGATAGTAGGCGTCCCTGGTCTGTTGGAACCGCTCGCGTGCGAGGTCCCGATCGGGGGAAGTGACTTCCGGACGCGGCTCGCCGGAAGCGCCGTCGCAGATCTGCCGCCAGAGCGCGTCGCCCCAGACCTGGGTGAAATACGGGTAGCCGTGGCAGTCACCGACCATGGAGTCCAGCAGATCGTCGGGGATGGATACACCGTGTTCCTCCAGCGGGACGCGGACCGCGGCGGCGGCGGCCTCGTCTTTCAGCCGTCCGACGCGAATCTGCGTTCCCCGCGCCCAGAAGGAAGCGTTCATGTTCCGAAGCCGCTTCGGGAGGTCGGGAGTGCCCGCCAGCACCAGCAGGAACGGGAGTTTCCTCGCCGAGAACTGGCCCGCGTTCAGCAGCGCCTGTCCGACCTCCGGGTTGAGCGTGTGCGCCTCGTCGAGGATCAACAGGAGCGGCCGGTTCCGGACGCGGGCCTCGATCAATTCCTCGAGCGGCGGCAAGGGACCGCCTTCGAGCCCCCAGGCAATGGTCGCCAGCAGAACGGGGATCTTGACCTCTTTCGGCCGGAAGCCCGAGAGCCAGGATCGGGGCGCGATATGTTCGGCAAGCTGCACCAGCGTGGGAACCCGCGACGGTGTGAGGAAGAGCACATCAAGACCCGGAAAGGACTGTGCGGCCTCCTCTTCCAACCAGCCGAGCAGCACCGTCTTCCCGTTCCCGCGGGGTCCATACAGAAAGAGCGCCGTGCCTGGAGCGCCGCCGCCCGCGACCTCGGCAAGGTGTTCCCGGAGCAATTCCTGTTCGCGCTCGCGCCCCGCGAGGTACGGAGGGGTGCCGCCGAAGCCGGGGCGGAAGGGTCGCAGACCGAGCGTGGGAGGCATTCCCCACAAATCATAGGGCGGACCGGCGGCCTGCGCCCGTAGAGCCGCCACGCGGCGCGCCGGGGGAAGAGCGCCCCGCGAGCGAACCCCGGCCGGTGCGAGCGGCGGTTCGCTACTGCGCCCCCCCGATCAGCAGCAATTCCGTCTGCCGCGGCACGAAGTACTCCACCCCGCGCTCCGTGAGCCGAGCGTTCTCCTCGATCCGCACCGGCAGTACCAGGCCGTCCCACTCGGGGATCGGCGTGCTGACATGCAGCTCCACCGAGTACCAGGACTCCGCCGCGAGCGGATACCGCACCCGGTCCCCGTAGGCGAAGGGCCAGTCCACCGCGACCCGCGCCCCGATGTCGTGGGTCGAGTTCCCGACGGAATGCGAGTAGACGCCCACTTCGGGCTGGGTGGGGTCGGTTTCGACCACGCCTCCCGTCTTCGGCTGGCCGGCGTGGTAGCCGAGCAACCCCACGTCCTCCATCGTGGTGTCCCACACCTCGTGAGCGATCGCTCCCGGCTTCATGTTGTCCGTCAGGATGTCCGTCACCTCCATGGCCTTCACGAAGGCGTTTCGGATGCTTTCGGGGGGCTCGGTCTCTCCGGGCCTGAGCACGTAGGCGGTGCGCTTGATGTCGGTGCGGTAGTCGAGATAGCCGAGACCCGCGTCCACCGACAGGACGTCACCCGGCTGCACCGGATGGTCCGGGCTGTTCGTCGGCAGGTTCTCTCCGTTCCGACTGATCCGGACTCCCGGGAGGAACTCGACGAAGAGGCCCAGTTCCATCGCCCGTTGCCGCATCCACCAGTGGATGTCATCCGCCGTCGTCTCGCCGACTCTCACGACCGCGTCCGAAAATGCCTCTTCCTCCCAGGCGACCGTCCAGGTGGCCAGGCCCCTGAAGACCTCTATCTCCTCGGCGATGTGGATCTGCCGAAAGTCGCGAACCACGAGTTCCGCGGAGACCATCCGCGACGCGTACTGCGGCCCCAGGTTCTCCTCGAGGAACGTCCGGAGCGTCCACGTCAGGCCGTCCGCCATCGGTAGCGTCGGCGAGACGTTGATCCCGATCCGCTCCGGGTCCCGTTCCTCGATGACCTTCTTCAGGTGCGGGATGACGCCTGCTTCGGTGTAGCCGTAGTAAATGAGCTCGTCGTAGGCATCCCGGATGGTGGTGTCGCGCAGCTCGTGCGACCCGATGAAGATCTTCTCGGGGGTGTCTCCGCCGCCGTCGAAGAAGAGATAGGCGTTCCGGACACCGCCCCAGCCCCCGCCGATCTCCGAGAGGATCGGATCGACGTGGTGTTCGCGGCTGAACACCAACCAGAGGTCGATGTCGTGCGCCCGCATCGCCGGGAGCAGGACGCTGTCGAGACGCTTCGCGACCAGATCCTTCCGGATCTCGAAGCGCGCCTGGGCGCCCGGGATCCGGAGCGCCTCGGTGGGACGAGCGGCGTCGCTTGCCGCGCCGCCGTCCCCGGAGCCGCCGCAGGCGCCAGCGGCCAGAACCGCCAGCACCGTCGAGAAAAGCAGTGCGTTTCGGATCATCGCGTCACCTCACGATTCGGTTCGTGCGCCGTCCCGCGATCCGGTCGACAGCGGCAGCGGACCCGCCCTCGCCGGCAAGTGCGGTGCGAGAGTGTCTCTCTGGGCTCCCACGATGGGAAAACGACCTCCAGGCACATAAAAGACATATGGGTACTAGATGTCATCATGACACCACGGTCCAATCGTCCTTTCCTCAACGGCTTGACTTCCCGATCGCCATTTGCCAAGCCGCGTCCCGAAGGCGTCTAATAGAGGACCCGCGTCTGTGGGTTGGTCTTGCACCCTGCAAGTCCAGTCGCTCCGCTGGCCGTCTCACTTCAATTGGATTCTCACTCGCAACCGTCCGTTCGCTGGTCAGCCAACGGACAGCGAGTTTCCGGCCAGGCGAATTCCGATCCGATCAGTCTTTTTCCCGGGAGGGGGTAGTTCCCGCCATGCGTTCAAACCGACCACGACTTAGCACTCCAGCACTTGTCGCGCTCCTGTGCGCGGGAGCCATTGCACTGGTCTCCGGTCCCGTCGCGGCTCAGGTCGTGGGTGGAAACATCTCCGGCACCGTCGCGGATGGCTCGGGCGGCACCCTGCCCGGTGCGACGGTGACGGTCCGCAATACCGGGACCGGTTTCGCGCAGGTGCTCACCACCGGACCCGCAGGCAGTTTCCGGGCGGTTGCTCTCCAGCCGGGGCTTTACGAAATCACGGCGGAACTCTCCGGCTTCGCGACCCAGCGGCGTGAGATCGAACTTCTCATGGGCTATGAACTCCAGGCGGATTTCACGCTTGATCTGGCCGGAGTCGAAGAAGTTGTCACCATTACGGCCGAAGCTCCCCTGGTGGAGCTCACCAAGGCGCAGCCATCCTCGGTCGTGACCAACGAGCAGGTGGAGGATCTTCCGGTGCTGAACCGGAACTTCCTGGCTCTCGCGACCATCATGCCGGGCGCCACGCCGCACTACCAGAAGTTCGCGGCGGTGAAGTTCGGCGGGGCGGCCGATCAGAGAAACGCCTATTCGACGCTGATTGACGGCGGCGACATTGACGACGCCATCTGGGGAAATCCATCCATCAACATCGCCCAGGATGCGGTGCAGGAGTTCAAGGTCTATCGGAACCAGTTCGACGCGCAGTACGGCGCCGCCCTCACTGCGGTGGTGACGACGGCGACGAAGTCGGGGACCAACGATCTCAGTGGCACCGGCTATGTCTTCGCCCGCGACGAACGCTTTAGTTCCAAGAATGAGTTCGCCAACGAGAAGCCGCCTTTCGATGAGCAACGGTACGGCGCCACCTTGGGCGGGCCCCTCGTGCGCGACCGGACGCACTTCTTCGGCAGCGTCGAATACCACAGTGTGGACAACAGCCGGATCATTTCCCTCGCGCCCAGCAATCCCTTCGCGGCGCGCGAGAACGGAGTGTTCTCCGCCGGCACGACGAAGCAGCTAGCTCTCGCGAAGCTGGATCACCGCTTCAATCAGGACAACGCGCTCTTCGTTCGATACGCCCTCGACAACTACAACGGCGAGCGGACGAACACCCCCAGTTCGGCTACTCAGTTCGTGGACGATCACACCAGAGCGCACAGCCTCGTCGTGGAAGACAACTGGATCCTCTCGCCCGACACCGTCAACACCCTTCGCTTCCACTACCTGAATCACAATGTAGAGACCACGCCGCACAGTTTCGATCCGGGTATCAATCGTCCATCGGTCACGACCGGACAAAACTTCACCCTGCCGCAGTTTTTCCCTCGCGAGCGTTTCTCGGTGTATGAAACGGTGTACATCAACAAGGAGAACCACAACATCAAGATCGGCGGCGACTTCACGGTCGCGACGCACGAGTTCGAGGCCCACTTCAACGAGAGCGGGCAATGGCACTTCGGTACCGACGAGCCGTTCAACCCGGCCGATCCGGCCACCCACCCCTTCGCTTTCGTCAAGCAGACTCCCGGGTTCTACGACTACAAGTCGAACCAGATCGGGCTCTACCTGCAGGACGACTGGCAGGCGGCGGAAAACATACAGATGAACCTCGGCATTCGGTACGACATCGACACCAACATCCGCCTCAACAACGTGTACGCCGACATTGCCGCCAATCCGGCCTACGCCGGCATTGACAACTTCGTCCGTTCCGACCGCGGCACCGACATGAACAACCTGCAGCCGCGGATAGGGCTGACCTGGGACGTGGGCGGCCGCGGAAGCGTCGTCGTGCGCGGTGGCATCGGACAGTACGTCACCCGCAACCGCCCCTGGTTCCAGCTCACCACCCAGGACCGGTTGGTCGGGAGCGCCGTCCGGATCGGCGATCCGGCGCTGCTCGCGAACTATCCCGACCAAAACGCCGCACTCGGCGGGAAGAGTCTGGAGGAGTTCGTGTTGAGCGGCGCGCGGTCCGTGTTCCTCATTGACGACGACTACCAGCTTCCCCAGTCGGTGACGGCGACGATCGGGTTCGGCTGGCAGATCAACCCGCAGACCTCGCTGGATGTGGACCTGGTTCACAGCTACGCCGACCAGCAACTCGGGGCGCTGGACGACAACCTTCCCGCGAGCGGGCGCATCAGCGCCGACAACCCGAGGCCGGTCGCCGGGTTCAGTGAGGTCAAGGTCATGACCAACTTCACGGAAACCTGGTACGACGCGCTGGAGGTCCAGCTCCGTCGCAGAGTCCGCGGCGGCGACAGTTTGCAGGCGTCCTACACCCTGTCACGGAGTTACCGGAACGGGGTGGGGCACTACCAGTGGTATCCCGGGACGATGCGGGACTTCGTGAGCGGAGCGCGCAAGGAAGAGGGGTACAGCGACCTCGACAACCGCCACAACTTCACCGTCGCCGGTTCGACGGTCCTCCCCTGGGACATCCAATTGAGCGGCATCTTCCGGGTGTTGAGCGGCAACCCGGTGCGCGCCGAAGCGGGCTTCGACATCGACGGCGACAACCAACGCCAGCACGACAAACCGCCCGGCCTCGCGCATACGGTGGGGCGCACGGATGTCGACCAGGCCCTGGGGATCATCAACGACCTCCGGGCCAGCATCGGTCGGGATCCCATTGATCGTTCGCTGCTCGATCTCGACACCTTCTTCAACGTGGACGTGCGGGTAACGAAGATCATCCCGTTCGGCGCGGCCCAGCAGTTGGAACTCTTCCTCGAGGGCTACAACCTGACGAACCACGTGAACTACTACGGGTCGAATCGCAACATCAACTCGGCATCGTTCCTGGTCCGGAGGCGAGCCCGCGACGCCCGGCAGTTCCAGGGCGGAATTCGCTACCGGTTCTGACGCGCAGCCCGGGCGCCGACGAAGCGCCGCCGCCGCACGACCTGCGGCGGCGGCCGCCGGGAACCCGGTCGGGTGAGACCTGCACTCGGTCACAACTACCAATGGAGACCTGAAATGAGTCAATGCGCCAGACGGCTTTCGTTCGGAATGGCCGGCGTGCTGCTTGCCGCTCTCGCCCCGCTCAGCGCTGCGGCGCAGATGAACAAGCTCGCCCTCGTGGGCGGAATGCTGCTCGATGGCTACGAGGTTCCGCCCCTCCATCACGCGGCCGTGCTCATCGAGGGGGAGCGCATCGTCCGGGTGGGGCCGGCGGCGGAGATCGAGATCCCGCCCGACTACCAGATCGTGGACACCAGCGGCAGGACAATGTTGCCCGGGCTCATCGACCTCCACGCCCATCTGGTCATCCTGGGCCACGGTGACTACGGCGAGTGGTTCCCGTGGGTGGAGCAGCGCGGCCGCGAGGAGACGATCGACGAGGTCATGGCGATCTCGGCGAAACAGTTGCTCATGGCGGGGGTCACCAGCGCGATGGACCTCGGGGGACCGCTTCGCGGGAGCCTGAACCTGCGCGACCGGGTAAATGCCGGCGAAATTCCGGGGCCGCGGCTCTGGATGAGCGGGCCGTGGCTCGCGCGCCGGGTGGGCGTCTTCCCGCCGGACTACCAGATCGAGGTCACGAGCTCCGAAGGAGCGGCGCGGTCGGCGGAGGAACTCGCCGACGCCGGGGTGGATGTGATCAAGGCCCACTCGGGCCTCACCCTCGAGGACTACCGGGCCATCGTCGAGGCCGCGCACCGGCGTGACCTCCGGGTCCACGCCCATGTCTACGCCCCGGAGGACGTGCGGAACGCGCTGGAGGGCGGGGTGGATGTGCTCACCCACGCCGGCTCGGCCGGAACTCCGCCGTACCCGCCGGAGCTGCTGCGGGACATCGTGGTTCGCGGAACCCCGGTCGTGATCACCGGAGCGCACCGGGTGTGGGTCTTTCCGGCGACGGTGGCCTTTCCGGAGAGGCTCCAGGACCCGCGGCTGAAGGAAGACTTTCCCGCGGACATGTACGCGGAAGTCCAACGCTCGTTCGAGAACTTCCACACCCTGCGCTACTTCCGGACCACTCCCCGCCAGATGTTCTTCGGCGACGCCTCGCTCGGACAGTTCATCGACGCCGGCGCGGTCATGGGTATGGGTACCGACTCGGGGACGCCGATGAACTTCCACACCGAGGCGATGTGGAGGGAGATCAAGTCCCACGTGGATCTCGGGATGTCGCCGCAGCGGGCCATCGTGGCCAGCACCCGCGTCAATGCCCGGATTCTGGGCGTTGCTGCTGACCTCGGCAGCATCGAGGCCGGCAAGCTGGCCGATATCATCGTGGTGAAGGGCGATCCGCTCTTCAACATCACGGCCCTCGCCGATGTCGAAACCGTGGTCAAGGGCGGACGGATCTTCAAGGGCGGCACGGCTCGCTGATTCGCCGCGAACGAAAACGGAGGGGAGCACGCATCGATCCATGACTCGACGATTACTGGTCCGCTGGGCCCTATCCCTCCTCGCGGTCGCGCCGTTTGCGCGAGTCCGTCTCTTCGCCCAGGTGAGGAGCCTCGACGAGTCGGATGTGGAGACGCTCCGAGCGCTCGCGAAGGTGGCGCTCCCGAGTTCGCTCGGAGCCGAGGGGGCGGAGGGAGTGGCCCAGGACTTTCTCCGCTGGATCGGAGGCTACCGCGCGGGAGCCGAGATGAGTCCCGGCTACGGGATCCCCCGCGTCCGCCGGACTCCGGACCTGGACATCTCGAGCTACCGGCCCCAGCTTCAGGCTCTCCGGGACGACGTGGTTGCCCGCGGTTCCGACGCCGCCGTGAAACAGCGGGTCCGCGAATCTCTCGAGGAAGCTGGTATCGAATCGCTTCCCTCCCGACCCGACGGACGGCACGTGGTGGCCGATCTGCTCAGCTATTACCTGGGCAGCAGCGAGGCGCGCGACCTCTGCTACCAGGCCGAGATACGCCGTTACACCTGTCCCGGACTCTCCGGACTGGACGAGAAACCGGCGCCGCTGCAGCGGGCGTAGGAGAGTGGCGATGCAGACCTACGAGAGCGACGTTTGCGTCGTGGGCGGCGGCATCTCCGCGGCCCTGATCGCCCAGAAACTCTCCGAACTGGCGCCGGACGCCACCGTCACCGTCCTGGAAGCCGGAGACCGCTTCTTCGATCTCCGGGCCCGCAGCCGGAATCGGCGGCGCTGGCTCGACTATCGCGAAAACGCCTGGCCGGGAGACTTCATCGAGGACCAGGAGGCCGAGGGCATGATTTCCCGCACCATGGCGGTGGGCGGGTCGGCCCTTCATTGGGGAGCGGTGTGCAACCGTTTCTCGCGGGAAGACCTGGAGCTTCGCTCCCGTTACGGGCTGGCGGTGGACTGGCCCCTCGAATGGGCGGAGTTCGAGCGGTTCACCTGCGAGGCGGAGCGGCGCCTGGGAGTGCAGGGCGAAGAGGCGCCGTATCCCGAAGATCGGCCTTCAGCGCCCTACCCGATGCCGCCCATGCCGCTCTCCTACAACCTGCAGCAACTCAAGCGCTGGGCGCAAGAGAGCGGCATCCGCTTTCAGGGCACGCCCGAGGCCAAAAACACGGTTCCCTATGACGGCCGGAGCATGTGTATGCGCTGCAACACCTGCTCGGTGTGCCCCACCGGCGCTCGCTACTCGCCGGACTTCACCTTCCGGAGGCTGCTGGACGAGAACCGGCTCACCCTGCACGACCGCACGCTCATCCGGAAGCTGATCCCGGACGAATCCGGTTCCCGGATCGTTGCTGCCCGGGGGCTCCACCGCGACCGGCCCGACGAGGAGGTGGAGTACCGGGCGCCGCTCTTCGTGATTGCCTCGGGCTATGTCTGGAGTTCCCACCTTCTGCTGCTGTCGGCGAATTCACGTTTCCCGGAGGGTCTGGCGAATCGTTCCGGTCTCGTGGGCCGGTACATGACCGGCCACGCGTTCATCAGCGCCTTCATGGAAACCGACACCGAGCTCTATCCGGGCATGATGTCCCACAGCCTGGTCTCTCGCGAGTTCTTTCGCTGCCCGTCGGACAACCCGTTCGTGCGGCACGACCTGCGGGTTTGGGAGAACGAGTACGGGCAGGGACCGCGACTCCGCGACGACTCGGGATCGGTCTTGCTGGGGGATGAACTGCTGGACGACTGGAGATCCAGAACGGAGCGCGGGATGGCGCGCGTTCGCGCCTACTACGACGTGCATCCCGACCGGGACAGCGCGCTCACTCTCGACCCGGCCCGGCGCAACCGCTACGGGGATCCGCTGCCCCGCGTCGAGCATCGGCTCGACGAGCCTACCCAGGCCCGTGAGGCCGCCACCAAGGAACACGTTCTGGGTGTCTTCGGCCGGCTCGCTGGCGACGGCAAACTCCTCGGCACGCAGTACAGCACCTACCTCGATCATCCCTGCGGCGGCTGCCGGATGGGAACGGATCCCTCCGAGAGCGTCTGCGACAGCTTCGGAAGGACGCACGACCATGAGAACCTGTTCGTGGTGGGAGCTCCGACGCTGCCGACCGGCGGCTGCACGAACGGCACCTTGACGTTCTCCGCGCTCACCCTCCGCTCCGCGGAGGAGATCGGGCGCGACCTTGGCTGGAGACCGGCGGAGACGGAGCCGTCGCTTTCAGGGGCGCCGTGAACGCGGCGGGCGGGCCGCGGAGTCGGGACCGGCCCCCCTGGCAACATATTCTTGGCTCCCGGCGTCGACAGATCGCCGGGAGCTGCTGGATCGGAGGGTAGGCGTCATGGCGTTGCTTCGAACGAGGGCTGGCCGCCGCAGCGGCCGGTTCGGTCTGATCGCGTTCCTCGCGCTCGCGGCGCCGGCGGCGGCGCAGGACAAACTCGCGCTGGTGGGGGGGATGCTCCTCGACGGCTACGAGGTGCCGCCGGTGCACCACGCCGCGGTGGTGATCGAGGGGAACCGGATCGTCGCAGTGGGCCCCGCCGCCGAGGTCGCGATCCCGGCGGACGCCGAGGTCATTGACACCAGCGGGCGGGTGATGATGCCGGGGATGATCGACCTGCACGCCCACCTGGCGGTCCTCGGACACGGCTCCTACGGCCGCTGGTTCTCCTGGCTCGAAGAGGAAGGGATTCCCATCCAGCAGGTGATGGAAATCTCGGCAAACCAGCTCCTGCTCGCGGGGGTGACCACCGCCGTGGATCTCGCGGCGCCGCTCGAAGCCAGTATCGCGGTGCGGGACCGGATAGCCCGCGGGGAGATCCCCGGCGCCCGGATGCTGATGAGCGGCCCGTGGATCACCAACCAAGTGAGATTCTGGCCGGCGGAGTTTCAGATCGCCGTCTCGTCCCCCGAGGAGGCTTCGGCGGCAGTCGAGCGGCTGGTCGAGGCGGGCGTGGATGTGATCAAGGCGTGGGCCGGGCTCACCCGGGACGACTACCAGGCGATCGCGGACACTGCGCACGAACACGGCGTGCGGGTTCACGCTCATGTATATGGGCCCGAAGAAGTCAGAAACGCCCTCGAGACCGGCATTGATGTGCTCACCCACGCCGGGTCGGCGGGAACGCCACCGTACGAGGAGGAGCTGGTCCGGGACATCGTGGTTGCCGGCCGCCCGGTAGTGATCACCGGAGCCCACCGGGTGTGGGTGTTCCCGGCCACGGTGCAATTCCCGGAACGGCTGCAGGACCCGAGGCTGCGGGAGGATCTGCCCGAGGCGATGTACGCCGAATTCCAGCGGAGCTTCGAGAACTTTCACACGCTCGGCTATTTCCAGACGACCGCCCGGCAGATGTTCTTCGGCGACGCGTCGCTCGGACAGTGGATCGAGGCCGGCGCGGTGATGGGGATGGGCACCGACTCGGGGACGCCGATGAACTTTCACACCGAGGCGCTCTGGCGCGAGATCAAGGCCCACGTGGACCTCGGGATGGCGCCCCTCGACGCTATCGCCGCGGCGACCCGGATCAACGCGCGGATTCTCGGGATGGGTGACGACCTCGGAACCATCGAGGAAGGCAAGCTCGCGGACATAATCGTGCTTGATGGAGATCCGCGGTTCGACATCACGGCTCTCGACGACCCCGTACTCGTGGTCAAGGACGGCCGGCCGTACCGCCGCGGCCAATGAGGGAGTGAGGCCGATGACGGATGTGGGCCGGCGCCTGGGCGTCGCGCTGGCGATGCTCTTGCTGCCGCTTCCCGGCGTCTATGCCCAGCAGGCGGACTGGGAGACCCACGGCGGAGATCCGGGAGGGATGAAGTACTCGTGGCTCGACGAGATCAACCGGGAAAACGTCGGCCAGCTCGAAGTCGTCTGGACCTGGGAGACCGGCGAGAAGCCGTTGTCGGCGGCGAGCACTCCCATTCGGGGCCAGCCGGTGGCGCCCGGCAAGTTCCAGGGGACTCCGGTCGTCCTCGACGGAGTCATGTACCTCAGCACCTCCTACAGCCGGGTGGTTGCGCTTGACGCGGCCACCGGGGAGGAGCTCTGGGCCTACGATCCCCGGGCTTACGAGTGGGGGAATCTCCCGCGGGGTTGCCGCTTTTGCCACCGCGGCGTCGCCGTCTGGACCGACGGTGAGGAGCGGCGCATCTTCATCAACAGCCGCTGGATGCTGGTCGCGCTCGATGCGCTGACCGGAGAGCCGATCGCGTCGTTCGGGAAGGGCGGGGTCGCGGACCTCACCGAAAACCTGGTGTGGGAGACGAACCGGCTCATGTACACGAACACCTCACCGCCGGTGATCTACCAGGATCTGGTCATCGTCGGGAGCGGCGTTCCCGACAACCGGATCTATCGAAAGAACCCTCCCGGCGACGTGCAGGCGTTCAACGTTCGCACCGGGGAGTTCGTTTGGAGCTTCCACACGATCCCGCAGGAGGGCGAGTACGGCAACGACACCTGGGAGGACGACTCCTGGTCCTACACCGGATCGGCCAATGTCTGGGCGCCGTTCACCGTGGACGCCGAGCGTGGGCTCGTGTATCTGCCCGTCAGCACGCCGAACAACGACTTCTACGGCGGCCATCGCAAGGGGGACAACCTCTTCGCCGAGTCCATCGTCTGTCTCGACGCCAACACCGGCAGGCGGGTCTGGCACTTCCAGACGGTGCGTCACGGAATCTGGGACTACGACCTCCCCGCGCCCCCGAACCTGATCACCATTCAGGTGGACGGCGAGACCATCGACGCGGTGGCAGTGGTGGGGAAGACCGGATTCGTCTACGTCTTCGATCGGGTCACCGGCGAGCCGGTTTGGCCGATCGAGGACCGTCCGGTGCCGGGAAGCGACGTGCCCGGCGAGCGGGCCGCCCTGACCCAGCCCTACCCTACGAAGCCTCCGCCGTTCGGCCGTCAGGGGTTTAGCGAGGACGATCTGATGGACTTCACTCCCGAGTTGCAGGCGATGGCGCTCGAGGTCGTCAAGGAGTATCGGCTGGGCGCGCTCTTCACCCCGCCGTCCCTCGAGGGGACGCTCATGATGCCGGGGATCTGGGGCGCCGGGAACTGGGGAGGCGCGGCCTTCGATCCCGGCACCGGGACGCTGTACGTCAAGGCCACCAACTGGCCCTCGCTCTTCCGGGTGGGCGAGCCCGACCGGAACCTGGTGGATGCCGACTACAGCGGCTCGGGTTTCGGCGCCCGGCTGGAGATCGCCGAGGGCGTGCCCGTGCACAAGCCTCCCTACGCCACCCTCACCGCCATCGATCTGAACGCTGGCGAGCAGCTCTGGCAGATTCCCCTCGGCGATTCACCGGCCATCCGCAACCATCCGTTGCTGAAGGACCTGGATCTCCCTCAGCTCGGGGTGGGCCCGCCGCAACACGGGCAATCCGCAGCGCTCGTCACCGAAGGAGGGCTCCTCTTCATCAGCGCGGCGAGCGATCATCTCTACATCTTCGACAAGACCGACGGCACGCTGCTCCGGGCGATCGCACTGGGCGGCGGCGGCTTCGGCAATCCCGTCACCTATCTCGCGGGCGGACGCCAGCAGGTGTCGATCGCCACGTCGCAGTCGGACGGATCGGGCGCGAAGATCCTCACCTTCAGCCTGTCTCGATAGGACGCGCGGTGGTTGGCGCTTCGAGCCTCGCGCTTCTGGCGCTGGTTCTCGGGCAGGCCGCTCCGCAGGGCCCATCGTTCGAACTCCTGATCCGGGGCGGGACGGTCGTCGATGGTTCGGGATCGCCCCGGTTTCGGGCTGACGTCGGCATCCGCGATGGACGTGTCGCGCGAATCGCTCGGGACGGCATCGCCGCCGCTGAAGCGCGTGAAGTGCTCGACGCCGAGGGCCTCATCGTCGCCCCGGGATTCATCGATAACCACGCCCACATCCAGTCCAGCATTCGCGAGCGTCCCCTCGCGGAGAATTTCCTGCGCCAGGGCATCACGACGATTCTGGCGAGCCTTCATAGCGGCGACCAACCGTGGCCGCTCGATCAGCACATGGCCAGTCTGGAGGTGGCCCCCAACGTCGGGTTCTTCGCCGGCCACACCTGGGTACGGAAACAGGTTCTCGGACTTGAAGATCGGGTGCCGACTGTCGACGAACTCGAGGAGATGAAACGCCTCGTCGAGGAGACGATGCGGCAGGGCGCGCTCGGTCTCTCGACCGGGCTCCTGTATGTGCCGGCCAACTATGCGAGGACGGAAGAGGTCGTGGAACTCGCGAAGATCGCGGCGCGCTACGGCGGCATCTACGTGTCCCACATGAGAGACGAGGGGCGAGGGCTCGTCGAGTCGGCCGACGAACTCATCCGGGTCGCGCGCGAAGCAGGAATCCCGGCGCAGATCCAACACCATAAGGCCATGGGCGTCGCCCAGTGGGGGCAGAGCACGCAGACCCTCGCCATGATCGACGAAGCGCGGGCGGGGGGGCTCGACATCAAGCACGATCTGTACCCCTATACGGCGGCGAGCACGGGCTCGAGTGTTTTGTTCCCCCCGTGGGCGCTCGCGGGTGGTAGCGACGAACTCGCAGCTCGGCTGGAGGATCCCGGCACCCGGAGACGGATCGAAGCAGGTATAGCGGATCGGATGGAGCAGGAGTGGACCGGAGACGATCTCTCGAGAATCCAGTTTCGGGTCGTTCGTTCGATCCCGGACTACAACGGCAGAACGCTCGCCGATTTGGCAGCGGACCGCGGACTCCCGAACACGGTCGAAGCCGGGGTGCAGCTCGTCATCGAGCTTCAGCTCGCCGGGGGGTTCAACGCCATCTACCACGTCATGTCGGAAGACGACCTCGAACGCATCATGCGGCATCCGCAAGCGATGTTCGAGACCGACGGCGATTCGGTGGGCCTCGGTCGCGGCTATCCGCACCCGAGAAGCTACGGAACCTTTCCCCGCATCCTGTCTCGCTACGTGCGCGAAAAGGGCGTGCTCACCTTGGAGGAGGCTGTTCACAAGATGACATCCATGCCGGCAATGCAGTTCGGCCAGGAAGATCGAGGTCTGGTTCAGGTCGGGAAGTTCGCCGACATCACGGTCTTCGACGCGGACACGGTGCAGGATCGGGCGACTTACACCGATCCTCATCACTATTCGGTGGGGATCGTTCACGTGTTGGTGAACGGCATTCCCGTCATCAAAGACGGCTCCCTGACCGGCGTGAAGCCGGGAACCGTCTTGCGGGGACCGGCGCGACCGTAGCAGCCCGTGTACAAAGTGAACCGGCATCTCGTTGGTTCGTTGCTTGCGATGTCGCTCGCCGCACCGCTGGCGGCACAGACCGAAGATGAACGGCTCGAGCGGCTTGACAGCCTGTGGTGGAACCCGGGTGAGCGCCGAGAGCGGGGAGGCGCCCGGCTGACAAGGCGCGTGAGGGAGGAATACCGCGTGTATTTCGACCGAAACGCAACGCAGAGCGCCGCAAAGCGCCAGTTCTCCCGGTGGGGGGGCGGTTCAGGCGGGATGGATCGCCGCTCGAACGCCGCCTGGGTTTCACCACAGGCTGTTAACCCCGAGCACCGCACCTGGATCGAGGAAGAGGTCGTCTACCTCATCACTGAGGCGGAGAGGGATTTTTTTCTCGCGCTGGAGACGCTCGAGGAGCGCGGGCACTTCATCGAAGCGTTCTGGCGGAAGCGCGATCCGGACCCCGCGACGCCGGTGAACGAGGGCAGGGAAGAGCACTACCGGCGCCTCGCTTTCGCGAACGGCTCGCTGGCGGACGACACGACTCGACCCGGCTGGAGGACCGACCGCGGCAGGATGTTCATCCTTCTCGGAGAACCCCGGGAACGCCAGCGCTTTGACGGCCTGAACGAGATCGTCTCGACCGAACTGTGGTTCTACCAGGGTGAGTCCGGGGTGGGGCTGCCGTCGTTCTTCTATCTCGTGTTCTTTCGGCCGCGCGACATCGGCGAATACCGGCTCTACCACCCGGCCCTCGACGGTCCGAGAAGCCTGCTGCGGGGCCGCTACGCCTCGCTGGAAACCAACGACCCGCGAGAGATCCTCCAGACTCTCAATGACGTCTCTCCCGAGCTCGGCCGGGCATCGCTTTCCTTCGACCCCAGCGATCCCGGAGACCTCCTCAACGGCCGGGCATCCCTGGGGACCGACATTCTGCTGGACCGCATTCTGGACGCTCCGGGCCGCCGTCTCCGCACCGACTATCTCGACGCGGCCCGCCGCTACGGCGACCGCGTCACCGCCGACTATTCGTTCAACTTCGTCCCGAACCGCAGCGTTTTCCGGGTGCTGCTGGCACCCGATGCGAGTTCGCTCGTGCACTACTCCATCGAGTTCGATCCCCAGGACATGGCGCTCCAGAGCGATGAAGCGAGGTCGCGGTTCTACACGGTCATGGACCTCACGCTCGATGTGCGGGACCGGGAGGGCAGTCTCGTGTATACCGAGGATCGCGAACTCATCGTGGACCTGTCGGCAGCCCAGATGGAAGCGGTGCAGGCATCGCCCTTTGCCTTCCAGGGCGCCTTTGCCCTCGTGCCGGGCGACTTCGATGCCAGCGTCGTGCTCAGGAATCGCGTCATGAAGCGATTCACGGTGGCCGAGGCGGCTATCACCGCTCCGGGATCAGGCGCGGGTGCTCCCGTGGTGGGCGATCCCATCGTCGCCTTCGAAGTGGAAGCGCATCAAGCGGTGCAGACGGGGGCGTTCGCTGACGGGCGCCATCGCTTCCGGCCGGCGGCGGACCATCTCTTTTCCCTGGGAGAGACGCTGCTGGTGGGCGTGCAGGTCGCGAGGGCGGAGCGCGGCTCGACGCTGCGAATGACGCTCGGCAACGCAGGCGAGGCGCTGCGCGAAACGGTGTTGGCGACGGACGACTTCCAGGACGGATCGGACTACGCGGAGATCGAGTTGGGGGATCTGGAAGCGGGCGCCTACCTTCTCGACCTCGAACTCCGGGATCCGGGTGGGACGGTGACGGCGCGCCGAACTGCCCCGGTTCAGATCATCCCCCGCTTGGTGGCGCGTGCGAGCTACGTGCACCGCGGCGGAGCGGAGGCTGCGACTCCGGGTCTGCTGGCCTTGACCCGCGGGAATCAATTCCTGGCGCTCGGGCGGTTCGAGGAGGCGCGCGGGGAACTCGAGCGGGCGGTCGGTACGGGCAATCCCGATCTCCCCATGGCTCGTTGGAAGCTCGCCAATGTCTATCTGCGAAGGGAGGATGCTGATCGCGCCCTGGAACTCCTGAAGCCGCTCGAGAGCGACCACGGCAGCCAGTACGAAGTGGTCGCCGGGTTGGGGTTCGCCCACTACTTCAAGCAGGAGTTCGCTGAGGCCGCGCGCTATCTGGGGCGGGCGGCCTCGCTTCGCCCGGCGGGCACGGCGCTGTTCAACGCCCTCGGCGAGGCCCACGAAAAGTCGGGCGACCTCGAAGCGGCCCGCGCTGCGTTCGAGCGCTCGCTCGCGCTGGAGCCGGGTCAGGAGATCATCGAAGAACGCCTGGCGTCCATCCGGGCCAAGCTGCCCTAGCCCTCCGCCGACGATCTCTCGCGGTCCCGGCCGCGGAGCCGCTCGATCGCTTCCAGCGCGGGAGCGAACCCCGGCGCGGCCCGCAGGCTGTCCTGGAAGGCCCTGAGCGCGCCCGCGCGATCGCCGCTCGCCGCCAGGAAAACGCCGAGGCGGTAGTGGGCATCCGCATCCGCGGGCCGGGCGGCGATGACCCGCCGCTGGACTGCGATTGCGTCCCCGTGGTTTCCCTGGAGGTGATGGTTGCGGGCGAGTTCGGAAAGCACCTCGGTGCTGTCGGGATAGTGGGCGAGCGCCTTCTGGAGATGCGGCAGCGCCTCGGCGAGTTGTCCGGCGGTCTGCAGCATCGTCGCCAGGGTGTAGTGGGCCGTCCCGAGCAGATCGGAAGAGCCCGCTACCTCGGCGAGGGTGATGGCGCGGCGTTCGTGCTCCATCGCTTCCGCGGTATTGCCAAGCCGGTGCAGGGCGACGGAGAGGTAGTGGTGCGCTTCCCCCGACGCGGGTTCCAGCTCGATGGCTCTTTCGAGATGGACCAGCGCCTCGCCGACCTGCGCCTCCGCGCCGAGCAGCGCCCCGAGCCGAACGTGCGCCCGCGCCATCCGGGGATTGCGGGATACGGCGTTCCGAAGGGCGGCCAGCGCGTCGTTCGCGCGGCCCCGCGCTTCCAGCGCGACACCGAGGGCGAAATGGGCCTCCGCCTGTCCGGGGTCGAGCCGAACCGCTTCTTCGAGTTGGCCGACCGCCTGGTCGAGTTCTCCGAGTCGGCCGAGGAGGACACCCAGGTTCTGGCGCACCACCGCCAACTCCGGCTCCAGCGCCACCGCCTCCTCGTAGTGAAGTCGCGCCGCCTCGGGATCGCCTGCTTGCTCGAGAGCTGCACCGAGGGCGTTGTGAGCGTCCGCCGACTCGGGCTCCGCGGCCAGCGCCTCCCTCAACGTCAGGACCGCCTCGTCGTAGAGACCTCGGTCGAGAAGTTCGGTCCCGGCGGCGAGGATGGCGCGAACTCCCCGGCCGCGAAGCGCGAGGATCTCGGCGGGCGGCTCGATTGCCGGACGCCGCGCCGGACCGCGCCGCGAAGCGGCCAGGTGCTCCTCGGCGCGTGCGGTTTCTCCCAAGCGGTTCAACGCGAGGGCTGCCGTGTAGTGCGCGCTCGGGTCGTCCGGGTCCACGGCAAGGGCACGCTCCAGGAAACGGACGGCTTCGACGAAGTTCCCGTTGCGGACTTCGAGCATCCCCATGCCGCGCAGCGCCGTGAAGTTGTCGGGTTCCCTGGCGAGCGCCGCCCGGAAGTGTCCCCGGGCCTCCTCCAGCCGGGCGCCACGCGACTCGAGTTGTGCCAGGGTGGTTCGGGCGGCCACGGAGTCCGCCTCGAGTTCGACGGCTCTGGCGGCGTGCTCGAGCGCTTCGTTCTCCTCTCCTGCCTCCGCGGCGCGGTGCGCGTCGAGACGGGGCCAGCGGGCTTCCTCCGGGGCGAGGATCCTGGCGCTGCGGTACGAGGAGGCCGCCGCCTCCAGGAAGCCGTGCACGTGAAGCAGCATCGCGAGCCGGCCGTGGGCGTCGGGATCGTCCGGGCGTCTTCGCGCCGTCTCGCGGGCCGCCTCGAGTTCGGTGCGCGCCGACGGCTCGATGGAGTCGAGCTCTTGCGCGGTCAGGATCGGGACGGGAGTCTCATCCTGTCGCTGCTGACAGCTCTGCCAGCCGAGTGAGGCGGCGAGCAGCACCAGAACAGGGGCCCTCATCGCATCCCCACTCCCGGGGAGCCCGCGCCCTCGAGCAACTCGTTCTCGCGATCCACCAGGACTCCGGAAAAGAACTCCGTTTCGCCGCCGGGCCAGGCAACCTCAACTCCGGAGACTGCGGTTTCGGCGTCCAGTCCGAAATGGACCCGGGGGTCGTTCGCGCTGCCATAGCTCCCGTCGCTGTGCACTCTCTTCCACAGTCGGTCGCCGTTTTCGCGGACCAGGGTGACCCGCGCGCCGAGTGCGAGCGGCTCGCCCTGGCGTCGCTTCAACTTCAGCGAGATCCAGTGGCGGCTCGTTCCCACCCGGTTCAGCAGCAGTCGCGCCGGGCCCCGGTTGTTCGCGACCAGCACGTCCACGTCGCCGTCGTTGTCCACATCCCCGAAGGCCGCCCCCCGGCTCACCTCGACAAGATCCGTCGCCGGGTCCAGCGGGACCGCTTCGAATCGTTCGCCGCCGTTGCGGAAGAGCTGGTTGGACTCGGCGTAAGGGGAGGCGGCGTCCGGCTCCTCCCGTCCGAGCGCCACGGCGCCGGCCGCGACGAACAGGTCCGAGAGCCCGTCGTTGTCGAAATCGAGCCAGTGCACGCCGAACCCGGTTGCGGAGAGACTCGGATATCCGAGTCCCCGGGCAAAGGTGGTGTCCTCGAACAGGCCGCTTCCCTGGTTCTCGTAGAGCGTGTTGGTCTCGTCGCGAAGATGGGTCACGAAGATGTCGGGATCGCCGTCGTGGTCGAAGTCGTCCACGGTGACGCCCATGCCCGCCTCGGCCGCTCCGTCGCCGTTGAGCGCTGCCCCGCCGAAGAGGGCCACCTCCTCGAAGGCGCCGTTGCCACGGTTCCACCAGAGCTGGTTCTCGTTCCCGTCGTTCGCGACGTACACATCGAGCCAGCCGTCGTCATCGAAGTCCAGGACCGCGACCCCGAGCCCGCTCCCGTAGGCCCGGTCGATACCCGCGGTCCCGGTGACGTCAGCGAAGGTTCCGTCGCCGCGGTTGCGGTACAGGATGTCCACCTGCGGGTCGAAGTTGCTGGGGTGGCAGTAGTCCCGCACCCCAGTGGGGCGGCAGATCGTGTTGTCGCTGATCCGAAAATCCACATAGTTGACGACGAAGAGATCCAGGTACCCGTCCCGGTCGAAATCGAAGAAGGCAGCGCTCGTCCCCCAGCGGTCGTCGTCCACCCCGGCGGTGCGGCCGACCTCGGTGAAGGTGCCGTCGCCGTCGTTCCGGTAGAGAGCGTTCGGCCCGAAATTCGTCACGAACAGATCGACGAAGCCGTCGTTGTTGTAGTCGCCCACCGTGACTCCCATCCCGTACCCGCGGTCGCCGACCCCGGCTCGGTCGCTGACATCCTCGAATCGCGGCGCATCGGCAGCCGGAGGCATGACGTTTTGATAGAGGCGGTTTCCGGCTACCGCTTCCGGTTCCAGCGAGCCGCTCTGAACGAGGTAGATGTCGAGGTCCCCGTCGTTGTCGTAGTCCAGCAGGGCGCCGCCGCTTCCCATGATCTCGGGCAGGTAGAACTTCCCGGAGGCGCCGTTCTCATGCTCGAAGTCGAGTCCGACCTCGGCCGAGACGTCGTGAAAGATGGCCGCACTGTCCCGGTCCGGCGGCTCGCCCTCGGGCGACGATGCCGGGCCGCACCGGCAAGCGAACACGATCAGCCATCCGAGGATGACGATACGACCCATCGACATGGGAGAGGGGGTCCCCCGGTCAAACCTTGAGGTAGATCCGCCTCCGGTCCAGAACGACGGCGATCGCTGTCCACACCGCCACGTTCGCGAGGGCGAACCCGAGCGACCCGTTCAAGGGTCCGAGCCAGGAAGCGAAGAAAGTCTCGTAGGTCCAGGTGTAGGCCGAGCCGTCGCCCCGCGACGGGAATAGCAGCATGGTCTTGATGACCAGCCCCGAGCCCACGAACGCCAGGATGGAGTTCTTCCCGAGCGCCTCCAAGGGAGCGGTCCAGCGCGGCGGCTTCCGGAGGTCCATGATCAGGATGAGGCGAGGCAGCAGGCAAAGCGCGATCCCGGCGGTGAAGAGGACGTAGGAACTCGTCCAGAGGTTCTTGTTGATCGGCAGCCAGAAGCTCCAGATCCAGCCCGCGGTGAGCAGTGTGAATCCGGCGGTGAGCATGCCGGTCGTCTTCTGGAACGGGGGACTTGCCGACCGGAGCCACTGCCCGCAGAACACCCCGAGCAGTGCGCTCGCGATTGCCGGCACCGTGGAGAGCACCCCTTCGGGGTCCCAGGTGCCCTGGTAGAGGGTTCCGGGCAGGAGGACGCGGTCCAGGTAGGCGGCGAGGTTCGTCCCGGGCTCGAGGTCGCCGGCGACGCCCCCGGGAGCGGGAACGAACCGCATGACCGCGGCGAAGCCGACCAGGCAGGCGGCGGTGAGCGCGGTGAGGCCCCGGCGGCCGATCCAGAGGAACGCCGCACCCGTCACCAGATAGACGACTCCGATCCTTTGAAGGACTCCGGGCAACCGGAGGTTTCCGAGGTCGAAGAAGGGCCAGGCCGCGAGCAGCAGGCCGAGCAGGACGAGGATCACGCTCCGCCGCAGCACCCGGAGGAAGAGCGTCCCACGCGGGTCTCCCGCTTCCATCCGCCGCCCCAGCGAGAACGGAATCGCCACCCCCACGATGAACAGGAAGAACGGGAAGATGAGGTCCGTCGGCGTCCAGCCGTGCCAGGGCGCGTGGAGGAGCGCCGGATAGACCTGGTCCCAGCTCCCGGGGTTGTTCACCAGGATCATCCCGGCGATCGTCGCCCCGCGGAAGGCGTCCAGGGAGCGGAGTCGGGAGCCCACGAGTCCTACGGGTTGCGAATCGCGTCCATCGCCAACTGGACCAGTTCCCGGTCGTAGGTCCGGAAGTTGGCGCGGGTCAGGGGCAGGTAGACGTCTGGGACCGCCGGGTTGCCCTCCAGGATCTCGGTGTTCGGACGGAGCGTGTGCCCGATGTTCCACATGAACTCCACGACTGGCCGATCGGTGCCGGGGAAGGTGAGGACCTCTTCGTGTTCCCAGGTGTTGCTGTAGCCGCCGGCCGGCATCCCCACGACGGGCGCGAGATCGTTGTCGGCCAACATGGATACGAACTGGTCCAGATGCGAACCGCCGTGGGGTCCGGCGATGATGGCTCTGCGGCCCCGGAAGTGCACCGGCGCCGGTTGCAGGATGCCGCCGGAATCCCGGGGCAGGTGGGCCAGCTTGAAGGGCGTGGGTGGCGTGTAGTCGTCCCCCCGCAGGATCGCTTCCGCCGCATCGGTCCGCGCCCAGTCGCGGAGCCAGCTACGGCTCAGGTTCAGCCCGAAGATGTCCGGTGCGCTTTCGTCGATCTCCAGGTTCTGGAACCGCTCGATGAGCGCCTCTCCCGCGTCGCTCAGCCGGACGTTGCCGAAAGTCGTGCGGAAGGGACGATCCACGAGCCGCTGGATCGCGTAGGCGCCGTGCGAGCCTCCGCTGCTCCCCCGGACGTCGATGATCAGGTCGTGGTCGAGCAGTTCGTCCCGCTCCGCGAGTTCCATGAGGTCCATGACGTCCTGGATCAGCGAGAACTCGAAATCGAACCACTGCAGGAGGACGATCCGCTCGTTCGCGTTGACGTGGACCCGGAAGTTCTCCCGTTCCAGGACCATCTCGAAGTCCGGGTATTCCGGGTCGGGCCCGACCGTGTGGGTGGCGGCATCACCGTAGGCCAGTGAAACGTCGTACTGCCCGCCGACAGCGTTCTCGAGCCTGAGGTTCAGGGTTTCCGAATACAGGTAGAGCGGGATGCCCTGCACCAGCATGGGCAGCTCACGAGCCAGGTGCCAGTTGAGCCCCGGCACTGAGGAGTGGCGGATCCAGGAGGTGAACTCTTCGACGTACTCCGCGATGCTCCGGCCATTCACGGCGACGATGAGGTCTCCCGGTTCGGGTGAGGACAGGCCCATCCCGACCCTGGCGACGAAGAACGACGGCTCGTCCAGGTCCGAGAAGTCCGGCAGGACCTGGATCGGCGCGGCCAGCGCGGGGGCCTCGGGAACGCCAATGCCGCCGTCCACCGGGTTTACCGACAGATGGCGGTCCCGCCGCGCGTTGCTGAGCTTCACGAGCGCGTAGTAGAGCTCGGCTTCGCTCTCCGACTGAATGAACTCCGAGCGGAGCGCCTCCATGTCGGTCAGCGGGGAATAGGACAGGGCCTCCTCCTTGACTTCCGAGAAGGCCTCCCGCCGCTCGGTCTTTTCGATGATCTCGTCGAAAAGCGCCTCCAACTGGCCGGCAGACACCTCCAGCGGGATCTGGGGCGCCTCCCGCGGCGTTCCCTTCGTGGGCTCGTCTGGTTCCGGCCCGCACGCGGCGGCCAGGCACAGCCCGAGGAACAGACTGGGGCAGACGGAACGCAGCCGGATCATGTCCACAGGCTCCTAGCGTACCGGGTTGAGGGTACGCCGGGCCTTCGTGCATTCCGGCTCCCGCGTTGTACGCTCGGACGCGCACCGGCACCTGTGATGGATACGACTCGGCCCATCTGCACGCTCCGCAGGAGCGATTGATGCCGGCGCTTCCCGTTCTGGCTGGGTGGGTGGCTGGCGTGCTGTCGCTGGCGGCCTTCGTCCCTTACATCGTGGCCATTGTGCGCGGCCAGACCCGTCCGAACCGGGCCACTTGGTGGATCTGGACGACCACTGGGCTGGTCCTGGGCGCCAGTTACTACTCCTCCGGCGCCGAGACCACCATCTGGGTACCGGTGAGCTACATCGTCGGTCCTCTGGTGACGGCGGTGCTGAGCATCCGCTACGGAGAGGGCGGATCGACTCCCCTGGACCGTGGCTGCGTTATGGGTGCCGGCAGTGGCCTCCTGCTCTGGTGGTGGTTCAACTCTCCGCTCGTCGCGCTGGTCATGACGCTCGGCGTCGATTTCTTGGGTGCGGTGCCGACGATCCGGAAGGCGTACCGCGCGCCCCACACCGAAGACCGCCTCGCCTGGGCACTCTTCATCGCCGGGAATACCTTCAATTTGCTGGCGGTGGATCGCTGGGAGTTCGCCATCGCGGTCTATCCGGTGTACTTCTTCCTCGCCAGCGGAACGATCGCGGTGCTGGTGCTGCGTCCGAGACCCGCGGCTGGGCGGACGACTACACCCGCTTAGCCACCAGCTCACAACGAACCTTCACGACTTCCGCCATGATCGGCGATCGGGGTAGAGGAGGAATTGCAGTAGCGGGCGCGCGGCAACGCCGAACACGCTCGCAAGTGGTACAACCCCTCCGCCGTGACTCCCCCAGCGTTCCGTCGCATTCGCTTGCTCTGGCCCGACCACCTCGGCCTCGCGCGGGGCAAAGTCCTCCTCCCCAGCGCCGCCTCCACCGGGCACTGCCTCGCCACCTTCGCTCTCGGCTTCGACCGGGAGATGGACGCCTACCCGGGTTCGGGCCTCCTCGAGGGCCTCCCCGACATGCGCGCCGTCTTCGACCCCGCTGCGGTCCGGGAAGGCTGGACGGACGGAACCGGCGTGGTGGTCGCCGATCTCGAAGCGCACGGCAAGCCGCTCGAGCGTTCGCCCCGCCGCATCCTGAAGCGCGCGATCGCCGAGCACGTGGCCGACGGACGCCGCCCGGTGGTGGGCATCGAACTGGAGGCGTTCCTGCTGCAACCGGACGGAGAGGGCGGCTTCAACCCGATCCACACCCCCGGCTCCCACGTCTATGGCTCGGGGCCGCTGATGGATCCCGACGGAATCATGGAGGACGTCCTCGACGCTGCCGAACGCGCCGGGATCTTGCTCGAATCCTTCCACAGCGAGTACGACGACGGGCAGTTCGAGCTGACCCTCGGCAAGAACGACGCCCTCACCGCCGCCGACGAGGCGTTCCTCTTCAAACTGCTCGCCCGCGAGGTGGCGGCGGAACGCGGTTACCACCTCACCTTCATCGGGAAGCCGTTCACCGACCGCGGCGGGTCGGGGCTTCACGTCAACCTGAGCCTCGAGAAGAAAGGAAAGAACCTCTTCGACGATCCGAAGGGCGAGGCGGGCCTCTCGAAGCTCGCCTGGTCGTCGGTCGCCGGCCTTCTCCGTCACCACCGGGGGCTCGCCGGGGCCGTCGCCCCCACCGTGAACTCCTACCGCCGGCTGCGCCCGGGGCAGATGAGCGGCTACTGGGCCAACTGGGGCCATGACCACCGCGGCTGCACCGTGCGGATCCCCCTTGAGCGGGGCGAAGGGGCGCGGGTCGAACACCGCCTCGCCGACGGCGCCTGCGGCCCCCACCTCGCAGTAGCGGCCACCCTGCTCGCCGCCCGCCTGGGGATCCGGCAGGAGCTCACGCCTCCTCCGGAAGAGACCGGCGATTGCCTGGAAGGCGCCTCCACCGACGTCACCGTTGCCGACGACCTCGGCCGCGCCCTCGACGACCTCGAGGCCGACAAGGACCTCGTGGCGGCCTTCGGAGAGGAATTCGTGCGCATGCACGTCACCGTGAAGCGCCGCGAGTGGGAGCGCTACCGGGGCCACACCACCGACTGGGAGAAGCGCGAGTACCTCCCCTATCTCTGAGGACGCAGCCCGATGAGCATGATTGCCCCCCCTCGAATCACGTCACTGAAAGTGCAGAACTACCGTGCCTTGCGCAATGTTGTGCTACCGGACCTGACACCGCTTACGGTGTTACTTGGCCCCAACGGCAGCGGGAAGTCGACCGTCTTCGATGTGTTCGCTTTTCTCTCGGAGTGTTTCACGGACGGAATCCGACGGGCATGGGACCGGCGCGGGAGGTTGCGTGAGTTGTGCAGTCGCGAAAGCGATGGTCCGGTAGTCATCGAGTTGAAGTACCGCGAACGGCCCAAGACTCCTCTCATCACCTATCACCTCGAAATTAACGAAGAGGGTGGGCGCCCCATCGTTTCTCATGAGTTCCTTCGGTGGACGAGAGGGAGTGGAGGGCGCCCGTTCAACTTCTTGGAGTATCGACGGGGCGACGGCGAGGTCATCACCGGCGAAACCCCTGAACGCAACGATGTCCGAATGCCCCGCCCGTTATCTGGCCCGGATGTTCTGGCGGTCAGCACGCTCGGGATGCTGGCGGAGAACCCCCGAGTCATTGCGTTCCGCGACTTCGTCACGGGCTGGCACCTCTCCTATCTCTCTGCAGATGCGGCGCGTGGGAATCCGGAGGCCGGGGGGCAGGAGCGTCTTTCCCCGACGGGCGACAATCTGGCCAATGTAATCCAGCACTTGCGCGAACAGCATTCCGACCGACTTGACGAGATCTTTCTGATCCTCCGCCGACGGGTACCTCGAATCGAGAGGGTCCAAGCGGAGGCCCTGGCGGACGGTCGCCTGCTTCTTC
Organism: Candidatus Marinacidobacterium sp.; assembly: GCA_965250045.1. Taxonomy (GTDB): domain Bacteria; phylum Acidobacteriota; class Vicinamibacteria; order Marinacidobacterales; family Marinacidobacteraceae; genus Marinacidobacterium. The sequence continues at coordinate 1,818,403 of OZ252286.1, forward strand.
GGATCAAGGACGCCCCGTTTGCGATACCAGTGCTGTCGCGGTTCGCGTCGGACGGGACGCTGAAGATGTTGGCTTATCTAACGTTGCTGCACGATCCGGTCCCGCCGAAGCTGATCGGCATTGAGGAACCCGAGAACTTCTTGCACCCCAGGCTTCTGCCGGAACTGGCAGAGGAGTGTCGGACCGCCTCGGAGAGCACCCAGTTGCTCATCACGAGCCATTCACCATTCTTCGTGGACGAATTGCGGCCCGCCGAAGTGCGTGTGCTTTGGCGCGACGAGGCGGGGTACACGCAAGTCCAGCGTGTCTCCGACAGCCGGGGCGTCAATGAATTCGTGGAAGAGGGGGCGCGTCTCGGTGACCTTTGGATGGAAGGCCATTTCGGCGCTGGCGATCCTCTCGTCAATGAAGGCGGCCCCGCTCGGCGGACGGACGAGGAGGCCGGATGACGACCCGCCATCTCTCGTTCCTGGTTGAGGAACCATCTATGGAGGAGTTTCTTCAGACACTTCTTCCGCGCATCCTCCCGGAGGAACAGACGTTCGAGGTGCACTCCTTTGGGAACAAGATGGCTTTACGTCGGAACCTGTCAGATCGCCTTCGTGGTTACGCCCGCTGGCTACCGAACGATTGGCGCATTTTCGTGGTTCTGGATCGAGACGGCGACGATTGCCACGCGCTCAAGAGGGAACTTGAGGCCGCAGCCGCCGTCGCTGGACTACGAACGCGCTCGGAGGTTGGTCCCAGCAACTGGCAGATAGTGAATCGAATCGCCATCGAAGAACTTGAGGCTTGGTACTTCGGCGATTGGCAGGCGGTGTGTGAGGCCTATCCCCGCGTTCCCGCAACCGTTCCACAGCGCGCAGCATTCCGGGAGTCCGACGCAATTCGGGGAGGGACATGGGAAGCTTTCGAAAGGATTCTGAAGCGGCACGGATACTTCACGACCGGCTTGCGGAAGAGGGAAGCAGCCCGGACGATCGCTGCTCGAATGTGTCGCGGCAGAAACCGCTCCCGAAGTTTCGCCTTGTTTGTAGACGCCATTCTCGAAGCGGCCGCATGACTTCAAACCAGCAGACGAGTCCGGAGCGCTACCGGGGCCACACCACGGACTGGGAGAAGCGCGAGTACCTTCCCTACCTCTGACTCCTTGCCGGCCTGGCTGCGGGCCCCGCACAGCAGCCCCACTCCCATGAGCTTCGCCGCGACCGTCACCGCCGAGGAACTCGACCGGGACCCGGATCCCATCCTGGCCCGCCTCCGCGAGGAGGAGCCGGTGGCCTGGATTCCCGCGCTCCAGATGTGGTTCGTGACCCGCTGGGACGATGTCCAGACGATGGAGGATCAGCCGGAAATCTTCAGTGCCGCCACCGAGCCGAGCTTCCTCGCCCGGACCCTCGGCGAGAACATGTTGACCCTGGATCCGCCGGCCTGCACCCGGCTGCAGAAGGCCTGCAAGCCGCCGTTCCTGCGGGCCGGGCGGAGCGGCGCCTTCGCGGAGACCGAACTCCCCGCGCTTTGCGACCGCCTCATCGCCTCCATGCGGGATGACGGCGAGGCGGACATCATCGCCGGCTATGCGGCGCTCGTGAGCGCAGGGTCACTCGCCACTGTCCTCGGCCTCGACGCCTACGACTTCCGCGACGTCTGGGACTGGTGCGAGGGCCTCTGCGTCGGGGTGGCGAACTTCGAACAGGAACCCGAGGTGTTTGCGGTCGGCCGGCGAGCCGCCGATTCCGTCGAGAAAGCGGTGCTCGCCCGGCTCGACGAGCTCCGCGAGCGGCCCGAGGCCTGCGGCCTCCTCCACATCCTGCGGGCCGACCAGAACCTCTCGGCGGCCGAGATCGTGAACAACGTGCGCCTGATGATCTCCGGGGGGATCAACGAACCGCGGGACGGCATCGGCCTCGTGGTGTGGACCATGCTCACCGACAACGGACTCCGCGAGCGCGCGCTCGGCAGTCCGGCCGCGATGCGGCGGCTGGTGGACGAGGTGCTCCGCCGCTACACCCCGGTCGGCACGATCACGCGCACGACCACCCGGGAAACCGCACTCGCCGGGGTCCGGCTCCCCGAGGGCGTTCTTGTTTCCGGCATCCTCCGCGCCGCCAACCTCGACCCCGCCCGCATTGAGGGCGGGAACGCGGCCTTCGCCCTCGGCGTCCACCGCTGTCTCGGCGAATGGCTCGGGCGGCAGGAGATCCGGGTCGGCGCCGAACGCCTGTTCCGAAACCTGCCCGGCCTTCGCCTCCATCCCGACGAGGAGGTGACGCTCCGCGGGTTCGAATTCCGCGGCCCCGAGAGCGTCCGTGTAGTCTGGTGAAAGACGCGATGACGAAAGGCTTTCTCTTCCCCCGGACCCCGTCCGGGCAGGCGTCCCTGCTCCCTCCGCCGCCCTGGCACTACTCGGGCGAGATGCTGACCATCGAGTATCTGGCCGACCCGGGGTCGGTGGCGGCCCTGCTGCCCCCGCCGCTCGAGCCGGTCGCCGACCGCCCGGACGCGGTGGCGGCCGTCTGGGCCGAGTGGCAGTGGCGCAGCGAATCGGGGGAAGAGGAGCTCGACCCGGTGCGCTCCCAGTACAAGGAGTGCCTGCTGGTCGTCCGCTGCCACTATCAGGGGCAGGATTGGTCGCGCTGCCTCTTCATCTGGGTGGACCAGGACGCCTCGCTCCTGCGCGGCCACATCCAGGGCTATCCCAAGAAACTCGGGGAGATCTGGATGACCCGGCCGGCGCTCATCGGCTGCGCCGGACCCCGGCTGGCTCCCGGCGGCCGCTTCGGAGCGAGCCTCGCCGCCGGTTCCCGCCGTCTCCTGGAGGTGGATTTCACGATCACCGGCGAGGCGGAGAGCGCCGGCTTCGTGAACGCCCATCCCATGCTCCACCACCGGCTCCTGCCGAGCGTGGAGGCGGATGGCGAAGACGCGCTCCACGAGATCGTCAAGGTGACCTCGGAGGTGGAACTCGGGACCGCCTACACCGGCGACGCCGCACTCCGGGTCTTTCCTTCGCCCACCGAGGAACTCCTGTCGCTCGAGCCCCGGGAAGTCCTGGGCGGCTGCTGGCGGCGGGTCGGCCTCACCTTCCGCGGGGGGCAGACGCTCTCCCGGGGTCAGGAGTAGCTCATGGCGGTTGTCGGCTTCGGCCTGCTCTCCCACGTCCCGACGATCATGCTGCCCGAGGAGGTGCGGCGGGAACTGAACGAGGGCAAGGAGATCAGCCTGGTTCCCGGACTCCGCCGGCTCCGAAACGAAGTGCTCGACGAGCTCGAGCCCGAGACATTCGTCATTTTCGACACCCACTGGGCGAGCACGGTCGAGCACCTGCTCACGGCCCAGGATCGCCGCCACGGCCGCTACACCTCGGACGAGCTGCCCCGGGGGATGCACGGAGTTCCCTACGACTATCCCGGCGATCCCGAACTCGCCCGCGCCGCCGAGGCCGCCGCCGGGCGTGCCGGGCAGCCGGCGCACGCCTCAAGCGATCCGCATCTCCCGGTCCACTACCCGACGATCAACCTGCTCCACTACCTCTGGCGCGGTGAGCGGGTGGTCTCGGTGAGCTCCTGCCAGACCGGGACGACTCCCGACTTCCTGGCGATGGGGCGGGCGATCGGGGAGGCCGTGGAGGAAACGGGCCGGCGGACGGTGCTCCTCGCCTCCGGCGGCATGAGCCACCGCTTCTGGCCGCTCCCCGTGATCGCGCAGCATGAGGCGTCCGATCCCGTGCACGTACGTACCCCGGAAGCGCGCGCCGCGGACGAAGAGCGGATCGAGTGGATGAAGGCGGGCGATCACCACCGGATCGTCGAGGGGATGGACGACTACGCCCGCTTCGCCCCCGAGGGCCGCTTCGGCCACTACCTGATGGCGGTTGCCGCCGCCGGCGGCGTGGACTGCACGGCTCGCGGACGGATGTTTTCGGAATACGAAAACGCCGTCGGCACCGGACAGGTGCACGTCTGGTTCAACCGCCCGGCCGGTGGTTGGACGGGGTGACAGGCGTGCCGGATGCCGGAACCGGTGAACGGGTTGCGCGATAGGTATGCTGCGCTGAACGGGAGAGCATCCATGGACCGAAGAGCATTCCTACGCACAACCGCAGCCGGCAGCGCCGGCCTGACGGCGAACTTCGCGTGTTCCCCGTCCGCCTCCGAGTCGCCATCGGCCACCGGCGCGCAGGGCGAGATCCCGCCGTTCGAATTCGACGAGATCACGGCCGGCGACCTCCAGCGCATGATGGAGTCGGGCGAACACACCGCCCGCTCCATCACCGAGACCTATATCGAGCGCATCGAAGCGATGGACCGGCAGGGCCCCGAACTTCGCTCGATGATCGAGATCAACCCGGACGCGCTCGAAATCGCCGATGAACTCGACGCGGAGCGCCGTGCTGGCGGACTCCGCGGACCGCTCCACGGCATCCCGGTCGCGCTCAAGGACAATCTCGACACCCACGACCGCATGACCACCACGGCGGGATCGCTCGCGCTCGAGGGCTCCATCCCGGCGCGCGATTCCTTTGTGGCCGAGCGTCTGCGCGCCGCTGGCGCCATTCTCCTGGGCAAGGCCAACATGAGCGAATGGGCCTACTTCCGCGGGGAGCGGGCGACCAGCGGATGGAGCGCCCGGGGCGGCCAGTGCCGTAACCCTTACGCCCTCAACCGCAACCCGTGCGGGTCCAGTTCCGGCTCGGGAGTGGCGGCTTCCGCGAACCTGTGCGCGCTTACCGTGGGCACGGAAACGGGCGGCTCCATCATGTGCCCCTCATCCAGCAACGGCATTGTGGGCATCAAGCCCACGGTGGGGCTTTGGAGCCGCTCCGGCATCATCCCCATCTCCCACTCCCAGGACACCGCCGGGCCCATGACCCGCACCGTGCGCGACGCGGCCATCCTGCTGGGTGGAGCCGTGGGCATCGACCCGCGCGACGAGGCCACGTCCTCGAGCGGCGGCAACTTCCACGCCGACTACACGCAGTTCCTCGATCCGGCAGGCCTCCAGGGAGCGCGCATCGGGGTGGCGCGCAGCTTCACCGGCTTCGATCCGCGTGTCATGGCGCTTTTCGAAGACGCGATCGCGGCGATGCGGGATGCGGGTGCCGTGATCGTGGATCCCGCGAACCTGGCTGTGTCAGCCTGGAGCGACGAACTTCCCCTGCTCGTCCTCGAGTACGAGTTCAAGGCAGACCTGAATGCCTATCTGGCAACGCTGGGCCCCGACGCCCCCGTGCGCACGCTCGCGGAGATCATCGAGTTCAACGAGCGGAACGCCGAGTTGGAGATGCCCTACTTCGGCCAGGAGCGCATGATCGCGTCTCAGGCCCACGGCCCGCTGACCGACGAGGTCTACCTGAACGCGGTGCGTAGGATCCAGCGGGCCAACCGGGAGGAGGGAATCGACGCCCTCATGAACGAGCACCAGCTGGACGCCATCGTCGCACCCACCCGCGACCTGCCCTGGACCACCGACCACATCAAGGGTGACCGGCTGGACGGCGGCAGCAGCGCCGGACCGGCTGCCATCGCGGGTTACCCGGACATCAGCGTGCCCATGGGGTTCGTCTCAGGGCTGCCGGCGGGCATCTCATTCTTCGGGCGTGCGTGGAGCGAGCCCGCGCTGATCCGCATCGCCTACGCCTTCGAGCAGGCAACCCAGCACCGCAAAGCTCCGACCTTTGCGCGAACGCTGGGCTAGCTGCCGGTGGTGGAACCCGGGTGAGCGCCGAGAGCGGGGAGGCCCAGTTCTCCCGGTGGGGCCCGGCACCGTGTCATCCCCGACCGACGATGAGCGTGACCGCGAGGGCCGCGCACGCCACCCCGGTGACCTGCCAGCCATTGAGGCGCTCGCCGAGCACGACCCGCGCGAGGATCACGGTACTCGCGGGGTACAGCGACAAGAGGGTGACGACGACGCTGAGCGGCCCGTAACGGGAGGCCAACAGGTACAGGGCGGTGGCGCCCACATCCACGGCGCCGCCGGCGAGAGCGATCCTGGCGACGGGCGCCGCCAGGCGCAACGGCCGCCCGCTGACCAGTGCGATGACGCTGAACAGCGTCACCGAGGCGGCGCGCGCCGCCACCAGAGGCCACATACCTGCCCCGGCGTCCGTTTCGGCCAGGGCAAGAAAGAACAGGCCGATCGCCACGCCCGACACCAGCGCGAGGCCGACACCGGGCGGCAGCGCCCCGGCGCGGACCGACACGGCCCCCGCCGCCGCCCGCTGCTGACTGACCAGCACGATGGCCACGATCGCCAGCGCGACCCCGAGCATGGTCAGCGATCCAAGCCGTTCCCCGCGCCAGACGCCGGTGGCGACCGGAATCAGCATGGCGCACACGGCCGTCGTCGGAGCCACGACCGCCATCCTCCCCACCGCAAGCGCCCGATACAGCAGCGCCACCCCGACGCCGCCGATGAGTCCGGCCGCGCCGCCCCAGACCAGATCGCGCGCCGCCGGGGTGGCCTCGGGCAACAGCGGCAGACTAAGGAGCAGCAGCGTCAGGCCGCAGCCCTGCGACGTCACGACGACGGCGAGGGTGTTCGCTCGACGCGCGGCGAGGCCGCAAAGGAAATCGGCGGCGCCGTACAGCGCCGCCGCACTGAGAGCGAGTAAATAGGCCATGGAGACTCGGTGGCGGATCCCGCGCGTAGCGGGCGGGCGCCGTTCGCGGGCGGGAGCACCGACGGGAACGCACCCCGCCGCGTGCCGGCGGTTCGTCTAGTTCTCCGGCTCCTCCCCGTAGCTCATCCCGAGTTGCATCATCAGGAAGGCCGTCTCCATCGCCCGGTCGGGTACCCGGCTCCGGCCCCCGGCGTGGCCCGCGCGGGGGGCGTAACGGAGGATTACCGGAAGCCCGGAGGAGGACGCGGCCTGGACTCGCGCCGCCATCTTGCGCGCCTGGAGCGGCGGCACCCGGGTATCGAGGTCGCCCTGGGTGAATATCACCGCCGGGTAGTCGGTCCCGTCCGCTACGGCCTGGTAGGGCGAGTATTGGCGGAGGAACTCGAACTGCTCCGGGACCTCGGCGTTCCCGTACTCGAGGAGCGCCGGCATGTTGTTCGCGTGCGTGAACGTGTAGAACCGGACCATGTCGAGGTCGGGGAATCCGCAGAAGACGGCGCGGTAGAGATCGGGCCGCTGGGTGAAGGCACTCGCCACCAGCAACCCCCCGTTGCTCGCACCCGTGATCGCGAGGCGATCCGGGTTCGTGTAGCCGTTCCCGATGAGCCATTCGGCGGCGGAGATGAAGTCGTCGAAGACGTTTTGCTTGTTCTCCAGCATGCCGCCGCGGTGCCAGTCCTCGCCGAACTCGCCGCCGCCGCGCAGGGTCGCCACCGCGAAGACGCCCCCCGCTTCCACCCAGACCGCCGCCTGCGCCCGGAAGGACGGCGTGAGGCTCGAGTTGAAGCCGCCGTATCCGTGGAGCAGGGTGGGCAGGTCGCCGTCCGGTTCCACCCCGCGCCGCCGCATGAGGTACATCGGCGCCTCGGTTCCGTCCTTCGAGGTGTACCAGACCTGTTCGACGAGGATCTCGCTGCCGTCATATTCCGGCCGGGACGGTTCGATGAGTTCCCGCTCGAAGGTTTCGAGGTCCAGCCGGTAGCGGGTCTGGGGTACCGCGAACGAGGTGAGGGTGAGCACCGCGCCATCCTCGCCCAGCTTGCTCAAGCCAGCCGTGTGGTGCGGGGGCAGGGGAACCTCGTCCACCGCCTGGAGGGGCCCGCCCGCCTCTCCCGCTTCGAACACCAGGATGCGGGAAGCGACGTCCGCCAGCAGGTCCACGTAGGTGCGCTCGCCGATGGTGGTGTAGCCCCGGAGCAGGTGCTCCTGTTCGGGGATCCATTCCCGCCAGCGCGAGCGGTCCGACCAGCGGGAGGGGTCCACGCCCTCGGTGGGAATCTCGAGGACCCGGTAGCGGGGCGCATCCAGGTTCGTGGTGAGGAGTAACCGGTCCTCCTGGTAGCGGGCGGTGGCGTGGGCGCGTCCGCCTTCGAGCACCGGGTGGACCTCTCCGCTCCCCTGGTCCATGACGAAGATCTCGTTCCGCATCCAGCCGTGCTGAACGCCGAGCAGCAGGTGCTGTCCGTCCTCGATTTCCTCCACCCGGAGGAACGCTTCCGGTCCGTATCCCTCGCCGAAGATCTCCCGGTCCTCGCTCATCGGCGTTCCGATCCGGTGGTGGCGAACCCGGGGGCCGTCCTGGCGGGAACGGGGGACGTAGTAGAAGCCCTCCCCCTTCCCGTCGAACGCGATCGTCCCGTAGAGCGCCTCGGGCAGCCGGTCGGGCCGCTCTTCGAGGGTCTGGAGATCCAGGAGGCGCACGCTGATCTCGTCGAGCCCCCCGTCCCGGATGCGGTAGAGCAGGAGTGACCCGTCGGGAGAGATGTCCACGATGTCGAGGCTCGCGAACTCGTCGAACCCGAGCTCCCTGGCATCCAGGAGCAGTTCGTACTCGCCGCCCGGGTCCGGGCGCGCTCCGGTGGCTTCGTCCTCGCTCTTTTCCCGGCGGTAGATGCGCGCCTGCGACTCCCCGGCGCGGCGCAGCGTGAAGACCTCGTGGTCGCCGGCCCCCCGGGGAGCCGAAACCGACGGGACTTCCATGAGCTCCGCGAGGCGGGCCGCGATCCGGGCTTCGAGTTCGGTGTCGGACACGATCCGGCGCGCGTATTCGTTCTGGGCGTCGATCCACGCCCGCGTCTCCGGACTCTCCTGATCCTCGAGCCAGCGGTAGGGGTCGGGGATCTCGACGCCGTGGATCGTGTCGGTGACCACCTCCACCCGCGTGTCGGGCGCGGGCGGCCAGGGCCCCGAGCATCCGGAGGCCAGCAGGACCGCGGCCGCTGCGGCCAACGGCCGCCATGGACGCAGGGAAAGACACAGGGAAACAGGAATGGATGAACGCATGACGATCCCCCCTCGGCGGCTCACCCTAACCTATCCATCTCGAGTCCAGGCGCCGTCCGCCGGAACCCGGTGCCCCCATGTTCACGTAATCTACCCAGCTACCGTCATGCCGTTCCGTCTGCCTTCCGATCTGGTTCTCGATCCCGAGCGGGGATTTCGCATCTTCGAGGGCGTCGTCGCCCCCGACTGGACCGACCGGAACGGGCACATGAACGTCGTGTACTATCGGAGGGCTTTCGATCAGGCTACGCAACACATGCTAAGTCGTATTGGACTCTGGGATAACGACAACGACTACGGGTCCACCTTTGCGCTGGAAGACCATGTGACCTACCAGCACGAACTGCACCCCGGCCGCTCGTTCTTCGTCACCTACCAACTCCTTGATTTCAGCGACAAGCTGATCCACGCCTTCCTCCGCCTCTTCGGCGAGCCCGAATCCCCAGGCGCCGAGCCGGACTCTCCGGTCGGCGAACCGGTGCTGGCAGCCACCTGCGAGCACATCGGCGTCTATGTGGACATGCGAACCCGGCGGTCCGCCTCCATGCCGGCCGAGTACTACGAACTCCTTCAGGAGATCTCACGCCGCCTGGAGGGAATGCCGCAGCCCCCCGAAAAAGGCCGCGTCATCGGCATCCGCCACCGCTCTCCCTCGAAACCCATTCCCAGGCGCATCCCGGTGACCGTCTGACCGTTGCCATGCGATCAACCATCCAACCAGCAGTTTCGGGGCGAGACCATCCTGATGGCGATGTTCACCGCCCAATAGATGGAAGGCCGCAAAGCTCCGACACTTTTTCGTTCCGGTCCGGTCGCCTGACCGGGCCTCAGTCTGTCGCTTCCACAAGGAGAAACCCAGACATGGCCAGCAAGACCGCATTCAGCAGATTTGAGCGATTCCGAAGGTGTTCGGTTGCCCGGGTCTGTCAGGGGGCGGCCGTTTTGGTGGCCGCCCTCTTCCTCGCGACTCCCGCCCTCGCCCAGTACGGGCAGATCGAGGGCCAGGTCACTGATGCGACGGGCGCCGTCCTTCCGGGCGCCAACGTCACTGCCGTGAACGAGGCCACCGGCGTCTCCCGGAGCTCGGTCTCCGACGCGGGCGGCGACTACCGGTTGCCGGGGCTGCAGCCCGGGACCTATACGGTCACCGCCGAACTCACCGGCTTCCAGACGGTACAGACGACCGGAGTCATCTTGACGATCCAGCAGACGATCGTCATGGACCAGTCACTGTCGCTCGCGCAGGTCGAGGAGACCGTCACCGTCACCGGGACGGCGCCGCTGCTCGACACCCGGCGTTCGGATATCTCGACGTCGGTCTCTGACCTCCAGATTCAGGATCTTCCGGTGGCTTCCCGCCGCTGGGTGGACCTCGCGCTGCTCACCCCCGGCACCAGCCAGGACGCGATCCGCGGCTACTACTACCGCGGCAACGTGAACATGGGGGCTGGCGGCCGCTATTACGCGAACGCCTTCATCGTGGACGGGGTGAACAACACCTGGGCCGAGATGGGCGAGGCGCGCCAGAACTTCCCGATGGACGCCATCGGCGAGTTCCAGGTCACGACCAGCAACTTCAAGGCGGAGTACGGGCTCGCGACCGGCGGCCTCATGACCGTGGTGACCAAGTCGGGCACGAACGACTTCGCCGGCAGCGCCTTCTGGTTCTTCCGCGACAAGTCGTTGACCGAACTCACCCACCAGCAGACGGAATTCGCCGCGGAGGATGCGAGCTTCGAAAAGCCGGAGTACCGCCGGCACCAGTTCGGCGGGTCCTTCGGCGGCCCCATCGTGGAGGACCGCACCCACTTCTTCTTCGCCTACGAGCGGACGAACGAGGAGCTCTTCTACGACATCGACACGCGCGGGGTACACCCGCAGTTCGAGGGGAGCTTCCCGAAGGACGAGTGGCGCTACATGTGGCTGGCCCGGATCAACCACCAGGTCACCGAAGACCATTCCGTCTGGTTGCGGATCGCCTGGGAGAACGAGTACCGCCCGAACCTGACCGCCGGCGGCAGCCGGATTGACGGTTTCGACTTCGCGGTGCCGCGGAACGCCGAGGTCTTCGGTGTGACCTCGGTCACCGGGACGAACTCCCTGAACGAGTTCCGCTTCCAACGGGCCTTCTCCAAGTACGAAGTGAGCGAGGCGTTCAGCCATGGTTCCTGGGATCCGGGTGATTTCAACGCCGAGCGGCTTGCGCTCTGCGAACAGGACATCCGCCGGCCTACCCTCCGGATGGGTTCCTGCAACGACCAGATGGGTCCCGAGACCCGGTGGCAGTTCAAGGACGATTTCACCTGGTTCACGCAGGGGATGGGCGGCGACCATCAGGTCAAGTTCGGGGTGGACTACAACTGGATCGACTTCGCGGCGGACAGCGTCGGCGGATATTCCGGCCGGTTCAACTTCGACACCGACGAGCCCTTCGATCCCAACAACCCGGACACCCACCCGATCCAGTACACCCAGAGGCAACCGGTGTTTGACCGCGTTCCGGTCCATCACTTTTCGATCTACACCCAGGACGACTGGACAAGCGACCGCTTCACCCTGAACCTCGGCCTCCGCTACGACCTTCAGGTCGGCCCCTTCAACGAGGACATCCGGGACATCCAGTTCCCGCTGCCGATCCCGTTCCACGAAGGCGCGGACGCCCGGGGCGACAAGAACAACTGGGGTCCGCGGATCGGTTTCGTGTACGACCTCTCCGGCGACAACACCGGGCGGACCACGGTCAAGGGTGGCTACGGGAAATTCTTCGAGAACATCCGCACCCTGACGAACTTCGGGGAGCGCTGGTGGCACCAGGGGCAATCGATCATCATCGACAACCCGGATTTTCTGGATCCGCTCGGCGGGCGTTCCCGCGAGGAATACCTCTCCTCGGCGCCGCCGAACATCACGGTCCTCGACAACGACTACGAGCAGCCCTACGCCCACCACTTGAACCTGGGCGTCGCGCATCAATTCCGGGATGACATGGCGCTCTCGCTCGACCTGACCCGGGTGGCCACTCGCGCTGACGCCCAGCGCAATGTGAATATCAACTACCCGGTGGACGGCGTGCGCCCCTGGGCCCAGTTCAACCGGGTGAACGCGTCCTATTCGTTCCTCGATCACGACTACCAGGCGTTTTACGCCAAGTTCGAAAAGCGCTACGCCGACGGCTGGCAATTCCTCGTCAGCTACACCCTGGCCAAGACGGAGACGACGGAGCTCTGGACCCGCGGCACCGAGCCTTCCGGCTGGGAGTCGGACTTTCCCGGATACACGCAGGTGACCCATCCGGGCGGCACCGACCGCCGCCACCGGCTGGTGAGCAGCGCGATTCTGGTTCTGCCGGGAGACATCCGGGTCTCCACGATCCTGGACTACCGTTCGCCGCTCGCGGTCCTCGTCACCTCGGGCACGAACCTGAACGGCGACGGGTACTCGGGCGACCTGGCCCCGGGCTTCAATGCGGGGAACTCCTACGGGTGCCGCAATCTGGACCTTGGTCCGGCCAACGCCTACCGCCAGTCCACCGGCCGGACTCCGGTGACGGATTTCGCCTGCGCGAACTTCCTGAACGTGGACTTCCGTGCTTCGAAGAACTTCTACATCAGCGGGACCCACGGCATCGAGCTGGTCTTCCAGGTGCTGAACGCCTTCGACCGGGCCAACTTCGGGAATGCCAACAGCAACCTGCGTTCCGGCGCCTTCGGCGACAACGAAAGTGGCCTGGCGGCGAACATCAACGCCCCCTCCCGCCAGTTCGAGTTCGCCCTCCGCTACTCCTTCTAGCCAAGCAACTTCCCTTCCGGGCAGGGACTTCGGTCCCTGCCCGGTCAGGGAATACGCAATGCGCAGCGCCAACCTGCGCCAAGCGCGCGCGACAGCGGAGAGCGCGTACTTCTGCACAGCCAGATGGCGCCGCCGGCTTGGAACGCCGGCCTCCGGCCGGCACCGCGGCCCGCCGGGCCGCGAGACCGCGCATCGCCGATCAGGGTGAAGCGCGTGCGACGGCGGAGCGCCGGCCAGTTCTCCCGGTGGGGGCCTCCGACTGGCATCGCCCGCCGGCAGGTGTGCGAAACCGCGTACTGCTGCTCAGCCCGATGGGGCCGCCCGCAAGGGAACGCCGACCTCCGGTCGGCACCGCCGCGCGTAGCGCGGCGGATGGCACAAACCCCACTCCTCCTCACGGCGTGCAGGTATGGGAACGCCGGTGTTCACACCTGGTGTTCACACCGGCACAGCGGCGGGGCGAACGTCGAGGCCGCGCTCTTGGTTATCAGCCGCACCTCCTCCACCATCGATCCGATGGGAGGCGAGCCCCACTGACTCCCGCCCAGCGTCTGGGGCCTCAGGAAGTCGACGCTCGGACTGCCACCACCGCCGCGTTGTCCTGGTACGGATGCCCCATCTCGTCGATCCGGCCAATGATGGCTCCAGCGATCCTCCCGACGTCCTTGCCCGCGTGCCCGTCGCAGACGGACGCAATCCCGTCCTCGCCCAGGGTCTCCACCCCGTCGGTCGCCAGGATGACGAGATCGTCCGGTGCCAGACACAGGCTGCCTTCGGCCACTTCGTCGAGGGGGCTGCCCATGATGGCGCTGGTGATGATCGGCCGCCCCGGATCCTCGGCCGCCTCGTCGTGCGTGATCTCCCCGCGTCGCGCCATCTCGTCGAGTTCGGCCCCGAAGGTGTGGAGCGGGTTGATAAGTCCGATCCGGCCGCCCCGGTAGTGAAAGAGGAAGGAGTCGCCGACGCTCAGCCAATCGCAGCCGCCGGAGTGGAAGAGGGCGGCCACCAGCGTCGTGCCCATGTCGAAGAGCTCGGGACGAGCCAGGACTGCCGCGCGCACCTGACGGTTCGCCGCATCGAGAGCGTGACGAAGTCGCTCCCGGGGCGACCCGGCGGCGGCGGTGCAGATCTCCACGAAGGCCCGGCAGGCAATCCGGCTCGCTTCGTCCCCGGCGGGATGGCCTCCCATCCCGTCGGCGACCACCGCAAGAAGCCGCGCGCCGTGTGCGTCGGGCGGGAGAACCTGGGTCGCCCATGCGTCCTCCTGACGTAGCCGCGCACCGATGGTCGCCGCGCCACCGAATGCCGTGTCTTGCGTCATAGGTCGTGCTCAGCGGCTTTTGAAGATCCGCATCCGATTCAAGGTGCTCTTGGGGACGGTACGCCGCCCTACCGTCAGAAGGTGTCACCACCGTAGGGCTGCATGGGGACGATGGTTCATCGCCCCTCACGGCGCTGATCAGCCGCGGCGTCGGTCTCCCAGCCGCCCGGCGGCGGTCCAGTGAGTTGGTCCGGAGAACAGCAACGCTAAGCGAAGGGCCGTGGGGTTGTTTACGGAAGGTGTGGATGTCGAAACGCCCGTGGCCGCGCCGGAGCTTGTGGCGAAGCGGCGCCAACCGGTCGGGCTCAATGCGCCGGCGGCGAAGAAGAAAACCCTTCCCGGTTTCTTCGAGCAGGAGCCGGTCCCCTGGCTTTGCGCCCAACGCGTCGAGCACGCGTGCCGGAAGGGTCACCTGACGCCTTGGTGTGACCTTCACAAACATTCGCGATCCTCCGTCCTCCTTACCCCCGAGCCTGCAAGGGTAAGGTCGCAGGCTGTCACGGCTGCATTCTGCCCACCTGCGGTGGGCGCTGTCGGGCTCGCACGTTGGCGCGGCGCAGCATCATCGGTGCTGGTTTCTCGCTCCCGCGCGATGCCGGTCGGAGGCCCCCACCGGGAGAACTGGCCGGCGGTCCCTTGCATCTTCGCGGTTCCGGCTTTGTTGGGTTCGGCCCCCGCGGGCCCTACCCGCCGCGCTTGATGACCACCCCCGCGAGCGCCCCGGTGGACTGTCCGTCCTCGATGGCGAACTGCCCGTTGATGAGCACCCAGGGGATCCCCTTGGGGGCGCCGTCCGGGTTCATGATCGTGGAGTTGTCTTCGACCCGGTCGTAGTCGAAGGCGACGATATCGGCCTTGCAGCCGACCCGCAGGCAGCCGCGGTCCGTCATCCCCACGATCGCCGCCGGCAGGCTGGACGAGGACCGCACCATGAAGGGCAGGCTGATGAGCCCCCGGTCCCTGGCGTAATGGGCGATCTTGCGCGTGTAGCTGCCCCAGTAGCGCGGGTGCCGGCCGGGGGTCGCCTCGAGCGCGATGCCGGCATCGGTTGAGGTTGCGGTGAAGTCCTGCACCATGTAGGTCTCCACGTCGAACCGGTCCCCGGCGATCGGGCGGATCAGCACTCCGTGGAGCAGTTCCTCGTTGCCGGTGCGCGCGAAGTCGATCAGCGTCTCGGCGACGCTCTGGCCGCTGTCACCCGCCACCGCTGCCACCGTCTGGCCCACGAGTGACGGATCCTCCGGGAAGAGCACAACGATCAGCCGGTCGGCGCCGCCGAAGAGGTCGATCTGCTGTTCGAGGTCGCGCATCAACTCGGCGCGGGTCGTGTCGTCAGCCAGGTTCGCCTCCAGGTTCGCGAGGCTCAGCATTCCGGGCGTTCGCCACATCGGATCGTCGAGCCCTCCGGACCGGTCGGTGTCGGGCGGCGCGAATCCCCAGACCGGGATCACCCCGACCGGCCCGCCGCCGAAGGTCTCGAAGGGGTACTGGTCCAGATACACCTGAACCCCCTGCGCCCGCGCCTGATTGATCGCGTGCACGTCCTTCGCCGAATGCCCCCAGCTTGACGGCCCCTTCGCCTTGATGTGCGTTCCGACCACCCGGATCCCGGTTTCGCGGCCGATCCGGATCGTCTCCGCCATTCCGTCGGTGCCGGTCAGGGTCGGCCCGTCCACGATGCTCGGCACCTGCCAGCGCGGCATCGGCGACTGGCTGCGTTGATGCGAGTAGTAGAAGCCGTCGTAGTCGGCGACCACGTGGGCCAGGGCAACGATCTCGCTGGTTTCCGAGAAGCGGGCCGGGCGGTATTCGGGACCGGCGCCGAGGCCCCAGGCGCCGTCCTCCATCCCCTCGCGCACCAGCTCGGCCATCCGGCCGACCTCGTCGTCGGTGGCGGGCCGCTCATTGTCATCTCCCATTACCTGGAGACGCACCGTCGAGTGGCCCACCACGGGCACGACGTTCAGTCCGACCCCGCGGCTCTCGTAGGCGGCGATCTCGTCGCGGATCGGCCAGACGGGGTTCCGCCCGTCCGCTCCCATCACCACGGTGGTGATCCCCTGGGCGACCAGGTTCACCGCCTTCCGCTCTTCCATGTTGTCGCCGGCGAGCGACCGGTCGGCGTGCGAATGGAGATCCACCCAACCGGGCGCCAGGTACAAGCCGGCCACTTCGATCGTGCGGGCGGCGTCGTGACCCTCCTTCCCGGCCAGACGTCCGATGGCCACCACCTCGTCACCGCGAATGCCGACATCCGCCCGAACGGCCGGGTTGCCGCTGCCGTCGAACACCAGACCCCCGGCGAGCAACAGGTCGTAGGCGGGCTGCGCGAGTCCCGGCGCGGTCAGCAGGCACGCCGCCGTCGCCAAGAGCGCTATTCCGGACAATCTCTTCATGGTCTTTCCTCCGCCGCCCATCGTACCGGAGGGGAGTGGATCTGTCCTCGGGTCCTCATTTGGCGCACTCCCCGACTCGTTCAGTTGGCCTCTGACAACCGCCGGGCGGGACAGCTTGCGGTCAGCCTGCCTTGATCCGTTCCTCGGCGGATCGGAGTTGGCCCACGATCCATCCGAACTCCGGGGCGTGTGGACAGTCCCCACGGGCGAGCGGCATGGTGCTAGCGTCCCGTCCAACATGCCGGACCCACACTTCGCGCGTCTTGCCGTTTGGCTGGTTCTGGGACTTTTTGCGGTCGTCCCGGGGGCCGGCGCGCAACCGGTCACGCTGGACCCGGCCCATCTGAGCGGTCTCAAGTGGCGCACCATCGGCCCCGACGGGAACCGGCTGAGCGCCGCTACCGGCGAGTGGGGCAACCCCGATGTCATCTACTTCGGGGCGGCTTCGGGAGGCATCTGGAAGAGCAGCGACCGCGGGGTCAACTGGGAGCCGGTCTTCGACGACCAGGATGCGGCCTCGATCAGCGCCCTGGCGGTTTCCCCCTCCCATCCCGGCCAGGTCTGGGCCGGCACCGGGGAAACCTTCATCATCCGTCCGGCGCTCGCGATGGGGAACGGCATCTACCGCTCCACCGACGGCGGCCGCTCCTTCGAACATCGGGGTCTCGAGGCCACCGGACGCATCGCCCGCATCCTGGTCCATCCCGAGGAGCCGGACCTGGTGTACGCCTGCGCGCTCGGTCACTCCTACGCGCCGCAGCCGGAGCGCGGCGTCTATCGCACCCGGGACGGCGGGGCGAACTGGGAGCTCGTTCTCCACGTGGACGAAAACACCGGCTGCTCCGACCTCGCGATGGACCTCCGCCACCCCGCGCGGTTGCTCGCGGGGATGTGGCAACTCCAGATCAACACCGGCGGGCTTCAAAGCGGCGGCCCGGGAAGCGGGGTGTACCGCTCGCGAGACGGCGGCGACTCCTGGGAGCGGCTGTCCGGACAGAAATCGGACGAAGAGGGCGCCCCTGGCGGGGACCGGCAATTCCCTGGCGGGGGCCGGCAATTCCCTGGCGGGGGAGGGAAATTCCCTGGCGAGGGCCGGGGCCTGCCGGGCGGGGAAGAACACCCCATCGGCAAGGTCGCGGTGGGAATCGCCCCGAGCGACCCCGACCGCTGGTACGCCCTGATCGAGGACCAGAGTCCCGGGTTCTACCGCTCCGACGACGGCGGCGACTCCTGGCGGCTCATGATGACCGACCACGATCTCGCCGAACGGGCTCCCTACTACGTCCGGCTCGCGGTGGACTCGGCGGACGCCGACCGCGTCTACTTCGCTTCCGTGCTCTTCAGCAGCACGGTGGACGGGGGCCGCACCCTGGCCGAGACGTCGTACCGCGCCGGTGGCGACAACCATGACGTCTGGGTGGACCCCCGGATGCCGGAGCGCATCCTGGTCGGCCATGACGGCGGCGGCAGCATTTCCGAGAACCGCGGCGAGAGCTGGCGCCGGGTGGTCCCACCGGTCGCCCAGATGTACCACGTCACCGTGGACGACCGGATCCCCTACCGGGTGTACGGAAACCGCCAGGACGGCTACTCCTACCGGGGGCCGAGCCGTACCGCCGGTGGCGGCATCCCGCTTGGCCTCTGGCACGGGGTCGGCGGCTGCGAGAGCGGCTGGGCTACCCCGGAACCCCACGACGACAACGTCGTCTGGTCCGGCTGCTACGACGGCGGGCTGGAGGTGTACGACGACCGCACCGGCCACGTTCGCGACGTGCGGGTGTGGCCCGAAGCCGGGTACGGCTGGGCCCCCGCGGACCTGAAAGTCCGCTGGCACTGGAACTTCCCGATGGTCCTCTCGCGCCACGAGCCCGGAACGACCTGGGTCGGAAGTCAGTTCGTGCACGAGAGCGACAACCGCGGCCAGTCCTGGGACACCATCAGCCCCGACCTCACCACCAACGACAAGTCCCGCCAGCAGGACTCCGGCGGCATCACCGTGGACAACCTGTACACCTTTGACGGTTCGGTCCTCTTCGCCCTCGCGGAGTCTCCCTTGCAGGCTGGCCAGCTCTGGGCCGGAAGCGTGGATGGGAAGGTTCACGTGACGACCGACGGAGGCGAGACCTGGCTTGACCGGAGCGGGAACGTGCCGGGGCTCGACCAGGACGGCTGGGTCAAATTCATCGAGCCCTCCCACCACGATCCGGAAACGGCCTACGTTGCGGTGAGCTGGCATCAGTCCGGCGACTTCCGCCCGCACATCTTCCGCACCCGGGATCTCGGCGAGAGCTGGGAACGGATCAGCGGCGGGATCCCCGAGTCACCCTTCTCGTTCGTCCACGTGGTCCGGGAGGACCCCGAACGGGCGGGTGTCCTGTTCGCCGGCACCGACAATCGGGTCTGGGCCAGCCTCGACGACGGCGCCTCCTGGTTCTCGCTCCAGCTCGACATGCCTCCGGCCCCGATCTACGGAATGGTCATCCAGGAACGCTTCGACGACCTGGTGGTCGCGACCTATGGCCGCGGCTTTTTCATCCTGGACGGCATCGGGCCGCTCCGGGGGCTCGCGGAGGCCTCGGACGAGAAGCTCCGGGTCTTCGATTCGCCGACGGCGTGGAGATTCCTGCCCCGGCAATCCATCAAGTCCGAACCCGGCAGCCTGGTGACCGGCCGGAACGCGCCCTACGGCGCACCGGTCTCGTGGTGGCTCGCCGAGGATGCCGCGGCAGAGCGGGCGGAAGTCGCCATCCTTGACAGCGAGGGGGAAGAAGTGCGCACGCTCCAGGGTCCCGGGGATCCCGGACTCCAACGGATTCACTGGGATCTGCGAGGCGAGACACCCGAACGGGCGACGCTGAGGACGCGCCCGCCCGACCGGGACTGGGTGGAACTCGGAGAAGACGGCGAGCGGCGGATACGGACCTGGGATCTCGACATCTTTCCCGGCTACCGCGGACTGCTCCTGCCCCCCGGGTCCTACACCGCCCGGGTCACGGTGGGGGACCACACGGCCGAAACCACGCTGCAGGTCGAAGCCGATCCGGCATCGGCCGCGACCCCCGACGACATCCGGGCCAAGTACGAGTTCCTGGACGCCATCCACACCCAGTTGAACGAGCTGGCCGAGATGGTGGATGAACTCGAGTGGGTGCGCCGGGAGATCGAAGGACTCCAGGAGCGCCACGCCGGCGATGAGCGATTCAAGGCCGTACTCGAGAGCGCCGGGGAGATCGCGGGAACGGCCATCGCCATTGAAGGTCGCTTCTTCGACGTGGGGCTCACCGGGGCCCGCGAGGATGCTTTCCGGGCGCCGATGCGTCTCTACGGGCGCCTCGGCGCCCTCGCGAACGACGCCGGCCGGGACGGGGCCGATTTCGCCCCCACGGACCAGCAGCGCGAGGTGCACGGGCTCCTCAGCGAGCGCTTCGAAGCGGCCCGGGCGGAGTACCGTCGGCTGATGGAGGAGCAGCTTCCACCCTTCTGGCAGGCAATTGCCGAAGCGCGGGGCGCGGGCGGCGCCTCGCGCTGAGTTCCGATGGCGGAAGAGCGTTCCCGTTTCGGGATCCAGAACCTCCTGGCCGCGGCTGTCCTTTTCGGTTACGGCTGGTTCGCCGCCGCGTTCGGGCCCGACGGCTCCTTCCCCGGATCGGACTTCGGTTCGCTCGCCTACGGGCTGTCGCGGCAGGGGCTCTGGTTGGTTCCGGTCGGGATCCTGGTTCCGCTGGTTCTCCCCCGGGTGCGGGGGGTGATCACCGGGTTCGTCCTCGTCCTGCTCCCCTCGCTCGTGATCGGAGCCGTGCTGACAGCCCTGGTGGTGGCCGCTCCGGACGCCGCCCCGTGGCAGGTACTGGAGAGCTTCGTGGTTCCGGACCTGGCGGCGCTCCTCGCGCCGCTGACCGGGATGTTCGTCGGCGTGCTGTTCGGCGCCGTCGTCGCCCGGGGACTCGGCTCGGCGCTGCTGCTGATCCCGGCGCTCATCGCGATCGCCGCCGTCCTCCTCGCGAGCGTTGCCGTGCTGCTCCTGCTGCTCACCGACCGGGTCGCGGTAACGGACCCCATCGGGCCCCCGGGATCGCCGGACGGGCAGTACCGGGATGCGTTCGCCGACTTCTATCGGGAGGGAGCGCCCGGCGCCCAGGCGACCCTGAACGCCCCCACCTTCGCGGCCGGTTTCCGGCTCGCGCTCGCGGCCATTGGGGTGGAACCCGGAGTGCGGCTCCGCGCGGCGCCGGCCGCCGATTCGATGGAAATCTCCGGGTCCATTCCGGTATCGGTTCCGGTGTTCGGCGAACGCTTCCTGAACATCGCGGCGACGGCGCAGCCCACGGTCCAGAACGGGGAATTCCGGGCCGGCTTCCGTTCCTTGCGGCTTGGGGGGATCGAAGCGCCGTCGCTGCTCGTCCGACCCTCTTCCCGGATCCTGTCGCACTGGCTTTGGCGCAATGAGGCGGTGGCGACCCTCCTCGCGCCGTTTGATGAGGTCCGGGTAGCGGATTCGACGATTGTCGTGCGCTGGACCGAAGGGGTGGATACCAGCGCGGGCGTCCAATCCCGGGTGGGCGGCTACCTCACGCTGCTCGCCCGCGACGCTGACCTCCTGCGCGAACAGCCGAACCGGACGGCGGCGGTGCTGCGGCGCACGTTCGCCCTCGCCGCGGTCCGTTCGGTGGGAGGCGACGCGGTCGCCGAGAATCGAGCGGCTCTCCTCGCCCTCGGGGGCGCCTTCGGGCATCCCTCGCTGCTTGACCTCGCCCGGGTCCCCGGTGGCGGGGAAGAAGCCCGCGGGCTGTTGGACCGCCTCCCGCTCAGCCTGCATGGGCGCCGCGACTGGGCGCGGCATTTCTTTCTGAGCGCCGGAATCGCGCAGGTGGCGCCCGACGGGGTGTCCGGCGGTGCCGGACTCCTCAAGGAGCAGCTCGACGCCGCGGCCGGGGGCACCGGGTTCTCGTTCGCCGATCTGCTCATGGATGCGGCGGGGACCCGCTTCGGGCTCAGCGCCACCGGCGACCCCGCGCACGCCCGCTGGATGCAGGTCCGGCTCGCCAACGGAGTCCGGGAAGACGACCTCGCGCCACGCGATTCCGGCCTGCCCGAGGGGCTGAGCGCCGCCCGGCTGGAAGCCGAATTCGGCGGGGTAGGGGGAGAAGGCTTCCGGGGCGTCGAGGCGGAGATTTCCCGCCGCGTGGACGCGCTCCCGCTGTATCGAATGGAGCCGCCCGAGGCGGCGGGTCGCGTCGACCTCCCATCGGGTACCCTGCCCGGGACTCCATGAGGCTCGTCCGTCGATCGCGCTGCCCGAACGAGAGTCGGGCGTTTTACCCTTGGGCCTTGAGCCGGGTCGGATGATGGCGGAGACGGCATCGCTGCTCGACAGTTGGGAGAGCGAAGTCCAGGCGGCGTGGGTCTACCTGGTGCTCGCCGAGGTCGAGACCGGAGAAAACCGACGACTCTTCCAGGCGCTCTCGGTGGACGCGCTTGAGCAGAGCAAGGCGTGGGTCAAGGCGATCGAGGAAGCGGGCGGTTCGCCCCCGGGCCCCTACGAGGCGCCCTTCCGGGTGCGGCTCGTGGCAATGCTGATCCGGCGGATCGGTCCGCGTTCCCTGCTGCCGGCCCTCGCCGCTCTCAAGGTGCGCGGTCTTTCCGTCTACCGCGCCGGGCCGTCCAGCCTCGAGGTGCTGCTCGCGCGTGAAACCGGGTCGCCGGGGCGGGCGGAGTCCCGCGACCACCTCCTCGGCGAGGAGCAGCGCCACCTCTACACGCGCGGGGCGGTGGCGCTCCACGCGGCGATCTTTGGGGTCAATGACGGGCTGGTGTCGAACACGGCGCTGATCCTGGCGGCCAGCGGGGCCGGCGCGGCTCCCGGGACTGCCCTGCTCATCGGCGCGGCCGGAATGATCGCCGGGGCGGTGTCGATGGCGGCCGGAGAGTATCTGGGAGTCCGTTCCCGTATCGAGCTCTTCGAACGCCAGATCGCCCTCGAGGAAGAGGAGCTGCGGCTCTACCCGGACGACGAGGCCGAAGAGCTGGCGATGATCTTCGAGGCGCGCGGCCTGGAACGCGAAACGGCGCGCGAACTCGGAAAACGCCTCATCAGCGAGCCGGCGCGGGCGCTCGACGTCCTGACTCGGGAGGAGCTCGGGCTGAATCCGGATGACCTCGGCTCGCCCTGGGCGTCGGCGCTGGCGTCGCTCCTCAGCTTCGGGGGTGGGGCGCTGGTTCCGCTCCTCCCGCTGGTCCTGCTGCCGGCGGCCGGCCTGGGAAGCGGCGCCGCGCTGCTTGGCGCCGTGGCTCTGAGCGGCGTGGCTCTCTTCGTGTCGGGGGCCGCGACCAGTCTGTTCACCGGACGTTCCGGGGTCCGCAGCGGTCTCCGGCTCGCGTGCGTCGGCCTGGTGCTGTCGGGTGTCCTCTACAGCCTGGGACTCGCCGTCCGGGCGAGCCTCGGCGGCTGACCACCCGGAGGCCATGTCAACAGCCTGTGGCAAAGCCCACGCGGCGTTCGACGGGCGATGCATCCCGCCTGAATCGCCCCGTTTCGCGGGGCTCTGCGTTGCGCTTCGGTCGAAATACACTCGGGCCAGTTCTCCCGGTGGGGGCTCCTCCCTCGCGCGCCTTGTCAGCCGGGTGCCTCGCCCGTCTCGGCGCTCACGTCGGTTTCACCACAGGCTGTTAAACCGGCGGGTCTCGACATGCGCCGGCAGTCTGGCGCTTGTCCTCCTGCTCGTGGTGGCGGCGGGGTGTGGGTCGGATGCTGATCCGGCGCCGACCACCCCGCCGCCTCCTGAACCTCCTCCGGTGGCAGCGCCGGACACGCTCGACCTTCCGGACGACCCCGAGGTCTTTTTTCTGGAGATCTGGCAGGGCCCCGGTTTCGTCCCCATCGAATACCGACTGGGTCGGCCGCCCCGCTACGCACTGACCGTGGGAGGAGATTTCTTCTACGAGGGGCCGACGATCGAGATCTTCCCCGGGCCGCTCCTGCCGAACATTCAACGGGGACAACTCAGCGACGATGACCTCACCGCGGTCATCGAAGCGACGGCGGCGACTGGCATCTCCGCGGTCGGGGAGGAGAACGTTCCGCAACCCACCACCGGTCCCATCATCGCCGATGCGCCGACCTACGAGATCCTGCTGCGCGATCGGCAGGGTTTGCACCTGCTGCGCATCGAGGCGCTCGGCGCCGCGTCGCATACGGATCCCCGGGTAGCCGCGGTCAAGGACCTGATGGAGCGGCTCGATCTCGCGACCGCGGAGAACGCCTTTGAGACCTATGGCGGAGAGCGCGTGCAGGTGTACGCGAGCGCGGCCCCGATGCTTCCCGACGCCTCGGTGCTCAACGAGCGGCCCTGGCCCCTCCCGGATCCACCACCCGCGGATGATATGGAGGGCTTTGAGTGCCGGGTGTACGAGGGGCAGGTCGCGGCCGATCTCCTCGAAGCCTTGGCGACCGCGAACCACACAACGCGCTGGAACCACCAGGGAACCCTCCACCAGCTCCTCGCCCGCTCCCTTCTCCCCCGCGAAGAACCCTGCGTCCGCTGAAGGGAGCGCCGGCCGGTTGCTGTGTAAGTGCAGTCCCACGCGCGAGCCAACGGGACCGCCGACCTCCGGTCGGCACAGCCCGCGGTAGGCGGGCGGAACCGCGTACGGCCGACCCGCGTGGAGCGCGCTCGACAGCGGGGACGCCGACCTCGGGTTGGGGATGCCGGACTGCCGGCAATGGATCAGGAGGTGGGTGGCGTGCCGCTTGCGGTGCCCCGCCCCGGGTGGTGGGCCAAACGTGCGATACCTTCGCGGGATAGACGGCGGCGAACGCGGCCGCGGTCCCTGATGAGGAGTTAACAGCCTGTGGCAAAACCCACGCGGCCCAATTCTCCCGGTGGGGGCTCCTCCCTCACGCGCCTTGTCAGCCGGGCCCCCACCGGGAGAACTGGCCCCACCGGGAGAACTGGCCCCACCGGGAGAACTGGGCCTCACCGCTCTCGGCGCTCACCTGGGTTTCACCACAGGCTGTAAAAACCGCCCGATGGAACTACGACGGAATCTGGTAAGTGCTCCTCGCCTACTCGCGCTGCTCCTGGCGGTGCCCGTCTTCGCGGCGCCTTCCGCTTCGGCGGCTGAGACGTTCGACGCGGACGCGTTTCACCGCTACGTCCAGCAGGCGGTCTCCGACTGGAACGCCACCGGGCTCGCGGTGGCGGTGGTGCGCGGGCCAGACCTCCTGTTCGCGCGCGGCTACGGGGTTCTCAAACTCGGCGAACCGGCAGCCGTGAACGAGGACACCCTCTTCGCCATCGGTTCGACCACCAAGGCCATGACCGCGGCGGCGCTCGGCATCCTGGTGGACGAGGGGAAGCTGAGCTGGGACGACCCGGTGCGCCGGCACGTTCCCGAGTTCGAAGTCGGGGATCCCTGGGTGAGCGAGGCGATGACGGTGCGGGATCTCCTGACCCACCGGGGCGGCCTGCCGAACACCGACGTCTTCTGGTACGGCCAGGAGACCGACATGGACGAGATGCTTTCGCGGCTCCGTCACGTAGCGCCGGCCTATTCGATGCGGTCGGGCTTCGTCTACCAGAACGTGATGTACGCGACCGCCGGCGAGGTGGTGAAGCGGGTCTCCGGGATGCCGTGGCACGACTTCGTGGACTCGCGTATCTTCGACCGGTTGGGGATGGACCGCACGGTGCCGCTGGTTTCCCTCACCCGAGGCCGTGACAACGTCGCTTCGCCGCACCACGTCGTGGACGGCGAAACCGTGGTCATCGAGAATGCTCCGGTGGACTCGGTCGCGGCGGCGGGATCGGTGTGGAGTTCGGTCCGGGAGATGTCGCTCTGGCTCAGGATGCTTCTCGCTTCAGGGGTGGCGGCCGACGGAACCCGGATCCTCAGCGAAGACGTTGTCGAGGAGATGTTTCGCCCCCAGTCGCTTGTGGACCGGGCCGGGTTCTATCCGACCCAGGGCCTCACGAAGCCGAAGTGGGTGACCTATGGGCTCGGCTGGTTCCAGCAGGACTACGACGGACACGCGGTGGACTTCCACACCGGGAGCATCGACGGGATGGTGGCCATCGCCGGGCTGATCCGCGACGAGGGGATCGGGGTCTATGTCCTCGGGAACCGCGACCATGTGGAGGTCCGGCACGCGCTCATGCTGCGCGCCTTCGACGCCCTGCTCGGGTCCGCGTCCCGCGATTGGAGCGCCGAATTGCAAGCGCTCTACGATGGGCTCGCCGAAGCCCAGGCGAAAGCCCTGGAGGGGCTTCGCGCGGCGCGGGTCGAGGGCTCCCGCCCGCATCTCGATCCGGCGGGCTATGCCGGAACCTACCGGCATGAGGTCGGGGGCGAGATCGTGGTGAAGGCGGACGGCGAGGGTCTCCGGCTGCACTATGGCCCGGGCCTTCGCGGCCCGCTCACCCACTGGAGCCACGAGACTTTCCGGGTCGCCTGGGACGCCCGCTGGCGCGGCGAGGCGCTGGTCACGTTCCAACTCGACCTTGCGGGAAGGCCGATGGCCCTTTCTCTCGGGGAAACCCGCTTCCGGCGGGTGGCCGTTGCGCCTTGAACCGGGCGCCACCCGGAAATAAGCTCCCGGGACGAATATGGAATCGGTTACCAGGTTTTGGCAGCGGTTGCCCGGCGCCGACAACCGCATCGCGAAGCGGTTTGCCGGCGCGGCCTTCCTCTTCTTCCTCGTCAAGGGTCTGATCTGGCTGGGCGTCGCGGCCGTCGCGGCCTGGGCCGTGATCCGGTAGGGCTGCTGATAATGACATCAGGACTTGCGGACCGGCTCAAGGCGGCCACCGCGGATCAGCACGCCGCGGCGGAAAACCACGTGTTCCAACGTGGTCTGGTCCGCGGAAAGGTTTCCCGTACGGCGCTCGCCGAGCACCAGTCCGGGCTGCTCGGGCTCGTTCGCCTCATCAAGGCGCAGCTCCTCGCTCAGGGGCCCGACTGGCGCAGCTTTGCCGACGCGATGGGTGGCCATGGCGAAAGGCTGGCGCTTGATCTGGAAAGTCTTGACGCCGGCTCCCATCGCTCGCCGTCCCCGGCGGTCACTCGATTCGCGGATGCGCTGGGCGGTGCGTCCTGGAGTCCGGAAGCAGCCCTCGGCGCCTTCTACGTGGTCGAAGGCTCCATGAACGGCAACCGTTTCATCCGGCGGGCGCTGGTTGAAGAACGTCCCGACCTGGCGGCGAGTCTTCGCTACTTCGACCCCTACGGCAAGGACCAGCGGGCGCGCTGGCGGGAGTTCCGGAACGCCATCGACCGCATCGGGCGCACGCTCCGCTTCCCGGACGAAGCCGTTCGCGCCGCCCGGCAGACTTTCATCGCGGCGGGAGAGCTGGCGGGCGAAGCCCAGGCCGCCGAGGCGGCGGCCGCCTGAGCCGGCGGCGAACGGCGGGCAGGCCGGCGATGGTCGATTGCTGGATTGCTCTGACAACGCTCGCTACCCGCGACGAGGGCGAACGTCTCGCCGCGATCCTGGTCGAGGAGCGCCTCGCCGCCTGCGTCAACGTGATCGGTCCGGTGACCTCCATCTACCAATGGGAAGGCAAGGTCGAACGGGATGCGGAGGTACTCCTCTTCGTCAAGACCACCGCGGCGGGCGTCGAACCTCTCAAGGAGCGGGTTCTCGATCTCCATCCCTACGACACCCCCGAGTTCCTCGCGTTCGAGGTCGGCGCCGGATCGTCCCGCTACCTCGACTGGGTAGTGGATTCGGTGGCGCCCGCAGACCCCGAGGGAACCCCGCTCTGACGGCTGTCGCCGGTTCTGATCGGCGAAACCCGGGTTCGCGCGCCAATTCTTCATTGACCCGCGACACCCGAACCCAGTAGCGTCGGCCGCTTGCCGGACCGGAGCTTCGGCTGGCTCCGCGGCAGGAAGGAGGCCGACGCATGACGGCCTCCACCGCGCCATTCGCCACATCGCCACCCACCGGTCCGACTACCTGTAGCCAGTAAGAGAACGTCGACCCCGGTCGGCACCGCGCCGCGGAGTCGCGTCTCTCCGAACTCCCGGATGGCTCCGGTCTCGGCGCTGTCCGCAACCCAAGACGTGGCGCGCAGGCAAGGGAACGCCGGACCTCTGGTCGGCACCGCTGCGCAAAGCGCAGCGAGAGGCGTGTACCACGCAGCCGTCCGGATGATGCTGAACGCCGGGATCCCGGCCGAGAGGCGAACCACCCGCCAACTCGGGGTCCTTCCCTGCCGCCCGCCTGCGGCGGGCTGTGCCGGGCCCCACCGGGAGAACTGCCCAGAGGTCGGCGTTCCCTTGCCTGCGCGTCGCTCTGCATGGTGGCGTGGGGCCGAGACTGGCACCATCCAGGGAACTCCACTTTCATGCCGGCGGGGTGTGCAGGCCCGGCCCGATCATGGCCAGTTCTCCGGTGGGGACCGGCATCGCTGCGCGAAGCGCAGGGAAAGGCGTGTACCACGCAGCCGTGCGGATGACGCTGAACCCCGGGGTCCCGGCGGACGGACGAACCACCCCCGAACTCGGGGTCCTTCTCTGCCGCCCGCCGGAGGCGGGCGAAAGGCGCATCGCGGCTTGCATGAACGGCGTTATCGCGCGCGCCGACGGACCAATCGGTGCTCGGCAGGTCCAGGTCTATTCGGCGATTCGCACGGCCGCGAGCTGCGCCCTCAACTCCTCGTTCCCGGGAGCCTCCACAAACGTGTCGAACTCCAGGAAGTAGTTCCCCGGGTCGTAGCCGACGAAGACCTGTACCCGGTCGCTCTCGCTGACGATTTCGGTGCGGGAGCGATAACCCTCGGATGCCTCGAGATGGTGGTACCACGGTTCCACGTCATCCACGAAGAAGCTCACCGTGACCGCCTTGTCCTCGGTGAAGGAGTGCATGCCGCGGGTCGAGTCCACGAGGCCGACGAAGCCCGCGTAGGAAGTGCGGAGGACCTTCACCCATCCCTGGTCCAGGGTCTCGGGAAACTGGAACGTCGTCTGCCAGAAGTCGAGCATCTCCGGGATGTTGGGGTAGTAGAGCCAGACGATCATGGCCTCGAACCCCATGCCGGGCCCGGCCGCCGCGTCTTCCCCGCCGAGCGGCTCGGTGGTGTCCAGGATCGGCATGAGATCGACGTTTTCCGCGTGCGGCAGGAACCGCTCGAACTCCAGGATGTAACCGCCGGGGTCGAAAACCGTGAACCCGTGATGGGGGGCCTCCGGATCGGCGGCGTCCGGGTCGAAGCGGCTCCGGAAGTTCGCGCCCGCGGCGTCGAGCCGGTCCTGCCAGGCGGCGAGGTGATCGGTGATCAGCGCGAAGGCGACGGTCTTCGGCTCGTCGGCGCTGTGCATGCCCTCGGCCTCGTCCACCAGGGTCAGATACGCCGACTCCGCGACCTGGAACATCTTGGCGAAACCGAAGTCGGCGGCGAGCGGCAGCCCGAGCGTGTCGCCGTAGAAGGTCTCCGCCTCGGCCAGATCGCTGTAGTACAGGAAGGCGTTCTGGGCCAGGATGGGGGGCAGGTCGCCGGCGGGTTCCGCCGCCGTTTCCGTGGTCTCGGGAGGTGGCGAGCAGGCGGCGGCGAGCAGGACGGCGAGGACGGTACGGCGCATGGACCGGAAGGTACCACCGCCGGAGAGCGGCCTCGGCGCCGCCTCCCGCGAAGATTCAGGACCCCTTCTGGTAAAGAACGCGGCCTCCCACGATCGTCATCTCCACCTCGACCCCCAGTAGCGCTTCCGGCTCGACCGTGCGGGGATCGTCGGACAGGACCGCGACGTCGGCGAGCATCCCCGGCGCGAGTGTTCCCTTGATCCCTTCCTCGCGGGTCACGAAGGCTCCGTTCCTCGTGTAGCCGACGAGCGCCTCCTCCATCGAGATGGCTTCCTCCGCCCCGTAGACCTCCCCGGACATCCCTTTGCGGGTGGTCGCGGCGTAGAGCCCCACCAGCGGGCCGATGGGCAGGATGTCGCTCGAGAGCGCGACGAAGACTCCGCGGTCCATCGCCGAGCGGACCGGGTTGTTCCGTTCCACCCGGTAACCGTCGAGGTACTCGCGGTAGCGGCCTTCGAGCGTATAGGTGAAGTTCGGCTGCTGGATGACCAGGATGCCGAGTTCGGCCATCCGGTCCATGGTCTCGTCGGACGGCGGCACCGTGAAGTGGTTCAGGGCGTGGCGGTGGTCCGGCCGGGGTTCTGCAGTCAGGGCGTTGGCGAAGGCATCCACCGCGAGTTCGATCGCCGCATCCCCGATGGCATGGAAGGCAAACTGCCAGCCCATCCGGTGCGCCTCGTCCACGATCGCTCGAAACTCCTCCTCGGGACGGACGAGGCTCCCGCGATAGGACTCCTCGCCCCGGTAGGGCGCCTTGGTGTAGGCCGCCGGACCCGTGAAGCCGCCGTCCACGAAGACCTTGAGCGGTCCCACCCGGAGACGTTCGTCACCCTCGCCGCTCAGCCGTCCGAACGCCTGCATGGCTTTGGTTCCCGCCCAGCGGATCTGCACCGCGGCGCGGGGCAGTTCCTCCCCGAACTCGGCATAGACGGAGTCCCATTCACCGAATCCCGAGGGCGGGACGCCCGCGTGGACGATGCTCGTGATCCCGAGGCGCAGCAGGTCGCGAAGCGCGGCGACGAAGCTCTCCCGTAGCTCTTCGCGCGTAGCGTCGGGGACCAGGCGGGAGACGAGATCCTGCCGTTCCCGGATCACCCCGTTCAGTCCGCCGTCCGGTCCGCGCTCGATCACTCCGCCGTCCGGTTGCGGTGTGTTCCGGTCCACCCCGGCCAGCGAGAGCGCCAGGCTCGAAGCCACCGCGCTGTGGCCTCCGGCCCGGGTGAGGATGACCGGGTTGTCGGGAGCGGCCGCGTCGAGGTCGGCCCGGAGCGGCCGCCGCTGCTCCCGGACCTCGTCTTCGGACCACCCGTAGCCGGTGATCCATTCGCCCGGCCCCAGCTCGTCCGCCTTTGCGCCCACCAGATCCTGGAGCTCCTCGATGGAAGCGATTCCGGCCAGCGGGATGTGCCGCCGCGCCCGGCCGCGGATGTGGATGTGGGCGTCGTTGAAGCCCGGCATCGCCGTCCGGCCGGCGAGGTCCACTTCCCGCTCCGCGGCGTAGCGATCCCGCAACTCGTCGCCGCCCACCGCGACCACCTTGCCGTCCCGGACCGCGAGCGCGGTCCCGGTGGTTCCCGCGTCGTCGAGAGCCAGGACCACCCCGGAGTGCAGCAGCAGGTCCGCCGGCTCCGGTGCGGCGCAAGCCGTGGCAAGGGCGATTCCGGCCGTGACGCACGCGAAACCAAGACGCCGGACGGCGGCCCCACGGGACGGCGCGTTCCGCTTCACCGCTGGATTTCGACTTCGGCGGCTTCGCCCAGCCCCAGATAGATCCGGACCCGGACGAGTTCGCCGCCCCGCACCCGGAAGAACGCGGCCCCCGGGATGTGCCAGCGGGTTTCGTCGTTGCGGTGCGTGCCCGCGATCGTGAACTGCACGGCGATGAGCGGCCCGCCCCAGGGCCCTTCTGCTTCCGTCCACACCGTCTCGGATACCTCGCCCGCGGTCGCCACCTCGGTAAAGACGGAGTGGTCCTTCCATTCGCCGAGCAGCCGGTCCAGGAGGAGCCCGACCTTCTCCCTTCCCCAGTAGGTCGCGGTCCCCCGTTGGTAGTCGCCCGTGGGTCCCTGGATGTGGAGCGCGTCCTCGGAATAGAGGGCGAGAAGAGCCTCCCGGCTCTCGTCGCTACCGTCGAGGTCCTCAAGCAGCCGGAACCACCTTTCCGCGATGTTCCGGCCGGTGACTTCCGCTTCGGCTTCCTGCGCAACTCCGGAACCGTGGGAAGGCGCCCACGCCGACCCGAGGAGGGCGATACCGATCGCCGGTACGAGGAACACGCGGCGCCCGGAACTCACAAGTTCGGAGCATATCGCCGGAAACGGCTGGCCGGGCCGTTTTCCCGCAGGCGCCCGGTCGGGGCCGCCGGGAGCCGCGATCAGTCTGCGGGCCAGGTTTCGCAAGCGTCCTCCCGGCGTACGCGGCGAAGCGCGCAAGCCGGGCGCTGCGAGTTTGCCTGCTACCGCGCTGCCGCGCAGCGGGCGATGAAGTGCACCTGCTCCTCGCTGAGCGGTTCGTTGTCGGCGCAGCGCGCCAGGGCCACGGCGGCTTCGTCGAAACGATCGAGGGCGTTGAGCGCCTCGGCGCGGAACCAGAGGGGACGCGCCTCGTGGGCCCGATGTGGACGTCCTACGCCGAGGTTCTCGGGATAGGTGAGCGCCCGGTCGAAGTGCGCGAGAGCCGCTTCTTCATCACCGTCAGCCAGCGCCCTGCGGCCCAGTTCCACCTCGGCCCGCGAGAACAGGCTCCATACCGTCGCGTCCCCCTCCCGGAAGTTGATGCGGGTGGCTTCCAGCATCTGGATGGTTTCGTCAAACCGGCCGGTGGCGTTCAACGCCCGGGCGAGCTCGATCGTCACGTCGTGGCGCCGGCGAGCGTCGGCCGGAACCATCCCGAGCGCGTCGACGGCGTCTGCGGGCCTCCCCTCCGCGAGCAGCAACCGGGCAAGATCGCGGTAGAGGGTCTGGTCAGTCGGTCGGGCCGCGATCGCCTGGCGCAGACGGTTCTCGGCCTCTGCCGGCCGGCCGGCGATCTTCCAGTGGACCATCGCCAGGGCCCGATGGCCGGTCGAGAGCCTGGGATCCAGCGCCGTCGCGGCCTCCCAGGCAGCGGTCGCCTCCTCGTGGCGGCCGAGCCCTCCGAGCAGGTAGCCGAGGAGCAGGCGCGGGGCAGCCGATGCCGGGAGTTGCTCCGTCGCCGACCGCAACACCGGTAGCGACTCGGGACGCGACGGGAAGGCGTAGTCGAGCGGGGCCGCCAGCGCTTCCTCGCGGTAGCGGGCGGCCGGTTCACCGCTGGCCCACGCCGCAGCATGGAAGAGGAGCACCGGGCCGGGTTCGAATCCCCCGTCCCCCCGGATGCCCTCCAGCACGTCGAGCGCCATGTTCGGGAGACCGAGCTCGGCCAGGGTCACCAGCAGTTCGGTGAACGCGAACTCCGGTTCACCGGCGAGCGCCGTCATGGCCTGCGCGGCCTCGGCCCGTCCCGGGCCGTCCGCAGTGTGGAGGCGGACCGCCCAGGGGATGAGCTCGACCGTCCCCCGTTCGATCATCTGGTTGGCGAGCCCCGCGGCCCTCTCGGTAGCCCCCGCGCGGAGGAGGGCGAGCGGCAGCAGGTCGGATCCGGCCCGCCTGAGCGCTTGG
The DNA here is from genome assembly GCA_965250045.1 of Candidatus Marinacidobacterium sp. Classification (GTDB taxonomy): domain Bacteria; phylum Acidobacteriota; class Vicinamibacteria; order Marinacidobacterales; family Marinacidobacteraceae; genus Marinacidobacterium. Next base: position 1,851,035 of record OZ252286.1, read on the forward strand.
GTCGCCCGCCGGGCCTCGCCGCGTCGGACCTGCACCCGGCCGATCAGGCGCCAGGCCGGGGAATCCACGCCGGCCAGCTTCGTGGCCAGGTAGGCCGAGTCGAGCGCGCCGTCATCGTCGCCCAGCCGGTACCGGGCGACCGCGTGGAGGAAGCGGGCGAACCCGTGCTCGGGATCGGCGGCCGCGACGCCCGCGAGCCGGTCCGATGCCTCGTCGTACAGCCCGGCCTTCAGATCCAGCACCGCGAGTCCCACCCCGGCGTCCACGTGGCCGGGCGCGAGCGCCAGCGCGCGCTCATAGAACCGGCGCGCCTCCGCCCGATTGAGGTCCTTGTCGGCACGCTCGGCGGCCTGAAACGCCTCCTCGGCGTTCGTCGGCTCGGTCGCCTCGGCGAGCGGCGGGGGTTCCTCGACAGGAACCTCGAGCGGAGACCGGTACGAAAGGACACGCCTTTCGCCAGCCGTCACCGCCACCTCGATCGATCCCTCCGGCGCGCCCGGCCATCCGACGGTTGCGACCGCTTCCGGGGTCAGGTCCAGCATTTCGGAGTGTTCGGCCCCACCGCCGCTGAGCCGGACGGTCGCTCCCGGCAGCGCCGTGGTGGCGAGGAAGCGGAACTGTGTCCCGCCGTCTTCCGCGACCCGTTCCACGACCAGCTCCGGAGTCGCATACTCAAACCCTTCTCCGAGCCCGAAGACCGGCGTCCACTGCTCATTCCAGAAGACCTCCTGGCTCGGGTACACCCAGGCGTAGTCGGATTGGGTGGGCAGCGGCCCGCTCTGGACCTCGATGTAGGGGCCGTCCTCGTCGGTCAGGGCGCGCTGGTTCATCATCCCGTCGTCGCCCTGGCCCCAGGTCCAGCCCTTCTTGCCGGGAAGCTCCCGGTGGTCAGCGGTTTGGACGATCCCGCGGTCGTCCCCCGAGTCGTAGGCCCCGAAGAAATCGTGGACCGCCCGGTAGGCGAAGATCGAGGTCGGCTCGGGATAGTTGGGAAGGCGGGTCATGTCCACCCCGCCATCCTCCGGGAAGCGGTAGAAGGTGGTACCGAAGTGGTCGGAGGCGAGCGACATCGGGTAGATGAAGCGCGTGCCATCCCGCTGCGGGAAGGCGGTGTTGTTCCAGAAGTAGTAGGGGTAGGGGAGATCGGTCGGGTTGAAGATGCGGATCTCCTGGTCGAGCCGCGCCACCCCCGGCCGCAGCGTCAGCCGAACCTCCCAGCCGGTCCGGAAGGTCTGCTCCACCTCGCCGATCACGAGGGTTGCCGAACCGTCCTCGTTCTGAACGCCGGTGACGTTCACGGGGGAGTAGCTGGTGACGGTGTGTCCCTGGGGTCCCCGGTTCCACTCGATCCCGCCCGAGACCCAGGCGCCGCGAAGCGCGATCAGGCCGGGACGGATGACTCGGTTGTTGTAGAACATCTGCTCGTTCTCGCGCTTGTCGAGGACCCACTGGATGCGTCCCCCGATCCCCGGGAGGCAGGCGATCTTCAGGTACTCGTTCTCGAGGAAGAAGGCGCGCCAGGTGTGGTCCGCCCGCTCCGAGCCGAGGTTGTCCTGCATCGTGTAGGGATAGACGATGGAACCGTCGGTCTCCCGGAACTGCGGGTTCGGGTCGTCGGGCAGGAGAGCGTAGGTCGGGAGCGTCAGTTCTCCCTCCCAGACGCGAACCGCTTCCTGGGCGGCGGCGGGAACCGAAACGGCAAGCGCCAGCAGGAGAACCGTGGTCCTCAGAGTCCTCGGTCGTGGGAAGAACATGCGGGTCACCTCACGTGAGCGGGGGGAGGCTATCCCCGATGGCGGCGTTTTGGTCTCGTGACACCAGCCTGCGGTCAAGCTGACGTGAGCGCCGTGGCGGGCGTCAGTTGGTGTGTAAGTGCAGGTCCCGCGGGTACGATAACCATCCGGATGGCGCCGCCGGTCAGGGAACGCTGACTTCCGGTCGGCACCGCCCGCCGGAGGCGGGCGAAAGGCGTAGTGCTGCTGTCAGCCATGACGCGGACCGGGCCAAGGATCACCGCGCAGTTTCGCGGAGTGCAGGGTCGCGCCATCCGGGCACCAGGCGACTCTCCTTTCACGGCCCTGCCGGGCCGCGGTGCCGGCCCCCACCGGGAGAACTGGCCGGAGGTCGGCGTTCCCGTGCCTGCGCGTCGCTCCGCCTGGTGGCTTGGGCGCCGAGACGCGCACCATCCCGGAACTGCACTTACGTGCCACGCGGGGTGTGCGGGCGGATCCGATCAGGGGGGTTTCTCCGGGGTGGGGGTCCCTGCCGGTCGCCGTTGCGGGCGAACGGCCTGGGTTCCCTACGGAACGAGGCGTAGGGGGCGGAATGCCTCCGGTACGTGAAAGCTCGGACTGCCGGTCGGGGACCAGGCGGCGAAGACGGCCCCTTCCTCCGGCGCTTCGGGGCCGCCGGGGCGTTTGATGCGGAAGATGTTGAAGGGGAATTCGGAGCCGGGCAGGGGAGGGCCGGGGAGACCGAGGCCGTCCCAGGGCAGGAACAGGGTGCCGATCCAGGCCCCGTCCGTGTCCGAAACCGCGGTCTCCATTCCGGTGACCGAGAACCCCCGGTCCATGTGCCCGATCGGGTCGGAAGCGACTTCCCCCGGCCCGAGCTTCCTGAGGTCGCAGACCACGTTCGCCGGGTTCAGCTCCACCTCGACGTAGCGGCCGTCGTCCAGCGGGTCGAGGAAGATCTCGACCACTTCCTCCTCCCAGAGCGGATCGTCGCGCTTCGTCATCGTGAACCAAGGCCCGTCGTCCTCGGACTCGAACCGCAGGTGGAGCCCCACCTCGCTCCAGAGCGCCCGGAACTGGGTGCGGTGGGGCGCGGGTCCCCACGCCACTTCCCGGGCGTCCTCCCATGCCGCAGCATCGGGGGAGAGCAAGGCGGCCCCGTCAGCCGAGGTCCTGTGGGCGTCGTAGGCGGCGGAGGTCTGCAGCACGAGGGCGGCGAGGATCAGCGAAGGCATCGGTCCGGGGGAATCCTGACGCAGATCACCCTGCTGGCGGCCGGGCCGCGATTCGGACTATCGGATGCTCCGGATCCAACGCGCTGAACTATCGGGCAGATGCTAGCTGCGCTCCGGGCGCTAATTGAATGACTGAGCTGCAATGTTTCAAAGAGTTACGCCACAGTTGGGATTGTCCGAGGTCCGGTTTTTCGGGGCATAAATATTGCGTATTGGCATGAGAGTCGACAGGTCTGCGCTGCCTCCAACGGGTGCGCCGGAAACGCCGCGCGGCCGGGCGATGCTGTGTGGGACGCGCTACTGTGGGTTGCCCTCGCGCGGTGGCCCGGCCCGGACGGGATTCCCGGACGTTTCCGTTGTCCCGGCAGCCATGTCTGTCATTGGAAAGAGGAGACGAATGATGCGCTTCAGAATGAGAAAGATGCTGGTCGCGTGGGCGGCCGGCCTGATTTTCCTTGCCGCCGCCGCGCCGCCCGCGGCAGCTCAGGGCGCCGCGGCTCTCGTGACCGGTACGGTCCAGGACGAGACCGGAGCCGTGTTGCCCGGTGTCACGGTGACCGCGACCAACCAGGAGACCGGAGTCCAGCGGGTCACGGTTACCGATGAGTTCGGACGGTACCGTCTCCCCGCGTTGATTCCGGGCGTCTATCAGCTCAGCGGGGAAATCCCGGGGTTCGAAACGCTCACGATGACCGACATCACGCTGAGGATCGGCCAGGAAGCGGACCTCGACTTCACCCTCGGGGTCCGATCCATCGAAGAAACGGTCACCGTTACCGGAGAGTCGCCGCTGATCGAAACCACGAAGTCGGAGATCTCCCAGGCGGTCACCGACCTCCAGATCCAGACCCTTCCGGTGAACACCCGCGAGTGGATCAACCTGGCGATGCTCGCCGCCGGAGTGAGCCAGGACAACATCCGGGGCTACTACAACAACGCCAACATCGGTGGCGGGTCGCGGTGGTACTCGAACGCCTTTGTGGTGGATGGCGTCCGCAACACCTGGGCGGAACAGGGAGAGCCGCGCCAGAACTTTCCCATGGACTCGATCGCCGAGTTCAAGGTCACGCAGTCGCTCTACAAGGCCGAGGAGGGGCTCGCGAGCGGCGGGCTTCTCACCGCGGTGACAAAGTCCGGGACGAACACGATGGGGGGAAGCACCTTCCTCTATTTGCGCGACAAGGCGCTCAATTCGCTCGGTGAGTTCGAGGACGAGAAGCCGGCCTTCAAGCGTTACCAATTCGGGGGCAGCCTGGGTGGCGCGATCGTCCAGGACAAGACCCACTTCTTCTTCTCTTACGAGCGCACCGAGCTGGACCACTTCTTCACCGTGAACACCGGTAGCGTGCTGCCGGCAGAAGAAGGCACGTTCCCGCGCGACGACTACCGGCAGATGTACGTGCTGCGCTTCGACCACTCGTTCAGTCCCTACACCTCCATGATGATCCGCTACGCGCAGGAGGATGAGCGGCAGGAGGACATCGGCTCCGGCGGCACCCGGCTGAAGGGCTCCGGCTTCACCCAGCACATCCCCCGGCGCGCGGTTGTCGGCACCCACTCGTGGATTCCGAACAGCGACGCCCTCAACGAGTTCCGGGTGCAGTGGGCGTTCGCCGCCTACCAGATCTGGCCGGGCAGCTCCGCTGAGAACTTCACCGACAACGGCGTCTGGAGCGAGGCCCGCTTCAACGCCCTCGATCAGGTCATCATCCGGCCCAGCTCCCGCCGCGGCTTTTCCTGGGCCGACGTGGGGCCCGAGATCCGGCTGCAGTTCCGCGACGACTTTTCCTACTTCCTGACCGGCCGGGGAGGGGACCATGCGATCAAGATGGGCGTGGACTACTCCTGGGTGGACTTCAGCGACGACTGGTCGGGCAACCCCCGGGGCACCTTCCGCTTCCCCTCCGACCTCCCCTACGACCCGGACAACCCGGAGACGCATCCCACGCTGTTCACCGCATCCGGCCCCTTCGCGCTGCTCCAAGCCTTCCAGTACGGTGGCTTCCCGGCCGAGTGGAACACGAACGTCAAATCGGCGTACTACTCCGCCTACATCCAGGACGACTGGAAGCCCAACGACCGGATGACGCTGAACCTGGGGCTGCGCTACGACCTCCAGACCGGCGTCTTCAACAAGGACCTCGACCGCTCGATCTCCCCGTTCATCGAACCGGACGCCCGCGGCGACAACAACAACTTCGGTCCCCGCTTCGGATTCGCCTACGACCTCATGGGGGACGGCCGCTCGGTGATTCGCGGCGGCTACGGGCTCTTCTACGACAACATCCGCACGCTGCCCCAATTCGGCGAGCGCCGAAACTTCCAGTACCTCAGCCTGCAGATCCGGAACCCGTCGTATCCGGATCCGTTCGGTGGGCGCGACTTCCTCGAGTTCGCCTCCACCGCGGCGCCGGGGATCACGATCACCGACAACGGCTACGTAAACCCGTATGCCCACCAGGCGAATGTCAGCTACACCCGGCAATTCAGTTCCGACCTGGCGGTGTCGGTGGACTTCAACTACACGCGGGGAAAGGGCTATCGCTCCCAGCGTGACATCAACATCTTCCCCGGCCCGGGGCTGCCCCGGCCCAACCCGGAATACGCCCGCATCAGCGAAGTCGGCAACCTCGGCGGCACCGAGTACAAGGCGATGTTCGTCCGCCTCGACAAGCGGTTTGCCGACGACTGGCAGTTGATGGCTTCCTACACGTTCTCGAAGTCAGACGACTACCCGGACGGCTTTCCGCAGGACCACAACAATGTGGACAACGACTGGGGGCCCGACGGCACCGACCGGCGGCACCGGGCGGTGATCAGCGGCATCTGGATGCTCCCCTACGACATCGAGCTGAGCGGCATTGTGGACATTCGTTCGTCCCGGCCGGTGAACATCACGGCGGGCACCGATCTCAACGGCGATGCCATCAGCGGCGACCGGCCACCCGGGGTGACCCGGAACCAAGGTTGTCGCGACCTCGATTTCGGAGCGGTGAACGCCTACCGGCAGTCCCTCGGCCGTTCTCCGGTGGACGAGAGCGCCTTCGAGTGCCCGAACTACTTCAACGTGGACTTCCGGCTGAGCAAGCGCTTCAGCCTGGGCGGAGTCCGTTCGCTGGAGCTCTTCGTCCAGGCGTTCAACCTGTTCAATCGGGCGCGTTTCGCCATCCCGGTCGGCAACGTGCGGTCCGGGGCGTTCGGGACGTCGGTCAGCGCCGGGGACCCGCGCCAGGTCGAGCTGGCGGCGAGGATCCATTTCTGAGGCTCTCTCCCACACGGAGCGCTGGGGGCGGCCCGCCAGCCAGCGCTCCGTCCACCGCGCCCCCGACTCCAATGGGGGGGGCGCATATGATGAAGACTTGGTCGGCCGCGAACCCGCGGATCGGCCTTCAGGCAAAGGAGACGGACGGATGAGCAGGAAACGACTCTTCCTGACCTTGGCAGCTGCGGGGCTGGGACTCGGGCTGCTGCTCGGACCGGCACTGCACGGACCGGCCGAAGGCGCCGGGATGAGCGTCAACGGCATGGTGGTGACTTCCCACCCGCTGGCTGCGCAGGCCGGGCTCCGGATGCTGCAGGCGGGAGGGAACGCCTTCGACGCGGCGGTGGCGAGCGCGGCCGTGAAAGCGGTCGTGGAACCCCTCATGTCCGGCTTGGGCGGGGTGGGCGGCTACGCGCTGATCTACGACGCGGAGAAAGGGGAGGTGCGGTCGGTGGATTTCATCGGCGCCGCGCCGGCTGCGGCGGATCCCGCGGCGTTCAACGCGGGAAGCCGGCTCTGGGACCGGACCCACCCGGCCCGGGACAGCTTCCTGGCGCCGCTCGTGCCCGGCAACCTTGCCGGCTGGGCGGCGCTCCTCGAGGAGTACGGCTCGATGTCCTGGGCCGAAGTGCTGGCCCCGGCGATCGAGTATGCCGAGGACGGCTTCGCGGTGACTCCCGCGGTGAACGGCCCCTTCGGGACGAGCGGTTTCGGCGCCGACGTGGCCCGCTATCCCTACGGTGCCAGCATCTTCTTCAAGGAAGGAAAGCCCTGGCCGGTGGGTGAGGTCTTGAAGCAACCCGATCTGGCGAAGACGTTCAGGGCCATCGCCGCCGACGGACCGGAGGTCCTTTACGGCGGAGCGATCGCGGAGACGGTGGCGGACTTCTTCCAGCGAAACGGCGGCATCCTCACCGCGGAGGACTTCGCGAACTACCGAGCCCGCTGGAGCGACCCGCTCTCGATCACGTATCGCGGCTACACGGTGTACAGCCAGCCGCCGGGAGGTTCGGGAATGACCGTGCTGCAGACCCTGAACATCCTGGAGCAGTTCGACGTGGCGGCGCTCGACCACAACTCCGAGGAGTTTGTCCACCTGGTCGCCGAGGCCATGAAGCTCTCTTTCGTGGACGAGGACACCTACAACACCGGGAAGGACTACGCCGACATCCCGCTCGACCGGCTGCTCTCCAAGGAGTATGCGGCGGAGCAGGCGGCGCGGATCGACTCGTCGCGGGCGCAGTTCCACGCGGCGGTGCGGCCGGATACCGACGCGCCGATCGCGGTGGAGCACACGACGCACCACACTGTGGTGGACAAGGACCACAATGTGGTCACCATCACCCAGACGCTCATGCTCCCCGCCGGGGTGGTAGTCCCGGAGACGGGCATCATCTTCAACAACGGGATGTCCTACTTCAGCCTCGATCCGGAGAGCGTGAACCTCATCGAGGGCGGCCAGCGACCGCGCTTCGTCATGAGCCCAACGATCGTGACCCGTTACGACAAGCCCTACTTCGCGCTCGGGTCGGCGGGCGGCTGGACGATTCCCCAGACCATCCTGCAGGTGCTGGTGCGGGCGCTCGACTACGACATGGACGCCGCCGCCGCGGTGAGCGCACCCCGGTTTGTGGTCCGCTATCTGGCGAACTCGATTCCCTATATGGACGGGACGGATCTGGTGCTGGAGAAGGACTTCTCCGATGAGGTGCGGGAGGCCCTGAACGCCCGGGGTCACCGTCTCCGCGAGCCTCCGAACCGGATCGGGATGCTCAACGCCATCAAGATCTATCCCGGCTCGGGGGTGCTTTCGGGAGGACCGGACAAGCGTCGCGATGGCGCCGCGGCCGGCTGGTAACAGCCTGTGGTAGAACCCGGGTGAGCGCCGAGAGCGGCGAGGCGCCCGGCTGACAAGGCGCGTGAGGGAGGAATACCGGGTGTATTTCGACCGAAACGCAACGCAGAGCGCCGCATAGCGGCGCGGTTCAGCCGGGATGCATCGCTGCTCGAACGCCGCCTGGGTTTCACCACAGGCTGTTAAACCTCCGCGTACTCGCCACAGCGGGCCTCGTCGGCTTGCCCGGCTGGTTTCGGGACCCGCCGATTGTGCAATAAACTCGGCTCATGGGGCTCGGGAAAGGCGTCCCGGTCAGCTTCAAAAACCGCCCGTTCCTGGCGGCGCGCGTTCTCAGCTGGGGACTCCTGTTTGTCGCGGTTAGCGGCAGTGGCGGCTGCGCCCTGGTGTCAAGACCCCCTCCTCCGGACCCGGCGCCGGAGGCGGCCCCGGAGGCGGCCCCGGAGTTGCCCGCCGACTTTTCCGAGAGTCCCGCCGCCGGCTCCTACGAGCCGCAGGAATGGTGGCGGGCGTTCGCCGATCCGGTGCTCGACGAGGTTGTCGAATCGGTGCTCGCCTCCAACTTCTCGGTAGCGGAAGCGGTCGCCCGGGTCCAACAAGCCAAAACGCGGGCTCGACTGGCCGCCCCGCCGGATCGGGATGCTTGAACGCCTTCCAGGTCCATCCCGGCTCGGGAGTGCTCTCGGGCGCGCTCGACAAGCGCCGCGAGGGACATGCGGCGGGCTGGTGAGGCTTTCATTCCTCCTCACGGCCGGCCTCATCGGGTTCGCAGGCTGCGCTTCCGGGCCGGCGGAAACCCGCGTCGAGGTCTCCTTCCCGGCCGAACTCCACGAAGGGCCGATCACCGGACGCGTCTTTGTGGTCATCGGCACCGAGCCCGACATCGCCGCGATCCGGCGGCGCAGCCTGGGGCACCAGCCGGTATCGAACGCGCGCGGGGTTCCGTTCTTCGCCGTGGATGTCGAGGGACTCGAACCGGGGGAGCCCGCGGTCCTCGACGCCACCACGCTCGGATACCCGGTAGAGAGCCTCGCCGAGCTCCCCGCCGGGGATTACTACGTCCAGGCGCTCCTTGCCGTATACACCCAATTTCGCCGCGCCGACGGCCACGTGATCTGGGCGCATCGGGACGAGTGGGAAGGGCAGCACTTCAACTGGGCGCCCGGCACCCTGCTCAGCGATGCGCAGCGGGTGCGGCTCGACGCCGCGAGCGGGTATTCCGTCCGGCTGCAACTCGTCGAGGAGTTGCCGGAGGTGGTGGTTCCGCCCGATGACGAATGGGTGCGGCGGGTGAAGATCGAGAGCCCGCTGCTGAGTGAGTTCTGGGGTCAACCCGTCTTCCTGGGCGCCACCGTGCTGCTCCCCGAGGGTTATGACGCCCACCCGGAAACGTTCTATCCCACGGTGTACCAACAGGGCCACTTCAGCCTGGCGCCGGCCTTCGGTTTCTCGGCGGAGTCGGTGGAGGAATCGCCAACCGCGCGCGCCGCGCGGCAGGAGCGCGGAGTCGAAAACGGCTTCGAGTTCTTCGAGTCATGGCGCTCACCGGGCTTCCCGCGGATGATCGCCGTCACTTTCCAGCATCCGACCCCCTACTTCGACGACTCCTACGCGGTGAACTCGGCGAACAACGGGCCGTACCAGGACGCCCTCATGACGGAGCTGATCCCGTATCTCGAGGAGCAGTTCCGCATGATTCCCGAGGGGTGGGCGCGCCTGCTGACCGGAGGTTCGACCGGGGGATACGAGGCGCTTGCGCTGCAGGCCCACCGACCTACCGATTTCGGCGGCGCCTGGGTGTTCTATCCGGATCCCATCGATTTCCGCCGGCTCTTCCTCGTCAACATCTACGAGGACGAAAACGCGTTCCACGCTCCCGGCTGGAGTGAAGGCCAGCTTGCTCCGGAGCGCTATGCATTCCGGTCGGACGAGGGGCAACCCCTCCAGAGCATCCGCGAGCTGAGCCGGCTGGCGGCGGTGCTCGGCAGCCGGGGCAGGTCCACCGATTACCTGGAGGCCTGGGAGGCGTCCTTCGGACCGGTGGGCGAGGACGGCTATCCGCGGCCGCTGTGGGACAAACGGACCGGCGCCATCGACCACGAGGTCGCCCGTTACTGGCGGGAAAACGGTTACGACCTGCGCTACACCCTGGAGGCGAACTGGACGGAGATCGGCCCCGACCTCGTGGGCAAGCTCCACTTCCTCTGCGGGGACATGGACAACTACTACTTCAACCTCCCCGTGAACCTCATGGAGGAGTTCCTCAAGGCCACCGACAACCCTGCCTACGGTGGTTCGTTCCGCTACGGCCGGCCGAACCAGGGACACGGCTGGACTCCGATCACGAACGCCGAACTTCTTCGGGAGATGGCAGCGCACCTCACGAGGAACGCGCCGCCCGGTGCCGGCACCCGCGGTTGGAAGTACTGATCGGGTCGGCGGAGGGTGGTCTGACACCGACGCCCCCAAATCCGCGGGAACCCGCCCGGGACGATGCCTGAAGGCGAGGCGTCACGCAGCTTCCACCGGCAGCGGCTGCTGCTGACCGCGCTCCTTTTCGTCGGCTACGCCGGCTACTACCTGGGCCGGGTGACCGTTCCGGTGGCGCTGCCGGCGATCGGCGACGCCTTCGACTATTCGAACACCCAGACCGGCCTGATCCTGTCGGTGTACTTCGCGGTGTACGCGGCTTCGAAGCTCCTGAACGGCTTCCTCGGCGACCGGGTCGGCGGCAAGGCGATGTTCTTCATCGGCGTCTTCGGTTCCGCCCTGATGAACGCGGTTTTCGGGTTCGGGCAGGAACTCCTGTTCTTCGTGGTGATCTGGGGGATCAACGCCTACTTCCAGACCATGGGCTGGCTGGCCATCATGCCCATCCTCGCCCGCTGGTATCCCAGCCGGGAGAGCGGCCGGGTGACCGGGTTCATGTCGATCAGCTACCAGCTCGGCGACTTCCTGGCCCGTGCGTCCGCCGCCGTCGTTATCGTAGCCCTCGGCTGGTCGGGGCTCTTCTGGGCGCACGCCGCGCTGCTCGCGCTTCTCGGAGCGGCGCTCTACCGTTTCGTGAAGCCGCAGCCGCCGGAGGCGGGCGCCGCAGCGCGACCGGAAGCTCCCGCCGGTTCCCGGGAGGCGTTCCCGGATGTGGCGCCCGCGACCACCGTGGGGGTGTCTTCCCGGGGCGGAGAGGCGGGACGGTGGCGGCGCCGGATGCTCTCGAGCCCCGCCTTCTGGGTCATGTGCACGAGTTACCTGCTCCTTTCCGTCATCCGCTACAGCTTCTGGGGTTGGTCGGTGGAATATCTCGTCGAGGCCGGGGCCGGCATCGGCGCGGCGGCCGCGGCCTCGGCGATGTTTCCTCTGCTCGGCTCGGCCGGGTCGATCACCGCCGGCTGGGTTTCGGACCGTCTGGGCGCTCGTCGAGGTCCCGTCCTCGCGATCCTGTGCACCGCGCTGACCCTTTCCATCTACGTCTTCAGCCGGTTGCCCGCTGGCGAGACCCTCTGGCTCGCGGCGGCGCTCGGCCTCGTCGGCTTCACGCTCTACGGCCCGTACTCGCTGATGTCCGGAGCGATGGTGATGGACTTCGGGGGGAAGGAAGCCGCGGCTTCCGCTTCCGGCATCGTGGACATGATCGGGGCGGCGGGCGCCATCTTCACGGGAGTCGGAATGGGGTACCTGATCGAGACCTACGGCTGGGACAGCGCCTTTGGCATCATCGTGGCGATGGCTTCCGTCGCGACCTTCCTGAGCTTCTTGCTCTGGAACCACAAACCACTGCGCTCCGACCGCGGTTGATCCGGAGGATAAACAGCCTGTGATGAAACCCACGCGGCGTTCGGCCGGCGATGCATCCCGGCTGAACCGCGGCGCTTCGCGCCGCTCATCGTTGCGTTTCGGTCGAAATACACTGGGCCTCGCCGCTCTCGGCGCTCACGTCACCTTGTCCACAGGCTGTTAACAATGCAGGCGTCCCGCTGGCTGAATACGGTGGACACCCATACCGAGGGGGAGCCCACCCGGATCATCACGGGCGGGATCGGCCATCTGGCCGGCGAGACGATCTCCGAAAAGCGGGATTTCTTCCGTCGCCACCTGGACCATCTCCGCACCGCGCTGGTCGCGGAGCCTCGCGGCCACAAGGACATGTTCGGCTGCGTGCTGACCGAACCGGCGGGGGCGGATGCCCAGTACGGCATGTTCTTCATGGACAACGGCGGCTACCAGGACATGTGCGGCCACGCCACCATCGGAGTCTCGACGGTGCTGGTCGAACTGGGAATGGCGCCCGGCGAGGGGCCGAGCCGCCACATCCGGCTCGAGACGCCGGCGGGCCTCGTGGAGTCGGTGGTGGAGGTGCAGGACGGGCGGGCCGTATCGGTCACCTTCCGCGGCGTGCCGTCCTTCGCCGAACACCTGGATGTGCCGCTCCCGGTACCCGGGATCGGCCAGTTAAGCGTGGATGTCGCGTACGGAGGCAACTGGTTCGTCTACGTGGATGCCGATGCCCTGGGAATCGAAGTGTCGCTCTCGAACATCCGGGAAGTGGTGGATCTCGGAATGCGGGCGCGAGAGGCGGCGAACCGGCATCTGTCTGTCCGCCATCCCGAGATCCCCGGAAGCGACCACATCAATATCGCCACCGTGCTGGCGCGGGCCGAGAATCCCGCCGCGACGTATCGGAACGTGCATGTGTTCGGCCCGGGTCAGTTCGACCGCTCCCCGGGCGGGACGGGAAACTGCGCGCGTCTCGCGGTGCTGCACCGGAAGGGGGCGTTGGGACCGGACGCCACGGTGCGAATCGAGAGCGTGACCGGCGGAATGTTCCGGGCGCGCGTCCTCGAAGAGACCGAGGTCGGCGGCCGGAAAGCCATCGTTCCGGAGATCACCGGCTCCGCGCACATCACCGGGTTCCACCAGTTCCCGCTCGATCCCCACGACCGGCTGGGTCACGGGTTCTCGACCGAATGGGCGTAACCGCAGGGACCGCGGTGCCAGCCGCCTCCGGGGCCACTGCGCATTTCGCCCGCCTGCGGCAGGCGATGCCGGTCAGATCAGACGCCTCGCCGGGAGAACTGGGCCGTGCCCCTCTATCGAATCAGGAACGCGAGTTCTCCGACTGCGGAGCGGTTCTGACTGTCGTCGGTGACCCGGACGACTGCCGTGTAACGCCCGGCTCGCAGGGCCGCGGTCTGTAGCGACAGCATGATGGGGGTGCCCTCCGGCCGTCGCGGGTCGAGATCGAGGCGTCCCGGCCGATCCGCTTCCACCGCGATCTTGCCTGCGGCGTTCCGGATCTCGTAGGCGATGCGCACCTGGGCCACTGGATCCTCACGTCCCGGGAAGACGAAGAACGCGACGCGTGCGTCCTCCGCCCCCGAGAAGGCGGCCACCGGCCTCACCGGCGGCCCGACCGCTTCCGGCCCGTGTTCCTCGGCTACAAACGGGAAGACGCTCGACAGCGAAAAGGTCTCCCCGAACCCGGTGGGAATGACCAGTGCCGATGACCCGGCGTGGACCTGCTTGCCGCCCCGCTCGACGACCAGCTCGAGCTGGAGTTCTCCCGAGGGCAGCTCTACCGGCGTCGAGATCCAGAAACGCCGGATGTCCACCGGGCCGGACGCCTCGGTCAGCACCGCTCCGCCGGGGCCCACCACCCGCAGCCGCAGTTCGGCCGGTTCTTCCAGCGACGATTCGGGAAGCGCTGCGGCGAGCACTCCGAAGGCGCCGTGGGGACGGGGATTCAGGAGATAGGCGTAGGTGTTCAGGTCCTCCGGGAAGGCGTACCCGTAGTCGCCGCGAGCGGCCGCTTCGATGACCTCGCCGCGGCGCCGCGCGAAATAGCCGGGCCGGGCGATGACCCGGAGGTCGGGCCGGTCCCGCACCCGAACCTCGATCTGCCGGTACTCGCCGTCCAGTTCCGTCTGCGTGGGCGAGAAGGACAGCAGGTAGTAGAGCTGGTTCTGGATGCCGATGCGGTTCAGCGCGACCGCGAAGTTCGTCTGGTTCGGGAAGTACGTTCCCCCGGTGGCGACCGCGAGGGAGGCGGCGCCGCCTTCGGACGGAACGTTGGCGGCGGCTGCCATCCGGGTGAGCGGGCTATCGTCGGGCTCGACGGGAATCGGGTTCCCGAGCACGTCGAAGGCGTTCAGGCTCGGGTTCAGGATGTTGTTCTCGTTGCCGTACACGCCGGTCAGATCCACCGCGTAGAGAGTGGCGTTCGCGTGATTCAACTGGAGGATCGCCTCCCGGAGACTTCGCGTCATGTCAAGCGCCCTCCGCCCGGGGAACTGATCCACTTCGGTGCCGGCGATCTCGCCGACGACCTGCCGGGGGTCGGCGAAAGTCTGGAGACTCATGGAGAGGAAAACGACGATTTTGCGCCCCTCCACCGACTCGAGCGCGTCCGCGAGCGCAAACAGCATCTCGTAGGAGTCACGGGCGTCGATCTCGGGTCCGACGGGGCTTTCGAAGGTTCCGGGCACGATCCGGCGGACATTCGCCAGCGTCTGCTCCTTGCCCGAGTAGAACTCCTGGAGCACGCGGACGGTGTGGGCGAACTCCAGGATCATGGTTTCGTCCCCGTCCACCATGTGCTCGATCACGAACTCCTCGAGCCCGCGCTTCGCGCGCCGGAGGTTCACCGGGTCGGCGCGGCGGCGGTTGAACACGATCACGAACCGGCGGGGAGAAGTGTTGCCCGTGGCGGCGGGCTCCGGATCGGGTGCTGCCAGGGGTTCTTCCGGGACCGACTCTCCCAGTTCGTAGCGCTGCCAGTCCACCACTTCGAGGCTCGCCACCCGCTGGGGCTCGTCATCCTCGAAGAGTTCAAAGTCGTCGGCGGTCAGGCCGGGGACCGGGTTTCCGTCGTCGTCGAGCACCAGCACGTCCACAATGACCCGGGTGGCGGCGGCCCGGAACCGGAACGTCTGGCCGGCGGCCAGCGCGGCGATTCCGACCGCCGAAAGGGCGAGGGCGGTCAGTGCCAAGGCGAGTGCGGTTCGTGAGAAGCGCCGCGGCGGACGGGGGTCCCTGAGCATGAAGTCGCTTCCCGCGCCCTCACTCCGGGTTTGTTGCCGGCAGTACCGTGCAGTCGCCACACCCCGGAACGAGAACCTGCGGGACACCGGATTGTCTCTCGGCAGCCTCATCTTCTCCACCGAGACTCAGCCGGTACCAGCGTTCGTTCCGGGCCGCGATGCGATCGAGCGGGAGCCGGAACCCGGTGGCGCGGGCGAAGTAGAGGCCCCCGCTCTCGGCGGCAAAGCTGGACAGGATGTCGTCCGCACCGCGGGGTGAGACCGCTTGCTGGCGGCCATCGCGGGTGGTTGAGGAAAGGGTGTTCCCGTGAATGCCAAATTCGCCGACGATCAGTTCGCCGCGGTTCGCGGTCAGGATCCTGTCCTCGAGTTCCCGCACGCCGGCAAGATGGAGAACGTGAACCGTCGCCTGCGCGGCGCTGAACCGCTGGGTGATCGGCGCCAGCCCGGCATCCAGTTGGCCGCGTGGGTCGGAACGGATGCGCGAGTGGTTGGGCTTCCGGATCGTGCCCGGCTGCTCGGCAGTCCACGAAAAGCTGCTGAGGCTCCGCGAGAACATCACCACGATCTTGCGCCCCGGAGCCGCCGTGAGCCGCTCGGCGACCAGTTCCAGCATCCTCGCCGCGACCGCGGCGTCATCCTCGGTCCCGGCGGGGCTTCGGTACCCCATGGCGGGGATGGTCTCGAGTCCTGCGAGCGCCACCCCTCTTCCCGGACCGAACGCTCGGCCGATCCGCAAAGTCTCGCCGAGATCCGCGAACAGCGATTCGTCGGAATCCAGCAGACTTTCCTCGATGAATGCCTTGAGTCCCCGGAGCGCGCGGCTGAGTTGCGAGGCATCCGCACCGCGGCGGTTGAAGACGAAAACGAACCGGCGCGGCGCTTCTCCGGCGGCCTGTTCCTCGACGCCGGTAACGGCGTAGTTGGCGCCGTTCCTGGTGACGACGAAGTCGCGTTCCGTCAGACCGAAGACCGGTTCTCCGTCGCGGTCGAGCACCAGCACCTCGAGCGCCGTGCGCGGTTGGGTGTCCTGCCGTGGCCGCATGCCCGCATCCGCGGGGGAGGCCGCGGCAACGAGCGCCAGTGCGAGGAGCAAGGAGCCCCGTAGGGTGTGGGGGGACAGCGCCTGGATCACGGAAACACCCTCCCGCTGGGGAGTTGGCCGGCGAAGAACATTGGACGCGACACCGTTTCGACCGGCTTCCCGTCCTCGTCGAGGATCAGGAAATCCACCAGCGCCGCGGCCGGGGACGCTGACGGCTGGGCAGCGGCACCGGCGGCCGCAAGCGCCAGCGCCGCCGTGATCGGAATCGGCAAGCGGGACATCACAGGTTTGCTGTTGCTCGCGCCCGCTACTCGGGAACGACGTGCCCCGGGCGGACGACCACGGTGAGACCCGGGCGGTTCCGTACCCTCACCTCATGTCGCCGGAACACCCCCGGGGTGGCGGATTCGCCCGGCGAGAAGGTCAGTTCGTACCAGAGCCGGTTCGATGCCTCGATTCCGTCGAGGATGCGTCCGAAGTCGGTCGCCCGCGCGGTATAGGTCCCACCAGTCTCGGCCGCCAACGAGGAGAGGAAGTCGTCCGCCGGTCGGTTGAACGCCTCCTGCCTTCGCCCGGCTTGGGTATTCCGGGCCAGGGTGCGACCGGTGCTCGCGTTGTACTCCTGGCGGTCGGCAACCAGAATGCCGGCTTCCTGGTGCCTCGCTCCTTCGAGGTGCAACCCGTAAACCGTCGCGCGCGAGGCGTTGAATCGCCGGGCGAGACTCTGGAGGGCCGTGTCCGCACCCGGTTTCGATTCGGGCGGCGCAACCGCGGGCCAACCTGAGACGGAGGTGGTTCCCCTGAGAGCCCCTCCCGGCTCCCCAGCGAAGGTGCTGAGGCTGCCGGAGAACAGGATGACCACTTTCCGCCCCGGGACTTTGGAGAGCCGCTCAGCCAAGGAATAGAGCATGAAGGCCGCGTCGGCGGCATCCTCAGCGGGCCCGACCGGGCTCCGAAAACCCATCGGGGTGATGCTGTGGACCTCCGGAAGGGCCTCGGCGGCTCCCGTGCGCCAACCGCGGGTCATCCGCGGCACCTCGGCGAAGTCCACGAAGAGCGCCTCGTCAAGATCTCCAAAGCGAGAAGACACGAACTCCGCGAGACCACGCTGCGCCCGCTTGAGTTGCGCCGGGAGCGCTCCGCGGCGGTTGAAGACGAAGACGAAGCGGCGCGGCGCGGTTTCGGCCGCAACCATCTGCACCCCGGAGACCGGACGGATCCGGTCCCCGATGATGATCTCGAAGTCGCCTCGGTTGAGTCCGGGGACCGGATTTCCTTCGTGATCCAGCACGAGGGCGTCCACCATGACTCCGGTGTCTTCGCCCGAAGTGACGGCGGGGGCGGCCGAAGCGGTGAGCAACACCGCCGCCAGGGAACAGAGCGCCAGCAGTTTCTTCGGCATGGGAGGGGCCTCCATCCGGATCGTGATGCGAAGAGCACGTCCAGACCCGGAGGTCCGGGCGTAATGCGATGTCACATCCTGCAATTTCGTTGCCACCGCCTCGGGCGGAATTGGATAGCGCGGGTTTCCCTACGCCGCGGTGCCGATTCGCACCGGGAAAGCCGGGCAGGTGAGAGGCGAATGGCCCAGGGAGAAGAACACTGACGGCAGCGAACGCTGTTCACTGCCCGCGAGTCTTCCGGAGGCATGGCAGCTCGACGTCATTCCGGCCGAGTGCCCCCCTTCCGGACCGCTCAGATTCGGAAGAGGTAGTTCAGCTTGACCGAAAGGCTGCGGTTCCGGACGAAGAACAGGTCCGACCACTCGTCGAGTTCGGTATAGACGAGGAAGAAGTCGGTACCGGGTTTCGGGATCCAGTTGAAGCGGATGTTCGAAGCCAGGTCGCCGGTCGCGTTGTTGTACTGGAAGAGACCGAGGAGGATGAGGTCGTTGCGGAAGGCGAGTTGCATCCGGGTGGAGATCAGGTGGGTGTCCAGGTCTCCTCCGGGTAGCCGGATCCGGTTGTATGCGTAGTTCCCGCGAAGTCCAAAATTCTTGTTGATCCGGTAGTTCGTCCCGACCGTCCAGAGGTCCCGGGTCCCGCCCCAGAAACCGCCGAATTCGTAGCTGGCGCGGACCGAGGCGTAACGGCGGTGGTAGGTGTTCAGCGAAACCTGGGCCCGCCGGAACGGGTACTCCCCCGCGGGGATCGTCACGCCCCTGATCGAATAGTCGGCGGTGGTGAACTCGTACTGGTCGGTGAACTCGAAGGAGACTGCATCCCCGCTCTCGAAGGTGGCGCGGCCGTTCACGGTGCCGCGCCGCGTCTCCAGCACGTTCTCGAGGTTCAGGGTGTTGTTCAGGTTCGCCCGCAGATGGAACTGCCGGAGCCAGGAAATGTTCGGGCGGGGCGAAACCCGCCCCTCCAGGAAGGTCTTGCGCATCCCGGTGCGCTGTACGAAACCGATTCCCGGATGGAAGTTCTCGCCGATCTCGATGAATTTCACCGTCCCGCCGAGCAGGTCGTCCTCGTACATCAACCGCCCGCTGGCGAGACCCGTGCTGCTTTGCCCGGTTTCCTCGAACACCCGAGCCCAGATGCCCTCGAAGCTCCAGGCGTCACGGAAGTGCAGGCTGCTATCCAGCCCCGCGACCCGGTTGAAGGCCCCGTCGCTGCTCCGGTCGGTGAAGACGGCGCCGACCGAGGAGCGCGAAAAGAGGTCGCGGCGCACCCTGGCCACCGCGAATCGTTCCCCCACCGCGTTGTCGGTGGCCGCGGTCGTCATCCCCAGGAGGCCCACGGTGTAGGCGCCCTGCCGCCCGGAGAGTCGTCCTCCACCCAGAATGGGGACGGCGCGGCCCTCGTCCGAGAGTCCTATCCGCCGGGTGAAGACGATGTCGGCGTCCCGGTGCTCGCCGAACGCGAAGTTGCGTTGCCCCTCCAGGAATATCTGCCGCTTTTCGGGAAACCGCAGCGAAAAACGGGTGAAGTTGATCTGGAGATCGTCCACCTCCTCCTGGGCGAAGTCGGTGTTCCAGGTGAAGTCCGCGGTGAGCCCCGGGGTCACGCCCCACTTGACGTCGAGGCCGCCGTCGGAATGTCCCCGCTCACCCGTCCATTCGCCGCCCCCGTTTACCTGACCGAGCGCGTAGGGCCGGATCTCCAGGTTGCGGCCGGGCTCGATGCCCTCGAGTCCGCGCAGTTTGCCGAGCTCTGCGGGCCGATACCAGGTGGAGTCGTTCGAGACGAACGGCCAGTACACCTCTTCGGTTTTCATGGGGATGTTCCGCTTGAAGCCGACTCCGAACACCACTGGCTGGCCGGGCAGCGGGCGGCGGAAACGGAGGGACTTGAATGGGATCTGGACCTCCGCGGTCCAGCCCCCCGGGACCCTCTGCCCCCGCGAATGCCACACCGTGTCCCAGTTGAGGTTCCGGGTTCGCGGACCCTGGCCGTTCTGGCTCATGTCGAACAGGATGCCGTTCGCGTTCGTGGCGAGGAAAATGGCGCTGCGCTGATCGTTGTAGGCATCCAGCATGATCGCCACCGCGTCGTCGCTGCCGATGTTTTCGTCGCGGAACATCGTGCGCGGACGGCTCTCCTCGGCGCGGCGCTCCGCGTGGGGCGACGCGTGGCCTTCGTCCATGTGCTCGCCCACCGTGCAGAAGAACCCGAAGTAGAGATTTTCGTCGTCGTAGACGACCCGAACGATGGTCTTTTCGGTCGAGGGCAGGCCCTCGTCGGTCTCCTGCTCGTAGAAGTCGCCGATGGGACGGGCGCGTTCCCAGGCCGCTTCGTCCAGCCAACCGTCCATCTCGATGGGCTCCCGAACCCGCTCGGCGTGGATTTCCCAGGTTCTGGCCTTCAGCGCCCGGACCCGTTCCTCCCGGGTCATGCGGACGAGTTCGGCGGCGCTCGGCGAAGTTGGGGGAGGAGCGGGCAGCCGCAGCGTGGCCGACGAGCGGCTTGCAGCGATTCCGCTTTGGAGCTGATCGCCCGGCGTCCGGTCCTGATCTTCCTGGGCGGCGCCCGCTGCCGCCAGGCCGAGCGTCGCCAATGTGAACGCGGCGACACGCCACTTGTGCACCGTCAACAGTCCTTCCTTACTGGAAACTCTAGACGTTCTTCCATTCGGCCTCCGGGCCTTTGACGACCTGGAGTCCGCGGCGGGGACGCCCTCTTCCTGTCTCACCCGCTGCTCGCGAACTGGGTGGCTATCTCGGTGAGCCAGGGCTGGATCGCGCGGTAGAGGCGGTTGCGGCAATGGAAGCGGTACAGGTAGGTCCGGTCGTCCACCAGGTTGTAGATCACCCATTCCAGATAGTCGGCCAACTGGGTCTCTACCGAGTAGAGCACGGCGATCCCGCGGCCGTCCTCGAGGATGTCGTGGCGGAGCATCCGGTAGTTTTCCCCGAGACTCTCCGCGGCGGCGCTATAGAAGCCCTCGAGCGTCACTCCCGGTTCGGCATTGCTGACCGTGACCTCGAGCGTGGCGTGGACGGTGGTGCCGTCGGCGTCCACCGCCAGCGGGCCGCTGCGGAAGCCGACGAAAAGCGTTTCGCCAGGCTCCCGGAGGAAGTGGGAACGGGTCCAGCTCTGCGGATACCGCAGCGCGAGATCGAAGTCGGGGTCCTCGTACACGTCGAAGTAGTCCGCGGATTCGATCGAGAACCCCTCGTACATGCGGTCGAGGGTGGGCCCGTAGGCCAGGACGCTTCGCGACTCTCCGGTGGCGAACACTCCGTAGAGGATCCCCTCTCTTTCGATCAGCAGCAGACGACCAGCCTGCGGGCGCCGCTCCCATTCGAAGGTCCAAACGAACCCCTCGTTGGTACCGAGTTCGAATGGCTCTTCGGAAAGCACGATCTGCTCGCCGATGTAGAAGCGGTCCGCGACCTCGCGGAGGGTCTGGCCCGGGGGGGCCGGACCGGCCATTACCTGCACCTGGATCCCGTCCCGCTCGGGAACGTCCACCGACGGACCGGTGAAGGTCGTCATTCGGTAGCCGCCCTGCTGGTTCGCGGCGGAGGTCCATCCCTGGGGGAGTGGCAGGGACACGGCGATGTCCGGGACGTACACGGTGATCAGCCGGAGTTGGCCGACGTCGCGGCAAGAGAGCGAGACGAGTATCCCGAGCGCGAGCAGCGGGTGGATGAAGTGGCGCGCGCGCCGAGGCCGGTGCCAATTCATTCTGTCCACGGTCTGCTATTCCAACCGGTAGTTCGGAGCTTCCTTGGTCACCACGACATCGTGCGCGTGGCTTTCCCGATGTCCGGCCCCGGTCACCTGGACGAAATCGTGGTACTGCATCAATTCGGGAATCGTGCGGCAGCCCGTGTAGCCCATCCCGGAGCGCAGGCCACCGGCCAACTGTTCCACGACTCCGGCCAGCGGGCCCTTGGTGGGTACCCGTCCCTCGATCCCTTCCGGCACCAGCTTTGAAGCGGGCCGGCCCGCCTGGTAGTAGCGGTCGGCCGACTCGCCGCTCATGGCGCCCAGTGAACCCATCCCGCGGTAGCTCTTGAAGGTGCGGCCCTGGTAGAGGATCGTCTCGCCGGGGCTCTCGTCGCTGCCGGCGAGCAGGTTGCCGACCATGACGCATTCCGCGCCGGCGGCGATCGCCTTCACGATGTCGCCGCTGAAACGAATCCCGCCGTCCGCGATTATCGGGACATCGGCGGCCGGCTGGACCTGTCGAATTGCGGAGAACTGCGGCATTCCGGTGCCCGCCACCACCCGCGTCGTGCAGATCGAGCCGGGGCCCATCCCCACCTTCACGCCGTCGGCGCCGGCTTCTATCAGATCCCGTGCGGCCTCGGGAGTGGCGATGTTGCCGGCCACCACGTCCACCGATTCGGGGAGCGCTGCCTTCAGCCGTCGCACCGTCTCCAGGCCGCTTTTCGTGTGGCCGTGGGCGGTGTCCATCACGATGGCGTCCACCTGCCGCTCCGCGAGCAGTACGGCGCGGGCGATCGCGCTGTCCCCGACCCCCACCGCGGCGGCGCAGCGCAAGCGGCCCAGGCTGTCCTTGGTTGCGTCCGGATACGCCATCGCTTTCTGGATGTCCTTGACCGTAAGCAACCCGGCGAGGGCACCCTGCTCGTCCAGGACCGGAAGCTTTTCCACCCGGTGCTCATGGAGAATGGCCTTGGCTTCCTCGAGAGTCGTGCCGAGCGGTGCGGTGTGGAGCGGCGTCCGCGTCATGAGTTCGTGAACCCGGAGGTCGTAGCGCGTTTCGAAACGGAGATCCCGGCTGGTCAGGATGCCGACCAGGCGGCCTTCCTGGATTACCGGAAGCCCGGAGATGCCGTGGCGCTCCATGAGCTCGAGGGCGAAGGAAATCGGAGCGTCTGGCGGGACCGTCACCGGATCCATGACCATGCCGCTCTCCGATCGCTTCACCTTGGCCACTTCGGCCGCCTGCGCTTCGGCGGAAAGGTTGCGGTGGATGACTCCGATGCCGCCCATCTGGGCGATGGCGATCGCGAGGCGGGCCTCGGTGACGGTGTCCATCGCGGCGCTCACCAGCGGAATCGCGAGGCGGACGCGGCGGCTGAAACGAGTGTTGAGGTCAGCGGTGGCCGGGAGAACGTCCGAGTAGCGCGGGCGCAGGAGGACGTCGTCGAAAGTCAGCGCCGGGCGCGGCAGATTCGGCAGTTCCGTCATCGGTTGCAACAGCCTATGGGCGAAGTGACGTGAGCGCCGAGAGAGGCGAGGCCCAGTTCTCCCGGTGGGGGCCCGGCTGACAAGGCGCGCGACGGAGGAGCCCCCACCGGGAGAACTGGCCGAGTGTATTTCGACCGAAGCGGAACGATGAACGACGCGAAGCGGAGTGTTTCAGCCGGGATGCATCGCCGCTCGAGCCCCCACCGGGAGAACTGGGCCGCCTGGGTTCCACCACAGGCTGTTAACAGCCTGTGGTGGAACCCGGGTGAGCGCCGAGAGCGGGGAGGCGCCCGGCTGACAAGGCGCGTGAGGGAGGAATACCTGGTGTATTTCGACCGAAACGCAACGCAGAGCGCCGCAAAGCGCCAGTTCTCCCGGTGGGGGGGCGGTTCAGGCGGGATGCATCGCCGCTCGAGCCCCCACCGGGAGAACTGGGCCGCCTGGGTTTCACCACAGGCTGTTAGGCCGCGTGGCACTTTTTGTACTTCTTGCCGCTGCCGCATGGACACGGATCGTTCCTTCCCACTTTCTTCTGGCCGCTCTTCACCTCGACCAAGCGCCCACCAGCCGCCGCCGCGGCGGGGCCTGAAGGCACAAGCTGGAGACCGCCGCCGCCGGGCGCCGCCGCCGCCAGTCCGGCGCCGGCTTCCGAAGCCCCGCCGCTGAAGACCAGTGGCCGCGACGCTGATCGGGGCAGGGCCGGGGGCGGCTTCGGGGCGGGGGTGGCGCGAACCGCCTTGAGCACGAACAGGAGCCGCACCATTTCCCGTTCGAGCCGGTCCCACATCTCCTCGAAGAGCCCGAAAGACTCCTTCTTGTATTCGATGAGCGGATTTTTCTGGCCGTAGCCGCGGAGACCGATGCCCTGCTTGAGGTGGTCCATGGCGTAGAGGTGGTCTTTCCACTGCGCATCCACGATGTGGAGCATGATGTAGCGCTCCTGCATGCGCATCAGGTCGGGACCGATCTCCTCTTCCTTTTCCGCGTAGCGCCCCGGGATGGCCTCCTCGAGCAGCGACGTCATTTCCTTCCGGCCGAGCTCTTCGAAACGGAGCCCGTCCCCGGGTTCCGGCACGAAGCCGTACTGGCCGCGGATTCCCTCGCGGAGACCGGCGTAGTCCCAGGTGTCCGGGTCCGTCTCGGTCGAGAGCCAGGTGTCCACGAGCGATTCGGTGGCGACGCCCGCGAGTTCGAGGACATATTCGCGCTGGTCCTGTCCTTCCAGAATCCGGCGCCGGAGTCCGTAGATCGCGACCCGCTGCTTGTTCATCACGTCGTCGTATTCGAGCAGGTGTTTCCGGTAGGAGAAGTTCTGTGCTTCCACCTGTTTCTGCGCCCGCTCGATTGCCCGCGTAACCATGCCCGCCTCCACGGGAACGCCCTCTTCCATGCCGAGGCGTTGCATCAAACCGCTCATCCGGTCGCTGCCGAAAATGCGCATCAGATCGTCCTCGAGCGAGAGGAAGAAGCGGGAACTGCCAGGGTCGCCCTGACGACCGGCGCGTCCGCGGAGCTGGTTGTCAATACGCCGCGCTTCGTGACGCTCGGTGCCCACGATGTGGAGCCCCCCGAGGCCGACCACTTCGTCATGCGCTGCCTTCGTCTCTGCTCTGGCATCGGAAACCGCGCCTTCCCAGACCTCGGCCGGAGCCTCGGCCCAGTCCACCCCTTCCTTGCGCAGCCGCGCCTTCGCGATTTCGTCGGGATTGCCCCCGAGCAGAATGTCGGTGCCGCGACCCGCCATGTTCGTCGCAATCGTCACCGACCCGCTGCGGCCCGCCTGGGCCACGATTTCCGCTTCCCGCTGGTGGTACTTCGCGTTCAGCACCACGTGCGGCACTTGCCCGCGTTTCAGCAGGCGTGAGAGCCGCTCGCTCTTTTCGATCGAGGTGGTGCCGACAAGGATCGGACGGCCACGTTTCTGCTCGGTCCGGATCTCCTCGACGATGGCGTTCAGCTTCTCCCGCTCGGTCCGGTAGACGACGTCCGGTTCTTCGAGCCGGACCAGTTCCCGGTTCGTCGGAATGGGAACGACTTCGAGTTCGTAGATCTTCTCGAACTCCGCCGCCTCCGTCTCGGCGGTACCGGTCATTCCGGCCAGCTTCCCGTACATGCGGAAGTAGTTCTGGAAGGTGATCGTGGCGAGCGTCTGGTTCTCCCGCTCGATCTTCACGTTCTCCTTGGCCTCGACCGCCTGGTGCAGGCCCTCGGACCAGCGCCGGCCCGGCATGAGGCGTCCGGTGAACTCGTCCACGATGACGACCTGGCCGTCTTTTACCGTGTAGTCCTTCTCGCGCTTGTAGAGGGCGTGCGCCCGCAGGGCCTGCAGCAGATGGTGCAGCAGCGTCATCTGACCGGGCTCGTAGAGGTTGTCGACGTGCAGGAGGTCCTCGGCCTTGGGTACTCCCTCCTCGGTCAGGGTCACCGAACGGGACTTCTCGTCTACTGTGAAGTCGAGGTCGCGCCGGAGTCTCGGGATCACCCGGTCCACCGTGTAGTAGAGGTCGGTGGATTCCTCGGTGGGTCCGCTGATGATGAGTGGGGTGCGCGCTTCGTCGATCAGGATCGAATCCACTTCGTCCACGATGGCGTAGTGGAAAAGGCGCTCTACCTGCTTGCCGTCGCGATCACGTTCGGTGCGCGGGAAGGTGCGGTGGACGAAGTTCTCGGCGCGGAACTTCATGTTGTCCCGCAGGTAGTCGAATCCGAACTCGTTGTTGGTGCCGTAGGTAATGTCGGCGGCGTAGGCGTCGCGCCGCTGCTCGTCGCTCAGGTCGTGCTGGATGACCCCCACGCCAAGGCCGAGGAACTTGTAGAGACGCCCCATCCATTCCGAGTCGCGCTTGGCGAGGTAGTCGTTTACGGTCACGACGTGGACGCCCTTGCCCGAAAGGGCGTTGAGAACCGCCGGCAGCGTCGCCACCAGGGTTTTGCCCTCGCCGGTCTTCATTTCGGCGATGCGACCCCGGTGCAGGATGGCGCCCCCGAGCAGCTGCACGTCGAAATGGCGCATTCCGAGGGTGCGTCTCGCCCCTTCGCGGCAAACCGCAAACACCTCGGGGGTGAGGTCGTCGAGAGGCTCGCCGTTGTCCGCCCGGGTACGGAGCGCTCGGATCCTGTCCGCGAGCCCCTGATCCTCGAGTTCGCGGACATCGGGCTCGAGAGCGCCGACCGCGGCGACCAGCGGCTTGAGCCGTTTCAGTTCCCGGTCGGATTTCTTCCCGACGATCTTGGTGAGGAAGTTCTGAAACACTCGTCGGAGCCGGGTAAACGCGTCAATTTAGCATCCGGTCCGGCCGGATATCGGCGTCCGACGAACGGGTCCGGCAAGCGCGCCCCGTTTCGGAATCTCGGTACCGGAAATCCGATGGGACGCCGCGGTGAGGCGCGGAGCACCGGGGCGACCTGACCGAGGAGAAACAACTGGCGGGATCGAACCGTCCGTTTCATGTTCCCAGACGAGCAAGACAACAATGGCGGCGAACCCGCGGGGTTCGCCGCCCGCCTGATCCGGGGGGAAAGTGTGAAAGGGGGGCGAGCCCAGGGGCTCGCCCCCCTTTCACAAGAAGGTGACGATGAATCGGAACTCGCCGCCGCGCGCTTCAGCGCGCAAGGGAGTTCCGATTCCCGAGCCAGGAGCGGCTGGGAGTCGGGTCCCCCGACCCCAACCCCTCCTGCTCCGGGGTCTCCGTGCGGCTCCCGCCGCACTTCGGAAGCCCGGCGCTACGGCGTGTAATCCACGATGTAGTTCAACGGGTTCTGGGCTCGCTCGTTGATCCACACTTCATAGTGGAGGTGGGGAGCGCGGCTGCGCCCGGTGTTCCCCACGAGGCCCAGCACCTGGCCGCGGCGGAGCCGCTGGCTGCGTCGAACGTCAATCCGGGAAAGGTGCGCGTATCGGGTCACGGCGCCGAAACCATGGGAGACCACGACGTGCTTCCCGTAGGTTGGCGAGGTCGAGGTCTCGATGACGAGGCCGTCCGCGGTGACGCGTATCGGGGTTCCCGTGCGCGCATTGAGATCCAGCCCGTAGTGCCTTGCGATTTCTCCGGTAAACGGATCGTTGCGCTGCCCGAATCCGGATGACATGTATCCGCGGACCGGCCAGACGGACGGGGTTGACGCGAGCAGCTTGCTCTTCTCCCGCATGGTCCGCTCAAGCGCGACGCTTTGCTGATTGAGGGAGGCGATTCTGCCGGACAGGTCCTCAAGCCGGTCGCTCACGTAGTCGTACCCCGCCGACGTTCCCACGGCGCCGCCGATGCCACCGATCGGAGTGGGGACCGGTTCCGCGCCGGCGATCACCGCCAGCTTGCGCATCCGCATTTCGAGGGACTCGATCCGGCTGGCCATCCGCTCCGTGTCCTCGGCGTAGTCGCGATTCAACTGACGAAGAGCGTCGCGCTCTTCTACCAGGTCCGCCGAAGCAGGCCCGGGACTGACGAGCAGCCAGCCGTAGTGCCCGGCAATGCCAAGGGAAAGCACCGCGGCGCAGGCCGCCGCCCGTCGGGCCCTGGCACTGATGCGAAGTTCGCGAGGCGTGTGGTTCCGCGCACCGAAGACGATGATTCTGGTGGCCATCCCGACCGAATCTGCTGAGCTTCCCCGGGAAGAGGCGCGTCCAAAGAGCCGCCGGATGAAGGGTATGTTGCGCTCAAACATAGAGTTACGCTCGGATTCTGACCGCGGCGGCTCGTGAATTCAACCCCCTCGCCGGGTCATCGTGCCGACGGCGAAGGGGGGTGCGCCGATTTGTGGGACAGCACGTTGAACCGGGGAAGGTCGTCTTCCTGCCATTTGACGGTTCCGCCGGATTTCAGAGTGCGGATCTTCTGAAGGCAGCGTCGGATCGGATCCCTGAGGGGGTCGATCTCAACGAGAATCTCCTCCGGCGGCAAGGCATCGAGCGCCGCCAGACCGCTCGAAAGCAAGCTCCCGGCGCCCTGGAATCCGGAAGTCTGAAGGTGGTACATCCCGGCGGCGAGCTTCACCAGTGCCTTCAGGGACTCGCGTCGCAATCCCCGGGTCGCGGCCCATTCCTCTTCGAGAACGTCGTGGCTTTCGTAGTAGGCCCGCTCGTTGAAGAGCCTGGCGGCCTCTGCCAGCGCGGAGGACTGCCCTTGGGCAGGTTCTGCGATTCCGGTCACGCGTTCCCCGGCAACGCCTTGGCCGCGGGATTCGCGGTGGCGGGGATGATTCCGACGGAACCCGGTTCGCTCAGTTCGGCGGCCGCCCGGAACTGAATCGCTTCCTCAAAGTGCAACGGCTCAATCTTGTCGCTCCCGGCCAGGTCGGCGATGGTCCGGGCCACCCGGAAGGCGCGGGTGATGCCGCGCGCGGACATTCCCAGGCCATCCATCGCCCAGGAAACCAGCGATCGAAACGGGCCGGAAAGCGATGCCTGCTTCACTTCGGCGACCGACACGCGAGCCGGCGTCGTTGCTGTCCGGAACCTCTCGTCCCGCCGGTGACGGGCCAGCTGCACCCGCTCCCGCACGGTGGCAGTGGACTCGCCGGAGGCCGGGCCCAATACATCTCTGGAGGTTACCGGGCGAACTGTCAGGTGGATGTCCATACGGTCGAGTAGCGGGCCGGAAATCCGTGAGCGATAGCGCGCGACGGAGGCGGGGGGACAGCGGCAGGGTCGGCCTCCCGCGCCATGGAAGCCGCAAGGACACGGATTCATGGCTGCCACCAGCTGGAACCGCGCCGGGAAGCGGACGGAGTGGCGAACACGTCCGACATGGATGTCCCCGCTCTCGAGCGGCTGACGCAGGCACTCCAGAACCGGGCGCTGGAACTCGGGAAGTTCGTCCAGGAACAACACTCCATGATGCGCGAGGGTCATTTCCCCCGGCCGGGGTCCCGAGCCTCCGCCCGCCATGCCGGCATAGGAGATCGTGTGGTGCGGCGCCCGGAACGGACGTCGCTGCGGAGGGCCGGAGAGCGGCTGGCCGATGGCCGAACGGATTCGAGCCACCTCCATGGCCTGCTCCGGGGAGAGTTGGGAAAGCAGATCCGGAAGGATGCCGACGAGCAGGGTCTTTCCGCTGCCTGGCGGGCCGATAAAGAGGAGGTTGTGGGAACCGGCCGCCGCGATCTCAAGGGCCCGCCGCGCGCGTGGCTGTCCGCGTACCTGGGCGAGATCCACTCCCGAGCGGGACGCTGCGGGCGGTCGGGTGGAAGGCTGATGGGGCGGGGGAAGCGACGCGGCGGTCAGCAGATCCGCCGCGGCGTGGAGACTGGAAGCGGGATACACCCGAACCCCGGCGGCCATGGCGGCCTCGTCCGCGTTCTCGGGGGGCACGATGGCTGCTTGCATACCGGCAGCGGCTGCTTCCCAGGCAATCGGCAACCCGCCGGGTGCGGGCCGCAGTGAGCCGTCGAGGGCCAGTTCACCGAGCAGCAGGGTGTCCGCCAAACGGTGGCGAGGCACCACTCCGATAGCGGCGAGAACCCCGAGCGCAACCGCCAGATCAAAGCCTGCTCCTTCCTTGCGGACTCCGGCGGGAGCCAGGTTGACCACGACGTGTCCGCTCGGAACGTAGAACCCGCTGTTGCGCAGCGCCGCCTTGACCCGGAGTTGCGCTTCGCGGACTACGGTGTCCGGGAGACCCACGGTGCGAAACGAGGATTGGTCCGCGCGCTGCAGGTCTACTTCGACACGAATCAGTAGCCCCTCGACTCCGCGGACGGTCCCGGTACGGGTGACTGCAAGCAGCCGCCCGGTGCCTGGGCGCCGGCCGGCCGCGGGATCGGTATCGGAAGCTGGAGCCTGTCGCACAAGAGCACAGACGGAATTCCCGGCAATTTCTTCCCGCTTCGGCGCCGATTGTGGATAACTCATCGTGGAGGCGCCGTTTTGCGGGGTCTGGCAGCCGGTGGATAAAGTGGCGTGAGCGCCGAGGCTGGCGAGGCCCAGTTCTCCCGGTGGGGGCCCGGCTGACAAGGCGCGCGAGGGAGGAGCCCCCACCGGGAGAACTGGCCCGGGTGTATTTCAACCGAAGCGCAACGATGAGCGCCTCACAGCGGCGCGGTTCAGCCGGGATGCATCGCCAGCCGAGCCCCCACCGGGAGAACTGGGCCGCGTGACTTTGTTCACAGGCTGCTTCCCGCGTTAGCGGTCCGCACGGGATACGATTCGGGCCCGGCGAGCGCTTCGCCGGGCGGTCTCAGGTGCCGATCACCCGATCCCGGGGCCCCACCGGGAGAACTGGCCAGAGGCTGGTTCTCCCGGCTGCTTCCCGCCTTCTCCTTCGCTTCATGGATCTCTTCACGCTGCTCACCGCTGCCGGGGCCGGAGTGCTGTCGTTCCTGTCGCCCTGCGTGTTGCCTCTCGTGCCGGGGTATATCTCATTCGTTTCGGGGGCCTCGCTGAGCGAGCTGGCGGACGGGGCTCCCACCGGAGACGCCGCGGCCCGCCGGCGCCGGGTCATCGTGAACACCATCGCCTTCGTGCTGGGCTTTTCGATCGTGTTCGTGGCCATGGGCGCTTCGGCGACCTATGCCGGGCAGTGGCTCGCCGGAAACCGGATCCTGCTCGGCCGGATCGCCGGGACGGTCATCGTGGTGTTCGGCCTGCACGTGATGGGGGTTCTGAAGATCCCCTTCCTCAACGTGGAAAAACGCTTCCATTCGAGCCGCGAGCCCGTCAGCCTGCTCGGCTCGTTCGGCATCGGTCTCGCGTTCGCGTTCGGGTGGTCGCCCTGTATCGGACCAATCCTCGCGGGTGTTCTGGTTCTGGCCGCGAACTATGAGACGGTGAACCAGGGCGTCATTTTGCTGAGCGCGTACTCGCTCGGACTCGGGATTCCCTTCCTGCTTACCGGGATGGCGGTGGATCGCTTCTTCGCGCTCTCCAAGAAGGTAAAGCGGCACATGCGGGTGGTGGAAGTCGTCGCCGGCGTGCTTCTCGTAGTGATCGGAGTGCTGGTGTTCACCGACAGCCTCCAGGCGCTCTCCCGGTATCTCACGTT
This sequence comes from Candidatus Marinacidobacterium sp., assembly GCA_965250045.1. Taxonomy (GTDB): domain Bacteria; phylum Acidobacteriota; class Vicinamibacteria; order Marinacidobacterales; family Marinacidobacteraceae; genus Marinacidobacterium. Next base: position 1,881,786 of record OZ252286.1, read on the forward strand.
CCTTCCGGTGCTTGGCTGAGCGGGGTACTCCATGCCGACGTTGTTCCTGTTTTCCCTGTTGTTCGCCTCCGGCCCGATAGCTCAGGAGGCCTGGGTGGTTCCTGATGAGGCCCGGAACCTGGAGAATCCGGTTCCCCTCACCGATGCTGCGCTGGCGGCCGGCGAGAAGGCCTACGGTGCGCGGTGCGCCTCCTGCCACGGCGACGCGGGCAAGGGCGACGGCAAGGCCACCCGGTTCATCCGTCCGGCGCCCGCCGACATCTCGACAGCCGAGGCACGGGACCGGATGACTGACGGCGAGATGTTCTACAAGATCACCGAGGGGAAGAAGCCAATGCCGGGTATGGCCCGGACGCTCAGCGACGAGGAACGCTGGCAGGTGGTCCGCTACCTGAGGACGCTCCAGCCGCCGCGCTAGCAGCCTGTGGTGAAACCCAAGCGGCGTTCGACCGGCGATGCATCCCGGCTGAACCACTCCGCTGCGCTCCGTTCTGCGTTGCGTTTCGGTCGAAATACACGCGGTATTCCTCCCTCACGCGCCTTGTCAGCCGGGCGCCTCGCCGCTCTCGGCGCTCACCCGGGTTCCACCACCGGCTGCCAACCAGACGACGGAGGATGACCATCATGCCCGCTTCCAGGAATCTATCCGCACGGAACCTCGAGTCCGGTTTCGCGGTCATGCTTGCCGGTCTTCTCGTCCTTTCATCTTGCGGCGCCCCCCCGCCAGGGGCCGGACGGGGAGCCGGTGGAATGGCCGAAGTGGCCCCGGATCTCACGCTGCCGCGGATCGAGCGTGAAGGGGACGTGAGCCTGCGCGGCGATGGGGCTGGCAAGGTGGTGCTGGTGGACCTCTGGGCGACCTGGTGCGTTCCCTGCGTCGCCGAACTGCCGCACCTGCAGGAACTGTCCGAGACCCTTTCCGAGGACGACTTCCTGATGCTCGGAATCGTTCTCGAGTCCGGCGACGCGGACGACGTCGCGCCGTTCCTGGCGGAAAAGGGCCTCACCTACCCGAACGTGATGGGTTCCGACGAAGCCCGCGACTCGTTCGGTCCGTTCCTCGGCTATCCGACGAAGTACCTCATCGATCGCGATGGCAAGCTCGTCAAGCGCTACCTCGGCGCCGTCGGCGAAGTCCTGAACGAGGAAATCGGCAAGCTCATCGAGACCGGCGCCCTGAACTGAGGGAGGGGCGCGTTCGCCGCTCCTCCGGTGACGTCAGGCGTCACCAATCGGAACGCCGGCCTCGGGCCGGAATCGTCCGCCGCCGGCGGACAAAAGCCTCGCCATCCACCCTCATGGCGGGCTCCCCGCTACCCCCCTACGGTTCAACCTCTCATGGGGAAGGGATGACGGGCTGCCGAACGAGCAAGAAAGCTGATGGCAGCGAACTCTGTTCGCTGCCCGCGATTTCGGGGGAAAGTGTGAAAGGGGGGAAATCCCCCCTTTCACAGAAAGGAAACGACGAATCGCGACTCGCCGCCGCGCGCCAACGGCGCGCAAGGGAGTTGCGATTCCCGGCGCGAAGCGCCGGGCGGATCGGGGGTGGGGCGTTCCGGCCGATTTACCTTGACGTATCTGTGCTGGCCAAGAATTACGCCCCGCCCCCGGTCCGCTCGACGTCAAGAAGCTGGCCCTCCGACGCCGCCACCGCTGCCGCGACCGTGAGGTCGCCGGTGACATTCGTCGCGGTCCGCAGCATGTCCAAAATCCGGTCCACGCCCAGGATGAGCGCCACGCCCTCGGTGGGCACTCCGATCGACTGCAGGATGATGACGAGCATGATGATGCCGGCTCCGGGCACTGCCGCAGTGCCGATCGAGACGAGCACCGCGGTGAGCACGATGGCGAGCTGGCCCTCGAGGCCAATGGACATGCCGAGTGATTGGGCGATGAAGAGGGCTGCCGCCGCCTGGTAGAGGGCGGTGCCGTCCATGTTGATGGTCGCTCCCAGCGGCAGAACGAACGAGGCGACCTCCTCCGAGACGCCGAGATCGCGCTGGGCCCGGTCCATGGTCACCGGCAGGGTCGCGCCGCTCGAACTGGTCGAGAACGCCACCAGTTGGACCTGCGCCGCTGCCGGGAAGAAGCGACCCCAGGGGATGGGCGTGAGGAACTTCAGGATCAGTGGATAGACGACCAGCATCTGGGTGGCGAGGCCGGCGATCACCACGAAGCAGTAAAACCCGAGCGCCCCGAGAAGCTGGACGACCTCCTGCGGATCGTCCCCGGCCATCCCGGTGATCGCCCGGGCAATCAGCGCGAAAACGCCGAGCGGCGCAATTCGCATCACGATCCCGACGAACTCGACGACCACTGCCTCGAGCCCCTTGAAGAATGCGAGCAGCGGAGCGCTCTTGTCCTTCGGGATGCGGAGCAACGCGATCCCGAACATGAGCGCCAGGAACACCACCTGGAGCATGTTCCGGTTGCTTGATGTCGAGGAGATGATGTTCGACGGCACGATGTCCTCGAGAATGCTCAAGGGGCCGCGCTCCTCCATCATCTGCTCCGCGGCTCCCTGGCGGGTGGAGGCGGCCTCCTCGTACTGCTGCGCGAGCTCCCGCTGCAGGGATTCCGGCACGTAGTCCCCGGGCCGCAGCAGGTTGGCGTATCCGAGGCCGATCGTTACCGCGACCACCGTCGTCGCCACATAGATGGCAATCGTCTTCCCGCCGATCCGGCTGACCTTGCGCATATCGCTGAGCGAGGCCACACCGATGATCAGCGAGGCCAGGACCAGCGGTACCGCGATGAGCTGGAGGCCGTTGAAGAAGACGTCCCCGAACGGCGAGATGTAGTCGTCGGTGAAATCCGTCCAGCCGAATGCTGCGGCCGTCACGCCGTAGACGATGCCGAGGGCGAGACCGAGAACGATCTGAACCCAGAGTTTCCGATACCAGGGACTGTTCTTCATGGGAGAGTGGCGTTTGGTCGCCGCACCGGCGAGTGCCTGTCAGTGCTCCGGGTGCGCGCCTCAAGACCGGCAGGCCTTGCTGCCAGGGCTGCCAGGAAGGCCGGCGCCTTGCGCCGATGGAAGGGTTCGGACCCGGGTCCCGGCAGAGTCAAGACGGCGGACTCTAACCGGACCATGGCCGGTCAGCCTCGCGGGCGTGAATCCCGGAGAACGAACCGCCCCAGCCGGCCGAGGCGGGCGAGCCGGATAGGGGGCTGGCCGCTCCCTTCTGGCCCGTTCGCTCCTACCTGGATGACGGCTTGGCCCGAGAGGATGAGCAGAAGGTCCTCTCCCAGGATGCGCCGGCGGTACCCCTTGAGGGGGCGTGCGTCGGACGCCTCCTTGGGATAGGCGGCGACGATGGCGCGGAGTTCCTCCTGGGTGGCGAGTAGTTCGGGCGCCACGCCGTGCTCATTGGCGCGCAGTTTGAGCCAGGTCTCCAGCAGGAGCGCCAGTGATTCCGGAGCCGGCCGCCGCTCTTTCTTGCCCTTCCCGGTGAAGGGAATCGGCTTCCGGGCGCCGGCGGCGAGCACCCGCAGCACGGTGTCCGTGTTCTTCAGCAGCACCGCGCGGGTCTGCTGGATGGTCTTCGGATCTCCCTTCGGGGGACGCCCGGCAGCCGACTCATAGGGGGCAAGGAGCTGCTCAGCGTTTCGAGGCTGGCGCCGGGACAGATCGCGCACCGCGCTGTCCTTCAGGATCCAGCCACGGGGACGGTTGGAAGACCGAGCCCGGCGCTCTCTCCAGGCAGCCAGTTCCCGGAGCGAGCCGCGTTGCGGCGGCGTGAGCGCCGGGCCGTCAAGAGCGCGATAACACTCCTCGGCGGGAGGCATCCGGTAGGCCGCTTCTTCGGTGAGCGGAATCATCTCTTCCTGCAGCCAATCCAGACGTCCCAGGGTCTTCGCGCGCTCGGTCAGTTTGTTCCGCAGCGGAATCAGGTAGCGGACATCCGCAATTGCGTATTCCACCTGGCGAGGCGTCAATGGTCGCCGCAGCCAGTTGGACATCTGCTCCTGCTTGGATAGCTCGCGGCCCACGAAACCGGAGACCAGCGTTCGGAGGGCGATCTGGACCTTCTTGCCGTGCCCGATGACTGCCGCTGCTACCTGCGTGTCGAAGATGTTCTTCGGCACCACGTTGGCCAGCCCGTAGAAGATGTCGAAGTCGTGCTTGCCGGAATGCACCACCTTGAGCACGGCGGGATCGGCTATCAGCGAAAAGAGCGGGTCCAGTTCCTTGACTTCGAGGGGGTCAACCACCGCCTCCACCCCCGGAGCCGCCACCTGAATGAGGCCGAGTTCCGGGAAAAGCCGGTTCTCGGGGATGAACTCGGTGTCGAGCGCGAACTCGCCGGCGGCTCGCAGGTCCGCTATCAGCTTCTCTAGCCCCTCTTGATCCCGGACGATCCGGATGTCGCCGGTCTGGTCGGGTGACGGTCCCGGAGTGGAGGAGGGCTCCCGGGCGCCGCGCCGCCAAAAATGCCGTGCGTCGTCCCGGGCCGGCCTCTCGCGGACTGCCGCCCCTCCCGGGCGTCGGGCGCCCGATTCGCTTCGGGTCCCGTTACGCGGTGTGTTCCGTTCTTCCAAAGCTCTCCGTGGACCGTCCGTCCCCTCATCTCCCCCGGCGTCTGTCCTCCGAAGGTCTACGAACCGACACCAATGGGGAAGTGTACCGCCCGAATCGCCTGGCAGCCTGTGGACAAAGTGGCGTGAGCGCCGAGACCGGCGAAGCCCAGTTCTCCCGGTGGGGCCAGTTCTCCCGGTGGGGGCCCGGCTGACAAGGCGCGTGAGGGAGGCATACCGAGTGTATTCCGACCGAAGCGCAACGCAGAGCGTCGCGAAGCGGCGCGGTGAGCAGCCGGGATGCATCGCCGGTCGAGCCCCCACCGGGAGAACTGGGCCGCGTGACTTTGTCCACAGGCTGCTAGCCCCCGGATGTGCGACCATATCGAGGAGTTCCCCCATCTTGGAAGAGCCCGGCTTCCTCAGCGTCCTTCCCCCGATCCTCGCCATTCTTGTCGCCTTGGCCACCCGCCAGGCGGTGCTCGCCCTGCTCGCCGGCGTTGTGTTCGGGGAGTTGGTTCTCGGGGGCGGGAACGTCTTCTCGGCGCTGGCCGGCACGGTGACCCGGATCACCGATGCCTTTTCGGGAAACCCGGCCATCTTGTTGTTCAGCACCCTGGTCGGGTCCGTGCTGGCGCTGATCGGGTTCACCGGCGGGGTTACCGGCTTCGTGAAATGGATCACTTCCCGCCGCCTCGTTGCCGGTCCGCGAGGGGCGCAGGCGCTCGCCCTGCTGCTCGGGCTCGGCATCTTCGTCGAGTCGAGCATCACCTGTCTCGTGAGCGGCACGGTGGCGCGCCCGCTCTTTGACCGCTTCCGCGTTTCCCGGGAGAAACTGGCCTATCTCACCGATTCGACCTCGGCCCCGGTCTGCATCCTCCTTCCGATGAACGGTTGGGGGGCGCTCATCATCACCATCCTGGCGACGCTCGGCATCGAGAACGGGGTCTCGGTGCTGGTGGCGAGCATCCCCCTGAACTTCTATGCGCTCGCCGCATTGGGGCTGGCCTTTTTCTTCGGCCTTTCGGGGCGGGATTTCGGCCCGATGGCCCGCGCCGAACGCCGAGCCCGCGAGACCGGGCAGGTCATCCGCGAAGGCGCCCGGCCGCTCGTTTCCCCGGAAGTCCTCGCGCTCCCTCCCGGGCCGGGAGTGCCGCATCGGGCCCAGAACATGATCGTGCCCCTCGCGGTTTTGCTCGTCATGATCTTCTTCGGGCTGTGGATCACCGGCGAGGGAGACCTGCTCGCCGGGGACGGGGGGACTTCCGTCCTCTGGGCCGTGCTCGCGGCGGTGGTCACGGCGGCCATCCTGGGTATCGTCCAGCGCGTTCTCCGAGTATCCGAAACGGTGGACCTCGTACTGCAGGGGGCCGGCGGAATGGTGCCGGTCGTCACCGTTCTCCTCGTCTCCTTCGCCATTTCAGCGGTGGCGCGCGACCTGGGGACCGGGGTCTATCTCGCCGGGGTGGCGGAGGCGGCCATGCCGGCCTGGCTGGTTCCGGCAGTGCTCTTCGTAGTGACGTCGGTGGTCGCGTTTTCCACCGGAACGTCGTGGGGGACATTCGCGATCATGCTCCCGATTGCGGTTCCGGCCGCCGCCGTGCTCGGCCTCGATCTTCCCCTCGTCGTGGGAGCGGTGCTCTCGGGAGGGATCTTCGGCGATCACTGCTCGCCGATCTCGGACACCACGATCATCGCTTCCATGGCGTCCGGGTCCGACCTCGTGGACCACGTGAACACCCAGCTTCCGTATGCCCTGCTGGGCGGGGCCGCCGCCGCCGTCCTGTTCGTGGTCGCCGGGCTCCTGTCCTGACGCCCGAGATCCACCGGGTCTCTCCCCGGAATGTGGGACCCCATGTCGAAAAACGCCCTTCTTGACACCCTCGTGGACGCGGTGCGGCCCTTGTCTGAGGGGAGTCCGGAACTCGTCCCTCTCGACCCCGATCATCCGGGTTTCCGGGATCTCGTCTATCGGGCTCGCCGGAACGCCATCGCGAAGCTTGCCCACGACTACATCACGGGAGACCCAGCGCCGACGGTCTCCTACACCGATGAAGAGCACGCCGTCTGGAGCCACGTCCGCGAACTCCTCAATCCGCAGCACCGGGACTTCGCCTGCGCCGAGTATCTGGAATGCGTGGATGCAGTGGCGCTTGACGGCGCCCGGATCCCGCAACTCGAGGACGTGAACGCCCGCATCCGGCCGCTTACGGGATTCCGCATGCTCCCCGTGGCCGGTCTGGTCACGGCCCGGGCGTTCCTTTCGTTCCTTGCCGACCGGGTCTTTCTTGCCACCCAGTACATCCGGCACGCGAGCCGACCGCTCTACACCCCCGAACCCGACATCATCCACGAGCTGGTAGGCCACGCCGCCTCCTTTGCGCACCCGCGCTACTGCGGCCTGAGCTCCCATTTCGGTCGCGCGGCCCGAGTGGCGAGCGACGAAGACGTCGAACGGATCGCCCGCCTCTACTGGTTCACGCTGGAATTCGGGGCGGCGATCGAAGACGGCATCCCCAAGGCTTACGGCGCGGGGCTTCTTTCCTCGGTCGGTGAGATGGACCGCCTGCGGGAGGCGGAACTCCGGCGTTTCGACTGTCTGACGATGGCTGACACCCCCTACGACCCCACCGACTTCCAGCCGTTCTATTTCATCGCGCCGACCTTCGGCGCGATGTACGAGCAGGTGAGCGACTTCCTGAGGACCTTCTCCGACTGATCGGTTCGCCGGTCGAGCCTCCACCGGGAGGACGGCGCGCGCGACCTTGTCGCGAGGCTGTTAAGCGCGGATGACCAGCACCGTCTGGTCGTCGTCGGGAGCGCCGCCCCGAAACCGCCGGACGCCCTTGAGGACGCTGTCACAGACCTCGGCGGCGGGAGTTCCGAGGTCCCGCTCCCGTCGGAGCAGTTCACCGAGGCGCTCCCGGCCGAAGAGTTCACCCTCGCGATTCGAGGCCTCGGTGATTCCGTCGGTGTAGAAGGCAAGCAGGTCTCCGTCGCTCAACTGGATCACCTGTTCGAAGTACCGGGGCGACGGGAAGAGGCCCACCGGCAGGCCGCCGGCGTGGATCAACTCGATCTGGCCGTTCGCCCGGACCAGCATGGGTGGCGGGTGTCCCGCGTTGATGTGGATCAACCGGCGGAGGGGGACATCCAGCAGCCCGAAAAAGAGGGTGGCGTAACGGGTCTCCCCCACCGTTTCGTAGAGCAACTGGTTGGTGCGGCCCACGATCACCCGGAGGGTGAGGCTCGACTTGGCGAGCGAAAAGACCGAGGCGCGCAGCGCGGCCACCAGCAGCGCCGCGGGGATGCCCTTCCCGGCCACGTCGGCCATCGCGATACCCCAGCGATCTTCGCCCAGGGGGATCAGGTCGTAGTAGTCGCCGCCCACCTGCGAACACGGTTCGTAGACCGCCGCGACCTCCAACCCCTCGAGGATCGGGCACTCGTGCGGGAGAAGGTCGTGCAGCACCCTTCCCGCAACTTCCATCTCGGAAACGAGTTCCCGGCCCTCCACCGCCTTCTCGTAGAACAAAATGCGTTCGAGAGCCGGCGCCACTCCGGCGGCGTACGCGCGCAGCGTCCGAAGGTTCGCCTGCTCGAACGCGGCGGGATCCAGAGATTCGGCGACCACCGCCCCGAGGCGCCGGCCGCCGGCCCCGAGGAGCGGCGCCGCGATGGCCGAAGCCGACCCCGGGTTCAGGTCGGGATCGGAGGCCGCTTCGGCCGTTACCGCGAGTAGCTCGGGTCGTCCGCTGTCGAGCACCTTCCGCGCGATTCCGCCGGAGGGGAGTTCCTCCGCGGCGAATCCCGAAAGTTCGGGCAGCAGGCTGTCGCGCCCACGCGCCCGCCGGCAGCTCACGGTCTGGCCATCGAGGCCGACGGCGCAGAGGGTTGCCCGGTCGCAGCGGGGCAGGACGTGGCGGAGCCCGGCAAGGATGGTGTCCGCGGTGCGCCCGATTTCGAGGCTGCGCCCGATCTCCTGGAACGCCTCGAGCAGGTACTCGGGGCCGGTCTCCGGCGGGTTTGCTCCGGTCATGGGTGGTGGCGCTGACGTTAGCAGCCGGTGGTGAAACCCAGGCGGCGTTCGCCCGGCGATCCATCCCGGCTGAACCGCGTCGCTTCGCGCCGCTCATCGTTGCGTTTCGGTCGAAATACACCCGGTATTCCTCCCTCACGCGCCTTGTCAGCCGGGCGCCTCGCCCCCACCGGGAGGACTGGCCAGCCTCGGCGCTCACCCGGGTTCCACCACGGGCTGCTAGCGCCAACCGGGCTTCGCTACCGCATCGCCAAGCAGTAGAAGAGGCCGTCTCCCCCGGTGCCCTGGAGGTCCGCCTGCCCGCAGCCGCGGGAGGCGTGGGCCGAGTTCCAGGAGGTGCCGTCGTCGCCTCCGCCCGTCCGGTCGTGATGGCCGACGCGGGCGCTGCCGTCACCGGAGCTGCTCATCCAGTTGCCGCAGGTGGTGTCTCCGTCACCCATGAACGCCATCCCGTCCGAGGCGCTCCCCGTGATGATGTCGTGCCGGTTGACGTCGTCGCCCCGGCCACTGATGACTTCGCCCTTCTCGGAGATCGAGTTTTCCTTGCTGAGCTTGTTGGCGTCGCTATGGAGGTCGGCAACGCTTTCCGCCACCATGACGCCGCTTGCGTTGTGCCAGGGTCCGTCGCCGATCCGGTCCTTGGCGTTCATGCCGCCGTCGCCGGTGGTGCTCAGATAAGCGCGCCAGGTGAGGCCGCTTGCGGCGCCGGCCTCACCGGCCAGCATGGCGCAGTGGGCGTCCGCGCCGTCGAGTCCGCCGAGGTTCGCACCGTCGCCGGGACCCCGGCTGGTCAGGAAGAAGGTCATGTCCGACTGGGTGGCGGGGACGGCTCCGGGAGCCGCGAACGAGAAGCCGAAGGCCACCAGGATTCCCGCGGTGACGAGGCAGAAGAAGAGAGTGCGCTTCATGGAAAAACTCCTTTCCGGCACGGAAGCCGGGCCGCTCATTGTAGGGAACGCGGGTTCTTCGCGGTGGCGGGCCGTGTTTCAACCGGGAAGCAGATCGAGAAAATCATTGAGCGGCAGCACCTCGACGTCATCCGCGATCTGTCGCCTCGGCCCCAGGAACACCAGGATCTTTCGTGTCACCTGAGGATTTCGCTAGGACAACCCCTTGAGGCCTCGCAACATACTGGTGTGGACCCGGCGACTGGTTTTCACCTCGATCCCCCAGGTTTCCCGCTCCGGCGGGAGCACGAAGTCCACCTCGACTCCGTGCCGGGTCCGGTAGTGATAGAGGCTCGCGCCCGGCCAGAAGGAGCCGAGGCGCTGGGACAGCTCCAGCGCCACCGGACGGTGGAGCCTTAGTCGGAAGTTTCGAGGGATGCACTGTGTAACTTACGTGATTTGAGGGAGTTGGCGGATTATGTGATGTTGGTTACTGGCTACAAGAGGAGTGAGACGCGGAGGAGTTCGCTCGAGCGTTTCTGAACGGGGGTAGGTTCGGGGTGTTGAATGAAGGTGTTTTGTGTTCCGGGGATGCGCATGGTGTTGGCGGTGAAGGTGCCGAGTTCGGTGAGCAGGGATCGGAAGCTGTGGACGGGGAGGTCGTCGTGGGTGCGTTTGCGGGCGGCCTTGTTGCGGGCGGCGGGTGAGCGTTGCGTGGGGCGCACCACCGAGGTGCGCAGGCTGTCGGCGGTATCGGGGTCGTGATCGTCGAACAGGAGGGGTGCGAGATCCTTGCGCAGGTGCCACTCGACGTAGTAGGCGAGCATGCAGAGGAGGATGTGGGCTCGGACGCGGTCCGGTCGTCGGTGGTGGATGGGGCGGACCTTGAGGTCCACCGATTTGAGGCAGCGGAAGGCGCGTTCGACCCTGGAGAGGTTCTTGTAGGCGCGGACGGTGCGAGCGGCGTCGAGGCGCTCGGGCTCGACATTGGAGCGGATGACGTAGATGCCGTCGAGTTGTTCTTCGGCGGTGATCTGCTCCTGGAGGCGTTCGAAGGAGAAGGAGTCCTCGGTGATCTGGGGGTCGAAGTGCTTGGCGACCTTGTATCGGTCGATGACCTTTCCGACGCGGATGCCGATGGCGTCCTTGCCGCGGAGGGGCCGCTTGGGCCGCCGGGTGGCTTGAGCGATGGGTTCGAGGAGCTTTTCGGTGGCGGCGAGGAGTTCGAGCCGCTTGCGTCGGCGCTCGGCGGCGAGCCTCGGGTTGCGGCAGACGATGAGCCGTTCGCCGGGGAAGTCGTCGCTGGTGACTTCGGCGAGGTCCCGCTGGTCGAACAGGGAGGGTTGCACGGTCCCGTCGGCGATGAGTTTCCTGATGGCGGGGGCGCGCAGGGAGGTGATCCAGCGCAGCCCCTCGACGCTGGCGAGACCCTCGCGGATGCGGGCGGCGGTGAGCATGCCCCGATCTCCCACCAGGACCAGGCGGGCGAGGCCGAAGCGGAGTCGGAGCTTGTCCACCTGGCAGGCCACCGTCTTCGGGTCGCTGGTGTTGCCTTCGAAGACTTCGACGGCGATGGGGCACCCTTCGGGGGAGCACAGCAGCCCGAAGACGATCTGGAGCTTGTTCTTCTTGCCGTCGCGGCTGTAGCCGCGGCGGGCGAGGGGGCAATGGGTTCCTTCCAGGTAGGTGGAGGTGAGGTCGTAGAGGACGAGGGTGTTTTCCTGGAGATGGCGTCGGGCGAGGCGCTGTTCGATGCCGGGTTGGCGGCGGAGCAGCCAGTCCATGGCGTCGTAGAGTTCGTGCTGATCGACATCGCCGAGGCGGAGGAGTTCTCCCAGGGTGGAGACGGCGGTTTCGGAGGTCAGAGCGCGTGCGGTGGCGAGTTTGGAACGGGCGTCGATGACGCGGGCGACGATGAGGGCGATGGTGAGATCGCGGTGCCGGCTGGGGGCGTGGGCGATGAGGGAGTGGAGGCCGAGTCGTCGGAGGGTTCCGAGGACGGCGGCGACATGCCCGTGGGGGAGGACGCGGCGGCAGGGGAAGGTTTCGTTGGGGGAGACGAGGGTTTCGCCTTTGAGGACGCGGCGGAGTGTTTCGACGGCGTGATCGGGGAGTTTGGAGAGGTTGGCGAGGGTTCGCTTTTTCACCTTGCGTCCGTCGCGGAAGGACTCACGGAGGAGGACGGCGGGGGGCGAGTTCCGGTTGGGCACGCGTTCGACATACATGACTACTGAGTATAGCGTTTGATTCCCTGGTATTCACCCTTATTATCTCACTATGTGCGCCAAATACATGGCTACACATTCTGACGCAGGACCGCCCAAGCCACGAGCCAAGTCCTTCTATTCCCGGGAACTACGCCCGTTCAGAGCCCAAAATAGCCCTGAAACTTCGGCTTAGTCAGCCCGCCGCAGATGCCGAACCCCGTACCAGAGCAGGGGGAGGATGAAGATCATCCAGAAGGCGTAGGTGAGGATGCGGTAGCCAATCCCGATCAGGCCCTCGAGTCCGGCTTGGGCGAGCAGGATCGCGGCAAGCAGCACGACCGTTGAGGTCGCGGGTCGGAGCCATGTCTTCAGCTCGCGGCCGCTCTCCTCCATCGCGCGGGCGACTCGTTCGTTGACCGCGTGGATCAGGCTGGTCGCAGTCTCGATCAGAGTTCCGAACAGGATCACCTGGAAGCCGAAGAGGAGGAGCGGTGAACCGATCTTCGCCAGCAGCGTGAGCGAAGGGACCGTTTCCTCCACCATCCCCGGTCCGAGGCCGGCGATCGCAATGAAAAAGAGGACCGCCGGCACGATCCCGATGGGGCCGGCCAAGACCCCGGCCACCATGGCGTCGCGCCGCGTCCGCAGGTGGTGTGCGCAAAACAGCACCGCCGGAAGTGTCCCGACGTTGTAGGCCATGTACTCGGCGCCGCCCAGAGCCCAGTCGCTCGTCACCTCGCCGGCGGAGAGAGCGGCCGTGATTTCCGGTCCGAAGGATCTAAACGCCGCGATGAGCACCAGCACGTACACCGCATAGAGGGCGAGCGACCAGAAGGACAGGAAGTTCACGACGGTGGTGGTCCCCTTCAGGACCAGCCAGCCCACCGCGACCATGATGGCGAGCACGCCGACGGCATAGGGGAGCTCGAGCGAGCGGGAGACGATCTCGCCGCCCGCGGCCGCGACCACCGAAACGACGACCAGCATGGCCGCGAGGTAGGTGACCTCGTAGAGCCAATTCCAGCGGCCGAGGAGTTCGCGGGTCATGGTCCGGTAGTCGTACGCGCCCGCCCGCCGCGCGACTTCGAACGTGAGGGCGCAGACGATGGACCAGAGCGGCATCGTCACGAGCAGCATCCCGAGGAGTCCGCCGAGGACGCCCTTGGTGAGGAAGAAGTCCACCAGCTCGCGCCCGGTGCCGTAACCCCCCGCGATGATCATGGACTGGAAGCAGAAACCGGGCAGCAGGAATCGGCGAAACCAGTCGGAACGAAGCGGATTCTTCATGGGGTTCTCCCCGGGGGAACGGCGGCCAAGAATACCCGGCGGCTTAACAGCCTGTGGTGGAACCCGGGTGAGCGCCGAGAGCGGGGAGGCGCCCGGCTGACAAGGCGCGTGAGGGAGGAGCCCCCACCGGGAGAACTGGGCCGCGTGGGTTTCACCACAGGCTGTTAGGGCTTCCCGGGGTCTGCGGTCAGTCGGTCCGGGGCAATTCCCGGGGACGGATCAACGCCTCGAGGGTGGCAGCGGCCGGCAGGAGTCCGCTCCAGTCGGGGGCCGGCACGGAAACGACCGCGAGGGCGGCGGTCGGAAAATGCTCGTAGCGGCCGCCGAAACGGGCTACCAGATCTTCCATGCCGGGGTTGTGGGCCACCACCAGCAGGGGAGACGCGCTCCCGCCCTCCTCGCTCACGATTTCCACGATCTCGTCCGGGCTCGACCCGTAGAGATCGGGAACCAGGCGCAACGCCTCCGGGGCCGCACCGGCCGCTTCCAGCGCCAGCGCGGCAGTCTCCCGCGCCCGTCGCGCCGTGGAAACGAGCGCCGCTCCCGGAACGAGTCCCTGTTCCCGCAGGTACCGGCCCATGCGCGGTGCGTCCCGTAGGCCGCGCGGCGCCAGGGGGCGGTCGTGATCGCTGAGACCGGGATGGTTCCAGTCCGACTTGGCGTGGCGGAGGAGGAGCAATCGGAGCACTACGAACCGTAGGCTTCCTCGACCGAGTTCGCGCCGGCGAGGATCCGGGAGTACACCGCCGGGTCCACGTTGCCCCCGGTGATCACCACCAGGACTTCTTTCCCCTGGAACCGCTCAGGATCCGTGAGTAGCGCTCCAACCCCGAGGGCTCCGGTGGGCTCGGCCTTCAGGTTGGCTCCGGCAAAGAGCCTCCGCACGCCCTCGGCGATCTGCGGCTCGGGCACCTCGACGATGCCCCGCAGTCCACGCCGGAGGATGGCCCAGGTGTTTTCGCCAAGCCGGGGAAGCCGCGCCCCGTCGGCGAGCGAAAGCGCCTCGCCGGGGTGGCTGACCAGTTCTCCGCGGCGCAGCGATGCGGCGGCGTCGTTCGCGAGAAGCGGCTCGGCGCCGATCACGGGGATCTCGGGCAGCCCGGCGGAGCCAAGGCCGGTCAGGATTCCCGAACTGATCCCGCCGCCGCCGATGGGAACCACCACCATGGCGTTTCGCCGCCGGGCCGGGGACCAGCGGGCGAGACGCGCTGCGATCTCGACCCCCAGCGTGGCGTTTCCGGCGATCACCGCCGGATCGTCGTAGGCACTCGCCACTTCGGCCTCGGGAAGGTCGCGGAGCAGCCGGGCCACCGCGTCCTCCCGTGACTCCTGGTCCACATCCGTCAGTTCCACCTGCGCGCCGTGGCTGCGAACGGCGTCGATCTTGACCCGGGCGGAGATGGAAGGCATCACGACGGTCGCCCGCTTCGAGAGCAGCTTGCAGGCAAGCGCGAGCGCCTGGCCGAAGTTGCCTGAAGACGCGGCGAGGAGGTGTGGCGCGGGCGAAGTTCGGGCCCGGTGGAACGCCGCCCGGAACTTGAAACTCCCGGTGCGCTGGAACGTCTCGGTGACCAGGGTGATCCGGATGCCGAGCCCCGCTCGCAGTCTCTCCGGTTCGATCCAGGTGGTGGGCCGGACCGCGAAGGGACGGTCAGGGACGGTCAGGTTCATCGTTCTCCCTCGGAAATCACCCGGTCCAGGATCGCATCCGGATCGGTTTCCCCGCTTTCGTCCTGCAACTCGCGGCTCCGGTCGAGGATACGCCCGACCGCCTTGCCCGGCGCGATGTCGCGCGCCAGCACGTGCCGTCCGCGGACGGCGTCCGCGGGCGGCTCACGGAACACCCCGGCCGCTTCCGCCTGCTCCCGGAAGACCTCGCCTTCGGGAAACCTGCCGGAGAGCGCCGCCTCCGTGGTCCGTCCGAGCTGATCCGCGGTCGCTACCCGCAAGAGAGCCTCCAGCGTCGTCCCGGCTGCCGCCATCTGGCGGGCCAGCCGGCGGTAGGCGGCCCGTTTCGCGCCCTGCCGGGGGTAGAACGCCGGGGCCAGGTGGCGGCGGGTCAGCGCTTCCACCTCGTCCACCAGCGCGCGCGGCGCCCGCAACCGCTCAAGAAAACGGCGGGCGATGGGGGCTCCGGCGGCGTCGTGGGCGTACGCCGTTATCCGGCCGCGCCGCTCCCGGGTGGTGGCAGGTTTGCCGAAGTCGTGGCAGAGGGTCGCAAAGAGCAGGGCCCGCCGCGCCTCGGGATCATCGGGGCAAAGTCCCACGGCCCGATCCAGCGCCAGCAGGGTGTGTTCAAAGACGTCCCCCTCGGGATGCCATTCGGGGTCCTGGGGGATGCCGCGAAGGGCGTCAACTTCGGGGAGGAAGCGCAGGAGCGCGGTGGCGGCCAGGAACCGGAAGCCCCGCGACGGTTCCCTGCCGCGGAGCAGTTTTGCGAGTTCGTCCCGGATCCGCTCGGCGCTCAGTTCGGAGAGGTCGAGCTCGGAGCAGAGCCGGTGCAGCTCGGCGTCCGCCGTGAACGAGAAGCGGGAAGCGAACGCGGCCACCCGCAGTCCGCGGAGCGGATCCTCGGGGAATTTCCCGGAGTCGGTGGCCCGCATCACCCCCGCGGCCAGATCGCGCGCCCCGCCGTACGGATCGAACAACTCGCCGGTGAGCGGGTCGAGCCCCATTGCGTTCAGGGTGAGATCGCGGCGCCGCGCGGCATCCGCGAAGCTCATGTTCGGATCGACGACGACCTCGAAACCCAGGTGGCCCGGCCCCGTCTTCGATTCCCGCCGGGGTAAAGCGACTTCGACGCCGAGGCCCCCAATGCGCAGCACCGGAAAGGCGCGGCCGATCCGCCGCACCCTGCCGAGCGGTCGCAGCGCCCGCTCCAGATCCCGAACCGAAAGCCCGAACACCTCGAGGTCCGGCTCGCCCGTGGGGAGGGACAGCATTCCGTCGCGGACGAACCCCCCGACCACCAGGGTGCGTCCGCCCGCGCGGCGGACCGCAACGGCAACCCGGCGCGCGTCTCCGGCGTGGCCGGCCGCCTCCTCGGGGATCGGGCCCACCGGCGCGAGCCGGAACCGGGCCGTTTCCGGCCCCTCGGCGCCCTCGTCTCGCCGCGTCAAGAACCCGCGCCGGATGGTTAGCAGCCTGTGGTGAAACTCACGCGGCCCAGTTCTCCCGGTGGGGGCTCGAGCGGCGATGCATCCCGGCTGAACCGCGCCGCTTTGCGGCGCTCTGCGTTGCGCTTCGGTCGAAATACACTCGGGCCAGTTCTCCCGGTGGGGGCTCCTCCCTCGCGCGCCATGTCAGCCGGGCGCCTCCCCGCTCTCGGCGCTCCCGCGAGTTCCACCACAGGCTGCTAGCTGGAAGATCCGCTGTTGGCTTCCGCCCAGGCGACCGGATCGCCGATCCGGATCCTTCCGCCGCTCACCACTTCTCCGAACGCCCCGCCCCGCCAGTCGGGAGCGAGCGTTTCGCGCAGACGGGGCGTGGCGGCATCCATCCGTTCGCACGGTTTCGTCTCGCCGTGGATCAGGATCCGGGTCTCCCCGACCGCGAGGGTCCGGCCGATCGTCTCCCGGAAGTCAACCCCGGTGACCAGCAGGTTGGCCCGGCGGAGAGCCGGATCCACGTCGGGCTCTCCGGCTTCGGCGACGGCGCGCTCCCAAGCTTCCCGCGCGAGGACGGTGACCTGCCGCTTGCCCCGGGCGGGCGCCGAACCCTGAAGTCCCTCGCCGCTGATCAACTCCCCTTCGGAACGGAGGATCATGGGCTCGCCGCGGGCCCCCTTGGCCCAGATGGCGAGCAGGCTGCCGTTCGCGTGATTGCTGGATGGTTCCGCCATGGCTGCTTGGGGCCGCAGTCAAGCGACCCGGCGCAATCCTAATGCCAAGGGTGTCGAGCCGGTGGGAGCGTCATGATTCCAGGTCTCCCAGTCCCGCGGTTCGCTCGGGACCGGGGGTTAACAGCCTGTGGTGAAACTCACGTGAGCGCCGAGGTCGGTGAGGCGCCCGGCCGACGAGGCGCGTGAGGGAGGAATACCGGGTGTCTTTCGACCGAAACGCAACGAAGAACGGAGCGAAGCGGAGTGGTTCGGGCGGGATGCATCGCCGGCCGAACGCCGCGTGGGTTTTGCCACAGGCTGTTAACAGCCTGTGGATAAAGTGGCGTGAGCGCCGAGGCCGGCGAGGCGCCCGGCTGACAAGGCGCGTGAGGGAGGAATACCGGGTGTATTGCGACCGAAACGCAACGATGAGCGACGCAAGGCGTCGCGGTTCAGCCGGGATGCATCGCTGGCCGAATGCCGCGTGACTTTGTCCACGGGCTGTTAACCATTCACCTGAGAAGTTCCCGTGCGTGTTGCCGTCCTTGTTTCCGGAGGAGTGGACAGCTCCGTCGCGCTCGCGCGGCTCGTACAGGCAGGTCACGACCTGCACGCCTTCTATCTCAAGGTCTGGCTCGAAGACGAACTGGAATACCTCGGCGAGTGTCCCTGGGAGGAGGATCTCCGTTACGCCCGCGCGGTCGCCGGCCAGTTCGGCATTCCGCTGACGGTGATCCCGTTGCAACGCGCCTACCGGGAAGGGGTGGTCGCCTATCTGCTCGACGAACTCGCGCGCGGCGGCACCCCCAGTCCCGACCTGTTCTGCAACTCGCGGATCAAATTCGGCGCCTTCGCCGACTGGGTGGACGCCGAGATTCCGGGCGGCCGTTTCGAGAGGCTGGCGACCGGCCACTACGCGCGGCGGGTCGAGACCGCGAGCGGCTTGGAACTGCACCGCGCGCCCGATCCGGTGAAGGACCAGACTTACTTCCTTGCGCGCATCAGCCTCGCGCAGCTCGAGCGCTCGTTGTTCCCGGTGGGCGACCTGCAAAAGACCGAGGTGCGAAAACTCGCGGCTCGGCTCGGGCTGGCGCCGCAGGACCGCCGGGACAGCCAGGGCATCTGCTTTCTCGGCGGTGTTCGCTACCGCGACTTCGTCACCGCCCATCTCGGGGACCTGCCCGGACCGGTCGTGGACGATGCGACCGGCGACGAGATCGGCACCCACCGCGGACACTGGTTGTTCACGATTGGCCAGCGGCGCGGCCTCGGTCTTTCGGGAGGGCCCTGGTTCGTTTCGGGGAAGGATCCGGGTACGAACCGGGTGATCGTGCGCCGGGGCGCCGGCCGGCCCGTGAGCCGTTTTCTCCTTGCGGACCTTCATTGGATTGGGGCCAGCGCGCCCTCCGGCTCGGAGCGACTCGACGTTCGGGTGCGACACGGCCCGGAACTGGCTGCGGCTACGGTCTCCTGGGACGAGACGGGGGCAGGGGAAGCCCTACTCGACGAACCGGACGAGGGCATCGCCCCCGGGCAGTTCGCCGTGCTCTACCGGGGTGCGCGCTGCCTCGGATCGGGAAAGATTCGGGCGCCGGAAGCCGGCACGATGTCTCGACAGGCGTAAACGACTGCCGGCGGCACGTTCTTCCAGATCACCGAACCACGTTCGATCGTCCGGAACCGCTCGTGGAGCAACCGCGCGAACGGCGAACGCCGCCAGAAAGGCAGGGCCTGGATGTAGATGTAGAAGAGCAGTTGTCCGTCCGGGGCCAGGGTGTCCAGGATCGCCTCCAACATGCCGGTCTGCTTGTCCTCGGGGATTACGGACCAGGGAAGCGTCGCCACCACCACCCCCACCTCGCCGACCTCTTCGCTGGCGCAGATGGAGCACAGGTTGGCGAGGTCGTCCACCACCACCTTGACGTCGGGTATCCGCTGCGCGAGGGCATGCGCGCACGTCTGGTTGAGTTCAACCGCGAGGAACGGCGTGCCCGGTGGTTTCGCCGCCAGCAGGTGTTCCGTGATCGCGCCGTCTCCCGCTCCGGCTTCGACGACCGCGGCCTCTTCGGGCCAGCGGACTGCCTCGGCCATGGCGATGCCGAGCGCCGGAGAGCTGCGCCGGAGGGCGCCGACCTCGCGGGGCCGGGCGACGAACTGCCGGAAGATGGTCGAGTCCGCCGGAGTGGTTCCGTCTTGCTTCGGCATGCTCGCCGGGCCCGTCAGAAGATCAGGCTCGCCTCGCGGTGATGCGGCGGGTGGTGAAACCGAGCCAATGGAGCCGTCCCAGGTGCCGCGCGTGCTCGACCTTCATGCACCGATCCATGACGACTTCCATCCCGAGCGCCCGAGCCCGTTCGGCGGCCTCGTGGTGGATGACTCCATATTGCAGCCAGATGGCCTTGGCCTTACCGGCGCATTCCTCGACGATGCCGGGGACCGCGGCCGGGGCGCGGAACACGTTCACGATGTCCACGGGCTCCTCGATTGCGACGACGCTCGAATAGCACCGTTCTCCCAGGATCTCCGTCTCGCGAGGGTTTACGGGGATCACCCGGTAACCGTTCCGTTGCAGGTAGAAGCCCACGAAATAGCTCGCGCGCAGTTCCTTCGGGGAGAGACCGACGACGGCTACCGTCCGGGCCCCGGTCAGCAGGCGCCGGATGGCCCCCGCGTCCTGGTACTGGCTGAGGTCCGGCCCCGAACCGTTCCCGGGTGCGCGGGGTGGAAGTTCGCAGGCAATTACAGGGGACATGCCATGGGCTCCTCATTTGGGTTTTGGAGGTCTTCAGAAAGCGATGCTTCGCCGACGGCTTCCAGCCCACGCGTCAGATCCCAGATCAGATCGTCCGGATCTTCGATCCCGATCGAGAGCCGTATGGTCCCCGGCGAGATGCCGGCGCCCCGCAGTTCGGCGTCGTCGAGCTGCCGGTGGGTGGTGCTGGCCGGATGGATCACCAGGCTCTTGGCATCGCCGACGTTCGCGAGGTGGGAAAAGAGGTTGAGTTCCCGGATGAATCGCGCTCCGGCGCTTCTGCCGCCCCTCAGGTTGAAGGAGAAGACCGCTCCCGGTCCCCGGGGGAGGTATTTGGCGGCGAGCGAGGCGTAACGGCTCCCGGGAAGCCCCGGGTGGGCCACCGTCTCGACTTCCGCCCGTCCCTCGAGGAAGGTGGCGATCTTCAGGGCGTTCGCCGTGTGGCGCTCCATGCGGAGCGGCAAGGTCTCGACTCCGAGCGCGAAGAGGAACGCGTTGAACGGCGACATGCAGGCGCCGAGGTCCCGAAGCGTCTCCGCGCGGAGCTTCATCAGGAATCCGTACTCCCCGAAGGTGGCCTGGAACGCGAGCCCGTGGTAGGCGGGGGACGGATCTGCGACTCCCGGGAACTTGCCGTTGTCCCACGGGAAGCGCCCCGATTCGACCACGACGCCGCCGATGCTGGTCCCGTGGCCGCCGATGAACTTGGTGGCGGAGTGGACCACGATGTCGGCTCCCCATTCGAGGGGCCGGCAGAGGTAGGGGGTCGCGAAGGTGCTGTCCACCATGAGGGGGACACCGCTTTGGTGCGCGACGTCCGCCACGGCCTCGATGTCGAGGATGTTGCCGCCCGGGTTGCCGATGGTTTCGCCGAAGAGCAGACGGGTTTCCGGGCGTACCGCGTCCTTCCAGGCGTCGATGCGGTCCGGGTCCACGAAGCTGACTTCGAATCCGAGCTTTCGTTCGAGATGCTTGATCTGGGTGAGCGTGCCGCCGTAAAGCGCCCGGGACGCCACCACGTGGTCGCCGGGTTGCAGCGCGGTGAAGAACGCGGCCGCCTGGGCGGCGAGTCCGGACGCAAAGGCCACCGCACCCACCCCGCCCTCGAGGTTCGCGATCCGCTCCTCGAAGGCGGCCACCGTGGGGTTCATGATCCGCGAATACGTGTTCCCGTATTCCTGCAGATTGAAGTAGGCCGCCGCCGCCTCGGGATCCTCGAAGACGTAGCTGGTCGTCTGGAAGATCGGGGTGGCGCGCGCCCCGGTGTACGGCTCGGGCCGGGCGCCGGCGTGCACCGCCCGGGTGGCGAAACCGAACCCGCGGGTTTCGGCTCCGACTTCTTTCTCGGTCATGGGGCGTCGTCTTCCTCCGCGGCGCTCAAGAATCCGCGAACCAGGGGGGTCATCCGACCCGCTTCCAGCAGGAAGGAGTCATGTCCGTATGTCGTATCGATCTCGTGATGGACCACGCTCTTCCGGCGGGCCTTCAGCGCGGCGGCGAGTCTTCGGGAATCGCCGGAAGGGTATAGCCAATCCGAGGAGAAGGAGAGGAGGAGGGTGCGGCAACGGAACCGGTCCACGGCCGCTTCGAGATCTCCTGCCCCGTAGCGTTTCGCCAGATCGAACCGCGTGAGCGCCCACGACAGGAGCAGATAGGCGTTGGCGTCGAACCGCCGGTTGAATTTCGCGGCTTGGTGGACGAGGTAGGACTCCACCTGGAAGTCGGCGGCAAGGAGGTCGCCGGCGAAGTTTTCGCGGTCCTGCAACCCGCGGCCGAACTTGGCGTCCATGCCGGGCGCCGAGAGGTAGGTCAGATGTCCCACCATGCGGGCGCTGGCGAGACCGTGGACCGGTCGCGTTCCCTGTTCCGCGTAGCGGCCGGCGCGCCACTGGGGGTCGGCCGTGATGGCGCTCCTCGCGATCCAGTTCCAACCGATGCCCTGCGCGGATAGGCCGGCAGTGCTCGCGACCGCCACGACGGCGTCCACTTCGTCCGGGTAGGCCGCCGCCCACTCGAGCCCCTGCATGCCCCCGAGCGAACCGCCCGCGATTCCCCGCAGCCGCCGGACTCCAAGTTCATGCAGGCCGGCGCGGGAAGCGCGGACGATGTCCCCCACGGTGACGACCGGAAAGTCGGGTCCGTAAGGGCGGCCGGTATCCGGGTTCGGGCTCAGCGGGCCGGTAGTGCCGCCGCCGCCGCCCAGCAGGCTCAGGCAGACCACCTGGAAGCGACCGGTGTCGAACGCCTTGCCGGGGCCGATCATGGGGTCCCACCAGCCGAGTCCCTCACTCCCGGCGCCGTCCGCCGAGCCGAATCCGTCCACCGCCGGCTCGAGCCCGCCGCCCCGTCCGGCCGCGTGCGCGTCGGCCGAGAGCGCCGGGCAGATCAGGACGGTATTTCCACCGTCCGGGTCGGGTTCTCCCCATGTTTCACAGGCGATTTCCAGATTGGGAAGGACGGCGCCGCTTTCGAGCGGGAAGGGCCCGGGCGGAGTGAGGAGAAGGCGGCGATGCGGCGAGGCGTTCGCTGGTACCTCCCAAGGCTCCCGCCCGAGACGGACGGCGGCCGGGATCACGACCGAAGCCACAGCGCGACCGCAAAGGCCAGGGTCGCCGCCGCGACCACGTACCGCAGGATCCGGTCGTCGGCCCACAGCGTCAGCCGGGCGCCGACGAGGGCCCCGCCGAAGGTACCGAGGCCGAGCGCGAGCCCGACGCCCCAATCCACCACGCCATTCAGGGCGAAGACCGCGAGAGACACGATGGAGAACAGGAAGATGCAGCCGACCTTGATGGCGTTCCCGGCGACGAGTCCGTACCCGGCCCAACTGGTGGCCCCGAGGGACAAGAACCCGACCCCTGCCTGGATGAATCCGCCGTAGAACCCGACGACGACGAATCCCGCGAGGAGTCCCGGCCCTATTCGGGCAGTTCCGCCCTCCCTGGTCGGGGCGCTCAGGTGGAGGAGTGGGAACAGGGTGAACAGCACCATCACGATGGACAGGAAGCGGAGGAACGCGGCCTCGCCGACATGCACTGCCAGGGTGCTACCGAGCCCCGCGCCCACTACTGCCGCCGTCCCCAGCCGGATCATCACCGAAACCGGGATCGCATCGGCGCGACGGAAGGCTGCGGTGGCGCCCGCGGTCTGAATCAGGATTGCGAGCCGATTCGTTCCATTGGCCACGTTGTGGGGCAGACCCATGAAGATGAGCAAGGGCAGGGTGAGGAACGACCCGCCTCCGGCGACCACGTTGAGCGCCCCCGCGACGAAGCCCACCGGAACGAGCAGCAGGGCGGCGATGAGCGGATCAGCGATCGTCGCCACCTGCGGTAGTCCGCGAATGAGGTGGGGCGAGCACCGAGAGCGGTGAGGCGCCCGGCTGACAAGGCGCGCGAGGGAGGAATACCTGGTGTATTTCGACCGAAGCGCAACGAAGAGCGAAGCGCAGCTGAGCGTTCAGCCGGGATGGATCGCCGCTCAAATGCCGGCTCACTTCGTTCGCGGGCTGCCTGAGGTCCGGCAGAACTCGAGCGCCGCGGAGTTGATGCACCAGCGCTGTCCGGTCTCCTCGGGCGGGCCGTCCGGGAACACGTGGCCGAGGTGGGCGTCGCAGCGTGCGCAGGTCGCCTCGGTGCGCACCATTCCGAGGCTCTGGTCCGCCGAGGTCGCGATCGTTTCCTGTTCGGCGGGTCGGGTGAAGCTGGGCCAGCCGCTCCCGGAGTCGTACTTGTCCTTGGAAGCGAAGAGGAGGGCGCCACAGCACACGCAGCGGTATTCCCCCGGGGCGTGATTCCGATAGTGGGCCCCGCCAAAGGGCGGTTCGGTGGCGCCGCGACGGGTTACGGCGAACTGTTCGGGGGTCAGCCGGGCGCGCCATTCGGCGTTGGTCTTGCGGGTCTTTTCCTTGTTGCTCATGGGATTTCGGGGGGCCCCTTCGGCGTTGGATCGCTCGATCTTTGCCGGTTGCGCCATGGTGTTGTCGTCGGCAGCTTGTGGAGTGAATCCGCCAGCGTCAACCCGCGGCGCGGAGCGCCGCGGGGGTGGGGTGCGGAGAGGCCCTTTGTCCACGGGCGGTCAATCGGCGAACCAGGCGCGGCCGATCATGAGGAGCCAGTAGAGGATGAGCGAAACCACGAGAGCTCGTCCGAACTCCCGAAGTTTGTCCAGGAACCGTGCCTTGCGAGCCCCCGGCGCGAGGGCGTAGATGGCGGTCGCGATGACCGCGACGATGGCGAGGTTGCGAAACCGGATCATCGCCCGGGAGTCTGTCCGAACAAGAGGTTATCAGCCTGTGGTGGAACCCGGGTGAGCGCCGAGAGCGGGGAGGCGCCCGGCTGACAAGGCGCGTGAGGGAGGAGCCCCCACCGGGAGAACTGGGCCGCCTGGGTTTCACCACAGGTTGTTATGGGCGCCCGTCCCATCCATGTTCCTGGACGGGCTCCCGGCCATGATAGTGCCGCCCGAAAAGCGCCCGACCGATCCTCTCGATGGTCCGGTCGGGTAAGGCGCGGCGGACCCACCGGTGGCTCGGTCACCTGGCCGGCTGTCGCGAGGACCGCGGTTCTGGTTCGCCGGTCGCCCGCATCCCCTATGGATCGCGGAGCCGGACTGCCTCCCGGGAGGTTGCGGCGGAGAGTCGGGGGACGATTCTCCAAGGTTATGATCCCTCCCGCTTCAGCGGTTGGTTTCGGCCAGCGGGGAGCCGCTGATCCGGGAGGGTTCGATGCCAGACGACGAAGTGCGGGCGGAGGAAATCGAGGAGGAAGACGAGTGGGGAGGAGAACCCGACGAGGGGGCGCCGGCCGAAGCTGAAGCGGCGGATTCCTCGTCGAGCAGGAAGCGGCGCGCCACGATTCTGGCTGTCATCGTCGCCCTTCTGATCGCGGCCGGAGCCGGTTATTGGTATTTCATTTACGGCCCGGGGAAGCCGTCCGAGCCTCCGCCGCCCGTCGTGGAGGCGGAACCCGAACCCGTTGTCGAAGAGGAACCGGAGCCGGAACTTCCTGCTCTCGACGCGAGCGATCCGTTCCTCCGGTCACTGTTCGCGGCGATTACCCAGAACCCCGACATCCTTGCGTGGCTGCTGGGCGACGATCTGGCGCGACGCATTGCCGTAGCCACGGACAATGTCGCCGACGGGATTTCGCCGCGCCGGGCGCTTGCCGGGCTGTCTCCGGTGGATCCGTTTCGGGCTGAGGGTGAAGGAGAGGAACTCCACGTCCACCCGGCGGCGTTCGCCCGCTACGACTCGGTCGCGGCAGCGCTCGCGGGCGCCGACAGTCCCGGGATGGCCCGGGTGATCCGGGAGGCGCTCCCGATTCTGGACGCCGCCTACGCCGAGTTGGGCCGTCCCGACCGTACGTTCGCCGAGGCGTTGCTCGCGGCGTTCGACCGGCTCGCGGCCGTTCCGGTGCCCGAAACGCCCGTTCTGGTGGACGAGCACATCATGCGCTACGAGTACCGCGACCCAGCGTTCGAGGGGCTTGACTTCGCGAGCAAACACCTGCTCCGCTTCGGCCCCGACAACCAGGCCAAGGTCCAGGAGGCGGCCCGCGGCCTCGCCGAGCGGCTCCGCGCGGGAGGGGCCCCCTTCTAGCAACTGGTCTCCGTCCGTTCGCCAGTCCTTCTTGCTTCCGGTTTCGCCGAGTGCCGGCCGTTCATTTCACGCCGAACCTTCGGCGGCATCTCATCGTAGAGAGCGCCAGAGTCGAGGGTCATACCGTGTCGGAAGCACTTTCCCGCGTATTTCGCGATAACCCCGGCCTTCGTTCCTACGTCCTCGACGATCAGGGGCGTCTCCGCACGCATGTGGTCATCTATGTGGACGGGCGTCCGGTCCGAGACCGGAATGCGCTCGGTGATGCGGTCGGAGAGAACGCCGAGATCCATGTGATGCAGGCCCTGTCGGGCGGGTAACCGGGGGTCAGACGTGCTCCTGCATTTGGGAACCCGCAAGGGATACCTCGCCCTCCGCCGGGTCGGGAGGGGTGACTGGCGCGTCGAACGCACCGCCTTCATCGGAGATCCGGTGTCGCAGTTGTTGCCCGACCCCCGCGACGGGCGACTCTACGCGGCGCTCAACCTCGGGCACTTCGGCGTCAAGCTCCGCGTTTCGGAGGACGGCGGCGCCTCGTTCAACGAACTTCCGGCCCCTGCGTACCCGAAGGCGGAGACCTCTGTCGAAGAGGCTCCCTCCGTAGATCTACTCTGGTGTCTCGAACCCGCCGGTGCCGATGCCGGCTCTCTCTGGTGCGGAACCATTCCCGGTGGGCTGTTCCGGTCGGATGACGGGGGCCGTTCCTGGACCCTGAACGAGCCGCTTTGGAACCAGCCGAGCCGCGAACGGTGGTTCGGCGGCGGCTATCCGCACCCCGGGATCCATTCCGTTCTGGTCGGCCCCGACGGCCGCCGGGTGGTCGTCGGTATTTCCTGCGGCGGCGTCTGGATCAGCGAGGACGGCGGGAAATCCTGGCGGTTCGGCACTGAGGGGATGTTTGCGGACTACATGCCCCCAAAGAGCCGGGAGGACCCCGCGATCCAGGACCCTCACCGGCTTTCCTGGTGTGAGGCCGATCGCCGCCGCATCTGGTGCCAGCACCACAACGGCTTTTTCCGTTCCGACGACGGCGGTTCCACGTGGACCAGTCTGGAGGTGCCGCCGTCGCCCTTCGGCTTCGCGGTCGCCGCGCACCCGGGGGATCCGCAGATGGCGTGGAGCGTCCCGCTGGTCAAGGACGAATGCCGGGTCCCGGTGGACCGCCGGATGGTGGTGGCCCGCACCCGGGACGGCGGAGAGAGCTGGGAGCCGGTCGGCCGCGGCCTTCCCGAGCGGGATTCCTTCGCGGTGGTGTACCGGCACGGCCTTGACGTGCACCCCTCCGGGACGGTTCTCGCGATGGCTACCACCACCGGTGCGCTCTGGGTTTCGGAAGACCTCGGCGACTCCTGGGATCTCGTGACCGCCGAACTCGCTCCGGTCTACTGCGTTCGCTTTGGCCTCCAATAGCCAGTACGCGGGAGGCGCCAGCCAGGGAGTGGCGGGAGGCATCCGCGAGCGAATACACTCCGCGAATTCTGTCCCCTCGCGGCTCCAGCGGGCGGGGTGAGCTCCTTGAACGATTCCCTGAAGACTCCCTTCCACGACCTGGTCCGGCGCCTGGATCTGAGGCTGCGGATTCTCGGACTGGTCCGGGAGTTCGCGTTCGTCGCCGGGGCGGTAGCGCTGGCGCTGCTCCTCCCGAGGCTGGTCGGTGACGGAATCCCCTGGCTGCCGGTGCTGGTGGCGGCGGCGGGAGTTGCCGCCCTGCTCTACCGCGGCCTTTCCGGGTTCCGGGCCGGTGCGGCGCTTGATCGCGCCGCCGCCGTGGGAGACCGGGCCGGAGGGCTGCACGACGAGCTCGCTTCGGCGCAGTGGTTTTCCGCCGCGCCGGCGCCGACGGCCTGGGAAGTCCACCAGATCGGCCGCGCTGGCAGGCGGGCCGACGAGCTCGACGCGGCGGATCTGCTGCCCTTCCGGATCCCGCGGACGAGCATCGCGGCGACCGCCGTGCTGGCCGTTCTTGCGGTGATCCTCTCGTTCACGGAGGGGCCGCTCGTTTCGGAAGCGCTGCGGGCGCGGATTGCTGCCGGGCTCGCCGGCAGTCTGGGCGGCGATCCGGAAGCGGGGGATCCGCTGGCCGGGCCCGAGGCTTTCGAGGACGCCGCGGACGCTCGCGTGGACGCCCGTTCGCCGGAGGAGATCCTGGCGGAGCTGCGCGCCGGCGAGTTGCGGCTCCCCGAGGACTCCGCCCAGGATGTGGACGCCCTCAAGGCGGCGCTGACCGCCGCGATGGAGGAACGGGCCCTCCAGGAGACGAGCGAAGAAGTCTCCGCGGCGCTTGCCGGGCTGGCAGAAGCCATGGATGCGGACTCGCTCACCGCCTCCGAATGGCTCGAGGGCCTCGCCGAGGCGATGCGCTCCGCGAGTACGCCGGAAGAACTCCAGGCGCTGCTCGAATCGCTGCAGCAGGGCGCCGAGAGAGACGCGCTCAGCGCCGCGGCGGCGGAAATGATGGAGCTCATGGAGGGTGGCTTGAGCGCCGACGAGGCTCTCCAGCAGCTCGCCGACAACCTGCAGGCGATGGATGGCCAAGCGATGAATGGCCAGGGCGAGGGAGAGGCGCAGCAGATGCCGTTCCCCGGCGACGGTGGGCAGGCCCAGGCCGGTGAGGGCGGCGAACCCGCCGCCGGGATGCCGCAGGGTGCGGCCGGACTCTCCGGGCAGGTCCAGATGATGGCCGCCGAGGGTCAGATGGGAGCGCCGATCCCGATAGATGCCGGCCCGGCAGGAAACATGACCGGACCGGGCGGGGGAGGCGAATCCGAGGTATTCGGCGCCGCTACCAGCCTCGAGGTGCAGCTCGAGATGGAGGCCATCCCGGCTCCGCTCGACGAAGAACCGGTCCCCGAGCAGATGATCGAGCGGCAGAGCCGCCGCGAGGACGCGACCGTCGCCTACGACTCGGTCAATTCCCTCTCCGAGTACGCCGACGAGACCGTTTCCCGCACCCGCCCCATCCCTACGGGGCTCAGGCCGCTGGTTCGCGCCTATTTCCTCATGATCCGCGAGACGGCCAAGGCCGATGCCCCCGAAGGAGCGCAAGCCCTGGAAGGAGTCGAAGAGAAATGACCCCGGAAACCGCACTGGCCGACCCGGCTGCCGACATCGCCAAGCCGGACATCGCCAAGACCGACATCGAAAGCCGAGTCCAGACGTTTTGCGATCGCCATGACCGCATTCAGGCCGAGGTCGGCCGGGTCATCGTCGGCAATCGGGAGGTCATCAGCGGCATCATCACCTGCCTGCTCACCCGCGGCCACGTGCTGCTCGAGGGCATTCCCGGGCTCGGAAAGACCAAGATCGTGCAGACGCTTTCCGAGGCGATGCACCTCAAGTTCAACCGCGTGCAGTTCACGCCGGACCTCATGCCCGGCGACATCACGGGGACCAACGTGGTGCGGGAAACGGAGACCGGCGCCAAGGTCCTGGACTTCCAGCCCGGGCCGATCTTCTGCAACCTGATGCTTGCCGATGAGGTGAACCGGGCCACTCCGAAGTCCCAATCGGCGCTCCTCGAGGCCATGCAGGAGAAGAGCGTCTCCGTCGGCAACACGACCTTCAAGCTCGAAGAGCCGTTCTTCGTGATGGCGACCCAGAACCCGATCGAGCTCGAGGGCACCTATCCGCTCCCCGAAGCGCAGATGGACCGCTTCCTGATGAAGCTGCGGATCGGCTATCCCGACCACGACGAACTCCGCGAAATCGTGGAGCGGACCACTTCGGTCGAGGAACCGCAGGCGCGCCCGGTCATGACCCGGGAAGAGGTGCTGGAGATGCGCGACACCGTGCTGTCGGTGCCCATCGCCCGCCCGATCCAGGACTACGCCATTCGGCTTACCATGGGGACTCATCCAGGCTCCAAATTCGCCCACGCGCTTACCAACCGCTACGTGAAGTTCGGGGCCAGCCCGCGGGGGACCCAGGCGCTCGTTCTCTCCGGGAAGTTCCGGGCGCTCCTCGCCGGACGGGTGCACGTCGCCGCCGAAGATGTTCGGGACAGCGTGCTGCCCACATTGCGGCACCGGCTCCTCCTGAACTTCGAGGGTGAGGCCGACAAGGTGGACACCGACGTCATTCTCCGGGAAGTCATCGCTTCGATTGCGCCGCCCGGCGCCTGAGTCAAGCCCATGACCGCGTACCGGCGCGGGGTTCCGGCAGGCCGTCCGGCCGCCTCCGCCCCCGGTGAAAGCCTGACGGTCAGGGTACGGAGAATGTCGTCTTGAGCAAGCAGGAAACCCTCTTCGACGCCGACTTCATGGAACGGCTGGAGTACCTGAAAGTCATGGCCACCCGGATGCTTCCGAGTCGACACCGCGGCGAACATCGGGCCAGGAAGCGCGGTTCGGGCATTGAGCTCGCCGACTACCGGCCCTACGTGGACGGCGATGACACGCGCGACGTGGACTGGAAGGCCTTCCTCCGGCTCGACAAGCTGGTAATCCGCATCTTCGAGGAGGAGGCGGACCTGCCCGTTTACCTGTTCGTGGACCGGAGCGCCTCCATGGCATTCGGCGACCCCCCGAAGTTCGACTACGCCCGCAAGATGGCCGGCGCCCTGTCCTACATCGGCCTCATGAACCACGACTTGATCTCGATCGTCTGGTACGGACCGAAAATCGAGGGGTGGATGGCTCCGAAACGGGGGCGGAACCAGATCTTCCGCGCGTTCCGGTTTCTCGACGCGGGCGCCACCGGTGGCGCCACTTCACTCTCGGCGTGTTTCCGGGCCTTTTTCGGTTCACGCCGCAAGCGCGGCCTCGCCGTGATTCTCTCGGACCTCATGGACGAGGAGGATCTGCTGGGGGCGTTTGACGCCTGCCGCTTCCAAAAGCACGACATGTTCGTCGCGCAGTTGCTCACTCCCGGAGAGCTCGAACCGTCGCTTCCCGACGAGGCTCTGCTCACCGACAGCGAGGATGGCTCCGAGCGCCGGGTCCGGGTCACGCCGAGGCTGCTGGACCGCTACCAGCAGGCGCTCACCGAACATCAGGAAAAGATCCAGGAGTACTGCTCCCGCTACGGGTTCGGGTTCTGTGTGGCGAACACTGGCAAGCCCTTCGAAGACGCCGTGATGTCGATCTTCAAGACGGACCGATTCATCCGGTAGCTCGTAACTCTGGACCCCATGGGCTTTGCCGCCGCCCCGCTGCTGATCGCTCTCGGCGTTCTGCTGACCGCCGGGATCATCGTCGTCCTCTACTGGGTCCGGCCGGAGCCTCAGCCGGTGGTGGTCCCGTCGAATCTCATCTGGCGGCGCGTCCTCGATGAGCGCCGGCGCCGCGAGGATTTCTGGCGCTGGCTCATTTCGTTGGCGATCGCCCTGCTGGCGGGGCTGGCGGTAATCCTGGCCATGGCCCAGCCGATCCCCGAGAGCGGCGTGCGGGGCGGCCGGGTGGTGGTGGTGATGGACACCTCACCGAGCATGGCGGCCGCGCTCTCTGGAGGCGGCACCCGCTGGGATCAGGCGGCCGAGCAGGTGCGGCGCATCCTCACCGGCAGCAGCGAAACGAGCGAGTTCCTGCTCCTGGACACCGCCGGGGACCGCGGCGGACGCTCTTTCACCGGACGGCGCGGGGCTCTCGAGGCACTCGAGGATCTCGGCCCGGTGCACGGCCGGGAACACCGCTTCCCCGATGTCGCCGATCTGCTCGAGCCCGCTTCGGGAACTGACGTCATCTTCGTCGGGGATGGGGTGTACGTGCCCGAGGCGCCCGACGGCGTCGAGCGCATCTCCGTGTTCGAGGCGGCGCCGAACGCCGGGATTACCGCTTTCGACGTCCGCCCGCTACCGTCCGATCCGGGTCGGTTCGAGGCGTTCATCGAGGTAGTCCGCCATCCCGCCGAAGAGGACGACGGCGGTGTCGTGGTGCTTCAGGTCGACGGTGCGGGAGGCGCCTCTGCGCGCCGGACGCTCCGGGTCGATGCCGGGACGCCGCTCGGCGAGTCGGTACCGCTGACCGGGTTCGTCGCGGGACCGGTTCGCGCGGTGATCGCGATTTCGGGAGACGACGCCTTGCCCGCCGACGACGTGGCGCACGCCTACATTCCGGCGCGAAACCGGCTGCGGGTTCTGCTCGTCGGGGGGCCGAATCCGTTCTGGGAGGCGGCTCTGCGTCTCGATCCCCGGGTGAGCCTTTCTGTGGCGCCCCCGGGGCCGGAGGCGCTCGCCGATCTCGATGCCGCCTCGGTGGATCTCGTTGTGATTGAAGGGACGCCTCCGGAGGCGATGCTTCCGGTCCCCATGCTCTTCGCCGGCTCGGGGAACGCCGAATGGCTCCCGCCCCGATTGGGAGACGACTTGGCAAATGAGGAGGCGAATCTCGAAGGAGAGACCGCGACGGTAATGCTCCCGGTCGTGCGCGGGCAGACGGAACACCCGCTGCTCCGGGATCTCAACTTCGAGGATGCGCTCGCGAGAGATGTGGAGGCGTTCGATGCGGCCTTCTTCGGCGGTCAGGGTTCCTGGGAACTCCTGCTCGGCGATTCGCGGCTCGGCCTGCTGGCGGCCCGGGAGAATCCGCTGCGCGGGCTCGCGTTCGCTTTCCCGATTGCCCGGTCCAACCTGCCGCTCCAGGCTGACTTCCCGCTGCTGCTCTCCCGCGCCCTGAGCTGGTTGACCGACGTGGAAGTCCGCCGGGTCGGGCTCGGACAGGCCCGGGTCGCGATGGCGGCCGGAGCCGTCTTCGATTCCGAAGGCCGGGAAGTGGCGTCGCGCCGTCTGGGCTCCGAGATTTCCTTCGACGCCAGCGAACCGTCGCTCTACTACGCGGCTGGCGGCGGGCGTGAGGTCGTGGTTGCGGCCAGTCTTCTCGACCGGCGGGCTTCGAATCTGAACCAGTCGGCCTGGGCCGAGGAGCCGCCGGCCACCCTGGCGCCGGCGGCAACCGTGGTGAGCGCGATCTGGCCGATACTTGCGCTCTTCGCTTTCCTGCTGATCGTCGCCGAATGGATCGCCTTCCACCGACACGCGACGGTCTGAGCGAATGACGATCCGTACCCGGATCGCTCCCTCGCCGACCGGCGACCCGCACGTCGGGACGGCATACCAGGCGCTCCTCAACTTCGCATACGCGAAAAAGCACGGGGGCGCCTTCGTGCTGCGGATCGAGGACACTGATCAGGCGCGCTCGACCAGGTCCTCGGAAGAAGCCATCCTGCGATCGCTTCGCTGGCTCGGGCTCGAATGGGACGAGGGGCCCG
The DNA here is from genome assembly GCA_965250045.1 of Candidatus Marinacidobacterium sp. Classification (GTDB taxonomy): domain Bacteria; phylum Acidobacteriota; class Vicinamibacteria; order Marinacidobacterales; family Marinacidobacteraceae; genus Marinacidobacterium. Next base: position 1,914,098 of record OZ252286.1, read on the forward strand.
ACGTCGGGGGGCCCTTCGCCCCTTACCGGCAGAGCGAAAGGGTGGAGGCCTGCCGTGAGGTTGCCGAACGGCTCCTGGGTGACGGGAAGGCGTATCGGGATTACGGGGAGGATGCGGGCGGCGCGTACGCGATCCGGCTCCGTACTCCCGCTAGTGGCCGGGTCGGGCTTCCCGACCGGCTACGTTCGGGTCTCTCCAAGGACTGGGAGTCGGTGGACGATCCGGTTCTGCTGAAGTCCGACGGTTTCCCGACCTACCACCTGGCGAACGTGGTGGACGACCACCTCATGGAGATCTCGGACGTGATCCGCGGGGAGGAGTGGATCGCCTCGCTCCCGAAACACCTGCTGCTCTACGAGACGCTGGGCTGGGAGCCGCCGTCCTTCTGGCACGTCCCCCTCCTCAGGAACAACGACAAGAACCGCACCAAGCTGAGCAAGCGGAAGAGCCCGACCTCGATCGACTTCTATCGCCAGGCGGGTTTCCTGCCCGAGGCGCTCCTCAACTTTCTCGGGATGCTCGCCTGGACGCGGGCGGAGGGTGAAGAGAAGTTCACCCTCGAAGCCTTCGTCGAACACTTCGAACTCGGATCGCTTTCGTTGGCCGGCGCCGTCTTCGACACCGAGAAGCTGGCCTGGCTGAACGGCCGCTACCTCCGCGAGGACTACGGTCCGGCGGAGCTGGCTGGGCTCCTCAGAAGCTGGCGTCTTGACGACGACACCCTGGAGGGGATTGCGAGGCTGGCCCAACCCCGGATGCGCACCCTCGGAGACTTCGGGCCGCTGGCCTCCCAGTTCTTCACCGACGAAACGCCCCGTGATCCCGACGCGCTCGCCGGAAGCGAGCAGTCCTCCGAAGTCGCCGAGTGGCTGTTGCTGTCCGAATGGGCGCTGGAGGACCTCCCGGAGTTCACGGCAGACGCGGTCCACCAGGCGCTCCGCAGCGTGGCGGAATCGCTCGGGGTCAAGCTCCGGAAGTTCACCCGACCTCTCTACGTGGCCATCAGCGGTTCCGGGTCATCCACTCCCCTCTTCGGCTCGATGGTGCTGCTCGGCAGCGCGATGACGCGCATGCGCCTCCGCCGCGCCCGGGCGGCCCTCGGCGGAGTCCCCCGCCGCCGCGAAAAGGAACTGGAAACCATTCATCGCCAACGGGTCTGAGCGCGGGGACGGCTTGGAACGCCGACCTCCGGTCGGCATCGCGCGGGAGCGCGAAACCAGCGGCGATGACGCAAGCGTCCCGCCAGCGTGGGAGCCGAACCCGCTCCCAGCTTCGGATGGCGCGACCGCTCGTCGCTCCTCCTCCCGCCGCACTGCTGCTGGGCGGGGGTCTCCCCCCAGCCTATTGGAGATGTTCAGGCGAAAGGCCTTCCAGGCGCTCGGCGAGAACGGCCGCCGAAACCGCTACGTCCGGGGCCCCACTCAGGATCGCCTGGTCCAGGGTTGCGAGCGGGACGCGCAGGCTTCTCGCAAGCACCACGAACTCGGCGTCGTAGGCGGTGAGGCCGCACTCGAGGGCTGCCGCAATGGTCTGCCGTCCGGAGACGTCCGCTATCCGGCCGCCCAGGATCCCTGAGGCGTCCTCGGTCATCGCGGTGGCCTGCTCCTGTGTGATGGCGCCGCGCCGCACGAATCCGAGGAGAGCATTCCGAAGCTCACTCATCAGAATCGGCGGCGCACTCCATGCGGCGTCCCGCCGGAGCAGCCTTGCGGCCGCGACGTGCTTGTCGCCGCCGGCGACGAGTTGCACCATTACGTTTGTGTCAACGACGATCACGGCCTGCCGGCGCTCTTGAGTTCACGCAGTGTCTCTTCGCTGAGGTCGAGTTCCCCGATCTCCTCACGGCGGTGCCGGATGCGTTCGAGCAGGCTGTCCACATCAGTGATCCGGTGCTGGACCGATTCTTGGAGTCGCGCGAGGATCTCGCGGTTCAGACTGCGGTGGTTCCGCGCGGCGGCCTGCCGGAGCTCCTGATGAAGCTGGTCGGGGACTCCCCGGAGCGCGATCTGGGACATGGATTGTTCCTTTGAGGGTGATAGCGTTTAGATATCATAACGCTTCTTGGAAGAGAGCGAGCTAGTCGGTCTCTGGCTGCGAGGGGCCGCACCCTCGGCGGCCACGATGGGCTGACCCCCGGCAGGAATTCGTTCCGCTACCCGGTCGATCAGCGGACGTCCCAGCGGTACAACCGGGAAACATCCTTCACGTAGATCCGGTTCCCGGACACCGTCGGCTGCGCCCAGGTCTCGCTCTGGGCCACCTCGTAGCGGCGGACCTCCTCGAGGCCCGCCCGGCCGGCCTCGAAGACCACGAGTTCCGCGTCATCCTCCAGCGAGAACACGATGTCTCCGGCGCGCACGAGCGCGGCGTTCTCCGCCTGCCGCGGGGCGCTTTCCCAAAGCGCCTCGCCGGAATCGAGGTCGAGGGCGAAGTACTGGCCGCTGTTCAGGTGGGAGAGCCCGAACATCACCCCGTCACTCACCACCGGATTCGCCAGGTGGAGCGAGAAGTCGTCGGTGCGCCAGAGGTCTTCGGTCGTCCAGGCGTCACCGCTCCGGGCCGGCCGGAATGCGACCACCCCGTTCGCCCGGCCGTTCTGGATCACGAGGTTTCCGTGGAGCACCGGAGTCTGTGAGGTCGTGTTGGAAGGGGTGGTGAACGGCCGGCTCCAGAGCAGGGCGCCGTCGGCGAAGGACACCCCTACGAGGTGTTCCTGCGTAAAGGTCACCACCTGCTCTACCCCGTCCAGTTCGAACAGCATCGCCGAGCCGTAGGCGGGTCCGTCGCCGTCCCAACTCCAGCGCACCTCCCCGGTTTCCGCGTCGAACGCGGTCAGCGCCCCGTCATTGTGCCCTCCGATATGGACAATCACGAGCCCTTCGTGCACGAGCGGCGAGGCGCCCGTGTGATAGAGCGGGATCACCGGGGTCCCGGGTACGTGCCAGAGCTGCTCTCCGGTGGCTGCGTCGAAGGCCGTCACCGATCCGGTCATCCCGTGGACGAACAACCGTCCCTCGGCGAAGGCGGGGGTGGACTTCGGCCCCGGCCCGTGACGCCGGGTCGCGGAAATCATCTCGAAAGGAGCGGCATACCCCGAACGCCAGCGGGTCTCGCCGGTCTCCGGATCGAGCGAGAGGAGAACCTCCTCCTCACCCTGGCGGACGAACAGCCAGAGGTTCCCGTCCACCAGGAGGGGTGTCGCGTAACCCGACCCGACCTCGACCGACCACGCCTGGGAGAGAGCCTCCGGCCAGGCCGCGGGAGCCTCGAACCCGGAAACTGCCCCGTCCCGCGCCGGGCCTCGCCACTGCGGCCAGTTCTGGGCGGCGGCGGTGGCGGGTAGCAGGACGGCCAGCGCCAGCAGCCTTATCCTCATGCGCGTTCCTCCGGATCGGGCGCCATCCGGCGCAGCCGGTATTGTCCCATCCGGGGAGATCGGGTTCTCGCCAAACGGAGACAGCTTCGCCTATGCCTTTCCGGAATCGTTGGACAGTCCTGCTGTCCGTCCTTCTTTCTGTTCTGCTCGCCGGAGCCTGCGGCGAGGAACCCCATGACGTTCTGATCCGCGGCGGCATGGTCCACGACGGGAGCGGCGCCGATCCCTTCGTCGCCGACGTGGCGATCCGCGGCGACCGGATCACCTTCGTCGGCGATGCCGACGCGGAAAGGGTGACGGCGGAGGAGACGGTGGACGCCACCGGCCTCATCGTGACGCCGGGATTCATCGACATGCATTCGCATTCCCAGATCGGGCAGGAGTGGGCAAAGGAGGCGCTGCCATTCCTCTATCAGGGAATTACGACCGTCGTCGTCGGCGCCGACGGCGGCGGGTCGCCTGACGTGAGCGACACGCTGGCTGGCTGGGAGGCGAGCGGAATCGGGGTGAACGCCCTCACCTACGTGGGTCACGGCGCGGTGCGGCGCCGGGTGCTGGGGGAAGAAAACCGCGCTCCCTCAGACGAGGAACTCGACCGGATGCGCGAGCTGGTGCGGAAGGGGCTCGAGGAGGGCGCTTTCGGACTCTCGAGCGGTCTCTTCTACATCCCCGGCAACTACGCCACCACCGAAGAGGTGATCGAGCTGGCGAAGCTGGCCGCCGGATACGAACCCGGGATCTACGACACTCATGACCGGGACTTGGGAGCCGCCTATCCAAGCTTCGGCTACCTCGCGTCCATCGAGGAAGCCATCCGCATCGGTGACGAATCGGGGACGAAGGTCATCTTCAGCCACTTCAACGCCCAGGGCGCCAGAAACTACGGCCGGGCCCCGGAGGGCGCCGCGCTGATCGAGGCGGCGCGCGAACGCGGGGTACCCGTCTTCGGGGCCCAACACGTCTATACCGCGACCCAGTCGAGCCTCCGGGCCTACACCGTTCCCCGCTGGGCCTCGGCGGGGGGCCGGGACGCCATGCTGGACCGCTTCGACGACCCGGACACGGCCCGCGTCCTCGACGAGGCGACGGCCGAGATGCTGGCCATCCGGGGCGGCGCCGACAAGATCCGGTTCTCCGATTCGCGTCCGCACCTGAACGGGCGGACCCTCGCCGAGGTCGCGGAAGAGTGGGGTGTCCCCGCCCAAGAAGCCGCCCGCCGCATCCTCGCCGAAGGGAACGCCTCGGTGATGAACATCGGCCTCTACGACCCGGTGAACACCGGCTACCTCGCCGAGCAGGATTGGATGATGACCTGCACCGACGGCCGCGACATCGAGCCCGACATCCCCGTCGGCCACCCCCGCGTGTACGGCGCCTTCACCAAGAAACTTCGCGACTTCGTCCTCGACGAGGCGCGAATCTCCATGGCGTTCGCCATCCGCAGCATGAGCGGCCTCGCCGCCGAATTCCTGGAACTGGAGGACCGCGGCTTCCTGCGCGAGGACATGAAGGCGGACATCGCCATCCTCGACCCGGAGCGGATCCGGGACCGCGCCACCTACGACGAGCCCCACCAGTACTCCGAGGGAACCGTGCACGTGCTGGTGAACGGCCGGTTCGCCATCCGCGACGGCGCGCACACCGGCGCCCTCGCCGGTCGGTCCCTGAGACCGGGCAGTCAGGGACCGCCGATCTCCAGGTAGGCAGCGCCCGCCGATAGGCCGAGAGAGCGGGAACCCTTGAGGGGACGGCGCGTGGTCTTGTTTGCCCGGTCTGACAGAATCCCGCCTCCATCAGGAGGATCTATCCATGCGTTTTTCAAGGTTCCCCGCCGTTCTCGCCGCTCTCTCGCTGGGCCTCGGCCTCGTGGCCTGCGCGGCCGCCCAGGACGACTCCAACCCGCGCTTCGGGGTCTGGAGGCTGCGCTCCGACAACCCGCCGCCCTACCAGAACATCATGACCTACGCCCCCCACGGCGACGGGGGCATGAGCATCACGGTGGCCACCACGAACGCCGAGGGCAACGAGTCGGTGTGGGGCTACGTGACGATGTTCGATGGCGTCTTCCGTCCCGTGGAGGGACTCGAAAACTCCGAAACGGCGGTCGAGGTCGTTGACGAGCAAAGCACCCGGATCTCCAACATGCGCAGCGGCGCCGTGTCCCAGGTGATCATCAACACCCTCTCCGAGGACGGCAACCGCATCGACAACGAATACGTCCGGATGGACGCCGAGGGAAAGATCACCCGCGTGACCCACGCAATCTACGACCGCGTCCAGGAGGAGTGACCGTGGCCGGCGGGAGCCTCACCTGGCGGTACCACCGCCCCGGTTGAACGAGCTGCAAGCGGACGCAGGAGTTCCTTGCGCAAAAGGGCATTGCCGACGGGGAAGTTCAAAACGCCAACAAGTCCCCGATCCTGGGCGATCAGTCCCTCGCGCTCCTCGAGGGCGTGAGCGAGCTCCTGGTCGCGAAGGGCCGGAAGGTGGAGCGCTTCGACCTCACGGGCGACCGCCCGGATGACGCGGTGCTGACTGGCGCCATCGTCGGCAGCTACACGAGCCTGACGGACCTGCTGCTCGGCCGCTCGGGCAAACTCCGCGCCCCCACCATGCGGGTCGGCGACCGGCTGGTGGTGGGCTACAACCAGGAGTTGCTGGAGTCGGTCTTCGAATAGCCGGCCGAGGCGACTCTGGGGACGCTCCGGCGTGGTCGCCGCTCGTAGATGAGCTTCGTCGAAGCAGTCCGCACCTGCCTGTTCCGGAAGTACTTTGAATTCCAGGGACGCGCCTCTCGGGCCGAGTATTGGTGGTTCCGGGTCTTCGCTGCGGTGATCGAGGGTGCGGTCTCTTTCGCCGCGAGCACGCCCGTCGAGTATTTGGTGATGGGGATCCTCGTGGTGCCCGAACTGGCTGTGACGGCCCGGAGACTCCACGACACGGACCGGTCCGCGTGGTGGCTCCTCTTGTCTGCGTCCCGCTTTCTTTTCTTCGTTTCGCACGGCGATTTTCGGTTGATCGGGTGGCCTGCGGCCCTGCTCCTGTTTGTGTTCATGGTTCAGAAGGGCAACCCCGGTGAGAATCGGTACGGACCGAATCCTGCTCCGGACGCGACGCTCGACCTTGGCAGACTGGGGTTCCGGCCCCCGCCCACTCGGGATTGAACCGCGGGGAGCCCCCACTGGGAGAACTGGCCCTGGTGTATTTCGACCGAAACGCAACGCCGAACGGAGCGAAGCGGAGTGTTTCAGCCGGGATGCATCGCCTGCCGAGCCCCCACCGGGAGAACTGGGCCGCGTGGGTTTCGCCACAGGCTGTTATCACCCCAGCTTGGCGCTTATCACCCCAGCTCGGCGCTTGTCACCCCAGCTTGGACGCGCACCGGGCGACGGGACGCCAACCCCAGATCCCGGGCGCTTTCCCGCTGACGCCCCGGGTCGGAGCCTGACAGAATCAGATCGATGTCCCCCATCCGCCGCATTCCGCTGAAGCTCGCCCCGCCGACCGGCCGCCGCCGGCCCGGGAATCGTCCCGCTCCGGCCCGCACCACCACGACCCGGATGGCGCGCTACGCCTGGGTCCGCCGCGTACTGAACCGCTGCCTGCTGCTGGCGGTCGCGGGCGGGGTCTCGGCCTCCCGGCTGGCGCTCGCGCTGCGGGCCGGAGCGGACCCCGACTGGGTGGATCCGAAGGGCCGGACGGCCCTCCTCGTCGCCCTGATCGCCGGGCGCAGCCAAGCGGTCGTCGAGTTGCTACTGCGCGCGGGTGCCGACCCGAACGGCGCGCCCGGCAGCCTCATGCCTCCGCTCCTCGTCGCCGTGACGCAGCCGGCCGACCCGGCAACAATCACCGCACTCCTGGCGGCCGGAGCGAATCCCCGTCTTGCCCGCCAGAATGGCCTGACGGCGCTCCACATCGCCATCGCCAAGGGTGCGAGCTCCCGCGTGGTGGCGGCGCTCCTCGAAAGAGGCGCCGACCCGTCCGCGATGGCGGTGAATTCCGCGAGCGCGCTCCAGCTCGCCGCCCTCAAGGGAAGGCCGGCGCTGGTTCCGTTCCTCGTAGCTGCGGGCGCGGAGCTTGACGCCCCATCGGGCGAAGCCGCCTTCACCGCGCTCCATATCGCGGCCCAGAACGGAGACGCACCGATGGTCCGGGCGCTCCTTGACGCCGGCGCCGATCCCAACCGGCAGGCCGACCGCGGGCTGACCCCGCTGCACGCCATCGGGCGCCAGGGAGACCCCGCAGCCGTAGCGCTGGCGCTGGTCGACGGCGGTGCCGACGTAGGCGCGCGGGCCATTCTCGGCGCGACCCCGCTCCACTGGGCGGTGATGCCCCCGGAGCGCCGGGAGCTCGTGCTCGCGCTCCTGAAAGCGGGGGCCGACCCGCATGCCCGCGACCTGAGCGGCTCCAGCCCCCTCCATTTCGCGGCGCGCAAGGGGCTGCTGTCGGACACCATCGTCGCGCTGCTCGACGCCGGCGCGAGCCACGACGCCCTCGACAACGACGGCAGGACTCCGCTCGACTACGCGAACCGCAACCCGGACCTCGCGGATTCCGAGGCGCTCTGGCGCCTCAGGGAGATGGGTCGGCTGCACTGACTGGTACGGGGGCCGGGGCATCGCCGCATTCCTGCAACGCTTGTTCGTAGTTGAAGGTGGGACCATCACCGCTCGCGGCGTGTCTCCGCGTGCTTGCAATCGATGATTGAAGCGTGTAGCGTCACAGGCAACAGTTCATCCGAAACTGTCCCATGTCCACCCCGCCGAACCAGCGAGTCCATCCCGGTATTTGGGTTCGAGAGAACGTTCTCCCCTCCGGGATGACCGTGACCGAAGCCGCCCGGCGCTTGGGTGTGGGGCGGCCGGCTCTATCGAACTTCCTGAATGGTCGGGCGGCTCTCAGTCAGCAGATGGCGGAGCGGCTGGCTCGAACCTTCGGCGTGGACGCGGCGGCCCTGCTGGATCGGCAAGCTCGGTACGACGCGGAGACGAAGGCCGGAAAGCCTCCTACGGTTACCGGATCCTCGTTTGCCCCGCCGGTGACGACGATTCGGGCAGCGGAGATCGAGGCTTGGGCGGACTGCATCGAAGCCCGCCACTGCCTCGCGGTGTTACTGCGGTGGTTGGTCCACGGTACCGGGAGCGAGCTGTCGCGGGTGAGATTCCCCGGCCACGACGCGGCGGAGCGGAAGGGGTGGGACGGCTGGGTTGAGACTCAGGCACCGACCGCGTGGATCCCCGACGGTGATTCCGGCTGGGAGTTCGGATGCTCGAAACGGCCGGGCGAGAAGGCGGATCGTGACTTCGACAATCGCCTGGGCGTTCCCGACGCTAAGAAGAAGCACGTCACGTTCGTCTTCGTGACTCCGAGAACGTGGCCAGGCAAGGAAGCATGGGAAGCCCGAAAGAGGGATCTCCGCCTTTGGAAAGATGTGCGTGCGTACGATGCGGACGATCTGGAGGAGTGGATTGAGCGGTGCGTTCCGGCCCAGGTCTGGTTCGCCGAACAGCTCGGCCGACCGGTGCACGGGCTCATGTCCCTGGATCGGTATTGGCGCTATTGGGCCGAGGCTACCGACCCAGCCCTACCAAGCGCGTTGTTCGACCGGGCTGCCGAAGAACACTCGGACGCGTTCCGGAAGTGGTTGGAGAACCCTTCCGGGCGGCGATTCACGATTGCCGCAGACTCCCGCGCCGAGGCCATCGCCTTCATGGCCTGCCTCATGGACCCGCTCGCGGACGACCATGAACTCTCGCACCGCGGGATCGTCTTCGAGACCTCGGCAGCGGTGGAGCGTCTCGCCTCCAGCACTCCGGGAGCTTTCGTCGCCATCGCTGCGACCCGCGAAGCCGAACAGGCGTTCCAGGCTGTCCCGAGGACGCTGCACTGCGTGGTCCCTGTGCCGCGCAACAGGGTTTCAGCGTTGGAGAACGATCCTGACATCACGTTGGAGCTTCTCGGTCTCAAGGAGTTCTTGGCGGCCCTCGAGACGATGAACTTCTCTCACGACAAGATGGCGCGACTGGGGCGCGACTCGGGCCGCTCGCTGACGGTCCTCCGAAGACGCCTCTCTCCTTTGCCCGAGGTGTCGCAACCCCAATGGGCCGGCGCTGAGACGGCCAAGGTCCTGGCGCCGCTGTCCCTCGCCGGCGCTTGGAACACGGCCTCCGAAGCGGATCGCAAGGCCATTTCTCGCCTTGCGGACTGTGATCATGAGCGCGCGGAGGCCTATGTCGCAGAAGCGCTGGTTTACGACGATCCTCCGGCCTGGTCGGTGGGGGATTACCGGGGTGTCGTCTCCCGGCTGGATTCTTTCTTCGCTACGGTCTCGTACTGGACGTCTGGACTCCTGGATCGCTTCTTTGAGGTTGCGGCGGACGTCCTTTCCGAACGAGATCCAGCACTCGACCTTCCGGAAGAGGAACAGTGGATGGCCGCGCTCTACGACAAAGAGCGAGTCCACTCCGACGCCCTGAGGAACGGGCTCCGCGAGGCTCTGGTGATTCTGGCGGTCCACGGAGCCCGCCATCTGGACCAACGGCTCGGCGCGAACGTATGCGGGCGGGTCGAGTCGGTGGTGGGCAGTCTGTTGCGGCCGCTTGACCTGGATCGCCTCCGTTCCTACGACGCGGACCTTCCCGATCTGGCGGAAGCTGCGCCAGAGGTGTTCCTCGATGCCGTCGAAGCGGATTTGGATTCCGACGATCCGGCCGTGCTGGCTCTGATGCGACCGGCGGATTCGAGCTTTTTGACCGGAGGCTGCCCACGGGCCGGGCTCCTTTGGGCCTTGGAACGCTTGGCTTGGGAGCCGAACCACTACCCCCGCGTTGTCGAAGCTTTGGCACGCCTCAGTACCGTCGAACTCGATGACAACTGGGCAAACACTCCCCAATCGAGCCTTCGGGCATTGTTCCACGCCCATCTCCCGCAGACGATGGTTCCGATCTCCGCCCGGATCCGCATGCTGCAGCGGCTCGCGACGACTCATCCGGCAGTCGCGTGGCCTCTCGCACTCAGCAACGAGTCGCACGAGCGATTCGGGTTTCTGATCCCGTCCCAGCGCCCGGCCTGGCGTGGTGACGCATCGGCTTATCGGGACGCGGTCCCTCCGGGGGAAGTACAGGACTTTCTGCGGGCCGCGCGGTCCCTGTGTCTTGTCTGGCACGGGCACGACAGCGGGAAACTCGGCGATCTCGGAGATCTCCTCTCGGCCTGGGAGGAACAGGAACAGGAACACGTCTTTCGACTCATCGAGGACTGGGAGGCTACGCAACCCTCGGAGGACGAGAGGGCCGCCCTCTGCGATCGAATTCGGGTTTCGGAGCAGCGCCTCGGTGCCGGGAACGTCAACCTGTCCGCCGCTCTCACGTCTTTGCGGGAACGACTTGCACCCAAGGATCCGGTGGCCGGTAACCGATGGCTCTTTAGGTCGGATTGGGACCCCGTGCATGACTATTGTGCGGCCCACCCGGACGTTGACTTCGATGAAGCGGAAGAAGTGATACGAGCACAACGACTGGCTGCGCTTCGTTACATCCTCGAAATGAGAGGATTGGACGGCGTGAGCACCCTGCTGGACACGACCGGCGCGAATGCGCCGGTCGGTGCCCTACTGCCTCGGCTGCTTCAGACTTCCGACGAAAGACGGTCCTTCGTATTGCGCTGTATGGACAAGTCGACCTCAGGCGAAGCGGATCCGCACGAGATCTGTCTGGGGTCTTTCCTGTGGGATCAAGACCCCAGCATGATCCGGACGCTGTGGCTCGATGTCGTTTCGTCCCGCCGACCGGAAATACACCAACGATTCCTTCAGCGCCTACCGTACCGACATGCGGCGCGCCTTCTCGGGGAAGCTACAGAGGCAGCCCGATCGGAGTACTGGCGCGAGTTCCGCCCGAATCGCGAGTTCCATTCGCGAGACCAGAAGAACGAACTGATCGACCGACTCCTGGAAGCAAACCGCCCACACGCTGCCTTTGCTGTCGTCACCGCCAACTGGGATCACATCCAGTCGTCTCGACTCAAGCGGTTGTTGAGATCCGTCGGAGATGCGGAAGCGTCTGCGGAGGATTTGCGGCGGGTCGCCTCTGGTCTGCCGCGGGCGTTCCGATCTCTCTCCGGACGATCAGACATCCCCGAAGAGGAGAAAGCGGGCCTGGAGTTCAAGTTCTTCGAATCGCTTCGGCACGGCCACCATCCGATGCGCAGTCTGGCCCGCCGAATGGCCGCATCGCCGGACATCTTTGTCGAAGCCATCGCGCGCTGCTTCGGGCGGAAAGATGACGGAGAGGATCCTCTTCAGCTGAGGTCCGGCGATGATGAGCAACAGCGTAGATTGGCGCGGGCGGCATTTCAGATTCTCGAGTGGTTCGACAGGATTCCTGGCGCCGACGACGAAGGGTCCGTCGCTCTCGAGCCTCTGAATACGTGGATTGGAGAGGCTCGCTCCCAACTTCGTCAGTTGGGGCGAGCCGAGATTGGAGACCTGCGGATTGGAAGGCTCTTGGCGAAAGCGCACCCGATTGCGTCCGGTGTTTGGCCACGCTCGGAGATTTGCGCCGTGATCGAGGACGTCGCGACGACAGATATCAAGGACGGGTTCGTCGCTGGGAGACTGGATAGTCGTGGTGTCTGGACACGAAGCCCTGAGGAAGGGGGGCATCAGGAACGAGACCTTGCCTCGCAGTATCGAGCGCGCGCGGCCTCGCTGGACCTCGATTCTCCGTTCGTCGCACGGGTGCTTCGAGAGATTGCCAACCACTACGACCATCAGGCCGTGCGAATGGACACACGCGGTGAATTGCAGCGGCGCGGCGTGAGGTGAACGTCAGGATGGCCCAACTGGAACACATAGAGGCGATCGAACGGCGCCTCTGGTCGGCGGCGGACACGCTGCGGGCGAATTCCAGGTTCGCCAGCAACGAGTACTTCCTGCCGGTCATGGGGCTGGTGTTCCTCCGACACGCTTACAGCCGCTACCTGGCGGTCAGGCCCGAGGTCGAGGCCGCTCTGCCTACGCGGGATGGGAGGCGGCGGCGAGCCGGAAAGGAAGACTTCTCCCGGAGGAGCGCCATCTTCCTGCGGCCGGAGGCGCAGTTCGACCACCTTGTGGCTCTGCCGGACGGTTCGGACCGGGCCGCCGCCATCATCAGGGCGATGGAGTCCATTCAGAAGGACTACGAGAGCCTGCGCGGAGCGCTTCCGAAGGAGGAGTACCGAAAGCTCACCAATGATGTCCTCGGGGATCTGTTGCGAACGTTGAACCCGGAGGAGTTGAAGCGGGTCTCGGGCGATGTCTTCGGCCGGATCTACGAGTACTTCCTGACCCAGTTCGCGGATCAGAAGGCCCACGATAACGGCGAGTTCTTCACGCCCGTTTCCCTGGTGTCGTTCATCGCCCACACGCTGGAGCCCGACCGGGGCGTCGTGCTCGATCCGGCGAGTGGATCCGGCGGCATGTTCGTGCAGAGCGCCCGCACCGTCACCGAGCGCGGTGGGAATCCGACGGAGCGGCTGACGTTTCGCGGAATCGAGAAGAACGACACCACGATCCGACTGGCGCGGATGAATCTGGCGGTGCACGGCCTCGAAGGAGACATCCGCCAGGCGATCACCTATTACGAGGATCCGCACGAACTGCTCGGCAAGGCCGACTACGTGATGGCCAATCCTCCGTTCAACGTGGACGAGATTGACGCGGAGAAGGTCAAACGGGACCCTCGGCTGCCGTTCGGGCTTCCCGGGGTGAACAAGAAGGACAAGGTCAGCAACGGCAACTACGTCTGGATCAGCTACTTCTACAGCTACCTGAATCCACGCGGGCGCGCGGGATTTGTGATGTCGTCGCAGGCGTCGAGCGCGAGCGGCGCCGAAGCCGCGGTGCGGCGGAAGCTGGTGGAGACGGGCGATGTGGAGCTGATGGTCGCCATCCGTTCCAACTTCTTCTACACCCGGACGGTGCCCTGCGAACTTTGGTTCCTAGACCGCGCAAGGCCGCCGGACCGACGCGACACGGTGCTGATGCTGGACGCCCGTAGCGTCTTTCGGAAGGTCACGCGCAAGATCTACGACTTCACGCCGGAGCAGCAGCAGAACCTGCTGGCCGTCGTTTGGCTCTACCGGGGGGAGACGGAGAGATTCCGGGGCCTCGTGTCCGCCTATTTACAGCGGGCGCTGCAGGAGGCCGAAGCGTGCCAGGCGCCCGCGGACGATGGGAGCGCCTTGGCGGGACCGTTGCCGGTGTTCGCCTCCGCGGTCGAGCGCCTACGTCGCGGATTGGAGCCATTCCTGAATGCGCACGCCGGGAATTCGCCGCTGGCCGCGGCGCGGGCTGCGTGCGACGAAGGGGTTGCAAAGTATCGGGCAGAACTTGGCCGGTGGGAGGCGGCGGTCCGGGAGGGGCGGGAGCGCCGGGACGCGGCTCCGCCGGACGCAACGCGGAGCATGGTGGAGGACGCTCTGCCTCTCGCCGAGCGGAGTCTTGAACTGGTGCGGTGGGCCACCCGTGCGCATCGGGTGTCCAGCGAGTTGGTCAAGGCTGCCGAAGCGGCGAAGGGGGATGGGGCGGACGAGTACTGGAAAGGCAAGGAGGTGCATCAGGCGAGGAAGCAGTGCGACGAGGCGAAGCGACAGGCGGAGAAGCAACTCGACCGGGTGCGCTACTTCTGGCGGCAGGCCCGCTGGCTGACCGACCGATTTCCCGACGGGGTATTCCGGGACGTGGAAGGATTTGTGAAGGCGGCGGATCGGTCCGAGATTGAAGCGAACGACTGGAGCCTGACTCCAGGGCGTTACGTCGGGGTGGCACCTGAGGATCCGGACGAGGACTTCGACTTTCGAGCCTCGTTACGCGAGATCCACGACGAACTGGCGACCCTGAACGCCGAAGCTGCCCGGCTGGCCGCGACGATCCAGAACAATTTGAGTGAACTAACACTCTGACGCTGCGGGGCACCGATGACCGGGCATGGATCGCAACTGAGCGCGGTTACCCGGGCGCCAGTGCGACCGCCGGGAATCGGCGGTTTGCGGACGACGCTCGGCGAACTCGTGAAGGACGGCGTGGGATTCATCCAGACGGGTCCGTTCGGAAGTCAGTTACATGCCCGCGACTATGTGGAGGCCGGTACGCCGGTCGTCATGCCGCAACAGCTTGGCGACAACGAAATCCGGTCGGAGGGGATCGCCCGAATTGGGGACGAAGATCGGGACCGTCTGCGGCGGCACGTGATGCGGGAAGGTGACATCGTCTTCAGTCGCCGCGGTGACGTGACGCGGCGAGCCTACATTACGGAGCGTGAGAGTGGCTGGCTGTGCGGCACCGGCTGCCTGCTTCTGCGGCTCGATCACCCACGCTGCGACAACCGCTATCTCGCGCGGTTTCTCGGCCTCCACGAGGCGCGGTCCCACCTGACGCAGCGGGCGATTGGCGCGACGATGCCCAACCTGAACCAGGGCATCCTTGCGTCGTTGCCGGTTACGTTGCCCTCGTTGGAGCGACAGGCAAGAGTCGTCGGCATCATCTCCAGATATGACGAACTGATACGGAACAATCGGCGGCGGATTCGACTTCTCGAAAAGGCCGCGCGATTCCTCTACGAGGAATGGTTCGTGCGGTTTCGGTTTCCTGGAAGTACGTCCGCGAGGGGTGGCAAGGATCCTCTACCAGGATGGCGTTGGCACACACTGGGGGACATATTGGTCAAGATCGAGTCCGGCAACAGGCCGAGAGGTGGATCGGTTCCGGGAGGAGTTCCCTCCGTAGGTGCCGAGAATGTCATGGGAATTGGCCAATACGACTTCAGAAAGGAGAAATACGTACCGGATGCGTACTTCAGAGTCATGCCGCGAGGAGTCGTAGTGGATCGTGATGTTCTGATCTACAAGGACGGTGCCCACATCGGCCGCTCTTCGTATTTCGGTGATGGATTCCCGCACGCGAAGTGCGCGGTGAATGAGCACGTCTTCTTGATCCGTACTATTCCGGAGGTGGGACAGAATCTTCTCTACTTCTGGCTTTCTAGTGAGGACAACCGGCAACGTATACGGAATCTGAACGCGAATACGGCACAGCCCGGAGTGAGTCGGTCCAAACTGAAGACGCTTCCTTTCCTGAAGCCTCCGGTCGCCATTGTCAGAGCGTTTGACCGTGTGGTGGAGCCCGCTGTTCGACAGATTTTCGGCCTTGCGAAGCAACAACGGACTCTAGTCGCCGCGCGCGACGCGATGCTCCCGCGACTCATGAGCGGAGAGATCGCGGCATGAGGCACGAGGCGTTGTCGGAACTCATCGCGGCAGGTGAGGGCGCTGGCGCAGAGTTCAAGCGGGCCATGCCGTCCGACCTCGGACGGGAGATCTGCGCCTTCGCCAACGCTGCGGGCGGGGTCATCCTGCTCGGCGTGGCCGACGATGGGGAAGTCGTCGGGATCGGCAGCCACAACCGGCTGAAGTCGGAGATCCTGTCCATCGCCCGCTCGGCCGATCCGCCGATCAAGGTCGAGGTGGAGAGTCGCGACAGTGTTCTGTCGGTCCGGATCCCGCCCCAGAGCGCCAAACCCTATTCCTTTGGCGGCCGGTTCTTTGTGCGCGAGGGCGCGTCCTCGCAGCAGATGTCACGCGAGGAAATCCGGGAGTTCTTCTTTGCCGAGGGGCGGATCCGGTTCGACGAGACTCCATGCCCGGTCTTCTCGCTGGAAAGGGACCTCGACGAGGAGACCTGGGCGACGTTTCGCCAGCGGGCGAAGGTTCCGGAGCACTTGGCGCCGGAGGTTGCGCTACGCAACCTGGGGCTCATCGGAGAAGACGGCGTCATGACGCACGCCGGCGCGTTCCTGCTGGCGCGCGACATCCGCAATTTCCAGAGCAGCGCGGACGCGGCGTGCGCGCTCTTCCTGGGTACGACGAAGACGAGGATTCTGGATCGGCGCGGCTTCCACAGCGACGTGTACACGATGGTGGACAGGGCGGTGGAGTGGGTGCTCTCGAAGATCAACGTCGCGTACGTCATCCGGGGCAAGATCGCCCGGGAGGAACGCCCCGAACTTCCGGAGGACGCGATCCGGGAAGCGCTGGTCAACGCGGTGGCCCACCGCGACTACCGCTCGACGGCGAGCGTGCACGTGTACCTGTTCAAGGACCGCCTGGAAGTCATCAGCCCGGGCGGCCTGCCCCCCGGGATGACCGAAGCGGACCTGGGAACGAAGAGCGTCCCGCGGAACCGGCTGTTGTTCCGGTTGCTGCACCGGATGGACGCCGTCGAGGAGATCGGGTCCGGCATCCGGCGCATCCGCGATCTCTGCCGGGAGCACGGGGTGGCGGAACCCCGGATCGAAGTCTCCGAACACTGGGTCACGACGATCTTCGAGCGGCCCGCAGCCGGGATCCCGAGCGGCACCCAGGGCGGTCGAACGTCGGAGGGCCGTCCGCTGGGTTTGGAGCAGCCAGAGTCGGAGCCGCGGGAGCCAGAGTCGGAATCGGAAGAAACGGAGTCGGGCGCCAAGTTAGCACCAAGTGAGGCACCAAGTGAGGCACCAAGTGAACGTCAGGTTCAGGTGCTTCGTCACTCGCTACCGGCCAAGACACTCTTGGAACTGATGCGGCCTACCGGCAGAACGGATCGCACCAAATTCAGGAACCGGATCCTGCGTCCGCTGCTCGAGGCGGGATGGCTCGAAATGACGATTCCCGACAAGCCGCGGAGCCGGAAGCAGATGTACCGCTTGACGGCGAAGGGCAGGGCAGTGCTGAGAGAGCTCGACACCGACTCGGACCGGACCGAGACGTGAGCCGCACGATCTACCGGGGAATTCCGGCTCCGATCTGGAGAGGACGCTCGACCCGGGGGCCGGGACCCCGACCGATGTTCTACCTCCCCGAGGTACCCTTCAAGTCACCCTTCAAGGTCGCTTCGGCGGGATGCGGGAGCGGATCATGGGTTGCGCCCGGAACGTCCCTCCGGCCGGTCAGCGTGGAATCGGCCGCCGGAGCCAGAGTCGCGGAGCAGGTTGAGTGACTCCGATTCTCTTCACCGAAGACGAACTCGTCCAGCGCACCACAGCGGCGTATCTGGAAGAATGGCTCGGCTGGAAGTCGGTCCATGCCCATAACCGGGAGGACTTCGGTCCGGACAGCCTGCTCGGCCGCCGGTCAGACCGAGAGGTAGTGCTCACTCGCCCGTTGCGGGCGGCACTCGCGGCTTTGAACCCGGGCTTGCCGGAAGCCGCCTACGACGCTGGCGTGCGGCAGATCGTCGAGACCGACGTCTCGAAGTCCGTCGTAGCTGTGAACCGCCAGAAGTACGCTCTTCTCCGCGACGGTGTTGCGGTCACGTTCATCGACGCCGACGGGAAACCGGCGACGCGCCGTCTCCGGGTCTTCGACTTCGACACACCGGAGAACAACGACTTCCTCTGCGTGCGCGAACTATGGATCCGGGGCGACCTCTACCGCCGCCGCGCCGACCTCGTCGGTTTCGTCAACGGGCTGCCGCTGCTCTTCGTCGAGTGCAAGAACATCCACCGGAATCTTCGGGTCGCCTTCGAGGAGAACTACTCCGACTACCGCGACACGATTCCGCGCCTCTTCCACCACAACGCGGTCGTGATGTTCGCCAACGGGGAGAGGGCGAAGATCGGTTCCATCACCAGTGAATGGGGCCACTTCCACGAATGGAAACGTCTCGCGGAGGAAGAACCCGGCGCGGTGGACATGGAGACGCTGCTCAAGGGAGTCTGCGAGCGGCGGAACTTCCTGGACATCTTCGAGAACTTCATCCTGTTCGACGAGTCCTCGGGCGCCGTCAGGAAGATCCTGGCGCGCAACCATCAGTTCCTTGGGGTGAATCGGGCCGTCGCGGCGGTGGGTGACCGTGCGAACAGAGAAGGCAGGCTGGGTGTCTTCTGGCACACGCAGGGGACGGGCAAGAGCTATTCGATGGCCCTTTTCACGCGCAAGGTCCACCGGAAGCTCGGCGGCGGGTTCACCTTCCTGATCCTCACGGACCGCGACGACCTCGATTCGCAGATCTACCAGACCTTCGCAGGCTGCGGGATCGCGGACCACGACCACTCCCCCTGCCGCGCCGCCAGCGGTGAACACCTGCGCGGGCTTCTCGGCGAGCACAAGTCTCATGTCTTTTCGCTCATCCAGAAGTTCCACCAGGAGGTCGGCCCCGAAGAGGCGTATTCACGGCGGGACGACATCATCGTCATGACCGACGAAGCGCACCGGACCCAATACGGCACGCTGGCGCTCAACATGCGAAACGCCCTGCCGAACGCCAGCTACATCGGGTTCACGGGGACACCGCTCTTCAAGGAGGACGAGATCACGCGGCAGGTGTTCGGCGACTACGTGTCCACCTACGACTTCCAGCGCGCCGTGCAGGACGGCGCCACGGTTCCGCTCTACTACGAGTCCGGCGGCGACCGGCTGGGCGTCACCACCCGCGAACTGAACGAACAGATCGCGGACAAGCTGGAGGAACTGGAAGTCACCGACCTCGATGTCGGACAGCGGCTCGAACGGCAACTCGGCAAGCAATACCACATCATTACCGCCAACAAGCGGCTGGATCAGATCGCGCGGGATTTCGTCCGCCACTACTCGACCGGCTGGGAGTCGGGCAAGGCGATGCTCGTTTGCGTGGACAAAGTGACCTGCGGACGCATGCATCAGAAGATCTCCCGCTACTGGGATGTGCGCATCCAGCAACTGGGAAGGAAGCGGGGTCGTTCGCGCGACGAGCAGGAAGCGATCCTGCTCGACCGCCAGATCCAGTGGATGCGCGAGACCCGGATTGCGGTCGTGGTGAGTGAGGAACAGGGCGAGGTCCAAAAGTTCCGCAGTTGGGGCCTTGATGTTCGCCCGCATCGCAAGTTGCTCAAGCAGGGGATGGAGCTTCCCGAGTCCATGCGGCAGCGGCCCGAGTTCCGGAACATGCAGCGGATGGGCGTGGATGATGCGTTCAAGGCCGAGGAACACCCGTTCCGCATCGCCATCGTCTGCGCGATGTGGTTGACCGGTTTCGACGTTCCGTGCCTCTCCACGCTGTATCTCGACAAACCGCTCAAGGCTCACGCGCTGATGCAAGCCATCGCCCGCGCCAACCGGGTGAACGAAGGGAAGGTGAACGGCCTCGTCGTGGACTACTGCGGGGTGCTGAAGTCGCTGCGTAGAGCCCTCGCGACCTACGCCGTCGGACCGTCGGCAGGGAAGGAGACGCTTCCAGTACAACCCAAGAAAGAGATGCTCACGGTGCTCGCCGAGGCGATTCGGATGGTTCGATCTTTCCTCGACGACCGGGGCGCCCCGCTCGACGCCGTGTTGGATCAGGAGGGTTTCGCCCGCAACGCGGCGATTGTGGCGTGC
Organism: Candidatus Marinacidobacterium sp.; assembly: GCA_965250045.1. GTDB lineage: Bacteria > Acidobacteriota > Vicinamibacteria > Marinacidobacterales > Marinacidobacteraceae > Marinacidobacterium. Next base: position 1,933,842 of record OZ252286.1, read on the forward strand.
AAGGAGGCTGTCAACGAGAACGACGAGACCCGCAAGCGGTTCGAAGTAATGTGCCGCGAGGTCTTCCGGTGGTTCCGCGCCTGCCTCCGGCATCGGGGCGTCCATCGCTACCGGCGAGATCGCGACGCGATCCACGTCGTGTACCGGAGCCTGCAGCAGGACCGCGCAACGGCCGATACCGGCGCGATCCTCCGGGAGTTGCACCGCATCGTGGATGCCGCCATCGAAACCCGGCCGCCAGGAACGACCGTCGCAACCGAACCGTATGACATCAGCCGGATTGACGTAGAGCGCCTGCGAAAAGAATTTGCGCGAAGACAGACGAAGCGGACGACCGTCCAGGGTCTCAAGCAGGCCATCGAGACGAGGCTTCGGAAGCTGCTCCTTCGGAATCCGATGCGCAGGGATCTGCAGGAGCGCTTCGACGAGATCGTGGCCGACTACAACCGCGAAAAGGACCGGGCGACCATCGAGCGAACGTTCGAAGCGCTGCTGAAGCTCGTGCAGGATCTCGACCAGGAAGAAAGCCGGGCGATCCGCGAGGGGCTCGACGAAGAATCTCTGGCACTGTTCGATCTGTTGCGCAGGGACGATCTCAGCGCGAAGGAGATCGCGAAAGTGAAGAAGGCCGCCGTTGGTCTGCTGGGCGTCGTCAAGGCCGAGATTCGGCGGGTGAATCAGTGGAAGGAGAAGGAAGCCACGCGGGATGCGCTGCGCATCGCCATTCGCGACTTCCTCTGGGATGAGACAACCGGGCTCCCGTCGCCCCGCTACAGCGAAACCGAAGTGCAGACACGGATCGCCGATGTCTTCGGGCACGTCTTCCGCGTGTACCCCGAGGTGCCGTCTCCGTACTACGAAAGCGACGCCGCTGCGTAGGATTGCTGTAAGTCAGCCCCGCGACGGACCGCACATGTATCTGCCCCGGCACCTGATGATGCCCCGATCCAGCGGGACATCACCCCCCGATCCGCACCGGATCATGCCTTGATCCCATCATGCCTCGATCCGGCTTCCCATCCGTACGCGCCGAACCCGGGCGGGTTTGTGAGATCCCGCCTGAGACTCCACGGTAGAACCGCTCAGAAGCAACCGCCCACGGACGGGACCACGGCATGAGCATCGCGGTGGCCGCGACGAATGCCGGAGGGAACACGTCGCGGGCACTCCAGCGCCCGCCGGCCAGGATCAGGACAACGGCTGCCAGAGACCGATGATGTTGCCCTCCGGGTCCTTGACCTGGGCATAGACCCCCATGTTCGGGATCTCCGTTGGGCCCATCAAGCGTTCCCCGCCGGCTGCCTCGACGTCGCCGACACGTTGTTCGCATGAGGGCACTTCGATCACCAGAACCGGAGACCCACTGCCTTCTCCTTCACCACGGGGAACCATCCCTCCGTTGATGCCGCCGGGCGTCGTCGGATACCCCTGTTCGTCCACCGGGGTCGTGGCCACGAAGGTGTAGGGCATATCTCCGGGCAGATCGGAGAATTGCCAACCGAACACCTCCTGATAGAAGGCCGTAGCGCGCGACTTGTCGCTGAAAGGGATCTCGAAGTGGCAAACGCGGTCCATGATGAACTCCTCCCTTGAGGTGAAAAGAACCTGCGCAGCCTCTACGACGCTGCCGGGACGTTCGTTCCATCGCGCGGCGCGGCGGCCGGCACCCGCGGCGCCGCAGCGAGAAGCAGAGTCGCGGTGGCGAGCCGTCTGCCCGCTAACGACTGTGGTTGTGAAGTTGGATCGAAGACTCCAAACTAGACCGGCTCTGGAGGGAATCCCATGAGAACGTTTCGCATCGCGCTCGCTGCGCTCCTGCTCGCCGGCGCCGCCTCCGCCCAGGAGACCGCGGGCGACGGCACGCTCACCGCGCCCCACATCCTGGACTGGGAACGGGTGAGCGGCCCGGCCATCTCACCCGATGGCTCGGTCGTCATCTACACCCGCAGCCACGTGGACCAGGCGAAAGATCGGTGGTCCTCGGAACTCTGGATCGTGAACGCCGACGGCAGCCGGAACCGCTTCCTGACCAAGGGCTCGGCCCCCGTGTGGTCGCCGGACGGCACGCGGATCGCCTATCTCGCGGACGGCGGGGACGATCGGCCCCAGATCTTCGTCCGCTGGATGGACGCCGAGGGCGCCACCTCGCAGGTCACCCGGGACGCTCCCACCCCGCGCGACATCCACTGGTCGCCGGACTCCGGACGCATTGCCTTCACGCGGATGGTGGCCGCCCCCGAGACCTGGGACCTCCCCTCGATGCCGAGCGCCCCGGACGGCGCCGAGTGGACGAAGACGCCGCGGATCGTCCGGAAGATGCACTTCCGGCAGGATCGGGTGGGGTTCCTCGAGGAGGGCCACCGGCACCTCTTCGTCGTCCCCGCTGACGGCGGGGCGGCGCGCCAGCTCACCGAAGGCGCCTGGCACGTGGGTTCGCGGGGCGCGGTCGGGCTCGACTACGGGGCGGGTCTCGACTGGACCCCGGACGGCAAGGGACTGGTCTTCGACGCGTCCCGCGAGGAGGACGCCGACCTCAGATACCGGGAGTCGCACATCCACTTCGTGGATCTCGGAAGCGGCGCCATCCGCCAGATCACGGACAAGCGCGGTCCCTGGGCGGGTCCGGTGGTTTCTCCCGACGGCAAGCACGTCGCCTTCGGCGGTTTCGACTGGACCGAGCAGACCTACAAGGTCAGCGACCTCCAGGTGATCGGGTTCGACGGATCGGAGATGCGCTCCCTCTCGGCGAGCCTCGACCGGGACGCCAACAACCCGATCTGGGCGCCCGAGAGCGACCGGATCTTCTTCACCGCCGACGACCGCGGCTCGCGGAATCTCCACGTGGCCTCGCTCGACGGAGTGACCAGCCCGCTGACCGAGGGTGCCCACCTGCTCACCGTCAACACCATCTCGGCGACGGGTATCGCGGCGGCCACCCGGACCTCCTTCCACGAGCCCGCCGACGTCGTGGTGTTCCCGGTTTCCGACCCGACCCGGACCACCCAGGTCACCGCGGTGAACGACGACGTGCTCGCCGGGATCCAACTCGGCGAGGTGGAGGAACTCTGGTACGACTCCACCGACGGGACCCGGGCGCAGGGCTGGGTCGTCAAGCCGCCCGGCTTCGACCCCTCCCAGGAGTACCCGATGGTGCTCCACATCCATGGGGGGCCCCATGGGATGTACAACGTCGGCTTCAACAACTCCTTCCAGAACTTCGCCGCGAACGGGTATCTCCTGCTCTACACGAACCCCCGCGGGAGCACCGGCTACGGGACCGATTTCGGGAACGCGATCGACAACGGCTATCCGAGCGTGGACTACGACGACCTGATGGCCGGGGTGGACGCCACGATCGAGCGCGGCTACGTGGACGAGAGCCGGATGTACGTCACCGGATGCAGCGGGGGCGGGGTTTTGTCATCGTGGGTGATCGGCCAGACGAACCGCTTCGCCGCCGCCGCGGTGCGCTGCCCCGTTGTGAACTGGATGAGCTTCGCCGGTACCGCGGACATCGTGCGGTGGGGTTACAACCGCTACCACGGCTTCCCGTGGGACAACGCCGAGAAATATCTGGAGCACTCGCCGCTGATGTACGTGGACCGGGTCACCACCCCGACCCTGCTGATGACCGGGGAACTCGATCTGCGCACCCCGATGAGTCAGACCGAGGAGTACTACCAGGCGCTCAAGGCGCTGGACGTGCCGGCCGAGATGGTGCGCTTCTACGAGGAGTACCACGGAACGAGTTCCCAGCCCTCGAACTTCATCCGCACCCAGCTCTACATGCTCGACTGGTTCTCGCGCTACACGCGCGATCCGGCCCGGGAGACGGACCCATGACCCCCACCCGATTTTCGCGTCGCGCCGCCTTCGGCCTCTTTTTTCTCCTGACCGCCGGACTCGGCCTGGCCGCCGGCTTTGCGCTGGGCCGTTCCGCACCTCCTGTCCAGAGCGGCGATCTCGGCACGTTCGTCAGCACGAGCGGCACCGAGATCGAGTTGCTGCTGTCGGAGTCCAACCTCGGCGGAAGCGAACTGCAGATCGGGGAGATCACCTTCCCGCCGGGCGCGAACTCCGGGGGCCACCTTCACGGAGCGACCGAGGTCTTCTACGTGCTGGAAGGGGAACTCGAGCACGTGGTGGACGGGGTCTCCCAGATCCTGGGGCCGGGCGATCTCGGTTTCGTGCGTCCGCCGTCCGAGGTGAACCACATCACCTCCCCGGACGGCCCGCCGACGCGGGCGCTCGTCATCTGGGCGCCCGGCGGCGAGGGGACCCGGATCGTGGGGCCGTGGCGGCGTAGCGAGTAGTCCATCGCCCGCCGGCTGGCGGCGAACCGAAGCTCCTCCGGCTTCGTAAGAGGTAGGAAACCTCGGGGTTTGGTGCGTCCTGCGTCCACCCCCGGGGCCGGAGGGAACCGCCCATGAACCGGAGTATCCGAGTCCGCTTTTCCAGGAAATCCCGGGGCGGAGCGCCCCCTGGCGACGCGGAGAATCCCGCCGGGCCCTCCGGGCCGGAATCCGGCGACCCGCTCGAGGAATTCGATCCCTTCCCCGAAGGCGCCGCCGTCCTTCCGGACCCGGCCCTCATTGCTTCCGAGAGAACCGAAGCCGAGGAGGAAGCCTGCCAGGGCATCCCCACGTCCGCCGCTACCGCCCCCTCGCCCGGGGAGCGGCGGGTGGAGGGCCGGTTTCAGGAAGCGATGGCGCGAATCCGAAGCCGCGCGGAAGCGGCGCTCGCCCGGCTGCGCGCGGCGCAGCGCGAGGCGCGGACCCGGGCCATCCGGGTCGAGGCCGGTGCCGCCCGCGAACGGGACCGCGCCCGGTCCCTCGCCGACGTTCAGGCCGCCTGTCAGCGGATCGAAACCCGGCACCTCAACGCGCAGACCGCCGCGAAGGAACTCGCCGGCTTCCGCCGGGAGCGCGGGATTCCCGACTACGTCACGCCCCGGCCCTCCACCCGGGGCTGGGGGTGGCTCCTGGTCGCGGTTGCTGTCGTCGAGACGACCGCAAACGGATTGCTGCTGCACGCGGCGTCCACCGAGGGGGTCGTATCGAACTGGCTCTTTGCCGCCCTGGTTACCGCGATGAATGTCGGTCTCCTCGGGTGGCTCGTCGGGGACCTGATCTTCCGGCGGATGCTCGGCGCCGGAGCGCTCCAGCGGTGGCTGCTCGCCGGAAGCCTCGTGCCCGGTCTGTTCCTCGCCGGGCTGCTTCACTTCGGCTTCGCGCACTACCGGGACGCGGTCTCGGCGCTCGACGCCTCTCAATCCGCCGCCATCCTCGATCTGGACGACATCGACGCCGCGGCGGGCGAAGCGGGCGCCGGGTCCGATCCGCATCCGCCGCCACCGCTGAGGGTGGAAGAGGCGGTCAGCGGCGAACTTCGGGCCCAGTTCCTCTGGTGGCGGCCGGGTGGGAGCATCGTGGATCACCCTGCCGATCTGCCGGCGGACGACCATTCGGCGGACGCCGTCAGGCAACTTGCCGCCGGGAGCGTGGGGTATCGCGCGGAAAACGGGGCCCTGGTGATGGTCGAGGATCCGCTCGCGGGGAGATTCGAGGGGTGGCGCTCGCTGCTCCTGCTCGGGGTCGGGTTCACCGCGCTGCTGCTCGCGGCCTGGAAGTGGTTTGGCGGTCGGGAACCGATTCCCCACTTCGCCCGCCTGCATGGAGCGCGGGAAGAGACCGCCCGCGCGCTGCAGGAGGAATACGAGCGATCTCTGGGGAAACTGAGCGACGAGGAGCGCCGCCACCGGCAGCGGCTCGGCGACGGGGAATCGGAGCTGCTGGCGTTGGGGAGCCGCCTGGCCGGTCTGGACGCCGTGAGACGGCGGGTACTCGCCCGCGAAGGCGAACTCCTGAGACTCGCCGCGGCCCGCGGAGCGAGCGCCATCGAGGACTTCCGGGAGCTGGGCCGGCAGCGGCGACTCTCGAGCGACCCGCTCCCGGCGTTTTGGAATTCGCCCTGGGCGCCTCAGCCCTCACGCCGCGACGAGGACGAAGGGTCCCGCTGGGAACGGGATCAGGAGCAGGCCCTCTTTGAGGTCATGGAGGCGGCGGAGCGGGTCCGCGTCGCGAACGCCGCCCATGCCGGCTTCGTGGCGCAGGCATTTGCGGAGGCGCGGGAACGGCTCGCTCAGGCGGCGCGGATTCCGGGGGCCCGCCGGCGTCCTCCGGGCCCCCCCGGCGGCGGGCCGCCTTCGCCCCCGGGCGGGAAGCCTTCGCCCCCGGGCGCGGGGGATGTCCGCCTGGTGCCCAGTCAGGCGGGGGAAGCCGACCGTAGCCTGGAGATCGCTTCTTGAGCACTGCTAGCCCCCTGCTCGCCGTCGTAGCGGCGGCACTTGCCCCGTTGCTGGCCGCCTGTGCGCGAGACGCGGACCCCTGTGCCGATTGGCAGACCGGGCTCGTTCCCCAGACCGTGGTCGTGGTCATGGACGCCACCGACGGTCTTTCCCGTCCCCAGCGGGAGGACATGTGGAGCCGGATCCGTCCGGTCGCGGACCGGGCGCCCGCCGGCTCGGTGTTCCACCTCTTCGAGGTGCGCTCGGAGGCCTCCGGTGGCGTTCGGGAACTCGGGACGATTCGCCGGCCCCCGCATCCCTGCGAGGTCAATCACTGGTCCGACAACCCCGACCAGCGGGCCGCGCAGTGGGCGCCGCGCTACCTGCGGCCGCTGCGCGACGCACTGGGGGCGATGTCCCGGGCGGCCCCGAGCGACTCCTCGGCCATCCTCCAGGCGCTCTCGGCCGCCGCGCGCGCCTTCGGCGAATCGCCGGATTCCGAAGGACGGCTCATTCTGGTCTCCGATCTCCTGCAGAACGTGGGCGTGGACTTCTACCGGGGGGTCCCCGATTTCGGCCGATTCCGCGATGGCGCCCTCTATCGCGAGGTACGCACCCGGTGGCTCGCCGGGGTCCGGCCCACCGTGCTCCAGCTTCCTCCGCGCCGCGAGGGGTTGGTGGATGATGAGGCGCTCCGGCGCTTCTGGGCCGCGTACTTCACCGACCAGGGAATGCTGGAGGTGGAGACCGCTTTCCTGCCCGTCGAAGGCCCCCGCTAGGAACGCTGGGCAGTTCTCCCGGTGGGGCCCTCCGACCGGCATCGTCCGCCGGAGGCGGACGAAACCCTCGCTACGCACTCTCACGGCGGGCACCTCGCCCTCCATCCTTAACAGCCTGTGGACAAAGTCACGCGGCGTTCGGCCGGCGATGCATCCCGGCTGAGCCGCGACGCTTTGCGTCGCTCATCGTTGCGTTTCGGTCGAAATACACCAGGTATTCCTCCCTCACGCGCCTTGTCAGCCGGGCGCCTCGCCGGCCTCGGCGCTCACGCCACTTTATCCACAGGCTGTTACGGTGCACTCCCCAGCGGGAAAGCTCCCCCTATTGCTCTGCAGCGCCCCGCTTCCGGACCGCTTGACGTCAGCGCGAAAATCCGAACCGATAGGCCGCAGACACCCGCAAGCTCCGCCCCGGCTGCGGGACGACCGCCGGAAACACCGCGTAGTACTGATCCGTCAGGTTGTTCAGCGCCAGGGTCCAGTCCACCCCGGCGAGCGGTCCCTGATCCGGGGTGAACCGCAGGAACAGGTCGAAGACCCGGTAGCCGGGCGCTTCGGCGTCGGAGGAGGGGTCCGCTGACCGGCTCGCGGCCAGTCCCCGAATCCTGCTTCCGGCGAAGCTCCCCCGGCCGCCGATTTCGAGATCGAGGGCCGGAATCCGGGTGCTCGCCATGAGGTGGAGCGCGTTGGCGGGCGCCCTTCCGAGGGGGTCTCCGGTGGCGAGGTCTTCGGTGTCCAGGAGCGAACCGCTGGCCCGCATCCGGAACCTGGGTTTTTGAAAGAGCGCTGCGCTTTCGCAGCCCCTGAGCCGGGCGTCCAGCGACAGGTTGTAGGTCGAGCCCTGGAGGATGGTGAGGCCCGTGACCGGGTCCAACTCGAGTTGGAAGGCGGGATCCGCGACGAACACCACTTGATCCACGTAGTTCCCCACCGTCTGGTCGAAGCAGGTGGTCTCGAACGACCAGGCGCCGCGGCCGCCCCGGAATCCGGCTTCCCAGGACGTGCCCGTTTCCGCCGCCAGCGTCGGATCGGGCCGGAACCAGTTGAGCACCTGGACTCCGCTGCCCACCGGGAACTGGAAGTGGAGCCCGTCGGCGTAGAGCTCGGTCAGGCTGGGCACCCGGAACCCGCGCGAGGCGCCGATCCAGACGAAGGCGGCGTCCGTCAGGCGGAAACCGGCGGAAGCCCGGGGCGACATCTGGCCCTCGTCGCGTCCGGCAAAGCGGTCCGCCCGGATCCGCCAGTTGTCGCGCCGGAGGCCGAGCGCGAGCTGCAACCGTTCGTGGACCTCGGCTTCGCCGTAGACGAAGGCCCCGAAGTAGGCGGCTTCGGCGTCCGGAAACTGGAGCCTTGGCGCCCCGTCCCGCGTTCCCGACTGGCGGTCCCGGTAGGCCTCGGCGCCGGCGTTCAGGGTGAAACGCACCGCATTGCCCCAGCGGAATCGGGAGCTGTTGTGCGCCTCGATACCGACGGTTTCGAACGCGGTGTCGTCCCGGCGGGTTCGGATCCGCATGTCTTCACCGACTTCCACTGCGTTGCGGTAGCCGAGGACGGACAGATCGACCCATTCGGACTCGCGGGAGCGGGTGGTGAAGCGGGCTCTCAGCGCTTCGAAGCGGGTGTCCCGGTCCACCAGGGTCCCAGTGAGATCGTTCGCGTTCGTGGGTTCCGCCGCCAGGTTGTCGAAGCTCTGGAAGGAGACTTCCCAGCGGGTCACGGCGTTCGGGGTCCAGCCGAGCTTCACCAGGGCGCTCCGCAGTTCGTCCTCGGTGTTCGGAATCGCGTCGCCGTGCCCGTCGCGGATGGGCGCGCGGGTTCCCCCGAGGCCGAAGTTGGCGAGGCCGTCGAAGGTCTCGCTCGCCGCGAAAGCGGAAAAGGACTGGATGAGGTCACCGCCGTTCGACTGGTAGCCGACCCGGTAACGGCCGCCGAACTCTTCCCCGGCCTCCAGCAGGTCGCGCGCGCTCCGGGTGGTGAGCGACACGACCCCTCCCAGTGCTCCGCTGCCGAAGACCGCCGAGTTGGCTCCGCGCAGGACTTCGACGCGCTGGAGGAGGTCCGGATCGGTGAAGAATCTCCCCCCGTGCGCGCCGTTGAAGTTCTGCCGTCCCCCGTCCTGGCGGACGACCACCTGCTGGTCGGCAAAGCCGCGGATGTTCGGCGCTTCGGTGATCCGGCGGGCGTTCCCCTGAATGGCGATGCCCGGGATGCCTTCGAAGAGGTCGGTGAACGTGCGAGCGGCCTCCGAAGCGAGTTCCTCTTGCGTGCGCACCGCGATGGCCGCGGGCGCCGTCAGGAGCGGAGATTCGACGCGCGAGGCGGTGACAACCACCGTCTCGGACAGGACGGGCAGCTTCGTCCCCCGTTCTTTTTCCGGGCACTCTTCCTCGTCTTCCTGCCGGTCCTCCTCGACCCTCGGGAGCGGAAAGCGGAGCGAACAGGATTCCGGCAAGCAGCCAGGCCAGTCGGTTGGTAGGGCCCGGGGGACTGGATCGCGGACTATCGGCCACGGGAGTCATGCGCCGGAAAGGCTAGCGTGGTGGGTGCTCAGAGAGACTCTTGGGCCACCCGAAAACGGGAAGAGGCCACGTCGGGTCGGATCCAACGCGAAGCGAGCGCGTTGAAGAACAGGGATAATCCGCCCATGCCCATGACGAGAGCCGATGAGAAGCGGCGGGTCACCCTTCCGGACGTGACGCCGGGAGACGTGTTCGAGATCCGCAGTCCGGGGAACGGGGATTTCTTGCTGGTGCGTCAGCCCTCGCCGGCATCGCGGGCGCGCATGAGCCGGGCCGAGTGCCTCGACGCGATGGCGAAGAACCCGCTCAAAATGCGCCTCAACTGGCAGGAGTTGCGCCAACTCACGCGCGAGCCATGATCCTGTTGGACAGCAACGTCCTCATCCACGCTTCCGAATCCGGCGCCCGCTACCGCTCTTGGGCGACCGATGTCATCGTGGACGCGGAAGGCTAACGGGATGGTCGAACGGGGCAGGGTAACGCCGTGAGTCGCGCCGAGATCTGCGTCGGTGCCGAGGATCCAGACCTGGTGGTTGCCGAGATCCGTGCGTGGGGGATCGAGATTCTCGACATCCCTGCCTCCGCAGCCGTGCTTTCGGCTCGTGCAGACCGGGCCTACCGCGAGCGCCGGCGCCGCCAGTCGGCGCTCAATGCCCCGGCCACACCCCTCCAGTCGGGCTCGGCGAGATGCTGTGTCCCGCCAACCTCCTTTTCCTCCGGCACATCGAATCGGTACGGTGGTCAGCGCCGGACGGATCGAGCGCCGAACACCTCCGACAGTCGGAAGATGTCTCGCCAGGTGTCCGTCGGGTCACCATCCTTGGCGGCCCGCACGGCGACACGCAGTTCGTAGAGGAACAATGGCTGATCTTCTCCCAAGCGGCGCGGGCCGACGACGGCCGAGCCGTGGGTCACGTGGAGATCGCCTTTCGCCTTGACCCGTCGCTGGTGGCCTGTCGCCGCATCGAGGCCAGCGGCGTGACACCCGCTGATTGCGCAACGTTTCGCTGCCCTGCCGGGCAGCGGTGCCGACCGGAGGTCGGCGTTCCCTTGCGGCCGGCGCCGCCTGGCGTGGTTCGGAGCCCGCGGCCCCTCAGTAGCCCATCGCCGCGCCGTCCTTGCGCGGGTCGGAACCGCCCAGCAGGACGCCGCCCTCCCAGTCGATCATGATCGCCTGGTAGCCGCCGTAAGCCCCGAATCGGGTCATCAGGGTGTGCCCCATGCGCGTCAGCGCCGCCAGCGTGTCCGGGTCCACCCCGGACTCGATGCCCACCCCGGAATCGCCGTGGCGGAAGCGCGGCATCTCTCCGGCCTTTTGGACGTGCATTCCGAAGTCGATCAGGTTCAGCAACACCTGGGTGTGTCCCTGCGGCTGCATGTCGCCCCCCATGACCCCGTAGGTGAGCCAGGGCTTTCCGTCCCGAAACGCCATCCCGGGCATGTTCGTGTGAAGCGCCCGCTTGCCGGGTTCGAGTTCGTTCGGGTGTCCCTCTTCGAGGGAGAAGCCGGTACCCCGGTTCTGGAGCGCGATGCCGGTGCCCGGCACCACGAGCCCGGAGCCGAAGGTGCCGAAGAGGCTGTAAATGAGCGAGATCGCGTTCCGGTCCTTGTCCACCACCGTGAGATAGACGGTGTCGCCGTCGTCGGTCATCCCCGGGGCGACTTCGCGCGCCGCCCGTTCCGGTTCGATCGCGGAACGCCGCGTCGCCGCGTAGCGCTTGGAGATCAGCGTCTCGACGGACGCCCGCATGTGTTCGGGATCGCCAAGGTAGGCGTCCCGGTCGGCGAAGGCCAGCTTCTTGGCTTCGATGAGCCGGTGCAGGTAGGCGGCGGAGTTGTGGCCGAGCCCGGCGAGGTCATCGTAGCCCTCGAGGATGTTCAGCATTTCGAGCGCCACGAACCCCTGCGAGTTCGGGGGAATCTGGAAGACCTCGACGCCCCGGTAGGTGGTGCTGATGGGGTCCACCCAGGTCGAATCGTGCGCCGCCAGGTCGTCCCTGGTGACGAAACCGCCCTCGGCTTCCATGAATTCGTGGATCGCCTCGGCGATCTCGCCGCGGTAGAAGACTCCGGCGCCCTGGTCGGCGATCTTGCGGAGCGTTTTCGCGAAATCCGGCGACCGGAAGACCTCGCCGTGTTCGGGGGCGCGTTTCCCGTCCACCAGATAGGCATCCGCCGTGGCCGGGTGGCGGGCGAGCCTCGATTCTGCGGACTTCCACTGGACCGAGATGACCTCGGAGACCGGGAAGCCTTCCTCGGCATGCTGGATGGCCGGCTGGAGCAGTTCGCCGAGCGGCCGGGTCCCGAACCGGCTCACCAGTTCGTCCCAGCCGTCGAGCGCTCCGGGCACGGTCACGACGAGCGGCCCGTTCCCCGGCATCCGGGTGAGACCGTCGGCCCGGAGCTGCGCGGCGTCGGCTCTCGATCCCGCCCGGCCGGTGGCGTTCAGGCCGTGAAGCGTCCCGGTCTCCGCCTCGTAGTAGAGCGCGAAGAGGTCTCCTCCGATGCCGCACATCATCGGCTCGACCACGTTCAGCACCGCCGCCGCGGTGATGGCCGCATCCACGGCGTTTCCGCCTTCCATGAGCACGCGCAGACCGGCCGCCGAGGCGAGCGGCTGGCTGGTGGCGATCATGCCGTTCCGGGCGAGCACCGGAGAACGGCCGAGCTTCGTGTCCTTCGCCGGCCGGTCGCCCGGCGCGGCCGTGGCGCCCAGCCCGAGTGCGGCGCTTGCCATCAGGGACATGGAGAGGGGTAGCAGAACGGAAAACCGCATGAGGGGAACCTCCGGACAGGCAATCCTACGTGGAGTGCGAAGGCCGGTTCAGGGACGTCCGCCCCGTTTTGCGATCCGGGCCCAGGTGTCCCGGAGGCTCACCGTCCGGTTGAGGACCGGAGCGTCGGCCCGGTGGTCCACCGAATCGGCGACGAAGTAGCCGAGCCGTTCCAACTGGATCCGCGCTCCGGGCTCGAGGTCGCGAACCGCCGGCTCGATCTGCGCTTCAGGAATGACCCGCATCGAGTCCGGGTTGAGGTCGCCGGTGAAATCTTCCGTCCGGCCCGGCTCTTCCACCCGGAAGAGTCGGTCGTAGAGGCGCGCCCTGGCGGGAACCGCGTGCCGCGCGGAGACCCAGTGGAGGGTGGCGCGGACGCGCCTGCCGTCGGGGGCATCTCCTCCGCGGCTGTCCGGATCCAGCCGGCAACGGATCTCCTGCACCCGCCCGTTCGCGTCCTTGGAGAATCCGGTGCAGGTCACGAGGAAGGCGTAGCGGAGCCGCACTTCGCGACCGGGAGCGAGCCGGTAGAACTTCCGCGGGGGGTCTTCGAGGAAATCCGCCCGCTCGATCAGCAACTCACGGGAAAACGGCACCGGCCGCGTTCCCGCCGCCGGATCCTCCGGGTTGTTCACCGCCTCCAAGGTCTCCTCTCCGTCCTCCGGGTAGTTCTCGACCACGAGCCGCACCGGGTCGAGGACGCCCATGAACCGGGGGCTCGTCCGGTTCAGTTCCTCGCGCACCGCGTGTTCGAGGAGCGCGATGTCCACGGTGCTTTCGCGCTTCGCCACCCCGACCCGTTCGCAGAAGGCCCGGATCGCTCCGGGCGGCACGCCCCGCCGGCGCAGCCCGGCGATGGTCGGCATGCGGGGGTCGTCCCACCCCGAGACGAACCCCTCGGCAACGAGGCGCAACAACCGGCGCTTGCTGAGCACCGTGTAGCTCACGTTCAGCCTCGCGAACTCGATCTGCCGCGGGACGAAGTCCGCCCGGCTCTCCGCCACGCACCAGTCGTAGAGCGGCCGGTGGTCCTCGAACTCGAGGGTGCAGAGCGAGTGGGTGATTCCCTCGATCGAGTCGGAGAGCGCGTGGGCGAAGTCGTACATCGGGTAGATGCACCAGTCGTCGCCCGTCCGGTGGTGGCGCAGCCGGCGGATCCGGTAGAGGGTCGGATCGCGCAGGTTCAGGTTGGGGGAGGCCATGTCGATCCGAGCCCGCAGCACGTGCGCCCCGTCGGGAAACTCGCCCGCCCGCATGCGGCGGAAGAGGTCGAGGTTCTCTTCGACGGTGCGGTTCCGGTAGGGACTGTCGCTCCCCGGGGACTCGAGCGTTCCCCGGGTCCGCCGGACCTCCTCGGCGCTCAGGCTGTCCACGTAGGCCTTCCCGCGCCGGATCAACGTTTCCGCGAACTCGTAGAGGCGGCCGAAATAGTCGGAAGCGAACTTCGGCGGACCCTCCCACTCGTACCCGAGCCAGCGGACGTCCTCGGCGATGGATTCGACGTAGAGCGTTTCCTCCTTCGCCGGGTTCGTGTCGTCATAGCGGAGGTTGCAGGCGCCCCCGTTCTCCGCGGCGACCCCGAAGTTCAGGAAGATGGACTTTGCATGCCCGATGTGGAGGAAGCCGTTGGGCTCCGGGGGGAACCGCGTGCCCACCCGGCCGCCGTGCTTCCCCGCTGCGCGGTCGGCGGCGACGATGGCCCGGATGAAGTCGGGCGGAGCGGGCGCCGGTCCGGGGCCCGGCCCGCTCACCGTTTCGCCGTCGTTCTCCTGGGTCCTCCCGGTCTTCATCGCACCTCGGGCCCCCCGCGCCGGTCGTCCCGCACGAAGCGGTCGCGCGCGGGCATCTTGATCCGGGGCAGCGACTCGGCGTCGAGCGCGTCTCCCGGCTCGAGAATCCCGTTCAACTGAAGGATGAACGCCGTCAGGGCGTACACGTCATCCGGGGGCAGGGTGCCGGGCGCGGCCTGCGGCATCGCGCGCCGGATGTAGTCGAAGAGCGTCGTCGCGTACGGCCAGTAGCTGCCCACCGTGATGCGCCAGCTCCGATCTTCCGAGAACGGGAACCGGTCTCCGGGTACCCGGCCGGCCAGCGCCTCGAAGTCGGCGCCTTCGCCCCGGGCCCCGTGGCACTGCACGCACTGCAGCCGGTAGAGCGTTTCCCCGCGCTCGACCGAACCCCGCCCCGGAGGAAGCCCCTCGCCGTCGGGGCCGATGTCGATGTCCCAGGCGGCGATCCGTTCCGGACTCGCAGCTTCCCCGAAGCCGAAGTCCGGGAGATCGCTGATGTCTCCCAGGCTGCGCTCCCTGGCCTGCCGGAGCGCTTCGAGTTCCGCCTCGTTCAGCAGCCCGGGCATTCCCGGATGGAGTTCGGGCCGGGACCGGGTGGCGGGCTCGGTGTCTCTCGCGGTGGAATCGGGGCCGAGGGCGGCATCGGAGGCACGGGCCCGGGCCGCTGGGGTCTCGTCCGCGGATTCGGGAGAACAGGCAACCAGCAGAAGAAGGACCGCTGGAAGAACCCATCCGGGCGACGATCCGGGCGACGACCCGGACGACGGCTTAACAGCCTGTGGTGAAACCCACGCGGCCCAGTTCTCCCGGTGGGGGCTCAGCCGGCGATCCATCCCGGCTGAACCGCGTCGCTTCGCGCCGCTCATCGTTGCGTTTCGGTCGCAATACACCTGGGCCAGTTCTCCCGGTGGGGGCTCCTCCCTCACGCGCCTTGTCAGCCGGGCCCCCACCGGGAGAACTGGGCCTCGCCGGCCTCGGCGCTCACGCCGGTTCCACCACAGGCTGTCAGCCCGCAAAGAAAACCCGCCCGTCGGACTCCACGCGCCACGGACGGATCTGGTTGAAGTGGTAGCGCGTGTAGGACCCGCGGGCCCGGAGCAGCGCTTCCCGGGTCGGCTGGACGTATCCGGTCTCGTCGGTCGCCCGGCTCATCAGGGTGGCGCCGCGGCCGTCCCACTTCCAGAGCTTGCGGAAACGGACGTGGCACTTCGGAAGCACCGGCCCCTGAAGTTCGGCGTCCTCCCAACTGTCGCCACCGTCGGTCGAGATCTCCACCCGGGTGATCCGGCCTCTGCCGGTCCAGGCGATACCCCGGACTTCCCACCAGCCGGGTCCGTCGAGTCGGGCAGGAAACGTCGGGAAGGTGATCAGCGACTTCGCGTCCAATGTGAAGCTGAACATCCGCGCCTTCTCCCCGGGCAGGGGGTCGGTGTATTTGGAGGTCTCTTCGCGGGTCATGAACGGCCGGTCCGAAAGCTCGAGCCGGCGCAGCCACTTCACGCTCGCGTTCCCTTCCCATCCCGGAAGGAAGAGCCGCACCGGATATCCCTGCTCCGGCCGCAGGGGTTCTCCGTTCTGGGCATAGGCGACGATGGCGTCGTCCCACGCCTTCTCCATCGGCACGGAGCGGGTCATCACCGCGGCATCCATCGCCTCCGCCAGAAACCAGGTGGCTTCGGGACGGGCGCCCACCTCCCGGAACAGAAGCTTCAGCGGCACTCCGGTCCACTCGCTGGTGCTGGTGAGGCCGTCCATTTCCTGCGGGCTCATGTTCCGGCGTCGGCCCTGGTTCTGGAACGCCGTGCCCCCATTCCCGGAGCACTCGAGGAAGCGCAGCCGCGACTCGGCGGGAAATCGCTTCAGGTCCGCCAGCCGGAAGGTCGTCGGGCGCTCCACCATCCCGTGGATCAGCAACTCGTAACGCTCCGGATCGATGTTGGGAATGCCGCCGTGGTGGCGTTCGAAGTGCAGGTCGGCGGGGGTCACGACTCCCTGGAGATACTGGAGCGGGGTGCGCGAGGAAGAGGAAGGCTCCGGGACCCGCACCATCCGCTCGGGGGTTTCGAATGCCGAGCGCTGCCCCACCGGACTGGGCACCCGGCCCTGCATCTTGGTGGGGTCCTCCGGCGCCCGCGGACGGCGCTTCGGCGCCTCCGCCTGCTGGGCGGCCGCCAGCGCTCCGGCGCCGACGGTGGCGGAGGCGACGACTCCTGCGAGCACCTCTCGGCGCGAGGGAAGTCCCCGGCTCTCTTCTCGCTTCGCCATAGCTCCGGATTATGGCGGATTCGCTCTAATGGTCCGTGGACCAAGCCACGTGAGCGCCGCGGCCGGTGAGAGGTCCGGCTGACAAGGCGCGCGAGGGAGGAGCCCCCACCGGGAGAAACCCTCATGATCGGGTACCTCCGGTACACCCCGCCGGCCATGAAAAAGGCGCGGCCCCAGGTAGGGGGAGCGGTGAGCGATCGCGGCATCCGGGATTGGAAGAGGGTGCGGAACTCAAGTTGGCATAGCGCGGCGTCATGGGCGCTGGTTTCGCGCTCCCGCGCGGTGCCGACCGGAGGTCGGCGTTCCCTGGCCGGCGTGCCGCTCTGCCGGATGGGGTAGGTGCCGAGACGTGCGCCATCCCGGAACTGGGAAGTACGTCCTCTCGCCCCGCTGCGCGGGGCGGTGCCGGTGTGAACGCCCCCACCGGGAGAACTGACCGGCGTTCCCTAGTCGGCGCGCCATCCCGGCTATCGGCGTCTCGGCGCTACTGGATCTTCACAGCAACTGGCCAGAGTGTATTTCGACCGAAGCGCAACGATGAGCGACGCGCAGCGTCGCGTTTCAGCCGGGATGGATCGCCGGCCGAACGCCGCGTGACTTTGTTCACTGGCTGCGAGCAGCCGGTGGACAAAGTGGCGTGAGCGCCGAGGCCGGTGAGACGCGCGGCTGACAAGGCGCGCGAGGGAGGAATACCGCGTGTATTTCGACCGAAGCGCAACGATGAGTGACGCGCAGCGTCGCGTTCAGCCGGGATGGATCGCCGGCCGAACGCCGCGTGACTTTGTTCACCGGCTGCTAAACTCGAACGCCCTTCCGGCGCGGATTCGGCCGTCCTGAGAGGCCCGCGTGATCCCGGGAGGCACAGCGTCAGGAGGAAATCCCATCGTGAAGAGTGTTCATCCGGCCCACGGCCGTTGGCTTGTGGTAGCGGTTGCTTTGCTGCTGCTCGTTGCGGCGCCCGCTCTCGCGCAGCGGGGCGCGGTGCGCGGAAAGATCACCGATCCGGACGGCAATCCGGTTCCCGGGGTGCAGGTGTCCATCGTGCTGCTTGACGGCGGCAGTCGGCCCGTCCGGATCGAGACCAACGACAACGGAGAGTTCCTGCGAGCCGGTCTTCCCGTCCAGATGTATCGGGTGTCCTTTGAGCTCGACGGCTGGGAACCGCTCCAGGCGATGGTGACGGTCTCGAACGGCGGGCAGAGTGTCATCAACGAAACGCTCTATCCCCTCCCGGAGGGTGTGCTCAGCCAGGCGCAGGCCGACCGCTTCAACGAGGCAAGCCAGGGCGCCCGGGATGCTTTCGTGGATGGCGACTTCGAGACCGCCGTGGCTGAGACCCTCGAGCTGATTGCGTTGACGCCGGATTCGGGAAGCCTGTACTTCAATCTGGCTGCCGCCTACGAGGAGATGGAGGACTACCCGGCAGCAATCACCGCCTATGAGAAGGCATACGAACTCGACGATTCGATGCTCGAGGGGATCACGGCGGTCGCAGACCTGTACGGCCGGCAGAAGCAGTGGGACCAGGCGCTGGAAGCCTTCGACCGCTCCCTGGAACTCGTCGAGGGCAACGCGGTGAACCTGTTCAACTACGCGGTCTTCGCAAGCAACGCGGGGCGGATGGAACTCGCCGACGAGTTCTATGCCAAGTCGGCCGCCGCCGATCCGGAGTTTGCGCCCGCGTTCCTGCAGGTCGGGATGGCGAAGGCGCGGCAGGAAGACCGGGATGGCGCGATCGCCGCCTTCGAGCGCTACCTCGAGATCGATCCCGACGGGGCGCAGGCGGCCATGGTTCAGGAAATCCTCGACCAGCTCCGGCAGCCCGGCTCGTAGAAGGAGATGCGTCGCGCCGCCCGCCAGGAGTCCAAGCCGGGAGGCGGCGGTTTGCGGCGGCTCCTCCTGCTGTCCGTCCTCTGCGCCCCCCCGGCCCTCGCTCAGAACGAGGGCCTCCGGGTCTTCATCTCGGTGGACATGGAGGGCCTCAGCGGCATCGCCCATTCCGAGATGACGTCGGCCGGCGGCGCGGAGTATGCCCGCGGCCGCGACCTCATGATGAGCGACGTGAACGCGGCCATCCAGGGAGCTCTCGACGCCGGCGCCACCGAGATCCTCGTCAACGACAGCCACGGCAGCATGCGGAATGTGCGGGTGGAGGAATTGCTCCCCCCGGCGCGGCTGATCAGCCATAACTCCAAGCCGTTCGGGATGATGCAGGGGCTCGATTCCAGTTTCGACGCGGTCTTCTTCATCGGCTACCACGCCCGCGCCGGCAACCCCGACGGGCTCATGGCACATACCGGATCGGGCGCCTCGATCCGCGAGATCCGGGTGGGCGGTGAACCGGCCGGCGAAGGGGACATGAACGCCATGCTGGCCGCCCACCACGGGGTTCCGGTCGCGCTGGCTACCGGCGACGAGGCGTTCGTCACGGAACTCGGCGAACGGCTTACCGAAACCGCGTTCGTCGCGGTAAAACGCGCCATCCGGCGCACGACGGCCGAACTCCTCCATCCCGAAGTTACGGCGCGGCTGATCCGGGAAGCGGCGACCCGCGCCCTGCGGGCGATCCCGGAACCGCTGCCGGCTCCGGTTGCTCCGGTCGAGGTGGAGATGCAGTACACCCGCCCGGACCTCGCCGAAATCGTCTCTCTGCTACCGCAAATTGACCGGATCGCTCCGGATACCATCGGGTTCCGGGTGGGAGACATGGCGGAGGCCTACGCGATAATCCGCGTCCTGTACCGCAATCTGTCCGAATGAGGAGACTCCCTGAGATGCACCGAACAAGCCGATGTACCTGCCTGCTGGTCGCTATGGCCCTGTTGCTGGCGGCTAGCGCCCCCGCTTGGGCGGAAGAAGAAACGACCTGGGAGGAAGAGGAACCGAACACCGCCGACCCGGCGGTGCCGCTCCACGAGAAACTCGGAGCAGTCAGCTACCCGGTGAGCGGCGCTTCGGAGTTGGGGCAGCAGTATTTCGATCAGGGATTCCGCCTGGCGTACGCGTTCTGGATGGCGGAAGCGCGGCGATCCTTCGACGAGGCCGCCCGGCTGGATGACAACGCGATGTCCCACTGGGGGCGGGCGCTCGCCTACGGGCCGTATCTGAACCAGGGAGATCCGCCGGAGGACCAGCTCGAAACGGCCTGGGAGGCGATCAGCCGGGCTCAGGAGTTGTCCGGGGCGGCTACCGAGAAGGAAAAGGCGATGATCGAAGCGCTCGCCGCCCGCTATGCCGAGGATCCCGCGTCCGAGCGCGCGCCGCTGGACAAGGCCTACCACGAAAAAGCCCGGGCGCTCGCAGAGGCCTATCCCGACGACATCGATCTGCAGGTGTTCGCCGCGGCGTCCTACATGAACACCACCCGCTGGAACTATTGGGACGATGACGGGAAGCCGCTTGACGACGGCACCGTCTGGCTGGTGGAGCAGATCGAGCGCGCCCTCGAGATGGATTCAAACCACCCCGGCGCCATCCACTACTACATCCACGGGGTGGAGGCGTCTGACGATCCCTTCCGGGCGGTTCCGCACGCGCGGAACCTGCCCCGAACCATGCCGGGCGCGGCGCACGTCGTCCACATGGGGGCGCACATCCTGATCCAGACCGGCAACTACGACGAGGCGGCCGATTTCAACCTGGACGCCGCCGCGGTGGACGAGCTCTACCTGGGGATGCCCGATCAGGAGGGCCGCTATCCGGTCGGCTCCTATCAGCACAACGTCCATTTCGCCTGGTCGGCGGCGCAGTTCGAAGGGCGGAGCGCGGTGGCGATCCAGCAGGCCTACAAACTGCGCGACAAGGTGCGGATTCAGGTCGGCCCCAACCAGATCGAGCAGTCCTCCCGCCCACAGCTCTTCCTCTCGATTCCGCTGTTCGCGCAGGCTCGCTTCGGTCGTTGGAACGCCATCATGAGCGAGCCCCAGCCGCGCGCGGAGTACCTCTTCGAAACGGCGATCTGGCACTACGTGCGGGGACTCGCCAACTCGGCCACCGGTGAGGTGGCGGCTGCCCGGGAACATCAGAAGCAGATCGTTGCCATCGCCGCTGACGAGAACCTCCCGGGTATGGGCCGGGTGTCCGCCAAGGACATGCTCCGGCTCGCTGCGACCGCGCTGGAGGCGGACATCGTCTCGCGCCACGATGCCGCGGAGAAATCGATCCCGCTGCTCGAAGAGGCGATCAACATCCAGGACAACCTCGCGTACACGGAACCGCCGCCCTGGTACATGCCCATGCGGCAGGCACTCGGAGCGGTCCTCCTCGAGGCCGGCCAACCCGACCACGCCGAGGTGGCTTTCCGCGAGGACCTCCGCCAGTGGCCCGAGAACGGCTGGTCGCTCTTCGGGCTGCTCGAATCACTTCGCGCCCAGGGCAAGACCGACGAGGCCAACCGGGTGCAGCGGCGCTTCCTCCGCGCCTGGAGCCGGGCCGACATCGTACTGACCACCGCCCGGTTCTGACGGGAAACGGAACGCGGGAGCGCCGGCCAGGTCTTCCGGTGGGGGCCTTCAAGTCCCCACCCGAAGGACCGGCCCGCAGCGCGCCGGAGGCGGGCGAAGGCCTCGCCTCCCAGCCTCACGGCGGGCACCCCGCCATGCAGCCTCATCGTGCCGCCCCCACCCGGCATCGCCACCACCCCCGCTGCTAACCCTCACCCCCCGGGCGAACACACCGCCCGCTATTGCGTGCTCCCGCGTGAAGTTGGGAGGACGGACTGCCAAACGAGCAACAAACTTATGGCAGCGAACTGTGTTCGCTGCCCGCGTTTTCGGGGGAAAGTATGAAAGGGGGGATTCTCCCCTTTCACAAAAAGGTAACGACGAATCGGAACTCGCCGCCGCGCGCCGGAGGCGGGCAAGGGAGTTTCGGTTCGCGGCGCGAAGCGCCGGGCGGTTTCCGAACGGGGCCCCGACTCAATTCCGGGTTGACTATCGGGACCTGACCGGATTCATGGCCCCGTTCGGGAACCGCTTGACGGGTCCACCGGCAGGGTGACCACGAATTCGGCGCCTTCGCCGACCTCCGAGTTCACCACCAGCGTGCCGCCGTGGCCGCGGACGATGTCGTGCGAGAGCGAAAGGCCGAGGCCGGTGCCCTTGTCGGTGTCCTTCGTCGTGAAGAACGGTTCGAAGATCTTGGCCAGGTGGCTCGGCGGAATGCCGGGGCCGTTGTCCTTGATCCGCACCTCGATCTGACCGTTCTCCTTGCGGCTCCGCACCGCCAGCTCGGGTTGGTAGCCGGGATCCGAGTTCTCGTCCAACTGCTTGTCGAAGGTTGCCTGGCAGGCGTTCGTGACGATGTTCAGGAACACGCGGCTGAGATCCTGCGGGATGGCCTCGATGGCGCCGACATCGTCACTCAGGTCCTTTCGGATGGTCATCTGGAAACGGTTGTCCACGGCGCGCATCGAGTGGAACGCGAGTGCGATGTATTCCTCCAGCATGGCGTTGATTTCGGTCGGACGGCTTTCTCCGCCTTCCTTCCGCGCGTGTTCCAGCATTCCGTAGACGATGGAACTGGCCCGTTGGCCGTGGTGCACGATCCGCTGGAGGTTCCCGCTGAGATCGCCGCTGATGTCCTCGATTTCGGCGAGAGATTCCTCGGGAACGTGTTCCTTGACGGTTTCCAGTTCTTCCTTGAGATCCTCGAGGAGGTCGCTCGAGACGTCGGCGAAGTTGTTGACGAAGTTCAACGGGTTCTTGATCTCGTGCGCGATTCCGGCGGTCAGTTGGCCGAGGGACGCGAGCTTTTCCTGCATGACGATCTGGTCCTGCGCCTTTTTCAGGTCCTCGAGCGTCTTCGCCAGTTCCTCGTTCTGTGCCTCGACTCGGGTGGCGAGTTCTTCGACCAGGTTGAGACGCTGGACCTCGAGGGCATGCTGGCGGAAGACTTCGAGCGCCTGCGCCATCTCCCCGACCTCATCCTGGCCGCGGACCTCGATACGCGTCTCCAGATCGCCTCCCGCCATCCGGCGCATCGCCCGGGACAGGGCGGTGAGGCGGCCGATCAGGAATCGCCCGACAAAGAGCCAGAGAATCAGCGCGGCGCTGCTGATCCCCATGACGTTCAGCGCCACCAGCAACGACCGCCCGAGGTTCAGCGCCGCTTCCGATGCCTGGGTGGCGGCCAGCGCATCCACTTCGAGCCCGACGGTCAGACTCGCCACCGCCGCTTCCAGCGAGTCGGTGATGGATTCGTTTCTGGCGAGGTACGCGAGCTGGTTCCGGAGTTCCTCGAGGTACTGCCGGCGCACCGGGAACGCTCCGTCTGCGCCGAGCCCGAGTTCGTAGATCGCTTCGAGCATCTGTCTGAGCCGCTGCGGAGCGCGGTCGCCGAGGGTGTCGAGCGCCCGGAACGTGCCGGCGGTGGCGGCCCGGAATCTCTCGTCCAGAGTCTCGACCAGTTCCAGGTCGTCCTGCACGACCACGTCGCTGATCAGGCTGCCCGCGAGGTTGCCCCGGGCATCGATGGCGCTGAGGGCCTGCAGGTAGATCACTTCGGTCTCGGAACCCCGTACCTCGATGGGAGCCGGATCGTCCGCGAGGTCCCTGAGACCCGTCGCCATGTAGAAGACCTGATCGTCCAGGAGCGGTCCGATCAACTCGTTCAGATCGCGGCTCCTTACTGCCGTCGCTTCCCGAAGCTGGCTCAGGCGTTCCTGCAGGGCGCCGCCGCTCTCGACCGAAACCTGGATGCCCTGGAGGTTGCCCGCCAGGTCTGCGGAGAACTGCCGAAGCCCGGCCGTCCGGTCACCGGCCGCGAGTTCTGAGGACAACTCGATGATGCGCGCGGCGTTCTCCAGAAGATCGACGCTCGCGCGAGGGAAACTTTCGGTCGCAGCTTCTTCGGCTGGGTCGATCGCGAGCTGACGGTTCCTGGCCTCGGCGACCAGCCGGGGCGCGGCCGCCGCCAAGCTGGTGGCGAGTTGCCCGATCTGAACCGCCCGGGTCAGCGCCGGCACGTATTCGGTATTGATTTCTCGCTGAATCCGGCCCACCTGGAAGAACGCAACGAGCGCAATGATGCTCGCCACCAGGGTGAACACGATCGCCGTACCGAGCCCCGCCGCGATCTGGACCCGGAGGCTTCGCCGTAGCGCGAACTTCTGGCGGAACCAGCCGCCCCGCTCCGGTGATGGGGATCCGGGTGTCGCCACGCCCTCCGCCGCGGGAACCTCGTCGTTGGGGTCCGGGGGGCCAGCCGCCTCCTCACCATCCCCTCCGCCATCGTCGGCGGAGAGCGACTTCCTCCCCGACAGTGCTTCCCGGAGCGCTCCGACGATCGAAAGGCCGCCCGACTCTTCCGGCTCTTCCGTGACCTCCCCCGGAGATTCGTCGGACACCGGACTCTCTTCGGGATCCGGTGCGCCGTTCTTCCGGTCCTCCGGTTCCTTCTCGGCCATCTGCGCTACCTGAGGGAGGTGAGCGGCCGCAGCTTTCCATCCGCCCCGATCCTGGTCAGGAAGACGCGGTCGGACCCTTGCGTGTCGTCCGGGCCGTAACCGAGCGAGAAACCGCCCAGGTCCAGATCACGAATCGTGGCGAGCGTCTCCAAAAAGCCGGCGCGGGTGAGCGCCGGTCCGGCTCGCTCCAGCACCTCGCCGGTAAGACGCCCGACGATGTACCCCTCGAAGGACACGAGACTGGGTGGAGCGCCCGAGTCCTGGCGGCGAAGCGCTTCCCGGTAGCGCCTCACCACGGCGAGCGAGTTGTCTTCCGGGAATGGCACGACCTGGGTGATCAGCACTCCGTCGCCTGCCGGGCCGAGCTCCTCGGCGAGCGCCTCGCTCCCCACGAAGGAGATCGTCATGAGAACCGGGGTGAAGTCGATGCGCCTCGCCCAGCGCACGAACTCCCCCACCGGGCGATAGGCCCCGATCATGATCACCGCTTCCGGTGCCGCCCGCCGCAGCTCGAGCACCGCGACCTTGATCGCCGTCGTGTTCCGTTGGTAGGCGGCCAGTCCGCTCAGGTCCAGCCGCCGGCTGGCCAGCGCGATCCGCACGCCGGTAAGCCCCGCGTTGCCATAGGAATCGTCCTGATAGAGGACGGCGATACGGGAAAGGCCGAGGTCCTCGGTGAGCCGCTCGACCATTTCGTCGGTTTCCTGGAAGTAGGAAGCACGGACATTCACGGCGGTCGGCGCCTCCTGCGTCTCGCGCAGGAACTCCGCTCCCGTAAATGGGCCGATGTACGGAGCCCCGGCCTGGGCCGCCACCGGCTCGACCGCCCGGGAGGTCGGCGTCCCGACCGGGCCGATGAGCGCGAAGACGTTTTCCTCCTGCAGTAACTGACGGGTGTTTGTAAGCGCCGCCTCCGGCTCGTACCCGTCGTCAAGCGAAACGAGTTCGAGCCTCCGTCCATGGGCGCCGCCCCCGCGGTTGATCTCGGAGAACGCGGCCTCGATACCGAGCCGCATGCCTTGGCCGAGGGCGGCGGCGGGGCCGCTGAGCGCTGCCGACTGCCCGAAGAGAATGCGGTCCGCACTGACGCCGGGAGCGGCGCTTTCGTCCTGGGCCAATGCGGAAGGCGACGATCCGACGACCATCAGCCCCGAAAGCAGCCCCGAAAGCAGCCCCGAAAGGCAGAGAACCCGAATCCAACCGACCCGAGACCGGAAACCCGAAACCGGCTTCCGCCTCGAACCGCACATAGGTCGCAGGCTGGCTAACCGCCGCGATAGGCGAGCGTCAGGCAGGTGATGTCGTCGGACTGGTGCTCCCCGCCCGAGAAAACGCGAA
This sequence comes from Candidatus Marinacidobacterium sp., assembly GCA_965250045.1. Classification (GTDB taxonomy): domain Bacteria; phylum Acidobacteriota; class Vicinamibacteria; order Marinacidobacterales; family Marinacidobacteraceae; genus Marinacidobacterium. The sequence continues at coordinate 1,958,998 of OZ252286.1, forward strand.
CCGCATCGAGGACGGCCCGATTGATTTCCTCCGGCGATTTGTCGGCAACGCCCTCCAGGATGTCTTCGAGACGGCGGTTTTCGAACAACTCCTTGTCGGGAGCTTCCGCTTCGGGAACGCCGTCGGTGTAGAGGAAGATCCGGTCCCCCGGGGTGAGCCACACCGTGTCTTCCTTGTACGGGAAATCGGGCATTACGCCGAGCGCGATGCCCTGGGTGGACGGTAGTTCCCGCGGTTTCTCACCGGAATGCACCAGATAGGGAGCGCAGTGGCCTGCGTTGGCGTAGGTGAAAGTGCCGGCTCTCGTGTCGAAAATCCCGAACAGCAGGGTGACGAACATCGCCCGCTCGTTTTCTTCTCCGAGCAGATTGTTCACCTGGGTCAGTGCTCCGCCCGGCGAGAGGGCGCTCACGGCGTTGCCCTTGACCAGGGTCCGGCTGACCATCATGAAGAGCGCCGCCGGCACGCCTTTGCCCGAAACATCCGCCATCACGACACCGAGCCGCTGATCGGGGAGATGGAAGACGTCGTAGAAGTCGCCTCCCACATCCTGCGCCGGGGTCATGATCGCGTGCGTGTCGCAAGTCGCGGTGGAGGGAAACCGCTGCGGCAGGATGGACATCTGCATGTCGCGCGCGACCCGCAGCTCCTGATGGAGGGCGAGAAGTTGGGCTCGGTGCTTGAGGGCCTCGCGCATCATGGCGAGGTGGGTCATCGTCTTTTCGATGGTGAGTTCGAGGTCCCTGAAGTCGATCGGCTTCGTGACGAAATCGAAAGCGCCCCGGTTCATCGCGGTCCGGATGTTCTGCATGTCGCCGTATGCCGAAACCACCACCGCCCGGCACTTGGGGCGAATCGTGCGCAGTTCGTTGAGCAGGGTCAGACCGTCCATCCTTGGCATGTTGATGTCGGTCATGATGAGCTCGATTTCCTGATGCTCTTCGAGAGCCTCCAGCGCCTGCACGCCGTCGTTGGCGAACACGAAGCGCAACTCGTCCGTGCGGATCCGGCGGCGAAATCGCTGGCGGATCAGCGTCTCGAGATCGGGTTCGTCGTCGACCACCAGGATCGTGCAAGGTTCAATCATGAACGGCAATTATCTCACTTCGGGGCGGCCCGCCCGGCCCGCGTGACCTTGTTCAGAGGCTGCTGGCAGCCTGTGGACAAAGTGGCGAGAGTGGCGAGAGCGCCGAGAGCGCCGAGAGCGCCGAGAGCGGGGAGGCGCCCGGCTGACAAGGCGCGCGAGGGAGGAATACCGGGTGTATTTCGACCGAAGCGCAACGAAGAGCGCCGCGAAGCGCCGCGGTTCAGGCGGGATGCATCGCCGCTCGAACGCCGCGTGCCTTTATTCACAGGCTGCCCGGACTCCAACGACGTTTGAAGTCCCCACCCGGTTCCGTTACGTTCTGATTTTCCTTGGTGGAAAGGGGATTCCAATGACCGACACGACACTATCGCGCCGCCGCTTCCTCGGAGCGTCCGCCACCGCCTTCGGCGCCGCGGCACTTCCCGCAGGGGCTCTCGCGGCGGCCGCGGCGCAGCGGGCGGTGCCGGCCCTCCCGCTTGGGGACCTCGCTGCTCCTGCGAGCCCGGGCGAGGACTACTGGTGGAAAGTGCGCTCCCAGTTCAACGTCGTGGACGGGATGACGTTCATGAACAACGGCACCCTGGGGCCGAGCCCCCGGGTGGTGGCGGACGAGGAGGCGCGTATCTACGCCGAGATCGCCGCCGATCCGACGAGCGGGAACCGGCGCGACGAGCTCCACGAGCGCCGGCAGACACTCGCCGCCTTCGTGGGCGCGGAGCCCGACGAAGTCACCTACACGCGCAGCACGACCGAGGGGATGAACATCTTCGGGCGCGGCCTCGACTGGCGCGAGGGCGACGAAGTGCTCATGTGCACGCACGAACACAACGGCGGGATCGAGCCGTACATCCACGCCCAGGAACGCTACGGCGCGGTCATCAAGTGGGTGGACGTTCCCGTTCCGCCGGAAAGCAAGGACCAGATCCTCTCGATCTACGAAAACGCAATCGGTCCACGGACGCGGGCGATCATGGTGAGCCACATCACCTACGTCACCGGCCTCCTGATGCCGGTGAAGGAACTCGCCGAGCTCTGCGCCCGGAGGAACCTGCTGCTGACGGTGGACGGCGCCCACCCGCTCGGCATGATCGCCCTCGACATGCGGGACCTGGGCTGCCACCACTACGCGGGCGCCGGCCAGAAGTGGCTGATGGCGGGCACCGGAACCGGCCTGTCCTTCATCCGGCGGGACACGATCGGCGATGTCTGGCCCCTGATCGGCGCCGGGTCCTACCGAGTGGACGGGGAGCGCCGGTTCCGTGAGGATTCCCGGAAGTACGAGAACACCGGTCAGCGCCACATACCGAGCGCGTTCGCCCTGGTCAAATCGGTCGAGTTCCAGAACGTGATCGGCCAGGACCTCATCGAATCTCGCGTGCGGATGCTTTCCCGGCGGCTGCGGGAGGGTCTCCATGAGATTCCCGGAGTCAAGCTCTGGACCGCCATGGGCGACGACCTCGCCGCCGGGCTCACGCTGTTCTCGGTCCACGACCTCCCGATGGCCAACGTCCAACAGGGCATCATGGACCGCGAACGGGTATTCATCCGCACGATGAGGACCGGAAACCTCAATGGGGTGCGGGCCTCGACCCACCTCTACAACATGCCGCACGAGGTGGACAGCCTGCTGTCGGCCGTTCGCCACATCGCCGCGAACCCCTCGGACTACATGTAGGGCGGCGCGGACCTTCGGCCAGGATCAGGTCGAGCGGTTCGGAAGGGGGGCGCCTGACCGGAACGACGGCCGGCCGTTGGTTCTCTTAGTGGGCGCGCCCCCCTTCCGAACCGCCCGGCGCTTCGCGCCGGCAACCGAAACTCCCTTGCGCGCTTCGGCGCGCTTCGGCGAGTTCCGATTGGTCGTTACCTTTTTGTGAAAGGAGGGCAGTAGCCCCCCTTTCACACTTTCCCCCCGATCACGCGGACAGCGAACGGAGTTCGCCGCCATCAGTTTTTGCGCGCTTGGGTAACCGCCGCCCACACAAGGTGGCGCACGGGCAAGGGAACGCCGACCTCCGGTCGGCACGGCGGCGCGCAGCGCCGCGGACGGCGTGGACGCCGAGTGGCGTCATGGTGCCCGTCTCGGCAATGACTCCATCGGGGGTAGCGGGATGCAGGCGAGGGAACGCCGACCGCTAGCCCCCCACGGGGGGCTTCCGGAGGTGGAAGTCGGTCGCCTGTTGGTAGGCGTGCGCCAGGGTCAGGATTTCCGTGTCCCCGTACAGCTTTCCGGTCATCCGCAGGCTGGTCGGCGATCCCTCGTGGTAGCCGTTCGGCATACATACCTCGGGATGCCCGGTCAGGTTCGTGAGCCCCAGGCTCGATCCGATGAACAGGTCGAGATCTCCGAACGCCTCGTCGAATTCCTGCATGATCCGGGTCCGCACCCGCATCGCCTGGATGTACTCCACCGCGGGGACGAAACGGTGGAGCCGGAAGGAGTCGGGCCAACTGCTTTCTTCCGGCGGCGCCTTCATGGCGAGGTCGGCGCCGCTCCGGGTGAGCGCGTCGTGCGCCGCGGCGGATTCGGTGGTCAGCACGAAGGAGAGGTCATTCCAGCCCAGCTCCGGGAGTTCGAACGGGGTGATCGTGACCCCGATGCCGCGCAGCACTTCGATTGCCGCCCGGGTGTTCGCCTGCGAGGTCCGCTGAAGTGGCGCCCGTTCCGGGTTCTCCGGATCGTCCTCGATCTCGTCTTCGGCGGCGGCCCGGTCGTAGCCCACCCGGAGCGCGGTCGGATCGGCCGACGCGTCCCAGGCGAAGGGCGGATCGTGGACCGCCCGGTCCAGTCCGTCGGCGCCCCGGATGGCCTCGAACACGAGCGCGCAGTCCTCGGCGCTGCGGCACATCGGTCCGATCTTGTCCATGGTCCATGACAGCGCCATGGCCCCCGCGCGGCTGACCCGGCCGAACGTGGGACGGTGGCCCGTGATCCCGTTCCTGGTCGAGGGCGAGATGATCGAACCGCGGGTTTCGGTGCCGATCGAGAACCCGACGAGCCCGGCGGAGGTCGCCGAACCCGGCCCCGCTGAGGACCCGCTCGATCCTTGCTCCGTGTTCCAGGGATTGCGGGTCCGGCCGCCGAACCAGCGGTCCCCCTGCGCCAGGGCGCCCATCGTCAGCTTGGCGACGAGCACCGCCCCCGCTTCGGTCAGCTTCGTATAGACGGTGGCGTCTTGGTCAATGACCCGCTCACGGTAGGGAGTGGCGCCCCAGGTGGTCTTCGTGCCCTTGACCGCCAGCAGATCCTTGGCGCCCCAGGGGATGCCGTGAAGCGGTCCGCGGTAGTTCCCGGCGGCGATCTCCTCGTCCGCTCGCGCCGCCTGTTCCCGCGCCAGATCCTCCGTCAGGTTCACGACGCACATGAGCACCGGATCGAACTCCTTCAGCCGGGCCAGGTACAGCTCGGTGAGTTCGGTGGAGGTGACTTCGCGGGACTCGACCAGCCGCGCGAGGTGGGTGACCGGAAGGAACGCCAGATCGGTATCGGACGCCGGGCGGGAAACCTCCGGCGCCGAGACATGCATTCCACCGGTGCGCTCCGGCATCGGCTTGCCGGGGGGCAGGGGATGGAAGACGAAGGACGGCGGGAGGTGGTTGTGGATCTCCGGTTCGCGGATGCCCCGGTACGCGTCCCGCAGGTCGCGTTCGCCGTTCAGGCGTTCGGCGACGGTTGAGAGTTCCTCGTCGGACAGCTCCAGCCCGGCGAGCTGCTGCGCCGTCCGGAGCATGGATACGGACACCGTGTCGGCGTCCCCGGCGCAGGCGGTGAGCGCCCCGGGGAGCAGGGTGGATCCGAGCCCGAGTCCGGAGAGGCCGGCGACGAACCGCCGCCGATTCCAGGCGAGCCGCTCGGGTCCGGGCGGCGGTGCGGAGGAGGAAGGAGGAAGTGCGTCAGCCATGAGCCCATTGTGTTGGCTTAGGCTCTTTGTCGCCAACTCCTCGGCCCAACGACAGGAAACCACGTCCCATGAGCAGTCCCGAAACCCTCCGCGTCCATCTGGCCACCGACTCCGAGGAAGCGGGGTACTACCGGTTGGACCGGGAGCGGTTCGAGACGGCGGGCGCCGCGTTCCCGGAGACCTTCCGTCGCCTCCGGCCCAGCTACTCGAACGACGAGGCGGGATTCGTCCGGCGCGTCCGCGACGCTGACGTGCTGATCGGGTGGAAGTTCCCCCGGCCGGGGCTCGCCGGGCGCGCGCCCCACCTTCGCTGGGTGCAGCTCATCGGCGCCGGCGTGGACCACCTCTATCCGCTCGACTGGCTTCCGCCCGGCGTGAAGCTGATCACCGCGAGCGGCGTTCACACCAGGAAATCCTTCGAGTACGTCCTGATGGGGCTCGTGGCCCTCCACACCCGGCTGCCCCAACTCGCCGAGCATCAGCGCCGCCGGACCTGGAAGAAGATTCAGACCGGGACCCTTCCGGGAAAGACGGCGCTGGTGATTGGCCTGGGGGCGGTGGGGACGGGCGCCGCGGAAGCGGCTCGCACCCTCGGCATGCGGGTCCTCGGGGTGCGGCGCACCGCCCGCCCCCATCGTTTCGTCGACGAACTGTTTGGTCCCGATGACCTTCCGAAGGCGCTGCCACGGGCTGACTACGTCGTTCTCGCGGCTCCGCTCACCCCGGCAACGCGGGAGATTCTGGGCGAACGGGAGCTGGCGCTGCTGCCCGAGGGAGCCAGGATCGTAAACTTGGGCCGCGGCCGGTTGATTGATCAGGCGGCGCTCGAAGCGGGGCTCCGCAGCGGAAGGATCGGGGGCGCCTTTGTCGATGTGGTCTGGCCCGAACCGCACCCTCCCGAGAGCACCCTCTGGGACGCCCCGAACCTGTTCATCACCCCCCACGTCGGCGCCGACGACATCGAGAACTACGTGCCGGAGGTCTTCCGGATCGCGCTCGGAAACATGGCCCGCTTCTTCGCGGGCCGCCGGCTCCGGAACGTCGTGAACCGGCGCCGCGGCTACTGATCCCCGGACAGCCCGCCGGCATCCGCCGCGCCGGCCAGGCTGTTGGCTCACGGCGCTCGAGATGGCCATAATTCATGGCCATCTCACTCCGTTCGAACCCGTCCCATGATCCACCATTCTCCGGCCGCGCCTCCCACCGTCACCGTCAGCGAGTTCAAGCTGCGATACCTTGAGATGTTGAAACGACTCGGTCCCGAAGGAGTCGTGCTCACGCGGCGTGGCGAACCGGTCGCCCAGGTGATCCCGTACCCGTCCAGCCCGGCCTCCTTGATCGGTTGCATGCGCGGCAAGCTGACGATCCGGGGCGATGTCCTCTCGACCGGGATCGCGTGGGAATCGGATGCTCAATCTTGACACGCATATCCTGCTCCACGGGTTCACCGGCGATCTCCGACCCCGCGAACAAGCGCTCCTGACGGCGAATCCGTGGAGCATTGCGGCGATCGTGCTATGGGAGATCGTCTCGCTGGCGCGGCTTGAGCTCGTCTCGGTAGATCTGGATGACCGGGAGTTCCGGTCGTACCTGAATCGCGTCCATATTTGGCCGCTGGACCTCCGGGTCGCGGCAGCCCTGAACCGGCTGGACTTCCGGGCCGATCCGGCCGATGAACTGATCGCGGCGACCAGCGTCGCCTACGCTGTCCCCTTGCTCACCCGCGGCCGCCGCATCCTGCAGTCGCAGGTTGTGCCCCTGGCGTGACGGGCGCGCGCCGTACGGCGCGGCTTCAGCTTTCGTCCACCACTGCGTTCCGGAGCACTCCGACCTTTCCGATTTCCACTTCGACCACGTCCCCGGGCTTCATGAAAAGCTGCGGATCGCGGGCGACGCCCACCCCCGACGGGGTGCCGGTGGAGATCACGTCCCCGGGATGAAGGGGATGGATCCGGGACAGGTAGGCGATCAGTTCGCGCACTGGATAGGTCATCTGCGAGGTGTGGCTCTGCTGAACCACCTCGCCATTCAGTCGCGTCTCGATCGGGAGATCCTGCGGATCGGAAACTTCGTCCGCGGTGACCAGGAACGGACCGAATCCGCCGGTGCGCCAGAAGTTCTTGCCGGGGCCGAACTGGGTGCTGTGACCCTGGAAGTCGCGTACCGAGGCGTCGTTGAAACAGGCGTAGCCCGCCACGTGGTCGAGCGCCGCAGCTTCCGGGATATGTCGGCCGGGCCGGCCGATGACCACCGCGAGTTCGCCTTCGAAGTCGAGTTGATGCGAGGCGGCGGGCCGCACCAGCGCCTCCCCGTGTCCCACGAGAGAGGCCGGAAACCGGGTGAAGAGCGTCGCGTAGTCCGCCTTCGCCCTCCCGGTCTCGATCCGGTGGTCCTCGTAGTTGAGGCCGACGCACCAGAGCGCGCCGGGCCGCGGGATGAGAGGCAGGAAGCGGGCCTCGGACAGAAGGGGGGCCGTGTCCCAGTCGACGTCGATTCGGGGCAGGGGAGCGGCCAAACGCTCGGCGAGTGATCCCGGCGGGTCGAGCGGCTGATAGCGGGCGCCGTCCGGAGAAATGATGGCTGGGGTTTCACCCCTTCCGGGGACGAGCAGGGTCGCAAGCCGCATTGCCGCAGGATGCTACTCGGCAGCCGCGCGGGTCCGTGCGAGGGCGCGTGCGAAGGCCTCCGGCTCGCCGTTCCATTCGCCGCCCGGCGCCGGGACGAAATCGGGCGGTGGCGGTCCCGGGTGAACGTAGAGCGCCAGCGGTTCGGTTTCCCCTTCAGGCCGGACCGCCACCCGCCGATACCCGAACTGGCCCTCGAAGGCGTCCAACTGCCCCACGGTTGTGTCGTCCACCCGGTAGGTCTCCACAACCACCGGGTTCAGGTCAGCCGCCGGCACGAGCATCGGGTACTCCTCATTGCCGAAGAGTCGAAAGGGGATCCGGACCGCGCCCGCCCGCACGAGCGGCGCGCCGGCGAGGAACGCCTCGTGGTTCGCGTGGCCGCGCTTTAGCGTTCCGTACACGCCGACCAGCGTCACGTCCTACTCCCCGGCGTTCCAGACCACCTTTCCGCCCACGATGGTCATTGCCACCTCGGCGTCGGGGATCTCCTCGTCCGGCACGGTGAGGATGTCCTTCGTGAGCACGACGATGTCCGCGTACTTCCCTGGAGTCAGGCTTCCCTTGACGTCCTCCTCGAAGGCGGACCAGGCGGCCGCCATCGTGTAGGAATAGAGCGCTTCCTCGCGGGTCAGAGCTTGTTCGGGGTAGAACCGGGTGCCGTCGGGCAGCTCCCGGGTCACCGTGGCGAAGTAGCTGGGGATGGGATCCACGTCCTCGACCGGAGCGTCGGTGCCGTTGGTCACCACCGCCCCGGAATCGAGCAGCGAGCGCCACACGTAGGCGCCGGTCCGCGCCCGCTCGTCGCCCAGCTTTTCCGGCACCCAGGGGCCGTCCGAGGTCGCGTGGACCGCCTGCATCGAGGCGATCACGCCGAGTTCCCCGAACCGCGGGATGTCGTCGGGGTGGATGTGCTGGGAGTGTTCGATCCGGAACCGGAGTTCCGCTCCGTCCACTCCCGCCTCCGCGAACTGCCGCTCGTAGGCGTCGAGGATCTCGCGGTTGCCCCGGTCGCCGATCGCGTGGGTGTTCACCTGGAAGCCGTGCCGGATGGCGATCCGCGCGGTTTCCTCGATGTCTTCGACTTCCTCCAGCACGAGGCCGTCACTCGACGGCATGTCGTCGTACGGCTCGAGGAGCCAGGCGCCGTGGGCGCCGAGCGCCCCGTCCACCTGGCGTTTGATGGAACGGACGGTCAGGAAGCCGCCGGCGTGGTTCGTCATCAGGAAGTCCGGCAGCCGGGCGTCCAGTTCCTCGTTGGACTGCCCCCGCACCATCACGTAGAGCCGTATCGGAAGCCGCCCGGCCTCGGCCATCTCCTTGAAGAAGGAGATCATCTCGAACGAGGATCCCGCGTCCTGGAACGAGGTGACTCCCTTGCGGAGCGACTCTTCCGCGGCCAGTTCGAGCTGCAGCTCCAGCTCCGCGCGCCGTTCCTCATCGCTCCGTTCCGCCATCGCCCGGTCGCGGGCGCGCGCCACCAGGCGCTGCGCCGTCTCCCGGAGCGCGCCGGTCGCGTTGCCTTCGGCGTCCCGCACGATGGTGCCGCCCGGCGGGTCGGGGGTGGCGCGGTCGATCCCGGCCAGCTCCATCGCGAGGGCGTTGGCGAAAGCGGCGTGACCGCTCGCGTGGCGGAGCAGCACGGGGTTCTGCGGGGAAATCTCCGATAGCCCCAGGTGATGGGGCAGTCGCTCCACCGCGCCGCCCGGCATCTCGTCCCACTTCTCCTGATGCCAGCCGCGCCCGTCGATCCAGCCCCCTTCGGGAGCCTCGGCGACCGCCTCGGCCACCATGTCCACGATCCGGTTCCAGTTGGCGGCCTCGCCCAGCTTCAGGATCAGCTGGGCGTTTCCGACCCCCATGAAGTGGCCGTGGCCCTCGATGAACCCGGGGATCGCGAGCCGTCCCTCGAGCTGGATGACCTCGGTGTCGGGCCCGGCGGTCGCTTCGATCTCCGCGGTGGTGCCCACGGCGGCGATCCGGCCGTTCCTAACCGCCACCGCTTCCGCTTCGGGGTGGTCGGGATCCACGGTCATCACTCGGCCGCCGAGCAGCACCAGGTCGGCGGGGCCGCCGATGTCGGGGGGCTGGGGGCCGCAGCCGAATGCCAGGAACAGGGAGACGGAAAGAATGAGAAGGGACAGGACACGCATGGGATTCCTCCGCGGAAGTCGGCAGCGTAACGCCACCTTCGCCCGTTACAGTCCCGCCATGCTCAACGCCCGATTCCTCGGCGCGTCCGTCGGCGCGCTTGTGCTCCTCCTGCCCGCCGTGGCGGGCGCCCAGTGGTATCCCGAGCCGGATCTCGTGTTGACCGGCGCCGAGGTCCGCACGGTGGACGCGGAGGACCGCCTCGCCGAGGCCCTCGCGATCAAGGACGGCCGGGTAGTGGCGGTCGGGACCGCAGCGGAGGTCGCCGCCCTCGGCGGACCGAACACCCGCACCGTGGATCTCTCCGGGAAGACCGTGATCCCCGGGATCCAGGACTCGCACATCCATTTCCTCTCGCTCGGCCGCGACATCACGACCGGCGTGGAACTCAGCTACGCCGAGTCGGCCGAAGGCATCGTGGCCGGGGTACGCGATCGGATTGCGGAAAGCCGGATCGCTCCGGGAGAGTGGGTGGTGGGCCGCCGCTGGGACCAGTTCAAGTATCCCCAGATGGTCACCCGCTGGCAGCTCGACGCGGCCGCCCCCGAAAACCCGGTGGCGCTCTACCGGGTGTACCGCGGCGTCGCGGTGAACACCGAGGTGTTCCGGCGGATGGGGATCGAGGACGGCGCTTCGTCCACCTGGCCCACATGGTGGCTCGAAGATCCGGACAACTTCACTTTCGAGGATCAGATCCTGCGCGAATCGCGTGAACTCGTGGTTGACGGGGCCACGGTCACCCGGGAAATCCCTACCGGAGTCTTTCTGGGGTCGCGCGCCTCGCGCCTCGTGACCGAACGGCCTCCTCCCGATGACTTCGAGGACGATGTCGAGAGCGTCCGGCTGGGAGTCGAGGAAATGCTCTCGCTCGGCGTGACCTCCATCGTGGATCCCTCCTCCCGGATGGGGCACAACATGCGGGTGTATCAGGAGGCCGCGAACCGCGGACACCTCCAGCTCCGCATCGCTGCGGTGTACGAAGGCACTTTCAACACGCACGCTCCCGAGGCGATCTCCACCCACCTCGACGGAATAAAGGTCAACAACCTGGGCGACCGCTTCCTCCGCTGGCGAGGCGTAAAGGTGTACGGCGACGGAGGCGTGGGCACCCGCAGCGCCTGGATGTCCGAGCCCTTCCACATGTGGGACGAACTCGAAGGCGAGCGGAACCTCGGCAATCCGGTGGTCGAAAGCTATCCGGAGCGCGAGGCGCAGTACCGCGCCATCCGGAGCCACGGGTGGGATCTCCACACTCATAGCTGCGGGGATCAGGCAATGCGCCAGACCGTGGACCTCTACATGAAGCTGCTCGACGAAATGCAGGAGGCCAGCGGCGAGCTTCCCGACCTCCGCTGGAGCGTCATCCACGCCTACTTCCCTATCGAGCCCAAGACGCGGGTTCTCGACGACATGGCCCGCTACGGCATCGTGGCGTCCACGAATCCGGTCTTCAACTGGCAGCAGGGGTTCTCGTTCGCCGCCAACTCCGGGCCGGGGCGGATGGCGCGGCTGCAGCCGTTCCGCAGCTACATGCGGGGCGGGGTGATCATGGCTTCGGGCTCCGACTACGGCGTGACGACTCACAACCCGTGGATGGGTTTTTACGCCCTCCTGACCCGCAAGGACCAGAAATCCGGAGTCGCGCACGGAGAGGACGAGACGGTCACCATCGCCGAGGCGCTCCGCTCCTACACCTGGAACGGCGCCTTCCTGACCCACGACGAGGAGGCGCGCGGGAGCCTGGAACCGGGCAAACTGGCCGATCTCGTGGTGCTCGATCTTTCGGGGCTCGATGTCCTGGAGGAGGATCCCGAACTCCTCTTCTCGATGCGCGAGCGCGTCGTGGCCGCCATGGTGGAGGGAGAGGTCGTGCACGGGAGCCTCCCTTCCCGGTAGCGCCACCACCGCGGCAGCGGACAGATTCAGGGTTGACATGCCGCTCGGGCAGCGGTACAAACGCGACAGCACTTGATGACCTGGTTTCGGAAAGGGGGTCGGAAATGACTGCACCGCCGGACGACTTTGCACTCCGGGCCCCGAAGGGGGTTCCGGGAGGGTCTGAAGGGAGCTTCCCGAACCGCAACGGGGCCTGGAATTCTCCGGACGAGTTCCGGGGTCCTGACCACTGACAGCGGCAGAAGCGGGGCCGATCGTCAGGGGCCGGAGCGCAGACAGCGCCCGCCCCTACGGTTCCGCACTGCGATGAGGCCGAGCGGCCTCCCAGGGACCCCGGGGCTTTTTTTTGCCCGCCGTCGGCTGACTGCTAACCGCGGTTTGCTGGTTGCCGCCCTGCTGGGCGCTCTCGTGGGGCTCTCCTGCGACGCACGTCTCTATCTGTACATCCATGGCGGCCGGGAGACGCTCCTCCCCGGCCGCTCGTACGGCGACGCGCTGGTCACCCAGGGATATCTGGCCTCGGTGCCCCCGGGCCGGGGACTCCCCCCGGGTGAGCCGCCCCGCCGCTTCATTCTCCGGCATCCGTTCCGCCCCCCTGACTGGAACGGCGCCCTGGTCATCGGCGCCCACCGCGGCCTCGGGGGCATCCGGCGCGGTCCGGGCGGCGCCGAACTCGGGAGTGGTGAAACCGAGCTGGACGACCTGGTGGGCTGGTGGGCGCTCGACCAGGGATTCGCCTGGGCGAGCTTCGACCGGGCCGGGCTCGGGGCAGGGCCGGACGGCTACCGGCTCACCGAGGCGTTCGCCCGGCTGATGTTCGGCCAGATCCGGCCGCGCCTGGCGGCGGACCCCGAGCGCACCATCCTTCTCGGTTACGGGGAGGGGGGCGGACTCGCGCGGCACGGCGCCGCCGCTGAGGAAGAAACCTTCGACGGGATGGTCCTGGTCGCCGCCACGCTCGGTGACCCCGAGGGGGCGGCCCGCCGGCGCACCGCCCGCCTCGCTCTCGCGGCGGAACGGGAAGCAGCCGAGGCCGGCCTCGCCGCCTACGCGGCGGCGGCCGGGGTCGGTACGGAGGGGAGCCGGTTCTGGCCGTTCTACGACGCCGCCGCGGCCGTTCCGAGTCCGGTGTTGCCTGCGCCGTCCACGACCCTCCGGCGCCCGGTCGTCGAGGTCGTGGGGGCGCTCGACGATTTCGTGCTGCCCGAGGTGCTCTCCTACCGCGATCGCGTCCAGGCGGCCGGCGCGGCGGAGCTTCACGAATTGCGCCTCGTGGAGGGTGCCTGGCGGGTCGGACCGGGAGACGATGCGGTCGAGGAGATTCAGGCCTGGGCGGAAGAACTCGGCTTGTCCGAGACCGACCGCGCCGCTCTCGCCACCGGCAGGAGCCTGGCGTCCGAGGTCAGAAGAGCCCTCTCCGACCTCGACGCGCGCCTCCGGGATCCCTCCGATTAGCAGGCGGTGGCGAAACTCTGGCGCGCTCCGCTCGCGGCGCCGAGCGCCGCGGGGAAGGGGTGTGGGGAGGGGTTTCCCCTCCCCACGAAAGACGATGGCGCGGATCGCGCAGCGATTCGCGCCATCACCCTGTGGGGAAAGCGCCCCGCACCCGGACGAATCGCCGGATTCGGCGCGTGAAGTCCCGGGGATAGTGCGGGGTGCTTTTTCCACGGGGTGTTAGCAGCCTGTGGTGGAACTCGCGTGAGCGCCGAGGGCGGCGAGGCGCCCGGCTGACAAGGCGCGTGAGGGAGGAATACCGGGTGTATTTCGACCGAAACGCAACGAAGAACGGAGCGAAGCGGAGTGGTTCAGGCGGGATGCATCGCCGGCCGAACGCCGCGTGAGTTTCACCACAGGCTCTTAGCCGGCCGGTGCGGAAAAGGAAGGCGCCGCGCCCGGCACGGGCCTTTGGCGTCCTGCTCGGCGGGGCGATGCTCGCCTCGACCGCGTATCTCCTGGTCCTTTCGATCACGCCGCTCCTCTCCCGCAGGTATCTCCCTGACTCCGCGTGGATCGGCCTTCCGAACGCCGCCCTGATTCTGGGGGTGGCGGTCGGAACCCCGCTCCTTACGTGGTTGTTCCCGCGCCGGGGCAGGCCCTTTTCCCTGGGTCTGGGGCTCAGTTTGGCCGCCTGTGCCGCGGTGGGCCTCGCGCTTTCGGCATGGTGGGAAGCGGGCTTCTGGGTCCACTTCGGCGTGAGCCTGATGCTCGGCTGCGGATACGCCGCCTATCACCTGACCCGCTACACGGCGGCGCTGCTGGTCCCGGCGAGCCGGAGCGGAAGGGCGATCGGACTCGTGGTTTGGGTGGCCGTGGCCGGAGCCTTCGTGGCGCCGCTCATCTTCGGATGGATCGAGCGGATCGTCGCCCCCGGCGGGGGAGAGGCGTTTTCGTTCGCTTACCTGTGCGCCGCGGCCCTGTATGGCTTCGGCAGCGTCTTGTTCTGGCGCAGCCGGTCGCTCCGTGCCCGGCGTTCGCTGGGGATCCGACCCGTCGAACCGAAGAGGGACCCGATCCTTCAGCCATCCGAATCGTCTGCCCTCGGGCGGACATTCCTGCTCGCCGTCGTCTCGCTGGTCACGGCGCAGGCGGGGATGATGGTCCTGATGACGATGGCCCCGCTTCAGATGGTGGGAAGCGGGGGTTCCCTGTCCGGGCTCGGAGCGATGATGGGCGCCCACAACCTGGGCATGTTCGCCCTGTCTCCCGTGGTCGGCATCCTGTGCGACCGATTCGGTGAGCGTCCCATCATCGCGCTCGGTGGCGCGACGCTGGTGGCGGCGGGTCTCCTGGCCGCGTTCGGTCCCGGCCATGGAGTCGGGCTCGGGGTCGCGCTCTATCTCGTGGGTTTCGGCTGGTGCCTGGCTTTCGTGGCGGCGAGCACCCTGCTTTCCGAGGGTCCGGACTCACCGGCCAAGGTGCGGCGCCAGGGCCTCGCGGATGCGGTGAACTGGCTGTTTGCGGCGGTCGCCTGCGTCACGTCGGGGGTTCTCATGACCCGGTTCGGATTTCAGGCCGTCGCCTTCGCGTGTGTGACGATGGGTGTGGTCTCTCTCGCCGCCGCGCTCGCCAACTCCGCCCACCCCTCCCCACAACGTCACTTGCGTTGACGGGTGGGACGGCGGACTCCCGAAAGGGCAACGAACTGATGGCAGCGAACTTTGTTCGCTGCCCACGTGTTCGGGGGAAAGTGTGAAAGCGGGGAACTGGCCGGCGTTCCCGTCACGCCCGCCTCCCGCCGTCCACCCACCCCCTACAGATACCGCTCCTCCAGCACCCGCCGGTGATGGATGGCGTGCCCCAGCGTCAGAAAGCAGATGGCGCGCACCGTGGCGCGGGCGCCGCTCGCTTCTCCGCTCCGTCCGAGGGCGTTGTCGTCGAAAGAGCGCATGAGGCTCACCGTCGCGTTGCGGATCGTCTCCAGTTCATCCAGAAGCGAGTTCAGGGAGCGCCCGCCGTGTCCGGAGTTGGCCACGTAGGGATCCTGCTCCATCCCCGGTAGCGAAGTGTCGTCGCCCCGGGCGAAGCGCAGCGCCCGCACCGACATGATCCGCTCGACGTCGGCGAGGTGGCCGACGACCTCCCGGATCGACCACTTCCCGGGCGCGTAGCCCCGCGCGGAAGCGTCCTCCGATACGCCGGCGAGGAGCGCGCGAAGCGTCGCCATTTCCTCGAGCGCACTTCCTGGAAGATCGCCGCCCTCCGGCACCAGGCGGATGTAGTTCCGGTAGTAATCGGCGCACTCGTCGCGCCGGGGTGGGTTCCACATGCGTCTCATCGTAAGTCAATGCGCCGCCGGGTACTATCCGGCGCCACCCCCGGAGGGTCCTTCCCATGCGTTCTTTCTTTTCCCGCTTTTTTCTCGGTTGCGCCCTGCTGCCGCTCCTGGCCCTTTCCTGCACCGGGCCGGTGAACGTGGACATGGAAGTGCCGAAGCCCGAGAAATCCCGCCTGGACGGTCGCATTCCTCCCGTCGGCCCCTATTCCGCGGGGATCGAGTATGGGGACATCGTCTTCCTCGCCGGCCAGATCGCCCTGAACCATGAGGGCGGGGGACTCGTCGAGGGCGGAATCGCCGAGCAGACGCACCAGGTCATGCAGAACCTGCAGGCCGTCCTCGAGGAGGCCGGCCTCGGTTTCGGGGACGTGGTCCGGAGCGGCGTCTTTCTCGCGGACGTGAACGATTTCGGAGCCATGAACGAGGTGTACGCGTCCTACTTCCCGGAGGGCGGGATTCCGCCCGTGCGCACCACGGTGGCGGTGGCCGACATCCCGCTCGGCGCGCTCCTCGAAATCGACATGATCGCGGTGCGCTGACCCGAAGTAGCGGTCATCCGCCACGCACCCGGGTTCTGGCCCGTCCCGTACCTTGACCGGCGGTGACGGAGGTCCGGGCCGGGGGCTCGGCCTTTCGCTCTGGACCGCCGCCATGTTCGTGGTGGCGAACATGATCGGGACCGGCGTCTTCACCAGCCTCGGCTTCCAGGTCGCGGCGGTCCCCTCCGAGTTCCCCGCGCTGCTCCTTTGGGTCGTGGGGGGCCTCGTCGCCCTCGCGGGGGCGCTCGTCTACGGCGAGTTGGGAGCGGCGCTCCCCCGTTCCGGCGGGGAGTACAACCTGCTCCGCCGGAGCTTTCACCCGGCGGCGGGCTTCGCCGCCGGCTGCGTGTCGGCCACCATGGGCTTCGCGGCGCCGACCGCGCTCGCCGCGGTGGCGATGGCCACCTATCTGAGGCCGCTGTTTCCGGGGATCGAACCCGTCCACTTCGCGGCGGTGGTCGTCGTGGCGTTCACCGCGATCCACTCCCTGCCGGCCCGCTGGGGCAGCGGGATCAACAACCTCCTCACGGCCGCCAAGATCGTGCTGGTCATCGCCTTTTGTTGCATGGGGTTCCTGGCCGGGGGGATCTCGACGCCGCTGGTCCCCAAGCCGGGAGATTTCGGGCTCCTGCTGAGTCCGGGCTTTGCGGTGTCGCTGGTGTTCGTCTCCTACGCCTATACGGGGTGGAACGCCGCGGTGTACATCGTCGGGGACCTGAAACGCCCCGAACGCCTCGCCCGGGCCCTGGTGGCGGGCACCCTGCTGGTCACCGTCCTCTACTTCCTGGTCAACTTCGTCATCCTGCGCGCCGTCCCCCTCGACGAACTCGCGGGCAGGATCGAGATCGGCTACCTGGCCGCGGAAAGCATTCTGGGAGCCGCCGGGGGCCGGGTGATGGCCGCGGTGCTCGGCCTCGTCCTCGCCTCCACGGTAAGCGCGATGGTGTTTCTCGGACCGCGGGTGGTACGCGCCATGGGGGAGGACGAGCCGTTCCTCAGGCCCCTCGGCCGCGTCGGCGCGGGCGGCGTTCCCCACCGCGCCCTCCTCCTGCAACTCGCCATCACGCTGGTGCTCCTCTATTCGGGCACCTTCGAGCAGATCCTGCTCTACGCCGGCTTCACCCTGAATCTGGTGACGGCGGCCGCCGTCGCGGGGATCTTCCGCCTGCGGGCCGGACGAATCCCGGGGGCCGTCCCCGGCCGTTTCCGGACCCCGCTCTATCCCCTCGTCCCCCTCTTCTTCCTGGGGATGAGTGGCTGGACCCTCGGCTACACGCTCCTTGAACGGCCTGCCGAATCGCTGCTCGGGTTAGCCACCGCTACGGGCGGCGCAGTGCTGTACCTCGCCGCGAAGCGGGGGCAGGGCCCGCAAAGCGGGGGTCAGGGCCCGCAAAGCGGGGGTCAGGGCCCGCAAAGCGGGGGTCAGGGCCCGCGTAGCAGGCGCCGGGGAACCTCCTACAGCCGCCGGCGCGGGTTGATCATCGTCCGCCACATGTGGGCCGTGGGGCTGGCGTCGTACCCCAAGCCTTCCTTCGGCTGTTTGAAATGCCGGCCGATGATGTCCACGAACGGATCGATGGACACCTTGGCGCCCCGCTCGAAGCTGTAGTCGTCGTGGATGGTGATGGAGCGCGCTTCCATGTACCACTTGTGGTTTCTGGCGAAGTCGTGCGCGGCCTTGATGTACGGCTCGGGCTCGTGGTCGGCGCCGAACATCCGCACGTACATCTCCGGATACTCGTAGCCCACCGACGGATCGGGGAAGAACCGGAGCGCCTGGTGGTAACGGATCGCCCATGCCACTTTTTCGGGGACGTACGGCTCGATCATCTGGGCGCACCACCAGCCGTGGTCGGCGCGCACCAGGTTCATCACCGAGATGTCGTGCAGGAGGCAGGCAAGGATGATCTCCTCGCTCATGTCGTGCTTCATGGCGCGGGTCGCGCTTTGCAGCACGTGGGAGGCCGGCGCGAAGCGGTGCTCGAAGAAATCCATGAGCGTCGGCTTCGCCGGCATCACCGAGAGCGGCTCTTCTCCCTCGGACTTCCGGAGCGGAGGCCGCTCGGGCGCTTCGAGCAGGTGGATCATCTCGTGCTCGAGCGCCTCCGCCCGATCGTTGACGCCCACGATCCCGGCGCCGCTCACCGCGGCCGCCGCCTTCAGAAAAAGTCTGCGATCCATGTTGTTGGCCTCCTGACGGACCGGTGCGCCCCGCATCCGATATGCGAGCGGGAGCCCGGCGAGCCGTCGGTCGCCTAGTATAGAAAACTCGTATAGAAAATCTGTTGCCGCCAACTCCGATCGTCCCGCCGCCCTGCGGTGAGACGTTGCCACTGCCGTCCCGCCGCCGCGTCCTCGGCGCCGCCGCGCAAATCGCGTCCGGGCTTGCTGCCGGGGCCGCCGCGGCCTGCGCCGGCCGGCCGGTCCCCCCCGGCCAGCTGGCCCCCGTACCCCGGACGAGTCCCGATCCGCTCCCGGCTCCAGCGTTTCGCCTTCCGGCGGTCAACGTTTCCCGGGACCGGGTCATTCGCACCGTGGTCGGCCTCCGCCCCTATCGCCCCTCGGGATTCCGCGTCGAACGGCAGGACCTCGGCGGCGGCCGCCTCCTGGTCCATAACTACGGCCACGGCGGGGCCGGAGTGACTCTTTCCTGGGGCACCTCCTGGCTCGCTGTCGAGGAACTCCTCGGCGAAAGCCCGCCCCCGTCACGGGCGGCGGTGATCGGCTGTGGCGCCGTCGGGCTGGCGACCGGCCGCCTGCTGCAGCGGCGCGGCGTGGACGTGACGATCTATACGAAGGATCTCGCAGCCGGAGATCCGCTACATCGCGCTATACCAGGGGCTTTACATGATGCCGCGGGCCGACGGCATCCTGCTCGGCGGAACCCGGGAAGCGGGTGAGTGGTCCCTCGAACCCAACCGGGAAGCCGAGGAGCGCATCCTGAGCGGCCATGCCGACTTCTTTGGCCGCATGGCCGCTCTCGGCCGCCGAATCGGCCGCCGAATCTGAAGGTCGCGCCCGCCTATCCGGCGGCCGCGTAGCGCCCGTCACGGGCGAAGTTCGGCGGCAGCGATCTAACCGGTTGTATCCGGTTCGATTTATTGAATTCGCCTCGCCCTGTCCCGGGCGCCGGCTCTTCGCGAGAAAAGGATGTAAGAGCCATTACAATCAACAACTTGACGACGGACTGGGGGTCATCCCGAAACACGGTCCGCTCTTTGCCTGTCGTGACACTAGAGAAACATGACCGGATCGCGTACAGTTTCACCATCTACGGATGTGGACGTGTCGTTTCGACTCTTCGCAATCAACATGCTCTGGACTGCCCTATTCGGGCGTCAGGCTCATGAACTCATTTGAACTCAGGAGGGACTCATGAGATCGCAATTGTTTAGGATCGCCGCGGTACTCGGCGTTCTGGGACTCGCGACGGGCGCTTTTGCCCAGACGTTCCAGGGCGGCGTTCGCGGCGTCATTCAGGACGCCGACGGTGGCGTCCTCCCCGGCGTCACGGTGACGCTGAGCAACGAGGACACCGGTGGTTCGCGGACTGCGGTTGCGAACGCGGTCGGCGAGTACAACTTCGCGACTGTTCAGCCGGGCACCTACACCCTGCGCGCCGAGCTGAGCGGCTTCGCCCCGTACGTGAGCGAAGGGCTCATCATCGGCGTTTCTTCGTTCCTGGTCGTGGACGCCACGCTCTCGATCGGTGGAATTGAAGAGACGGTGACCGTCACCGGCGAAACCCCGCTCATCGAGACCGCGACCGCTTCGGTTGCTTCGTCCGTCACCCGGGCCGAACTCGAGGTGCTGCCGACCCCGGGCCGGAACGTGTTCATCCTCGCGGTGGGTACGCCGAACGTGGTCCACACGGGGAACCCGGTCTGGGTGAAGCAGTCCGACCAGACGAACTCGTCCCTCCTGTCGCTGGGCGGCGGACCGCTCCGCGGGAACAACTACACCGTGGACGGCGTCTCGACGACCGACCTCCGAAACCGCACCGCGATCATCCCGATCTTCGACGCGGTTCAGGAAATGAAGGTCCAGATCAACACCTACGACGCCGAAATGGGCCGCACCGGCGGCGGCGTCTTCAACGTGATCGCCCGTGGCGGCACGAACAACTGGGCCGGCGGCGCCACCTACCAGAAGCGCCCGGGCAAAGTGGACACGCTCTGGCGCGCGCTCTCCTACACCGACCAGTTGTCCTCTGACGCCAACCCGGACAGGACGTTCGCCGACCGTCCCTTCGACCTGTGGGGCGGCTCCTTCGGCGGCCCGATCCTGTCGGACCGGACCTTCTTCTGGGCGGCGGCCGAGGGATTCGAGGATCTCCTCGCCGACAACACCGAGGTCATCATCCCCACTTCCGCCGAGGCGGCGGGCGACTTCTCCGGGAGCGGGACGACGATCTACAACCCGTTCGACCTCGACGCGAACGGAAACCGGCGGCCCTTCCCCGGGAACGTGATCCCGTCCCACATGGTCGACCCGGCGGGCCGCGGGCTGGCGCAGTTGCTGACCAACCTGGGGCCGGGCGGTCCGATCAGCTCCTCCGGAGCCCAGGCCACGACCGCGCTCCAGGCCGACCTGAACGTGACGCACACCTTCTCGGACAACTGGCAGTCTTCGCTGAGCTACCTGTACTACACGTCGAAGGAAGGCGCCTTCCAGCAGTACACGGACCTGCTGGGTTTGGACAGCGCCCCCGCCTACGGGATCGGCGCTGCGGACCTGCTCCGGGACGTGCACGTGGTGGCCTTCAACAACACCTTCGTGGTGGGCGACGCCTCGGTGTTGACGCTGCGCTACGGCCAGATGTACTTCAACGACTCGGTGATCAATCCGGAGTACGGAATCGACCAGGTCCGGAGCGAACTGGGCATCCAGGGCGGCTTCCTGGACCAGATCTTCGCCCAGGACGGCTACATCGGACAGTTCCCGTCGATCAGCGTCTCCAACTTCGGCGACGGCGGTTCGACGCACGGCTCCTGGGGCAATACCGACACCCAGTGGTGGTCGCGCGAGGTCAGCGGCACCTACTCGATGTTCCTCGGCAACCACACCGTGAAGTACGGCGGCCAGTGGCGGCGCATGGGTCTCCACAACGCCAGCTTCAGCAACGGCTTCTCGATGAGCTTCGCCCAGAAGTTCACCCAGGGACCGAATCCCACCGCGCCGGACAGCGGCTCCGGAAGCGCGCTCGCTGATCTGTTGCTCGGGGTTCCGAACGGCGGCAGCGCCACGATCGCCCAGGCGGCCGACGTGTTCCTTGACTACTACGGCGGCTTCATTCAGGACGACTGGCGCCCGAGCCAGAACCTGGTCCTGAACCTCGGCCTCCGGGTGGAGCACGAGAGCGGCCTCAGGGAGGACGACAACGGCTTCGCGGTCGGCTGGGACCGGAGCAATCCTTACCCGATGCAGGTCGGCCTGGACACGAGTCTCGAGGGGTCCCTTCCGGGCTTCCCGCTCCGCGGCGGGCTCATGTATGCGGGCCTCGACGGCAACCCCACCCATCAGTGGGATCCGCCGGGTATCAAGCTCGGACCGCGCGTCGGCTTCGCCTACACGATCAACCCCGAGACCGTCGTCCGTGGCGGTTACGCGGTCTTCTGGGCGCCCTACGCAATCCCGAGCGGCGCCGGCGCGTCGCATACCGGGACCTACGGTTACACAGCAGTCACCGATCTGCAGACCAGTGTTGACGGCATCACGCCTCCGTCGGCGACCGCTTCGAATCCGTACCCTGACGGTCTCGGAAACCCGGTCGGAAACGGGAACGGACGGCTGCAGAACATCGGCCAAAGCGTCTATTTCAACGAGCAGTTCCGCGCTTCGCCCTACATCAACAAGTGGTCCCTCGACCTCCAGCGCGACATCGGCAACGACCTCGCGCTGAAGATCGGCTACGTCGGCAGCCAGGGTGCCGACATCCCCATCGGCGGCACGAACAACTCGGTGATCAACATCAACCAGCTCGCCGATCAGTACCTCTCGTTGGGAGACCGGCTGAACGACCAGTACCCGAACCCGTTCTACGGCGATTCGCGCTTCGGCAGCTTCTCGGGTTCGGAGACCCTGCCGCTCGGCCAGTTGCTGCGGCCCTACCCGCACTTCCGGGACGTGCTCGCCCGCCACGTGAGTTCCGGCAAATCGCTCTACAACGCCCTCCGGGTGGAGTTCGAGAAGCGCTTCCGGGGCAACTGGGGTGCGCGGATCAACTACACCTTCACGAAGCACGACGACAACATCTACGAGAACAACCAGTTGCTCGAGAACGAGACGAACACCATCTACAACACGCCCGACGAGTGTGCATTCGCCAAATGCGGGCCGCTGTCGGACGCCGACTACGGCCCGTCGCGGGTCCACGTGCCGCACCAGTTCAACATCAACGGCACTTGGCGCACGCCTGGAGACAACCCGATCTTCGGCGGCTGGGCGCTTTCAGTGGTGACGATCATGCGGAGCGGTTTCCCGGTGGTGGTCTACCAGAACTCGAACCCGCTGAGTTCCTACGGCTTCAACCACCAGCGGCCCACGAGTTCGAACCTGAGCGGCGGCGGCAACCCGAGCGGAAACCACACCAGTTACCTTTCGGCTGGCGACGCGCAGCTCACCCAGGGACTCACGCTGAGCAACTCTCCGAACACCACGGCTTCGGTGCGCAGCCCGGTCCTCATCAACTGGGACGTCGCGCTCGAGAAGACCACGCGGATCTACGAGGACATGAACCTGACCCTCCGGTTCGAGTTCATTGACCTCTTCAACCACGTGAATTGGCGCGGACCCCGCACGATTCTCGGTAACAGCAACTTCGGGAGCATCCCGGGTACCCGCGGCTATCCGAGGACCTTCCAGTTCATGGGCAAGATCACCTTCTAGGCGATCTCAACCCAGAACCTTGGGGGCGGGCCTTCGGGCCCGCCCCCTTTTTTGTCCAGCAAGCGCCGGCCTCCCGCCGGCATGGTGGCTCGTAGGGCCGCGAAACCGCGTACCGCCGACTGATGCAGTGGGCCGGGAGGTCAGGGAACGCCGACCTCCGGTCGGCACCGTGGCGCTGCAGGTCAGGGAGCGCCGACCTCTGGCCAGTTCTCCGGGTGGGGGCCGGCACAGCCCGCCGGAGGCGGGCGGAGTCGCGTATCGCCAAACACCGGGATGGTTCCCGTCTCGGCACAGTCCCCATCCCAGGAGGTGGCGTTCCCGTGCCCGGCCGCGCTCCTGCTCGATCGGCATTGCGCCGCTCGCCCCGCTTCGCGGGGCGGTGCCGACCGGAGGTCGGCCCAGTTCTCCCGGTGGGGGCTCCCTTGCCTGCGCGTCGCTCCGTCTGGTGGCTTGGGCGCCATGCGCCATGTTCAGCGTCCGCGTGGCGCCTTCTGCGACTCGGCGAGCGCTCCCGAGGTTGAGAAATGCGGGCTACCGCCGCGGCCCCCGGCTCCTCCAGGCGCGTCCCTCTCGGTAGAGCGCGAGCCGCTCCCGAATCTCCCGCGCGAACGCCTCCTCCCCGGCGGCGCTGGCGCGGGCAACCGCCAGCTCCGCCGTTCTGACGGCCAGTTCGAAATCATCGTCCGCTGCGTACACCGCGGCGAGCAGATCGAGCGAGCGCGGCTCCTGGTACCCCCCGAAGCCCGCGAGGCGCTCCGCGAGCCGTCTTGCTTCCGTGACGTCTCTGACCTCCGGGTCCGGATCGAGCGCCAGGAGCTGCGCCAGGGCATCGAGCACCGCCGGCGCGTCCGAATCCAGCTCGTGGGCGGAGCGGAGCGCCTGGTCGGCCGCTCTCAGTTCGCGCCGCCGCCACCGGGTGAGTCCCAGCTCGAGCCAGATCTCCGGCGAGGAGTCATCCAGTTCGACCGCTGCCCGTCCTTCCCGAAGCGCCTCGTCGAATCGGTCGGCCGCCCGGTAGGCGGCGCCGAGACGCGACGCCACCACGGCGGAACTCTGGTCCAGCTCACGGGCGCGTTCCAGCGCCGCCACCGCTTCACCCGCGTCGCCCTCCGCGAGGAGGAGGTCGCCGAGGTCGAAGAACGCCTGCGCCACTTCGGGCTGCATCGCGCTAGCGCGCTCCAGCGCCGTCCTTGCGGGGGCCGGCTGCCCGGTGGCCCGGAGCAGCCCCGCAGCCTTGAGCAGCCGCTGGTAGTCGGGGCCGGCTTCCAGACCCCGCTCGAGCGTTTCAACGGCTGAGGTTCGAAGCCCCTGGGCAAAGAGGAGTTCTCCGAGCCCGACGAGGAGCCGGGCCTCTTCTCGGGGATCGCTCGGGCCCGCGAGTTCGTTCCGGTACAGCAGTTCGAGGTACTCCATCTCGGACCGCTCGGCCTCGGAACCGGGGGCCGGAGGCGCGCCCTGGACGCGGATCCGATGATCGGTAAAGGCGGCTCCCGGGAAGACCTCTTCCTGGCGCGGCAGGTGGCAGGCCAGACAATCGGAGGCGGCAGTCACGCGCTCGTAATCGTGGAGCGCCGCCGGGTCCTGGTGACATTCGCGGCACACGGTGCGGCTCCGTTCGGCGACCGAACCCTCGGCCCGATGCGGGTCGTGACAGTCGGTACAGGAGATCGTGCGCTCCGGGGAGGGCGTGCGGAAACAGGCGCTCATCATGAGGCTTCCCGCCGCGTGCCGGGTGAGCGCCCGGTCGCGCTGGAGAACCTGTAGTGGCTCGAAATCCGTCGGAGTTCGGTGGCACTGGCCGCAGAAGCGGACCTGTTCCGCCGGCGGGACCCGCCCCGGATTGAAGATGAGGCTCGCGTCGGTACTGGCGGCGTGGGATTCGCCGGGGCCGTGGCACCGCTCGCACCGCACTCCCCACTCGGACCCGCGGACGTCGGGGGCGGGCCCGTTCCAGACCACCGCGGTGGCGTGGCAGCCGACGCACTCCCGCATCGCCCGGGGGGAGTCCCAATCCCCGAGAGGATCGCGGTCCTCCTCCGATCCGGGAGTTTCGATCCAGGCATCGAGTCCGTGGGACCAGGAGACCCGAAGTTCCCGCATCCCTCCGTCCTCCCGGAAGTGAACGGGAGTCACACCCCGGAGACCCGAGCCGAAGACGGCGTGCACCGCGGCGACTTCGCCTGAGGAATCCTCGAGGGCGATTCCCGTGTCGTTCGCGCGGTACCGTGGACGCTCACCAGCGTCGGAGCCGGCACTCCTCCAAAGGACGGCAGCTTGCAGCCGTTCGTCCGAGAACCAGTCTCCACCGATGTCCGACGGGATCGGCGCACCGGTGCGGGCCATCGGGTGAGCCTCCTGAGCCGCGGCGATGTCGGCGTGGCAGGCGCCGCAGATCTCGGACCCGACGAGGGATGCGAAGCGTGCTCCTCCTTCCCACTCTCCGAGCAGTTCCTTCCGATCGGACGGTTGCTCCGAACGAGCTTCCGAAGGGATCAGGGACGCCGCCATCAAGAGGGCGGACGCAGCGACGAGCCCGACTCGCAGCAGCGTCGGCAAGGAGCGGTGCATCAGAGAGGGACCACGGATTGCGGCCATCGTACCGGCGCTGTTCCCGGACAAGTCGGTGGCGCGAACGAGGGGCCACTGATTCGGCCGCCTGTCCCGGAACTCACGAGGGTGCGACGGTATCCTTCTCTTGGCCATGACACCCGTTCTGGAATCTCTCCGTTCGGCAGTGACCACCACGAGCGAGATACTTGATCGCTATGAGGATCGGGAGTACCTGGCGCGCCTGGACCGGCCGACCCGTCTTGGACTGCGCGCTGGTCTCATCAAACATTTCGAGTTCACCTACGAGCTGAGCTGGAAGCTGATGCGTCGCTGGGTGCGTGATTTCTTCGGGTCGTTCCGCGGACGCTCTCTACACCCGCCGCGATGTGTTCCGCTACGCGGGGGAGGCGGGGCTGATCCGCGACGTCGAGCGCTGGATGGCTCACCATGACGCCCGGAATCCAACAGCCTGTGGTGAAACCCACGTGAGCGCCGAGACGGGCGAGGCGCCCGGCTGACAAGGCGCGTGAGGGAGGAATACCGGGTGTATTTCGACCGAAGCGCAACGCAGAGCCCCGCGAAGCGGGGCGGTTCAGACGGGATGCATCGCCCGTCGAACGCCGCGTGGGTTTTGCCACAGGCTGTTAGCCTCGCACACCTATGACGAAGAGACCGCAACGCGGTCCTCGCCGCGATCCCGGGCTTCCTCGAGGATTGCCGGGAGTTGTGATCCAGGTCCTGGAGTCCAGGGATGCCTGAGATCGCGTTGGATCCGCGACACCTGGACACCGTTCGGCGCATTGCCCGGGAGTACTTTCCGGACGCCGAGATACGTGCCTTCGGGTCGCGCGTTACCGGGGGCGCCCGCAAGTATTCCGATCTGGACCTCGCGGTGGCGGACTCTTCCGAGTCCGATTGGCGTGTGTTGGGTCGCCTCAAGGAGGCCTTCTCCGAGTCCGATCTACCGATCCGGGTGGATGTCCTCGACTGGCACGGAATCTCTGCGGCGTTCCGCCGGATCATCGGCCAGCAGTTCGTCGTGCTCCAGAAGGGCAGTCCCCCGGGGCCTGAGGGCACCGGTCCCTCCTGAAGCGCCGCGCGTCCGGAGCGCGCGGTGGCGCGAACGCCTTCAGAAGCGCCGACCTTCCTCGATCAGCCGCCGAACGGGCAAGCTGCGCAGTCGGTGAGTCCGCTGGAACTCCTTAACAGCCTGTGGTGGAACCCGGGTGAGCGCCGAGAGCGGGGAGGCCCAGTTCTCCCGGTGGGGGGGCGGTTCAGGCGGGATGCATCGCCGCTCGAGCCCCCACCGGGAGAACTGGGCCGCCTGGGTTTCACCACAGGCTGTTAACACCCTCGATTGCCTTCCGGATCCTCTCGGTGTCCCGCTCGTGGGAGGGAGCGGGCTCGGTGGCAGGACGACCATGTCCGGCAAGGTCGAACCGTTCGCTTCGCTGCATCTCAGTCCCAGAATAACTGCCGCCGCATCCTGCACGGAAGTACGATCGCCGCGTGATCGCATCCCACCCGCGCCCCGGCCTTCCGTTCGGGTTCGCGCTTGGGTTCGGGTTCCTGGCGCTCACGGCCGCCGGGCAGAGCCTCGGTCCCCCGATGGTGGACAGCCGGGGAATGGAGCCGCAGGTCGGTGCGCTGCTTGACCGACTTGCGGAAGGGGTTCGCACACAGCCGGAAAACGCCGGCGCCTGGCTCGAATACGGGGAAACCCTCCATGCCCACGGCCTGGTGCGGGAGGCCGTGGAGTGCTATCGCCAAGCGCTGGAACTCATACCCGCTGGCGACGTGACCCGCCTTACCGCCCGCTATCTGCTCGCCCATGCGGTGCGCGGGCGCGATCCGGGAGCGGCGGCCGAAGCTCTCGCCGCCGCGGTGGAGGAGCACCCCGGATACCCGCCGAGCCTGGTGTTCCTCGGCGAGTTGCGGGAGGAAGTCGGCGACCGGCCCGGAGCCGAGACCGCGTATCGGCAGGCCCTCGATGTCGATCCAGGATCGGCCCTGGCGCTCTTCCGGCTCGGCTCGGTCCGGCTGGCGGCGGACGATGCCCGCCAGGCCATCCCCCTGCTCGCGCGCGCGCTGGCGCTGGCGCCCGAGTCCGGGGCGGCGCGGTCGGCCCTCGCCCGGGCCTGGAGCGTGGCGGGGGACCGGGACCAGGCCCGCAAGGTGGCCGAGGCCGGGGAACGGCGCCCGCCGGGGGGGCTCCCGCCCATCGAAGACCCGATTCATTTTCGGATGAACGCGCGGGACATCTCCTCGCCCCGGCTCCTCGAATCGGCCCGCGCCGCGCGGAGCGAGGGCCGTCTCGGCGACGCGGAGAGCCTCTATCGGGACCTGGCCCGGATCCGTCCCCGGGACGCCGACGTGCTCGCCGAGTTCGGCGCCATTCTCGACCAGCGAGGCCGCTCCGGCGAAGCGGAGCCCCTCTATCGCGATGCGGTGGCGCTCGACCCGGAACAGGCGCTCGCGCGCTTTGGCCTGGGGGTGCTCCGGGCGCGTGAGGGAAATCTCCCCGCGGCGGAATACGAGTTCGGCGAGTCCCTCAAGTCCCGACCCGAGGAGCCGCAGACCCACGCCGCCCTCGGCGACGTGCTCCTTCGCCAGCGGCGCTTCGAGCCGGCGCTCGCTGCTCTCGAACGCGCCCGTCACCTCGACCCGCAGGACGCGGAGAGCCGAGTCCTGGCGGCGGTGGCGCTGGCCGAACTCGGGCGTTTCGAGGAAGCGTGGATTGCGGTCCACGAGGCGCAGGAACTGGACGCCGAGGTCCCCGAAAGCTTTCTTGCGGCGCTGCGCGCGAAGCACCCGGAACCGGGCCGCTGACGGGGACCTCTTGGTTCGCACGATCGGCGTTCGCCGCCTGGCGATCGTGACGGGGCTCGGCTTCGTCGCGGCATCCGTCCCGGCGGCTCAGGTGGCGCCCCGCCTCGAAGACGTCACGCGCGACTCCGGCGTGGAATTCGTTCACGATCCGGGCGATCTGTCCCGGTTCCCGCTGCCGGCGATCATGGGTTCGGGCGCCGCGCTCTTCGATGCCGACGGCGACGGGAGTCTCGACCTCTACCTGATCCAGGCCGGTCCGCTGCCCGAGGACCGGGGCGGAGCCTCTCCGGCGGAACTCCCGGGAAACCGGCTCTACCTCAGGCAACCCGACGGAACCTTCCGGGACACCGGCGGCGCGGCCGGCCTCGCCGATCCCGGCTACGGCACCGGCGTCGCCGTGGGGGACGTGGACGGGGACGGCGACGCCGACGTGTTCGTCGCGAACTACGGGGCAGACGCGCTCTACGTCGGCGAGGATGGCGCGTTCGAGCGGGCGGATTCCGCGGTGTTCGGGGAGCGCTGGTCGAGCTCTGCGGTCTTTTGCGATTACGACGGCGACTCGCACCTCGACCTCTATGTGGGCGGCTACCTCGTGAACGATCCGGACCGGGACTGCGTTTCGGCCTCCGGCGAGCCCGATTTCTGCTCTCCCCAGAGCCTTCCCTACGAGCGCGACGGTCTTTACCGCAATCTCGGCGACGGAACCTTCGAGGACGTCTCGGGGGAGGCCGGGCTGCTATCCGAGCGCCGCCCGGCGCTCGGGGTGCTCTGCCACGACTTCACCGGCGATGGACGGCTCGACTTCTACGTGGCGAACGACGGCGAGCCCAACCTGCTGTGGGAACAAGGTGACGACGGGACGTTCTCGGACGCCGCGCTCTTCCTGGGCGTGGCGCTGAACGCCCAGGGACGTTCCGAGGCCAGCATGGGGGTGCTGCTCGGCGACGTGGACGGGGACGCGGACCTCGACCTCTTCATGACCCACCTGCGGGCCCAGACGAACACGCTCTACCGGAACCAGGGCGGCGGATACCTCGACGACACTCCCGCGATGGGGCTCGCGCTTCCGAGCCTTCCCTGGACCGGCTTCGGGACGCGCTTTGTCGATCTCGAGCACGACGGCGACCTGGACCTCGTGCTGGTGAATGGCGCGGTGGCCCGCGAGGGAGGGGTCCCGGTGTCCGGCGGGCTCGAGGACTACGCCGAGCCCGGACAGGCCTTTGTCGGCGACGGAAGCGGCCGGTTCGAGGAGACGGCGATCGAGACCTTCACCGACTTCCGGGCGGTGGGCAGGGGCCTCGCCGCCGGGGACTGGGACCGGGACGGAGACCTGGACATCCTCGTCACCGCCGTGGGAGGCCCGGCGCGGCTCTTCGAGAACCGCTCGTCAAGGAGCGGAGGCTTCCTGATCGTGGAACCGCGGGAGTTTTCCCGGCCGAGCCCCGGCGCGGTCGTGACTCTCGAACTCGGGGACCGCGCTTTGGTGCGGGCCCTGAATCCGGAGGCGGGTTATCTGACGAGCAGCGAGGCGGTGGTCCACTTCGGGATTCCGGCGGGAGCGGAGATCACGGGTCTGAGGATCCGTTGGGCGGATGGGGTGGAGGAGCGGTTTGAGGCACCGGGGCCAGATACCCGGGTGGTGCTGGCGCGGACGGCTCAGTTGCGCGAGCGCTAGCAGCCTGTGGATAAAGTGGCGTGAGCACCGAGAGCGGCGAGGCCCAGTTCTCCCGGTGGGGCCAGTTCTCCCGGTGGGGGGGCGGTTCAGCCGGGATGCATCGCCGCTCGAATGCCGCGTGACTTTGTCCACAGGCTGCTAGGAGCCTGCGCACCCCCGAAGGTCGCAGGCGACCGCGACCGGCTCGCAGCCGGCGGTTCCCGCGCGGATTTCCAGTTCCGAGATCCATTCGAGCGTCATCGTCTGCCGGAAGCCGTCGCCCTCCGCCGAGAAGGCGAGGTTGGAGACGAACACTCCGACCGTGGGACGAAGGCCGGGGATGTCCAGGTTGGCGCCGCCTTCGGGGACCTCGATGGTGTACGGCTTCACGAAGTGGAGGCCGACTTCCGGATCGTCGGCATCGAGCGTCAGTTCCCCGCGCCCGATCCCGGCGGCATCCTGGCCGACAAACGCGACTCGGAGCGAGACTCCGGTGCAGGGCCCGAGGGGCTCCGGTGAGGGCGGTGGAGCAGGCGGCGCGGGGGTGGGCGGCGCGGGCGCCGGAGGTGGGGCGGCCGGGGTCGAGCTACCCGTGCATCCCAGGTACGACAGCGTTCCGACGGCGATCAGGGCAGTCCCAATTCCGCGTGCGAGCCGAATCATCCCGGGGTCACCTCGCGGCCGGGATGGACGACGATCTCAACTTCCTCGAGCACCTCGTCGGCTTCGACACGTACCCACCGCCACTGGTCGAGGAACTCCGATGCACCGGCCGCGTCGGCGTCGGGAGTCATGGGGTGGGCGTTCCGGCGGGTCACCAGGATGGGATGCACCCACAGCATCCAGTGTCCCGGGGAGAGGCCCTCAAGATGGAAATCGCCGTTTTCGTCTGCGAAAGTCCCAGGGCCGGGGCGGGTGGGGATGCCGGATTCGCCCGGCCGCACCGCCTGCACGTAGGCGAATGCCGCCGGTCGTTCCTCAAGGACCACGCTCCCGCGCACCGAACCGCGCGACTCGAGGAAACCGGGCGCCGGATAGAGCAGCGAGACGGGGACCGTGTCGTCTTCGGGCAGTTCCAACCCGTAGGAATTCGAATACGACATCACCGGATCGGGCAGAAAGGCCGGGTCCGCTTTCACCGGGCGATCCGTCCAGAGCGGCATCGGGTGCGGCTCGGTGTGTCCGAGCCCCAGGCAGTGACCCATCTCGTGCACGGCCACGACCTCGAGGAGCCGGTTGGGGTCCTGCGGCGACCAGTTCTTCACGAAGTCGGAATTCACCTCGATATCGCAGCCGACCAGTTCGTCGCCGTCGAACCGCCAGGCGGCAAAGGCCGTGGCCCAGGAATCCACGAAATCCTCGTCGGAAGAAAAGCCGATGGTGTTGACGCCGTCATCCATGTCGGCTTGCGACAGAGCCGCGGTTTCCTCCTCCAGCACGATCTCGATCCGGGCCGTCGGAATGCCGGTCCAGTGGACCAGGCTCCGCCCCACGAGCTCGGTCCAGCCCGTTTGCGTGAGGTCCACGTCGGCCGGCAGGTTGCCGTTCTCGAGCATCCGGAAGCGGAGCGGGAAATCGGACTCCTGCCAGCGCCGCGCCTCGGCGGAGGATGGCGTCCAGGTCGAGCGGGCCCGTAACCGGTACCCGTCCGCCGGTCCCACGACGGCGAGGATGGCGAGGGCGGTCGCCGCGAATCCCAATCGCCTCACGACTCGTCGTCCGCTTCGATGGGCGTGGAGAGCGTCCCGATCCCCTCGATCTCGATATGGACCGTCTGCCCCGGGCTCAGGAACTCCGGCGGTTCGCGCCCCGACCCGACCCCGTCCGGGGTGCCGGTGGCGATCACGTCACCCGGGTGGAGGGTCATGATCCGACTCGCGTAAGCGACGAGGTGGGCGACCGAATAGATCATGTCGGCGGTGGCGCCGTCCTGCACCACCCGGTCGTCGATCCGGGTGACGAGGCGCAGCGCCTGGGGATCGGGAAGGAAGGCGCTCGGGGTGACGTAGGGACCCATGGGGGCGGCGCGGTCGCCGCTCTTGCCGGAGAACCAGTCGGGTCCGGGCAGCATGGGGTTTTCCCGATAGCGCCCGCCGCGGTCGCTCACGTCGAAGATGACGGTGTAGCCGAAGACGTGGTCGAGGGCCTGCTCGACCGAAACCCGGCGGGCGGTCTTGCCGATGACCACCCCGAGTTCGCCTTCCCAGTCGATCCGGTCACGGCCGGGCGGGATCCGGTAGGCCTCTCCCGTTCCGATGATCCCCGAGCGCGCGGACTTGGCGAACAGGTAGGGCGCGTCCCGGTCGGGATCCACCTCCTGTTCCACGTCCATCTCGGCGGCGTGCGAGCGGTAGTTCGCGGCCGCCGCCAGCAGGTTCGCGGGGTAGAGGAGCGGGGCGGTGAGCCGGTGTGGTTCGACCCGGAAACGGAACCCGTCCTCGCGTCCCTCGAAGTGGTTCGCGAGCTGATTCAGCCGGGCGGTAGCGGGGTCCCCGGCGGCGATCACCGCGATCAGGTCTTCTTCGAAACCGAACGGCGAGGCGCCGGTCTCGGTGGCGAAGAGGGCGTCGGCGGCGGCGAGGTCCAGCATGGTGTCCCCGATGACGATCGCGGGACGGGGTGCTCCGTCCCCCGCGTCCGAAGCGCGGTAGGTGGCCAGCCGATAGGGAGTCAGGGGATCGGGGGAGGGCAGCGCGATGTCGCTCGGGCCGCCGCATCCGGCCAGCCCGACGAGGATTCCGGGGAGGATTCCGGCCTTCGCCAGGATCCCGATGGACGTTTTCTTTCGAACGGAGAGCATGATGCGATTAGCCTAACTGCCTCTTTGGAGGAAATCCCCATGCTTCGTCTGCTTCTCGTCCTCTCCCTCGGTCTGCTGGTCGGATTCGCCTCGGGGTCCCGCTTTGCCGGCGGGCAGGAGCAGCGCAGCCGCCGCGAGCCGCAGTTCGAAAACGAACATCTCAAGGTCTGGAAGACGTTCGTGTATCCGAACCAGCCGCTCTCCATGCACCGTCACGAAAACGGCCGCGCCATCGTGGCGCTCCGGGGCGGAACCCTCCACGTGGTAACCGAAGAGGGGAAGGAAAAGGCCATGCACTGGGAGGACGGCAAGGCCTACTGGCTCGACGCCGACCCGCCGGGAGAGCTTCACGGGGACGTGAACCGGGGCGAGGATCCCATCGAGGTCATCGTCCTCGAACTCCAGTGAGCCCCAGGGAGGGCAGGCCGGTCGGATTCGGCCTGATCGGGACCGGGATGGCGGGTGGCTTCAGCGCCCGCGAACTGGAGTTTGTCGAGGGCGGCTTCCTGGCCGCGGTCTGCTCCCGTAACCCGGAGGGGGTCCGCGCCTTCGCGGCCGAGTACGGGAACCCCCGCGCCTACACCGACTACCGCGAACTGATCGCCGATCCGGAGGTGGAGGTCGTGGTTGTCACCACTCCCACGGGCCTCCACGCGGAGATGGCCCTGGCGGCGGCGGATGCCGGGCGCCACGTGCTGGTCGAGAAGCCGCTTGAAGCGACGGTCGAGGCCGGCGAGCGCATGGTCGAGCACTGCCGGGAGCGGGGAGTGCGGCTCGGGGTGATCTTCCAGATGCGCTTCGGGCGGGTTGCGGACATGCTCCGGGAACTGCTCGGAAGCGGGGGGCTCGGGGAGATCTGGCTGGCCGACGCCTTCGACAAGGCGAGCCGGGCCCCGTCCTACTACCGGCGGGCGGCCTGGCGCGGCACCGCGGAGCTCGAGGGCGGCGGCTGCCTGATGACCCAGTCCATCCACATCATCGATCTCTTGCAGCACCTCGTGGGGCCGGTCGCGTCGGTGATCGGGCGGACGGCCACCCGGCGCCACGCGATCGAGGTGGAAGATGTGGCCACCGCGATGCTCCGTTTCGAAAACGGCGCCATGGGGGTGGTGGAGAGCACCACCGCGATCCGGCCGGCGCTCCGTTCCCGGCTCGAGATCCACGGCGAGCGGGGGACGGTGATCGCGAACGCGCAGTACGACCAGTTCCTCGTCTGGGACGTCGAAGGCGTCCCCGGTCCCGAGGGGCTGCCCGAGAGTACGGACTGGGTCGACACGGACGATCCCTGGGCCTACCCGCAGACCCGCCACCGGGTGCAGCTTCAGGACATGGCGGACGCGGTGCGCGAGGGGAGGGATCCGGTGTTGACGGGCGAGGAGGCGCTTCGTTCGCTCCGGGTGGTGAAGGCCATCCAGGAGTCCTCCGCCTTGGGCCGCGAGGTCTTCCTCAACACCTGAAGACGGCCACCCGCCGGCGCTGTGCGGGCAAGTGGCGATACGCAGCTCGCGCCGCTTCGCGGGGCGGTGCCGGCCCCCACCGGGAGAACTGGCCGGAGGTCGGCGTTCCCTTGCCTGCGCGCCATCCGCTCTGCTGGGGGACCGGCGCAACTGCATTTTCACAGCAACTGGCCGGCGTTTCCTCACGCCGCGTCTACCGCCAGCACGGCGCGCCGTAGGAGGTCCACGCCCCGGGCGCAGTCTTCCCAGGAGGTCCACTCCTCGGGTGAGTGGCTGATGCCGCTCCGGCT
Organism: Candidatus Marinacidobacterium sp.; assembly: GCA_965250045.1. GTDB lineage: Bacteria > Acidobacteriota > Vicinamibacteria > Marinacidobacterales > Marinacidobacteraceae > Marinacidobacterium. Next base: position 1,993,437 of record OZ252286.1, read on the forward strand.
GGGGACGAAGATCATCGCCGTGGGGATGCCGTGCCGCGCGGTGTTTTGGGCGTCGTGGCCGGCGCGGCTCGGCAGCGACAGCGGTTCGTGTCCCGCCTCGCGGGCGACTCGGTAGAGCAGCGCCCGGAGCCCGGGATCCATGTCGGCCGGCGGCTCGCGGAGCGTCCGGTGGATCCCGACCGTGCAGCCCGTCGCCTCGGCCAGCCGGGCTCCGCGCGCTTCGATCCGCTCCAAGACGCTGTCCACCACCTCGTCCTGCAGATCGCGCAGCTCGATCGGGAGCCGCACCGCTCCCGGCACCACGTTGGCGGCGTCGGGCGAGACGGCGAGTTGGCCCACGTTGCCGACCTGTTCTCCCGGGAGCGCCCGGATCTCCTCGTGGACCGCGACGATCAGGTGGGCGGCGGTGAGCATGGCGTCCTTTCGCTCGGCCATCGGGGTGGTGCCGGCGTGGTTCTGGAATCCGCCGACGTTCACCTCGAACCGGTGGATCCCGACGATGCCCTCCACGACCGCGACCCGGCAGCCCTCCCGTTCCAGGTTCCCGCCCTGTTCGATGTGGAGTTCGAAGACCGCCCGCACCCGCCGCGGGTCCAGAATCGCGCGCTCCAGCGCCCGGGGATCGAGCTCGTAGCGCTCGATCCATTCGTGGAGGCTGAGCCCGTCCTCCCCGACCCGGTCGAGTTCTCCGTCGTGGATTCCTCCCGTCGCCGCGCGGCTGCCGAAGAGGCCGTTCCCGAAGTGGGCGCCTTCCTCGTCGCACCAGACGACCATCTCCAGCGGGTGGCTCGTTTCCACGCGCTGTTCTGCGAGCGCGCGCAGCACCTCGAGGGCCCCGAGAACCCCGAGCGTCCCGTCGTAGTGGCCGCCTCGCGGCACCGTATCGAGGTGCGATCCGAAGAGGATGGCGGGGAGGGGCTCCTTTCCATCCCGCCGTCCGAAGAGGTTTCCGGCGGGGTCGGTGCGCACCGCGAGTCCGGCGCTTTCCATCTCGCCGCTGATCCAGGCGCGGGCCGCGAGTTCCTCCTTCGAAAAGGCGAGCCGCCGCGCGCCGCCGTCCGGATGGGGGCCAAAGCGGGAGAGGGTGATGAGCGAGTTCTTGAGGCGTCCCGCGTTGATGCCGAGCGGTTCTTCTCCGGAGGTTCCGGAAGAGGTTCGGTCAGGAAACAATTCGAGGTCGTTTGGTGTTATACCCATAGGAGACCTCATTCTCTCTCCCGCTCCGCGGTTCTTCCATGTTCTTCTTCGATCCCCTCTATTTCCTGATGCTGGCGCCCGCCATCGCGCTCACCCTGTGGGCGACGTTCAAGGTGAAGCGCACCTTCGCCCGCTACCACCGGGTCCCGGTCTCGAGCGGGCGTAGTGGCCGCGAGACCGCCGAGATGCTGCTTCGCCGCCAGGGCATCCACATCCCCGTGGAGCAGCATCCGGGGGCGCTGTCCGATCACTATGACCCGAGAGTCCGGGTGCTCCGGCTCTCACCCGAGGTGTATGGCGGACGGACGGTGGGAGCGGTGGCGGTGGCCGCCCACGAGGTCGGGCACGCCATGCAGCACCACGCCGGCTACCAGCCGCTGATGTTCCGCCAAGTGCTCGCCCGGCCCGCGAGCTTCGCCTCGAACGTCTCCATTTTCCTGCTGATCGGCGGCTTCCTGTTCGGAGCCCTCGGGTTGGTTCAGCTCGGAATCGCGCTCTTCTCGATGGTGGTGCTCTTCCAGGTGGTGACGCTGCCGGTCGAACTGAACGCCTCTCGCCGCGCCAAGGCGCTCGTCTGGGAGACCGGGATCATCACCCCCGACGAGCGTCGCGGGGTCTCGCAAGTGCTGAGCGCCGCGGCCATGACCTACGTCGCCGCCGCTCTCACCGGCGTCGTGACCCTGCTCTACTACCTGCTCCGCTCCGGCATTCTCGGCGGCGACGATTAATCAGCGGCGGGTTCGTTTCTCGACAATTCCGGATGACGAAGAGCCGAGCACGCCAGAGAAGACTCATGGCAGCGAACTTTGTTCGCTGCCTGCGATTTCGGGGGAAAGTGTGAAAGGGGAGATTCTCCCCTTTCACAAGAAGGTAACGACCAATCGGAACTCGCCGCCGCGCGCCGAAGGCGGGCAAGGGAGTTTCGATTGCCGGCGCGAAGCGCCGGGCGGTTCTCGGACGGGGCCCGAACACAACGAGAGACGACAGGCGGTAACTGGACGCTACTGGTGGCCCCGTCCGGGGACCGCTCGACACGGAGGGCGGCCACCGCCGGGGCCGCCCTCGCAGGTATTTGGTCTAGTTCAGGCTCAGTTCTGTTGCGTGGTGGTGTCGCCGACCGCGGCTTCCGCGTCCTTCAGCCCTGGTAGATCCGGCCCCCGCTCCGGAGTGTTGAGGAGCTGTTCGAAGTAGCGGTGGGCCGCCTCTTCGTCACCCAGCGCGGCTGCGGCGCGCGCGGCGCCGTAGAGCGAATGGGGCCGCTTCGCGGTCCGCTGGAGCGAGGTCTCGAAGACCTGAAGAGCCGTTTCGGCGTCGCCGGCTTCGAGGAGCATGTCGCCCAGCAGTTCGTGGGCGGGCTGGATCGGCGAATCGATGGGGGATTCGCCCGGAGGCCCGGAGGGGGGCTCCATGCTTTCCGCCACGTCCACCGCCTTGCGGAAGGCCTCGAGGGCGCCGTCGCGGTCGCCCTCGGCCTTGGCGATCACGCCCGCCATCTCGTGGGCCATCACCGCCGCCTGCTCGGCGCCGCGCGGGTTCTCGTCGCTGGCGAGCATCTCGTGGATCTTCTGCAGTCCTTCGAGCGCTTTCTTCGCGGTCTCGAGGTCCCCGGTCTCGGCGGCGCTAACCCCGCGGGCGTAGATCATCGCTCCGGCGGTGCGGTGGCCGACCTCGGGTTCGTCGCCGTCGAGTTGCGCCACCAGATCGTCCACCGGCTCGGGCTTCCAGCGCCGGGTCTCCACCGTGTGCAGGGCGTCCATGCGGAGCCAGGTTTCCTTCATGCCGCCCGTCATTTCGTCGCGCTTGGTGAGTTCCCCGAACTCTTCGAGCAGCGCCTGGCCGTCGTCGTAGCGGCCTTCCTCGAGGTAGGCGTAGAGGAGCCAATAGAGCGCGTGGTAGGAGTAGCGCGCCGGTGAGAGTCCCTTCCTCTCCGCGCGGTCGATCGAAGCCTGGTAGGAGCGGGTGTTGAGGCCGCGAACCTGGTCCCACATCCCGTGCTGCACGAAGATGTGCGAGGGCATGTGGAGCGCGTGCACCGCCGCCGGGGCGATGTCCGAGTACTTCTCGGCGGCGTAGAGCGCCACCGGGGCATGCACCGGGTCGTCATAGGCGTGGATCACGTAGTGCGCGGCGCCGGGATGGTCCGGGTTGGCCCGGAACACCCGCTGGGCGATGGCGCCGGCGCGCATGTCAACCCGCCGGCTGGCTTCGCCCCGGACCCGGGTGCGCATGAGGGCGAGCGCATGGAACGCCGCCGCTTCGAGGTCATCCGGATAGGCGGCCGAGAGCTCGGCGAGCGCCTGCTCGTAACCGTCGGACCGTTCCTGGACGTCTCCCGGTCCGTAGAGGATGTGGGTCGACTCGAGATAGCGCTTCTCGCGGTCGGTCGTCGCCTTGGCCACCCTTTCGGCGCGGGTCTTCCCGAGCTTCAGCAGCGCGGCCCGCGCTTTCGACATGTCCTGTCCGGGCGGGTAGTGGTGGCCGCCGGAATGGCTCAGGGCCTCTCCCCAGTAGGCGAGCGCGAAGTCGGGGTCGGCTGCCTGGGCGCGCTGGAACGCCTCGGCGGCGTCCTCCCACTCGAAACTGTGGAGCAGGCCGACGCCGTCGATGAAGTCCTTCTGGGCCGCCTCGTTCCCGGAGTTCGGGAACGAAATGGTGCCGAGACCGCTCGACTGGGCGAGGACGGGAGAGGCTGCGAGGGCGAGGAGGGCCGCGCCCAGCGCAGCCCGCATACAGAGGGTCCGGAATTTCATTTCGTGTTCTCCTTGAGGAATGAGAGCGAACGCACCCTTGTACCAGACAGCCGGGCCGTCGGCAAGCGTCCCATCGCGCGGCGGAACCGCCGTCCGGGGTCAGCAGCCGGTGGTGGAACCCGGGTGAGCGCCGAGCCTGGGTTTCACTACCGGCTGCTAACCCGAGGGGATGGGCCGCACACTGCGGATCGGGAAGAACAGCCGCCCCTCGCGCCCCGCGGCCTGCGGGAACTGCCAGCCGGACACGATGCCGAGCACTCGGGGAGTGACTTCGGGCAGGGTGGTTTCGAGAATCTCGGTGTGATTCACGGCGCCTTCCTCATCCAGATAGACACGGAGTCGCACGATCCCTTCCGCGTTCCCGACCAGCGGCGACCGGAGCTGGCGGAGCCTCGGATCGTCCGGGGGCCGTAGGCGGACGGCCGGCGGCGGAGCCGGACCTTCGAGGTGCCGGAAAGTGATCCCGAACGCCAGGTAGATGTTCCGATTCCGGATGCTCTCGTAGAGGAGCTCCCGGGCGGCGAGGTCGCCGGGTTCCCGGAACCACGACAGGTAGCGGCTGAGCGTTATCTCGAAGTTGAGGCCGCTGACCATCCGGGTCATTCCCGGCTCGATTGGCCCCTGCAGCTTGATTTGCTGGGCAGCGCTTCCGGTGCGGAGCAGGTCGAAGTCCAGCCAGAAGCGGGGGGGCGGTTCGTTCGCCTCCGAGGTGCCCCCCCCGGAGACGGATGAGCTTGCCGGAGCGTTTGCGGGGGCGGGCCGCACGCGCATCCGGATGGCCCGCCTGCCGTCCTGCCGCCTGATTTCCCATTTGACCTCGGCGGCGGCCGGCGCGGGCCCGAGCGTCAGGAGCTGGGCGAAGTAGGCATCCGGGATCCGCCGGGCAAGCGTCGCGAGCCACTCGGAAACCTGGACGGCGGTTCCATCGCTATCCACCCGGAACGAGAGGTCTTCGAGGGGGGAGAAGTCCGAGTTGAGTCGCCGGATCTCGAAGACCCGCACCTCGACCACCAGCGGCCCGGCATCCTCTCGGCTGTCAGGGGCGGCGGCGGCCGTCCCGGCCGGGGCGCCGAACAGCAGGGCCGCCAGAACGAGGCCGCTCGCGCGCCGGTGCATCCGCCGGAGTGTATGGGTTCGGCACCGTTCCGATCCCGTTCCCGCTTGGTACGCTTCCGGCATGACCGTGAGTTCGATTTCCGCCGCTGTTTCGCGGGGGCCGGGCCCCGCCGAAGTCCACGACATCCTCCGCCGGCATCTCATCGCGGACGGGCTGGATCTGGTCCTTGATCTCGACGAAAGCAACGGCGCCTGGATGCGCTGCGCCCGCACCGGCCGGGATTTCCTCGACTGCTTTTCCTATTTCGCGACGAACCCCATCGGCCACAACCATCCGGGGGTCACCAATCCCGCGTTCCTGGAGCGCCTGGGTCGGGTCGCGGTCCACAAACCGTCGAACTCCGACTTCTACACCGTCGAGATGGCCCGTTTTCTCGACACCTTCTCCCGCTTCGCCATCCCGGACGACCTGCCGCATGCCTTCTTCGTTGCCGGCGGCAGCGTAGCGGTGGAGAACGCGCTCAAGACCGCCTTCGACTGGAAGGTGCGGAAGAACCTCGCCGCCGGGAAGGGCGAGCGGGGCAGCAAGATCATTCACTTCCGGCAGGCCTTTCACGGAAGGACCGGCTACGCGCTCTCGATCACCAACACCGAGCCGATGAAGGTGGCCTATTTCCCCAAGTTCGACTGGCCGCGCATCGAGAATCCCTACATCCGGTTCCCGGAGGCCGAGCGTCTCGCCGAGACCGAGGCCGCCGAGGCGCGGGCGATCGCCGCGATCGAAGCCGCGGTGGCCAAAGATCCCGACGACATCGCCGGCCTCATCATCGAACCGATCCAGGGGGAGGGCGGCGACCTTCACTTCCGGCGTGAATTCCTGGAGGCGCTCCGGAGGCTCGCCGACGAGCACGAATTCCTGCTCATCTTCGATGAGGTGCAGACCGGGGTGGGCATGACCGGCCGGATGTGGTGCTTCGAGCACTTCGGGGTCCAGCCGGACATCCTCGCGTTCGGCAAGAAAACGCAGGTCTGCGGCATCCTCGCGGGCCGTCGGGTCGACGAGGTGGAGGACAACGTCTTCCGGCTGCCTTCGCGGATCAACTCCACCTGGGGTGGCAACCTGGTGGACATGGTCCGCTGCGGCCGCTATCTGGAGATCATCGAGGAGGAGGACCTGATCGGGAACGCCGCCCGGGTGGGCCGGGTGATTCTCGAGGGACTCCACGACCTGGCGCGGGAGGCCGGCGGCCGGATGACCGCCGTCCGCGGCCGGGGCCTCATGTGCGCCTTCGATCTCCCGGACACCGGGGAGCGCGACCGGTTCCTGGCTCGCGCCTACGAGAACCGGCTCCTCATCCTCGGGTGCGGTGCGCGTTCGGTGCGCGTCCGTCCGAACCTCTCGCTGACCGAGGACGAGGCGGGGACGGTCCTCTCGCTCATCGCCCGCTCGCTCTAGCAGCGGCGGCAGGGACGCGGGATCAGTCGCCGCTCTTGGCGCGGCGGCGGGAGATCTCGTCCAGTTGCGGCTGGATCGCGGACATCACCGCGGCGAACACCACGAGCGCCCAGCCGATGGAAAAGACCAGTTGGGTTCCGACCAGGAACCGGGCGGTCGCGGAGACCGCTCCGATCGCCGAGCTGGGATCGGCGATCGCCGAATAGAACGAGAACGCGATCCAGTCCAGAACGCCGGCGTCGGCGGCTCCGCTGAACGAACCCGGAACGAAGCGCTCGAGCATTCCGAAGAAACTGGCGAAGATCACGAGGATCGCGAGGTACCCGACGGCGAAGCCGCCGATCGGGACCCACATCACGCGCAGGTAATCGGCAAGCTGGACGTAGAGGCGAAGACGCGGCTGGATCCAGATCGCGAACGTCCGGGCCGCCAGGAACGTCGGGATGGGTACTGCCACCAGTGCGACAAAGGCGGAGAGCAGGCTCGCGTCAACGGACCGGTGCGGCTCCGCCTCGTGGACCACCAGGTAGGTGACCAGGGCGAACACGACCGCCCAGGTGAACACGAGTCCGAGGGGCGGACGCGAATAGCGCGTCCCCTCCTGGTTTCGGTTGAAGAACCCCACGTAGAGCGCGTTTGGTCCGATCAGGAAGAGGCAGCCCGCCGTACCGACGAATCCGCCAGGCACGAATAGCAGTCCCGCCCCGAGGAGACCCGAGACGAGAGCCGATTCCTTGAGGGCTTCCCGGTAGCCCCGGATGCGCGTCTCGCCGAGCCCGTCGGTCAGCCCGATGGAGAGCGCCAGCACCGGGGTCACGAGCAGGCCCCAGGGATTGCCCGGAATGATGCCGGCGATCAGCGCCGTTACGGCTCCCACGGTCGAGCCGATCAGGATGCCGATGGCGCGGCCGTTCCGCTCCCCCATCCGCACATTGAGGCCGATCCCGACCGTCAGGCCGGCGAGCGCGCCCATCAAGACGTCGCTGTTCGCTCGGTGACGGTGTACCCGAATGGGACGACCACGACGAGGATCACGGCGGCGACCTGCAGCGAGCGCCACCCCACGCGGGCTACCGTCGAGCCGAGCGCGCGTCCTTTGTCAAGGGAAATGATGGACATAGCCGGGTTCTGCGGCGGCAACCTTATCGGAACGGATGGCCGGTATCGCCGCCGAAAAGCCGCCGCGCCTTAGAAAACCCCGAGCGCGGCCTCGCTCACCTGTACCAGCGCCCACAACACCGCCGCAGTGCCGAGCGGTACGAACAGGTTGTCGCTGCCGAAGGGGCAGACGGCTTCGATCCCGGCCGCGGCGGTTCCCGTCACCAGCCCGAAGGCGATTGCGGGGTGCCACGAGAACCCCGCCATGGTGTTGAGCACCACGGCGACCGCGACCCCGGTGACGAGGAACATCGCCATGCTCCCTTCCATCGTCCGGGAGTGGCCGAGGATCGTGTAGCGGCGGGTTCCGTAGCGCTTCCCGAAGATCGCGGCGGCGGCGTCGCCGAGCGCCATGGCGAGCAGACCGGCCACCGCCACGAAGGCCTCGTCATTCGGGGCTCCGGGCCGGAAGAAGACGGCGAGCAGCGCGGCGAAGGAGATGGGGAAGAACACCGTGCCCAGGTTTGCCGGGTCGTCGTCGAGGGCGGGCAGCAGCCGGAAGCGACGGATGACGTAGTTCGTGAGCACGAAGGTCACGGGCGGCACGATCGCCATCCGCCAGTCGGAGAAGATGAAGACCGTAGGCACTACCCAGAGCCCGACTCCCGCGTGGACGATCTTGCGCGTCGTGTCCGGGGAGGTCATTCCGCCCCGGCGCAGCAGTTCGGCGCCGAGCAGCAGCGCGCCGACATAGCCATAGCTGAGGAGGAGGGCGGTGAGGTGGGGCAGGGGAAGGGTCATGCCTGCTCTGCTCCTGCGGCGTGCCGCGCTTTCTCGTAACTCTCCCAGTTGTCGAGGTCCAGCAGTTCCCGGTCCTCCGCGGGGACCACCACCAGGTCGCCGCGATGGCGCGCGAGGACACGTCCGGCGCCCCGGTCCCGGCCCCCGTCTTCTATCGCGCGGGTTTCCGAAAGTTCGAGCACCTCGGGGAAAAGGCGCCTTCGGAGCACCACCGGCAGGCCCCAGGTCCCCGTCCGTTCCATGGCCGGAGTGGCCGGAACGACCGCGGCGGGGGGTTGGCTGGGCTCGGCCGCGGCGGCGACCAGCCTCCGGATGAGGCTGGCGGAAAGGAAGGGCTGGTCCATCGGGGCGACCACCGCCCAGAAGATGTGCCGTTCGGCGGCCAGCGCCCGGATCCCGACCTGGAGGGACGAGAGCATGCCCCGCTGGTAGGCGGGGTTCGGCACCGGACGCACGGTGTTTCCGAGGCCCCTGAGTTCAGGAGCGATCTCGCGGTGCACATGGCCGAGGACTACCACCACCGGGTCGAGGCCGGCGGCAATGAGCGTGTCCGCCGCGGCGCGGATGAGCGTCCGCCCGGAGCCGTCCGGGTGGGGGAGGAGGGCCTTTACCCGGCGCATCCGCTTCGACTCGCCGGCGGCGAGGAGGATGCCGGCGGCGTTGGTGGTGGTTTCCAGAGCGAGTTGGGGGATGGTGAGGGTCCTCTCAGCGGCAGCGGCGAGTGTATTGCCGGGGGAATGGGGAGGTGCCCTTCCCGGCGTCCGGTGAGGGAGGGCGGCGATGTGCCGTGCGCTGGCCGTTGGCCAGCGCGTGCCGACCGGAGGTCGGCGTTCCAAGGCGTCCCCGCGCTTTCTCCTGCTCAGCGATGTGCGGTGCCCGCGTTGGCTGCCCGCGTGATCGGGGGGAAAGTGTGAAAGGGGGGCTTCCGCACCCCTTTCACAAAAAGGTAACTACCAATCGGAACTCGCCGCCGCGCGCCGTAGGCGCGCAAGGGAGTTTCGATTGCCGGCGCGAAGCGCCGGGCGGTTCGGGAACGGGGCGTTCACCCCACACCGAGCAGACGGTGCAAGACCAAAGGTCGGAAATGGGGAGTGAACGCCCCGTTCCCGGACCGCTCCGGACTTAGTGCTCTCCTTCGCCGTCTACGACGAAGCCGAGGGTGAGGCCGCCCTCCCAGGGGTAGCCGAGCGCCCAGCCGCCGGCGTCGTCCTGGAAGACGGTCGACTCGCTGATGCCGTCCCAGTTCGGGGCCAGGCTCATCACCGCGGGGTGGCCGATGCCGGTGGCGGCGAAGCTCATGATGTTCAGGTCGTCCTGTCCCCATTCGACGTCGACCGTCATGTCCTCGACCACCGGAACGAGCAGCACGTAGTCGAGGTGGACGGAAACGCCCATGTGGTTCCCGTCCTCCGGGCGATTCCCGTAGCGCATGGTGAAGACGCCGGGCTCGAGCGGATTCCCCTTGTAGTCGGACCAGGGGCCGTCGATCCGAACCACCCCGACCAGGGTTCCCACCTTGAGGTCGGGAAAGGTGGCTCCGGGGTTCGCTCCGCCGCCGCCGGGCGCTTCGGTCCGTAGCCAGAAGTCGAGGTTCACTCCCGAGCCGAGCGTCGTCCGGACGCCCTCCGCGCCGATCACGGCCCGAATCTCGTCAGAGACGCCATCCGGCGCGGCGCCGTCGGCGGCGCCGAGGGTCGGCTGATCGCTTGCGAGAACGAGACCGGCAGCAAGCAGCCCCGCGGGCAGCAGATAAGCGAAACGCGATGGAACCTTCATGAGGCGACGCGCGGAAAGACGGTTAACGGACGAAGGTGCCGAGGAAGGCGCTCCGCTTGAGCGGGCAACTCCAGGTGGTGTTGAAGTCGTCGCCCCGGAACGCGTGGGCCTCGGTGTAGGCCGGCATCGCGTCCGCGATCTCGGTCAGCGGCGGGTAGTACACGAACTCGCTGCCGCAGAGGTGATCCTTGTGGGTGATCGCCCGGGTGCGGAGCTCCACCAACTCGCCGGCGGTCAACGAGGCATGCCCTGGCCGGCTTTCGAAGTCCGCGGCCACCGGAGCGTCGTGAATGTTCAGAACGTTCTCGAGCAGCTCGCCGCCCATGTCGTGCGCGAGCTGGATGAGCGCGGCCCGCTGGTCGGCGTTCGCGTTCTCGTCCACGATCAGCACCGAATCGGCCGGATAGGGGTTGTCATGCGGATCGCCCAGGGTGGCCTGCGCCTTCACCACCGCGACCACCGACAGCCCGGAAAGCTCGACGCCCTCGTACGTCCCCTCGGAGACGTTCCAAGCCAGCACGGCTTCCTGTCCGTCCAGCCCGACTTCGCTGTTCGCGAAGCAGTGACCCGCGTAGACATCCGCGGTGCGGGCCTCGAGGTACAGCCCCTCAAGCGAAGCGTCCGCCTCGCCGGGACCATCAGCGAAGGCCGTGGCGGCGAAAGCCGTCGCGCCCATCGCGAGGAGGGCGGCTACCAGCGCAAAACGGGAAATCTTCATGACACTTCCTCCATCGGGAAACCGCCGCTCGGTGCGGCCAGCCGAATGTCGCAGTTTAACAGCCGCAGGTTCTCCACCGCACGCCCCTGTCGCCGGCCCAATAGCCTGTGGCGCAAAGCTGGCGGCGTCCATCCGCGGCGCGGCGCGGAGCGCCGCGGGGAGGGGTGTGGGGAGGGGTTTCCCCTCCCCGCGAAAAAGGACAGCGCGGATCGCGCAGCGATCCACGCTGTCACCCCGTGTGGGAAGCGCCCCGCACGCGGACCAACTGGCGCCTTCGGCGCGAATCGTCAGGGGAATAGTGCGGGGTGCTTCCCACACGGGCTGTCAGTACGCTGATTCGAAACAGCCTCGTCCGGACCCCGCCGTGCATTGGTCGCGGTCGGCCACCCGGCCGTCCGGGCCGAGGCAATTCTGGGTGTGGGTACACCAGAAATAGCCGTCGCCGGGCACGCCGCCCGGGACGCTCGGGTCGTACTCCACGTCCATGTACATCGCCTTGGAGCGAAGACGGTGGCAGAGCGAGAAAGCGGCGCGTCCGGAGGCGCCCGGAATGGTGCTTTTCGGAACGGTTGTTTTCGTGGCCATCGTCTATCCCCTCACATGGCGGCGAGCGCGGCGCGCTTGACCGCGACCCGCGCGAGCTGGATCTTGTAGGCGTTTCCGGAGAGCGCGGACGCGTCCGCCACCGCGGCGTCACCCGCCGCCTGGGCGCTGGCTTCGCTGATGCCGCCAGCGAGCGCGCCGGCCGCGGCGGCGCTCATCCACGGGGTCGGAGCGACGTGTCCGAGCACCACCCGGGTGCCCCCGTCGCCCATCGCTACCGAGGCGGTGGCGAGCGGCCAGTCGAAGCCCTTCCGGTTCCGCACGTCGTAGGTGGCGTTCTTGCTCGCCCGCATCGGGATGGTGACCCCGGTGACGATCTCGGCGGCGCCCAGCGTCAACTCGCTCTCGTCGCTCGACATCGGCGTGCGATAGAGGTCCTCCAGCGCGATGGTGCGCTCGCCGTCCGGACCCAGCACGGTCGCCGACGCGCCGAGCGCGATCAGCGGCGGCGCGAGGCTCGACGGGTTCACGAAGACCGCCGCCCCCGAATTCCCGAAGATCGCGTGGTAGCGGTTGTCGCCCGTCTTCGCCATGGACTCGCCGTCGTGCATCGGGACGAGCCCGAAGCCGGCGCGGAAGTACCAGCAGCGCGGCCGCTGGCAGAGGTCGCCGCCGACCGTCCGCATCGACAGGACCTGCCGGCTGCGGACCCCGGCGATCGCCTGGGCGACCGCGGGAAACGACTCGCGGATCGCGCGGTGTTCGCCCAGCGGCCCGAGGCGGGTCGTGGCGCCGATGTGGAGCCCGTCGCCGGTCTCGTGAGCCCCGGTGAGATCCTGGATCGCCTTCAGGTTGACGAGGCGCGACGGCGCCGCCGCCCCGTCCTTCATCAGGCTCAGCAGGTCGGTGCCGCCGGCGAGCGCCACGGCGCCCTCGGCGGACAGCATCCGGACCGCGTCGTCGGCGGTCCGGGGACTCGTGTATTCGAAGGCGCGCATCAGGCCATCCCTCCACCGTTGATTGCGGCGAGCACCCGTTCGGGGGTCATCGGCAGCTCGTTGATCGGGACTCCGGCAGCGTTGCTCGCCGCGTTGGCGATCGCCGCTCCCGGCGCGATGACCGGCGGCTCACCGAGGCCGATCACGCCCCGTTCGTCGTAGCCGGGTCCGGTCATCATGTGGACGATCATCTCGCCCACGTCCTCGATTCCGGCGAGCTTGTAGAACTCCATGTCGGCGTTCAGCATGAGGCCGGTGTGCGGATCGAAGATCCGCTCCTCGGTGAGCGCGTAGGTGACGCCCATGATGAGCGCTCCGTACACTTGGCTCTCGGCGGTCTTCAGGTCGAGGACCAGCCCGCAGTCCTGGACCGCCACCAGCCGGTTGATGGAAACCACGCCGGTCTCCATGTCCACGCTGACGTCGGCCATCTGGACGCCGCCCACCCCGCTGTCGTTCAACTGGCCCGGGCCGGGGTTGGCGCCCGCGGCGGACACCGGGTTCACCCCGATGAGGGCCGCCGCCTGCCGCCAGGGCATCGCTGCCATGGAGCCGTCCTTGAAGTGGAGCTGGCCGTTCTTGAGTTGAAGGTTCGCGGCCTCGGTCCCGAGCCGGGGCGCGATCCGCTCGAATACCGCATCCACCGCGTTGAGCGCCGCCCGGCGGGTGGAGCCGCTGACGCCTCCCACCGTGGTGCTGCCGCCCGAGGCGCCGGAGGCCGGGAGCACGCTCCGCCCCATGGTCACCTTGACCTGGTCGAGGCCGAGGCCGAAGGTCTCGGCGAGCACCATCGCGATCACCGTGCGCGTTCCGGTGCCGAGGTCCTGACTCCCGATGCGGGCTTCGACCAGCCCGTCACGGTAGGCGAGCACCTCGCAGTTGCTCCGGTGGCCGCGTCCGCCCCAGGTGTGGAGCGCGAGGCCGAGTCCGGAACGCATCGTTCCGCTGCTGGAGCCGCGCGGCCGCCAGCGGTCGCGCCAGCCCATCAGTTCGGCGGCTTTTTCGAGCTCCTCGGTATAGACGCCGGATCGCTCGCCGGTCTTCTCGATGTTCTTCAGGAACATCGCGAGCGGGTCCATTCCCGCCGCGTGGGCGAGATCCTCCAGCGCCCGCATCGTGACGAAGCACGCCTGCGGATGGTTCGGAGCGCGCCAGGCCCGCGCCGGCCCGGTGTTCGTGGGCACCGAGGTGTGGGCGTGGGTCTGGTTGTCGAAGTTGAAGACGTAGGGAATCGGCGGCGAGCCGGCGCCCGACGGACCCCCGGAGCCCCAGCTCTTCGAGTCCCAGGCCACCACGTTGCCGCCGGCGTCGGCGGCAGCCGAAATCTCGGCGTGGGTGGAGGGCCGGGCGCCGGCGACGCTCACCTCCTGGTCGCGGTCGAGCATCAGCTTCACCGGACGCCCGGTCATGCGCGCGAGTTCCGCGCAGACCACGCCCCAGCGGTCGACGCTGAACTTGCTGCCGAACCCGCCGCCCATGTACTGGGTCTCGACATGGACGTTCGAGGCCGGGATGCCGACCGCCTCGCCGAGTTGCGAGGCCACGCCGGAAATGGCCTGGGTCGAGGCCCACACCGTCACGGTCTCCTCGTCTTCCCATTCGGCGACCTGGCCGTGGGGTTCGAGGGAGCAGTGGGCGATCTGCGCCACATGGTAAGCGCCGTTCGAGCGGGTCGCCGCCGAGGCCATGGCGGCCGCCGGGTCTCCGGTGGTCTCCGCCTGGGCGGGCTGGGCGTCGGGCGCCTCGTCCACGGCGCGCTCGTTCACGAAGTGCGGCAGCACTTCGTAGTCGACCTTCACTGCGGCCGCGGCGTCGCGCGCCACCTCTTCGGAGGTGGCCGCCACCGCCACGATCTCGTCGTGGGCCCACTGGATCTCGGTACCCACGTCCTGGATGATGTGGACCTTGACCACCCCGTCCATCGCTTCGGCCGCCGAAGTGTCGATGCCGGTGATGCGGGCGTGGGCGTGCGGGCTCTGGACCATGGTCGCCCAGACCATGCCGAGCCGATTCATGTCATAGGCGTATTTCGCCCGTCCGGTCGCCTTGACCGGGCCGTCGAGCCGGCTTATGCGTTTGCCGATATGCAGGCGGTCGGCGGGAGCGGGCCAGGTGTACTCAGCCATTGGTGGTTCCTCCTCCGGCCGCCTGGGCCACGGCGGCCCGGATGCCGGCGTAGGTGCCGCAGCGGCACAGGTTGCCGCCGAGTTCCCGGTGGATGGTGTCCTGATCGGGGTTCGGATGACGGTTCAGGAGCGCCGTGCTGGCGACGATGAAGCCGGGAGTGCAGAAACCGCACTGCTGCGCGTCGTTGTCCACGAACGCCTGCTGGATGGGGTGCATGTCTTGCGGCGATCCGATGCCCTCGACGGTGGTGAGGTCCGCGCCCTGCGCTTCGATCGCGAGCACCGAGCAGGAATAGACCGGGTCGCCGTTCATGAGCACCGTGCAGGCGCCGCAGGTGCCGCGGTCGCAGACCTTCTTGGCGCCGGTCAGGTCGAGGTGGTTGCGGAGCGCATCCAGCAGCGTGACCCTGGGTTCCAGGGTGGCGACGTGCGCCTTCCCGTTGATCTTGAAGGCCATGTCCACCGCGCCCGGCCCGGCTACTCCCGGCTCTCCCTGAGCCGCGGCCTCATCCAGAATGCCGGACAGCAACCCCGCGGAGGCGGCGCCGGCGGCGGCGCTTCCCCGCAGGAACTGGCGGCGGGAAACCGATCCCCGCGCCGGTGTCTCGGCCTGCTCGATGCTCGCGTCGGGTTGTTCCCCGCGAGGCGTTTTCGGATACCTGGTCTGGGCCATTGAAGTCCCTCCGGATCGAGTTCCCAAGAGGGCGACTATAACAGCCGGTGGTGGAACCCACGTGAGCGCCGAGGCCGGTGAGGCGCCCGGCTGACAAGGCGCGTGAGGGAGGAATACCGGGTGTATTCCGACCGAAACGCAACGATGAGCGGCGCGCAGCGACGCGGTGAACAGCCGGTGGTGGAACCCACGTGAGCGCCGAGGCCGGCCAGTTCTCCCGGTGGGGGCGAGGCGCTTGGCTGACAAGGCGCGTGAGGGAGGAATACCGGGTGTATTTCGACCGAAACGCAACGCAGAACGGAGCGAAGCGGAGTGGTTCAGCCGGGATGGATCGCCGGCCGAGCCCCCACCGGGAGAACTGGGCCGCGTGGGTTTCACCACCGGCTGTTTGGCCGGGATGGATCGCCGGCCGAGCCCCCACCGGGAGAACTGGGCCGCGCGGGTTTCCTCACCGGCTGTTTGGCCGGGATGGATCGCTGGCCGAGCCCCCACCGGGAGAACTGGGCCGCGTGGGTTTCACCACCGGCTGTTAGCAGTCCGAAGGCCCCCGCCGGGAGGAGTCAACCGCCGCCCCCGCCGGTTACGATCCCGGATATGCGGCGCGTTTCTCCGTCATCTCCGGGGTCACTCCCGGACCGGCGCCGGCGTGATCCGGTCCCGATCGGGGAACTCCTCGGCCTGACCCTGCCGGGCCGCGTGCAGGGGGACATGCTCGACCTCGATTTCCTGAAGGCGCTCTGGGAGCGGGCGGCGCCCGGCGGCATCGCCGGGAAGGCCGTTCCGGCGCGCGTCGAGAACCGGATCCTGACCGTCGTCGCCTACGACCCGGCGACCCGCGCCGCGGTGCAGCGCGGGAGGAAGGAGATCGCGCGCCGGCTGGTGAGCGCCGCCGGTCTTCCGGACGCCCGGCTGCGGGTGCGCGTCGAGCTCGGCGCCCCGCCGGCGTCCGGGGATGGCGCCCCGCCGGGAAGGCGCGGGTCATGACCGAAGCCGCGAAGTCGAGCCCCGAAACGAACGCCGTCCCGGCGGTCTGGATTTCCTCCGCGGTCCGCACTCCGATCGGGAAACTGCTCGGCGGGCTCTCGCCGCTACCCGCCCCGAAGCTCGGCGCGCTGGTGGTCCGGGAGGCGGTGGAGCGGGCCGCGGTCCCGGCGGACGCCGTGGACGAGGTCATCCTCGGCAACGTACTCACCGCCGGACTCGGCCAAAACCCCGCCCGCCAGGCGGCGCTCGGCGCCGGATTGCCCGCCGGGATCGGCGCGCTCACCATCAACAAGGTGTGCGGGTCGGGGCTGAAGGCGGTCATGCTCGCCCGTCAGGCGATCCTCGCCGGGGACGCCGACGTGGTGGTCGCCGGGGGGATGGAGTCGATGTCGAACGCCCCGCACCTGGTCTCCGGGATGCGGGCCGGATCGAAGATGGGCGACGCGAGCCTCGTGGACTCGATGGTGCACGACGGGCTCACCGACGCCTTCGAGGACATCCATATGGGCGAGACCGCGGAGCGGGTCGCCGACCGCTACGGCGTGACCCGCGAGGCGATGGACGCCTACGCCGCCGAGAGCCAGCGCCGCGCCCACGCCGCCACCGAGGCCGGCCGCTTCGCCGCCGAGATCCTTCCGGTGGAGGTTCCGGCGCGGAAGGGCCCGGTGGTGGTCGAGCGGGACGAGGGCATCCGCCCGGAGGCGACCGCGGATGCGCTGGCGCAGCTCCGGCCGGTATTCCGGCGGGACGGCCGGGTGACCGCCGGGAACGCCCCCGGGGTGAACGACGGCGCCGCGGCGCTGGTGATCGCCTCGGACGCGGCGGTCCGGCGCTACAGCCTGCCGCGCCTCGCCCGAATCGTCGGGCAGGCGGTTTCGGGGCTCGAGCCCCAGTGGGTCATGATGACTCCGGTGCCCGCGGTCCGGAGGCTTCTCGAGCGGCTCGACTGGACGGTGGACGGGGTGGACTGCTTCGAGATCAACGAGGCGTTCGCCGCCCAGGCGGTGGCGGTGCGCTCCGAACTCGGGCTCCCGGCGGACCGGACCAACATGAACGGGGGCGCGGTCGCGCTCGGCCACCCCATCGGGGCGAGCGGGGCGCGCATCCTCACGACCCTCCTGTATCTGCTCCAGGACCACCAGCTGGACCGGGGGGTTGCGAGTCTTTGTCTGGGCGGCGGCAACGGGGTCGCCCTGGGAGTGGAACGTGCCTGATCCGGATGCCCTGCGGCGCGCCCTCGTCGTGGGCGCCGGGACGATGGGGAACGGCATCGCCCAGGTCTTCGCCCTTGCCGGGATCGAGGTGGATCTCGTGGACGTCCGGGAGGAGTTCACCGCGCGGGGGATGGCGAGCGTCGAGAAGAACCTGGGCCGTCAGGTGAAGCGGGGAACGGTGTCCGAGCCGGAAGCGCGGGACGCCTATTCGCGCATCCATCCGGGCACCGACCTGGCCCCCGCCGCCGATGCGGAACTCGCGGTCGAAGCCATCATCGAGAACGAGGAGAAGAAGACCGCGCTCTACCAGTCGCTCGACCCGCTCCTGCCGGCGGACGCGATTCTCGCCACGAACACCTCTTCCATCTCGATCACCCGCCTGGGCGCCCACTCGGGCCGCGCGGACCGCTTCATTGGCATGCACTTCATGAACCCGGTTCCCGTCATGGAGCTGGTGGAGGTCATCCGGGGGCTCGAGACCTCGGATCCGGTGTTCGAGACCACGATGGGCCTCGCGCGCCGGCTCGGGAAGACGCCCTGCGCGGTCAATGACGCTCCCGGGTTCGTCTCCAACCGGGTCCTCATGCCCATGATCAACGAGGCCGCCTTCGCGCTCATGGAGGGCGTCGGCGCCGCCGGGGACATCGACCGGATCATGACGCTGGGGATGCGGCACCCGATGGGGCCGCTCGCCCTCGCCGACCTCATCGGTCTCGACGTGGTGCTCGACATCCTCCGGGTCCTCCAGGAGGGGTTCGGGGACCCGCGCTACCGCCCCTGCCCGCTGCTCGTGAAGCTGGTGGACGCCGGCCGGCTCGGCCGCAAGACCGGCCGCGGCTTTTACGACTACTCGGGTTCGGGCGCCGGAGCGGGTAGGTAACAGCCTGTGGACAGAGTGGCGTGAGCGCCGAGGCCGGCGAGGCGCCTGGCGGACAAGGCGCGCGAGGGAGGAGCCCCCACCGGGAGAACTGGCCCGCGTGTCTTTCGACCGAAGCGCAACGATGAGCGGCGCGCAGCAGAGCGGTTCCGCCGGGATGGATCGCCGGCCGAGCCCCCACCGGGAGAACTGGGCCGCGTCACTCTGTTTACAGGCTGTTCTGAGAGTCTCGCGGGCCTTTTGCGCCGGGGTGGGACAAAATTTGGCTCAATTCCGTCTTAGCCTGTAGAGACCTGAAGCGCGCCGCCCGCCCCGGGGCACGCGGCGCCCAATTCCGACGAGGAGACCCCCCACCCATGTCGCCAGACGCCAAGAAGTCGAAGACCGCCGAGCAGCGCTCCCGCGCCCTCGAGATCGCCCTTGGGCAGATCGAAAAACAGCACGGCCGCGGCGCCATCATGCGCCTCGGGCAGTCCGCCCTGGACGTGTCTTCCATCCCGACCGGGATCATTTCGGTGGACGCCGCGCTCGGGGTGGGCGGTTTTCCCCGCGGCCGGGTGGTCGAGGTGTTCGGCCCGGAGTCCTCCGGGAAGACCACCCTGGCGCTCACCGTGGTTGCCTCCGCCCAGGCGCTGGGCGGCGTCGCGGCCTTCGTCGACGCCGAGCACGCCCTTGATCCGGACTACTGCCGGGCGCTCGGGATAAAAACCGACGAGCTGCTCGTGTCCCAGCCCGACGACGGCGAGCAGGCGCTCGAGATCACCGAGACGCTGGTGCGCAGCGGCTCGGTGGACGTCGTGGTGGTGGATTCGGTCGCCGCGCTCGTTCCCCGCGCCGAGCTCGACGGGGAGATGGGGGACTCCCAGCTGGGGCTCCAGGCGCGTCTCATGTCGAAGGCGCTCCGCAAGCTCACCGGGATCGTCTCGAAGTCGGCGACCTGCCTGGTCTTCATCAACCAGCTCCGCGAGAAGATCGGGGTCATGTTCGGCAATCCGGAGGTCACGACGGGCGGCCGGGCGCTCAAGTTCTATTCCTCGGTGCGCGTGGACATCCGGCGGATCGGCGCCCTCAAGGAAGGGGACGCCGTGATCGGGAACCGGACGCGGGTCAAGATCGTGAAGAACAAGGTGGCGCCTCCCTTCCGGCAGGCCGAGTTCGATATCCGCTACGGCGAGGGGATTTCCCGGTCCGGCGATTTGGTCGACCTGGCGGTGCGCGAAGGGATCATCGAAAAGAGCGGCGCCTGGTATTCGTACAAAGGGGAGCAGATCGGGCAGGGACGGGAGCGGACCCGCCGCACCCTCCTGAAAGATGAACCGCTGGCGGCCGAGGTGGAAGCGCGGGTGCGGAAGGCGCTCGGTCTCGACGGGGATGACGCGGAGGAAGCGGACGGCGCGAAGGGCTGAACGCTGTGCCAAACTACCGCGCCCGCGCGACCTAGCGGGCGCCCGGAGCCGGGGTAGCTCAGACGGTAGAGCAGAGGACTGAAAATCCTTGTGTCGGCGGTTCAATTCCGCCCCCCGGCACCCAGGCCGAGTGGACCGGAAGGGGGGCGCGTTTGAGCGGGATGGCGGCGTGCGGTGATCTTGTTGGGAGGTGCGCCGCCCCTTCCGGTCCACCCGACGCTGCGCGTCGGCAATCGAAACTCCCTTGCGCGCCTGCGGCGCACTGCGGCGAGTTCCGATTGGGAGTAGCTGTTTTGTGAAAGGGGGGCCCCCTTTCACACTTTCCCCCCGGTCAGGCAGGCAGCGAACCGCAGGTTCGCCGCCATTGTTTTTTTGGGGAACGCCGGTAGCTGACTGCGAAAAAGCGCGCGGACGGCTTGGAACGCCGGACCTCCGGTCGGCACCGCTGCCCGCAGGGCCGCGAAACCACGTACCGCCCTTCCCCTGGCACAGCGCCCCCGCCAGGGAACGCCGACCTCCGGCCGGCACCGCTGCGCGTCAGCGCAGCGAAACGTCGGATCGCTCCTCTCTTTCACGACACGCCGGGCAGGGAACGCCGACTTCCGGTCGGCACAGCGGCCCGCAGGGCCGCGGCGGCGCAGACCCCGAGTTTGCCCGCGCTCTGGGGCAGGGGGAGGCGGCGGCGCGCCGCTACCTCGACTTGCTCGTCGGCGCGTTTGTGGTCCGGGCGCTTCCCCCGTGGTTCGAGAACCTCAAGAAACGCCAGGTCCGTTCCCCCAAGGTGTACGTGCGCGACAGCGGCATGCTGCACGCTCTGCTCGGGGCGCCATCCCACGCGGTGCTCACCGGGCACCCGAAGGTCGGAGCCTCGTTCGAAGGTTTCGCCATCGAGCAGATCTGCGCCGCCCTGTCTCCCCGCGATCCCTGTTTCTGGGCCACCCACGCCGGCGCGGAACTCGATCTCTTGTTGACCCGGAACGGCAAGCGCTACGGCTTCGAGATCAAGTTCACCGAGGCGCCGCGCACCACTCGCGCGATGCGGGTTGCGATCTCGGATCTGGGGATCGAGCGCCTTTTTGTGGTCTATCCGGGGGACGAAACCTATGCGCTCGATTCCCGGATCGAAGTTCTTCCGGTGCGTGAAATCCCGGCGCTTCCGGGGCGTCCCGAGTTTGCGGCCGGGTAGGGGGCGCGGGTGAGTACGTGGTTTCGCGGCCCTGCGGGCCGCGGTGCCGGTCTGAACACCGGCGTCCCGGCCGCCTACTGGCCGTTCTTTGCGGCGGTGGTCTCCACCACCTGGCCGAGCATTTCCGCGTAACGGGTGACGCCGTCGGCGATGGCCGCTGCGAGTTTCGTCCGGTGGGATGAGCTGCGGAGCTGCCTCGCTTCTTCGCGGTTGCTCACGAACCCGACCTCGACCAGCACCGCGGGCATCTGGGCGCCCAGCAGCACGTGAAAGCCGGCCGTCTTGACACCCCGGTTGAGCGGGTGCTTGACCCCGCCGAGGATGCTCTGGGCGATCGCGGCCTGCGTCGTTGTCGCCAGCTCCCGCGATTCCTCCACGAAGGTGTGGTTCATGATCTGTTTGAGCAGCTTGGGGACATCGGAAAACCGGACCTTCCCGGTGGAGGCGTTTTCCCGGGCCGCGACCTCCGCCGCGTCGTCCGAGGTTGCCAGGTTCAGGTAGAAGGTCTCGAGCCCCTGGGCCCTGCGGTTCCGCGCGGCGTTGACGTGGATCGAAATGAACATGTCCGCCTTGCGGCTGTTGGCGATGAAGGCGCGCTGCTCGAGGGGCAGGAAGATGTCCTTGTCCCTTGTCATGATCACTTCGAATCCCCGGCCCTGGAGGTTGTCGCGCAGGCGCTTCGCGATGTCGAGCGCGATGTCCTTCTCGCGCAGGCTTCCGGCATGGGTGCCCGGGTCCTTCCCGCCGTGTCCCGCGTCGATCACGATGCGGCCGATCCCGGCGCCGAGTTGGCGCGCGACCGAATAGCCGCCCTGCGTGGGGCGGGGCAGGGAGAGTGAGGCTTCATCCTCGCTACCCGGAGTCGTGGATGCTGCCGTCCGGGGAGCCGCGCCCGCCTCACGCGCCGTCGCATTTCCATCGGCGGCGTCCGCCACCGTCGCCGGAGGCGCCCCGTGGATGTCCACCACCAGCCGGTAGGGATCGGGGAGGGCGAACACGCTGACTTCCCGGACGCTCGAGAAATCGAGCACCACGCGGGTGGTCTTCGGTTCGGGAACGCCGAGCCGGATCTGCTGGAGGTGCGAGCCTTCGATCGGGAACGCCCGGCCCTCGAGCTCCTCGTCCGGCGTCGAGCCGTGGAGGTCGAAGAACACCCGGTCCGGATTCGTGAGCCGGCCTTCGGTGTGCGGCGTCGGCCCGCTCAGGTCGATCACCACCCGGGTGTGCAAATCCCCGACCCAGTGGCGGATGTTCTGCACGGTGGTCGGCGGGTCGGCGGGCTTCACCTCCTGCTTCACCGGAACCGGACGGCTCGCCTCGGCCTTCGCCGGCTCCGCAGCTTTGGGAGTGCGTTCCGCCGGGGCCTTCGGAGCGGGAGCTGCCGCCCGGCGCCGGGCCTCGGGCCTCGCGAGGACGGCGGCGGCCAGCCGGGTCTCGGCGCTCTCCGGCGCGCGCTTCTGGAGCCGCTCGAGCGCCCGCCGCGCTTCGGCCTCGTCGTGAAGGCGGCCGGCGTAGAGACGCACCTGGGCGTAGAGCGCCTTCGGCACCCACTTGCTCGCCGGGTAGCCGCGGATCAGGAGCGCCCAGGCATCGGCGGCGCGCACCGCGAACCGGCGGTCGTCGAAGCGTTCAGCGGCGTCGCGATAGACGCCCCCCTCGTAATGGAGCGCATCGTCGCAATAGCCGCTTCGGGGGAAGGAGAGGACCACCGACCGGTACTTCCGCCCGATGTCCTCCCACCGGTTCTTGTTGCGCATCGCGGTCTTCGAGCCGCGGAGCGACTCCTCCGCGCGCCGCGCCGCCTCGTAGAGCTGTTTTGCAGTGGGCGCGGCGCTCGCGCCGGCCCCGGCCCCGGACCCGTCGGTCCCGGAAACCCCCGACCCGCCGCCCGACCCGGCCAGCGCCATCCCCGCGCTCAGGAGCACGGCGAGCCCGACCGCGGAGAGCCGGACGGAACCTAACAGCCTGTGGTGAAACTCACGTGAGCGCCGAGGTCGGTGAGGCGCCCGTCCGACGAGGCGCGTGAGGGAGGAATACCTGGTGTATTTCGACCGAAACGCAACGAAGAACGGAGCGAAGCGGAGTGGTTCGGGCGGGATGCATCGCCGGCCGAACGCCGCGTGGGTTTTGCCACAGGCTGTTAACGTCGCGATCACGAGCAACTCACGAGGGGGGCACCACCAGGACGTGGCGCGGCTGGGCGCCGCGGGCCGGGCCGACCACGCCCTGGCGTTCGAGTTCCGCGACGATGCGCCGCGCCCGCTGGTAGCCGAGGCCCATTTCGGTCTGGAGCATCGAAGTGGATGCCTTCTGCTCGCGGATGATGAGTTCGCGGGCCCGAGGCAACATCGCGTCCTCCCTGGACGCCGCCGCGCCGTTCGCCGCCGGGATCGCTCCGTTGCCCGAGCGGACGAAGGGAAGCGGCTGCTCGTCCTCCAGCATCCCCGTGTCGAAGACCGGTGCGGCGGCGCTCTCCCAGAACTTGACGAGCTTTCCCACTTCCTTTTCGTCCACGAAACCGCCCTGCGCCCGCGGCAGGTCGGCGCCGGGCCGCATCATCAGCATGTCGCCCTTGCCGAGCAGCATTTCGGCGCCTATCCGGTCCAGGATGGTCCGCGAGTCCACGTAGCTGGCCACCCGGAAGGCGATGCGGGTGGGCAGGTTCGCCTTGAGCGTGCCGCTCACGATGTCGGTCGAGGGGCGCTGGGTCGCCAGCACGAGGTGGATCCCCTCCGCGCGGCCCAGGCTGAGCAGCCGCTGGATCGCCGGCGTCACTTCCGCCTTGGCGTGGATGAAGAGGTCGGCGAGCTCGTCCACCACGATCACCAGCCGGGGCAGGGCCGCCGGAATCTCGGGCTCTTCTCCGTTCTTCTTCCTGCGCTTGCGCGACTTGCCCGCGGCCATCTTTTCCACCAGCCGGTTGAAACCGTCGATGTTCCGCACCTCGTGTTCTTCCAGGATCCGGGTGCGGCGGTCCAGCTCGCGGCAGGCGTGCTGCAGCACCGTCTTCGCCTGGCCCGGATCGAGGATGAGCGGGGTCAGCAGGTGCGGGATGTTCCGGTAGGGCCGGAGTTCCACCCGTTTCGGATCGATCAGGATCAGCCGCAACTCGTCGGGGGTGCGCCGCGCGAGCAGCGAGCAGAGCAGGGTGTTGATCTGCACCGACTTGCCCGCGCCGGTGGCGCCGGCGATCAGCAGATGGGGCATCTCGGCCAGGTCCTTGACCAGCGGCCGTCCGTCCACCAGCCGTCCGATCGCCACCGGCAGCGCCCCGCTCTCGTTCTGGAACTCGGGCGACTCGAGGATTTCGCGGAGGCCGACCACCGAGGGTGATTCGTTCGGCACTTCGATCCCCACGACCCCCTTGCCCTTCACCCGCTCCACCCGGATGGCGGGCGCGCGCAGCGCCATGCAGAGCTCTTCGTGGCGGTTGCGGATCTTCTTGAGCGTTTCGCCTTCGCCCAGCCGGAACTCGAAGGTCGTGACCACCGGCCCCGGCTGGATGCGGTCCACCTGGCCGCGCACCCCGTGTTCGAGGCAGGCGGCTTCGAGGGCCTTCCGCCGCTCTTCGAGCGCCCGCTTCGCGGGAGCCGGCTGGTGCGCCCGCCGGGTCAGGAGCTGGAGCGAGGGCAGCTTCCAGGCGCCCGGAGCGGGCCGCGCGCCGGGTTTCGCCGGTTTCGTCAGCAGATCGGGCCGGAAGCGCGGGCGGGCCACCGGGACGGGTTCCTTGGCGGGGTCCGTTTCGGGGTCGGGCTTTCGGCGCTTGCGCCGGATGCGCACCAGGAAGGGACGCTCGAAGGGTTCCCCGAACTCCGGCGCCTCAACCACGAGTTCTTCCCCCGGGCGCTCGGCCGGGCGGAAGCGGCGCAGGAGCCGCGAGATCCAGCGTCGCCCGTGACTGGCGTCGTGTTCCTTGAACGCGGGTCCGCCGAAGCCCCATTCCCGGAGCGCGGCGTAGCCCATCAGCCCCACCGCCCCGAGCACGAGCCCCGCTCCGAGCGGGTTCATGGCGCCCGAGAGCGCCGTCGCCAGCAGGGAGCCGCCGATTCCGCCCCAGGCGAAGCCCCCGCCCGCGGCGAAGCCCCCGCCCCCGGCGAAGACCTGCTGGGCGAGGGAGGCGAGACCGGTCGCGCTCACCGCGAGGCTCGCAAGAATGAGCACCCGCACCGCGGTGGAGTCGTCCCCCTCGGGGGGAGCGGGGCGGAGGCGCCGCCGGCCTGCCTGCAAGAGCACCAGCGGCAGCGCGAAGCCGATCACGCCGAGGAGTTGCAGGATCACTTCGGCAAAGAGCGCCCCGGTCGGCCCGAGCCAGTTCGTCACCGTTTTGTGGGCGCCCGACTTGAGGAGCAGCACGGGATCCCCCGCCGAATACGAGACGAGCGAGAGGAGCATGAGCGCGGCGACCGCCAGCAGGGCAACGCCGGTGACGCCCCGCCGGCCGAATACCGCCCTAAGCACCTGAAAGGCCAATGCCGATCCCTCCGACCGCGAGGCAGTACCAGCCGAACTGGTGGAACCGCTCCCGGGCAAGCCAGTCGAATACCCACCGCAGCGCGAACGTCCCGGCCACGAATGCGGTGAGGAAACCGACCGTCAGTTCCAGCGCGACGACGCCTCCCGCCTCCGCGAGCGCCCCGCTGCCGAGGGCGGAGGCGCCTTCGAGCAGCGTCGCTCCGGCGATCACCGGGGCGGACAGCAGGAAGCTGAAACGGGCGGCGTCCGCCGGGGAGACGCCGCGTTCGCGGCCGGCGACGATGGTGAGGCCCGACCGGGAGATCCCGGGAAGGATGGCCGCCGCCTGTGCGACCCCGATCCAGAGCGCATCGGCGAGGCCGCGCGGGAGGCGCGGGATGGCCGGGGCGGGCTTGGCCGGGGCTTCTGCGGCGTCTTTCGCCGGGCGCCGGAAATAGAGGAGCACCGCCCCGGTCAGCACCAGGCCGCCGGCGGCGAAGACCATCCCGCTGAACGCGTGGTGGATCTGGTCCCGGAAGGCGATCCCGACGACGGCCGCCGGTATCGACGCGATGAGCAGCAGCCCGATGAGCCGCCGCCCGCCCTGGACGGCGGTGCGGCCTTCGGGAGTGCTCCCGCCCGTTCCCACGAGCGAGCGGAGCAGCCCGAACACCTCCCGGCGGAGGTAGATCAGGGCGGCGGCAAGCGTTCCCAGATGGACCACGATCTCGAAAAGCACCCCCGGACTCCGGAGCGCTTCATCCGGCAGCAGCGCCCGGCCGAGAACCAGGTGTCCCGAACTGGACACCGGCAGGAATTCAGTGAAACCCTGCACGATTCCAAGAAGCAGCGAAGCGCCGATATTCATCGTGATTGCCTATGTACAGGGGCAAGTTACGGTACCAAACCTAAAGCACTGCCGCAAGGGGAGGGGCGAGGCGGGAGGCGGCCATGCCCTTCCCGGCGCCGCGAGGGTGAAGGGGAATACGCGCTTCCGCTGTCGCTGGCCGGGAGGGCGGGTGGCGGTACGCGGTTCGCGGCCCTGCGGGGAGCGATCGCCGGGCGGCGCCGGGAGAACTGGCCGGCGTTCCCTGGCCTTCGTGCCGGCGCTCCGAGGCCACCGTTCCGGGCGACAATGACGCTGTGACGTTTTTTCCGACGCGGGCGCGGGGGCAGAACTTCCTCCACGACCGGTCGGTCGCGGAGCGCTTCGTGGCCGCGGCCCTCGGCCCCGGAGAACCGGGAAACATCGTCGAAATCGGGCCCGGCAAGGGGGCCCTCACGTTCCCGCTGCTCGCGGCCGGCGCCCGGGTGCTGGCGATCGAGGTGGACCCGCGGCTGGCCGGGCGGGTCGAGGAGTACGCGAAGGAGCGTGGCGTCGCCGAAAACCTGCGCGTGGTGACCGGGGACGCGCTCCGGTTGGACCTCGGCGCCGCCATCGCCGACTTCGGAGCCGCGCCGCCGCTGCCGATGTGCGGAAATCTCCCGTTCTCGGTGGCGTCGCCGCTGCTCCTGCGTCTCATCGAAGGGCACGCGGCGCCCGGCGCGCCGCCCCTCTTCGATACCCTGACCCTGACGCTCCAGAAAGAGGTCGGGGACCGCGTCGTCGCCCGCTGCGGGGGACGTGACTACAGCGCGCTCAGCGTGGTCGTCCAGCAGGCGCTCCGCGCCGAGCTCGTCTTCCGGATCCATCCGGGCGCCTTCCGGCCGCGGCCGCGGGTCGTGTCCTCGGTGATCCGCCTCGTCCCCCGGCCCGACCCGCCCCCCGTCGGCCGGGAAAGCCACTTTCGCTCGCTGGTGCGCGGCCTCTTCACGCACCGCCGGAAGACCCTCAGGAACGGCGTCGCCCGGCTGCGGGACCAGGAGCTGGCCGGCCGCGTTCAGGGCGCGCTCGAAACGCTGGAAATCGACGCCGGGCTCCGTCCGGAGCAGCTCGCGGTGTCCGATTTCGCGGAGCTTTCGCGGCTCACCTCCTGAGCCTCCGGCGTTCGTTTTGCCCGCGGCTCCCGCCCCGCTCCCGCCCCGCTCCCACCCCGCCCCCCCGTGTTAGGCTCGCGGCGTAACCGACAGAACTGACCAAATACAGACCTGCACCGCCAGACCGACCTTGCCAGACCGACCTTGACCGAACGTCCCGATCATGACTGCTGAACCCCGCCGACTTGTCATCATCGGCAGCGGCCCCGCCGGATACACGGCGGCGCTGTATGCCGCTCGCGCCGAACTCCAGCCCTTGCTGCTGGCCGGCTCGGGGATGGATCCTGACATCGGCCTCCCGGGCGGCCAGCTCATGCTCACCACCGACGTCGAGAACTACCCGGGCTTCCCCGACGGGGTCACCGGCTACGAGATGATGGACCTCTTCCGGCGCCAGGCCGAGCGGTTCGGCACCGAAATCCACCAGCTCGACGCCACCGCGGTGGACCTCTCCGCCCGCCCCTTCTCGGTCACCGCCGCCGGGAAGACTTTCACCGCCGACTCGGTGATCGTCGCCACCGGGGCCCGGGCGCGCTGGCTCGGCCTTCCTTCGGAGAAGGAGTTCATGAACCGCGGCGTCTCCGCCTGCGCGACCTGCGACGGCGCGCTCTACCGCGGCAAGGAGATGGCCGTGGTCGGAGGGGGCGACACCGCGATGGAGGAGGCCCTCTTCCTCACCCGCTTCGCGACCACCGTCCACGTGATCCACCGCCGGGACGCCCTCCGCGCCTCCAGGATCATGGCCACGCGGGCGATGGACAACCCGAAGATCCGTTTCGTCTGGGATTCCGCCGTCGAAGCGGTGCTCGGGGACCAGGACGGGGTCACCGAACTCCTTTTGTCAAACCTGAAGACCGGCGCGGCGTCCCGGCTCCCGGTGGGAGCCCTGTTCATCGCCATCGGCCACGTCCCCAACACCGAGATCTTCACCGGGGCCCTCGAACTCGACGACCGCGGCTACGTGGTCGTCACTCCGGGCGCCACCACCACCTCGGTGGAAGGGGTCTTCGCCTGCGGAGACGTCATGGATCCCACCTACCGGCAGGCGGTGACCGCCGCCGGGACCGGCTGCATGGCGGCCATGGCCTCCGAGCGCTGGCTCGCCGAGCAGGAATCCGCCTCCCCCGCCCAAACCGCCCAGGAGGTCTCCGCGCAGGAGGTCTCCGTATGAAGCGCTCGCCCCATTCCCGGCTTGTCCAGTCCCGGCTTGCTGGTTCCCGGCTCGTCACTCCGGTCCTGTTGGCCCTGATGATCCTTCCGGCCGCCCTCCTGGCGGAGGAGCCCGCGGCGGCGGGGACCCTCCAGTCGCGCGGCGTCCTCGAGGAGCCGACGCCGGACCTGGAGCTTCCCGACCTCGACGGCAACCTGGTCTCCCTCCGGTCGTTTCCGGGGAAGATCGTGGTGTTCGACTTCTGGGCGGTCTGGTGCGGCCCCTGCGTGGACTCGATCCCCTTCTTCCAGGAACTCGAGGACCGCTACCGCGATCAGGGACTCGTGGTCATCGGGCTGCACGTGGACGACAACGTGCCGCCCGTCGACGAGGTCCAGGCCTATCTGAATGACCGCGGCGTGAATTACCTGAACCTGCTCTCCACCGTCGAGGCCGACGAGGCGTTCCGCATCTTCGCGATGCCGACCACCTACATCACCGACCGGGACGGCGTCGTGCGCACGCGCCACATCGGATTCAATCCGGCCCGCACCCCCGAGCGGCTCGAAAAGGAAGTCCGGGACCTCCTCGGTCTCGAGTAGCGCTACCCCCCAGGGTTTCACGCCGCCTCGGAGTCCCCGAACCTTGCCCGGACTTGCGGTCGTCGGCACCCAGTGGGGTGACGAGGGGAAGGGGAAGTTCGTCGACATCCTCGCCCCCCGCTTCCACACCGTGGTGCGTTTCGGGGGCGGCCACAACGCCGGACACACGGTGGTGGTCGGAGAGCGCCAGTTCATCCTCCACCTCCTTCCTTCCGCGGTGCTCCATCCGGGGGTGCGCTCGATCGTCGGAAACGGCTGCGTGGTGGACCCGCCCGCTTTCTTCGAGGAAGTGGAGATGCTCGAGCGGGCGGGCCTGGATCCCTCCCCGGACCTGCTGCTCTCCGACCGGGCGCAGATCATCCTCCCGGTGCACCGGGCGATCGAGGCGCGGGAGGAGACCCGGCTCGGGAAGCACCGGATCGGCACCACCCGCCGCGGCATCGGCCCGGCCTACGCGGACAAGGCGGCCCGCCGGGGGGTCCGGCTCGGCGACCTGCGCCATCCGCGCTACCGCGACGAGCGGCTGGCCCACCTGATCGCCGGGCACGGCGAGTTGCTCGGCTGGAGCGCCGGGCGGATCGAAGAGGAGGTCGCCGGCACGCGCGCGCTGCTCGACCGTTTCGCGGACCGGGTGCTGCCGCTGATCGCCGACACCTCGCTCGTGATCCACGAGACCCTCGAGGCGGGGCACGACGTCCTGTTCGAGGGGGCGCAGGCCACCCTGCTCGACCTCGACCACGGGACGTATCCCTTCGTTACTTCTTCTACCGCGGTGGCGGCGGGGGCCGCGGTGGGGGCCGGGGTCGGCCCGCAGGCCGTGGGCCGGGTGCTCGGGGTGTCGAAGGCCTACATGACCCGGGTGGGGGAGGGGCCGTTCCCGACCGAGATGGACCCGGACCAGAACCGGACGATCCAGCAGAAGGGCAAGGAGTTCGGCGCCACCACCCGGCGGCCGCGCCGCTGCGGCTGGTTCGACAGCGTGGTGCTGCGCTACGCGCGCCGGGTGAACGGGTTGGACGAGCTCGCGATCACCAAGCTGGACGTCCTCGACGGGCTGGACGAGGTGCGGATCGGGGTTCGCTACCGGCTCGACGGCGACGCCGTCGAGGAGTTCCCGGGCGAGTTCGGGGCGCTGGCGCGCTGCGAGCCCGAGTACCGGACCCTGCCGGGCTGGAACCGGCCGACCGCGGGTGCGACCCGGCTCGAGGACCTCCCGCGGGAGGCCCGCCACTACCTGGACACGCTGGAAGAGCTTTCCGGCGTTCCCGTCACGCTGGTTTCGACCGGGGCCGATCGGGAGGCATACGTGAGGCGGAGGGAGACACAGGTCCTGGGGGACTGAGCGGCCGGCCTTCGGGGTGCCAGGGTGGTGGCCGCGCCGCCGGTTGGCGCAGCGCAAGAAGGCCTGCCGGTTTCGGGGCGACTTTTCCACCGCGGGGGCCCGACGCGGGAAGAAACGGGGCTGATTTCCGTCTATGGAAATGAGAGGGGCTGCCCGGCACGGCGGCTTCTCTGCCGCGAGCGACACAAAGGAGTCCCCGATGCCCTCAGTCACGAAGAATGCTCCGCCCGGAGCGGTTGCCGCGCCGTCGGCCGCACCCTACACTGGCCCGGTGAGCGCTGAGCGAATGGCGGCTTCGGTCCCCTGGTGGAAAGACGCCGTGCGATCCTGGGCGCCGGTGCTGGGGTTTGCGGTGCTGCTGGTCTTCCAGATGGTGAGCCTGCAGCAGCAGATCGGCGAGCTGCGCACCGACCTCCATCGGGAAATCGGCGGTCTTCGGACCGACGTCCAGCAAGAAATAGGTGGTCTTCGGACCGATGTCCAGAAGGAAATAGGCGGTCTCCGGACCGATGTCCAGAAGGAGATAGGCGGTCTGAGGGATGACCTTCGCACGGACATCGGCGCGCTGGGAGAACGGATCGCTCGTTTGGAAGCGTTGCTGGAGCGCGCCGAAGGCGCCGCCTCCCGTCCGGACGAGTAGCGGCGTGCGGTCCTGGGCGCCGGTGCTGGGGTTCGCGGTGCTGCTGGTCTTCCAGATGGTGAGCCTGCAGCAGCAGATCGGCGAGCTACGCACCGACCTCCATCGGGAAATCGGCGATGTCCGGACCGATGTCCAGAAGGAGGTAGGCGATCTTCGGGATGACCTGCGCACGGACATCGGCGCGCTGGGAGAACGGATCGCCCGTTTGGAAGCGTTGATGGAGCGCGGCGCCGCCGCCTCCCGTCCGGGCGGGTAGCGGCGTGCGGTCCTGGGCGCCGGTGCTGGGGTTCGCGGTGCTGCTGGTCTTCCAGACGGTGAGCCTGCAGCAGCAGATCGGCGAGCTGCGCACCGACCTCCATCGGGAAATCGGCGGTCTCCGGACCGATGTCCGGAAGGAGATAGGCGGTCTTCGGACCGATGTCCAGAAAGAAATCGGTGATCTCCGGACCGATGTCCAGAAAGAAATAGGCGATCTCCGGACCGACGTCCAGAAAGAGATAGGCGGTCTCCGGACCGATGTCCAGAAGGAGATGGGCGATCTCAGGGACGACCTGCGCACGGACATCGGCGCGCTGGGAGAACGGATCGCCCGTTTGGAAGCGTTGCTGGAGCGCGGCGGCGCCGCCTCCCGCCCGGGCGGGTAGCGGCGGGAGAGCGCCGCGTTCGGGGGTTGGCGATACGCGATTCCGCCCGCCTGCGGGCCGCTGTGCCGGCCTGAAGACCGGCGTTCCCGTGCTGTTAGTATTCGCGGCCCTCTTCGCCGCCGGGCCGTTAGCTCAGTTGGCAGAGCGCTCGCCTTTTAAGCGAGATGTCGCAGGTTCGAACCCTGCACGGCCTACCTTCTCGGGTCCCCATCGTCTAGAGGCCCAGGACGTCGCCCTTTCACGGCGAAAACACGGGTTCGACTCCCGTTGGGGACGCGGCCTTTCCGGTTTTGAAACGCCCGGAAGGTCCCGCACCGGGGACCGGTCCCCGAACGACCGGTCTTGCGGAACCGCGCTCCGGTCCGGCCCGCCCCCGGGCGGGAATCCGCGGCCACCCAAAACGCGACGTTTCGTCCTCAAGGCCGCCCCCCTATCGTTCCCCTAGCAGCCTGTGGATAAAGTGACGTGTGCGCCGAGGCCCCCACCGGGAGAACTGGCCGGTGAGGCGCCCGGCTGACAAGGCGCGTGAGGGAGGAGCCCCCACCGGGAGAACTGGCCCGAGTGTATTTCGACCGAAACGCAACGCAGAGCGACGCGAAGCGGCGCGGTTCAGCCGGGATGCATCGCCGGTCGAGCCCCCACCGGGAGAACTGGGCCGCGTGACTTTGTCCACAGGCTGCTGACCCCGACCCGCCAGTGACCATTTTCCGGCCCGCCCGCCCCGTCGCCGAAATCGGCGCCGTCGAGGGGGAGATCCGCCGCTTCTGGGAAGAGCAGGGGATCTTCGAGAAGAGCGTCGCCCGCCGCGCCGGCGGAAAGCCCTGGGTCTGGCACGACGGCCCCCCGACCGCCAACGGCCGTCCGCACAACGGGCACGTCCTCACCCGGGTCTTCAAAGACGTCTTCCCCCGCTTCGAGACCATGCGGGGCCGCTACGCCGAGCGGATCGCCGGCTGGGACACCCACGGCCTGCCCGTCGAGGTCGAAGTGGAGAAGGAACTCGGCATCCCCGGCCGCGCCGGGATCGAGGAATACGGGGTGGGCCCGTTCGTCGAGAAGTGCATGGCGAGCGTCTTCCGCTACATCCGCGACTGGGAGGAGATGACCTCCCGCATCGGTCACTGGGTGGACCTCGACCACGCCTACGTCACCTACCGGCGCTCCTACGTCGAGAGCGTCTGGTGGGCGCTCGCCGAGCTCCACCGCAAGGGGCTCCTCTACCGGGGCGAGAAGGTGGTCTGGTGGTGGGCCCAGGGCGGCACCGCGCTCTCCTCCGCCGAGGTCGGCCTCGGCTACCGCGAGGTGGACGACCCCGCGGTGTACGTGACCCTCCCGCTGGTGGACGATCCGGGCCTCTCGCTCGTCGTCTGGACCACCACCCCCTGGACGCTCCCCTCGAACCTCTACTCCGCGGTCCGCCCCGGCACCGACTACGTGGAGGTCGAGGACACGCCCCCCGGCGGCGAACCGCGCCGGCTGGTGCTCGCCGCGGCGCTCCGCGAGGACCTCGCCGGGCGGCTCGGCCGCCCCCTCCGGGTGCTCCGCACCTTCGCCGGCGAGGAACTGGTGGGCCGCCGCTACCGCCCGCCCTTCGACGACTTCTGGAACCGGCACCACGCCCTGGAAGGCCGCCTTCCCGGCGGCGGGTCGGTCCCCGCCTTCTGGCGGGTGCTCGCCGCCGACTTCGTGGAACTCGACCAGGGCACCGGCCTCGTGCACGAAGCCCCCGCCTTCGGCGAGGTGGACCACGACCTCCACAAGAAGACCGTCGCCGCCTACGCGAACGCGGACGAGATCCCGCTCCC
This sequence comes from Candidatus Marinacidobacterium sp., assembly GCA_965250045.1. Classification (GTDB taxonomy): domain Bacteria; phylum Acidobacteriota; class Vicinamibacteria; order Marinacidobacterales; family Marinacidobacteraceae; genus Marinacidobacterium. The sequence continues at coordinate 2,026,908 of OZ252286.1, forward strand.
CTGCGCGGTCGGGGCGGACGGCTGCTTCACCGCCGAGGTCCCCTGGCTCGAGGGCCAGTGGGTCAAACACGCGGACAAGGAAATCGTCCGCCGGCTCCGCGACAGCGGCCGCCTCATCCACTCCGAGACGGTCCGCCACGAGTACCCGTTCTGCTGGCGCTCCGACCAGGACCCCCTCATCCAGTACGCCCGTCCGGCCTGGTTCATCCGCACCACCGCCCGGAAGGACGCCGCCCTCGCCAACAGCGGGTCGGTGCACTGGCTCCCCGAGCACATCAAGGAGGGCCGCTTCGGCGACTTCCTCCGCAACAACGTGGACTGGGCGCTCTCCCGCGAGCGCTTCTGGGGCACCCCGCTGAACATCTGGATCAACGACGAGACCGGCCGGCTGGAGGCCCCCGCCTCGGTGGCCGAGATCGAGGCGAAGAACCCGGACGCCTTCGCCGCCTTCCATGAAGCGCGACGAGAAAGGCCCGAGCTCGACCCGGACCTGATGGTCCATAAGCCCTGGGTGGACGAGGTCACCTGGACCAACCCCGGCGAGCCCGGGGTCTACCGCCGGGTCCCCGAGGTCATCGACTGCTGGTTCGACTCCGGGGCCATGCCCTTCGCGCAGTGGGGATTCCCGCACCAAAACCGCGACCGCTTCCTCAAGTCCTTCCCCGCCGACTACATCACCGAAGCGGTGGACCAGACGCGGGGCTGGTTCTACTCGCTGCTGATGATCTCGACCCTGCTCTTCGACGAGGACACCTGCGGGCGGCTCGGGATTCCGGCGCCCGAGGGGCCCCACCCCTACCGCTCCTGCCTGGTGCTCGGCCACGTCACCGACCCCGAGGGCCGGAAGGAATCCAAGTCGCGCGGCAACTACACCCCGCCGGAGGAGACGCTTTCCGAGGCCGGGGCCGACGCCTTCCGCTGGTTCTTCCTCGCCGGCGCCGCGCCCTGGGCCAACAAGCGCCACTCGCTCGCGAACGTGCGCGCCGCCGCCCGCGAGTTCCCGCTGAAGCTCCGGAACGTCTATTCCTTTTTCACCATCTACGCGGAGATCGACGGTTTCGACCCGCGCACCGACCGCGGGCGTCCGGTCGCCGAGCGCCCCGCGCTCGACCGCTGGATCCTCTCCCACCTCGAGGAGACCACCGCCGAGGTCACCCGGGGCCTCGCAGAGATCCGGGCCTACGACGCGGCCCGGGCGCTCGCCGCCTTCGCCGAGTCGCTCTCCAACTGGTGGCTCCGCCGCAGCCGGCGGCGCTTTTGGGAAGCGGGGCGGGGCGCGGACAAGATCGACGCCTACCGGACGCTCTACGACGCCCTGGTCCGCCTCTCGCCGCTCGCCGCCCCCTTCGTGCCGTTCCTGGCCGAGGAGATCTACCGGAACCTGGCGGCCGGCCCCTACCGCGACACCGCCCCCGAGAGCGTCCACCTCACCGACTGGCCCGAGCCGGAGTTCCCGCTCGATGCCGGACTCAACGAGGAGATGGCCGCCGTGCGCGAGATCGCCTCGCTCGGCCTCCGGGTGCGGAAGGAACACGAGATCCGGGTGCGGCAGCCGCTCGCCGGGGCCAGAGTCGCGGTCGCCGACGAGGGGCTCCGCGCAAGACTCGACCGCCACCGCGACCTGCTCGCCGACGAGCTGAACGTCCGCGAGGTCCGCTTCCGCGAGGACCCCGAGGCCGATCTGGACTTCGTGGTGAAGCCCAACTTCCGCCGGCTGGGCCCCCGCCTCGGGCGCCGGATGCAGGCGGCCCGGAAGGCCATCGCCGCCCTCGACGGACGCGAGGTCCGGGACGCGCTCGCCGCCGGCCCGCTTGCGCTCGACCTCTCCGCCGGCGGCGCGCCAGGAGAAACCGTGACAATCGAGGCGGAAGACCTCGCGATCGAGTCGCGTCCCCGCGCGGGACGCGCCATCGCTGCAAGCCCGCTCGCCACCGTGGGCCTCGACACCGTGCTGACCCCCGAACTCCGCGCCGAAGGGCGCTACCGCGAGTTGCTGAACCGGGTGCAGAACTTCCGCAAGGACCTCGATCTGCCCTACGTGGCGCGCATCCGGGTCGCGCTCGACGGCCGGAACGAAGCAAACGACTCCCTGCTCGCGGTGGCCCGGGAGCGCGAGGCCCACTTCCTGAACGAGACCCTCGCGGTGGCGCTCCTCGCCGGGGGCATCCCCGGGGCCGAACGCCGCGAAATCGAAGTCGAGGGCGAAACCGCGACCCTGTCGCTGGAGGTCGTCGCCGGATGAACTGGGACACCCGCTATTCCGACGCCGCCTCCCGGGTCGCGGGCGCCGACGCGGTCATCGGCATCCTGAAGCTCGCCGAGCAGCCCGGGATCATCTCGCTCGCCGGCGGCATGCCCGACCGCGGGGTCTTCCGGATCGAGGAGACCCGGGAGGCGATGGCGCGGGTCCTCACCGACCACGCCCCCGAGGCGCTCAACTACTCGCCGAACCCCGGCATCACCGAACTCCGCGAGTTTCTCGCGGCGCGGATGGCCCGCATCGAGAACGTCCATTGCAGTCCCGAGGAGATCCTCGTCTGCAGCGGCGGCCTCGAGGGGATCCGCCATTCCTTCAACGCGCTCACGAACCTCGGCGATCCGGTGCTCCTCGAGGATCCGACCTACATGGTCGCGCTCCAGGTCTGCCGCGAAATCGGCGGCATTCCGACCGGGGTGCCGGGCGACGCCGACGGGATGATCCCGGAGGCGCTCGACGAGACGGCGGCCCGGCTCGCGCGGGAGGGCCGGCCTTCCCGGATCCTCTACGTGGGACCCACCTTCAACAACCCGACCGGCCGCACCTGGACCCTGGCGCGCCGCCGGGCGGTGCTGGAGGTCGCGGAGCGGCACGATCTGGCGGTGGTCGAGGACCACGCCTACGGCGAGCTCCGCTACGACGGCGAGTGGCTGCCTTCGCTGAAGTCGCTCGCCCCCGAGCGCGTCATCTTCATCCACACCTTCTCGAAGATCTTCGGCCCCGGGCTCCGGCTCGGCTGGGTGGCGGCGGACCGGGGCCTGATCCGGCGCCTCGGCCTCCTCAAGCTCGGCACCGACCAGTGCTCCGGCGCCCTCGCCCAGCGCCTCGCGCTCGCCTACGGTGAGGCCGGCGGGCTGGACGCCCAGGTGGTGCGGGCGCGCGCCATCTACCGGAGAAAGCGCGACGCCATGCTCGCCGCGCTCGAGGATTTCCCGACGCGGGTCCCCACGCGGGCCCCCTGGATCCGCCCGCAGGGAGGGTTCTTCCTCTGGGCCGAGGTGGACGGCGACACCGAGGCGCTGCTGCTGAGGGCCATCGAGCGCCACCGGGTCGCCTTCGTCGCCGGGAGCTGTTTCTTCGCCGACCCCGGCTCGGCGGCCGCCCGCGCTTCGCTCCGGCTCTCCTTCAGCTACGTCGCGGAGGACCGCATCCCCGAAGCCATCCGCCGCCTCGGCGACGCCATCCGGGAGAGCGCCGGCGGCGCGCAGCCGGTGGATGAAGTGGCGTGAGCGCCGAGAGCGGCCAGTCCTCCCGGTGGGGGTGAGTCGCGCGGCTGACAAGGAGCACGAGGGAGGAATACCTGGTGTATTTCGACCGAAGGGCGACGATGAACGACGCGCAGCGGAGTGGTTCAGCCGGGATGAATCGCCGCTCGAGCCCCCACCGGGAGAACTGGGCCGCGTGACTTTGTCCACCGGCTGCTAGACCGTGCCCCGCCTGTTTGTCGTCTCCGGCCCCTCGGGAGTCGGCAAGTCCACGATCCTCCGCAAGCTGGTGGACCGGGTTCCGGGGCTTTCCTTCGCGATCTCGCACACCACCCGCCCGCGGCGCGCGGGCGAGGTGAACGGCCGCGACTACCACTTCGTCACCGCCGGCGAGTTCCAGCGCCTCGTGGACGAGGACGCCTTCGTGGAGTGGGCGTGGGTGCACCTCCACCGCTACGGCACGAGCCGGAAGGCGCTCGAGGCGGGCGGGGAGGACGATCTCCTGATCGAGGTGGACGTCCAGGGCGCCGATGCGCTCCGGAAGCAGATTCCCGGGGCGGTGACCATCTTCATCCGGCCGCCCGCCGTCGAGGATCTCGAAACGCGCCTCACCGGGCGGGGCCGCGAAACCGGTCCGGAGGTGGAAAAGCGCCTCCAGGCCGCGACGGCGGAGATGCGCCGCGCGGCGTCCTACGACTACCGGGTCACGAACGACCGGGTGGATGACACCGTCGAGGAGCTGGTCGACCTGGTCGAGCTGGTCCGGAGGGAACGCCGGCCCTGAAACGCCCGCGCAGCCCCGCCCGGCGCTCAAACCCGCGGACGCGCCAGCCTCAGCAGTGCTCTCCGCTGGTGTTCCTCCCCGGCCAGGAACACCGCGAGAACGCGGACCAACCGCTCGTCTTCCCGGATCTCGCAAAAGAGGATCGAGCCGTCCCTCGTCAGGTTCCGGACTCCAGCAAGCACATCGGCGCACAAGACACCCCGGTAAGGGAAGTCCCCGAGGGACTCCATCGCGTCCTCGATGCCGTGAATCCGATCGGCGGCCCGGTCCAGCGCTTCCCCCGCGCTGTCCCCGAGCGACACATAGCCCTCGACCAGAAAGTCGAAGATCGCCTCGAGATCGCGGTCCGCATCCTCGGAGCGCTCAATCCGGTACGCCAACGGCGGCCTTCTTCGCGGCGATCATGCGGGCGGTCCGTTCCCGTCCTTCGGCGAGACCGATGAAGCGGCCGTGTCGGCGCTCCTCCAGAAGCGCTCGCAGCGCGGCCAATTCGGCTTCGCGCGCCTCGGTGCCTTCCCGCAGAAGGTCCAGGCCGCGCTGCAGCACCGCGCTGAGGCTCGAATAGCTGCCCTTGGCTACCAGCGAGCGGGCGTAGGAATCCTGAGTGTCAGTCAAGGAAATCGATGTCTTGACGGTCATGGATGGCGCCTCCGCAAGAATCGTACTACTCAGTAGCACCGTCGCCCCCGAGCGCGTCATCTTCATCCACACCTTCTCGAAGATCTTCGGCCCCGGGCTGTAGCCGTGGAACTCCACGCTGAAGCGGCATCTGTTGGCGGGAACTCCACGCTGTAGCGGCGGAACTCCACGCTGAAGCGGGATCTGTTGGCGAGAACTCCACGCTGGAGAGGTGGAACTCCACGCTGAAGCGGGATCTGTTGGCGAGAACTCCACGCTCTAGGCGCGGAACTCCACGCTGAAGCGGGGTCTGTTGGCGACAACTCCACGCTGAAGCCGCGGAACTCCACGCTGAAGCGAGGCCGGCGGACGGGAACTCCACGCTGTAGGCCCGGAACTCCGGGCCTGTCAGATATTCCGTGTGTAGGACGGACGTAACCTAAGAGAACGAAGGAGAAGAGAGATGGCGCGACGGAAGAGTCGGATCAGCGGAGAGCTTCTGGACGAGCTGTTGGCGGGGGAGGATCCGCGGGAGGCGTTTCAGAGCGGGGACTTGTTTGCGGACCTCCAGAAGTCCCTGGCGGAGCGGGCGCTGGGCGCGGAGATGGAGGCGCACTTGTCGAGCGAGGAGGAGGTGGGTTCGGGGAACCACCGGAACGGTCACAACCGGAAGCGAGTGTTGACGGGGACGGGGTCGGTGGAGTTGGCGGTTCCGCGGGACCGTGAGGGACGGTTCGAGCCGCAGTTGATCGAGAAGTGGGCTCGGCGGCTTCCGGGGTTCGACGAGAAGCTGATTTCGCTGTATGCGCGGGGGATGACGACGCGGGAGATTCGGGCGCATGTGGAGGAGTTGTATGGGGTTACGGTGTCTCGGGAGTTGATCTCGAAGGTCACCGACGAGATTCATGAGGAGCTGCGGGAGTGGCGTTCGCGGCCGCTGGAGGCGGTGTATCCGATCGTGTATTTCGACGCGTTGCGGGTGAAGGTTCGTGAGGAGGGGGTGGTTCAGAACCAGGCGGTTCATCTGGCGATCGGGGTTACGGCGCTGGGGCGGAAGGAGATCCTGGGGATGTGGACGGCGGTACAGGAGGGGGCGAAGTTCTGGTTGGGGGTGATGAACGAGCTGAAGGCGCGGGGCGTTCGGGATGTGTTGATCGTGGTGGTGGACGGGTTGAAGGGCTTTCCGGAGGCGATCGAGGCGGCGTTTCCGGAGGCGACGGTGCAGACGTGCCTGGTGCACCTGATCCGGTATTCGCTGGCGCACGCGTCGTGGAGGGAGCGGAAAGAGTTGGCAGGGGCGCTGCGTCCGATCTACCAGGCGGACACGCTGGACGAAGCGGAGGAGGCGCTGGACGGGTTCGAGGCGGGTCCCTGGGGTCGAAAGTTCCCGGCGATCGTGCGGAGCTGGCGACGGAACTGGGCGCAGGTGATCCCGTTCTTCGCGTTTTCGAAGCCGATCCGGCGGGTGATCTACACGACAAACGCGATCGAGAGCCTGAACAGCACGGTGCGGCGTGCGGTGCGAACGCGGGGCCACTTTCCGAACGACCGGGCGGCGATGAAGCTGATCTACCTGACGCTGCGGAAGGTCGAGCAGAAGTGGCAGCGGCCGCAGGCGTTCTGGGCCCAGGCGCGCGCCGAGTTCGCGATTGTGTTCGGCGACCGGTTCCCGGTGGAGGCCTTGTGAGTCCGCCGCGCGTCGCCCCCCACAGAGCGGCCGCCGGCCTGCCTCGCGGCCTCCGGCTGGTTGGCGCAGGCCTCGCCCGATCGGCGTTCCCGGGCTGCGCGTCCTCCGCACGGATTGGCAGTGTACGGTTTCCGCTGTCGCGGGCCGGGGGCGCGGGCCACCAGCGATACGCGCTCTCCCTTCCCTCCCCGCGCCACGATGCCGGCCTGAACACCGGCGTTCCACCTAAGATGAGGGGGTGGAGAAGAAGGTCGTCCTCGGCGTCACCGGGTGCATCGGGGCGTACAAGGCGCCGGACCTGGTGCGCGCCCTCAGGAAGCGCGGCCTCCGGGTCCAGGTCATCCTGACCCGCGCCGCCCGCGAGTTCGTCTCCCCGCTCGCGCTCGCCACCGTCTCCGGCGAGCCGGTCCTCGAACACCTGTTTGCCGACACCGCCCCCGAAACGCCCCACCCCCCCGGACCCGACCCCACCGGCGGCGTCCGCCACATCTCGCTCACCGAGGAGACCGACGTCTTCGTGGTGGCCCCCGCCACCGCCCACGTCATCGCCCGCCTGGCGCTCGGCCTCGCCGACGACTTCCTCACCACCTTCCACCTCGCCGTCCGGGCCCCGACCCTCATCGCGCCCGCGATGAACACCAACATGCTGGCCCACCCGGCGACCCGGGGCCACCTCAACACCCTCCGCGAACGGGGTGCGACCATCATCGCGCCCGGGGAAGGGGAGCTGGCCTGCGGCTGGCTCGGCCCCGGACGGCTCGCCGAGATCCCCGACATCGTCGCGGCCATCGAGCGCGCCCTCGGCACCGCCGAGACCACCGCCAACACCACCCCCGACACCCCCGCGCCCACCCCCAACAAAGACCTGACCGCCAGGAACATCGTGATCGCCGCCGGCCCCACCCGCGAGCCGCTCGACCCGGTGCGCTACCTGACGAACCGCTCCTCCGGCCGGATGGGTGCGGCGCTCGCGGCGGCCGCCGCGGCGCGGGGCGCCGAAGTCACCCTCATCCTCGGCCCCACAACGCTCGAACCCGAAAACACCACTCGAGTCGTCCGGGTCGAGACCGCCGTCGAGATGCGGGACGCCGCTTTCGCCGCCGCCGCCACCGCCGACGCGCTGATCATGGCGGCCGCCGTCGCCGACTTCCGCCCCGCCTCCAACTCCTCAACCAAGATCAAATCCGCCGGCCTCCGGTACCGCACGGCCGCCGGCTCCATCCCCCTCGTCCCGAACCCCGACATCCTCGCCGAACTCGGCGCCGCCCGCGCCGACAACCCCGCCGCCGGCCCGAGGGTGCTGGTCGGCTTCGCCGCCGAGACCGGCGACCCCGAAGCCGAGGCCCGGAGAAAGCTCGAAGCGAAGCAATGCGACCTGGTCGTCGGCAACCGGGTGGGGCAGGGCCGGGTCTTCGGCCTCGACCAAACCCAGGCGGTGCTCGTCGAGCGCCCGGTTGGCGCTGCTGCCGGCGACTCCCCGTCGGTCAGCCGCCGGGAACCCGAATCGAAGCGCTCGCTCGCGGACGCCGTCTGCGACATCGTCGCCCGCCGCCTCGCATCCGGCTGACCACCCCGGGAAACGGAACCGCGCCCGCGCCAAAAGCCATGCCGCCACCGGGAAGCGACCTCCGCGCCCAGCTCGCGGCCCGCCTCCGCCTCCTCAAGAGCTACACCGACTTCCTCCCCACTCCCGCTCCCCCGCCCCCCGCCGAGACTCCCGCCGAGTCCCCCGCCGAAACCCTCGACGCCATCTGGGCGGACCTCGACGGCTGCACCCGCTGCCGCCTTTCGGAAAAGCGGCGCAACATCGTGTTCGGCGTCGGCCGGCCGGACGCCGACCTCATGTTCATCGGCGAAGGCCCCGGCGACAAAGAAGACCTCCAGGGCGAACCCTTCGTGGGCCGCGCCGGCGGGCTGCTGACCGAGATGATCGAGAAGTGCTTCGAGCGCCGCCGGTCCGACGTCTACATCGCGAACATCGTGAAGTGCCGCCCCCCAAAAAACCGCAACCCGCACGCCGACGAGGTCGCCACCTGCCTCCCGTTCCTGGAGCGGCAGATCGCCTCGATCCGCCCCCGGGTCATCTGCCTGCTCGGGAGCGTCGCGGTGAAGGCGCTCTTCCCCGGCGTCCGGGGCATCACGGCGGCCCGCGGGACGGTGTACGAGTTCGCCGGGATCCCGGTGGTGCCGACCTTCCACCCCGCCTACCTGCTCCGCGCCGACGGCGAGCGGCTCCAGAAGCTGAAGCGCCAGGTCCTCGACGACTCCCGCGTCGCGCTTGAGATCCTGGGGCGTCCGCGTCCGCCGGCGCCGGGCCCGTGAAGGCCCCCACCGGAAGAACTGTGGCCGGCGGTTCCGCACCCCCGCGGCCACCGTGCCGGTGTGAACACCGGCGCTCCCACCTGAATTGATTGCCGTTGAGGTCGCGGTTCCGCGCCCGCTGCCGGCCACCTTCACCTATGAGGCGCCGGCCTCCCTGCTGCACCCCGGCGAAACCACGCTGCCCCCCGGCACCCGCGTGCGGGTCCCCTTCGGCCCCGGCGAGCTGACGGGCGTGGTGCTCGGCCCCGCCGACCCCCAAAAAACCAAACCCGGAGCCACCAACAAACTCACCCTCAAACCCATCCGCTCGCGCTTCGACGACCCGCTCCCGCCCCTCCCCGAAGACCTCCTCGCCCTCGCCCGCCGCCTCGCCGACGCGACGGTCTGCCCGCTCGGCCTCGTCCTCCGGGCCATGCTCCCGGCCTCCCAGCCTCCCGGCCGAACCCTCCAGACCGCCCGGATCACCGCGGAGGGCTCCGCGCGCCTCGGCGAACCCGACGACCAACCCACCAAACACCTCCCCCGCCTGAGCCAGGACGACCGGCGCATCCTCACGCTGCTCGCCGTCTCCGGCGGCCCGGTGCCGCTGGTCCGGATCCGCCGCGAACTCGACCTCTCCCCCCGCCGGAGCTTCGCCCGCCTCGAGCGCGAGAGTTTCCTCGCCATCGCCGCCGAGCGCCTCTCCCCGGAGGTCAGAGATTCCACCCCCCCGACCACCGGACCCACCACCCCGCCGCCGCTCACCGCCCCCCAGCAAAAAGCGGCCGGCGCCCTCCGAAAAGCCCTCGCCGCCCGCACCTTCGGCGCCTTCCTGCTCGACGGGGTCACCGGCAGCGGCAAGACCGAGGTTTACTTCCAGGCGATCGCCGCCTGCCTCGAGACCGGCCGCAGCGCCCTCCTGCTCGTCCCCGAGATCGCGCTCGCCTCCCAGCAGGAAGCGCTCCTCCGCGCCCGCTTCGGCCCCGGCCCAACCAGCCCCGACACCCCCACCCCAACGACCACCACCCCCACCCCCGGCATCGCCGTCTTCCACAGCGGACTCGGCGCCGCCGAGCGCCGCACCGCCTTCTGGCGGATCCGCCGGGGCGAGGCGCGGATCGTGCTCGGGGCCCGCTCGGCGGTGCTCGCCCCCATCGACAACCTCGGGCTCGTGATCCTCGACGAGGAGCACGACGCCGCCTACAAACAGGACGAGGCGCCGCGCTACCACGCCCGCCAAGCCGCCTGGCTCCGCGCCCGCGCCGCCGGCGCGACCATGATCCTCGGCTCGGCCACCCCCTCGCTCGAAGCGGCCCACGCCGCCGACTCCGGCGCCCTCACCCGGCTCCGCCTCCCGGAACGAATCGCCGGCCGCCGGCTGCCCGAAGTCGAAATCGTGGACATGCGCCCCCTCTTCCACGAGCACTACAAAAACCCCGCCCGCCGCGGGCCGCTGATCCTCTCCCCCGACCTCGAAACCGCGCTCAAGGAAACCGTCGCCGCCGGCCGGCAGGCGCTCGTCCTCCTGAACCGGCGCGGCTACGGAGGGCGGATGGCATGCCTGCGCTGCGGCGAGATCGTCGAATGCCGCCGCTGCGGCGTCGCGCTCACCCTCCACCGGCGCGGGAGCCTCGCCGTCTGTCACGCCTGCGGGGTTGGGATGGCGCCGCCCGAGGAATGCCCGGCCTGCGGCGGTGACGTGCTCCGCTCCGAGGGCTTCGGAACCGAGCGCGTGGAGGAGGAGGTGTCCCGTCTCCTCCCCGACGTCCGGGTCGAGCGCTTCGACCGGGACACCACCCGCGCCCGCGGCAGCCACGCCCGGACGCTCGACGCCTTCCGGCGGGGCGAGACCCGGGTGCTGGTGGGGACGCAGATGATCGCGAAGGGTCACGACTTCCCCGCCGTCACCTTGGTCGGGGTGGTGGCCGCCGACGGAGGGCTCGGCGCGCCCGATTTCCGGGCCGCCGAACGCACCTTCCAGCTCCTCACCCAAGTGGCGGGGCGGGCGGGCCGCGGGGAGAGCCCCGGCCGGGTCCTGATCCAGACGATGAAGCCCGACCACTACGCGGTCGCCGCCGCCGCCCGGCAGGATTACCCGGCGTTCTTCGCCGTCGAGCGGGAGATGCGGCGCCGCTTCCGCTACCCCCCGTTCGTGCGCCTCGCGAGCCTCACGGTGACCGCGCGCACCTCGCGCCGCGCCGAGGCCGCGGCCGCCGAACTCGCCGAAAACCTCGCCACTCCGGACGCTCCCGCGTCGATCGAAATCGTCGGGCCGGCGCCCGCTCCGGGGCCCCGTCCGGAGGAGTTTTCACGCTGGCAGATGCTCGTCAAGGCGGCGCCCGCGGAACACCCTGCGCTTCGTCGGCGTCTTCGCCGCCTTCTGGAGGTCCCGGCGCTCGCCCGCGGACTTACCATCAACGACGATCCCTAGGAAATGCCGGGCCTCCGTCCCGCCCTGCCGCTAAGAAGCGCCGAACCCTGCGGAGAGTCAGACCCTTGGAAATGGCGTTGCGCGCTCCGTACCGGAGGAATTACAAACGTAATTTACGGTGCTCATCCATTGCCCTGCCGACACCTTTTCATGCTTGGGATCGCATGCGACAGGCATGCTGCGTTTCGCATACCATGCCGCCGCCATGGTGAAGGCAGACCTTATCAATCGGGCGATGGCGGTCACGGATTTGTCGGCCCAGGACGCCCGCGACGCCGTAGAGGCGCTCTTCGAGGGACTCCGGGCGGGTCTTGAACGCGGTGAGCGCGTTGTGCTGCGGAGGTTCGGCGTGTTCTACGCCGCTCCGCGCAAGACGGGGGTGGCGCGAAATCCGCGCACTGGCGAACCGGTGGGCATCCCCCGGGGACGGGTGGTGCGCTTCCGTCCCAGTCAGAACCTCCGCGGAGGTTCCTGACCCCCAGTCGGGGGAAGACCGGGGGAACGACCGGGGGAAACCGGGGCGAAAGTGTGAGGGGGGCTTGTCCCCCGTTTCACGACACCGGGGCGCTACTGTCCACGCGCTTCAGTGCCTGACTACGAACCTCCTGGCGTGCCCCCGGCCCGGACCGCGCGACGCATGAAAACCGCGACGCTGTTCGGGCGGCCGAACGTCGGGAAGTCCACCCTCTTCAACCGCATCGTCGGCGGGCGCCCCGCCATCGTCCATGCCCGGCCCGGCTCCACTCGTGATGGCCGGCTGGAGCCGGTCGATTGGTGCGGCGTCACCTTCCGTCTCCACGACACCGGCGGGGCGGGGGCGCCGGACGCCTCGCCCTTCGCCCGCGAGATCCGGGCCCTCGCCGAGAGCACGGCGGCCCGGAGCGACATCGTTGTCTTTATGGTGGACGCCCGCGCGGGCCTGACTCCCGCGGACGAGGAACTCGCCGACGCGCTCCGCCGGGAACCGGGCGGCCCCCCGGTGGTGCTCGTCGCGAACAAGGCCGAGGGGGTCCACGAGGCGGGAGCGGTCGAGTTCCACGCGCTCGGGCTCGGGGACCCGTTCCCGATCTCCGCCGAGCACGGCCTCGGGATCGCCGAGGTGCTCGACCGCATCGTCGAGATCCTCGCCCCGGCTTCCGAGGACTCCGCCGCGGAGGACGAGGAGGCCCTCCGGGTGGCGATCGTCGGCCGCGCGAACGTCGGGAAGTCCACGCTGCTGAACCGCTTCGTCGGCTACGAGCGCGCCCTGGTCTCGGCCGTCGCCGGCACTACCCGCGACCCAGTGGACGAGCGGCTCGAGGTCGGCGGCCGCGAAGTCGTGCTGGTGGACACCGCCGGTATCCGCCGGAGCGCCCGCCGCCGGCCGGTCGAGGGATTCGAGGAGGCGGACGCTCTCGCCGTGCTGATGTCGGAGAAGGCCATCCGCCGCGCGGGGGTGTCCTTATTAATTGCTGATGCGGTGAAAGGCCCCACCGCACGGGATGCCCAGATCGCCCGGCTGATCGAGGACGCCGGCGGTGCGGTGGTGATCCTGCTGAACCGGTGGGACCTCGTGACCTCCCGTGCGGCCCGCTGGGCGGAACTCGGTCTCGACGTGCGGGAGCGTCTCCGGCACATCGGCCACGCGCCCATGCTGCGCATGTCGGCGATGACCGGGCAGGGGGTGGACGCGATCTGGAAGTCGGTCTTCCGCGTCGCGGCGGAGGGAACGAAGCGCATCTCCACCCCGGAGGTGAACCGGTTCCTGGCCCGCGCCTCGCAGCGCTTCGCCCCCCGTTCGCGCCGGGGCAAGGAGGTGAAGCTCCTCTACGGCTTCCAGTCGGGCGTGACGCCGCCCCGGTTCCGGGTGTTCACGAACTGCCGCCGCGCGGACATCCTGCCCACCTACCCGCGCTTCCTCATCGGCGAACTCCGCCGCCGCTACGGCTTCGCCGGCACCCCGGTCCGCCTCACCCTCGAGTACAAGAAAAAACTCTCCCGTTAGGCGCAGGGAACGCCGGTCTTCAGACCGGCACGCGTGGTCCGCAGGACCGCGCAACGGGCGTACAGCCGTCCTCTTTCACGGCGCACCGGGAGGTAACGCCGCCCCCCCCGCGGCCCGGTGGGACGCGGGGGGAGGTAACGCCGTCTTCACTGCCGTACAATTCGTGAAGTCCCCCTCCCCCCCACAAGAAAGGAAGGGCGGAACGGATTTCAACATTGAACAAGGCGGATCTGGCAGCGGCCGTCCGAAGCTTCCACGGCGGCGTTACCGGCGCCGAGGCCCTCCGGATCGTGGACACCATCTTCCAAAGCGCGGCGGACGGCCTGGCCACCGGCAACACGCTCCGAATCCGGCGGTTCGGATCGCTCGAGGTCCGCTCGCGCCGTCCCCGGCGGGGCGGTGATCTCCGCACCGGGCGTGTTTTCGTCTCCGCGGCCCACCGGACGCCGTTCTTCCGCCCCGCCCGCGAGCTCCTGAGGAATCTTCAATCGTGATGGCGGCGAGGGACGGCGGGCTCCAGATTCCGAACAAGCTCTACTTCCGGATCGGCGAGGTCAGCGAGATCACCGGGGTGCAGCCATACACCCTCCGTCACTGGGAGATGGAGTTCCCGACGCTGAGCCCCAAGAAGAACGATTCGGGCCAGCGTCTCTACCGCAAGGAAGACATCGAGATGGTGAACACCATCCAGCGGCTCCTGCACAGCGAGGGATACACCACCGCGGGCGCCCGTCGCCTGTTGAGTGCGAAGCGCGGAACGCGTCCGGCGGTCCCGAAGCCTCCTCCCCCGCCCCCGAAACCCGACCCACCGCGCCTCTCGCCGGCCGCGCTCGAAGCGGTGACCGCGGCTCTCGAATTGATGGACCGGAACGACGAGCGGATCGCCCGCCTGGAGGCCCCGGAGGACTAGAATCCGAACGATCCGTCGGGACGTGGCGCAGTCTGGTAGCGCACTTGCTTGGGGTGCAAGTGGTCGTCGGTTCAAATCCGGCCGTCCCGACCACCAAGCGGTTCGGGAGTGGGGGCACTGTCTGGAGTGGCCTCGGATTGTGAAGGCAACCGGCGTTGAGCCCCCACTCCCCCGAACCGCCCGGCGCTTCGCGCCGGGAATCGCAAATCCCTTGCGCGCCGTAGGCGCGCGGCGGCGAGTTCCGATTCGTATTGCCTTTTTGTGAAAGGGGGGCGGTGGCCCCCCTTTCACACTTTCCCCCCGGTCACGCCGGCGGCGAACCGGAGGTTCGCCGCCTTTGTTTTTTTGGCGCGGTCGGCCAAGCCGGATTTCTCATACTCACGGTCGCAGGAAGGGTTCAACTTGCCGCAACTTGTTGACAATCCGAACAGTTCTTCGTGAAGCTCAGACTCCCGAACGGCGCGCTGGTCAGGGACCGCCGACCTTGGGCAGTTGCTGTGAAAATGCAGTTGCGCCTAGCCCCCGAAAGAGCGGGTGGCGCGCAGGCACGGGAACGCCGACTTCTGGTCGGCACGCGCGGGAGCGCGAAACCAGCGCCGATGACGCTGCGCCTTACCAACCTGAGGGCAGCACCCTCTTTCAACCCCGGATGGCGCAACCCCGCACTCGGTGAAGCTGCGCGGCGATCCTTGGTGCTGTCTGCGCCATGGGTGACAGCAGCATTGCGCCACTCGCCCGCCTCCGGCGGGCTGTGCCGGCCGCCACCGGGAGAACTGGCCGGAGGTCGGCGTTCCCTTGCCTGCGCGCCATCGTGCTGGCCGGAGGTCGGCGTTCCCTTGCCTGCGCGCCACCGTGCCGGCCCTCCCCGGGAGAACCGCCCGCGGCTCATCTTCGTTTCCATCCGTTGATTCCTCCCCGTGAATACCAAGCCTTCGCACCAGCTCGGCGCCCCCCCAAGCCCGGCGCAGAAGACAAAATCCGGCGCACCGCGGCGCGCCTTCTCCCACCCCCGACAGCTACGCCGACCCGCAATCCGGCGCTCCTTTTCCCCGCTACAATCCCACCCGGCCGCCGGGGCGTGGCTCAGTCTGGCAGAGCACCTGGTTCGGGATCAGGGGGTCGCAGGTTCAAATCCTGCCGCCCCGACGCGGCCCGTCCCCCGGACGGGTTCCGGCCCCGAGGCGGCCACGGCATCCGGCTGGCTGCTTCGGACGCATTCTTTCCGCCCTTTCCCATCCCGGGATCGGGCACTCATTTCGGCACTCATCTAAGGACCAAAACATGTATATTCCGGCGTTCTTGCCGGAGACGGTTTGTCCCGGCGAGTGCACTTTATGTTGCCCTTGCTTCTTGACATTCCCAAATCGGATGTGATGGAGTTAGCCCGCATGTTCGCCCCGAGCACCCCTGCCTATTCAACGGTCAGGGTGCGTTCGGAGGCTCACCTCGCTGGGTCCTTGCCCCTTGGTCCGACCGCGCATATACTTGCCGCGCGGTTGGCTGGTGCGGGAACGCGGCGGTTTGCCTTGTCCTACCAGAGGTGGGAATGAATACACGAGACGGTGCTTAGCCCCTTCGGGGCTTTGAACTTGTCCCCAACGACCTACTACAGGAGGTAGGCGAAATGACGCAGATCACAAGGAAGTCAGTCCCAATGCGCGGGCTGATTCTCCTTCTTGCCATGTTCCTGGGTGCCGGTCTCGTGCTCTCGGGCTGCGGTGATGACGACACAACCACCACGCCGGCGCCGGCTCCCCCGCCGCCGCCAGCTCCCGAGCCCGAACCCGAACCCGAACCCGAACCCGAGCCCGAGCCCGAGCCCGAGCCCGAGCCGACTCCGTTCATGGTGGAGTTCTCGGTGCCGGAGGATGCGAAGTCCGCGTTCCCGATGGTTCCGGATGACAGCATCAGTGCGGCTACGGCCATGGCCACGGTGAACCCCCAAATGATGGTCTCGGTGAACATGCCGGCCGTCGTGAGCCCGACGTTCGTCGAGGGCGCGAGCGCGATCGCACTGATTGCGGATGACAACACGCCGTTCACATACGTCAGTTGGGGCGCCCTCCAGGCCACGGTGATCGCCAGCGGAGCGACCTTCGCGGTCCAGCCGGTGGAGATCGGGGCCAACCAGATTCCGGTCCCGATCGGAGACGCGCACTACGTGACCTGCGGTCCGTTTGCGTGCGCGGCGGGCATAGAGGCGCCGGAATTCTCGATCGCCGACTCGGCGGTCTGCGGCGCTTGGGATCCGGAGCTTGAGCTTCAGGTCGGGCTCATCGACAACGATGTGGTCGGGCTCGACAGTGTGGACGCTGCAGATGAAGATGACGGCCTTGCGACCGACGACGGTGTCGATGTCGGCTGGCTTACCACTTCCAGCTCGATCATGACCGTGAAGCACGTCTTCTCCGGCGTTGCCAACGGCTCGAACTACAGTCAAGCCGGCCCGAATGCGGGCAAGGGCTCGGAGTTGCCGCTGAAGATGGACCTGGTGGACCCGGACGTTGCGACCACCGCCGACGACAACGACAAGTACGGCGCCGCCATCCAGATCAATGTGAGTGACGCAATCGCGGGTGCCGCCGGGACCAACGACAGCGCCTGCGTTCCTATCGCAGAATACGGCGCCACGATCGGTGCCAACCACCGGCCGGACAGCTGCTTCCGGGTTTCGGTCCAGGTCGCGTCCGCCTTCGGCACACCAAAGCGGACGAACTACCTCGACGGCTATTCGGTCCAAGTCGCGGCCAAGGGCTCCGCGGTCACCTGGGGCGACGTCGTCCGTGAGGTGAACCCGTTCAAGGCTCTGAAGTGCGAGTCCATGACCTTTGCGGCTGCCGACCAGGTTGATATCTGCGAAATGTTCGAAGCCGAAGTGGACCAGGCTCTGACTAAGGGCTGGGGCGGTACCAAGGGGGTTGTTGGCGTCGCGGGAGAGACCAGAACTACCGAGGGCAACGCTTCCGGCACCGATGGCAGCGTCGCGGGCATGTGGTCCGTAGGAGTCGCAGCGACGCCCGACCGTTTCAAGTCTCTCTGGTTTGACGACAACCTGAACGGGAAGATCGCGAAGGACGGTGCGGCTGACCGTCCTCAGCAGTTTGACGCTCTCGGCGCGAATCCCGTCAAGGCCAACTCATCGCACGATCTGTACGATGACAACGCAAACCAGGCCAACATCGAAACGATCTGGGGGTATCTCGTGGACGAGGATGACGATCCGATTTATGGTGATTTCGGCAAGGTCGATCTCTACACCCGTACCCTCCTCAAAACGGATGATTCGGATACTCTCTTCACCGGGCCCGACACCGCGGATGAGGCAATTGCGCCCGACGGCAAGGCCGACAACTACCAGGGTCGGAAGGCCGAAACGTGCGATCCGGACGATGGTGGAAAGGATGCTTGCGACGCAGTGTGGTCCGAGGACTATGAGGTGTTGTTCACCGACGGCCTGTTTGGTTGCAGCACCACGCGCCCGGTGACCATCACCTGCACGTGGGATGCGCAGGGCCAACAGAAGGCGAATCCTCCCGACGAGGCCGACCCTGATCTCACGGACGACACGGACGGCGCGAACATCGCCAACTTCGCGAAGTGCACGGCCAAGTAGTCGGAGCTTCTCGATAGTCAGCGATCTCCGCTGACTCTGGACCCCGGGGCCTTCCGGCCCCGGGGTCCT
The DNA here is from genome assembly GCA_965250045.1 of Candidatus Marinacidobacterium sp. Lineage (GTDB taxonomy): Bacteria > Acidobacteriota > Vicinamibacteria > Marinacidobacterales > Marinacidobacteraceae > Marinacidobacterium. Next base: position 2,044,767 of record OZ252286.1, read on the forward strand.
CCTTTTATTGGCGCAGTTGAAGACGACGGCGACGGGCCGAAAGGCCGATTTCTTCGCCCCCAGAAGTCATCGAGTCGGTTGGAGACATGGCGGATCGGAGGGCGATGACGGCTTTGGCGCCGGAGACGGTCCGTTGCATTCCGCCGCCTTTCCGTCCGCCTTCGATGACGCTCTTGCAGCCGCCTTCCACGACGCGGTGATGACACACAGACCTTGGCCCCGGAAGGCGGGGCGCCGCATTCTCCGGCGGTTGTTGCAGTCGAGGGACCTGCGCGCCTCTTCGGAGGAGTCGGCGCGCCCGTCGAGGGCGGCGAGGAGTTCGGGGGAGCGGTCCCGGTCAGTTCGTAGCGGACTTGCGCCGGCGTCCGGTGCCTCCGGTCTCGGGGTAGCGTTCCGACCCGCAAGGGTGCTAATCTCCCGCACACAGTTATGTCTACATGGGCCAAGACGTTGGTTCCATCGCACCGCACCGGGAGGTAGGTGGCATGAAGTCACTCACTGGCAAGTTCGCATCCGTCCGCGGATGGGCTCTGTTGCTCGCGCTGCTGCTCGGCGCCGGCATCATGATTTCGGCCTGCGGGGACGAGGAGGTGCCGACTCCGACCACCCCGGAGCCCCCGACGGTGCCGCCGCCTCCAGCCCCCGAGCCGGACCCGGAGCCCGAGCCGGAGGGCCCCTCGGCGCCTGCCGTTGTGCAGGTGACAAACCGCGGCGCGGACTTCGTGGAGTGGACCTGGAGCGCGGTTGAGGGCGCGATCGGCTACAACGTTCAGTTCGGTCCGAATCCCTTCCTCTTTACCGACACGAGTCCACTGCCGCAGAACACGAGCCTCACCTTCTTTCGCGCGTCGAACCTGCAGGCGAACATGACCGTGCACCTGCGGGTTCGCACCGTTGCGGGCACCCTTCAGGAACAGGAGCTCGGTGAGTGGTCCGCCACGTTCTCGGGCACGACCACCGCTCCGCCACCGGCAGTGCCGCTTTCGGCTCCCGCCGGCCTCGAGGTCACGGACCGCGAAGAAGACTCGATCACGTTGGCGTGGGACGCGGTGAGCGGCGCCGACCACTACGAGGTGGAGCAGAGTGAAGACGGCGCCGTATGGGGGGACGCGAGCTGCGGCGGCGACGACAACGAAGTGGACGATGAGGAGTGCGCAGCCACCGGGCTCGCTGGCGGCACCGCCTACGAGTTCCGGGTCCGGGCCATCCCGGCCAGTGACGACATCTCACGCAGCGAGAGCGATTGGACCGAGACAACCTCGTCCGTTACCACGACCGGCGTTGGTCCGGTGTCGACCACCCCCGGCGGAACCGGGAGTCTGAACGTCCGCTGGCAGAACGGCGTCAAACTCACTGACAACTCCGACATCGTCTTTATCTGGGATCGGCAGGGCGATGCGACGTACGAGATTTCCCCTCTGCTTGCTGCAGCCATGACCGAGGACGACCCGTGTAAGGATCTGACGAATACGAACTACACAAATCAGGGTGCCGCGACATCGCTGAATGTGACGACGGCCGTTCCCGGGAGCGTCCACGGACTCTGTGTCCGGACGACGGGCGGTTCCGAAGTTTCCCTCGCCTGGGGAATCAATCCCCCGGAGGAGCCCGACGTCGGAACCCCGGAGGATGAGGAGGGTGTGACCAAAGAGCTTAACTGGGACGATGTGAATCTAGTTGGCGGGTTCGACTACGAGATTCGCCTCGCCGCGGATCCCGAGCGTCCGGCCGGCGACAACAAGATCGGTGACGGCTCTACGGCAATCGCCGAGGCTGTGCAGAAAGCGTGCGATGCGGGCACGCTTGTTGACGAACTCAACCCTGACATTAGTCTCGGTGACCTCAGCGTTTCCGTGGGCAGTGGATTAAAGCCACACACGGGATATCTGCTCTGTGTGCGGGCCTCCAACAGCGTCGGGGAATCGGCCTGGGCGGTGCCGGTGGCGACCGATACCGACAGCGTCACCTACGGCACTGGCGATGTCGTCGAGGTTTTCACGCGACCCGCCGCGCCACCGCGGCCTCAAGTTGTGAGTTCCAGGACGACTCCAGCGGCGAACTTGGCCAACGAGTTGGTGGCGCCCGATTGGGAAATTGCCACCCGAAGCGCCAACAACGTCCCGCGGACAGCGGCCGCTTTCGAACTGCGAGTTCTCACGTCGAATGCCGCCAGTGCCGCCAACCTCAACGTCGCCGCCTGTGGCACGGCGGTGGACGGCTACACCGTAAGCAGCGACTTGGTCGGATCGGCGAAGGACACCCTTTCGGGGTTCGAGCTCCCAGGATCGCGCGTTCAACGCCTGGCGTTCACCATCAAGGTGTATCTGTGCGTCCAAGCCAACTCGGGGACGGACATTGGCCAGGGGGTAGGACCGTGGAGCATCAGTTCGGTGTTCAATGTGTCCAAGCCGAGTACTTCCCTAGCGGCTTCCGCCGTAACACATGCTGCAGCCACGCTCACCATCACGGGTTGGAACAAGGCTTGGTGGCACCAGACGGATGCGGCGGGCTGTACATCGGTTGCTGCCGGAACGGCGACAGACAGTCTCGGAAGCCTGACTCCCAGTACGCTCTACCGAGTGAGAGCGTGGGATGACGCCACCTGCGCAGCAAACCAGCTCGGTGGTTCGATCTCCTTCCGGACGGCAGCAGCTCCGTGACCTGAGGCGGGGGCGGCTTCGGCCGCCCCCGTTTTTCAGTACCTGGACACCCCCCGGCATTCGCGTGTTGCTGACGTTCGGTCCCGATACAATACGGCCTCGTCTTTTCTTCCGGGCACCCCAGTTGCGGCGCCCAAGCACCCAAGGAGAACCCCGATGAAGAAACTCCTCATCCTCGCCCTAGCGCTCCTCGCCTCCTGCGCGTTGGTGGCTTTTGCCGCCGCCGAGGACATGACCTATACCGGCTGGGTCGCTGACGAGGCCTGTGCGAAGGACTTCGCGAAGGCCGGCAACGAGGCCCACAAGGGCTGCGCGACCGGCTGCCTGAGCGGGGGCGGCGGCGTCGCCCTCGCGAGCCCGGACGGCTTCCACCTCCTCGACATCACGAACGAGGCGGCCCTGGAGCACCTCGGCATGGAGGTCATGGTGATGGGCACCCTCGACGAGGCGACCAACACCATCAAGGTGACCTCGATCAAGGCGTCGAGCTGACGAACGCCTGACCCCGGTCGTTCACGACCGGGCCTCCCGGGGAGCGCCAATCCCGGTGCTCCCCGCGACACCCGCCGTCGGGCGGGCTTTGTGTGTGTACGGGGGCGGGTGGCGGTCCTGACTCCGGGAGCGCGGAGTTTCCGTACGTTACGGGGGTTTACGTACGGCATTTCGCCCTCCTGCGGCGGACGATTGCCGGCCGGAGGCGGGCGGTTCCTCGCCGTCTGTGCCACGCCGCGGAGCGGCGGTACGTCCTCCCGCTGTCACGGGCATCCGCGTGGGGAGCCGGCGTTCCCGCGACGGGGCGGCATGCGTTAACGTGCGGTTCGATGATCCGCTTCGCCTGTTCCTGCCTCATCGTCCTGTTCGCGCTTGGCGGGTGCTCCGCCAGATCGGGGTCGAACCCGGCTCCGCGAACGGCCACGCCGCCGCCGCCGGCTCCCCCGCCGGCGCCGGAGCCGCCGCCCCCGGTGAACGCACCCAACCCGCCACCCCGGCCGCCGGAGCCTCTGCCGGACGGCATCTGTATCCCCACCCATACCGGAGAGTGCATTCCGGCGCGGGAGTTTTTTTCCGCCGTTTGGGAACTTGCCAAGGAATACCGCCAGGACCGCAACTTCAAGGCGCAGTGGGGTCTTTTCGTGATCAACGCCCATCGGGCCTACGGGCACGTGAACCTGCTGGAGGGGCCGGACGTCGCGCCGGGAACCGGGGTGACCATCGGGGTGATCGACTCCGGCATCGACGTGGACCACCCGAGCTTCGAGGGCAAGACGATTCACCAGGAGTTCCTCTTCGGCGTCGAACAGGAGACCGGCGAGGACTTTTCCCACGGGACCGCGGTGGCAAGCATCGCGGCGGGCGCGCAGATCGCCAACCCGAACGCCCCCCACGGGGTCGCTTGGGGCGCGGACCTCGCCGTGTGGGCGATCCCGCTGGGCGATCCCGACAACATCTACGATCCGATCACTCTCGAAGAGCTCGGCCAAGCGGACGCCGGGTTCGCCGAGATCTTCAAGCCGGTGTTCGCCTGGCGCGACGCGGGACGAGACCTCGACATCCTGAACCTGAGCTTCGGCTACGAGGGCATCATCAACGAATACAGCGAAGCGGGCCTCCGCGCGAACTTCGCGGAGACGATCGCGACCCTGGCCCAGGCGGATGCCGATGAAAAGACGATCCTGGTCTGGGCGGCGGGAAACATGAATAACGACCGCTGCGCGGAAGGCATCTCGAACTGCGAGAACGGCCGGATCAACGCCGTCTCCGTCGGCATCCTGCCGGGGCTCCTCGCCTACCTGGAGGAACTCCAGGGGCATTCCATCGCGGTGGTGGCGCTCAGCCCGGACGGCGGGAAGATCGCGGACTTCTCGAACCGCTGCGGCATCGCCTCCGAGTTCTGCATCGCGGCGCCGGGAGAAGAGGTCACGGTCGCCTACTTCGGGCCCGACGGCGAAGAGGACGGGGTGCGGGGTTACGCCGATGGCGGCGGGACCTCGTTCGCCGCCCCCATGGTCTCCGGCGGGCTCGCGGTGATGAAGCACCTCTTCCGCGACCAGCTCTCGAACGAAGAGCTCGTGAGCCGGCTCCTGGTGACCGCCGATAACACCGGCATCTACGCCGACCGCGACGTCTACGGCAACGGGCGGATGGACCTCGGCGCCGCCACCTCGCCGGTCGGGGTGCTGGACGTGCCCATCGACACCGGGATGGCGGCCATGGCGCACGCTTCGCTGAACTCCACCGGGCTCCGCCTCGGGGCGGCGTTCGGGGATGGGTTCGGGGAGGTTCTCGCGGACAGCGAGATCATGGCCCTCGACGACTTCGGGGCGCCGTTCTGGTACAGCCTGGGGAACTTCGCGGCCACCAGCGACGGCCCCTCGATGGGCGCGCGGCTCCGGACCTTTCTCGGGCCCGCGTCCGCATCGGGATCGGCGGTGGCCGGGACGGGAGGAGGCGGAGCGGGCTCGGGCCCCGCGGCTCTCGGGCTGAGCGCCTCGGTCCTGAGGATGCCGACCGCGACCGGGGGCGGGCACCTCGCGCTCGCGGAGGGCGCGGTGATGGTGAGCGCCTTCGAGGAGGGAGGTCTTTCCGCGACCGCCTTCACCACCGCGACGATTCGGCCAAACCTGCCGGCGACCGGTGCGGTGCTGAGCTGGCGGCCGGGCGGGCTGCCGGTGGGCTTCCGGGTCGGCTGGGTCGAGGAGCCGGAGACCATGCTCGGGAGCATGGGGCAGGGGGCCTTCGGCAGCCTCTCGGCCGGGACCGCCTTCGTCGGCTTCGACGGCAACCTGAGCCTGGGGAGCTGGCGGTTCGGCGCGAGCGGGGAGTTCGGCGTCGTGAACCCCGAGACCCAGGGCGGGATCATCGGCGAAATCTCCCCGCTTTCGACCAGCACCTTTGCGCTCCACGCGACGACCGGATTCGCGGATTCGAGTTCCCTCAGCCTTTCGCTGTCCCAGCCGCTCCGGGTGGAAAACGGCTGGGCGTCGCTCACCGTGCCGTCGGCCCGGACGAAGCGGGGCGAGGTGCTGAACCGATCGCTGCGGGCCGATCTGGCGCCCGGCGAGCGCCAGCTCGACGCTGCGGCGCAGTGGAACCGGCCCCTTCCGCTCGGCGAGTTCCGCCTGGGAGCGGTCTGGAGCCACTGGCCCGGCCACCGGGACGTCCTGGGGCCGCAGTTCGCGCTGCTCTCCGGCTGGCGCTGGACCTTCTGAGCGATCCCGGGAACCGCCGACGCCATCCGGCGCCACGGGGCCGGGATCCCGTGCGAGACTCCCGGCGCCCGTGATCCCTTCCACCGCCTTCCCGGTCGTCCGCTGGATCCTGCTTGCCGGGTCGTTCGTCGCCGCTGCGGCAGCGCCGGCCGCGACCGACGACCCGGCGGACGAACTCGCCGCCGCCGAGGCGGTGGGGTCGCAACTGCTCTTCGACTACGACTTCGACCGCGCCCTCGACCACTACGCGCGGGTCAGCGAACGGTTTCCGGAACATCCCACCGGCCCCTACAACCTCGCCACCACGATATGGACCCGGCTCGCTCAGCGGAGCAACGGAATGCGCGGCTCGAGCCTCCGGAACGACCGCTTCTTCTCCCAGCAGGGCCGGCCGGAGACCACTCCGGAAGAGGAGACAGCCTTCCGGGAGCACCTCGAGGACGCCTACCGCCGCGCCGACCGGATGCTGGAGCGGAACCCGGACGACGTGGAGGGGCTCTACTACCGCGGCGCCACCGAGGGGCTCGAATCCGGTTGGGCGGTGATCGTGGACCGCGCCTGGTTCCGCGCCGCCCGCACAATCCGCCGCGGGGTGAGCCGCCACCGGCGGGTCCAGGAACTCGATCCGGACTTCCGGGACGCTTACGCCGTTCCGGGGGCTTACGACTACGGGATCGCCACCCTGCCGCGGCCGCTCCGGATGCTCGCCTTCCTGGTCGGGGTGCGCGGCGACCGGCAGGGTGGCCTTCGCGGGGTGCAGATCACGGCGAACGAGGGCCGGCGGGCGCGCTGGGGAGGCCTTTGGACCTACGCGCTCCTGTTGCAGCGCGAGGAGCGGGAGGACGAAGCGCTCGACGCCGTCCGCCGACTGCGGCGGCAGTTTCCCAAGAATCCGGACTTCGCACTCGACGAAGTCAGCATCCTGATTGCGCGGGGCGAGTTCGGGAAGGCGCGCGCGCTCGCCGAAGCCGTCCTGGAGCGCCGCGAGGCCGGTTACGGGAACTACCGCCTCGCGCTGCCCGGCCTCGCGGAAGCGCGGCTCGGGGAGGCGCTCCTGTTCGAGGAGCGCTGGGAGGAAGCGGAAACCATCCTGACCACCGGCCTGGAGGCCGGGCCGAACGACGAGGTTCGGGCGGTCCTGCACTTCCGGCGCGGAAGCGCCCGGGACGGAGCGGGGAAGCGGCCGGAAGCGCTCTTCGACTACGGCCAGGTGATCCGGACCGACGCGGACGACGTGCTGAGCGACTGGGCGAAGGAGTTGCGGCGGGCGCCGTGGCCGGAGGCCGTGCCGGACGGATCGCACCCCGGGAGGCCCGCGGAGCCGTAGGGCGCGTTTTCGTGCCGCCCGGCGCGGGCGTTCGTTTCTATAATCGGCCGGATGTCGCTCCGCCGCACCCCGCTCCACGGTCTCCACCAAGAACTCGGCGGCCGGCTCGTTCCGTTCGCCGGTTGGGAGATGCCGGTGCAGTTTGCGGGAGTCGTCGCCGAGCACTTCGCGGTGCGGCAGGCGGCCGGGCTCTTCGACGTGAGCCACATGGGTGAGTTGCGGGTCACCGGACCGGGGGCGCTGCCGCTGCTCCAGTCGCTGACCCCGAACGACGTCTCCCGGCTGACGCCGGGACGGGCGCAATACTCGGCGCTCACCACCGACTCCGGCGGCTTCGTGGACGACATCATCGTGTACCGGCGCGGGGAGGAGTCCTTCCTCGTGGTCACGAACGCGGCGAACACCGCGAGGGATCTCGCCTGGATCCGGGAACGGGGCGGCGGCGCCGCGGAAACGGTCGAGGACCTGAGCGACGAGACCGCGCTGCTCGCGCTCCAGGGGCCGCGCGCCCCGGCGATTCTCGAGCCGCTCACCGACCTCGACCTTGCGAAGATCCGCTACTACCGGTTCGCCGAGGGGCGGATCGCCGGCGTTCCCGGGACCGTCGCGCGGATGGGGTACACCGGGGAGGACGGCTTCGAGATCATGGTGCCGGCCGGCGAGGCGGAACGGGTCGCCCGGCGCCTCCTCGAAGTGGGCGCGTCCGAGGGGCTCATCCCCACCGGGCTCGGGGCGCGGGACACTCTGCGACTCGAGGCCAAGATGGCGCTCCACGGCCAGGACATCGACGCGGACCACTCCGTCGAAGAGGCGGATCTCGGCTGGATCGTGAAACCCGACAAGGGGGATTTCATCGGCCGCGCCGCGCTCGTGGCTCAGCGGGAGGGAGGCGTCTCCCGGAAGTTGGTCGGATTCGAGTTACGGGACCGTGGGGTGCCGCGGCACGGCTATCCCATCCGGGTGAACGGCGAGCCGTTCGGCGAGGTGACGAGCGGCGGCCACGCCCCCTTCCTGAAGAAGAGCATCGGCCTCGCGTATCTTCCCGCGGACGCCTGCGAACCCGGCCAGACGTTCGAGGTCGAGATCCGGGGCCGGGCGGTTCCCGCCGAAGTGGTGCCGACGCCGTTTTACGTGCGGCCGGGAAAGAAAAAGAAGAAGAAACCCGCAGCCGTGGCTGCCTCCTGATCGAAAACAGCCTGTGGACAAAGCCACGAGGCCCAGTTCTCCCGGTGGGGGCTCGACTGGCGATGCATCCCGGCTGAACCGCGCCTCTGCGCGGCGCTCATCGTTGCGCTTCGGTCGAAATACACTCGGGTCAGTTCTCCCGGTGGGGGCTCCTCCCTTGCGCGCCTTGTCAGCCGGACCCCCACCGGGAGAACTGGGCCTCACCAGCCTCGACGCTCACGCCACTTTGTCCACCGGCTGTTACGCTCCGGAGACGCGATGATTCCTGACGATCTTTACTACAGCAAAGAGCACGAATGGCTGCGCCTCGAAGGGGACGGCACCGCGACCATCGGAATCACCGACCACGCCCAGCAGGAACTCGGCGACATCGTCTACGTGGAGCTTCCCGACCCGGAAAGTGCTCTGGAGGCCGACGAGGTGATGGGCAGCGTGGAATCGGTGAAGGCCGTCTCCGAGATCTTCTGCCCGGTCGGCGGCGCCGTGGTCGAGATCAACGAGGCCCTCGAAGACGCCCCCGAGCAGGTCAACTCCGGCCCCTACGGAGACGGCTGGCTCATCCGGCTGCGCCTGGACGATGCCGGATCCCCTGCCGCGACCATGCTCTCCCCCGCACAGTACGAGCAGCACGTCGCCAGCGAGGCGGACTGATAGGGAGCTCGGAGCCGCTGATCTGAGAACGCCGGTGTTCACACCGGCACCGCTGCGCGAAGCGCAGCGAGTTCGCGCAATGCTGCTTTCTTTCACGGGACGCAGCCCAGGGAACGCCGCTCTTCTGGTCGGCACACCCGCGCGGAGCGGGGCGCACTGCGTACGGCTGTTTTCTCTGGTGGCGTTCCCGTGCCTGCGTCCCATGAAAGCGGTCAGCGATGAACCGTTCGCGACCCTGCGGGCCGCGGTGCCGGTCTGAAGGCCCCCACCGGGAGGAACTGGCCGGCGTTCCCAGCCGTCCCGGCGCTTCTTCTCCGTCGGCCGTGTGCCGTTTCGCGCCCCCGCCGCTCCTTCGCCAACCACACTCCCCGGGCGCCTTCCCGACCCCTCCCCCCTCCCCCCGCCCTGATAAAATCCCGGGTCCCACTGGGTGGGAGACGGACGGGACGATTGCCGGCGGTCAGCCCGACCGGTCGGAGTTTCCCCGCCCCGTTCCGGCGCCGCGTTGACTTCAGCCTCCCCCCAGATTCCTTGACTTCCACTCCCGCTACTCTCAAATCGACTGCCGCCGCGCCCGCCCGCGCCCTCCCTCGCGGCGCCGCGCCCTTCGTGCGGCGACACGTCGGCCCCAGCCTGACCCAGCAGGCAGGAATGCTGCATGAGCTGGGTCTGTCCTCGCGGGACGAGCTGATCGCGGAGACGATTCCCGACGACATCCGCATCCGCCACACCCTCGACCTGCCCGCCGCGCTCGCGGAGGGGGAGCTGCTCGAGGAACTGCGGCAGATCGCCGAGCGGAACCGGACGCTCCGGAACTTCATCGGCCGCGGCTACTACGGCACGATCACCCCGCCGGTCATCCTCCGGAACATTCTCGAGGACCCGGGCTGGTACACCCAGTACACCCCCTACCAATCCGAGATTTCCCAGGGGCGGCTGGAGATCCTGCTCAACTTCCAGACCATGGTCGCGGATCTCACCGGGCTCCCGGTCGCGGGCGCCTCGCTGCTCGATGAAGGGACGGCGGCGGCCGAGGCGATGGCGATGTGCCACCGGTCGGCGAAGCGGCGCTCCGTCTTCCTCGCCGACCGCTACCTCCATCCACAGACACTCGCGGTCATGGAAACCCGCGCCCGGGCGGCGGGCATCCGCCTCGAGGTCCGTGACCTGAGCGATCCCGGGGAGCAGATATCGAAGGACGTCTCCGGAGTCATCGTTCAGTACCCCGACACTCGGGGCCGGATCCGCGAATGGCGGCCTCTCGTCGAAAAGGCCCAGGGCGCGGGCGCCCGCGTCGTGATCGCCACCGACCTGCTGGCGCTGACCCTGCTCGATCCGCCGGGCGCGTTCGGCGCCGATGTCGCGGTCGGCTCGACCCAGCGCTTCGGCATGCCTATCGGCGGAGGCGGCCCGCACGCCGCATTCCTCGCCACCACCTCCGCGCACGCCCGCCGGACCCCCGGACGGGTGGTGGGCGTCTCCCGGGACTCCTCCGGGCGGATCGGCTTCCGGCTGGCCCTCCAGACCCGCGAACAGCACATCCGGCGGGACCGCGCCACCAGCAACATCTGCACTGCGCAGGTGCTGCCTGCGCTGGTCGCGTCCGCGTACGCCGCCTGGCACGGACCGGAGGGACTCATGCGGATCGCCCGCCGGGTGCGTTCGCTCACCCTCGCGCTCCGCGAGGGGCTCTCGCAACGCGGCTACTCCACGGGCTCCGAGCCGGTCTTCGACACCCTCACGGTGGAGACCGAAGACGACGACACGTCGCGGATCCTGGCCGCCGCCGAAGCGCGGGGCATCAACCTGGGCCGGCAGGAGGGTGGGGGCGTCGGCATCTCCCTCGATGAGACCGCGAACTTCGATGATCTCGACGGCATCCTCGCCGCCTTTGCCGGGGATCGGGCGGCGCCGGGCGCCGAAACGCTTCTCGCCGCAGAGGGGGCCGAGCCGGGCCTCCCCCCAAAGCTGCGGCGGCGGACCATCTTCCTCGATCACGAGGTCTTCCACGTCCACCGCTCGGAGCACGAGATGCTCCGTTACCTCCACAAGCTCAAGGAGCGCGACCTCTCGCTCACCACCTCGATGATCCCGCTCGGCTCCTGCACCATGAAGCTCAACGCGACCGCCGAGATGCTGCCGGTGACCTGGCCGGAGTTCGCGAACATCCACCCCTTCGCGCCGGCCGAGCAGCAGCAGGGCTTCGCCCGCATCGCGGCCGATCTCGAGGAACAGCTCGCCGAAATGACCGGCTTCCAGGCTGTGAGCCTCCAGCCGAACGCCGGCTCCCAGGGAGAGTTCACCGGCCTGCTGATGATCCGGGCGTACCACGAGAGCCGGGGTGAGGGACGGCGGAACATCTGCCTGATCCCACTGTCGGCGCACGGGACGAACCCGGCGAGCGCCGCCATGGCCGGGCTCCAGGTCGTTCCGGTGACGACCACGGAGGCCGGTGACGTGGACGTGGAGGACCTCGGCTGGAAGATCGAGGCCTATCCGGACCAGATCGCCGCGCTGATGATCACCTACCCCTCCACGCATGGGGTCTTCGAGGAGCGGGTGCGCGAGGTCTGCGAGATGGTGCGCGAGGCCGGCGGGCTCGTCTATCTCGACGGCGCCAACCTGAACGCTCAGGTGGGTCTCACGAGTCCCGGCGAGATCGGCGCCGATGTCTGCCACATCAATCTGCACAAGACCTTCTGCATTCCCCACGGCGGCGGAGGGCCCGGGATGGGACCGGTCGCCGCGACCGCGGAGCTCGCGCCGTTCCTGCCCGGCCACCCCTACGGCCCCCGGGACCCCCAGCGGATCGGCGCCATTTCCGCGGCGCCCTGGGGGAGCCCCGCGATCCTGCCCATCTCCTGGGCCTACATCCGGATGATGGGCGCTGCCGGCCTCAAGGAGGCCAGCGAGGTCGCCATCCTCTCGGCGAACTACATGGCGCACCGCCTGAAGGACTACTACCCGCTGCTCTACGTGGGAAAGCAGGGGCGGGTGGCCCACGAGTTCATCCTGGACTGCCGGTCGTTCAAGAAGACGGCGGGAGTCGAGGCGAACGACATCGCGAAGCGGCTCATGGATTACGGGTTCCACGCGCCGACCATGTCCTTCCCGGTGGCGGGCACCTTGATGATCGAACCCACCGAGAGCGAGTCTCGCGAGGAGCTGGACCGCTTCTGCGAGGCGATGATCCGGATCCGCGCCGAGATCCGCGAGATCGAAGAGGGGCGCGCCGACCCGGAGCGGAACCCGCTCCGCCTCGCGCCGCACACGGCCGAGGACGTAGTCGCGGACGACTGGGACCGGCCCTACACGCGCCGGCAGGCCGCGTTCCCGGCCCCCTGGCTCGTGGGGCACAAGTACTGGCCGCCGGTCGGCCGGGTGGACAACACGCGAGGCGACCGGAACCTGATCTGCAGTTGTCCGGACGACTGGAAGTCCGGCGGCGGCCACCCGCATCACGAACCCCAGGACCACTGACCCCGTGGAGAAAGCGCCCCGCACCAGCCCCGGGACGGCAACTCCGCCGAATCTGGCGGTTCTTGCGCGTGCGGGGCGCTTCCCCCACGGGGTGATGGTGCAAATCGCTACGCGATTCGCACCATCTTTTCCTGTGAGGAGGGGAAACCCCTCCCCACGCCCCTCCCCCGCGGCGCTGCGCGCTGCGAATGGATGCCGTCCGGGTTTCATCACCGGCCGCTAACGGTCCAACCACCGAGAACCCCTCGAGGCGCCCCACATTGACGAAAAAGAGAAACCTGCGCGCCTGCGCGGCCCAGATCAGTCCTGTCTTCATGGACAAGAAGGCGAGCGTCGAGAAATACGCCGAGACGATCCGCGAGGCGGGGCGGCAGGGAGTGGACCTCATCGTGACCCCGGAGACCGGGATCCCCGTCTATCCCTACTGGCGGAACAACTTCGGCTATACCGACCCCGAGTCGGCGCGCCTCTGGAAGGAGACCGTGGTCCGCTTCTACGACGAGGCGGTGCGCATCCCGGGGCCGGAGACCGACGAACTCGGACGCGCTGCCAAGGCCGCCGGACTCACGGCAGTGATCGGCCTCAACGAGCAGGACGACCGGCCGGGCTCGCGCACGCTCTACAACACGATGCTGTTCATCGGTCCCGACGGCGAAATCATGGGCCGGCACCGGAAGCTCATGCCGACCCACCAGGAGCGGATCTTCTGGGGCCGGGGGGACGCGAGCGATCTCAGGGTCTTCGACACCCCGTTCGGGGTGCTGGGCGGACTCATCTGCTTCGAGAACCACATGACGCTGCTGAAGGCGGCGATGGCGGTGAAGGGTGAAGAGGTCCACGCCGCCTGCTGGCCGGGCTACTGGGCCTACGGCGGGCCGGGGAACACCGTCCGCGATATGACCGGGAGCCACTATCCGCTCCACCACTCGGATCAGGACTGCGCGGTGCGCGAGTACGCCTTCGAGACCCAGACGTTCGTGGTCTCGGCGTCGCTGTTCCTGACGGAAGATGACGTGCCGGACGACTTCCCCTACAAGAAGACGACGAACTGGAAATGGGCGATGGGCGGCAGCGCGATCGCCACGCCCTTCGGGACCTACGCGGCGGAGCCGCTCTTTGGCAAGGAGGGGCTGGTGATCGCCGATCTCGACCTCGCCGACCGGATCGTCGCGAAGAACGTCTTCGACTGCATGGGTCACTACACCCGCTGGGACGTGACCCAGTTGCGCCTGAAGCGCGAAGCAGTCGGCCCCGAGCCCGGGCGGGACGGTTTTCCGGCCGCGCGGGCTTCGCGGGTGGTGGAAGTCCCCGCGCCGCCGATGGGTCCGGAACCGGGGGACGAGGAAGAGCGCGAGGCGGTGGGCGCCCCTCCGAAGGCCATCATGGGCGCGCTCCCCGAGAGCCTGGCGAAACCACTACTCGCCGCGCTCAGCGAAAAATACGGCCCCGGGGCGGTCTCCGCCGCCCGCGCCGAGCTCGACAGCGACGACCTCGAGGAACTGGCCCGGTCGCACGGCCTCTCGCAGGACGAAGTGGTGTCGTTCATTCACGACTTTATCGACCTGATCCGCCGCCGCAGCGAATTCGTGGTGCCGGATCTGGTCGTTGAAGAGCCAACGGACGCCTGACAGGGCGTCACCTCTATCGGGGACGCCCGGCCGGAAATGGTCCTCGGTCTCCTGACCGTCCATCTGGCCGGGTTGGCCGTCTTCGCCTACACCTGCTTCGGGGTGGGCTCCGGGACGCTCGCGTTCCACATCGGCGCCGGGCTCATCGCGGTGATGCTGGTGGTGTTCGCCCACACCATGAGCTACTTCTACCTGGTCGCCATGACCAGCATGATGCGCAAGGCGCTCGCGGGGGAGAGCGGGCCGCCGGTGCTCGTGGACGACCCGCGGGGACCGGAGCTGCTGGCGCGGAGCCGCCGGCTGAAGTCGAGCGCGGTGGCCTGGGCGATGGGGGGCATGGTCCTGCCGATGGTCGCCTTCATTCTGGGGGGCGGCGCCCACACCCGGGCATTCCCGGCCGTCATCCACACCGCCGCCGGATACCTGGTGTTCGCCTTTGCCGCCCTGGCGATGGTGATGATTGGTCTGGCGCTCCTCCGCCAGAACCGCATCGTCGAAGCCTTCCAGAGCGCGGGCGGGGAAACGCGCACAGCTGACTGAGTAGAAGCGCGGCCAGGGCAGGGAACGCCAGTGTTCTACACCGGCACCGTTGCGCGACAGCGCAGCAAAGGCGCGCATCGCCGACCGCGAAGAAGCGCGGGGACGACTTGGGACGCCGACCTGCGGTCGGCACCGCCCGCCGGAGGCGGGCGGAAGCGCGTACGGCCGATTTGCGGGATGTTCTCGTGCCTGCGCGCTCCTTCTCCTTCGGCAGGGCGTCTCTTGCAGCCCTTCGGGCCTCCCCCTCCGCCGTTGTACGATCCGACCGCCATGCCCCGACCCCTGAACGCACTCATCCTCCTCCTCGCCGCGACCCTCCTCGCGCCCGCAGCCCCCGCCCAGGAGACCGTTCCCGCCCCCGCGGACGCCTCCACCGGCCCGGACACCGTGTTCGTCCAGGAACTCACCTGGACCGAGGTGGCCGCCCGGGTCCGCGCCGGTACCCGCTCGGTGATCGTGCCCACCGGCGGCACCGAGCAGAACGGACCCCACATGGTGCTCGGGAAGCACAACTTCATCATCCGGGAGGCTTCCGAGCGAATCGCCCGCGAGCTCGGGGACACGCTCGTCGCCCCGGTCGTCGCCTACGTGCCCGAGGGCGGGATCTCGCCGCCGACCGGCCACATGCGTTACGCGGGCGCGATCACCCTCCCCCAGGAGCACTTCGAGGCGCTCCTCGAATACACGGCGCGCGGTTTCGCGCTCCACGGGTTCGAGAACATCATCTTTATTGGTGACAGCGGCGGGAACCAACGGGGCATGGAGGCGGTGGCCACGAAGCTCAACACGGAATGGCAAACCTCCGGTGGAAAGTCCCGGGTGCTCTACGTCCCCGAGTACTACCGCGGGAACGGCTTTCGCGAGTGGCTGCTGGAGCAGGGGGTTCCCGACGACGCCATCGGACGCCACGCCGGAGTGACCGATACCTCGCAGCTCTGGTACGTCGCGCCGGAACAGATCCGGCCGGACGCGCGGGTCAAGAACGGCGGCTTCGAGGGAAGCGGCGTCAACGGCGACCCCACGCTCGCCTCGCGGGAGTTCGGCGAAAAGGGCATCGAGCTCAAGGTCGAGACCGCGGTCCGCCGGGTGCGCGAGATGCTCGCCGCGCGCTCCCGCGAATAACGCCGGCTCTTCCTCCCGTCCCGTGATCCCGTCCCAGCGCCATCTCTTCGACATCCCGCGGGACATCGCCTATCTGAACTGCGCCTACATGTCGCCGCTGCTTCACAGCGTGGTGGAGGCGGGGACCGCCGGCCTGCGGCGGAAGGCGCGGCCCTGGGAGATCACCGTCGACGACTTCTTCGACGAATCGGAGGCGCTCCGCGCCGCCTGGGCGGAGCTGCTCGGGGCCGGACCCGACGCGCTGGCCATCACCCCCTCGGCGGGTTACGGCCTGTCGCTCGCGGCGAACAACGTGGCGCTCGGGGCGGGGCAGACGGTCCTGCTCGCCGCCGAGCAGTTCCCCTCGAACGTCTATCCCTGGACCGACAGGGCGCAGCGCGCGGGCGGCGAGGTCCGGTTCGTTCCACGTCCCGAGGACGGCGACTGGACCCGCGCGGTGCTCGCCGAGCTCGACGAGCGGGTGGCGATCGTCGCCCTGCCGAATGTCCACTGGACCGACGGCGGGATCTTCGACCTGATGCGGATCGGCGCGCGGGCCCGGGAGACGGGCGCGGCGCTGGTGGTGGACGCCACCCAGTCGCTCGGGGTGCTGCCGATCGACGTGGACGCCGTCCAGCCGGACTTCGTGGCCGGCGCGGGTTACAAGTGGCTCATGGGGCCCTATGCGCTCGGCTACCTCTATGCCGCGCCCCACCGCCGGGAAGCCGCCCCCATCGAGCACAACTGGATCCAGCGCGCCAACGCCCGCGAGTTCTCGCGGCTCGTGGACTACACCGAGGACTGGCAGCCGGGCGCCCGCCGCCTCGACTGCGGGGAACGCTCCAACTTCGCGCTCGTCCCCGCCGCGCTCGCGGCGGCCCGCCAGGTGCTCGCCTGGGGCCCCGGGAACATCGCCGCGACGCTCGGTCCGATGACCCGCCGCCTCGCGGCGGCCGCGGCGGAACTCGGTTTCACGACCGGACACGACGAGTACCGCGCGCCGCACTACCTGGCGCTCGGGCTGCCGCCGGGAAGCGGCCCGGAAGACCTCTCCCGGGTCCGCGCCGCGCTCTCCGAGCGGCGGGTGTTCGTGAGCATCCGCGGAGACAGCGTCCGGGTGACCCCGCATCTCTACAACGACGAGCAGGACCTCGACGCGTTCATCGGCGCGCTCGGTTCCGCGCTTTGAAGGTCTATCTCGACACCGTCCGCCGGGTGCTCGAGACCGGGACCCGGCGGCCGAACCGCACCGGGGTGGACACCATCTCCACCTTCAACGTGAATTCGGTGATCCCGATGGACGAGGGCTTTCCGCTCCTCACCACCAAGAAGATCAGTTGGAAGAACATCGTCGTCGAAAACCTCTGGTTCCTCTCCGGCGAGCCGACCATCGCGCTGCTCAAGAAGCACAAGTGCCGGTTCTGGGATCCCTGGGCGGACGAGAACGGCGCGGTGCCGAGCCCCTACGGCAACCTGTGGCGGGAGCATCCGGGCTCGGCCGGGCCGGCGGACCAGGTCCGGTGGATCCTCGAGGAGATCCAGCGAAACCCCACTTCGCGGCGGCTGGTGATCAGCGCCTGGTCACCGGAGAACGCCCATCACAGTTCGCTGCCGCCCTGCCACTTCGCCTTCGTGTTCAACGTGCAGTACGACGAATCGGGCGAGCCGCGGCTCAACCTGCACCTGACCCAGCGTAGCTGCGACGTCGCGCTCGGCCTTCCCTACAACATCGCCGGTTACGCGCTGCTGCTCCACCTCTTCTCGCGCTGGTCCGGGCTGAAGCCCGGGGTGATGGGGCACACCCTGGTGGACGCTCACATCTACACCAAGAAAGGGGACGGCTCGATGGCGGAATACGACCACGTGCCGGGGCTCCGGGAGCAGCTCGAGCGCGAGCCGCGGCCGCTACCCCGGCTGACGCTTTCGGACACGGTGTCGTCGCTGGACGGGACGATGTCGCTCCTCGACCAGGACACCGCCGAGATCATGTCCCACTTCCAGCTCGACGGGTACGACCCCCACCCAGGCATCCGGTTCGCGGTCGCGGTATGAGTGCCGGCTGGCTCGAGGATCCCGCGGTGCTTCCACCGGCCCCTTTCCGGGCCAGCATGGCGGCGGTCTCGCCGGAGGGGATCATCGGGGTGGACGGCGGGATCCCCTGGGACTACCCGGGGGACCGGAAGCGGCTCTGGCGGCTGACCCGGGGTTCGACCATCATCCTCGGCCGGCTCACCTGGGATTCGCTGCCGCGGCGGCCGATGCGGCGGCGGCGGAACGTCGTGATCAGCTCGCGGCCGGTGGAGGGTGCGGAGTCCTTCCGTTCGCTCGGCGAGGCGCTCGAGGCATGCGACGGGGCCGTGTGGTTCCTGGGCGGCGCCCGCATTTACGAGGAAGCCATGCACTACGCCGACTTCCTCGATATGACCTACGTTCCCGACCGCATCCGGCTCCAGCCGGGGCAGAGCGCGGTCTACTTCCCGAAGATTGACGGGGCCCGCTGGCTCGCGGGTCCCCCGCACCCCGACCCCGACGACACCGGGGTCGTGCGGCGCCGGTTCGTAAGGCGCCGAACGGAGACATGAGATGAGCGACGAGATCACCCTGATCGCCGGCAAAGGCCTGCCGAAGCCGGCCGGCCCCTACAGCCCCGCCACCAGGGTGGGGAACCTGGTGTTCGTTTCCGGTCAGGTCGGGGTGGACCCGAAGACCGGACTCACGCCCCACGGGGTCGCCGCCCAGACGGAGCAGGTGTTTCGGAACATCGCCTCCATCCTGGAGGCCGCGGGGTCGAGCCTCGACCGCGTGGTCCGCTGCGGGGTCTTCGTGGCGGACATGGGCGAGTTCGGGGCGATGAACGAGGTCTACGAGCGCATGTTCGACGGCCACCGCCCCGCCCGCAGCACCATCCAGCCCGAACGCCTCCCGGGAAGCGACTTCCTGGTGGAGATCGACGCCATCGCGGTCTGCTAGGTGTGGTCTCCCGGTAGGTTGTTCATGCGGGCCCTATGCCCGCTTCATAGGGTAGAGTCTGAACGCGATGAGAAACGTCCGACTTTGGGGCACCGTCGGATGCGCAGTCCTGACGATCGGGACGATTGCCAGCGCCTATCGCTTCATCGGTCCCGGACGCAGCGCTATTGTCGGGTCGAAGGACGCCATCCGCTGGGACGAGTCCGCTTTCCCGCTCCGATTCCGGATGCTGGAGAACGACCTTCTGCCGACCGACATCCAGGTTTCACGGGAGCTCTGGAGTGAGATCGTCGAGCGGGCGCTGAAGCGCCTGACAGACATCCCGACCTCCACCGCCCAAGTCATCCTCGAGGGGCCTCCCGTCGCCGGAGATCAAGTGGATCTCCAAAACGGGATCAACACGATCGGGTTTACCGCGGATGAGAGATTCCGGGATGAGTGGTGGACCGCTTATGCCCGAATTACCGTAGAGAAGGGAATCGTAGCCTGCGATGTCGCAGTGAGCCCCTACTTCGTCAAGAACTGGTCCCCTCAGGACTACGAGCAGCTGCTTGAGGTGGTCGTCGTGCATGAGGTCGGGCACTGTCTCGGACTCCAACATACCGAGCCGCATCCTCTGCCACTGTGGACCGATCTGCCGGTGACCAAGGAAGCGGCCTTTCTTCCCGACCCCGTGATGTCTTACGCCAACTCGTACGGCCTCGATGTTCCGGCTGACGACGCCATGGCGATTTCGCTTCTGTATCCGGCCGGGGGGTTCCTCGAGTCGCACGGGGCGGTGAAGGGGACCGTCACCTCGGAAGGGGAACCGGCTCCTCACGCGTACGTGCAAACGGTACAACCGGGAGGAACCGATGCACCGGGCCGCCCGGGTCCCGGGGCATTCACCAACCGGGACGGAGAGTTCGTTGTCGAAGGGCTTTCGCCCGGAAACTGGCTGCTGTGGGTCCATCCCATGCTCGTGGTCCGCCGGAACGCCCACGGGTCGATGTTGCAAACGGCGCACGAAGCCAATGCCCTGGCCTTCCTCGACCAGTGGAGTTGGGTGCCGGTCCGGGCGGGTAGGGTCACGGAGCATGTCGAGATCACGGTGCGGCATGGACGCGAGCTATCCGAGTGAGTGCGCCGTCCCAGCCCGCATGGACAGCGTCGTGCCGCCGCCCCGCCCCCGAATGCTCGGCGGCGATCGCGGGATTCTTGTTGGTGCTCCGGTCGTTGGGATGGTGTTCCTTCTGTCGGCCTGCGACGGCATATCCTCCACGCCACCCCCGGCGCTGCCTCCGCTGCCCCCGCCGCCGGAACCGCCGGAAGCTCCAACCGGTGTGCGAGCTTCGGACCGCGGCCAGGACTTCGTGGAGTGGACCTGGAACCCCGCGGAAGGCGCGACCGGCTACGAGGGAGAGGCTTTCCTCGAAAGCTCGCCTAACCAGGTAACCCGCATCCTGACCCGACAGCCGACCTACCGATGGGAGGGTCTCCCCGCTGACAAGATCGCGTCGATATTCCTGCGTTCCGTGCGGGACACGGTCGGTGGTCGGGCATATAGTCCGTGGGTAGGACGGTTCTCCGTCTCCACCCTGCCGCTACCACCCCAAGACTGCAGTGACCTGTTGAATGTGGAGTTTCTGGACCGCAACGACGCTGCCGGAACGGCGCGGGGGAGACTCAGCCTCGCGGCGTGGGACGGATACGGTGCGACACTCGACTTCGTCCGCCCGTACACGATCCTGATTCCCGACGGCGGAGAGAATCTGGACGTTCCCGGACTGTTCCCCACCACGGGGACTTTCGTGTCCGACCTGCGGTTCGCGCAGGAAGACGGACGGTTTCGGCAAACAGCCGTGCTCGAGTGGGTGGCCGACTTGGAGATCAGGGCCACGGCCGCAGGATGTGACTCTGTCGTCGTTTCCTGCGACATGTTCGGTTGCGAGAAGCTCGACTCAGGGAGCTGAGGGTTCGCCGGGAAAAGAGGGCGCCCTCTTTCCCTGCCGCGCCGCCGGCTTCGTTGGGGTGAGGGGACTGCGAGGGCTCAGTGCGCCTTTCCCGGGTGAACCGGCCCGCGTTCCCTTCCGCCGTTACTGGCCCTCCCGGACCACCTCCAGGGTGAGCGGGTCGCGCTCCGGCAGGTGAGTAACGTCGCCGTTCAGGATGTCCGCCATCCTCGCCCGGCCCTCGGGGTCTCCGGGGCCGATGTCGTCCCAGATTCCGACCACCAGCATCACCATCTCGTCCGGCCGCAGGTACTTCTGCGCGACGGCCATCACGTCCTCGGCGGTCACCGCCTCGATCTGCTCGCGCCAGCGCGTCCAGTAGCCGTGATCGCGCTCCAGGAAGGCGTCGTTCGCGAAGATGCCGGCGCGGGCCTGGGCGCTCTCGAAGCGGCGGGGGAAGGTGTCCACGAGGGAACGCTTGGCGAGTTCGAGCTCGTCCGCGGACACCGGCTCGTCGCGCATCCGCTCCACTTCCTCGAGCGCGATCGCGGCGGCGAGCGCTACCGTGGGGCTCTTCGACTGGTACCCCATCGTGTAGGCGCTGGGGCCGAGCGGGTTGAAGCCGAACCGGCCGCCGGCGCCGTAGGCGAGCCCCTCGTCCGAGCGCACCCGGCGCATGATCCGCGAGGTGAAGCCGCTCGCTCCGAGGATGTGGTCCATCACCTGGATCGCGGCGCGCTCCGGGTTCTCCCAATCGTCCCAGCGGGGCGCCAGGTTGCCGATGCGCACCTTGCCCTGGGGGATGTCCTTTTCGACGTGGTAGATGCCCGGGGCCGGGTTCCGCATCTCGTGCGGGGGGGGCCAGTCCACCGCCGCGGCGTCCCCGGCCGCCGGCCAATCCGCGAGTCGGGCCTCCAGAGTCTCCAGGATTTCAGACGTCTCCACATCTCCGGACACCGACCACACCATGTGCTCCGGCCTCCAGTAGCGGCGGTGGAAGTCCCGGAGATCTTCCGGAGTGATCGCATCCAGGTGGGCGGCCTTCATCCGCCGCCCGAGGTAGTGGTCCTCGCCGTAGACGAGGAAATCCCACTCGCGGCCGAGCAGGCTGTCCGCATCGTCGTTCCGCTGTTTGAGGTCCTCCCGGACGTTCTCCTTGCGCACCGAGAACCGCGCCTCGTCGAACCGCGGGTGGGTCAGCACGTCGAAGAAGAGGTCGAGGCTCTCCTCGAACACCGGGGTGATGGTGCGGAGCGAGGCCCGGGCCTCGGTATCGCGGGAGGAGGCGGAGATCTGGGCGGCGAGGAAGTCGATCCGCTCGTCCAACTCCTCCGGGTCGCGCTCGCCGGCCCCACCGTCGCGCATCATCGTCGCGGTCAGCGAGGAAAGCCCCACCCGGTCCGCGGGGTCCAGGAAGCTCCCGATGCGGAGCGTCACCCCGATGCGGATCAGTGGCAGGGTGTGATCCTCCACCACGATGACCGGGATGCCGCTGCTCAGCGTGCGGTGGTAGTCCCCCCCGTCCGGCGTCTCGAAGACGAAATCGGGAAAGACCAGCTCCTCGGGCCGGTCGGGAATGTCCTGCGCGGCCGCCGGAAGGGCCGCCGCCAAGAGCCCGGCCAAAAGGGCCGGAAGGAAGAAAATCCTGCTTCCGTTCATCGTGCGTCCTCCCCGGACGGCGGCAGCTCGGCGAGCCGCTCCCGGATCACCTGCTCCACGTACTGGAGCGCGCCCTGCATCTGGGGCGGCGCCTGGCCCATCATCTGGCTGAACTGGGCGAGCGCCGCTTCGAGGCTCTCCCGGTCCGAAGAAGTCCGGATCTGCCGGATCTGCGCCACGATCTGGCGCTGCACCGGCTCGGGCAGCCCCGCGAGTTCGGTCGGCACTTCTTCGGCGGTCGAGCCCGCCTTGCGGGTGTAGTGGGCGACCGCCCGGTTCGTGGGCGTCAGGTAGTCCTGTGCAACCTGCTTGATGTCCTCCTCGGTGACCGCGAGGGTCGCGTCCGCCCAGGTGTTCAGGTATTCCCAGTCGCCGAGCGTGTCGTACACGAGGAGCTGGATCAGGAGGAAAAAGCCGCTGTCCAGCCGCTCGAAGGCGGCCGCCGCGACCTGGTTCTTGACCTTCTGGATTTCCTCCGCGGGGATCTCCTCGTCCACCAGCCTCTGGAGTTCCCGCTCGATCGCGGCCTCCAGATCATCGGGGGTCGCCTCGCCCTTGGCCTCCGCGCTGATCTCGAGGAGCCCGGCCCACTTGCGGTTGTCCTGGAACGCGGCCGCCGAGCTGGCGATCTCGTCCCCGAGCACCATGCTCTTGTAGAGACGTCCGGTCCGTCCGTTCAGCAGGCCGGCCAGCACGTCGAGCGCGTACTGGTCGCGGTGCCGGAAGGGCACCGTGTGGTAGCGGATCGCGACCTGCGGCTGGCAGTCACAGGACGCATCGAGCCGCTTCGCGGCGTTTTGCTCCATCTCCAGGGTGACCACGTCCGGCGCCTCGGGGCCCGGCTCCAGCCGGCCGAAGTAGCGCTCGGCCAACTCCTTCGCCTCTTCGAGGTCGAAGTTGCCGACCAGGGCGCCGGTGAGGTTCCCGGGCGCGTAGTAGGTGTCGTAGTACTCGTGGGCCTGGGCGAGGGTGAAGACCCGCAGGTCGGACGGCCAGCCGACCACCGGCCAGGAGTAGGGGTGCGACTGCCAGAACATGGCGTCGAAGGCCTCGTCGAACTCGCCGGTCGGGGTGGACTCGGTGCGGAGCCGCCGCTCCTCGTGGACCACATCGCGCTCCGCGTAGAACTCGCGGAAGACCGGGCGCAGGAGGCGTTCGGACTCCATCCAGAACCAGAGTTCCAGGCGGTTCTGAGGCACGGTGATGAAGTACACGGTCTGGTCGTTCGAGGTGAACGCGTTCATCCCGCTGGCGCCGTTCTCGGTGTAGATGCGGTCGAACTCGTCCTTGACCATGAGCGCCCGCTGCTCTTCGACGAGCGCATCGAACTCGCCCCGCAAAGCGACGAGCTCCTCGGGAAGGTCCGTCTCGCCGAAGGGATCGTCAATCAAACCGAGCCGGCTCACCTCCCGCCGATCCCGGTAGATGCCCCGGATCTTTTCCTGAACGGCCTCCTGCTCCTCGATGATGGCCTGGTCCCGCTCGGCGTCGGTGGTGCCGACGGTCGGGGTGCCCTTGAACATCATGTGTTCGAAGAAATGGCTCATCCCGGTGATCCCCGGGCGTTCGTTGGCCGATCCCACGTGGGCCGCCCAGCCGGCGGACACAGTGGTCATCTCGGGGCGGACGACGGCGAGAAAGCGCATCCCGTTCGAGAGGGTGAACTCCTCCACGGGGACCTTCGCCTGCCCGAACAGGGGGGCGGGGGCCGCGAGCGCGAGGACGAGCGCCGCGAGCCGGAGGGTCGGATGTTTCATGGGCAGGGATGGTAGCGGCGGACGCCAAAGGCGCACCGGAGTGGACGGCCCGTGAACAAAGCGGCGCGGTGTTCGATCGGCGATGCATCCCGACTGGACCGCTTCGCTCATCGTTGCGCTCCAGTCGGCATACGCTCGGTATGCCTCCCGAACCGCGCCTTGCCAGTCGGGCGCCTCGCCGATCTCGGCGCTCACGCCACTTTGTCCAAGGACTGTCAAGAGATAGCGACTGTTACGATATCCGGCTAACCCAGGTTCTCCGGGACGGGAGAAATCGGACATGAATTGGACGCTCCAGAACCCCGAGCGCCTCCGCATTCCGGCGGCGCTCCTGCCGGCGCTGCTGCTCCTCGCGCCGCTCTCCGCGAGCCTCGCCGGGGCGGAAAGCGCCGCGATCCGCGCCCGCCAGGGCATGGTGGTGTCGCAGAGCGCGATCGCTTCCGAGGTCGGTGCCCAGGTGCTGCGCGACGGCGGGAACGCGGTGGACGCCGCGGTGGCGACCGCCTTCGCGCTCGCGGTGACCCATCCCACCGCCGGCAACATCGGCGGCGGCGGGTTCCTCGTCTGGCGCCCGGCCAGCGGGGAGCCGCTCGCCTACGACTTCCGGGAGAAGGCCCCGGCGGCCGCGACCCCGGACATGTGGCTCGACGACAACGGGGAGTACAGCTTCCAGATCCACCATCTGAGCCACAAGGCGGTGGGAGTCCCCGGGACGGTCGCGGGCCTCCGCCTCGCCTGGGAACAGCAGGGCTCGCTGCCCTGGGAGCGCCTCGTGCGGCCGGCAGTGGAGCTGGCGAGCGACGGATTCCCCATCTCCCACGGACTCGCCGGCTCGCTCGCGCGGGTGCTCGAACGGATGGCCCAGTATCCGGCCTCGGTGGCCCAGTTCTCGAAGGACGGCACGCCCTACGGGCCTGGTGAAATCCTCCGTCAGCCCGATCTGGCGGGAAGCCTGGAGCGGATCCTCGAGAACGGGACCGCCGGCTTCTACGAGGGTGAGACCGCCGAGCTGCTGGCCAGGGAGATGGAGGCGCGAGGCGGCCTCATCACGCTCGAGGACCTGAAGAACTACCGGGCGGTGGTCCGGGCGCCGATCCGGGGCGAGTACCGCGGCTACGAGATCATCTCGATGCCGCCGCCGAGTTCGGGCGGCACCGCGATGGTCCAGATGCTGAACATCCTGGAAGGCTTCGACGTCGCCGGGAACGGGTTCGGATCGGCCGCCAACATCCACCTGATGGCCGAGGCGATGCGCCGGGCCTACTCGGACCGCGCCCTCCATCTGGGCGACCCCGACTTCAACCCCGAGATCCCCATCTCCCGTTTGACCTCGAAGGACTACGCGGAGGAACTGCGGGGCACGATCGACGAGGAGCGGGCCTCGGTTTCCTCGCCCTCCAGCTTCGAGTGGACCACCGAGAGCAGCGAGACCACCCACTTCTCGGTGGTGGACAAGGACAGAAACGCCGTGTCCCTCACCTACACGCTGGAGTTCGGCTTCGGCTCCGGGATCGTGGTTCCGGGCGCCGGCTTCTTGCTGAACAACGAGATGGGAGACTTCAACGGGGCGCCGGGACTGACCAACGAGCGAGGGCTGATCGGCACCGATCCGAACCTTGCGGAGCCGAACAAGCGGATGCTCTCCAGCATGAGCCCGACGATCGTGGCGAAGGACGGGGAGCTGTTCATGGTGACCGGCACCCCCGGGGGACGGACCATCATCAACACCGTGATGCAGACCATCCTGAACGTGGTGGACCACGGCATGAACGCCCAGGAAGCGGTGGACGCCGGCCGGGTGCACCACCAGTGGCTCCCCGACCGGATCAACCACGAAAAGCAGATGTTCTCGCCGGACACCCTCTCCATTCTGGAGGCCTACGGCCACCAGTTGAACGAGATCGGGGCCCAGGGCGCCGCCGAGGTGATCGTCAACCTCGTCGAGGAGGGCGTCCTCGAGGGCGGCGTGGACCAGCGCCGCGCCGACGGCGGGATCGCCATCCACGACGAGAACCCCCAGTAGAACCCCCAGTAGAACTGAGCCTTCCGGCCGCGGCCGGAAAGGAGGTCACAGCATGTCTCGATCGCACCCGCAGCTCGCGGCTCTCGCGCTCATCGCTGCTCTCGGCGGCGCGGGCGTCGCCGCATCCCAGGAAGCGGATTTCTCCGGGGTCTACAACTTCGTGAAGATCTCCGACCAGCTCTCCACCTCGGGCCAGATCTCCCTGGACGACATCGAGGCGGTGGACACCGCGGGTTTCGACGTGGTGGTGAACCTCGCCCCCGCCCGCTGGGAGCGCAACTTCGAGGAGGGCTTCCGGGTCACGCAGGCCGGGATGACCTATATCCAGATCCCGGTGGACTGGGGGAACCCCGCGCTCCGGGACCTCGAACTCTTCTTCGACGTGATGGAGGCGAACGAGGACCGCGACGTGTACGTCCACTGCTTCGCCAACATGCGGGTCTCGGTCTTCGTATACCTCTACCGCACGCTCCGCAAGGGAGTCCCCGAGACCGAAGCCTGGCAGGACGTCCTGAAGGTCTGGGACCCGGAAACGAACCCCGACACCCCCCAATGGCCCCGCTTCATCACGGCTGCGAAGAAGCAATTCGGCAGCTAGGACCACCCGGAGCGGCACGCAGGTCAGGGAACACCGCCGCGCGGCATGGCACCGCTGGCTTGGAACGCCGACCTCCGGTCGGCACCGCTGCGCGCAGCGCCGCGAAACCGCGAATCGCTGATCGGGAAGAATCGCGGGGACGGCTTGGAACGCCGACCTCCGGTCGGCACAGCGGCGCGTAGCGCCGCGGGCGGTTCATCGCCGACCGCTCTGACGGGACGCAGGCAATCAGCCGCGTAGCAGGACCGTCGTCAGCGTCCCCAGGAAGGTTCCGAGCAGAAGAATCAGGTTCGGCTCCGTCCCAATGCCCGGTCGGCGGCCCGCACTACCCGGCCTCCCCGCGCCACTGGCACAATCCCCACCATCGCACCGGGAACCCGGTGGAGGGGGGCACGCCATGCGCGACGGCAAGGCACTCACCGCGGCTTGGCCGCTGGCCCTGATCGCGGCGCTCGCCGCGTTCGGCTGTCGAGGGCCCGGAGGGGCCGCGTTCTCGGTGACGTTCGGCGCCGACCGGAGTCCCGAGCCCCTGGACGGTCGGCTGGTCCTCATGCTCTCCCAGGACGACGCGGCGGAGCCGCGCTTCCAGATCGTGGACGGCCCGGACAGCCAGTTGGCGTTCGGGGTGGACGTCGAGGGGTGGGCGCCGGGAGAGCCGGTGATGGTGGACGGCGGGGCTTTCGGCTACCCGATCCGCAGCCTGGCCGAGGTTCCGGCCGGGGAGTACCGGGTTCAGGCGCTGCTGAACCGCTATCAGACCTACCAGCGGGCCGACGGCCACACCGTCAAGCTTCCGCCCGACCGGGGTGAAGGACAGCAGTGGAACCGCAAGCCCGGGAACCTGCTCTCCACCCCGCAGACGGTCTCGCTGGGGCCGGGAGGATCGGCCCGCATCGACATCGTGCTCGACCAGGAGATCCCCCCGCTGGCGGTGCCGCCCGAGTCGGAATACGTGAAGCACGTCAGGATCGAGAGCGAGCTCCTCACCGCCTTTTGGGGGACTCCCACCGAACTCGGGGCCTGGGTGCTCCTCCCGCACGGCTTCGACGAGCATCCGGAGGCGCGCTATCCGATCGCCGTCAACCACGGCCATTTCCCCTACACCTTCGGCAACTGGCGGGAAGAGCCCCCGGACCCCGACCTGGAGTGCGAGTACTCCGCCCGCTTCGACCTCCCCTGCTACAACCGGATCCAGCAGGAACACGCATGGCAGCTCTATCAGGACTGGACCGGCGACGACTTCCCCCGGATGCTGGTGGTGGAGATCCAGCACGCCAATCCGTTCTACGACGATTCCTACGCGGTGAATTCGGAGAACGTCGGCCCCTACGGCGACGCCATTACCTACGAGCTCATTCCCGAGATCGAACGCCGGTTCCGCGGGATCGGGGAGGGGTGGGCGCGCTTCCTCTACGGCGGCTCCACCGGGGGCTGGGAGGCGATGGCCGCGCAGGTGTTCTATCCCGAGGAGTACAACGGGGCGTGGATCGCCTGCCCGGACCCCATCGACTTCCGGGCGTTCACCGTGGTCAACCTCTACGAAGACGAAAACGCCTACCACCTCGACAGCCCGTTCAAGCGGACACCGAGGCCCGGGCGGCGGGACGGGCAGGGACACGTCCTGGCGACTCTCGAGGAGATGAACCACCGGGAGCTGGTCCTGGGAACCCGCACCCGGTCGGGTCAGCAGTGGGATGTGTGGGAAGCGGTCTACTCACCGGTCGGCGAGGACGGGTATCCCCGCCGCATCTGGGACAAGGTCACCGGGGAGATCGACCCGGAGGTGGCCGCCTACTGGCGGGAGAATTACGACCTCAGCTTCATCCTGCGCCGCGACTGGGAGACCCTGGGGCCCCGGATCGCCGGCAAACTCCACATCTACGTGGGGGACATGGACAACTACTACCTGAACAACGCGGTCAAGCTCACCGAGGACTTCCTGGAGGCCACCTCGGATCCCCCCTACGGCGGGGAAGTGGACTACGGGGACGGCGACGAGCACTGCTGGAACGGCGACCACACCCGCGGCAACGGGTTTTCCCGCCTCCGGTACATCCAGATGTTCGCCCCCCGCATTCAGGGTCGAGCGGTCCCCGGACGGGGCCACGAGCGGGAGTAGGTCTGTTCCTCCGTTCTGATTGCGACGGGGCCCCGTCCGGGAACCGCCCGGCGCTTCGCGCCGGCAATCGAAACTCCCTTGCGCGCCTTCGGCCCGCGGCGGCGAGTGGTGGGGCTGCGCCGTGTGCTCTTGCGGCACGCAGGCACGGGAACGCCGACCTCCGGTCGGCACCGCTGGGCGAAGCCCAGGGAAACCGCGTATCGCTGTTTGAGAAAAATCGCGGGGACGGCTTGGAACGCCGACCTCCGGTCGGCACAGCCCGCCGCAGGCGGGCGGAACGGCGGGCTGCCAATCGGCATGAAGCGCGGATGCGAAAGCCATCCGGGGTGGAGAGACGGTGCGGAACCCACGCTGGCTCGGGCACAGCGTCATCGGCGCCGGTTTCGCGCTCCCGCGCGATGCCGGCCGGAGGCCGGCGGTCCGTTTCCTGCAGCGCCACCGCGTGGGGGAATCTCCCCTACAACCCGCTTCTCAGCGTCCGCTCCGCCCCCGAGAGCCCCGAAAGGTCCGGCACCACCAGGGTGCCCAGGCCCTCCGGGGTAAAGACCTCCAGCAGCAGGCTGTCGGGTGTTCCGGCGGGCAGCACATGGGCGCGCGCCACTCCCCCCTGTAGTGCGTTCCGGATGCAGGCCGCCTTGGGGAGCATCCCGGTGCGAATGGCGCCGGACTCCCGCATCCGATCGAGATCCGCGAGGTCGAGGAAGGAAACCAGGCTCTCCGGATCGCCGGGATCCGCGAGCAATCCCGGCGCCTCCCCGAGCAGGATCAGCTTCTCCGCGCCGAGCGCTACCGAAAGCGCCGAGGCGACGGTGTCCGCGTTGATGTTCAGCAGGGTCCCGGCCTCATCCGCCGAGATCGGGCTCACCACCGGCAGCGCGCCGATGCCGAGCAGCCGCTCCAGCAGCCCGCTGTCCACGCGGTCGATGTCTCCGACGTAGCCGTAGTCCACCGTCTCCTCGGCGGCCCCCTCGCCCACCCTCACCGGGGGCCGGCGGTGGGCCCGAATCAACCCGGCATCCACCCCGGAAAGCCCGATCGCCGGAAGGTCGAAGTCGCGGCAGGCGGCCAGGATGCGGGTATTGATCTCGCCGTTCAGCACCATGGTGGTGACCCGGAGCGCCTCGGAATCGGTGACCCGGCGCCCGTCCACGAACCGGGAGCGGACCCCGAGCTTCCGGGCGAGTTCCGTGGACTGCGGGCCGCCGCCGTGGACCAGCACCACCCGGATGCCGAGTTCAAAGAGCAGCGCCACCTGCTCCACGAGGTCGTGGATGCCCTCCTCCGCGGCGAGCACCGCGCCCCCGGTCTTGATGACGAACGTCTTTCCCCCGAAGCGCTTCAGGTAGGGGACCGCATGCTTGAGCGCCCGAATCCGGATCTGCCGTTCGGCGGCGGTGCTCCTCATGCCAGCATCCGGTGAAGCGCCGCCATCTGGGCCCACATGCGGTTCTCCGCCTGCCGGACCACCGCGCTTCGCGGTCCGTCGAGAACCTCGCCCCGGACCACGACTCCCCGCCGCACCGGCAGGCAATGCAGGAACCGGCATTCGTCCCGGGCGCCGCCGAACCAGCCCTCGTCCACCGTCCAGCCGCCGAGCCCCGCACGCAGCGCCAAGTCGGCCTCGCGGTCCCCGTAGTGCCGCGTCGAGGCCCAGGATTTCGCGTAGAGCGCGTGCGCCCCCACCATCGCCTCGGCGGGATCGTCGCTCTCCCGCACCGATCCCCCCGACTCCCCGGCGAGGCGGCCGGCCTCCCCCATCACGCTCGCCGGCAGCTTGTAGCCCTCGGGCCGCACCACGGTGACCTCCATCCCCCGCATCGCCGCCATCCGCAGCGTGTCCGAAGGCACCGCGAGCGGCAGCGGGTCCGGGTGGTTCGCCCACGACAACACGAAACGCCCGCCCCGGGCGGGGATCCCCAGATCGTCGAGGGTACGCCAGTCGGAAATCGCCTGGCAGGGATGGCGCGCCGCCGACTCCATGTTCAGGAAGGGCTTGGAACAGAGCCCCCGGATCGTCTCGAAGCGCTCGTCGGCGAGATCCTGGGCGAGGTCGCGCTGCGCCGCGAACATCCGCACGCCGAGCGCGTCGCCGTAGGAAGCGAGCACCGGCACCGCCTCGGCGATGTTCTCGGCGGTCTCCCCGTCCATCACCGCGTCCGGATCGAATTCCAGCTTGTGAATGAACCGGTCGGGGGCGATCACGAACGACCCGCCGCCGAGCCGGGTCATCGCCGCCTGGAAGGACGCCTGGGTGCGCAACGACGGATTCAGGAACAGCAGGGCGAGGACCTTCCCCGCGAGCGCCCGGGGTTCCGGCCGCTCCCGGAGCCGGGCGGCGAGCGCCACGATCTCGCGGATCCCGGCCGCCCCCAGGTCCTCCAGCTTGTGGATCTCACGCATCGCCACGTCCCTCAACCCGGGATGTCCGCGAGCGCCGCGACCAGCGCATCCACGTGCTCGTCCTCCAGCACCAGCGGGGGCATGAGGCGGAGCGCCGCCGGGTCGGTCGAGACCCCGGCGAAGATTCCCCGCTCGAGGAGCGCGTCCCGCACTTCCTTCGCGGGCCGGGAGCAGATCAGCCCGAGCAGGAATCCGCGGCCCTGCACCCGGCGGACCGGTCCCACCACCGCCTCGGCCCGGATCCGGTCCGAGAGCCGACGTACCCGCGAGAGCAGATCCTGCTCCCGGATCACCCGGATCACCGTGGCGATCAGCGCGCTCGCCACCGGAGCGCCGCCAAAGGTGGTGCCGAAGGACCCCATCGGAAGGCCTCCAGCCAGAGCCTCGCTCGCGAGCACCGCCCCCGCGGGAAAGCCGCCCGCGAGCGCCTTGGCGGTGGTCAGCAGATCCGGCCGGACCCCCGACCACTCGCAGGCGAAGGGCTTCCCGCTCCGGCCCATGCCGCACTGGACCTCGTCGAAGATGAGGAGGGCCCCGGCGGCGTCGCACGCCGCCCGCGCCGCGCGCAGAAAGCCGTCCGAAAGGTCCACGGCGCCGGCCATCCCGAGCACCGGCTCCATGATCACCGCCGCCACCCGGGAGTCCACCGCCGCGGTGAGCGCCGCCGCGTCCTCCCGCGGGACGGTGCGCACCCGGAACGGGGTCGCGGGGAAGGCGTACCACTTCGACGACCCGTCGGTCACCGCCGACGCGGCGGAAGTCCGTCCGTGGAATCCGCCGGTGAGCGCAACCACCGTGTCCCGTCCCGGTGCGTCGCCCCTTTCTTGGGTGCGGAAGGCGAGTCGCAGCGCGTTCTCATTCGCCTCGGCGCCGCTGTTCACGAAGAAGGCGCGGTCGAGGCCGTCGGGAGCGAAATCCACGAGCGCCTCGGCGGCCGCGGCGCGCTCGGGACTCGGAATCGCGGTGGTCTGGAAGAAGAGCCGCGAGGCGGTGGCCTCGAGACACTCCAGGATCTCGGGATGGCGGTAGCCCAGCCCGGCGACCGCGTGTCCTCCGTAGAAGTCGATGAGCGTCCGCCCGTCCTTGGTCTTCAGGCAGACGCCCTCTCCCGAAACCACCTCCAGCGGCAGCTGGGGGTACACCGGAAAAAGCGCGGGGGATTCGGAAGACATGGGATTCAGGCGCTTCAGAGCCAGGCGGGAGCGGGCACCGTGAGCCCTATCTCTTCGGGAAAGCCCAGCAGCCGGTTCATCCACTGGACGCCGCCGCTCGCGGCGCCCTTGCCGAGGTTGTCGAGGGCGGCGAAGGCGACGATGGTCTCGCCGTCGGTGGTGGCGCCCACCACGGTGGTCGCCGATCCCACGGTCTCCTTGAGCCGGGGAGCGGAAGCGATCCGCACGAGCGGCGCGCCTGCATAAAAATCCCGGTAACGGGCCTCGAGTTCGGCGCCGGTGACCGGAGCAAGACTCCGCAGAAAGACGGTGGCGTGGATGCCGCGGGCGAAGGGGCCGGAATGGGGGACGAAATGGACCCGGGCTCCGGGCTCGCCGGGGACCGCGAGCAGATCTTCCATCTCCGGAGCGTGCCGATGGGTGAGCGGCTTGTAGGAGAAGAGGTTGGCGTGCCGCAGCGGGTGGTGCGTCGTCTCCTTGGGCATGCCGCCCGAGCCGGTGCTCCCGGTGATGGCGGAGACCTGCAGATCGCGCTCGACGAGACCCCCACGCGCCAGGGGAGCGGCGGCCAGGGCCACCGCGGTGGCGAAACAGCCCGGATGGGCGACCCGGCCGGGCGCTTTCCCGGTTGCGCCGCCGTTCAGTTCGGGGAGTCCGCAGGAGAACTCCCCGAGGAGATCCGGCGCCGGATGCGGGATGCCGTAGATCTCGCGGTAGCGGTCCGGATCGGAGTGGCGGAAGTCGGCGGAGAGGTCCACCACCGGAAGCTCGCACGCGATCGCCGCGGCGGCGTCGAGGAGCGCGGCCACCTGGGGCGCCGAGGTCTTGTGCGGGGCCGCGGAAAACGCCGCGAGGCCGGAGTGTTCGCCGGCGGCGCGCCGGAGGAACTCTCCGAGTTCGCTCGGCGCGGTGAACGTTTCTTCCGGGAAAACGGCGGCCAGGTTCGGGAACGACTCGGCGACCGCGAGGCCGGCGTGGCTCGCCGAGACCGCTCCCGCGAGCCGCATCCGGGGGTGTCCGGCGATCCAGCGGAGGAGTTCCCCGGCCACGTAGCCCGAGGCGCCGAGCACCACGGCCCCGATGGAGCGCTGGCCGTCCGCGGTCACGCCCCGTTCCCTCCCAAACCGTTTGATCCGATCGCCGCCCGTAGCCGGTCGATGATGCCGCCCTGTCCCGACTTGGTGTGGCTCGCGACGAAGATGGTGTCGTCGCCGGCCACCGAACCCGCCGCCTCCGGCCACCCCTCGGTGTCGATGGCGTGCGCAACCCGCTGCGCGCCGCCGGGAAGCGTGCGCACAACGACCAGGTGCGGTCCGGCAGCGGCGAAGCTCTCCACGAGTCCGGCCAGCCCGGGCAGCCCCGGCCGGCGGTCGGGTGCGATCCGGTAGTGGCCGCCGATCTTCCGGGCGCCGATGTCGCGGAGGTCCCGGCTCACGCAGGACTGGGTCACGGAGTGGCCGAACGCCTCCAGATGCGCGACGAGTTCGGCCTGGGTACGCACCTGCGCCTCGAGCAGCGCGGCGCGCACCAGGGCCCGCCGCTCGGCGGCCTCGTCCGGCCGGGCGGTTCGTGTCGACATAATATGAGCAAGTTATACCATAAAGCGCGCAGGCTCGGGAACGCCGGCCAGTCCTCCCGGTGGGGGTCTTCCGACCGGTCCCGCGGCCCGCAGGGCCGCGAATCGCGAACCGCCACTCCCCGTGGGGCGTCGCGCTCCGCACCCCCCAACCCCCTCGCTATCCTCCCCTCCGTTCCCCGTGTCCGACGCCGACCGCGCCTCCGCCCGCCGCATCGTCCGCACCGCCTTCTTCATCGGCGGGGCGATCTTCGCCTTCATCATCTGGCAGCTCTACCTGCGGCCTCCCGCGACCTCGGTCCCCGAGTGGACCGCGTCGCTGCCCGCGCTGAACGCCGCCTTCAACGCGACAACCACCACGCTCATCTGCCTGGGGGTGCTCGCGATCAAGAACGGCCGGCGCCGGCTCCACGCCGGGTTCCAGATCACCGCGCTGGTGTCCGCCGGTCTCTTCCTCGCCGGCTATCTCACCTACCACCACTTCCAGGGCGATACCCCCTATCCGGGGACCGGCTTTTTGCGCCCCATCTACTTCTTCTGCCTGATCACCCACGTCATGGCTTCCGCCGTCTCCGTGCCGCTCATCCTCACGACGGTGTCGTTCGCCGCGACACGCCGGTTTTCCTGGCACCGCCGCTGGGCGCGGGTTACGGTCCCCGTCTGGCTCTACGCGTCGCTGACCGGCCTCGTCGTCTACGCGATGCTCCACGGTTGAACGCCGTCCCCGCCCCCGAGCCCCACCCCAAGGAGTTCCCGATGTTCCGATCCCTGTTTCCCGCGGCCCTGCTCGCCGCCCTGCTCGCCGCCCTGATCGCACTGCCGGCGGCCGCCCAGAGCCCGCAACCGCGAGGCGCCATAGCTGCGGAAGTCGGCGGCGCCACCGTCAAGATCGACTTCGGCCGTCCCGACCTCGGAGACCGGATGCTTTCCGAGCTGCTCACGATGCTCCCGGAGGACCGCGTGTGGAGGGCCGGCGAGAACCAGGTCACCATCCTCGAAACGTCGGAGCCCGTGATGATCGGAGGCGAAACCGTCCCGGCGGGCCGCTACAGCCTCTATCTCCATGTTCCCGCGTCGGGCGACTGGTCCTTGCTCGTGAACCGGAACCAGGGCATCCGGCTCGGCGATCTCTCGTCCCAGGCGCCGGAGGCCATGCACGACGAGATCTGGCCGATGGTCGCCAGATACGGCGCCATCGAGGACGAGGAGCAGGCCCGGATCCCGCTCCAGGAGGCTACGGCCTCCGCCGACGGCAACATCTTCGAGATCGCCGTCGATGACGGAATGATCCGGTTCGACTGGGGCGGCACCGCCTACCAGACGACCTTCCGGTCTCCCTGACGCCGTCCGCGGCGTTTCTGGCACCACCGTCAGGCGCGGGCTGAGCAGCCTGTGCACAAAGTCATGCGGCCCAGTTCTCCCGGTGGGGGCTCGGCCGGCGATCCATCCCGGCCAAACAGCCGGTGGTGAAACCCACGCGGCCCAGTTCTCCCGGTGGGGGCTCGACCGGCGATCCATCCCGGCCAAACAGCCGGTGATGAAACCCACGCGGCGTTCGACCGGCGATCCATCCCGGCCAAACAGCCGGTGATGAAACCCACGCGGCGTTCGACCGGCGATCCATCCCGGCTGAACCGAGTCGCTTCGCGCCGCTCGTCGTTGCGTTTCGGTCGGAATACACCAAGTATTCCTCCCTCACGCGCCTTGTCAGCCGGGCGCCTCCCCGGCCTCGGCGCTCACGTGGGTTCCACCACCGGCTGAACCGAGTCGCTTCGCGCCGCTCGTCGTTGCGTTTCGGTCGGAATACACCCGGGCCAGTTCTCCCGGTGGGGGCTCCTCCCTCACGCGCCTTGTCAGCCGGGCGCCTCCCCGGCCTCGGCGCTCACGTGGGTTCCACCACCGGCTGTTCACCGCGTCGCTTCGCGCCGCTCGTCGTTGCGTTTCGGTCGAAATACACTCGGTATTCCTCCCTCACGCGCCTTGTCAGCCGGGCGCCTCGCCGACCTCGGCGCTCACGCCACTTTGTCCACAGGCTGCTAAGTTTCCCGTCTGGCTTTGCGCATCCGTAGCCGGCCTCGCCGTCTACCGGGTGCTGGAGGCCTGATCCGCAGTTCCGTCGCTCCAGACGGTCTCCCGGAAACCAAGGAGTTCTTGATGTCCCGTATTTCCCTTCCAGCCGTTTTGCTTGCCGCCGCCATCGCGTTGCCGGCGGC
Organism: Candidatus Marinacidobacterium sp.; assembly: GCA_965250045.1. GTDB lineage: Bacteria > Acidobacteriota > Vicinamibacteria > Marinacidobacterales > Marinacidobacteraceae > Marinacidobacterium. The sequence goes on from OZ252286.1 coordinate 2,080,966, forward strand.
CGCCCAGGACCCGAACCCCCGAGGTGCGGTGAAAGCCGATGTCGGCAGCGCCATGGTCTCGATCGACTACGGCCGCCCCGCGCTCGGCGACCGGATGCTCGGCGACCTGCTCAGCATGCTCCCGGGAGATCGCGTCTGGCGAGCCGGCGAGAACCAGGTCACCATCCTCGAGACCTCGGCGCCGGTGAAGATCGGCAGCGAGACCGTTCCGGCGGGCCGCTACAGCCTCTATCTCCATGTCCCGGAGAGCGGCGATTGGCAGCTGCTGGTCAACCGGCACCAGGGCATCGCACTCGGCGAGCTCTGGTCCGAGGCGCCCGAGGCGATGCGCGCCGAGCCCTGGCCCATGCTCAGCGGATACGGCCAGATCGAGGATCAGGAGACGGCCCGCATCGGGCTGCAATCGGCGGACGCCTCCGGTGACGGGAACGTCTTCGAGATCAGCGCCGGAGACGGGATGATCCGCTTCTCCTGGGGCGGAACCGCCTACCAGACGACGCTCGGCTCTCCCTGACGGCGCGGCGCGGCTCGCTCCTCGGCCGCGTTCGGGAACGGATCGTGCGACAGCGCGTTTTGTCTTCCCGAAGCGCATGGCGACTCTGAATCCCGCGATCCCCTTCGCCGCCTCCGGCCCGGGCGCCAGGGCGTTGGACTCGGACGCCGCGCTCATGGCGCGGGTCCAGGCCGGTGACCTCGACGCGTTCGAGCCCCTGGTCCACCGCTACGAGAAACGTCTGTTCGGGTATTTCGTGCACCTCGTCGAGGATCCGGCGACGGCCGCCGATCTGGCGCAGGAGACTTTCATCCGGGTCTACCGGGCCGCTCCGCGCTACCAGGAGTCCGGCCGATTCGAGTCCTGGCTCTTCCGGATCGCCGCCAATCTGGTGAAGAGCCGGCAGCGCCGTCCCGACCAGCGGATACCCCACCTGTCGCTCGAAGAGACGCCGGCCGCGGAGCGGGAACTTGCGGGCCGCAGCCCCGAGGGCCGTCCGGATGAAGCCGCCTGGCGGGCGGAACTCCGGGACGCCCTTCGAAAAGCGCTGCCCCGGGTGCCGCTCGTGTTCCGCGAGGCCGTGCTGCTCCGGGACGTGGAGGGATGGACCTACCGCGAGATCGCGGAGATGCTGGGCGTCGAGGAAGGAACCGTGAAGTCCCGCGCCCACCGGGGCCGGCAGCGCCTCAAGGAGTTGCTGGCCCCCATGTTCGACAAGAGCTGTTTCGAGGGAGTTTCCTGATGTCCGGAAGACCCACCGATGACGAGCTGCGCGAGATGCTGCGAGCGCTGCCGCGTCCCGAACCGCCTCCCGGCTTCGCCGAGGAGGTCATGGCCCGCGTGCGGGCGGAAGGGCGGAGCCGCCGCTTCCGGCCCTGGCTGCTCGCCGCCGCCGCGGCGGCGCTGGTCGCCTCGGGACTTCTGGTCCGCTCCGTTTGGGACGGGGCAGGATCCGGGAACGAGGAAACGCTGGTAGCGACCGCCCCCGCGCCGGAGGCGGCGCTGGACGCGTTGGATGCGTTGGATGCCGCCGATCCCGACCGCCAGGAGTTCGAGGCGATCCTCGAGGAATACCGGCTCCTGGCCGAGGAACTCGAGGCGCTCCGGCAACTGGGTGGCGACTCCCCGAACGGACCGCTGATCCGGGTCGGCGGCAACGAGGACCTGGACCTGTTCCTGGATCTCGAGTCGTATCTCGGCCGCCCGTCCCGTCCTCCGGGCGCGTCTCTCGTGGTCCCCGCCGCAAACCGTCCCCGGCGGTGACCGGCACCCTTCCAAAGGAGAAATCAATGATGACGACGAACCGCAAATCCTTCCGCGCTGCCGGTCTGGCGCTCGCCGCCGCGCTCGCGGTGCCGGCGTTCACCGCGGCCGCATCCTGGCCGGTGGGCGGAAGCCGCTACCAGATCCGCGTGCGCACCCCGCTCAAGACCCGGGTGGTGATGGGCCCGGTGGGACGCGGGTACCTGGGCGTCCAGATGCTGGACCTCACCGAGGAACTCCGCGAGTTCTACGGCGCCCCGAAGGACGCCGGCATCCTCGTGTCGCGGGTGGCCGACGATAGTCCGGCGGCCGCCGCCGGGTTCGAAGTCGGTGACGTGATCATCGGGGTCGGCGGCGAACCGACGCATAACTCCCGGGATGTCATGCGCGAGGTGGCCCGGTTCGAGCCGGAAGACCAGGTCACGGTGGAGGTCATCCGCGCGGGTGCTCCCCTCACCGTGGACGCCACGCTCGGCGAACGGGAGGGAGGCGTGTGGTTCAGCCGTGGCTTCGAAGGGCCCGAATTCCGGGAATTCCACTTCGAGATGCCTGAGATGCAGGGCCTCGAGGTGCTGCGGGACCTCCCGAGCACCATCAACGAGGAAACGCAGGAGGCGGTGCGGCAGGCGATCGAGGCAGCCCGCGAGCGCATGAGCGAAATCGATTTCGAGGGGCTTACGGAGCGCCTCGCGGCGACCGAAGCGCGCCTCCGCGAACTGGAAAAGAAACTCGCCGAACGCGAGCGCTGAGCAACCGCGGATCGCTGACTGGTGCAGTGGTCCGGGAGGCAAGGGAACGCCGACCTCCGGTCGGCACAGCCCGCCGAAGGCGGGCGGCAGGGAAGGACCCCGAGTTCAGGGGTGGTTCACCTCTCGGCCGGAACCCGGGCGTTCAGCGCCATCCAGACGGTTGCGCGGTACACGCCTTTCGCTGCGCTCCGCGCAGCGGTGCCGACCGGAGGTCGGCGTTCCCGTGCCTGCACGTCGCTCCGCCCGGTGGCCGGGGCGCCGAGACCTGCACCATCCCGGAACTGCAACTTCGTGCCCAGGCGGGGTGTACGGGAAGACCCGATCATGAGGGTTTCTCCCGGTGGGGCCCGGCACCGCCCCGCGCAGCGGGGCGAAACCGCGCCGCGCCGCCCCTCCGGATGGCACCCCGCAAACGGAAGGCTTACCCTCCGCCCTACGCCCACCCCGGGAGGTTCCCATGTCCGGCACCCCGTTCTCCCCTCTCTCCCGTCCCCTCGGCTTCGAGTGCTACCCCTCCGGTCTCGGCCCCAGCCGCCGGGCCTTCCTGCGCGCCGTCGCCAGCACCGCGGCGGGCGCCGCGACCGCTGGCGCCCTCCCCGGATGTGACACCGCGCCCGGCGCACCGGACGCCGCCCCGGAACCGGCCCCCGCGGCCAGCGCCGCGGATGCGCTGAGTTCCGTCCCGACCTTCCCCGAAGGAGGCTTCGCCGAGGGCGCCGTCCGCATCGGCTTCAACGAGAACCCGCTCGGGCCGTCACCCAAGGCGCTCGCCGCCATCGCGGCCGACGGCCTCGCTGCCGGGAACCGCTACAACTACCCCGACACCGTCCGCGACCAGATCGCGGCCCACCACGGCACGACCCGCGAACACGTCCTCGTCGGCTGCGGCTCGACGGAGTTCCTGCAATTTCTGCCCTGGGGCTTCCTGAAGCCGGGCACGACCAGCCTCGTCCTGCCCGAGATCACCTACGGCTGGTGCGGCGGGGTGGCGGCGGCGATCGGCGCCGAAGTAATTCACACCCCGATGGGGGCGGAAGGACGACTCGACGTCGCGGCGATGCGGGCCGCCATCCGTCCCGACACCCGGATCGTGTACGTCGCGAACCCCAACAACCCGACCGGGGCGCCGGTGGCCCACGACGAGATCGTTGCGCTGGCGGAGGCCGTGCCCGAGGGCGGGATCCTCATCGTGGACGAGGCCTACGCCGAGTTCCTGGCCGAAGGGGGAGATGCGGTATCGCTGGCGCTCGCGGGCGGACCCGTGATCGTGGCCCGGACCTTCTCCAAGGCGTACGGCATGGCCGGCCTCCGCATCGGTTACGTCGTGGGCTCCGGCCCGATGCTCGAGAAGGCGACCGGCGTCTGGTGGGGCGACTTCGGGCTGAACACCGCGGCGGCGGTGGCCTGCGGGCCGGCGCTCGCCGACCGGGAGCATGTCGACAACTACGTGCGGACGGTGGACGATGGCCTCGCCGAACTGCGCGCCGGACTCGGCGAACTCGGCTGCGTTTCCTGGCCGCACCGGGCGCCGTTCCTGATGACGGATCTGGGAAGCGAGGCCCTCCCGGTGGTCCGGGAGCTCTTCCGGCGCGGGATCTACGTGCAGGACGGCGCCGGCTGGGGTCTCCCGACCTTCCTCCGGATCTCGGTGGGCCTCTCGGAGCACCACCAGGCGCTCCTCGGCGCCCTCCGGGAGATCCGCATCGCCTGACGGTAGGAGCCCGGCCTGATCGCCTTCTGTGGAATATCCGCTACGCGAGCTATGGCGTGCATCGACATCCCTTCGCACAGCATGGCGAAGACCTGAGTTGGGTAGCTTGTTCATGGCGATTAGGTTGACAATCTCCCGGATATGGTTGACAATTATGCTACAATAGATTTCCAGCGTCAACAGTAAGGTTGTCAAAAGGAGAGAACGGTGACTGGAGTCCGCGCCCGAGGCGAGAAGATCAGGCGCTTCATTCTTGAGCGTGTGGAGAAATCTCCGGGCGATGTGGCGAAAGCAACATCCGCGGAGTTTGGGATCACCCGACAAGCGGTCAACAAACACCTTCGGCGACTTCGTGCCAAAGGTGTCCTTCGTCGATCAGGTAACACCCGCGCCAGCGCTTATCAGCTGGCTCCATTATCGCAATGGCGTCACATCTGCCAGATTGAGCCAGGTCTGGCGGAGGATGTTGTATGGATGCGTGAGGTTAGAGACGCTCTGGGCGACTTGCCAGACAACGTTCTAGAAATCTGGCAGTATGGTTTCACCGAGATGTTTAACAATGCAATTGATCACGCGGATGGCACGCATATTGGGGTTCAGATCAGAAAGACCGCCGCTACCACAGAAATGATGATTACTGACGATGGATACGGCATCTTCAAGAAGATTCAAACTGCAATGGGCTTGTTGGATGCACGACACTCGATCTTGGAGCTTTCAAAGGGGAAGCTAACAACCGACCCGACGCATCATACCGGTGAAGGCATTTTCTTCTCCTCCAGGATGTTTGATCTCTTCGACATCGTTTCCGAAGGGGTTTACTTTTCTCACAGATTCGAAGGTGCAGAAGACTGGATCATGGAAGAAGACTGGAAGTCCAAGGGAACAGCTGTGTGGATGAGGCTGAATAACCACACGGCAAGAACAACCGATAAGATTTTTGACCAATACAGTTCCGGTGATGACTACGGATTCACAAAAACAGTTGTTCCGGTGAGAATGGCCCAATACGGGGAAGACAAGCTTATTTCCCGCTCGCAAGCAAGACGAGTACTGGCACGCATAGAGTTATTCAAGACCGTTCTATTCGACTTCACAGAAGTTAAGACCATCGGCCAAGCTTTTGCAGATGAGATATTCCGCGTATTTGCCATGCAGCATCCAGAGATCCAGTTGGTTCCGATTCACGCGAACTCGGAGACAAAGAGGATGATTGCAAGGGCAACACGAGGGAGCGAGTGACGATAGGGAAACGCGATCCCAATCGTGTGCGCGCGGCTTTTGGCGGCGGGAGAAAAGCGCGGTCGGCAGCTCAGGTGCGGGCTCATCGCGGCGCGTTCGACTACTGTCCTTGACAGCCTGTGGCAAAATCCACGCGGCGTTCGACCGGCGATCCATCCCGGCTGAACCACTCCGCTTCGCTACGTTCTGCGTTGCGTTTCGGTCGAAATACACCCGGTATTCCTCCCTCACGCGCCTTGTCAGCCGGGCGCCTCACCGGCCTCGGCGCTCACGCGGGTTTCACCACAGGCTGTTAACGGTTGCAGCATCCCTCCCTTGGATCGCGTCTCGGAGCGGCACTATCTGTCCCGTCGTCTGCTGGACGATGTGGAAGGCGCGCTGATTCCGGTCGCGCGGTCGGGATGGAGCTCGTGACACACCGGCACCGTGGCAGGGTCCGTAGGTCACGTCAACCCCCGCAGAATTCAAACTGAGCCACTAACTTCTACTCCACTTTCTTTCCCTCAGAGCCGTCGAAGGTAGATGAAGGACAGAAGGAGAGCTAGCGAAAGCGGAACCAGGTTTCCGCCGATCATCCACCGCTCCATCCTCTCCAGCGGCTATTTCGGAAAGGCCCACCACAACGCGAGGTTGAAGCAAAGTGATCTGGCCGCGGCGGCAACCATGAACCACCCTGACGCGCGATTGGTCGGATACCAGACCTCCGGAGACGAAAGGGTTCTTGGCGTCCGGAAGCCAAGTATGCGGTTGGGCGACCTTGCCCAGGATCATCGGTATGGACGACGCCAAGACCACTAACGGAACGACGTAGCCGAGCAGGTGTTGGCCGTATTCCCTCCAGGTGAACCAGCGTGGCCGGGGGCGTGCTCCGCTTCAGCCCTCGTCTCCGGCTGCCACCGGACACGAGCAATGGTATTCGACGACCCCGACAGTTGACAGGGGAGGCAGCCACGCAACATCCCGCAGCCAATTCAGCGCCGACATGCTCCGCTGCCAAGATCTGGAGCGCCTGAAGCCGGCTACTAAACGAACGTTCAGTTCGTCCAAATCTCGCTAACCGGCGCCGCCAGCATCCGGGGATCGCCCATTGGCAGGACGTCCCGTCCCGTATGGAACAGGACCCCGCCGGCGAAGTCCGATCCGCAACGCTCCGCCAACCGGACGAGCCCGCGCCCGTCGCGAGCGGCAAACGACGAGGAAGCCTTGATCTCGAACCCCCAGGTTCGAGCGCCGCGGGTCATCACCAGATCCACTTCGACCTGGTCCTTGTCCCGGTAATGCCAGAACTCGAGGTCCGGATCCGTCCAGGCCGCCTGGGCGATGAGCTGCTGCACGACAAAGGATTCCAGCAGGTGTCCCTGGAGATCCCGGTTCCCGAGCAGGTCGGGGGCGGTTAACGATGCAAGCGTCGCGGCGAGACCGCTGTCCACGAGATGCGTTTTCGGCGAACGGATGAGGCGTCGGCCCGGGCTGCGGTGCCAGGCCGGCAGGCGGCGAGCCAGAAACAGGCGTTCCAGAACCGCCACGTAGTGCTCCACGGTGCTGCGGTGGAGATCGGCGTCGCCGGCCAGGCTGGCGGCCCGGAAGAGCCGGCCCTTGCGATTCGCGAGGAGCGCCAGAAGCCGCCCCAACTCGCTGGCGTCCCGGATCCGGGCCACATCCCGGACATCGCGTTCGATAACGGTCCGAAGGTATTGGCGGTGCCACGCACGCGTCGTCGCAGGAGTCAGGGGCAGCACGGAGGGGTAGCCACCCGCCACGATCCGCTCCTCGAGGGTCGGGCCGGCTTCTGCCGAACCGCCTCCGATGCGAGGCCGGAGTCCCCCATCCAGCAGGAGTCGTAGAAATTGCCCCGGGCGACCTTCTTTCTCGGCCTCCGTCAGCGGTTGGAGGTCCGCGATTGCCATCCGCCCGGCCAGCGACTCGGTGACCCGTGGCAGGAGCAGCAGGTTCGCAGATCCGGTCAGCAGGAAGCGGCCAGGCTCGCGGTCTTGATCGACGGACCGTTTGATCGCGGGTAGGAGTTGCGGAACTCGCTGTACTTCGTCCAGTGTCACCCGGCGTGGCAAGGCGGCCACGAAGCGCACCGGATCCAGGGCTGCGGCACGCTCGGCCGGGTCGTCATCGAAGCTGACGTACGCCCGATCACTTGCCAGGCGCTGGACGAGAGTGGTCTTTCCGCTCTGCCGTGGCCCAATGACGGCGACCACCGGCATGTAGGAGAGGTCTCTCTCGATCGCTGTCGATAGCAGGCGCGGGACGAAGGAGGGTTGGGTGGCCATTTGCCGGTCATTCTAGCGGCCAAGTGTCGATTATTGGAGCGTCCATCTGTCGGTTAGCTGGACAATAAACCCACGATGCCCGCAATTGTTCAATGACTTGCGTATCGGACAAAGTGTCAGTCAAGACAGCGTCCATCTGTCGATTACCGGAACCCAAAGTGAAGCGGTGACCTTTCCACCTCTCCGAGTCAAGGCCGCAATCGTCCTCCGGCGCCAGCCCCGACGGCCCCGGCATCCGGAGTTAGCCATCCCGAGATAATTATCTTGAAATGGCTAAACGTGGCTAATTCGGAGCCGCCCGGACCTCAGCGCACGAACAGGAAGTAGTCGTGGGCGGCGCGGGCGGCCTCGGCGATGGCCCGCTCGCGGTCCGATACCGGATCGTCCGATTCCTTCACGAAGGCGACCATCACCACGTGCCCGGCGTCTGACGGCAGGTAGATGATCCCCACGTCGTTCGTGGTGCGTCCGATGGTCCCGGTCTTGTGGGCCACCACCGTTCCCTCCGGCAGGCGGCCCTTCAGCCGGCCAGCGCCGGTCTCGCACCGCTCCATGACGTCGATCAGCAGGTCCCGGCTCGCCTGGGAGAGGCCTTCTCCGTTCCAGATCTTCACCAGCAGGTCCGCCATCCCCCGCGGGGTGGCGTTGTCCCGGGGGTCGGCTTCGAAGCTGTCCCGGGCCTCTCTGCGGTCCTCCTCGGAAACCTCGCCGTAGTACTCGGTGTAGGTGGCGCGGGTCCGTTCGCTACGGGGCGGCAGCCCCTCGGCGCCTATGTAGTCGGTGATCAGATCCGCCGTGGAGCGGGCCACCCGGACCCCTTCGACTCCCAGTTCGGCCATCCGGGCGGTCACCCGCTCGCCCCCTCCCGCGGCCTTCAGGCAGAGATCGGTCGCGGAGTTGTCGCTGATCAGCAGCATCAACTCCATCAGGTTGAGGATGGACAGCGATACGCCGGGATCGTTGAACAGCCGGCTGAGCGTCCCGCTCCCCGGGGAGAGGTCGGACAGCTCCAGGTCGATCATGTGATCGAGCCCGAACTCCCCCTCGTCCACCCGGCGGAGGAGTTCCACCGCGATGGGGACCTTGTAGGTGCTCGCCATCGGGAACGGATCGTCGGGATGGAGGTAGGCGGTCCGTCCGGTCTCGAGGTGGACGGCGGCCAGCCCCAGCGCTCCGCCCGACAGCGGTTCGAGACGCGCCCACTCCGCTTCGAGGGCCGTTTCGCTGCCGGTCTGGGCGAGGGCGAGCGGCGCGAAGACCAGCGCGGCGAGCGCGGTGGCCGTGATCCGGCCGGGAATCGAAGTGCGGTTTGGCATGGTGCAGGCGCCTCCGTTACGCGCTTGAGGGAAGGGCAAGAGTACCGCTCTCCTGCTATCGCGCCGTCCGGGTTCACGAGTCGGTGAGGCACTCACGCTGGCCGGAGGCGGGCCATGAGCGCGGGTTTCGCGCTCCCGCGCGATGCCGGCCGGAGGCCGGCGTTCCAAGCCGTCCCCGCGCTTTTTTGCTGGCGGCGATTTGCGGTTTCGCGGCCCTGCAGGCCGCGGCGCCGGTGTGAACACCGGCGGTCCCTTCTCCGACGCCTCACCCGGCACGGGGATTGCTTGCCACAACAGCGAGATGCGGGGTTCGGTTTTGCTGGCTCTCGGCCTGCTTGCGGTGTCCACTACGGCGGTAGCGCAGGAAACCCCGCGCGTCCTCGAGGTCACGCTTGCCGACCTCGACGAAGACGCCCTCGACTTCCTGATCGGCTGGGAACGCTGGAAGGGAGACATTCTGGACCTCGCGTCCGAGGGTTATGCGCGGTTCACGTTCGTGCCGCTGCTGGCGGTCGAACCGGGCCTGCCGCTGAACGCGCGGTTCTCCGGGCGCGTCTTTGCGGCTTCCGGGCAGCGGGCGGCGCGCCGCCCGACCCGGACATCCCGCCCGACCCGGACATCCCATTTGCCCCGCCGCCCCATCCGGACCGCCCGCGCCCCGCGCGACGGAGCGTCCGACCGGGGGCGCCCCCGTCCTCCGCACGGGCTGGCTCCGCTCGGCAAGCTGCCCCGCTTCGGCCGGCGCCCCCCGCCCAGGCCCCGGAACACGGGACGCGCTCCGGCGCGGGGACCTCGCGAACTCGGAGCGCCGGCGCCGCGAAACGGCAGCCGGGGAGGCGCCGCCGGCGCCTCCACCGGAGGAGCCCCCACCGGAAGAGCGAAACCGCGCGGCGGCGCATCCGGGCCGCGGCGCGGGGCCGCCTCCGGCATGCGGAACGGCGGAACCGGAAAACCGCGCCAGCACCGGTAAAATCACGCGTTCCCCGCTCCCGGCGGGGAGAAGCGACCGGATTCCCCGGTCCTGAGCTTCCGGAGGCACGTGCGATGCGCAGGCGATTCCTTTCCTACCCCCTTCTCTTCCTCGCGGCGGCGCTGATGGCGGCCCCCGCCGCCGCCCAGCCCGACCCCGACGTGCTGGCGGCGATGCAATACCGCATGGTCGGCCCCTCGCGGGGCGGCCGGGTCACCGCGGTGGCGGGCCACCGCTCCCATCCCGGGACCTTCTACATGGGCGCTACCGGCGGCGGCGTCTGGAAGACCACGGACTACGGTCACAACTGGCGCCCGATCTCCGACGGCAACTTCAAGAGCCCCTCCATCGGCGCCATCGCGGTGGCGGACAGCGATCCGAACATCGTCTATGTGACGACCGGCTCCGACGGCCTGCGCAGCAACGTCATCATGGGGAAGGGGGTCTACCGGTCCGACGACGCCGGTAAGACCTGGCGGAGCCTCGGCCTCGAAGACACCGGCAACTCCGGCGCCGTCCTCATCCATCCGGAAGATCCCGATACCGCCTGGGTGGCGCAAATCGGGAATCCCTTCGCGGCGAACCCCGAGCGCGGGGTCTACCGCACGAAGGACGGCGGGGAGAACTGGGAGCTCGTGCTCTTCGTATCCGAGCAGACCGGGGCCGTGGACCTCGAGTTCAAGCCCGGCGACCCGAACACCATCTATGCCTCCACGTGGGAGGTCGAGAGGAAGCCCTGGACCATCCGCTCGGGGGGCATGGAAGGCGGCGTGCAGCGTTCGCGGGACGGCGGGGACACCTGGGAGAAGCTCGAGAACGGGCTCCCGCAAGGACTCCGCGGCAAATCGGACCTCGCGGTCTCGGCGGCCGATCCCTCCCGGGTCTACGTGCTCATCGAGGCGCCGGGCAACGAAGGCGGGGTGTTCCGCTCGGATGACGAGGGGGACACCTGGCGGCAGGTGAGCGACTTCCAGCCGATCCGGAACCGCCCCTTCTACTACAACAACCTCCACGCCGATCCGACCGATGCGGACACGCTGTGGGGCCTGGCCGAGGGCTACTTCAAGTCCACCGACGGCGGCGTCACCTGGGAGCGGAAGTTCACGCCCCACGGCGACAACCACGACCTCTGGGTCAACCCCGACAACCCGGACATCCAGATCCAGTCGAACGACGGCGGCGCGAACGTGACGATCGACGGCGGCGAAACCTGGTCCACCCAGGAAAACCAGCCGACCGCCGAGCTCTACCAGGTGGACGTGAGCGACGCCTTCCCCTACCGGCTCTACGCCGGCCAGCAGGACAACTCCACGATCTCGGTGCCGAGCTATCCGCCCCACTCCCGCCCCGGCGGCCACACCGCGCACTGGGAGGCGATCGGCGGCTGCGAGACCGGCCCCGCGGTCCCGAAGCCGGGAGATCCGGACGTGGTCTACGCGAACTGCAAGGGCCGTTTCGGCCTCTACAACATGCGGACCGGGCAGGAAGAGCAGTACTACGTCGGCTTCTGGAACATCTATGGGCATAACCCCAAGGACCTCCAGTACCGCTTCCAGCGGACGGTCCCGATCCACGTCTCGCCGCACGACCCCAACCGGGTCTTCCATGCCTCGCAATACGTCCACGTCACCGAAAACGGGGGACGCACCTGGCGCACCATTTCACCCGATCTCACCGCCTTCACCGCGGAAACGCAGGTGGTTTCCGGCGACCCGATCACCCTCGACGTGACCGGTGAGGAGCACTTTGCGGTGCTCTACGACGTCCAGGAATCCCCCCACGAGGAGGGAGTCGTCTGGGCGGGCGCGAACGACGGCCCCATCCACGTGACCCGCGACGGCGGCCGGACCTGGAAAGAGGTCACCCCGCCCGAGCTCGGCCCCTACGGCAGGGTGCAGAACATCGAGGTTTCGCCCCACGACCCGGCGAAGGCGTACGCGGCGGTCCTGCGCTACCAGCTCGGCGACTCCACCCCGCACGCCTACCGGACGAACGACTACGGCGAGACCTGGACCCGCATCACCGACGGGACGAACGGGGTGCCGAACGACCACCCGGTGCGGGTGGTTCGCGAGGACCCGGACCGCGAGGGGCTGCTCTACCTCGGGACCGAGTGGGGCATGTTCATCTCGTTCGACGACGGTGCGAGCTGGACCTCCTTCCAGCAGAACCTTCCCCTGACCCCGATCACCGACATCAAGGTCGTCCAGCAGGACCTCGCCATCTCGACGATGGGGCGCAGCTTCTGGATCCTGGACGACGTCACCCCGCTGCACGAGGCGCCGCCCGCCGGCGAGACGCACCTCTTCCAGCCGCGCGACGAGATCCGGTTCCGCGCCGGGGGACGGGGCTTCGGCGCCCCGGCGCCGGCGGACCCCGAGTATCCGACGCCCGGCCCCCGGGTCACCTACCGGCTGGCCGCGGACGTGGACAGCGTGCGGATCGACGTCCGCGACGAGAACGGTGACCTGGTGCGGAGCTTCGAGAGCGCGGGTTCCGGTGAGGAGACCGCGATGACCCAGGAAATGCGCGCCCCCGGCATGATGAGGAGCGGCGCGCCGGCGGTGCCGGCGGGCGCCGGGGTCCACCGGTTCACCTGGGACATGCGGCACGACGGCGCCAGGGACGGCGAAGGCAACGTCTCGGGACGGGGCCCGCTGGCGGCGCCCGGCCGCTACACCGTGGAGCTGACCGCCGGCGGCAACACCATGGCCCGCAGCTTCCGGCTACGCATGGATCCCCGGATGGTGCAGGAAGGCTGGGTCACCGCGGAACACGTCCGCGACCAGGTCGCCCTCGCGCTGAAGGCCCGGGACGCGCTCTCGGAGGCCCGGATGGCGGCCGCCCGGCTGGAAGCGGCGATGGAGAGCGGAAGCAGCGACGAACTCCAGGCGATCGACGAAGACCTGGTCACCCGCCCGGTCCGCTATTCGCAGCCGATGCTGGTGGACCAGCTCAGCTATCTCGCCTCGAACCTGGATGGCGCCGACCAGCCACCCGGGCGGGACGCGATGGAGCGCTACGACGAGCTGCGCGGGCAGCTTGACGACATCCTGAAGCGCTTGTCCGACGCCGGCGTGGCCGGGGAGTAAGCGGGTCCCGATGAACAGCGGCGAGCCGCAGCTCCGTATCAACGGTCCCCGCCTGCTGGACTCGCTCGCCCGGCTCGCGGAAATCGGCGCCACCCCCGAGGGTGGCGCCGAGCGGCTGGCCTTTACGGCCGAGGACGGTGCGGGCCGCGATCTGGTCCGCTCGTGGATGGAAGACACCGGGCTCCAGGTCCGGGTGGACGGGATCGGGAACATCATCGGCCGGCGGGCCGGGGACGATCCGGACGCTGCCCCGGTGATGCTCGGATCCCACATCGACACGGTCGGGAACGGCGGCCGCTACGACGGGAACCTGGGAGTGCTGGCGGCGCTCGAGGTCGCGCGCACGCTGAACGATGGGGGCGTCCGCACCCGCCGTCCCCTGGAGGTCGCGATCTTTTCCAACGAAGAGGGCTCGCGCTACCACCCCGACATGCTGGGGAGCCTCGTCTATTCCGGTGGGCTCGACCTCGAGACCGCCTGGGCGCTCCGGAGCCCCGACGGGACGCGGACGCTCAAGGAGGAGCTGGAGGCCATCGGTTACCTCGGGGATGCACCGTTGCCTGGCCCGGTTCCGGCGGCCTACGCCGAACTCCATATCGAGCAGGGGCCCGTGCTCGAGGCGGAAAGTATCGACTTCGGCGCGGTGACCGGCGTCCAGGGCATCCTGTGGGAGGAGATCACCCTCACCGGGGCGTCGAATCATGCCGGGACGACCCCCATGAAATTCCGCCACGACACGGGGGTGGTCGCGGCGGAAGCCGTGCTGTTGGCCAGGAAGCTGACCCGGGAAATACCAGGCCAGGTAGCGACCGTCGGCCGGATGTCGTTCGCCCCCGGCCTCACGAACGTGGTGCCCGGCCGGGCGGTGCTCACGTTGGACATCCGAAATCCCGATCCCTCCCGGCTCCTCCGCGCCGAGGAGGAGTTCTTCGCCGGGCTCGGCGCGGCGGCCGAGCGTGAGGGAGTCCGGGTGGCGCGGCGGGAACTCGCCCGCTTCGGCCCCGCGGTGTTCGACGAACGCGTCATCTCGCTCGTCGAGGGGGCGGCCGCAGCGCTCGGAGGATCCTGCCGAAGGATGCCCTCGGGTGCCGGACACGACGCCCAGATGCTCTCCCGGGTCTGCCCCACGGGGATGATCTTCGTGCCGTCGGTGGACGGGATCAGCCACAGCCCGAAGGAGTTCACCCGCGACGAGCACGTCGCCGCCGGCGGGAACGCTCTGCTGCTGGTCGCCCTAAAACTCCTGAAGTCATAGTTTTCCGGTGTTGTTAGATCCCATTGCGACTCGCAACCCGGCGTTCACGAAATAGCAACCATGTGATAGCGTTTCTTTGCCAATTGAGGCGCCAGGAGGCTTAGAGGGGGGACCATGGCAGGCAAGATAGATGTTGCCAAAGCGCTCGCCGTGAAACACGGCGTCAAGTACAACCGTGGGAAGGGTCCCGACATCCGGACGGACAAGATCACCATCAACGTCGAGACGGCGCGCACCCTGCGTACCGCGTGCGGCAGGCTCCGTGGTTTCCGGGGTCCCGTGTACGTGGCTTGCGCAAACGACGCCGACATCGAAAACGCCAAGGGCATCATCGTGGGAAAGACCGTCGGCCTCATGAACAACAAGGGCCGCATCCTCAAGAAATCCACCCGCGGCCGCTGGCCCTGACGTCGAGCGGTCCGGAAGGGGGGCGCCGATCCCCTTTGGTGGTTCGTTATTCGTTTGTTCGAAGGTGAGCCCCCCTTCCGAACCGCCCGGCGCTTCGCGCCGGCAATCGAAACTCCCTTGCGCGCCTTCGGCGCGCGGCGGCGAGTTCCGATTGGTCGCTGCCTTTTTGTGAAAGGGGGGCGGTAGCCCCCCTTTCACACTTTCCCCCCGAACACGCGGGCAGCGAACGGAGTTCGCTGCCATTGTTTTTTACGCGCTCGGCTAACCGCCGCCCACACAAGGTGGCGCCGTCGGTACGGGAACGCCGCCCCAGACCGATACGGTGGCGCGTAGGCGCGGGAACGCCGCCCTCCGGGCAGTTCTCCCGGTGGGGCCCGGCACAGCCCGCCGCAGGCGGGCGGCAGGGAGGGACCCCGAGTTCGGGGGTGGCTCGCCTCTCGGCCGGGACCCCGGCGTTCAGCGTCATCCGGACGGCTGCGTGGTACACGCCTTTCGCTGCGCTTCGCGCAGCGGTGCCGACCGGAGGTCGGCGTTCCCTTGCCCGGCCGCCACCCCCGGGCCCCGCTTGGTAGATTCCCACCCTGGCGGGGCGGCACCTTTGGCGAGCGATACGGCAGCGGACGCACGCGGCCGGCTCTGGGTCTTCGGCCCGGCACAGGACCTCCTGCTGCTGATCGCCACCCCGATCCTGATCCTGCCTCTCGCCCTGCTCCTCGGGGGCAGGGAGACCGCTTACACGGTGGGACTCCTCGTCGCCGGATTCGGCGCCCTCGGCCACCACCTGCCCGGGATGATGCGGGCCTACGGGGACCGGGCGCTCTTTTCCCGCTTCCGCACGCGGTTCCTGGTCTCACCGCTGGTCTTCGCGGCGGTGGCCGTCGGCTTCGCCCTGAACGGGCTGAACGGCGTCTCCCTCATCGTGCTCCTCTGGGGGATCTGGCACGGAGCGCTGCAGGTCTACGGATTCCTCCGGATCTACGACGCCCGCGTTGGCGCGACCGAGCGCCTCACGGCGCGGCTCGACTTCGCCATGTGCGTCGGGTGGTTCGCCTTCGGGGTGCTCCACTCCCCCGGCCGGCTCGGAGAGCTGCTCGAACTCGGGTACGCGCTCGGCGCGCCCCTCCTCTCACCCGCCGTGTTCTTCGGTCTCCGGGACGCCTTCGACCTCGGCCTCTGGACCCTCAGTGCGGTCTTCGTTTTCCGCGCCGGCAGGGATCTGTTCGCGGGAAAGGGCCAGCACCCGATCAAGCTCCTCGTGGCCGCCATGTCCTTCGGTTTCTGGTGGTGGTGCTCGGTCCACGTGCCCTACGCGGTGCTCGGCGTGGCCCTCTTCGAGGTCTTCCACGACGTCCAGTACCTCTCCATCGTCTGGGTGTTCAATCGGCGGCGGGCGCGGGAGCAGGACGCGGGCTTCTTCACCCGGGCCCTCTTCGGCGGCGGGCGCGCCATGCTGTTCGTCTACGTCGGGCTCGTGCTCGGCTACGGCCTCTTCCGGTTCATCCCCGAGGTGGCCGCGAGCCCCGCCGTGCAGCGCGGCGTGCTCGCGCTGGTGGCCGCCTCGACGATGCTCCACTTCTACTTCGACGGCTTCATCTGGAAGATCCGCGAGCAGAAGACCGGAGCGGCGCTTGGAATCCGGCGAGCTTCGGAGGCGGCGCCCGTCCAACCGGCCCCGAACCCCTGGCTCACGCCCCATGCGGTCAAGTGGATCGGCCTCTTTTTCCTGCCCCTCGCGGTGCTCTTCGGCCTCGAACGCCGCGCCGCGGCCGCTCCCCTCCAGGAGCGCTACGAAAACCTCGCGACCCTCGTCCCGGAGAGCGCGGAGTTCCAGCACAACCTCGGCTTCGCCTACCGCGAGGCCGGCGACCTGGAGGCCGCCGAATCCCGCTACCGGCGCGCCATCGAAATCGATCCCGAGTATCCGCGGGCCCACGCAAACCTCGGGATCGCGCTGCTTTCGCAGGGGGAGTGGGAGGCGGCGGCGGGCGCCCTGCGGCGCGCTCTCGCCCTCGACGACGAATACGCCGCCGCCCACCACAACCTCGGGTTCATTCAGGAACGGGTGGGGGCGCGCCTGGAGGCGGAACGCCACTACCGCCGCGCCATCGAGCTGGACCCCTCCCTGGTGGAACCGCGGCTGGGCCATGCACGCATGCTGCTCGCCGCGGATGACGGCGCGGGCGCCGAGGCGGTCCTCAGGCAAGCGCTCGAAGTGGACCCACGCCTCGCGGAGGCGCACCGCAACCTCGGCCTGATCCTGGCCGGGCGCGGGGAGCACGCCGAGGCGGTTGCCCATCTCGACATCTCCCTCGCAGCCGTCCCCGACGATCCGGCGGCGCTCGAGACCGCCGGCTGGATCCTCGCGGTCTCCACCGAGGTGCGGGATCCCGGACGCGCGGTCCGCTACGCCGGCCGGGCCTCCGAGTTGGCGCGGCATATGAACCCTTCGGCCGCCGACACCCTGGGGGCGGCGCTCGCCGCCGCCGGAGATTTCGAGGCAGCGCTCACCGCTGCGCGAACCGCCGAGGCCCTGGCCCTCGATGCGGGGAATCCGGGCCTCGCGCGCGAGATCGCCGGCCGGATCGCGCTCTACGAGGCGGGCCGTGCCGTCAGCGTCGCTCCCGGGATCCGATGAGGCTTTCTCGCTGGCTGGGCGCGGCGGCGCTGCCGATCGGGCTCGCCGCCGCGGCGTCTGCCGGGGCGCAGCCGGAGATGGCGCCCCGGCACCGGGCGTGGCTCGAGGAGGAGGTCGTCTACCTCATCTCCGAGACCGAGCGGCAGGCGTTCGGGAACCTCGAAGGTGAGGACCTCCGCGACTCCTTCATCGGGGCGTTCTGGCAGCGGCGGGACCCGAACTCCACCACCCCGGAAAACGAGTTCCGGGACGAGCACACCGTCCGGATCGCCTACGCGAACGAGTTCTACGGGCGCGACACGGGAAGGGCCGGCTGGCGCACCGACCGCGGCCGCTTCCACATCGTGCTGGGGCCACCGCGGATCAAGGAGGATTTTTCCTATTCCAATTTCCTCTATCCGGCGGAACTGTGGTTCTACAACGATTCGGCGCTCCGCGAGCGGGGGGTGCCGGCGTTTTTCTACCTGCTGTTCTTCCGGCGCTTCGGGGCCGGGGAGATGCGTCTTTACAGCCCGGTGCAGGATGGGCCGCAGGCGCTGCTGATTGCGCCCGAGCCGTTCCGCCAGGGAGATTTTCGGCAGAACATCGAAACCGCCTACGACCAACTCCACGAAATCAGTCCGGAATTGGCGTCGGCGGCGCTCTCCTTCCGCACCGACGAGGGGACGAACTTCGGCGACCTCCGCGCCTTCGGGACGGTCTCGCTCATGGACGAGATCTACCGCTCTCCCACGTTCGGCCTCGACACCGGCTACGCGGAACGATTCGACCTCGGCGCGGTGGAGAGCGACTACCTCTTCAACTACGTCCCAAGCGCCGGCTACCACCATGTCCTGCCCGGGCCCGGGGGCTACTACCTGCACTGGGCCATCGAGCTGCCGGCCGACTCGGTCGTCCTGGTGCGCGACGCCGAGATCGGCCGCTACGGGTCCGTCTTCATCGCGTCCATCGAAATCGTCGCCCGGGAGGATCCGGACGTTGTCCTCTACGACGACCGGGCGGAGTCGTTCTTCGCAGTCTCCGAGGAGGAAGCCGGAGCGCTCGGCGGGCCGTTCCTCTTCCGGGGGGTCGTCCCGGTGATCTCCGGATCGCACGAACTGCGGATCATCGTACGAAACCGCGCCTGTCCGAGCCGCGACGAGGAGGACTGCCGCCGGGCCTACACCCTGCTCGAGGGACCGATCGAGGTTCCGGAGATCCAGTTCGCATCCCCGGCGTTGACGGACCCGGTGCTCGCCTGGGGGAGTGAGCTTCTCGGCGGCGAGCCGCTCTACCGGGGGTACCGCTTCGGAGCGCGGAGTCTCCGTCCCAATCCGGCCGGCTTCTTCGCCGCCGGGACGACCCTCTACCTGCTCTCGGAACCGCTGAACGCTCCGGAAGACTCTCGGGTCGCCTGGACGGTATCCCCCGATCCGGAGGGGCTGGCCGACGACGAGCCGCCCGCACCGGTCGGAGGATCGGTGGCGGCGTACGGCGACCGGAACGGGCCGCTGGTGTTGAGCCAATCGCTCGAGAACCTTCCGGGAGGGCGGTACGTCGCCACCGTGCGTCTGCTGGATGCGTCCGGCGCCGAACTCGCGCGCCGCGAGATCCGGTTCCAGATCTCCCCGCGGGCGGTGCTGGCGCGCCCGCTCGTGGACGGTGGCCTCGGCGAGATCCGTGCCGAACTGGCCGGAGCGCCCGAGTTGGCGTGGGCGCGCCAGTGGGAGGCCGCCGGAAACCCGCAAATGGCGCGGGCGTTCGCCGAGGAGGCGTTTCGGGTGGGGCCGAACTTCGTGCCGGTGCGTGAACTGCTCGCCGGCTACCTGCTGGCGGGGGACGATCCGGCCGGAGCCGCGGCGCTTCTCGGGTCCGTCTTCGAGGCCCATCCCGACCGCTACGACGCGGCGCGGCGGCTCGGAGAAGCGCGGGTCCGCACCGGCGATTTCGAGAGCGCCCTCGCGCCGCTCGGCCGGGCGCTCGAGCTCCGCGCCCCTGACGTCGATCTGCTCGTCCTGCTCGCCACCGCGCACCTGGTGCTCGGGGACGAGGGAAGCGCCGGCCAGTTCCTGGACCGGGCCTACGCACTCGATCCGGCGAACGAGAAGGTCCTGGCGCTCCGCCGGCGGTGAGGGGTGTCAAGAGACACGAACTTTTGCGCACTTGGGAGACACGAACTTTTACGCACTGGAGGTTCTGGGCAGGAGAGTAGTTTCGGGTCGGGGAGCGGCGAGGCGGAGGACGTGAAGCGCGGCCGGGGCACGGTACGCAGTTCCGCCGCCTGCGGCGACCTGGTGCCGACCGGAGCCCCTCTCACATGAGAGCAAAGAAAAAGGCGGTGGGACCGAAACGGTCCCACCGCCCTGTGAGGTGACGCGGTTTAGAACTGATACCGCGCGCCGACCTTGAAGGTACGCGGCTCGAGGAAGCCGATGACCCGGTTGTATGCAGAACCCGCACGGATGATCTGGTTCAGGACCGGGTTGGAGTTCGTCGCGTTGTAGGCGTCGAAGAACACCGACAACTTGTCGCGGCCCCAGAAGGAGAAGTCTTTCTCCGCCCGGACATCCAGGATGAGAACATTGTCCGACCGCTCCGTCATGTCGGAGAGCGGCACCTGGTTCGTCCCGGCTGCTCCCGGGATTCTGACCGGCAGGATCGGGGCGTAGGCCCAGCCGCTCTGCGCCCGGTACTGGAAGGAGACCGCCGCCCCGATGTTCGGGATCTGGTAGCGGCCGATCGCCTTGAGGTTCCAGTTGGTGTGTTGCTGCTTGGTGCTCACCGCCGAATTCCAGTTCAGCCCGCTGCCCTGGATGCCGAGCGTCCAGGGGTCGGCCTGGGTGTCGGCGCTCCCGCTGCTGCCGCAGCAGACGAGTTCGTTCCGCCACTGGTAGTGGAAGCTGCCCTGGAGGAACAGCCCGCTCCGGAACCGCCGGCCGAGGCCGACTTCGATGTTGTCGTAATCGTTCGAGTTGAGCCCGTCCGGACCCGTGGCCACTTCGTTGGCGGTGCCGGTGCCCGCGGGCGGCCGGGACAGACTGGTGACCGTCTGGCCGTTGATCGGGTTGACGGGGCAGGGGAAGATGTCGTCCCCGCAGAGGATGGCGTTGTTCAGGAGCGCGTCGAGAAGATCCACGCGGTAGGTGTCGAAGACGTTCCGGTCCATCTTGCGCACGAAGGAGAGCCGCAGGTTGGTCTCCGGCATGATCTCGCTCTCCACGGAGGCGGTGATCTCGTCGTAGTAGCGCTTCTGGCTGAGATCCACCGGGACCCCGCCCTCGACCCGGCCCACCGGGAGGCCGGTGCCCGACGACTGACTGAGGAGCTCGCCGAGTTCGTTCTGGCCGTCGTAGATGCCGTTCCCGTTGGGATCGAGGAACTGGAAGATGACCTGTTGGCGGGAAGCGGGGTTGGCGCTCTGGAAGCCGTCGGGCCCCACATTGTGGGTGTAACGGCTGACCGAGGCCTTCACGACCGTGCGGCCTTCGCCGGTCAGGTCATAGGTGGCGGCGAAGCGGGGATAGAAGTCGTTCCAGGTGAAGATGTCCTTTTCGGAGATGGAAACGCCACTCAGGAAGAACTCCGAATAGGCCGGCGCCAGATCGGCGGAGTTGTAGTAGCCGCGCTGGTTGGCGACCCGGATTCCGGCGGTGATCGTCAGCCGGGAATTCACCTGCCAGGTGTCCTGCGCGAAGAAATGCAGGTTGAAGTCCCGGGTGTCGGACACTGCGGTGGGAGTGTTCACGAACAGAATCTCGGAGGTTCCCATCGAATTGGTCGCCGAGGCCAGGCTCGAACGATCCCGGTACTGGATGGAACCCGACGCGTCGTTCGAGAAGAAGAGCCGCGCGTCTTCCATGTAGTCCACTCCGAACTTGAGGTCGTGGCTTCCTCCCGCATCGGGTACGTAGTAGTTCAGGATGCCGACGAACTGGGGCCGCTCCTTGTCGTAGGTGAAGGGCCAGACCCCGGCGCCGGTACGACGCGAGGTATCGAGGTCCACGCGTGGCGGGTTCGTGTCCGGAGTTACCGCCGGCACCATCGGCCAGGTGACCCCGTAGTACATCGCCTTCACGTTCGAGAACGCCCGGTCGGACCAGACCCGCTGCCACTCGGCCTTGTGGACCCAGGTCCATGAATCCTGAGCGAGCCGGACGTCGGGCGAGTTCAGCGCGTTGATGCCGCGATTGGGCCGGTATTTGAGGCCCCACTGGCTGTAGCCGATCAGCTCGTCCTTCTCGGAGAGCGCCATGTTCACCTTGGTGTAGTAGTTCCGGAGGACCGCCTCCTCCTGGATCGTGTTGGGGTCGACGCCGGAGATGGCCCGGTGGGTCAGGTTGTTGTTGTAGGCAAGGAAGAACCAGGCCTTGTCCTTCCAGAGCGGCCCGCCGACATCGGCGTGCGCCTCCCAGTAGGTGAGCATGTGGTTCGTGCCCGCGCCCCGGCTCTCGAGTTCGGAGGTGAGGTTGTCGCCCACGAAGCCCTCGCTCACGTAGTCGCCGTAGAGCAGCGTCGAGACGTCGTTTCCTCCGGTCTTGATGTCCATCACGATCGTGTTTCCGGCCCAGGCGTTTTCCACGTCGGCGCCGGCGTTCGAGATGTTGAACTGGTTGACGGTCAGGCTGTCCATGTAAAAGCCGAAACCGCCGGTGCTGAAGTTGGAGTCCACACCGTCAATGATGATCCGGTTCTGGTTGCGAAGCCCGAAGGCGTCGAACCCGGACTGCTGCGCTTTGTGGGAGCCCGCCACGTCGAAGCCGCGCATCCGGATTCCCGGGGTGAGCGCCAGCATGGCGTGCGGATCGGTGGAGTTCGGGACCTCCAGGATGGCGGTGTCGTCGAAGGTGCCGCCGAAACGGCTGGACTTGACGTCCACCACCGGGGACTCGCCGGTCACGGTCACCGTCTCTGCGACGGCTGCCACCCCGAGGGTCTGGTTCACCGTGAAGGTCTGCCCGGTGTTGACGGTTACGTCTTCCCGGACGACGGTGCCGAAGCCGCCCAACTCGAAGGTCATCGTGTAGCTGCCGGCGGGGAGGCCCTGGAACCGGAAGGAGCCGTCCACATCGGTGACGGCGACGCGGCTACCGAGAAGGCCGGGGGATTCAAGGGTCACCGTGACCCCCGGAAGGACGAGCCCCTGCTCGTCCCGCGCGACCCCGTCGAGTCTTCCGGCGGTGATCTGGGCGGCGAGCGACGCCGGAATCAGCAGGAGTGCAGCGACCGCCACGGATCGCAGCAGAGTTCGTTTCATGGGCAAGGTCCTCCTTGACGAGAGACGATTTGGCTCGGGACTCTATGGGACAACACGAACCGAGGTTGAACCGCAAGTCCTGCACCAGCGGGATCCTTCGGTTCTCTGAATATAACCCATTGAAAAATAGGACTTTATACAGATCATGAGAAGAATGGGAGTTGGGTAATCCAAGAAGTCGAATTTCGGTTCGGCTGCCCGTTCTCGAAATTGAGACTCGCCGGAGCGGCAACCTTCATAATTCCCCGCGTGAAAGACCGCACGGCCTCTCCCGACGTCCGGAGCCGCCTCGCCGCCTCTTCGCGGATCAATCCGGAGGTTGAGGTCCGGTCCAGAGTGAGGTTCCTGCGGGCCTACCTCGTTGCGAGCGGGCAGCAGAGCCTGTGGCTCGCCGTCTCCGGCGGCGTGGATTCGGCGCTCACCGGGCGGCTTTGTTCACTCGCGGTCGCCGCCGCCACCCGGGACGGCGCGGCGTTCCGTTTCGTGGCGGTGCGGCTGCCGTACCGGGTTCAGCGGGATGCGGCGGACGCTGACCGGGTCCTCGACTGGATCGAGCCGTCGGAGGTGGTGAAGGTGGACATCGAGCCGGCGGTGACGGCTCTGGAGGCAGTGCTTCCCGAATCCCACCTGGAGTCTTGTCCCGAGGCGACTCGCGACTACGCCCGGGGAAATACCAAGGCCCGGATGCGGATGGCGGTGCAGTATCACCTCGCGAACGTGGGCGGCGGCCTGGTCGTGGGGACGGATCACTCGGCGGAGGCGCTCGTCGGGTTCTTCACCAAGTTCGGTGACGGAGGAGCGGACGTGTGTCCGCTCTTCGGGCTGAGCAAACGGCAGGTGCGCCAGTTGGCGACCCATCTGGGAGCGCCGCCCGAAATCGTGGACAAGGAGCCCACCGCCGACCTCGAGGATCTACGTCCGGGCCTCCCCGACGAGGAGGCCCTCGGGATCAGCTACCAGGCGATCGACGACTATCTGGAAGGCCTCCCGGTACCCGCTGCCGTTGCCGACCGGATCGAGGCCATCCACCGCGCCACCGAGCACAAGCGGCGCGGACCGGTCGTCCCGCAGGACACCTGGTGGAGGTAGGGACAGAGGTACGGGAACCCCGGCCAGTTGCTGTGAAATGGCAGTCGCGCGGGGACGCCGACAGCCCGGATGGCGTTGTCTCCCTACGCCTGTTGGAGGAGGTAGGTCGCCAATCCGGCGGCGACCACCCGGTCGTTGTCCTCCACGACTTCGATGCGGCAGGAAACCAGAGTGCGGCCCTTCCGCACGACCTCGCCGATGGCCAGGAGGTCGCCCTGGACCACCCCCAGGATGTTCACCTTGTATTCCACCAGGCGGATTCCCACCCCCTGGGCCACGGAGGCGGCGGCGAGGTGCCCGGCGGCCACGCAGAGCGTACCGATGACCCCTCCCTCGAGCGGACCGGGTTCGGTATTTCTGGTCTCGCCGGGAAGATGGATCCGGGAAACACCGTTGTCGGCGTAGTCGAGCCGGAGCCCCGTTTGCCCTGCGAGTGGGGCGTGGTCGAGTTCTTTTTGCAAGCGGTGGCGCAGCTTCAGGCGTTCGCGCCCGTAGCCGCTCTCGGCCGGTTCGGATTCGCCCAGCACGACCGGTTCGAACTCGCGGACCGGATCGGGTCCCGCGTTCGGGGATTTGGCTTCCACCGCGCCGCGCCGGCGTGCGTGGAAGGACTCGCTGGCCGCGCGCGAGCGCCGGGCGGGCGCGCGGGAAGGGGCGCCGACCTGCGCCGCGGTCGTCTCGGGGTCGGAATTGCTCAACGGATTCGCTTCGCCCTACGGGATGTCCTCATCGCGGCGGCCGCTAAACATGCAACGCGAACGCCTGACGAACAGGAGAACGGAACACAGCCGGAAACCGAAATCGCCGGTCGACGACAAATACCAACGTGCCCGCCATGTTACCACCCGACCGTGTTTCCGGCGCGTAACATTCCCGTTTCCCGACCGGAAGAAACCAATGAGACAGGATACCAGCGAAACCTTTGACGTCGTGGTCATCGGGAGCGGTCCCGGAGGCTACGTGGCCGCCCTGAAGGCCCAGGCCGCCGGACTACGGACGGCGATCGTGGAGAAGGACGAGCGCTTCGGCGGCACCTGTCTTCACGTCGGCTGCATTCCGAGCAAGGTGTTCCTTCATACGGCCTCGCTGCTCGACCAGATCCGGGCGGCGAACAAGATCGGCATCACCGTGGCGGATCCGGCCCTCGATTGGAACGGACTGAAGCGCCGAAGCCGCCGGGTGATCGCCAAACTCGCTGGCGGCGTTTCGCTGCTTCTGAAGCGGGCCGGCGTCGAAACCGTCCGGGGATTTGGAAGACTGGCCGGTCCCGGTCGGGTCGAGGTCCTGCCGCCGGGAGAGTCCGAGGGGAAGCAACTGGAGGCCCGGAACGTCATCATCGCCACCGGCTCCGAGGCCCGGACGCTCCCCTTTCTCCCCGTGGACGGCGACCGGATACTGACCAACGCGGAGATGTTCTCTCTCGATGAGCTTCCCGCCCGGCTCGGCATCATCGGCGCCGGCGCGGTGGGCGCCGAGTTTGCATCCATGTTCCGCAGCTACGGCTCGCAAGTGGAACTCTTCGAGGCGCTTCCCCGGGTGCTGCCGCTCGAGGACGCCGAAGTCTCCGAAGTGGTGGGGAAGGCGTTCTCGAAGCGCAAGATCCAGGTGCGGACCGAAGCTCGGGTGGAGGCCGCCGAGGTCGTCGAAACGGGCGTTCAGGTCCGCTACCGCGTGGGTGAGGAGACCACGACATCCGAGTACGACCGGCTGCTGGTAGCGGTGGGCCGGGCTCCGCGGACGCCGAACATCGGGCTCGAGACCGTCGGAGTGGAACCGGAAAGGGGCGGCTTCATCCCGGTGGACGGAGTGTGCCGGACCCGGGCGAAAGGCGTCTTCGCCATCGGTGACGTCGTGGGGAGCGCCCAGCTCGCCCACGTGGCCTCCGCCGAGGCGGAGGTGGCGGTAGCGACCATCGCCGGCCGGGAGGTTCGGCCCCTTCGGCGGGACCGGATGCCGGCGGCCACTTACTGCGTTCCGGAGGTCGGCTCGGTCGGGCTCACCGAGGAGGAGGCGGCCGCTCCCGGTCACGAGATCCGGGTGGGCCGCTTTCCGTTCGCCGCGAACAGCAAGGCGAACATCCTGGGAAATCCGACCGGTTTCGTGAAGGTGGTCGCCGAGGCGCGCTATGGAGAGGTGCTCGGAGTCCACATCGTCGGCCCGCACGCCACCGACCTGATCGCCGAAGCGGTGGTCGCGCTCGAGCACGAAGCGACCCTGGAGTCGCTCGCGCGCAGCGTCCATCCACACCCCACGCTTTCCGAAGCGGTCGCCGAAGCCGCGCTCGCGGCCTCCGGCGCGCCGCTCCACGCCTGATTCGCTTGAGGGACGCCGGGGTGGAATTCGCGGCAGTTCCGCCGCTCTGGCGGCTCGACCTGCGGCCGCTGGGCTACCGGCGCGCGTGGGAGTTGCAGCGGGAGCTGGTCGAACGCCGGCAGCGGGACGAAATCCCCGATGTCCTTCTTCTCACCGAGCATCCGCCGGTATTCACGCTGGGAAAGAGCGCCCACCGGGAGCACCTGCTCGAGCCGCCGGCGGAACTCGCTGGAAGAGGGGCGGAGGTCATCGAGACGGATCGCGGCGGAGACGTGACCTTCCACGGCCCCGGCCAGCTCGTCGCTTACCCGATCGTGCAGCTGGCCGGCTGGAAGAAAGACGTCCACGCCTACCTGCGGGCGCTGGAGGCCGCCGCCATCGAAACCGCGGCGTGGTTCGGAACGGCGGCCACGCGCCGTGAGGGGCTGACTGGAGTCTGGTGCTGCGCCGGAGGCGCTCCCCGCAAACTGGCCTCCATCGGAGTTCGGGTCTCTCGCTGGGTGGCCTCGCACGGTCTGGCATTCAACGTAACGACCGATCTCGGCTGGTTCTCGCACATCGTGCCGTGCGGCATCCGGGATTCGGCAACCACTTCGCTCGAGCTCGAAACCGGGCGCTCGCTAACCCTGGATGTGGTCGCCGACCGGCTGGCGTCGTCGTTCGCCGGCGTCATGGGGCGCCGGATTGCGGCGGCGCCGGATTCCCTCGCCGGGGAGTTCGGCTCCTCGGGCGAATCGGGGTAGTGGAACCCACCAACGTCGAAGAACGCCGTGCCCGTCACCTACTTCGAGGCCATCCGCCGGGCGCTTCGCTCGGAGATGGAACGCGATCCCCGGGTGATCCTGCTCGGCGAGGACATCGGGCTCTACGGCGGCGCTTTCCGTTTGACGGATGGGCTCCTCGATGACTTCGGCCCGGACCGGGTGCTCGATACCCCGATCAGCGAGGAAGGGTTCACCGGGATTGCCGTGGGGGCGGCACTCGCCGGTTTCCGTCCGGTGGTGGAGTTCCAGTTCATGGACTTCATCGCGAGTGCGTTCAACATGGTCACGAACTTCGCCGCGAAGAGCCGTTACCGTGCCGGCGCGGCGGTTCCCATCGTGCTCCGGGGACCCTCGGGCGCCGGAGTCCGTGCCGGACCGTTCCATTCCCAAAATCCCGAGGCCCACTTTGCCCACACTCCGGGGATCAAGGTGGTGGCGCCCGCGACGGCGCCCGACGCCGCCGGTCTGCTCCGGGCCGCCATCCGCGACGACGATCCGGTCCTCTTCCTCGAGCACAAGCGGCTCTACCGGAGTCTCCGGGTGCCGGACAACGAGTTCGAGAGCGCGCCGGAGGTGGTTCCGCTGGGCAAGGCGGCGATCCGGCGGGCAGGGGGCGCTCTCACCATCGCCTCCTACGGCGCGGCGGTATGGGTGGCGCTCGAGGCCGCGGAAAGACTGGCGGTCGAGGGAGTCGAGGCGGAGGTGCTCGACCTGCGCTGCCTCGTCCCGCTCGACCGGGAAGCGCTTTTCGATTCCGTCCGGCGCACCAGCCGGTTGCTGGTGCTCCACGAGGACAACCTGACCGGTGGTTTCGGCGGAGAGATCGCGGCGCTGGCCGCCGAACATCTATTCGGCGATCTGGATGCCCCGGTGATACGGATCGCGGCCGCGGATACCCCGGTGCCCTATGCCGCGGAACTTGAGGATGCCGTCTTGCCGAACGCACCCCAGGTGGTCGAAGCCGCCCGCCGCCTCGCCCGGTACTGAGCCAGGGTCGGCGTTGCGCCGTCGCCGGCCGTGAGGGTGGACGGGAGTGGTACCGCCGGCGGAGAAGAAGTGCGGCCGGGGAGGGAACGCCGGCCAGTTCTCCCGGTGGGGGCGTTCCCCCCGGCACTGCGGCCCGCAGGGCCGCGAGCCGCGTACCCCCGCCAGCGAAGAAGCGCGGGGACGGCTTGGAACGCCGACCTCCGGTCGGCACAGCGGCCCGCAGGGCCGCGGCGGCGCAGACCCCAACCGTCGGGATGGCTCCCTTCTCGGCGCGCACCCGTCAAGGCAGGATGGCGCGCGACAGCGAGCCCCCACCGGGAGAACTGGCCACCGGCCTCCGGCCGGTATCAAGCGGGAGCGCGAAACCTGCGGCGATGACGCCGGTCCCGGCCAACGTGAGTGCCGCACCACCTTTTTCATGCGGGTGGGGTGAACCGGCCGACCCGATCATGGGCGTTTCTCCCGGTGGGGGCCGGCACCGCGGCCCGCAGCGGGGCGAAAGCGCGTAGAGCCGATCCCGCTTGTGGCGCCGGCTTAACAGCCTGTGGAAAAAGTCACGCGGCATTCGAACGGCGATGCATCCCGGCTGAACCGGGCCGCTTCGCGACCCTCATCGTTGCGTTTCGGTCGGAATACACTCGGTATTCCTCCCTCACGCGCCTTGTCAGCCGGGCGCCTCGCCGCTCTCGGCGCTCACCCGGGTTCCACCACAGGCTGTTAACAGCCGGTGGTGAAACCCACGCGGCGTTCGGCCGGCGATCCATCCCGGCTGAACCGCGTCGCTTCGCGCCGCTCATCGTTGCGTTTCGGTCGAAATACACCCGGTATTCCTCCTTCACGCGCCTTGTCAGCCGGGCGCCTCGCCCCCACCGGGAGGACTGGCCGGCCTCGGCGCTCACGCGGGTTCCACCACAGGCTGTTAATCCGGGATCTGGTTCGCGGCGTGGTAGGAACTCCGGACCAGCGGGCCGGCCTCCACGTGACGGAGTCCGATCGCCCGGCCCCGTTCGGCGACCGCGCGGAACTCTTCCGGCGGGACAAAGCGCTCGACGGGCAGATGCGCGGGAGTGGGCTGAAGGTACTGGCCCGCCGTCAGAATGTCCACGGAATTCCGCACGAGATCGGTCATCAACGAATCCAGTTCGCCGGCGGTCTCCCCGAGCCCGAGCATCACTCCGGTCTTCGTGAGCGCCTCCGGCTGGAGTTCCTTGGCGCGGCGGAGCAGGTCCAGCGAGCGCTGGTAGCGGGCTCCGGGACGCACGGCCTTGTAGAGGCGCGGCACCGTTTCCACGTTGTGGTTGAGGATCTCCGGGGCCTCCTCCATCACGATGGCGAGCGCCGCCGCATCCCCCTGGAAGTCCGGAATCAACACCTCGACGGTGGTGTCGGGACAGCGCCGGCGGACCGCGCGGATAGTTTCCGCGAAGATGCCGGCGCCCCCGTCGGCGAGATCGTCGCGGTTCACCGAAGTGATCACCGCGTGGCGGAGATCCATGAGTTCGACGGCGTCGGCGACCCGCTCGGGTTCTTCGAGATCGAGACCCACCGGGCGTCCGGTGGTCACCGCGCAAAACCGGCAGGCCCGGGTGCAGATGTCACCCAGGATCATGAACGTCGCGGTTCCCTGGCCCCAGCATTCCGCGACGTTCGGGCAGCGCGCCTCTTCGCACACCGTGTGGAGGTTCTTCTCGCGAAGCAGGCTTCTGAGGCGCGCCCAGGTGGGACCGGAGGGCACCCGCACCTTCAGCCAGTCCGGCCGGGGCCGGCGGGCGGGTTGCGGTCCGGCGGCGGCGGGGCTCAGCCCCGATCCGATGACCGGCAGGGGAACGACGGCGCCGGTCAAGGACGGAGGTCGCCCTCGGGCCAGTTCTCGAGGCGGGACTTCACCGCGGCCATGAACTGGTCCGCGACCGCGCCGTCGATCAGGCGGTGGTCGAAGGACAGCGCCAGGAACACCATGGAACGCACTGCGATGGCGTCCCCGGCCACGACCACCGGCCGCTTGTGGACGCCTCCTACTCCGAAAATCGCGACCTGCGGCTGGGCGATGATGGGGGTCCCGAAGAGAGCCCCGAAGGGACCCGGGTTCGTGATCGTGAAGGTGCCGCCCTGAACCTCCTCGGGGGCAAGCGCGCCGGCGCGGGCCCGTTTGGCCAGATCGGCGATTTCCCGGGCCAGCCCCATGAAGTTCCTCTCGTCCGCCCGCGCGAGTACCGGCACGATGAGCCCTTCGGGAAGGGCGACGGCGATGCCCAGGTTCACGTTCCGGTGGTACACGACGTGGTCATCGCCGAGCGAAGCGTTCAGCACCGGAAACTCGCCGAGCGCGTCAATGGTCGCCTGAGCGAAGAACGGCATCAGGGTGAGCCGCACCCCGGCGCGCTCCGCGAACGCCGCCCCGTTCGCGGCCCGGACGGCGACCACCCGGGACACATCCACCTCGAACACGGTCGTGACATGAGCCGAGGTCCGGCGGGAACGGATCATGTGATCGGCGATGGAACGCCGCATGTGGGAGAGCGGCTCGGTCCGGTCGCTTGCCGAGGCTGCCGGAACCTCGGGAAGCGGTTCGGGCGGAATCACGGCGGGCGCCCCAACGTCCTCGCTCGTCTCTGCCGGGGGCGCTGCCGGAGCCGGGAGCGGTTCGACCGCCGCCGGTTCCGCAGGAGCGGAGGGAGCGGCCGTTTCCGCCTTGGCGGCATCACGGCCTTCGAGGAAGGCGAGCATGTCCTGTTTGCTGACCCGTCCGCCTTCGCCGGTCCCGGGGACATCGCCGAGATCCACGCCGTGTTCCCGCGCCATGCGCCGCACGAGCGGCGAACTGCGCGGCTGACGGCGGACGGTCTCGGATCGCGCGCCCTCGCCATCGACGGATGGCGCCGGCGCTTCGGAGGCGGCCTCGACGGTGGCGCCGTCGGTCTCCGGAGCACCGGCGGGCGCCGGCTCACCGGCCGGCTCCTGCGGTTCGTCGGGAGACCACACCTCGCCTTCGGCGGCGATCCGGCCTACGACCGTATTGACCGTGACGGTTTCGCCCTCGGGGACCAGGATCTCCACGAGGCGCCCGGTGAGCGCCGCGGGGACCTCGGTATCCACCTTGTCGGTGGCGATGTCGAAGAGGGGATCATCGCGTTCGACGGTGTCACCGACCGCGACCCGCCACTTGGTGATCGTCCCCTCGGTGATGCTCTCCCCCATCTGGGGCATGATGATGTCGCTGGGCACGAGTCGGGAATTCTAAATGCCTGGCGGGTTCGCCGCCGCCTCCCGAGTTTCTGCGCGTTGGCCGGCTCGCGTCCCCGCCCGCGGCAAGGGGCCAGCCGGCCCTTGTTTAACAGCCGGTGGTGAAACCCAGGCGGTGTTCGCCCGGCGATCCATCCCGGCTGAACCACTCCGCTTCGCTCCGTTCTGCGTTGCGTTTCGGTCGAAATACACCAGGGCCAGTTCTCCCGGTGGGGGCTCCTCCCTCACGCGCCTTGTCAGCCGGGCGCCTTGCCCCCACCGGGAGAACTGACCGGGCTCGGCGCTCACCCGGGTTCCACCACCGGCTGTTACCCCGCCGGAAGGTGCAGCGAGAGGAACTCGAGAATCTTCTCCAGGAACGCGTAGGCGGCGCCGCGGTCGGTCTCCCAACGGAAGACCGAGCGGCCGGTGTCACCCCGGAAATAGAACTCCACGAGCGGGTAGTCGCTGCGCGAACGCAACTCCTCCAGGAAATCGCTCTTGGCCGCGAGCGGGATCTCCGGCACTTCCTCGCCGTGAAAGGACAGGAGTGGCGCCCGAACCGCAGCTCCCGCGCCGTTGAGCGAGAGGCGACGGTAGTTCTCGAGGTTCCCGCGGATCGGTCCGAGTTCCCGCTCCAGGAAGCCTTGGCGCCGCGGGTCGAGCGTGCGGTACAGCGTCCGGGGATCGGCGAACCCCATGGCCTCCACGCCGCAGGCGAAGGCGTCCGGGTGGCGGGCCAGCGCCGCCAGCGCCAGAAAGCCGCCGTACTCCACGCCGAAGATGCAGGCCGTATCCGCGGAGACGTCCGGAAGCGCTTGCGCGGCGCGGGTGGCCGCGACCAGATCGTCAAGGTCCGAGGCTCCCCAGTCGCCGTCATTGAGCGCGGCAAATGCGGCGCCGCGCCCCCCGGTGCCCCGCACGTTGGGTGCGAGGACCGCGTACCCCTGCGCGGTGAGCAACTGCACGATGGGGTCGAACCCGTTCCGCCAGGCATCTCCCGCCTTTCCCCGAACGTGGACGAGCAGGGGCACCGGCGCGCGCTCCGACGCCGGGACGGGCCGGTAAAGAAACGCCCCCACGGTGACTCCGTCGTCCCGCTCGACCTCGATCCGTTCCGGCCGGGAAAAGCTCCGCACGTCGACTTCGGGGAACAGGGTGTCCGTGATCCGCTCGCGCCCCCCGGTGATGGGGAAGGACCAGACGTCGCGGGGAAAGGCCGGCGCCTCATGAAGCGCGAAAAGCCGGCTGCCGTCGCGGCTCCAGCGGAGGCCGCGCGCGACGCCGGCGCCGCGGGTCACGATCCGGACCCGCCCGGCCGCGCTCCAGTGTCCGTTTTCGTCGCGCTGGAGTCTCGATCGGTGGATGCGCCGGCTGCCGCGATCGGCCTCGATCCAGGCAACTTCGAGTTCTCCGGCCGCGTTTCCGGCGGGGCGGAAACGGGGTTCGGCGAGGTCGCGGTCGCCGGCAAGGAGAGGGTAGGGTGGGGCCGTGCCGTCGGCCGGCGCGAAGTACACGGCGTCGAACCCGCCGTCCGGGCATTCGGGCGTGCAGGCGGCTCCGCTTGCCCACGCCAGGCCGGCGCCGTCCGGCGTCCAGTCGGGAACCCCGCGCACCGGACGGCCGCTGCCGGAAGTCACCACCACCGGCTCGGACCCCGCTTCCACCGCCAGCACCGCCAGTTCCCGCCCGTCGCCGGAAGCGAAGCTGTAAGCGAGCCGGGTTCCGTCCGGCGACCAGGCCGGCGGTCCTTCGTCGCCAGGATGCTCCGTCCGCCGCTCCGCCGCTCCGCCGTTCGCGGACACCAGCCAGATGTCCCGCCCGGTGTCGGGCTCATCAACCGACTCGTCGCCCGTCGCCCGCCCGCCGAGAAACGCGATCCGCTCTCCGGCCGGGTCCACCGCCGGTGCGTACGCCTCGAGGTCCGGCGCGGTGAGCGGCTCGGGCTTGCCGCCGAGCGTAAGGCGGAAGAGGCGCCCGGTTTCGGGTTCGTCGCCGCGGGGCCGGCGCCCCGAGACGAAGACGACCGACATGGCGTCCCCCACGAACCGCGGCGCCGAGTCCCAGCGCCGGCCCTCGGTGAGCGGGCCCGGCCGGGCGCCGGCGGCGGCCAGGAAGAGGGTTGAACGGTTGCGGGTGGACGCCGCGAGCACCACCCGTCGCCCGTCCGCGGAAACGCCGAAGCCGAGCGCCTGGGGAAGGCCGAGGGCGGTCCCCAGCGCGAGTTGCTGGTCCGGCTCGATGAGTTGCCCCGGTTGCCCCGGTTGGCCCGGGCGGCCTGCTGCCGAGACCGATCCGGCGGCGAGAAGCACGAGGGCCGCGGCGCCGGCCCAGGCGGCGGGACGCTTCATTCCGGAAGCGTAGTCCGCCACCCGCGGTGCGGCCGGAACTGCCTCCTGGCGGGCAGCGCGATAATCCTGGAAGTCCGCCGCAGGAACCACCGCTTCCATGAGCCGCTCCCAACCGCCCATCCACTTCGAGTCGCATCCCTCGCGCTACCGGCACTGGAGTCTCGAGACCGACGGAGAGATCGGCACGCTGACGCTCCAGGTGGACGAGGCCGGCGGCCTCCGTCCCGGGTATTCGCTCAAGCTCAACAGCTACGACCTGGGGGTGGACATCGAGCTCGCGGACGCCGTGGAGCGGCTGCGGTTCGAGCACCCGGCAGTCGGGGCGGTGGTGATCCGGAGCGGGCTCGACCGCGTCTTCTCGTCGGGCGCCAACATCTTCATGCTGGCCGGGTCCTCCCACGGGTTCAAGGTGAACTTCTGCAAGTTCACCAACGAGACCCGGCTCGCCATCGAGGACGCGAGCCGGGGGAGCGGGCAGAAATACCTGGCCGCGCTTTCCGGCACCACCGCCGGGGGCGGCTACGAACTCGCGCTCGCCTGCGACGAGATCCTGCTGGCGGACGACGGCAGTTCGGCGGTCTCCCTGCCGGAGGTGCCGCTGCTCGGCGTGCTCCCGGGAACCGGCGGGCTGACCCGGATCCTCGACAAGCGCGGGGTCCGGCGGGACCGCGCCGACGTGTTCTCCACCCTCGCCGAGGGGATCCGGGGCCGCCGCGCGCTGGAATGGGGCCTGGTGGACGGCCTCGCGCCGCGCAGCCGCTTCGACGAGCGGGTACGGGAGCGGGCGGCGGCGCTGGTCCCGTCGCGGGGCCGCACGAAGCGAGGCGTGGTCCTGGAACCCCTCGAGCCCGAGGAGGGACCCGACTCCATCCGCTATCGCCATGTGGAACTGCGCCTCGACCGCGCCGGCCGCACCGCCACCCTGACCGTTCACGCCCCGGAAGATCTGTTCCCCGACGACCGGACAGCGCTAAGGGCGGCGGGATCCTCGCTCTGGCACCTGCGGATGGCGCGGGAACTCGACGACGCGCTCTGCCGGCTGCGTTTCAGCGAGCCGGAACTCGGCGTGATCCTGCTCCGGGTCGCGGGCGACCCCGACGCCGTTCGAGAAGCGGACAAACGGCTCGAGCGGTTCGGCGCGGTGTGGCTCGCCCGGGAGACCCGGTTGCGGGTGGGGCGAACGCTCCGCCGGCTCGACCAGACCGCCCGGAGCTTCTTCGCGGTGGGCGAGCCCGGCGAAAGGTTCGTCGGAACCCTCGCCGAACTCGTGTTCGCCGCCGACCGCTCCTACCTCTGCGACGATCCGGACCGCCCCGCGGGGATCGAGGTCACCGCGCTGAACCTCGGCGCCTATCCAATGGGGAACGGCCTCTCGCGGCTCGAGACCCGGTTCTACGGAAAGTCCGATTGGGTCGAAGGTCTCCGGTGGCGCGGTCCGGTCAGCGCTACCGAGGCCGAGAAACTCGGCCTTGCAACCTTCGCGCCCGACGACCTCGACTGGGAGGACGAACTGCGGGTGGCCATCGAGGAGCGCGCCGGCTTCTCTCCGGACGCGCTCACCGGGATGGAGGCGTCGCTCCGCTTTGCCGGCCCGGAGACCATGGAGACCCGGATCTTCGGACGCCTTTCGGCCTGGCAGAACTGGATCTTCCAGCGGCCGAACGCGATGGGGGAGCGCGGCGCCCTCACGATGTACGGGCGGCCCGAACGGGCCTCCTTCGACTGGGAACGAACGTGATCCATGTCCGAACTTGACGCCCGCATCCCGAACAACGTGGCTTTGTCCCACGACCCGCGCCTGCAGCGGGCGCTCCTCCGCTGGCAGCCGGCGTTCCTCAACTGGTGGAAGGAGATGGGACCGGAGGGCTTCCAGGGAGACGACGTGTTGCTGCGCACCGCGGTTTCGGTGGAACCCTCGGGCTGGTCGCACTTCGACTACGTGCGGATGCCGGACTACCGCTGGGGCATCTTCCTCGCGCCGCCGGAGGAGAATCGCCGGATCGGTTTCGGCGACCTCGCCGGCAAGCCGGTCTGGCAGGAGGTACCCGGAGAGTTCCGGACCGACCTCCGCCGCTTGATCGTCACCCAGGGAGACACCGAGCCCGCGAGCGTCGAACAGCAGCGCCAACTGGGGAAGACCGCCCCGAGCCTCTACGACCTCCGGAACCTCTTCCAGGTCAATGTGGAGGAAGGGCGGCACCTGTGGGCGATGGTGTACCTGCTGCACTCCCATTTCGGCCGCGACGGCCGGGAGGAGGCGGACGCCCTGCTCGACCGGTCGAGCGGCGACGCCGACCGGCCGCGGATCCTGCAGGCGTTCAACGAACCGTGCGACGACTGGCTGAACTTCTACCTGTTCACCATGTTCACCGACCGGGACGGCAAGTACCAGCTCCTCGCGCTCGCCGAGAGCGCCTTCGATCCCTTGTCGCGCACCACCCGCTTCATGCTCACCGAAGAGGCGTTCCACATGTCGGTGGGGGAGACCGGGGTGGGCCGCATCGTGGAGCGCACCGCCGAGGTGATGGCGTCCGGCCACGACGATCCCCGGGAAGGCGGGGTCTTCGACCTGCCCCTCATCCAGCGCCACATCAACTTCTGGTTCAGCGCTTCCCTCGATCTCTTCGGCGGGGAGATTTCCTCGAACGCCGCCCACTACTTCGCAAACGGTTTGAAGGGACGGGCCCGGGAGTCCGGCCGGAAGGACCACGCCGCGCTCGACGGCGGGTATCGGATGTCCCTGCCCGAGGACGGGGAGCTTCGCGAGCGCGAGGTCCCGCTCCGGAACGCCATGAACGAGGTGCTCCGCGACGACTACGTGCGCGACTGCGAGCGCGGCCTGGCGCGTTGGAACAAGATCCTGAAGACCGCGGGGCTCGGAGAGCGGCTGAGCCTGCCGAGCCGCCGGTTCCACCGGCAGATTGGCGCCTACTCCGGGTACCGGTTCGATCCCGCCGGCAATCTGATCGACGAAGACGTCTGGCAGCGGGAGCGCGACCGCTGGCTGCCGACCGCGGACGACCGGGAGTACGTGAAGCGACTCATGGTTCCGGTCTACGAGCCGGGGCGGATGGCCTACTGGATTGCTCCGCCGAGGAGCGGGGTGGACGGCAAGCCGATCGGCTACGAATACGTCCGGCGACCGTAGATCCCGTGAGGAAGGCGCCCCGCTGCACGTTGGCAACGAGATGCAGACTCGATCGTTGACTTGTTGGGCACGCGGGGCGCTTTCCTCACGGAATGGCGGCGCGAATCGCTGCGCGATTCTCCCCGCCGTTTTCCGTGGGGAGGGGAAACCCCTCCCCCGCGGCGCTAGGCGCCGCGCAGTCAAGGTGCCTGCGTTACCAGCCTGTGGCAAAACCCACGCGGCGTTCGACGGGCGATGCATCCCGCCTGAACCGCCCCGCTTCGCGGGGCTCTGGGTTGCGCTTCGGTCGAAATACACTCGGGCCAGTTCTCCCGGTGGGGGCTCCTCCCTCACGCGCCTTGTCAGTCGGGCGCCTCACCCGTCTCGGCGCTCACGTGGGTTTCACCACAGGCTGTTACGCCACTGGCCACCAAGCGTGGCCTGATCCATGGAAATTGTCCTCGCCGGAGCCCGCCGCACGCCGATCGGCCGGTTCGGCGGGGCCCTCGCTTCACTCACCGCCCCCGAACTGGGAGCGGCCGCCGCGCGAAGCGCGCTCGAAACCGCCGGCGTTCCCGCCGAGGCAGTGGACGAGGTGGTGTTCGGCAACGCCCGGCAGGCGGGGGTCGGTCCGAACCCGGCGCGCCAGGTCGGGCAGCGGGCAGGCCTCGCGGACCGGGTGCCGGCGCGGACCGTGAACCAGGCGTGCGCCTCGGGGCTGCGGGCGATTCTGGACGCCGCCGCTTCCGTCCGGCTCGGAGACGCCGGGGTGGTCCTCGCCGGGGGCGCCGAGAGCATGAGCAACACCCCCTTCCTGCTTCCGTCGGTCCGCTGGGGGCAACGTTTCGGAGACGGCTCGCTCGACGACGCGATGTACCGGGACGGTTTTCACTGCCCGCTCGCGGACCAGCTCATGGGTGAGACCGCGGAGACGCTGGCCGACCAGTACCGCCTCTCCCGCGACGAATGCGATCGCTACGCGGCGACGAGCCAGAACCGCGCCGAGGCGGCGCGTTCGACAGGGCGCTTCGACGCCGAGATCGCCCCGGTTCGGGTCGAGACCCGCAGGGGTGAGGCCGAGGTCGGCGGCGACGAGCACCCCCGCGACGGCGTGACGCCGGCGTCACTCGCGAAACTCCGGCCCGTGTTCCGGAAGGACGGCGTGGTCCACGCCGGGAACTCCTCGGGCATCACCGACGGCGCCGCCGCCGTCGTGGTGCTCTCAGCAGCCAGGGCAGCCGAGCTTGGCGTCCGGCCGATGGCCCGCCTCGTCTCCTACGCGACCGCCGGGGTGGACCCCCGCGTGATGGGTATCGGACCGGTTCCGGCCGTGCGCGATCTGCTTGGCCGCACTGGGCTGACCCTCGCGGAGGTTGCGCTCGTGGAGTTGAACGAGGCGTTCGCTCCCCAGGTCCTGGCGTGCGCCCGCGATCTGGACCTCGATCCGGAGCGGCTGAACGTGAACGGCGGCGCCATCGCCCTCGGCCATCCCATTGGCGCCACCGGGGCGCGGATCGTGGTCACGCTGCTGCACGAGATGGAGCGGCGCGACGCCCGATACGGGATCGCCACGCTCTGCGTGAGCGGGGGAATGGGAGTCGCGGCGTTGGTCGAGCGGTAGGGCGGTCCCTGGCGTTATCTCCGGAAGTAGTCCACCTGCCACTGGCGGACCGCGCGGTTGTGCTCCGAGAGGGAGCGGCTGAACACGTGGGTCCCGTCGTTTCTGGATACGAAGTAGAGGAAGTCGGTTTCGGCAGGCTCCAGCACCGCGTCGAGCGCCGCTATCCCGAACGATGCGATGGGTCCGGGCGGAATTCCACCGACCCGATAGGTGTTGTACGGCGAGTCGATGTCCAGATCGCGCCTCCTGATGTTGTTCCCGGTATCACCCACCTGCCGCATCGCGAAGAGCACCGTGGGGTCGGACTGAAGAGGCATTCCACGCTCGAGCCGGTTCCAGAAGACCGAGGCGATCGTGGCGCGCTCGCCAGTGCTCCCGGTCTCCTTTTCGACGATGGAGGCCAGGGTGGCGATTTCGCGCAGGGAGCGGCCGCGCTCCTCTGCCCGGCGGCGGCGCCGGTCGGTCCAGAGCGCCCGGAACTGGCCGACCAGTACCGCGGCGACCTGTTCCGGACCGGCCTCCGGCGGTAGCCGGTAGGTGCTGGGAAACAGGTATCCCTCGAGGTCTTCCGCTGCGGGGTCGAGGTCCCCGATGAGACGCCGGACGGCCTCCGGGTCCGAGAAGACGGCCAGGAGCGCGGCCGGATCTCCGGCTCCCTGCTCGGCGAGCAGGGTTGCGGTGGCCTCCCGGTCGAGACCCTCCGGGAGGGTGACGGGCAAGGTCGCCACTTCCCCCTCCACGATCCGGCCGATCACTTCGGCGGGGGTGAGAGGGCCCTCGAAGCGGTAAAGACCCGCCTGCAGGCGACTGCCCAGTTCCGCCCTCGTGACTCCCCAGAGGAAGAACTCGCGGTCGGCGACGATCCGCGAAGCCTCCAGGCGGTTCGCGATGGACTCCGCGGTTGAGCCCCGCCCCACCCGGAAGAGCACCGCGCCCCGGTGCGCGGCATAGGGGCGGTGAAGCGCCTCTTCCAGCGGCTTTACGTGCAGAAACTGATAGCCCAGAAGGCCGGTGGCCGCCGCTGCCACGCCTCCGAGGAGGACGAAAACCAGCCGCCGGCTCCGGCGGGACACGGGTCAGCTCCTGCGCGCGCTCCGGCGCCTTCAGGCGGGATCTTTGTCCGCCCGGCGCCGCTCGAGAGCCCGGATCGCCAGGTCCAGTTCCGGGTCGTCCTCGTCCAGATCCTCGGTTTCGACATCGAGATCCGCGGGACCCAGACTGGGAGTCACCCCGACCCCCAGGATGTCCTCTCCATCCGTCCCCCTGAGGTGGGCGGTGGAAAGGAGGATCGCGTCACCCTCCGGGAGTTCGATGAGTTCGGGGCGCCCCGTCCGGCCCGCGGTGCGCCCTCCGACCACATCCGCCTCGTCCCGGGACTTGAGGGCGGCGGCGAGCACTTCGCCGGGGCAAACCGTGCTCCGATTCACGATCACCGCAAGCGGCCCTTCGAACAGGGGTTCGCCAGCCGGTGTTTCAAGAGCAGCCGACGACTCTTCACCCTCCACCGAACGCTCGACGCGTCGGGCCACCGCGCCCTCCATGAACACGCCGGCGGCTTCGACCCCGGCTTCGCAAACGCCGACGCTTCCGCGGCTTCCGCGAAGGTCGAGCGCCAGGCTGTCCGCCCCGCTGGTCTTGAGCGACTGGACCGCGGCCGCCAGTTGGGCCGGCGTCTCTTCGTGAAAACGTCGGATCCGGAGCAGCCCGACGCCTGCATCCAGCATTCGGTGTTCCACCGGAGGGTCGGGGAGCACGGACCGCTCGAGGGTGACGACCCGCGACTCCGAGTCCGTGGCGTCCCGGAGGGTCAGCTCCACCGAGGTGCCCGGCTCTCCGGAGAGAAGTAGGAGTGCTACCGGAATCCGGATTTCTCGAGTGCTCTGGCCGTCAATCGCCGTGATGGCGACGCCGCGCTCGATCCCGGCGTCGGCAGCCGGCGACCCCGGAAGCACATCGTCCACGTGCAGGTAGTAGCGCTTCTGGAGGCCGACCCCGACCCCGGC
The DNA here is from genome assembly GCA_965250045.1 of Candidatus Marinacidobacterium sp. Lineage (GTDB taxonomy): Bacteria > Acidobacteriota > Vicinamibacteria > Marinacidobacterales > Marinacidobacteraceae > Marinacidobacterium. The sequence goes on from OZ252286.1 coordinate 2,121,092, forward strand.
GCTCGCCGACGCGCGATTGCGGTAGCGGGCGACGTCGGCGGTGCTGAGGTAGGCGCTGTCCGGATCGAGGGCTTCGAAAATCCCCCGGACCGCCCCGTCCATCAGGAATGCCGGCTCCACCGGCTCCAGGTACTGGTCCCGGATGAGCATCAAAGCGCCGCTGAACACTTCGATCGCTTCGTATACCGACTCCTGGACGAGCGCCCCCGTCCCGGCGCCGCCGCCCGAAACCCCGGTGGCGGCGAGCAGCGGCGCTGCCCGATCCGCGCGCTCGGGGGAAAGCCCGGGGGAAAGGTGGCCCAGGCAGACCACCGCCGCGGCCGCGACCAGGATGGCGGCGAAGGCTTTCCGGCGCCATCCAGGCCGCCCACCCGACTCCGGCGGGCGGCTGGAGGTGATGGAGATCAGGATCCGGACACCTGGAACTCAACCACGGTCGTGATCGACCCTCCGCCCACCATGTCCTTCACGGCGATCTCGGCCACGTAGTCGCCGGCCTCGAAGTCCTCCCGCCGGCCGTCCGCGAAGAGCCTCGCGAGCGGAACGTCCACGATGGCGATCGCGAGTTCCGCGGAGGCCAGGTTGAACGGCGTCGGGTTGTAGCGCAGGTACTGCGTGCCATCCTTCTTGAAGGTGATCTGCCAGGTCAGGTTCGGCTGGCTGCCGGTGCCGTATCCGTAGGCGTTGAACACCAGGCGCAGGTTGCCGCCCGGCGAGTACACGGGAGAGACCTGCGGAGTGAAATGGAACCCTCCGACCAGCAGCGCTCTGCCCGGCTCCGGCGTGAAGTCTTCCACGCGCGAGCCGTCCGAAAACCGCGCCACCGAGGACAACATGAACTCCCCGCTTCCGAAGTTGGGGCTCTCGATTTCCTGGGTGATTGTCCCGTGGACGTTCGTGGCGGGGTCGAGGATGCCGGCATGAACCGAATAGGCGCCGGGCGCCATCTGCATCGGCAGTTCCAGGACGGTCGGACCGCCCGCCGGCCCCTTCCGGATCTCCACGCTGCGCTCGTCGTAACCGATCACCGTCCCGAGCGCATCCACCACGTTGTAGAAGACCGAAACGGTCGCCTGGTCGTCGTTCCAGGCGATGGCGTCCGAATCCAGTTCAAAGATCGCGGCCACGTAGGTGTCCCCGGCGTTCGAGCGGAAGAACGAGAAGCTGGCGTCGATCTCGATGCCGGTGCCCGGCTCGCCGCCGGCCCGGAGCGCATTCAGGATCGTCTTGCCGGGGCTGTTCGGGTCCAGCAGCGCCCGCGTCTCGGCGCCGAACAGGTCTTCCACGTCGGGAAGCTTGCCCTCCGCGTTCAGGGTGAAGTTGATCTGGCTGGGCCAAACGATCTGCCGCGCGCGCGCCCGCTCGATGGCGACCTCGATCTCGTCGTTGCGGATCAACCGCATCCCGAGGTTCGTGGTGCGGAATTCGAGCTCCATCCCGTCGGGAAGGCCGCGGTCGGGATTCGGCACGTAGGTGAACGTCATGCCGCCGCTCGGGCCGCCGCCCATCCCCGCGCCACCGCGGCCGCCGCCGCCGCCACTGCCGGGAGCGCCACTACTCCCCGCGAGCGGGTTCTCGCCGGTCGCCCCCGCGGGCGGCCGTCCGCCGCCCGGTCCGGCGGCGCGCCCGCCGGACCGCTCCTGGTTGTCCGGGGGACCGAAGAGCAGCATCACGAGCGCCCTGTCGGTCCGCGAGCCCTTCTGGCCCCGCTGCCCGAACTGGTCGTCCGCCTGTTCCCGCCAGTTGTTGAACTGGTCCTCGGCCCGATCCGGGTCATGCGGGTTCTGGCTGCGGCGCGCCCAGAAGTGCTCCTTGAAGCGGTTGCGCTCGCCGCGCGGAAGCGATTCGAACGCCTGCCGCTCCTGAGCGGTCATGATCGGCTCGACCTCTTCCAGCCAGCGCCGGTCGCCCCGGCTCAGGTTGTCCTGGGCGAGGGCGGGGACGGCGAGTGCGAGTATCGCGATCGCAGCGAAACCCGCCATAAAGAGGGAAAAGCGGGGGACAACCCGCGTTTGATCAGGCATGAGGCCTCCTGAAGCTGGAGCGGCCACCAGGCCGGGGCTCCACCCCGGACGGGACACGCAATAGCCGCGAAATTTCCGTGAAAGAATACGCCCGCAGGGGGTTTCCCGCAAGCCACGAGAGCCACGCTATACTCGATTTGGATGTCGCCTTCAATACCCCTGTCACCGCGCTGGTTTCGTTCGGCCGCTGGCGGGCTGGTGCTCGCCGGGCTGGCGCTCGGATCCCTGGGCTGCGGAACGGTCCCCAAGCGCACCTGGACGGTGGAAGAGATCCGGGCGGATCTGAACCACCGGATTACTCCCGACGTCCTCGCGCGGGTCGAGATTCCCTTCGAGATCGACGACGAAATCCGTGAACTCGCCGTTCGGGTCACCGAGAACCTCCGGGGCGACAAGGAAAAGATGCGGGCCATCGTCCGGGCGATCCGGCAGCACACCGGCGGGACCATCTCCTACGACTGGCTTTCCAACAAGACGGCGAAGGCCGTCTTCGAGGAAGGACGCGGTAACTGTCTGGCTTATACGAACCTCTTCGTCGGGATGTCCCGGGCGGTGGGGGTCGATGCGGTCTATGTGGATGTCACCACCATCGAAAAGGTGACCAGGGAAGCCGAGGTCATCGTCAACAGTGGTCACATCACCGGCGGCATCAAGGACGGGCCCGACCTGATCTTCGTGGACTTCACCTCGAACCCCGAGCGCGAATACGCCGGGGCGAAGATCATCGATGACTTTGAGGCCATCTCGAACTTCTACAACAACCAGGGCTTCCTCTACGGCTATTTCGCCGAAGCGCTGGTGGACCAGGGAGGCTTCGACCCGCTGGCCCGGGAAATCGAGATGTATGAACTGGCGCTCTCGATACGGCCCAACTTCAACCGGGCCCGGAACAACCTCGGGGTCGCCTACAAGCGGCGCGGCTTCGTCGACGATGCGATCGAGCAGTATCAATTGGCCCTCGACATCGAACCGGACTTCACCGAGGCCCGCTCCAACCTGGCGAGCGCCTACTACACCCAGGGGGACACGGAAAAGGCGATCCGGGAGTTCCAGCTCGCGGCGCGGAACGACGGGTCCAACGCGTACGTGATGTATCACCTCGGGGTCTTGCACTACCACCAGCGCAAATTCCGGGAGGCGGCCGACTATTTCCGCCAGGCGATTTCCCGCGACCGCCAGATGGCGGACGCCCGGTTCTTCCTCGGCGAGGCGCTCATGAAACTCGGCGACGAGGACAAGGCCATGCGCGAATACGAGCGGGCGATCGAGATCGATCCGAACTACATCTCGGCGCGCGCCAAGCTCGATCTGCTGCGGGACGCGCAGCGGGCGCGTTCCCCGAAGGGGGAATCCGCGCCCGACGCTCCTCACCGCTGACGGCGCCCCGCACACCCCTTTTCCTTGCGCGTCGAAGGAGACACGGCGGGGCTCAAGTCCCGCGACCGGAAGGTATTGGAGCGCCTCAGCCACCGGAGTTTGCCGTCGGCCGCGCTTCTGACCCAGGAGTTTGCCCGGCAGCTCGCGGGGATCTCCCGCACGATTCGGCGTCAGGTGGGAGCTCTCGTGGACCGGCGCGGCACGATCACCTGGGTAGGAGTGGGGGACGCCCACCGCATCGAACTGCCGGACCTGAAACGGCAGCGCGCGGCGGGCCGGCGGTTGCGGGGGTTGCGGTTTGTCCATACCCATCTGGCGGGAGAACCGCTGACGCGCGATGACCTCGCGGACCTCGTCCTCCTCCGGTTGGATCTGATGGCGGCCGTCACGGTCGGCGAGGACGGACTGCCCGGCGTCGTCCATGTCGCCCACCTGAAGCCTCCCGGACGTCAAGGGAACGCCGCCAGCCCTCCCGGTGGGGGCCTTCAGACCGGCACCGCCGCCCAGAGGGCGGCGGACGCGAAAGAAGAAGATGAAACACCGTGGGAACTGCTGCCGCCCGTCCCTCCGAGTCAACTGGACCTCGATTGCACCTCGCTCCTCGCCGACCTCGAGCGGGCCTTCGCGCGATGTGCGCCGGAGCGCCCGGGCCGGAAGTTCTCGGGACGCGCGATCCTGGTCGGGGTGGGGGAGAGATCGCTCCCGCTCGAGAACGTGATGGAGGAACTGGGCGAACTGGCCCGGGATGCGGGCCTCGAAGCTGTGGACTCGCTCGTGCAGCGCCGGTCTCGTCTCGATCCCCGCACCCTGGTCGGCCGAGGCAAGCTCGAAGCGCTCGTGATCCGGGCTCTCGACCGGGGCGCCGACCTGATCCTGTTCGCGTGCGAACTGAGTCCCTCCCAGGTGCGCAACATTTCCCAGGCCACCGATCTCAAGGTCCTCGACCGCACCCAGTTGATCCTGGACATCTTTGCGCGGCGCGCGACGAGCCGGGAGGGGAAGCTGCAGGTTGAACTCGCCCAACTGCGGTACCGGTTGCCGCGGCTGGTCCAGCGGGATACGTCGCTGTCCCGTCTGGCCGGCGGCATCGGCGGCCGGGGGCCCGGGGAGACCCGCCTCGAGGTGGACCGCCGGCGCACGCGCGCGAGGATCGCCCGCCTGCAGCGCGACCTGGCCCAGGTCGCGGTGAAGCGCGAGGTGCGGCGGAAGCGGCGCAATGTCCGCGGTCTCCCGGTGGTCTCCCTCGTCGGTTACACGAATGCCGGGAAATCAACGCTCCTGAACCGTTTGACCCGAAGCCAGGTCGCTGCCGGCAATCGGATGTTCGAGACCCTCGACCCCACGAATCGCCGGCTCCGGGTGCCCGTGGAGCGGGAAGTGCTGCTTGCTGACACCGTTGGCTTCATCCACGACCTGCCGGAAGACCTCATCGAGGCGTTTCGCGGCACGCTCGAAGAAATCTCGGCGGCATGCCTGCTGCTGCAGGTGGTTGATGCCTCGAGTTCCCGCCTCGACTCTCGCGCTGCCGCCGTCGAGAGCCTGCTTGCCGATCTTGGATTCCTCGAGATGCCCCGGATCGTGCTGCTCAACAAGGTGGACCGGCTCGATGAGGCGGCCCGGGCGGCTCTCCCGCAGCGTCTGGCGGGGGCGGAAACCCGGCAGGTCTCCGGGACGACCGGCGAGGGGCTCGAGGAGCTGGTCGGCGAGATCGCACGACTCATTCCGATGAGGCCGGCGGGGTTTGCCCCGGCGCTTCCGATTCAGACCCGACCCGACCCGAATCTGCCTCTTCGCTAGCAGCCGGTGGCTGAAGTGGCGTGAGCGCCGAGATGACTCTGCCTATGGACTGTTAACAGCCTGTGGTGGAACTCGCGTGAGCGCCGAGAGCGGTGAGGCGCCCGGCTGACAAGGCGCGCGAGGGAGGAGCCCCCACCGGGAGAACTGGCCCGAGTGTATTTCGACCGAAGCGCTACGCAGAGCGCCGCAAAGCGGCGCGGTTCAGCCGGGATGCAACGCGGCTCGAGCCCCCACCGGGAGAACTGGGCCGCGCGAGTTTCACCACAGGCTGTTAAGTCCCGCGGCTTCCCGGGAAAGGCGAATCAGACTCTCGTAGCGGGCCGAGTCGGCCTTCCCGCCGGTCACCGCCGCCTGGACCGCGCAATCGGGTTCGGTCCGGTGGGAACAGTCGGGGAAACGGCAGTCTTCGGCGTAGGGGGCCAGATCGGGATGGGCGGCCCGGATGCGCGTCGCCGTCAGCCCGTCGAGGCCGAGCGCGCGGATTCCCGGGGTGTCCACAATTTCCCCTCCACCGGGAAGCCGGATCAGTTCGGCTGCCGTCGTGGTGTGGCGGCCCCTACCTCTGCGATCGAGTCCGCCGGTCCGCCGGCCGGGCACTCCGAGCGTCGCGAGCAGTTCGGTTTTCCCGACTCCCGAGTGGCCGAAGAGCACGGCCCGGCCGCGCGCCACGCTGCTCCGGAAGGCCTCGATCCCCTCTCGGCTGCGCGTGCTCGTTCGATGGACTTCGAGCGCCAGCCGACGATAGGGAACGAGATCGTGTTCAAGTTTGGCGATTTCGGGTTTGCGGGCGAGATCGAGCTTGTTGAAGACGAGGACCGGGGTGACGCCCGCATCGAACGCGACCACCAGGGACCGGTCGAGGAAACCCGTCCGGTACGGCGGTTCCAGGAAAGCCGAAACGATGTAGCAGCGATCGAGATTGGCCGCGAACACGCGCATTTCCCGGCGGTCGGGTGGTCCGACAGCTCGGCGCAGCGCATTGTGACGGGGCCGCACCGCGGTGATGCGCCCACTGGAGGTTCCCGTTCGGGAGGCGTGCTGTCGGCCCGGTTCGATCCCCTCGACGAGGACTTCATCCCCTACCACGGCAGCGGCCCCTTCGTGATGCCGGTCGCGGGATTCGAACAGGCGTCCGCCGAGGGCGCAGTGGAACAGCGACTCCGGATTCCCCTCGGTCTGGATGCGGACCGTCGCGCCCTTCCGACTCATCCGGATGACGGTCCCGCTGTGCTCCATCGGAGCCATGCTAGCCGCCTTCCGTCGAGCGGTCCGGAAGGGGGGCGCTGGTTCTGTTTGAGGGTTCGTGGTGGGGCTTGACTGGAGATGCGCCCCCCTTCCGAACCGCCCGGCGCTGCGCGCCGGCGATCGAAACTTCCTTGCCCGCCTCCGGCGGGCTGCGGCAAGTTCCGATCGGACGTTACTGATTGTGAAAGGGGGGCGGGAGCCCCCCTTTCACACTTTCCCCCCCGGTCACGCTGGCGGCGAACCGGAGGTTCGCCGCCATTGTTTTTTGCGCGCTCGGATGAGCGCCGCCACGGAAGGTGGCGCGCAGGCAAGGGAACGCCGGTGTTCACACCTGGTGTTCACACCGGCACCGCTGCCCGCAGGTCCGCGAAACTGCGTAACGCCCATGGGGCAGAAGCGCGGGGACGGCTTGGAACGCCGACCTCCGGTCGGCACAGCGGCGCGCAGCGCCGCGGACGGCGTGGACGCGGAGTGGTGTCATGGTGCGCGTCTCGGCAATGACTCCATCAGGCGTAGTGGTGTCCCCCCGGTCATGCTCGCGGCGAACCGGAGGTGCGCCGCCGTCAGTTTTTTCGACTCGCTCGGTGCGGCGCGGAGTGCCGCGGGCGGCGTGGACGCGGAGTGGCGCCAGGTGCGTGTCTCGGCAATGACTCCATCAGGCGTCGTGGTGCGCAGCTACGGGGACGCCGAACTCCGCCCGTTCTTCCGGGCCGTGGGGCCACTCCTGGACTCCGGGTGGCGGCCAGGTAAGTTCAAGTGGTCACGGACGCTTTCACCGCTCCGCGCCGGCAGCGCGGCTGGTCCGCAGGCCGTCATCCGGAGACCGAGTCTGGATTCTCGTACGTGCTACCTTTCCAAAGTTGTGTCAGGAGCGTTGGGGAGTCTTATGTCCGTGTCCACGATAACGGCCTTTCCTGCCGTACGCCGGGGGCTCCTGGCGGTGTTGCTCCTCGTTGCGGGTGGGCTTGAAGCGACGACTGTCCGGCATCTGCCGCTCGACCAGATGGCCCGCCGGGCGGACCAGATCTTCACGGGTGAGGTCGTCGGAATCGCGAGTCAGATGAATGCCCGCCGCACCGGCATCCACACTTTCGTCACCGTTGCCGTCGACGAGTATCTGAAGGGGGGGCGCCGCGATCTGCTGACGCTGAGGATCCTCGGCGGAGAGGCCGAGGGCTACCGGCTGGTGGTGCCGGGATCCCCGGTGTTTAGTCTTGGCGAGGAGGTCCTCGTCTTCAGCGACGGCGGAGCAGGCAGGATTCCGACAGTGCTGGGGATGGCCGCCGGGAAATTCACGGTGGAGCGCGACGCGGCGACCGGAGAACAGCTCCTCCAGCGGTCCCTCGCCGGCCTGACGCTCGAGGATCCTGACGGGGTTCGGGTGGACGCCCGTGAGGCCCGATCCGAGGGACCCGCTTCGCTCGACGACGTGCGGCGCATCGTGCGCGACGCCTTGGCCCAGTGAAGAAATTCCTCTCCACCGCGCTCCTGCCCCGGTGGCTGACTGGAACGCTGGTTGTCGCGCTTGCCATGGCCGGCGGGATCCCGATTGCTTCCGGATACCAGCTGATCCGAGGCCAGGATTTCGTGTGGGCCTCCGCGCTGCGTCCCGTGGGGTACTGGGTGGCCAACGTTCCCGACAACTGGATGACCGTCGACGAGGTGGTGGCGGAGACGAGGGCCGCGTTCGACACCTGGACGAACCCCGAAGAAGTCGGTCTCTCGTTTTCCTACCGTGGGAAGACCAACCAGCGCCCCTTCGAGTTCTTTGACGGGATGAACACGATCGGCTTCACGACCCGGGAACACATGGCCGAGCTGGGTCTCTCCGAGATCACGCTGTCCGTGACGAGCTGGCTCACCATCATCGAGACGGGCGCCATCGCTGAGTCCGACATCATCGTGAACCCGGCCTACAACTGGACGGATACGCCGGAACGCGGAGGTTGGGACTACCAATCCACGATGGTTCACGAAGCCGGCCACTTCCTTGGGCTGGGCCATTCCGGCGTCGGCCGCCAGTCCGAGGGCGCGCTTCTCGCGGGGTCGGCCGTCATGTGGCCGTATGGCTTCGGAAGCGGCAGCTCGCTCGGGCGAACCCTCACTGCCGATGACCTCACCGGGGCGTCCGTCCTTTACCCCGGTTCGGCCGCGAACACCGGGAGTATTCAGGGCGTAATCCGGCGCACGTCGGGAGAGGCCGTCCGCTACGCCCACGTCGTCGCCTACGGGCCCCTGCTCGACCACACGGTGGGCGGTTGGGGCGACGAAGAGGGGAACTACGAAATCGCCAACCTGCCGAACGGAACCTACGTGCTGCGGGTGAATCCAATACCCGAGAGTCACGGCGCCCGCGCCTACTTCTTCCCGTTCGGCGCCGCCGATCACGATTTCAGCGTCACCGTCCATCCGCATCTGGTGGCGGTCGCCGGCGGGGCGGCCACCGAGGCCAACCTCGAGGTCGGTCAGTGAATCTGCGGCGACTGGGGTCTGCCGGGCTAATGGTTGTAGTGACGGCGGTCCCAGCCGCCGCGTTCCCCCCGGAGAAGAGCGGGGGACGCCACCCTGAAGAGTCAGTGGCCCATGACCCCGAATCCGGCCGACTCCGGGATATTCTCCAGAGCCTCCGGGAGGCATCCGAGACAGCCTCCAGCGTGACCCAGACTGGAACTGCCCGTCAGGGTCCGGTTTTTTCGCAACCAGGCGACTGGACGCATGCTGAAGCGGCCGTCGTGATCGGGAGCCAATTGGTGGACCAGGATCTGGGCTTTTCCAGGAACATTTTTCAGACGGTGTCGGGTGAGGCTTCCGATGTCGGGTTCGGCCAGCACTTTGGCGCCCGCGGCGCCTTCTTCGTGAACCGCTATATCGGAGCGGAGGCCGGTTTCACCCGAACGACGACCGAGTTCGAGTTCTCGGTCAGGGATGACGAAGCCGGAGTCACCACCTTTGCGGAGCCCCTTGAGCAGGTCAGTCAGGAGGCTTCGGTATCGGCCGTGGCGCAGTGGCCGCGCGCCGCCGTCACTCCCTACGCGGTGGTGGGTTACGCGTGGCGAACCTCGGAGATCGAGGGAGGGGAGGCTCTGGAGGCGGGAGCCATCGTTGTCGGATTCGGGATCAAGGTGCCCTTCCCGCGGATTCCGGTCGCGCTTGCTTTCGACTATCGATACATCGAGTACCGGGATGACGAGGGTGATGTACTGCGGCTCGCCGAAGAGGGGATGGGAAGCCCCACCGTTTCCGCGCTGACCCTGGGCGTGGTCGTCCGCCTCAACGTGAACCGGTAGCTGCTCCCGCCGCTCTTGCTGCGGCCCTCCGGAAGTTCGGCTTCCCAAGCGACCTCCGGCAGGATGCCTTCCGCCGGAAAGACCGCGTCATCGGACCGGCGCCGTCTCGGGAAGGCCGCGGGTGAACAGTTTGAAGAGGAGCCTCAACGCCACGTTCGAACGCGCGAATACGTTGCAGACGACGACGACTGCTCCGACGGTGCGACGGGACACCTTCACCTCCCGTCCGCTGGTGAACCCGGGGGTTCGCCGTATCCGTTGCAGGGTGAGGACCGCGAGACCCAGCGGCCACAGACAGGACCGTCGAATCCCCGTTTCCCGCGCCGGAATGATCACGATATAGCGCAGCGCATTGGCGAGATGCCGGCGCGTGATCGCTACCAGCTCCATCAGCGCCCCGGCGAAGCCGGGAACCGTTCGCCCGGAGGAGAGGGACCCCAGTTCCACGCCGGCCGCGCCGAAGATGTCCCGGGGGAGCCAGCACACTCCGCGCCGGTGGTCCTCCCAGATGTCCTTGAGGACATTGATCATCTGCAGCCCCTTTCCGAAAGAAACCGACAGGGCGAGCAGGTCGTGACGCCGCTTGGCGATCTCGACCGAGTGGTCGCAGAAGAACGCGGTGAGGGTCTCCCCGACGACGCCGGCGACGTGGTAGCAGTAGCGATCCAGTTCAGCCACGTCCCGGAGGCCGTCGGGGGTTGCGCTCCGCTGGAACTCCACCATGCCTCGCGTCATGATCTGGACGCAGCGCTGAATCGCCGCCCGCTGAGGGTCGCTGAGCCGGGCGGTCACCCTCAGAATTCGCGGGGTATTGGCCACCAGGTTCCGCTCGCTTTCGGTGGTGGCCGAAGAGAGCAGCGCGCCCAGTTCGCGGGCAAAGGCGGCCGGATCACCCTGGCCGGCCACGAGTTCGACGTAGCGGTCCGAGAAGGCCGCCTTTTCGTCCGGGGAGAGGGTGGGTTCGTCTTCGATGGTATCCGCGATCCTGCAGAGGAGGTACAGGTTGCCGGTAGCGTCATGGAGAGTTCCCGGTAACGGGCGGATGGTGAGAGCGAAGGTGCGGGCCACCCCCTCCAGGATTTCCCGCTGGTAAGCGAGGTCATCGCTCTCCGAACGCGGCAAGGAGGTCATCGCAAGGAGGTCATCGCAAGGAGGTCATCGCAAGGAGGTCATCGTAAGGAGGTCATCGCGAAGGAGGTCATCGCGAAGGAGGTCATCGCGAAGGCGGCTTCAGCGTCTCCGGCCCCGCCGTGCGAGTAGCGCAAGCATCTCTTACTGCTCGAGCAGTTCCAGCGCCGCGAGGAAGTCGCTCCAGGGAACCGGCTCCCCGTGCACCGGGGCCAGCGTCTCCACGTCCAGGTGCATGCGCTCGACCTGCGTCTGCAGGGCGCGCATCGACGGCAGCTGCGCCTCCTTCGGCGGCTCGTGGGTGTCGAACAGGTCCGCCTGGAACGCGATGCGCTCGGCCGGCAGGTACGCCATCACCATCCCGGCGACGTGTCGTAGCGGCTGCACGTAGTAGACGCGCAGGATCCGGGAGTTGTCGGTGATGACGTAGTTCTCCTGGATCGCCTCGTAGTTGTAGCCCTCGGCCAGCTCGGTCGGCGGCCACCGGGAGACGATGTCCGGCCTGATTGTTCTCGGCTCGTAGGCCAGCACGTCGTGGTTCAGGAACTCGAGGTTGAGGATGTGGGTGACGATGGTCGATCCGATGTGCAGGTAGGTGCGCAGTCCCCCGATGTGGTCGAAGTGCGGGTGGGACGCGATCACCCAGCGGATCGGCTTGTCCGGGGCCAGCTGCGTAATCTGGTCGATGACCTTCAGGCTCCGATTCTCGTCGCCGGGGGCTTCGAAGACCGCCACGAAGTCGCTGAACTCCACCAGGTAGCTGTTGGCGGGACCGCCGCCGAGCCGATAGACGCCGTCGGCGATCTCGTCGACCGTTACCTCGGTGGACCAGTCCGCCTCGGCCACCGACGCCGGGACCGGTACCGGGTCGCCGCACTCGTTGGGCCGGATGTCCGCGAACGTGCCGCCGTAGGCGTTATGCCCGGTGCTTTGCCGGTAGAACTGCCAGTTGTCGTCCCAGCCCTGGTGCGAGTGCCAGTCGGTCGGCCACTTGATGTTGCCGAAGGAGACGTGATTCGTGGACTCGTGTTCGATGTTGAAGTCGCCCAGGGCGGGGATGTTCACCGTCGTCTTGAGCCGTTGAATCTGATTCCGGGAGTTGATCGTGGCGTCCACCCGGTACTTGCCGAACATGGTGATCGCGACGACGTGCATCTTCTTGGGGCTCACGACGTTGCCGTCGCGGCCCTTCTCGATCTGCTCCCAGCGCCAGAATGCCACCGGATTCGCGCCCGGTAGGCGGGCCGCCTTGAGGAACCCGTGCGGGTTGAGCCACATGTCGAGCTGGTATGCCTCGGCGATTTCGGGCGGCGCCGCGACCGGCGGGCCGTCGCCGTCCAGGTGCCACGAGAACTCGCCGGCGGTGACGTGCGTCTGCCGCGTCTCCTGCTGGGTCGGCGTGCCGCCGCGCCAGCCGAGACCGTACTTCCAGGACGCCGGCGCCAGGCCCGGTTGCCGGTCGAAGGTCTCCACGCTCGTGCCGGCCTCCCAGTTGATGACGCGCGTGTAGTTCGCCAATGTGTCGATTCGCGGCCAGTCGATATTGACCGCGTTCTCGAATGTCTGGCCCACCGCGCCGGCGTAGCCGCTGCCGGAGAACGTGATGCAGCGAAGGTCCGCCTCGCCGATCTCCTCGGCGACGGCGGCGAGAAGGGGAGCCGGATCGACGTAGCCCGGCGGAAACTCCTGGGCCGCCAGGGGATTCGCCCCCAGCATGAGCAGAGCGGAGTTGCCGGCAAGAGGCCTCGCCATGGTTCTCAGGCGCTGGAGCATGTCTACGGCCTTCCTCCGACGCTCGCACCGGGTAGCGCGCTGCGATCCTCCGGCTGCGTGTCGTGGCCGATCGGTGGAGGCGAGGTCCTCGCGGGTGGCGTACCGGACATGGAGAACGTCCTACAATATGGATTCCAAGGGCTAGCCGGTGTAGCTCAGGGGTAGAGCAGCTGATTCGTAATCAGCAGGTCGGTGGTTCAAATCCACTCGCCGGCTCAGCCGCCCGTCGCTCCCGGGCGGAATCGCGTCCAGATCGCCTGGACGGCGAACGCCAGACCGAGTGCGGCCAGAATGGGCGCCCCTCCCAACAGCAGGATCCCGAGCGGCCCGAGCAGGCCTCCGAAGACGCTGCCGAGAGCCGAAACGGGAACGGCGACAAACCAAAGCGCGATCGGAACCCTGGCGTTCATCCGGAAGCGACGCAGGGTCCAGATCAGCGGCAGGGCGAAGACGCAGCCGGCCGAAGAACAACCCCGGGATCAGCGCGGCGGCATCCATCAGGGACACCGACGTGTCTTCCATGAGCAGGAGGCGGCCCAGAGCAACCACCACGAACACGCTGGTGTACGCCGCGCCGTACCAGAGGCAGGCGCGGTAACGGGGTAGCTGCGAGGGGGACATCTGATACTCGGTGGGACTGTTCCGTCGAGATTACTGCGCGGCGCGGGTCCGGGGTTCGCCGCGAGCCGCAGGAGAGCCTGGCGGCACTTCCCTCAGGGAAAGTCGAACGGTGTTAGCAGCCTGTGGTGGAACTCGCGTGAGCGCCGAGAGCAGGGAGGCGCCCGGCTGACAAGGCGCGCGAGGGAGGAGCCCCCACCGGGAGAACTGGCCCGAGTGTATTTCGACCGAAGCGCAACGCAGAGCGCCGCAAAGCGGCGCGGTTCAGCCGGGATGCATCGCCGCTCGAACGCCGCGTGAGTTTCACCACAGGCTGTTAGAGCGGCCTTTCGGCTCCCGCGCTCCTCAGAGCGGATCCACGGCGAGCTCTTCAATTCTGGCGCCGAGGCTTCTGAGGTCCTCGACGTCTCCGATCACGATCAGGCTGTCTCCGCTCTCGAGCCGTTGATCGCCGCGCGGGGCGATGGTCATTTCCTGCCCGTCCCTTTCGATGCCCAGGATGAGGACGATGCGGTCTTTGCCCAACGGGGACTCGGCGAGTGTCTGTCCCGAGAGGCCGGATTCGGGAGTTATCAGGATTTCTCCGGCTCCGAAGCCGCAGTGGGTCATCTCGGTGATTCCGTGCAGCAGGCGGTGGGTGCCGGAGCTGCAAAGGTTCCGGACCACAACCCGGCTGGCGGTGGTGTGTGGGGAAATCACATCCTGGGCGGCGGCACCGGCGCGCTCCAGATTCGCACGGGAGCGGTCTTCCTCGGACCGGGCGATCACCCGGATTCCGGGACACAACGCCTTGGCGGTCATGGTGATCGACAGGTTGTCCCCGTCGTGAGGGAGAAGGGCCACGATCGCTGACGCCCGTCGTACCCCGGCCTGTTCGAGGGTCTCTTCGACCGTGGCGTCCCCCTCGATCGCCTCCACTCCCTCGCGGGTCGCCAACTGAACGCCGGCCGAGGTCATTTCGATGACGCACACCGCGTTCGCATGCTGCCTGAGGCCGGCAACGACCCGCCGGCCCATTCTTCCAAAACCGCAGACGATGATGTGGTTCTTCATGCGTCGGATTCTCCTTTCCTGCCGCCGCTTCGGCGCCTCCGTGATGCGTTCTCCGAGTGCCCCGAGCGCGTAGCCCAGGGTCGCCACCCCGCCGAGGATAAGACCGATGGTGAACAGCCGCCCGGCATCCGACAGCGGCCGGACCTCCCCGAACCCCACGGTGGAGAGGGTGACCACGGTCATGTAGAAGGCTTCGAGGACGTCCCACTCCTCGATCCGCATGAATCCGATCGTGCCGGCGGCGAGCACGCTGACGGCGGCGCCGGTGGCGGCGCCGAAGGGCCGGCGGGCGCGCAGCCAGGGCCGGAGAACGGTCATGGATCGCTCCTGCCGGATGGTGTCCGGCAATTGCGGCTTGGAGGCGAGCCCGCGGGCCGTGCACTCACCGGGGTTCTCCCGCGCGGAGGCAAGGTTCATTGAACCGGATATTGAACCGGATGGCGAACCGGGTATTGAACCGGATGGTGGGTTGGGCGCAGTGGCGCCGCACCGGGGCAGGTACACAAGCCTTCGGGCCCGGGGAGCAACCCGGGTCCGGAATCCGGTGGCGGGGGCGGGATTTGAACCCGCGACCTTCGGGTTATGAGCCCGACGAGCTGACCAGACTGCTCCACCCCGCGTCCAGATGGGGCGGCCACTCTACATTCGGGGATGGGATCTGTCAAAGCCTCGTATTCGATTGGGTGCACGACATTTTTGTGATGCGGAGAGGAAGGCGTGGAGGATCTCGTCAAGTCTGGCATATTATCTATATGCCAGTCCCCACGGGAGCACGCCATGAGCCTTTCTTCCTCCGATCTTGATGCCCTCCTCCGGCGCCGCGACGCGATCCGCCAGGAGCTCGCCGCCATCGGCGAACTCCGGCCAGGGTCGTTGAGATCCCGATATCGCAAGTGCGGGAAGCCGTCGTGTCGCTGTGCGCGGGAAGGGGATCCGGGGCACGGCCCCAGTTGGGCCCTGTCCCGCCTCATCAACGGCAGGATGCACTCTCGATCCATCCCGGTTCATGCCTTGGAAGACACTCGGCAGCAGGTTGCCCAATGCCAGCGCCTCCGGGACCTCACCCGCGAACTGATGGAGGTCAGCGACACGATCTGTCAGATACGACTGAGAGCAGACATCCCCGCTCTGCGAGCCCAAAAAAGGGGCTCCAGACCACGATCACGGCGGAGATCGCCGCCGAAGTCGAGCAACTGATCGGCGAAGGCTCGCTCGACGGCTTCGACTTCGAGGCGGTCGAGACCGCCGCCCGCCAGATGGCGCTGCGGGTCGCAGGCCAGGCGGTGGCGCAACGCCTCAACGCCGATCATTCCGACGAACAAGGCCCGTGGTTGGCTTGCGGCTGCGGCGCCGCAGCCCGCTACCCCGGCCGCCGACCCCGCACCATCACCACGGCCCTCGGACCCATGACCCGGCAGCGCGCCTGGTATCACTGCGAACGCTGCGCCGAGGGCTTCGCCCCCCGCGACCGGACGCTGGGGCTGGACAGCTCTTCCCTCTCCCCCGCCGCACTCCGCATGACCGGGATCACCGCCGCTCGCCTCGGCTTCGCCGACCGCAGCGAACTCCTCCAAGAACTCGCCGGACTCCCCATCGAACCCAAGCTGGTGGAACGCCAGGCCCAAGCCCTCGGACGCGCCATCGCGGAGGATGAGCGCCAGGTCATCGAACCCGAACCCTCCGAAGCCCACACCCTCTATCTCGGACTCGATGGCACCGGCGTCCCCGTCCGCAAGACCGAGACCCAGGGCAAGAAGGGCAAACAGCCCGACGGGTCCGCCAAGACCCGCGAAGCCAAGATCGCCGCCCTCTGGTCCGCAGACGCCCGCGACCAGCACGGCAACCCCGCCCGCGACCCGGACTCCGTCTCCTACAACGCCGCCATCGAGACCGTCGCCATCCTCGACACCGATACCGCACTCCCCCCCTTCGCCCAACGGATCCTCCGCGAGATCAAGCGCCGACGCTTCCTTGACGCCCCACGACAGGTCGTCCTCGGCGACGGCGCCGCCTGGATCTGGAACTTCGCCGAAGAACACCTCCCCGGCGCCCTCCAGATCGTCGACATCTTCCACGCCAAGGGACACCTCTTCGATGCCGCCAAGGCCATCTACGGCCCCGGAACCGATTTTGCCGCCGCCTGGGGAAAGCAGCGCCGCGACGAACTCGACCAGGGCCGTTTCCAAGATCTCCTCGCCGCCCTCGAAGAGCACGCCGACTCCTGCGACGAAGCCAAAAAGACCCTCGACTACTTCACCAACAACCGCAAAAAGATGCGCTACTCCGCCTTCCGCGCCCAGGGCCTGTGTGTCTCCACCGGAGTCCTCGAAGGCGGCTGCAAGAGCGTCATCGCAGCCCGCCTCAAGAATGGCGGGATGCACTGGACCGTCGACGGCGCCAATGCCGTCATCGCCCTCCGATGCGCCATCCGCTCCAACCGCTTCGACGACTTCCGGGAGCGACGCGACGCCGGTTGATCCTCATCTCACAAATATGTCGTGCACCCTATTCGATTATGCCGGGTATCCGACCCTTCGCACGATGAGGACATGCAACTTCGATTTCATCCAATCGACGACTCCCTGGCGCGTCGCGCCAGCCGACCGCCGTCGATAGCCTGGCTCGCGCCGTGGTCACGCAGCGCCCCGGATGACGAGTTACTATGAAAAAGAAATCCGGCGTGAGACCGGCAGCGCTGCCGGCGCTCCTTCCGCCCACCCACCTGCCGGCTTCCCGAGTGCGTTCGTGACTGTCCCCGATCCGGAGTCCCTGCTTTCCGAGGCGGAAGTCTCGGAAGCGGTCGAGGCTCTACTCCGCCTCGACGAGGAGCGGGACGTTGAGGCATGGCGAACCGAGCACCTCGGACGAAAGTCGCGACTCGTTCTTTCGCTTCGCGTCCTCGGGCGTCTCGATCCCTCCCGCCGGGCCGCGGTTGGCCGGTTGTTGAACGACGCGAAGACCCGTCTCGGAGAGGCCCTGCAGGCGAAGCAAGCGGAACTCAACGCCCGTCGGACCCAGGATCTGGCGTCGCTCGACGTGAGTCTTCCCGGGCGTCCGCTTCCTTCGGGCGGACTCCATCCCATCACCAGGACGGAGCGCGCCATCGTCGCTGCCTTCAATTCGATGGGGTTCCACGTGATCGAGGGGCCCGAGGTCGAACTCGAGTACTACAACTTCGAGGCTCTCCGGATCCCGGCGGACCACCCCGCGCGGGACGCGATGGACACGTTCTACCTCGACAGCCCCGATGGCGGGACGCCGCTCCTGCTACGCACCCATACCTCACCGAACCAGATCCGCTACATGGAGCAGCATGAGCCGCCAATCCGTCTCATCGCTCCCGGGCGCACGTATCGGAACGAGGCTACCGACGCCACCCACGAGTGGATGATCACGCAGACGGAGGTTCTGGCAGTGGACCGGGGCCTCACCCTCGCGCACCTCAAGGGCACCCTGTACGAGTTTGCCCGGCATCTGTTCGGTGAGGACCGGGAGATCCGTTTCCGTTGCGACTACTTTCCTTTCGTGGAGCCTGGAGTCGAGGTCTCGATCAGCAGCCCCGACGGCTGGATCGAAATCCTCGGCGCCGGCATGGTGCATCCCGAGATCCTCGCCAACATGGGGTACGACCCGGAGATTTACACCGGATTCGCCGCGGGTCTCGGCGTTGAGCGAATCGCGATGCTCCGGCACGGGATCCGGGACATCCGGCGCTTTTACGAAAACGATCTTCGTTTCCTTCGCCAGTTCTAGCAGCCTGTGGTGAAACCCAAGCGGCCCAGTTCTCCCGGTGGGGGCTCGAGCGGCGATCCATCCCGTCTGAACCACGTCGCTTCGCGCCGCTCGTCGTTGCGTTTCGGTCGAAATACACCCGGGCCAGTTCTCCCGGTGGGGGCTCCTCCCTCACGCGCCTTGTCAGCCGGGCCCCCACCGGGAGAACTGGCCCCACCGGGAGAGCTGGGCCTCGCCGCTCTCGGCGCTCACCCGGGTTCCACCACAGGCTGCTAGGTCATGCGCGTCCCGCTCCGGTGGCTGGAAACCATGGTTTCCCTGCCGGAAGACATCGAGTCTCTCGCCCATCGGTTGACCCTGGCGGGTCTCGAAGTCACGGACATCGAACAACTCGGCGGCGACTGGGATCGGGTGGTGGTCGGGCGGGTTCTGGAGGTGCGTCCCCATCCCGATGCCGACCGCCTCCGCCTGGTGACCGTGGACAAGGGAGGGGAGCATCAGACGGTCGTCTGCGGGGCGCCGAACGTCGCTGCCGGACAGGACATCGCCTTTGCGTCCGAGGGGGCGATGCTCACCGACCCCCGGACCGGCAGCCCGCGCAAACTGAAGAAATCGCGCATTCGCGGCGTGGTGTCGGGGGGGATGGTGTGTTCGGAAGCGGAACTGGGGCTGTCCGTCGAACATGAAGGGATCCTGGTACTCGACACCTCCCGCCCGCCGGGCACTCCGCTCGGTGAGGTCCTCGGAGACCGGGTCTTCGTATTCGACCTCACCCCGAACCGCGCCGATGCCCTTTGTGTTTTGGGGGTGGCCCGCGAGGTCGCAGCGCTTACCGGCGCCTCCCTGACGCCGCCGGACATTTCCGCGCCGCGGCCGGGACCTGCCATCGAGGGGCGCGCCTCGGTCGAGATCGCCGCCCCGGATCTTTGTCGCCGCTTCACCCTGGCGCTGATCGAGGATGTCGAGATCGCCCCTTCTCCACCGTGGATGCAGGAACGGCTCACCGCAGCCGGCATGCGTCCGATCAACAACCTGGTGGACATCACCAACTACGTGATGCTCGAACTGGGTCAGCCGGTCCACGCCTTCGACTACGACACTGTCCGCGACCACCACATCATCGTTCGGCGGGCCGAGGCGGGGGAAACCTTGACCACGCTGGACGGCAAGACACGGCAGTTGGACCGCGACCGGCTGGTCATCGCGGATCCCGGCGGAGCCATCGCGGTCGCTGGCGTGATGGGGGGCCTCGAGACCGAGATCACAGATTCCACCCGGAATGTCCTCCTGGAAGTCGCTAACTTCGAGCAGGCGAACGTGCGCCGCACGGCCCGCGCCTTTGATCTGTTTTCGGACGCCGCGCGGCGCTTCGCGTGGGGACTTCCTCCGGAACTGCCGGCCATCGCGTCCGCGCGGGTATGCCGACTGCTCACGGAACACGCTGGCGGGCGCGTCGCGGCGGGCATGGTGGATGCGTGGCCGGCGCCCGAGTCTCCCGTCCAGATCCGGCTCCGCCGGTCACGGATCCCGCAGGTTCTCGGGATGGACATTTCCCGGGAGGCGGTGTGTTCCGCTCTGGACGACCTCGGGTTCGAAGTGGAAGAGCAGGGGGAATCGCTTTCGGTCGGAGTGCCCTATTGGCGCCGCGACGTACGGGTTCCCGACGACCTGGTGGAAGAAGTGGCGCGCATCGCGGGGTACGACGACCTGCCCGCCGCTCCCCTCGCCGGCGCAATTCCCCATCATCCGCCGCTGCCCGCCCGCGAGCTTCGCGAGCGGGCGCGGGATCTCGCTTCGGAAGCCGCGCTCTTTGAAGTGCAGACCTACTCGCTCATATCGGACGTGGATCTCGCGGTGGTGACGCCGCCGGCGATGCGCGAGGCGCCCCTGCTCAAGGTTCAAAACCCTCTGGGAGAGGCCCGCGACACGCTGCGGACGTCGCTTCGACCCGGGATCTTGCGCGCCGGCGCCCGCAACCTGACCCGGGGAGTCAAGGCAGTACGCCTCTTCGAAGTCGGAAGGTCCTATCACTCCACGGTGGGTGGCGACGGCCGGCCGGAGGAGCGGGAACAGGCGGTGGCGCTCGTCGTCGGGGTCCGAATGGATCGCTTCGGAAATCCGACGGACGAGGCGTTGGACTTCTTCGACGCCAAGGCGACGCTCGAGCATGTCCTCGCCGGACTTCGAA
Source organism: Candidatus Marinacidobacterium sp. (assembly GCA_965250045.1). GTDB lineage: Bacteria > Acidobacteriota > Vicinamibacteria > Marinacidobacterales > Marinacidobacteraceae > Marinacidobacterium. The sequence goes on from OZ252286.1 coordinate 2,141,314, forward strand.
TCGCCCCCAGTTTCCGGCCGTCATCCGCGTTCGGTTTCCTTGGGGGGCGGACTGCCGAGGTCGCCGTGGAAGGAGGCGTGGTCGGGGTGCTCGGCCAGGTCCATCCGGAAGTTGCCGCCGTTTTCGGAGTCGAACCGGACGCCTTCCTCTGGGAACTGAACCTTTCGGCGCTGCTGGCGGCGGTTCCGGATTTGACCGAGCCGCCCATTGCGACGCCGCTGCCCCGTCATCCGTCGGCCGTCGAAGATTTCGCTCTGCTTGTCGGTTCGGAAGTGCTGGCCGAGGATCTCGTCCGGGAGGCGCTCGGGCATCCGCTGGTCGTGGACGCCCGGGTCTTCGACGACTACTTGCTTGACGAGCCGGCCGCCGAGGGAGGGGAAGCGCGGAGAAGACGATCCCTCGGCATCTCGGTCCGATACCAGGCGCGAAACCGGACGCTGAACGACAGCGACATTGCCAAGGTGCGGCGCACCGTCCTCAAGCGACTGAAGGCGAACCACGGTGCGGTCGTCCGCGAACGCGGCTGAGGGGAAACACTCCCCCGCGGAGCTGATCGCGGCTTCGCCCGCCATGCGGGCGCTGCTCGAGGAAGCCGCCCGGATTGCCCGCTTTGACGTACCGGTTCTGATCGAGGGGGAAACGGGCTCCGGGAAGGAACTGCTCGCCCGGTATCTCCACGCCGAGAGCCGAAGGCGCCGGCAACCCCTCGTTGCCGTCAACTGCGGGGCGCTTCCCGACGAACTGTTGGAGGCCGAGTTTTTCGGACACGCGCGGGGAGCGTTCACCGGCGCCGATTCCGCCCGCCCGGGGCTTTTGGAAGCCGCGGACGGCGGCTCCCTGTTTCTGGATGAGGTGGGAGAACTGTCGGCGCGGGGGCAGGGGCTACTGCTGCGGGCGCTCCAGGAGCAGGAATTCCGGCGGGTGGGTGAGACCCGGTTGCGACGATCGGATTTCCGCCTGGTCGCCGCCACGCACCGACCCCTGGCCGAACTGACGGCCGCGGGCCGTTTTCGCTCCGATCTGTTCTATCGGCTGAGCGTCGTCCGTCTTCGGCTGCCGCCGCTCCGTGAGAGGAAGGGCGAGATTCCTGAGCTTGCCGCCGCGCTCCTGTCGCGGTTGGCCCGGCGGCACGGGCTCCCGTTGCCCCGGCTTTCCGACGAGGTTCTCGAGGTGCTCACCGGCCACGATTGGCCGGGGAATGTCCGCGAACTCGAATCGGTTCTCGTTGGCGCGGTGTTGCGGTATCCGGACGCTCCGGTGATCCAGGCCGGGATGGTGGCGGGCGCGGGTCCGGGCGCCGGAGATCCCGGGGAGACCTCCCCGGGACCGCTCCTGTCGGTGCTCGAGATCCGCCGGCTTGCCGCCGCGCGAGCGGCCTTCGAGCGGATCGTCTTGCTGCGCGCGCTCCGGCGTGCCGCCGGAAGCCGTTCCCGTGCCGCGCACGAACTGGGAATCTCGCGCCAGAACCTCTGGCAGAAGTTGAGACGACACGGTATCGGGTAGGGGGCCGGGAACGCCGGTCTTCAGGAAGACCGGCGTTCCAATTGGCGCGTTGGGAGGCGGCTCCGTCCGGGATGGCGGAGGTTCGAGATGGCAGGGTGGGTGTTCCCCTTACCCTAGTCGGCCTGAAATCGTCCCTGGTGGCGCCCTCTTCCTCACTCCGTCCGGAGAGCCCGAATGATCCATCGAGCCTTGCTCCTGCTCACCCTGAGCCTCGTTCTCCTGGCTACTGCTCCGGTAGCCGCACAGCCGACCGCTGACGGGGAGCCGTTCCCGGTCATGGACGACCTGTCGCTACGGTCCATCGGACCGGCGGTGATGGCGGGACGGATATCCGACCTCGCCGTGGTCCCCGGCCGGCCGCACGAGTTCTACGCGGCTACCGCATCCGGCGGTCTGTTTCGGACCCGGAACAACGGCGCGACGTGGGATGCGCTGTTCGATCGTTTCGGGACGACCTCGATCGGGGCGGTAGCGCTTTCCCCATCCGATCCGGCGACGGTATGGGTCGGCACCGGCGAGCCGGCGAACCGGCAGAGTTCGTCCTTCGGCGACGGGGTGTACGTGTCCTTCGATGCGGGGGATACCTTCCGCCACGCGGGCCTCGAGGAAACCGAACACATCGGGCGAATCGTTCCCGATCCGGATCAGCCGCGCCGCGCGTTCGTGGCCGCGCTCGGGCCGCTCTGGCGTTCCGGCGGCCAGCGAGGCGTCTTCCGGACCGAAGACGGCGGCGGCGCCTGGGAAGCGGTTCTCGAGATCTCGCCCGACACCGGGGTGGTGGATCTCGAGATGGACCCCCGCAATCCGGCCATCCTCTACGCCAGCGCCTACACCCGGCGCCGGACTCCCTGGGGGTTCAACGGCGGGGGGACAGAAGGCGGCATCTTCCGGACCACGGACGGCGGAGACACCTGGGAGCGCCTCACCGAAGGGCTCCCGGAGGGCCCCGTCGGCCGCATCGGCCTGGAGATCGCCGGCTCCGACCCACTGAGCGTGTTTGCGCTCGTCGAGCACGCCACCGATTCGGGCCTCTACCTGTCGCGCGACCGCGGCGCCTCCTGGGAAAAGATCTCGGACCTGAACCCACGCCCGATGTACTACTCGCACATCGAAGTGGACCCGACGGACATCCGCCGGGTCTACGTGCTCGGCTCGCAGGTCCACCTCTCGGACGACGGCGGGCGTACGTTCCGGACGAACCGGGACATGACCCCGACCTATGACATCGGGGTCCACGGCGACCACCACGCCCTCTGGATCGATCCGGAAGAGCCTGCCCACCTGATCCTGGGGAACGACGGCGGGATCTACGAGTCGTGGGACCGGGCGGTCACCTGGAGAAAGATCAACAACATCCCGCTCACCCAGTTCTACGCGATCTCGCTCGACATGGAGACGCCGTACAACATCTACGGTGGAGCCCAGGACACCCATTCCTGGGTCGGACCCTCCGCTACGCGTAACCACGCCGGCATCCTCAACAGCGACTGGCGGCAGACGAACTTCGGTGACGGGATGGACCAGGAAGCCGTTCCGCGGGAATCAGGAATTGCGCTGGTCTCTTCCCAGAACGGCAACATCGTCCGGTTCGACACGGCCACCGGAAACCGGACCACCGTCCGTCCGTTTCCCGAAGAGGACGAGGACCGCTACCGCTTCCACTGGCTCTCCCCGATGGCGAGTTCTCCACACACCGAGGGCCGGGTGTATTTCGGCGGAAACCGCCTGTTCCTGTCCGACGACCTCGGCAGCGAGTGGCGTGCCACCGAGGATCTGACGCTGCGCGAGGACCGCAGCGAGCTTCCCATCCTGGGCGTGCTGCCCGCCGAGGGGATACTCTCCATGCACGACGGGGTGAGCGACTGGGGCACCCTCACGACGTTGGCGGAATCGCCCCTGGTTCCGGGTCTGATCTACGTCGGCTCCGATGACGGCCGCGTGGCGCGCTCCGACGACGACGGTCACACCTGGGAGTTCCTGGAGGCCAACCTGCCGCTCGAGGCGCTCCGCGCCACGATCAGCCGCGTCACGCCTTCAGCGCACCGCGAAGACCGTCTCTACGTGGCGGTGGACCGTCACCATCTCGGGGACTTCGCGCCCTACATCTTCGTCTCCGAAGATCGGGGAGCGAGCTTCACCCCCATCGGCGCACGACTGCCGCGGGGATGGGTGAACGACGTCGTCGAGCATCCTCAGGGCGAGAACCTGCTGGTGGCCGGCACCGAGGTCGGCGCGTTCTACTCGTTCGATCGCGGCAGTTCCTGGGTGCGGTTGGGCGGAGGACTCCCCCACGTCCCGGTGGACGACATCGAGATCCATCTCCGCGAGCGCGATCTCGTCCTCGGTACCCACGGGCGCTCGATCTACATCCTCGATGACAGTGCTCCGCTCGCCTGGCACGATCCGGAAACCACCGAGGCCGAGCTCTTCGAGCCGCGGACGGCTCTCGTTTTCCTGCCCTGGAAGCACGAAAGCTACGAGGCGCAGGCCCGCTACGCCGGGGAGAACCCGCCGGTCGGAGCGCTCCTGACCGTGTTCCTTCCGGACGCCGAGGGGGCTCCCCCAGCGCTCGAAATCCATGATTCGTCCGGTGAGGCGGTCGCAAGTCCCGCGGTCGAGGCGCGGTCCGGCTTCCAGCGGATCGTCTGGGACCTCCGGGCGGGCGCCGCTTCCGAGGACGCACCCGGAATCTGCGGCGCCGCGCCGCCCCGAGTCCCGACCGGGACCTACGAGGTCCGGCTGACGGGCGCCGGGGACGTGGCCCCGGTTCCGCTCGAAGTCCAACTGGATCGGTCGGTCGCGGTGAGCGAGGCAGCGTATGCCCAGCGGGCGGCGTTCCTGGCCGAGATCCATACGGTCATTCGGGAGGCGTGCCGGGTGGGGGCGGCGGCGGGGGATCCGGACGCGCTTCCGGACGCGGCTCGTGAGGCCCTCCGGCAACTCAGGCCGGGCGGCGGCTTCCGAAACCCATCCACGCTCGCGCGTCTCGGACGGCTGTACGGCGAGTTCACCGGGGACGACGTCCGACAAGGGACGCTGGATGCCCCCACGGTCATCCACCGCCGCCGCTTCGAGATCCTGCGCCAGCAACTCGACGAGGCGATCGCGACCATAGTGGGCTCCGGAGCGGACCGATAACGACCAAGCGGAACACCCCTTCCACCGGTCACCGCCCAGACTCCGGCACCCCGAGCTTGGTTTCGGGACGGCGCTCCCTACTACCCGCGTGCGCCGGGCCATCGCCGGTTATGCTGGTTCGATCTGTATCTTGATGGCTAATAGCTATAACAACTAAGATATAGAGTGTTATCATGAGACCAATGACACCCTCGGCCGCCCGCGCGCTCCGGACTTTCGGCCGGAACCTCCGTATCGCCAGGAAAAAGCGCCGGATGCCCATGGCGGATTTCGCCGAGCGCATGGGTGTTTCTCTCGGGACCCTCGCCCGGTTGGAACGGGGCGAACCCGGAGTTTCGATGGGAGCCTTCGTCATGGCGCTGCTCGCCCTCGGGGAACTCGGAAGGCTTGCCGAGATCCTCGATGTTTCGCGTGACGACACCGGTCTGCTGCTGGATGTCGCGAGCCTTCCCCAGCGGATTCGTCGCCCGCATTCGTTCGAAGCGTAGGCACGGGCGATGCCCAAGAGCACGCGCAGGGTTCGCGTGGCGCTCGGCGAGGCGCGTCGCGAGGTCGGCGAGCTGGTTTTCGAGTCGGACGGCAGGCGCGAAACGAGCATGTTCCGGTACTCCCGGTCATGGCTCGCGGATCCCGCGGGCTTCGCGATTTCACCGGGAGTGCCGCTCTCTACCGCGCCGTTCTTCGCTTCAGGCTCCGGGACGGATCGCCGGTCGGCACTCGCCGGAGCCTTCGGAGACGGAGCACCGGACGCCTGGGGCCGGGGGCTCATCCGCCGGGCGTTTCCCGGCACCCTCACGGAGTTCGACTACCTCGTTGCCGTGGACGATGAGACCCGACAGGGCGCGCTCCGCTACCTCGACGAGAAAGACGCGCCGCTTGCTCGCTCGGAAGCGCCGTATGGCTTGCGAGCTCTTCCGGAACTACGACGTTTGGTCGGCTCACGCGAGTTGAGCGGCCCGGATCGGCAAGCCTTGGTACGGACCGCCGGTTCGCTTGGCGGCGCCCGTCCAAAGGCGAGCCTGCGCGATGAGGACGGCTGGCTCCTGGTCGCGAAGTTCACGACCCAACAGGACAGCCGGCCGATCGAACGAGTAGAGGTCGCGACCCTGGAGCTTGCGGGCAGTGTTGGCATCAATGCGTCGACCGCACGGCTAGCCCTTCGGGAAACTGCAACTCCGGTCGCCTTGATCCGGCGATTCGATCGGACCAGGACGGACCGGATCCACTACCTCTCGGCGCTGTCGTTCCTCGGCCTCGACCCCGGGAGTACCGCTTTCTATACGGACATCGCCGAGGCCCTCCGCGTCCATGCCGCGAGACCGCTCCAGCAACTCGCGGAGCTGTACCGCCGCATCCTGTTCACCATTCTGGTCGCGAACGGTGACGATCACCTGAAGAACCACGGGTTGCTCCATGCGGGGGGCGGCCGCTGGGTTCTTGCGCCGGCGTTCGACATCAATCCCGAACCCCAACGTCACCGCCACCTCGAAACCGGAATCAGCGAGTTCAGCGGTAGTGACGCCTCTCTCGAGGCGGCGCTCGAGGCTGCCCCTTTCTTCGAAGTGGCGCGCGACCAGGCGGCGGAAACGGCGGCCGCCATGGCCTCCACGATCCGGCGCGAATGGCGAGGGCGCCTCGCCGCCGCCGGGTTGACCGATGCCGAAGTGCGAGCCTATGAACCCGCCTTCGAACACGAGGAGTCCCGGCGGGCGGAGTGGCTCCGTCGCCAGAGCTGACGCTTTCGCGGCCCGGCGGGCCGCGAAAACCGCAGTTGCCGACGGAGAAGAAGTGCGGGGAAAGGCTTGGAACGCCGACCTCCGGCCAGTTCTCCGAGGCAACAAGCGCGTAACGCTCCGCATGCAGGGTGGGCGCCGTGAAGGGGGACTGGAAATCGCTCTTCGGGAGACGCGTCGCTACGGATAGTGGGGGTTCGAGGTGGGGGATGGGCGATCAATATCCTGTTGCGGCGAGCACTGCCGCCGTACGGCGGGGACGCTCCGCCGGGCCCAACGCGTCGATCTCGGCCCGGAGGCGGGAGAGATCCTCGGGACGGTCTACATCCCAGTAGGACGGCAGTTCGCCGACCAGCAGGCCGGCCTTGTTGGCCGAGGCGAGGGTGGCTTCCCGGACTGCTCCGGTACCCCAGGGGATTCCCGAGAACAGCCGGTCGAGGGCGTTGTCCGGAATGCGCTGTGGGGCAATCCCGATAAGGACGTAGCCGCCGTCCTCGGCCGGCGCGAGGACCGCCCCCTGAGCCGCCAGTTCCACAAACGCTGCTTCCACCAACGGGAGCGGTAGCAAGGGAACGTCGGAGCCAATGATGACGAGTCGGGCGATTCCGTCCCGCCGTGCGCCCCGAGCCGTGCGCGTGAGTCGTTCACCGAGATCGCCGGACCCTTGGGGAATCACCGTCCAGGCGGCGGGAATGTCCAACGCGCCGGCTGACGGATCTCCGTCACAACGCACTTCCAGGGACCGGGCCCCCGGTCGGCCGGGATCGGGATCGTCCGCGCCGAAGACCCTGGCGAACCGCTCGAGAAGGTCTTCGGTCATCGCCCGCTGGAGGCCCGCCGCCCCGGCCGGGGTAAGGGGAGGGACCAGGCGGGTCTTGGCCTCGCCGGGCACTGGTACCCGCGTGAACACCGCAAGGCGCCGGCGGGTGCCGGAATCGGCGGTCTCGGAGCGAACTTCCGTCGGTGTCAGAGGTAGTCCACCCGGAGCGGAATCAGTTGCCGACCCGGGCCTCGGCGGCTCCCCAATTGCCCATGTCGTCCTCTACCTTCACGATCACCGATCCGGCGCCCTCCGGGAAATCGGAAAGGCGGGCGTCGTAGTCCTCGCTCGTTGAGTCGGCGATCCCGTCCACGGGACGCACCACCCGCGCGGGGCCGCCGTCCACGGAGACCGAGGCCCGCCGGATCGGACTTCCGGCATCGCTGGCGCGGAACCGGATCGTGCCGTCAACCCCCACCGTCAGATCGGAAACGACCGGCGGGGTGTTGTCCACCGTGAAGGGTCGACTGATCCGGGTCCCCGTCAGGGTTTCGCCCGGAGGATTGTCAGGCGAATCCTCCGCCTCTACCCGGAGTTCGTAACGCCCGTCGGGCATCGTGGAGGTCTCCCAGGCGACGACGGTTTCCGAGAGCGCGGACCGGAGGGGTTGCCACGGCACATCTCCCTGGCGGCGATAGGAGATCCGGTAGCGAAGCCGATCCCCATTGGGATCCTCGGTCCGGAAGGTGGCGGTTCGCACTCCGTGCAGATAGAGCTGGCGTCCGCTCCCGGCCGGCGGCGCCGAACCCGACTGCCCCCGCCGGGCGGCATCGGTCAACTCCGGCGGGTTCTCCATCCCCTGGAGGCGTGGCGCCGAACTGTTCAGCAGTTCTTCGAATGCGAGTCCGGGAGGATGGAGAGTGATCCCGGTCACCCGAGGAGCCAGGTTGACCGGGAGATACGCCGCTTCGAGGGAGGCCATCTCCGGCGAAGAACTGCCGTCCGAGCGCAGGATCGCGCGCCACTGCAGAAAACGCGCGGCGGGGCTCGCAATGGCGGCGTCCGCCGCGGCCGACACCCAGTCGCTCCACGTCTCGTCGGGTTCCTCCGAGTTCCCCGTCCGGGTCTCGACGTTCACCGCGGAGCCGGGGGGAGTCCGGACATCCCAGGAGATACGGCCGAAACTGGCCGCGCCGCCGGCGTCCAGAACCCGTGAGAGGTATCGGCCCTCGGTGCGCGGGGACGCCGAGAGTTCGAGCACCCTCCCAGGATTCGACGCGCCGAGCAGCGTGACTCCCGCCTCCGACACTGCTGCGGTGACCTGCTCCGAATCGGCCCGGAACAGCAGGGTGACGTCGCCGTCACGCGTGACGCGATACACCCGCCCGCGGTCGCCCGTTCCCAGCAGGAGACGCTCGTCGCGGAGCATCGCGAGGGACAGCGGCCGGTCGGTGGCGGACTCCCAGATCGTCTGGGCTGCCCCGCTGGGCGCGATGCGGTAGAGCGCGCCCGCCTGTCCGTTCGTCGCTGCTGTGGGTTGTCCGGGCATCGGGGCCCCGCTCGCTGCCGCGAGCATCCGGAAGGAAGCCGTGGCCACCACCCCCGCGCTCGGAGAAGAAACCTCGGACGGCGCGGGGACCGCTCCGGCGCCCGCCGCCGCGCCGCCCCCGGATTCCGCCACCGCCGCGGCAAAGACTTCGCCGGCGGCATTGAGGGCCAGGGCCCGGATCTCCGCCAGGGGACTGTCGTAGAGCGCCATGGCGCCCGAGGCGCTGTCGATCCGAAAGACGATGCCGGACGGTTCCGTCCCGAGGTGGATCGTGCCGTCGGACGCGCGATGGAGCGCCGTTACGTTTTCCTCGCTGGTGGTGAAGATCGTCTCCGCACCTCCCGAGGGTTGCACCCGGATCACGGAGGCCGGCATTCCGGTCGCCACCAGGACGCTGCCTCCCGGTTCGGGGACGATCGCCCAGATGTAGCGAGCTTCCGGCTGGTAGAAAACCCCGCGCTCCCCCCCGGGCAGGATGCGCTGCACACTCCCTCCCGGTGCGGTGGCGAAATAAACAGTGCCGTCGGTGGCTACCGCTACTGCATGGATTCCGACTTCCCCGGTGTCGGCAAGTACCTCGGATGCTCCCTCCCGAATCCGGATCAGCGTTCCCTGCGCTCCCCCGCCGGCGATCACCCCGCCCGAGCCGTCCGGGGTCACGGACCACACGAAGGGCTCTTCGGACTCGTGAAGGCTCCGCAGTGCCGGAGCCAGCCGGACCTGGCCCTCCGGGCCGATACTCACTCCGTCGCTCTCCCCGGCAAGGAAGTCTCCCGCCGTCTCGAAGCGCCAGAAGTCCCGGCTCCCGGCGAGGGCCAACCCCGTTGCGGTGGCCGCCACCAGAGCCGCCAGGACGCGGCGCCGGTACGCCTTCCAGCGTCCGGACACGAGACGAACCATCATCGGGATTCCACCTGCAAGGTCAGTTGACGGGACCCGGTGACCGTAGCGTCGAAATCGAGATGCCCTTCCCAGAGCACCGACGTTGGAAGCTCCCGGGTCAGCCCACCCGAGGAATCCCGGGAAATTACGGATCGAACGCTCGGCGGCAGGGACGGGAGGTACTCGCCGCCGACCACCGCCGCACTGCGCCCGGATCCCACGAGTCGCACGTAGAGACGGCTCTGCCGGCGGTGGCGGCTGATCGCGCGAAAAATCTGCTCCACCCTGGTCGGAGTGCCCGTGACGCCCTGGCGCTGGTCGGAAAGCGCCACCGAGAGGGCATCCGCCACGAGCAACGTCAGGCGGCTGCCCGCGGCGCTACGTGGGATCGGCACTTCCAATTCGCGGATCGCTTCCGCCCCCCGGTAGTCCTTCACGGCAATCCGGAGGGTGGCGGTGTCCCCGGGGCGGACCCGTGACGATCGCAACCAGGCGCGATTCACGGTGGCGGCGTGTGCCTCTTCGCTGGCGGAGATCTCCACCTCGATGTCCCGGACCGGGATCCGCTCCACGGGATTCCCGAGGAGCAGGGCCAGTGGCGCCGCAACGAGGGCGGCGGCGTCCGTGAGGACTCCCGTACCCCCGGAGGCGAAGACGTCCTCGACGGAAAGCGTTCGCCCGCCGGCGATGCCGATGCGGGCGCCGAGCCGGATGGTCTGGGTCCCCGCGGGCCGCTCTTCCTGGGAAAGGATGGATACCAGGCCGGAGAAGGCCAGCAGCGGACTGAACAGGTCGTGATCCACGATCTGGAGGTTGTAGTCGCGCCGGCCGCCACGGCTGCCTTCCACCCGTATCCGCATCGGGATGGTCCGGGCACGGGCGCCCAGGCGCCCGCGAATACCGGTGGCCCGATCCTGCTGCCAGACGCCGATCGGCGCCCCGGCGCTCGCCAGCCGGAACGAGTTGGAGAGCGAGGCCACGCTCGCTTCCACCCGGACCTGCTGCATCGGGATGGAGATGGTGCCGAGACCGGTGAAGGGATGGCCGAAGGCGAACACCTCGCCGGTGGCCTCGTCCACGTGGGTCACGGTTCCGCTCGCCATCAGCACCATGTCGCCCCCGATGAGCGTGGCGCCCACCGGGCTGCCGGGACTCAACGCTGGATCCGCCGTCGCTTGTGACGCGCCTGCACCGGTGGTTCCGGCCAGTCCTCCGGGAGCGAGCTCCATTCCGAGCTGCCGGAACAGCGGGGCCAGGATCCGATGGGCGGCGGGGCTGAGACCGCTCGCAGACACCGGCGCTCGAATGGGGAGCAACTGCCTCCCGTCGTTCTCGATGCCAACCTCCGGGACCGGAACCGGATCGAAGGACGGCTCCCCGGCCACCGAAAAGCGCAGCTCTGGAGCGGGAGCGACGCCGGACGAGGCTCCCGCCCCAAGGGGCATTTCGGTGAAACGCACCATCTCCTCGAAGGGTGTGATCCCGCAGATGGGATCCTTCGCGAAGGGAAACGCGTAGGCCACGGCGCCGAGGAGCCGCCCGTCGATATAGACCGGGCTTCCGCTCATCCCCTGTATGACCCCGGTGTGGGCGAGGGGGCCGCCCGAAAGGTTGGCCAAGACGATGCTGCGGCCCGGCATCGCGCCCTCCAGCACTCCGACGATCTCCACCCCGAAGGTCTCCACCTCCTCGCCGGAAAAGACGGTGCGGCCTTCTCCCACCATCCCCGGCCGCACTTCAGCGAGCGGCAGGATGGCCGTCTGGGCGGCGGCTTCGAACGCGAGGCCGGCCAACATGGCGAGCAGGCCCGCCCCGCGAAGATGGGCTTTCAAGGTGAAGTCTCGGAAGGGCAGAATGCTACCGCCCGCGTCCGGACTGTCCGGCGGATCCGAGGGGGAACGGGCTCCCGGCCAACGAGAGACCGGGTACCGGATCGGTCTTCGGGGAGCCGCGGCGCTCGGCGGCGCCGGACCGGGCTAACAGCCGGTGGTGAAACCCACGCGGGTTCCACCACCGGCTGTCAGGGTGTCTGGGCGGCTGACAGCGGGCGCAGAACCCGATAGCAATTGTCCATCCAGCCGTCGTATTGGGCGCTCGTGTTCGCGCCTCTGAGTGCGGCTTCATATCCCCGGTCCGGATTGCGAAGAAAGCGCCAGGCCCGGAAGTGGTCGTCGCAGGTGTCCGCCAAATACTGCGATTCGGCTCCCGCAAGCTGGGCTCGGACGGTATCCACGCCGTCCTGGGTGGTGTCGCCGGCGACCATGGCCACCGACACCATGACCACGAGGACCTCGATGCACTCCTGGTAGGCGACCAGCGCGACCGCTTGGCCGAGCTGATCCCGATACTGGATCGGGATCTGCTGGGCCGCGGTGTCGGCGAGCGTCAGACAGGTCTCGCGTAGCGGACCGTCCCCGCCGGGAAGGTTCGTCGGATCGGGCGCCGTGTCTTGCGGAAGCATCGTCTGAAGCGTCTGACAGCCGAGTCCGCCCAGGAGAAGCAGGGAAGCGATGAGTCTCAGGATCCGTTCCTCCATCCGCAGGGGAGCCGCACGCATGCGACGTGCCAGAACATTTCTGGAGTGACCCAACACAACCCCCATCCTTCCCGAGTCCTACACTTTCCGGTGTCCCGCACCATGTCCGACGACCGCTACTCCCGCCAGATGCTTTTCTCCGGCATCGGCCCGGAGGGGCAGGAACGTCTGGGCCGCAGTCGGGTCCTGGTGGTGGGGGCCGGAGCCCTCGGCTCCGCCTCGCTCGACATGCTGGTGCGGGCCGGAGTCGGAACCGTGCGGTTCGTCGACCGTGACACGGTCGAGACTTCGAACCTGCAGCGGCAGTTCCTCTACGACGAAGAAGACGCCCGCGAGGGAATCCCCAAGGCCGAGGGAGCGCGCCGGAGGCTGGCGGCCGTCAATCCCGAGGTGGCGCTCGAACCGCTGGCGCTCGATCTCCACGCCGGGAACATCCGCGAAGTCATGGAAGGAACGGATCTGGTGCTGGATGCCACCGACAACTTCGAGACGCGCTACCTCATCAACGACGCCGCCGTCGCCACCGGAACGCCCTGGATCTATGCCGCGTGCGTCGGCAGCTACGGGATGACCCTTACCGTGCTTCCGGGGCGCACCGGGTGCCTGCGCTGCGTGGTTCCCGATGTCCCGCCACCCGGCGTGTCCCCGACCTGCGACACCGCGGGGGTGATCGCACCGGCGGTGCAGGCGGTGGCGTCTTACGCGGTAGCCGAGGCCCTGAAGCTGCTTGCCGGCCGGGTGGAAGCGCTCGCTACCGGGATCTGGCACCTCGACGTGTGGGAGCGAACCGCTTACCGCATGGACATCGGAGATCCGGACCCCGATTGCCCGGCGTGCGGCCGCCGCGAGTTCCCTTTCCTCACGGGAGATGCGGGCGGGACCCTTCTGACGCTTTGCGGACGGAACGCGGTCCAGGTGCGCCCGGCCGCTTCGTCGGCTCGCGCCGGCGGAGGGAATCCGGACTTCCTCGACCGGTTGGGTGGCCGGCTCGGCCAGTTGCCGGAGGTGCGGGACTCGCTGCGGGTCACCAGTCACCTTCTCCAGTTCGAGGTCGCCGGACGGCGACTGGTGGTCTTTCCCGACGGGCGGGCGATCGTTCACGGAAGCGGCGACCCGGCGGAGGCGCGCACGCTCGTCTCCCGCTATATCGGCAACTAGCCATGAAGTCCACCGATTCGCTGCTTCGCGCTCCCTCCGGGGCGATCACCCACGTGGGGGCGGCGGCGCGCCGCCGCCGGCAGGTCGAAGAGACCGCCGCTGGAGTGTTCCGCGGCTGGGGATATGAGGAGGTCCTGCTGCCGCTCTTCGATCACGCGGAAGTGTTCGCTCGTGGCGGTGGACGCTGGTCGGAGCGGTCCAGCTACCGGTTCACCGAAGGAGGGGATCTGCTCGCTCTCCGCGCCGACTTCACCGCGCTCGCGGCGCGGGCCGCGGTGACCCGGCTGCCCGCTGAAGCGGAGCGGCTCTTCTACCGTGGCGAGGTGGTGCGCCGGCCGGGCCGGGGTCTCGGCCCCTCGGCTTTCCGGGAGGTGGGAGTGGAGCACTTCGCCGCCGGCGCGGCCGCCGATCTCGAGATCCTGCTGGTGGCCCTCGAGGTGCTCGAGCGGCTCGGAGTGAGCGATTTTGTCTTCACCCTCGGGCATGCCGGCTACCCGCTGGCGCTGCTGGATGAGGCGCTCGCCGGGGCCGCCGATCGGGATGAGCGGCGCGCGGAGGCGCTCCGGGGCCTCTGGCGGCGCGATTCCTCCCGGATCCGCGCCGCGCTCGGGCCGGGCGCCGCTCCACTCGTTCGGGCGCTCGAGTTCTTCGGCGGGACCGAGGTGCTGGAGGAAGCGGGGAAGAGCCCGCTTCCCGGGCGCGCCCGCGAGGCGGTGGACCGGCTCACCGGCATCGCCCAGGTGCTGGAGACCCTGGACCTCGCCGACCGGTTCCGGTTCGATGTGGCCGAACTGCGGGGTTTCGACTACTACACCGGGCTCATCTTCGAGATCCACGCTCCCGGCGCCGGTCAGGAGATCGGAGGAGGGGGCCGTTATGACGACTTGCTCGCGAACTTCGGCGACCCGCGTCCGGCCGTCGGTTTCTCGCTCTCGGTGGATCGGATCTCCGGGATCCTCCCCGAGTCATCGGACTCCGACCGCGGCCGCGCCCAAACCATCGCGGGTGGATCGGACACCGAGAGTGGGCTGGCGGCCCGTTTCCGGGAGGCCCGCGCCGCCCGGAAGCAGGGCGCCGTCATTCGATTCGCGTCCGAGCGCTGAGCTCCCGCGGGAAACCGATCCGGGAGGTGGCGCGAACTAGTTGACGGAGCAATCGGTGACGTCGCAGCGAATGGTGACCGCCTCGCAGCCCGGCGTTACCACCGCGAGTTCGAGAGTCCCGATCCACTCGATCGTCAACTGCCAACCGGGTCCCGCCCCGGTGGCGGGCCCGAATTCCCGGATGGTCGCCGCGCTCGGCGCGGGGTGCGACCATCCCGGCCGATAGGGAGAAAGGACTTCGACGGCGGTCTCCGAACTCAGGTCGTTCAGCTCGAACACGCCGCGGGGAATCCCCATCGTGGGGTCGGGGATTCCCCGATGATCCGCCGAGATGGACAGATCGCCACATGGATCGGAGGATGAAGGAACCGGTTCCGGCGCGGGGGTTGGGGTGGCCGGGGGTGGAGCGGGGACGGGTCCTCCCACCGAACCCGACTCCCCGCATCCCGAAAGCGAGCCGCCAAGCAGAAGCACAACCAACACGGACGGCCGGACGGGGCGAGGTCGGGAACTGGTCAAGGGGGGGCTCGCCTTGGTCCGCGGATCGCCGGACCCCGTGTTTCGGTGACTTCGCCCGCTCGAACCTCGACAAAGCGCCACTGGTCCCGTCGGTCCTGGTCAACCGTCTGAAAGAAGTAGTAGTTGCGACTGCGGATCGGACGGATTATCAGCACGTTCCGGCCCGGAGGGACGCCCTCGACGAGGAAGCGGCCCTGTCGGTCGGAGAACGCCCCAGGACCGTCGCGGGTGCTTCCGCCGGAGACGTTCATTGTCTGGACGTAGGCGTACGCGATCGGAGATCCCTCCTCGTCGGTCAACTCCCCCCGGACGGCACCGTGCGAAGCGGTGAATCCGGGCGGCGGATACAGCACCGACACGCCCGAAATGTCGTCGGCGGTGAGCTCGTTATCGCGATGTCCGTCGGACATCACCGGATCGGGAGTCGTCGCCGAGAAGCGTTCGGTGTGCCCTAGGCCCAGGCAGTGGCCGATCTGGTGCAGGATCCACGCCTCCAACCACGGGGCGCTGTCGTTTTTTTCGAGAGCCATAGGGTTCAGCTCGATGTCGCAGCCGGTAATCACTCCATTGCGAATCGTCGTGGAATTGACCGCCGGCGGCGCGCGCGACTCCAGCAGCAGCGGGAAGCTGGAGACGCCGATGGTATTGAGTCCGTCGGTAGTGGAAGCCCAATTTCGGTTGACCGTCTCGTCCTCGAGAAACAACCGGATCGTTGCGGGGGGGACATGGGTCCAGCGCCAGAGCGCGCGCCGGGCCGTTTTTTGCCACTCCCCGTTTCTCCAGAATCGGAGGCCGTCGTCGTTCCCGTTCTCGAGCAACCGGAAGGCGACGGACCGGTTGTCGTCAGCCCAGCGCGGGGCCTGGGCGGACGTGACGACTCGCTGCCGGGCGTCCCGGAAGGAGTAGGCGAGACCGAGGGGCACGGCCAGGGCGAACGCGGCGAGTCCCGCCAACCCGACGCCGGCGGCCCGCAGCACACCGGTTCCGTCCGGGGCCTTTCGCACGTCGCTATCCGGCACAGCGCCGCGCGTAACAGCGCACCACCACCGCCGGGCAGCCGGGAGCCACGATCTCCAGTTCCAGATCTCCGAGCCAGTCCAGGGTCAGCTCCTGGAGGTAGCCGTCGCCGGTTGTTTCGGAGCGGAACCCCTGCAGGAAAACGAGAGGGCGGGGAAACACGCGGATATCGCTGTAGGCGCTGCCGAAGTAGGGGGAAAGGAGGTTGACCACCGTCCCCGGGTCCCGGTAGCGAATCGAGATCCTGCCCCGCTGCCGCCCGGTGCTCGGGTCCTCGGGACCCACCAGCGAGCCGAGGACAGATGTTTCGCCGCATTCCGTCTGCGCCGCCGCCTCGCTGCTGTCCTCCATGATCGGAGGGTCTCCCCGTCCGGCGAACGAGGCGACAAGGACTATTGCGGCCGCGGCGAGGGCGTTGCGAGGCATCACTCGATGGTTGCCCGTCCGCGCCGGAGCGCGATGGCCGGAACCTCCGTCGTCTCACCCGCGGTGACTTCCGCGAACAACCACTGATCCTGGAACCAGAACGCAAATTCGCCGACGAACTGGTGGGCGCCGGGAATGACGCTCGGGTGGAACCAAAGCATGACCGGGCCGGGCCGTAGCCCTTCGATAAGGAAACGGCCATCTTCGTCGGTGAACATTCCAGGACCGGCGCGGGGGCGCGTACTCCCGATCTCGACCGCCTGCGCGTAGATGTATCGAACCGGCGCCCCGTCGTCGAACCGGACGGTGCCCGTGAGGCCACCGGTGGAATCACGGAATTCGGGCGCCGGATACAGGAGCGAGGCGGCCACCATGTCGTCCACGGTGAGCGACTCCCGAAAGTTCCCGTAGGACATCGCGGGGTCGGGCGAAAAGCCCGTGAGGTTCACTCCCGGCAGTTCAACGTGGATCGTCATCGGCATCGGATCCGAGTGGAGCAGGGGAAGGCAGTGCCCAATTTCGTGCAGCACGAGTCCGGTCAACTTCTCCAGTCGATCCTCTTCCGGGAGGGTGGCGGGGTAGGCGGGGTTAACCATCACGTCGCAGCCCACGAGCCGGTCGCCCTCGAGCACCCACGAGACCCGCCCGTTGATCCGGCCGCCTGTCGCCTCGAGGTCGGCGGAAAAGCCGATGGTGTTGATCCCGTCCCCGTCCGACCCATCCCGCTGCATGACGGGTTCCCCTTCCAGCCGGATGTCCACTTCCGCGGTCGGGATGTCGTTCCACTGCTGGAAGGCGGCGCCGAGGAACTCGCGCCACGCGTCGTGGTCCGCGAACACATCCACGGGGAGGAGGTCGTTCTCGAGCAGCCGATAACGGAGCGGCCAGGCGTCGTCCGGCCAGCGGAAGGCCCCCGACTCCCCTCCGAGGACGGCGCCCTCCCGATCATGCATGAGCCGATACGCCGGCGCCTCCGGCGCCGCGACCAGTGTTCCCCCGACAACAAGTCCCGCTCCTAGCCGAACCAGACGCGGGGCCACTCGATCCCTCCGAACGGAGTTCATGGCTCCCAGAGCGCGCCCCTCACGATTCGCATCGTACGCAAAATACGCGCCGCGCGGCACGGCAGGCTCCTAAAATCCCCGGGTTCCCGCCATGAATCCCCCGCTCGTCGCCGCCCTTCCCACCGGGCGGCTGCTACGGGCGGTGACGAGCTTGCTGCGGGGCGCCGGGGTTCCCTTGCCCGAAGGAAATGCCGACCGCCGGCTGCGTCTTCAGGGGAACGGGATGGAGGTGTTGTTCGCCAAGGATCGCGACGTTCCCATCTACGTGGAGCACGGAGTGGCTGATTTCGGAGTGGTCGGCCGGGACATCCTGGAGGAACGGCCGGCCCACATCTACGAGCCGCTCGACCTCGGCCTTGGCCGCTGCCGGATGGTTCTCGCCCGGCTTGAGGGGCGTCCGTTGCCCGAGCCGCCGCTCCGAATCGCGACGAAGTACCCCGCGGTGGCGACCCGGCATTTCGGCGCCCAGGGGATTCCCGTCGAGCTGATTCGACTCGCCGGCGCCATCGAACTGGCGCCGACGATGGATCTCGCCGACGCCATTGTGGACCTTGTCGAGACCGGGGTGACGCTTCGGGACAACGGCCTGATCGAGGAGGAAACGCTCTTCGAGAGCTCCGCGCGGGTCGTGGTGAACCGTGCCTCTTTCCGTCTCCGTGGATCGGCCCTCCAGGCGCTGCTTCGGCGGCTGGAGACCGCGATGGGGAAAACATGAGCGGGGCGGCGCGCGGACTCCCGGGCCGCTTTGCGGTACCCATTTTCGAAGGCGCTGACGCCTATCGGGCCGACCCGCGGCGGACCAGTCTCGAAGGAACCGGTTCCGGCCAGATTGTCCGGGAGCGAACCGCGGCCATCCTGGAGCGGGTGCGACGGGAGGGGGACGACGCTCTCGTCGAGTTGGCGCGCCGGTTCGATTCCGCCGACTTCGAATCGCCGCGCCTTCGGGTATCCCCGGAGGAACTCGCTCGCCTCGCCGCGGACGCCGGGCCGGAGGAGCGGGGGCTGCTCCGGCGGACCCGGGACCGCATCGCGGCCTACCACGAGCGCCAGCGCGAAGAGTCGTTCCGGATGGATCTCGGGGAGGGATCGCGCCTCGAATGGCGATCCGCTCCGATCGCGTCCGCGGGGGTGTATGTGCCCGGCGGAGCTGCGGTGTACCCGTCCACCGTACTGATGAACACGGTTCCGGCGACCGTGGCCGGAGTACCGCGGATCGCGCTCGCGACGCCTCCGGGCGCCCTCGAACGTAGTCCGGTGCTGGCGGCGGCGGTCCTCGCGGCCGGCGTCCACGAGGTCTACCGGATCGGCGGGGCCCAGGCCATCGCGGCCTTTGCGTACGGAACCGCGACCGTCCGGCCGGTGGACAAGGTGGTGGGACCGGGGAACGCCTACGTCGCCGAGGCAAAACGTCAGCTCGGCCACCGCATCGGGACCGATGCGTTCGCCGGACCCTCCGAAGTCGTGGTGTTGGCCGACGAGACGGCCCGGCCGGACTGGGTTGCCGCGGATCTCCTGGCCCAGGCCGAACACGGTTCCGGAGAGGAACGCGCCATCCTCATCACCACCTCGCGCGAGCTTGCGCAGGCGACGGTCGCCGAGCTCGGCCGCCAAGCCGAGGGCCAACCGAATGCCGAAACCATCGCCCGCGCCCTCGCGCGCCACGGAGCGGTGGTTCATGTCGAAGGATTGGACGAAGCAGTGCGGATCGCGGAGGAAATCGCGCCCGAACACCTTGAGGTCATGACTCGCGACCCCGAGACCCTTGCCGACCGGTTCCCGAGCGCGGGGGCGGTCCTGCTGGGTGAGCACTCGCCCGTGGCAATCGGCGACTACGGAGCGGGTCCGAATCACGTCCTGCCGACCGGCGGCACCGCCCGCTTCGCCTCGCCGCTCTCGGTCGGCGATTTCCTGAAACGGCAAAGCGTCCTCCGCTTCCGGAAAGCGACCCTGGAGTCGTTCCGGGAGGACTTCGAGCGCTTTGCCCGCATCGAGGGATTCGAGGCGCACGCCCGCTCCGTTGCGATCCGCTTCGAGGATGATCACCCGCAGGGAACGCCGGCCACCGGTAGCCCGGCGGCGTTCCGGTCTTAACAGCCTGTGGCGAAACTCACGCGGCGTTCGAGCGGCGATACATCCCGGCTGAACCGCCCCCCCACCGGGAGAACTGGCGCTATGCGGCGCTCTGCGTTGCGTTTCGGTCGAAATACACTCGGTATTCCTCCCTCACGCGCCTTGTCAGCCGGGCGCCTCCCCGCTCTCGGCGCTCACCCGAGTTCCACCACAGGCTGTTAGAACAGATCGCGGTTTCGCTACATTGCCGGTATGAAATCCGTTCCGCTGGATGCGATCCGTTCCGAGGTTTTCGAACTCGCCCCCGATGTGGGGTCCCGTCCGGATGTCCCCATCCACCTGGACTGGAACGAGAGCCGGTGGCCGCTTCCCGAAGGGGTCCTTGCGGCGATGGCGGAGGCGGTCGCCGGAACGGACGCCCGGCCGTATCCGGACCGGGGCTATCCGGAAGTCCGGGAGGCGATTGCCCGTCTCGCCGATTGGGAGCCCGAGGGGGTCGCGTTCGGAAACGGCGGGGACGACATGCTCGCGCTGATGGCGCTCGCCACGACCGGCGCCGGGCGTCGCGCCCTGTATCCGTCCCCGGGTTTTTCCATGTACCCCTGGGCGGTCCGGCTCGCCGGCGGGGAGCCCTCTCCGGTGGCCCTGCTCGACGACCTCTCCTACGACGTTCACGAGTTCCTCCGGCGAATCGAATCCGAGCAGCCCTCTCTCGTCTTCGTTACGAATCCGCACAACCCGACGGGGCAACTGCTCCCCTTGGAGGCTCTCCGCGAACTGGCCTCGGTGGCGCCGGGCTTTTTGTTGGTGGACGAGGCGTATCACGAGTTCAGCGGACAGACGGCCCGGCCGCTGCTTGACGAATTCGGCAACGTCATCCTGCTGCGGACCTTCTCGAAGGCGATGGCGATGGCGGGAGCCCGTCTCGGCTATCTGCTCGGCGCTCCTGATGCGATCTTCAATATCCGTCGAGCCCAGCCCCCGTTCCCGGTCGGGGTCTACACGTGCCGGGCGGCGTCCGCCGTCATGAGGCAACGGGACGCCCTCCTCGAAATGACCGTCAAGATCACGGCGGAACGGGAGTCGTTGGCCGACCGGCTCGCCGTACTGCCCGGAGTCTCGGTCTGGCCATCGCACACGAACTTTGTGCTCTTCAAGACCCCGATGGAAAGCACCGTGCTGGCTCGCCGGATCCTCGATCGGGGGGTCGCGCTGCGCGACTTCTCGCGCCACCCACTGCTCCAGGGAACGCTCCGCGTCACCGTGGGGACCCCGGAAGAGAACGTGGTCTTCCTGGAGGCACTCGCCGACTCGCTGTCCCGGGCCGTTCTTGACTCGGAAGTTCAGGTGGCCGGGGTGGCGGAGTCCCCGGTCGCGTGAGCGTTTCCGTCCCATCCAACCTCACGGCGCCGCGCCGGGCGGCGGTCCGGCGGCGCGAAACGCGCGAAACGCGCGTGCGGATCGAAGTCGACCTCGACCCGGCCGTGCCCTCGGTCGAAATCTCCACCGGTATCGGCTTCTTCGATCACATGCTGGAGGCGCTGGCCCGGCATTCGGGGATGGCGCTGACGGTGGAGGCCGAAGGCGACCTCCACGTGGACGCCCACCACACCATGGAGGACGTGGGGCTGACCCTCGGCGATTGCCTGGCCGAGGCGCTCGGCGACCTGAAGGGGGTGCGCAGGTTCGGGACGGCGCACGTTCCGCTCGACGAGGCACTTTCGCGCGTCGTGGTGGATCTGTGCGGGCGGCCGTTCCTGGCGTGGCGGGTTGCGTTCCCGGCCGAACGGGTGGGTGAGACACCGACGGAGTTGTTCGAGGACTTCTTCCGGGCCCTGACCGACCGGGGCCGGCTCACGGTGCACGTGGACGGGCTCATCGGCCGCAACAGCCACCACATCGCCGAGACGGTCTTCAAGGCGTTCGCCCGGGCCTTCGCCGAGGCGAAGGAAGTCGTAGGGGACGCCGTTCCTTCGACCAAGGGCACCCTCTCCGACTGACCGCCCGTGAGTGGTGTGCGCGGGGGCTCCGTCCCCGAAGCCGTGGTCGTGGACCACGGGGCCGGCAACCTCGGTAGCGTGGTCCGGGCCCTCGGGCGCCAGGGGGCCGAAGTGCACCTCACGTCCGACCCCGAACGCATTGCGGCTGCGCAACGACTCGTTCTCCCGGGGGACGGGCACTTCGGTGAAGCGATGCGCGCCCTTCGTGAACGCGGCATCGAGGGGCCGCTCCGCCGGGCCGTCGAGGCCGGGGCCTGGCTGCTCGGCATTTGTGTCGGCCTCCAGATGCTCTTTCCCGAGAGCGATGAAGCGCCCGGCGTTGCCGGACTCGGCCTGTTGCCCGGACGGGTGCGCCGCTTCGGGGGTGGGATGCTCGTTCCCCACATCGGTTGGAACCAATTGGAGGGGATCGGGTCCGACCCCCTGTCGCGCGGGCTGCTGGGTGGGATTCCCGACGGTGGGTACGCCTACTTCCTCCACTCGTTCTATGCGGAAACTTCCTCGCCGCACCATCTGCTCGCGGCTACCGAGTACGGGGTCCGGTTCGCCTCCGCGGCCGGGGAAGGCCGGGTGTTCGGAATCCAGTTCCATCCCGAAAAGAGCGGCCGGCTCGGCGCGGCGGTGCTTTCCAACTTTCTCGCGCTCGGCGCGTCTCGGGCCGGCCGGCCATGACCGAAACCGGCATCGAGCCGATTCCGGCGGTCGATCTCTCCGGAGGGCGCGTCGTGCGCCTCTTGCGGGGGATCCGTGACCGCGAGACCGTGTACGGCGAGGATCCCCTCGAGGTAGCGGCGGAATTTGCCGGCGCCGGCGCCCGTTGGCTCCACGTAGTGGATCTCGACGCCGCGTTTGGCGACGGGGGAAACCGCGAGGCCGTACGGCGCCTCCTCCGGGAGTGTCCCCTTCAGGTCCAGGTCGCCGGCGGCGTCCGAACGGCGCGGTCCTATGCGGAACTCCGCAGGGAGGGAGCCGCGCGGGTGGTGTTCGGGACGGTCGCCGTCGAAGCCCCGGAGGTCGTGGAAGAAGCCATCCGGGTGGACCGCGCCGGGGTCGCGGTGGCGCTCGACGTGCGCGCGGGCCGCCTGCAGACCCGTGGATGGGTAGAGCCGAATCCGGGAGGCACGGGTGCCGCGGGGACCCAACCCGAGGCAGCGGCCCGCCGCTGGGGGGAGAGGGGCGCTGCCGCCCTGGTCTACACGAGCGTCGAGCGGGACGGCACGATGGAAGGGCCGGATGCGGAGGCCGCGCTGCGGATGGCGGCCGCCTCCGGACTTCCGACCATTTTGGCCGGCGGGGTAGGGGCGCTGTCGCACCTTGAGGCGGTGCGCCTCGTCACCCGGAACACCGGGTTATCGCCGGGGAATGGTCCGGCCCGGGGCCGGCTGAGCGGGGTCATCCTCGGGCGTGCGCTCTACGAAAATCGGTTCACCCTTCCCGAAGCCCGATTGGCGCTCACCGGGTAGGGGCCGCTCTTGGTCAGCGGTCTGGTGAGGGGAACCGGCGGGTAATTTCCGCCGCCACGTTCCGGTTCTCGATTCCGAGATCCTCGAGCAGCACGAGCAGGTGGTAGAGAAGGTCTACCGACTCGTTCACGACTTCCGCGGTGGACCCGGCCGCGGCCGCCAGCGCCACTTCGACGCCTTCCTCCCCCACCTTTTGGGCAATGCGCCGGGTACCGGCCTGCAGCAGGGCCGCGGTATAGGAGCCTTCCGGGCGGCTTGCCGCCCGCTCTTTCACGATTGCGCTGAGCGCGCTCAGCGCGGGCCCGAGCTCCAGGACGCGGGTGCCGTCCGAAGTACTCCTCCCCTCGGTGAGGGGCTCAAAAAAGCATGAGGTCTGGCCGGTGTGACAGGTCGGGCCGACGGGGTCGGCATGAACCAGGAGGGCGTCGCCGTCGCAGTCAACGGTCAGCGAGCGGAGGTGGAGTTCGTTGCCCGAGGTCTCGCCCTTCTTCCACAGCGTCTTGCGGCTTCGCGACCAGAAGTGGACGCGGCCGCTCTCGATGGTGCGGGTGACGGCCTCGTCGTTCATCCAGCCGAGCATGAGGACCCGGCCGCCCACCGCATCCTGGATGACGGCGGGAACCAGACCGTCCTCGTTCCAGTGGATTTTCGGGGTCATTGGGCGGTAGCGAGGTCTGCAACGTTGAAGAGTTCGGCCTCCGGCGGGCGTACCGGAATACCGCGATCCGCGAGGAATCGCTTTACCTCGGCGACTGTGTAGAGACCGCGGTGGAAGATGGACGCGGCGAGCGCGGCGCCGGCGCCGGTCTGCTCGAAGACTTCGGCGAGGTGCAAGGGACCGCCGGCGCCTCCGGAAGCAATCACCGGCACCGACACCGCCTCGGTGGCTTCGCGCAGCTGTTCCAGGTCATACCCGTCGCTGGTTCCGTCCCGGTCCATGCTGGTGAGCAGGATCTCCCCGGCGCCCAGATCCTCGCCCCGCCGTATCCACTCGATGGCGTCCCGTCCGGTAGGAATTCTCCCGCCCGCCACCACGACCTCGAAACCGCCACCCGGCGCACGGCGGGAATCCACCGCCAGCACCAGGCACTGCGACCCGAACTGACGGCTGGCCTCGGCAAGGAGTTGCGGCCGCTCGACGGCCGCGCTGTTCATGGAAACCTTGTCGGCGCCGGCCCGGAGCAGGTTGTCCATGCCGGCAACCGAACGCACGCCGCCCCCGACCGTGAAGGGGATCGTGAGCGCTTCCGCCACCCGCTTCACGGTAGCGAGCGCGGTTCCACGCGCCTCCCAGGTGGCGGTGATGTCGAGCAGACACAGCTCGTCGGCCTCGCCCGCGTCGTAAGCCACCGCGCATTCCACCGGATCTCCCTCGTCGGTCAGATCCTTGAAACGTACCCCCTTGACCACCCGGCCGTTCTTCACGTCGAGACACGGAATGATCCGGCGGGCGAGCACCGAGCGATTCTAGGCCGCTGGGACTTTGCGCTGGGCAGTGTTGATATGACGCCTAGAATTCCGGGATGAGCGAGACGCTGCCGCTTCACCCGGGTGCGGGAGCGCCGCGCGCGCCAGGGCCAGGACAGGAAATCCGCGCCCGTCGCGACCGGGTCCGGGGGCAGTTAGGGAGCGCGCGGTGGGGCGCGGGCTGCGAGGCGCTGGTGGTGGAGGCCGCCCGCGCGACGCTGCAACTGACCGGCGCCGCCCTCGCGGAAGAGGAGATTCGCGCCCTCCGTGAGGGAGGGGCTCCCACGCCCGCCTTCGGGCCTTCGCTCGGAGCCCTCGGCCTTCTTGGGCGCGCCGCTCGAGATCGGGACCCGAGCAAGGAGCTGATTTCGGAGGTGCACGCGGTCGCCAGCGGGTTGACCGGAGTGAGCCCTTTTCGCGCCCATCAGATCGAGCCGCAGTTTCAGGGGGCGAGCCTCTCCGCGCCACAGACCATTTCGCTGCGGCTCGGCGAACTCCTCGACTGGATTTCCGGCGCCAGCGGAAAGGATCTCGAGACCGCGCCGCGCGCGGCTCTCTTCTTTGCCCGGTTCCTGGAGATCTCGCCCTTTGAACGCGCGAACTTCCGGGTAGCGCACCTGATGCTCACCTTCTTTGCTCTCGCTGACGACCAGCCGCCGATCTGGTTCGAGGTGGAGGACGCACCGGGGATCCGGGAAGACGTCTCCGGGGCCTTCCGTTTCGATACGGCGCCCCTGACGGCGCGGATTGAGCGATCCCTGAACCGTTCTCTGGACCGAGTCGAAACCCCCGCTACAATCCGAAGCACCGGGTGATGCGGGGCGCCTCTTGACCGGCGCCGGCCCGGTATCCGGAATGATCCAATGGTTCGGGCCTCTCGGGTCTCTCGTTTCGTGGGCGATGCTCCAGCAACGGCAGACGGTCGAGTTCGTGACCCTCCCGCAGACGGAACCCCCCCGCGGGATCCTGACCCTGATCCTCGAGTCCTTCGCCCTCGCCGGGATGCTGCTCCTGGGAACCGTGCTCGTCGGCCTCGGCTTCGGAATCTTCCGCATCTGGCTCATCCGCCGCTACCCGGACAACCGTTTCAACGGCAGCGGACGGGATACCCCCCGGCTCGATCTCAGTTGACCGCGGCGGCGGCAGAACCCCGGACCCGCGATCGCGTTCCGCTCGTCATCTACGACGGCGGCTGAGGCTTTTGCACGCGCGCCGCGGTCGCGGCGGCCCGATTCGCGGGCGACCGGCCGATTCGCTTTGCTGCCTCTCAGGAACTGACCGACGACCAATTGGCCCGGCTCGGCATCTCGCGAACCGCGTGTGAAGAGCGCGTCCGCTTCAGGGATCTGAAGGGCCGGTTCCACGGCGGGGCCTTCGCGGTGAACCGGTTCCTCCTCTATGCCGCACCCCCGGGCCTGAGGGGACTTCCCGCGCGTGTCCTGGCGGTGCTCGCCTACGCGTTTCCGCCACTTCTGCTCGCCGAACTGGCCGCCTACGAAATCGTTGCCCGGAACCGCGGCTGTCGCCTGCTCAATCCGTCCTAGCAGCCCGTGGACAAAGTGAACCGGCATTCGAGCGGCGATGCATCCCCGCCAAACAACCGGTGATGAAACCCACGCGGCCCAGTTCTCCCGGTGGGGGCTCGGCCGGCGATCCATCCCGGCTGAACTGCGTCGCTTCGCGCCGCTCGTCGTTGCGTTTCGGTCGGAATACACCCGGGCCAGTTCTCCCGGTGGGGGCTCCTCCCTCACGCGCCTTGTCAGCCAGGCGCCTCGCCCCCACCGGGAGGACTGGCCGGCCTCGGCGCTCACGTGGGTTCCACCACCGGCTGTTCACCGCTCTGCTTCGCGTCGCTCATCGTTGCGCTTCGGTCGAAATACGCTAGGTATTTCTCCCTCGCGCGCCTTGTCAGCCGGGCGCCTCCCCGCTCTCGGTGCTCGCCCCACTTTGCCCAAGGGCTGCTCGACGCTATCCTGCGCTACCGGCCCGTCCGAGGAGGTCTCTCGTGCTTCGACTCCGCTCTTTCACACTCGTTTCCCCGCTACTGCTCGTTCTTGGCTGCGGAGCTCCCCCAATGGAAGAGCCGATGGAACCGGCCGCGGTCGCCGTCGATGATCAGCCGGCCGGGGAATACGTTCGGTTCGCGAGCGACTCGGGCGCAGCGACCTGGGGCCGCGTCGAGGGCGACGAGATCGTGGCCCTCCACGCGGCGCCCTGGGCGGGCGGAGCCCCGACCGGGGAGCGGGTTGCCCGCTCCGGAGCGCGTCTCCTCGCCCCCGCCGATCCGGGCAAGGTGATCGCGATCGGGCTCAACTACGCCTCCCACCTGGGAGACCGGGAACCGGCTCCCTATCCGGGGGTGTTCGCCAAGCTGCCGACGAGCATCGTCGGGCCCGGTGACGCCATCGAGATGACCGAAGACGCCGGGAACGTCCACTACGAGGGCGAATTGGTCGTGGTGATCGGTAAGGAGGCCAGCGACGTTCCGCTGGACCAGGCGCAGGACTACATATTCGGGGTGACCGCCGGCAACGACGTGAGCGAACGTGACTGGCAGGGCGCCGATCTCCAGTGGTTCCGGGCGAAGGCCTCGGATACCTATGGTCCGATCGGGCCGGTGATTTCGCGTGGAGTCGACTACGACGACCTCGAACTCATCACCCGGCTGAACGGCGAAATCGTCCAGCAGCAGCGGACGAGCGACCTGATCTTCGACTCGAGCGACATCGTGAGCTACGTGAGCCGCTACGTGACGCTGATGCCCGGCGACGTGATCTTCACTGGAACCCCGGGCTCCACCCAGGCGATGAGCGAAGGCGACATGGTCTCCGTCGAGGTCGAAACGGTCGGCGTCCTCGAAAACCCGGTCGCCCGCCGCTAGGAATTCGCCCGCGGGCGCCCGCGGGCGGTGGGGCCGGCCGGCGGCGTGACCGCAGGCGCCTTCAGATGGTGGCGGCGGCTTTCCGGACCCGCCGTCCGAGGTGTTCCTCGATCGCGGAGCAGGGGACGAACATCGGCTTCTCGTCCACGTTGATCCGGAACGCGCACCCGCCGCCGGCGTTGTCGGCGACCTCGAAGGTTCCCGAAAAGTTTCCGAGCGGTGTCGAGAGCGAGAACTCGCCGAACCCCGCAGGACCGTCGCCCCCGCTGACCGTGCCACCGAAGCGGGCGAAATCGCTCCGGAGGCCTTCGACGAGTTTCCTGGCCTCGACGGGCAGGCTGAAATCGAACTGACAGGCAGACATGGCAGCCAAGCGTCAGCAGCCGGTAGACAAAGTCACGCGGCGTTCAACCGGCGATGCATCCCGGCTGAACCACTCCGCTTCGCGTCGCTCATCGTTGCGCTTCGGTCGAAATACACCAGGGCCAGTTCTCCCGGTGGGGACTCCTCCCTCGCGCGCCTTGTCAGCCGGGCGCCTCACCGGCCAGTTCTCCCGGTGGGGGCCTCGGCGCTCGCGTCACTTTATCCACAGGCTGCTAGTTGGCGGCTTCGAGGCCGGCCTCGGCCAGCACGAGCAGCAGCGCCTTCTGGATGCCCAAATGGCCGTCACGGTTGGCCCACCACTCGTGGAGGGAGTGAGCGCCGAAGCCCTCTCCACCGCTGCCGATCGTGGTGGCCGGGATTCCGCGGGCGATGGGGACGTTCGAGTCCGTGGAGCCCATGCTGAGTTCCGGCTCCGCCCCAACGGCCCGGGTTGCGGCGAGAGCCCGCTGAATGAGCGGGGTGTCGATCGCAACCATCCCGGACGGGCGATCTCCAATCAACTCGATGTCCACCGTCAGCTCCTCGCCGTCCCGCCGCATTTCGTTCTGCTCAGCGAGCGCCTCGGTCATCGCCGCGTGGAAGATGGCGTCGATCTCCTCGAGCCGTCCGGGTTCCATGGACCGCATGTCCACTTCCATCCAATTCTCGAACGGGATCGAATTGATGGAGGTGCCGCCTCCGATGCGTCCGATGTTGTAGGTGGTCTTGGCTCCCGCCATGACGTATTCGCCCGCGCGATCGTCGAACAGTTTGATGGCCCGCGCCATGGCGTGAGCCGGGTTCCCGAGGCCAAAGGCCCCCCACGAATGTCCGCCGGGCCCGAGGAAACGCACCCGAAAGCGATGGGAGCCGATCGCGTGATTCAGCACCCGGGTGTTGCTCGTGCCGTCAATGGCGATGAACGCGTCGATCTCCGGTCCCCCGTCGCGGAAGAGGTGCTTGACTCCCCGCAGATCTCCGATTCCCTCTTCCCCGACCGAGCCGACGAACAACACGTCGTCTCGCGTGTCGAGCCCGTGGCGAGCCATGAGTTTGACGATGGCCAGCATGGTCACCAGGCCGCGGGTGTCGTCGGCGATCCCGGGGGCCATCAGCTTGTCGCCGGCTCTCCGGACGGTGACATCGGTTCCTTCGGGAAACACGGTGTCGAGGTGAGCTACCACCGCGATCGTCCGGCCTCCGGTTCGGCCGCTCCGACGGGCGACGACGTTCCCGATCTCATCGATTCCCGCCTCGAGCCCCGCTTCGCGCACGAGTCCCTGGTAGTGGGCAGCTCGCACTTCCTCGATGAAAGGGGGCGCCGGGATCTCGGTCAACTCGATCAGCAGGCGCTCGTTCTCCTCATCCATCGCGAGGACCTCCTCGAGCGCCGCCGAAACCCGGGGGTCGGCCGTGATTTCCGCCAGCTCGGCCTGGTACTCGGGAAGCACCTCGAGTTCCTGAGCCTGAACGCCGAGCGCGGGAAAAAGCAGGCCCACGGTCAGGGCAGCGAGCAGTTGCGGTCTGGAATGCGATAACGGCATA
Source organism: Candidatus Marinacidobacterium sp. (assembly GCA_965250045.1). Taxonomy (GTDB): domain Bacteria; phylum Acidobacteriota; class Vicinamibacteria; order Marinacidobacterales; family Marinacidobacteraceae; genus Marinacidobacterium. The sequence continues at coordinate 2,170,491 of OZ252286.1, forward strand.
ACCGCCCAATGCTACCGGACTCGATGCCTCTTACCGCCGCTGCTTTTTCGAAGCTGAGGGCGTTCGCGAAAACGCCGGTTCTCCGCTGTAACCTGTGGGTGCCCATGTCGTTTTGCAGTTTTCCGGCTCGGCGGAGGCCCGCTCGCGTACGCGTTCTCTCTCGTCGCCTGTGCGCGGTGTTTGTCGGCGCTGCCGTCTGCCTGCTCCCGGCGTGGGACAAAGGGGCGTACGCGCAGCCACCCGAGCGGGTGGTGGTTCTCGGATTCGATGGAGCCGACCCGGACACCATCGCGGCGATGATCGCGGAGGGCGACCTTCCGAATCTTGCAAGTCTCGCCCGGCAGGGGACCTTCGCTCCGCTGGCCACTACGAAGCCCTCGGAGTCTCCGGTCGCCTGGGCGACCTTCGCTACCGGAATGAACCCGGGTCGCACGCGGATCTTCGACTTTCTCGAGAAGCGGGAGGACACCTACGTCCCGCAGATCGCGCTGGTGCGGCAGGCATCGACCGAACTGCCCGGAGTGCCGGTGCGGGTAGGCGCGGTGCTGGCGTTGGCGCTTGGTGCGGGAATCGCGGCGAGCTGGCTGCTCCAACGCACTTCCGCGAGTCCCCGGATTCGCCGGGCGTTCCTGGTGGTGTTGACGACGGTCCCTGGCGTGGCGGCGGCCCTCGTTGCGGTGTGGCTGCCCGCCGCGGTTCCGCGGGCGATCCGGGCCCGGCAGGGAGACGCCTTCTGGAAGATAGCCGGCGGAGCCGGGGTGCCTACGGTGGCGCTTCAGGCACCGATGGAGTTCCCGGTCGAGGAGTCACCCGGCGCCCGCATCCTTGCCGGCTTCGGCGTCCCGGACGTTCGAAAGTCGTTCGGCCTCTGGTCGGTGTACACGACCGACCTCCTCGAGGAGGAATCCACCGAAACCGGGGGCACCCGTTTCCCGCTCCGTTTCGATGCCGGAGTGGCGCGGAGCGTGATCCGGGGGCCCCGTGATTTCACGGCGGCGGCCCGGGAGGTGGATCAGCCCGAGGTCGAGATTCCCGTCACGTTCCGGCGAAGCGGAGACGGGCTCGAGATCGAGACGTCCGGTACGGCCTTCAGCCTGGCTGCCGGAGAGTGGTCCGATTTCGTTTCCGTGCGCTTTCCCCTGAATCCGCTGATCCGGCTGGCGGGGCTGGTGCGTTTTCGGGTGCTGTCGCTCGAGCCGAATGTCTCGGTCTACATGGAGCCGGTCAACTTCGACCCGGAGCGCCTGCCGCCGATCGTCGACCTCTCCTTCCCCCGGGATTTCGCCGGAGATCTGGCCCGGCGCTCCGGTCCCTACGAGACCATCGGCTGGAAGATCATCACGAACCCGCTGCGCGACGAGGCGGTGGATTTCGACGCCCTGCTCGAGGATGCCCGGTTTGCCCGGGAGTCGAACGAACGGCTCCTGATGGAGACGTTCCGCGAGGACTCCTGGCGGCTGCTGACGGCGGTCTTCCTGTTCCCCGATCGGATCCAGCACATGCTCTACCGGTTCGCCGACCCCGATCATCCGAACCACGATCCGGAGCTGGGCCGGCGCTATGGCGGGGGGATCGCCCAAACCTATCGGGATCTCGACCGGATCGTCGGAGACGCCGTGGCGGCGGCGCCTCCCGGCACCCGGTTCCTGGTGGTCTCCGACCACGGCTTCCATTCCTTCCGGAAGCAGTTCAACGTGAACACCTGGCTCGCCGAGAATGGCTACCTGCGGGCGGCAGGGGATTCGGGAGAGCGCCGATTGGAGGATCTGTTCGATCCCGAGGCGCTGTTCTTCCCCGGGGTGGACTGGAGCCGGACGAGTGCGTTCGCCCTGGGCCTTTCAGGGATCTATCTGAATCAGCAGGGCCGGGAGCCCGAAGGGACCGTCGCACCGGGAGCGGAGCGCGAGCAACTCCTCGAGCGACTCATCAGCGACCTCAAGGCGTTCCGCGATCCGGAAACCGGAGACCCCGTGGTCCGTGCGGTGTACCGGCGCGCGGAGATCTACCGGGGCCCGTTTGTGGAGGAGGCTCCCGATCTGATCCTCGGCCTGGAGCCCGGCTACCGAATCGGGTGGCAGAGCACCCTCGGTGGAATGCCGCCGTCTTCGATCACTCCGAATCTGGACAACTGGAGCGGTGACCACTGCTCCATGGAGGACACCGCCGGAGTCCTGCTCTCCAACGTGTCGCTCCGCGAGCCGGCGTCGCTCCGGGATATCGCCCCAACGGTCCTCGACCTGCTGGGAGTCAGCGTGCCGGAGGACGTGGACGGAACCTCGCTGCTGCCGCGCTGAGCCCGACGCCGGAGCTGGGTCCCGGAGGTTTAACAGCCTGTAGCAAAACCCACGCGGCCCAGTTCTCCCGGTGGGGGCTCGGCCGGCGATCCATCCCGGCTGAACCGCGTCGCTTCGCGCCGCTCATCGTTGCGTGTCGGTCGGAATACACCCGGGCCAGTTCTCCCGGTGGGGGCTCCTCCCTCACGCGCCTTGTCAGCCGGGCGCCTCGCCGGTCTCGGCGCTCACGCGGGTTTCACCACAGGCTGTTAGTTGGTGCGGTTGCGGAAGATCCACACCGCGGCCCCGATCGCGATGCCGGCCACGACCAGGGAACCGGCATTTACCGGTCCCAGCGTGCCGGACCACAGGATCGCATAACCGAGGGCTCCCGGGAGCAGGGCGTAGTAGACGAACGGAACCAGCGTGCGCCGGATCACCGCGCCTTCCCGGCCGACCAGCCCGACGACCGCCGAGGCGGCCACCACGTTGTGGACACAGATCATGTTCCCTGCCGCTCCCCCGACCGCCTGGAGCGCGACCACCCAGCCGGGATCCACCGAGAGACGCTCGCCGACACCGAACTGGAACAAGGAGAACATCATGTTGCTCACCGTGTTGCTCCCGGCGACGAAGGCCCCGAGACCGCCGATGAAGGGTGCGAAGAACGGCCACGCCGACCCCGCGATCTGTGCGGCGCCCTCAGCGAGGGCGATGGGCATCGAGGCGAGCCCTGCCGCACCGCCGCCGGTGTTCAGGAACACCTGCACCATGGGCACGGTGAACACGAGCGCCACCGAAGCGAGGGCGGTACTCCGGAATGAGGCGGAGACGGCGCGCCCGACCTGCCCTCGGTCCATCCGGTGGATCAGGACCGCAAACAGCGAGGCGGCGATGAAGACGGCGCCCGGAAGGAAGAGCGGCGCGGCGCTCGCGCTGATGTCGCTGCCGAAGATGTCCGACCAGCGAATCACCACTCCCGAAAGGAATTCCTTGAAGGGCAGCGACGGCAGGCGGGTAAGCACCAGGAGACCGCCGACTACCGCATAGGGAGCCCATGCGGATACGGCTCCGATCTTGCGGCCCTCCGCCGGCTGGGTGTCCGAGATCAGCTTTCCTCCGACCCAGTCCGCGTCCCAGGCGGAGCGCGGCGGGAACTCGAAATGTTGGCTGGCAGGGGGCATGAAGAGGCCCCGCCGCGCGGCCGTAACTACGATCCCGAGCCCGATCAGGCCGCCGAGGAGCGCCGGGAATTCGGGACCGAGCAGCCAGGCGGTGAGCAGGTAGGGAGCCGTCATCGACACCGCGGCGAAAAGGGCGAACTTCCAGACCGCGAGGCCCTCCCGGAAGCTCCGGCGCTCCCCGAAGAACCTGGTCATGGTGGCGACCACGATCAGCGGGACCAGGGTGCCGGCGACGGCATGCAGGATCGCGACCCGAAGTCCGATGAAGGCCAGGAACTCCGTCCATTCCGGGAATCCGAGCCCGGCGGCGTAGGCGGCGACCGCTTCCGATCCCGAGAGACCGGTGGAGACCCCGACCAGGATCGGGGTTCCCGCGGCGCCAAAGGAGACCGGGGTGCTCTGGATGATCATTCCCGCCACCACGGCGGCGAGCGGCGGGAACCCGAGGCCCACCATCAACGGCACGGCAACGGCGGCCGGCGTCCCAAACCCGGCCGACCCCTCGATGAATGATCCGAACAGCCAGGCGATCAGGAGGACCTGGATGCGACGGTCGGGAGTGATGCCGACAAACCCGCGTCGGATCACGGAGAGGGCTCCGCTCTCCTGCATGGTGTGCAGCAGGAGAAGCGCGCCGAAGATGATGTAGAGCAGCGTCCCCGCGACCACCAGGCCGTTGACCGACGCGGCCGCGATCCGGACGCCGGAAATGCCCCAGATACCCCAGGCGAGTCCAGCCGCCGCGAGCCAGCTAAGCGGCATGGCGCGCGACGCCGGCCAGCGCAATCCGACCAGAAAGAGTGCGACCACCCCGATCGGGACGAGCGCGATCGCGGCAAGACCAAGAGTTCCCATGGCGGTTACTGGCCTCCTGTTCCTCCAGATTCCTCGCGGCCTACGGAGGGCTCACTGTTGGCGGGCTGTGGCGAAACGCTGGTCCGCTCCATTCGCGGCGCGCAGCGCCGCGGGGGAGGGGTGTGGGGAGGGGTTTCCCCTCCCCACGAAAGACGATAGCGCGGATCGCGGAGCGATTCGCGCTATCACCCGTGGGGAAAGCGCCCCGCACGCGCGCAAATCGCCGGAATCGCCGCACGTGCCGTTCCGGAAAATTTGCGGGGCGCTTTTCCCACGGACTGTTAGGCTCCCGGCCGTGCCACGGGCATCGTTTACTTCGCTGGGCTGTCGTCTCAACCACACGGAGGCGGCGAACTGGGCAGGGCACTTCGCGGGCAAAGGCTACACGATCGTTCCCTGGGGGGAGCCGACCGATCTCGTGGTTATCAACACCTGCTCGGTGACCCATCGAGCGGAGGCGCACTGCCGCAACACCGTGCGGCGGACGCTTCGTCACTCACCCGAGGCCTTCGTGGTGGTGGCGGGGTGCTATGCGCAATCCGGCCTCGACGCCCTCCGGGAAATCGCCGGCGTGGACATGATCGTCGGGACCGAATTCAAGGAAAGCTTTCCCGACTATCTGGATCGGCCGCGGAAACTTCCCGAACCGGTCGTTCTCCACTCGGCGCGGATTTCGCGGCATGAATTCGAGGTTCCGTCCACGGGGCGCTACGACTCCACCCGCGCGAATCTCAAGGTGCAGGACGGGTGCGATTTCTTCTGTTCGTTCTGCATCATCCCCTACACGCGGGGCCGGGAGCGCAGCCGGCGATTCGACGACCTGGTCCGGGAGGCTCGGGAACTCGCCGAAGCCGGGTATCAGGAACTCGTGCTCACGGGAGTGAACATCGGGCGCTACCAAAGCGGAGGCCGCACCCTGGCCGATGTCGCGGACCGGCTCGAGGAGGTTCCCGGCGTACGGAGAATCCGCATCACCTCGATCGAGCCGACCACCGTGGAAGACCGCTTGCTCGACCGAATGGCCGAGCGCGGGGCGCTCTGCCGCTATCTGCATCTCCCGTTACAGAGCGGGGACGATGAAGTGCTGGCCCGGATGGGCCGCCGCTACGGAATGCGCGACTACCGCGATTTTGCGGATCGGGCTGTCGAAACGGTGCCCGGTCTTGGTCTCGGGACCGATGTAATTGTCGGATTCCCGGGCGAAACGGATGACGCGTTTCGGCGCACCTGCGACAACCTGCAAGAAATTCCGTTCGCCTACTACCACGTGTTCAGCTACTCGTCACGCGCCGGAACCCGGGCGGCGGGTCTGCCCGACCACCTCCCGCCCAATGTGGTCGCCGAGCGCAGCCGGATCCTCAGGGAGCTCTCGGACCGGCGCCGAGACGCGTTCGCAAGGCGCCACCTGGGGCAGCGCGTGGAAGTCCTGTTCGAGCAGCAGGACCGTTCGGGCCGCTGGACCGGCTTGACCGACTCCTACCTTCGAGTCGGGGTGGTCTCGGCAGAACCTCTCGAAAACTGCATCCGCGAGGTACAGATCACCCGGGTCGCGAGCGAAGCCCCCGGCCTTGCGGTCGGAACCCTGGTTCCGGCCGGCGGCTAGCGCGGGAGAGATCCAGGCGCGCGGTCAGCGCGGCCGAATCCTTCGGCGGAGATGCTCTGAGCTGAACCGCCTCAGGCGGAGACCCGGGCGGGACTCCAGCGTATCTCTAGCAGCCTGTGGACAAAGTCACGCGGCCCAGTTCTCCCGGTGGGGGCTCGGCTGCCGATGCATCCCGGCCAAACAACCGGTGATGAAACCCACGCGGCCCAGTTCTCCCGGTGGGGGCTCGGCCGGCGATCCATCCCGGCTGAACCGCGCCGCTCATCGTTGCGTTTCGGTCGAAATACACCAGGTATTCCTCCCTCACGCGCCTTGTCAGCCGGGCGCCTCGCCGGCCTCGGCGCTCACGTGGGTTCCACCACCGGCTGTTCACCGCGCCTCTGCGAGGCGCTCATCGTTGCGCTTCGGTCGAAATACGCTCGGGCCAGTTCTCCCGGTGGGGGCTCCTCCCTTGCGCGCCTTGTCAGCCGAACCCCCACCGGGAGAACTGGGCCTCGCCAGCCTCGGCGCTCACGCCACTTTGTCCACCGGCTACTAGGAGCAGCCCGAGGTGGCGCCGCAGTTCAGGCACTTGAAACAGGTGCCGCTCCTCACCATCAGGGCTCCGCAGGTGGAACAGGGCGGGGCATCGGCGAAGACGGCCGCCGGTTCCAGCACCGTGCTACGACGCGGGTGAGGACGGGCTTTCGCACGGCGCGCGGTGGGCCGGCGTGGCTCACTGTCTTCGGCGCCCATTTCGTCGGGAACCGTCAGAAAACGGTGTCCCAGCCAGCGGAAGATGTAGTCGGTGATCGAGTCGGCGTGCGGGATGTCCGGATTGCCGGTGTATCCCGATGGTTCGAAGCGAGTGTGGGAGAACTTGTCGACCAAAACCTTGAGCGGAACCCGGTACTGGAGGTTGTAGGAGACCGCCCGCGCGAAGGCGTCCATCAGTCCGGAGACGAAGGAGCCTTCCTTGGCCATCCGCAGGAAGATCTCGCACGGAGAGCCATCCTCACGGAGTCCGACCGTGAGGTATCCCTTGTGTCCCCCGATATCGAACTTGTGGATGATGGCGTCGCGCTCCGGCGGCAGGTGTTCCTTCTCGGCCGTGTCGGAGATGGTCGGCGCCTCCGGCGTGGATTCGCCACGATTCAGAGGCTGAGATTTCTTGCTGCCGTCCCGATAGATGGCAACCGCCTTCAAGCCGAGCTTCCAGGAGGCCAGATATGTGTCCTCGACGTCCTCGACGGTGCTTTCCTCGGGCATGTTGACCGTCTTGGAAATGGCGCCCGAGAGGAAGGGTTGGACCGCATGCATCATCTTGACGTGGCCCATGTGGTGGATGGAACGCTTGCCGCCGAACGGCTCGAGGGCGCAATCGAACACCGGGAGATGTTCCTCATTCAGGTCGGGGGCCCCCTCGACATGGCCGTGCTCATCCACGTAGTCCCAGATCCGCCGAATGGCTGCGTCGTCGTAGCCCAGGCGCCCAAGCGCCGAGCGCACGGTCTGATTGACGATGCGGATGATGCCGCCGCCGCTGAGCTTCTTGTGCTTGATCAAAGAGAGATCAGGCTCCACACCGGTCGTGTCGCAATCCATCATGAGTCCGATGGTGCCGGTGGGAGCGAGCACCGAAGCCTGGCCGTTCCGGTAGCCGTATTCCTCTCCGAGCGCGATGGCCTCATCCCAGACCTGCTGCGCCCGGGGAAGGATTTCCGTCGGGACTCCCGCCGCATCGATGTCCAGCGCTGCATCCTGATGCATGCGCATCACCTCGAGGAAGGGCGCTTCGTTCTCCGGATAGCCCTGGAACGGTCCCGTGATGTCGGCGATGCGAGCCGACTGGCGGTAGGCGCGTCCGGTCATCAGTGACGTCAGCGAAGCGGCGATCGATCGACCGAGATCGCTGTCGTACGGAACACCCCGGTGCATCAGGAGTGCCCCGAGGTTCGCGTAGCCGAGCCCGAGGGGCCGGAACTCGTGCGAGTTCTTCTCGATCCGCGCCGTTGGATAGCTCGCATTCCCGACGATGATTTCCATGCCGGTCAGGACCACGTCCACCGCGTGTTCAAAGCCCTCGGTGTCGAAGTCGCGTTCCTCACTGACGAACTTCATGAGGTTCAGGGATGCGAGATTGCAGGCGCTGTCGTCGAGGTACATGTACTCGGAACACGGGTTCGAGGCGTTGATCCGCGCGGTGTTCTTCGAGGTGTGCCAGCGGTTGACGGTGTCGTCGAACTGCATGCCCGGATCGCCGCACCGGTGTGCCGATTCCGCGATCTGCCGGAACAGTTCCCGGGCTCGCATGGTGTCCATCGGCTCACCCGTGGTAATCGCGCGGGTGGACCAGTCTTCGTCGTTTTCGACGGCGCGCATGAACGCATCACTCACTCGCACGCTGTGGTTGGCGTTTTGATACTGGATGGACGCGTAGGCCTCGCCGTTCAGGGAGCCGTCATAGCCCGCGTCAATGAGTGCGTGGGCCTTTTGTTCCTCGCGGGACTTGCAGTCAATGAAATCGAGGATGTCCGGGTGATCCACGTTGAGAATCACCATCTTCGCGGCTCGGCGAGTCTTGCCGCCGCTTCGGATGACGCCGGCGAAAGAGTCGTACCCCTTCATGAAGGAAACCGGCCCGGAGGCTGTCCCGCCGCTGGACAACTGTTCGCGTGAACTGCGGATTGTGGAAAGGTTGGTCCCGGTGCCGGACCCCCACTTGAAGAGCATCCCTTCGGTCTTGGCGAGGGTCAGGATGGAATCCATGGTGTCCTCGACCGAGTTGATGAAACAGGCCGAGCACTGAGGATGCTTCTCGACACCGCAGTTGAACCAGACCGGCGAGTTGAAGGCCGCGTACTGGTTGAGCAGCAGGAAGGTGAGTTCCTCGCGGAACGTATCCGCGGCCTCCTGGTCGGCGAAGTACCCATCCTTCACACCCCAGGCGGCGATCTGGTCGGCGACCCGTCCGACGAGTTGCCGGACGCTCGATTCGCGTTCTCCCTTCTCAAGCGATCCGTGGAAGTACTTCGACGCCACGATGGTGGTCGCCATCATGGACCATGACTTCGGGAACTCCACGCCGTGCTGGGCGAAGATCGTTTCGCCGTACTCGTCAGTGATGATGGCGTCGCGCTTTTCCCACTCCACCTGGTCATAGGGTGAGACGCCACGTTCCGTAAAGCGGCGCCGGAATTCGAGTCCGCCGGCGCGACCGTTCTTTAGTTCCTTCCGGGTCTCTTGTTCCTTCCGGGTCTCTTGTTCCTTCCTGGAGCGGGGCTCCACGGTGGTGGGTTCTACGGCTACGTGCATGTCGAACAGATGTCCTCTCGTTGGAAGAAGCGGAGAAGTGACGTGAACACGCTCCACCGAGCGCGCCAAAAGAGCTTTGGATGAGACTAAACCACAACATGTTGCGGTATGCAACCGCCAGCACCACAACCGGTTGTGGGTACGGCGCCGGCCAAAAAGTGCGGAGTTCCCGCCGGGAGCGGGTCTGCGCTCGCGTTGTCCGGCAGACTTTGGCTGGGGGATGCGATGTCCGGACCGTTCCCCGCGGGCCGCGAAAAGTCCCCCGGCGGCGGCGCCGCCGGGGGACACTTGCTGGTGAGACCCGAAGAATTCTCAGTTGTTGTTCGGGCGCCGGTTACCGCTCGAACTGCTGCCGCGACTCACCGCGGTGCCACCACCGCCGCTGCCTCCGGCGCTGCTGCCGCCACCGCTGGCGCTGCTGCCGCCGCCGCCACTTGCGCCGCCGCCACCGCCGCCGCCCCGGCTCGCGCCGCTCTGTCCGCTCCCCGCGAAGCGGGAGAATCCACCGGGACGACTCCGCGAGGCGCTCGGTCGGCTACGCGAAGCCGCGCTCGGGCGACTGCGCGAGGCTCCGCTCGGACGACTCCTCACGGCTCCGCTGCTCGGACGGCTGCGGGAGGCGCCACTTGGGCGGCTCCGGCTGGCCCCGCTGCTCGGACGGCTGCGGGAGGCGCCGCTGGGGCGGCTCCGGCTGGCCCCGCTGCTCGGCTGGCTGCGGGAGGCTGGCGGGAGGCCGCTGGGGCGGCTCCGGCTGGCTCCGCTGCTGGGCTGACTGCGAGAGGCTCCGCTGGGGCGGCCCCGGCTGGCTCCGCTGCTCGGCTGGCTGCGGGAGGCGCCGCTGGGGCGGCTCCGGCTGGCTCCGCTGCGGGGCTGACTGCGGGAGGCGCCGCTTGGGCGGCTCCGGCTGGCTCCGCTGCTGGGCTGACTGCGAGAGGCTCCGCTCGGCCGATTCCGGACGGCACCGCTGTTCGGGCGGCTGCGGGGAGTTCCCGACCGGCCGGCAGCGGCAGCGCCGCTTCTCGGCGAGGCGGGCCGAACCGCTGACGGTCTTCTCGCTCCGGTCTCGCCCGTCCGCCCGGCGCGCGGCCTCGGAGATGTCGCCGGGCGGTTCCCGGCGGAGCCTGCCCGGCCGCGGGCGGCCTCGGGACGCCCCGTCTGCCGTCCGGCGGCCGCGGGTCCGGCCGCCCCCCGGCCTTGAGTCGTTGCCCGGGGAGTCGTTGCCCGGGACCGGTTCGCCTCCGCGTTGCCGGCACTCCCGCCCCGTCCGTCCGCTTCACGGGACAGGATGGCGCGGTCTCTTTCGGATGCGTACGTCGACCGCGTGCTGCGCGCGCGCGCTGCGCTTGACGGGATCGCCACGCGCTGCCCGCGCAGGGTGCGGCGATCGGCTCCCACCGCGGAGCGGCCGGCGGCGGACGCTGCCCGGGTGGTGGCGACCCGAGAATTCGAGAGCCGGCGATTCGTGGACTTGGCCGAGCGGGTCATTGCGGTGACCCCCACGGCGCGCTGCCGGAAACCTCTGTCGAGGATCGCTCCCCGGGACAGAACCTGGGCGTCATCCAGGTTCTTCAGACTTGAGGCGGACAACCGGTTGCGGGAGGCCGGCCGGCCGATCGCCTCCCGATCGGTGAAACTCCAGGAACCCCGATCGGCGACGGACCCGCGGGGCACCGCCTTCCCGAGGATTGTTCCCCGGGGGATTCCGCGTCGTCCCCCGCGTGCCCCGGTTACGTTGTCGTAATTGCCGTGGTAGTAGCCGTACCCGTACCCGTAGAAGTCGTACACGGGGTAGCCGTAGTAGTTCAGCGGAGACCAGCCGACCCAGTTGTGGCCATAGCTCCAGGAGACCCAGCCCGGGCCCCAGACCGAGCCCGGCAGCCAGTACCAGCCGAGGGGACCGTGGCTCCACCTGCCGTAGTGATAGGGAGCCCATCCCCACGGGTCGTAGGAGACCCAGGTCAGGCCGAACGGCGTGTGAGCCCAGCGTCCCTGCCGGTAGGGCGCCCATCCGGTGGAAACGGTCGGATACCAGACCCATCCCAGATGGACGTCCTGGTGCCAGCGGCCGTGCCCATCCAGGTCGTGGGCGTATTCCCGCACTTCCTCGGGAAGTTCGTCGTAGTGAGTTTCCGCGGTGGTGACGAACAGCCGCTGGCGGTCCTCGGTCCACGCGAAGAAGTTGTCGTTGCCCAGGTATTCCTCCGGGGGGGCCGGCGCGGTCCCTTCGGAAGCGATGGTCCGCTGACCGGCTCCCACCAGTACGGAGCCCCATTCGGTGGACACTGTCGCAATGCCCGAGTACACGACAAACTGGACCGTCCGGCCATCTTCGAGCAGGTCCGTCCGGTACTCCCCCTCTCCCTGAGGGGAGAAGGTGCCGCCGGGGGTCTCCACGACGACCTCGGCGTCGCCGCCCATCCACACGATGAGCGCCCCGGTCCAGAACCCCAGCCGGTGCGGACTATCTCCTTCCACGTAGTCCAGCTTCGTGCCCTGGTCCATCCAGGCAGTGACCCGGCCTGCGAAGCGCAGTTCGACCTGGCCGGGTTCGCGCGTCCAGATGCGGTCTCCGGGAAGGAAGGGACTGCCTCGCTCCGCCTCGTGAGCGCCGAAGTCGTCAGCCCGCTGATGCCAGACGTCGCCGTCGACGGTGCTGAGATTGCCGTATGCGTAGGAACGTCCGGTTTCCTCGTTGGCCTGCGCGAGCGCTGGCGCCGGTTGGCCCAGAGCAAGCAGCAGGCTCAGAGCGCCTGAGTGCCAGAGGATCTTGTTGCGCTTGTTTGCTCTTTCGTGCATGGGCCACCTCCTCGAAGGCTGGCATCTCACGATGTCGCAATCCCTATGCCAGACGACAGCCGGTTAACGCATGAACCTGTCGGAACCCCATTTCGACTCATCGGGACCGGCCTGACGGTGCGTCGTGACGCCGGCGCCGCCCATCAACCGAGGCGGTTCAGGAATCCCGACGCCTGGATGCGTGCCCGGGCCGCCCGGAACTTGCGCCAAGCCGGCCGGACATCGCGGTCGCGGTTCACGAGTTGCGCGAGCTTGCTCCCGTCGGGGTCATCCTCGAGGAGGGCTTCGAGACGCTGCCGCATCTCGCCTGCCGGAAGTGATTCGACGAACGCGTCCTGTTCATTCAGGGTGTCTTCGAGCCGTGGTTTCGGAACGGGAACGAAGCGACCCCGAATGTCTGATTCCAACTGCCAGACAATCTCCTGAGTGGAAGGATCCTCGTGGTCTTCCGCCACGCTCACCATGCGGGCGGTATCCCGGTCGTAGTAGTAGGTGCGTTCCGGGCCGTCGTCCACGAAAGCGGCGACCAGCGCCTCAAGCAGAGAAGGATCGGTCTCCACGGACTCGCAACCGTTGTAATCGGGAACTAGGGGAGGCGGGAAGCCCCCACGAGAGAGACTAGTCGAGAGACCCCGGTCACGCCAATTGCTTGTTCGCGGTAGCGCGACGGCCGCATCGTCAACAGCCTGTGGTGGAACCCGGGTGAGCGCCGCGAGCGGGGAGGCGCCCGGCTGACAAGGCGCGTGAGGGAGGAATACCAGGTGTATCGCAACCGAAACGCAACGCAGAACGGAGCGAAGCGGAGTGGTTCAGCCGGGATGCATCGCCGCTCGAACGCCGCCTGGGTTTCACCACGGGCTGTTAACTCAGGCGCGTCGGCGCCGCGTGATCCTGGACAATTCGGGAGGGTCATTGGTGATCTGCAGCGTCTGGGTTTCGATTCCATCCGCGTCAAGCCGGACGCCCGCCACCAGGGGACCGTCGGTGACGCCGGCGGCGCAAAAGATCAGGCTCCTGCCAGGCGCCAGCTCGGTGGTGGTGAGTACGCGACTCGGCTCCTCGACTCCCGTTTCTCGAAGGCGCTGCCTCTCCGCTTCGTTTCTGACGAGCAGCCTCCCCAGCATCCCGCCGCCGAGGCAGCGCAGGGCGGCGGCCGCGATGACCCCCTCCGGAGCCCCTCCCGACCCCATGGCCGCCTGGATTCCTGAACCCGGCGTCGCGCTCAGGATGCCGGCCGAGAGGTCGCCGTCCCCGATGAGGCGGACGCGGGCGCCGCTACGCCGCAGTCCGGCAATCAAGCCTTCGTGCCGGGGGCGGTCGAGGACAACGACCGTGATCTCGCCCGCTGGGCAGCCTTCGGCCTCGGCGATTGCCTGGACGTTCCGCTCTGGCGGATGTTCGAGCCGGATCTCGGTGCCGAGCAGGTTCCGACTGGCCGCGCCCACCATGATCTTCTCCATGTAGATGTCGGGCGCGGTCAGCAGTCCACCGCGCTCGGACCCGGCCAACACCGCAATGGCTCCCGGACCCCCGGTGGCGCACAGGTTCGTGCCCTCGAGAGGATCCACCGCGATCTCCAACTCCGGGGCGTCGTCGTCGCCGGCGCCGAACTCCTCTCCACTCCAAAGCATGGGAGCCTTGTCGCGTTCCCCTTCACCGATGACCACCCGTCCCCGCACCGGGAGCGTATCCAGGACCTGGCGCATGGCGGACACCGCAACCTGGTCCGAATGGTGGCGGTCGCCCTGTCCGATGGTGCGGGCGCAGGCGATGGCTGCCTCCTCGACCGTCCGGACGAGGTAGGGGGCTAACCCCCGGATCGGGGTCTCGCCCGCCGCCTTTTTGCTCAACGCTCGTTGGGTGCCGGGAGGGTGACCCGGGTGGGGCGATCCCGCCGGTATCCCAGCGCGTAGTCGGCCTGCATCAGGGTGTGGATTTCCCGGGTTCCCTCGTAGATGACGGCACCCTTGGAATTCCGCCAGAAGCGCCCCACGGGATACTCGTCCGAGTAGCCGTAGGAACCGTGGATCTGAATTGCGTCCGATGCTGCCCTTTCGGAGGCGACCGTGGAGACCCACTTGGCAAGTGAGGTCTCGCGGGTGTTTCGGCGTGCCCGGTTCTTCAGCTCTCCAGCGCGAAGCCACAGTAGCCGGCTGACCTCGTAGTCGCGTTCCATGTTGGCGATCATCTGCTTGACGAGCTGATATCGGCCGATCTCCTGACCGAAGGTTGTGCGGGCGCGAGCCCACCGAACGCTCTCATCCCTGCAGGCCCGGATGAGTCCCGTCGCGCCGGCCGCCACGGTATAGCGACCCTGATCCAGCGCGAACATGGCGATCTTGAAGCCCTCGCCCTCTTCGCCGAGCCGGTTCGCCGCCGGCACCCGGACATCGTGCATGCGGAACCAGCCCGTGTTTCCTGCCCGAATCCCCCACTTGTGCTTCATGTTGCCGGACTCGAATCCGGGGAAGGAGCGTTCCACGATAAAAGCCGACAGGCCCGAGTGATCCCGCCGGGCCCGTTTGTCGGGATCCGTCCAGGCGATCACGAGGAAGTTGTCGGCGATCTCGGCCAGGGAGATCCAGTGCTTTTCGCCCGACAGCACGTAGTCCGACCCGTCGCGTCGGGCCATCGCCCGGATGCCCACCGCGTCGCTCCCCGCGTCGGGTTCGGTGAGTCCGTAGGTTGCGATCTCGGCCCCTTCGGCTTGTGGCCGCAGATAGCGCTCCTTTTGTGCTTCGCTGCCCCAGGCCAACAGCGACAGGGAGTTCAGCCCGACGTGCACCGACATGATGACGCGCAGCGAGGTATCCACGTATTCGAGTTCTTCGCAGGCAAGCCCAAGCGAGATGTAGTCCAGCCCCGCTCCCCCGTAGCGCTCGGGAACGGAGATTCCCAGGATGCCGAGCTCTCCCAGTCCCTTGAGGATGCTGCGATCAAAGACCTTTGCGGCATCGTTTTGGCGGATGTGCGGCGCCACCTCGCGCGCCGCGAACTCGCGAACCAGCGACTCCGTTGCGCGATGTTCTTCACTCAGATCGAAGTTCAGACGCTCAGCCAAAGTTCATCTCGCCTTTCCCGGTTCCTTCCATCCCGCCCGCATCCCGCCGGTGGCGCGGAGCGCGGAGTATATGGCGATGCTCCGGGCCCCTCGTGCTAGTGTGGTGTCCCGCAAATGGCGATGATAATATGGGGTCCTCCCAGGAGGTCCCCATGCCGAAAGGACGCCCCCTGTCGCCACTCGTCCTCGATGAGGAACAGCGAGGCCAACTGATGGCCCTGTCCCGATCCACCTCCATGCCCCACGGACTGGTGCAGCGGGCGCGGCTGATTCTGGCGAGCGCCGAAGGCCTCTCCAACCAGGCGGTGGCGGAACGCGTCGGCCTCACGCCCAACGTCGTGGGGAAGTGGCGACGCCGCTTCCGGGAGGCAGGGGTCACCGGCCTCCACGACGAACTCCGCCCGGGACGGCCGCGCACCTACAGCGACGAGAAAGTGGCGACGCTCATCAACCATGCCCTCCAGGAAGAGCCCGACAATGCCACCCATTGGAGCGTGCGCTCCATGGCGGACGCGCAGGGAGTCTCCAAGAGCACGGTGCAGCGCTGGTTCGCCCTGTTCGGCGTCAAGCCGCACCTGACCCGGACCTTCAAGCTCTCTACCGACCCCTTCTTCATCGAGAAAGTCCGGGACATCGTGGGGCTCTACCTCCATCCACCGGACAACGCCATGGTCCTCTGCGTGGACGAAAAGTCCCAGATCCAGGCCTTGAACCGCACCCAGCGAGCCTTGCCCCTGGGCCTGGGCTATGTCGAGGGCTACACCCACGACTACCTCCGCCACGGCACCACCACCCTCTTCGCCGCCCTGGATGCCGCCACCGGAAAGGTCATCGCTCGCTGCCGCCAGCGGCACCGCCATCAGGAGTTCCTCGACTTCCTGCGTCTCATTGACCGCGAAACTCCGGGAGATCTTGACCTCCACCTGGTGGTCGACAACTACGCCACCCACAAACACCCCAAGGTCCGCGCCTGGCTGGCCCGCCGACCTCGTTTCCACCTCCACTTCACCCCGACCTATGCCTCCTGGCTCAACCAGGTGGAGCGCTGGTTCGGACTCATCAGCCAGCAGGCCATCAAGCGCGGCAGTTTCCAAAGCGTCACCCAGTTGAAGCAGACGATCATGGCGTTCACCGACCAATACAACCACAACTCCACCCCCTTCGTCTGGGTCGCCACCGCACAATCCATCCTGGAGAAGCTGGAACGACTAGCAACTCGTATTTCCGGGACAGCACACTAGCAGCCTGTGGTGGAACCCGGGTGAGCGCCGAGAGCGGCCAGTTCTCCCGGTGGGGGCGAGGCGCCCGGCTGACAAGGCGCGTGAGGGAGGAATACCGGGTGTATTTCGACCGAAACGCAACGCAGAACGGAGCGAAGCGGAGTGGTTCAGCCGGGATGGATCGCCGCTCGAGCCCCCACCGGGAGAACTGGGCCGCCTGGGTTTCACCACCGGCTGCTAGAGCCGCGCCGGAGGTGATGGGCGATCAGATCCCGCTGGCGAGGGCGGCGGTCGCCGCTTCCGCTTCCGCCTTGCGTTTGCTGGCGCCCACTCCTCTGCCCAGCGCGCGCCGGCCGGCGAGGACTTCCATCACGTATGTCTTGTCGTGCTCCGGGCCACTCTCGGAGATAAGCCGGTAGACGGGTAGACGCCCCTCGTTCTTCACGAGCGCCTCCTGTAGCGCGCCCTTCGGGTTGTCGCTCGGGATGGAGACCGGGGCGGTACTCGTCTCGCCAATGTCGCGCCCGGAGCGGGACGCTGATTCACTCCTGGTTGGGATGCGCCTGCGATTGGCCTGCCTTTCGAGGCGCGCGAGCACCTGGCGCGCCGCATCCTTCTCGGCCTCTTTGAGACCGCGGCCGACTCCGGTTTCCAGCATTCCGGCCAGCCGCACGGTCACCGAGACCTTCCCGTCGGCCCCCGCGCTCCTGGTCCCGCGTTTCACTTCGTACCGGGGCGCTTCCTTGCCGGCCTGCGCGAGACGATTCTGGAGAAGCGTCTTCGGGTCCAGCAGCTCCAGGTCGGGATCCTGGAGCTCTTCCAGAGCCTCGGCGAACGGCCGGCCGAGCGCTCGCCGAGCCGCTCCCAGATTGCCGTCCACATAGAGCGCCCCCATCACCGCTTCGGCGGTCGCGACGGCTTCGTCGCCGTCTCCGAGCGACCAATGCCGGCTCAATGTCCGGGTGAACTCGTGGCTTTGGAACCTCATTCGGGCGAGGGTCATGCGTCCTTCGTCCCACTCGGGGAAGTGGTTGTGGAGTGTCTCCGCGAGCACCAGATGCGTGACGTCACGCCCCAGGAAACGCAGGGCCTGCCGGCTCGGAGTCTGGGCTGCTACCCCCCGGCCCAGTGAACGCGGAGCCGGGCTCCGGCGTCTTCTGGTTCGCCGTCTCTTCCCGCGGCGGCCCGCGGGTTCGCTTCCCCGGTTGGGCCCGTCCTCGTCGAGCGCCGCCAGCAGGATTCCGGGACGGGAAAAGGTGTATCCGAGCGCCTGCTCGACTCCCGAGCGAAGGAAGGCAGTGCGGCGGACGATCCGGATGCCGATCCGCCCCAGGGAGCGGAACCCTCCGGCCCCCTGACGAATCCATCCCGGAACGCCTTCCGGCGGCCTCAGTCGAAGCCTCTCCAGCTTCTTCCTGAACGCGGCGCCGACGACGCCCCGCGCCGCGGCTATGCCGCCGTCGAGATAGGCAGCCCCCAGAACGGCTTCAAAGACGTTCGCCAGGATGCGATCCGAAGAACGCACCTCCTCGCCGGCGTTCCGTCCGCGGCCGACGCGAATTCCCTCATCCAGCGAGAGGGTTCGGGCCGCCGAGGCGAGCGACTGGTTGCTCACCACCTCGGATTTGGTCTCCTGACGCCGTTGCCCGTCCCAATGCGGGCGCTGAAAGTGCATCGACTCCGTGACGACGAGTCCCAGTGCGGCATCTCCGACGAACTCCAGCCGTTCGTAGTCGGGCACCTCATGATCGTTCCGGTAAGAGCCGTGGGTCAGGGCCTCCTCCAGAAGGTCGATGTTCCGGAAGCGGTAGCCGAGACCCCGGGCGAACTCCAGTACCGGACGATGGTCTGATGCCGGAGCGCGTCTTCGTCGTCTGCTTCGGGCCATTTCAGTCCACCCGTACGAAAACCATCGTCAGATCGTCCGCGTGGGCCTCGGCCCCGGTGAAGTGCTGGACCGCGTCTTCCACGTTCCGTTGCAAAGCCGCCGGTGGCAGGGCTGCACCGTCTTCCAGGAGTCGCATGAGTCTTTCCTCCCCAAACATGTCGGACTCGGCGTTCATCGCTTCGGAGACGCCGTCCGTGAAGAAGAGCCAGGTCTCCCCCGCAGCGAGCGGTTGCGATCGCTCCTCGAGGAGCGCATCGAAGACCGGTCCTGGATCCAGCGCCAATCCGAGGCCCGGAGGCTCGAGCGCCTCGGAGCGGGGCCATTCGCCGTCTTGTCGAATCAGATGCAGGAGGGGACTGTGGCCGGCTCGGGCGAAAGTGACCCGGCTGGTGGCAGAGTCGAAAACTGCGTAGGTGATGGTGATGAAGGTGCGCGAATCGAGTGCGTTGTATAGAACCTGGTTCGCTTCGATCAGCACCGTGCGCGGCGACTCGTGGACGCGACTCAAGGCGAGCATCAGACCCTTGAGTTCGGCCATGATGAAAGCGGCGCGAGTGCCGGTCCCCGACACGTCGGCGATCACCACTCCGAGCCGATTCGGTCCGAGCGGGATCAGGTCGTAGTAGTCGCCGCCCACCTCGGTTGCCGGCCGGCAGACGGCGGCCACCGCAAATCCCGGCACTGAGACCGATCCTTCGGGAGGCAATAGCCGCGCCTGGGACTGGCGCGCGGTCTCCATCTCCTGTTCGAGAACGGCCGCGCGCCGGAGACGGCCCATGTCGTCGGCGATCTTGGCGGTCATGATGTTGAAGGAGCTGGCGAGTTCCCCGAGCTGGTCAGTGGATGCGGCGCGAACCTGATGCCCGAAGTTCCCGCTCCGGACAAAATCGGTCCCCTGACTCAGAGCTTCCACGGATCGGGTGATCGAGCGAGCCAGCCGGAGCCCGGCGGAGAAAGCCACGCACTCGATGAGCACGAAGACGATGCCGAGGCCGCCGAGTACCAGGAGCAGGCCGCTGCGCCAATCCTGATTGCTGATCGCCACGGATTCGGAGAGTCCGCCCGTTGTTCCCTGGATCAGATGAATCGGGGCGAACCCGATGGCCACCACAATGGTGCCGCCTTCCATGTCCGGACCCCAGGGAACGGCCTCGAGCAGCAGCGGCTCGTCCCAGCCGATCGTGAATCGATCGTCGGCGGATCCTGAGGGATGCAGCGGGGCGGGAGGATCCTCGTTCTGATCTCCCAGATAGAGCGTCCACACCGTCCGGACGCTCAGGTCCTCCTCCCGGGCGCTTTGTTCGAGCAGCGGCGCCAGCGGAGCCAGGACGACTGCCAGGCGAACCCCGCGTGGGCCGGGAAACACGGCGCCGAACCATTCGGTGTCATCCATCTGCACCACGCCCTCGTACGGGGTGAGGGCCCATTCGGGCACCGGATCGGACTCGCGGATGGGCCCTTCGTTGCCGGAACGCGCCAATCGGACGATGCGTCCATCCTCGACCTCGAGGTACCAGGCCGCCGCCCCGGGAGCGAAGGGTGTGACCCTCGCGACGGCTCGCTCCAGGCCCGAAGCAATTTCCGGCTCACCGGATCCCGGGGAGACCTCCAACAGAATCCGTTGAGCCGCCGAGGCGAATGCTGTCCCCCGGGCTGCGAGGTTCGCCTGGAAGGCATAGGAGCCGAACAGTCCCAGAACTACGTAGAAGGCGAGCAGAAAGAAAGAGGTGAGCAGCAGGACTGGTAGCAGTCCCACGAACAGGTAGGAGACGGCCAGTTTCCGGCGCACGGGATAGAGCACCCAGTGGAGCAGGTCGCGCCCGAAGTACACGAGCACCGCGCCCAGCGTGATGACGAAGACCGTCCACGCGTCCGCCGTCCACGAGTGGGGAAGGGCTCCTGCCGAGGAAAGTGTGGCGATCGCTCCGACCCCGAGCAGAAAACGACCAGGCCAGGAGCGGGCGAGAGCCTTCGCTGCACGTTCCAAACCCTTGGCCAGGGATCCGGGGTGAGCAGGCACCGCCGGAGGCGGAACTGAGGGGGAGGCCGGGCCGGCCGGTCGCCCCGCGGGCTGCGGTGGGTCTTGGGTGGGGATGTCTTGGCGGGCGGGTGTTGGAGTGACGGCAGTTGGCCGGATTGTTGGATCCGGGGCGTTCCCGATGAGGTCCGGTTCGACACCTCTAGGGTACGCGCGCTCACACTCGAAACCCGAAGGCTCGGCGCCGCCCGCGGAGTGGACAATCCGTCAGAGCGCGGTGCGGCGCCGAGACACCGGGTCCGGCGGCGGTTTCGAAACAGAGCGTGCGGTAGGCCGGCCAGTTCCGCCAGGCAAGGCCCCGCTTGGAATGGTCCGGTTACCGCTACCCGGGTCGGAAGCGCCGGCGAGCACCGGTCCGAAGAGCACGGGCCGGCGCCCCGAGTGCTCAATTGAAGCATAGCAGCCTGTGAACGAAGCCACGCGGCCCAGTTCTCCCGGTGGGGGCTCGGTCGGCGATGCATCCCGGCCAAACAACCGGTGGTGAAACCCACGCGGCGTTCGACCGGCGATGCATCCCGGCTGAACCGCGCCGCTTCGCGTCGCTCATCGTTGCGCTTCGGTCGGAATACACCCGGGCCAGTTCTCCCGGTGGGGGCTCCTCCCTCACGCGCCTTGTTAGCCGGGCGCCTCTCCGGCCTCGGCGCTCACGTGGGTTCCACCACCGGCTGTTCACCGCGCCGCTTCGCGTCGCTCATCGTTGCGCTTCGGTCGAAATACACCAGGGCCAGTTCTCCCGGTGGGGGCTCCTCCCTTGCGCGCCTTGTCAGCCGGGCGCCTCGCCGACCTCGGCGCTCACGTCACTTCGCCCACAGGCTGCTCGCAGCCCCGCCCCTCCGCTTCGCCCCTTGACGCCGCCGGTCGGTGGGATCCTCTCCTCGCCGGGATGGCGTTCCCGGGGGCAGTCCGGCGTGTACCGCGCGCTTCCGCTTGCGGCACCGTACACTCCCGAAAGTCCCTGTCCATGCGCCTTCCGGACCGCTGTCTCACCGCTGTCGCCATCCTGGTGGTGGGTCTTGGCGTCGGGGAAAGCGCGTTCGGCTACCAGGTCGCGACCGAAGCTGCGCCGGCCATTCGGCTCTACGGAGTCGTGAAGCAGCCCGACGGCGGGGTGGCACTCCTGCAGTTTGGCGCTGGTAGGCCCGTGGCGCTCCAGGTTGGCGAATCCCATCGTGGTTTCACGGTTCGCGAGGTGCTCGCCGACGGCGTGCAACTTGAAGCCCCTGACGGCCAGACGTTGGACGTTGCTCTCCCCGAGACATTGACCCTCGCGGACCGCGGGGAACGGCCTCCCGCTCCGGAGCCGCCCATGAAATCCGGGGCACTCGCCGAGGTCCCATCTCCTTCCGGGATGACCCCGTCTGAGCCTCCTCCCACCATCCCGCAACCGATTCCGGCGTCCCCGGAACGGGGTGAACGGCGCCTTTCTCGAGATGATGTCCGGCTCCGGCTTCAGTCCGAACTCCCGCGAATCCTCTCCGGTGCCGTGGTGGCGCCTCGGGTGCGGGGAACCGAGGTGGTGGGGTTGGAGTTGGTCGCCTTTCCCACCGACACCGTGCTCGGAGAGATCGGACTCACCCCCGGCGACGTTCTGCTGGCGGTAAACGGCAGGGAAGTTCGGGGAGCCGAATCGCTGGCAGTGCTCGTTCAGCGGTTTCAGACGGCAAGCGAGATCGAGATCACGGTGGATCGCGACGGCGAGATCTTCCCGTTGCGCTACCGGATCGAATAGCCGAGCCTTCCTTTCCGCGCTTCTCCGGAACTCCCCGCGCCCAGGGACGGAGGCGCGCTGGCGGGTCGCTACCGCGGGTTTACGACGCTTTGCCCGGACGGACCGAGCAGCACCACCACCTCGCCCGGTTCCACCAGTTGATGGTGCGTCTTTGCGTGGACTTCGAAAGCGGCGGGGTCCTCGCGCAGCGACGCGATCGAATCCTGGAGTCCCTTTGCTTCCTGTCCGAGGCGCGCGACCTCGGCAGCCAACCGGTCCTGTAACCGCCCCTGTTCATTCAGCGATTCGAGTCCGCTGACACCAACGGCGGCGGCGGAGATTCCGATCAGGACCGTGACGATCACTGGCGCCGTGCGCTCGGGTCGCTCGACCAGAACGTGTCCCCATCCTGCGCTCCTCCGGAGGATCCGTTTCCCCAGGGTCCCCAAGTTGCGGCGCAAGCCGCTCAGCGCGGAAGTCACCGCTTCATTCGAGGATGTCATGGTTCCGACGGGGACTCTCCCGGGAATGGGGTCTCCGTTCCCATTCTATTCGGAAGGGGGGCAGGGCCGGCCGAGAGCCGGTTCCAGCCGCCTGACAGCCTGTGGTGAAACCCACGCGGCCCAGTTCTCCCGGTGGGGGCTCGGCCGGCGATGCATCCCGGCCAAACAGCCTGTAGTGAAACCCGCGCGGCCCAGTTCTCCCGGTGGGGGCTCGTCCGGCGATGCATCCCGGCCAAACAACCGGTGGTGAAACCCACGCGGCGTTCGACCGGCGATGCATCCCGGCTGAACCGCGCCGCTTCGCGTCGCTCATCGTTGCGCTTCGGTCGAAATACACCAGGTATTCCTCCCTCGCGCGCCTTGTCAGCCGGGCGCCTCCCCGGCCTCGGCGCTCACGCGGGTTCCACCACCGGCTGTTAACCGCCGAGCTGCCCCGCGAGTTGCGCCAGCCGCCCGGTCTGATCGTTCAGTGAGGCGAGTCGTTCGCGCGCCTTGTCCACCACGACCGAATCGGCGCCCTTGAGGAAACCGGGATTCGCCAGACGTTTCCGCGTGCTCTCGCGCTCCTTGGTGAGACGCTGGAGTTGTCCTTGAACGCGGCGACGTACTGCGTCGAGATCAACCGCTTGTCCGAGGGCGGTTTGCGCTTCGAAAGCGGAGTCCACGATCGAGACCCGGCCTGCCGTATCGACCCCGCCCGTGCCGGTTTCAGGTGAGGGCCAACTCCTGTCGGGCAACGCGATCGAAATGGAGGAGAGGCGGGCGAAGGAAGCGACGGGGCCGCGGCATTCGGAGAGTAGAGCCCCGAATCCGGCGAGTCCGCTCGATTCCCTTACCGAAACGGCAAGCCGCAGATCCGGAGGCAGGCCCGCGTCGGCGCGCAGTTTTCGGACAGCGCTCACTAACCTCTGGAGAGCCTCGAACCGCTCCTCGAGCCGCTCGTCGCGCGTTCCTCCCGTCGCCGGAAACGCCGAACGGGCAAGCAGGTCCGCTTCCGGCCGCTGACCGCCCCAAAGGTTCTTCCGGTCCATGGCGATCCGGAGACGCGAGAAGAGGTGCTCGGTCACGAAGGGAGTCACGGGATGGAGCAGGTGCAGGGTGTCACTCAGGACGCCGCCGAGCGTGGCGGCAGTGCGCCGCGCCGCTCTCGGCCCGGAACGCAGGCGCACCTTGGCCAACTCGACGTACCAATCGCAGAAGTCGTTCCAGACAAATCGATAGAGAACGGCTCCCACGGCGGCAAAATCGAAGGTGTCGAGCGCCGTTCGCACTTCGCTGACGCAGGCGCTTGCCCGGGAAACGATCCATCGATCTTCGGCCTGTGGTTCCCCCAGGGGGCCCTCATCCTCCACTTCCTCAAGGGCAAGAAGTGCGAAGCGGGAGGCATTCCAGAGCTTTGTCACAAAACGGCGGCCGATCTCGTGGAACTTCGGGAGCGAAAGGCGCATTTCCTGCCCTTCGGAACAAAGCCGCACCAGGGTGAACCGCAAGGCATCGGCCCCTACTCCCTCGAAGCCTTCGGGGAAATTCCGCTCGACACGACGGAGCAGCTCCTGCATGTTGGTGGGGCGGGCCTCCTTCACCGGCCTCTTGAGTTCTGCCAGGGTAGCCCCGTCGATCACCGCGAGCGGGTCCACTCCGTTCCCCTTGCTCTTGCTCATGACCGCGCCGCGTTCGTCGAGCACCGTCGGGTGGATGTAGACGTCGCGGTACGGAAGCCGCCCCGTCATCTCGATGCCGGCAAAATTCATCCGCGCCACCCAGAAGAAGAGGATTCCCTTGTCGGTGGATAGCACCGAGGTCGGGAAATAGCGGGCGAGGTCGGGCGTCTCGTCCGGCCAGCCGAGCGTGCTCATCGGCCACAGCCAGGAACTGAACCAGGTATCCAGTACATCCTCGTCCTGACGCCATGCTTCGGGGTCTGCGAGTACCTCGGGGGGTGTATCGACACCCACCGCCACTCTGCCGCTTTCCCGGTGGTGCCAGGCCGGAATGCGGTGCCCCCACCAGATCTGGCGGCTGATCGTCCAGTCCCGAATCTCGATGAGCCACCGCGCGTAGACCTGCTCCCAGCGGGCCGGATGAAAGCGGACTTCACCCTCCCGCACCTTTTCCCAACCCGTTTCCCCTTTCTCGAATCCGCTTCGCCGAAGCGCCCGGTCGGCAAGCGGGCGCATCCTGACGAACCATTGATCGGAGAGGCGGTACTCGATCGGGGCTCCGGAACGCTGTGCCCGACCGAGCGGCACCCGGTGCGGGGTTACCGCCTCGAGGAGTCCCGCGGCTTCAAGCGCCGCCACTGCCTCCCGGCGCGCCTCATATCGGTCGAGGCCACGGAAGGCCTCGGGCACTTCGTGGTTCAGGGTCGCGTCCTCGTGCATCACGTTCCGGGGTTCCAGGTTGTGGCGTTCCCCAATCTCGAAGTCGTGGGGATCGTGCGCCGGAGTGATCTTGAGACAACCGGTCCCGAAGTCCCGTTCCACCCCGGAGTCGGCGATGACCGGGATCACCTGGTCGGTAAGCGGAAGCTGGACCTGCCGGCCGATGAACTCACGGTAGCGGGGATCCTCGGGATGCACCGCGACGGCGACATCCCCGAACAGCGTCTCCGGCCGGGTAGTCGCTACCGTGAGGTGCCGCCGGGAGTTGTCGGCGAGCGGATAGTTGATGCTCCAGAGGTGGCCTGGTTCTCCGTCGGGAGCCGTTTCGACCTCGTCGTCGGAAAGCGCCGTTCGGTCCACGGGGCACCAGTTGACCACCCGTTTGCCGCGATAGATCAGTCCGCGGTCGTAGAGCGCCTTGAAGACCGTGCGCACGGCTCGGGAAAGCCCCTCGTCCATCGTGAACCGGGTGCGGCGGAAGTCACACGAACATCCCAACTTGCGAAGCTGTTCCAGGATGACGCCACCGAACTCCTCCCGCCATTCCCAGACCCGTTCGATGAAGGCCTCGCGTCCCAAGGCCCGGTAATCCACGCCCTGAGCGTCGAGGTGCTTTCGCACGACAGTCTGGGTGGAGATGCCGGCATGGTCGGTTCCGGGGACCCACAGGGCGTCCCGCCCTTCCATTCGCCGGTACCGAACCAGCACGTCCTGGATCGTGTTGTTGAGGGCGTGCCCCATGTGGAGCCGGCCGGTGATGTTGGGCGGCGGGATGACGATGCTGAACGGTTCCCGGCCCGGATCGCCGCCCGGCCGCAGGCGGCCGCCGGAATCCATCTCCGTTTCGAAGGCCGCCGCCTGCTCCCAGCGCTCCCACCCTTCGGCCTCCACGGCCGCCGAGTCAAAGCGGGTCGCCAGGGCGCTTTCCCGCCCGGTGCTCATTGGCAGCCTGTGGATGAAGTGGCGTGAGCGCCGAGAGCGCCGAGAGCGGTGAGGCCCAGTTCCCCGGTGGGGCCAGTTCTCCCGGTGGGGGCCCGGCTGACGAGGCGCGCGAGGGAGGAGCCCCCACCGGGAGAACTGGGCCGCGTCATTTCGTTCACAGGCTGCTATCTAGCAAACGGCGGCGACCAGCGTGGCTGCGCGATCGGTTCTTTCCCAGGGGAAACCGGCGCTCTCGTGCCCGAAGTGGCCACCCTTCGCGGTGTTCTCGTAGATGGGGCGGCGCAGGTCGAAGTGGGCGATGATTTCCTGGGGGGTCAGCCCGAAGACATCGCGAACCGCGCCTTCGATGACCGCGTCGTCCGCCGTTCCGGTACCGAACGTATCCACCCGGACCGAGACTGGCTCGGCGCGGCCGATTGCGTAGGCGAGCTGCACCTCGGCCTGGCGCGCGAGTTTCCCCGCGACCACGTTTTTGGCGATGTAGCGAGCCATGTAGGCGGCCGAGCGGTCCACCTTGGTCGGGTCCTTGCCCGAAAAAGCACCGCCGCCGTGGCGGGCCATCCCGCCATAGGTGTCGACGATAATCTTCCGGCCCGTGAGTCCGCAGTCGGCCGCCGGGCCACCCTCCACGAATTTCCCGGTCGGATTGACGAGGACCGAGGGTGAGCCGGCTCGAAACTTCTCGGGAAGCATCGGGAGAACGATTTGTTCCTCGATGTCGCGAACCACGCGATCAAGAGCATCTTCCGCGTGTTGCGTGGACGCGACGACGGTCGGAACGGAGACGGGGTTCCCGGCTCTGTCATAGGCCACGGTGACCTGCGCCTTCCCGTCCGGACCCAGGTACGGAATTTCTCCGCTCCTCCGCGCTTCAGTCAGCCGCCGGGTGATCCGGTGCGCCAGCGTGATGGGGAGCGGCATCAGTTCCGGCGTCTCGTCGCAAGCGAAACCGAACATCATCCCCTGGTCCCCCGCGCCACCCGTGTCCACACCGAGGGCGATGTCCGCGGTCTGCCGGCCCATGTGGATGTGGACCTCCAGAGCGTCGGCGTCGAAGTCGTCGTTCCTTCCCGTGTACCCGATCCGCCGGATTGTGCGGCGGACCACGGCTTCGAGTTCCGCCGGTGAGGGGCCACCTCGGGCGGTGGCTTCCCCGGCAACCACCGCGCGACCCGCAGTAACGAGGGTTTCGCACGCGACCCGCGCCAGCGGATCCCGCGTCAGGAAGGCATCCAGAATGGCATCAGAAATCTGGTCCGCGACCTTGTCCGGGTGGCCTTCGGTCACGGACTCCGACGTAAAGAGCCGCAGGTCGCGGTGGTGTTGCACGCTTACGGGACGCTTTCCTCGTTCTGGGGTCTTGACCGGATGGGAGAGGCGACCTTCGTGGTTCGCCTCGGGAGCCGTCGTCGATGAGGGGCGCGCGATGATAGCAGCCCGGATGCGATCAAAATTCGCGGCGCCGAGCGGGGTCCTGACGTTCGAAACGGGGGCGAATCGGTGACCGCGGGCACTCCGCGGCCCACCGCGGTCATCCTCCTCGCAGGCAAGTCCCAGCGAACCTGGCCGCTGACCGCCGACTTCCCGAAACCGCTCCTGCCGCTCTGGGGCCGGCCGCTCACCGAGCGGGTGCTTGACCAGTTGGATGGCATCGTGGACACCGCGATCCTGGTGGTCGGTTATCAGAGGGAGCGGATCCTGGCCCATTTCGGCAGGAACTACCGGGGAATCCGCCTGGTGCCCGTCGAGCAGGAGCGCGCTCGCGGAACCGCCGATGCGCTTCGGGTCGCTGCCGCCGCGGTCAGGGGTCCGGTCCTCGTCCTGAACGGCGACGACTTCTACCACCACGACGACCTGGCCCGGCTGACGCAGCACCCTCAGGCGATCCTGTGCAAGGAGGCCAGCGACCCCTGGAACCGGGCGACCGTCACCGTGACCGGCGACGACTGGCTGGTGGATGTCGAGGAGAAACCTCCGGAGGCCAAGCCCTGGCAGTTGAGCAGCGTGGGCGCCTATGCACTGGCGCGCGAGGACCTCGATCACCTCGGGGAAGTCCGGGAGAGCGTGCGCGGTGAACTCGAACTGCCGGATCTCATCCGGATCCTGGCGCGCTCTCCCGGCGTGCGGGCGGTGCGCGCCCAGCGCCCCTGGATTCCGCTTACTTATCCGTGGGACGTCATCGGCCGCATCGTTCCGCTGTTCGGAGGCGACCCTCTGGGGGCAGGGGCTCGGGCGCTCGGGTTCGAGACGAGCAGCGGAGAAATGGGGGAGGGCGCCATCTTTCTCGGGGAGGGCGCATCGGTGCACCCGGACGCCCGCCTGCGGGGGCCGGTGGAACTGGGTGCGGGGGCCCGGATCGGCGCTGGCGCGGTCGTGGAGCGCGCGGTACTCATGGAGGGGGCGCGAATTGGAGCTCGAGCGACCGTCCGGGACAGCGTGCTTGGGCGCGGCGCCTCGGTCGGCGCAGGGGCACGTCTCCTCTCGGGCCCAGTCGAGCGAATCCAGGTGCTCGGGCACACGGCGCGGGTGGGGGTGCCCGTCGTGGGGGCGTGCCTGGGAGCGAATGCGAGTGTCGCGAGCGGCTCGGAGACGCCTCCCGGCACCCTCCTGGGCCCAGGTGAGTCTTTCGGTTAGCCTAGCAGCCTGTGGTGAAACTCACGCGGCGTTCGAGCGGCGATGCATCCCGGCTGAACCGCCCCCCCACCGGGAGAACTGGCGCTTTGCGGCGCTCTGCGTTGCGCTTCGGTCGAAATACACTGGGTATTCCTCCCTCGCGCGCCTTGTCACCCGGGCGCCTCCCCGCTCTCGGCGCTCACGCGAGTTTCACCACAGGCTGTTAGCGCCGCTGCAGCAACAAAAAGACCGAGGCAAGGCTGAAGAACAGGTTCGGAGACCAGGCTGCGAGCACTGGATCGAGTAGCTCCGCGTCCCCGATAGAACGGAAGAACTGGGTGGCTACCAGGTAAACGATCGCGATGGCGAACGCGATGCCGGCGCTGGCCCACGCGCTCTGATTCGTCCTCCGGAATGCGAACGGCAGGCCGATGAGCACCGTCACCAGCGATGCGAAGGGCAGGGAGGTCTTGGTCTCGAGGGCCACATGGAGCGAAGGATCGTGATGGCCTGCCGCCTCGATCGTTTCGATGCGGCGCTGCAGGTCGCCGTAGGGGAGGTGGTCCGTGGCCAGATTCTGCTCGAGGAGGGCCTCGGGTACCGAGACCTCCGGAATCTCGCGGATAGCGAAGGGTTCGGCCGCGCGACCCCGCTGGAGGTCGCGCTCCCAGCCTCCGATACCCGTCCAGGTCCGCTCTGCCTCGGACCAATGGGCGGAAGCGGCATAGCTGCGGGCGGTAAGCGATGCGCCGTCCGGGCTCAGTCGGAAGATGGACAATCCGCTCAAGACCGCGTTGTCCGCGTCGAAATCGTCGTAGTGGTAGATCTGTCCCTCGGGGCCCATGCCCCAGTGGCGCTCCAGCGGATTTACGGTGCGCCGCGCCTCGCCCCGGATGCGCCCGCCAGTCTCTTCGGTCTCGGGCGCCGTCAGGGGAATCAGCCGTTCCTGAAGTCCAAAGCCCGCGCCACTCGCGAGGATTCCCACGGCAAGCGCCGGGACGACGAGGCGCGTGCGGCTGATTCCCCCGCCAAGAAACGCCGTCACCTCGTTGTGACGGCTCAGAAGCCCGAAGGTCACGAGCGTCGCCGTGAGGGTCGCCAGCGGCAACATCTGCGCCGTGAAGGCGGGGATCGAGAGGCCCAGGTAGCGAAGTACGGTGAAGGCCGGGATGTCCCGCTCGAAGGCGTCACGGATCACCCCGTTCAGCAGGCCGATCAGTTCCCATGAGAGGAGCGCGGCAAGTGAGATGGCGAGAAAAATGCCAAATTGGGTGATGACGTACCGATCGAGGATGGTGGGCAGCCCGGGCGGACGCCAGCGACGTACGGGTGGGCGGCGGCGGGGCACCAGCAGCCACAACCGACGGAGAAAGCGGAGCGTCGCCGCGAGCGGATCGAGTTCCCGCGAGGCCAGCGCCAGGAGAGCAATCCCGGCGGCGACCGTGAGGATGTTGGCGCCCCACATGGCGAGCCATGGCGACAGCTCCCCGGCGGCGGCGAGCTGTTCGCCGAACATGATCGGGACATACCACGCGAGGACCACGAGGATTGCTATGGCGAATGCTCCGGCGCGCGCCGGTCTCGGGGATGGTCGGATCCCGAGTCCCAGGCCGAGCAACCCGAAGGCGAAGCAAGCGAAGGGAAAGGCGAACTTCTTGTGGATCTCGACCAGATAGATGGGGTGGTCCGTGCCTTCATAGGCGGTCACCAGCTCCGGGAGAAGCATGGCCCGGGCGCTGTGGCTGGGGCTCAGGGTCTCCGGTCCGAACACTTCCTCGGCGTCGAGCGGCATGCGAATCTCTTCGGCGCGTTGAATGCGGTACTGCCCCGGATCGTCAAGGCCCGCGTTGTGGACCTCCACGCCGCTGAGTTCGAGGAATGCAAGGCGCTCTTTGGGGAGCGTTACCAGCCGTCCGCGGTCCGCGACAAAGATCGTCGGCTCGTCGATACGCGCGGTGTCCGCGAGGAAGACACGCCTCCAGCCTTCCTCACCCGGTGGCGCCTCCCCCACCAGCAGGACCCGACCATCGAGGAGTTCGTCATAGAAGATGCGGGGCTCGATTTCGGTGCGCAGCCGGGAGCTCAGGAGTTCGTCCCTCAGTTCCACGAACCGCTGGTTCGACGGCGGGACGATTTCCAGCATCAACAGCAGACACAAGCCGAATGCGGCCCCTGCCGCGGTGGCGATCGGCAGGAGGAGACGCCAGGGAGAGATTCCGCCGGCCCGCATCGCGATCAGTTCGTGGCCGCTCGAGAGCCGGTTGAGTGCCAGCAGAATGCCGAGCAGAAGCGCGCTTGGGACCGCGACTGCCAAGAGCGCGGGGATCAGTTGGGCGAAGGCCAGGCCCACCGTGGCCGGGTTCGCTCCCTGGGTGACGATTAGCTGGATGTTGACGATGAGCTCGTTCAACAGCAGCGCGAACAGGAAGACCCCGGTCCCGAGGAATACGCCGGGGGCGATGAGCCGGAGGATGTAGCGATTGAGAAGACCCACGGCGGAGTTCCCGGATTCTAGGAGGCTGTGAACAAAGTCATGCGGCGTTCGAGCGGCGATGCATCCCGGCCAAACAACCGGTAATGAAACCCACGCGGCGTTCGGCCGGCGATCCATCCCGGCTGAACCGCGTCGCTTCGCGCCGCTCATCGTTGCGCTTCGGTCGGAATACACCCGGGCCAGTTCTCCCGGTGGGGGCTCCTCCCTCACGCGCCTTGTCAGCCGGGCGCCTCGCCCCCACCGGGAGGACTGGGCCGCATGAGCTTCTCTACGGGTTCCTGGAAGCCTGCTCGCGTAGTCGCGTGAGAGTCGGGATCTCCGCGGGCTCGCGGGGGCGTCGCCGACCCGGCGCCGTTTGCGCTGAGCCGACGGATTTTCGATCCGTTCCGGGCCTCTCCTACCTACCGTATCTTGGGGGTATCGGCATCTCCAGACACAACATATTGTGGGTTCCGCGCGCGACCGCATAAGATACGGATGGTGCCGGCAGCGCCGCGGCCACAATCTTCAGGTGACATTCGAGTGAGGATCGAGCGGCTCGAGATCGCCGGGTTCAAGAGTTTCGCCGACCCGGTGACGCTCGAGTTCGGGCAGGGAGCCACCGCTGTCGTGGGGCCGAACGGCTGCGGCAAGAGCAACATTGCGGATGCGGTCTTCTGGGTGCTCGGCGAGTTGGGGGCCGGCACCATCCGGGCACGGGGCAAGGAACTCATTTTCAGCGGGAGCGCCCTCCGCGAGGCACTCGGAGTCGCCGAAGTGCGGCTCCAGGTCAGCGGTGTCCGGGCGCCGGACTCTGGAGCCCTCGCGAGCGGTTCCACCGGCGACGGATCCGGGGATCCCGTTTCCGCGAACGGTGTGTCCCGGGCCCGCGGTTCTCGCGAAGGCATGCCGGGGAACGGCGCGGCCGCCGCGGATCCGCCTGATACCGCCTTCTCCGCCGTTGGTATGCAGCGGGAAGTGGTCGTCAGCCGCCGGGTGGACGCCAGTGGACAGTCGGTCTATGCGATGGATGGCCGGCGTTGTACCCGGCGGGACATCCGGCGGCTGTTCGCCGGCACGGGGCTCGGCCCCGGGTCGTACGCGCTCATCGAACAGGGACGCGCCAACGAAGTGCTCAGCCGCAAGCCTGCCGAACTTCGGCTTCTGGTCGAGGAGGCTGTCGGGCTGGGTGCATATCGTCTGAATCGGGGGGAAAGCGAGGCGAACCTGCGGGCGGCCGAGAAGGCGCTCGAGCGGGTCCGCGAGCGGCTTGCCGAACTCGACCGGTACATCCGGGTGGCCCGCCGGGATTCCCGGACCGCCAGCCGGGTTCGGGAAGCCTCCGATCAGGCCCGGGTACTCGGCGTCGCCGAACAGGCCGCCCGGCGGGAAGGGCTCCTCTCGCGTATCCGGCAGAACCGAGTCCCGGAGGAGACCCTGAGAGCCGAGCGCGCCCGGCGGTCCTTGAGCCTCGCGGCCTTCGAACGATTCGTGGAGACGATCCGTGCCCAAGCTGCCCGGACGGATTCCGAGCTCCGCGAAGCGACGCGGGAAATCGGCGATCTGGGTGCGCGTCGGGCCAGAGCGATCGCGGTCCTCGACGAGGGCGCACGGGCCGCGGTAGTCCGCGCGTCGCGAGTTTCGCGCCTCGACACGGAAACTACGACGCTCGGCGCTCGCCTCGACGATCTCGAGGAGACGCGACAGGAGAGCGCCCGGCGAGCCGGGGAATTTCCCGCCCGGCTCGCGGAACTGAGCGACGCCGCGAAGGAGCGGGCGGCGGCCCGGGACCGCGCACTGGCGGAAGAGCGCGAAGCCCAGTCCGCCGTGTGGGAGCTTCGGCGGGAGACGGATCGTCTGCGGGGGAGCCTCTCCGCGTCCCGGATGTCACGGGAGCACTATGCGGGGCGGCGAGAGCGGCTCGCGGCGGCCGGACTCGGGCTCTCGGGAAATCGGAGAGAACTCGAAGCTCGGATGGAACACGCAACCCGAGGGCTTTCCGAAGCGGCTTCAAGCGTCCGGGCGCAACAGGAAGAAACCACCCGGATACGCGGCCAACTCGACATCGCCGAAGAGGCGTGGCGATCCGCCACTTCCGAGGCCGAAGCCGCGCGGGAGAGCGAGGCGCGGGCCGAGCGGGATCTGGCCGCGCTCTCGGGCCGGCTTCGTTCTTTGAAAGCGCTCGTTGTTTCGCGGGAACAGCTTGGAGAAGGTGTCTCGAAACTCGTTGAGGCAGCTCAACGCCGCGGACTTGCGGTCGGCGGTGCAGTCGGAGAGTTGGTCGAGGTGGATGCGGGTTACGAGCTGGCAGCGCAGCGGGTCCTTGGCGTCCACCGGATCCGGCTCGATCGGGTCTCCGACGTCTGGGAACTGGTCGAGGAACTTGGAGGCGATGAGGCCGGACCTTCGGAGGTCGTGGTGTCCGAGTTGCTCGAGGCTTGCGGGCCGCCCGAGCGGCCGTCATCCGATGGAGACGACCGTTTGAGCGACCACCTGACGCCGGTGGATCCGGGGCTCGACGCTGTCATTCCGAACGCGGTGGTGACGGCGAGCCTCGCGGAAGCGCTGGCCGCCTTCGTGCGGAAGCCGGGGGTCTATGTGACTCGGGACGGCGCCAGCGTGGCGCCGCCCGGAATCGTGCGCTTCGGGCGTGGCGGGCCCGGGGAAGGCTTCCTGAGCACTCGCCGCGAAGCGGCCGAACTCGAAGCGCGCGAGGAAGAAGGAACCCGCCGGCTTGCCCGGCTCGCGCGGTCGCGTATCGCCGCCGTAGAAGCCGCAGACGAGGCTGGAAGGTCGGTCGAAGAACTTCGCGGGGCAGCGGGACGTGCGGAAAACCTCGTTGTCCGCCTCGGGCTGGAGTCGGCCCATCATCAGGAGACCGTCGAGAACGTCCGAAAGAGGAGCCAGGAACTCGACGCCGAGGTTTCTCGCCATTCCGAGGAACTCGAGCGCAACGAGGAAGACGACTCTCGAGCGGCGAAGAATCTGGCCCGTGACGAGATCCGGCTCGATGAAGCGTCTCGCGAGCTGGTTGAGCGCGAGGCGGCATACGCGGCTCTCCGGCGAGAGCTCGAGACCCGGGAGCAGCGGTGGAGAGACGCGGACCGTGAACTGGCCCGTCAGAACGCGGTGGCCGACGAGGTCGCGGGTCGGGCCCGGGCACTCGAACGACAGGTGGAGGAGGATCGTCACCGGCTCGAGCGGATCCGCTCGGAGTGCGCCGCGGCGCGCCGTGAGGAAGAAGAATGGGTGACGCGACGGGAGTCGGCGCTTCGCGAACGAAGCTCCGCGGCTTCGTCAATTGCGGATTGGGAGACTCGGGAGCAGGTTCTGACCTCGACCGCCGCGGGCCTGCGAGTTCGACTGGAGCAAGCCGTGGAGGCGGCGCGTCTGCGTGGCCTGGAACTCCGGGATGTAGAGGAAAGGCTGCACCAGCTTCAGTCGGCAACCCAGGAAACCCAAGGCCTCCTGAGGGAATTGGAGAACGAGTTCCGACGGCGCATGGACGTGAACTCGCTGAGGAAGCCGCGTCGCTCCCGGCTGCGCTCCGCGGCCGGTCTCGCGAAGCGATCGCCGAAGAAATGCGGCAGGTGCAGGAGCGGATCGAAAAACTGGGCCCGGTGAACGAAATCGCCGAAGCACGACTCCGCGAGTTGGAGGCGGAACGAAGCGAGCCCGAATCACACCTCCGGGACGTGGAACAGGGAATTGCCGACGGACTCAGCGCGATCCGGCGCCAGGACGGCGAGGCGCGTCGAATCTTTCGCGAGGGCCTTGAAGCCGTGAGTTCCGGGTTTGATGCGGCCTTTCGGCAGCTCTTCGGTGGTGGTCGCGCCGAACTGCGGTTGGTCGAGATGAAGGATTCGGCGAAGGAGGAGAACCTGGGAGACGATTCCTTGAAGGAAGCGGTGTCGGCGGTGTCCGGTGATTCTCGGGATCCGATGGACGTGGCGGGGGCCGGCGAGATGGCGGCAGGGGTCGACACCCGGAACGGCAACGGAGCCTTCCTCGCGCCGGAAATGCCGGTCGACGCCCATTTCGGAATCGAGATTGCGGCGCAGCCGCCGGGGAAGAAGCTGCGGAGCGTCCGCCTCCTCTCCGGTGGAGAGAAGGCCATGACCGCCATCGCTTTCCTGATCGCCCTCTTCCGCTACCGCCCGGCGCCCTTCTGCCTGCTCGACGAGGTGGACGCTCCCCTGGACGACGCGAACGTGCAGCGGTTCGCGTCCATGTTGGGTGAACTCAAGCGGGATACGCAGCTTGTGGTCATTACCCACAACCGGTTGACCATCGAGGCCTGCGAGCATCTCTATGGAGTCACGATGGAGGAGCCAGGCGTTTCCAGACTGATCTCGGTTCAGATCGGCGACGTGGACAGTTGGATCGCCGGCGCCGCCGATGCGGACGCCGCCGGTGACGGCGCCACGATGCACATCTGATCACTCGTGACTGGCGTGGGGCAAGGCGCCCGAGCGGCCACGTTCCGTCGCCGGGGGGGCCGGCCTGCCGCACGTCGTCTCCCCGCAGGAGCGAGGGGATTTTCTCGAGGTTTGCAGCGCGGGATTGGTTGGCCTCGGGCCCAACGCCGGACCGCTCCGCGTCCGGCCTGGCGGCGTTGATTGCTGCGCCGGCGCCAGGGCGCCCCCGTCGGGCCATGGTGTTTGCCGCCGGCCGGGGGGAGCGGATGGGGCCCCTCACTGCCCGCCGCGCCAAGCCGTCGCTGCCGCTCGGCGGAGTTCCGTTGTTGAGTCGACTCCTCCGGTGGCTTGCCGGCGCTGGGGTCGGGGAAGCGGTTGTCAATCTCCACCACCAGCCCGAAACCCTGGAGCCCATTCTGGAGGCCGCCGAGCGGACGTTGCCGGGCTTCCGGGTCGTCCGCTCGCCCGAACCGCAGTTGCTCGGCACTTCGGGTGGTCTGTCCTGTGCCGCGGCGCGCTTTGGACTGGGGCGGCCCGGTAGGGGACCGCTCCTGGTGATGAACGGCGACACGCTCCCAACCTTCGATCTCGAGGAGATGGTCGCCTTCCACGGCGCGCGGAGCGTCGAAGCCACATTGCTCTCCGATCCGGAACCCGGACCGGAATTCTCCGGGGAGCGCCGGCTGGAGACCGATGCGGCCGGAACGATTACGGGGCTCAGCGGGCCGGGGGGACCCGGTCTCGGCTTCGCCGGCGTCTGGCTGCTCGAGCCGGCGGCCTTCGGTTATTTGAGCGGGGGTCCGGGAGGGCTTTCGCAGGACCTCCTTCCCGGACTCATCGCGGCGGGTTCGGCCCGAGCCTTTCCGAGTTGTGCCCCCTGGTTTGAGATCGGGACTCCGCGCCGCTATCTGGAAGCGTCGCTGCGCGCCCTGGAACACGAAACGCTTCCCGAGGTCCCGGACCGGTCGGCGAGTCCCGGGAGAGTTCGCTTCGAAGCGGGAGCACACGGGAGGCCGGCCGAGCTGATCGGTGCCGGGAGCGTTCTTGAAGCGGGGGCGCGGGTGGAAGGGTCGGTGCTTCTCGAAGACGTGCGCGTCGGGGCGCGGGCCGTCGTTCGGGGCTCGGTCGTGGCTGCCGCGGAAAGGATCCCGCCGGGTGCGCGGATCGAAGATGCGCTGTTTGCGGGTGGTGTTGCGGTGCCCCTGTGACATGGTCCCGCCGTCCATGAGGAGTGCAGCGTCGCTCGGCGCGTTTTGACCCCGAAGGCTCCAACCTCGGACGCCAGGAGGCGCCTCGAGCGCTTTCTCCGGCGGTCGGACGGTCCGCTCGGGGGATCGCCCGAGCGGGCAAGCGTGGAGCCGCTGGTCAAGGAGGCGGGCGAACGGATCTATTTCCGGATTCGCCCTCGAAGTCCAGTTGAGCGGGAAGCCGGCACGGGAGGCCGGACCCTGGTCCTCTGCGTCATGGCCGAACCCTACGAGCCCGGGACTCTGCCGTTCGCCAATTCCACGCAGTTGTACCGCGAACTCGGCGTTCGGACGCCGCGGATTCTGGAAGAAGCCCCGGAACTCGGCGTGATTGCGCTCGAAGACCTCGGGGACGATCTCCTCCAGGTGGTTGCGGTCGACGGTGCGGTTGAGGTTCCCGCTTTGTACGGCGAGGCAACGGACATCATCGCCCGGATTCAGCGCGAAGGCGCCCGTCTCGGCGAGACGTCGGGCGCGAGCCGCTTCCGGGCCTTTTCGGATCGGCTCGACAGCGCGCTCTTTCTCCGGGAACTGCTGTTTTTCTCTCAGCACTTCCTCGCGGACTACGCCGGGTTTCGGCTGGTCGGCTCGGCCGCCCAGGAACTGGAGTCACTGTTCAGAACGCTCGCGGAGGAGGCGGCCGGCGGTCCCTCGGCGCTCGCCCATCGGGATTTCCACTCGCGCAATCTGATGGCGGGTCGCGAATCCGCGGAGGACGCTGGCGCCCTCCCGCGGCGCCTGCGCGTGATCGACCACCAGGACTCTCGCATCGGTCCACGCGCCTACGACCTGATGTCGCTGGTCCGTGATCCGTACGTGGCCAGGGAAGGGGATTCGCGCCTGCCGTTTCGGGAACGGGACCTGGTCCTTCGGTTCCAGGATGCCGCCGGGGTGCGCGGGAGCGCGGAAGAGTTGTTCTCCGAGTTCGACGCGGTAGCGCTCCAGCGCAACCTGAAGGCCCTCGGCACCTATGGATTCCAGGTTTCGCGGCGAGGCAATGATGTCTACCGCCGCTATATCGCTCCGACTCTGCACATGGTCAGGCAAAACCTGGAGCGCCATCACGATCGCGCCGATCGGCGACGTCTCCGGAGTCTCCTCGCGGACATCGCGGACCTCTGACACGTAAACTCCCGGGCCGGCGTATCCCATGCCCGAACAGCCAAACGAACTTGCGTCCCCCGGATCCTGGAAGGATCGCCGCCTCCCGACGATCGCATCCCTGAGCCGGACTCTTCGGCAGGACGGCGCCCCGGAGGGAGTGCCGGCAACCATCCGCGGATGGCTGGCCGGCCGGCGTTCGAGTGGCAAGCTGCTCTTTCTCAGCTTCAGGGATGGTTCCGGCTTTGTCCAGGTAGTGGTCGCGAAGACGGCGGTTCCGACCGATGCCTTCGAAACGGCCCGGCACTGTCCTCTGGAGAGCGCGGTCGAGATCGTCGGGGCAGCGTTTCCCGAGCCTCGCGCACCCGGAGGAATGGAGGTCCGAGCCTCCGGTTTCGCCGTCCTGCACGCCGCCGATCCCTATCCCATCACTCCGAAGGAACACGGGGCTTCCTTCCTGCTCGATCACCGGCACCTGTGGCTAAGGTCCAGGAAACAGCACGCGCTGCTCCGGATTCGGGACGAGGTTCTTCACGCGTTCCGGGAATATCTGCGGGAACAGGATTTCGTGAACGCCGACACGCCGATCTTCACT
The DNA here is from genome assembly GCA_965250045.1 of Candidatus Marinacidobacterium sp. Taxonomy (GTDB): domain Bacteria; phylum Acidobacteriota; class Vicinamibacteria; order Marinacidobacterales; family Marinacidobacteraceae; genus Marinacidobacterium. Next base: position 2,208,684 of record OZ252286.1, read on the forward strand.
CCGAACGCCTGCGAGGGGACAACCACCCTCTTCGAGACACGCTATTTCGATCGCCGGGCTTATTTGAGCCAGAGCGGCCAGCTCTACAACGAGGCCGTCGCCATGTCAGTGGGACGGACGTACTGCCTCGGGCCCACTTTCCGGGCCGAAAAGTCGAAGACACGTCGCCATCTCATCGAGTTCTGGATGCTGGAGCCCGAGGTGGCCTTCGCGGAACTCGAGGACATCATCGACCTCGCGGAGGGCCTCATCTGCCATGCCGTTTCACGCGTTCTCGAAAACCGGGCGGCCGAACTCGAGATCATGGGACGGGACCCGGCTCCGCTTGCGCGAATCCGGGCGCCGTTCCCCCGCGTGACCTACGACGAGGCGGCCGAGATCCTGGCCCGCAAGGGAACCGGCTTCACCCCGGGGGACGACTTCGGGGCACAGGACGAGACGGCTCTCACCGAGGACCTGGACCGGCCGCTTTGCATCACGCACTTCCCGGCCGCCATCAAGGCCTTCTACATGGAACCCGATCCTCAGCGCCCGGATCGGGTCCTCTGCCTCGACATCATTGCTCCGGAGGGCTACGGCGAGGTCGTCGGCGGAGGACAGCGCATCCACGATTACGAATTGCTGCGCCAGCGCATCCGTGAACATGACCTGCCGGAAGATGCCTTCGAGTGGTATCTCGATCTCCGCCGGTACGGGACCACGCCCCACTCCGGTTTCGGGCTCGGAATCGAGCGCTTCGTCGCCTGGATGTCGGGACTCTCCCACCTCAGAGAGGCGATTCCCTTCCCTCGCACCCTGTACCGGCTGGCCCCGTGAAGCCCACCAGGGTGGGGCTGGTGAGCCTCGGATGCGCCAAGAACCTGCTCGACAGCGAGGTCATGGCAGGCATCCTCACGAGCCGCGGATTCGAAATGACATCCGATCTGGCGGAAGCGGAGGCGCTGGTGGTGAACACCTGCGGGTTTATCGGTCCGGCGAAGGAGGAGGGGGTGAATGCCATCCTCGAGTTGGCGCAGTTCAAAAGCCGCGGCCGGTGCCGGCGATTGGTGGTGGCCGGGTGCCTGGCACAGCGGTATGCGAGCGAGCTCGCGCGCGAGATCCCCGAGATCGACGCGGTCATCGGGCTCGACGAGGTCGAATGCATTGCGGACGTCCTGATCGCTCCCGAGCGGCGGACCCCGCCGCTGCGCGCCGACCAATCGGTCACCTGGCTCTACGACCACACCACCCCCCGGATCCGTTCCACCCCGCCGCACATCGCCTACATCAAGGTGGCCGAGGGTTGCGACTATCCCTGCACGTTCTGTGTGATCCCGCAGATTCGCGGGCATTTCCGTAGCCGTGACCCGGATTCGGTGCTCGCCGAGGCGGAGTCGCTTGCCCGGACGGGTACCCGGGAACTCATTCTGGTGGCGCAGGATACGACCGCCTACGGCAAGGATCTCGGCATCCGGCACGGGCTCGCGAAACTCCTGCGCCAGCTCGCCGAAGTGAGCGGCGTCGCCTGGGTGCGTTTCCTCTACGCCTATCCGACAACGCTCGATGACGAGGTACTCGCGGCGATGGCGGAGGTCCCGGAAGTCTGTCGTTACGTGGACATCCCGCTGCAGCACGCGAGCCGCCGGGTCCTGAGGGACATGCGTCGTCCCGGGAATCGGGACAGCAACGAGCGGCTCCTCGCGCGAATCCGCGAAGCAGTGCCCGGGGTCGCCATCCGAAGCACCTTCATCGTCGGGTTTCCCGGGGAAACCGAAGACGAGTTCCGGGAGCTCCACGAATTCGTGGAAGGGGCCCGCTTCGACGCGATGGGAGCGTTCGTCTATTCGAACGAAGAGTCCGCGGCTTCGTTCGTGGAGCGCGAAGTGGTTTCGGAAGCCGAGAAAGAAGAACGCCGGGCCCGCCTTATGGAGCTGCAACGGGGCATCGCTCTCGGCCGACACCGCGAAATGGTCGGGGGCGTGGTGCCGGTGCTGGTGGACGGCAATGCTGAAGAGAGTGAGCTGCTCACGGCCGGACGGACCGAACAACAGGCGCCGGACGTGGACGCCCGCGTCCTCATCGTGGATGGGGAAGCGCCGGTAGGCCGGTTTGTGGACGTGAAGATCACCGAGGCGCATCCGGAGGATCTGGTGGGCGAGGCTCTCGGACAGACCGGTGCCGGGAGCGCCGGCGGATCCTCGAGCCGGCCTCTGCCTCGATAGAGACGCTCAGCCCACCCATCCCTCGAAGGGGGGCAGGACATCCGCGCAGCGGGGTTTCCCGACGGAAATTCGCGCCTTCTTCGGCGATCTCGCAGTGGGGTATACTTAGTCGTTCGGTGCGGCCCGGGTGGTGTCGCTCCCGTTTGTTCCTTGGCCCGTCGCGCTCCGGTGCGGCGGGTTTTCTCCGATCCCCCAATTTCGAGAGGCTGTACGCATTTCGCAAGAAGAACCGAACCCGCAGCGCCTTCACCAAGCGGGCGATGATCTCACCGCGCACATCGAGAGACTGGCGCGACGAGCGGCGGCAAGTGCTCAGGTTGAGTTGGCATGGATCGAGATCAAGGGACCGCGCAGCGGACGGCGGGTACGGGTTTTCATCGAGCAAACGGGCGATGCGGTAGGCCTGACCGACTGCGAACGGGTGAACGAGAAGCTGTCCGCACTCCTCGATCTCGAGGATCCGATTCCCGGGTCCTACACCCTCGAGGTGAGCACGCCGGGTCTCGATCGTCCGCTGCGTTCGGTCGAAGAGTGCCGGCGATTCCTCGGGCGGCGGGTTCGGGTACGCCACCGGATGGAGAACCGGCAGGAGACCGTGAGCGGAACGCTTCAGGCGGTGAAGGAGGACGGCGTCCTCTGCCTGAATGGGCCCGACGGAGGGCGGCAGATCGCTTGGAGCGCAGTTCTCGCCGCGCGTCTGGCTCCGGACTTCGAGGTCCTGCTCGGAAAGCGTCCCGGCGATCGGAGGCGCCTGTCGACCTGATGGCTGCCATCGAGGAACTCTCCACGGAGGTGGATCGCGCGGAGATCATCGCGAGCGTGGAACAGGCGGCAGCAGTGGCCGCTTCACGCAATAGCGGCCATCCGTTGCGTGCCCGCCTCGATGCCGAAAAAGGGCATCTCGTGTGCTACGTGGTGAAGCGCGTGGCCAAGGAGGTGCAGGATCCCGAAACTGAGGTCGGTGTGGAGGCAGCTCCCGATGGGTCTTGGCCGGGTGATCTGGTGGAGATGCCGGTTCCCTTCGGTACGGCGGCCCGCAGCGCGGCGCGGGCGGCCGGCGCGGTCCTCGAGGCACGCCTCAGAGCCGCGCGGATGCTCTCCCGCGGCGAACGGTACCGCGACCGTATCGGCAAACTGGAAACGGCGATCGTCGCCCGTCGCGATGGGCAGGACCTCATCGTCAACCTCGGTCCGGTAGAGGGACGGCTGCCCGCGGAAGAACAGAGCCGACACGAGGTCTTCAATCCGGAGGACACCATCCGAGTGGCGGTGCACTCCATCGAGCCCGACGATCCTCCCGTCATCCTGTCCCGGATTGCCCCGGCAGTCCTCGCCGGCCTCATCGAACGCGAGACGCCGGAGGTTCGCCGCGGAGTGGTCCAGGTTCGAGCGGTGGCACGCCATCCCGGCCTCCGGGCCAAGGTGGCGGTATCGAGCGCCGTGCCCGGAGTGGATCCGGTAGCCGCCTGTCTCGGGCCCGGAGGCTCTCGCATACGTGCCGTGAGCCGCGAGCTCCGCGGTGAACGAGTGGATGTGGTTCTGTGGGACGAAAGGATGGAGAGGTTCGCGCGCAATGCGCTTCGCCCGGCGGAAGTGCTCGACATCCGTGCCGTGGACGAGGAATTTCAAGGCGGGGGGTCGCAGAGGCTCCGCGAGAAGGGCGGGCTGCTCGTGACCGTTGCCGAAACCGAGCTACCGCGGACGCTCGGCAAGCGGGGCCAGAACGTTCGCCTCGCGTCTCAACTCCTCGGAGTTGACATCGAAGTGGCGGCCGAAGGCGATTCGCTGGAAGCAGACGAACGGAGGGCTCGGCGGGACCCCCGCGATACGGAGTCGCCGCGGCGCGGTCCCCGCGATACGGGGTCTCCGCGGCGTGGTCCCCGCGATACGGAGTATCCGCGGCGCGGTCCCCGCGATGGGGAGTCCCCGCGGCGCGGTCCCCGCGATGGGGAGTCCCCGCGGCGCGGTCCCCGCGATACGGAGTATCCGCGGCGCGGTCCCGGCGATGGGGAGTCCCCGCGGCGCGGTCCCCGCGATGCGGAGTATCCGCGGCGTGGTCCCCGCGATGCGGAGTATCCGCGGCGCGGTCCCGGCGATGGGGAGTCCCCGCGGCGCGGTCCCCGCGATACGGAGTATCCGCGGCGCGGTCCCCGCGATGGGGAGTATCCGCGGCGCGGTCCCCGCGATGGGGAGTCGCCGCGGCGCGGTCCCCGCGATGCGGAGTATCCGCGGCGCGGTCCCGGCGATGCGGAGTATCCGCGGCGTGGTCCCCGCGATGGGGAGTCCCCGCGGCGCGGTCCCCGCGATACGGAGTATCCGCGGCGTGGTCCCCGCGATACGGGGTATCCGCGGCGTGGTCCCCGCGATGGGGAGTCCCCGCGGCGCGGTCCCCGCGATACGGGGTCTCCGCGGCGCGGTCCCCGCGATACGGAGTATCCGCGGCGCGGTCCCCGCGATACGGGGTATCCGCGGCGTGGTCCCCGCGATGGGGAGTCCCCGCGGCGCGGTCCCCGCGATGGGGAGTCCCCGCGGCGCGGTCCCCGCGATACGGAATATCCGCGGCGTGGTCCCCGCGATACGGAATATCCGCGGCGTGGTCCCCGCGATACGGGGTATCCGCGGCGTGGTCCCCGCGATGGGGAGTCCCCGCGGCGCGGTCCCCGCGATGGGGAGTCCTCGCGGCGCGGTCCCCGCGATACGGAATATCCGCGGCGTGGTCCCCGCGATACGGGGTATCCGCGGCGTGGTCCCCGCGATGGGGAGTCCCCGCGGCGCGGTCCCCGCGATGGGGAGTCCTCGCGGCGCGGTCCCCGCGATACGGAATATCCGCGGCGTGGTCCCGACAAGCGGCGGGAAGGACCCGGCGGGCCCGCGCGGCACCACGGACCCCGGAATCACCAGCCACCTCCCCGGCGGCCCGATCGGGCCGATCGGCCCGATCGGCCCGATCAGGTGAAGGAATCCGCGCCGGAGTCGCGGGAGCCTGAACAGCCGGTGGTGAAACCCACGGGGCGTTCGGCCGGCGATCCATCCCGGCTGAACCGCGCCGCTTCGCGCCGCTCATCGTTGCGTTTCGGTCGAAATACACTGGGTATTCCTCTCTCACGCGCCTTGTCAGCCGGGCGCCTCACCGGCCTCGGCGCTCCCGTGGGTTCCACCACAGGCTGTTAGCTGTTCATGCCGTCCACTGTCAGGGTCAGCGACCTCGCCAAAGAGGTCGGGATGGAACCCGGAGAACTCCTCCGGGTTCTCCAAGCGGATTTCGGCTTGCGCGCCCGGACGGTTTCTTCGTCCATTCCGGACGGTGACGCGCGAAAGGTCAAGAGCCGGCTGCGATTGCAGCAACGGCGGGCTTCGCGTCCCGATCGCCGTCTGCAGGCCGAGGAGAACATCCGCCGCGCTGCGGAGCAACGCCTCCACCGGCAGGCCGCAGAAGCGAAGGCCCGCGGCGAGGCCGAGAAGAAGGCCCAGAAAGAGGCGGAAGCGAAGGCCGAGGAAGAGGTAGCGGAGGCGCAAAGGCAGGAGCTTGAACGCGCCGCTGCCGAGCGAAAGGCCGAAGAAGAGCGCCAGGTTGCCGAGACCGCTGCCCGGCGAGCGGCTGAGGCCCGGGAGCTTGAGGCGTCCCGCAAGCTCGAGGAGCAGGCGAAAGAGAAAAAGGTCGCCCGCCCGGCCGTCCCGGAAGTCCGCGATTCTGAGCGCGACGATCGCGCCGGGAAGGTTCGGCATCCCGAGCCGTCTGCCCGTCCCGACCGTTTGGCTGCGACTTCCGGGAAGCCCGCCGCACCGGCCCCGGCCAAGCCTCCGCCCTCGCGCCGGATCGAGACTCGCAGCATCGCTTCCAGTGCAGGGCCCAGCCAATTCCGACCCGGAGCCACGGACCGCAAGATCGTCCCCACCGTGACCCGACCTGCCCGTCGGGCCACGCCTCCACGAATCCGCGCTACCCCACCGCCAATGCGCCGAACGCCGGCAGCTCCGCCCAAGCTGCAACGTCCGGGTCTTGGCCGCCGATCGAAGGGGAGACGACGCCAGGCGCCGGCGGAGACCCCCGAGGTTGTCGAGGGATTCGACAGCCCGCTGCCTCCCGGATTGCGGCAGGCGGTGAGCCGGGAATACCGCACCACCGCCAAGGTTGCGCTCAGTGATGCGATCACCGTGAAGGGACTTGCGGAGGCCCTGAGCATCCCGACCGTCGAAGTGATCAAGGTGCTGCTGCTTCAGCACGGGGTGGCGGCGTCCATCAATCAGCCGCTCGATACGGAAACCGCCTCGAAACTGGTTCGTCGGTTCGGAGGTTCGATCATCGAGGCTTCGGCATCGAAAGCCGAACCGGAGTCCGGCGACGCAGAACGGTCCGACGAAGAGAAAGAAGGGTTGGTCCAGCGCGCCCCGGTGGTCACCGTGATGGGTCATGTGGACCACGGGAAGACGAGCATTCTCGACGCCATCCGTAGCTCGCGGGTAGTGGACAGGGAGGCAGGTGGCATTACCCAGCACCTGAGCGCCTATGCGGTGGAAACGAACGGCCACCGCCTCGTCTTCCTCGACACCCCCGGACACGAAGCGTTCACCAAGATGCGCGCGCGCGGCGCCGGGGTTACCGATGTGGTCATCCTGGTGGTGGCGGCCGACGACGGCGTAAAAGAGCAGACGATCGAAGCTCTCAACCACGCCCGCGCCGCCGGGGTTCCCCTGGTGGTCGCCGTCAACAAGATGGACAAGCCATCAGCCGATGCGGACCTGGTCATGCGGCAGCTCGCCGAACGTGAGGTGACCCCGGAGGACTGGGGCGGCGACTCCGTCTTTTGTCGGGTTTCCGCCAAGACCCACGAGGGGCTTCCGGATCTGCTGCAATCCGTACTCGACGTGGCCGAACTCGAGGAGCCCACCGCGAATCCGATCGGCCCCGCGCAGGGAGTCGTCCTTGAGGCCCGGATGGACAAGGGCCGTGGCCCGGTGGCCCAGTTCCTGGTCCAGGAGGGCACCTTGTCCGTCGGCGACACGGTTAGCGCCGGTGCGGCGTGGGGCAAGGTTCGGGCGCTTCTGGACGAATCGGGACGCCGCATGAAGGCGGCGCCTCCTTCGACGCCCTGCGAGGTCCTCGGGCTCACTGAAGTTCCGGTGGTTGGGGACCGCTTCTCGGCAAACCAGACTCCATCCGAAGCGCGGCGCGCGGCGGAAGAGAAGAAGGAAGAAGCACGGCTGCGGTTGATCGAGGGACGCCAGCGGCTGAACCTCCAGAACCTTCACTCCCAGATGAGCGGGGGTTTGAAGGAGCTTTCGATCGTGGTGAAGGCGGACGTTGGCGGGACCGTGGAAGCGGTCAGGGACTCTTTGGAGCGCCTCTCCACGGACGAAGTAAAGGTCCGGGTGATCCATGCCGCCGCGGGGGCTGTTTCGGAGAGCGATGTGAACCTGGCATCGGCTACCGACTCCATCATCGTGGCTTTTGGAGTCCGCCCCGACCCCCAGGCGCAGCGTCTCGCCGAGCAGGAGAAGGTGGAGATTCGTGGCCATACGGTCATCTACCACCTGGTCGAGGAGATTCAGAAGGCGCTGACGGGCCTCCTCGAACCCGAGACCGAGGTTGTCGAACTCGGCAAGATCGAAGTACGGCGTACTTTCCAGGTGCCGCGGGTGGGCGTGGTGGCCGGCTCTTACGTCCTCGCCGGCACTGTTCCCAGAAACGCCCGCGTGCGGCTGGTGCGCGACGGCAGACTGGTATATACCGGCCGCATCGGCAGCCTTCGGCGGTTCAAGGAGGACGTGGCCCAGGTTCGCGAGGGCTTCGAATGCGGCGTCGGCGTCTCCGGCTACAACGACGTGAAGATCGGCGACATCATCGAGGCGTTCCGCGAGGAACAAGTCAGTCCGGTCGCCGACTAACAGCGCCCGTCCACAGGCTACTGGAGTGGCCGGTCCCAAGACCCGGGTGGGACTGCTTCGCATCACCCTGCGCCTGCCGTACGCCCGTTCACGGAAAGATCGGCGCAGCGTGGTGCGGTCGCTTTCAGATCGGCTGCGCGCTCGCTGCCTCGTTGCGGTTGCCGAAACCGGGGATCCGGAAACGCTCCGTGAGGCCGAGGTTTCGGTGGTTGCCATCGGCCTCGGAGAAGAGGTAGTGAGGGCCCGGTTGGAAACCGCGCGAAATATCGCCGTACGCGCGTACCCTTCGGAGGTCGCGGACGCCGTGATCGAGTGGCTGACCGTTGGCTAACAGGCTGTGGCGAAACTCTGGTGCGATCCATTCGCGGCGCGCAGCGCCGCGGGGGAGGGGTTTCCCCTCCCCACGAAAGACGATGGCGCGGATCGCGGAGCGATTCGCGCTATCACCCCGTGGGGAAAGCGCCCCGCACGCGCACAAATCGCCGGAATCGCCGCACGTACCGTTCCGGAAATCGTGCGGGGTGCTTTTCCCACGGGCGGCTAAGTGATGCGAACCGGAGGAAGACGCGAGCGGGTGGCCGAGGCGATCCGACGGGAAGTTGCCGGCATCTTGCGATTCGAGTTGGCTGACCCCCGGGTCGGGCGCGCGACCGTGACCCGGGTTGCGTTGACCGGAGATCTCACCCTGGCTCGAGTCTACGTGTCGATCTATGGCAGCGACGCCGACCAGAAGGAAACGCTTGCCGTTCTCGGCCGGGCTCGGGGTCGGGTGCGCACCTTGCTGGGTTCACGAGTCCGGCTGCGCGCCACTCCGGAGATTCGGTTTGTCTTCGACCCTTCGGTTGAGTTCTCGATTCGCCTGGAGCAGATCCTGGACCAGGAGCGCGCTACCCGCCCGGTGGCGCCCGAGAGCAGCGAGTCCGCCGACGGGGCGGGGGAGGAGGCAACCGGCGGAGCCGAGGAGGAGGAGCACTGACTTCCGGTCTGCTCCTCGTTGACAAGGACGAGGGGCTCACCTCGTTTTCCGTCGTTCGGCGCATTCGAAGGTTGCTCGGCGGGGTTCGGGCCGGGCACGCCGGTTCCCTCGACCCCTTTGCCACCGGGCTGCTTCCCGTCTGCGTTGGCCGGGCTACCCGGCTCGTGCGATTCGTCTCCCCGGGGGCAAAGCGATACCGGGCTCGCGTCCGTTTCGGACAGGCCACCGACACCGACGATCTGACCGGCCAGCCCGTCGGACCTCCGGCGGCTTGTCCGGACGCATCCGCGATCCGGCGGGCGCTGCCCGGATTCCTTGGCGCCATCGAACAGCGCCCTCCTCACTACTCGGCGAAACACGTTGGCGGCCAGCGGGCGTACAAGCTTGCCCGAGCGGGCGAACCGGTCCAGTTGGCCCCGACCCGCGTGCGGGTGGACGAGCTGCATCTTCTCAACTACGACGGAGAGACTGCGGAGATTGCCTGCCAGGTCGGGCCCGGTACCTATATTCGTGCGCTCGCCCGGGACCTTGGCGAGCGCCTCGGAGGCGCCGCGCATCTGGTCGGTTTGCGGCGCACCGGAGTCGGGCCTTTTGAGGTGTCGGACGCGGTGCGGCTCGAACAACTGGCGGATCGCGGCGACGCTCTGGAGCGTCTCCTCGATCCGCTGGCCGCGCTGCCGGGGATGCCGCGGCTGCTGATATCGGAAGACGAGCGCGCCCTGCTGGGTCACGGCCGCCCGCTCCCTTACCGTGCTGGCGACCCCCTGGAGGAGGGAACCGGGGAAATGCCGCCGGCGGATGGATTCCGCTGCGCCGTGGCGCAAACGGGGCCTCCTGGCGAACCTGGTTTGGGTAGGGACGCCGGCCTTTCCCTGGTTGCGGTCGTTTCGCCGACCGCGCTCGGCTGGCGTCCGATCGTGGTGTGGAACGCGGGTCCCACATTTCCTGAATGAGGTTCCTGGCCCGGCGGCATCGAAGAATCCCGGTGCGGTGTCGACCCGCGATCAAGCAGCCTGTGGTGGAACCCGCGTGAGCGCCGAGGCCGGCGAGGCGCCCGGCTGACAAGGCGCGTGAGGGAGGAGCCCCCACCGGGAGAACTGGCCCGAGTGTATTTCGACCGAAACGCAACGATGAGCGGCGCGAAGCGACGCGGTCAGCCGGGATGGATCGACGGCCGAACGCCGCGTGGGTCTCATCACCGGTTGTTTGGCCGGGATGCATCGCCCGTCGAGCCCCCACCGGGAGAACTGGGCCGCGTGGGTTTTGCCACAGGCTGCTAAGCCCCCCGAGAGACCGTGGCGTCAGGTGTGATAAAGTCCCGGCCTTACGAACAGCCGACCGGGAATTGTGATCGCAAAGACCGAGCGTCTCGGCCGCCGGGCGAAGAGCCCGGCAGACGGAAGCATTCATCAGGCGGCAGAAAGAGTAAATTCTCAAGCGCCGGGCCGACTGGCGGCAAATCAGGGAAGAGGGAATTGGCACTCACACAGACATCGCGACGTGGGATCGTCGAGAAGTACCGGCGTCACGAAACGGATGCGGGTTCGCCTGAGGTTCAGGTGGCGCTTCTCACTGCGCGGATCACGGGGCTGGCGGGCCACTTCACCGATCATCGGAAGGACCACGCTTCGCGCCGGGGATTGCTCCGCATGGTGAGCCGTCGGCGGCGGCTACTGGATTATCTGAGAGGAGAGGATCTGGAGCGCTATCGGCGCTTGATCGCCTCCCTCGGCCTCCGGAAGTAGCTCCCCCCCTCCCCCGAGCCTCGTCTGTCATGGCGAGGTTGATGACACTGACAAACGAACGCTGGAAGCCCAGGCAGAGCCCGGTTACCAGAGAAGGAAAGACACAAGTTGATTGAAACGGTACAGACACAGATCGGCAGCAACGATCTGATCATTGAAACGGGCCGTCTGGCCCGGCAGGCCGCGGGAGCGGTGACCGTCCGTCTTGGCGACACGGTCGTGCTGGCCACGGTAGCTGCGTCTCGAAGCGATAGGCCGGACGTTGATTTCCTCCCGCTCGCCGTGGACTATCGGGAGAGCTTCTACGCGGCCGGGCGGATCCCGGGTGGCTTCTTCAAGAGGGAAGGCCGACCGAACGAAAAGGAGATCGTCACCTGTCGTTTGATCGATCGTCCGCTGCGCCCCCTGTTCCCCAGTGGCTGGCGTCGCGAGACGCAGGTCACCTGTCTTCTGCTTTCCACGGATCGTGAGAACGATTCCGACGTTCTCGCGATCACGGGCGCGGCGGCGGCGCTCGGGATCTCCAACCTTCCGTTCGATACTTCCATCGGCGCGGTCCGGGTCGGCCTGGTGGACGACGAGTTCGTTCTCTGTCCGACCTTCTCCGATCTGGATCGTTCGGCGCTCAACCTCGTCGTGGCCGGCACCGACGACGCCATCGTGATGGTGGAGGCGGGGGCCGAGGACGTGCCCGAGAGCCGCGTGGTGGAAGCCCTCAGTTTCGCCCACGAGGGGATTCGTCGCATCGTCGGCATCCAGCAGGAACTCGTAAGCCGGCTGCAGCCGAAGAAGCAGGTGGTCGTTACGAGCGATCCTGATCCCGCGCTTGCCAGCGAGATAGCGGACGGGTTCCGCGAGCGGCTGCGGGATGCACTGCAGTTGCCGGGAAAGATCGAGGCCTCACGGGCCGTCGACGAGGTGAAGGCGGGTATCTCCTCCAGTCTTGAAGGTCGAAGCGACGAAGAACGCGCCGCCGTTTCCGGCATCGTGAAAGCGATGGAAGAGGACATTCTGCGCCGCACGATTCTCGAGGACGGAAAGCGCCTTGATGGGCGGGCGTTCGACGAAATTCGGCAGGTGACCTGCGAAGTCGGTGTTCTTCCCCGAACCCACGGCTCGGCGGTCTTTACCCGCGGGGAAACCCAGGCCCTCGTCGTTACCACCCTGGCCCCGTTGAGCGAGAGTCAGCGTCTGGACTGGGTCCACGGTTCCGGAGAAAAACGCTTTCTCCTGCATTACAACTTCCCGGCGTTCTCCGTGGGAGAGGCCCGCATGATGCGCGGTCCCGGCCGGCGGGAAATCGGTCACGGGGCTCTTGCCGAACGCGCTCTGCTTCCTGCCATTCCCGCGGAAGAGCAGTTCAACTACGCCATCCGGATTGTGTCCGACACTCTTGAGTCCAACGGGTCGAGTTCGATGGCGGCCGTAACCGGTGGTTGTTTGTCCCTCATGGACGCCGGCGTGCCGCTGAAGGCCCCGATCGCGGGAATTGCGATGGGTCTGATCACGCACGGTGACGAATATCGCGTCCTGACCGACATCGCGGGAGCCGAAGACCACTACGGCGACATGGACTTCAAGGTCGCCGGCACTGCGAGCGGGATCACCGCGCTGCAGATGGACATCAAGATCTCCGGGTTGCGGCTCGACATTGTCAGCGATGCCCTGGAGCAGGCTCGTCAGGCGCGCGTCAAGATTCTCGGCATCATGGCAGCCACGATTTCCGAGCCGCGAAGTGAGACCTCCCAGTACGCGCCCGCCATCCTGACGATGAAGATTCCGGTGCGGAAGATCCGCGACGTCATCGGGCCGGGAGGCAAGACGATTCGAGGTATTACCGACGAGACCGGGGCCCGGGTGGACGTGTCCGATGACGGGACCATTCAGATCGCCGGGATCGACGCCAAGTCCACGCAGCGCGCCAAGGAGAAGATCGAGGCCATCGCCATCAGTCAACTCCCCGAGGTCGGACGTGACTACCACGGAGTGGTCAAGACGATCGTGGATTTCGGCGCCTTCGTGGAGATTCTTCCGGGAACGGACGGGTTGCTCCACATCTCGGAGATTGCCGACCGCCATGTGAACAGCGTCCGGGACGAGCTTCAGGAAGGCGACGAGGTAGAAGTCCGGGTCATCGAGGTGGACGGAAACGGGAAAACCCGGCTGTCCTGCAAGGACATCATCCGAGAGCGGGCGGGCCTACCCCCGCTTCCGCCGCGCCCGCCGAGAAGGCCGCGCGGGGGCGGCCGGGATCGCGATCGCGATCGCGATCGGGGGGATCGCGACCACCACCGCCGCCGGTAACGTCTAGCGGTTCGGAACCGGGGCCGCCATCCGGCGGTTCGAGACACCGCCCGTAACCGGGTTTGTCTTGAGCCCCGGTTCCAAGAACCGCCCGGCGCTTCGCGCCGGGCTTCCGAAGTGCGGCGGGAGCCGCACGGAGACCCCGGAGCAGGAGGGGTTGGGGTCGGGGAACCCGACTCCCCTCCGTCCTCAGCTCGGGCTTCCGAAGTGCGGCGGGAGCCGCACGGAGACCCCGGAGCGGGAGGGGCTGGGGTCGGGGGACGCGACTCCCCTCCGTCCGCAGCTCGGGCTTCCGAAGTGCGGCGGGAGCCGCACGGAGACCCCGGAGCGGGAGGGGCTGGGGTCGGGGAACGCGACTCCCCTCCGTCCGCAGCTCGGGCTTCCGAAGTGCGGCGGGAGCCGCACGGAGACCCCGGAGCGGGAGGGGCTGGGGTCGGGGAACCCGACTCCCCTCCGTCCTCAGCTCGGGCTTCCGAAGTGCGGCGGGAGCCGCACGGAGACCCCGGAGCGGGAGGGGCTGGGGTCGGGGGACCCGACTCCCAGCCGCTCCTGGCTCGGGAATCGAAACTTCCTTGCCCGCCTCCGGCGGGCGGCGGCAAGTTCCGATTGGTCGTTACTGATTGTGAAAGGGGCGCGTGCCCCCCTCGCTGCCGTGAGTTCTTCGCGCCATCCGGGCTGTCGGCGACCCGGCGCGACTGCATTTTCGCAGCAAACCGCGTAGGTCCACGCGCCTGGATCGCACCGCGTTACCCAGCTGGCGGGCGCAGTCTTCCATCCGTCCTTAACCAGAAGTTTCGAGCGATGCACTGTGTAACTTGCGTGATTTGAGGGGGTTAGTGGATTATGTGATGTTGCTTACTGGCTACCAGAGGAGTGAGACGCCAAGGAGTTCGCGGGAGCGTTTCTGAATGGGGGTAGGTTCGGGGTGTTGGATGAAGGTGTTTTGTGTTCCGGGGATGCGCATTGTGTTGGCGGTGAAGGTGCCGAGTTCGGTGAGCAGGGATCGGAAGCTGAGGACGGGGAGGTCGTCGTGGGTGCGTTTTCGGGCGGCCTTGTTGCGGGCGTCGGGTGAGCGTTGGGCGGGTTGGACCACGGAGTCACGGAGTCGCTCGGCGGCCTCGGGATCGTGCTCGTCGAACAGGAGCGGGGCGAGATCCTTGCGCAGGTGCCACTCGACGTAGTAGGCGAGCACGCAGAGGAGGATGTGGGCTCGGACGCGGTCCGGTCGTCGGTGGTGGATGGGGCGGACCTTGAGGTCCACCGATTTGAGGCAGCGGAAGGCGCGTTCGACCCTGGCGAGGTTCTTGTAGGCGCGGACGGTGCGAGCGGCGTCGAGGCGCTCGGGCTCGACATTGGAGCGGATGACATAGATGCCGTCGAGTTGTTCTTCGGCGGCGATCTGCTCGTGGAGGCGTTCGAAGGAGAAGGAGTCCTCGGTGATCTGGGGGTCGAAGTGCTTGGCGACCTTGTATCGGTCGATGACCTTGCCGACGCGGATGCCGATGGCGTCCTTGCCGCGGAGGGGCCGCTTGGGGCGCCGGGTGGCGTGTGCGATGGGTTCGAGGAGCTTTTCGGTGGCGTCGAGGAGTTCCTGGCGTTTGCGCTGGCGCTCGGCGGCGAGCCTCGGGTTGCGGCAGACGATGAGCCGTTCGCCGGGGAAGTCGTCGCTGGTGACTTCGGCGAGGTCGCGCTGGTCGAAGAGGGAGGGTTGCACGGTCCCGTCGGCGATGAGCTTTCGGATGTTGGGGGCGCGCAGGGAGGTGATCCAGCGCAGGCCCTCGACCGGGGCGAGATCCTCGCGGATGCGGGCTGCGGTGAGCATGCCGCGGTCACCCACCAGGACCACGCGGGCGAGGCCGAAGCGACGGCGGAGCTTGTCCACCTGGGTGGCGACGGTCTTGGGGTCGCTGGTTGCGCCTTCGAAGACTTCGACGGCGACCGGACAGCCGTCGGGGGAGCACAGCAGTCCGAAGACGATCTGGAGCTTGTTCTTCTTGCCGTCGCGGCTGTAGCCGCGCTGGGCGAGGGGGCAGTGGGTTCCTTCCACATAGGAGGAGGTGAGGTCGTAGAGGACGAGGGTGTTTTCCTGGAGGTGGCGGCGGGCGAGGCGCTGCTCGATGCCGGGCTGGCGGCGGAGCAGCCAGTCCATGGCGTCGTAGAGTTCGTGTTGATCGACTTCGCCGAGCCGCAGCACCTCTCCGAGGGTGGAGACGGCGGTTTCTGGGGTGAGGGCGCGGGCGGTGGCGAGCTTGGAGCGGGCGTCGATGACGCGGGCGACGATGAGGGCGACGACGAGTTCGCGGTGCCGGCTGGGGGCGCGGGCGATGAGGGAGTGGAGGCCGAGGCGCCGGAGGGTTCCGAGGACGGCGGCGACGTGCCCGTGGGGGAGGACGCGGCGGCAGGGGAAGGTTTCGTTGGGGGAGACGAGGGTTTCGCCTTTGAGAGCTCTTCGGATGAGAGCGATGACGGGTTCGGGGAGGTGTGAGATGTTGCCGAGGGTCTGGTGTTTGACCTTGCCGTTCTCGCGGAAGGTGCGTCGGAGGAGGTGGGAGCGGTAGGTCTTCCCTTTGTAGTGTCTTTGTGTTGTGGCTACGTGGACGGGGTATTTCCTGGGCGGCATATGTTGAAGGGTAACGATTGATGCGGCGCCTGTCAACTCGGATTAGTGGCTACATATTCACCACCAAACACGCCTAACTCCTTGACGAATGGCCACTTGGCCCGACTGAGAGCCCGAAACTTCCGCTTAACAGCCTGTGGACAAAGTCACGCGGCGTTCGGCCGGCGATGCATCCCGGCTGAACCGCGACGCTTTGCGTCGCTCATCGTTGCGTTTCGGTCGAAATACACCAGGTATTCCTCCCTCACGCGCCTTGTCAGCCGGGCGCCTCGCCGGCCTCGGCGCTCACGCCACTTCATCCACAGGCTGTTAACAGCCGGTGGTGAAACCCACGCGGCCCAGTTCTCCCGGTGGGGGCTCGACCGGCGATGCATCACGTCTGAACCACTCCGCTTCGCTCCGTTCTTCGTTGCATTTCAGTCGAAATACACCAGGTATTCCTCCTTCATGCGCCTTGTCAGACGGGCCCCCACCGGGAGAACTGGCCCCACCGGGAGAACTGGGCCTCGCCAGCCTCGGCGCTCACGCGGGTTCCACCACAGGCTGTTACGGCGTCCACTTTCTCGCCAATCCACCTTTCCCGCCGTCCCGTTCCTCCGTAGAATTCCCGAATGCCTGAAGCAGTCCTGACCACCTCGCTCGAGGGTGTTGCCCTCCGTTCACGCGGCAAGGTCCGCGACATCTACGGCGTCGAGGATCACCTCCTCCTCGTGACCACCGATCGGGTTTCGGCGTTCGACGTGGTACTCCCCGAGGGGATTCCCGAGAAGGGCCGAGTGCTCAACAGCCTCAGCGCCTGGTGGCTGCGGCGCACGGAACACATCGTTCCCAATCACCTCGTTACCGACGACGTGGACCAGTACCCCGAGGTGCTGGCGCCGGCGAAGCGGATGCTTGAAGGCCGTTCCATGCTGGTGAAGCGGCTGAATCCGGTGCCGTTCGAGTGCGTGATGCGGGGTTTTCTCTACGGTTCGGGCTGGAAGGAGTACGGACGGGAGGGCAGTGTGTGCGGCATTTCTCTCCCGCGCGGGATGCAACTCGCCGAACGTTTCCCAGAGCCGCTCTTCACGCCCGCGACGAAAGCGGAGGACGGGCACGACGAGAACATCAGCGAGGAGTTCATGGCGAATGCGCTGGGGCGGGAGCTGACCACCCGCCTCCACGAAATCTCCCGCGAGATCTACGCGAGCGGCGTGGAGTGGGCGGCGCGGCGAGGCATCATCATTGCTGACACCAAGTTCGAGTTCGGACAGGATGAGCACGGTGGCCTCTATCTCATTGACGAGGTGCTGACACCAGACTCCTCGCGCTTCTGGCCGGCCGACGACTACGTCCCCGGAAGGCTCCAATCGAGTTTCGACAAGCAGTACGTGCGGGACTATCTGGAAACCCTCGACTGGGACAAGTCGCCGCCGGCGCCGCATCTTCCTGCCGAGGTGGTGCGCGGCACGACCGAGCGTTTCCTCAGCGCTTACCGCCAGATCACCGATTCCCCGCTGCCGGCTCCCCGCTACTGACGCGGGCGGGTGCGCCGCCGGGTTAACAGCCTGTGATGAAACCCACGCGGCCCAGTTCTCCCGGTGGGGGCTCGGCTGGCGATCCATCCCGGCTGAACCGCGCCGCTGCGCGCCGCTCATCGTTGCGTTTCGGTCGAAATACAGTCGGTATTCCTCCCTCACGCGCCTCGTCAGCCGGGCGCCTCGCCAGCCTCGGCGCTCACGCCGGTTCCACCACAGGCTGCTAATCTCGCCCGCGGACCCTGAGACGGATCGAGCCGTCGCTCGTGCGGAGGTTGATGTGGGGGCCCGTTCCGTCTCCGAGAGTGGTGAGCGCGACCGGGCCCTCGCGTTGCCAGGCGCGGAAGTCGCTGTCGTCCTCTGAATTGATGGCGCCCACGGCCGAAACCAGCGCGTTCGTGCCGTGGGGAAGGCTGAGGCGCACCGAACCATCGGCGGTCCGCAGGAACCACTCGCTCTCACGGGCCGCTCCTCCCGCGGCGACCTCCACTTCGATCCGCCCGTCCGCCGACACCGCGGTTACCTCCTGCAGCCGCCCGAGGAGCCGGATTCGCCCTTCGGCGGTTTCGGCGTGGACCCGGCCCTCGAGATCTTCGCCCTGAATGTTTCCGTCGCCGGTGCGCAGCAGGACGGGATCTTGATCCGATCCGGCCGGTGATCGCAGCCCGTCGGCGAAGATCCGGCCGGAGGCCGTCGTCGCGCGGACCGGGCCGGTCAGGCCGCGGAGTTCGATCCGTCCGGAAGTTGTTCGCACGTCCACCGCGGTACCCGCGGGCACGCCGATCTCAAGCCTGAGAGTGAGGTCTTCCCACGGGGGAAAAGCCCGTGCGGTCGCAATTCGGCCCGTCACCACGACGGTTTCCGGATCCTGTTCGCGGTCGACCTCAACGAGTAGGGCGGCGAGCGCCGCCTGCATGGCCTCCCGGGTGGGGGCCCTCGCGGAGCGCCGCACGAAAACCTCGATGTCGGTCCCGAGGTGTTCTTCGACGTTCAGGGAACCGCGGCCGAGCCGGACAACAAGCTCGGGGGCACCGGGCCGGGTGATCGTCTCCACCGAGGTCTCTTCGACCCAAGGGAAACATCCGACAACGAGACTCCCGAACGCGGTCAGAACGACGAGCAGGGCCGGGGAGAATCGCTTCACGGATTCTCCTCCGGAGCGGGAGACTGTCGGGCTCGGACCGATACGTCGCCGTGATCGGTCGAGATGGTCACTTGCGGGGAAGCGGAACCCGCCGACCCGGTCCAGCGCGAACGCCCGTCGCGGTCCGTCTGTTCCAGGACGAGGTCGCTCTCGACTTCGCCGCCTCCGGTGTCGATCGAGAGGGCGAAGGAGCCAGCCGCCGGGAGGGCCAACCGGACGTTTCCGCGGTCCGTCGTCAGCGAGACCTCTCCGTTCAATTCAGCGGTCGCCACGTCCACCAGGGCGTCCCCGCCGTCCACCGAGAGCGTTTGCGCGAATCCCCGCACCGTGATGGCGCCGGCACGGCCCGAGAAGCTCGCAGGGCCGAAGAGACTCGAAGCCCGCACCTCGCCGCGTCCGCTGGAAACCGTCACCGACCCGGCGATTCTCGCCAGAACGAAAGACCCGCCATCTCCCGCGATTTGCACCTCGGAGCGCGCCTCCCGCACCTCGACGCTTGTAGATTCGGTCACAATGCGGAGCGGCCCCTCCACGGAGGTGGCCAGGATCGGGCCGAACTCCGAGCGCACTGTGGCCTCACTTTCGATCCGGTCGAGCGTGATTGGGGAGATCCGGGTTTCGACCTCGACCGGTCCGGCGGCCAGCGCCACCTCGACCGGCGCATTCCGGCCGCGCACCCGTACCGACGAGCCTGCCCCCGAGATCCAAACCGGGGCGCCTTCCGATTCGACCGTGATGGGACCGGTCACCGATTCGACTTCGATGACGGCCCGCCGGCCGCGAATCTGCAGCCGTCCCTCGATCTCCGACGCCCACACCGCGCCGTCGCGGGCGCTCAGCGAAACCGCTCCGCGGGCGCCTCGAACGTCAAGCGGGCCCTCACTGGTCCGGGCTTCAACGTCTCCAAAAGGCCCCTGGATGCGTACCACTCCTTCGCCGCTGAATGCTGAGACGTTGACGCCGGGAGGAAGCGCTACCCGTATTTCGAGGGCCACATCGGATTCGCCGGTGTCCTCCACCCGGATCGGAATTCGGCCGCTCTCGGCGTCGAAGGGCCCGGCGACCAGTTGGACGGCAGCCGCGCGGGCGGCGGCCTGTTCCCGGTTCGCCGCCCACACGCGCTTCGAGAGGGTGATGCGGCCCTCATTGGCGACACCCTGCGGGAGTGGCTCCGCGGTGGCTTCCGGGTCTGTGGCGTCGTCCGATCGGGACGGGACGGAGGGCGCCGCCTCCACCAGGATGTTGCCCACCGGCAGCGAGATCACGACATCCACCGATCCATCGCCGGGCAGGGAAACCGTCCGCTCGGTGACGAAGACATGCTGCGGGAAATCGGCCATCCCGCGCGCCGCCAATCGGCTCATCTCCAGCAGACGGAGCTCGAGGCCCTGGCTCTCGATCACTCGCCGGGCCATGGTGACGCCCGTACCGCAGACGATGAGCAGGAGGAGGAGGAAGACCTCCAGGGCGCCAAATCGTGTCCTTCCCTTCCGCAGACGGCTGACAATCTTGGACAACCCCCAAATCACCAGCAGGAGAGGCCACCAGACCGCCGCGAGCGGCAGCAGCTCGAATACAAACAGCACGAGCTGCGTTCCCGCGAGGTTCGCCGCGAGGAACAGCCCTCCGATCAGGATCAGCCCGATTCCGAAAGCGGTGCCGCATCCGCTTCCGGAACGGGGAGCTTTTCCCGCCGTCCCGGGATCCGTCATGGGGGAGGCGGCGGTGGGCCGGACGCCGGCCCCGAACCGGGGTTGCGGTCCCGAATCACCAGGCGCACGCCTACCGCGATCAGGACGAGCGGCCAGAAACGAATGAACTCATGGATATCGACGATGTCGAGGTTCGAGAGCAGAAAGACAATCCCGATCAGGATCAGCACTGCTCCCGTCCAGTTCCCGCGCTGGGCCATCGTTCAGTTTTCCTCTTTCTCTTCCTCCGGCGGTACCGGCGCCGGGCTGTCGATCGAGGCCGGCGGGGAAGGGGAGACATCCGCGACCGGCGCCGCGCCGGGCGGTTCCGGAGCGGTCCGGGTGGTCCCCGCTCCCTCGGCAGGAGGGTCGGGAGCCCCGGGAACCAGGGGACGTCCCCTGAAGAGTTGGAATCCGATCCAGACGAGGACCAGCGGCCAGAGTCGGAGCGCCCACTCGAGCTCGGGGATCATTGCGAGGGTCGCGACTGCACCGGCCCCCATGAGTCCCACCGCCCAGTTCCGGTCCAAAGAGACCGCCGCCGGCCGTCCTTCGGCGTGGGCCCGCACGAGTTCCTCGGTGGTCCGGATCGCGTTCACGATCCCGAAGACCCATATCGCAATCGCCACTGCGACCAGTTCATCTTGCAGGACGGCGACAAACGCCGCGGCGAGCGCCACTCCGCGGGCGGTAGCCCCCGCATAGAGGTGGCCAAGCCCGGGGAGCACAACGGACAAGACACCGGCGAGTCCCGGCGAGCGATTCATGGCGCGATCCCTCCTTGCGGGTCGGGGGCGGCAGGCGATTCGGGGTCGGAGCCCGGCGATTCGGGGTCGGAGCCCGGCGATTCGGGGTCGGAGCCCGGCGGTTCGGGGTCGGAGCCCGGAGGTTCGAGATCGGAGCCCGGAGGCGACGCCAGTTCGTCACGGCGACGGGTTGCCCGCTCCAGATCCCGGAGCCGGTCCCCCAAGCGGTCCATTTGGTCCTCCAACGCGAAGGAAACCGATGCGCGGAGCACGCCGAGTTCGGCCAGGGCCCAGTCGGCCTGACGGTTCGCGGCCGCCCGCAGACTGCTGACTCCCTCCGATGCGCGGGGAAGAGACTCGAGGGCTCCCCGGACCAGCGGAGGCTGGAAGAACAACATCATGGCGGCTGCGGCGGCCGCGGCGAGCCAGGTTGGCCAGTAATTCGTCCGTCGGACGTAAAGAACTCGGAACCGGGGCAACGTTGCGGCCAGGATGCGTCCCGAGAGCTCCGGAGGCGAACTTCCCGCGCCGGCGGCGAAGTCGGCCAGTCCTCTACGGACCGCCCGGATCTCCCCGTAGAGGCGGGCAAGTTCCGGATCCTGGGCCAACCGGGCCCGAACCTCCTGCGCCTCGGCGTCGTCGAGTTCACCCGCGGTGAGAGCTGACGCCAGATCCCTCAGGCGGGCGTCCGAGCGAGAATCTCTCAACGGTTCCCTCCCTTGCTCGCGGCGGCAGGTTTGCTACGGCCCAGTTCGCGTCGGGCCCGCGCCAGGGTCTGCCGGGCGCGGTGGATTCGGGACTTTACGGTTCCAAGCGGGATTCCCAGCCGCTCCGCGATCTCGGGATAGTCGCAATCCATCAAATCCCGGAGTATGAGTGGTTCCGAAAGCTCGGGAGGCAGCCGGTCGAGCAGCCGCCGTACCCTCACGGCTTCTTCGCGCCGTTCGGCAATGGCGTCGGGCTGCCAGGAAACCGGCACGGGAGCCTCCGGAACCTCCTCGTCGGACAACAGGAGCGGCGTGCGCCGCCGGCGCCGGTAGGCGTCGATGGCCACGTTGGTGGCGACCTGCCGCACCCAGGCGCCGAGCGCTCCGCTCGGACGATAGCGGGGCAGCACCCTCACGAGCCGCATGAAGATGTCCTGGGTGAGTTCGTCCGCGTCGTCCGGGGTCGCGGCGAATCGGTAGGCGATGTGCCAGACGGGTTCGCGGAACCGGCCCACCAGAGCCCGCCACGCGTCCTCGTGACCTGACAGGCACTGGTGGACGAGTTTGGCATCGGAGATCTGGGCCGGGGACTCCACTGGTGGCGTTTCGGTCTTCTCCCGGTCAACCAAAGATAACGAAGCTCCTCTCCCACCGGTTCTCGGCGCAGCCGTTCAGGGTCGCTACCGAACCGCTCCGTTTTCGAGGCCCGCTGAAATGCGGGTTCAGACGGACCCGCGAGTCGTCTTCTTCCGCTTGGCGGGTGCGCGCTTGCGAAGGAGAGACTGAACCTCCTTCACGAAGTCGCGGGTGTCCTGAAAGTCGCGGTACACCGACGCGAACCGCACGAAGGCCACATGATCCTCGCGCTTGAGTTCCTCCATGAGGACCTCCCCGATCTCGGAGGCCGTCAGTTCCCGGTCCGGACTCTTGGCGACCAGCGCGCCCACCCGGTCGGCGATGGCCTCGATCTTCTCTTCAGCGATCCGGGTTCCGCAGGCCTTGTTGAGACCTGACAGGACCTTGCTCCGATCGAAGACCTCGCGGTCGCCATTCTTCTTGACCACCATGCGGGGGATCTCTTCGACCGCCTCGTAGCTGGTGAACCGCTTCGCGCACCGGAGGCATTCGCGACGCCGGCGGATGATCTCTCCTTCCCGGCTCTCGCGGGAATCTACGACCCGGTCTTCGGGGTTGCCGCAATAGGGGCACTTCACTTCGGAGGCTCCACGGTATGGGCAGCGTACACCCCCTCGATGGTCCGGGCCGGCTCCCTGAGAGCAATCTCCATTTCCATCCCGGGCCAGGTCGCGTCGCGGGGAACGAGTCCCACAATCTCGGAGTGGACGACTCCGGCGCCGGCGGCGCCGGCTTCCGTCAGGACCCGGCGGAACGCTTCACGAAGTGAGGTCCGACGCCAGTCGAGCAGGTTCATCGAAACCTGCGCGAGGATCCGCCGTCCTGCCGGGTCGCGCTGGCGGACCCCGATAGCCCGCAGCGCCGCGAGTCCGCCACCGCTCGTCCGAATCCGACCCGCGATGACCCGCGCTGTTTCCACGTCGGCGGTGTCGAGGTTCACGTTGAAGGCGATGAGCGGTTCCCGCGCGCCCACCGAGAGGCCCCCGGCCGACGGATGAAGGGTTGGCGGTCCGTAGTCGGGGCGGATTTCACCGCGGGCCAGGCGGTTCGCCAAGCCCCGAAGTCCACCCTGTCGGATCTGAGGCAAGGGACGCCCGTTCCGCTCGGCTTTCCCATACAAAAAGACGGGGACGGAACCGTCAGCGCCGATCTCTTCGGCGAGCGAGCGGGCGACGCGTGCGGCCTCCTCCATGGTGGCTCCTCCGAGAGGAACGATGGGCAAGACGTCGAGTGCTCCGATGCGCGGGTGTTCACCGCGGTGCCGCCTCAGGTCGATGCGATGGACTGCGGTCTCGAAGAGGGAACGAGAGGCCGAGCAGATTTCCTGGACGCTTCCGGCGAGCGTCAGGACGGAGCGATGATGGGAAGGGTCGGCGTGGACATCGAGGAGAGGTCGCCCGGCTGCCTCGATCAGTCGGTCGAGGGTGTCCCGGGATCGTCCTTCGCTGAAGTTCGGGACCGCTTCGAACAACGCCTCCGGGGCTGGCGAGTTGTTGTCCATCCAGCCCTCCTTGCCGGGACCGTGTTGGGAGAATTCCCGGCACTCCGCCCAGGCATTGGGGCGGTATAAAGGCCGGGGGCGGCAGTATAGTTTCGGGGTTCTCCGCTGTTTCCGGTGTGGAGTTCTTCCCATGATTCGCGCTTCCTTTGGTCCCGCTCCGCGAGGCCGGAAGAATCAGGAGAAGGCGCGACCCGGCCCAATCTGGAGTCTGGTCTGAAGTCCGGTCCCGAGGAGCCGACCGCGGCAGCAGGGCCGTCTCCCGAGTCCGGAGAAGGTGAGGAGGCAGCCAAGACGGAGGCGGCTGGCGGAGACCCGGCGGCGAGCACCCGAGCCCGCATCGAGGAGGCGCTCCACCGCCGCAGTCCGCGCGGGGCGGAGGAATCCGATTCCGCTCGGGCTCGCGAGCGACCTTCCGGGTTGCATGCCCCTCCCGAGGTTGCCGCTTCGGAGCACTGGAGTTGGACGATCCGGAGACGCGTAGCCGAGGAAGGCCCGGCGCCGGAGTCGGGAGCGGAACCCGCGCCGGAGTCGGGAGCGGAACCTGCGGCGGAGTCGGAAACAGAATCCGCAGCCGGGGAGGATGAGGCTGGCGCCGGTGAGTCCCCGCCCGCCTCCGAGGCGGCGGAGATCCGCGAACGGGTAGAGCGTCGGCTTCAGGAGGTGGAGGACCGCCGGAGTCGTAACGTCGTCCCCGCGGGGATGGCTTCGACGCCAACCCCGACGAGCCCGCGGCGAGGCCTCGATGGCGCGCCCGGATCGGAGGAGCCGCCGCCCCGGCTGGACGATGCTCCAGATTGGGACACCCCCTGGGTTGAAGACGAAGACGGGCCCAGGCCGCGGGCGGAAATTCTCCCCGCCCGGCCCCCGTCGCGGCTCGCCGCCTTCATCGCAACGTGTGCGTTCATCGGGCGGATCCCGATCGCGCCGGGGACATTCGGAGCGGCGGCGGGACTCCTTGCCTTCATCCTGACCCGGAATTTGGCGGGTGGGGTTTCCGTCACTCTGCTCGCCATCGCGGTCGCCGCCGGCACCTGGGCCGGCGGGCGCCACGCGAAGGACCTCCGTCAGCCGGACCCACCCTCCGTAGTGGTGGACGAGTTTTGCGGGATGTGGCTCGCGCTTGTCGGCACGAATCCTTCCTTCCTGGTAGCGGCGATTGCGTTCGCGGCGTTTCGGTTCCTGGACATCGTGAAGCCGCCGCCCGTTCGACAGGCGGAGCGGCTCCCGGGCGGGGTCGGCATCATGGCCGACGACCTGGTCGCGGGTGGCATCGTGCGCGTGGCCTTGCTGCTGGCCCTGGGGATGTGACCGTTGGCCCGAGCAGCCCGGGACCGGACCGGAAAGTCGCGGGATGCGGGCTAGCAGCCGGTGTTGGAACCCGGGTGAGCGCCGAGGCCGGCGAGGCGCCCGGCTGACAAGGCGCGTGAGGGAGGAATACCGGGTGTATTTCGACCGAAACGCAACGCAGAACGAAGCGAAGCGGAGTGGTTCAGCCGGGATGGATCGCCGGCCGAACGCCGCTTGGGTTTCACCACCGGCTGCTAACCCGTTCGCGGGTCGGGCAAGACTCGCGGAGCCGGTCTTCTGACCAGCGGACGGAGGCTGCTGCCCGGCGCGGCGGTAGTGGCGGTCGGCACCGAACTTCTTGCGCCTCACCGCACGGACCGCAACACCCCGCTCCTGAAGGAGCGGCTCGCGGAGATGGGAGTGCCGGTGGTTTTTTCGGCCGTAGTTCCCGATGAGGAATCGGTCATGGAGGAGACCCTTCGGGCCGCTCTTCACCGTTGCCGGTTCGTTCTGGTGTGCGGCGGCCTCGGTCCGACGACTGACGACGTAACGCGATTCGTCGCCGCCAGCGTCCTGGGGGTCCCGCTTGTCGAGGATGCGGCCTCACTCGCCAGGATTCAGTCCCGTTTCAGAAGCCGCGGAATGGAAATGCCGGACGTGAACCGCCAGCAGGCGCTGATACCTGCCGGGGCGGCGGCGCTGCCCAATCCAGCGGGAACCGCGCCCGGAGTGCTGGCGCGGACGGAGGGGGGAGCGTGGCTCGTGCTCCTTCCCGGGCCACCGTCGGAACTGACCGCCATGTTCGACGCGGAGGTTCGTCCCCGGCTCGCGCGCGAAACCGCACTGTCGGAGGGTCGGGTTCGCGAGACGCTGGGGGTCGCGGGGTTGCCCGAATCGGTCCTGCAGGAGCGCATTCTGGATCTCACTCCGGCAAGGGATGCGCCGGAGCAACTCGCGATCCTTGCTTCCGGCGGCGAGATCGACGTTCGGGTGACCGGACCCGCTGGACGGGCGGCGGAAGTCCGGCGGTTGGCTGACCGGATGGCCGGGCGCTTGGGCGGTGCAGTCTTTACCAGGACGGCCGGGGAGCATCTTGAACATGTGGTGGGGCGCCTGCTGGCGGGGCGCGGAGAACGCGCCGCCTTTGCCGAATCGCTCACCGGAGGACTGATCGCCGAGCGGGTTACCCGCGTTCCGGGGTCCTCGGCGTGGTTCGATCTGGGGATCGTGGCCTACGCCAACGCGGCGAAGCGCGATCTGCTGGAGGTCCCGGAGCGCGCGCTCGGAGAGCACGGAGCGGTCAGCGAGGCGGTGGCGGTGGCGATGGCTGATGGTGCTCGCCGGAGGTCCGGGAATGCCTGGGGCGTTGCCGTCACCGGGATTGCCGGGCCGGCCGGGGGGAGCGTGGAGAAGCCGGTGGGTCTCGTCTGGATCGCCGTCAGCGGGCCCGCCTCCTCGACGGAGCGGTTCCGCTTTCCCGGAGACCGGTCGCTCGTGCGGCAACTCACCGCTACGGCGGCGCTCGATCTGCTGCGCCGGACGATATTGGCAGCCGGTGGGCAGAGTGAGGTGAGCGCCGAGGCTGGCGAGGCCCAGTTCTCCCGGTGGGGGCCCGGGTGACAAGGCGCGATTGGGGAGGCACACCGGGTGTATTCCGACCGAATCGCAACGCAGAGCGAAGCGGTTCAGCCGGGATGCATCGCCAGCCGAACGCCACCTGACTTTGTCTACCGGCTGCCCAAATGCGAGGATCCCGCCCCGTCCCCCTGGAGCACGAGTAGCGGTCCATCCGCCGCGGCTCTTCGCGGCGATCCCGCTTCCCGAACACCTGCGGGAGGAGCTCTTTGCCGCTTCGGGTGCGATCGCGGAGTCGCTCCCGCCCTCCCTCTTCCGCCGGGTCCCTCCCGAGAACCTGCATATGACGCTGCGCTTTTTCGGCGCTGAAACGGGCTCTGTTGACCGGGAGCGAATCGCGGCTCTGCTCCGCGAGCGCCTCGGGGTGTGTCGACCGGGACCGCTGACTCTGAAAGCGTCTGAGGTGTCGGCATTCGCCTCTCTCCGCCGGGCCCGGATCGTCTGGGTGGGTCTCACCGAGGAAGGGATCGCGAAAGGCGAATCGGGGCGCCTCCTGTCCCTCCAGCAGGAGGTGGAGGCGGTGGCGCGGGACATCGGCCTTGCTCCGGAGAATCGCCCTTTCGTTCCCCACGTGACGCTGGGCCGCTTGCGCTCCCCGTCGGGTCTCCCCGTGCAGGGGCTCGCGGCCGCCGGCCCCGGCGCGCCCGGTAGCGCCTGGTCCTCGGCCTTCACCGTCCGGGAGTTCGTTCTGTTTGCCAGCTTGCTCACCCCGGGCGGGGCGGTGTACGAGCGTCTCAGCCGCTTTGCGCTGGAGGCGCGCTGACCGAAGGTCGGGTTTTCTACTGCGAGCCGCTTTCTTCCGGTAGGGAAGCGGCCAGCCGAAATTCCGCGAGGAGGTCGGGGCCAAGGCAGGCATAGCGCGCCGAGCGGCGATCGGGCTGGGCGCGCGGCAACTCCCGGTGCTGTTCGGCCGGAGCCCTGGTGGCGTCGAAGAGCCCGGTTCCCTCGGCACGGCCCAGAAAGCGCGGAGCCAGGTAGAGCACCAGGCGGTCGGCCAGTCCCTGTTGCAGGAAGGCCGAGGTGAGCCGGGGGCCTGCCTCCACCAGGAGGGTGTGCGCACCGCGGCGCCCCACCTCCGCCAGGACCGTTTCGAGGGCGATGGGCTGGGTCACGCCGTCAGCCGGGGCGCCCAGGACGTCGGCGACCGCGGCCTCGACCACCTCCGCGCCCAGGCTCTCCAACCGGCGGCGGGCCGGTTCCGGGGCGTCGGGCGCGCAAATCACCAGCACGGGATCATGGTCCAGGCCGCGGAGGATGCGCGCCTCCAGAGGAATTCTGAGGCTCGGGTCCAAAATCACGCGCAGGAGGGGGCGGGAGCCGCGCCTGGGCCTCGGCGTGAGGAGAGGGTCGTCGGCCGCCACGGTCGCGATTCCCGTCAGGATGGCGTCGTTTTCCCGGCGCAGCACTCTCCCGTGCCGGCGGGTGCGCGGGCGGGTGATCCAGCGGGTGCCCGGTGGGGCCATGACCCCGTCCACGGAGATCGCGGCTTTTACCGTCACCCAGGGAGTGCCGGTCTCGAGAAATTTGAAGAACGACGGATTCAGGTCCCGCGCTTCCCGGCGAAGGATTCCCGTCGTGACCTCAACGCCCGCGGAGCGAAGGCGATCGAATCCTCCTCCCCGAACCCGCGGGTCGGGATCCGCGTGCGAGGCGACGACCCGACGGACTCCCGAGGCGATGATTCGTTCTACGCAGGGCGGGGTTCGTCCGACGTGGCAGCAGGGTTCGAGGTTGACGTAGAGCGTGGCGCCCCGGGCCGCGCCACCCACCTTGAGGACCTGGGCTTCCGCGTGCGGGCGTCCGGCGCGGGCGTGGAAACCTTCGGCGAGGACGTGTCCGTCGCGAACCAAAACGGCGCCCACCGCCGGGTTGGGCGGCGCCGTGTACTGGCCCAGCAGGGCGAGTTCGAGCGCCCGCCGCATGAAACGATCGTCCACGGAGCGGATCGTATGGGCGCTAGCAGCCTGTGGTGGAACTCGCA
This sequence comes from Candidatus Marinacidobacterium sp., assembly GCA_965250045.1. Classification (GTDB taxonomy): domain Bacteria; phylum Acidobacteriota; class Vicinamibacteria; order Marinacidobacterales; family Marinacidobacteraceae; genus Marinacidobacterium. The sequence continues at coordinate 2,237,261 of OZ252286.1, forward strand.
TGAGCGCCGAGAGCGGGGAGGCGCCCGGCTGACAAGGCGCGTGAGGGAGGAATACCGGGTGTATTTCGACCGAAACGCAACGCAGAACGGAGCGAAGCGGAGTGGTTCAGGCGGGATGCATCGCCGCTCGAGCCCCCACCGGGAGAACTGGGCCGCGTGGGTTTCACCACAGGCTGCTAGTGTGGTGTCCCGCAAATGGCGATGATAATATGGGGTCCTCCCAGGAGGTCCCCATGCCGAAAGGACGCCCCCTGTCGCCACTCGTCCTCGATGAGGAACAGCGAGGCCAACTGATGGCCCTGTCCCGATCCACCTCCATGCCCCACGGACTGGTGCAGCGGGCGCGGCTGATTCTGGCGAGCGCCGAAGGCCTCTCCAACCAGGCGGTGGCGGAACGATGAGCGACGCGAAGCGGCGTGTTCAGGCGGGATGCATCGCCGCTCGAGCCCCCACCGGGAGAACTGGGCCGCGTCACTTTGTCTACAGGCTGGCGAGGTTGCGCGGTGGCGGGAACGGATCGGGCAATCTCCCTGCCGGATGTTCACCGGGCTCGTCATTGACGTCGGAAAGGTGGATGCCGTGGTGCGATCGGGACGGGGTCCAGCGTTATCTCCGTCCGCCCCGCCGGGGCAGCGTTCTCGGAACTCGAGGTCGGCGACAGCGTGTCGGTGGCGGGAACGTGCCTGACGGCGGTCAAGGTGGGGACGGACTACGCCGACTTCCAGGTGGCGGCCGAAACTCTGGCCCGGACTACCCTGGGGGCGTCGTGTCGCGGCAGTCGGTTGAATCTGGAACTTCCCCTGCGCGCCGGCGACCGTCTCGGCGGCCATTTTGTGCAGGGCCATGTAGACGGCCGGGGCGAAGTCACCGAGGCAGGTGGTTCCGACGCCGACTACCGGGTATGGATCCGCCACGATGAGCCGCGCTGGATCGTCCGAAAGGGCTCGGTTGCGATCGACGGCGTCAGCCTGACGGTGTCCGCCTCCCGCCCGGAGGCAGGTCTCTTCGAGGTGATGCTCATTCCCCACACCCGGGTCAGCACGACGCTCGGCGCTCTCCGGAAGGGGGACCGGGTCAACCTGGAGTACGACATTCTGGCGAAGTACGTCGGCGCGCTTATTCCGGATCCCGCCGGCGGCCGGGGAGGAACGGCCGGAGACCGAGGCGAAGCGCCGGTGGTGAAACCCGGGTGAGCGCCGAGCCCCCACCGGAAGAACTGGGCCGCTTGGGCTTCGCCACCGGCTGTAGAATCCTTCCTTGAGACGGTTTCCGAACGAGGGCCTCTTCGGTCCGACGAGGTGTTGCGCGCGTGCCTGACCCGGGAAAGAGTGAATCCGCGCCCTTTTGGCCGGTAGAGCGGGCCGTTCGGGAGATTGCGGCCGGGCGGATGGTCATCGTCGTTGACGACGAGGATCGTGAGAACGAGGGCGATCTGACGATCGCTGCCGAAAAGGTCACCCCCTACGCCATCAACTTCATGGCCACCCACGGGCGCGGCCTCATCTGCCTGCCGATGACCGGTGAGCGTCTCGACGCACTGGGCGTGCCGCTGATGGTCCAGGAAAACACTTCGGCGCATGAGACCGCGTTTTGCGTCTCGGTCGAAGCGAGGGACGGGGTTACGACCGGCATCTCGGCTGCTGACCGGGCTCACACCATCCAGGTTGCGATTCGCGAGGAGACGCTTCCCGCGGATCTCGTCCGCCCCGGCCACGTCTTCCCGCTCCGTGCCCGTCCCGGGGGAGTGCTGCAGCGGGCGGGACAGACCGAAGCAGGGGTGGATCTGGCCCGGATCGCGGGGCTCTACCCCGCGGCGGTGATCTGCGAGGTAATGAACGAAGACGGGACGATGGCGCGGCTTCCGGACCTCCTGACCTTCGCGGAAGAGCACGGATTGGCCATCGTGAGCGTCGCCGACCTGATCCGCTATCGGCTCGGCACCGAGTCGCTGGTCCGCCGGCTGGCGGCAACGGTTCTCCCCACCCGGTTCGGCACGTTCCGGACGGCCGCCTACGAAAACACGCTCGACGGAACCAAGCACCTGGTCCTGCAAATGGGAGAGGCCCGTCGGGACACGCCCGTTCTGGTGCGCGTGCACAGCCAGTGCCTCACCGGCGAAGTCTTCGGGTCCATGCGATGCGACTGCGGACTCCAGCTCGAGGCGGCCCTCGCCCGAATCGGCCAGGAGGGCTCCGGAGTGCTGCTCTACCTGAACCAGGAGGGCCGGGGCATCGGTCTCGTCAACAAGCTGCGGGCCTATGCCGCCCAGGACGAGGGCCTCGACACGGTGGACGCCAACACCCACCTCGGGTTCCGTGCCGACCAGCGCGAGTATGGCGTCGGGGCCCAGATCCTCCGCGACCTCGGGGTGGGCCGCATCCGCCTGCTGACCAACAATCCGCGGAAGTTCGTTGCGCTCGAGGCGCATGGTCTCGTCATCGAGGAGCGCGTTGCCATCGAGGTTCCGGCGAACAAGTATTCCCGCGACTACCTGCGTACCAAGAAGGAACGAATGGGCCACCTCCTGACGGAGGTGTAACAGCCTGTCGTGGAACCCGGGTGAGCGTCGAGAGCGGCGAGGCGCCCGGCTGACAAGGCGCGTGAGGGAGGAGCCCCCACCGGGAGAACTGGGCCGCCTGGGTTTCACCACAGGCTGGTAACGCTGTCCTCCCACGGGAGGATCCATCCCCGCTCGCGGGATCCCCGTGTTCCCGCGGGAGCCGGCGCCCCATCGCCGCCTCCGCTTGGTACGATTCCAACCACCCGAAACCCTGAAGGGAGCGACTTCTTGGCCAACACCTACGCGACGAACGAGTTCCGCAGCGGGCTCAAGGTCCTGATCGATTCCGATCCCTGCGTCTTGCTGGACTGCGAGTTCGTAAAACCCGGCAAGGGGCAGGCGTTCGCCCGCATCCGCTACCGGAACCTCAAGACCGGCCGGGTGCTCGACAAGACACTCAAGTCGGCCGAGAAGGTGGAAGCTGCCGACGTGATGGAGACCGAGATGGAGTTCCTCTACAGCGACGGCGGCGAATGGCACTTCATGGACCCCAACACCTACGAGCAGTACTCGGCGGGCCGGGAATCGCTCGGCGGCCACGACAAATGGCTGCTCCAGGGAATGAATTGCGGCATCACGCTCTACAACGACGCGATCCTGTTGGTACATCCGCCGCACTTCGTGGACCTCAAGGTGGTGGAAAGCGAACCCGGCATCCGGGGCGATACGGCGACCGGCGGTTCGAAGCACGCCACCCTGGAGACGGGCGCCGTGGTGCGGGTTCCGCTGTTCATCGAGGTGGACGAGATCCTTCGCCTGGATACCCGCAGCGGCGAGTACGTTTCCCGGGTAAAGAACTGAGCGACCGCGAAAGCGCCGGTTGGGGCCCTTCCGGGTCCTTCGCCAACCTCCGCGAACGCGCCCGGCTGCTGGCCCGGTTGCGGGCTTTTCTGACTGTCCGCGGGTACCTGGAAGTAGAAACTCCGATCCTCGGGCCTTATTCCACGCCCGACCGCCATCTGGAGTCCGTTCGGGGGGCTGGCGGGTTCCTCCACACCTCGCCGGAGTTCGCGATGAAGCGCCTGCTGGCGGCGGGTAGCGGTCCCATCTTCCAGATCGTCAAGGCGTTTCGGGCCGGCGAATCCGGGCGGAACCATTCCGTGGAATTCACCATCGCCGAGTGGTACCGCTTCGGTCCGCTCGACGGGCTGCTCACGGAAATGGACCTGCTGCTCGGAGACCTGCTGGGCACTCCTCGCGCGGAGCGCCGAACCTACCGCGAGCTGTTCCTCGCCGCCGTGGGGGTGGATCCTCTCTCGGCCCGGAACGAACACCTCCGGACGCTCGCCGAGGCGCACGGCCACCCGGGGCGTCCGGACGATCGGGCCGCCGCGCTCGACTTCCTGTTCGGGCGTCTGGCGGAGCCGGGTCTCGGTGCTCGGGCGCCGACGTTCGTTACCCGGTTCCCCGCTCCGCTGGCGGCGCTCGCCCGCCTCACCCCGGACGATCCGCGGACGGCCGAACGCTTCGAGGTCTTCTGGGCCGGCCTCGAACTCGCGAACGGCTACGACGAACTTCAGGATCCGGCGGAGCATCGCCGCCGCTTTGCGGCGGAGCGGAGCGCCCGCGCCCGCGCCGGACGGCGGTCTGGAGAAAGCGACGAGCGTCTCCTCGCGGCGCTCGAAGAGGCGGGACTGCCGCGCTGTTCGGGCGTAGCGCTCGGGGTGGACCGGCTGGTCATGGCGGCGGTCGGGGCGGGGGCGTTGGACGAAGTGATTACGTTTCGGGAGGAGCCGGGGTCGTGACCTGATGACTCTCTCCGCCCTAACAGCCTGTGGTGAAACCCACGTGAGCGCCGAGGCCGGTGAGGCGCCCGGCTGACAAGGCGCGTGAGGGAGGAATACCGGGTGTATTTCGACCGAAACGCAACGCAGAACGCAGCGAAGCGGAGTGGTTCAGCCGGGATGGATCGCCGGTCGAACGCCGCGTGGGTTTTGCCACAGGCTGTTAAGCCGCCCGGTAAACTGACCGGCTATTTCCGGGAGGAAACTTTCTCGATGAACACTGGAAGACTTCTTTGCATTCCGCTGGCTGCGGTCCTTGCCGGACTCGTAGCCGCCCCCGCTGCCCTGGGGCAGGGCAGCCATCGGGACTACGACGAGCACTTCGACGAGGCGAACGTCACCGTCCCGCCCGAATACTACGAAGAAATGCGTTTCCGGGCAGTCGGCTTCACCCGCGGCGGGCGTTCCACCGCGGCGGTCGGGGTGCCGGGCGACCCGCTTACCTACTACTTCGGGGGAACGGGCGGCGGCGTGTTGAAGACCACTGATGCCGGGAACAACTGGGCGAACGTCAGCGACGGGTTCTTCGGGGTCGGCGCGGTGGGCGCCATCGCCGTGGCTCCTTCCGACGTGAACGTCGTGTATGTGGGCACGGGCTCCGCCTGCCCCCGGGGCAACATCTCGGTGGGCGACGGGATGTACCGCTCGACCGACGCCGGGAAGACCTGGACGCACGTGGGCCTTCGTCACGCCGGCCAGCTCGGCGCCATCGCGGTCCATCCCGACAATCCGGACGTCGCCTACGCCGCGGCGCTCGGTTACATCTTCGGAACGAACGAGGATCGCGGAATCTTCCGCACCAAAGACGGTGGCGCGACCTGGGAGAAGGTCTTCTTCCTGTCCGACCGCACCGGGTTCGTGGACATCCAGATGGACCCGAACAATCCCCGGATCCTGTACGCCGGCGCCTGGCGCGCGGAGAGGAAGCCCTGGACCATGATTTCGGGGAGCGAAGACGGCGGCATCTATCGGAGCAGGGACGGCGGGGACACCTGGGCGAAGGTGGAGGGCGGTCTGCCGTCCGGGATGGTCGGCAAGACGGCCATCGCGATCTCGCCCGCGAACTCGGACCGCATCTGGGTTCTGGTCGAAGTGGAAGGCGACGAGGGCGGGCTCTACCGCTCCGACGACGGGGGCGAGAGCTGGAGCCGGATCAACGACGACGCGAACCTGCGCCAGCGCCCTTGGTACTACATCCACATTTACGCGGATCCCAATGACGAAAACACCATCTACGGTCTGAACGTGGGCTTCCACAAGTCCATCGACGGCGGAAAGACCTTCCCGGAACGCATCCGGGTGCCGCACGGCGACAACCACGACCTCTGGATCAACCCCGACAATCCGATGAACATGATCAACGCCAACGACGGCGGCGCGAACGTGTCGTTCGACGGTGGCAAGAGCTGGACCGATCTGATGGGCCAGGAGACTTCCGAGATCTACCGGGTGTTCGTGGACGACCAGTGGCCCTACCGCATCTACGGCTCGCAGCAGGACAACAGCACCATCTCGGTGCCGTCGCGTGGCGGCTTCGGCGTGGTCCCCGACTGGTACCAGGTGGGCGGCTGCGAGAGCGGCCACATCGCCGTGGACCCGCGCGACCCGGACATCATCTACGCGGGCTGCTACGGCGGCTCCATCTCGAGGGTCAACCGCAAGACCGGGGAGTCCCGGCAGATCCTCCACTACCCGCAACTCCAGCTCGGCCAGGCGGCGCGGGATCTCAAGTACCGCTTCCAGTGGAACGCGCCGATCCGGCTGTCGCCGCACGATCCGGACATCCTCTACCACGCTTCGCAGGTGGTCCACATGTCCCGCGACCAGGGGCAGAGCTGGACGGTGGTGAGCCCCGACATGACCACCAACGACCCCGAGCACCAGGACTACTCGGGAGGTCCCATCACCCGCGACAGCACCGGGGTCGAGGTGTACAACACGGTTTTCGCCTTCGAGGAGTCGCCCCACACAGCGGGCGAACTCTGGGCGGGCAGCGACGACGGCCGGGTCCATATTTCGCGCGACCGGGGGACGACGTGGACTGAGATCACGCCGGAGGGCATGCCCGCAGGGGGGACGGTGAACGTCGTCGAACTGTCCGGGCACGATCCCGCGCGGGCCTTCATCGCGGTGTACCGGTACCGGGAGAACGACTTCCGGCCGTACATCTTCCGGACCAACAACGCCGGGGAGAGCTGGGATCTGCTGACCGACGGGACCAACGGCATCCCGCCCACGCACCCCACCCGCGCCATCCGCGAGGATCCCGACCGGAAGGGATTGCTCTACGCGGGAACCGAGTTCGGCCTTTACATCTCGTTCGACGACGGCGCTCACTGGCAGCGCTTCCAGAACAACCTCCCGGTCACCCCGGTAACCGACCTCCGGGTGCACCGGAAGGATCTGGTGGTGTCCACCCAGGGGCGGTCCTTCTGGGTGCTCGACGACCTGAGCCCGCTGCACCAGATGACCGGCGAGACGATGGCTGCGGAGTCGGTGCTCTACGCGCCCCGGACGGCCTATCGCGGCGGTTTTCGGGGTGCGGCCCAGATCCAGTACTACCTGAAGAGCGAGCCTGAATCCGCGATCACGCTGGAAATCCTCGACTCGGAGGGGAATTCGATCCGGAAGATCACCGGCCAGCCGGGCGCCGCCGCCCCGAGCGGCCCGGTTTCGCCGTTCGCAGCGTTCTTCGGCGGCGGTGGAGGTGCCCGCCTGCCGGTGGCGGAGGGCCTCAACTCCTTCCGCTGGAATCTCCGCGGCGAGGGCATCCAGCGCCCGGCCGGCGTCGTCCACTGGGGAGGCACCCCGGGGCTTCCAGTGCTGCCTGGCGCCTACGAGGTCCGTCTTACGGTCGGCGAGGAAACACATTCCCAGCCGCTCGAAGTGTCGATCAACCCCAGCCTTGCCTCCATGGCCGACGACCTCGCGAAACAGCGCGAGCTCGGTGAGACCGTGGCGGGCGAGTTGACGAAGCTCTTCGATGCGCTCACCCGTCTCCGCGACGTCAAGTCCCAGGCGGGCGACATCGTGGGACGGCTCCAGAAGGCGGGGAAGGCCGACGAGGAACTCGGGACCCTCAGCAAGGCGCTCACCGACCGACTCACCGAGATCGAGGAAACGATCACCCAGACGAATAGCAAGTCGTCCCAGGATCCGATCAACTTCCCGCCGCAGATCGACAACCAGTTGGTGACGCTCTACGGCTACATCGTGCAGGCGGACTACGAGCCCACCGCGGGCGCCTACGAACGTTTCGACGATCTGAAGCCCGAACTCGACGCCATCCACACCGACCTCGAAGCCGCGATGACGGAGCACCTGACCCCGTTCAACGAGCGGGTCGCCTCCCTCGGCGTCCCGGCGGTCCTGGTCGCGACGGAGGAGAACGAGTAACCCGGCGTGCGGCGCGGAGGCAAGGGGCCCCCACCGGGAGAACTGGCGCCGGTCTTCAGACCGGCATCGCCCCGCGTGAGCGGGACGACCCCGGTCGCTGCGCGCCTGAGTTCGGGTGCGGCGAGGTGACCGCTTGATCCTCTCCCGCCGCGCGGCGCTTTCACTGCTCGGCGGCGTGGCCGCCGCACCGTTGGCGGCAGCCCGCCGTACCGGCCCCCGGCAGCCGAACCTGATCCGACCTCCCCGCATCCGTCCTGGTGACGTCTTCGGGCTCGTGAGCCCGGCGACCGCGGCTTTCGAAACCGACCCGACCGAGATCTTCGCCGACGCGTTCCGGGCGGTGGGACTGGAACCCCGGCTCGGATCCAACTACTACCGGCGGCGGGGCTACTTCGCCGGGAGCGACGCCGAGCGCGCCGCGGACATCATGGAGTTCTTCGCCGATCCCGAGGTGAAGGGCATCTTCGCCCGCGGCGGGTGGGGTTCGGCGCGCGTGTTGCCCCACCTGGACTACGACGTGATCGGGGCGAATCCCAAGGTGCTTCTCGGCTACAGCGACGCGACGGCGCTGCTCACCGGCGTGCACGCGAAGACCGGCCTGGCCGTCATGCACGGCCCCGGCCCCGGGAACGTCTTTTCCACCGGGCACTTCCGCCGGACCCTGATGGAAGGGGAGGCGGGGTTGCTCGAGAACATGGTTCCGGACGCCGGGGATCACATCGTGCCGCGGGATCACCGGATCCGCACCATCACCGGCGGGCGGGCGCGCGGACCGCTCCTCGGCGGGAACCTGACCGTGCTCACCTCGATCATGGGCTCGGAGTACCTGCCCGATTTCACCGGCGCCATCCTCTTCCTCGAGGATGTGGACGAGGCGGTCTACCGGGTGGACCGGATGATGACCACCCTGAAACTGGCCGGAGTCCTCGACCGGATCGCCGGATTCATCTTCGGCCGCTGCACCGACTGCGACCCCGGATCGGGGTTTGGCTCGCTCACCCTGGAGCAGGTGCTCGAAGACCACATCGCCCCGCTCGGGATCCCCGCCTTCCGGGGGAGCATGATCGGGCACCTCCCCGAACAGTTCACGCTTCCCATCGGCGGGAAGGCCGAGATGGACGCGGATCGGGGGACCATCCGTCTCCTCGAACCGGCGGTCCGGTAGGGATCTCGCCGCCCCGTCGCGGCGGTAGAGTCGTCGGGTGGGTTGCGAGACCCCACGCTTCCGCGCGGTGCGGAACGGACACCTTGACGCTTGACAGTTCGATGAACCCGCCAGGGTTCGATGGCCGGGAAACGGCTGGAGGAAGTGTGAAGAAGAGGGATTGGATTCCGTTCGTGTCGCTCGGGGTCTTTATGGGGACGCTGATCATCGGGATCGCCGGGTTCGGCTTCGAGCGGATAAGCCGCCTGGAGGCGCGCATGGATCGCATCGAGGAGCGACTGAACGACCTGGATCGGCGGGTGTCCCGGATCGAGGGCATCCTCATGATTCGGGTGGACCGCGCAGAGTTGTCGGGGCCGGTGGAGCAGGGCGGGGACGACCCGCCCGAGGGTTAACAGCCTGTGGACAAAGTCACGCGGCGTTCGGCCGGCGATGCATCCCGGCTGAACCGCGACGCTTTGCGTCGCTCATCGTTGCGTTTCGGTCGAAATACACCAGGTATTCCTCCCTCACGCGCCTTGTCAGCCGGGCGCCTCGCCGGCCTCGGCGCTCACGCCACTTTATCCACAGGCTGTTAACAGCCGCAGCACGGGTCGGCGTTCCCGTAACTTGCAGCGCCATCCAAACGACCGGCATGGCCCCGTTCGCCCGCCTCTCGGCGGACGATGCCGGTGTGAGGCGCCCACCGCGGGGGCTGGTCGGCGTTCCCGATCTGACCACGAGATAACTAGTGATATAGTGATATCGTCATGGCAACGGCCGAAGCGGTAACCGAAGAACTGGCGGCGGCGAGTCTCTCCGCACTGGGGAACCCGACGCGGCTTCGGCTCTACCGGCTGTTGGTGCGCGCCGGGCCGTCCGGAGTCCCGGTAGGGGAACTCGTCCGCATGCTGGAGGCGCCTGCTTCGACTCTCGCCCACCACTTGGCCTGTCTGACGCGGGCGGGCCTCGTGGAGCAGGAGCAACGCGGCCGTGAGGTGCGGTCCCGTCCCGACTTTGCCGCCATGACCCGACTGATGAGCTTTCTTACCGCCGAATGCTGCACGGGTGTGCCTTCGGCCCAATCCGCCACGGAGAATGCCTGTGTCCCGACTTCAACTTGCCCTGAATGTGACTGACCTCGAGAAGGCGATCGACTTCTACTCGCGGATGTTCGCGACCCGGCCGGCGAAGGTGAAGCCCGGCTACGCGAACTTCGCCATCGCCGACCCGCCGCTCAAGCTCGTGCTCTTCGAGGGACCCGAGGGAGCCACGATCAACCACCTCGGCGTGGAGGTTGAAGCCGCGCGGCAGGTAAGGGCAGCCGAGGGGCGGCTCCGGGAGTCCGGGCTCGATACCACGGGCGTGGACGACACCGTTTGCTGCTACGCGCAGAAGACCGAGACCTGGGTCACCGATCCCGACGGCGCCCGCTGGGAGTGGTACGTGAAGTCGGGGGATGCCGAACAGCTCCAGAACGTGGTGATTTCGAACGATGCGGCGGAGATGAAGAAGGAGGCACCGGCGGCCTGCTGTACCTGAGAGCCACGTGGCGGCGGCGGTCCGCTTCGCGGGTTTCGCCGCCTTCCGGGCGGCGAGGCCGGTGGGAGGCTCATACCGCGGATCGGCTATACGCAGTTCCGCCCGCCTGCGGCGGGCTGTGCCGACCGGAGGTCGGCGTTCCAAGCCTGCGGCGCCACAGCGCCGACCGGAGGCCGGCGTTTCCTAGAGTCGCGCCTCCACGTTGATTTCCACGCGGTGGGAGGTCTCGGAAGAGGGCGGGCCGAGGTAACGGGCCTCGCGGGGTGCCAGGCTCCCCGGGAGCCGTTCCCGAAGGGCTGCCGCCGCGGTTTCCCAGTCCTGCTCGGTGCGGGCGCGCCCACGGATCTGCGCTATGTCGGTGAGCTGGGCGTCCAGCGATTGGAGCGCCCCCTCAACCCGGTCGACGGCGAAGTGCGTCTGCGCCCGAACATCGTCGCCGCCCATGACACGGCCGCGATAGGTGGGGATCGCCCCGCGGATCCGAATCCGGTTCCCGGTGCGGACGGCCTCGCCGAATCCGGCCTCGGGCGCCAACTCCACTCCCCGTTCCGTCTGCCGCGCCGCATAGGGCGCCGGGAAGCGGGTGACGTGGTGGTGAAGATCCCCCGAGGCGGTGAGGTACGGGGGTCGCCGGTATTCGTCCCCGCAGTCGCCCGGGATGGGAGCGAGACCAGCCTGAGCCTCGGCGAGGTCGTCCAACGAACGTTCGTCGAGGGAGAAGTCGAAGAGCCTCAAGTTGTCTTCGAGATGGCTCCTTTCTCCGGGCCGGGCCCCCACGATCACCCCGGCCACCCCGGGCCGCTCCAGCACGTAGCGCGCGGCGACGTTCGCGATGGACACCCCGAAGCGGTCCGCGACGCGCCGGGCGGCGCGCAGCACCCCCTGGAAACGGTCCCAACCGCCGCCCTCCTCGATGAAGCGGCGGTACTTCATCTGGGACCAGGTGAGCGACTCGGTGATCGGCGGCGCCGGGGCCCCGAGCCAGCGGTCACTCAGCAGCCCTCCGGCCAAGGTTCCATAGACGATGAGCCGGACCCCATGGGTACGGCAGACCTCCGTCATGCGTCCCGCCGGCCGGCGGTCGAGCAGCGAATAACAGACCTGGTTCGAGACGATCGGGATGCCGCTGCGGAGCGCCAGATCGAGATGCACTGCATCGAAATTCGTGACCCCGAGGTGCTGGATCCTTCCCGCGGCCTGTATTGCGATCAGGTGGAAGAGGCAGTCCCACCAACCGGGGTCGGGATAGCTCCAGGCGTGGAACTGGAGCAGATCGAGCCGCTCGGTCCCGATCCGGTCGAGCGAGCGCCGGACGGCGGCTTCGACCTCCTCCCGGGAGGAGACCCCGGGTTCCGGAACCCACTTCGTCAGCACCTGGACCGCGGGACGCCGCTTCCGAGCCGCCCCGGCGATGAGTTCGGCCGTTCCGTAGTGGTCGGCCACATCGAAGGTGGTGAAACCGGCCTCGACCGCGGGCTCCAGCGCCCGGGCGGCGCTCTTTGTTGCCAGCGCGGTGCCGTCCCGCTCCTGGTCGGCAACCTGCCAGAGCCCGGTCAGCACCCGGCACACCTCGAGCCCCGGGCCAAGCGGGGTGCGTTCCACCGGCCGGCTCACTCGGGGGGCAGTTCCCGGAAGAGCCGCTCGGTATCCACGCCGGCCCGCCGGAGCCGCCCCATTTCGCGCAGGTAGATGACCGAGGCCACTCCCATCACCAGCACCCACACCCAGGTCGAGTGGAAGTACCAGGCGGCGGTCTCGGTGGACAGGTCCTTGACGATGTGCAGGATCAGGAACAGCCCGAGGATCGCCGCGCCCCCGCCGCCGACGAGGCGCTGTGCGGTCCGTCCCAGCACCTTCACTTCGCGGGCGAGCGCCGGGTTCCGGCGGGGCAGGGTCACCAGCGAGAGGCAGATGAGGCCGAAGTTCACGAGCATCGAGGTGACCAGGATGTCGATGCCGAGGAAGAAGTCCCCCGCGAGGTGGCTGCCCAGGATCCCCAGCGTCGCCGTCAGCCCGCTCAACACGATCGCGACCCACGGGGTGTGGAAGCTCCGGTGGACTGCGGCCACTCCCTTGGGGAAGATGCCGTCCTCGGCCCAGGCGAACATCATGCGGGAGACCGCGAGCAACATCGCCGGCAGGTCGTTGATGAGTGCGACCGCCGCCCCCGCGAGGATGGCCGCGGTTCCCGCCGCCGGCAACAGATAGCCGAGGAGTCCGGGGGCGGTCACGTCGCGGATCGCCGCTTCTTCCGCGACGAACTGCCATGGAATGGCGTGGTACATGGCCGCGGTGAACAGGAAGTAGAAGCCGCCGACCGAGGCGATCGCGATCCCGATTGCCAGCGGAATGTTCCGACCGGGATTCTTCGCCTCGCCCCCCGCCTGGGCGATCGAGTCGAACCCGATGAAGGTCGAGAAGAGCACGACGGCCGCCGCCACGAACGGGACGAGTTGCAGCGGAGCTGCGGATGTTTCCGGGACGGAGCGGCCCTCGCTCGCCATGAGCGCCGCGGCGAAGTCCCCATGATCGAAGGCGAAGCCGCTGACGATAACCACCCCGCCGAGCACGAACATCAGGAACATCATGGGAACCAGGGTGCGCTCGTAGAGCTTCAGCCCGCGGAGGTTGACCAGAACGAAGGTCCAGAGGAAGGCGATCGAGATGCCTACGCGCACCGGACCGCGCTCAAGGGCTCCGGCAATCACGGAATAGCCAAGCGCACCCGCCATGTCGCGCAGGAAGGGAACGAGCAGATAGGAAACCACGCCGATGGCGATGGAGAGTCCGAACCACTGGGAGAAACTCGCGATGAAGCCCCACCAGGGACTGAGGGCGCGGCTCGCGTAGACGTAACTGCCGCCGGCCCGCGGCATCGCCGACCCCAGGCTCGCGTAGGCGAGCGCCGCCAGCACCGCGGGCAGGGCCGCGCAAACATAGGCCGCCAGGACGTAGGGGCCGATGTCCGGGAGGCCCCTCAGGAGCATGAAGGGCATCACGTTGATCGCCGCCCCGAGCATCGAGCAGATCCCGGTCGCCGCGAGACCCAGGAGGCCGAGATTCCGGGCGAGCCCCGGGCCGGAGCCGGGTTTCCGAGCGCCGGGGGGCGTGATCATGTGCGCACCTTACCGTCTCCGTTGGTGTCTGATCCGCGCGGATGACCGACCGGAGCCCGGGCTGATTTACCGGGCGCGCGCTCGGGTAATCCTCAGATCACTCCGTGCAGCGGGCCGCCGGGCGCGGCCAGAGCGTCCACCCGGCGGGTGACGGCGGGGTCCTCGATGAGCGGGGGGGCGTGGTGGGGCTTGAGGCGGGCGTCGATCAGCACCGGCTCGATGCAGCTCCAGTGCTTGTGGCGCGTCACCGCGCGGCGTCCATGGACGTCGTGGGACGGGTTCGAGCGCGTGAAGGCCACCCACAGCAGGTTCCGCAGGTTCTCGGCGGCGAAGCCCGGGTCGTCGCAGAGGATGACGAGCGGCATGCCGGTGAGGTCGGCGCCGGCGCGCTCGGCCGCGTCCAGGGCGCTCCACAGCGGCGCGAGGTCGGATTCGACTTCGTCGTAGGAGCCGAAGCGGGGCCCCCCGAGAACGAACACGCCCGGCAGCACGGCCGAGAGACCCGAGAATCCCGCCGGGAGTGCTGCGCCTACCCCGTCGGGAGCCAGTCGGGCGAGCGATCTCCGCTCCGGCCCGGCTCCGGCGATCACCAGCTTGGAGCCGGCGTTCAGGCCGCTTCCGGAGTAGTCGAGAGTGTCGATCGTGGTGCGGGTCTGGAAGTGAAGGTCGGAGGCGAGATCCACCCGGCGGAGGACGTGGTCGAGCATCGCCGCGATGTCGTGGGCGGCCAACTCCGGAGCGTCCTCGCGCGCCGCGATGAACAGGTACTTGGCGAGCGAGCACTGCCCGAATCCGAGAATCGCGTTCGCGATGGTCCACAGTTCCTGCGGCCGCCGGCCGGTGAACGGCGAGTACCGCTCGCTCCCGACTGCGAGTAGCAGCGGGTGCACGCCGGCCGCGTCCACCGCATGCACGGAATGGACGCCGGGCAGCGTGGTCGGAACCATCGGCTCCGTAATCTCGTGGATGAGCTGGCCGAAGGTGGTGTCCTCCTGGGGCGGCCGGCCGACCACCGTGAGCGGCCAGACGGCTCCCGCCCGATGGGTAACGGAGGTAACCCGGAGCACGGGGAACGGATGGGTCAGGCTGTAGTAGCCGAGGTGGTCCCCGAAAGGACCCTCGGGCAGAGTGCGACCCGGGTCCACCCAGCCCGTGATGGTGAAGTCGGCATCCGCCGAGACCACGAAGCCGTCGTCCCGCCGTTGCCAGGTGAACCGCCTTCCGGCCAGCATCCCGGCGAACAGGAGTTCGCTCAACCCCTCCGGGAGCGGCATCACCGCGGCAAGCGGGTGGGCCGGGGGGCCTCCGACGAAGATGCTGACCCGGAGCGGCTCCCCGCGCCGCTCGGCCGCCGTGTGGTGCACTCCGATGCCGCGGTGGATCTGGTAGTGCATCCCGGCCTCTTGGTCGCCGTACTCGCCCCCGGCGAGCTGAATGCGGTACATCCCGACGTTGGATGAGAGCGGGGCGCCGAAGGGGCCTCCTCCGGCCGGAACGTCCGGGTCCTCGGTGAAGACCTGGGGCAGGGTGATGAACGGACCCCCGTCGTCCGGCCAGGAGGTGATCCGGGGGACGTTCGCGAGGGGGATCCGGTGAGCCTGGCTCGGCGCGGCGCCGACCCGCCGGGGCAGGGAATGGATGGCAGCCGCCGCGGCGCCCAGCGCTGCGGACGGCCGGCGCCGCAGGTCGGAGAAGACCTTTGCCGGCTCCGCCCGATAGCGGACCGCCGCCTTGGCCCCGTCAAGTCCGTGGCGGAGCAGGAAGCGGGCGCGCTCCATGGTTCCGAACAGGTTCGAAACGCAGGGGAATGCCGAGCCCTTCACCCTTTCATAGAGGATGGCCGGCGCTCCGGCCGCGTAGGCGCGGCGCTGGATCTCGGCGACTTCCAGGTGTCCGTCCACCTCGTCGGGGATCCGGACGAGCATGCGGTTCCGTTCAAGGTCGGTGACCGCGTCGGCGAGCGACCGGTAGGGCATGGTCAAGGTGAGAGGGTAGCCGTGCGACCAAGCGGAGTCGCTAGGGTTGGCCGTCTCTTCGCCTCCTATAGGTATCTGTAGCGAAGTTGACAAACGTAACTGCTGCTGCCACGGCTTGGGTAGCGTCATCGGTGCTGGTTTCGCGCTCCCGCGCGATGCCGACCGGAGGTCGGCGTTCCCTTGCCAGCGCGCCATCCGGGCTGTCGGTATCTCCTCGCGACTGCAATTACCCAGCAACTGCCGGCGGTCGTGCGAATCCGGGGAGGCGCAGTAGGATGAGTTCATGGAGCAGAAAACGATCAGTCTGATTGGTGTTCCGCTGGATCTGGGAGCTGGTTGCCGGGGGGTGGACATGGGGCCTTCCGCCATGCGCCGCGCGGGGATCGCCTCGCGCTTGGAGCGACTCGGACATCGGGTAGCGGACACCGGGAATCTCGACGCACCGGTGGCGGAGGCGCTCGATGGTCCGGGAGCAGCGAGCGCCCGCTACCTGGACGAAGTGGTTCGGGTGCTCGGGGACCTCGCCTGGAGGGTCCGGGACATCAGACGGCACGGGCGACTGCCCCTCGTCCTCGGAGGCGACCATTCCATGGCAGTCGGGACGGTTTCGGGAATGACCGGATGCGGTGACCCCGCCGCGGGGACCGGCGGACGGACGGAGCGCCTTGGGCTCATCTGGGTGGATGCGCACACCGACGCCAACACCCCGGAGACGTCGCCGAGCGGCAACCTGCACGGCATGCCGGTGGCCGCCCTCTTCGGTCGCGGCCCGGACGCTCTTACCCGGGTTGGCGGATTCGCTCCGGGGGCGCCCCGGCTGGAGCCGGAGAACGTCGCTCTGATCGGAGTCCGAAGCGTGGACGAGGCCGAGGCCGGCATGGTGGCGGAACTGGGATTCCGGGTCTACACCATGGAAGAGGTGGATCGCCGCGGCTTCGCCGTCATCGTGGACGAGGCCGTTGACCGGGCGCTTGACGGAACCGAAGGGATGCACCTGAGCCTGGACATGGACGGACTCGACCCGGAGGTGGCCCCGGGGGTCGGGACTCCCGTTCCCGGCGGGCTTACCTATCGTGAGGCGCACACCCTCATGGAGTGCGTGGCCGCCAGCGGTGGCCTGCGTTCGATGGAGATCGCCGAGGTGAATCCCACTCTGGACGTGCGAAACCGGACCGCCGAGCTGGCCGTCGAGTTGGTTGCCTCGGCGCTCGGCAAGCGGGTCCTGCCGCCACCCCCTTCTCCGTGAGCGAAGCGGACGCTCGGATCCTCCGGCTGGCGGATGGCAGAGGAGGTTCGGTGGCCGGGCGGGCGCATGCTCCGCAGGGGGAAAGTCCCCCACCGTCTTTCCCGACGCTACTCCTGACCCACGGCGCCGGCGGGAATCTGGACACGCCGGGCCTGGTTGCCCTGGCCCGGGCGCTCGCTCTGCGGGGGATCCGCACCGTCCGCTTCAACCTGCCGGCGGCGGAGGCCGGCCGGAAACGGCCCGACCGGCCAGCGGTCGCGATGGGCGCAATCGCCGCGGTCCTTCGCTGGGCGGTGGACGCTTCGGATGGTCCCGTCTTTCTCGGCGGCCGCTCGTTCGGTGGGCGCATGGCCTCCATGCTGCTGGCGGATCCGGTTGCAGCGGCTTCCCGGAAGGTGGCTGGCGCGGTGTTTCTCGCCTATCCCCTCAAACCGCCCGGCAAACTCGAAGTGCCCGCGGAGCGGGTGGAGCACCTCGACCGCATCAGGATCCCGATGCTCTTCGTGAGCGGCGACCGCGATCCCTTTGCGCCGCCGGCGCTGCTGGATCCGGTGGCGGCCGCTGCTGGCGCCCAGCTCGCCTGGATCGCCGGCGGGGACCACGGCTTTCGGGTGCCCAAGGCGTTGCTCGGCGCGTCCGCGCGAACGGCGGCCGACGTGCGCGACGAGGTCGCCGGGGCGGTGGCGGCGTTCATCGCCGCCACCGCGCTCTCCGGTTAGCGGGACCTTGAAGGAAACCCCGCCGCCGGTTCGTCCCTCAGCGCGGTCCGAAGACCCAGGACATCCCGATCGTGAAGGTGTCCTGGCTCTTCGAGAGACCTTCTCCGCATCCGGAGCAACTGAAGAAGTCGGCGTCCGACCAGTCACGCCGATATTCGAAGCGGGTCAGGAAGCGGGGGTCGTCCACCACCGGCTGGAACTCGAGGGTCAGGGTGTTCTCCATGAGCATCTGCTCGAGGCCGGTGGAGCGGGCCTCCCGGTCGTTCATGAACTCGTAGCGTTCGGCGATCCGCACCCGGTCGTTCACGTGGAAGCGGAGGTAACCGCCGAGTCCGTAAGAGGTGGCGCTCGCTCCCATCTCGTCGGTCGCCGAGATGTAGTCCATGTTCACCATGGCCTCGACCCGGTCGGTGAGCCCGACGTAGGCATTCCAGCTCAGATCCCGTACCCAACCGTCGTTGGTCCCCGCGTTTTCCGGGCCGTTGATCCAGGTCAGGGTGGTGTTGAACTGGTCGCTGGGCGCCAGCGATCCCTGGAGGCCGTAGGACTTCCCGGTGTTCTGGTCCCAGGCATTGTCGAAGCCGTTCACGAGCAGGAGCGTGCCGGTGAAGGTCTCGCTGAGCGGTACGCCGAGCCGGGCTCCGAGGTGGGAGAACGGCTCGTTCCACGCCCAGAGGATGCCGCGCGTGTAGTTCCAGTTCAGGTGCGACTCGGCGACCTCGAGCCCGGCGATGGTGCCGAAGAGTCCGACGTCGAGCTGGGCCCCGTTCCCGAACTGGTAGTAGCCGAACGCCTGCTGCAGATAGAGCACGTCGGCAAGCGGTCCGGGTTCGAGTCCGTCCCGGAAGAGCCTGGCGCCCGAGCCGAACCAGAGGTCGGAACGGAAACCGAAGGGCCCGTCGCCGGCGGTTTCGATCTCCAGCTTGAGCTGATTCAAGCCGAATCCGCGGGCGTTGGGATTCGTGTAGTACAGGGTGTTGTTCCCGTCCTGGGGATCGTTGGCATTGTGGGTGTAGTAGGTGTCCACCAGGCCGGTGATGGAGAGGGGTTGCCCTCCCGTACTCGCGACCCCCTCGGGCATTCCCGAGTCGGAGTCCTGTGTTCCAGTGGACGAGGCAGGGAGTTCAGGGGTGGCGATCGCTCCGCCGTTCGCGGCTGCGAGGACCAGGCTGGTCTCGTCCGTCCTGGCGGCAGCCTCCGCTCCGCGGGTGGTAACCAGCGTCGCGAGCAGCATCTCGAGGTCCTCGATGCGCTCCTTCAGCGAGTCCAGTTCGCTGCGGATCTCGGATTCGAGTTCCGCGCTGGTGACCGCTGCGCGCGGCGGTGACTCGCCGGCAGTTGCGGCCGCTGGAACAGCAAACGCACAGATGAACAGCGCGGCCAATGCCGCGCGCTGAGCAGCCCGTGAACAAACTCGCGCGGCGTTCGAGTGGCGGTGCATCCCGGCTGAGTCGCCCCCCCACCGGGAGAACTGGCGCTTCGCGTCGCTCATCGTTGCGCTTCGGTCGAAATACACCAGGTATTCCTCCCTCGCGCGCCTTGTCAGCCGGGCGCCTCGCCCCTCTCGGCGCTCACGCCAGTTTGCCCACGAGCTACTGAGTGGCGTCTTCATGATGCTTCCTCCGCCCATCCCGGGCACTATGAAAACGAATGTGGGGTGCCCCCCGCGGTTCCTCGACCGGCCGGCTTTCTGGTTAGCGGCCCTCTCCTGCGTTCTCGAGCGCGTAGCGGGCCACCTCCTGGTGGGTTGCGTACCACGCACCGCCGGTCGCGCCGATGTGCTCGATCAGCCGCTCCAGCATCGCGATGCGCGAGCGGTGGCCGATCACGTGGGGATGCATGGTGAGCAGGAACATGCCTCCCTCGGCGTGCGCCATGTCGAATTCAGCCTTCCAGATCGACAGGACGTCGTCGGGAGTGCTATGAGGCCTTATCGCCGAATACCTGCTGAAGCCGAAATACGGGGCGTCGTCCAGAATCCACTCCACCGGCAGTTCCACGATTCCCGTGGCTTCGCCGTTTGCGACGATCTCGTAGGGCCAGTCGTCCGCCATCAGGCTCGAGTCGTACAAGAAGCCGAGATCGCGGACGATTTGCAGGGTGTTCGGGCTGTAATCCCAGGACGGAGTGCGCAGGCCGACCGGGCGGGTTCCGGTCATCTCGGTGAGCGTTTCGATCGCGCGCTCGATGAGCTCGCGTTCCACGTCGCCGGGGATGAGCGAGTTGCGTTCGTGAATCCAGCCGTGGACGCCGATCTCGTGTCCGCCGGCAACGATGTCCGCCACGTCTTCCCGGTAGATCAGCGCACTGACCGCGGGAATGAAGAACGAGGCGTGAATCTCGTGCCTCCGAA
Source organism: Candidatus Marinacidobacterium sp. (assembly GCA_965250045.1). Taxonomy (GTDB): domain Bacteria; phylum Acidobacteriota; class Vicinamibacteria; order Marinacidobacterales; family Marinacidobacteraceae; genus Marinacidobacterium. Next base: position 2,257,097 of record OZ252286.1, read on the forward strand.
GCAGATCCAGGACTCGCGGCAGCCCGGCTTTCGATCCGTACTGGCCCCGCGACAGGTTGGACGCGGTGGTGGCGTTGTCCCGGAGCGACACGGTTTCGTTGTCGAAATCGAAGGACAGGGCAACCGCCACCCGAGCTCCTCCGGGCCACGACGGCGGGGCGAGACGACGTCCGGCGCGTACGGCGTCAATCGGCGCTCGCCACTCGGCCTCGGTCCACTCCCAGGGCGGGGTTTCCGGTTCCGCGGTGGGTCCCGCGGGGCTGCAAGCGGCCAGGCACGCGAGCCCACCCGTTAGCAGCCCGTGGTGAAAGCGCCCCGCACGAGCCCCAGAACGTCCGGCGCGCCGAATCTGGCATTTTGTGAGCGGGCGGGGCGCTTGCCCCACGGGTTGGTGGTGCGAATCGCGGTGCGATTCACACCACCGTCTTTCGCGGGGAGGGGAAACCCCTCCCCACACCCCACCCCCGCGGCGCCGCGCGCCGCGAATGGATGCCTTCCGAGTTTCGCCACTGGCTGTTACGGAGGCAAGAAACGACAAACCACGCATGGCGGCGATTCTATGCGGGATGACGCCTTCCCGGGCCGCGGGAGGACTGACGATCCGCGGGCCGCCGGGAACGATAGAATTCGTTCCCCTTGTCCGCCTCCCACGATCCCTCCGCCCTGAGTGTCAACCTCGCGGCAGTCCCTGCGCGCGGGGCTCAGGTCGCCGTCTCGGCGAAACACGCAGCGTTCGGCTTTTCCGGCGCCGAGTTCGAGATCGTCGGCGAACTCGGTCTGAATGGACACCTGGACCGACTCGACCGGGATGGATACCGGCTCGCCGCTCGTCTGAGCGGCGAACTGCGACTCGAGTGTGTCCGTTGTCTCGGCCCGGTCGCGCTTCGGGTGGACGAGGCACTCGACCTGGTGTTCCTGCCCCGGACCGTCGAGTCGGCTGACCCGACCGGAGGGGAGCGCGCCCTCGAAGCGTCGGACATGAACGTGTCCCTTTTCGAGGACGACCGCCTCGAACTCGCCGACACGGTGTGGGAGCAGCTTCACCTGGCCTTGCCGGTGAAGCCGCTCTGTTCCTCCGACTGCCGCGGTCTTTGCAGTTCATGCGGCGCTGACCGGAACCGGCAGCCATCGTGCGGCTGCGAGGAGAATGCCGGCGGACCCGACCGGACCGGATTGGGCGCCCTCCGCGACCTGCCGGGATTCCGGCGAGCGACGGGATAGGCGCCGGGAACCGCGGGCGCCAACCACGGCCGGGCGCACCCCGCCGGCCAAGCACTTCCTGAGAAAAGAGACAGGACTTAACGAAATGCCACAACCCAAGAGACGCCACTCGCGTGGCCGCCGGAACAATCGCCGCGCCCACCACAGCCTGGAAGCTCCCGGACTTTCGGTTTGCACCGAATGCAACCGGCGCATCCGGCCCCATGTTGTCTGCCCGCACTGCGGCCACTACAAGGGCAAGAAGGTTCTTGAGATCAAGGACCTGACCTGACCTGACCTGACCTGACCTGACCTGATTGACGTGAGTCGGACGGCGTTCCTTTTCCCCGGCCAGGGCTCACAGCGGCCGGGAATGGGTCGGGCGCTCGCGGACGCATTTCCAGAGTCGCGAGCGGTATTTGAAGAGGCGGATGACGTCCTCGGCGAATCGATTTCCCGTCTCTGTTTCGAAGGACCCGCCGAAGCACTCCAACTAACCCGCAACACCCAGCCGGCAATGCTCACGGTAAGCACCGCCGCCTGGCGCATCGCCAAAGCCCGCGGAGCGAACCCGGACATGGCCGCCGGCCACAGTCTCGGGGAATACTCGGCGCTGGTTGCGTTGTCGGCACTGTCCTTTGCGGACGCTCTCCGGCTCACGCGGCGCCGCGCCGAGTTCATGCAGGAGGCGGTGCCCGCCGGGGAGGGTGCGATGTCGGCAGTTCTGGGTCTGCCCGTGGAGACGGTGGTCGCGGTCGCATCCGAGGTGACCGGAAGCGGTGTGGGGCTGGTGGAACCGGCGAACTTCAACGGTGGTGGGCAGGTCGTAATCGGAGGCCACGCGGCGGCGGTGGCCGCGGCCGGGAAGGAGTTGAAGGCCCGGGGGGCCCGGCGCGTGCTTCCCCTTCCGGTGAGCGCCCCCTTCCATACCCGTCTGATGGAACCGGCGGCCAGGCAGCTCTCGCGGGAACTCGACGCCACCCCTTTTGCCGATCCGTCGGCGCCGCTGTGGACGAATGTGGACGCGGCGCCCATCCGCACCGGAGCCGAGGCCCGCGACGCCCTGCGGCGCCAGGTGGCGTCGCCGGTGCGTTGGGAGGAGACGCTCCATGGGATGGCGGCTGCGGGCGCTTCCGCGTTCCTCGAAATCGGCCAGGGCCGGGTACTGACCGGCCTGGTCCGCAGGGAGCTGCCCGGCGCCCTGGCGTTCGGAGTCTCCGATCCGGAGGGCATCGAGCGGATCGAGGGTATGCAGTGGGGCCGGGACTCCACCCCGGTCGGCTCGCCTGCTCCCGGAGGGCCGGCGCGCGGGCGGGCCGCTAGTCCCGCATGACGGTCGCCGTCGCCCGGAACCCCCGTGAGATGCGCTTCGAGGAGCAGACTGCGCTCGTAACCGGGGGCACCCGCGGGATCGGCCACGCGATCGCCGCGCGGCTCGCCGACGAAGGAGCCAGGGTCTTCCTGACGGGAACCGACCAAAGTCGGGCTGAGGCGGTGGCCGCGGAACTCGACGCCGGTCGCGGCCGGGTGCTGGGACTGGGGCTCGATCTGACCGATCCCGAATCGGTCAAACGAGGGGTGGCCGCGGCGAGTGCGGACCGGGGACTCCAGATTCTGGTGAATAACGCGGGTGTGTCGCGCGACGGTCTGCTGGCTCGTCAATCGGCGGCCACCTGGCGGGAAGTGATGGCCACCAACCTGGACGGTCTGCACGCTTGCTGCCAGGCCGCCGTCCGGCCTATGATGCGCGCTCGCTACGGCCGGATCGTCAACCTCAGTTCCATCGTGGGGCTTCGTGGCAATCCGGGCCAGACCGCCTACGCGGCCTCCAAGGCGGGCATACTCGGGTTCACCAAATCGCTGGCCAAGGAATTGGCGCGGCGGAACATCACCGTGAACGCGGTGGCGCCGGGACTTATCGAAACCGACATGACCCGGGCGATGCCCGAGGCGGCTCAGGCCCAACTCGGGAGCGCCATCGCAATGGGGCGCCCTGGATCGCCGGAAGAGGTTGCGGCGGCGGTCGCCTTCCTCGCCTCGGCCGAGGCGAGCTACATCACCGGCGCAGTCCTCGAGGTAACCGGAGGGCTCGCGCTTTAATCCGACGTCTCCCTGGCAAACCGGGAGGCGCGGGACATTACAAAACAGGAGAAACGACAAATGATGGACAAGGCCAGGGAAGCGGACGGCGCTCCGGAAGTCGAAGAACTCCCGGTGGACGAGCGCGTCCGGGAGCTCATCTGCGAGCAGCTTTCCGTGTCCCCCGACGAGGTCACGCCGGAGGCCACTTTCGTTGGCGATCTGAGCGCCGATTCACTGGACATGGTCGAGCTGATGATGGCGCTGGAGGAGCAGTTCGGGATTGATATCTCGGAGGATCAGGGAGAACGGATCCAGACCGTCGGCGATGCAGTGGCGTTCATCGAGCAGCGGGTCAACTGAGAATCCGCGAGATCGCCTCGCGTTCCCGGATATGTGCGAGCCAGCGCTGGCGCCCGGCTCGCGGCCGGCGCTTGAGCACCTATGACTCCTAGGCGGGTTGTCGTTACCGGGGTGGGCCTCGTGTCTCCCCTGGGCATCGGAACCCGAGAGACCTGGGAAGGTCTGGTCGCGGGCCGTTCGGGCGCGGGCCCCATCACGCGTTTCGATGCCGCGGATTTCACGTCGCGGATCGCCTGCGAGGTCAAGGATTTCGATCCCTTGGACTATGCCGACCGGCGGGACGCGCGAAAGATGGACCGGTTCATCCAGTACGGGCTGGCGGCGTCCCTGTTTGCGGCCGAGGACGCGGGCCTCGAGATCCCGGTGGGGGATCCCGATCGCACGGGAGTGATCATTTCCTCCGGAATTGGCGGATTCGAGACGATCGAGCGAGAACATCGGAAGCTGCTCGAACACGGGCCTCGCCGCATATCTCCCTTCTTCGTCCCTGCGATGGTGGTCAACCTGGCCGCTGGCTGGGTGTCTATCCGGCTGGGCGCGAAGGGCCCTAACTCGGCGATGGCCACCGCGTGTTCCGCCGGCGCGCACGCGGTGGGAGAAGCTTTCCGCCTGGTGCGCCATGGCCACGCCGACGTCATGGTCGCGGGTGGAGCGGAAGCGACGATCACCCCGATGTGCATCGGTGGTTTTGCCTCGATGAAGGCGCTTTCCACCCGGAACGACGATCCCCGGCGCGCGTCCCGCCCCTTCGATCGGGACCGGGACGGTTTCGTAGTTGGCGAGGGAGCCGGTGTCCTCATCCTGGAGGAACGGGAGCAGGCGCTCGCGCGGGGCGCCACGCCCTACGCGGAAGTCGCGGGTTACGGCATGAGCGGGGACGCCTTCCACATCACCGCTCCGCCCGAGGACGGCGACGGGGCGTTCCGGGTGATGCGGGCGGCGCTCGCCGAGGCGGGGGCCTCTCCGGAGGACGTGGACGCGGTGAACGCCCACGGCACCTCGACGCCGCTCAATGACCGGATCGAATCGGCCGCCATCCGGCGGGTCTTCGGCGAACACGCCGACCGGTTGGCGGTCAGCTCCACGAAGTCCATGACCGGGCACCTGCTTGGCGGAGCGGGGGGGCTCGAAGCCGGGATCTCCTGTCTGACCCTGCGTCACCAGGTTGTGCCCCCGACCATCAACTACCAGACTCCGGATCCCGACTGCGATCTCGATATCGTTCCGAACACGGCCCGGCCCATGACGGTGAGGAGCGTTCTTTCCAACTCGTTCGGGTTTGGCGGCACCAACGTTTCCCTGCTGTTCCGGCACCCGGACGCATCCTGAGGGCCCAATGGACGATCTGTTCCGATACCTGCGCGAGATCGTGGACATCCCGTCGGTGACCGGCGACGAAAAAGCGGTTGCCGAGCGTGTCGGTGCGGACCTCGAGGCGGCAGGACTCGACGTCGAGTTCGACGAGGTCGCCCCGGGCCGACCGAACCTGATCGCGCGCGCCGGATCTGGCGAGCCGCGCCTTTGGTACTGCACCCATCTGGACACGGTGCCGCCCTTTTTCCCCTCCAGCGAGACCGCGACGCACATCGCCGGGAGAGGGTCCTGCGACGCCAAGGGCATTCTGGCGGCGATGCTGTTCGCGGCCCGCCGCCTCCGGGACGAGGGCGCTTCGGGTTTTGGCCTGGTTTTCACGGTCGGCGAGGAGGTGGACAGCGCCGGCGCCATTCACCTCGAGAAGCGGGCCCCCGGGCATCCGGTGGATGGGGTCCATGACGGGGTCCATCTGGTCTGCGGGGAACCCACCGAGGGACTCATGGCGAGCGGTCACAAGGGAACCCTGCGGGTCCGGATCGAGGTTCGCGGCAAGGCGGCGCACTCCTCCCATCCCGAAGCCGGGGATTCGGCGATCCATCGCCTGCTGGCGCTCATCGCCCATCTCCAGTCACTCGATTGGGGCAGTAGCGATGTCCTCGGTTCGGCAACCTTGAACGTGGGACTCATCTCAGGCGGCGTGGCGGGGAATGTCCTCGCTCCTTCCGCCGAGGCGACCTTGTATTGGCGTCTCGTCGGCGAGGCCGAACCCGCCCGGCGCCGCCTTGAAGAGATCCTTTCCGTCGACGAGAACCTGAGTTTCGAACACGTCGGCCGGAACGACGCGGTCCTCTGCCGGACGCTGCCCGGTTTCGAGGTGGCTCCGATGTCCTACTCCACCGACATCCCGTTCATGCCTTCCTGGGGAACCCCGCTCCTCATCGGTCCCGGCAGCATCCACGACGCGCACACGGCGCACGAACACGTGCTGAAGAGCGATCTGGTGGCCGCCGTCGGTTACTACCAGAAGATCGCGCATCTCTTGCTGTAACGCAGCGCCGGGCAGTTCTCCCGGCGGCGCCCTTCAGACCGGCATCGCCCGCCGCAGGCGGGTGAACGCGCGACGCCATGAGTCCGGATGGCTCCGTTCGCGGGTACCGTTGCTCGGAAGCATCCCCGGTTCGCATGTCCGACATTCCCTCAGCCTCCCCCTTCCGCCTCCTCCGCCGCACCCTCCTCGCGTGGTTCCCGAAGAACAAGCGCTCGCTTCCCTTCCGCGAATCACAAGGCGCCTGGCGCGTCTGGGTCTCGGAGGTGATGCTCCAGCAAACCCGGGTGGAGGCGATGCTGCCTCGCTACCGGGCCTTCGTCGCACGCTTCCCGAATGCCGGGTCGCTGGCTCGAGCCTCCGAGGACGAAGTGCTGGCCGCCTGGGCGGGGCTTGGCTACTACGGCCGCGCCCGCTCGTTGCACCGGGCGGCGCAGCAACTGGCCGCGGAAGGCAGGGGAATCCCCCGGGATGCGGCGTCGCTCAGGAAACTCCCGGGGATCGGCGAGTACACCGCGGCGGCGATCGCCTCAATCGCCTTCAGCGCACCGGTTGCCGCGGTGGACGGCAACGTGCGCCGCGTGCTGTCCAGGGTCTTCGTGGTGGGAGGAGTCCCTGGACGGGTGGGCTTCGAGCGGCGGATCCGGGAACTGGCCGACCGACTCATGGAGGCGGACGGTGGGCGCGAGCCGGGTGACTGGAACCAGGCTCTGATGGAACTCGGAGCGACGATATGCACCCCCGCTGTCCCGCGCTGCGGGAGCTGTCCGGTCCGTGAGTTCTGCTGGGCTCGGGTGGGAGGACGGCAGGAAGAGTTTCCCGAGCATCCGCAGCGTCCTCCGGCGGTCTCCGTCCGGCTCGCGCTGGCCGTGGTTCGGGATGGAGACGGCCGGGTCCTGTTGTTCCGCCGCCGGGAAAGCCCCATGCGGGGTCTCTACGAATTGCCCTGCGGGGAGTGCCGGAGCGGCGAGTCGCCCGAAAAGGCGCTGGTTCGCGAAACCGGGGTGCGCTACGGGATCCGCCTTCGACCCGGTCGCGAGTTGGCCGGGTTCCGTCACACCGTCATGAACCGGAGGATGGCGGTGGTTTCCTTCGAGGCGGAACTCCAGGACCCATCGGCCGCTTGCCTCCCGAGGGAGGCCCGTTTCGTCCACCCGCGGGATCTGGATCTCGTCCCGTCGGGTTCGATGCTGCACAAGGCCCTCGCCGGCGTCGGGGCCGGAATCCAGGGGGCGAAGTTCCCATCCCCGGCCGCCGGCGAACCGGCCGAACCGCTCGACTAGACTGCGCGCCGCCGACTATCCATGAGCACTTTCCACGAACGCGTCGAAGCGAAATGGCAGGCCCGCTGGGAACACGAGGGTTCCTTCCGGACTCCGGACCTGCCCGAGGGGCCCCGCTACTACTGCCTCGAGATGTTGCCCTATCCCTCCGGGCGGATCCACATGGGCCACGTGCGGAACTACTCCATCGGGGATGTGATGGCCCGCTTCTACCGGCGCCGCGGCTTCACCGTCATGCATCCCATCGGCTGGGATGCGCTGGGGCTGCCGGCGGAGAACGCCGCCCTCCAGCGTGGCGCCCATCCCGCCGATTGGACCACGCACAACATCGACCACATGCGGCGGCAGCTCCGCCGGCTCGGCTTCAGTTACGACTGGGACCGGGAGTTCGCCACTTGCGATCCCTCCTATTACCGGTGGAACCAGTGGTTCTTCCTGAAGATGTGGGAACGGGGGCTCGCCTACCGGAAAAACGGCACCGTCAATTGGTGCCCCGGCTGCGAGACCGTGCTCGCCAACGAGCAGGTCGAGGCCGGACGCTGCTGGCGATGCGAGGCGGTCGTCGAGGACCGGGAATTGCCGCAGTGGTTCCTGCGCATCACCGACTACGCCGACGAACTGCTCGACGGAATGGAGCGGATGCCCGGATGGCCGCAGAAGGTGCTGGTGCTCCAGCGGAACTGGATCGGACGTTCGGAAGGAGCCGAGATCCACTTCCGGATCCCGGCGCTGGGGGACCGGGGCGACGTTGCCGTGTTCACCACGCGGGTGGACACCATCTACGGCGCCACCGCACTGGTGCTGGCGCCCAGGCATCCCGCTTCCCAGGCGATCGCGGCCGAGAATCCGGCGGTGGCCGAATACCTACGAGACGCCCTGGCGCGTCACGGCGGGGAAACGCACCCGACCGGCGAGACCCAAAAGACGGGCGTCATCACGGGCTTTCATGCCGTCAATCCCTTTTCCGAAGAGGAGATTCCGGTCTTCGTCGCGGACTACGTGCTCATGGAGTACGGAACCGGGGCGGTGATGGCGGTTCCGGCTCACGACGAACGGGACTACGAGTTCGCGACGAAGTACGGACTGAAGATCCGGACGGTGGTCATCCCGAATGACCCTGACGCCGCGAGACCGGATGAAGGCGCCGCCTTCGTGGACTACGGGACGGTCGTGGATTCCGGCGCGTTCAGCGGCCTTCCCACCGAGGAGGCCAAGAGCGCGATGGCGGCACACGCCCGCGAAGGCGGCTTCGGCGAGCCGAAGATCGCCTGGCGGTTCCGCGACTGGGGGATATCCCGGCAGCGCTACTGGGGCACCCCGATCCCCATGATCCACTGCCCGGGTTGCGGCGAAGTTCCCGTGCCCGAGGAAGACCTTCCGGTGGAATTGCCCCGCGATGTCGAGATCACGGGTATGGGCGGGTCGGCGCTCTCGAAAATCGAGTCCTGGCGCCAAGCGGATTGCCCGCGTTGCGGCGCCGCGGCGCGCCGGGAGACGGACACCATGGACACCTTCGTGGATTCGTCCTGGTATTTCTACCGGTACCTCGATCCGGCCAACGATCAGGCGCCCTTCGACAAGGAGAAGGCGCGGGCCTGGTTCCCCATCGACCTCTACATCGGCGGCGTGGAGCACGCCATCCTGCACCTGATCTATTGCCGCTTCTGGACCAAGATGATGCGCGACCTCGGTCTGGCCAGTACCGACGAGCCGGTGGTCCGCCAGTTGAGCCAGGGGATGGTCATCAAGGACGGCGCCAAGATGTCCAAGAGCAAGGGCAACATCGTCGATCCCGACGCCGTGGTCGAACGGCACGGCGCGGACGCGATCCGGCTCTACGTTCTCTTCGAGTCTCCTCCCGAAAAGGAAATGGACTGGACCGACGCGCGGCTCTCCGGCCCGGCCCGCTACTTGAAGCGGCTGGAGCGGATGATTCCCGGGGAGGCGGAATGGTTGCTCACCACTCCGCTGCCGGCGGGGGGTGAGGACTTCGCGCCCGACGACGTGGCGCTGCGCCGGAAGACGCATCAGACGATCCGCCGGGTCACCCGCGACCTTGCGGAACGCATCCATCCCAACACCGCGATTGCCGCAATCATGGAACTCACCACGGCCTTTTCCCACCGGCTGCGCGCTGCGGCGACCGAGGCGTCCCGCCGGGCGGTCCGGGAGGCGGTGGAGGCGGTCATCGCGCTGCTCAACCCGATGGCGCCCCATCTCACCGAGGAACTCTGGGAGCGGCTCGGCGGCAGGGCGATGCTCGTGAGCACCCCCTGGCCGGAGTGCGACGATGACCTGGCCCGCGAGGAGCAGGTGCTCGTCGTCTTGCAGGTAAACGGGAAACTGCGCGGCCGCCTTGAGGTCCCGGCGGGGCTCGACCGCGAGGCGCTCGTCGACCAGGCCCGGGAAAACGCTGGAATCCGCCGCCATCTGGGAGGACTCGAGGTCCGTCGGGTCGTTACGGTGCCCGACCGGCTCGTGAACTTCGTGGCTGCCCGTCCGTCGTGATCCATCCGGTTCCGTCCGCGAGACGGGTTCGCACGCACGCGGATTGGGGCCGGGCGCTTCTTTCCGGTCTGTTTCTTTCCGTGCTCCTCGGTGGTGGGTGCGGCTATCGGCTGTCCGGACTCGGTGGCGGATTGCCCGGCCACATTCAGACGGTCGCGATCCTGCCCTTCGACAACGAAAGCGCTTTCCCCGAAGTCGAGGAAGGAATGACCGACGAGATCATCGACGGTTTCAACCGGCGAGGGCGCTACACCGTGCAGGAGACCGCCGAAGGGGCGGACGCGATCATGCGGGGCACGGTACTGAGCGTGGACTTTTCGCCCGCGCAACTCGATCCGACAACGGGATCGGCGGCGACGTATCTGGTCATCGTGCGCGCCACGGTGGAGTTCACGGACGTGGTCAACGACGTCGTGCTCTTTGAGTCGGACGAGTTCACGCTCCGCGATGAATTCGCGATCGGGGACGATCCCGACGCCGCCTTCGACCGGGAGGGGCTCGCGTTCTCCCGGCTTGCCAGCGCCTTTGCGGACTCGCTGCTGGTCGCGATTCTCGAGGGGTTCTGATGGCGTTCGCCGAGGCGGGTTTCGGCAAGAGTTTCGCCGCCCTCCGGCCGATTCCGGCGGCGGGGTTGGCGGACAAGCTGCCGGCGCCGGACGGCGGGGCCCTCTACGTGATCGGGGGAGGCGACAGCTGGCTGCGCCAACAAACGATGCGGAGGCTGGCTGGGCATCACCTCGGGCCGAAACCCGCCCCCTTCCGTCTGCGGCGCTTTGACGGGCGGACCGCCAGTGCCGATCAGGTGGTGAGCACGACCCGGACGGTTTCGTTCAGCGGCGGTCCCGTGGTCCTCATCGAAAACGGCCTCCGCATCGCCCAGCCGCCGGCATCGGCCACCGGGCTTGCCGGAGTTCTGGTGGAGCTCTTGGAGAGCCCCCCGGGGCGCGCGGTCATTGTCCTGGAATGGGAGAGCAACCCCGACCGGCGCCGGAAGGACTGGAAGGCGCTCGCGGGAACGCTCACCGATGCCGTTTCCCGGGGCGGCGCGTACGTGGTGGATTGCGACGCCCCGCCCGCCGCCCGAATGACCACCTGGATCCGCCGAACTGCCCGGGAGCGCGGTCTGAACCTCCCCGAGCAGGGTGCGGAGCTGCTCTTCGAGCGCTTTGGCCGCGAACTCCGCCAGCAGGTGAACGAGATCGAAAAGCTCGCGCTCTATGCCGGGAGCGATCAGGGAGGAGACGTCTCGCTCGAGGACATGGAGCAGGTGCTGGGGGGCGGGAGCGTTCAGGATCGCTTTCGATTTACCGACGCGCTGCAGGTGGGCCGCACCGAAGCGGCGCTCGCCTCGCTCGAACTGCTGCTGCGGGACGGCGAATCGCCGCAGGCTCTGATGGGGTTGCTGTACCGGCTGGTTACCCAGATCCAGCTCGCGCAGGCCCACCGCGGGGATGAGCCTCTCTACGAGGTCCTCCGCGTTCCCCGGCGGGTCGCGGACGACCTGGCGCGCGCCGCCCGCCGGTTTCAACCAGCCGAACTCCGCGCCATCCTGAGGCACCTCGCCGAAATGGACCTCCGGATGAAGACCACCCGGATCCCTGCTCGCGCCGCCCTCTCGTCGCTGGCGTTGCTGCTGGGCGGGTCTGGGGAGCGCCATGAAACCCCTATGGCGGCCCGCCGCTCCACCGAGCCCCTGAAATGACCCCGCGCCCACCGCCCCGTCAACGCGATCCATCGCTCGTCCCGCTGTCTCGCCACCACCAGAGCGGACTGCAGATCGCCGTGCTCATCGATCGGGGGCTCAAGGGCGAGCCTACCGCCAAGAGGGTGACCGACCTCATCGGCCAGGTGGTCCACCTTGCCGAGTCCGAACTCTTCGAGCACTTCCAGATCGAGGAGACGATTCTCTTTCCGGCGGTGCGGCCGATCATCGATTCCGGAGAGCTGCTGGACACGCTCGCTGCCGGACACCGGACGATGGAAGGTCTCGTGCGGCGGCTCGAAGCGGCGGATTACCAGGAACGGCTTTCCCTCCTCAAGGAGTTCGGAGAACTTCTTCTCCGCCATATCCACAGGGAGGAACGCGAACTCTTCCGCCAGGCTCAGGATCGGCTGGAGCAGGCCCAGCTCGACGAACTCGGCCGGCGAATTACGGCCAAGATCGAGGCAACCGGTACCTGAGCCGCTGTCCGCGGCATCTGGAGGGCGCGGGGAGCGTCGTTAGCTAGAGTGGCGCCATGCCCCACCAGTCCCTCCATCGCGATCCGAGCCTGATTCCGCTTTCCCACCAGCACCAGCACGGACTCGCGATCACGGTATTTATCGACCGTGGCCTGAAAGCCGACTCCAGTCGGGAAAAGGCGTTGGAACTCGCCGGCAAGGTGGCTCGCTTGGCCGAGGTCGAGCTCCTCGGACACTTCCAGGTCGAAGAAAGCGTGCTGTTCCCCGCGGTCCGGCCTTTCCTGGAGAACGACGAACTTCTGGACGCCCTCATCGCGGAGCACCGCGTCATGGAGGCGCTGGTGCAGCGCATCGCTGCGGCTGGCGATCAGGAACGGATCCCTCTCCTGAAGCAGTTCGGCGAGGTACTGCACCGCCACATACGGTCCGAGGAGCGCCAGCTCTTCCAGGAGATCCAGGTCTGCCTGGACGAAGCGCAGCTGGCGGAACTGGGCCGGGAGATCGACGCGAAGGTCCAGGCGGCCTGTCCGCTGGGCGACAAACTGCCCTGGGCGGACGAATAGGGGGGGCAACCGAGAGCCGATTGGGGCGGCGCTGCGTGGTACCCTCCGCCCCCTGATGCAGCTCGACGAATCCGCCCAACCTCCGGAACGCAGCCGGAGGACCGTCGTCGCCGTCGAGGTGCGCCCTTCCGGTACTCGCCATGGTTCTCACCAAGACCCCGCTACTCGCGGAGACGGTGCGCAAGCTGGTGTCCCGGGGGGCCTTCGCTAACGCACACCGCATCCTCGAAAAGCTGCATCCGACGGATGTGGCCCAGGTGCTGGCCGATCTGCCGGAGGCGTACCGGCTGAAGACGTTCCGCGTCGTCTTCCAGCGAGATCTCAATCTCGCCGCGGCCGCGCTCGGAGAACTTGGAGTCGAGCGGGCTGCGCGCCTGGTGCCCCGGCTCGAACCCGCCGAGATCTCCCAGCTCCTCCAGGAACTCGACCCCGACGACGCGGCGGAGTTCCTGAGCGAACTCCCGGAGGAACTCCGCGAGCAGGTGCTCCGCGGGATGCGGACCCGGGAGGCCTCCGACGTCGAGGACCTGCTCCAGTATCCGGAGGAGACCGCCGGGCGGATCATGAGCCCGAAGGTGTTCTCGTTGCCCGAGGACGCCACCATCGGAGCGACCATCGCGCGCCTCCAGGAGTCGCCCGATGTGGAGATGGTCTTCTACATCTACGTGGTCGATGCCCACGGCACCCTGGTGGGGGTCCTCTCGCTGCGTCAGCTCCTCCAGCGGCGCCCCGAGGCGCCGCTCTCCGAGGTCATGGTGACCGATGTGCTCCGGGTGCGCACCGAGATGGATCAGGAGGAGGTCGCCCAACTGGTCGCGAGCTACAACATCCTTGCAGTCCCGGTGGTGAACCAGCAGGGGAAGCTGGTCGGCGTCATCACCGTGGACGACGTGATCGACGTCATCAAGGAAGAGGCCACCGAAGACATGTACCGGATGGCCGGGCTCGGCGTCTCGGAGAGCGTCTTCACCCTGGCGCCTCGTTCCATCCGGATGCGGATGCCCTGGCTCGCGGTGAACCTCGCCACCGCTTTCCTGGCGGCCTGGGTGGTCAGCCTGTTCGAGGAGTCCATCGCCCGCTTTGCGATCCTCGCGGTGTTCATGCCCATGGTGCCGCTGCTTGGCGGGAACGCCGGGAACCAGACGCTGACCGTGATGGTGCGCGGGATCGCGCTCGGGGAATTGAGCTGGAAAAACAGCCGGCAGGCGCTCCTCAAGGAGCTCGCCGTCGGTTCGGCCAACGGGCTCGTGATCGGCCTGCTCATTGCCGGCTTCGCGTGGATCTGGAAGGGCGATCCGCGGATCGGCCTCGCCCTCGCGGTGGCGATGGTCGGCACGATGGTGGTGGCCGCCGTGGTGGGGACGCTGATGCCGCTCACCCTGCGCTGGCTCAAGGTGGACCCGGCGCTCGCGTCCTCGGTGTTTGTCACTACCGCCACCGACGTTACGGGTTTTCTCCTGTTCCTCAGTATCGGGGTGTCGGCGCTCACGCACCTCTGAGGCGGAGCGCCAACCACCCGGATGGCGCCGCCGGGAAGGGAACGCTGACCTCTGGCCAGTTGCTGTGAAAATGCAGTTGCGCCGGGATGCCGACCATCGAGATGGTGCCGCTGGCAAGGGAGCCCCCACCGGGAGAACTGGGCCGACCTCTGGGCAGTTCTCCCGGTGGGGCCCGGCACCGCTGTGCGAAGCGCAGCGAAAGGCGTGTACCAGGCAGCCGCCCGGATGACGCTGGACGCCGAGGTCCTGGCCGAGAGGCGAACCACCCCGAACTCGGGGTCCTTCCCTGCCGCCCGCCTGCGGCGGGCTGTGCCGACCGGAGGTCAGCGTTCCCTTGCCTGCGCGTCGCTCCGCCTGGTGGCTTGGGCACCGAGACGTGGACCATCCCGGAACTGCACTTTCATACGGGCGGGGTGAACGGGCCGACCCGATCATGGGGGTTTCTCCCGGTGGGGGCCGACACGCGCGCCGGAGGCGGGCGCAAGGCACGAAGCCGTCAACTCTTGCGGCGCCCACCCCGCGCTGCGATTCGTCAGGAATATGAGAAACACGGGTTAGCCTCTGCCCTGCCTTTCGTCATGCCGCTCAAGCAGTCCCGCGCTTTCGTCCTCCGCACCTACGCGGTCGCCGAGGCGGACAAGGTGTGCGTGCTGTTCAGCGCCGACGAGGGGAAGGTCCGCGCCTGGGCCCGCGGGGCCCGGCGGCCCAAGTCACGCTACGGGGGCGCACTCGACATCGGGAACGAGGTGGACGCGGGCTGGTTCGAGCGGGAGGGCAGGGAACTCGTCAATCTCGACAGTTGTGAACTGGTCGCTTCCGCGCTGCCGCTGGTCCGCCATCCGGTGCGCGCCGCGGCGCTGGGCTACCTTTCCCGGCTCGTGGACACCTTCGCCCCCGACCGGGAAGCCGACCCGAAGCTCTACCGGCTGATCGCTGCCTGCCGGGACGCGCTGCTCGACGAGCGGCCGGCGGAACTCGTCGTGGCCTATTTCGAGGCGTGGCTGCTGCGCCTCTCGGGGCTCTATCCGCGGCCCGGCCGCTGCGCTTGCGGGTCGGGATTCGAGGAAGGGGGAGCGGTGTTCTTCGCCGCCGGACCGGTGTACGCCTGTAACCGGTGTGCCCCGGGGCACGGAGAACCGACCGACCGTCTCTCCTCCGGGGCGCTTCGGCTGCTGGAGGCGTTCTGGGTGGGGCCGCCGTCGGCCTCGCTTCCCGACCTGTCCGCCGCCGGTGAGCTGTTCCGCTTCCACGGGCGGCTGACCGCCGCCTTCGCCGAGCGCGCGCTCCCGGCGCGCCAGGGGCTGGAGGGGCTGCTCCAATCAGTAGCCGCCCACGCCGGAGCGCTCGCCCGATGACGTTCCAGGACCTGATCCTGAAGCTGACCGGCTTCTGGGCCGAGCAGGGCGCAGTCGTCGCGCAGCCCTACGACATGGAAATGGGCGCGGGGACCATGCATCCGGAGACATTCTTCCGGGTGCTGGGCCCCACGCCCTGGAAGGTCGTCTACGTGCAGCCCTCCCGCCGCCCCGCCGACGGGCGCTACGGCGAGAACCCGAATCGCCTCTACAAGCACCACCAGCTACAGCTCATCCTGAAGCCGGCGCCCCAGAACATCCAGGATCTGTACATCGAGAGCCTCACAGCGGTGGGAGTAAAGCCCGCCGAACATGACCTCCGTTTCGAGGAGGACAACTGGGCGGCGCCCACCCTCGGGGCCTGGGGCGCTGGGTGGCAGGTCGTGCTCGACGGGCTCGAGATCAGCCAGTTCACCTATTTCCAGCAGGCGGGTGGAATCGAACTCGCGCCGATCTCGGTGGAGATCACCTACGGGCTGGAGCGCCTCGCGATGTATCTGCAGGACGTGGCCGATGTGTACGACCTTGCCTGGACGAAGGGGGTGGACTACCGGACCGTGCGGCTCGCGGACGAGCAGCAATCGTCGCGCTACGCGTTCGAGGAGGCTGACACGACAGCCCTCAGCCGGGGCTTCGACGAAGCGATTGCCGAAGGCGCTCGCCTGATCGAGGCCGGCCTGGTCCTGCCCGGCTACGAGCAGTGCCTCCGGGCTTCGCATCTCTTCAACCTGCTCGATTCCCGCGGCGCCGTTTCGGTCAGCGACCGTCCGAGCCGCATTCTGGCCGTGCGCCGTCTGGCCACGGCCGCCGCGCATCGCACCCTGGACAACTCATGAGCGGGAAGAACCTCGTCATCGAGATCGGTTGCGAGGAGATCCCCGCGGACTGGGTCGAAGGCCTTGCCGCGGAGTTCGCGAAGGCTGTTTCCGATGGTCTCGAGAAAGAGCGGCTCGCTGCCGCTGAAATCGGTTCCCACAGCACGCTCCGCCGGCTGGTCGTCCGCGCCGCCGGAGTGCCGGAGGCCCAGGAGGACCAGGTCCGTGAAGCTCTGGGTCCCCCGTGGCGGCTTGCCAAGGATGCTGAGGGCGGCTGGAGCCGTGCCGCCGCCGGGTTCGCCCGCCGGCAGGGGATCGGAGAGGCGGATTTCGATGCGACGCTCCACGCGGCGGACACCCCGCGCGGCCAGTACCTGGGGGTCCGCCAGGTAGTGCCGGGGAGGCCGGCGGCCGATATTCTGCCGGGGATCCTGGAGAACGCGCTCCGTTCGCTGGCGATCCCGAAGGCGATGAATTGGGACGCCTCCATCGGGGGCAAACCGTTTCCGTTCGCCCGTCCCATCCGCTGGATGGTCGCGCTGCTGGGGGAAGAGGTGATCCCCTTCCGGATCGAGGTTGCGGGCGGGACTCCCGTCGTGGCCGGAGACCGGAGCTACGGACACCGGTCCCGAACCGCGGTAGCGGGGCAGGTGCCCGGAGCCTCCTTCCCGGTGCGTTCGTTCGAGGGGCTGCGGGACGATCTTCGGGATCGCTGCGTCGTGCTCGACGACGAGGAACGAAAGAACCAATTGTTCGAGGCGCTGGGACGCTGTCAGCGCGAAGCGGGAGAGTCGGCCGAACTCGCCGCCGCCGGCGTTCACCGCAACCTGGTGGAGTACCCGGGATCGGTGCTGGGCCGTTTCCCCGAGGAGTTCCTCTCGTTGCCGAAAGAAATCCGGGACACCGTCCTCATCCATCACCAGAAGTACTTCCCGTTCCCGACCAAACCTTTCTTCGTCGCCGTCACGAACCTGCCGGACGACCCGGACGGGCGGGTCCGGCGGGGCGCCGAACGGGTCGTGGTGGCCCGGTTCCGGGACGCCCGCTTCTTCTGGGACGAGGACCGGAAGCTCCCGCTCGGCGAAAGCCGGCCCCGGCTCTCGGGTGTCGTCTTCCACCACCGGCTCGGCAGCTTCCACGAAAAGGCCGACCGTCTGCAGCGGCTTGCCGGCTGGATCGCCGGTTTGGTCGGCGCCGATGCGGACGCCGCTTCGAAAGCGGCCGGGCTCGCGAAGTGCGACCTCACCAGCAACCTGGTCGGGGAGTTCGCTTCGCTCCAGGGTGTCGTCGGCGGACTCCTGCTCCGCACGGAAGGGGTTACGGACACCGTTTGGCAGGCGGTCCATGACCACTACCGGCCCGCGGGTCTCGAAGGAAATCTCCCCCGGCTTCCGGAGGGGGCCGCGGTTTCGCTGGCCGACCGGGCGGACACGTTGGCCGGACTCTTCCTGGCGGGGGAACAGCCTACGGGTTCCGGTGACCCGTTCGCCCTGCGACGGGCGGCGCTCTCGATGATTCGCGTACTGCGGGACGCCCCCCGTGCGTTTCCCGGCTACGACGGCTGGCCATCGCCCGCAGTCCTGGTGGATCGGGCTCTCGACGAATTCAACCCCGATCATGAGGCGCGGGTCGCCGCCGTGGAGAAGCTCAGGGCCTTCGTGAACGACCGGCTTCCACACGCCTTCGTGGGTCCGGCGACGCCACGCGGAGTAGTGAACGCCGTCCTCGCGATCCGGAACGCTTCCCATCCGGTCGCCGACACCTGGCAGCGGATCCAGGATCTTTCGCAGGCGGTGGAGAGCGGGGACTACGCCACCCTTGCCGCGGCCTCGCGGAGGGTGCGGCGCATTCTTTCGCCCGAGATCCGAAACGGAAAGGGAGCCGGTCTGGCTCCGGGTCTTCTTCGGGAGCCGGCGGAGCGGCAGCTCTACGGGATGCTCGAGGAGGTCGAGGCCGAGGTTCGTCTCCGCTTCGCCGAGACCCGGTATTTCCCGGCATTCCAGGCGCTGGCCACCCTGTCGCCGGCGATCGCCTCCTTCTTCGACGATGTGCTGGTCATGGCGGAGGATCCGGAGGTGCGGGCGAACCGGTTGGCGCTGCTGGCGCGGCTGGACGCGCTGTTCAGCGAGGTCGGGGATCTGAGCCAGATTGAGTCGGCGGCGCCGTGAGCGCGAGCGGCGGAGTGTGGTTCGCTGGCCTCCGGCCAGCGGTGCCGACCGGAGGTCGGCGTTCCCGTGCCTGCGCGCCACCCTGCCGGTCTGAGAAGGCCCCCACCGGGAGAACGCAATCGATACTGATGGATCCAAACCTACCCTGCGCCATGGCTCCGTCCAGAGACCGCTTGACTTGATGGCGCGGATTCATCGGCTGCCGCCTGCGGTGGCCAACCAGATCGCTGCCGGGGAGGTGGTCGAGCGGCCGGCCGCGGTGGTTCGCGAGCTGGTCGAGAACTCGATCGATGCCGGGGCCTCCAGCATTGCCGTCCGGGTCAAGGGCGCGGGCAGGACCGAGATCCGGGTGAGCGACGACGGAGTCGGAATGAGCCCCGAGGACGCCCGCCTCGCGCTGGAGCGCCACGCCACCAGCAAGATCGAATCCGTGGAGGACCTGACCGCCATCGGCTCGCTCGGGTTCCGGGGGGAAGCGTTGCCCTCGATCGCCTCGGTCTCCCGCTTCCGGCTGCGCACGCGGGAAAAGGAGGCCGACTCCGGGTGGGAAATCAGCGTTGAGGGCGGGGCTGCCCCTTCCGAGAGGCCCGCGGGAATGCCGCCCGGGACGGTCGTCGAAGTCCGCGACCTCTTCTTCAACACCCCCGCGCGACGCAAGTTTCTGCGCGCCGAGAAGACCGAGAACACCCACATCGTGTCGGCGGTGGCAAATCTTGCCCTCGCCTGGCCGCAGGTGCGCTTCGATCTCGAAAGCGGAGACCGGCAGGTGCTCGCCCTGGAGCCGAACGACGACGCCGCGGGCCGGCTCCTCCAACTCGAGCCGCGCTGGGCTCGGGACGCCATCCCGGTGGAGGCCAGCGCCGGAGGCCTTGGGGTCCGCGCCTTCCTTTCTCCGCCCATGGCGTCGCGCGGTGCTTCCTCGCGCCTCCTGCTCTTCGTCAACGGACGGCCCATCCAGGACCGGCGACTCTTCAGCGCCGTTACCGAGGCCTATCGGCGACTGTCCAGCCTCAGCGGCACCCCGAAGGCGTACGTGTTTGTCGAAATCCCGCCGGACCTCCTGGACGTGAACGTGCATCCCGCGAAAGCCGAAGTGCGGTTCGCCGATCCGCAAGAAGCCTGGAGGGCTGTTTTCCGCAGCGTCCAGGCCGCGCTCGAAGGTTCGCCGAAGCGGGTGGATATCGGGCCGGCGGTGGCGGGACGCACCATCTCGCGCCCTCCGGGAACCACCCGTGAGGGTCCCGGCGATGGCCCGAGCGGAAGCCCGGCGGGCGAACCGGGAGGCGCCTTCCAGCAAAGTCCCAAGTGGGACGGGAAGGCGGTCGGGGATCTGCTCTACGCGGCCGACCAGGTGGAGGATTCCGGCCGCGGGGGATACCTGGCCTTCGGGGCCGTTCCGCCTGCGGTCCGGGGGCAGTTCAAAAAGACCTACCTCCTCGCCGAGGACGGCAGGGACCTGCTGCTCGTGGATCAGCACGCGGCCGAGGAGCGGGTGATCTTCAACCGGCTGATGGAAGCGTCCGACAACCCCCGGACGTTGCCCCTGCTGCAGCCGGTTCCGCTCGAACTATCCCCCGTCGAGCGGACGGTGCTCGCCGACGAGCAGGAGCGGCTGGCTGCCGCCGGTTTCGACATCGAGCCGTTCGGCGGCGATTCCTGGATCCTTCGCGGGGTGCCGGAGGTGCTGGGGGTAGGCCGCGGGCTCGATGTCCTCATGCGCTCGCTGGCTTCCGAAGAGAGCGAATGCGCGGCGAGCGCTGCTCACGACGCCCGCGCCCGGATCATGGCGCGGGTGGCGTGTCATGCCGCGGTGACCGCCGGGGTCCCGCTCTCGACCGAGCGAATGACCGAGGTGCTGCGTTCCCTGTGGGAGACAGCCAATCCTTCGACCTGTCCGCACGGACGCCCCACGGTGCTGCGCCTCGATCTGCCCTTCATCGAGCGTCGCTTCGGCCGTAGTTGACCGCGATGGCCAAGAAGACGAAGTCCCCAACGGCGCCGTTACCCACCGCGGCGACCCTGGCGTGGGTGCGTTATTTCGCCGGGCGGACGCTACAGATGGTGGGAATGCTCGTGGTGACCGCGGCGGCCGCGCTCTTTTTCGGCGCTGACGCCGAGCGGCGCATGTTGGTGTTCACCGGCGCGGGAGCCTTGTTTTTCGTCGTCGGCTGGTGGCTGGCGAAAAAGCGCCCGCCCGCGGCGGGCTGACTCCTGCCGGCGTTTCCGGTGGCGGGGAACATCGTTTTGGGTTGCTTGCTGCAACCCGAACCCGAATAGCGCTGTGCGTTTCGCCAGCCTCCGGCTGGCGATGCCGGCCAGTTCTCCCGGTGGGGGCCTGGAGACCGGCGCTCCCAGCTGGCGGCCTTCGGCCGCCTAGCAGCCTGTGGTGAAACCCAGGCGGCCCAGTTCTCCCGGTGGGGGCTCGGCCGGCGATGCATCCCGCCTGAACCACTCCGCTTCGCTCCGTTCTTCGTTGCGTTTCGGTCGAAATACACCCGGTATTCCTCCCTGACGCGCCTTGTCAGCCGGACCCCCACCGGGAGAACTGGGCCTCGCCGACCTCGGCGCTCACCCGGGTTCCACCAAAGGCTGCTAACCCCCGATGCCGTCGGCGGTGAAGAAGCTCACCACCGATTCGAGTGCTTCCTTTTCCTCGTCGAGCTTGTACTTGAGCACGCGTCGCACGGTCGCCATGCCGACTACCGCGTCGCCGTCCATCACCGGCAGGTGCCGGAAGTGATTGGACACCATGACCTCAAGCGCCTGCTCGAGCGACGTGTCCGGGGTGATGGTGACCGGATCGGTGGTCATCGCGTCCCCGACGGCGGTGGTTTCCGGGTCCCGGTGCCGGGCCACCACCCGGGTCATGAGGTCGCGCTCGGTGAAGATCCCGGCAAGCGTGCCGTCGGGATTCATGACGGCCGCGGCGCCCACTCGAGCCTTGACCAGCGCCTTCACGGTGGCGCAGACGGTCTCGCCCGGCGGGACGCAGGTCGCCGGACGGTGGCTGATCTTGAGCAGCGGATCCATTACTTCTTCCTTCGATGATTTTGGTTGCGAACTCGGAAGTTTCGCAAAAGGCGGCCGCGATGGCAATCTCCGCTCCCGGCGAATCGAAAAAGGGAACAGAATTCCCTTGCTGAGCGTCCAATCTGGCACCGGCTGCTAGCACCATGAGACTCGCCATCGTCTGCTACCCCACCCACGGCGGGAGCGGTGCGGTCGCCTCCGACCTGGCGATCGGGATGGCGGACGCCGGGCACGACGTCCACGTGGTGAGTTACGCGGTGCCCTTCCGGCTGCGCCGCTTCCACCCGGGAGTAAGGCTGCACGAGGTGGAAATCGCCTCCTATCCGCTCTTCCGCTACCCCCCGTACACCCTTGGACTCGCGACGAAACTCGCCGAAGTAGCGAACGACGAGGGCGGGCTGGACGTCATCCACGCGCACTACGCCGTTCCGAACGCGGTCAGCGCCTTTCTCGCCCGCGAAATCATCGGAAACGGCCGCACCCGGGTGGTCACCACCCTCCACGGCACCGACATCACCCTCGTCGGCGCCGACAAGTCGTTCGATCGCGTAATCCGCTTTGCGCTGGAACGGTCGGACGCGGTGACCGCGGTTTCGAGCTATCTCGCCGACCGCACCCGGCGCGATTTCGCGCCGCACCTTCCCGTCGAGGTCATCCCGAACTTCGTGGAAACCGCGCTGCCGGCACCCGGCCCCGAGCGCTCCGCCCGGGACGTCTGGGCCCCGAATGGGGAACGGATCCTCATGCACATTTCGAATTTCCGTCCGGTGAAGCGGATCAGCGACGTGGTGCGCGTCTTCGCCGGGGTAAGGGGTCAGCTTCCGGCGAAGCTGGTGCTCATCGGGGAGGGCCCGGAGCGACTCTTCGCCCAGCAGCTCGTCCGCGAACTCGAACTCACCGCGGACGTGATCTTCCTGGGCCAGCAGGACGACATCCGGGGACTCCTCGCGTGCGCCGATCTGTTGCTGTTGCCGAGCGAACAGGAGAGTTTCGGACTGACCGCCCTGGAGGCGATGGTCAGCCGGGTGCCGGTGATCGCCACCTCGATCGGCGGCCTCCCGGAAGTGGTCGCGGATGGCGAGACCGGACGGCTCTTCCCGGTCGGGGAGGTGCGGGGCATGGCGGCGGAAGCCGTGCGGCTGCTGCGAGACGAACCGGCGCGCCAGGCGATGGGAGAGGCGGGCCGGGCTCGCGCGATCACCCTTTTCGCGCGGGAGGTCGTCATGCCCCGCTACGAGGATCTCTACCGGCGGGTAGTGGCCGCGCCCCCCCCGGGAGAACTCGCGCGCCCGCTGGCGGCGGGCTGACCGGCTCGCGACCCGCGGTCAGTCCCGGTAGATCTGTTCGCGGTAGCGGAGCGGCGCCGGACGGTCGGCCAGATAGGCTTGACCGGCGAGGCTGGCCACCCCGAGCCGGTCGGCCCAGCGCGCGAGGGACCGTACCGGGACCGCCAGCGGGATCTCGAGACCGAAGAAGGCGCCGATCTCGTCCCCGAGCCGGGCGCGGGCGGCCGGATCGAGCCGGTCCTTGAGGTGACCGGCGAGGTGCAGGAGGACGTGGTGATGCATTCCCACGGACGCCGGTTCGGCGAGTCCGGCGAGGAACCCGTCGCGGTAGGCGGGAAGGGCCGCCGCGGGATCCCGCGCCGGTTCTCCCGGTGGGGGCCCCGCGAGCATCCGGCCCAACCGGCGGGCTGCCGGCTCCGAATGCGCCATCAGGACCATCTTCCAGCGGGCGTGGAAGTCGTAGAGCCGGGACGCCGCCGGCTCGCCGGAAGCGAGGGCGCGCAGTTCCTGGAATGCGAAGACCCGGGTCAGCCAGTGGTCGCGGCGCGCGGAGCTCTCAAGGTCCACCTCGGAGATGCGTGGCGGGCCGGGAATCGCCTCGGCCAGCCTGCTCGCGAAGACGCCGTCGCCGTCCTCCGAAAGCACGGCGCCGTTTTCGTAAATCTTTACGTCCCCCATGCCGCAGCTCGGTGAACGGGACTTGAGCACGATTCCGGCGACGCCCATGTCCCGAAAGCGCTCCGCCGCCTTTCCCGCGTACTCGTCCATGAGCGGGGTGAGGTCTTCGTCCTGCGATCCGAGCAGTCTGGTGACGGTATCCACCCGTTCCAGCCGGATTTTCGGCCGCGGCACTCCGAGACCGATGCCGACCTCGGGACATTCCGACACCAACTCGAAAGTACGGCCGAGGCCCTCGGTGACGTAGTCGCTCCGCCGGTGTCCGCCGTCGTAGCGCACCGCCTCGCCGAGCAGGCAGCCGGAAACGGCAATGCGGATCCACGGTCTTGCCGGGTGCCGCTCCCTGGCCGGTAGCGACGGGCGTTCCGTTTCTTCCGCCATGCTCACTCGGCGCAGAGTTGTCGGGCCGCGGCGAATATCTGGTGGAACATCGGCCGGGTCAGCCTGCCGGTGAAGGTGTTCTGCTGGCTCGGGTGGTAGCTCGCCAGCAGGTGGATTTCGGGTGCGAGCCGGAACCGGGCGCGGTGGCCGAAGACGGGCGCGGGAGTCGGCACTTCGCGGCCGATCGCCTTCCAGGTGCGGAGGAAGGCGCGGAAGGCGATCGCGCCCAGGGCGACCACCACCCGGAGCTCTTTCGCTCCGCGGATCTCCTCCTCAAGAAAGGTCTGGCAGGAGGCCAGTTCGTCAGTCGTCGGGCGATTCTGGGGAGGGGCGCAGTGAGCCGCAGCGGTGATTCGGGCCCCCAGCAGCCGAAGCCCGTCGTTCGGATCGGGCGAGTGCGGCGCCGAAGAGAATCCGAACCGGTGGAGCGCCTCGTAGAGCCACTCACCCGACCGGTCCCCGGTGAACATCCGTCCCGTGCGGTTCGCGCCGTGGGCGGCGGGCGCGAGGCCCACGATCAGCAAGCGGAAGCCGTCTTCGCCGAACGAGGGGACGGGCCGCGCCCAGTAGTCGAGCCCTCGATAGCGGCGCGGGGGCTCAAGAGCCACCGTCTCGCGATGGGCCACCAGGCGTGGACAGATCCGGCAGGCGGCGACGCGCGCGTGGAAGTCGGCCCGGTTGGACAAGGGTCCCGCGATTGTCGCAGGAGCGGGTCGGGCAGCGATGAGACATGGCGGGGATCTGGACGCCATCCGTCAGAATGTGCGGTCGGAACCCCCCGAATGAACGCGCCCCTTGCCGCCGGCTCCGGTCAGGACCGATTTCTCGAACCGGACGATCCGGGCCGGGCGCGGCTCGCGCTGAGCTGGAACCCGGGAACCGGCTCCGAAGCCCCCGTCTGGGGTTTCCTCCACGGCTTGGGCTCCGACCGGAAGGGGGACAAGGCGCGGAGGTTCCGCGACCACCTTGCCGGACGGGGGCCGGGCTTCCTCTCCCTCGATTTCACCGGACACGGCGAGTCGGGGGGCGACTGTCGCGACCTCTCGCTCACCCGCAATCTCGAGGATATCGGTCGGGCGGTTTCCTTCCTGCGGGAGGAGGCGCCCGGCGCTCCCCTGATTCTCGTCGGATCCTCGATGGGGGGGATCGCCGCACTCTGGTACGCCGCGGTTCATCCCGGAGCGGTCTGCCAGGTGTTCGCCATCGCTCCCGCCTTCCTGATGGCGGCCCGCTTCGCCGCCAGCCTTTCCGCCGCCGAGTGCCGGGAGTGGGCCGATCGGGGGTTCTTGCCGGTATCCATCGGGGAGAGCGTCCTCGAATTCGGTTGGGGCGCGGTGGCGGATGAGAACCGCTACGACCTGGATCGCCTGGCGGCGGACCTTCGAACTCCTTCGCTGCTGATCCACGGAGCGGAGGACGCGGTGGCGCCGCCGGAGCTATCACGGGATTTCGCCCATTCCTGTCCCGTTGCCGAACTGGTCGAGATCGAAGGCGGTGACCACCGGCTGAGCGAACAAAAGGACCTCCTCTTCGAGATCATGTGGTCCGCCGCGGGCGGGGGCATTTCAGCGACCTGATGTCTGCCCTCTTCCTCGCCCTGAGCCTCTACGCGGCGGTCCTGGTAGCGGCCTTCGGCTTTGGGCTCGCGATCGAGCGGACCGCGCGCGCCTTCTTCCGCAAGAAAGCCGAGAAGACGCAAACCGACTGGGACGACTGGCTCGCCACCGAAGGGTTCCACCTGGTGCCCTCGCTGCTGCTGGCGGTAGTCGCCACCCGGGTCCTGATGACGGTCCGGCCGCCGGCCGACACCGTGGAGCCGCTCGTGACCACCGGCCTGCAGGTTGTCCTGGTGCTGGCCGCGATCCGGGTCGGCGTGGATATCGGCCTCGCGAGCCTCCGCATTCGGCAGCAGCGGCTCGGACAGCAGGGTGTGTCCATCCTCCGCAACACCCTGGTCGGGGTGGCGCTGACCGTCGGGGTGCTCGTCGTCCTGGACCAGCTTGGGATCTCGGTCGCGCCCCTGCTCGCGACCCTCGGCGTCGGGGCGCTCGCGCTCGCCCTCGCGCTCCAGCCGACGCTCGGAAACATCTTCGCCGGGATCCAACTGGTAGCCGCCGCGCAGTTCAAGGTCGGCGATTTCCTCCGGGTAAACGACGCCGGGGTCGAGGGGTACGTCACCGACATCGGGTGGCGGACCACCACCCTCCGGACCCTGCTCGATAACCACGTGATCATCCCGAATTCGCAGCTCGCCGATTCCGTGCTGACGAACCTGTACACCCCGGACCCGCGGGTCCGGTTGAGCATTGGGGTGGGGGTCCACTACGACACCGACCTCGACCAGGCGGAGCGCATCGCGCACGAGGTGATCCGGGAGGTGCAGGACAAAACGGAAGCCGCGGTCTCCGGTTTCGCGGGCGACGTCCGCTGGACGGCCTTCGGGGACTCGGCCATCACCTACGACGCGATCCTCCAGGCAAGGAAACCATTGGATCGCTTCGCGGTCGCCAGCGCCTTCATCAAGACGCTGCACCGCCGCTACGACGAGGCGAATATCGAAATCCCGTACCCCATCCGGAATCTCTATCTCCGGACCGGGCTCGAAGTGACCGGGTCCGGCAACGAGACGCCCGCCGCGGAGCGGGACTGACGGGAGGTCTTCCAAGGCATCTTCCGCGTACTGGGTCTTTTCGAGCAACCTGTGAACAAAGTCACGCGGCCCAGTTCTCCCGGTGGGGGCTCGACCGGCGATGCATCCCGGCCAAACAGCGTGTGATGAAACCCACGCGGCGTTCGGCCGGCGATCCATCCCGGCTGAACCGCGTCGCTGCGCGCCGCTCATCGTTGCGTGTCGGTCGGAATACACCCCGGCCAGTTCTCCCGGTGGGGGCTCCCTCGCGCGCCTTGTCAGCCGGACCCCCACCGGGAGAACTGGGCCTCGCCGGTCTCGGCGCTCACGCCACCTTGTCCACAGGCTGCTAAGGAGGTTCTTCGTGACAGACGGCAATTCCGTTCGTGCGCGAGCCGGGGGCGGCGGCCCGGAATCTTCCGTCCGCTACCAGCCCGATGAAAGGCCCCCGGAGGCGCTCGCCTTCGGGCTCGGCCTGCAGATGGCGATCCTGCAGATCGCGGGCATCGTCCTCACCCCCGCCATCGTGATCCGCGCCGCCGGACTCGGCGAGCCGTACCTCTCGTGGGCGGTCTTCGCCGCGCTCACCGACGAGAGCGAGATTTCCCTGCGCCTGCTGCGGCACTACGCGAGTTCGGTGCGCCACCAGAAGTACCCCGACGTGGACATCGTGACGGTGGAGGTGGAGGGACGCTCGCGGGCAGGTTAACAGCCGGTGGTGGAACCCGGGTGAGCGCCGAGGCCGGTGAGGCCCAGTTCTTCCGGTGGGGCCCGGCTGACAAGGCGCGTGAGGGAGGAATACCTGGTGTATTTCGACCGAAACGCAACGATGAGCGGCGCGATACGACGCGGTTCAGCCGCGATGGATCGCCGGCCGAACGCCGCGTGGGTTTCATCACGGGCTGTTCAGGAAGAGGGAGCCGGCGACCGCGGATGGCGGGGCGCGGGCTCAGCGGTCCGCCTGCCTCTCCAGCAGGCGGATCGGTCCCGGGTAGCGTGCGACGGTCCGGTCGGCGGTCAGGAGGGTGATTCCCTCGACCTGGGCCTGGGCGATCAGGATCCGGTCGAACGGGTCCTGGTGGATGGGTGGCAGGTGGGCCACGGCGGCGGCGTGGGCGCTGGTGATGGGGAGTTCGGCGCACCCAACCTCAAGAAGCGTCGAACGAAGTACGTCAGGATCGGCCAGGTATTCGGGCCAGCGCCGCTGGTGTTTGATGGCGACTTCCCAGATGGATGCCGCGCTGAAAGCGGTTGCCGTTTCCGGGGACTCCAGCAGGTCGCGTAGTTCCGGAGTGCGGCGCTCCGGCACGCTGGTCGCCCAAAGCAGGAGGTGCGTGTCGAGAAGAAGTCTCATCCCTCTTCTTCGGGGTTCTCCTCGAGGACGCCTTTGTACTTGCCTTCGAACATGGCCTCGATTTCGTCGGCGTACATCGTGTCGAAATCGTCCGGCACCGAGAATTGACCGTCCAGGCATCCGACGAGGCCCTTTCTCGGAGTTGGCTCCACGGGGGTCACCTGCACGAGCGGTTTCCCGGCGCGGGCGATGATGAAAGGCTCTCCCTCGATGGCTTCGCGCACGAGGCGGGATAGATGGGTCTTTGCTTCGTGCATGTTCACGGTGCGCATGGGGGCTCCTCGGATTAGTCCACTCAGATTAGTTTACTCACGCCGAAGCTGCCGTGCCCGGTGCGAGCCGGGTGGTGTACGCTCGCCGGTTCGCCGGCCCGGCGGTCCTCGGATCCCGCGGCGAGGGAGGCGAGACCCATGTTTCTTCCACTTGCATCGCTCCGGGAGGCTCGGCGCCCCCGGCGACCGGTCCGCCACCGGCTCCTCCTTGTCCCGGCGCTACTGCTGGCTGCCGCCCCGCTCGGGGCGCAGACCGCGGAACAGGTGGACTCGGTCCTGAACCGGATCCAGTGGCGGAACATCGGACCCGCAATCATGGGCGGCCGCATCGACGACGTGGCCGTCGTCGAGTCCGACACCAAGGTGATGTGGGTCGCGACCGCCTCCGCCGGCGTCTGGAAGACCGAGAACCACGGGATCACCTGGATCCCGCAGTTCCAGAACGAAGTGGTGTCCTCGATCGGTTCGATCGCGGTGGCGGCCTCTGATCCCTCCGTGGTCTGGGTGGGCAGCGGGGAGCCGGCGAACCGGCAGAGCAGTTCCTGGGGCAACGGCGTCTACGTCTCCACCGACGGGGGAACCACCTGGACCCATAAAGGACTCGGGGACACCCACCACATCGGCCGGATCCTGGTGCATCCCACCGACCCCGGCACCGTGTACGTCGCTGCGCTCGGCCATCTCTGGGGCCCGAACGAGGAGCGCGGAGTCTTTCGCACCCGGGACGGCGGAGAGACCTGGGACCGGGTGCTCTACCACGATGAGAACACCGGCGCCGTGGAACTGGCGATGGATCCGGAGAGCCCCGACACCGTCTATGCGGCGCTCTATCAGCGGCGGCGGCGGGCCTACGGGTTCGCGGGCGGCGGCCCGGGTAGCGGGATCCATCGCACCACCGACGGCGGCGACACCTGGATGAAGCTGGGCGGGGGCCTTCCCGAGGGCGACACCGGGCGGATCGGTCTCGACGTCTATCGGGGGGACCCGCGGATCGTCTATGCGATCGTCGAGAACAGCGAGGGAGGGATCTTCCGCTCCGAGGACAAGGGGCTCACCTGGAAGCGGATGAGCGACACGAACCCGCGTCCCATGTACTACAGCCAGATCCACATCGATCCCAACAACGACCAGCGGCTCTGGGTGCTCGGCGCCCGGATGTTCAACTCGGAGGATGGGGGCCGCACGTTTGTGGACGATTGGGTGACGCTGATCCACGGCGACCACCACGCCCTCTGGATCGACCCCGCCGACTCGAACCACATGTTCGCCGGTTCGGACGGGGGCATCCATTTCTCCTGGGACCGGGGCCGGACCTGGGACTTCGTGAACAACATCGCCCTCGGGCAGTTCTACGAGATCGGCCACGACATGAGCACCCCCTACATGGTGTACGGGGGTCTTCAGGACAACGGGAGCTGGGGCGGTCCCTCCCGCACTTTCTTCCGGCAGGGGATCAGCAACGAGGACTGGTTCCGGGTCGGGGGCGGTGACGGCTTCTACACCCAGGTGATCCCCGGGGATCCGGACACCGTCTATGTCGAGTCCCAAAACGGCAACCTGCGCCGGCTGAACCGGCGCACCTCTGAAACCAAGCTGATCCGGCCCCAGGACGACGGTGAGCGTTACCGGTTCGACTGGAACAGCCCCATCGTCATCTCGCCCCACGATCCGGAAACCGTGCTCTACGGCGGCAACCGGCTCTTCATCTCGGCGAACCGCGGCGATACCTGGACCCGCACCGAAGACCTGACGAAACGGCTCGACCGGGACGAGTTGCCGATCATGGGAGTTCCGGTGACCGAGGACACGCTCTCGCGCCACGACGGGATCTCGAGCTTCGGGCAGATCGTGACGGTCGCGGTCTCCCCGCTCGAGGAGGGGGTCATCTACGTCGGCGCCGATGACGGCAACGTCCAGCGGAGCCGGGACGGGGGAGAGAGCTGGGACGAGCTGACCGGAAACCTGCCGGGAGTTCCCGACCAGACCTACGTGACCCGGATCATTGCCTCGGCGCACGCGGCGTCGCGGGTCTACGTAACCCTCGACGGGCACCGGAACGACGACTACGCCACCTACGCGTTCCTGAGCGACGACTACGGGGACAGCTTCCGCTCGATCGGCGGGACGCTGCCGGCGGAAGCCGGGCTGAACGTAATCCGCGAGCACCACGACAACGAGGACTTCCTGGTGGCCGGCGGCGAGTTCGGGGTGTATGTGACGCTCGACCGCGGGGCGAACTGGCGCCGCATCGGAGGTCAGATCCCGATGGTGCCGGTGGATGACCTCGCGATTCACCCCCGCGAGAACGACCTGATCCTCGGGACCCACGGCCGGAGTGTCTGGATCGCCGACGACATCGCCCCGCTCACGACCCTCGACGCGTCGGTGTTCGAGAAGGATCTGCACCTCTTCCCGGTCCGGGACGCGGTCGCCTGGCGGATCTACAACCACAAGGGGAATACCGGCCACAAGTTCTTCATCGCCGAGAACCCCCCCGAGGGGGCGCTCCTCCATATCTACGCGAAGGCGGAGGGGGAGGCCGAGATCACGGTCAGCGGCGCGAGCGGCGACGCGGTGCGCACGCTGAAGGCCGAGTTCGAACCCGGGCTCAACCGGGTGAACTGGGACCTCCGGTACGACTCTCCGGTTCCCGACGCCGGCCAGGGCTTCGGCGGCCCGCCCGTCGGCCCGCGGGTGCTCCCCGGCGCCTACACCGTTCGCATCGTGAGCGGGGACGCCTCCGCGGAGGGATCCGTTCAGGTGGCGGAAGACCCCCGCATCCAGATTTCCGATGCCGACCGGCGCGCCAACCACGACGCCCTGGTGCGGCTCACCGGGATGATCTCGGGGATGACGCGGGCCCACGAAGCGGCGGAAGCCACTGCCAAGGAGGCGGCGGAGCTTGTCCAGGCGTTCGCCACGGAGCCGGACGGCGATCTGAAGACCCGCGTCGGCGAGTTCCAGGAGGCCGCCGCGGAAGCGGCGGAGAACCTCTCCCGGAACGAGGGGCGCCAGGGACGCGGCGCCTGGCCGCGGCCGCTCTTTGCCCGCATCGGGGCCGAGGCCCGCAACCTCGACGCCTACACCGAGGCGCCGGATGCCGAGGTGAGCGCCCGGATCGATGCGCTGAACGCCGAGCACGACGAGCGGATCGCCGCGTGGGACTCCGTGCGCGGCCAGATCGCCGGCCTGAACGACGCTCTCCGCGCCGGCGGGCCGCCCCGGCTTACACCGAGACCCGGTATGTGAATTGACGGCCCGTGGCAAAGCACCTCTCCTCATACGGAGATTTGCACCGTATGCTCACCCAACTGACTGAAGCCCTTCCCACGTCAGGAGAAAATCGCCCATGTCCCGACTGCTTGACAAGAACCTGAGCCGCGCCGAGTTCCTGAAGCTCTCGGGCGCCGCTGCCGCTGCCGGGCTTGGAGCCGCGGCCGGCTGCCAGCCGGCGGGATCGAGCCGTCCCGACCTGATCGTGCACAACGCCCGGGTGTACACCTCGGAATACAGCGAGGGCGCGGAGACGATGGACCAGGCCGAAGCGTTCGCCGTCCAGCACGGGAAGTTCGTGGCGGTGGGTTCGAACGACGAGGTCATGAACCTCGCCGGGCCCGGGGTCGAGGTGGTGGACGCCGGCGGCATGGCGGTGACGCCGGGCTTCATCGACGCCCACTGCCACCCCGGCGGGATGCGGGACCTCTTCGAGGTGAACCTCGACGTCCGCACCATCGAGGACATCAAGCTGGCGATCCGCGCCGCCGCCGCCGACACGCAGGCCGGCTACTGGGTGGACGGGTTCAAGTACGACGACACCAAGGTCACCGGCGAGAACGGGCAGTACCGCCGGATCACCAAGCAGGATCTCGACGAGGCGACGACGGACGTTCCGGTCCGCGTTTCCCACCGGGGCGGCCACATCTACTGGTACAACTCGAAGGCCTTCGAGATGGCCGGCGTGACCAACGACGTCGCCGATCCGCCGGGCGGCCGTTTCGAGAAGGACGCGAACGGGGAACTGACGGGCCTCGTCGAGGAGCGGGCCGACGACGTCTTCGACGGGGTCGGGCAACGCCGGGTCTACGGCCGCGCCGAGTTCCAGCAGGGCGTCGCCCACATGTCGCAACTGATGACCGCCGCGGGGATCACCGGCGTCCACCAGACCGGCGGGGATTCCGAAGGGCTCCGGGCCCTCGAGGACGCCTACGCCGCCGGCGAGCTGCGCTACCGGATGTACTACTTCGCCTCCGGGAACTCGGACCTCTACAGCGGGCTCAAGGCCGCCGGGATCCACCGCGGGTTCGGAAACGAGTGGCTCCGGATCGGCGCGGTCAAGTACGGCGCCGACGGGTCGGCGTCGGGCCGCACCATGTACATGAGCACGCCGTACGAGGGCACCGACGACCACGGCATCCTCACCATGACTCCGGAGGAGATCATGGAGGCGGTCGAGGACTCGCACGCCCACGACTTCCACATCGGGATCCACGCGAACGGCGACCTGACGATCGGCTACGTGCTCGACGCCTACGAGAAGGTGCTCGCGGACGCGCCCCGGGACGCCCGGCACCGCCTTGAGCACTGCTCGCTGGTGAACCCCGAACTGCTCGCCCGGATCCGCGACACCGGCTCCATCCCCACTCCGTTCTGGACCTACGTCCACTACCACGGGAAC
Source organism: Candidatus Marinacidobacterium sp. (assembly GCA_965250045.1). Lineage (GTDB taxonomy): Bacteria > Acidobacteriota > Vicinamibacteria > Marinacidobacterales > Marinacidobacteraceae > Marinacidobacterium. The sequence continues at coordinate 2,289,775 of OZ252286.1, forward strand.
AAGTGGGTGGAGTACGGCGAAGAGAAGATGAAGTGGATGTTCGCCCACAAGTCCTTCCTCGACTACGACATCCCGGTCGCCGGGGCCTCCGACTACGTGCCGGGACCCTACGAGCCGATGATGGCGCTCCAGGCCATGGTGACCCGCAAGGACACCCAGGGCCGGGTGTGGGGCGAGAACCAGCAGGTCTCGATGGACCAGGCGCTCCGGATCGGCACGATCAACGGCGCCCACGCCTCGTTCGAAGAGGACCTGAAGGGCAGCATCAAGGCCGGCAAGCTGGCGGACTTCGTGATGCTCGAACAGGACCCGCACGACCTGGCGGCGAACGATCCCGACCAGATCAAGCACATCGGCATCCACTGGACGGTGGTCGGCGGCATGACGATGCACCAAGCCTGAACGGTCCGCAAGGGGGGCTTCAACCGACTGAGGTTCCGGGAGTCAATGTTTCCGGGAGTCTTGCCCCCCTTGCGAACCGCCAGGCGCTTCGCGCCTGAAATCGGAACTCCCTGGTGCGCCCGAGGGCGCACCGCGGGAAGTTCCGATTCCTGATTGTCCTTTTGTGAAGGGGATCATGTATCTGACTCAGCAGGCTCGGCGGTTCTCCGGTCCGCCGGCGTCTCGCCGGGGAACCCGGCGATATCGAAGACCTTGATCTTCGTTCCGGCGAATCTTCCGAAGGAGGGAGAACCATGACCAGACTCACCCCGCTGCTCATTCTTGCAGCCTCTCTTTCTCTCTCTCTCAGTAGCGGCTGCTCGAAGCCGCCGACGTTCCCGCCTGAAATGACCTGCGAAGCCTTGGAGGCCGAGCAGGAGGACGCGGAGCGGAAGGTTCGCACGCTCGAAGCCGATACCTCGGACTTGGACGCACGCGACCTCATGGGTGATGTTCACGCTCGCTCCAATCAGGGGGACGAAGAGTGGCGTCACGCCAAGCGGCTCCAGCAGGCTCAGGAGCACCTTGAAGCCGTGAAGGCTGCAATCGCCGACCGCTGCACAACGAACCGAAGAGTCCAATGAAGACATCAGCTTCCCGTTCGGGGTCGGCTTCACGCGGTCCTGAGCGCCGCAGCGGGGACAGACCGGGCCGTCGGGTCAGACTACGGACTCGATCCAGAGCCGGGCAGATTCCTCGTCGGGGAACTTCGCGAAGAGTTCGGGGAGTGAGATTCCGGTTCGGTGCGCCTTGCCTGGGCCTATTTTGCCCATGCTTGGTATTCTGCACTAAGCCTATGACAAAACGTGTCCTTGTGTCGGCTTGCCCAGTCAGATACATAATCGCCTTTGTGAAGGGGGGGTGCGCCAGGGGGTGCGCCCCTTTCACACTTTCCCCCCGGTCAGGCGGGCGTCGAACCCTCCGGGTTCGCCACCATCAGTTTGTCGGCTGGCAGGGTGAGGGGCCGCTGCCGGGCCAGGGACCGCCGCTCTTCAGAGCGGCATCGCCCCCCGCCGGGGGCGAAAAGCACGAAACGCCGGGGGAGTCAGACCGGGGGACGGCTTGAGACGCCGGCCTCCGACCGGCATCGCGGCCAAAGGCCGCGAAACTCCCCTGCGCGTCTCCGGCCCTATGATGGCGGAAGTTCGCTCACCACCTGGAGGTGACACTATGGGAGTTACGCGCCGCGCGTTCATCGGCAGCGTTTCTGCTGCTGCCGTCATGACCCAGCCGAGACCGGTCGTGGCCTCTGACGATCCTCTTGGCGTTCGGGGCGACTTTCCGGTGGTCGAGGAAGGCGTTTATCTCAACTCCGCCTACATCGCGCCTTCACCGACCCCGGTGGTGGAAGCCGTCCGGGCATTCCTCGACGCGAAGACCCGGAGTCCCCTGAGCCTGGGAGCCATGGTGGAGGAGGCCGACGGCGCGCGGCAGAAGTTCGCCCGGCTCATCGGAGCCACCGAACCGGAGATCGGATTGCTCTATGCCACCAGCGACGGGGAAAACATCGTGGCCCGGTCGCTCGAACTCGGCCCTGGCGACAACGTCGTGATCGACGATCTTCACTTCCAGACCACCTACGTCCTCTACCAGTACCTCGCCGAAACCAAGGGGATCGAGATTCGCGTCGTGCCCTCCCGGGGTGGAGGCGTGCCGGTGGACGCGTTCGCGGATCACATCGACGGACGCACCCGGGTTGTCTCCGTGGCCTGGGTTTCTAACCAGAACGGCTACCGCCACGACCTCGCGGCCCTCGCCGAGCTGGCCCACGCCCATGGCACCTACCTGTACGCCGACGCGGTCCAGGGGATCGGGATGTTGGATCTGGACGTGAAAGAGGTCGGCATCGACTTCTTTACTACGGGGACCTACAAGTGGTTGCTTGCCGGGCATGGCGTGGCCCCGTTCTATGTCCGGGAAGAACTCCTGGATCTCGTGGCCCCCGATCGCTACGGGCACCTCCACGTATCGGAGACGCTCGGCGATTACCGCTACCGGCTGTATGACGATGCGCGAAAGTTTGGGTACGCGACCATGGCCTTTGAATCGGTCTACCAGTTGAGCGCGGCCCTCGACTATCTGCTCCGGATAGGCGTGAAGGACATCGAGCGGCACACGGTGGGTCTGGCCCACCGCCTCCACGAAGGGCTCACGGCCCAGGGGCAGGACGTCCGGACCCCATCCGGCAACCAGTCCGCCATCGTCGCCTTCGAGCACGGCCGGGACGTCGAGACGGTTCGGCGCTCCCTCGATGAGGCGCGGATCAAGCTGAGCTTCAGGGAAGGTGATAGGCAACTCCGTGCGTCGGTGTCGCTCTTCAACACGGCCGAAGAGATCGACCTGCTGCTGGATGTGACCAGGGGGTGGGTGTAGCGGAGGCGTTGGACGGCCTGAACGCCGACCTTCAGCCAGTTCTCCCGGGTGGGGGCCGGCTTCACCCGTCAACGGCGGTCGAAACTCGCATTCCGTTCGCCCGCACGGTCTGTTCAACCCTTCCTGCTCAGCCCTTCGCCCGGAGCTTGGCCGCGATGAACGCCGGATGCTCCACATGCAGCAGCGTTGCTACCTGGCGGATGACGTGCTCTTCCTCCCCGGCGAGCCACCCGTCCGCGAAGGCGACGCGGAACAGCAACTCGATGATCGTTGCCTTGTGCTCCTTCGCGAGGCTCCGGTCCACCATCCGGGTGAACTCGTAGAGCGAGACCGCCTCGGCGGACCGCCGGCCGGCTACCGCGACGATCTCGGCGGTCTCCTCCGGCGTCAGTGCGAAGGCCGATTCGAGGCTCCGGACGATCTCCTGAGTCTCCCGTTCGTCCACGTCATGGTCGGCCGCCGAAACTTCGACAAGCAGCACCGCCGTCGCGATCTGGACATCCCGCGGCGAGGGGGGTGGGGGAGGGGAGTGCTCGGGGCGGGGCCGCCCGCCCCTCACGAGATCGCTGATCCAACCCATTCAAGTCCTCCCGGCTGCAGGTTCTGCGGCGCGTCCGATCTGCGTAGTGTCCGCGAGAACCAGGCGTTCAGTTCATTCTCCCACCGGCCAGTGCTCCAGCCGGATTCCTTCCATCGGGAAGTCCTTCGGGTTTCCGGTTGCCAGCAGCGCCGAAGCCGAATAGGCGGCGGCTGCGATCAGGCAGTCGGACTGAGGCAGCGTTCTTTCCCCGGATGCGAATCGCCGGCGCCATGCACCCGCCCTCTGTCCCTCCGGTAGTTCCAGCGGGAGAATCACCAGCCCCTGGACCAGAGCATCCGTCCGATCGGCTTCTTCCGGACGAAGACCTCGGTACACCTCCTCGACGTTGACTGCCGTCGTGCAGACGGCGTCACCGAGAGTCTCCAGGCGCTGTACGCGAGCGACCGCCGGACGACCGCGCAGGTAGTCGATCAGAACCGTGCTGTCGAGCAGCACGAGCATCGTTTCATCCAACCCGGCGGGGGTCCTCGCGGCGTCCGCGCCTGACCCAATCTGCCGGATCCTCGTCCCACTCGTGTCCGCGGTCCGGAATGCTTCCCGCTGCTTTCTTGATCAGATCCCAGCGGTTTTGGTGTTCGACAGCGGCGCGCACGGCTTTCCGGATGAAGGCGCTGCGTCCTCGCCGCCCGGCGATGGCGTCCACTCGCGTGATCAACTCGTCCTCAACATGAACATGCAAACGCATGTGCCGATGGTAGCCCACACCGACCGCGACAACCACGAGATTCCGGGAGCGGGACCAGGACCTACGAAACCGCCACCGGGCGCCGCGAGCGCCACACCCAGAGCCCGAAGGCGCCGAGGCCAAAGAACATGACGAGGAGAGAGACCATCCCGCCGATCACCGGAACTTCCACGGCCAGCACGAGAATCCCGAGACCCAGCGCGATCCGCCCGATCCGCTGGACGTTCGTGGAAGCCAGCCCGAGGATCGCCTGGCCGATCACCATCGCCGCCACCACCCGCGCCGCGAAGAGCAGGAAGAGGTAGAGCGCCCCGACCGCGAAGGCGATCGGCAGCCCGATGAAGGTGATCGCGAGCAGGATCGCCGCGAAGGGGAGCCCCACGAACAGCAACAAGCCGAGCAACAACGGGGCGATGGGCCTCCCCCCGATGGCGGCCATCGCGCCGAGCGGTCCGGAGGCGAGCAGCACCAGAACGAGCCCGAGCGCAATTCCCATCCCCCAGCGGGTCGCGAGGCTCATGGCGGTGTCCCAGGAACTCTCCTCTTCCGGTTCCGGCTCGGACCACTCCACCGCCGACGCTCCCGCATCGCGTTCGGGTTCCGACGGTCCCGTGTAGTTGGCCGATCCGCCGATCTTGGCCCCGGATCCGAGATGGAGTTCCTCCCCGTGGTACTTGAGGTTCCCCTCGATGGCCGCATCCACCTCCAGTCGGCTTCCGCCGGCGAGCACGGAACCGCCGACGGGTCCGGCGACGGTGAGCCGATCACCGGCCATCATCACGCTGCCTCCCACCGAGGCTCCGGGAAGGATCGAGATCCGTTCTCCCGCGGCAGCAAGGCCGCGACCCAGTTCGCCGGCGATCCGGACCGTCTGGGCCGCTCCCCGCAGGCTGAGTCCGACGCTCCCGTCAATCGTCAGTTCGTTTCCGAAGCCGAACACGTCACCGTCCACCCGTCCGCTGACGACGAGGGAGCTGCCCGCGAAGTAGAGATCCCCGCGCACCGTGCCCTGGATCGTTGCCTCGTCGCAGAGGAGCAACAGGTCGTCATTCACCACCTGCTCGGGCGCGACCCGGCAGCCTGCGTCGTCCCCGGTAACGACCTCGAGGGCCTCGGCGGGGGTGCTGAGGGCGCCGAAGGCGGGAAGCAGCGTGGCCAGCAGGAGCGGCAGGACGCCGGCGCGGGAGCGGCGAATGGCGTTCGAGGCGAGGGCAATACCGAAGAGGGTCATGATGACGATGCCTCCGTAGGCAATCTGAAGTCCGAGCTGCTGTACGTCCAGCAGGGAAAGAAGGCGGAAACCGAGATCCGAGAGCACGGGAAGGGCATCCGGCATCGGCGTCTCAGTCGCCGCTTCCTCGATTCCGAGGAAGACCCGGCGAAAGGCGACGAGTCCCAGTGAGAGGACGAGGCCGGCGGCGACGACCCAGCCGAGTTCGTGGGAAACCTCGCGTCGTGAGGACGTCTCCGGAGCTGCCGCCGCCCGCAGGACGTCGCTTTCGCGGCGGAGGCCTTCGTAGAGCCGGTGGCAGGGGAAGCAGCGGGTGAGGTGGGAGCGCGCCGCGGCCGCCTCGGGGCGGGGCAGCTCTTCGTCCAGCAGGGCGAGGAGCTGCAACTCGGAGAAGTGCTGCGTCTCGGCCATCAGACGACCTCCTCCCCCGCGAGCTGGTCGCGCATCCGGCGGCGGCCGCGGAGCAGCAGTACCCCCACGTTCGTGCGGGTGATCCCGAGGGTGTCGGCGATCTCCTGATAGGTGAGCCCCGCGCCGTAGCGCAGGGTAAGCGCGAAGCGCTGCCGGAGCGGCAGCCCGGAGAGCGCCTCGCGGACCCGCTCGCGGCGTTCTGCGGTGATCAGCCGGTCGAGCGGGCTCGGAGAATCGGACGCCAGTTGGGTCGCGCCTTCGTCGTCCAGGGGTTCGGAGCGACGGTTCTTGCGCGCCTCGTCCCAGCACCGATTGGCCGCAATCCGGAACAGCCAGGGCCCCAGGGGGCGCGAAGCATCGAAGGAATCCAACCGGAAGCGGGTCTTCATCATGATCTCGCCGGCGAGGTCCTCGCCCGAGTCGCCGGGCAGCGTTCGGCGGCAAAACGCGAGCACCTGGGGGTGGAAATGCTCGTAGAGGGCGCCCCAGGCCTCCTGGGCGGCCGACCCGTCAACGGCAGGATCAGGACCTGGAGCGCGGCTGTCGGCCTCTTGGCAAACGCGGACAAGCCTCGCGATTTCCTGATCGTGGAGCATCCCTCCGCTTGCCATACGTCTTTGGACGCGCAGAAGTTACAGCGCCCCCAGGCTGCCGGACAGGATAGGCGATCCTTCACGGTGGCGGTCTTCGCTCCGCACCAAGGCCGGCGCCGCGGAAAAGAGACGTCCGGTGAGATTGCCCATAACAAGCCAGTCTGAAGAACGCCCCACTTGGAACTGCAAGGTCCGGAGATGTCCGGATCGCGCGTCACGACGATCCATCGATGGCCCAACGCCCAGCATCTGCCGGTCGGCTAACGTGTCGTCGGGAAAGATCCGGCCTTGGCCGGTGCCTTGGTGGTCTGTTATTGTCGAAAACATGGCCCAGTGCCGAGAGGAGGGATGGAAGTGAAGGGACAGGTGCTTGAGTTTTCCATTCGGGACAACACTGGTGTCGTGACGGCCGAGGACGGCGAGCGGTACCGCTTCTTGGGGGACCAGTGGAACGACGCCCGCCCGCCGACGCGCGGCATGCGCGTGGACTTTGCGGCCGCGGCAGACGGCACCGCCTCAGCGGTCTACAAGGCCCTCAATGGCAACGTGAAGACGAAGGATAAAGTGGCCGCCGGGCTGCTGGCGATCTTTCTGGGCCCTCTGGGCATCCACAAGTTTTATCTGGGCTTCACCGGGGCGGGGCTCGTGTACCTGCTTACCAACACCGTCGGATTGCTCCTGACGTGGATCATGCTGTTCATCCCGAACTTCGTCCTCGGAATTATGTGCATCGTCGAAGGCATCCTCTATCTGACCAAATCCGACGACGAGTTTGAGGAGCGCTACGTGCGGCAGCGGCAGCAGTGGTTCTGAGAGAGCCGGCCCAGCTCCAGTCGTTGTCACCGCAAAGAGGAACCGGTTCGTCGGACAGCGCGCTAAGCCGAGCGAGCCCCGCGACTCGACAGACGTTACCCGCCTGAAGGGCGACACGTCGCTTCCCAAAGGGGTCGGTGGCGTCTGCGCCCGCGAGCATGTCCCGTCTCCTAGAATCCCGGCGATGCGTGTCCTGCACCGGAGGCTGCTTGTTGTCGGAGCGGTCGTTCTGGCGGTCGTTCCGGTGCTGTTCGGGGTTCGGCTTCTCGATCGGATGGCGCTGGCCTATACGACCGGACTGCGGCGGAGCCCGGACAGCCCGGGGTTCGGAGGCGTCATGCCGCCCTCGGACGGGCCGCCGCCGGGTGTTGCGTTTCTCGGCTTCTCCCGGCCCGCGGAGGCCGGGGAGGGCTTTGTCATGCGGCGGGTCACCGCCGAGGGCAGGGAAGCCGGGCTTCAAAACGGTGACCGGGTCACCGCGGTGGACGCAGTGGCCTACCGGTCCGCCCGCGCCGCGATGGGGGGACTGATCCGGACGCGGGCGGCCGGGGAGAGCGTGGATCTGACCGTCGACCGGGCGGGAGAGCGCCTCACGCTGCCGCTCCGGCTGTCGCGCTACGTCCGCCATCCGGGCGACCTCGGACTGCCCTACGAGGAGGTCTCGCTGGCCTCGGGAAGCGGCCACGTCCTCCGGGGATGGTGGATCCCGCCGCCCGCGGACAGCGACGGGCGGGCCGTGGTGTGGGTGCACGGCGCCCATTCATCGCGCTATCAGGCACTCGACCACGGGGCCGAATTCTTGCGGGAGCGGGGCTATGGGATCCTGACGATGGATCTCTCCGGCCGCGGCTCGAGCGACGGCGAATACATCACCTACACCTGGAACGAACGCCACGACGTGCGCTCGGCGGTGCGCTATCTGCGCTGGCGGCCGGACACCGACGAGTCCCGGGTGGTGGTCTTCGGAACTTCGAACGGCGCCGCGTCCGCGATCTACGCCGCCGCCGAACTCGGCGATCTCCCGGCGCTCGCCCTCGATGCCCCCTACGCCGACCTCTGGCGGGCCGCCGGTTCGATGCTGGAGATGCGGGGAGGGGTGGCGGCGCTCCGCGGGCCCCTTTCGCTCTTCGTCTGGGCGCGGACCGGCCTTCGCATCCGCGAGGTCCGGCCTATCGAAAGGATCGGCGAGATCCCGGGGCCGGTGCTCTTCCTGCACGGCGACCGCGACCGCCAGGTGCCTCCCGAGCACAGCCTGGAACTCCACGAGGCCCGGCTGGCGGCCGGGCTTCCCTCGAGGCGCTGGGTGCTTCCGGGAGGGGAGCACGGCTTCGACGACTACCCCCCGCCCGGGATCCTCTGGAATCGGGTCGCCGATTTCTTCGACGATGCGCTTGGCGGCCGCCCGCGGGGCCGGGAACTGGGCGGGCCGGTGCCTGACACGCTCGACGATCCCTTGTGGACCGGCGGCGGCAACGCTCAGAGGAACGGGAATGGCCGCGGGGGAACCCGCTGATGGGCGGATTCCGAATCCTCGGCGCCGCCGCGCTGGCGTTCGCGCACCTCGCTGCCTGCGGGGAACCCGCTGCCCCGCGGCCCGCCACCATCGGACCGGAGTCCGGTTACGAGGACCTGGCGGCCCGGCTCTCCGACTTCGTCGCCGCCGAAATGGAGCACAAGCAAATCCCGGCGCTCGCGCTCGCCCTCACCGACGGCGACCGGATTGTCTGGGCGCGCGGCTTCGGCGAGGCGCAGCCCGGCGTCCCGGCGGACGCGGACACCCTTTTCCGGGTGGGTTCGGTCTCCAAGCTCTTCACCGACATCGCGGTGGTGGCCCGCCAGGCGTCCGGCGAGCTGGACCTCGACGCCGAGGTCTCGGATCTCCTTCCCGGATTCGCTCCCGCGGCGGTGCCGGAGGAGGGCGGAGTCACGTTGCGCCGGCTCATGGCGCATCGCGCGGGGCTGGTGCGGGAACCTGCGGTGGGGCACTACTTCGACGACAGTTCCCCCTCGCTCGCCGCGACGGTGGACAGTCTGAACGGGGTTCCGCTCGTCTTTCCGCCGGGTCTTCGGCAAAAGTATTCGAACGCCGGAATCGCGGTGGTGGGGCGCGTCCTGGAGCACGCCGCGGGGAAGCCGTTCGCGGACGCGGTCACCCAGGAGGTGCTTTCTCCGCTCGGGCTCGAATCGAGTTCCTTCTCGGTGGCCTCCGCGCCGGCGGAGCGCGTTGCCCAGGCGTCGATGTGGAGCTACGACGGCCGCGAGTTCCCCGCTCCGGACTTTCCCCTCGGGATGGCTCCCGCGGGTTCGATGGTGACTTCGGTGCGCGACCTGGGCCGGTTCATCACCCTCATGGCCGGAGGCGAACTTCCCGGAGTGCTTGACGGGGAGTCGCTCGCCGAGATGTGGCGCGTCCAGTTCCCGGACGACCCCGACGAACCCGAGCCCACCGGGTTCGGGCTCGGCTTCAACCGGGGCACGCTGGAGGCCGAAGACGCCGCCGGCGAAACCACCTCCTACGCGATGATCGGCCACGGGGGGGCCATCTATGGGTATTCCATCGAACTGGCGTTTCTTCCCGAAGTGGGACTCGGTGCCGTCGCGGTCAGCAACGTGGACTTCACGAACGCGGTGGTCTCCCGGATTGTCGGGCTTGCGCTCCGGGGAGCGCTCGGCCTCCGTTCGGGAAGGGAGGTCCCGTTCCCCCGCAGCGAGCCGCTTCCCGCGGGACTCTCCGGGAGGCTCCACGGCGTCTACGAAGCCGAGAGCGGCGGCCGGCTGCGGATCCTCGCCCGCGGCGGCCGCGCCGAGATGGAAATCGGGAGCGCGACGCTGGAGCTGCGTGCGTCGGACACCCCGGACGTGCTCATCGCCGACTCCCGGCTGTCCTTCGGGCCCGAAGTCGCCACTCGCGGGGAAGCGGCCGGAGCGATCCAGTCCCTGAGCATCGGGGAGCGGGAATTCCGGCGCATCCCCGACCCGCGTCCGCCTCCCCCGCCGGAGGAGTTCCTACCGCTGATCGGCGAATACGGCTGGGATCACAACATCCTCTTCGTCTTCGAGCGCGACGGCGCCCTCACCGTGCTGATCGAATGGCTGGAGCGCTACCCGCTCACCGCGGCCGCGGACGATCCGGATCTGTTTCATTTCCCGGACCGGGGCCTCTACCCGGGCGAGTCACTCCGCTTCCTCAGGGACGATGGCGGGCGGGTGACCGGCGCGGATCTCTCCGGGATCGTCTTCCCGCGCCGGCCCGGTCCGGGCGAAGGGACCTTCCGCATCGAGCCCCTGCTACCGGTCGCGGAACTCCGCCGGCTCGCCGACGGAGCGTCTCCGCCTGCCGAGGAAGGCGATTTCCGCGAGTCGGACCTCGTCCGGCTCACCGACCTGGATTCCACCATCCGGCTGGACGTCCGCTACGCCGGCGAGAACAACTTCATGGGGACCGCCTTCTACGAGGTCGCGGACGCCTTCCTGCAGCGTCCCGCCGCCGAGGCGCTCGCCCGCGCCCACGCCGCGCTTGCCGAGGTCGGCTACGGGGTGGTGGTCCACGACGGCTACCGCCCGTGGCGGGTCACGAAGATGTTCTTCGACGCCACTCCCGAGCCCCAGCGGATCTTCGTGGCCGATCCCGCTTCGGGGTCGCGGCACAACCGCGGCGCCGCGGCGGACATCGGCCTCTACGACCTCGCAACCGGTGAGGTCGAGGTCTTCGTCTCGGGTTACGACGAGTTCTCGGAACGCGCCTTCCCCCGCTACGCCGGCGGGACCTCGGAGCAGCGCTGGCTGCGCGAACTGCTCCGAGGGCTCATGGAGCGCGAGGGGTTCGCTGTCTACGAGCACGAATGGTGGCACTTCGACTACGGCGATTGGCAGCGTTACGGCATCCAGAACGTTCCCCTCCACCGCATCGGAGCGGCGGGGTCCGGTTCGTGATTCTCGAACTCCTCTCCCGGGAGGGCAGGCAGGCGGCCCGCATTCGCCGGGCTGCGAAGACGCTCACCGAGCGGTACGCGCAGCCGGAGCCCCGCATGGACGCTGCCGACCGGCTGGTAGGCATCGGGACCCCCGAGGCGATCTACCAGCTCGCCCGGCGCTTCACCATCACCTCGGGGAACCTGGAACAGGACGACCAGGAAAAGCGCTGGGTTCGTGACCTGCTGATCGAACAGGGCGACCGCGCGGCCGACCCGCTGCGGCGCTACCTGAGGGGCCACGATGAGGTCACCTGGGCGATGGACGCCATCTCGAAGCTCTTGCCGGCAGACGAGTTGGCCGAATTCCTCTTCGAGGTGCTTCAGGACGGGGACCCGGTCGCCATTCGGGGACCGAAAGCGGTCCAGATCGTCGGTTTTCTCGCCGGACTCGACACCGGGGGGATTGCCGCGGGGGTAGCGCGTTGCCTCCCCAGCAGCGACGACACGGTGCGGATCGCCGCGGTGGCCGCGCTCCGCGTCTATCGAGAGCCCGCGACCCGGGAAGCGCTGCTCGAGGCGTTCGTCTCCGATGAAGAGGACTCGGCGCGGGTCCGGATCGCGATCGCCGAATTCTTTGCTGACCTCGAGTGGGAAATCCGCGGGCACCGTCCCGGTGTGGAGCGGGTTCTCCCCGATGGGTTCCGGGTCAGCTCCCGCGGCCGGATCCTCCGCGCCGGTTGACCGTCCGGTGAGAACGGCGCCGCGGCGTCCCTTGCCGATCCGGGCCCGCTGATGGTTTCGGCTTCCACCATCCTCGTCGTTCTCGGCTACCTCGCCGGGATCACCGCCTTCGGCATCTGGGTGGGCCGCCGGGACCGGACCGTCACCGGTTTCTTCCTGGCAGGCCGCTCGGCCCCGTTCTGGGCGGTGGCCGCCTGCATCGTGGCGACCGAGACCAGCGTCCTCACCTTCACTTCGATTCCCGGGTTCGCCTACGAAGGGAACTTCGGTTTCCTGCAGCTTGCCATCGGATTTGTGCTGGGCCGGGTGGGAATCGCGCTGGTGCTGCTGCCGGCTTATTTCCGCGGGGAGGTGGTGACCACCTACGAACTCCTGCTGAAGCGGTTCGGTACCCGGGTGCGGAGCGCCGCCGCCGCCATTTTCCTCGTCTACCGGAACCTCGCCGACGGCGTCCGGCTCCACGCCGCCGCGCTCATGGTGGCGATCGTCGCCGGAGTCCCGGAGTGGTGGTGCATCGTGGCGCTCGCCGCCGCGATGGTGTTGTTCTCGGAGGAGGGCGGGGTCAAGGCCACTATCTGGACCGACGTGATCCAGCTCGGGGTGTACCTCATCGGGGCCGGGGTGATCGTCGCGGCGCTCTGGCAGGGGAGCGGCGCCGAGCCGCTCGCCTGGATCCCGGCCGCACGCGAGGCCGGGAAGTTCGCCGTGGTGTTTCCGGTTTTCGACCTCACCATCCCCTACACCGTCTGGGCCGGGGTGATCGGCGGGTTCTTCCTCACCTTCGCGACCCACGGCGCGGACCAGTACCTGGCCCAGCGGCTGCTCGCCGCCCGCTCGCTCCGCCACGCCCAGGCGGGTCTGGTGTTGTCCGGATTCGGAGCGCTCCTCCAGTTCGGGCTCTTTCTGGGCATCGGCGCCTGGCTCTGGCACTACTACGACGGCCGGGAGTTCGCGCGTCCGGACGAGGTGCTGCCCACCTTCGTCGCGGAGAACCTCTCCGGTCTGGCCGCCGGGGTCACCCTCGCCGCGGTGGTGGCGGCAGCGCTCTCTCCGTCGCTGGTGAGCCTCGCCTCCACGACGGTGCGGGACTTCTGGCTGCCGTGGAAGCGGCGACGGGGGGCTCTGGCGTCCGGTGCAGACGATGATTCCGGGCAGGTCCGGGTGGGCCGGCAGTTCGTGGTGGTTTGGGGCGTCGTGCAGACCGCGGTGGCGCTCCTCGCCCAGCGGGCGCCCTCGGCGCTGGAGGCCGGTCTCTCGGTGCTCTCCTATGCCTCCGGGCCGACGGTGGGAGCCTTCCTGCTCGCGGTTTTTGCGCCGCGTACCCAACCCACCGCCGTGCTGATCGGGATGGCCGGCGGGTTCGCGGCCCCGGCGGCGATGCGGTTGGCCGGCTTTCCCCTCGCGTGGACGTGGGACGTGATGGTGGGCTCCCTCGCCACCGCCGCGGTGGGCCTGCTGCTCAGCCGCTGGCGAAGAAGCGCTGCCTAGAATGCGACCGGTGCCCGGGTGGGATGTGACTGATCGGCGAAGTGGTCCCGGCGGCGGCTTCGCCGCGGTGAGTTCCCTGTCTACCGGTCGGCGGAGCCTGTCTACCGGTCGGCGGAGCCGGGCTCCCGGACAGCAAATAGGTCCCAAGTGACCGGCTTTCGGACCATCCTGGGCGCCTTCCGCTCCTGGCGGACCCTCTCGGTCACGCTGCTGTCGTTCTCGTCGGGGCTGCCCCTGGGCCTTGTCTGGATCGCCATTCCCGACTGGATGCGCGACATCGGCGTGGACATCCGCATCGTCGGGCTCTTCAACCTGGCGCAGATCCCCTGGGCGTTCAAGATCCTCTGGTCGCCCTTCATGGACCGTTACGTTCCGGGCTTCTGGGGCCGGCGGCGGGGCTGGATGGCGGTCACCCAGGTGGCTCTCCTGGGCCTCTGCCTCCTCCTCGGGGGTGTGGGGGACCACCCTGACGCCATCTGGGTGGTGGGGGCGCTTGCGCTCGCCCTGGGGATTGCGTCCGCTTCGCAGGACATCGTGGTGGATGCCTACGCGGTGGAGGTGCTCCGTCCCGAGGAGCACGGGGTGGCGGTGGGCGCCCGGGTGGCGCTCTACCGCGCCGCGATGCTGGTCGCCGGAGGGGGCGCGATCAGCCTGGCGGCGCTCTTCGGTTGGGGGGTGGTGAACGCCCTGCTGGGGCTGGTCTTCTTCCCCATGCTGTTCGTCACCTGGCGCGCGCCCGAGCCGGAGGAAAGCTTCCAGCCCCCCCGCACCCTGCGCGACGCAGTCTGGAAGCCTTTCCTGGAGGCCCTCTCCCGGCCCCGGGCTCTGGAAATCCTGGCCTTCGTCTTCTTCTACAAGTTCGCCGACAACCTGGCCCAGGCGCTCACCCGGCCCTTCCTCATCGACATGGGGTACGGCGGCGGACACCGGGGCATCGCGCTCGGGACCGTAGGGCTCGTGGCGGTCATCCTCGGCACCTTCGCTGGCGGGATGTTCACCACGCTGGTCGGGCTCGGTCCGGCGCTGTGGGCCTTCGGGGTGCTCCAGATCTTCTCGAATCTCGGCTACTTTTTCGTAGCCGGCGCCGACGGGAGCCTCGCCTGGATGTACGGCGCCTCCGCTTTCGAGTTGCTGACCGGGGGACTCGGCACCGGGGCGTTCTCCGTGCTCCTGCTCCGGATCACCGAAAAACGCTTCTCGGCGACCCAGTACGCGCTGTTCTCCGGGCTCTTCGCGCTGCCGCGCCTGCTCGCGGGCCCCTTCAGCGGTTTTGCGGTGGACGCCCTCGGCTGGCGGACCTTCTTCCTGTCCACGATGGCGATGGGGATCCCCGGCCTGATCCTCCTCCATCGCTTCTCGCCGCTCGGGGTTCGGGATCCGCAGATCCGCTTCGGCCGCGGCGACGAACCGGATGCGCCCCGCCTTTCTACCGGCCTCGCCGGCCGTTTTGCGGCTGCGGCGCTCCTCGGCGGCGGAACGGTTTTCGGCTTCGCCGTCTTGCTCGGCGCCCTCAAGGCGATGCGCCTCGCGCCCGAGTCGGGCTTCTCGCTCGCCATGGGGCTCACCCCCATCCTCAGCCCGGCGTCCTTCGCGGATTGGGTCCAGGTGGGAGGAATCCTGGTGCTGGGCCTGATCTCCGGTCTCTTCGGCGCCGCCTTCGCCGCCGCTCGGAGTACCCGAGCGGCAGGCTAGATTCCCGGAGATGCCCCGGGTGCGATTGGCTGCCGCGCTATTCGCTGCCCTCGGTTGGGCTCTCTCCGCTTCCGCGTTCACCGGCAGGGTGCTTCTCCAAAGCGGCGGGCCGGCGGCGGGTGCGATCGTCCAGATCCTGGGGCACCCCGGCTCCGCGGTCACCGACCGGGAGGGCCGGTTCGAGTGGCTCCCGGACCCGGCGCCCCCCTTCCACGTGCTGGTAGTGCTCCCCGGGGAGCGCTACACCGCCCCGATCTTCGTCGAGTCCCTCGACGGGTCGCTGGTGGAGATCGAGGTCGAAAGGCTTGAGATCTCGGAGAGCGTGACGATTACCAGCGGCGCCGTGCCGCACACCGAGGCCACCCCCGGAAGCGCCCCGGCGGTCATCTCCGGCGAGGCGATCCGCACCCGCCAAGCCCCGCGGCTCACCGATGTGCTGGAGGCGGTTCCGGGGGCCGGCCGCAGCAGCGACCTCCACGCCGGGGTCCCCTCCATCCGCGGTCTTTCGCGGGGCCGCACGGTGCTCCTGCTCGACGGAGCCCGAATCAGTACCGAGCGGCGCGCCGGGGCCAGCGCGTCCTTCCTCGATCCGTTCTTTCTGGAAACCGTCGAGGTGGTGCGCGGCCCGTCCTCGGTGGCCTACGGCTCCGACGCGTTCGGCGGCGTGATCCACGCCCGGACCCGCCGTCCGATTCCCGGGAGCCCCTTCGCGGCGCGCGGCCGGGCCACCCTGGGAGCCGGGCTCCCGGAGGCGAGCTTCGGGGCGGAGGTCACGGGGTCCGCGCTCGGCACCGGCGTCCTCGCCCAGGTGAGGCGGCGCGTCTTCTCCGAGTACTCGAGCCCGGAGGGCAGGGTGGCGGGCTCGGGCGCCCGGGACTTCGGTTTCCTGCTGCGCGGCGCCCGCGAGGTCGCGGGCGGCCTGCTCGGAGTGGGACTCCAGGTCGATGCGGCAAGGGATGTAGGGCGTCCCCGGCGTTCGTCGTCGTTCACGTCCTATCCCTTCGAGGATTCGGCCCGGCTGGTCGCCGACTACCAGCTTGCGCCGCGCTGGGGGTTTGCGCGGCTTGACGCCACCGGGTTCCTCGGCGCCCACCGTCTCCTGACCCGGCGCGAGGAGGGCGGGAACGCGGCGGATTCCGAGGTCGCGGCGCATGATTTCATGCTGCGCACGCGCGGCGTCCGGCCTTTCGGCGATGGCCGTCTCGAACTCGGCGCCGAACTCCTGAGCCGTTTCGATGTCTATGCCGGGACCGGCGCTGACGGAATGACGGCGGCCCTCCCCGACGGGGGCGAGTTCGGGTCCGGCCTCGACGGCGCCTTGCGCCGCGAGGCGTCGGTCTACGGCCACGCCGAACAGCCGTTTCACGGGCGCCTTGCCGGGAGCGCCGGCGCGCGGCTTTCGGGGATCACCAGCAGCGGCGGCCCGGCATCCGGCGGCGCCGGCCCCCGGCCGGAAACGAGCCACGGGGCGCTCAGCGGTTTCCTCGCCCTGCGCGCCGACCTGACGTCCGGGATCGCGCTTACCGGCCAACTCTCCCGCGGCTTTCGCGATCCGACCCTCTCGGATCGCTACTACCGCGGGCTCAGCGCCCGCGGGGTGGTGTACGGAAACCCCGACCTCCGCCCGGAGCGCGCGCTCCAGTCGGACCTCGCCCTTCGCTTCGACCGGGGGAACGTCCATGGCGGCCTCTACGCCTTCCGCTACCGGATCGCCGATCTCATCGAGCGCTACGAGGACGGTGAGGAGCTCTACTTCTTCAGGAACCGGGGCGAGGCGCGTCTCTCCGGCGTCGAATTCGAAGTCCAGGTCGGCGCCCCGGGAGACGCTTTCCTGCTGGATATTGCCGGCGGATTGACTCTCGGCGAGACGGAGGACGGGGCGGCGCTCGACGGAGTGTCCCCGGCGAACTTCCGGGCCGGACTCCGCCATCGTCTCCGGGCGCGGAGCTTCGCCGAGATCGTCCTGCTGGCATTTGCCGCGGACCGTGATCCAGGCCCCACCGAGTCGGCCATGGATGCCTACGCCCGCCTCGACGCCGCCGTAGGCTTCCCGATCGCCGGTGGCGCGGAACTGCGCCTCTCCGGCCGCAACCTGCTGAACGCGGCTTACCCCATCAGCGCCGACGCGCGCGCCGTCCTGGCGCCGGGACGCAGTCTGGTCGGAACCATCGTCTGGACGCTCGGGGGCGACTCCGCTCCCTGACGGCGGGTAGGCCAAGTCGCGCCGCGTTCAGCGGGCGCCGCGTCCCGGCTGAACCGCCCCCCCACCGGGAGAAGTGGGCCTCACCGGGAGAAGTGGGCCTCACCAATCTCGCCGCTCACGCCACCTTGTCCACCGGCTGCCAGCAGCCGGTAGGCAAACTCACGCGGCCCGGTTCCCCCGGTGGGGGCTCGGTCGGGAAGACGAGGGCGTCCGATCGGCGTGTAGAAGATTCACGACGCGGTGGGTCCCGATTCGATCAGGACAAATACCGTCGTCGTTCGCTCATGCCATTGGCTATGGGAGCCGGTTCGCCAGCGGTACGGATGTTTGCTCTGCCGGGTTCCCTCGTGGCCGAGCGCGCGCTGCCGTGGTGACCGTCCGGAACACGCGGCGAGGTTGCGACGTAGTGAGACAAATACCCAAATTGAAACGGCCGTGAATCGGTGGCTGTCGAGAAAAGCTGGAACCATGACCCCGTTCGATACGCGTGAAATCGGAAGTGTTCCTGACATTTGTATATGACCGGTTGATGTGACGTTCATTACACCCTCGGAATCGTGGACATTCCGTGTCTTGGGAGTGTGTGAAGCGGCTTTGTCCTGTGAAAGAATGCAAATACGTTCCACACCCAAGAAATCACCTTTGGTCCGCGCGTCGGACGCTGTTATTCCGTGCTGTGTGTGACACATGACATTGACACGCCGTTACGGTTGAGATGAGAACATCGCAATGAATCTCACGGTCTCCGAATTGGCACGCGCCGTACGGAAGAACGAAAACTATGTGCGCCAACACATACATCGGCGCCACCTTGCCATTCGGAGACAGGGACGGAGCGTTTGGGTACCGCTTGAAGAGGCTGTGAAATGGGCCGGGGCACGCGGCCTGCCTTTCATCCCGCCGAAACGGGTCCGGCTGACATTCCTGGAGGAGGGCGAGAGGATTGCGCGGCTCACGGTGCTCGCCTGGAACGGCCAGGACGGGGAAGCGCGGAATCTGCTCACGCTCCTGCGTCATCGGAAGCGCGACTCCTTGGGTCCGTGGTCAGGCGAACTGGATGTAGTCTGGGCTCTTGAATCACTCGGTGGCGAGCTCAGTCTGTTTTCCTTCAGCGCTTCGTATGCGGAGTGTCGAAAGCACCTCGACCACATCCTCGAGTCGGGGATGCTTGAGGCGCGGGGACGCGAGATCCACTACGACCTGGAGGACAAGCCCAGAAATCACTGGGCGTACAGGGACTACCGGCGCCGTTCGGAAGCGTCCATACGTAGTCCGTTCTCGATGCACAGCGCCGCGATTACCGAGTACTGGAGTTTCGAGGACGAACCACACAAGCGTTGGCTGTCTCTACCCGACCCTCCGCCGGCCCGCATCCGGTCGGGACTTCGTCGCCTCGGATTCCCACTGGACCGATGCCCGGAGCGAGTCGGGAACCTGCTCATCGCCGCTGCCGAAGACGCGATCACATGTCGACTGACGGCGCATCAGGACAAGACGCTCCGACTTCACGTAGATGCCAAAGCCCTGTTGCCGGAGACGTATCGCGCGACGGTGTGGGCGAGCCATAGCGGAGACGAAGTACTGCGTAGGGAAGTGCCAATAACGGCCGGGCAGACAACGATCGAACTGGTCTCCGGGGTGGATCGGACTGGTTTTGCGATCTGCAGAGACGTTGACGGGCAATATGTGGATCTCGTCGAGAACGTGCCACATAGCGAGGCAGTGAATGCCGTGATGCGGGGACACGGGCCGGCGCCGCGGTCTCCGGGGCCGGGATTCGGCCTTCCGCAGCGCGTCGACGCTTCGCGTTCCGTTTCCGGGATCCCCGAGTATCCCGACGTAACCCCCAGTCGACTCGACAGGGATATCCGGCAACAGTGGCTCCATCGAGTGGCTTATCGGAAGGAAGTAGGCGCCAGGCGCGAAGCCAACCTCGTGCGCTTCGGTCCCGGCCGGTTCGACGAGGCGGCGCGGCACTTCTTGTATCTCATGTCCAACGACTCGGACACCGCAGGGCCCATCTACCTCGCCGATCCGTGTTTTGTCGGGCACACGATGGCGGATGAGGTGGCACAACTGTTTGTGGACATGTGCGCCGCCATTCAGCGCCGGCCGCTGCGGATTCTGTGTGCCGAACGCGAGCCGGAGAATGCTCCCCCCTGGTGGGCGCGTTACCTCCGAAAGATCCGAGCCAACGTCACCGTGCGGACCTTCATGAACCGAAGCGACGAGCGCGGATGTTTCCACGACCGATATCTGATCACTCCCGCGCGTGAAGTTCTGATGACGAACTCGTTCAACGGGTGGAACAGGTTCGGGGTGACCTTCGTGAGTCTTCCCTACGGCGTGTACCGTGCCGAGGCGCGGCAACTGTGGGCCATGGATATGGATGCGCCGCCGGCGGACATTCTCGTGCGTGAGATCTCGTAGTGGCTGGTTCGTCCGGGATCGAACCCGCGCTGTCTCCGGAAATTCGGGCGGCGGTCTGGCGGATCTTCAGTGCCGGCGCGGCGCCGGGGACCAGAGGATCGGCTTTCGAGAACATCGAGCCCGTGATCCGGTTGCATGTGCCGCCGGCAGACCAGAATCGCGCCATCGCAACCATCGGAAGCTGGTTCGACTCGGGGACGCACGTAAGGTGGCTTAATCCGGATCGCGCGGCGTTGGTTGCGGATCTGGTGCTTGAGGGCGTCGGCCCGCGGCGTTCCGAGGATGCGGTCTGGGCGATCGCCTCCACTGGGCTCGATCTTTCGATTGGCATGATTCGTCGGCGCTGGTCGTCGGGCGAGACTGACTCGTTTGTCGAGGCAGCGGTCGAAGCGCTGAACGGGCTGGTGGCCGGCTCTCCGATTGCAGGTAGTTCGGCTGGGGAAGGGGAAGAAGCGGAAGACGAAGGCTTTCGGGAATCCGCACTGCGTGACGGGATGGTGGGCGCGTTTGCGCGCCTGGAGAAACAGAGCCTTGAACTCGTGAACCAGGGGCTGCACCCCACAGTGGCCAATCTGATTGAGCTGGCGGTTGATCTGTCTCCTGAACGGTCCCCGCTGCTCATCGAACGGCTGAAAGCGCCGACGATGCAGGCGAAGGCGGCCCGCCGAATGGTGGCGCGGACGTCCGCCCGTGAGCAGCACCGAATCGTCGGATGGATCACGAAGCGCTCGGGTGAGGCCGCCGTGGCGCTGGCCATCGTCCACACCCTGAGCGCGGTCCGGAAGATGGACGAGGGCCGGTTGGCCGGGGGCACTCCGGACTCGCTCAAATCGCTCCGGGACGACGATGTCACTAGCGAGACGGCCCCCCCGGGCGACGCCGCCGCAAGTTTGCTGGTCCAACTGTTGGAAGGGTTGGGACACCTCGATCCACCGGTTTGCCTCCGTTGGGTCGGCGAACTCTTGAGTCAGGCGTCGCTGGCGCTGTCGGCGTCCGGCGATGGCGAAAAACCGCGCCGGCTCGTGGAGCTGGAAGAAGGGTGTACAAGACTGGCGGCGGGTCTCTTCCAGGATTGCGCGTCGGCGGATCTGCTCTCTCACTTCCAGTTCGGTCTGCGTCCTGGCCGAAGGAAGCGCTGGGTCCGCTACCAAACGGGGATTGCCAAGGCGATGCGCGAGTCGTCTCCAAAGCGCGCGGCGGAGCTCGCGCAGGCCACGCTCGATGAGCACCGGCGGCGCTTGGCGGAGCAGCGGGACGGCCAGTACCTCGCCTCCGACTGGGGCGATTGGAACGACCGAGAATGGCTGGAAGGGCTGGGAACAGCGCTCGCGCTGTCTGGTGAGGAACTCGATCTTCCCGTGTGGGTAGCGAAGGAGTGCCGGGACCTGCCGCTCAGCGTCTGGGATGCGGAGGAGGATCTTGACTCGTTTGCGATCTCGGAACAGATCGCCCAGCACTGGTTCCTGGTCGCGCTACTCGCGATTCCGCGCCGGAGCGAGTTCGGCCGGCCCATCGAGCGCTCTCAGGTCTGTGCTCTGGCCGAACTCGTGTGGGCGCATTGCAGGTTTTGCCGGCAACACCTCGACAGTCACCCAGAAGCATCCGTCGCTGCCGAACTGGCTGCCCGCTATGCAATGCAGTTCGGCCAGGCAGACGATCAGTGGATTCTTGACCAGGTCCGCAGTGAGGGCGTCGGCCCCAGGGCCCTCGGCGTGCTCGTGGAAGAGCGACGAGCCCGCCGTCGCGAGTCGGAAGAGGGCAATCCCGATTACGACGACATGATCATCGCCGAGCTCGTGCGTATTGCTTCGAACCGGTTCGACGATGGTGGCCAGTTCGATCTGGACACCCTGGAGTATTGGGGAAAGCTGTGGCTCTCCCTCGGCGCCGTGGATCAGGCGGAATGGACGGCCATGGCAATCGTCAGTTTCCCCTTGCGGGCGACCGATCGCAACTTCCGCATTCTGGCGCTCAAACTCCTCGGTCTGGTCGTCCGGACTCGCAGGGCCCGGCTCGGGGTCACGGAGTATGTGGCCCCGCTCTACAACCAGCTCTGGCCCGTGTTCGGCGGAACCCCGATCGAGGAAAGAGCAGCCCGCCAGGAGATAGAGCAGGCGTTCGTCGGTTCGGAACTCATAGCTCTCTAACCGCGTGGCGGCCAGGGGTGGGGCAGCCTGCCCGTACCATGCGGCTCCGTGCCGCGCCGCGCTGCCTTCGAGGACGCTCTCCGAGCGGTGGCCCGGCCCGGATTCTGCTTCGCGGTTACCCACCGCGGGGTGATCCAGGGCGCCAGTGGCGGTCCCGGGGATGCGAAGATCCCCTTCGGCGCGGTCTGCGGCCTCTGAACCCAGCGTGCGGGGTCGCGCCGTGCCGGAGAAGGACGAACCATGACAACGACACCCGGTGACGGACCAGGCGCCCACCGGGAGCGCATGGAGGCGCTCCAGGCCGAAGTCCGGAAAAAGCGCGCCGCTGCCCGCGATCCGGGCCGCGGACTCGTGTTGGTCCACACCGGAGACGGGAAGGGCAAGTCCAGCTCCGCCTTCGGGGTGATCGCGCGGTCGCTCGGCTGGGGGCGGCGGGTCGGGGTCGTGCAGTTCATCAAGGGGAACTGGAAGACCGGTGAGCGTCAGTTCTTCGGGCGTTTCCCGGAACAGGTGGTCTGGCGGACCATGGGTGAGGGATTCACCTGGGACACCCAGGACCGGGCTCGCGACGTCGCGGTCGCGGAAACCGCCTTCGCCGCGGCTCGGGAGATGCTCGTGTCCGGCGACTTCGACCTGGTCGTCCTCGACGAGATCAACGTGGTGATGAGCTACGACTACCTCGGGCGCGACGCCGTCCTCGATGGCCTCCGGGCGCGCGACGCGCGGACGAGCGTGATCCTGACCGGCCGCGGCGCCCTCCCGGAGATCATGGACTGCGCCGATCTGGTCACCGAAATGCGGGAGGTGAAGCATCCCTTCGCGGCCGGGATCAAGGCCCAGCGCGGGATCGACTACTGACGGCCGCGATCGCGGAGCCAGGCTCCCGCTCTTCCCGGGGCCGAACCGGGCGGCCGGTAGGCGAGAATGGCAGCCGTGCCCCCGCCTCCCAACGGTTCATGAGCGAAACGCTCTCGGTGCGGGACCTGACGGTCACCGCCGGCGGGGCCACGTTGGTGCGGAACGTCTCCTTCGAGTTGGGCCCAGGGGAGCTCATCGCGCTCATCGGGCCGAACGGCGCCGGCAAGACCACCCTGCTGCGCGCCGCGCTCGGTTTGCTGAAGCCCGCCCGGGGGCAGGCCCTGCTCGGGGGCCGGGACTTGCGGCGCCTTTCCCCGCTCGAGCGGGCGCGGCGAGTCTCCTACTTGCCGCAGACGCGGCCGCTCGTCTGGCCCCAGGCCGTGCGGGACGTGGTGGCGCTCGGACGCTTCGCCTACGGAGTTGTGCTCGGCCGACTGGGCGGACGAGACGCCGAGGCCGTGGATGCGGCGCTCGCGGAATGTGATCTCGCGCACCTCGCCGAACGTTCCGCCTCGACCCTGTCCGGCGGTGAACGCGCCCGGATGCACTGCGCCCGGGCCCTCGCGGCCGCGGCGCCGCTGCTGGTGGCCGACGAACCGGTGGCGTCCCTCGATCCGCGCCACCAGTTCCAGGTGCTGCAGTTGATCCGGGAGTTCGTAGGCCGGGGCGGGGGAGCGCTCATCGTGTTGCACGACGTGGGGCTCGCGAGGCGCTTCGCCGACCGGCTGCTCTGGATGAAGGACGGGGAAATCGTTGCGGACGGCTCCGCCGCGGAGACCCTGGAGCCGGAGCGCATGGAGACCGTGTTCGGGGTGCGCGCCCGAATCGAGAGCGACAGCTTCACGGTTGAGGGGCCGGTTTGAGGACGCTGCTCCCCGCGGCCGTCCTCCTGCTGCTGGCGGCGCCTCCCGGCGCGGCCGAAGACGCCAAACCCTCGCGGATCGCGAGCCTCGACTACTGCGCCGATCAGTTCGTCCTCAAGCTGGCCGACCGCGACCGGATCCTCGCGGTGTCCCCCGACGCCGGGAAGAGTTTTTCGTTCATGCGCGCGGCCGCCGAAGGTCTTCCCCGCGTGCGCCCGCGGGCGGAAGACGTTTTGCCGCTGGGGCCGGACCTGGTGGTCCGCTCCTACGGTGGGGGGCCGAACATCGCCGCCTTCCTGGAGCGTGCCGGGATCAGGATGGCGCAGGTCGGAGTTGCCGAGAACCTCGGTGGGGTGAAGCGGGTCCTGCGTGAGATGGCGCAGGCGCTTGGAGAGGCGGGGCGGGGGGAGGCGATCGTTGCCGAAATGGAGGAGCGGGAGGCTGCGCTCCGCCGCCGTCCGGGGACGGAAACGATCCTGTATCTGACTCCCTCCGGCATCACCACCGGTCCCGGAACCCTGGTGCACGAGATATTGCGGGCCGCTGGTTTTGTGAACTTCCAGCGCGAGCCGGGATGGCGGCCCCTGCCGCTCGAGCGGCTCGCCTACGAGCGGCCGGACCGGGTGGCGGTCGCGGTCTTCGGCAGCGACGCGAGCCGGGTCGAGGCCTGGAGCGCGATGCGCCATCCGCTCGTGCGGGCGCAGCTGCGGGAGTTGCCGGTGACCTCGATTCCGGGCGCCTGGATCGCCTGCGGCGGGTGGTTCCTGCTCGACGCGATGGAAGCGCTGGCGGCCGGCGAATGAGCGCCCGCCGGCTCCTGGTCCTCCTGGCGGCAGCCGGCGCCGCGGGTCTTTTCCTCGCGTGCCTGCTCGGGGCGACCCCGCTTTCGCCCGGCCGGGTGCTGGCGGCCCTTTTCGGCCAGGCGAGCCCTGGCGACCAGCTCGTGGTCTGGCAGATTCGTTTGCCGCGAGCGCTCGCCGCCTTCTGCGTCGGCGGAGCGCTCGGAGTGAGCGGCGCCGCGCTGCAGGGACTGCTCCGGAACCCACTGGCGGAGCCGGGGGTCCTCGGGGTTTCGGCGAGCGCCGCGCTTGGTTCCACGGTGGTGATCTATTACGGGCTGGCGGGCGCCTGGGCCTGGGCGGTGCCGGCGGCCGCGGTGCTGAGCGCTCTCGCGGTGACCGCGTTGCTCGCGGTCGCGGCGAGCCACACGCGTTCGGTGGTCACGCTGATCCTGATCGGGGTGGGGTTTTCGAGCTTCGCCGGCGCCGTGATGTCGCTGCTCCTCAACCTCGCGCCGAACCCGTTCTCGCTCGCGGAGATGATCAACTGGACTCTCGGTTCGGTGGCGAACCGGAGCTACGAGGACCTCCTGCTGGCCGTGCCGCTGATGGCGGCGGGGGCGGCGATCCTCTTCCGCTCCCGGCGGGGGCTCTCGGCTCTGACCCTCGGGGAGGAGGCCGCGAGCGGTGTGGGTCTGGATCTCGCTCGTCAGCGAATTGCGGTTGTTTTGGGGGCGGGACTCGCTGCCGGCGCGGCGGTGGCCCTCGCCGGAGTGATCGGCTTCGTGGGGATCGTGGCGCCCCACATCGTCCGCCCGCTGGTGGGCTACGACCCCGCCCGCAGCCTCGCTCCCTCGGCCCTCCTGGCAGGAAGCATGCTGGTCTTCGCGGACATCGGCGTCCGGCTCCTGCCCACCGCGGTGGAGTTGAACCTCGGCGTGGTGGCGGCGCTCTTCGGAGCTCCGGCCTTCATCTGGATAGCGATCCGGCAGCGTCCCCCCGTGGACTCGTAAACCGTCCGGGAGCGCCGGTTCCCAGACCGGCATGGTGGCGCGTAGGCGCGGGAACGCCGACCTCCGGTCGGCAGGGTGGCGCGTAGGCCAGGGAACGCCGACCTCCGGCCAGTTCTCCCGGTGGGGGCCGGCACCGCTGCGCGGAGCGCAGCGAACTGCACGAAGCCGTTAACCCGGATGGCTCGGCAGGCTCGGGAACGCCGGGCAGTTCTCCCGGTGGGGCCCTTCAGACCGGCACCGCTGCGCGTAACGCAGCGAGACCGCGTATCGCCGATCTGCGTGAAGCGCGTGACGGTGGGAGCTCCGGCCGGAATCGTCAACCGCGGGATTACACCTCAGGCCCAACAGTGCCATACACTTGCGTGACGGCATTACACCGACATTACATCGGAGATTACAGCCTCCGAGGAACACAAAATGACCTTGATCCCGCGAGGCGTCAACGTCGTTGCCCTCGGAACAATTCTCGCTTCCGCCGCGGTCGCCTCCGTCTCTTCGCCGGCGCCGCCAGAAACCTGGCAGGGTCTCCGCGTAGCACCCGAAGAGCGCTGCACCCGCTACGACTCGGACGACTACCGCTACTCGCAACGCGTCGAAGACGACATCATTGCGGGCCTCGGCGGAATCTACTCTCCCTATACGGGCGAATGGTTTGCGACACAGCGGGAGACCGACATCGAGCACATGGTGGCTCGATCCGAGGCGCATGACAGCGGGCTGTGCGCCGCCAGCGCGGATACCAAGCGCCGGTTCGCCAATGACTTGTTGAACCTCACCCTCGCAAGCCCGAGGGTGAATCGGCATCAGAAGAGCGATAAGGACGCGGCCGATTGGCTGCCGGGTGGGAACCGGTGCTGGTTCGCAGGTCGTGTCGTCCAGGTACGACAGAAGTACGTTCTCTTCATCGACCGCCGCGAGGCCAACGCACTGGAAGCCGTGCTCTCCCAGTGCGAGTCCGTGGCAATGACCCCTCCGGGAAGGAGGTCGAGTACGGCGCGATCGGCGCAACCGAACTCCAAACCCCTGTCGAGAACACAATCCAGTCGTGGAAGCGAGTGTGGGCCTTTCGCCAACTGCACGGCGCTCCGTCGGGTGCACCCACGCGGGGTCCCACGAGGGCATTGCGCCTATGCCAGCAAGATGGACCGGGATCGAGATGGCTGGGCGTGCGAAAGATGATGGCTCGTTCGTCCGGCAGATCCTCGCCGTCGTCGTTCCGACTCCACTGACGACAGGCCATTCCACACGCGGCTCGCCTCGCGCCGTCCTTCGGATCCTGCCGTTCTGATCCCGGTTGCGGGTGGCCGCGGGACCCGTCCCGTGTAACAGTCCCGGCATGCCCAGATCCGTCCTGAACCCGTTCCCGTGGTTTCTTGCCGTGGCCTTGGTCGCCGCGGGCGCGGCCGACGCCAGCCAGGAGCCCCGGATCGTGGTGGGCCCCGACTACCTCGTCAGCCGGGATGGTGACCGGCCTCACGTCGAGATCATGGCGGCTGCCAACCCGCGCAATCCACACAACCTGCTGGCCGGCGCCATCACCTTCACCCGTCCCGACGGCGGGGCCGCCACCAAGGCCTACGTCAGCTTCGACGGCGGTGTTCGGTGGGAGGACATCACCTTCTCGGAACAAAAGGAGACGGGTGGGGGCGATCCCCAGGTGGCGTTCACCGCGGCCGGCACGGCGATCTTCGCCACCCTCGCCACCCGGGCGGACGAGACCGGGCGCACGCGGGCGTTCCTTCACGCCTACCGGTCCGAAGACGGAGGACGTACGTGGTCGGCTCCCTATGATCTCGGGGCCTCGTACGACCACCCCATGCTGGCGGCCGACCAGACGACGGGGCGCTTTGCCGGACGGCTCTACATGAGTGTTCTCTACGGCCGCGAATACAACCTTG
Organism: Candidatus Marinacidobacterium sp.; assembly: GCA_965250045.1. Lineage (GTDB taxonomy): Bacteria > Acidobacteriota > Vicinamibacteria > Marinacidobacterales > Marinacidobacteraceae > Marinacidobacterium. Next base: position 2,316,949 of record OZ252286.1, read on the forward strand.
GCGTCTTCCGCTCGGCAGACGACGGCAGAAGCTGGATCGGCCCGGTGAAGTTCCTGGACGGCGCCGGCGAGCGAGGGCTCAACGTGGACCCCATGCTGGTGTTTCACGACGGGGCCGTCATGGTTCCCTTTGTGGATTTTCCGTCCAACCCCGAACAGACCGCCAACTGGACCGAATCGCGACTCTGGACGGTGGTTTCGACCGACGGTGGGGTGACTTTCTCCGAGCCAAAGCCGGGCCCGGTAAAGATGACGGGCGAGGAGACGCGCCTGGCGAGGGAGGGGACACCGCGTTTTCGGGGCGGCTCCTGGACCATGCTCGCGGCGGACCGCAGCGAGCGTCACCGGGATCGCGCCTACGCGGTCTGGCCCGACTACTCGGAGGGGCTTCCGCGCGTCGTGATTTCCTGGTCCGACGACCGCGGTTCCACCTGGAGCGACCCCGGGCCAGTGGCGCCCCTGGGGGGGCCGGATGTCCAGCAGTTCCAGCCCGCGGTCGCCGTCAACCGGGACGGCGTGGCGGGGGTAAGTTGGTATGACACGCGGCAGGCTCCGTCGCGGTTCGCCTTCCACCAATACTTCGCGGCTTCCTTCGACGGCGGCGAGACTTTCACCTCACCAGTCCAGGTTTCGGGAGCGATCTCCGAGCCCTTGGGGTCGGGCAATCTGACGCCCACCCCGCTGACCTTCAGCGGAACGGAAGGAGAACTGCGGGTCGCGTTGATCTCGGCGGCTTCGCGCTGGGTGAATGGTGGCGACTACATGGGCCTCACCGCGTCGGCCGACGGACACTTCCATCCGGTCTGGGCCGACGCGCGGTCGGGCGCCTATCAGGTGTACACCGCCGCAATCCGGATCGTGGACGGGCCTCCCGCGCCGCCGGCAACGGTCGGGGAATCGGTGGACATCACCGCGCGGATCGAACTCGTGAACGACCCCGGAAGCTATGACGCCGACACCGAAGTGGCCGACTTCTGGATCCGGTTACGGAATGTGTCGGCCACTCCCGTGGCGGGACCGATCGAGGTGGAGATCCGCAAGTTCGGGAGCGGCATGGGAGACATGTTTTCGGAACTTGCCCCCGAGGTCCTCAACGCAGACAACGGACTGCGCGGAAACGGCGCCGTCTTCCGCTACGACGAAGTGCTCGGCAGCGAGGGCATCCTCCCTCCGGATGGCGTCAGCGGCGCGGTCCTCTGGCGTCTCAAGCTCGTGGAGCCGATCCGCATCCCCAATCTGCACCTGTACATCACCGGCCGCGAGGTTGTCGCGGGACCGCAGTAGGGTTTCTCTCCACCGGCAGCGGTGGTCGCCCGGCCCGAGGCGGCGACGGGTCGCGGTACCGGAGAGGGCCACTCCTGCTCTCTCAGAAGATGATGGTGTCCGGCCGCGTCTGGCGGTCGTGGGCGGATCAAGCAAGCGGCGGTCTTGATCCGCTGGGCTTGGAAGGACTCCTCTGCTGGTACGGGCTCTACCCCATCCACTGGCTGATTTTCCGTTGGATGCTCAGGGGGATCAGCGCTCGTGGGGAGAGTGAAGGACAGCCTCAGAATGCGTAGCCCATGACATAGAGGGCAAGGCCGGTCGCGCACGTGAGGCACAGACCGAGGAATGTCAGCTGCCCCCACCCTCGGTGATGGCGACTAAAAGTCCCGGGAAGAACAAAGGTGTAGCGTCTCCAGGACACGGTCGCCAAGATACTCCACACGAGGAATGTCGGGATAGCCACTGCCAGATGGACTCCGAAGAGACCACTCATCGCTGGCGTTCCGTAAAACGCACTCAGCACGAATCCCCGCGCGCTTCCAAGCTGGAGACTCGTTTCGAGAAGTACAACGGCGCCGAAACCCAACAGGAGACCCACCACCTGAAGATTGCGGTGTTTCACATACTCCTTGCCTGACGCGAAGGTCAGCGCGTACCCCATCAGGATCGGCGTTGCGGTCAGAAACACCAGGGACACGTCAATCAAGCTGTCGGCTCGCGTTCCCAAAAAGCCTGTTGAGTCAAGCATCGCTATCTGTCTTGAAGACCGGCGTTCCCTGAGTCCGCGCGGCGGTGCCGATCTGGAGGTCGGGCGGTCCTTGGCCCGTCCCCCGTCAGGCGACGATGAGGGGGCGGAGGGCCTTCAGGCCGGCTAGGGCGCGCTCGATGTGCTCCGCCGTGTTGTAGAGGTGCGGCGAGAGGCGGAGGCCGCCCGAAGTCGAGCCGGCGATGCCGTGATCGTCGTACATCCGGGAGAAGACCTCGGCGCGGGATTCGGCGGGCACCTCGATGATGACGACGCCCGCCGAGAGGTTGTCTTCCATCGGGGTGACGAGCGGGATCCCGGCTTCCGTGGCGCCCTCCTTGAGGCGGCGGGCCAGGTCGATCATGCGTTTCTCCACCAGGTCCGGGCCGATCTCGGCATGGAATTCCGCAGTGGTGCCCATGGCCGCGAGACAGGCGTCGTCGCGCTGCCCCATGGACTCGAACTTCCGGGCGCCGCTGGGATCGGGGTCGGCATCGCTGCCCCAGCCCGGGGCGACCACCGAGGGCCACAGACGCGGGATGACCTCCGAGCGCACCGCGAGCACTCCGCACTCCTTGGGACCGCAGAACCACTTGTGCGAGCTGCTCGAGAAGGTGTCGGCGCCGATCGCCGGGACGTCCACCGACAATCCGCCGAAGCTCTGGGCGCCGTCCACGTGGACGTGGATTCCCCGTTCGTGGGCGGCGTCGGCGATCCGGCGCACCGGTAGCCGGATGCCCGACACGTTGGACACGTGCGTGATCGCTACCACCTTGGTGCCCGCGCCGAATGCCTCGATGAACGGGGCGGCAAGGTCTTCTTCCCCTGCGGGAGCCTTCGGGACCGAAACCCGGCGCACTGAGAACCCGTAGCGGGCGGCCCGCACCTCCCACGCCACGTTGTTCGTGGGGTGGTTCTGGTCCCAGAGGAGAACCTCGTCGCCCTTCCCGAGCGGCATTCCGGCATTCACGATGTTGTTCGCCTCGCTGGTGTTGCGGACGAGCGCCAACTCGTCGCCCGAGACTCCGAGTTGCGCCGCCACCTGCTCCCGGGACGCTTCCCGGAGATCCGCGAACTTCCCGCGGTTCTGGAAGGAACAGTCGTGGTCGATGTCCCGGGTCAGCTCGCTGACCCGGTCGCCCACCGATCTCGGCGACGGACACAGGTTCGCGGCATTCATCGGCACCCGGTCTTCTTCGAAGGGAAACTCCCACCGCACCATCCGGAACAGCGTCTCGTCGTCGGCGGCAGCGGCCCGGACGACGGGCAGGACGGCGGGCGCCGCGGCGGCGGTACGCAGGAAAGCACGCCGGGTTACGGCGTTAGAGAGCGACTTCGTCATGGCGGGCGCCTCCGGGTTTCGGAGTCTACCGGGTTCGCGGAATCTCCGCCGGTACGGCTTCCGCCGCCCCGCGGGCGCTTCCCCCGCTGATGATGCGGCGGAAGAGGATGGGGCAGGTGATCGAGGTGGCGGCCGCGATCATCACCGCGATGGCGCGATCCTCCCGGTCGAGCAGGCCGAGTTCGAGTCCGACGGTGGCCACTGCGACGACGATGCTCAGGCGGGCGGAAAGCAGGAACCCGGTCGCCGCCGCGGCGCGCAGCGAGAAGCCCCAGAGCATGAAGAGCAGCGCGGGAACGAACTTGACGAAGAAGGCCACCGCGATGATGACCCCGGCGCGCGCGAGCACGTCGGGATCGAGCAGCACCGCCACTTCGAAGCGCAACCCGACGCCGATGAAGAAGATCGGGATCAGGAAACCCCACGAGATTCCGGAGAGTTGGCGGCGGAGGCCTTCGGGCGGATGGAACAGCAGCGCGAAGACTCCTCCGGCGAGGAACGCCGCGAGAATCGGCTCCACGTCCAGAACGGTCGAGAGCCCGACGAAAATGAGGAGCAGCGCGAGCGCCCCGCGAATTCCCATCTCGTCGGGATCGTCCTTGCGGAACAGCCGCGACACGCGGAGGGGATGCCACCAGAGAGCCAGCTTCATCACCCGGAGCACCAGCACGACTGCGATGAGCAGCACGGGACCGTTGATGAGTTCGATGCCCCATCCGTCGCGCGCCCAGATGGTGATCTCCGCGACCAGCAGCAACGTGACGAGATCCGCGATCACCGCGGAGATCAGGATTGCCTGCCCGAGGGTTTCGGTCGTGATCCCCGCACTCCGGAGGCTCGGGAGGACGAGAGCCGCCGAGGTGGTTGCCAGCACCGGGGCGTAGAAGAGGGGCAGATCCAGCCACACGGTCGCGAGGAAGGAAAGCGCGAACGTCCCCGCGAAGACGATCAGCGCTTGCCCGATCGGCCCCGCTCCCCCCCGCCTGAGGGCGGGAAAATCGATCTCGAAGCCGGCGAGGAACATCAGCATCAAGAGCCCGAGCCCCCCGATCTGATCCAGCAGCTCGGTCCCTTCGACCAGCCCGAATACGGGGCCGACCAGCACCCCGAAGAGGATCTCGACGACCACGGCGGGCGCCCGCAGCCAGGTGGCCACCGGGGGAAGCAGGAAGGCGGCGATCCCGACGATCACCAGCGCGCCGGAACCGTCGATCAAGCGCTTGTTCCGAGCACGGCGGCCGCGGCGAGGGCGAGGGCGCCGGTGGCCCGCACCAGCTCGTCCACGGGGCAGTGCTCGTCCGGCCGGTGCGCCAACTCGAGGATCCCCGGTCCGTAGGCGACGCAGTCCGGGACTCCCGCGATCCGGGCTATGTGCTTGTGGTCATAGGTGCCGGGGCTCGCTACCTCCTCGACCTCGACGCCCAGCGCGCGCCGCACCCCGTAGCGGACGGCCTCGATGGCGAGGGAGCCCGTCGGGGTCTGCACCGGTTCCACGGTGAGCAGTTCCTCGATCCGGTAGCGCCGGCCGCCGTTCCTGCCGGCGCAAGCCGCCACCCAACGGGCTACCTCCTCGCGCACCGCATCGAGCCCTTCTTCGGGAAGAAAGCGCCGGTCCACCACGATCTCGGCCCGATCCGGAACCTGGGGGCTTTCGGCTCCGGCGCCAGCCTGACCGCCCCGGATGCTGTTCACGTTGACGGTCGCCACCCGCGCGCCTTCGGGAACTACCGGAAGCGCGGTTCGCCGGGCAGCCAGCTCCGGAACCCATACGGTTCGGATGTCCTCGAGGAGCGGCGCGAGGTCGGTGATGGCGTTCCGGCCCAGGAACGGCATGCTGCCGTGCGCGGCTGCGCCTTCGGACACGACCCGGAACCAGTACACCCCGCGGTGCCCCACACAAACCCGGCGCGAGCCGAAAGGCTCGGGAATGATCACCGCGGCGGTGTCGGGAGCGATGCGGCCGGACTCGGCCAGCCAGGCGACCCCGGCGTGTCCTCCGGTCTCCTCGTCCACCGTGCCTGAGATCTCAAGGGTGCCGTGGAGCCGGGCGCCCGCGCGGCGGAGCACCTCCGCCGCGAAGAACGTGGCCGCGACGCCCCCCTTCATGTCGCCGGCCCCGCGCCCCCAGACCGACCCGTTTCGAACCTCCCCGGAGAAAGGATCGGTCGTCCAGCCGCTGCCCGCCGGGCACACGTCGAGGTGACCGTTCAGATGCAGGCGTCGGCCGCCGGTCCCCAGCCGGCCCATGACGTTTCGCCGGGGGTACGCGGCCGAGCGGGGGGGACACGACTGTGGTGGAGGATCGTCGAACTCCACCTCGAAACCGGCGCCTGCAAGCCGTTCTCCGAGAAGTGCGGCGCACTCCGGATAGTTCTCGCCGGGAGGATTCACGGTGGGAATCCGGATCAACTCACCGCAGAAGGCGGCGATCTCGTCGCGGGCCGCCTCCGCTTGGTGCAGGATCCGTGCTTCGAGGCCGGAGGCAACCGGGTGGAGCGGCATCGGGACCGAGGATACCGCTCCGACTGGCGGAATATCGGGGTTGATTCGCCGTCGTGATTTTGATATTATTGGAAATATGGAAACAATGGCCGCGTATTCCACTGACAACGCTCTGGAGATGCTCTGTGCGCTCTCTCAGGAAAAGCGTCTCGACATCTTCCGGTTGCTGGTCAGCAACAGTCCGGAGGGACTTGCGGCGGGCGCCATCGCCAAGCACTGCAACCTGCCCGCGCCAACCTGCTCGTTCCATCTCAAGGAACTCAAGAAGGGTGGGCTCCTCAGTTGCTGCCGCCACGGGAGGTCCCAGATCTACACCGTGAACTTCCGGGCGATCCGGGCGCTGCTCGGATATCTGACGGAACACTGTTGTGCCGAAGAGGACTGCGACCATGAGGGTCCGGGCGACGAGTAACTTCCCGAACTTTCGGTAGGCCAGGGGGGCCGGGGCCGGGTCGGCCGCCCCCGGCGGTGACGTGCAGGGAGGCTTCGGGGCTGGATCCGGACGCCGGTGGCTGCCCGACCCGCCCACTGCGGGAATAGGGCAGGTTCAGCGGGTGCGGACACCGGACAAGGCGGCGCGCAGCAGACTCGCGCGCAGCGCGCAAGCCGGGAGGGGCTTTCGGTGGGTGTGTCGCGTTCGTCCGGGGCGCTTCGCACGTTGCGCGGCTTGAGGCAGGGCCAATGGCCGAAGCGAAGCGGGCCTCCTCCCCCGGGAACGCCGCATAGAATCCAAGCCGTTTTGTTCCCTCGCCGAGCCGCGGCGCCTCTGCTGCTCCTCGCCCTCGGGATCGCCTTTCCTCACCGGGCAAACGCCGGGCCGCCGGAGCGCCAACCGGGTGTTCCTCTTTCCCAGGATCCCGGGCTCGTTGCCGTTCCCGGCATCGAGGTCGGCCAACATGAGCTCGATGGTCTGCCCACCGGCTGCACCGTAGTTCTCGCCCGGGAGGGCGCGGTCGCCGGGGTGGATGTCCGGGGTTCCGCTCCCGGGACCCGTGAGACCGACCTCCTCGATCCCGAGAACACCGTGGAGCGGGTCCACGCGGTGGTGCTTTCCGGGGGGAGCGCCTTCGGGCTCGCGGCGGCCGACGGGACGGTGCGCTTTCTCGAAGAGGCCGGCATCGGATACCCGGTGGGCCCCTTCCGGATCCCCATCGTCCCCGCCGCCATTCTGTTCGATCTGGGGGTCCAGGGACCGGGCGCCGTCCGCCCGGGGTCCGACTGCGGCTACCGGGCGGCCGCCGCCGCGGGTGCGCAGCCGGTCCGCCGCGGCAACGCCGGAGCCGGCGCCGGGGCGACCGTCGGGAAGAGCCGGGGCCTGGCCCGGGCGATGAAGGGCGGCATCGGCTCGGCCTCGCTGAGCTTCCCGGACGGCCTGATCGTGGCGGCGCTCATTGCCGTGAACGCGGTGGGCGACGTGGTGGACCCCGCGGACGGAAGGGTGGTTGCGGGCGTTCGCGACGACGACGGAGGCCTCGCGGATTCGCGCCGCTTGCTGCTCGAATCGCTTTCCGGCCCGGGTTCCGGCGCGGACGAGCAAAACTCCGCTCCCCTGGCGGGAGCGAACACCACCATCGGGGTGGTGGCCGTCAACGCCCCGCTCACGAAGGCGGAAGTGAACAAGGTGGCCGAGATGGCGCACGACGGCCTCGCGCGGACCATCTACCCGGTGCACACCCCGTCCGACGGAGACACGCTGTTTGCGCTCTCCACCGGAGGTGGGCCACCAGCTCGCGTCGGGAGGGTTGGCGCCCTCGCCGCCGAGGCGGTAGCGCGGGCCGTGCTGGACGCGGTGCGCTCGGCGGAATCACTCCCCGGGCTTCCGTCGATCCGCGACCTCCCGGCTCCTCCCGAGGCGCCGGAGGGTTAACAGCCGGTGGACAAAGTCACGCGGCCCAGTTCTCCCGGTGGGGGCTCGAGCGGCGATGCATCCCGGCTGAACCGCCCCCCCACCGGGAGAACTGGCGCTCTCGGCGCTCACGCCACCTTGTCCACAGGCTGTTAAGCAGGCGTGTCCCCGCATCTTCTCGTCCTCGCGGCCTATTCCGTCCTGCTGATCGCGGTCGGCTGGTACGTCTCCCGGAGGGGGCGTTCCGCGGAAAGCTTCTTCGTGGCCGGACGCCGCCTGCCGGCGCGGCTGATCTTCGCGACCGTTCTCGCCGCGAACATCGGGGCCGGCTCGACCATCGGCGCGGCCGCGCTCGGCTACGAGTATGGGCTCGCCGCCTTCTGGTGGGTGGGGGCCGCGGGCATCGGCACCCTGCTCCTCGCCGTCTGGCTGGGCCCCCGGATGTGGCGGGTCGCCACCGAAGCCCGGCTCCGCACGGTGGGCGATTTCCTCGAGCTGCGCTACGGCGTTGCGGTCCGGATCGCACTCACCGGTCTCCTGCTCGTCGCCACCCTCTTCGTGCTCGCGGCGCAGTTGCTCGCCGCCGGATTGCTCATCGAAGGCGCCGCGGGGATACCGCTGCCGTTCGCCATCCTCGCCGCGGCGGTGGTGATGACCGCCTACTTTGCGGTGGGGGGGCTCCAGAGTGCCGCATCGGTGAACTTCGTGCAGCTCGGGGTCTTGCTCCTGGGACTCGGCCTTGCCGTGCCCTACGCGCTGTCCGCCGCCGGTGGCGTGGCCGGAATCCGCGGCAGCCTCGGAGAGGGCGCGCTCGACATCTTCGGGAATGCTTCCCTCGCCTTCGGCTACACCGCGCTGCTGATCCCGGCCTTCCTGGTGTCCCCCGGCATCTTGCAGAAGCTCTTCGGGGCTCGCAGTGAGACCGCCGTGCGCCGCGGCCTCACCGCCGCCGGCGCCGTGCTGCTCGTTTTCGCCGCGGTCCCGCCGCTCCTCGGCGCCGCGGCAGCGGTCCTCCATCCCGAACTCGCAAGCGCCGACGCCGCCCTTCCGGCGCTCCTCGTCGAGTCGCTTCCCCTCTGGCTCGGAACCTTCGGGGTGGCGGCGCTTTTCTCGGCCGAGGTGTCGAGCGCCGACGCGGTGCTCTTCATGCTCTCCACCTCGCTCTCCCGGGATGTCTTCCACCGCTTCCTGCGGCCGGGAGCCGACGACCGCACCGTCCTGCGGGTGGCGCGCGCGGCCGCGGTGGTTTCCGGCTTTGCCGGTGTCGTGATCGCGATCCTCGCGCAGAGCGTGATCGCTTCCCTCACGGTCTTCTACTCGATCCTGGGCGTCTCGCTCTTCGTGCCGGTGGCGGTCGGCCTCCACCGCTTACGGCCCCCGCCCCGCGCCATCCTGAGCGGCGCCGCGGTCGGGGTTTTGGTCTTCTGGTTGGCTCCGGAGACCGGCATTCTCCCGCCGCCCCTACTCGGCATCGCGGCCTCCGCGGCGGTGGTGTTTCTCCACCTGCGGACCGCAAGGCCCTGATTCGCCGGGAACGCGCGGCGCGGTAGCGCCTGCCGGCCGGACGCCCCGGAGGCGGCGGGTGGGGGCACAATCCGCGGGCCATGGCTCCCGACCGCGCCGGCCCGGACCGCGCGTCCGCCGACGTCGTCATCGTGGGAGCCGGCCTCGCCGGGCTGCAGTGCGCCCGTCTGGCCGGCGAGGCGGGGCTCGACGTCGTCCTGCTGGATCGGAAGGAAGACCTGCGCGACCGCGTGCACACCACCGGAATCTTTGTGCGGAAGTCCCTCGAAGACTTCGATCTGCCGCCGTCCTGCCTCGGTCCGCCGGTCCGCCAGGTCACGCTCTATTCCCCGGCGCGGCGGGCGCTCCGACTGTCAAGCCGGCGCGACGAGTTCCGGGTGGGGCGGATGGGGCCGCTCTACCGCGAACTGCTCGATCGCTGTCTCGCGGCAGGCGTTCGGTTTCTCCCCGGCACGCGCTATCGCGGGTCCCGTCCGGCCGGACCGGGTCTCGCGGTCGAGCTGGAGCGCGACGGAAAGGGGCTGAATATCGAGACGCGCCTTCTCGTTGGGGCCGACGGCGCGAACTCCCAGGTGGCTCGTGACCTCGGGCTCGATTCCAACTCGGACTGGCTGGTGGGTCTGGAGTGGGTGTACACCGAGGTGCCCCTCTCGGGACCGGCGACCCTTCACTGTTTTCTGGATCCCCGGATTGCGCCGGGCTACCTGGCGTGGGTCGTCCAGGACGGCGAGGAGACGCACGTGGGGGTGGGTGGCCATCCCGGCCGGTTCCGGCCCCAGACCGCGCTCGCGGAATTTGCGGGCAGCCTGGAGAGCCTCTTCGCCCTCGATCGGGGCCGGCTTGTGGAGCAGCGCGGGGGCCGGATCCCGGTCAACGGGGTGTTGCGCCGGATCGGCGGTGACCGCGGCTTACTCGTCGGCGACGCGGCGGGGGCGGTCTCACCGCTTACCGCAGGTGGCTTCGACGCCTGCCTCAGGCTTTCTCAACAGGCCGCCGGCGTCATCGTGCGCCGTTTCGAGACCGGCGACCCGGGCGTGCTGGGAACCTATTCGGGCGCGAGGCTCCGGGCCCGATTCCTCTCCCGGCGCTGGATGCGCCTCCTGCTCGCGGGGATCCGGAGCCCGGCGGCGATGGAGGCGGTGTGCCTGGTGTTGCGGTGTCCCCCGTTCCGCAACCTCGCGTGGCAGGTCTTCTTCCGCCGCCGCTCCTTCCCCGACCTGGAGTGATGCCGCGAGATCCGGGGAGCGGCGCGCCGGCGAGGGAACGCCGGCCAGTTGCCGTGAAAACGCAAACCTGTGGGGACCCAGACCACCCGGATGGCGCGCGACAGGGGCCCAGAGGGCGGCGAAACCGAGCAAAAGCTGATAGAGAAAAAGCGCGGGGACGGCTTGGAACGCCGACCTCTGGTCGGCACAGCGGCCCGCAGGGCCGCAGCGTGTCAGATCCCAACTGTGGGATGGCTCCTTCCTCGGCGCGTACCCCCTAGGAGCCTGCGTCGCAGGAGTTGTGGGGATGGGGCGTAGATACGTTCGGAACCAAGCCGGCATCCGGGTTGGGGAGTAATCTCGGCGCCAGCAACCGGTTGGGGGTGGCCGAAACGGCACCAATGCGGCGTATTTCCGGTTGGAACCCGCTGCGAGCGGTCTCGGGGTGTGCCATCAGGCGGTTCTCAGCGCTCCGATCCGCTTGATGTTCAAGGCCAGGCACACCAGGTTCCACTCGGCCTGCACTTTCGCCAGACCCCGGAAGCTGAAGCGGCGAAAACCCAGCACCTCCTTGATCCAGCCGTTCGGCGCTTCGGACAACCACTTCCGTCGGGCGTAGCGAGCCCGGCCCGCCTCCGTCTCCAGCTTCTTCTTCATCCGATCCGTCGCCGGGCGTGTCGCCGGATCCACCGCCGCCTGCTTCTTCCCCTCCCGGCCCAGCGCCACGTACCCCGCAATGCCGCGCTCCTCCAACTCCCGAAGGTTCGCCTCGCTGACATATCCCGCATCCGCCAGAACCTCCTCCGGCTTCGCTCTCAGGGTCTCCTCCACCGCGTCCAGCATGGGAAGCAACTGCTCCACATCGTTGGCTCCCGCTCCCACGCTCGCCCCCACCACGATCTGGTTCTCGTCATCTACCGCCGTCTGCGCGTTGTAGCTCTGCTGAAATCCCTCCGTGCTCGTCTTCATGATCCGGCTCTGGGGGTCCGTGAAGTTGCTCTGCGCCTTCGGTTCCGGCTCCCCATACGGGCGCTTGTAGGGTCTCCCGCCTTTCGCCGGGCGATCCTGCCCCGGCTGCCGGCCCCGCTCGTCGTCCGCCCGCCGCTGCGCCGCCTCCAACCGCTCCCGCGCCGCCTCGATCGCCTTCAGCCGATCCTCCCGCCGCCGCAGCTCCGCCGGCAACGCCTCCCCCCGCACCTCCTTCCCAAAGCGCCGATCCTCCTCCTCATCCACCCGCGCCGCCCGCGCCGTCAACTCCTCGATCTCCTCCCGAAGCCGCGCCTCCTCCCGCAACATCCGGTCGTAACTCATCGCCTTCCGCTTGCTCGCGTTCGCCCGGACCTTCGTCCCGTCGATCGAAAGCGTCCCCAACCGAACCAGCCCCATCTCTCGCGACGTCCGAACCACCTCCAAAAACAACGCCTGAAAGTGCCGCAGATGACGCCGCCGGAACTCACAGATCGTCCGATGCTGCGGAAAGTTCCCCGCCGCCAGCATCCGAAACGCAACGTCCTCCTCCAACTTCCGCGCAATCCTCCGAGAAGAAAAAACCCCCGTCGCATACCCGTAGATCAACACCTTCACCATCATCGTCGGCGAATACGGCGCGTTCCGACGGCCGTCCCCCTCATACCGCGCGTAAAACGCCGCAAGGTTCAGCTTGTCCACCACGTCGCTCACCTGGTGCGCCAGGTGCCCCTCCGGAACCCAGTCCTTCAGCTTCACCGGCATCAACAGAATCTGATCCGGCTGGTAAGCACGAAACCTCGTCGGCATCACCCGTCTCCTCAACCACGGCTCCCAACAACGGAAACCGTCATAAAACACACTATATCAAAGACTTATACGCACATTATCCCCCCCATCACAACCCGCCCCCAACTCGAATCCGTCAACGTAACGACTTTCTGCGGCGCAGACTCCTAGAGAGCAGGATGGTGCGCGACAGCGGGCCCCCACCGGGAGAACTGGCCACCGGCCTCCGGCCGGCATCGCGCGAGAGCGCGAAACCAGCGCCGATGATGCTGCGCCATGCCAACGTGAGGGCCCACCACCTTTCAGTCCCGGAGGGCGTGTCCACTCGCTGCTCCCGCTCCCTCGGCCTCATCGGCACCGCCTGCCGGAGGCCGGCGCGACGCGTGACGCTTACCGTCCTGATGGCGTCGAGTCCGACGTCCCACGTCGGGGCGGAACCCGTCAGAAGATCTCTTCCGGCTTCACCGACGGATCGTCGATCGACCCGAACTCCTCCTCCAGCGGTACGAGTCCGGACAGGACCTCACGTAGCGTCGGGGATCGTTCGGCGGGCCCAAGAACCGGAAGAATCTCCTCGCGACAGGTGACGACTTCGTCCGTGGCTAGCTCCGATTCCGGAGGAGTCCGACTTGGCTGATTCCGGCTGTTGCGAAATCGGCGAGTCTGATTGATTGGCTGCGGCCACTTCGGGGTGTTCGCTCTCGGCATCAGCGAAGCCTCTGTCGTATTCCGCTCGGGGTCAAATCACGGGGCGCGAATTCTCCCGGGCGATAATGCGCGCGCTGTGAATCCCACCGCCTCTCCCTTCTCCCTCGACGGGATGGACGTCGTCGTGATCGGCGGCGCCTCCGGGATCGGCGAAGCGAGCGCCTGGCTCGCCGCCCGGTCCGGGGCGAGGGTGGTCGTCGCCGATCGGGACCAGGCCGCCGCCGGGCGGGTAGTGGCTGAGATCGGCACTGAAGGGGGAACTGCCGTTTCCCGGGGCGTGGACATCCGCTCCGGCGAATCGGTCGAGAGCCTCTTCTGGGGCCTCGAATCCGAGGGTTTCCGGCCCCGCGGACTCGTCTCCACTCCCGGCGTGAACGTCCGCAAGCGGCTTGCCGACACCAGCGAAGAAGAGTTCGAAAGAGTCGTCTCGCTGAACCTGAAGGGGACCTTCCACGCGCTCCGCCACGGGGCAGCGAGCCTGGCGCGGTCTGGCGGCGGCAGCATCGTGCTGCTCTCTTCGATCCGCTCGCAGGTGGTGGAGCCGGGGCAGGGGGTCTATGCGGCCACCAAGGCCGGGATCGTGCAACTCGCGCGGACCGCGGCGGCCGAATGGGCTTCGTCCGGAGTGCGCGTGAACGCTCTCGCTCCCGGAGTGGTGGAAACGCCGCTCACCGCGCCCATCGAGAGCCGCCCCGACTGGAAGCAGGCGTACACCGACAAGACCCTGCTGGGGCGCTGGGCGACCGCGGACGAGATGGCCGCCCCGGCGGTGTTCCTGCTCTCCCCGGCGGCGAGCTACATCACCGGGTCGGTGCTCTTCGCGGACGGCGGCTGGACCGCGGTGGACGGCCGGTTCGACCCGTTCTTAGCGAATGGGAATTTTAGATCCAGCGCTTAGGCCAGGGGGACACGGGGTGTCCAAACTCAGTGCAAGAAAGCGAAGTCTCTTGGAGTCAACGATCGACGATATCCGGCAGTTCCGATTCTGTGGACCGTCCGATGACCCAGACGAGCAGACGATCGTCACGCTCGGCTACAGCCAACTGCTAACCCAGCTATAGCGATTGGCCGCTCCGATCCTTCCTGAAGCAACTGCATCTGAGTTGAAATCGTTAGCTGTAGTAGTTAACGACCTCTACTCGGCTTTTGCGGCGAGTGAAGCGGTTGACGCCCTGCTTCCCGACATTGAAGATGCGCTTGATGCATTGGATGCGGGCCAGGGTCGTGGAACCAATGTCGAGCCCGAGACTCTCGCTGCCATTGATCATGACGCTGTCCAGGAACAGATTTTCAAGGCAAAGGGCAAGATTGAGGAAGGGGACTTCTCGGGATCCATAGCTAGCGCGTACACACTTGTAGAGCAGCTCCTCAAGCTGCTGCTTACGGAGACATCGATGATCGAAAGAGCGAATGGCGGCGACATCCGTTCGCTCTACAGGGCCGTACGCAGACCGCTGGGACTCGATCCCTCTCACGGCAACATTGGAGCGCCGCTAAAGCCAATGTTGGATTGCTGCGTAGAGGTGGTGAGTGGTCTGTACGAGACCGCCAACAGCCAGCGACCGTCACGCGCGCTGCCACAACCCGGGACGCCATCATGCGAAACTGGCTGTCGATTCGGCATTCGCGCTTTGCGAGTTTCTTGTCGAGAGCTTTCAGGACCAAAAACCCAGTCAATGACTTGGCGATTGGGAAAGGAATCTATTTTCCTCGCAACGTGCACTTCTGATGCGAGCCGCTCTTCGCAGCACAAACAAGGCACACCAAAGCGGTTGGCGGCACGCGATTTCGCGGCCCTTTCGGACCGCGATGCCGACCAGAGGTCTATACCCTTGGGGCTTCGTTTTCCTGGGCCCTCCGGTGTGAGAGGCACCGAAGGGCCGGCGGTCCCTTGCCTTCGGGCCGTGATGCCGGTCTGAAGACCGGCGGTCCCTAGTCTATCTCCCCACACCTACACGTAGAGCAGGACTGCGCGGGCTGGGTGGCCGGTGGCCCGGGCTACTGCGCGGGCGTAGAGGCTGACCTGCCGGCGGTGGCGGGCCTCAACCGCCGCGAACTCCGGATCATCCGGCGCTCGGGGATCCGTCTTGAAGTCCAGCACGGTCCAGGGGCCGCCCGGCTCCGGCTGGAATACCAGATCGGCGACGCCCTCCACGAGGAGGGGACCGTCTCCCGCGCCCGCCCGCGTCGCCTCGGAGGCAAGGGCGGCCGCCCCTTCGTCCGAGGCTTCGACTTCGAGCGCCGACGCCGTCTCGAATCGCTCGATGGTCGTCCCGCCGCTGGCGCCGGTTCCCGTCGCCTGCTCGAAGTGGAGCAGCGGTAACTCCCGGTAGCAGACGCCGTGCTCTTCCGCTCGCCGCGCCTCGGCGAGCAGGGGGTGGCCGAGCGTGGCTACCACCGCCTTCGCGCCGGAGGCAGCCAGTTCGTCCATCAGTTCGAGTTCGCGGGACATCCGGGCCGCTTCGAGGTGGACCGCGGGCTCTTCGGCGTCGAGCGGTATCCGCTCGAGAACCCGGTGGACGAGTTCCCCGAACAAAACCCCTCCGGGCCGCTCCGGATCCCGGGGGAGCTGGTGGACTTCGGCCGCTCCCCCGTCGGTCCCGGGCGCCGCCAGCGCCGTCGCTGAAGCCGCCAGCGCCGTCGCGGAAGTGACCGCGCGGCTCGGCGCGCGTCCTCCTTCGAGCGCGCGCGTCCGGCGGGCCACAAATGCCGCTTCGGCCGCCTCGCCTTCCTCCGGCGCGCCGTCGGCCGTGTCTTTCCGCAGCAGATTCCACAGGGCGTTGCCGCTCCGTGCGTTTCCGGGAACGCCGGCCGGTCCGGGCCCGGCTACGCGCGGCGGGACGCTCTGACCGCGCAACGGTTTCAGCGCCGCGGCGACCGGGGAGAGCAGGCTCTCCCGGGGAAAATCTCCTTCGGCCACCGGCGCTGCGAGCAGGTCCCGCGCCCGCGTGAGCGAGACGTAGAGCAGCCGGTCCAGTTCCGCGAGATCCTCCGCCTCTTCGGCCGGCGTCCCCTCGATCAGGTCCCACGGAACGATGCCCGCGCCGAGATCGCAGGCGTAGAGGCGCCGCTCGGCATTCACCACGCGGCTCGCCCGCCCGTGCCGCTGGAAAGCTCCGTCGCAGAGGATCACGACCGGGAACTCCAGTCCCTTGGCGGTGTGGGTGGTCATGATCCGCACGCCGCTCACGTCCTCATCGATGGCGTGCGCCGATCCGGCGTCCGGGTTCTCCGCGGCGGCGGCGAGTTGCTCCACGAACGCCCGGAAAGAGAGGCCGCCGCCGGCCTCGAAGGCGCGCGCCGCCTCGGCGAGCCGCCTCAGATTCGCGAGCACCTGATCCGGCGCGTTCCAGAACGCGAAACCCGTTTCCGCGCGGTTCCTGCCGAGAAGCTGTTGCAGCGTCACCGCGATCGGTTGGTGGGTACGGCGCCGGTGGAGACGGTAGAGGAACGCCAGTCCGTCCCGGATCGCCCGGTCCATCGTTCGGTCCGGCGTTCGGTTCGTCGCCCGGTCGGGGGTTCCGCCTGGGGGAGCGGCCTCGTCGTCCAGCTCCAGTAGCCGCGCCCGGGCGGGGCGGAGCCGGATTTTCGAATGGCGTTCCCGAAAGAGGAACAGATCCTGATCCGGAATGGCGAACAGCGGTCCCCGGAGGGTCGCGTAGACGCTCAACTCGTCGTCAGGGAACTCGATGGCGGTGAGCGCCGCGCGCAGGAACGACAGTTCCGCGCTGGAGATGTAGGTCTGGACCGCTGCCAGCGAGTGCGGGATGCCAAGGTCGCGAAGGGCGTCGGCATAGGGCTGCGGCACCAGCCGTCCATACGTCCGGAAGCGCCGGAACAAGAGACAGATGTCGCTCGGCTCCACCGGCCGGGTCCGCTCCTCGCCGGCCTGGGAGACGCGGAATCCGCTGTCGAGGAGCCCGCCCACAAAGCCCGCAACCGCCTTCGGTTCCTGTTCCTCGAGCTGGCGGACATAGGGGGCGTGGGCGAGCGGAATCGCCGCCAGCGCGATGCTCTCCCGGATGGCTTCCCGGGAGGGGTGGAGCGGCAGGTAGTCCACCTGCCGGGCGAGTCCCCCGAGTCCCGCCGCCTCTTCGAAAACCGGCTTCATGACCCGGTTCACGAAATCGCAGATGGCGGGAACCGAGCGGAAATTCGTGGTCAGCCGGACCTCGGCGGCGCCGTTCGCGAGCAGACGCTCCTTCACGTCGAGGTAATGGGCCACGTCGGCGCGCCGGAATCGGTAGATGGACTGTTTGGGATCCCCCACCAGGCAGAGGCTTCCGGGTAGCGGAATGGCGGCCCGCCAGTCCCCCCCCGCCGGTTCCGGCGCGGTGAGCAGCAGGACGATTTCCGTCTGCATCGGGTCGGTGTCCTGGTACTCGTCCACCACGATGTGCCGGAAGCGGCCCCCGAGTTCCTCGCGGACCTCCGCGTGGTCCAGCAGCAGGCCGCGCGTCCGGAGCAGCAGGTCGTCGAAATCCAGCATCCCGGCCTTCTGCTTGGCGGCCTCGTAGTCCTCGATCAGCCCTCGCAGATCCTCGCGCAGCAGCGCCGCCAGGTCGGCGTTGCTTTCTTGCTGGAATGCGAGCAGGCGGGCCCGGAAGGCGTCGCGCCACTTGCGGGCGTGACGGAAGCCGGACGGGGTGCGGCCGGAATAGCCCGGCACCTTGAGTTCCGCGAGGGCCTGTTCCAGCCATTCAACATCTCCTCCGGAATCTCTTCCGGAATCTCTTCCGGAGGAGGCGTCGCGCACCCGGATTTCGCGACCGAGGTCCGCCGCTGCGGCCATGGAACGGACCAGCCAGTTGGGCCTGGTTCCCGGCGGGTCCTTCGGAAGCGAGCGATAGAGCTTGTCGATCATGAAGAGGGAAGGGACCTCTTCGTCGCCCGCACCACCCGGTTGCCCCACGAGGTCCTCGATCGCCGTCCCGGCATCCCAGGACCGGCGCTTCCAGGACGCCTCGAAGGGCCGGTATTCCAGGAGGCGCCACCCCGCCTCCCGGAGGACGTCGAGCGGACTCACGGCGGGGTTCCGGCTGCGGCGCAGCAGCCGCGCGATTCCCGGGCCGGGGTTTTCCAGTTGCCGGTCCACGAACCGGCGAAAGACCCGGTCGAAGAAAGCCCGCCGTTCCGCGTCGGTCAGGATCTTGAAGTCGGGATCCACTCCCGCCTCGATGGGTCGCTCCCGCAGGACCGTGGCGCAAAAGGCGTGGATGGTCCCGATGGATGCTTCTTCGAGCTGGGAGAGCGCCACCTCGAGCCGCTCTCTCCGCGCCCCCCCACCGGGGTCCTCGTCCTCGTCCTCGATCCGGGACTCGAGTCCCTGCCGGATTCTCAGCCGCAGCTCCCCCGCGGCCTTCTCCGTGAAGGTGATGGCGGCAATCTGTCCTATCCGGGCGGCGCCGGCGGCGACCATCTCCACCACTCTGCTGACCACCGATGTGGTCTTGCCGGTGCCGGCCGCGGCTTCCACGATCAACGTGGTGTCGTGGTCCAGCCGGATGCGCTCCCGCTGGCTCAGGTCCGGGAGCTGAGCCGGCATCCCGGGGAACTGCGCCGGCCGGAGCGGTGCTCCCGCTTCCGGGAGAGGCGCGCGATCCGTTGTCCGGTTCATCGCGCCGTCCAGCGGGGTCCGGGGTCCAGCGGAGCCCGGGCTCATGGCAGGCTCCGGATCTGGACGACCTCGTCGAGGGCGGCGGCGAATCCGGCCCGGGCCTTCGTTCGCGCGTGACCCGCGGGCCGCGGACCGCATACCGGCAGGTAGTCGCAGTAATCACACACCCGGTAGGAAACCCCGGGGTTCGGCAGTGCGGGAAAACGTCCGTTGCGCGTCGCCCGGTCGAGGCCGTCGACGAACGACTCGAAGACGGCCCGGGATTCCTCGCTGGCGGCGTCCACCACGGTCTCCAGGTAGGTACCCCGAATGGTCGCGTAGTAGAGCCGGCCGGACGCCGTCGGCGTGCCGGAAAGGGCCTCGTAGGCGAGCGCGTAGAGGAGCGGCTGCAGGGCGCGGCCACCGAAGAGGATTCGTTGCTGCCGGGTGGTTTCGATCGACGCCCGCCCCGTCTTGTAGTCGGTGATCTGGATCGCGCCGCCGGCGAGTCGCTCCACCACGTCAATCGCACCGTGGAGCCGGAGCCCGCCGGGAAGCACCGCCGCCTCGGTGCGGCTGGCGGGGTCGGCAGGTTGCTTCGCCCCCATCCCGAACGTGAGTTCGTTCGCGAGCGGGACGCGTCCGGTAGCCGCATAGCGCTGCAGGAAGCCCCTCAAATCGCCGAGCAATCCGTCCATCTGGTCCTGCCAGATGCGGTCGATGGCGGGGGCTACCCGCTCCCTCACCTCGGCCTCGACCTGCCAGAAGACCGTCTCGAGCGCAGCGAAGGCCTCGCTGAGCCGGTCCTCGGCAAGCGGAGCCAGGTTTCGCGCCCGCAATTCGCTACCCAGGTGGAAGAACACGTCGTGCAACAGCGAACCCCGGGTCAACGGGTCGAGATGAATCAGGGCCTCCCGGCGCTCGATGGGCCGCAGCCGGACGACGTTCTTGAGGAAGAACTGATAGGGACACGATGCGTAGGCCTCGAGACCGGTCGCGGAAAAGGAGCGGTTCCCGGGCCGGTGTCGTTCCAGGGCGGCGAGCGCTTCCGGGTCGGGGTTCAGGAAGCCGTCGGGAGACTGCCATTTCCACTGCTGGCGCATGTATTCCTGGCGGAGGGCGCGCGCCAGCGCCGGATCGGAGAGCAGATAGGCCGCGGTTCCGGCGCCGGCGCTGCCGGCCTCCGGTCTTCCGAGAGCCCCAGCGACCCGCGCGAGGTCGAACTCGCGGCGATCGATCGCGAAGGACGGGTTGCGCGGCGCGCGGATCCCGCGGACTACCTGGCTCTCCCTGCCTGCCTGGGCTCGGATTTCGGCGAGGGTGGGGATCTTGCCGAGGCCTGCCCGGAAGGCCTCCGCCAGGTAGTAGGACGGAACCTGCGGGCGGCCTTCCACCACGTTCAGCGAGGAATAGCTGAGGATGAGTTTCCGGGTGGCCGCTCCCACCGCAATCCGGAGCCGGAGACGTTCCCGCTCGGCGAGATCGGTGCGCACCGGGAGGCCCGCCGAGATCGCGCCGCGTTGCCGGTCGAGGAGCATGGGGTCTTCGCGGATCACGCGAGGGAACGCCCGTTCGGAAAGGCCGGGCACCGCCACTACGTCGAAGGTGAGGCCGCGCGCCGCGTCGATGGGGCCTACCCACACCCGGCCGTAGCGGTCGCCCCGGGAGCGGGTCACCACCTCGGCGAGGCGCCGCGCCAGACTCTCCCGCACCTCGTCGAGGGTGACTTCGCTCACGTCTCGCATCGGGTCCGTCTCGGCGAGGCATTCGAGGACGCCCTCGGGGTGGAGAAGCGCGGCGCGGGCCAACTCCGCGAGATGGCGCAGCCACTCGGAAAAACCCGCGTGCGGGGTGGGAAAAGCGGCGAGCCGGTGCAGGATGGGCAGGGCCGTCCCGGTCAGCCGGCGAAGATCCTGCCGGCGGAGACGCACCGCTTCTTGCCGCGATTCGTCCGATTCCGCCTCTTCGTCCCGTTGCAGTTGTTGGTCGAAACGGGCAAGCCGCCCTTCCCAGCGGTCGAGACCCCCGATCACCTCGGAATCCAGGATGAGTCGCTCCCACCTCCGGGGGGCCACGAAACCGGTGTTTTCCCCCGCCTCCGTCCGCCGGGCGCCGGCATCTTCCGTCCGACCGCCTTCTGTGGGACCGCCTTCTGTCCCACTGGCTTCTGTCCCACTGGCTTCTGCCGGACTGGCTTGTGTCCTACTGGCCGGCGTCTCTCCGAGGGAAAGGTATTCCGCGAACCGGGTGGCGGAGAGGCCCTCCCGGGCGCAGTCGAGGAGCACCAGGAAGGCGCGCCCCGCGGGGTGTGGCCGCCGGGCGCCCGCCTCGAAGAAGGCGGGGATTCCTGCGCGCTCGAAAGCTTCCTGGAACGCCGAGGCCTGGTTGGCCGGCTCGGGAAGCAGGACCGCCATCCGGTCGAAGGGGATCCCGTCGGCCGCCTCGGCCAGGAACACGCGCGCATGCTCGATCGCCTCCGCCGCCGTCCCCGGCGCGGCGACTACGGAGAGGCCCCGGCGCCCGGCGCCCGGATCCGGCCGCCGGGTGGCGAACAGGTGGCGTTGCGCGGAAGCGACGGCATCGTCCTGCGAGGTGTCGCCGAAGTCCCTTTCGGCGCCTGGTAGCGGCATGGCGTCCAGCGCCGGGGCTTCCAGCGCGGGGGCTTCCAGCGCCGGGGCTCCCAGCGGCAGGGTTTCCAGCGCCGGGGCTTCCAGCGGCAGGGCTCCCAGCGGCAGGGCTCCCAGCGCGAGCGCGGCTTCCTCGGTGCGCCGGTCTCCCTCGGGCAGGGTCAGGAACACCTCGGACGCCGCTGCCACCAGGGCTGCGGCGAAACGGCGGGAAGCCTGGTCTCGCAGCGGCACGTCCAGGAGCAGCAACGGGAGCCCGACCGGAAGGCCGGCGCCGTTCGCGATCGCTCGTCGAGCGGACTCGAACGTCTCGGCCCGGTCCGCCAGCTTCACTTCGGCCAGCGTGCCCAGGTAGGCGCCGTACAGCCTTCCGAGCGACTCCTCCGCGGCTCCGACCTCATCAGCGGTGACGCCGGCCAGCCGCAGCTCATCGAACGTCGAGGCGAGCCGGACCGCCAGCCCGGGACCCTGGGCGGCCGCTTCAAAGCGTCCGAGCTGGCCGGCCCGCCGGGCCCGGTGGACGACCCGGACCACGGCGGCGAGCCGCGCGGCGGGGGTGAGCGTCCTGAGTTCCCGCGCCGCCAGCTCCGGCCGGGCCAAATGCTGCGCGAGGACGAACAGGCCGAAGCGGAACGCGCCGAAGAGCCCGCCCTGACGACCCCGCCCCTCCGCCGCCTCATGGACCAGCCGGTCCGCCGCGTGGCGGGACGGCCCCACCACCAGGAACGGGTTTCCCGCGCCCAGCCCCTCGAGAAACCGCCGCGCCGCCGCGATCCGCACGGCGGCCCGCGGATTTTTGATGAATCGCCTCTGCACGGCTCCCACTATAGGACCGAACCCCGACAAATCCCGTCGTTCAACGACGAGCGGGTGTCAGTCGCGAGGAAGTCGGCGGGTTGCCGCGCGGAAAAGCAGTTTGAGTGCGGAATCCCAGCGCGCCAGGACGCCGGTGAGAACGACCGCGGCGCCGGCGCTCAGCCGCGACACCCGCACGTTGCGGCCGAGCCGGAAGCTCCGCTCCGTGTGTACGCGCCGGAGCGCCAGGACGGCCAATCCGACCGCCCAGAGCAGATGCCGCCGGATGCCGGTTTCCCGGGCCGGAATGAGCAGGATGAATTCGAGAGCGCCCGCGAGGTGGCGCCGGTTGATTGCCACCAGCCGCGACAGTCCTTCGTCGAAACCGGGGCCGGCGCGACCGGCGGAGAGACCGCGCAGGTCGAAGCCCGCGGCGTCGAACACGTCCCGGGGGAGCCAGCAGGAGCCCTGCGCCCAGTCATCCCACACATCCTTGAGGATGTTGGCCATCTGGAGCCCCTGGGCATGCGAGGTGGCGAGCGCCAGCAACTCCTCGCGGCGCCGGTCCACTGCGGCGGAGTAGTCGCAGAACAGGTCCACGAGCAACTCGCCGACCACCCCGGCGGCGAAATAGCAGTAGCGGTCGAGCTGGCGCATGTCCTTCAGGCCGACGGAGGGCGTGTCCTGCTGGAACTCGACCATGCCGCGCGACATGGTCCGGATGCAGCGTTCGATGGCCGTTCGCTGCTTGGGGCGAAACCCGATGGTCACCCGGACGACGCGAGCCGTGTTGGCGGCGAGGTCGTGCTCCGGCTCCGGGGTTGCCGGCGACAGCGCCGCCGCGAGGTCGCATGCGAAGGATGCGGCGTCGCCCCCGCCGGATACGACCTCGACGAAGCGCTCCCAGAGCGCCTGCTTCCGGTCGAGGGAAAGTTCAGGCTCGTCTTCGATGGTGTCCGCAATCCGGCACAGCAGATAGGCATTCGCCACGACCTCGCGCAGGTCGCCCGGAAGCACGGGAATGGTGAGCGCGTAGGTGCGCGAGACGGACTGGAGAATGCGGACCTGGTAGGCGAGATCGCCCGCCCTTCCGCCGCGCGCTGGATCCTTGTTCATCGGGAGGCCTTGGGGAGAGCTGTAACAGCCTGTGGGCAGAGTGACGTGAGTACCGAGACCGGTGAGGCGCCCGGCTGACAAGGCGCGCGAGGGAGGAATACGAATGTATTTCGACCGAAGCGTAACGATGAGCGACGCGAAGCGGCGCGGTTCAGCCGGGATGCATCGCCGGTCGAATGCCGCGTGACTTTGTCCACAGGCTGTTTAGTTTCGCTCCCCGCCGTCCAGCCGGGGGAGGGACTGCCAGATCTGCGTTTCGTCCGAATGCAGTTTGGGGACAGGCGGCGGAGATGGCGAGATGAACGCGCCGCCCGGGGCCTGGGCGTAACCCGGGCGGCGGCTACGACGACCGTTCTACCCGGGGCGACTGTCGACCGCGCTTACCACGGCGTCGGTTGCGTCGTCTTGACATGGTCGGGCATCTTGTAGCTGACCCCGTCGTCGTCGTACACCGAGATCTGGAGAAGCTGGGTGAAATTGTGTGCCCGAACCTTCTGACTTCCCGCCAAAGTGCGCAGAAAACGCTGTTTCGTCCGGTACTGGAAGAGCGTTGCCCGGTCCCACCAGGCCCTGGGCGGAAAATGGAACGCCGTGGCGAGATCCTCTCCGATGAGCGCCCGCGAAAGACGGTACGCCAGACCCCGCAGCTTTTCTTGCGCGGCCTCACCCTCGATATCCGCCACGGCAGGAATCGCCTGGATCAGCATGTTGGCTACGTTGATCGAGTCCTCGTCCGCGGGAGGCTCGCACAGATAGGCGGCCTGGTACATCCTGTCAGCGGACTCGGCGGAGGTGTAGAGGATGGTCTCCGGGATCCCCATGACATGTCCGGCGTACCGCCAGACATCGAGAACGCTCTGCCCTTCCTCGTCGTTGAATTTCGCGCCCAGCAGCTTCGAAAAATCCAGCAGCGGCTTCGAGAAGACGGAAATCGCGAAGCCCAGATGCGCCGCGCTCAGCGGGATGCCCCAGGCCTCGCGATCCCATTCCTCCGAATGCGCCAGCAGGCCGCGGATGCGGGTATGGATGAAACGAATGCGTATGGAGAGCTTCCATCCGTCGCCGTCCCGGCGGAGGCCTTCGGGAAAGAAGATGTCCATCATGTGACGGTTGTTCTGCTGTAGGCGTCTTCTTGTCGAGGCCACCCGCCCGGTGATGTTGAAGGACTTGGCGATCATGGTCGAAAAGCCCTCGACCAGCACCCCGGTGACGAATGCGGCCAGCATGAGGTCCACGTGGGCGTGGAAGGCGCGGACTCCCGGACGAAATGCCTCCTGGTCGAGCCACGGAGGCTCTCCAAGATCCTTGAAGAAGTCACGCAGCATCTGCGGCGCGGCCCACATCGTCTCCTGCTCTTCCTCGATGCCGGCGGCCACGAAACGGTTCAGATCGGCCGGCGACAACGAAGCGGAGAGTTCCTCCATGATCGGGTCCAGGACGGGGTCCCCGATTTCGGTGTGCCGGAGGTAGTTGTCGACCGCCCCCGGATCCTCGGAGCGGCTACTCGCATAGGTGCCCGCGTATGCGGTTGGAACTCTCATGCGGTCTCCGCTTTCCGGACGGCTCCGCCTTCGCGGCTAGCGGGGGGTAGCAGCGTCGAAACAACGGGACTACCACGTCCACGTTCGTCCCGCAGTCGGCCTGGAAGACCGGGAATTCCACCGGCTGCTAGCAGCTTGTGGTGGAACCCGGGTGAGCGCCGAGGCCGGTGAGGCCCAGTTCTCCCGGTGGGGGTCCGGCTGACAAGGCGCGTGAGGGAGGAGCCCCCACCGGGAGAACTGGCCCTGGTGTATTTCGACCGAAACGCAACGATGAGCGGCGCGCAGCGACGCGGTCAGCCGGGATGGATCGCCGGCCGAGCCACCACCGGGAGAACTGGGCCGCCTGGGCTCCACCACCGGCTGCTAGCGCTTCAGGATGGAAAAGCTGTCGTCGGCGAGGCTGTAGAGCGTGGGGACGATGAGCAGGGTCACCAGGGTGGCGAACGCGACCCCGAACGCGAGCGAGGTGGCCATCGGAATCAGGAACTGCGCCTGGATGCTGCGCTCGGCCATGAGCGGCGCGAGCCCGGCGCAGGTGGTTATCGTCGTCAGGATGATGGGCCGGAAGCGGAGCGGCCCTGCCGCGAGGATGGCCTCGCGGGTCGGCATGCCGGCCCGGCGGCTCTGGTTGATGAAGTGGAGCAGCACCAGGGCGTCGTTCACCACGATCCCGACGAGCGGCACCATGCCGAAGAAACTGGTGATGGAGAACTCCACCCCGATCACGATGTGGCCGAAGATGGCGCCCGCCAAGCCGAACGGCACGGCGGCCATGATGACGAAGGGTTGGGTCCAGGAGGAAAGGGGGATGGCGAGCAGCGCGTAGATCAGGATCAGCGCGAGAACCAGGTTCTGGCCGAGAGCCTCGAAGGTCTCCGCCTGATCGCCGGTGAGGCCGGCCACCTCGAATCGAAGGTCGGGAAAACGCTCCCCGAGGTCCGGAAGCACCCGGTTCTGGACGTCGGCAAGCACCGCTCCGGCGGAGGCGACGCCGGGGTCCACGTTGGTGTGGACCGTCACCGCCCGCCCGCCGTCCACGCGGTGGATCGCCGCCAGCTTCTCGGTGCGGGCGAGTTCGGCCACTTCGCCGATGGGGGCCACGCCTCCGTCGGCCCGGCGCACCATCATCCCGGTCACGTCTTCGGGCCGCGTGCGGTCCGAATCCGGGTAGCGCAGCATGACTCGGATTTCGTCGCGTCCGCGCTGGATCCGCTGAACCTCCTCTCCGTAGAAGGCCTGGCGGATCTGGCGTCCGAACTCGGTGGCGCCGATGCCGATCCCGGCGCCGCCGCTGCGGACGCGCGCCACCAACTCGGGAGCGCTCCCTTCCTGGTCGTCCTTGACCGAACTGACTCCCCGGTACTCCCGGAAGAGCGTCTGCAGCACCGCCGATGCCTCGCGCAGTTCCTCCATGTCGCTCCCGCTGATCCGGATCGAGATGTCCGCTTCCTCGCCCAGCAGCGACGTCAGAATCGTCACCTCGCCGCCGTGCGGCAGCGAGCCGGTGAGACTCCGCAGCCGGTCGCCGATCTCACGGGTCGTAAAGCCGACCCGCTCCTCGGCGGGGATTAGTTCGAGTGTGAGCTGGCCGATCGTGGTTCCGGAACTCGCTGACGCCCCTCCGATGGCTCCGCCCGGGCCGAAGGGAAGCCGCTGACCCACGAGCGCCGTCAGGTTCTTCTGGGGGTCCACGCCGTGATCGGCCCGGACTTCTTCCCGGATCCGGAGAATCGCCGCTTCGACTTCTCCGACGACTTCCGCGGTGGCGCTGGCCGAGGAGCCGGGCGGGAGCGAAACCTGCACGGTAATCACGTCGCTGTCGAACGGTGGCGTGGTCTCCACCGGCACCCAGCCGCCGCCCACCAGCCCCATGGCCAGCGCCAGCGCCAGGATCCCGAGGGCGACCGTCGCCAGCCGGTTCCGGAGCGACCACCCCAGGGCGGGGCGGTAGAGGGTTGCGATAGTCCAGTCCAGGGCGCTCTGGAACCCGGCCCGGATGCGCGCGAGCCGGAGGTTGGGCCGCACGCCGAGTCCCCCGTGTGCCATGTGGTGGGGAAGGATCCAGGCGGCATCCAGCAACGAGAAGGCGAGCACCGGGATGACGATGCGGGGGAGTGTTCCCATCAGTTCGCCCCAGATGCCGGGCAGGCCCAGCATCGGCGTGAACGCGGCCATGGTGGTCAGGACCCCGAAGGCGGCCGGGAAGAGCACCTGCCGCACCCCCTTGACGGCCGCCGCTTCGACGCCCGTTTTCGCCGCGAAGACATGGCGCTGCACGTTCTCCCCGACCACGATGGCGTCGTCCACCACGATCCCCAGGGTCAGGATGAACCCGAACAGGCTGAACATGTTCACGGTGACCCCGAGTCCGGGCATCATCAGGAAGGCGCCGAAGAACGCCACCGGAAGTCCGGCGGCGGTCCAGACTGCGAGCCGGCTCGACAGCGTGAAGAAGAGGACCAGGAAGATCAGGGCCAGCCCCTGGAGCCCGTTCCGGACCAGTACGTCCATGCGGCTCTCGAAGAGCTGCCACGCATCGAACCAGGGGGTGACGGCGAGCCCTTCCGGCAGGGCGCGTTCGAGCTCGCCGACCTCGGCATGGACCGCGCTCGCTGTCTCGAGGAGACGGGCGCCGCTCGCCAGCATCACTTCGAGCAGCACCGCGGGTTCCCCGTTCATCCGCGCCGCCCGCTCCACGTCCGCGAAGCCGTCGGTGACGACCGCCACGTCTCCCACGGTGACCACGCCGCCGCCGGGCGCGGCGATCAGGGGAATCCCCGCGAAATCGTCCGCGGTCACCGCTTCCGCCTCGGTACTCAGCCGCAGCTCGCCGCTCGCGGAGCGCACCGCGCCGCCCGGAATGTCCGCCGAACCCCGGCGGATCGCCGCCGCCACCTGGTCGAATGTGAGCCCGAACCGGGTCAGGACATCCTCCGAGATCTCGATCGAGATCTCGTAGTCCCTCCCGGTAGCGATATCCACCGTCGCCACCCCGGGAATGGAGGCGAGCGCGTCCCGCACCCGGCGCGCCGCCTCGGTGAGGGTCCGCTCGTCGGCCTCTCCGTGGACTGCGATACGCAGCAGCAGGGCGTCCAGCGCCACCTCCGAGATCACCGGCTCCTCGGCATCCGCCGGCAGGGTCGTGAGGGACTCCACCCGTTCCCGGATCTCGTCGCTGACGGTCCGGAAGTCGGCCCAGCGCTCGACCTCGACGGTGAGCAGCCCGAGTCCCTCGGTCGCGAGTCCGACGGTCTCCTTGACGCCCGAAACGTCGCTGAGCGCCTCTTCGAGTCCCAGGAGGACGCTGTCCTCGATCACCTCGGCGCCGGCGCCCGGGAAGACGGTGCGGATGGTCAGGGCCGAGGCCTGGGTCTCGGGGATCAGTTCCTGCGGGATTCCGCCGACGGTGAGCAGGCCGCCGAGTGAGATCCCGAGCAGCATCAGGTTCGCCGCGACCCGGTTCCGTACGAACCAGCCGACCACGCCGGATACGGGCTCGGCGGCCGGAGGAAGGGAGCGCGCGCCCAAAGCGGAACCCAGGTCTGCGGTTAACGTTCGGCGGCTGGTGTCCCGCCGCCCGCGCCGGCCGGCGCCTCTACCAGTGAGACCCGCACCGCCATCCCCTCGGTGACGATCGCGGGAGGATTCGTCACCACCCGCTCCCCGTCGCTGAGGCCCGAGCGAACCAGCAGGTCGCCCTCACCTGACGACCAGAACGCGTCCACCTCGCGGATCCGGATCCGGTCTTCGCCGTCCACCACCAGCACCCGTCCGTCCTCCCGGAAGGCGGTGCGCGGAACCAGCGCTACCTCCGGATACTCCCGCCCCTCGATCTCCGCTCGCACGAACATTCCGGCAACCAGCGGCGGTCTGCCGTCCGGTCCGCCCGCATAGGGGTTCGGCACCTCGATGACGGCGGGGAAGAACCGGGTCGTCGGGTCCACCTCCCCTTCCATCCGCACGAGCCGGCCCTCCCAACTCCAGGTCGTCGAGGCCAGCGCCGGGCCCAGCACCGCGGTCAGCCGCGCCCGCGGCCCGCGTCCCGGCGGAACCCCGCCGAACGGAAGGTCCACGAGTTCGAGCGCGGCGTCCGGCAACGACACCCGCGTTTCCACCACATCCACCGAAAGGAGCTCGAGCAGCGGCAACCCCGGCGCCGCCCATTCCCCGACCTCCGCGTACCGTTTTCCCACGAGACCGGCGTGGGGCGCCCGCACCTCGGTCTTTTCCACCTCCCGCTCCGCTCTCCTGAGCCCCGCCTCCGCCGCCGCGAGTCCCGCCCGGGCCGCCGCGAGTTGGGGAACCCTGAGCGCCAGCGGATCCGGCGGCGTTCCTTCTCCTTCCCACTCCGCCTCCGCGATGCGAGCCAGGCTTTGTTCGGTGTGCAACTGCAGCCTGGCCTGCTCCCGTCGGCTCGCCGCCTGGATCACCGCCTGCTCGTAAACCAGGGGTTCGATCCGGAAGAGGGGAGCCCCTTCCTCGACCCGGACCCCGTCCCTGAGCCCGGAACCGGCCCAAACCACCTGCCCGGCGACCTGCGCCGCCACCGTCGTCCGCCGCGCCGGACGCACCGCTCCGTCGGCGCGCACCGTCACCCGGTGCGGACCGACCCGCACCCGGGCCACCCGGACTTCGGGCACCACCGTTTGCATTTCCCGGGCCTCGGGCTTCGGTCCCAGCGCCGTGAGCAGGGCCGCCAACGCTGCCGCCGCCAACAGGATGGGAACGAACAGGAATCGCCGCATCATTGCCTCGGTCTATTGCCTTGGTCTATTGCCTTGGTCTATTGCCGGGCCCGGCGGTTTCGCCGGCCCCTGCCGACTCTTCCCCGTCCGAGCGCTCGAACCCGCCGCCGAGCGCCAGGGACAAGTTGACGCGGTTGTCCAGCCGCGCGCGCACCTGGGAGAGATGGGCTGACTCGGCCATGAGAACCGCCCGCTCGGCGTCCAGTTCCGCCAACCGGGAAACGAATCCGCTCCGGCGCTGCGCCTCGGTCCTCGAGAGCGCCCGCCGGCTGGCCTCCAGGGCCTCTCCCGACCGCGACTCCACCTCGGAAAGCGCCGCCTCTGCCGAGAGAGCCGCTTCCACCTCCTGATAAGCCGTCAGCACCGTTCTGGCATAGACCGCCAGCGCCTCGCTGTCCCGGGCCTCTTCCTGCCGGATCTGGGCCCGGATCCGTCCGCCCTGAAACACCGGCGCCGCGATCCGGGCGATCAGGCTCCACACCGAGAAATCGCCGCTCACCAGGTCCTTCAGACGTGCGGTCGCGGTGCCGACCGAACTGGTCAGGGGAAACTGCGGATAGCGCGCCCGCCGCGCCATCTCGGTGAACTCCTTCGACATCGCGAGCCGCCGCTCCGCGCTCGCGACGTCCGGACGCCGCGAGATCAGATCCGCCGGGGCGCCCGCCGGAACCGGGCCGGGCGCCGGCGGCAGGCCGCCCCCGAGCGCCCAGTCCGGGCCCGGCTCCCCGTCCGGATAGTCGGTAAGGAGAACCTCCAGGCCCCGCACGGCCGCCGAGCGCGCCTGCCGCCGGCTCGCGGCGGTCGCTCGCGCCTCCGCGAGTCGGGCCTCCGCAGCGTCCACCGCGGCGAGCGCCGCCTCCCCGATGCGCGCCCGCTCCCGAGTCCAGTGAACCGTCTCATCCAGGCTTGCCGCGATCTCCTCCGCAATGCGCGCCTGCTCCCGGGCTTCGATCGCCAGGAAATACAGCCGGGCGGTCTGGCCGGCCAGCGAAACCCGCGCCCCCGCCACCTCGGCGACCGCTGCCTCCACCACGGCGTTGGCCGCGCGGGCCCGCGGGGTCGCCGCACGCCACAGATTCGCTTCCCAGGAAAGATCCAGCGACAGTCCGTACCGCACAAAGTCCGCGGTCAGCACCTCGTCTTCCCCAATCCCCGGGATCGGCAGCCCGATGAAGGCTTGCCGCGCCGCGATCCGTTCCACCCCCGCGCCCACCTGGGGAAAGAGCGCGCTCCTCGCGATCCCGGCGTCCGCGGCCGCCTGGGCGAGTCGCGCCGCCGCTTCCTGGAGCGTCAGGTTCCCGGAGAGCGCGCGCTCCACCACCCGGTCGAGCGCCGGGTCCCCGAACGACGTCCACCAATCCGCGGCCGGTTTTCCCTCCAATTCCGCCGCCGGGGTCGCAGCCGGTGCGGGCGCCAGATCCAACTCCGGGTCCGCGACCGGAGCCCGCAAGCTGGCGCAACCTGCGGCCAGCAAGCAGACGGCGGCAAGGGAAGGCACACGTCGTGCGGCCGCGTTCATGTCGGTCGCGAGAGTCTATTCGTTCGGGTGCGGCGCTTCCGGTGCGGACAAACCCCATCTCTCGGTGGATCGCGCGGACAGAAATCCCGCGCCGGCGCGCCAGCGGAGCGTCCTCGCGGGTTGAAGGCCCGGCCCCCGCTCGCGTACGATCCGGGGGTCGCATGGTGGCCGCCGCTACGGTGCGGCCCGTCAAGAACGGAGGCTTTCATGATCCAACTGATGTCCCATCCGGCGCACCCCCGTCCGGTCGGTTTCTTCCGCCGGCTCGCCCCTGTTCCCGCCCCTGTTGCGGTCCTGGGGCTGGTCGCCGTGTTCGCCGCCTCCCACGCCGCCGCGCAGGAAGAGGAAGAGCCGCTGAACCGCCGTGAGGTCTCGCGGGCTCTCGACATCGCGGAGGAACACATCGACGACGCTGAGAAGGCGGTCCGCGACGGCGACCTGGAAGCCGCCAACGCCGCCTGGAGCCAGGCGGGAGGCCTTTTCCTGAGGGTCCTGCGGGACTACCCGGACCGCCACGACGTGAGGCTGGAACTCGCCCGCATCTACCGGAATTTCGAGGAATGGGAAAACGTCGCGGGCGCCTACGAGCTAGCGGTCGTGGGGCTCGAGGACGACGACGAGATCCTCGAGGCGTGGACCGAGTTGACGACCGCCTACGCGAACCTCGAAAACGACGTGAAGGTCATCGCGGCGGGGCAGAAGGTCATCGAGTTGAACCCGAACCCGCCGGCCTCGATCTTTCTCGGGCTCGGGGGCGCGATGGCGCGTCAGGGACAGTTCGCGGAGGCCGCGGATATGGCGCGGAAGGCGCTCGAACTGGAGCCGGACAGCGCGATCGCCCACTCCACCCTCGGCCAGGCCTCCGCCGCCGCCGAGGACTGGGACGGCGCCGAGGCGTCCTTCCGGCGCGCGGTGGAAATCGATCCCGACACCGCCCGCGCCCACGCCGGACTCGCCGACATCTTCTTCGCCCGCGAGGAGTTCCAGGCGGCGGTGGATGCGGCCACGGCGGCGCTCGGGCTGAACGATCAGTTGACCGCGGCCTACGGCATCCGGGGGCTCGCGAACAACGCGCTCGGGAACCGGCAGGAGGCCTACGGCGATCTGGCGATGGCGATCACCGTGAACGCCGACGATCCGGCGGCGAACCTGGCGTTCGCCCAGGTGTACGAAACGCAGGACAACCAGGGCCAGGCCGCGACCTACTACCGCAAGGTCACCACCCTCGAGAACTCGCCGCCGGCATCCAGGGTGGAGGCCCACGTCGCCCTTGGCCGCTTCGCGATCGAAGCCCGGAACCATGACGAGGCGGTGACCGAGATGGAAGCGGCCGCCGCCGCCGACCCGGGCTCGGCGGAAGCCAAGGCCGGACTCGGGATGGCGCACCGCGCCAAGGCGAAAGCCCTGCGCCAGGCGCAGGATCTGGAGGGAGCGCTGGCCTCCGCGGAAGCAGCGAACGCCGCCGATCCCGAGGACCCGCTCAACAACCTGGAATACGGCATCGCGCTGTTCTCGAATCAGGCTTTGGCCGAGGCGGCGCCGTTGCTGGAGGCGGCGATTCCCGCCTTCCCGGCCGACGGCGACCTGAACGATCTTGCGGTCGGCCACTACGCTCTCGGGCAGGCATACATGGGGCAGAACAACTTCGCGGGAGCGGAGTCCCAGTTCATCGAGGCGAGCCAGAAGATGGCCAGTTGGGGCGAGCCTTTCCGGATGCTGGCCTGGGCCCAGTCCGTGCAGATCAGTTACGGCCCCTGCCGGCTGAAGGACGCCGCCTTCGGCGAGCGGCTGCAGGCGGCCCAGGTGGGTTGCCCGGCGAGCGACGCCGACTACGAGCGGGTTGCGGAAGCGGCGGCGCAGTACCAGAAGGCCGTCGAACTCGGCGTTCAGGACCCGGCGCTCGCCGAGCGTCTCGCGGTGCTGCAGGAGGTCCGGAATCAGATCGCCGAATAGCGGTTCGTGGGCCGCTAGCAGCCTGTGGTGGAACCCGGGTGAGCGCCGAGAGCGGGGAGGCGCCCGGCTGACAAGGCGCGTGAGGGAGGAGCCCCCACCGGGAGAACTGGCCCGAGTGTATTTCGACCGAAACGCAACGCAGAGCGCCGCAAAGCGCCAGTTCTCCCGGTGGGGGGGCGGTTCAGCCGGGATGCATCGCCGCTCGAACGCCGCCTGGGTTTCACCACAGGCTGCTAGGGCCGATCCGGCCGACATCCGGGGGCTGGCGTCCCGCCTCGAGGGACGCCAGCCCCGGATGGAGGACATGCTCCGCGGGTTCGTCCGCATCGAGTCCCCGACCGACGACCCGGAGGCGACGGCCCGGATGGGCGAGGCGGCCGTCGCCGCCCTGACGAGCGACGCCTCGACGTTCCTGCGCCAGGCAGTCGTGTCCCGGACATTCGGGACGGATGGCGGCGCCCCGCGCGGGCCCCACGTGCTGGTCCGCATTCCGGGAACTGCGGCGACCGGGAAACCGCTCCTGCTCCTCGGTCATCTCGACACCGTCTGGCCGCACGGCACTCTCGAGGAGATCCCTTTCCGGATCGAGGACGGAGTGGCCCGCGGACCGGGTGTCTACGACATGAAGGCGGGCCTGGTGCAGACGATCTGGGCGCTCAGGATTCTCGACCGCGAGGGTCTCCGGCCGCGCCGGCCGCTAAGGGTCCTGTGGAACACCGACGAAGAGGCGGGAAGCGCGGCGAGCCGCGAACTCATCGAAACGGAGGCGGCGGCCGCCGCCGCCTGTCTGGTGATGGAGCCCTCGCTGCCGGACGGCGGCGCCAAGACGAGCCGCCGGGGCGTGGGAATCCTGCGCGCGCGGGTCCTCGGACGCGCCGCCCATGCCGGTCTGGATCCCGAGCGCGGGATCAATGCAATCACCGAACTGGCGCGGATCGTGACCGCCGCCGCCGCGCTTTCGGCGCCGGAGCGCGGCGTCACCGCGAACGTCGGACTGATCCGGGGAGGGTCGCGGACCAACGTCGTCCCCGCCGAGGCGTCGGCGGACGTGGACATCCGGATGGATGATCCGGAGTCGGGAGCGCAGCTCATCGCGGCGCTCCGGGACCTCGGCGCGGAACACCCCGAAGCCCGGGTCGAATGGACCGGCGGCGTGAACCGGCCTCCGCTGGTGCGGAACGCCGGCGTCATCGCCCTTTACCGCCGGGCCCGGCAGTTGGCCGCCGAGCTCGACTGGGATCTCGGCGAGGGTTCGGCGGGGGGCGGTTCGGACGGCAACATCGTGGCCGGGCTGGGTGTTCCGGTACTTGACGGACTGGGCCCGCGCGGAGACGGCGCCCATGCGCGGCACGAACAGGTTGTCACCGGGGATCTCCCCCGCCGCGTTGCGCTCCTCGCCGCGCTCCTGCTCGAACTCTGACCGCCGGCCGGGGCCGCGGCGTCCGCCGGGTCAGTGAGACAGGATCCGGCGGCCCCTCCCGTACCGATTGCCTTTGTCCACGGGTGGCTACCTCGCGCAGGTTCCGCTACTTCGAGATTGCGTCACGTTTCGGGAAGTCGTTTTGTGCTGTCCGGGGGGCTCCGCTTCCTCTTCCGGGCGGTGCTTGCGCGGCCTTTATTCGCCGGCGCGATACCCGCCGCAACGAAGCGAAAGGTTGACTTCCATGCCGCGAACGTGGTACGAAAGCAGGGTCGCGTGTAGTTCGAACGAAGGAAGGACGGCACGTAATCTGAAGCGAGACGGATCCTTGGAGGGACAACATGGCTAACAGAGTAATAGTGGCCCTGGGCACGATAATCGGGCTCTTGATGGGCTTCACCGCAATGGTCCCGGACACAATCGGGCCTCTGCTTATGGTCATCATCGGCATCGTGTACACCGTGATGAACACCGATGCCGAGGATGCGACGGGATCCCTCGTGCTTGCGATCGCCGTCGGCGGCATGACAGCCTCGGAGGTGCTGGGTCACATCCCGGCGGTCGGCATGCAGCTCAACATGGCGATGGGCGCCCTGAGCATGGCCCTGTGGGCCGGCGTGGCGACCGTGGCTGCGACCCGGATTTTCAACCGAATCAAGGGCTGAGGAAGAACGCGGCCGGCCGAGACACCGACTGGCCGTTTCTCGTTCTTGACGCCGGCGGGATCGTGCTTGCAGGGTCCCGCCGGCTGACTGCCCGGCGTCAGTACGTCAGGTGGGGGCCAGTCCCCGCCTGGGGACTGGCCCCGGATGTCGCTCGCGCTCTTGGGGCGCGGCATTCGAAGCCATAGCCGCATCCCGGCGCAGCGATAGCCGCATCCCGGCGAGGCGATAGCCGCATTCCGGCGCAGCGATAGCCGCGCATCCCGGCGCAGCGATAGCCGCATCCCGGCAAATCGCGAGCCGCGGCGGATGCCCCGGTTCGCTCGATGGCGCTGCTCTCCGCGCCCGGGCGGCAAGCCTGACCCGGGCCGCGGGGCGGAACCGCCATAATTCCGCCATGAGCGAACTGGCCAGCCGCACCTGCGTCCCGTGCCGGGGCGGGGCGCCCCCGATGGATTCCGCCGAGGTGGAGAACTACCTGGGCCAGGTCGAGGGGTGGGGGCACGCCGAACACCGCAGGATCGCCCGCACATTCGTGTTCCCGGATTTCGCCGGCGCGCTCGACTTCGCGAATCGGGTGGGCGGGATCGCCGAGACCGAAGGGCATCACCCCGATCTGCTGGTTGCCTGGGGACGCGTGGAGGTCACCATCTGGACCCACAAGGTGAACGGCCTCACCGAGAGCGACTTCATCCTGGCCGCCAAGATCGACCGTCTCTCCGCCGGAGCGGGGCGCTGACGACCACCGCCGGGCCGCACTCGGCCCCGGGCGGGGGCTTCTCCACGGACAGCTTCCGAGCTGGCTACGGAATCGGAGTCCCCATCCCCGAGACGACCTCATGACCCACCTGAGCCCCGACGACTTCGCGAGGAACGGCCGGGAGGTCCTCGACTGGCTCGCGGCGTACTGGCGCCGGGTGGAGGACTTCCCGGTGCTCTGCCAGGCCCGTCCCGGCGAGATCCGGGCCCGGCTTCCGAAGCACCCGCCCGAGAGCGGCGAGCCCTTCGAGGCGGTGATGCGCGACCTCGACCGGGTCGTGGTTCCCGGTCTCACCCACTGGCAGTCCCCGAGTTTCTTCGCGTTCTTCCCGTCCAACAACTCGGGACCCTCGGTGCTCGGGGAACTCCTGGCCGCCGGGCTGGGCGTGCAGGGGATGCTGTGGGCCACGAGCCCGGCGTGTACCGAACTCGAAACCCACGTCCTCGACTGGCTGGCGGACCTGCTGGATCTGCCGGCGGCCTTTCGTTCGGGCGGCCCGGGGGGCGGAGTCATCCAGGACACCGCGTCCTCGGCGACCCTCACCGCCTTGCTCGCCGCCCGGGAACGCGCCACCGGATTCGAGTCGAACCGCGTTGGAGTCCGGGCGCCGCTCGTCGCCTACGGCTCCGAGGAGTCGCACTCCTCGCTCCTGAAAGCGGTGCGGATCGCCGGACTCGGCGGCGACAACCTGCGCTCCATTCCGGCGGACCCGAAGACCCGGGCCGCCCGGCCGGAGGCCTTCGCCGCCCAGGTGCGGGAGGACCTCGCCGCCGGCCGCATTCCCGCCTTCGTGACGGTGACGCTCGGCACCACCTCGACCGGGGCGTTCGATCCGCTCGGGGAGATCGGGAGGATTGCCCGGGAGCACGGGATCTGGGTCCATGTGGACGCCGCGATGGCCGGGACCGCGTTCCTCTGCCCGGAGTTCCGGCACCTGCAGGCGGGTCTGGAGTTCGCCGACTCCTACTGCTTCAACCCGCACAAGTGGATGTTCACGAACTTCGACTGCGACGCCTTCTGGGTCCGGGACCGCCGGGCGCTCATCGAGACGCTCTCGGTGACCCCGGAATACCTGAAGAACCGCGCCTCCGAGGCTGGAGAGGTCATTGACTACCGGGACTGGCAGATCCCGCTCGGCCGGCGGTTCCGGGCGCTCAAACTGTGGCTTGTGCTCCGCCACTACGGCGCCGAAGGACTCCGCGAACACATCCGCGAGCACGTGGCGCTCGGCCAGGAGTTTCTCGGGTGGGTGGAGGAGGCGGACGACTTCGAGGCACTCACCCCGGCTCCTCTCAACCACGTCACCTTCCGCTACCGCCGGCCGGGGGTTGCTCTCGACGATCTGAATCTTCGGCTGATGCACGCCCTCAACGAGTCCGGCCGCCTCTATCTCACCCATACCC
Source organism: Candidatus Marinacidobacterium sp. (assembly GCA_965250045.1). GTDB lineage: Bacteria > Acidobacteriota > Vicinamibacteria > Marinacidobacterales > Marinacidobacteraceae > Marinacidobacterium. The sequence goes on from OZ252286.1 coordinate 2,353,978, forward strand.
GGGTCCCCGCCGGGGTCGCCCTCCGCATGGTGGTGGCCCAGACGAACACCACCCGGACCCACGTCGCCGGCGCCTGGGATCAGATCACCCGCACGGCGTGCCGACTCTCCTGAAGCCGGCCCCGGCGTTCAGCCTTCGGGCCAGGGCGCCGGAGCCTGGAGGCCGCCGGGACCGCCTTTTTCCCGTTCGGTCAGAGGTCGAGGCCGTAAGCGATCGTCGTGAGCTGCATGTTCTCGGTGCCCTCGTAGATCGTCCCCGCCTTGGCGTCGCGCCAGAGCTTCTCCGCGAGGCAGTCCGTGGTGTACCCGGTTCCTCCGTGGATCTCGATAGCGAGCGAGGTCACCGATTCGGCCATCCGCTGGGCCGTCAGCTTGGCCATCGCGGCAGCGTAGCGGGTCTCGTTCCCCTGGTCCCCGAGCCGCGCCGCATTCCAGGTCAGGAGGCGGGCCGTCTCGACCTGCGTTGCGGCCTCCGCCAGGGCGAAAGCGACCGCCTGGTTCTTGCCGATCTTGCGGCCGAACGCCTCGCGTTCCTTCGTGTAGGCGACGGCGAGCTCGAGGGCGGCCTGTCCGACCCCCACGAGCTGGGCGGCGATCCCGATGCGCCCCTCGTTCAGGAGCTTCATCGCGAGACGCCGTCCCTTCCCGACCTTGCCGAGGACGTTGTCGCCGGAGACGAAGCAGTCCTTGAGGAAGAGCGGCGTCGTGCTGGACGCCTTGAGACCGACCTTCGCCTCCGGGGGACCGACGCTCAAGCCCTCGCTTTCCCGATCCACTAGGAAGGCGGTGATCCCTCCGCCGGATTGCCCATCGGGTCCGCCGGCGACGCGGGCGAAGATCAGGAAGAGCCCGGCCTCCCGCCCACCGGAGACCCACGCCTTCGATCCGTTGAGCGAAAACCCACCTTCGACTTGCTCCGCGGTCGTCCGGAGCGCGAAGGCGTCGCTTCCGGAGTGGGCCTCCGAAAGCGAGAACGCGCCGATGCAGCCGGCGGCCAGTTTGGGCAAGAACCGGAACCGCTGGCTCCGGTGGCCGAACCGGTTGATCGCTCCGGCGATCAGGGTGTTGTGGACGTCCACCAGGAGGGCGACCGCAGCGTCGGCGCGGGCGAGCGCCTCGACGGTGAGGACCACGTCGAAGAGGCCCTGGCCGCTGCCCCCGAGCTGCTCCGGAACCACGACTCCGAAGAACCCGTAGCGCGCCAGCGTCTTCACCAGCTCGGAGGGAATCCGCCCTTCTTCTTCCATGCGGCGGGTCAGGGGGGCGACTTCTTTCCTGGCGACCTGGTGGACAGCCCCGAAATGGAGGCGTTCGCTTTCCGTGAGAATGCTCAGCGGGTTCGTATCGGGACTCGGCGGCACCGGCTCGGTCTGGGCGAGCGGAGACTGGAATACCTGGACGGACATGCAACCAGACTAGCGGGCGGTGGCGTTGCCGGCCACGCCCCGGTCAGTACTCGGCGAGATCCCGGATGGCGGCGAGCAGGTCTTCCGCCTGCGGCAGCGTTCCGGCCTCGATATCCGGGTTGTAGGCGACCCAGGTGTCCCGGGCCGCTACCCGCCGCACGGGGGCGTCGAGATCCTCGAACAGCTCGTCCGCGATGCGGGCGGCGATTTCTGCGCCGTAGCCGTGGCTCCGGGTGTCTTCATAGGCCACCAGGACGCGGCTCGTTCGCTGGACACTCTCGCGAATCGCCTCCCAGTCGTAGGGAGCCAGCGAGCGGAGGTCCAGAATCTCCACCGAGATCCCGTCGGCGGCCGCCTTCCGGGCGGCGAGTTCGGCCCGGTGGACGAGTGCGCCGAAGGTGACCAAGGTCAGGTCCTCGCCCGGACGAACGGTGCGCGCCTTGCCGAAGGGAATCATGAAGTCGGGCCCCGGGTCGGCGCTCTTGTTGTAGGTCTGGCGGTAGAGGTGCTTGTGCTCGAGGAAGATGACCGGGTCGTCGCAGCGGATCGCGGTGCGGAGGAGTCCCGCGGCATCGAGCGCCGTCGAGGGAATCACCACCCGCAGCCCCGGAAGGTGGGTGAAGAGCACCTCGGCGGATTGGCTGTGGTAGAGGGCCCCTCCGGTCAGGTAACCGCCGGTTGGAACCCGAAGGACCAGCGGGGCGCTGTACTGACCGTTCGCACGCCAGCGCAGGCTGGCGAGTTCGCTCCGGATCTGCATGTAGCCGGGCCAGATGTAGTCCAGGAACTGGATTTCGGCGACCGGCCGGAGCCCGCGCACCGCGATCCCGACCCCCATTCCGACGATCGTGGCTTCGGCGAGGGGGGTGTTGAAGACCCGCTCCGACCCGAACTCGCGCTGGAGCCCGTAGCTCACCTTGAAGACGCCGCCCTTGCCCTTGACCTCCCGGAGAATCTGCTCGCGGCTCGCGTCCGCCACGTCCTGGCCGAAGACCATGACCCGCGGGTCGCGAGCCATCTCGGAGCGGAGCGTCGCGTTGAGCAGGTCCACCATCGTCCCGGGCTTCGCACCCTCCTCGAAACGAGGTTCCGTTTCGAAATCCGGGGAACAGGGGTCCACGTCGGGGCTGTAGAGGTGATCGCAGGCGGTGTCCGGATGGGCCCATGGCAAGGCGAGGGCATCGGTGGCCGCGGCGGCTACCCCCGCGTGGGTGCGCTTTTGTAAACCGTCGAGCTCTTCCCGGGTGGCGGCTCCGGAAGCGGTGAGCCGATCCCGGAGGCGGGCGAGCGGATCGCGTCCCGATTCCGCCTCCAGTTCTCCGGCGGTCCGGTAGTCGCGATGTTCGTCGGAAAGTGAGTGGGACATCATCCGGATGACCCGGGCCTGCACGAGCGCCGGCCCCTCTCCGGATCGGACGTAGTCGATCGCTTCCTGCAGGGTGCGGTAGGACTCTTCGTAGTCGCAGCCGTCGCACTCGAGCACCTTGACATCGGGGAACCCGTGCGCGAGCGGGGCGATGGAGCCACCGGCCGTCTGATGCTCCACGGGGACCGAGATGGCGTAGCCGTTGTCCTGGATCAAGAAGAGGACCGGCAACCGCCGCAGCGATGCGTTGTTCAGCGCCTCCCAGAACTCGCCTTCGCTCGTCGCGCCGTCTCCGGCGCTCACGAGCACGATTCCGTCCCCGTTCGGGGCGCCCGGGAGTCCGGGAATACGGTGGCGGCTCAGATACCTCTCGGCATAGGCGACCCCGATGGCATGCAGGAACTGCGTCCCCACGCAGCTCGAATGGACGGCCAGGCCGAGCGAGCGTTTCGAGAAGTGCGAGGGCATCTGCCTCCCGCCCGAAGAAGGATCCGAAGCGGCGCCCCAGGAAGCCGCCAATTGCTCGAGGGGGGTCAGTCCCAGGCCGGTGGCAAGGGCGCGATCCCGGTAGTAGGCGAAGACCCAATCGGTCTTCGGCCGGAGCAGAGCGGCGGCGGCGGCGGTGACCGCTTCGTGGCCGGCCGAACTGACCTGGAAGAAAGCCTTGTTTTGCCGCTTCAGGGCGATCTCCCGGAGATCCACCTCACGGGAGGTGAGCATCACCCGATACGCGGCCTTGAGCTGCTCGGGGCTAAGCGCGGGAGTGTCTTCGAGCTCGCCCTCCACCGCCGAATCCTGGCCGTTCCCTCCTTCGCCGATGCGCTCCGTCACTCGTTCGACCGGCCGGGAACCGTCGGAGGGAGAAGCCTCACCCACGGCGCCAGTGTCTCTGCCGTTCGAGCGGGGACTCTGGGCGTCGGACAAATCAGGGTTTCAGGAAGCTTCGGCATTCAGGCCGAAGCGCCAGGCGAGCCCTCCCGAATGCCAGCTTGGGGGGATGAGAATGGTAGCAAAGCCGCCGGCGATCGGGCGGCGGTGTCCGGAACGGATGCGGTCAGCAAGGGACCCGGCCGCCGGCCCGGGTTCACCCGCGCCGGCGGGGTTCACCCGGCTCCCGCCGGGGTTCGCCCGGCTTCGGCCGGGGCGAGCGGCGGACGGTTTCCGGTCTAGCGCGCCAGGGCTTCGCCCGGCTTCTTCCGGTACTGGCGGTACTCGTAGGTCCGGTCGCGCTCGGCGGCGAGCCGCATTCCCTCGTCGTGGGGGAACATGTGGATCGCGTCGTAGTCGGGCGGACAGAACTTCGCGCAAAGCTGGCAGCCGATGCAGGTCTCCATGTTCACTTCGCAGACCTGCCCCACCGAGCGGGGCTCGGGGTCCGGCACCAGGATGATGCAGTCCTTGACCGGGCAGACGGCGATGCACATCTCGCATCCTCGGCCGAAGCATTTGCCGGCGTCCACGTGGGCGAGAATCTTCGGCTGACGCTTTCTGGGCCCAGTGATCAGAACGTCCTGCATGAACCGAAAGCGTATCATTCGGGGCGTGCCGACCGCCGAAAATCCCGTCGCCCAGATGGGTGGCGAAGAGCTGTCGCCTCCGAGCGCCAAGCTGCCGCCGCGGGGCATCCACTACCGTCGCGGTCTCGGACTTCGCAAGCAGATCATCGAACCGCTGACCGAGGATTACCGCGGCCATCTGATCCGCTTCGCCCGCGATCACGACTATCGGATTCGGGCCGGGGGGATCCGGTTCCTGATCGCCCACGAGTTCGGTTTCTGCTACGGCGTGGACCGGGCGATCGAGTATGCCTACGAGGCGCGCCTGCGTTTCCCCGACCGGCGCATCTTCCTGACCGGCGAGATCATCCACAACCCCTACGTGAATCGCCGGCTCTCCGAATTCGGGATCCGGTTCCTGCAAGACGCGTCTCCGCCCGAGGCGAAGTTCGAAAATGTCGGCCCCGAGGACGTGGTGCTGCTGCCTGCTTTCGGGGTGGCGACCAGCGAACTGGACGTGCTGCGCCGAAAGGGCGCCATTCTCGTGGACACCACCTGCGGCTCGGTCATGAACGTCTGGAAGAACGTGGACCGCTACAAGCGCGATGGATTCACCTCGGTGGTGCACGGCAAGTACGCCCACGAGGAGACGAAGGCCACGATTTCCCGCGCCGGGAAGTACCTGGTCGTCCGCGACATGGCCGAGGTGCTGGAGGTCAGCCGCTACCTCGAGGCCAGCCGGAAGCCGGCCGGCGAGGCGGATGCCGGACACCCGGAAACGAACGGAGGCGCGCTGCTCCCCGACCGGGAAGCATTCCTCGATCACTTTGCTCCCGCCTGCTCGCCGGGGTTCGACCCGGATCTGGACCTGGGCCGCATCGGCCTCGCGAATCAGACCACGATGCTCGCGAGCGAGTCGCTGGAGATCGCCGCCGTGCTTCGCGACTCGATGGCGCGCCGCTACGGGGAGGCCGAGGTCGCCGGCCGGTTCCGTTCCTTCGACACCATCTGCAGCGCCACCCAGGAGCGTCAGGACGCCGTCCTCGAACTGCTCCGGGAGGATCTCGATCTCGTGCTGGTGGTCGGCGGTTTCAACTCCTCGAACACCGTCAATCTGGCTGCGATCTGCGAGCGGAAGTTCCCCAGCTACCACATCTCGGGACCCGAGTGCCTGCTGTCCGGCGACGAGATTCGCTGCCGGCCCGGGCTCGGCTCGGGGCAGGGGGCGGATCCGGTAGTAAGGCGGGGCTGGTTGCCGGAGGGATCCCTCCGGATCGGAGTTACTTCCGGAGCCTCGACCCCGGACGTGATGGTCCACCGGACCATGCTCCGGGTCCTCGGCTTCCGGGGGATGACCGAAGACGACTGTCGCCCTGACGAATCGTTCTAGTAGCCTGTGGATAGGGTGGCGTGAGCGCCGAGAGTGGCCAGTCTCCCGGTGGGGGCGAGGCGCCCGGCTGACAAGGCGCGCGAGGGAGGAGCCCCCACCGGGAGAACTGGCCCGAGTGTATTTCGACCGAAGCGCAACGATGAGCGACGTAAGACGCCAGTTCTCCCGGTGGGGGGGCGGTTCAGCCGGGATGCATCGCCGCTCGAGCCCCCACCGGGAGAACTGGGCCGCGCGACTCTGTTCACCGGCTGCCAAGACGGCTGCGGCGAGCGCCCGCCGCGCCGGGTTGTTGGACGCCTGATCCCGAATGCCTTCCGGTTCCTCGCGTTACGCCGGACCGGCCGAGCGCGCGGCTCCCTACGCCCGTCCCGGCCTTCCTCCGGGGAAGAGCGCGCGTCCCTTCCGCTCGGTGAGCTCGTTCGAGCCGCGTGGGGACCAGCAAGCGGCCATCGAGCAGCTCGCCGCGGGGCTGGAACGGGGCGATCCGAACCAGGTGCTCCTCGGGGTAACGGGCTCGGGCAAGACCTACTCCGTCGCGCGGGCAATCGAGGCGGTGAACCGCCCCGCGCTGGTCATCGCGCACAACAAGACGCTCGCCGCCCAGCTCTACCAGGAGTTCCGGGGCTTTTTCCCGGACAACGCCGTCGAGTACTTCGTGAGCTACTACGACTACTACCAGCCCGAGGCCTACGTCCCGGCGAGCGATACGTACATCGAGAAAGAAGCCACGATCAACGACGAGATCGATCGCCTGCGCCTGTCCGCGACCCGCTCGCTCTTCGAGCGCCGGGATGTGCTCATCGTCGCCAGCGTCTCCTGCATCTACGGCCTGGGGTCTCCCGAGGCCTACTACGGGATGCTCGTCGTGTTCGAGGAGGGAACCGAGTTCCCTTCCCGGCAGGCGCTGTTGCGCAAGCTCGTCGAAATGCAGTACGAGCGGAACGATGCCTCCCTCGAACGGGGGCGCTTCCGGGTGCGGGGGGACACGGTGGAGATCGTGCCCGGCTACGAAGACCTCGGCCTGCGGGTACGGCTCTTCGGCGACGAGGTGGAGCGCCTGGCCCGCTTTGACCCCCTCACCGGCCGCGAGCTCACGCGCGAGAGCCGGGTCACGCTCTTCCCGCGGACCCACTACGTGGCCCGGGAGGAAGACCTCGCCCGGGCGCTGGTCACGATCCGGGAAGAACTCGACGAACACCATCCGAAGCTTCTCCAGGAAGGGAAGCTGCTCGAAGCGCAGCGCCTCATGCAGCGGACGCTCTTCGATCTGGACATGCTCGCGGAGTCGGGCCATTGCCACGGCATCGAGAACTACTCGCGTCACTTCACGGGGCGCGCTCCCGGCCAGCCGCCCCCGACCCTGATGGACTACCTGCCGTCGGACGTCATCATCGTGGTGGACGAAAGCCACCAGACGTATCCGCAGGTCCGCGGGATGTTCGCCGGCGACCAGGCCAGGAAACGCACCCTGGTGGAGCACGGTTTCCGGCTCCCCTCGGCGCTCGACAACCGGCCGCTTTCGTTCGCGGAGTGGGAGGAGCGGGTCGGACAGGCGATCTCGGTCTCGGCCACGCCGGGGCCGTACGAACTCGAAGCCGTGGGCGGGGTGGTGGTCGAACAGATCATCCGTCCCACCGGTTTGCTCGATCCCGGGGTCGAGGTGCGGCCCGCGGCAGATCAGGTGGACGACCTGCTCGGAGAGATCCGGGAGACCGTGGCCCGCGGCGAGCGGGTGCTCGTCACCACCCTGACCAAGCGGATGGCCGAGGACCTCACCGAGTACTACCACGAGCTCGGGGTGCGCTGCCGCTACCTGCACTCGGACATCGACACGCTGGAGCGGGTCCAGCTCCTGCGTTCGCTGCGCCTCGGCGAGTTCGACGTGCTGATCGGGATCAACCTGTTGCGCGAGGGGCTCGATTTGCCCGAGGTTTCCCTGGTGGCCATCCTCGATGCCGACCGGGAGGGATTTCTCCGCTCGGCGGGGGCGTTGATCCAGACCATGGGCCGGGCGGCCCGGCACGCCAGTGGCCGGGCGGTCCTCTACGCCGACCACGAGACCGGCTCCATGAAACGGGCGCTCGGCGAAACCCGGCGCCGCCGCGCGCTCCAGCGGGCGTTCAACGAGGAGCACGGCATCGTGCCCCGCACCGTCGTCAAGGACATCGCCGCGGCTTTCGCTCCCGCGTCGGCGGGAGCAGCGGCGGTTGAGGAGGACGACTGGGATCGGGCGATGGGGCTCTTCGAGGCGCCGCCCGAGAGTCCCGAGGCGCTCGAGCGCGAAATCGCCCGGCTCCGGAAGGAGATGAAGAAAGCGGCGCGCGATCTGGAGTTCGAGCGCGCGGCCCGGCTCCGGGATCACGTGCGCGAACTCCAGCACGGCGCCCTGTTGGGGAACGCCGGTCGCTGACCGGCATCGTCCGCCGGCGGCGGGCGACATCGTCAGCCCGCGGGACGGCGGGTGGCAGTGGGAGCACCGGGCCCGCCCTCCCCTCCGGCGTGGGAGAATGACGGGATGAGCAGCAGTCCGACCGAATCCGTGTCGCAGGAGGACACCCCGCCTGCCTGTCGTCCGCGGCTGAGCACCGAAGCCATCCGCGAGGCTCACCGCCGCTACGTCATGCCGGCGGTGCAGACCTTCTACGACGAGCCCATGCCGATCGTCCGGGGGCAGGGGCAACACGTCTGGGACTCGGATGGCAACCGCTATCTCGATTTCTTCGGGGGGATCCTCACCGTCGGCCTCGGCCACTGCCATCCCGAGGTGAACCAGGCGATCCGCGAGCAGATGGACACCCTCCAACACGTCACCACCATGTTCCCGAACCAGCCCATGGTGGAACTCGCCGAACGCCTCGCCCGCCTGTCTCCCGGGAACTGCCGGAAGAGCTTCTTCACGAATTCCGGCACCGAGGCCAACGAGATGGCCCTGCTGCTCGCCGAAATGCACACCGGACGCTCGGAAGTGATCGCCCTCCGTCACGGCTACAGCGGCCGCAGCCGGCTGACCATGGGCGCCACCGGTCAGGCGCCGTGGCGCCTCGGCGCCAGCACCGCCGCGGGTGTCCGCCACGTGGCGAACGCCTACTGCTACCGCTGTCCCTTCGGTCTCGAATATCCGTCCTGCGACCTCCGCTGCGCCCGGGACATCGAGGATGTGATCCAGACCACCACCTCGGGCCGGATCGCGGGGTTCATCGCCGAACCGATTCAGGGAGTGGCCGGGTTCATCACCCCGCCGCCCGGCTACTTCGAGATTGCCGTGGAAATCGTGCGCCGCTACGGCGGGATCTTCATCTGCGATGAGGTTCAGACCGGGTGGGGCCGCACGGGCGGAACCCTCAACGGAATCGACCACTGGGACGTGGAGCCGGACATCGTGACCTACGCCAAGGGGCTCGGGAACGGGGTGCCGGTGGGAGCCACGGTCGCCACCGACGAGGTCGCGGATGCACTGCGGGGCAATACGCTCTCGACGTTCGGCGGCAATCCGGTGAGCATGGCGGCCGCCGGAGCGGTTCTGGAGGTGGTCGAACGCGACAACCTCGCAGCGAACGCGGAACGAATGGGCGCCCATCTCCGGGCAGGGCTCGAAGACCTCGCCGAGGCTCATCCGGCGATTGGCGACGTGCGCGGCAAGGGCCTCATGCAGGCGCTCGAGTTCGTCGAGGACCGGGGAACGAAGGCGCCCGACGCGCGCTTCACGACCTGTCTCCTCCAGATGGCGCGGGACGAGGGCCTGCTGATCGGGAAGGGTGGGCTCTACGGCAACTGCATCCGGATCTCGCCGCCGCTCAACATCGGAGTATCCGACGTGAACGACGCGCTGGTACTCCTGGATCGGGCGCTCACCGGCACCGAGCGCGCGCTGCGTTGACGTCCGGCGCCACGCCCGCGGCGGCGGGCGCTCCGCTCGCGGGAGTTCGCATTCTGGATCTTTCCAGAATCCTGGCCGGCCCCTACGCCACGATGATGCTCGCTGATCTGGGCGCCGAAGTGATCAAGATCGAGTCTCCCGCCGGGGATGACACCCGCACCTGGGGGCCGCCCTTCGCCGGCGGGGAGGCCGCCTACTTCGTGGCCGTGAACCGGGGCAAGAAGAGCGTCACGCTCAACCTCAAGACCGAAGAAGGCAAGGAAGCGCTGGCGCGGTTGATCGGGGAGAGCGACGCATTGGTCGAGAACTTTCGGCCCGGAACGATGGCGCGTCTGGGTTTTGCTCCCGAGGAGGTGCAGGGCCGTCATCCCCGCCTCATCTGGTGCTCGGTCTCCGCCTACGGGCAATACGGGCCCCTTTCGTCCAAGCCGGGTTACGACGCGATCATGCAGGGCGAGGCCGGCTGGATGGGCCTTACCGGGCCGCCCGAAGGGCCGCCCACCAAGGTGGGAGCCTCGCTCGCCGACATCTGCGCCGGGATGATGGCGAGTTCCGGCATCCTGGCGGCGCTCTTCGCGCGGGAGCGGGACGGGCGGGGCCGCCGGGTGGATGTGGCGCTCTTCGATTCGGTGGTGGCCACGCTCTGCTACCAGGTGCAGGGATTCCTGCTCACCGGTGAGGAGCCGGTCCGAAGCGGCAACAACCACCCCTCGCTGACGCCCTACGAGAGCTTCGAAGCGTCGGACGGACACGTGATCGTCGGCGTCGGCAACGACGCCCTCTGGAAGCGCTTCTGTGCGGTGGCCTGTCCCGATCTCGACCGTTCCGGGTTCGAAAAGAACCCCGACCGGGTGCGCCGCCGCCCCGAACTCCGCGCTCAGCTCGAGCCGGTCTTCCGTTCCCGGGGGGTCGCCGAGTGGGAGCGAATGCTGGACGAAGCCGGCGTTCCGGTGGGTCGGGTGCGAAGCGTGGCGGAGATCGTGGCGAGCCCGCAGCTTCAGGCGCGCGGGATGGTGGTGGAACGCGAGCACCCGGAGATCGGCGCTCTCCGGATGATCGGGAACCCGGTCCAGTTCGACGGGCAAAACCACACCGCCGCCCTCCCGCCGCCGCTCCATGGCCAGCACACCGAGGAAGTCCTCGAATCGATCGCGCCGGCGTCTCGGGGATAGCCGCACTGCGGAGGCAGCCGGACGAGTTTCCGCTCGTCCAACGTCCGGTGACGTTGTTTGCGGGCTGCTAGCAGCCCGGTCGAACACCGCGCGACGTTGTTTACGGGCTGCTAGCATTGATCGGTTGGGGTGAGGCAAGGAGGCGGAGAGGCGCGATGGAAACCGCAGACGGCACCGGGGACCGGGATCCGGTGCGCCGTTCGGAAGGCTGGCTGGCCGGCCTCGCATCGGGGGGTGCGGCGTCTGGACCTTCGGTGCCGATCTGGAAACAGCGATCGGCGCTCGTCTCGGCCGCCTTCCACCTGGCGCTCGTGGGTCTGGTATTCCTGCCGGGGTTCGGTTTTTTCGATTCGTCGGACGAGCGGATGGTGGGCAGTCCCCTCTTCCCGTTCGGGAGAGTCGGGGGCGAGGGCGACGGCGGCGGTGGAGGAGGGGGCGGCAGCCGCGGGGAACGGATCAGCGCCTACATCCCGGTCCGGGTGGAGGCCCCCCGGCCCCAGCCCGAACCCGAAACCCCGCGCGAGGCCCCCATTGCCCCACGGAAGCCACGGCCGCTCCGCTTCGAGGATCTGGAGAACGTCGCCGATCAGCTGGATCTCACCAACCTCGCCCTGGGAAGCGTTTTCTCTCCGCAGGCCGTCAATTCCCCGGGGCTCTCGCTCGATGATTTCGGCGACTACGGAGGGCGGGACACGGCACCGAGCGCCGGCACCGGTGGAGGCATCGGCGGCGGCGAAGGGATCGGCACCGGCGAAGGGCAGGGGTGGGGCGTCGGCCCCGGGTACGGGGGCGGCTCGGGGGGCGGCGCCTACAGCCCCGGGGGCTATGACGTGGAGCCGCGCCTCGTTTACGAGCCTCCCGAGCCGCCCTATCCCGAGTCGGCGCGCCGGCGGAAGATCAGCGGGGAGGTGATGCTCCGGGTGCGTGTCAAGCTCGACGGGACCACCGAAGTGCTCGGGGTCATCAAGTCCGGGTGCCGGGTCTGCGTCGAAACGGCGCGGCAGCACGCGCTCCTCTACCGCTGGAAGCCGGCGCTCAAGGACGGGAAGCCGGTGGAGGCGATCGGGGTCATCAGCGTCACCTTCGGCCTGTTCCCGACTGGGTAACAGCCTGTGGCGAAACCCACGCGGCGTTCGGCCGGCGATGCATCCCGGCTGAACCGCGTCGCTTCGCGCCGCTCATCGTTGCGTTTCGGTCGGAATACACCCGGTATTCCTCCCTCACGCGCCTTGTCAGCCGGACCCCCACCGGGAGAACTGGGCCTCCCCGGCCTCGGCGCTCACCCGGGTTCCACCACAGGCTGTTAGCCCCGGCTCACTCGGCGTGACTCCCCCTGACGGTGCGGCGGCGGCTCCGCCCGAGATCCTCTCGGCGGATGTCATCGCGGCGCGCGTGAAGTCAGTCGCCGAAGAGATCGCGGCCGTTCACGCCGACCGGAAGCTGCACCTTCTGGTGGTGCTCCGCGGCGCCTTCGTATTCGCGGCGGATCTGGTGCGCGAACTCCATGCGCGGGGCCTCGAGGTGACGGTGGATTTCTGCCGGGTGGCGTCCTACGGCGACGGCACCGAGCCCGGCGTACCGGCGGTCGAGCTCTACCACCCGGAAACCCTCACCGACCGCGACGTGCTGATCGTGGAGGACATCGTGGACACCGGGATCGCGCTGGAAGCCCTCATGCGGGAGGTGAAGTCGGCGGGGCCCCGCTCCGTGGCGTGCGCGGCGCTGCTTTCCAAGCCGTCGCGCCGCCGGGTCGCGGTCCAGGCGGACTTCATCGGCTTCGTCGTTCCCGACAAGTTCCTGGTGGGCTACGGCCTCGACTACGCCGGCCGCTACCGCCACCTCCCCTACGTCGGGGTGCTTTAGCAGCCTGTGGACAAAGCCACGCGGCGTTCGGCCGGCGATGCATCCCGGCCAAACAGCCGGTGATGAAACCCACGCGGCGTTCGGCCGGCGATCCATCCCGGCTGACCGCGTCGCTTCGCGCCGCTCATCGTTGCGTTTCGGTCGGAATACAGCAGGTATTCCTCCCTCACGCGCCTTGTCAGCCGGGCGCCTCCCCGGCCTCGGCGCTCACGTGGGTTCCACCACCGGCTGTTCACCACGTCGCTTCGCGCCGCTCATCGTTGCGTTTCGGTCGGAATACAGCAGGGCCAGTTCTCCCGGTGGGGGCTCCTCCCTCACGCGCCTTGTCAGCCGGGCCCCCACCGGGAGAACTGGCCCCACCGGGAGAACTGGGCCTCCCCGGCCTCGGCGCTCACGCCACTTTATCCACAGGCTGCTAGGAACCGCCGGCCTCGCGGTCCGGCCGGGCAGCGGCAGATCCGGTCTAACTGCCCGAAGCGGGGACTCTCTTCGGGCTGCTTCTCGAGAGGGGCGATGCGCCCCAGCCCGTATTTCTCATACTCGGGAGCGCTCGCCGAGTCGCAGAACGCGCGGACGCTGAACATGGCGCATGGCGCCCATGCCACCAGGCGGAGCGACGCGCAGGCAAGGGAACGCCGACCTCTGGCCAGTTCTCCCGGTGGGGGCCGGCACCGCCCCGCAGAGCGGGGCGAGCGGCGCAATGCTGATTGAGCAGAAGCGCGGCCGGGCACGGGAACGCCACCTCCTGGGATGGGGACAGTGCCGAGACGGGAACCGTCCCGGTATTTGGCGATACGCGACTCCGCCCGCCTCCGGCGGGCTGTGCCGGCCCCCGCGGGGCAAGCCTTCCAGGGCGCGTCGCAGTGGGAATTTTTCGGCCTGATTTCCGTCTATAGGTATGTAGGAATCGCCCGCGTCGGAAGCGACGCGAATATCCGGCGCGGGTTTGGGAACCCGGCGCGAAGGAGCCTCCATGCCTGAATCACGGAATGAGCCGGAAACGCCAGATCCGGTCGAACTGCCCGAAGCGGGGACTCTCTTCGGGCTGCTTCTCGAGAGGGGCGATGCGCCCCAGGTCTATACTGCGATGCGGGAAATTCAGTCGATGGCGGGGAAGAGCGTTGTCGCCGAGCTTACCGGGCTGATCCGGACGATTGCGGCGGAACAGAGCGCGCAATTCCAGGCGGCGTTCGCGGAGCAGAGCGCACGGATTCAGGATGTGGATGTGCGGCTGACGGCGCGGCTGGACTCGGTGGACAAGCAGTTGAGCCGGATCTGGACCATGCTGTTCCTGCTGCTGGGGACCCTCGTCGGAACGCTGACGACCCTGTTGACGACGCTGTTGCTGAGAGGCTGATCGTTTCGGGCGGCATGCCCCCGGTTCAGCTACCCGCGGGACGCTCTCGCAGGGCAGGGGAGCTGGTCTCCGGGATCCCATCCGCGACGCCGGCCAGTCCGGAGCCGAGGACGATCCCGAGTTCCGGGAACGGCCGGTCCTTCCCGTACCACGCCCGGACGAAGGCGGCCGCCTCCGCAAGGCGTGCTGCGACGGCCGCGTTCACGGTGCCCCCGCGAGCATCCCGGCGATGGCGGCGGTCATGAGCGTCGCCGTCGCGCCGCCGGGTCGCGGTCCAGGCGGACTTCATCGGCTTCGTCGTTCCCGACAAGTTCCTGGTGGGCTACGGCCTCGACTACGCCGGCCGCTACCGCCACCTCCCCTACGTCGGGGTGCTGTAGGCGAACCGCCGGCCTCGCGGTCCGGCCGGAAACGCCAGATCCGGTCGAACTACCCGAAGCGGGGACTCTCTTCGGGCTGCTTCTCGAGAGGGGCGATGCGCCCCAAGTCTATACTGCGATGCGGGAAATTCAGTCGATGGCGGGGAAGAGCGTTGTCGCCGAGCTTACCGGGCTGATCCGGACGATTGCGGCGGAACAGAGCGCGCAATTCCAGGCGGCGTTCGCGGAACAGAGCGCACAATTCCGGGCCGCGTTCGCGGAACAGAGCGGGCAATTCCAGGCGGCGTTCGCGGAACAGAGCGCACGGATTCAGGATGTGGATTCGCGGCTGACGGCGCGGCTGGACTCGGTGGACAAGCAGTTGAGCCGGATCTGGACCATGCTGTTCCTGCTGCTGGGGACCCTCGTCGGAACGCTGACCACCCTGTTGACGACGCTGTTGCTGAGAGGCTGATCGTTTCGGGCGGCATGCCCACGGTCCAGCTACCCCCGGAATTCCTCCTCCGCGGCCGCCGCCCCGAGTAGCCGCAGGAGCGCCGGCGCCGCCCGCGCGGCGGCCGCGTTCACATGTGCGGCGTCGAGCGGCCCCTCGCCGATACCCGCCGCGAGGTTCGAGGCAAAGGCGAGTCCGGCGAGCCGGATTCCGAGATGGCGCGCCGCGATCGCTTCGAGCACGACGGACATCCCCACCACGTCCGCGCCGATGGTCCGCAGCATGCGAATCTCGGCCGGGGTCTCGAACTGGGGACCCCGCACCCCGGCGTAGACCCCGGAGCGCAGAGGCATTCCGATGCGCGCCGCCGCGCGCTCGAGCGCCCTTCCGAGATCCTCGTCCCAGGCCCGGGTCATATCCGGAAACCGCGGTTCCGGTCCGGGTTCCGGTCCCTCGAGGGGACTCGCGCCGGTCAGGTTGAGGTGATCGTCAATCCGGAGGAAATCCCCCGTCCGAAGCTCCGGATGGATGGCGCCCACCGCGGCGGTAAGGACCAGTCGCCGGACGCCGAGCGACCCCAGGAGCCGCACCGCGAACACCGCCTCTTCCGGGGTTCGTCCCTCGTAGAGATGGTGTCTGCCGAGCAGCACCGCCACCGGCAGCGGCGGCCCGGAGTCGGCAGGCAGGTCGCCGACCAGGAGCCGGCTCCGGTGACCCGCGGCCGAACACGCGGCGAGCCCCGGGACGCTCTCGTAGGGCAGGGAGGTGGCGTCCGGGATCCCATCCGCGACGCCGGCCAGTCCGGAGCCGAGGACGATCCCGAGTTCCGGGAACGGCCGGTCCTTCCCGTACCACGCCCGGACGAAGGCGGCCGCCTCCGCAAGGCGTGCTGCGACGGCCGCGTTCACGGCGCCCCCACCAGCATCCCGGCGATGGCGGCGGTCACGAGCGTTGCCGCCGTGCCGCCGACGAGGGCCCGGAGGCCGAGCCGGGCCAGATCCTTCCTGCGGCCGGGCGCGATCGCTCCGATGCCGCCGATCTGGATGCCGACCGAACCGAGGTTCGCGAACCCGCAGAGCGCGAAGGTCGCGATGATCTCGCTCTTCGGGGAAAGCGCCCCCGTGCTCCTGAGCGCCGTCAGGTCGAGGTAGGCGACGAACTCGTTGAGGATCAGCTTCTTCCCGAGCATCGAGGCCACGGTCCCGACCTCCGCCAGCGGGACGCCGATCAGGAAGGCGATGGGCGCGAATACCCAGCCCAGGATCTCCGAAAGCGACAGACCCACCGCGCCGAGCGGCAGGTTGACGAGCGCCACCATGCTGAGGAAGGCGATGAGCATTGCGACCACGTTCAGCACCAATTTCATGCCCGCCGTGGCGCCGTTCGCGGCCGCATCGATCAGGTTCACCTCCCGGCGCTCGACCTTGTAGTCCACCCGTCCCGCGGTCTCGGGTTTTTCGGTCTCCGGGACGATGATCTTGGCCATCATGAGCGCCGCCGGGGCGTTCACCAGGCTGGCCGCCAGCAGAAAGCGCGCGTCCACGCCGAGCGCGATGTAGGCCGCGAGCATCCCGCCGGACACGGTGGCCATCCCCGAGACCATGACCGCGTGGAGTTCGGATCGGGTCATCCGCTCGAGGTAGGGCGCTACCAGCAGCGGCGCTTCGGTCTGGCCCATGAAGACGTTTCCGACGGCCGCCAGCGTTTCCGCGCCGCTGGTGCCGAACGTGCGCACCATCACCTTGGCCATCCCGACGACGGCGAGCTGCAGGATGCCGAGGTAGTAGAGGACGGAAAACACCGACGCCACGTAGACGATGGCGGGGAGCGCCGAGATCGCGAGGATGACGCCGAAACGCTCCCGATCAGCCAGCGGGCCGAACAGCAGTTCGATGCCGGCGTTCGCCTGCTGGAGCGCGAGTTCCACTCCGTCCGCGACCGCGCCGAGCACCGCGGCGCCGGCAGCGGTCTTGAGGACCAGCAGCGCGAACGCCACCTGCATCGCGAGCGACCACGCCACCACCCGCCACGGGAAGCGGCGCCGGTCCGTGGAGATCGCCCAGGCGATGCCGATCAGGACCGCGATCCCGAGAACCGGGAGTCCCGCCATCTGGAGAGCTTCGGTGGGTCCGGATCAGGCGCCCGTCAGGTACATGACCCAACCGATTCCGAAGGCGAATCCGACGAAGCTGAGGAAGGCCCAGCAGGTGAAGCGCAGCCGCGCGCCCCAGCCCTCGCGCATCAGGCAGGCGAAGGCGGGGGAGACGAGCGCGGCGAAGAGGATGAGCGCGGCGAAGTGGCTCATCGCTCAGCTGCTCCGGGGTCCGTCTTGAGGCGCCGCGTCCTCCGCCAGCCCCTTCGCCCCCGTTGCGATATCCCACGCATCCAGGGCCACGAGCATGTTCATGAGTCCCGCCACGATCAGGAAGGCGTACCCGTATTCGTAGCTGGGCGCTTCCGGAATCCCGGCCCCGAGCCCCAGCAGGCGGGCCGCCAGGTAGAAGCCCCCGGCCCCCATCTGGGCGATCCCCGCGAGGAGGGTCAGGGGGGCGGCGGCCTCGAAGGGAAAGAGTTCTCCCTCCATCCGGATCCCGAGGACGAACAGCAACCCGATGCTGACCAGGAAGACGGCGCCCGTCCCGCGCCGGCCGAGGGCCATGTGCCCAACTCCCGGCAAAAGCAGGCCCAAACCGCAGAAAAGCAGCGGGTTCGACGCCTCGCGGCTACCGGCCCGGGGCTGCTGCCGGGCACTCGTGTGCGCCCGGGCCTCGACCATCCCGGAATCGTAACCGGGCAGCGGGAGAGTAGAGGGGGCCGACCTCCAGGGTGGCATGGTGGCGCGGATGCCCGGGACCTCCGGCCAGTTGCTGTGAAAATGCAGTTGCGCCGGGCTCCCGACAGCCCCGATGGCGCGCAGGCCCGGGAACGCGAAACCTGCGGCGATGACGTCGGGTCCTGCCAACGTGAGTGCCGCACCACCTTTTTCATGTGGGCGGGGTGAACGGGCCGACCCGATCATGAGCGTTTCTCCCGGTGGGGGCCTTCAGACCGGTTTCGTCGCGCGGAGCGCGACGAAACCGGCGCAACGCTGTTATCGCCAAGCGGTCGGTCGGCCACCGCTCCGCCCAGACGAAGCGGTGTCTCATCCCCCTCATGCGGGGCGGGGTGTGCGCCCAACACGCGATTGTGGGGGCTTCTCCCGTGGGGGTCCGTCAGGGCCGCGAGCTACGCGGCGCTACTCGCGCTTGGCGCGGGCAACAGGGTCGATGTTCGATTTGTTACGACCGGCCCGCTCTGGGCGTCCGGTCGGGGACACGATGCGATCCAGATCCCGATCCTCGCGGGTTTCTTCAGGCTCCACCGAGATCGGTACTTTTCCGCGCAGTTCCCGGAGCTTCTTCTGGGCGTCAACTGCCGTGATCAGCCTGAGGCCCTGGCGGACCGTGCTCGTGATCCCCTCGCCGGTGATCGCGCAAGCCCGGTGAAGCAGGACGGTCGGGATACGCACCGTGATCCTTTGCATCGTTGATTTCATGGCTCTTGGCTCGGCGAGAACGGAGCCAGGATGCTATAGCGCGTGATGGCGAACGACGCCGCATTGTCACGCGGCGGCTCCCGTCCCGGGGATCCAGGTGGCCGGGCGCGAACGGGGCCCGGCCGTTTCGATCGTATGGCCCGGAGCCGCTTGTACACTTGAGTTCCATGGGTGCGGCACCTGGAGGGGGCGGGCCTGCGGGAACGAAGGGGCCGACTCGCGGCCGTGCGAATCTCGATCGCCTCCGCCGGATGTCGGATGAGGAAATCGAGCGGACCTCTCCCCCGGAGCTGCAGAACCTCCCGGCGGACTTCTGGAAGGAGGCGGTCGTGGTACCTCCACCGAAGCGGGCAATCTCGTTGCGGGTGGATCACGATGTGCTCGAGTGGTTTCTGGCACGAGGGCCGCGCTATCAGACGCATATGAACGCCGTCCTGCGGGCCTATGTGTCCCGCATGGAGGAACGCTGAAGCTTTCGGACAGCGCGGTCTCGCCAGCGACGCGAGACAGGCTCCGGCCCACTTTTCCCCATTGACGGGGCGAGGCGGGAAGAAAACGGTGCGGTTCTCGTCTGTACATAGGTGGAGGGCTGCGCCCTGAACCGACCGAATCACAACCCGAACGCCCCGGCCGTGGCCACCGCCGTTGCCGCGCCCGCCGGCACTCCCTACACTGAGGCAAGTGATGGAACGGTGCGTGAGATGACCGGGGCGGGGCGAGAGCGGTCGCCGGAAACCCTCACCCGGGCCGAGAAGATCCTGGTCACCATGCTGGCGGCGGTGCTCGGAAGCGCCGCGGCCGGCTTTTTCGCCATGAACGCGACCATGAACGCGAACTTCACGGCGGTGAACGGGCACCTTCTGGGCCTCCAGAAACAGGTTGGAGATCTCCGGACGGAGATGCACGAAGAGATCGGCGGGCTCCGGACGGAGATGCGGGAGGAGATCGGCGGGCTCCGGACGGAGATGCGGGAGGAGATCGGGAAGCTGGACACCCGTATCGCCCGGCTTGAAACGCTCTTCGAGACGCACCTCGTCGGTGCGGCGCGATCCGGCTCTCCGGACGGGAAGCGCGAACCGCCGCCAAGATCCTGATCCTCAGGCCTCCGGCAGGTCCACCGCCATGAAGCTGACGATTGAAATGGAACCCGATGTCCTCAAGCGGGCTGGTCTGCGTGCGGTCGAGGAATGCACCTCGGTAAGCGCCGTGCTGTGCGGGCATCTCGTGGCGTACGCCGACGGCCACGGGTCGCTTCAGCAGGCTGCCGGGGAGGCGGCCCAGCGGCGTAGGAACGCCATCGAGAGCCTGATCCGCCTTTCGAAGACTCCGCGTCCCGTGGCCTCGCCGCACCGGACGACCCGCGACGAGCGGAGCAAACGAACCTGGAAACGCGACGACCTGTATTAGCCGGAAGTTTCGAGCGATGCGCTGAGTAACTGGCGTGATTTGAGGGGGTTAGTGGATTATGTGATGTTGCTTACTGGCTACAAGAGGAGTGAGACGGCGAGGAGTTCGCTCGAGCGTTTCTGAACGGGGGTAGGTTCGGGGTGTTGGATGAAGGTGTTTTGTGTTCCGGGGATGCGCATTGTGTTGGCGGTGAAGGTGCTGAGTTCGGTGAGCAGGGATCGGAAGCTGTGGACGGGGAGGTCGTCGTGGGTGCGTTTGCGGGCGGCCTTGTTGCGGGCGGCGGGTGAGCGTTGCGCGGGGCGCACCACCGAGGTGCGCAGGCTGTCGGCAGTATCGGGGTCGTGATCGTCGAAGAGGAGGGGTGCGAGATCCTTGCGCAGGTGCCACTCGACGTAGTAGGCGAGCATGCAGAGGAGGATGTGGGCTCGGACGCGGTCGGGTCGTCGGTGGTGGATGGGGCGGACCTTGAGGTCCACCGATTTGAGGCAGCGGAAGGCGCGTTCAACCCTGGAGAGGCTCTTGTAGGCGCGGACGGTGCGAGCGGCGTCGAGGCGCTCGGGCTCGACATTGGAGCGGATGACGTAGATGCCGTCGAGTTGTTCTTCGGCGGCGATCTGCTCGTGGATGCGTTCGAAGGAGAAGGAGTCCTCGGTGATCTGGGGGTCGAAGTGCTTGGCGACCTTGTATCGGTCGATGACCTTTCCGACGCGGATGCCGATGGCGTCCTTGCCGCGGAGGGGCCGCTTGGGGCGCCTGGTGGCTTGAGCGATGGGTTCGAGGAGCTTTTCGGTGGCGTCGAGGAGTTCGAGCCGCTTGCGTCGGCGCTCGGCGGCGAGCCTCGGGTTGCGGCAGACGATGAGCCGTTCCCCGGGGAAGTCGTCGCTGGTGACTTCGGCGAGGTCCCGCTGGTCGAAGAGGGAGGGTTGCACGGTCCCGTCGGCGATGAGCTTTCGGATGTTGGGGGCGCGCAGGGAGGTGATCCAGCGCAGGCCCTCGACCGGGGCGAGATCCTCGCGGATGCGGGCTGCGGTGAGCATGCCGCGGTCACCCACCAGGACCACGCGGGCGAGGCCGAAGCGGGTGCGGAGCTTGTCCACCTGGGTGGCGACGGTCTTGGGGTCGCTGGTGTTGCCTTCGAAGACTTCGACGGCGATGGGGCGGCCTTCGGGGGAGCACAGCAGCCCGAAGACGATCTGGAGCTTGTTCTTCTTGCCGTCGCGGCTGTAGCCGCGGCGGGCGAGGGGGCAATGGGTTCCTTCCACGTAGGTGGAGGTGAGGTCGTAGAGGACGAGGGTGTTTTCCTGGAGGTGGCGTCGGGCGAGGCGCTGTTCGATGCCGGGCTGGCGGCGGAGCAGCCAGTCCATGGCGTCGTAGAGTTCGTGCTGATCGACATCGCCGAGGCGGAGGAGTTCTCCCAGGGTGGAGACGGCGGTTTCGGAGGTGAGGGCGCGTGCGGTGGCAAGTTTGGAACGGGCGTCGATGACGCGGGCGACGATGAGGGCGATGGTGAGATCGCGGTGCCGGCTGGGGGCGCGGGCGATGAGGGAGTGGAGGCCGAGTCGTCGGAGGGTTCCGAGGACGGCGGCGACGTGCCCGTGGGGGAGGCTGCGGCGGCAGGGGAAGGTTTCGTTGGGGGAGACGAGGGTTTCGCCTTTGAGGACGCGGCGGAGTGTTTCGACGGCGTGATCGGGGAGTTTGGAGAGGTTGGCGAGGGTTCGCTTTCTTACCTTGCGTCCGTCGCGGAAGGACTCACGGAGGAGGACGGCGGGGGGCGAGTTCCGGTTGGGCACGCGTTCGACATACATGACTACTGAGTATAGCGTTTGATTCCCTGGTATTCACTCTTATTATCTCACTATGTGCGCCAAATACATGGCTACACATTCTGACGCAGGACCGCCCAAGCCACGAGCCAAGTCCTTCTATTCCCGGGAACTACGCCCGTTCAGAGCCCAAAATGGCCCTGAAACTTCCGATTAGCGGTGAGCGTCGGTCGGGATGAAGCCTGCCGCTCGGCTGGACTTTCTGATGGCGGCCGGAGGTCGGCGTTCCCGTGCCTGGCCGCGCTTCTGCTCAATCAGCATTGCGCCGCTGGCTCCGCTTTGCGGGGCGGTGCCGGCCCCCACCGGAAGAAACCCACATGATCGGGTGGTCCTGCACACCCCGCCGGCATGAAAATGCAGTTCCCTGGATGGTGAAAATCTCGGCCGCACGCCACCATGCAGAGTGACGCGCAGGCAAGGGAACGCCGACCTCCGGTCGGCACAGCCCGCCGCAGGCGGGCGGCAGGAAAGGACCCCGAGTTCGGGGGTGGTTCTCCTCTCGGCCGGGACCCCGGTGTTCAGCGTCATCCGGACGGCTGCGTGGTACACGCCTTTCGCTGCGCTTCGCGCGGCGATGCCGGCCCCCACCGGGAGAACTGGCCAGAGGTCTGGCGTTTCCTGCCCGGCGTGCCACCCTGCCCGCGGGGGTACGTGCTGAGAGGGGAGCCGGTTGGGGTCTCCGCCGTCCGCGGCCCTGCGGGGCGCTGTGCCGACCGGAGGTCGGCGTTCCCTGGCGGCCGGCGCCATCTGGACGGATGGGGTTCCGCGGGGTTGCATTTTCACAGCAACCGGCCGGAGGCCGGCGTTCCAAGCCGTCCCCGCGCCTTTTCTCCCTCAGCGACGTGCGGTCTCGCGCGCCTCTCGGCGCGCGGTGCCGGTGTGAAGGCCCCACCGGGAGAACTGGCCGGCGTTCCCTGGCCGGCGCGCCATCCGGGCTGTCGGCGTCCCGGGGCGAGGGCCTTCATACGGCGACTGGTGGGTGGGCCCACGATAACCTTTCGTCCGCCATGAGCTCCCTCAGAAATGCCGTCGCTCCGGCGTCGGGCATCTGGTTTCTGGGAGGGGCGCGGACCCCGATGACCCCCTTTCTCGGGGATCTGGCCGGGCTCAGCGCGGTGGAGCTGGGGGCGGAGGCGGCCCGGGGGGCGCTGGCCCGCTCCGGGGTGGCGCCCGAGCAGGTGGACCACGTGGTCGTCGGCAACGCCCAGCAGACATCCAGCGACGCGATCTACGGCGCGCGGCACGTCGGTCTCCGGGCGGGAGTTCCGGATGCGGTGCCGGCGCTCACGGTGAACCGTCTCTGCGGCTCCGGGGTCCAGGCGGTGATCTCGGCGGCGCACCAGATGCTCGCCGGCGAAGCGGAGATCGTGCTCGCCGGGGGAATGGAGTCCATGAGCCAGGCCCCCTTCGTGGTGCGGGGAGCGCGCTCGGGCCTCCGGCTGGGCCACGGGAAGCTCGAAGACACCCTGGTCGCGGCGCTCACCGACGGCCGCTGCGGGCTTTCGATGTCCGACACCGCCGAAAACGTGGCGGAGCGCACCGGAGTCACCCGCGAAGCCTCGGACGAATACGCGCTGCGGAGCCAGCAGACGGCGGATCGGGCCTACCGGGCCGGCTCGCACGCCGAGGAGATCGTCCCGGTCACCGTGAAGAACCGGAAGGGTGACAAGGTCGTTTCGGAGGACGGCCACCGGCGCCCCGGGACCACGCTGGAGCGTCTCGCGCGGCTCCGTCCGGCCTTCCGCCGGGACGGGCTCGTCACCGCCGGGAACGCGAGCGGCATCGTGGACGGCGCCGCGGCGCTCGTGGTGGCGCGGGAGGACACGGAGGCGGTCCGTTCCGGATCTCCGCTCGGGAGGATTGTGTCCTGGGCGACCGTGGGCGTGCCGCCCGAGATCATGGGGCTCGGACCGGTGCCGGCCAGCCGGGCGGCGCTTGAGGCAGCCGGCCTCCGGCTGGACGACATGGACCGGATCGAGGTGAACGAGGCTTTTGCCCCGCAGTACCTCGCGGTGGAACGGGAACTCGGACTGGATCGCGAGCGGGTGAACGTGAACGGCGGGGCGATCGCGCTGGGGCATCCCCTCGGCGCGACCGGGACCCGCCTGCTGCTCACGCTGCTTCTCGAACTGCGGCGCTCGGGGGGCCGGTACGGCCTCGCCACCGCCTGCATCGGAGGCGGCCAGGGCATCGCCATGATCGTCGAGGCGGCGGCAAACGGCGCCGGTAACGGAGCGACGGCGTGACCGTTCATCCCAACCTCGCGATCGAGCGCCGGGAGACCGCCAAGGGGCGCCGCTTCGCGCTCATCGCGGTGAACCGGCCCAAGGCGCTCAACGCCCTGAACCGGGAGACGCTCGAGGGCCTCGCGGACGCCTTCGAACACGCCGGCAATGACGTCGAGATACTCGGGATCGTGCTCACCGGCGCGGGCGAGCGGGCCTTCGTCGCCGGGGCGGACATCTCCGAATTGCGGGACCTGACAACGGAGTCGGCTTTCCAGGTGGCCCGGCGGGGCCAGGAAGTCATGCGCGCCATCGAGGGGACGCGGAAGCCGGTCATCGCCGCGATCGGCGGTTTCGCGCTCGGCGGCGGGCTTGAGCTCGCGCTCGCCTGTCACCTGCGGGTGGCCGGCCCGAAGGCGAAGCTCGGGCTCCCGGAAGTGAAGCTCGGCGTGATCCCGGGATACGGGGGCACCCAGCGGCTCCCGCGCCTCATCGGACGGGGCCGGGCGCTCCGGATGATCCTTACCGGCGATCCGATGGGCAGCGAGGAGGCGTTGGCGGCGGGCCTGGTGGATGCGGTCCACGAGGACGCCGTGGAAGGAGCGGCGGCGCTCCTCGACCGGGTGCTCGCGAACGGTCCGCTGGCGGTGCGCAACGCGCTCCTCGCGGTGGACGCGGGGCTTTCGGGTCTCGAGGACGGCCTGCTGGCCGAGGCATCGCTTTTTTCGTCGCTCGCCGGGACCGACGATATGCGGGAGGGGCTGGGCGCGTTCCTGGAGAAGCGCCCGCCGCATTTCCGTGGCGCCTGACGCCGGGTCCGGCGGGGAGGGCGCGCCCGACCGCAGCGGCCCGCTCGCCGGGTTCCACGTCGGCATCGTGGTCTCGGAGCGGGACGAACCCTCGTTTCGCCTGGCCGCGGCCGCCGAAAGCTGGCTCCGGGCCGAGGGGGCCGATGTCTCCCGCTACCCGGCGCCCGCCGCCTTCGAGGTAACCCAGTTGGCCGGCTGGCTGGCCGAATCCGGGCGGGTGGACGGGATCGTGGCCTGCGCCTCGATCGTGCGCGGGGAGACTTCCCACGACCGCCATCTCGCCGAAGCGGTGACGGGCGGGCTCCTGGAAATCGGAATCCGGACCCGGATTCCCGTGGGCAACGCGGTCCTGACGGTGGACACGAGCGAGCAGGCCGACGCCCGTTCCGGGGGAGCCAAGGGAAATCGGGGCGAGGATGCGGCACGCGCCGTCGCCGGCATGCTGCGCGCCCGGAAGCGTCTCGGCGAGCGCTCCGGTCTCGACCTCGGGCCGGTCTCCGGCTTCCGCGGGGAACGCTGAAATGGATCCCAGGACCGCGCGCGAGCGCCGGCGCGGGCGCGAACTCGCCGCGCAGATGCTGTCGGCGTGGGACGCGAACCCGGCGCCGCACCCCGCCACCGTGGCCGGGGTGGGTGATCTCACCCGGGCGAGCGAAACCCATCTGGAGTTCGCGGAAGCGCTGGCGAACGGCGCCTGGGCACGCCTCGACGAAATCGACCGCTGCCTCGACGAGACGATCACGCCCTATTGGAAGGAAAACATGGGGAGGGTCGAGCGAAGCGTTCTGCGGGTGGCGGTCGCCGAGCTGCTCGGTGAGACCACGCCGCCTCGAGTCGTGTTGAGCGAAGCGATCGAGGTTGCCCGCCGCTACGCCGGCGAGGACTCCACCTCCTTTGTCCACGCGGTCCTGGACGGTGTCGTCAAGCAGCTCGGGTTGATCGGGACTGATGAGGGTGTCGAGCCGAAAGGCGAAGACTCCACCGAAGAGCA
Organism: Candidatus Marinacidobacterium sp.; assembly: GCA_965250045.1. Classification (GTDB taxonomy): domain Bacteria; phylum Acidobacteriota; class Vicinamibacteria; order Marinacidobacterales; family Marinacidobacteraceae; genus Marinacidobacterium. The sequence goes on from OZ252286.1 coordinate 2,379,507, forward strand.
GGGCTCATGAGCGAGATCCCCGAAGGTCGCGAGCACGCCGTGAACCGGGACGAGCGGGACCGGCGCCGCAAGCTGGGCGAGATCGAAAGCCTCGGAGTTCCCGCCTGGCCGAACCGCTTTGCCGCCTCCCACACCCTGGAAGCGGTCTCGGGAACCTACGGGGATCTGGACGCGGCGGGGCTCGAAGCCGTTTTCGAGGCGGATCGGACGGTGCGGGTCGCCGGCCGGATTGTCGCGATCCGGTCGTTCGGGAAGGCCGCGTTCCTGCGCCTTTCGGAGGGACCGGGAACGCTCCAGGTCCATCTTCGCCGCGATGTGCTCTCGGAGCGCGACTTCGCGGTCTCGAAGGCGTTGGACCTCGGGGACTTTGTGGGGGTCGCCGGCCCCATGTTCCGGACCCGAACGGGGGAACTGACCGTTCGCGCGGGCTCCCTCGCTTTCCTGGCGAAGGCCCTCCTCCCGCTCCCCGAGAAGTGGCACGGCCTCTCGGACCGGGACACCCGCTACCGGCAGCGCTATCTGGACCTGCTCGGGAACCCGCGGACCCGCGAGGTGTTCCGCCGCCGGGCGGCGATGGTTTCGGCGATGCGCCGCTTCATGGACGGCGAGGGTTTTCTGGAAGTCGAGACTCCCATGCTCCAGCCGCTCGCCACCGGGGCGGCGGCGCGGCCGTTCCAGACCCGGCACCGGGCGCTCGGGATCGACCTCTACCTCCGGGTGGCGCCCGAGCTCTACCTGAAGCGCCTCGTGGTCGGGGGTTTCCCGCGGGTTTACGAGATCAACCGCAACTTCCGGAACGAGGGACTCTCCACCCGGCACAACCCCGAGTTCACCATGCTGGAGTTCTACCGGGCGTTCAGCGATTGCGGCGACATGATGGATCTCACCGAGCGGCTGGTGATCGCCGCGGCGTCGGCCGTGCTGTCCGGAGAGCCGGCGATCTTCGGGGACGAGGAGATCGCTTTCGAAAAGCCCTTCGCGCGGGTTTCCCTCTCCGGGGTTACCCGGCAGGCACTGGGGGAACACGGAGTTGCGCTCGAGGATGGAGACCTCCGGTCGGCCCGGGCGCTTGCCGACGCCCACCGGCGGCTCGACCTCGCATTGCCGCCGGAAGAAAACGCCGGGAAGCTGCTGGTGAGCCTCTTCGAGGCGCTCGCCGAGCGCCGGCTGGTGCAGCCCACCTTCGTGACCGGCTACCCGGTCGAGGTTTCGCCGCTCTCGAAGGCGAATCCGGAAGAGCCCGGGATGACGGAGCGCTTCGAACTCTTCGCCGGAGGCCTCGAGATCGCGAACGGGTTCTCCGAACTGAACGACCCCGACGAGCAGGCGGCGCGCTTCGGCGAACAGATGGCGAAGCGGCAGGCAGGTGACGAACACGCCATGGACTGGGATTACATCGAGGCCCTCCGGCACGGGCTCCCACCGACCGGAGGGGTTGGCGTGGGCGTGGACCGGGTGGCGATGCTGCTCACCAACTCGCCCGCGATCCGGGACGTGATCCTCTTTCCGCACCTGAGACCGCGGGAAGGAAAGTGACCCGCGGCGAAGGCGAGCGAACCCCGCGGCGGGGCTTCCTCGCCTCCCTGCCGTTCGAGTTCCAGATCGCCGGGCGCTACCTGATGCTCCGCAAGCGGGGCATGTTCATTTCGGTGATCTCGGCGATCTCGGCGCTCGGGGTGGTGCTGGGGGTCGCGATCCTGCTGGTGGCGCTCGCGATCATGACCGGCTTCCAGGGAGAGCTGCGGGCGCGGATCCTCGGGGCCCTCTCCCACCTCACGGTGTACAGCCTTTCGGTAGAAGGCTTCAGCGACGCCTGGGAAGTCGCCGAGACGATCCAGGCGGTGCCGGGAGTCGAAGCGGCCACGCCGGTGCTCTACGGCAAGGCGATCGCGATCGGCCGGCGGGAGGCGCTCGTGACCCTGAAGGGGGTGGACGCGACGCTCGAACCCGGCGTCAGCGAGTTCGCTTCCCGGATGACCGCGGGGCGATTTGCCGATCTGGAAGTGATGACTCCGGGCGAACCGCCTCCGGTACTCCTGGGTGAGGAACTGGCCATCGCGCTCGGGACCGGGGTGGGGGAGACGATCCGTCTGCTGGTCCCCGGGGGGCGCCTGACCCCTTTCGGGACCGTCCCGACGACCCGGCGGTTTCGGGTGGCGGGCTCGTTCCGCCTGGGCCTTTACGACTACGACAACGCCTACGCCCTCATCCCGATCCACGAGGCGCAGCGGCTCGCGGGCCGGCCGGACGAGGCGAGTCAGGTGGAGGCGCGGGTCACCGACATGTTTGCGGTCAGGGAGCTGGAAACCCGGGTCCGGGAAACGCTCGGCCCCGGGTATTCGGCGCTCAACTGGATCGACATGAACACCACCCTCTACTCCGCCTTCTGGCTCGAGAAGCTGGCGACCGCGCTCTTCGTCAGCTTCATCGTGGGGGTGGCGGCGCTCAACATCGTGGCCGGCCAGATCGTCACGGTGACCGAAAAGACCCGGGACATCGCCATCCTGCGGTCCATGGGGGCCACCCGGCGGAGCATCATGGCGCTCTTCATGGCGCAGGGCGCCGCGATCGGGACCCTGGGGACGGGAGTCGGGGCGGCGCTCGGGATCGCCGCTTGCCGGATCCTCGATGGCCGCATCCGGATCCCCGAGGACGTCTACCAGATCACCGCGGTGCCGTTCACCCTGCTCCCCGGCGACGTGGCGCTCGTCTGCATCTTCGCCCCCCTCGTCTGCTTCCTGGCCACCGTGTATCCGGCCCGCCGCGCGGCGTCGCTGGTGGTGACCGACGCGCTCCGCTTCCAGTGACGCTGCAACTCGAAGCCCGCGGCATCGACAAGGCGTTCGGCTCCGGGGCCGGCCGCATCCCGGTACTCCGCCGGCTCGATCTGGAGGTGCAGCGCGGCGAGATGGTGGCGATCACCGGACGGAGCGGAGTGGGGAAGACGACGCTGCTCCATGTTCTGGGAGCGCTCGACCGGCCCGACGCCGGCTCGCTCCGCCTCGCCGGCGAGGAGGTGGCGCAGTTGTCCGAACGCGAAGCCGCGGCGTTCCGTAACCGGCATATCGGGTTCGTGTTCCAGCACCACCGGCTGCTTCCCGAACTGACCGCCGTCGAGAACGCTTCGCTCCCCCTGCGCATCCGCCGCGTCCCCCGCGACGCCGCCGAGTCCCGGGCGACGGAATTGCTGCGGGAGTTGGGCCTCGGGGAGCGGCTCGGGCATCGCCCCGAGGAACTGAGCGGCGGGGAGCAACAGCGGGTGGCGGTCGCCCGGGCGCTGGCCGGCGATCCGGCGCTCCTGATCGCCGACGAACCCACCGGGAACCTCGACGACGCCGCCAGCAGCCAGCTCCTGGACCTGCTGGCGGGGCTCCACGATGCCTACGGGCTCACCGCCGTCATCGCGAGCCACAGCCCCCAGGTGGCCGCGAGCTGCGACCGGGTGTTCCGCATGGAGTCCGGCGTCCTCCACGACGGGGCGTAACCGGACAGGAAAATCCCGTCGCGCCGGGACGCCGACAACCCGGATGGCGCACTGGCCAGGGAGCCCCCACCGGGAGAACTGGGCCGAACTCTGGTTGCTGTGAAGATGCAGTTCCCTGGACGCCGAGAGCCGGGATGGCGCGCAGGCACGGGAACGCCAGACCTCTGGTCGGCACAGCGGCCCGCAGGGCCGCGGGCGGTTCATTGCCGTCCGCCTTCACGCGGCGCAGGCACGGGGCCCGCAGCGCTGCGAACGGTGTCTGCCATTCCAAATGTACGGATCACGCCGAACGCTGGGATTCCCGCCGAGAAGGGACCACCTCGGAACTGGGGGTCCTTCCCGCCGCCCGGCTCCGGCGCGCTGTGCCGACCCGGAGGTCGGCGGTCCCTGGCCGCTGCGGCGGGAGGGGGATTTCCCCTGCTGCTAAATTGCGGGCCTTCCGGGATCTATAAGTGTTCGAGCGATATACGGAGCGCGCCAAGCGGGCCATCTACTTCGCCCGGCATGAGGCGTCCCAGTTGGGCGGGGACGCGATCGAGCCGGAACACCTCCTGCTGGGGCTGCTGCGGGAGCTCCCCGCGGCCGTTGCCGGGCGTCTCCACATGTCGCTGGAGCGGGTGCGGAGCGACGTCCAGAGCCACGTGCTGCTGCGGGACACCGTCTCCACCTCCGTCGGGATTCCGCTCTCCGCCGAATCCAAGCGGGTGCTGGAGCACGCCCGCGAAGAAGCGGACCGGATGAATCACGAGAGCGTCGGGGCCGAGCACCTGCTGCTCGGTGTGCTCCGGGAGCCCGGGTCCGCCGCGGCCGCGATCCTGGCCCGCCAGGGAGTACGGGCGCCCGCGGTCCGGGAGGCGGTCGCCCTTGATCACGGGCGGCGGAAATCCGGAGCCCGGGCCCGCGAGACGCCGCTGCTGGCCGAGTTTTCGCGGGATCTCACCCAGGTGGCGGGTGATGGGGCGCTCGACCCCCTCATCGGCCGGACGGCCGAACTGGACCGGGTGATCCAGGTCCTCTGCCGCCGCACCAAGAACAACCCCGTCCTCATCGGCGAGCCGGGCATCGGGAAAACCGCGATCGTGGAAGGCCTCGCCAGCCGGATCGCCGCCGGCGAGTGCCCGATCTTCCTCGCCGACCGGCGGATCGTGTCCCTCGACATCTCGCTGGTGGTCGCCGGCACCAAATACCGGGGCCAGTTCGAGGAGCGGCTGAAAGCGATCATCAAGGAGCTCGAGGAGTCGCCCCAGTTCATCGTCTTCGTGGACGAACTCCACACCCTGGTGGGCGCCGGATCCGCCGAGGGGTCGCTGGACGCCGCCAACATCCTGAAGCCGGCGCTCTCCCGGGACGGCATCCAGTGCATCGGCGCGACGACACCAGCGGAGTTCCGCCGCCACATCGAGCGCGACCGTAGTCTGGAGCGCCGCTTCCAGGGGGTGCTGGTGAAGCCGCCGAGCGACGAGGAGACCCTGGTGATCCTCCAGGGGGTGCAGGAGCGCTACGAGCGCTACCACCACGTCCGCTACACCGCAGAAGCCATCGCCGCGTCGGTCCGGCAGGCCCAGCGTTACATCACCGATCGCTTCCTGCCCGACAAGTCGGTGGACCTGCTCGACGAAGCGGGATCGCGCGTCAAGCTGCGGGACAACCGCTATTCGCAGGAGTTCGCGGAGATCCGGAAGCGCATCCAGGCGATCCGCAAGCGGAAGGACCAGGCGCTCGACAACGACGACCTCGAGCGCGCCTCCCTCGCCCAGGACCAGGAGAACGCCGAGCGCGAGAGCCTGGCGCTCGTGGAAGGCCGCTGGAAGGCCCGGGACGGCGAGGCGCCGCTCGTGACCCGGCGCGACGTGGATGAGGTGGTGGCCCACTGGACCGGTATTCCCATCGGCTCGATCGAGGAGGAAGAGGGCCAGAAGCTGCTCCGGATCGAAAACGTGCTCCACGAGCGCATCGTGGGCCAGGAGGAAGCGGTCGCCACCGTGGCGCGGGCCATCCGCCGGGCGCGCGCCGGGCTCAAGAACCCGGAGCGGCCCGGCGGGGTATTCCTCTTCCTGGGTCCGTCCGGAGTGGGCAAGACGGAGGTGGCGCGGTCGCTGGCCGAGTTCCTGCTGGGAACGGAACAGTCCCTCCTGCGTTTTGACATGAGCGAGTACATGGAACGGCACTCCGTTTCCCGTTTCATCGGTTCGCCGCCGGGCTACGTGGGACACGAGGAAGGGGGGCATCTCACCGAGCGGGTCCGCCGCAATCCCTATTCGGTGCTGCTCCTCGACGAGTTCGAAAAAGCCCATCCCGATGTCTGGAACCTGCTGCTCCAGGTTTTCGAGGACGGCCGGCTCACCGACGGTCTCGGGAACACCGTGGACTTCCGCAACTCCATCATCATCATGACTTCCAACCTCGGCGCCCGGTACATCCAGAAGCAGGCGTCCCTCGGGTTCGCCTCCGCCGATGCGGGGCACCGGAAGCGCGCCATGCGCGAGCTCATCCAGGGGGAGGTCAAGAAGACCTTCAGTCCCGAATTCATCAACCGCCTGGATGCGGTGGTCATCTTCGACACGCTGACCGAGGAAGACCTCACCGAGATTCTGCGGCGCCTCATCGGGCGGATGAACCGCGAGCTCGACGACCGGGGATTCACGGTCGAACTCACGCCGGAGGCGGAAGCGTTCCTCGTTCGGGAAACGCTCCGGGACCGGTCGTACGGGGCGCGGCCTCTCCGGCGAGCCCTGCAAAAGCATGTCGAGGACCCGCTCTCGGAGGCCGTCCTGACCGGAGCGGTGGGGCCCGGCGATCCGGTGGAAATCATCCTGCAGGGCGGGGAACTCGTGGTCCGCCGGGGTGGCCGGGCGCTCCTGGGAGAAGCAGAGGAACCCCTCGAGGAGGCGGTGGCCGGATGACGAAAACCCTAGCAGCCTGTGGCAAAACCCACGCGGCGTTCGCCCGGCGATCCATCCCGGCTGAACCACTCCGCTGCGCTCCGTTCTGCGTTGCGTTTCGGTCGAAATACACTCGGTATTCCTCCCTCACGCGCCTTGTCAGCCGGGCGCCTCACCGGCCTCGGCGCTCACCTGGGTTTCACCACAGGCTGCTAAAGATGGCGGCTGCCTGGGCGGCCTTTTCGATAGTCGCCGGCGGGGCCGCCTCGGCGGCGGCTGCGCCCGGGCCCGCCGCGGCCATCGCGGTGCAGCAGTCGGAGACGGTGGAAGCCGTGCTCATCGAAGGCAACGATCTGATCGCGGCCGACGCCTGGCTCGCCCACCTGACGGTGAAACCCGGCGACCCGGTGGACCGGGAAGCCCTGCGCGCGGAGTTCCAGACGCTTTGGAACACCGGCTTCGCCGACGACATGCGCGTCGAGCTCCGGGACGGTCCCGGGGGCGGCAAGCTGGTGGTGTTCGTGGTCCACGAGCGCCCGCGGGTCGCCACCCTCGAGTTCGTCGGGTCCGAAGAGCTCGATAGCGACGACATCCTCGAAAAGCTCGAGGAGGAGGATTCCCAAATCGCGGTCGGGGCCCCTTACGACCCCGACAAGGTGGTGCGCGCCCGGGAGATCATCGAGGAGATGCTCGTGGACAAGGGCCGCACCGAAGGTGCGGTGGAGAGCAGCATCACCGAGGTCGAAAGCGGAGTCCAGATCGTCTTCAACATCAACGACGAGCAGCAGATCCGGATCCGCCGGATCCAATTCGAGGGCATCGAGGCGCTCGACGAATGGCCGCTGCGCTGGTCGATGAAAAAAACGCGGGAAAGTCACGCGCTCGGTGCGCTGCTCGGAGGTTCGACCTACACCGAGGAGCAGTACGCCGAGGACATCGAGGCGGTGCGGCAGGAGTACTTGAAGCGCGGCTACCTCGACGTTTCCTTCGGTCCCCCCGAGTTCGGATATGAGGACGGCTTCTCACGCCAGTTCCTGTTCTGGAAGCGTCCCAAGCGCTGGATGGACATCACCATCCCCGTGGTCGAGGGAGAGCAGTACCGAGTCGGTGAGGTGACCGTGGAGGGCGCCGAGGTGTTTCCGGCCGAGGTGGTCCGGGCGTTCTTCCCGATCCTGGCCGGCGAGGTGTATGACGAGTCCAAGGTAAACAAGGGACTCGATTCGCTCCGCGAGGTGTACGGCGCCCGCGGTTACGTGCAGTTCACCGGCTTCCCGACCTGGCACCGCCGCCCCGAAGAGCAGGTGGTGGACGTGGTCATCAACCTGGCCGAAGAGGACCAGTTCCTGGTCAACCGAATCGAGTTCCGGGGAAACTCGACCACCAAGGATCGCGTGATCCGCCGCGAGATGTGGCTCAACGAGCAGGACATCATGAACATGGAGCTGCTGAAGGCCTCCATCCAGCGCATCAACCAGCTCGGCTACTTCCGGCCCATCGAGCAGCCGGCAATCGAGCCCAGCCCCGAGGACGAGACCAAGCTCGACATCACGCTCGACGTGGTCGAGGAAAACCGCAACCAGCTCACTTTCGGCGCCGGGGTGTCCGGGCTCGAGGGCCTGTTCGTGAACGCATCCTTCGGAACCACGAACTTCCTGGGCCGGGGCGAGACCGCGAACTTCTCGATCCAGACCGGAAGCCGCACCCAGAACTACCAGATTGCCATCACCGATCCGTACTTCATGGACAAGCCCATCACGCTCGGCTTCGACGTGTTCAGCCGGGTGCTGAAGCTGCGGGAGTTCACCCGCGGGGACATCGGGGGGCGGATCGTCTTCGGCGTGCCCCTCGGGCGCTGGTCGCGGGCGTTTTTGAACTACGGCTACTCCGTGATCACCGTCGGCGAGCCGGACCCCGACATCGTCCTCAACCTCTACGACCTCTACTACAACAGCACCTACCTCGATCCGCGGTTCTACGGGCTGTCCGGGAACTTCCGGGAGAGCAAGATCAGCCCGACGTTCGTCTATAACACCGTGGACCACCCGATCTTCCCGAGCCGGGGAAAGAAGATGACCGCTTCCTTCGACATCGCGGGCGGGCGGCTCGGCGGCAACGTCCACTACTACAAGCCGACGCTGGAACTGGTGCACCACATGCGGGTGATCGGCAGCACCTCGCTCGGCTTCCGCGCCATGGGGAGTTACCTGCACGGCTACGGCGGCACCCCGCCGCCGGAGGGTCAGGCGATCGACATCTTCAACGTCGAGGAGACCGGAGTGCCGTACTACAACCGGTTCTTCCTCGGCGGCGAGTACCAGATCCGCGGCTACTACATCCGCTCCGTGGGCCCCCGGAACGCCCGCGGTCAGCTCCTCGGCGGGAACAAGATGCTGCTGTTCAACGCCGAGTACGCGATCCCGCTGGCCGGCCCGCTGCGCGCGATTTTGTTCTTCGATGCCGGGAACGCCTTCGCCGAGGAGGACAACTGGAGCCTCTCGATGCTCCAGAACTTCCGGACCTCCACCGGCATCGAGATGCGGGTGTTCATCCCCATGCTGAACGTGCCCTTCCGGCTCATCTTCGCCTACAATCCCCATCGGGATTATTACCATCGGCCCACGGCCTTCGTCTTCGGGATCGGAACGACCTTCTAGCGGCCGCGGGAGACAGCCCGCATTCCGGGCCGAACAGAGTTTCAGGGAGTTGACCAACGTCATGAATCGTTTTGCCCGTCGCCTCCGGGGCGGCTTTTCGGGAGTGGCGCTCACGGGGTTGTTGCTGGCCGCACCTTCCGCTTTCGCGGTGCAGACCGCCGAGCCCACCCGGGTGGCAGTGATCGACATCGACCGCATTGCCCAAGAGTCCGCCAGGGGACAGGCGATGTTTACCGAGCTGCAGTCGATGCAGGAAGAGATCCTTCGCGGCCGGCAGTCGCGCGAGCAGGAGATCCGCGACCTGACCAACCGGGCGCAGTCGCAACTGCTCTCCGCAGAAGCGCGCGCCGACTTGACCCGCGACATCGAGCGCAAGAACACGGACCTGCAGCGCTGGCTCGAAGACCAGCAGCGGTCGTTCAACGACGAGCAGACTACCGGGTTCACGTCGCTGGAACAGGCGCTCGGACCGGTGGTCGAAGAGGTGGCCCGCGAGCGGAACATCCAGTTGATCCTCCGGGTGACTCCCGGCCTCACGTTCATCATGGATCCCGCGCTCGACATCTCGGCCGAGGTGATCACGCGGTTCAACGCGCTGGCCGACGGCGGGGAAGAGCCCTAAGCAGCCCGTGGTGAAACCCACGCGGCGTTCGGCCGACGATGCATCCCGGCTGAAACACTCCGCTTCGCTCCGTTCTGCGTTGCGTTTCGGTCGAAATACACTAGGTATTCCTCCCTCACGCGCCTTGTCAGCCGGGCCCCCACCGGGAGAACTGGGCCTCACCGGCCTCGGCGCTCACGTGGGTTCCACCACAGGCTGCTAAGCAGCCCGTGAACAAAGTGCCCCGGCATTCCCGAGCCAGAAAGGATTGGGGCCGGGTGTGCCCGTCCCCCATCCTTCCCGCTCCGGGGTCTCCGCGGGGCTACCGCCCCACTCCGGAAACGAGCGGCGATCCATCCCGGCTGAACCGCTCCGCTCTGCGTTGCGATTCAGTCGGCATACGTCGGGTATGCCTCCCGAATCGCGCCTTGTCAGCCGGGCGCCTCGCCACTCTCGGTACTCGGCCTACTTTGTCCAAGGACTGCTAGGCCATACCCGCTACCGGCGGGGCCGGGATGACAAACTGCGAAGGAGCCCGGCTTCTCCTCGACGAGATCGGGGAGCCTGATGGCGACGGACGCATCGCTGCGCAGCGAAGCGTCCCCGAAGACGAGCCGTTCTTCGCCGGGCACTTTCCGGCGATGCCGGTGGTCCCCGGGGTCTTCATGCTGGAAGCGCTCGCCGAGTGCGCCCGCCGGTCGCTGCCGCCCGGCGCGATGCTTGCATCCGTGCCCCTCGTGAGGTTCCGCCGCCGCGTTTCTCCCGGAGAAACCCTCGAACTCAGCGTAACCCCGAGCGGCGGCGAGGGCGACCGGCGCCGGTTCGACGCCGCGGCTTCGGTGGAGGGCCGGGCAGCCGTCCAGGCGACCCTGGAGTTTTGGGTTCGGGCCGGGCGCCCGGAACGATGAGTTCCGAATGAGTTCCGAGTGAGTTCCGAATTTCGGGGGCTGGGACTTCTCGACCCCGAAGAACGCCGCGAAGCCTCGCCGGTCACGGAAGCCAAGGGCGGCCGGCGTGCGCCCGGGGCGCCGCCCTTCCGCCGCCGCTCGCGCCCGGGTCGGCCGGAGAGCGGCGGGCGCGGGCCGGGCTCCCGCCGTTCCGATGCCCGCCCGCTGCTCACCGGCCTGAGCGTTGGCGGGACCCTCGATGACCTGAGCGGCGTCTCCATTCGCCGGCGCGCCGCCGTCGCCGGAGCCTCGGCCGGGTTCCACCTGTTGTTGCTGGCGTTGTTCCTGGGCGGACTCGTTCCCTCAGCCCCTTCGGAGCCCGCCGCCGAGCCGACGGAAGATCCGCTCCTTTACGCCTTCGAGGCGCCGCCGCTCGAGGAGCCCCCGCCACTTGCGGCCGTCATCGAGCCTCCGCCGCCCTCTCCTCTTCCCGAAGAGACGGCTCCGGAGGCTGCCGAGGCGCAGGCGGTGCCACCCCCTCCCGCCGCCGGCCTCGTGATCCCGGAGGCGCAGATAGCCGTCCCCAACACCGGTTTCCAGAACGACCTGCCCTTTTCCGAGGGCGAGGATGAGGAGTTCTACGTCGATCAGGAGATGGGAGAAGAACTGTCCGCCGAGGATGACCGCAGCCAGACGATGGACGGCGCGGAGCCGGAATTCGTAGCCGAGATTCCGGCTCGCGAGGAAGCCGCCGAGGCGCTGGCCGAACCGGCGCTCGAATCTCCAGGGTCGGGGCTGTCGGAAATGCCGCTCCGGTTCGACGCCGAGGCATTCCGTCGTCTGATCAACGACCCGGCCGCCGATGTGCGGCGGGCCGGGAACGAACTGGCGATGCGGGAGGCGCGCGCCCAGGCGGAGGCGGAACGCCGCAAACAGGGCGAACCCACCGACATCTGGCGGTTCCTCGAGGGCAAGCGCTTCCGGAACCCGGAAGGCGGGCTGGTCTCGAACCGCAACAACACCCTCTACTACGACGATCGGGGCGCCAACCTGGTGCCCTGGATCGGCCGCCTCATCGCCGAGGTCCGCCGGAACTGGTACATCCCCTACGCCGCCTCCTACGATCGGGGGCACGTGGCCATCGCAATCAGCGTGCTGCGGAGCGGACAGCTCGCCTGGTTGCAGGTAGTGGTCCCGTCGGGGGTGCCCGGCTTCGACAACGCCGCGGTCGGGGCGCTCCGGGGCGCCCAGCTATTGCCGCTTCCGGATGATTACCCGGGGGCCGACTTCGAGGTCATGCTGGTCTTTTGGTACAACGAACAGCCCTTCGATCTCTTCTCGACGCAGGGCTGAGGGGATGGAGTTGCCCCTCGTCCGGATGGCGCCGCACGGCACGGGAACGCCGGTCTCCGGCCAGTTCTCCCGGGGGGCCGGCACCGCCCCGCGCAGCGGGGCGAGATCGCGTATCGCCGCGCTGCGAGGATGACGCGCAGGCAAGGGGCCCCCACCGGGAGAACTGGCGCCGACCTCCGGTCGGCACCGTCGCGCGCAGCGGGGCGAGGTTGCGCAATGCTCCTCCGCACGGAGGACGCGCCGCCGCGGGCAACCAGATGAGTAGCGCCGCCTCTCCCTTCCGCGGCGTCCGCGCGGTTCTCCTCGCTGTGCTGTGTTTCGCGATCTCGCCCGCGGTCGCGGCCGCCCAGGCCATCCCCCCCCGGCAGATCCGGATCGGTCTCGCCGACGGGGTCTCCGCGGCCCGGATCTCCGCGCCCGCTCCCTTCGTGCTGCGCGCCGGGGAACTCGTGATCGAGACCGCCGACGCGCTCATTTCGGCCGAGACGGGGGCAGGGGAAGCCGTCCTGGCGCTGGGTTCGTTTGCCGGTGAGGCCGGGGCCCGGGAGGCGGCCGAAGCCTTTCGCGAGGAACGAAGCGACGGTCCCGAGGTGCGGGTGGAGCGCGACCCGGACACCGGGCGCTATCTGGCGGTCCTCCCGGCGGGCCTGGCTGCCGAAGCCGAGGTGGCGGGCCTCCGGGACGCCGGGTTCGCTGGCGCCGGCATCTTCCGCATTCCGGCCGCGGTCGGACAGGCGCTCGTGGTCCGGCCGTTCGGCGGCGCCCCGATCCGCTTCTCCGCCGGTGTTTCGTTGACCGCCGAGCCGCCCGGGGACGCGTTCCTCGAGTGGGAGGGGCGGCCCTACCGCGGGTCGTTCACGGTGTTCCGCAGCGGGGGGGGCGTGACCGTCGTCAACGAGACGACGCTCGAGGAATACCTGTTCGGGGTCGTGCCGCGCGAGTTGCCGCCCGATCTCTTCCCGGAGATCGAGGCCCTGAAGGCGCAGGCCCTCGCGGCCCGCACCTATGCCCTCACGCCGCGGGACGCCTACATCCGGCGCGGCTACGACCTCTGCGGGAGTCCCGCCTGTCAGGTCTATGGGGGCGTGGCGGCGGAACGTCCGCTCTCCACGGCCGCGGTCCGGGAGACCGCGGGCGAGGCGCTGTTCCATGACGGCCGCCTGATTGACGCCCTCTACACGGCGGCTTGCGGGGGATACACCGAAAACGCCGAGAACGTGTTCTCCAACCCGACTCCGTATCTGGTGGCCCGGGCCTGCATCCGGGAGGCCGGCGGGGTCGGGCTTCGCGGGGCATCCGCGGACGCCCCGCTCGACGCCGCGCTCGTCCGGATCGCCGGGGCGCTGCCGGCGGGCTGGAACGGGGCGGGCCTTTCCGCGCCCGCATCCCGCGGGGAGGCCGCGCGCATCCTGACGGGGGTGGTCCGGTGGCTGGGATTCGCGGGGTGCGACCCGGGGGGGGCGGCCGGGGGCGAGCTGACTCTGAGCGAGTTCGGCCGGTTGGCGGAGGCCACCCGCTGCCGGGAGCCGGAGGGCTCGCTGCTGGGTCCGGGCCCGGACGGCGGTGAGTTGTCGCGGGAGGGAGACCCGGCGATCGGGCGGCTGCTCGCGGAGGGGCTTTTCGATCCCAGCGAGCGGGGACTCGATCCGGGACGGCCGGTGAGCCGCCGGGAAGTGGTCGGAGTCGCGGCCTCCCTGATGCGGCGCGATGGTCAGCTCCTGCGGCGCGGACAGATCCGGGAGGTCGCCGCACTGGACGGCTGGGTCCGGATCACCGTCGAAGAGGACGGCGATGGCTCCGCAAGCGAGGAACCGCTTCTGAGTCGGCTCGAGTCTGGCGGCGGCGAACTCCTTTTCCGGGAAATCCGTCCCACGCGCATCCCCGGGCGCGACGAACCACAACCTCTCGCGGTGCCCGCGAGCGAAGTCCGGCTCCGCGTCGGCGATTTCATCCGCTACCGCGCCGCGTCCGAAACGGCGGCGGGCGAAGGACCGCTCCGGTTCGAGCTGCTGGTGCTGGAAGACCTGGGCGACGCCCACGACCGCTTCTCGCGGCAGAGTTCGTGGCTGGTGCCGAAGAACAACGCCGATCTCTCGGACGCCGTGAACGAAGTGGAGCCCATCGGCCGGATCGTCGCCCTCGAACCGCTGGAGATCGGAGCTTCGGGGCGGGTGGTGCGGCTTCGCATCACCGGCACGCAGGGGAGCTTCGAAGTGCGCGGCCTCCGCATCCGGCGTCTCCTGGGCCTTTCCGAGAATCTGTTCCGGGCCGAGCCCCGGCGCGACGCGAACGGCGAAGTGACGGAATGGTGGTTCTTCGGGAGAGGCTGGGGGCACGGCCTCGGGCTCTGCCAGGCCGGGGCCTACGGGATGGCCGCTTCCGGCGCCGGCTACCGCGACATCCTGGCCCACTACTACCTGGGCACGGAGATTCGGTCCGTCCCGTGAGCTGGCGATCGGCGTTTGTTTTCACGCCGGGACAGCAGCGCGCCGGAGCGGTGCTGGTCCTCGTGCTGCTGGTGATCGCCCTGATCCGCCGCCTTGGATAGTTCTTCACCGAACGCGCCGCTCGTCCTGGCGCTCGTGGGACCGACCGCCAGCGGGAAGTCGGAACTCGCGGTAGCGGTGGCCGAGGCGCTCCCGTTTCCCGTCGAGATCGTCTCCTGCGACGCCTTCCAGATCTACCGGGGACTGGACATCGGCTCCGGGAAACCCTCGCCGGACCTGCGCGCACGCCTGGCGCACCACCTCCTCGACGCGCTCGATCCCGATGATCCGTGCACCGCCGGACGCTACGCAGACCTGGCGGCGGTGGCGATGCGGAACATCTGGGGCCGCGGGGCGGTCCCGCTGGTGGTGGGCGGCAGCGGCCTCTACTTCCGGGCGCTCCGCGACGGGATCTTCGCGGGGCCCGTGCCAGACCCCCGGCTGCGGGCGAGGCTCGATGCCCTCTACCGGCGGCCGGGAGGCCCCCGCTGGCTGGAGCGGTTTCTTTCGCGGCTCGACCCCGAGGCCCACCGGCGCATTCATTCCCACGACCGCGTCCGCCGGGTCCGGGCCCTCGAAGTAGCGATCGCCGCGGGAGAGCCGATCTCCGGGCTTCAGGCGACCCGCCGCCCTCCGCTCCCGGAAGCGCGCTGGCGTATCGCCGGCCTCGACCCGCCCCGCGACCTCCTCGAAGCGCGGATCGGCCGCCGGGTCCACGGCATGTTCAGCGACGGGCTGGTGGAAGAAGTCCGCCGCCTTCGCGACCGGTACCCGGGCGAGTGGCCGGGGCGGCTCGCGATCGGGTACCGCGAGGTGCTGGCCTTCCTTGCCGAGGGCGGGGAACCGGACGACTTTGAGGAACGGCTCGCCAAGGTCCAGGACCGGGTGGTGGCCGCCACCCGCCGCTACGCGAAGCGGCAACTGACCTGGTTCCGCGCCGAGCGGGGTGTTACCTGGGTTCGGGGCGCGGCGCATGACGCCGCCGCGCGGGACGCGGTTTTGCGGGTGTTCCTTTCCGATGGAACTCTTGGCGCTCACCCCACAGCCACAGGCTCCTAGAATCCCACCGTTCCTTGCGTTCGCTTCTACTGCTCCTCGCCGCGGCCCCGCTCCTCGGCGCCGCCTTCCCCGGGGGGCAGGCGCCGGCCCCGCCTCCCGATCCGGTGGAGAGCGGCGCGTGGCTCAAGATCTTCGGGATCATCTCCGGCGCCCCGGAACCCGTTGTGCTGTCGGAGGCCGAAGTCAACGCCCTGCTCGGTTCGGCGCAGCTTGCCGCGATCTTCACCGAGCGGGCCGGTCTCACCGGGGTCGAGGCGCGGCTCCTTCCCGACGAGGTGCATCTCCGGGGGCGCATGGAGGTTTCGAGGCTCGCGGCGGCGCTCGGTCCGCTCGCCCCGCCAGCCGGAAGTCCGCCCCAGCCCATCGAACTCGTACTGCGGTTGCGGGATATGGGGGGTTCGGCGGAAGCCACCCTGCTGCGGGGAACCGTCTCCGGGATGGAGTTGCCGCCCCTGGTCATCGCCGACGCCGTCTCGGAGGCGCTTTCCGGGGTCTTGACGGCCCAGTTTCCGGACGGGAGCCGACCCAGCCTGGACGGGACTCCCTTTCCGCTACCGCACCGAATTGACTGGTTCGAAGTGAGGTCCGGAGAAGTCCTTCTCCTGCCCGCCACTCCCTGACCGACGTTCCGGAACAGGCGGCCTTGCCCGGAATCACCCCGGATACCGAGGTCCGTTTCCTTCCGGGGGTCGGGCCCCGGCGCGCCGCCGCGCTCGCCGAAGTGGGAGTGTTGCGGGCGTCCGATCTCCTCCTCCGGTTGCCCTTCCGCTACGAGGACCGGAGCGAGCACCGCCGGACCGCCGAGCTCGTCGACGGCGAATCCGCGGCGGCGGAAGTGCTGGTCGCCTCGCTGAGCGTCCGTCCGACGCGGCGGCGGAACCTCCGGATCGTCGAGCTGCGCGGCCACGACGCGAGCGGCCCGGTAAAGGCGACCTGGTTCAACCAGGTGCACCTCAAGCAGATCCTGAGACCGGGGCAGCGGGTGCTGCTGTTCGGAAAGGTTCGCCGCCCGTTCGCCGGGGCGGTTCCCGAATTCGCGAATCCGGGGTACGAACTCGTCACCCAGGACCGTGACCCCGATCCGCCAGGCCCCGAGACGGATGGCGCGGCGCCCGCGGCTTCAGCCGTTTCCGCGGCGCCTGTCGAGAGCGATCCCCAGGATTCCTCCTCCCCGTCGGGGGCGCACGCCGGCCGCATCGTGCCCATCTACGAGCGGGTCGGGTCGCTCACCCCGCGACTCCTGCGCACCGTCCTGCATCGGCTCCTGGACGGCGGCGACGACGGCGGCGACGCGGTGGGGCCCGGTCATCTCCCCGAGGACCTGGTGGCGCGGATGGGGCTGCCGTCCCGGCGGCAGGCGCTCGAAGAAGTGCACTTCCCCCCGGACGGCGCCTCGCTCGCGGAGTTCGACCGCAAGCGTTCTCCCGGCCACCAGCGGCTCATCCTGGAAGAGTTCTTCGTCTTTGCCCTCGGGCTCCAACTGCGCCGCCGCCAGGACCGGGTCGGGCGGGCCGGCGGGCACACCTTCACCGTGGACGACACGCTCCGCGACCTGGTGCGGGAGGTGCTGCCGTTCCGCCTCACCGGCTCCCAGCGCGCCGCGCTCGCCACGATTGCGGAGGAGTTCCGCTCGCCGCTCGCCATGCGGCGGCTCCTCCAGGGCGACGTGGGTTCGGGCAAGACAATCGTGGCGGTCATCGCGGCCCTCATCGTCATCCATCACGGGGCGCAGGCGGCGCTCATGGCCCCCACCGAGGTCCTTGCGGAACAGCACTTCGCGACGATCCGGAGTCTGCTCGAGCCGCACCGGATCCGGGTCGTGCTGCTGACCGCGGGACTCGGCGCCAGGGAGCGCCGCGACACCCTGCGAGCCGTGGCGAGCGGCTGGGCCCAGTTTGTCGTCGGCACCCATTCGCTGATCCAGGAAGGCGCCCGGTTCCGGGACCTGGGATTCGCGATCGTGGACGAGCAGCACCGCTTCGGGGTCGCCCAGCGGCGCACGCTGGTGGAGCGGGGCGGGGGCGCGGATCTGCTCGTGATGACGGCGACCCCGATTCCCCGCACCCTCACCATGGCGCTGCACGGGGACCTCGATCTGTCCGAACTTCGCGAACTGCCTCCGGGGCGGCAGCCGGTGACCACCCTGGTCCGGGATACGGGAGGGCTCCCCGAGGTGTATGCGCGGGTCCGCGAGGAAGTGCAGAAGGGCCGTCAGGCCTTCTACGTCTGTCCGTTGATCGAGGAATCGGAGGAGCTGCCGGGCGCCGGCGTCGAGGCCCGTTTCCGGGAGCTCTCCGAGGGTCCGTTCCGGGGTCTGCGAGTGGATTTCGTGCACGGCCGGGTGCCGGCGGCGCGCCGCGAGCAGGTGATGAACGCCTTCGCCGGCGGGGAACTCGACGTGCTGGTCGCGACGACGGTGATCGAGGTGGGGATGGATGTTCCAAACGCCACGGTGATGGTGGTGGAACACGCCGAGCGCTTCGGCCTCGCGCAGTTGCACCAGCTCCGCGGGCGGGTGGGGAGAGGCACCGATCCCGCCACCGCGATGCTGGTGGTGGCAGGGAAGCCGACCGAGTTGGCGCTCCGCCGCCTGCAGGTGCTCGAGGAAACCACCGACGGATTCCGGATCGCCGAGGAGGACCTCGCGATCCGGGGCCCCGGAGACTTCCTCGGCACCCGGCAGTCGGGGGTCCCGCCGTTCCGGGTGGCCGACATCATTCGAGACGCCGAGTTTCTTCGCTTCGCCCGCAAGGAAGCGAGCGATTTCCTGGCTTCTCCGGGGGTCGAAACGACCGAGGGACAGCGAATCCTCGACCACGTCCGGGAGACCTGGGGGGAGCGGTTCGGGTTGACGGCGGGCGGGTGAAGGGGGCGGGTGTTCCACGTCCGTGAGGGACGTGCGGGCAGGGACCGCCGGGCAGTCCTCCCGGTGGGGTCCTACAGACCGGCATCGCCGTCCGCAGGGCGGCGAAACGCACGATGCCGAAGGCTCTCATGGCGTTGTGCCGGGGTCGGGACGGAGGCGCCGGAGCATGAAGAACGCGGAATAGACTCGCGCCATGGATCCGGTTCAGAATCCCTACCGGCCGGGCGCCGGGCGGCGTCCGCCGGCGCTGGTCGGGCGAGACCGGGAGATTCGGGACTTCGAAATCGCTCTCCAGCGGTTCGAACTCGGCAGCGACGACCGCAGCCAGCTTCTTCATGGGCTCCGCGGTGTGGGCAAGACCGTGCTGCTCCGCGAGTTCGCCCGCATCGCCGGTGAACGCAACTGGCCCTGTCATCCCATCGAGGTCAGCGCGAGCCTCGACTTCCCGAAGGAAATAGCGAACCTCTCCCGCCAAGCGCTGCTGAAACTCTCGCCGAAGGGAAAGCCAGGCGATCTGGCCAGACGGGGATTCTCGGTTCTGAAGTCCTTTCAACTCCGCTACCAACTGCCCGAGGGACCGGAGGTTGCCTTCGGGTTGGAACCGAGCCTCGGGGAGGCGGACTTCGGATCGCTCGACCGCGATGTCACGGACGTGTTGCTTGCGATTGGCCGGGTGGCCAAGCAGAAGGGCACGGGGGTTTTGTTCACCCTGGACGAGTTTCAGTTTCTCCCGGCGGACGAGATGGAGGCGTTCATCGTGGCATTGCACCGGATCAGTCAGGAGGGACTTCCCGTGATGGTTGTCGGGGCCGGACTTCCTTCGCTCGTCGGCAAGGTCGGGGACGCTCGGTCCTATGCCGAGCGGCTCTTCGCCTTTCGCCGCATCAATAGCCTCGATCCGGAAAAGGCGACGCTTGCCCTCGCCAAGCCAGCGGAGGCGCTGGGCGTTCGTTGGACCGGAGACGCCTTGGACTCCGTGATCCGCACAACCCGCGGTCATCCATACTTCCTCCAGACATTCGGCAAGCACTGTTGGGAGGCGGCTCCCGGCTCCGGCGAGATTACCGAAGGAGATGTGGAGAAGGCGACGCCTTACGCGCTCCGGTCCCTGGACGAAGGCTTCTTCCAGGTGCGGTTCGACCGCGCCACCCCGGCCAGCCGACGATACCTGGAGGCGATGGCCTCCCTGGGGCCCGGGCCGCATCTGTCGCGTGACGTCGCGGCGCGCCTTGGACGGCGCACGAACTTGGTCAGCCCGCAACGGGAGGCGCTCGTTCGGCTCGGACTCTGCTACTCCCCTCGACGCGGCGAGATCGCCTTCACGGTTCCGCTTTTCGACGAGTTCGTGCGGCGGACCACCGGCTGACTCCCCGGCCGTTTCGGACCGACGGGGCGGGGAAGGTCGTCCCGGGATGTTGAAAACGGTTGGTCCGACCCAACAAGACGGTGAATTGACTCAGCGGAGGCGGCGGATTCTGGCAGTTCGGGGTAGCTGCGCGTCGGCGCTCGGGTCACTTTCCGCAGCCCATTGACACGGACTTCACGGGCTGGATTCGAGCAAGAGGCTTGATTTCAAAGGGATAGAGGGGACGGCGAATCCTCGACCACGTCCGGGAGACCTGGGGGGAGCGGTTCGGGCTGACGGCGGGCGGGTGAAGGGGCGGGTGTCACCCCGCGGGGAGGACGTGCGGGCAGGGGAGCCACCACCGGGAGAAATCCGCATGGTCGGGTCCGGACGATTCCTCCTGACGTTCGGAGCTACGGAGGCGCATGGTCTTGTTTGACACCCGTCACCGCTCTGTTAGGGTGGCGGGCGGCGCACGCGATACGGTGCTATTCCCCGAGCCGTAGCACGACCCCTCTCGGGACGGAGCGCGATGTGGGGTTGCCGGCTTCGGCCGGAACGGGGGCCCCACCGTGCGCCGCTCCGTCGTCATCGGGCTTTCTCCGGGGGTCGAAACGACCGAGGGACAGCGAATCCTCGACCACGTCCGGGAGACCTGGGGGGAGCGGTTCGGACTGACGGCGGGCGGGTGAGGGGGGCGGGACGTTCCACGTCCGTGAGGGATGTGCGGGCAGGGACCGCCGGGCAGTGGCCCCGGGGGGCCCTTCAGACCGGCATCGCCGCCGCCGGCGGCGAAAGGCGGTGACCGCCGGGTGAATTGGGGGCTCGCTACGGTAAGCTCCCGTTCAAGGATCGCGCCACAAGTAGGCAGTTCGTCCTGGGACGATGAGGGGTGCCTGGCTACCCAACAGAACGGTGACTCGGCTCGGCCGAGGTGGCGGATTTGCGGCGGCCGCCACGCGATCCCGCGGGGCTACCAGGCGCAGCCCCTTGCCGAAGGGTCGCCGGTTCTCCGGGAACACCCTGCCGGAGAACCTCCCGAGCTCGGGCACCCGTCAGCAGCTCCAAATCGGTTTCGGGAATCGTGTAGAAACTCGTGACTTCCGGCGCGCCCGTTTCGGGTTGAGGATCCACCACCAGGAGATCGCAACGCCGCGGGCTCGTGTCTTCGATCCCCTTGAGCAGGATTAGCCTGGCCTTGATCCGTTCCCGCGTCTTGCGGCCGTAGTGGGGGAGCAGTTCCGGCCTGGTGACCCACCCAGGTTCCGCGACAAGGGAGGGAAGGCGGTGATAGTCGGGAAGCCTCAGATCAGGGTGACCATCGAAGCCTCCCTTGTCTCCCTTCTGCTTGCGCATGATGCGGGCTGGCATCCGCACGACGCGGCTGCTGACGCCCGCGATGAGCCATCTCTGGACCGCTGAGTCCAACAACCCCACCGGAAAGGCGCCCGAGGGCCGGTCGTGGAAGGCGCCGAAGCGCCGCTCGATCGCTGACTGAATCAATCGGTGCGCCAGTAGATCGTCGGTCTCCCGGTCCAGCCTCCCGATGAACCGGTGCAGCACCCTCGGCGTCAGTAGCGGCTCCAGCTCCCCGAAGGTTGCGTCAGGATCTTCGGCTGTGTCACCGGCCCCTACGAGCCGCCTTGGCCCAGGCTCTGCGGCTGGCCCCACCTCCGCTGCCGCGGGGTTTGCTGATGGCGGCCCGCGCGGCTCAACCCGCCTTGGCTTCGGGCACCGCCGCTTCTGCCGGTCCGTCCGCCGCCGCCGGGATGGTGTCGTCCCCAGCCCCCACGGGGTGGACCGCGTCGCCATCGCTGGTTTGGCGGAGCAGCGCGTCTCCGAACGGGTCCGGCGCCTGCGAGACAACCCCCAGGTCGTGCGTCGCGGTCTCGACGGCTTCCGGAAACCAACTGTGCCGCGTTCCCTGGTGAATCACGCTCGCCGTGGCGGCCTCCCGGGTGAGAAAGACCGCGAACTCGTGCGGACCGCCGCTGCGCCAGCGCCGTACCGTTTCGGGGAGCGCCATTGGATGTTCCATCGCTCGATCACCGATCACACAGCCTGGCCGGTAGGTGCGGATGGCGTTTCCGAAGACGCTGTATTTCCGGCCGACGCGGTCGGTGAGCGCGTACGTCATGGGGCCGGTCAGCACGACCACGTGGGCGAGGCCGACCGTCCGGTGCGCGAGATCCCACGCATCCAGCGGGGCCGATTCCGGATTCGTTTCCCGGGGACCCAGTCCGATGGCGAAAATCGGGCGGGTCCGGTGCTGGCTCCCGATGAGGTGGATCAGTCCCTCCACGCCTTCCTCGTTCTGGATGATCCACGGGGCCGGGAGCAGGCGCCAGCCGTAGTCCGTCAGCCCCGGAGAACTGCTCAGCCAGCGCACGATCCCGGGCACCCACAGCGCCGCCGTCGGTTGGCGAAGGCGGCGGTGGGGCGCCAGGAGGGTGGCGCGGAGGTAGCTCGTCGTTCCCGAACGGAAGAGGATGACGATCGCCTTCCAGGCGGCCAGCCCGGCGATGGCTCCTGCCTCGATCGACACGCCGAAATATCGACTCGCCCCCGCTTCCCGGTCCACGGCTCGTACGATGGCGCCAGCCGACCGATGTTGCTCGACATGCAGTCTCCGCCCGTCCGGAGGGGAAGCCCCGTCGAACGCGGGGGGCAGGGGGCCCACATGCGCCTCCAGCCAGCGAAGAACCTGATCCCGGGAACAGTCGAACTCGCCGTCCTTCCCGTCCGCCGCGATTTCGGCGGATACCGCCACCGCGGGCCGGAGTTCGGCGCGGCTAGCGAAGGTGTCCGGCAGCCGCGCCCGGCGCACGCGGGGCGTTGCGATCGAAATCGGATCGGGCCGGGTCTGGTTCCGGGCTGGATCGGGCAGGGGCAGGGAAACGGGCAGGGAAACGGGCATGATGGCTCCTGGGAGAACGGGACGCCGCTCCGGACGAACCGGGTCTTGGTGCGAAGGTGGGAGGTCCGGCGTTGAGCGTCCGGATCGCGGGCGGCAGGTTCGCGGGCCGGCTGTTGGCCGGGCCGCCGCGTCCCGGGAGGCGACGGGGCGTCGCCTCCGCAGACGGAATCCGGCCGACCGCCGCGAGACTCCGGAAGAGCCTCTTCACGGTGCTGGCCGACGAAATGGTCGGCGCGTGCGTCCTCGATGTGTGCGCCGGGGTGGGAACGCTCGGCTTCGAGGCGATTTCCCGCGGTGCGCGTGAGTGTGTGTTCGTGGAGCGTGCCCAGCGGATGGCCCGGCTGGTCGAACGAAACGCGGACCGCCTCACCGTGAGCGCCTTCGAGTTGGCGATCGGAGACGCGGTTCGGGAGCTGCGCCGGCTCCGCCACGCGGGGAGGGGATTCGACGTCGCCTTCCTGGATCCTCCCTGGGAAAGCTGGGAGGCGGGAGCCGGCCTGGAACTGCTCGCCGAGGCCGTCGGCCTCGCGCCGCTGGTGGTAGCGGAGCACCGCTCTTCCTGGTTGCCGCCGCTCCGGGTGGTGGCCGGGGCAGATGACGAGTCGAACCCGGCGGCGCGTCCGCCCGCTGCGCTCAAGACCCGCACCACGACCGCCGGAGACGGAGCGTTCTCCCTGTACCGGCGGGAGGGGGTCGCTGAAGAACGGCGCACAAATTCCTAGACGAGACTGCGCTGCGTTTTTTCCCATCCGGCGGCCGAATTCGGGCCGAATGTGGAAAAGTCGGGTTGAGGGAGCGCGAGTGGGTTCCGGGGGATGGTCCGATTGGCCCGTCCCGGGCGGCCATCGCGGGGGACCACGCTCCGGGAACTGACCCGGCCGCCGCCGCGCTGTTCCCCGGAACCGGGCCGTATGTTAGGTTTCGCGCGCGCCTCACCGACCGGCGCTGATCTTGGAACGAATCTCCCGCCTGGCCATCTGCCCGGGTTCTTTCGACCCCCTCACCCTGGGGCACGTGGACATCATCCGGCGGGCCGCCCGGCAGTTCGACCGGGTCGTCGTCGCGGTGCTCCACAACACCGGGAAGGCGCCGCTCTTCGCGGTTCCGGAGCGCCTTGAGTTCATTCGCGCGACCTTTGCGGACGATTCCGGGGTGGAAGTGGACGCCTTCTCGGGGCTGCTCGTGGCCTATGCCCGGCGTCGCGGCGCGGCCGCCATCGTGCGTGGCATCCGGGCCGTCTCGGATTTCGAGTACGAGTTCCAGATGGCGCTCATGAACCGGCGGCTGGCGCCTGAAGTCGAGACGGTCTTCCTGACTCCGGCGGAGGAGTATTCCTACGTCAGTTCGAGGCTGATCAAGGAGATCACGGCGCTCTCCGGCGATGTCAGCGGCCTCGTCCCCGAGCCGGTGGCGCTCCGGCTCGCCGAAAAGTTCGCTTCCTTGCCCGAATCCGACGAGACCGCGTGACCTTCCCTCAGGGATCCGCATGACTACTTCAATCCATCTCGCCCGGCGCGTCGCCGCCATTTCGCCGTCGCCCACGATGGCGGTGATGGCGGAGGCGATGCGTCTGCGCGCCGCCGGAGAGGACGTGGTGGATTTTTCGGCGGGACAGCCCGACTTCGACACGCCGTCGGTGGCGAGGGAGGCGGGGATTCAGGCCATCGAGTCGGGCTACACCCGCTACACCGCGAATCCCGGCGCTCCGGATCTGCGGGCCGCGGTGGCCGACTGCTACCGCCGCGACTTCGATCTGGACTTCGCGGGGGGCAACGTCCTGATCACTTCGGGAGGCAAGCACGCTCTCACCGGACTACTGCTCGCCACTTGTGAAGAAGGGGACGAGGTGGTCATCCCCACGCCCTACTGGCCGACATTCCCCGAGCAGGTCAAGATCGTCGGGGCGGAGCCGGTCTTCGCCCGGGCCGGCGAAGACACGTGGTTCCGGCCCACCCGGGCCGTGATCGAGGCGGGGGTGACCGACCGCACGCGGGCCATCATCCTGAACATCCCGGGGAACCCCTCCGGGGTGGTGCTGTCGCCGCGTGAACTGGAAGACGTGGCGCAACTGGCGCTCGAGGCCGACGCCTACCTCCTCTGGGACGACACCTACTCGCGGCTCACCTTCGAGCCGGCGCCGGAGGGGGCCTACCGCCGGATGCAGGACATTCTGGGCCACCGGTTCCTGGTTGCCGGCGGGGCTTCCAAGACCTACGCGATGACGGGATGGCGCCTCGGTTGGGCGATCGGCCCGGAGCCGGTGATCAAGGGCGCCGCTTCGTTGCAGAGCCAGATGACCTCGAACGCGAGCTCCATTTCCCAGAAGGCGGCGCTCGCCGCGGTGACGGCGGATCCGGCCGGCTTCGCGTGGATGACCGAAGAGTTCGCGCGGCGGATGGTGCGGATGCGGGACGGGTTGCTTGCGATCGAGGGGGTCCGCTGCGGTGCGCCCGACGGGGGCTTCTATCTGTTCCCGAACTTCGAGGCGGTGCTCGGGCCGGGGGAGGGGTCGGGGGCGCTCGCTTCCGCGTTGCTCGACGAGCAGCGGGTCGCCACGGTGCCGGGGGTTGCGTTCGGGCACGACACGCACCTGCGGCTTAGCTATGCGACGTCGGACGCGATGATCGACGAGGGCGTGGGGCGGATCCAGCGGTTTTTTGCTGCGCGCTGAGGGCGCAGAGGGACCGCCGGTGGGTCCTCCCGGTGGGGGCCTCCAGACCGGCATCGCCCGCCGAGAGGCGGGCGAAAGGCGCGCGCCGTCGCTCGTGCCTGGAAACTGGTAGGGCCCGGCGCCCAACCCCCCGGGGCCTTCGTCGGTAACGGCGCCCCGGGGGCTTTTCTTTGCACGGGGCACACCCGGCGTTCGCGTTCTTCGACGGCGCCCCCGATACCTCTAGTTCCGGGATGCCGCCTCGGCCCGGCGGGTGCGATACGCCTGCCGGGGGTTCCGCGGGCTGTCCGGGAACTGGAGTTCCAGCAGGCCCGCATCCACCATCGGGCCGAGATGGCGGTGCACCAGGCTTCGCCGGTGCATCGAGAACCAGCGCGCGAGTTGCTTGGCCGTGGTCCAGTCGCGGAGACGGCAGATGTCCAGGATCAGGGGGTGCAGCACCTCTCGCAAGGGGTGCTCGCTGAGGGCCAGGACGGGGCGGTGCAGCACCTTCGGCAGGCCCTTGAGGCGGTCCTCAGGTTTGTCGTCCGGGGCTGGGTCTGGCGCTGCTTGGGGCGCCCGGACCACGGACGGCGGTTGGCGGTCGGTTTGTGGGTCCGCGGCAGGCACTGGGTCAGGGGCTTGGACAGGCTGGCGCGGCGAGGGCGTGGGCGCTTGCCCCGCCACGGCGTCGTCGGGGACAGTTCGCGCGTCGGGAGGTTGCGACGGGGCTTCGTCTGGCTTGTCGCCGTGACTGGCATCCGGGGCCTTTCGGTGCGGCGCTGGGGCAGGTGACACTTCGTCGGAAGCGGATTCGGTTGGGCGCTTCGGCGGTGGCCGCGGGAGGAGTCGCCCATCGGCTGCGGGTGCATCTTCCAGGACGTCGTCTGGCTCGTCCGATTCGCGGAGTTTGACTTGGGTCGGCGGGTCGGGCTGGAACATTCGGGCCAGGCCGCCCAAGGCGGACAAGGCTGTTTTCGCGACATCGGCAAACGCCTCAATCCGGCCGCCGTGACGCTGGGCGTCGTCGCCCGCTTTACGGATCTTCGCTTCCGTCTCCCCGGGCTTCCCGCCGGGATTGCGGAACGCTTTGGCGGCCGCCGAGGCTCTGACGCCCATCTTGCGGATACTCTGGCCGGCCTTGGCCGCCACCTGCACGGCGGGCATTGCTGCTTCGACGACGCGGGCGACCCATGCCGCTCCCGGCCTTGCGTTCTTTTTCGTGAAGTCCCAGGCGTCGGCGAGGGCCGAGAGCAATTGGCGAATCCACCCCACCAACCCCTGGAACCAGGGCCGGGGTTTTCGGACCCAGGCGCGCATGGCCTCGAGCCCGGGTGGCGGTTTTTCCGGCCGCTGGAACAGCCAGGGGCGGTTGGAGTCCGGCATGGCGAAGCTCGTCGAGAGCGCGGACAAACGTATTCGCTGGGAAGCCGGAATGTTGCATGAAATTGGGCTGTTCTGACGCGATTTGGAGGTGTAACGACTGAGTTACTACGCACGTCAATTTCGAATGTCATCGCGCGGGGTCGATTTCGGGTCACGAATTGCTGAGCCGGGTGCCAGAACATGTCGCAGTAGCGGGATCTGCTGGGGGGAACATGTCGCAGTAGCGGGATCTGCTGGAGGCGGACATGTCGCAGTAGCGGGGTCGGATGGAGGCGGACATGTCGCAGTAGCGGGATCGGCTGGAGGTGGACATGTCGCAGTAGCCGGATTTGCCGGGGCAACAAGTCGCAGTAGCGGGATCTGCGGGGGGTGGACATGTCGCAGTAGCCGGGTCGGATGGTGTGGACATGTCGCAGTAGCCGGATCTGCCGGGGCAACATGTCGCAGTAGCGGGATCTGCGGGAGGTGGACATGTCGCAGTAGCGGGATCGGCTGGAGGCGGACATGTCGCAGTAGTGGGATTGGCGAGGGGAACATGTCGCAGTAGTTGGATCGGCTGGAAGCGGACATGTCGCAGTAGCGGGATCTGCTGGGGCAACATGTCGCAGTAGCGGGATCGGCTGGAGGCGAACATGTCGCAGTAGCCAAGCGCGGTTCACGGGAAGCGGCGCTGCCTTTTCGCCGCGCTGCGCGCGGCGGTGCCGACCGGAGGTCGGCGTTCCAAGCCGTCCCCGCGCTTTTTCGCAATCGGCGATACGCGGTTTCGCTGGGCTTTGCCCGGCGGTGCCGGCCCCCACCGGGAGAACTGGCCGGAGGTCGGCGTTCCAAGCCTACGCGCGCTTCACGGGGAGCAGGAGCGCGCCGCCCGGGTTATGGCTGAAGTTGGCAGTGGCGTGGACCGCCTGCCGCATCGGCTGATCCAAACAGGCCTGGGCATTTCGCTTCGACGGTAGCGAAGATCCGGCGGGCGATCCCGGTATGTCCCGTCTCGGTGAGAGGCATGTCTGCTGACTGGTCGTCCGGAGTCAGCGTGTCGGCGGCCGGCACGACGATGACCTTTCGGCTCTCGGCGCCTGCTCCCGATGTTGCGTGCTGGATGACCTCACCAAACCGCTGGGACAGCAACTCCAGGGTTCCTTCAAGATGCTCTGCCGGGATCTCTTTTTCTTCGAGGATGCCGCGGAGGTGGGGGCCGAACGCACCGGCGCCGCCGGCTGCCGGGGTCACGACCACGGTATTCGGCGAATGGGCGTCGCGGGCATTCAGGATGGCCTGGAAGGCCCGCTCGATTCTCTGGAGCGTAGTTCCGAGCCGTTCCTGGTCGACGTAGTCCTCAGGTTCCTTGCCACCGCCCGTCCCGGACAACAGCGGGTCCAGAGCGTTCGCGCCAGCGAGATCGTTTCCACCACCCGACAGGAGAACGAAGGTGATCCTGCCCGCGGACTTTCTCAGGACATTTGCCAACTGGTACTGCATCGTTCCGGAAGGGGTCGCTGGGGCTTCGATTCCCGACGCATCCAGGTGCAGGACGTTCGTGGGCGCCTTGTCGCGCAGCAGGTGCGCGAACTCCCGAGTGAGAGTCGCGTCCGGGAGCGAGAGCGAGGAGCCTCCGATCACCACGACGTTGATCCGATCGCCACACTGCCGGAGCATGGAGACGAACAGATCCGGCGATGCCGTAGCGCCGTCGCCGCATCCGATGTCGACGGCGTCGGGCGGCGGCAGCGGCGGTGGTGGCGGTGGAGGTGGCGCTGGCGGCGGCACGGGTGGCGGCGGCGGCGGTTCCTGCGGCGGCGGAGGCGGCGGTCGCGGCGCTCCCAGACAGGCGGAAACCGCGAACCCGGATAGGGCCGCCGCCAGCGACAACAACATCAGGGTGGCGATGACTCTTTTCACACTTCCTCCGCGGCGGCCAGCGTCGACCAACCGCACACGGTACCGGGATGTGTTTTCCGAAATCAATGGCGGGCATGTTTGCGAAGAGCCTCCCTGACCGGTGAGCGCACGAAAAACCCGGCCTCCGGGGGACGGCTGCCGGGCGTTTCCGGCGCTTGCCGGAAGCGCCGGGAACGGGCGTCCGCTCTCCGGATCGGCCGGGCGTTTCCTCCTCGGGAGCCCGGTTCGGGGAGCAACGATCCGCATTCCGCCCGCCGGCGGCGGACGATGCCGGACCCCACCCGGAGAACCGGCCCGGAGGCCGGCGGTCCCGGCCTATCTCGTCGATTGCCTTGCCGGGTCCGCCGCCCTACAATTCGCGCGCGCCCGGCGGGATCCGGGTGACCCGGATGGTTCCGAATTGCCGGCTCTTCCGGCGGGATGGTTCGCCGCCTCGTTTGTGGTGCGGCGGCGCGTAGCCTCGGCACCTCCGGCCGGCGTCAGAGCGGATTCAGGACACTGAGTCCGGGCCTTTCCCGTGCGGCAGTACGGCGCGCCCAGGCGAACCTGCCGGGGTTCCGGAGCGCGCTCTCTCCAACAACCCCTTTCCCCCAAGCGAGTTCATGACCACCGAACCCCACCCGACGCCGCCCGAGGGCGGCCGCATTTCCATTCAGGACGGGCGACTTCAGGTCCCCGACCACCCCATCATCCCCTTCATCGAGGGCGACGGCACCGGGCGGGACATCTGGCGGGCCAGCGTCCGCGTGTTCGACGCCGCGGTCGAAGTCGCCTACGGCGGAGCGCGCCGCATCGAGTGGCGCGAGGTCCTGGCCGGCGAGAAGGCCTTCAACGAGACGGGCGACTGGCTCCCCGAGGAGACGGTGAGCACCTTCCGCGACTATGTGGTCGGGATCAAGGGCCCCCTCACCACGCCGGTGGGCGGCGGGATCCGCTCGCTGAACGTGGCGCTGCGGCAGCTCCTCGACCTCTACGTCTGCCTGCGGCCGGTGAAGTGGTACCAGGGCGTTCCGAGCCCGGTGCACCGTCCGGATCAGGTGAACATGGTCATCTTCCGGGAGAACAGCGAGGACATCTACGCCGGCGTCGAGTACCGCGAGGGAACCGCCGAGGTTCGCAAGCTCGTTGCTTTCCTCCGCGACGAGATGGGGGTGAAGAAGATTCGCTTCCCCGAGACTTCCGGCATCGGCATCAAGCCGGTGAGCCGCGAGGGGACCGAGCGCCTGGTGCGCGCCGCGATCCGCTACGCCCTCGAGCAGGGGCGCCGGAGCGTCACGCTGGTCCACAAGGGCAACATCATGAAGTTCACCGAGGGCGCTTTCCGCGATTGGGGCTATGCCCTCGCGGCGCGGGAGTTCCGCGCCGAGACGGTGAGCGAGCGGGAGAGCTGGATCCTGTCGAACCGGGAATCGGGCTCCGGGATCAGCACCGTGGACAACGCCCGCGCCATCGAGCCGGGCTACGACCTGATGCCCGAGGAGCGCCGGGCCGACGTGCGGGACGAAGTGGAAAGCTGTCTTTCCGAGCTGTGGGATTCGCACGGGAACGGCCAGTGGAAGGATCGGGTCCGGGTCCGCGACGCGATCGCCGACATCACTTTGCAGCAGGTCCTTACCCGGGCAAGCTCGTTCGACGTGATCGCCACCATGAACCTGAACGGCGACTACCTTTCCGACGCCCTCGCCGCCCAGATCGGCGGCATCGGCATCGCCCCCGGCGGCAACATCAACTACGACACCGGACACGCCATCTTCGAGGCCACCCACGGGACGGCGCCCAAGTACGCCGACCAGGACAAGGTGAACCCCGGTTCGGTGATCCTGTCCGGGGTGATGATGTTCCGTCACCTGCACTGGGAAGAGGCCGCCGACCTGATCGAGCGGTCCCTGGAGGCCACGATCGCCCAGAAGCGGGTGACCTACGACTTCCACCGCCTGATGGACGGCGCCACCAAACTCAAGACCTCGGAGTTCGCGGACGCGATCATCGAGAACATGGCCGCGAACAGAGCCTGATCCGCGGGTTCCGAGCGAGCGGGAAGTCCGCAAAAGGGGGTTGCAGATGCGACCGAAAGTGACCGTGGTCGGCGCCGGAAACGTCGGCGCCACCACCGCCCAGCGGCTGGCCGACGCCGAGCTGTGCGATGTCGTCCTCATCGACATCATCGACGGCATTCCCCAGGGAAAGGGCCTCGACATGCTGGAGGCCTGCCCGGTGACGGGGAGCGACGTCCAGGTGAGCGGCACCTGCGATTACCAAGACACCGCGGGGTCCGACGTCGTCGTCATCACCGCCGGACTGCCGCGGAAGGCCGGGATGAGCCGGGACGACCTGCTCCGGAAGAACTACCAGATCGTGAGCAGCGTGACCCGGCAGGTGATGGAGCACTCGCCGGACGCCATCCTGGTGGTGGTCTCGAATCCGCTCGACGCCATGGTGCAGACCGCGCTCAGGGCCAGCGGCCTGCCGAAGGCGCGGGTGGTGGGGATGGCCGGCGTCCTCGATTCGGCGCGCATGCGGGCCTTCATCGCGGCCGAAGTGAACGTCTCGGTCGAGAATGTCCACGCCTTCGTGCTCGGCGGGCACGGGGATGACATGGTGCCGCTGCCGCGCTACTCCACGGTCGCCGGGATTCCGCTCCCGGACTTCATGTCCGAGGAAGCCATCGCCCGGATCGTCGAGCGGACCCGGAAGGGCGGCGGCGAGATCGTGGCCTTCCTGAAGACCGGATCGGCCTACTACGCCCCCTCGGCGGCCATCCTCGAGATGGTGGACGCCATCCTCAAGGACAAGAAGAAGATCCTTCCCTGCACGGCCTACCTCGAGGGCGAGTACGGCGTCGACGGCCTCTGTCTGGGGGTGCCGGTCAAGCTCGGACGCTCGGGGGTCGAAGAGGTCATCCAGATCAAGCTCACCCCGGACGAGCAGGCCGCGCTCGACCGGTCCGCCGCCGCGGTCCGCGAACTCACCGAGAAGATCGGGGTCTAGCAGCCTGTGGACAAAGTCACGCGGCCCAGTTCTCCCGGTGGGGGCTCGAACGGCGATGCATCCCGGCTGAACCGCCCCCCCACCGGGAGAACTGGGCCTCGCCACTCTCGGCGCTCACGCCACTTTATCCATAGGCTGCTAACCCCATGAACCTTCACGAGCACCAGGCGAAGGGGCTCCTCGCCGAGTACGGCGTCCCGGTCCCGCGCGGCAAGGTCGCGTTCAGCGTGGACGAGGCGGTCGCCGCCGCCTCGGAACTCGGTCTCCCGGTGGTGGTGAAGGCCCAGATCCACGCCGGCGGCCGGGGGAAGGCCGGCGGAGTGCGCCTCGCCCGGACCGAGGCGGAGGTGCGCCCCGCCGCGGACGCGATCCTCGGCGCCACCCTGGTGACGAAACAGACCGGGCCCGAGGGCCGGCTGGTGCGCCGCCTCCTGGTCGAGGAAGGGGTGGCGATCGCCAGGGAGCTCTACGTCAGCTTCATCATCGACCGCTCGACCGGCCGCCCGCTGTGCATCGCGAGCGCCGCCGGCGGAATGGACATCGAGGAAGTGGCGGCCGAGTCGCCCGAGAAGATCCTGACCGTGACCGTGGACCCGGCGATGGGGATGCAACCCTTCCAGGCGCGGCGCCTGGCGTTCGGGCTCGGGTTCGAGGGGCAGGTCTTCAAGAACGGGACGAAGTTCCTGACGGCGCTCTATCGCGCCTTCGAGGGTCTCGACGCCAGCCAGGTCGAGATCAACCCGATGGTGGTGACCGAGGGCGGCGAGGTGCTCGCGCTCGACGCCAAGGTGTCGGTGGACGACAGCGCGCTCTTCCGCCAGCGCAAGGTGGCCGCGCTCCGCGACATCCACGAGGAGTCGCCGCTGGAGGTCGAGGCCAGCAAGTACCGCCTCAGCTACATCAAGCTCGACGGTTCGGTGGGCTGCATGGTGAACGGCGCCGGCCTCGCGATGGCGACCATGGACATCGTGAAGCTGGCGGGGGCGTCGCCCGCGAACTTCCTCGACGTCGGGGGCGGAGCCAGCGCGGAGCAGATCGAAAACGCCTTCCGCATCCTCTCCTCGGACCCCGCGGTGCGGGTGGTGCTGATCAACATCTTCGGGGGCATCCTGCGCTGCGACCGGCTCGCGGAGGGCGTTATCGCCGCCGTCCGGAAGCTCGGAGTGAGTCTGCCGATCGTGATCCGCATGGAAGGCACGAATGTGGAACTCGCCCGCCGGATGCTCGAGGAGTCGGGACTCGACTTCACTACCGCGGACGGCATGCGGGACGCCGCCAACCAGGTCGTCCAGAAGTTGGACGTAAACAGCCCATGAACAAAGTGAACCGGCATTCAAGCGGCGATGCATCCCGGCTGAACCGCCCCCCCACCGGGAGAACTGGCGCTTCGCTACGCTCGTCGTTGCGCTTCGGTCGAAATACACTCGGGCCAGTTCTCCCGGTGGGGGCTCCTCCCTCACGCGCCTTGTCAGCCCGGCGCCTCACCGCTCTCGGTGCTCACCCCACTTTGTCCACGGACTGTTCGGCCGCATGAGCGTTCTGGTCGGACACGAGACCCGCCTGCTCGTTCAGGGAATCACCGGGCGCGAAGGAGCGTTCCACGCCGCGGCCTGCCGCGATTACGGGACGACGCTGGTGGCGGGGGTCACTCCGGGGAAGGGGGGAGCGACCGCCGCGGCGGGCGTGCCGATCTTCGACACGGTGGCCGAGGCGGTGGCGGCAACCGGCGCCAACACCTCGTTCGTCGTCGTGCCGCCGGCCTTCGCCGCGGACGCCCTCTCCGAAGCGGTCGACGCCGGACTCGAGCTGGCGGTAAGCATCACCGAGGGCGTCCCGACCCGGGACATGGTCCGGGTGATGCGCGCCGTCCCGCCGGGCGGCACCCGCATTCTCGGCCCGAACTGCCCGGGAGTCATCTCTCCGGGGAAAGCCAAGGTCGGCATCATGCCGGGATTCATCCACCGCGAGGGCCACGTCGGGGTCATTTCCCGCAGCGGGACGCTCACCTACGAGGCGGTGCACCAGCTCAGTCAGCGCGGCATCGGGCAGAGCACCTGCGTGGGCATCGGCGGCGATCCGGTCATCGGCACCTACTTCGTGGATGTGCTCGAGCTCTTCGCGGCGGATGACGAGACCGAGGCGGTCATCCTGATCGGCGAGATCGGCGGCGGCGCCGAGGAAGAAGCCGCGGAGTTCATCCGGCGCGAACTCGACAAGCCGGTCGTCAGTTTCATCGCCGGCCAGACCGCGCCTCCGGGACGGAGGATGGGTCACGCCGGAGCGATCGTCATGGGCGGCAAGGGCACCGCCGCCGACAAGATGGAGGCGCTGCGTTCGGCCGGTTGCACGGTCGTCGAGAGCCCCGCCGATCTCGGCGCCGCCATGGAAGCCCGGCTTCGCGGGTAGGAAAGGCAAGGACCATGAGAACGTTTTCCATCATCAAGCCCGACGCGGTGGCCGCCGGGAAGACCGACGCCATCCTGAGGAAGCTGAGACGTGCCGGTTTTCGGGTGGTCAAACAGCGCAAGGTCCTCCTGAACAAGGCCAGGGCAGAGGGGTTTTACGCCGTGCACCGCGAGCGGCCCTTCTTCTCCAGCCTCACCGATTTCATGTCCTCGGGCCCGGCAGTCGTCGTCGCTCTCGAGCGCGACGATGCGATCTCCGAACTGCGGCGCCTGATGGGCGCCACGAACCCGGCCGAGGCGGCTCCCGGGACCATCCGGGCGGAGTTCGCCACATCCATAGAGCGGAACGCGATCCATGGTTCCGATTCGCCGGAATCGGCCGCCTTCGAACTGCGGTACTTTTTCCCCGGCGTCGAGTTGGGCTGACGCCCCGACGTCGGACGGAGGAAGTCGAAACTGCCGGGCATCAAACCGGATCACTGGATCCGCCGGATGGCGAAAGAGCACCGGCTCATCGATCCGTTCGTGGACCATCAGGTCGGGCAGGGGGTCATCTCCTACGGCCTGTCGGCCTACGGCTACGACATCCGCGTCTCCGACGAGTTCAAGATCTTCACGAACGTCCACACCGCGATCGTGGACCCCAAGAACTTCGACGAGCGGAGTTTCGTGGACTACAAGGGCGACGTCTGCGTCATCCCGCCCAACTCCTTCGCGCTCTCCAACACCATCGAGAACTTCCGGATGCCCCGGAACGTCTACGGCATCTGCATCGGCAAGTCCACCTACGCGCGTTGCGGCATCATCATCAACGTGACCGGGTTCGACGCCGAATGGGAGGGGAACGCGACGCTCGAGATCTCGAACACGACCCCGCTCCCCTGCCGCATCTATGCCGGGGAGGGGATCGCGCAGGTGCTCTTTTTCGAGAGCGACGAGGATTGCGCGGTCAGCTACCGGGACAAGAAGGGGAAGTACCAGGGTCAGGAGCGCATCACGCTTCCCACCATCCTCGGGGGCCCCGGCGAATCCGGGAGTTAGCAGCCGGTGATGGAACCTAGGCGGCCCAGTTCTCCCGGTGGGGGCTCGGCCGGCGATCCATCCCGGCTGACCGCGTCGCTGCGCGCCGCTCATCGTTGCGTTTCGGTCGGAATACACCCGGGCCAGTTCTCCCGGTGGGGGCTCCTCCCTCACGCGCCTTGTCAGCCGGACGCCTCCCCGGCCTCGGCGCTCACCCGGGTTCCACCACCGGCTGTTCACCGCGTCGCTTCGCGCCGCTCATCGTTGCGTTTCGGTCGATATACACTCGGTATGCCTCCCTCATGCGCCTTGTCAGCCGGGCCCCCACCGGGAGAACTGGGCCTCGCCGGCCTCGGCGCTCACCCAGGTTCCACCACAGGCTGCTAGACCCGTGGAGCTGATCGCGGGCGCCGCTCTCCGGCGCCGGCTCGCCGACGATCCGCCGCTCCTCTCCGGCCTGGTGGATCCGGAGGTGCAGATCCAGATGAACGGAGTGGATCTCACCCTCGCCGAGGTGAGCCGCTTCGGGACGGGCCCGGGCCGGGTGGATTTCGACAACCGCAGCCGCCGCATTCCGGCGCCGGAACCGCTCTCGCCCGCTGGCGACGGCGTCTTCCGGCTCCCCGCCGGGCCCTACTGGGTTCGCTACAACGAAGTGGTGAACATCCCGCCGGACGTCTTCGCCATCGGACGCACCCGGTCGTCGCTGCTCAGAAGCGGGGCGCAGATCGGCACCGCGCTATGGGACTCGGGGTACCGCGGCCGCAGCGGTTCCCTGCTGACGGTGCACCATCCCGACGGACTGGAACTCATGCGCGACGCCCGCATCCTCCAACTGGTGTTCTTCCGGTTGGCGGCTCCCGCCGAGCGGACCTACGCTGGCGCGTACCAGAACGAATAGCTCCGGGCGCCCGGCGTAAACAACAGCCGGACGGTCTCTCCTCCACCCGCGTCTGCCGGCGCGGCATGGCGGTTGCATTTTGGTAGAGACCGGCCACAATCAGGTCAACAAGTCCATGCATTTCGTCATTCCGATCGTTCTTGCCCTGCTGATGGCAGCTCCGGCTCCCGCTCAGCCCCGTTCCGACACGATCCTGCGCGACGAGATCGCGGCGGCGATCGAAGAGGCGAATCTGCCGATCGGCATTTTCGAAGTGGAGGTGCGGGACGGAGTTGCCATGCTGAGCGGCGAAGTGCTGGACGAGAGCACGCGGACGCGGGTGGTGGAGCTTGCGCTCTTCGTGGACGGGGTGGTTGCGGTCGAAACGGACATCGCCGTGCTGCAGACGGAAGAGCCGGAGGATGCGGAAGCCGAGGGAATGGCCTCCGAGGCGCCCGCGGCGGAAGCCGAGGAGGTTGCCGCTGGCGCTCCGCCGCCCCCGCCAGCCGCCAGGACCGCATCGCGCGCCGATGAGGCCGTGCAGGCCGAGGTGGCGCGGGAGATCGAGCGGGCGGATCTCGAAGGCGGCGATCCCCGGGTCAGCGTGACGGACGGGGTCGTCCGGCTTACCGGGCAGGTCGCGAGCGCGTGGGAGCGGCGCGACGTCGTCGAGCGCGCCGAATCGGTTTCCGGAGTGCTTGCCGTAGATCCGGATCTCGAGGTCGCCGAGCCGGAGAGCATGGAGGACCTCGTCGAAGCGGTCCGGCGCGCCGTGCTCCGTTATTCGTACTACACGGTTTTCGACGACATCAACTTCGGGATGGAGGAGCCGTACGAGATCGTCCTGCTGGGGGCGGTGACCGAACCCTTCAAGAAGACCGAGCTCGAGAAACGGGTCGCGAAGGTCTTTGGAGTGAAGAGCGTGGACAACCGGATCGAGGTTCTCCCGCTCTCTCCGAACGACCAGGACCTCCGCCGCGCCCTCTACTACCGGATCTACCGGGATTCCCGCTTCTCGGATCGGGCCAACCGGGTGAATCCCCCGATCCACATCGTGGTTTCGCGAGGGGTGGTGGCGCTTACGGGAGTGGTCCGCAGCAACATCGAATCCCGGATTCTCGAGTCCATCGCCCGCAGCACGCCGGGGGTCTTCCGGGTAATCAACCGGCTCGAGCACTAACTAACTTCGGCGCGGCCTCCCGGGGCCGGTTCGACGAGCGTCAGGATTCGGTTGGAGGTTCGGGGACCATCGCCCGGGCCCGCTTCGGGGGCAGGGCGCTCCAGAGAAGCTTCTTGCGGAGCACCCGGAAGTAGTTCGTTTCGGGCAGGCTGAGGAGCTGCATCCGGACTTCGGACTTCCGGACCCGCAGCGCATCTCCGGGGAGCAGGGGATGGCTCGCCTGTCCGTCGAACGTCACGTGAACCTGGCGCCGCCGGCCCCGCAGCGTCAGGGTCAGCTCTTCGGTGTCCGGGAAGACCACCGGCCGCTGGGTCAGGGTCAGCGGCACGATGGGAG
Organism: Candidatus Marinacidobacterium sp.; assembly: GCA_965250045.1. GTDB lineage: Bacteria > Acidobacteriota > Vicinamibacteria > Marinacidobacterales > Marinacidobacteraceae > Marinacidobacterium. Next base: position 2,416,782 of record OZ252286.1, read on the forward strand.
CCAGCACGATCGCCTCGACGGCGGGATGAACCACCGGTCCCCCGGCCCCGATGTTGTAAGCGGTCGATCCGGTCGGGGTCGCGATGATGACGCCGTCACCGAGCACGGTGGCGACGAAGCCATGGGCGGTCGTGATCCGTACCTCGAGCACGCGGGCGATCGAGCTGCCGGTAATGACCACGTCATTCACGGACATCTGCTCGAGCAGGGTCTCGCCCTCGCGGAGGAGGGAGATCCGCAGCGTCGTGCGCTCGTCCACCACTCCCCGGCCCGCCAGGATCTTCTCCAGCCCCGGGTACAACTGGTCGATGGGGGCGTTCGTGAGGAAGCCGAGGCTCCCCAGATTGACGCCGAAGATGGGGACCTGGTGGTCGCCCATCGCGCGCGCTACCGAGAGGAGGGTGCCGTCACCACCGAGAACCAGCACCAGATCCCGGTCCTGCCCGATCGCTTCGAGGGGAACCGAAGCCCCGTCGCCGCCGACCGACTCCGCGAGTTTTTCCTCCAGCGTGACGCTGGCGCCGCGGCTCCGAAGCCAGCCGGCCAGCCCGCGGGTCGTCTCGGCCGTCTCGGGGGCGGCAATCTTGGCGACGATCCCGACGCGGAGGCCTCGCTCCGCCGGAGGAACGAAACACCGGGCTTTCGACTCGACGGCGCCGCGCCGGCGGGAACGGGCGTTGCGGCGCCCGGTTGCGGCTTGGGGCATCGGCAGGGGAATCAGGCCTTCCGGTGGAGAACCCGGTCCGTCAACAACCGGAGGAGGTGCATTCCGGTGGAATTTACGGGCGGTCCGGGTTGGGCGCTGACCTCATTCAGAAGACTCCGGGCCATCGCGGCGCGACGGGACGCCTCCGCGCGGGACGCTTCGATCCCATGGATCGCCGGATAGGTGGCCTTCCCGGCGGCGCGATCCTTGCCCGCGGATTTGCCGAGCCCGGCGCTGGTTTGCTCTTCGTCCAGCAGGTCGTCCACGATCTGGAACACGAGTCCGAGTTCTCGCCCGAAGGCCCCGAAGGCATCCGCCTGTCGGGTGGCGCCTCCCCCGGCGAGCGCCCCCAGTGCAACCGATGCGGAGATCAGCGCTCCGGTCTTCCCCCGGTGAATCGCTTCCAGGCCTCGCGCGTCCGGAGTCCGGGTTTCCGCCTCCATGTCGAGAACCTGGCCGCCCACCATCCCGTCGGGCCCGGCGGCGACGGCCAGTCGCTGCACACACTCGAGCCGTATCCCCGGCGGCGCGTCGCTGCCCGCGATGGTGTCGAAGGCGAGCGTGTGAAGCGCGTCTCCGGCGAGTACGGCGGCCGCCTCGCCGAACCGGACGTGGACCGTCGGCTGTCCGCGCCTCAGGTCGTCGTCGTCCATGCACGGCAGATCATCGTGGATCAGCGAGTAGGTGTGAACCATCTCGAGTGCGCTGGCCACCGGAAGGGCGTCGCGGCTCGTTCCCCCGACGGCGATCGCCGATGCCATCGCCAGCGCCGGCCGGATTCGTTTCCCCCCGCCGAGGACGGCGTAGCGCATGGCGCCCCCGAGCGTTGCCGCCGGGCCGGTTGCCGGCGGGAGCACACCATCGAGAAAGGCGTCCACCTCCCGCGCGCAGTCGGCGAGAAAATCCCCCAGATCGACGACCTTCGCGATCGCCGGGCTGGCGGCGTCAGAAAGGAGCATCGGAGTCGGGGTCTTCTCCCGCCTGGCTGGCCGCCGGCGGCGCAGCGCCGCGGTCAGCGCCAGATGGGGCGCCAGAGGTGGGAGTGGTCTGGTTGATCTGCTCCTGGGCGGCGCCCAGGATCGCTTCGCAGCGGGCGGCGAGACGCTGGGCTTCCCGGTGGAGGCCGATGACCCGGGCCAGCGGCAGATCCTCGCTCTCGAGGGCATTCACGACTTCGGCCAGCCGGTCCCGCACCACTTCGTACGGCTCCGGAACGCCTTCGCCGGCGCGTGGCCCCGGCGCGCCGGCGTCCTTCCCGGCGTCCTTCCCAACGTCGTTCCCAATGCAATCCGCAGTCTCGCTGGTCGCCTTGCGGGCCGCCTCCACGATGGCTTCCAGTCTCCGCTGCGTGGAGACGGCGTCAGCATGGAGCCGCAGCCGTTTTTCCAACGGAACGGCCGGGTCTTCGAGCTGCGCGGTCACCGCCTTCAGCTCAGCCTCCAACGACTCGAAGGTGGCTTCCGGCGGCGGGACGGTACTGCCGGATTCGGTCATGACGGGTTTCTCGCGGGATTCTGCCCCACGGAACGGGGTGCCGCGGGACCGGTGTCCGCCGGTTTCCGCGGGGGCCGCACTTCCTCGACCGCGGCGCCGAGTTCACCCTCCCCGAGCAGTAAACGCAGCCGATCGCCGACCCGCACGTTCTTGCTGGAGACGACCGCGTGTCCCCCGGAATCCAGCGCCAGGCTGTAGCCGCGCCGTAGCACGACCCGCGGGTCAAGGGCTTCCAGATGCTGGCCGATGCTCCCGGTAATGAAGGAGCGGCGCTCCAAAGACCTCTCCAGCGAGGCGCGCTGCCGGGTGCGGCGGTCGGCGAGTGCGGCTCGCTCCGATTGCAGCAGCCGGCGAAGAGGTTCCGCGGAAACCCGGCTTCGCGCCGCCTCGAGCCGCTCTTCCCAATCCCGGAGCAGCGGAAATCCCGCGAGGCGCTCGCGGAGCCGGCTCAACTGGGCAGCCTGGCCGGCGAGTCTTAGCGCCGGGTGGGTCCGTTCGAGCCGGACGCGGACAGCTTGCAGCCGCTCTTCCTTGCTCCGGATCCCGCGTTGGACCGCCGCCAGCGCAGTGGACCGATCCTGTCGCCGGCTCTGTCGCTCCTGCTCGAGCCAGGCGGGCAGGGCGGTGGTCGCTCGGTGGGTCAGGAAAGTCGCGACCCGATCCCGTGCCGTGCTCAGGACCCGGCGCGCCACGGTCTCGGCCGCCCTCCGGCGATCCTCGATCTCCCGGAGCAGATCGCTCCGCTCGGGGAGGATTTCCCGAGCGGCCGCCGAGGGCGTGGCGCAGCGGCGATCGGCTACCCGGTCGAGGAGCGGCCGATTCGCCTCGTGGCCGATCGCGCTCACGAGCGGCACGGGGCAGGCGGCCGCCGCGCGCACCACGATCTCGTCGCTGAAGGGGAGGAGGTCCTCCACCGACCCGCCGCCCCGGGCCACCACGATGACGTCGAGCGCTTCGCGGCCGAGGGCGCGAATCCCGGCGGCCAGCGCCGCCGGCGCGGCGGGCCCCTGGACCGGTGCGTGGTGTTCCCGGATCATGACGCCGGGGAAGCGGGTGCGGGCCGCTCGCGTGAAGTCGGCCCAGGCGTCGCTTCCGGCAGCGGTCAGGAGCCCGATCCGGAGCGGGAGAAAGGGGAGGGTGCGTTTCCTGGCGGGATCGAACAGGCCTTCGCGTTCGAGGCGCGCCTCCCGTTCCAGGAGTTCCTGGAGCAGCGTGCCGATCCCGGCCTGCTCGAGGCGCTGGACCTGAAACTGGTAGCGGCTCTTCCCCTCGTACCCGCGCAACCGGCCGAAGGCGCGAACCCGGTCCCCTGGCTCGGGAGTGAAAGCGAAGCTCCGGGCGTCACTGGCCCACGCTACGGCTTCGAGGAGGGCTGTTTCTTCGCGAAAGGACAGGTAGAAGTGTCCGCTGCGCGGGCGGCTCACCTGGGAAAGTTCTCCCTCGATCCAAAAGCTCCGGGGGAACTCGTCCTCGAGAACCTCCCGGATGCGGGCGCTGATTTCCCGGACCGAATACGGGGACTCGGATGACCCCGGCCGGGCGGCGGCTGCCGTCTCGATCCGGGGTTCCGCCGGCGGCGGAGCGACGGGTGGGGCCGGAGACGGCGGCCGTCCGAAGAGAGAGCGGCGGGTCATGGTCCTCCGGATGCTATTCCGGCGAACGAGTTGCTGCTAGCAGCCGGTGGTGAAACCCACGTGAGCGCCGAGACGGGCGAGGCGCCCGACTGACAAGGCGCGCGAGGGAGGAGCCCCCACCGGGAGAACTGGCCCGAGTGTATTTCGACCGAAGCGCAACGCAGAGCCCCGCGAAGCGGGGCGGTTCAGCCGGGATGCATCGCCCGTCGAGCCCCCACCGGGAGAACTGGGCCGCGTGGGTTTTGCCACAGGCTGCTAACCGCGGTTCCGGCGGCGAGCCCGGCGCTCCGCCTCGGCTGCCTTCCGCTCGGCGCGTTCCTGCTTGCGGAGTTCCCGAGCGGCTTCCTTTTCGCGCTCGCGGACCGCGTTCATGGTGCGGGAGAGCAGGCGGGTGATCGCCGACTGCGCCTGGCCGCTGGTGCCGTCCTTCTCCACCATGTGTTCGACGACCAGCCACTTGCGGATGCGGGAGCGGCGCTTCTCCTCTTCCCGGCTGATGGTCTTCAGCTCGTGGCGCAGGTGGAGACGCTTCAGCGCGTAGGCGAGGCCCGCCACCGCCCCCTCGCGTTCCTGGGCGGTGATCAGGTCCAGGCGCTCGGCGGCGTCGTCGATGGTCGGTTCGAAGTCCGAACCGAGGATGTCCTGGATCACCCCGGGGGAGTCCCCGGCGTGGCGAATGCCCCGGGACCCCAACTGGCCAACCGGCACCAAGATGCGATTCCCGGTCGAGGAATCCTGCGGGGTGAATTCCAGAAGCTCCAGACCGCTCTGTGCGTCCTCAATCACGTCCCCGACGTCACAGTGGCCGATCTGGGGATAGAAGACGAAATCTCCCGTCTCGAAAACGCCCGGGATCGGACCGTCGTCGTCCGCACTCTCGCCGGCCAACTCTTCCGCGGCCAGCTCTTCCCGGGCCGGTTCTTCCTCGGCCAGCTCTTCCGCGACCGGCTCATCCGCGGCCGGTTCTTCCGCGGCCGGCTCTTCCGCGGCCGGCTCTTCCCCGGCCAGCTCTTGCTCGGCCGGCTCTTCCCCGGCCAGTTCTCCTGCGGCCGGTTCTTCCTCGGATACGGCCTCGATGAGGTCGGCTCCCCCCTCCTGCGCGACCGTCAATTTGTCTGGCGAGTTCTTGGGCGAGGTAGCGGCTTCAGGTCAGGAGGCGACGGAAGATGCAAGGGACCCCCTATTCTACCACGCTGTTTTCGCGCCCAGCGGTCCCGCGCGAGCCCCCACCGGGAGGGCTGGGCCCCGCCCGCGACTCCCGTCAACAGGATCGCAGGGCGGCGTCGTAGTCCGGTTCTTCCTTGATTTCCGGAACGAGCTGGGAATGACCGACCTTGCCGTCCGGGTCCACCACGACGACCGCCCGCGCCAGGAGGCCGGCGAGCGGCCCCTCCGTGATCGTGAGGCCGTATGCCTCCCCGAACGAACTGTCGCGCATCTCCGAAACGCAGCGGACCGCCTCGATGTCCTCGGCGGCGCAGAAGCGCCCGTGGGCGAACGGGAGATCCCGCGATACGCACAGGACGGTCACCCCGTCGAGGGCGGCTGCCTCTCGGTTGAACCGCCGGACCGAGGCCGCGCACACGGGGGTGTCCACGCTCGGGAAAATGTTGAGGATCAGCCGCTGCCCCGCGTAGTCGCGGAGCGAAACGTCACCGAGGTCGCCTCCGGTAAGCGTGAAATCGGGGGCCGGGTCGCCAGCCTGGGGAACATTCCCCGAAATGGCGAACGGGGTGCCGCCGAGCGTGACGGTAGCCATGATTTGTCTCCTCCTAGGGAAAAGTAAGGAGCCTGTCCCGGTAATCGCACGGCATTCGACCGGCGATGCATCCCGGCTGAACCGCCCCCCCACCGGGAGAACTGGCGCTTTGCGGCGCTCATCGTTGCGCTTCGGTCGAAATACACTCGGTATTCCTCCCTCGCGCGCCTCGTCAGCCGGGCGCATCACCGGTCTCGGTGCTCCCGCCATTACCGGGACAGACTCCTAGCCCCCGGGATTCACGGGACGGGATCCCGGAAAACCGGGGGCTATTCGGGAAGTAAAGGAAGCGGAGCGGGCCGCTTCCGACCGGGTAGGATAGCAACCCGGCCGGCTGGGCCGTTCACCCCATGAAGACACTTGTTCCCCGTTCCACCACCGTTCCCGCGCCCCCGCGCCCGGAGGGTTTCGTGCGGCTGCCGCCCGTCGCGGTCGCGTTCGTACTCGCGCTGAGCCTGGCTGCCTGTTCCCCCCCCGACGGAGGGGAGGAATCACCCGAAGCAGAAGGCGCCGCCGGGATGACGGAGGCCAGCGAACCGGGGCCCTCGTGGAACCGAATCGCCTCGCTGCTGGCCGACGGTCAGGTTGTCTTCGGGATCTTCTCCGGGGAGAAGACTCCGGAAACCGCCATGGAGATGGCGAAGCTGGAGTTGGCCGATTTCATCTTCTATTCCCTCGAAACGGGGCCCTTCGATCTCCCCGCCATGTCAACCTATCAGGAGGCGCTGTCCCCGCCCGACGCCCGCGGGGCAATGAATCCCCATCCGGTGGCGCTGCGCATCCCTCCCATCCGCGACGGGATGGACGAAGCCGCCGAGCGAACGGCGGCGGGGCTCGACGCCGGGGCGTATTCGATCGTCTTCCCGCATGTCGAGAGCGCTGACGACGCGCGGCATGCGGTGGCTTCGATGCGGCCGGTCCGCGCCGGCGGCCTGCGAGGGGATGCCGATCCCGAAGCCGCACGCGTCTTCGGAGTCTCCCCGGAGGAATACGCGGCAGGCGCCGACGTCTGGCCCCTCGACCCCGAGGGAGAGCTCGTGAGCATGGTGCTGATCGAGGACCAGGTGGGGGTGGCGAACGCGCTCGACATCGTCAGGGTGCCCGGAGTGAGCGTGGCGTTTCCCGGTCCCGGGGATCTCCGGCGCGCTTACGAGGGCGACATGGAGGCGGTGGAAGGCGCGATCCAGACGGTGCTGGCCGCCTGCCGGGAGGCCGTGGTTCCTTGCGGAATCACGGCGGGTCCCGATGACATCGCCATGCGGATCGAGCAGGGATTCCGCGTCTTCATCGTGACTTCTCCAGAGGCCCTGGCAGTCGGCCACCAGGCCGCCGGCCGTTAAGCAACCTGTGGTGAAACTCACGCGGCGTTCTAGCGGCGATGCATCCCGGCTGAACCGCCCCCCCACCGGGAGAACTGGCACTTCGCGGCGCTCTGCGTTGCGCTTCGGTCGAAATACACTCGGTATTCCTCCCTCGCGCGCCTTGTCAGCCGGGCGCCTCCCCGCTCTCGGCGCTCACGCGAGTTCCACCACAGGCCGCTAGCAACCTTTTCCGGGAACACCGGCAACAACGAACCGGAGGAAAGGACTCATGTCCGAACACAACAAAGCAGCACTCCTCGAGCGGGACGCCGAGCACCTGATCCATCCGATCCACAGCAGCGCGGCGACCGCCGGGGGCCACGTTTGGGTCCGCGGAGAAGGGGCCCGGCTGTTCGACGCCGACGGCCGGGACTACGTGGATGCCCTTTCCGGACTCTGGAACGTCTTCATCGGGCACGGCCGGGGGGAACTGGCCGACGCCGCCGCCCGCCAGATGCGGCAGCTCGGCTACGCCTCCGGCTATGCCGGGAGCACCAACCGCCAGGCCATCGCGCTCGCCGAGACGCTCGCCGAGATCGCCTATCCGAGCATCAACCGTTTCTTCCTCACCTCGGGCGGCGGAGAATCGACGGACTCCAGCATCAAGACTGCCCGCTACTACTGGAAGGTTCGCGGCAAGCCGCAAAAGACCAAGGTCATCTCCCGCATCTGGGGCTATCACGGCGTAACGCTGGCGGCGATGTGCGCCACCGGCATCAGCGCCTACTGGCCGATGTTCGAGCCCCGGATTCCGGGCTTTCGGCACATCGGGTCACCGTATCCCTACTTCTACGATCCCCCGCCGGGGAAGACCCGGGGGGAGGCCGCCGCCGACGAACTGGAAACGGCGATTCTGGACGAAGGGCCGGATACCGTGGCGATGTTCATCGCCGAGCCGATCCAGGGCGCGGGCGGGGTGATCATTCCCACCGACGACTACTTCCCCCGTATCCGGGAGATCTGCGACCGCTACGAGGTGCTGCTCGTCTCCGACGAGGTCATCACCGGGTTCGGGCGCACCGGCACGATGTTCGGCCTGACCCACTGGGGCATCGAGCCCGACATCATGCAGTTCGCCAAGGGGATCACCTCCGGATACATCCCCCTCGGCGGGATCGGGCTCTCCGACCGGGTGGCCGCAACGCTGGATACCGGCGATCAGGTCTGGATGCACGCCTATACCTACAGCGCCCACCCGGTGTCCTGCGCCGTCGCCGTCGAAAACCTCCGCATCATCCGGGAAGAGGGACTGGTCGAGATGGCGGCGGAGAAGGGCGCCGCGCTGATCCGCAATCTCGAGCAGGCGGTCGGCGGCCACCCCCACGTGGGTGAAGTTCGCGGGAAGGGGCTCATCGCCGGGGTCGAGGTGGTGGCCGACCGCGAGACCCGGGAACTCTTCCCGGCGTCCGAGAAAGTGGGCCCCCGCCTCCTGAAGGTGATCGACGATCACGGTGTCTTCAGCCGGATGCGCGGCGACGTCTTCGTCTGTGCGCCGCCGGTCTGCTCCACTTCCGCCGATCTCGAGCAGATCGCCGACGCGGTGGCCGCCGCCCTCGGAGAGGTACTGGGCTAGGAGCAGCAGGAGCGCCGGTCTTCAGGCCCCCTATAGGATCAGGGGTGTTCTGTAGGAGGCGGTTTCCGCCTCCTACTTCATCAACTCCGGTTGGCCGATCCGCCGGGAGTATCAAGAGGCCCCGGTGCCACAAGCACCTGCGGTGGACATGTACCCCGACGGATGGCCGTGATGGAACACCCTGTGGAGAGTTGCGCCAATCGAGCGCCAATATAGGGCTTGACTGCCATCGCGGCAAGGCGGACCTCTTTTCGGAGCGGAAGCTCGAAGGACCACCCGCGATGGAAGAGCTGGTTTTTTCCGGTTTCGTTGGGATTGACTGGGGCGAGAAGAAGCACCAGGGATGTGTGTTGGACGGTGCGGGGAGGGTGCGGGGGAACCGCGCCTTTTCGCACAACGGCAAGGGTCTGCGGGCCCTGGTGAAGTGGCTGAAGAAGGGGACGGGGGTGTCGCCGGGGTCGGTGGCGGTGGTGATCGAGCGGCCGGACGGGCCAGTGGTGGCGACGCTGCTGGCGGCTGGCTTCGCGGTTTATGCGATCAACCCGCGGCAGTCGAGCAATCTGCGGAAGGTTTTCGACCATGCCGGGAACAAGGGCGACCGGAAGGACGCCTGGTTGCTGGCGGAGGCGGGGAGGATCCACCGTGATGCGATGCGCCGGGTGCAGCCGCACCCGGCGTTGATCGAGCGGCTTCGGGAACGGACGAAGACGACGGATCGGCTGCTCCGGGACCAGCTCCGGCAGTGCCAGCGGATTCGGAACGCGCTGGTGGACTACTTCCCGCAGATGCTGGAGGTGGCGAGCAAGCTGAAGCACCTGCGGCAGCCCTTGTTCTTGGCGATCTTTGGGAAGGCCCCGACGCCGGAGGCGGCGAAGAAGGTGCGGCTCTCCACCTGGGCGAAGCTGCTGCAGCGCAACGGGGTCACCCGGATCACCGCCGAGCGGATGTTCGCGTTGTTCCGGGAGGAGGCGCTGACGGTGGTGCCGGGCGCGACCGCGGCGGCGGTGGAGACCATTCGGACGGCGCTGGCTCTGTTGCAGGTGCTGAACGCGGAGATCGCGCGGGCGGAGGAGCAGATGACGCAGTTGCTGGACGCTTTGTCGGAGACGGAAGAGGTTGGCGGCGGCCCCGACACGACGGAACCGGATCTGGTGACCATCCTGCGCTCGCGGCGAGGGCTGGGAGACAAGCCGCTGGCGCGGCTGTTCGCCTGGGCGTTCGAGGCGGTGCGCGGTGGGGACTACCGCCGCCTGCGGGTGGCGTCGGGGGCGGCGCCGGTGAACGTGCAGTCCGGGGAGTTCGACACGGCCCGTCAGCGGCGCGCCGTGGGGTCCTCGCTGCAGCAGGCTGCCTACCTCTTGGCGCGGGGGGTGTTGCGCTGGGACGAGGAGGTGAAGGCCTACAACCGGAAGCTGAAGGAGGCGGGGAAGACGACGGCCCGTCGGCAGCGGAGCATCGCGGACAAGGAGTTTCGGCGGCTGTGCGCGATGGTGCGCCACCGCACCCTGTACGACCCGAACTACTCTGGTCGGAGAGGGAGGGCCGCCGCCTGACGGCGCGGTGACGCCCCGCGCGTCGGGGACCCATTCTCCAAGCCCACCTTTTCCCTCAAGGTGATTGGTGTGGGAAGGGTGGGAAGGGTGCACGCGCCCCCCCCGGGTTGCGGACGACCGCCCCCCGTATTGACGGGACGCGTGCGCGCTTTCCACGCTTTCCACACCCGCCGCCGCCACTCCGGCGTTGCCTGTGGGAAGGGTGGGAAGGGCGTCCGCGCCCCCATCCACCCGCCGCACCAGGCCCATCGCACTCGGAGAGCGCGCGGGCGCGCTTTCCACGCTTCCCACAGGACCCCACCGCCATTCCTGCCGCACTCCGGCCCACAGACCCGTGGCACAACGCCCCCCCGCCGCCAGCAGGCGGCGGAGAAAACCAAAAACGGCCGCAAACCCGCCGGGTTTGCGGCATCGCCGCATCACAGACGTCCCCTGTCTTACCCCCTTGCATTCTCATGGAGAGTCCACCGGGAGAACTGGCCGGCATCGCCCGCGCAGCGGGCGAAACTCCCGTCGCCATCCGAGCAGAAGCGCGACGACGGCCGTCCACTGACTACTTTTGTCACCCCGCGCGGTTAGCTTTGGTGTTCGAGGATGTCGGAATGATGAAGACTCACATCGATCGCATCGCAACCCTGGTCCATCTGGGGGGTCCGGACCCAGCGGCTGTCAAGGTTGAAGGAATAGCTTCTCAAGAAGGACACCGGACATCGTGGCGGTCCAAAAGATCTGTGTGTCCGAAGCCGATTCCCCAAAGCGTGAACTCGAAACAATCGGCTACCGCAGCGCGGTTCGGCGTAACGGAGTCCTGGTGGGACTTCGGAGTTGCGATCCTGAGTCGCGGGGATCTCCCAGCGCCGACGAATGTCGTCAAACATCTGCCCTGCCCTAAACATCTGCCCTGCCCTCAGGTGAAGGGCTCGCGGTACCTGTCCACCGCAACTGGCAGGCTCCGTATCGCTTTCCTCTACGCCCCGTACTTGAGCCAACTGAGAAAGGCCGAGGCCATCAGACGACGAATCACCTGGCTGCAGCATCTGCGGACCCACCTCCGCAACCAGGACCTCGCGGACGGGGAGAGCGTCCTGGGCGGGGACTTCCTGGGCGGGAACTTCCCGGCGGGGACTTCAACGTCAAGGCCGACGACCTGCCGAAGCCTGATCAGGGGCACCACTCCGAAGACGAACCACGCGAATTCTCGGCGCTTTGCCGAGAGCGGGGGCCGCTCCGGGAGCATCGTCCATGAGTGATGAGCTTCCGCGCGTCTTCGAGATCGCGGGCGTAATTTTCTGGGTGTTCTACTCCCTCGTGGTGCCGGTGGTCGGCGGCGTCTGGTTCCTCGTTGTCCTCTGTCTCGCCTTCTTCGAGTGGCTTGCGGGCTGACGCGCGTTTGCCGGGCATCTACCAGCGGTCCCCCCGACCACGCCTTCCACGAGCCGGCGCCGAGCGAGCCGCACTACCACGGCTGGACCGTCCACGGGGGCTGCGCGATGTTCGCGGTGCCGCTGCGGTTCGCCACGGCGCCCTGCTTCCGGCGCGACAGCAGCCTCCCTGGCTAGCCCAGAGAGCGCCGGCGTCCCCTCAACGGCCGTCTCGCCGCCCCGCGGTCTGTTCCAGCAGGTCGTACAGCCGGGGTAGCGCCAGCCGGTCCTTCTCCCGGCCGGCGGCGCTCTTCGAACGGATCACATCCGGCAGGGAAGCGACGAGAACGAAAGTTCCCTCGACCGCTTCGAGGGCCACCGCGTCCCGCTTCAGATCCTGGTAGCCCGCCGATCCCGAAGGAACGAAGCAAATGTCCAGCGCTCCGGCGCGGGTGGTCAGATTCAGGTTCGCGTCCGGTCCAAGATTCTCCAGGAACCTGGCAGAGCAGTCGAAGGCGAGACCCTCGGGAACCCCCTCCGCGCGGCTGCGGGCCTCGAGGTCTTGAAGCGCCGTGGAAAGTCGACGGAGGTTGTCCGGGTCGCGAGCCGGAGCGATGTCGAGATCCACGGTGACGCCGACATCGCCGTGCAGGACTGCCGCCATCCCGCCGATCAGAACGAAACGCACCCCGGCGTCGTGAAGCGCCGACAACAGGGCGGCCGGATCGAAAGACGGCTCAGCCACCGGGCCGGCTCTGGATTCGGGAGCGGCCGCGCAGCACGAAGCGGCCGGCCCGGGCGGCCCCGGCGAGTCGTTCGGCGGGCGTTTGGCGGAGCGTCCCCTCGAACAGCGAACGCGTGCCGGGATCCGGCTCTCCGAGCTGGCAGCGGATCTCGAAGCCGGCGGCCCGGACGAGCCGCTCGACCAGGTCCGTCGAAGGGACGCGCGCTCCGGATTCAATCCGGGCGACGGTGGATTGCGGGACCCCGGCCCGGCGCCCCAACTCCGCCTGGGTAAGCCCTCCGCGCCTTCGCGCCTCCCGGACGAGACTCCTCATGATCATGCCGTCAGTATAGCCAATCGGCTATACGAAGCCCGCAGGGAGCTGATTCCTTACCGCGCCAGCACTCCCCTCAGACCACCTCGACGACGTAGCGCTCGCGGAGCAGCCGCCACGCCGACGCCGCGAAAGCCGTCAGCGGGATCGCCAGCAGGGTCCCGGTGAGTCCGCCGAGCGCGCTGCCCCAGAAGAGCACGGCGACGATGATCGCCATCCAGTGGAGACCCGTCTGGTCACCCATGATCTTGGGGGTGAGGACCCAGCCCTCGATCAACTGCACCGCGATCAGGACACCGGCGGTCAGCGCGGCGAGCACGAGCCCGCCGTCCGGCTGGATCCAGGCCAGCGGCACCGCGACGAAGAACCCCACGGCGGTGCCGAGGTAGGGAATGATGGTCAACAGGCCGAGCACCAACCCGATCACGAAACCGTAGTCGAGGCCGATCGCGGTGAACCCGACGGCAACCAGCAAGCCCTGGAGGAACGCCACCACGAGTTGGGCCCGGAAGAACACGATCAGGATCCGCACGAAATCCCTGGTGAGCCGGACCACGCTGTCCCGGGTCCGCGGTTTCAGGAACGGCAGAACCCGGGCCGCGTCGGTAGGTGGGGGTTCCCACAGCAGGAAGAACCCGAAATAGAGCGGCAGAACCGCCCACGACAGTAGAGCGCCGACTCCCCGCAGGATACCGGCGCTGGCCGCGACCGCCTGTTCCCCGACCCGGGCGAGCCCCTGGAGGAGGGAAGCCTGCTGGCTCAGGACGAAGTCCCGAATCTGCTGCCCCACCGGGTGGTTTTCGAAGAAGTCCACGAACGCCGGGGTCTCGGCGACCACCCATGCGTAGGCGCTTTCGAGGAAGGTCGGCGCCCGCTGCGCCAGATCTCCGAGCTGGGTAGCGAGCAGGCGCCCGAAGACCAGCGCGAAGCCGGCGAGGACCGCCGCCACCGACACGTACACCGCGATGAGCGCCGCCCAGGCGGGCAGTCGCAGGCGGCTCCGGAAGGCGTGGAACCACGGCTTGAAGACCAGCGCGGCCAGACCGCCCACCGCGAGGGGGAGCAGCACATGGGAGAACGCGGAAACGAACCGGTAGAGGAGCCACACCACCCCGCAGACGGCCCCGAGAAGGACCGCGGAGGAGAGGACGACGAGCGCGGCGTTTTGGGGATCCACCGGGTTTTGGGGATCCACCGGGCTGGCCGGCGCCGGTTCCCGTGCCGGGTCCGTCCGGTCGTCCATTCAGTATCCGGTGGCGAAAGCCCTTGCCGTCAACTCGCGGTGCGGGGCGCTTTTCCCACGGGCCGTCAGTACCGGTAGGTGTCCGGCTTGTAGGGCCCGTCGATCGGGACGTCGAGGTAGTCGCTCTGCTCGGGCGTCAGGCGGGTGAGGCGCGCCCCGAGTTTGTCGAGATGCAGACGCGCGACTTCCTCGTCGAGGTGCTTTGGCAGCACGTGGACTCCCAGGGCGTAGTGCTCCCGCCGCTGGTGCAGTTCGAGCTGCGCGAGCACCTGGTTCGCAAAGCTCGAACTCATCACGAAACTGGGATGGCCGGTCGCGTTTCCAAGGTTGAGCAGCCGGCCCTCCGAGAGCACCAGGATCTGCCGCCCGTCCGGGAAGATCCAGACGTCCACCTGGGGCTTGATGTTCTGGCGCCGGATGCCCGGTTCCGCGGCGAGTCCGGCCATGTCGATCTCGTTGTCGAAGTGGCCGACGTTGCCGACGATGGCGTTTCGCTTCATGCGCCGCATGTGCTCCACGCCGATCACCCGGACGTTTCCGGTGGTGGTGACGAAAACGTCGGCCTCGTCCACCACGTCTTCCAGCCGGACCACCTGGTAGCCGTCCATGAGCGCCTGGAGCGCGCAGATGGGGTCCACCTCGGTGACCACGACCCGGCACTTCTGGCCGGCGAGGGACTGCGCGGCGCCCTTGCCCACTTCGCCGTAGCCGAGCACCACCGCGAGCTTCCCGCTGAGCATGACGTCGGTGCCCCGCATGAGCCCGTCCACCAGCGAGTGCCGGATCCCGTACACGTTGTCGAACTTGCTCTTGGTGACCGAGTCGTTGACGTTGATCGCGGGAAACAGCAACGCTCCCTCGCGGTGCATGCGGGCCAGCCGGTGGACTCCGGTGGTGGTCTCCTCGGTGACGCCAAAGATGCCGGCGGCCAACGCCCCGAACCAGCCGGGCCGTTCTTCGGCGACGGCCGCGAGGAGCGAGTAGATGACGGCCGTTTCCTCGTTCTCCGCCGATTCCGGCGCCGGAACGGACCCCGCGCGCTCGTATTCCACGCCCTGGTGAACGAGCAGGGTGGCGTCGCCGCCGTCGTCCAGGATGAGGTTGGGCCCGCGCCCGTCCGGCCAGTGGAATGCCTGGGCCGTGCACCACCAGTACTCGGCGAGCGTCTCGCCCTTCCAGGCGAAGACCGCCGGTCCCCTCGGGTCGTGGGCGTCCCCGCCGCGCCCCGCCACCACGGCGGCGGCCGCGTGGTCCTGGGTCGAATAGATGTTGCAGCTCGCCCAGCGCACTTCCGCGCCCAGATCCAGCAGCGTTTCGATGAGGACCGCGGTCTGGATCGTCATGTGGAGCGATCCGGTGATCCGGGCGCCGGCGAGGGGCCGGTCCGCGGCGTGACGCTCCCGAATCGCCATCAGGCCCGGCATCTCGTGCTCCGCGAGTTCGATTTCGCGCCGCCCGAAGGCGATTGTTTCCGGGGAGAGATCGGCGACGCGGTGAGGAGCGTCCCCGAACAGCGGTAGTCCGGTGTTCAGGAAGGTCCGGGTCGCAGCGGGGGCTGGGGGCACGGATTCCGGGTCCTTTGCTAAGAGCTGTCGTGGATCAGCGATCGTGCTGGCGGCGTCCGCCGCCGAGGAAGGCGGTCAACAGGAACCCCGCGGCGAGGGCCAAGCCGGCGGTGACGACCTGGGCGCCCGTCGGTGCGAAATGGACGCCGTTCATGGTCTGGAAGGGCCAGAGCCCCGCCGTGGCTCCCAGCAGGAGGCCGAAGAGCACGCCGAGGGTCACCTGCCGATGGGCGCCGAGGAAGTATCGCACGAGCCGCGTGGCGGCGGCGATGCCGAGCGCGATGCCCAAAAAGAAGGGGAGGACGCCGGAAATGGCCGCGAAAATCGCCGACGGATCCCAGGGCCGCGATCCGAGGGTGTCCGCCAGCCGGTCCGCCGCGTTCAGAAACGGCAGGTACATCCCCATCAACAGCAGCAGGGTGCTGCCGCTGATCCCGGGCAGCACCATGGCGAAGGCGGCGACCGCTCCGGCCCCGAAGAAGGCGGGCGCCGACGCCGCGAGTGCGGACGCCTCCGGGCCTCCCCGGCCTACCAGCACGATCGGAAGCACAACTGCCAGCGCCCCCGCCACCGATCCCGCCGCAAAGGTCCGGCCGGGAGAGGAAGCCATGCGCCAGAGCAGTGGAGCGCCCCCGAGCGTGAGGCCGAGGAAGAGCGCGAAGAACAGGACCGGCCAGGCGGTGAAGGCGTCGCGAGCCGCACCGGCGACGCCGAAGACGGCCAGCAGGGCCGATCCGACGGTTACCAGGAGGCGGGTTACCGAGGCGCGCCGCAGCCGTCCCGAGGTGATTTCGGCGACCGCCCCGACGAGTTCCGGATACACCCCGGCGGCCAGAATCATCGTGCCGGCGCTCACCCCCGGCACGAGGCTCGCGAGGCCTCCCAGGATTCCGGCCACCGCACATCGTCCCAGGGTTACCCGGCGCCCGGTCCCTCCGTTGAGCTGCACCATTTGGCGAGTGTACGGATCAATGGCGCGCTCGCCCCACCGCCCGGGATCGGCCATGATCCCGGCGCCGGTCGCAGGCACCACAGGCTGTCAATGTTTCGAATAACGAATGTCACCGTCGCCGCTCTCCTCCTGACTGCCGGCGGATGCGGCGACCGCTACGACCGCATTCTGGTGGGCGGCGAGGTGTACGACGGGCGCGGGAGCCCGCCGCAGGTGGCGGATATTGGCATCGAGGGCGACCGCATCGCCGCGATCGGGGATCTCTCCGCCGCCCGCACCGCACAGCGCACCGACGTCTCCGGCCTCGCGGTGGTCCCCGGCCTGGTGGACATCCACAGTCACGCGGTCCTCGGTGTTTTCCGTCACCCGCTCGCCGAGAACTACCTGCGGCAGGGCGTGACCACCGCCGTCGGCGGCCCGGACGGCGGCTCGCCCCTGCCGGTCGGCGAGTGGCTGGACCGGTTCGAGACGGAGGGTTCCGCGATCAACATGGGGCTCCTCGTCGGTCACGGAACGGTGCGCCGTGAAGTTCTCGGGATGGAGGACCGGGCGCCGACCGAAGCCGAACTCGACGCCATGCGCGACCTGGTGGACGCCGCGATGCGCGAGGGAGCGTTCGGTCTTTCGACCGGACTGAAATTGCTTCCCGGCGCCTTCGCCGAGACCGAGGAAGTCATCGCTCTCGCCCGGGTGGCCGCGGGCTACGGCGGCGTTCACATCAGCCACCTGCGCGAGGAGGGGCTGGCGCTGCTCGACGCGGTGCGTGAGACGATCCGCATCGGCGAGGAGGGAGGCCTCCCCACCCAACTCACCCATCACAAGGTGGTCGGCGCCCCGATGTGGGGTCGGAGCGAGGCGAGCCTCGCCCTCGTGGACGAGGCGGTGGCCCGCGGGGTGGATGTGACGATCGACCAATATCCCTACACCGCCTCGTCCACTTTCCTCACGATCCTGTTTCCCGCCTGGAGCCTCGCCGGCGGCGCCGAAGCCCTCGCCGGGCGTCTCCGGGACCACGGGGACCCCGGGGACCCCGGGGACCGGGAGCGGATCCGGTTGGCGGTCCGCGAGAACCTCGAAGTGGACCGGGGCGGCGGCAGCCCCGACAACGTCGTCATCGCCGATTGCGAGTGGGACGCCTCGCTCGAAGGGAAGAGCCTCGGCGACATCCTTCGCGAAAGGGGTCTCCCCGCCACCACCGACGCGGGGGCGACGCTCGCCCTCGAACTCCAGGAAAAGGGCGGGTTCCTCGGCGTCTTCCACGCCATGCACGAGGAGGATGTCCGACGCATCATGGTCCACCCGCGGACCATGATCGCCTCCGACGGCGGCATCGTGGCCCCCGGCGAGGGGGTCCCGCATCCGCGGAACTACGGGACCTTCGCCCGGGTGCTTTCGCTCTATGTCCGCGAGACCGGTTTGCTGTCGTTCGCGGATGCGGTCCGCAAGATGACTTCGCTCCCGGCCGGCCGGCTCGGGATGACCGATCGGGGGGTGCTGGAGGAGGGTACGGTTGCGGACATTGCGGTCCTTGACCCGGAAGCGGTCGAGGCGCCGGCGGGGTTCGGCGATCCGCACCGTTACGCAACCGGTGTGCGCCACGTGCTGGTTTCCGGGGTCCCGGTCCTCGAGGACAGGGAGGTCACCGGCGCCCGTCCGGGCCGCGCACTCCGCCGCGGCCGCTAGCTTCCCGAGAAACCGCGAAGATACCCCGGTGTTCGCTGTCCGCGATCTGACCATCCCCGGCCTGCCGCCGCTCGCCTTCGAGGTGCCGCCGTCCGGGGTACTCGCGATTTCGGGTCCCTCCGGGTCGGGCAAGACCCGCCTGCTCCGCTCCCTGGCCGACCTCGACCCCCATGACGGGCAACTCTCGTGGTCGGGAAGATCGTGTGAGACGGTGCCGGCTCCCGAGTGGCGCCGGCAGGTGGGGCTCCTCCCCGCCGAACCGCGCTTCTGGCACGTCACGGTCGGCGCGCATTTCCCGGCGGAGGCGAACTCGCTGGGCGAGGAATTCGCGTCCCTGCATCTTGATCCCGAGATTCGAAACGCCGACCCCATGCTGCTGTCCACCGGCGAACGATCGCGACTGGCGCTGCTGAGACTCCTCGTGCGCTCTCCCGAAGTCCTTCTCCTCGACGAGCCCACGGCCAACCTCGATCAGGACAACCGGGCGCTCGTCATCGGAAGGATCGACCGGTACCGGAGCGAGCGCGGGGCGCCTGTGCTGTGGGTTTCCCATCTCGCGGAGGTGGTCGCCGCCGCGGACCGGGTGCTGGTCCTTCCGGAAGGGAAGGTGCGGTTGCCCTCTCCCGGAAGTGCGGCCGATGCGGAGAACTCTTCGTGATTCCTCTCACCTATTGGGATCTCGTCGCTGCCGGGGGTGCGGTGGTGGCGCTCGCAATCGCGAACCGGATGGCGGGACTCGGCGCCTCCCGCCAGCTTCTCTGGCTCGCCGCCCGCGGGTCCGCCCAACTTCTGCTCCTGGGGCTCGTGCTGCGGTTCGTACTCGGAACGAGTCACCCCGTGATCGTCGGACTCATGGCGCTCTTCATGCTGGCGGTCGCGGCGCGGGAGGTGAAGGTCCGCCAGGCGCGCCCGTTGGCCGGACGCTGGGGCTACTTCGCCGGAGCCCTCGCGATGTTCCTCTCGTCTTTCCTTTTCACCGTGTTCGCGCTCGCAGTGGTGCTTGGGCCCGATCCCTGGTGGGCGCCGCGGTTTTCCATCCCGCTGCTCGGCATGCTGCTCGGAAACACCATGAACGGGGTTTCGCTTTCGACCGAGCGGCTGACCGAAGCGGTGGTCCGGAGCCGCGACGTGATCGAGCAGCGTCTCGCCCTCGGGGAAACGCGCGAGCAGGCGGTGTCCGACATTTCCCGGGAGAGCGTCCGGGCCGGGTTGATCCCGATCTTCAATGCGATGGCGGCTGCCGGGGTGGTGAGCCTTCCCGGGATGATGACCGGGCAGATCCTCGCCGGCGCCCCGGTGGACCAGGCCGTCCGCTACCAGATCCTGATCCTGCTACTCATCGCCGCGGGGACCGGTTTCGGGGTGCTGGCCGCGGTGCGGGTGGTGTCCCGGAGGCTCTTCGACGACCGGCACCGGCTACGGATCGATCGCCTCGCCGCGTAGAGCGCGCGGAAGACTCCGCGCCCGTCAACCAGACAGGCGATAGTCAGTCGTCGGGCGGCGGCGCGGAGCGCCGCCGGGGGAGGGGTTTGGGGAGGGGTTTCCCCTCCACAAAGAACGGAGGTGAGGATCGCGCAGCGATTCGCACCTCCACCCGTGGGAAAAGCACCCCGCTGCAGAGAAATCCACGGATTCTGCCGTTTCCTTTGCGTTGGAGGAGAAAGGGGTGCATTTCCTACGGGCGTTTGTAGGATACTGACCGGCTTCCGGAGGCCATCCACCGCATGAACCTGACCCGAACCCGCCTGCCAAGCCTGCTACTCGCCCTCCTTGTCGCCTGCGCCGTGGCCGCGCCACTGGCGGCTCAGGAGGACCTGCCGTATCCGGTGCCGGACCGCACCGACGGGGAAGGGCCCTGGGACCGACTGATCCTGCGCGGGCCGATCGTGATCGACGGCACCGGAGCGCCGCCGTACGGCCCCGTGGACATCATCGTCGAGGGCAACATCATCCACTCGATCCACAACGTCGGCACCGGGGTGACGCCGATCCGCGAAGAGGATCGTCCGAAGGCGGAGCCGGGCGATCACGAGATCGATCTCGAAGGCCACTACATCCTGCCCGGATTCATCGACATGCACCTCCATCAGCACAACGCGGGCGCCGGGCAGGGGGTCCCCACCGAGTACATCCACAAACTCTGGATGGGCCACGGGATCACCGCCGGCGGCGACCTCGGCAACTTCAACACCCGCTGGCTCATCCATCACAAGAACAGGGCGTGGAACAACGAAATCACCTCCCCTCGCATCCAGGCGTTCGTGGTCTTCGGCCGGGACGGCGAGGAACCGGTGACGAACCCCGACGCCGCCCGCCGCTGGGTGCAGTGGGTGAAGGAACAGGGGGCCGACGGGATCAAGTTCTTCGGCGCGCAGCCGCGGATCTTCCGGGCGGCGCTCGACGAAGCGGCGATCCAGGGGCTCCGCTCCACTTCCCATCACGCCCAGCTCGACGTGGTGGGCATGAACGCGCTCGAAACCGCCCGTGCCGGGCTGACCTCCATGACCCACTGGTACGGCCTCCCCGAGGCGATGTTCGTGGACAAGGTAATCCAGCACTACCCGGTGGACTACAACTACAACAACGAGTACCACCGGTTCAGCGAGGCCGGACGACTCTGGGCCCAGGCTGCGCCTCCTTTCTCGGAGAAATGGAACGCGGTGATGAACGAGCTCCTGGAGCTGGACTTTTCGATCCACCCGACCTGGGTCGCCTACATCGCCACCCGGGACCTGATGCGCCAGCAGCGGAGCGAGTGGCATTCCGTCTACACCCACCCGAACCTCTGGGAGTTCTATCGGCCGAACGCGGAGAACCACGCCTCCTACTTCTTCGACTGGACCACCCAGGTCGAACTCAACTGGAAGGAGAACTACCGCCTCTGGATGACCTTCGTGAACGAGTTCAAGAACCGCGGAGGCCGCGTCGCGGTCGGTAGCGACTCGGGCTACACCTTCAACCTCTACGGATTCGGCTTTGTCCAGGAGCTCGAACTGATGCAGGAAGCGGGCTTCCACCCGCTCGAAGTCATCAAGGCGGCGACCCTGAACGGCGCCCAGGTGCTCGGGCTCGATGACCGGCTCGGGAGCATCGAAGAGGAAAAGCTCGCCGACTTCGTGGTGCTCGAGGAGAACCCCCTCCAGAACCTGAAGGTGCTCTACGGGACCGGAACGATCCGGCTGAACCACGAAACCGGCCGGACCGAGCGGATCGGCACGATCCGTTACACCATCAAGGACGGCATCGTCTACGACACCCGGAAGCTCCTATCCGACGTCCGCGAGACCGTACGCGCCGCCCGCGCCGAGAAGGGGCTTCCGCCTCCGCCGATGCCGCTCTTCCTCGAGGACAACGCCGACCACGACTTCCCGAAGCCCGGCCGGCGCTAAGAACGCCGCTCTTCAGAGCGGCACCGCTCCCCGTCAGGGGAGCGAAACTCCCGTCGCCAGCCGCCGAAACGGTTCGGCAGGCAAGCGAGCGCCGCGCAGTCGGGTGGCACGGCAGGGTAGGGATGCCGGTCTTCAGACCGGCACCGCGGCCCGCAGGGTCGCGAGAGCGTGCGCCGGCACTAATCCGTAGGGCACGCGGGGCAGGAACGCCGCTCTTCAGAGCGGCACCGCCCGCCGGAGGCGGGCGAAACCGCGCGAAGCCGATCCGCGTGAAACGCGCGCGCGCGTTCGCACCGCACCAGGTGACATCCGTAAGTGGCAAACGGCTTGCTTACGTACGGACAGGCCCGTCCCGGGAAGGAGACGACCGTGTCCCGACTATTGGTTCGCCCCAAGCGGCATTTGGCTTCGATCCGGCTGGCGTTGGCCGCAACCGCCCTGATTCTGGCTCTTGGTTGCGGTGAGGATCCGGTGACACCCGCCCCTGTCCTGCCGGAACCACCTCCAGACCCCGTCCTGGTGTGGCTGGCGGCGAACGCGCATCCCTTCACGGGCCCGCACCTCTCCCTTCCACACACGGAACTCGAGTTTCTCCGCGAGCTCGTGGGCGACGCCCGCATTGTGGCGCTTGGCGAGAACACACATGGCGCCCGCGACTTCTTTGAAATGAAGGCGCGCATCCTCCGGTTCCTGGTCGAAGAGATGGGCTTCAACACGTTCGCCATCGAGGCGACCTGGCCGGAAGCCCGGCGTATCGACCACTACGTGCGGACGGGCGAGGGCGACCCGGAAAGACTGCTCTCGGGCCTCTATTTCTGGACCTGGAACACCGAATCCGTGCTGGAGATGATCGAATGGATGCGGGAGCACAACCAGGCTGGAGGCGATGTGGGGTTTCACGGTTTTGACATGCAGTACCCCGGGATGGCGCTGCACAACGTCCGCGAGTACATGCGCAGTGTGGATCCCGAGGCCCTGGAGGCTGTTTTCGAGCAACTCGAATGCCTCCAGAGATTCGCGAACGGCCCCAACGGACGGAGCCCGCAGCCGCGCTACTCAGACGAGTCGGATTCCTACCGGACGACGTGTATCACGTCGCTCGACGAGGCTCGTGAGTTCCTGCTAACGAAGCGTGAAGATTACGAGGCGGCGGCTGGCGAGAACGCCTTCGAAGTGGCGTTACAGAGCCTGCGGGTCGCGGTGCAGTTCCACCTGAGCGCGGCGCGCGAACAGGGCCGGGACGAGTCCATGGCGGAAAACACCGAGTGGATCAGCCGCCGGATCGGGCCGGAGGGGCGCATGGTGCTCTGGGCCCACAACTACCACGTTTCCACCCAGCCGGGCGCCCAGGGGTCCTACCTGCGCGAGACCCTCGGCGACGACATGGTCGTCGTGGGCTTCAGCCACGAAGGCGGTCGGTTCACTGGAGTGGATCTGGAAGCGACGACTTACCGCGGTCTTCCCGCATTCGATCTCGACCCCCCGATGCCGGGTTCTTTCGAGGCTTCACTTGCGCGCGGCGCCGCTTCCAGATTCGTTCTCGACCTCCGCAACCGCGACACGAGTGTCCTGGGAAGTTCCTGGCTCGTGGGGGAGCGCCTATTCCGCTCCATTGGCTGCTGTTACCGGCCTTCCATGCCTGACCGTTACTGGCGCCCCGTCCCGCTTACGGAGTGGTACGACGTTCTCATTCACTTCGAGGTCACTCGGGAGACCACCGTGCTCCCTCACCGCCCCCCTGATTCTTTCTGATGCTCCGGTACCGGCAAGGGAGCACGAAAAGGGGACTCCTCATGACCATTCCGAGGCCGACGAATTCCGGTCTGACCAGCTTCGCCCTGCTCACGGCCGTGTTGATCCTTGCCCACGGATGCGCCGAGGACGCGGTGACACCGACTCTCGTGCTGCCGGACCCGCCGCCGGATCCAACTTCCGCCTGGCTCGACGCCAACACCCATCCTTTCGGCGGCCCGCACCTCTCGCTGCCGCACGACGACATCGAGTTCCTCCGCGACATCGTGGGCGATGCGCGCATCGTGTCCCTGGGCGAAGCCACTCACGGCACCCGGGACTTCTTCGAGATGAAGGCGCGCATCCTGCGCTTCCTCGTCGAGGAGATGGACTTCAACACCTTCGCCATCGAAGCGACCTGGCCCGAATCCCGGCGTCTCGACCACTACGTGCGCACCGGAGAGGGAGACCCCGAGGTGCTCCTGTCGGGGCTCTATTTCTGGACCTGGAACACGGAATCGGTGCTGGAGATGATCGAATGGATGCGGGAACACAACGAGGCCGGCGGAGACGTGGGGTTCCACGGCTTCGATATGCAGTTCCCGGGGATGGCGCTCCACAACGTCCGCGAGTACGTGCGAGAAGTTGACCCGGAGGCCGTGGAGACGGTTTCCTCACAACTCGAGTGTCTCGAGAGATTCGCCAACAATCCCCGCGGCCGGCGTGAGTTTCGCGGCTATGAGAATCAGCCCGACTCCTACCGGACGGAGTGCGCCGCTTCGCTCGAAGAAGCACGTGAGTTCCTGCTTGCGAACCGGGGTGGGTATGAGGCGGCGGCCGGCGAAGACGCATTCGAGGTGGTGCTCCAGAGCTTGCGCGTCGCGTTCCAGTTCCACCTCAGGATCGCGGGCGAGCAAACGCGCGACGCATACATGGCCGAAAACACCGAATGGATCAGTCGCCGGATCGGACCGGAGGGGCGGATGGTGCTCTGGGCCCACAACTACCACGTTTCCACCACGCCCGGCGCCCAGGGTTCGTACCTGCGCGAGACCTTCGGCGACGACATGGTGGTCGTGGCGTTCAGCCATGAAACCGGCCGGTTGACCGCCAAACAGCTCCTCCCGGAAGGAGGTTGCGGGGAGCTCACGCAGCACGACCTCGGGCCCCCGGTCGACGGCTCCTACGAACAGCGCCTGTCCCTCGCTTCCGCCCCCCGTTTCGTTCTCGACCTTCGCAATCGGGACACCAATGCGCCCGGAAGCTCATGGCTCCGCGGCAGTCGTTTGTTCCGGAGTTTCGGCGCCTGCTACGACGCCGGGAGGCCCAAGTTGTTTTGGTGGAGCGAGCCGCGACTCACGGAGTGGTACGACGTGCTCATCCATTTCGAGTCCACCGGCCCGACGACGGTTCTGCCGTTCCTCCATCCCGACTCCTGGTGAGGTGCGCAGAGACGGCCCGAGAGGCAAGTTCCAGGGAACGCCCACGAGTGAAACGAAGCTGGCTGGTTCAGGCTGGGCCCTCCGCTCCCTGCTCACCGCTGCGCTGGTACTCGGCCAGGGATGCCAGGAGGACACAGCCGTAGGGAACGCTCCCACTCTCCCGTTACCGACTCTCCCCCCCGATCCGGTGCCCGCGTGGCTCGAGACCAACGCCCGTCCCTTTGACGGGTCTCATCTTTCCTTCCCCACACCGACATCGAGTTCCTCCGCGACATCGCGGGCGGCACGCGCATCGTCGCTCCGGGCGAAGCCACCCACGGCACGCGGGATTTCTTCGAGATGAGGCCCCGACTCCTCCGTTTCCTGGTGGAGGAAATGAGATTCAACACGTTCGCTATCGGGCCGGCTGGGTCTACCACGCCAGCAAGACTCCCACTCCGGCCGCCATCACACCCAGGAACACCGGCGCGATGACCCGGAGGAGCGGGCGGGCGCCCAGTGCCGCCACCATTCCCATCTTGAAACCAGGTTGGCCAGGCCGGCCGTCAGAATGAGCTTCCCGGTTTGTGCGGGTGGGAGGCGCCCGTCATTCATCATGTTGGCGAGCGAGAGCGTGACGGCATCCACGTCGGTCAATCCGCTCAGAATGGCCACCCCGTAGAGTCCCGGGGAGCCGAGGACATCCTCGGCGAAAGCGATGAGCAGCAGGACGACTCCATAGAGCGCGGCGAAGACCAGGGCGGTCTTGAATTCCGCCGGGTTCCGGGGATTGGGAACCCGCTCGTGGTCGCGCCTCCTGGTGGTGAGGAACAGACCGATGGAAATCGCAGTCATGATTCCCAGGACAATCAGCACGGGCGGCGTAACAGCCAGGACGTGGCGGGGCGCCACGATCGCCACCTCGATGAGAATCCGCCCGAAGGCGACTGCAGACGCCGTGGTGATGACGAACGCCGCCAGCCGGGACACCGCCGGGTCTTCCGTGGTTCGCCTTGCGTAGGTGACGGTGGTGGCGGTGCTCGAGACCAGGCCTCCGAGAATGCCGCTGAGGCCCGCCCCGATCACGACCCCAATGGTCATGTCCCCGAGCATCAGGTACGCCCCGAGCGCATAGAGCAGCAAGGCGGCGACCGTGGTCGTCTGACCGACATCGGACAAGTGGTCGTGCTGTTCCAGATAGTCGGCAAGGGCAAAGAGGACCGCGATGGCGATCACGCCGGCCGCGACGGGCCAGGCCGCATCGAAGTGCCTGGTAATCAGCCCGGACAACGCGCCAAACAGCGCAATCAGGGAGAAGGTGCGGATCCCGGCGATCCGGGTTGGAATCGCTCTCGCTGCAGCCCCACCAGCAGGCCCAGGCCGAGCGCCACTCCCAACCTCGCGATATCAGCGTTACATTGCAGTATCGCTCCGGCGCTCCGGTCCAATTCGGCTCGGCGACTACCGTATCCGTGGCCCCTTCGGTAGATCGTAGCCCGGATACTCGCCGGCGGACGCTGACGAGCGACCGGGGATCTCAGGTGACCCCCTCCGGGTCGGAGGCCACGGAGGAGGCGCCGACCACGAGTCCTGCCGCGAGAGTGCCGTCCCCGCCGCGCTGGCCGCGCGGATGGCCCGGCTCCAGGTCGCTTTCGGGTCCGGTGGTGGGGGCCGGCGCACCCTGCGACTTTCACCGCCGGGCGGCCGGAACGCTAGCAGCCTGTGGATAAAGTGGCGTGAGTGCCGAGGCGGGCGAGGCGCCCGGCTGACAAGGCGCGCGAGGGAGGAATACCGAGTGTATTTCGACCGAAGCGCAACGATGAGGGCCGCGAAGCGGCACGTTTCAGCCGGGATGCATCGCCCGCCGAACGCCGCGTGACTTTGTCCACAGGCTGCTAGGCTCGCGGGTCCGGACGGACCTTCGATGCGCGAAATTGAGGCCAAGTTCCTGGCCCCCGGGGACCTGGGCAGATTGATTCCGGTCCTCTCGGAGCTGGGGTACCGCGCCCGAGCGCTTGATCCCCAGGAAATCGTTGATCGGTACCGCGACACCGCCGACTGGGACATTTCGCAGGCCGGCTGGGCCTACCGCCGGCGGAAAGTGAACGGCGAGCAGATCGTGGCCCTGAAGCAACTGGGTTCGGAACGCGCCGTGGTGTGGATCCGGGTGGAATTCGAGCAGCGGGTCCCCGACCGGAAAGGCGACGACCGCCTCCTGCCCGCGGGGCCGGTCACCGACCGTCTCGGTCGGGTGGTGGGGAGGAAACCGACGCGGGAATTGTTCGAGGTTCGGAACCGGCGACTCCGGTACGGACTGACCCGCTGCGATGGGAGCGCGGTCTGCATTGAACTCGCCGTGGATCACGTGGAGATCCGGGGGCGGCGCCGAACCCGTCGGGCGCCCGGCCGGCTCCGTTTCCGGGAGATCGAGTTCGAACTCCGAGACGGGCCCGAAAGCGCGCTGATAGCGCTGGCAGAGCGGCTACCACGGAAGATCGAGCTGCTGCCGGCTCGCTGCAGTAAGTTCGAGCGGGGTCTTCAGACGATCGGTGTCCCGGACCCGCCCGACGCTACCCATCCGGCGCCACTGGGGCCCACGGATCGATGGGTTGACCTGGCCTTTGCGCACTTCCGCCGGCAAGCACGGGTTCTGCGGCGCGAGGAGCGTCGCGCCTGGGAGGGTCTGGACCCTGAAGGAGTGCACCAGATGCGCGTCGCCATGCGGCGCATCCGGGCTGCTTTGAAGGCCTTCGAGCCAGTCCTGCCGCCGCGCCGGGTACGGGGTCTGAACACCGAACTTCGTTGGGCCGGCCGGGCGCTGGGTGCGGTCCGTGACCTCGATGTCTATCACGAAGCGCTGAACCGCCACCTCAAGACGGTCTCGGCCGGCGAGGCTCGCCGACTGGCTCCGTATCGGATCTACCTGAATACTGTGGCGCAGCGCCGCCGGCGACGCCTGATCGCCACTCTGGGCAGTCGCCGGTTCCACCGGCTGCGGGAGCGTCTGGAGCGTTTCGCGGAGCGGGGGCCGTCGCAGGCGGCCACCCGTCGCTTCCGCGGGCTCTTGATCTCCGCTGCGGCGGGCCCGGCGGTGGAACGATGGCTGAAACGAGTGCTTCGCGGGGGCCGGGCCATCGACGGGAGCGCGACGGCGGAGCAGATGCATGCCCTCCGAATCCAGAGCAAACAGCTTCGCTATCTGCTGGAGTTCGTCAGGATGCGGGGAGCGGCGGCGGGGGATCCGGCGCGGAGGCCGATCGAGGAGATAAAGAGGCTCCTGGACCTGATGGGCATCCATCAGGATGCAGTCGTCGCGGCGCGCCTGGCCCGGGGCTTTGCCGAAACCGTCGCCGCCGGCCCTGCGACGCGGCCGCTGCTTGCGGCCCTCGAACGCCTGGCGCAGGTTCACGAGCAGCAACGGAGGAAACAGGAGGAACTCTTTTCGGAGGTCTGGAACCAGTTTGACGAGGCGGTCTCGTCCGCCCGGCTGCCGGAGAGATTGCGCGCGGCGGGGTGAGCTGCTGGTCGGGCGCCCGTACCCGCGCTGCCCGCTCACGGACGTCCCGGCTTCCGAGGCCCGGACGGCGGGATTCGCGCCCGCCGGGATCTCGCGTCACGGCCGCAGCGGGTACCTGCGGGTACATCGCCCGGACGCTGCGGTGCGGACCCACCACGAAGGCCGGGGGTCCCTCAAGTCCGGTCGTTCTCCTCGGTCCGTGCAGATCGAGTTACGGTAGTATGGTGTTATGGCAATACAGAAGATGACCTTCAGTCTCGACACCCTGACCGCGGCCCGTATTGGGGCGCTGTCCGAACAGCTTGGCAAGGCCAAGAGTGCGGTGGTTCGGGAGGCGGTGGCCCTCTACAAGGAGCATTCCGACCGCGTCAGCGAGACGGAACGGGCGGAACGGGTCCGTGTGTTTCGCGAGTTCCTTCAGCAGGTCCCACCGACACCGTCGCACGAGGCCGCCAGGGCGGAACTTCGGGAAATCCAGCTTGCCCGCCGTAGCGGCGGACGGCGCACTTCGCCCAAGTCATGATCGTCCTCGACACCTCCATCCTGATTGACGCCCTCACCGAGGCGCGTCCGCTGGCAGGCGCTCTGGACAGGGTCTTGAACTCGGGAGAGCGGATGCTCGTGCCGGCGCCCGTGCTCTACGAATGGCTCCGGGGCCCCCGGAAGCCGAGGGATCTCGAGGTGCAGCGGTTTTTGTTCCCCGACGAACGAGCCATCGTGTTCGGCCCCGCCGAAGCCCGGGTCGCGGCCGACCTGTATCGAATCCTTCCCCGCGCGCGGGGCAGAGAAACGGAGTTCGCCATCGCCGCCTGCGCGCTGACCCAGGAAGGCCGTCTGTGGACTACCAACGAGCAGGACTTCCGGGATATCCCCGGCCTATCGGTCTTCGATGGGACCGACGCGTAACGGCCGCGGCTGGCCGACGTCACCCGCCGCCGTCAGGGGCGCGGCAGGTGTTTCTTCGGGAACATGGCGACCACGGTGTAGTTCGGATCGACCACATTCCCGATACGCGCCTTGCCGAGCTGCGACAGGAGCTGTAGCGCCTCCCAGCGGTCGAGTCCGTATTCCCCCTCAAGCCAGAGAATCATTTCCGTGTGGGCGATGCGGAACGCGTCCATCAGCGGCCGAACCGAGCCGGCCACCATGATGTATTCGTCGTTCTCGATCCGGGGCCAGGCGATGGACTTCCCCTTGATCAGGTCGAACTCGAAAGTCACCTCGGCGGTGGTTTCGAGTCCGGTGCCGGTGATCTCGCCCTCACCCTGCAGCGCGTGGACGTCCCCGAAGTAGAAGTAGGCGCCCGGCTCGAACACCGGGAGATACACGGTTACTCCCTCACGGATTTCCGGGGTGTCCATGTTCCCCCCGAAGTTGCCGGGCGCCGCGTTCCAGATGACTTCGCCCCGGTCCGGGGCGACGGCCATCCGCCCCAGCATGGGCGAAAGCTCAACGGTTACCGGATCCTTGCCGCTCGCCGGGAGCGCGAGGGTGCCGGTGTTCGCCTCGAGGTCCAGCTCCCATTCGAAGCGGCGCTGGGGAACCGGCTCGTGGAGCATCGCCGTCTGCGGCGTCATCGTGAGCGCCGCGAATCCGGAGGAAGTTCCCGAATACGCCCGGTCACGGTTGAGTTTCAGCCGGACCACCCGGATGACGAGGGTGTCGCCCCGCTCCGAGCCTTCGATGTAGATGGGTCCCACCTCGCCCGCGCGGTCCCGCTCCCCCTCGGGAAGGAACGCCCCGTTCATGGTCTCGCTGATCAGCGTGTCGCCGGGGGCGAGCCGGACGACCGGCTCCCGGACCGCGAAGCTCTGAAATCCGCGCTCCGGAATGTAGGTGTGGGTCTGTCCTTCCTGCGCGGCCGCCAGGACGGGTGCGAGCAGTAGCGGAAGCAGGGTCGCGGCCCCGCGAAGACGGCGGTTCGGGGAAGGGGAGTCAGCGCGCATGGGTCCGATTCTACGTAGGGGAGGCGCCGGGGTGGTTGAATCACGGAGCCAGCGACAACGGGTGGATCCGCCAGGAAGGGGCTCGCGGGGAGGTGACCCCGCCCTTCCTTACGTACGTCGCATCGCTTATCTCATCGGGAATCCAGAGAATCGTGATGTAACCGCATCAAGAGATTGGCGATCGTTCCGATATCTCCCGTGCCGATGTTCACCTCAACCACCATGGCCTTACTCCGCGGCGTACGGGCCGGCCGTCCGGGAAGGAGTCTTGAATCTTTCTGTACGGTATCAACGAATCATGTTGATATATCCGCACTACAAGCGGATAATAAGACATGGTTCAAGGCCGGCGATCCGCCCTGTCAAGCTACGTCAGCGGTCTGCTCTCCGTAGGCAGGACGGTGTTCACTGCCGACGAAGCCGAGCAGGCGCTGGGCGTCGGGCACGGCGCGTTCCTGGATGCCGCCGAGCGGCTGCAGCGCCGTGAGGCGCTGCTGAACCCGCGGCAGGGCTTTTACGTAGTCGTCCCACCGCAATATGCGTCCTGGGGGGCGCCGCCGCCGGCCTGGTACATCGACGCGCTCATGCGCCACAAGGGCCAAACCTACTACCTCGGGCTCCTCAAGGCCGCGGAGTTGCACGGGGCGACGCATCAGGCGGTCATGGAGTTCCAGGTCGTCTCGGCCAAACGCCTTCCAAGGATTCGCGCCGGCCGCAACCTGATCGCCTTCTACTTCCGAAGGGATCTGGAAGCGGTGCTGGCAGGGATCGAGGGGCACAAGACCGATACCGGTACGATGAAGGTCTCGTCGGCCGCGTTGACGGCTCTAGATCTGCTGCGCTATCCGCAGGCGTCCGGCGGCATCGACAATGTCGCCACGGTCCTCTCCGACCTCGGACGGAAGATCGATCCCGCGCAACTCGCCGCACTTTCGACGCGGGTGGAGCGCCCGGTCGTGCAGCGTCTAGGGCATTTGCTGGAACATCTCGGCCATGACGCCGTGACGGGGGCGATGCTGGAGGCGTTGCGGGCGCGGGGATCGCTGCCCTGGACCGAACTCGACCGACAGGAGGCAGGCGACCCGGACTTCGAGCTCGAACCGCAGAAACGCGATCCCCGATGGCGCGTCATTGTGCGGCGCGCACCGGAACTCGACGAATGATCTCGGCGCAAAATGTCGTCGCCTGGGGCAATGTAGTTCCTTGGGCCGATCAGCGGCAGGTCGAGCAGGATCTCATCATCAGTCGCGTTCTGGTCGAGATCTTCTCGGACGAACTGCTGCGCGACGCGCTGCGGTGTCGCGGCGGGACGGCGCTCAACAAGCTCCACTTTCCGGCGCCCGTGCGCTATTCCGAAGATATCGATTTGAACCGTACTTCCGCCGGTCGGATCGGTCCGATCCTCGATCGGTTGCGCGCCGTGCTGGAGCCGTGGCTGGGGCCGGCGCAGTTCGATCAGAGCCCCGTCGCGCCGAAGTTTCGTTTCCGGGTTGCGGCCGAGGACGACAGCGGTGCGCCGATCCGGTTGAAAATCGAGATCAACACCCGCGAGATCGAAGCATTCGATGCGCCGACGGCATTGCGGCTGAGGGTCGCGAATCCCTGGTTCTCGGGTACGGCGGCGATTCCGACATTCTCCCGCGAGGAAATCCTGGCGACCAAACTGCGCGCGCTGTTGCAGCGCGACAAGGGGCGCGATCTCTACGACCTTGCGCACGCGCTCGAGGTCTTCGAGGGTCTCGATATCGACCGTATCGTCGAGATGTTCGGGCAGTATCTGCAACTCTCCGGCCAGGCCATCTCGCGGGCACAGGCTCAAAAGCGTATGTTCGCCAAGCTGGCCAAGCCGCGCTTCTTGCTCGATGTGCGCCCACTGCTAGCGGCCGTTCAGGCGGAAGCTCTGACGCAAGAGTCGACAGCGGAGTCATTTCGCCGTGTGTTCGTGACGCTTGTCGATCGGCTGCCGGGCAAGCCCTGGCGGAGGACGCCGGACATGAAGCAGAGGTTCGACATTTCATGGTGAGAAAGAGCCGACGGTCACGATTGGTGCGGCGGGCATTGAAGGCTTCGCGTCCTCGTCGTTACCGTCGCCGATTCTACGGAGGCCGCAGCGCGTGGCCGGCCCGTCAGCGCGCGAGCGAGAACGGGCGGATCCGCCAGAAGTGGGCCCGGTAGCTGAAGACGGTAAACGCGATCCGGTCGCCCAGCGGAGACCACGCGGGCTGGGTCTTGTGGGTAGGGTCCGAGGTGATCTGTTCCGGATTTCCTCCGCCGATCGGCACCCGGAATACCTGGAAGAAGCCATCGCCGTCGATGTAAGCCGCCTAGCGGCCGTCCGGCGAGACCCCGATCCCGGAATGGATCTGGTCCGACCCGAACTCGTGGAAGCGGGCCGGCTCGCCGCCTTCGCGGGACACGGTCCAGAGGCTCTTCCGGCCCACGGCCTCGGCGGCTTCGAACAACAGCGTCTCCCCGGAGTCGGCCCATTCCGCCTGGATCACGTCGAGTGCGAAGTCTCCGAGCGGCACCTCGTTCTGGGGCTCCGTGACCTCACCCGTCTCCTGGTCCACCCCGACGACGTAGAGCCCGCCGTGCCGGGCGCCGGTTTCGTCGCGCCGGTAGCTCGTGAAGACCACGAAACGTCCGTCCGGGGACCAGCGCGCCCACCCGGTTTCGTGGCCGTCCTCGCTGATTTGCCGCGCTCCGCTCCCGTCCGCCGCCATGAGCCAGATAGCAACCATTCACGGCGTTCCTTCCCAACAAAATGGGCGGAATGAGTGGCCAGCCTCGCAGAATGCCCCCCCTGACGTCCGCACACTGGTGGCGCCGACACTGCCCTCAGCCGTAGTGAGCAGTGAGGCCTTCGTGCGGAAGATCCGACCTTGCGTTTGCGAAGCGACCTTATTGTCGATTATCGTAACAATCAATCGGGATGACACCGACGAACGACCGGCTGCACGGCCACCTGGATCTACTGATCCT
This sequence comes from Candidatus Marinacidobacterium sp., assembly GCA_965250045.1. Lineage (GTDB taxonomy): Bacteria > Acidobacteriota > Vicinamibacteria > Marinacidobacterales > Marinacidobacteraceae > Marinacidobacterium. Next base: position 2,449,710 of record OZ252286.1, read on the forward strand.
CTCGTCGCTCGCGGGGGGCCCGATGCACGGTTGGGCCATCGCGCAGCGGCTGCGGATCCTGTCGGACCAGGTGTTCGAGGTCGGTCAAGGCTCCATTTATCCCGCGCTCCGCCGGTTGGAAGCCGCGGGCTGGATCAGCGCGAAAGTGGCCGTCTCCGAAGCTGGCCGTCGAGCCCGATTCTATTCGCTCACCCGCGCCGGACAGCGGCAGCTCGCGACAGAACGGGAGGAGTGGGTCGACTTCGCCGCAGCGGTTCAGCGGGTGCTGGACGCCGTGTAGGCGATTGCCAGGATCTTCGCTCTTTCGCCGGCTGCAGCTACTGGTGGGTGGCCGTCGGGCAGAGCGCGAACTCGACGCGGAGATGCAACTCCACCTTGAGCTGCTCGAAGCGCAGTTTCGGGAAGAGGGGCTCGATTCCAGAGAGGCCCGGCGCCGAGCCCGCCTCGAATTCGGTTCTCGGGAGTCCTTGCGCGCCGAGGCCCGCGATGCTCACGGGATGGTCCGGACTCGCGAGTTTCTCGATGATGTCGGCCATTCGGTGAGGGCTCTGCGAAGGACCCCCACGTTCGCCGTCGTCGTCGTGTCGGTCCTCGCTCTGGGGATCGGAGCGACGGTCGCGATCTTCAGCGTGTTGAGCGCCGTCTTGTTGCGGCCCGTGCCCTTCCCCGACGGCCATCGGGTCGTGAGTCTCGCGTGGAACTACGGTGACTACGTTTCCCCGGATCTGTCGTCAGCCAAGTTCTCCTACTGGCGGGAGCACAGCCGGTCGTTTGAAGCGATGGCGAGTTGGCAGCCGTTTCTCGGACGCGTGGGCGAAGTCGGCGAGATCACCGGCGCTCGGGGACTGAGAGTGACGAGAGGCTTCTTCCGCGTCCTCGGCATGCCGCCCACCGTGGGCCGTGACTTCACGGAGGATGAGTACCGGGCTGGGGGCCGCAAGGTTGCGCTGGTGTCTCTCGGGTTCTGGCGCAAGCACTTCGGCGAGCAGGTAGATGTATCCGGTCGCGTTTCGATCAGGCTGGAGGAAGAGCCCTACGTCATCGTCGGGCTGCTGCCCGAGGAGTTTGTCTTCCCCTACGAAGCGAGACCCGTGGAGATCATCGTTCCCGCCGAGGTCTCGGTCGACCCTGACGACGAAGCGGCCAACTTTACGGCGATCGCGAGACTGGGTCATGACGTCACAATGCGTGAAGCCCGGACCGAGGTGACGTGGCTCAATGCCGGCTTCCAGGCCGCCTACTCCCAGCAGACCGACGCGGAGGAACCCGGAATGGAACTCGGCTCCTTCGCGGAGCTGTACGTCGGCGAAGCGGCGAGCGCGATCTGGATCCTGATGGGTGCGGTCGCCGCCGTCCTGCTGATCGCCTGCGCCAACGTGGGCAGCCTGTTCCTCGTCAGGGCAGTACGGCGTCGGGGAGCGATGGCGATCCGCGAGGCTCTCGGAGCAACAGAAAGCCGGATCATTCGGCTGGGCGTGTTGGAGGCCATCCTGGCCGCTTCCGCGGCGGGCGTCGTCGGAGTCGTACTCGCGATCTGGGGCGCCAACGTACTCGTCGTTTTGGCGCCGATCCGGCTGCCGCTCGCGGGTGCGATTGAGGTCGACTGGAGAGTCTTGGCATTTGCGATCGGCAGCTCGCTGACCGCGTCCGCGGTGGTGAGCCTGGTGGCGGCGTGGCCTGGGGTGCGTGGGGGAATGTGGCGGACGCTCGGACAGAGTTCTCGGACTACGACCGGGCAGGGTCGGGTGCAGGAGGTGTTGCTATCGGCGCAGACGGCGCTCTCGATGATTCTGCTCGTGGGGGCCGTTTTGCTCTTCACCACCTGGTCGAACCTCAGGCAGGTCGACCCGGGGTTCGATCCCGACGCCCTCGTAGCCGTGCAGTTGCCGATCAGGCCGCCCTCTTATGACACCTCCGAGCGGCTCGATCAGTTCACCCGGGGCGTGATCGAAGGCGTACGCGGCGCCGGCGGCGGTGCTGTCGCCGGAGCGAGCAGTTTCCCCTTCGAGCGGGGCCTGAACTTCCCGATCTCGATCGCTGGACGCGCCGAATTCGGTGGCTCTGTGGAGCTGCGGACCGTCACCCACGGCTACTTCCGGACGCTCGCAATCCCGGTGATCCGCGGGCGGTCGTTCACTGCGATGGACGCCAGGGGCGCAACCCCGGTCGCCATCGTCAATGAGACGTTCGCGCGCGAGCACTTTCCTGAGGGGGATGCGATCGGACAGCGCATCGACCTCGGACGTCGGGGCAACGTGCACCGATACCCTTCTCTGAAAGGCTTGGGAATTGTGATCGTCGGCGTGGCCGCCGATGTGCAGGACATCTCGTTCCGGACCGCGGTCCGTCGAACGATGTACCTACCGCAAGCTCAAGCGCCCGACCTCATCGCCAACATCCGTCCCGCGATGCCGGTGTTTGTGGTTCGGAGCACCTTGCCGATGGAGCGGCTCGAGAGTGAATTCAAGCAGGCAATCCGTGCCGTGGATCCTGCGCTTCCCGGCCCTCAGGTCTTTCCGTTGAGCCAAACGCTCGCGGATTCGCTGGCCCGGGAACGATTCGGCACCATACTCGTTTCGGTATTCGGTGGTCTCGCGCTCATCCTGACTGCGGTTGGCGTCTACAGTGTGCTCGCCCAAGCCGTTCGGACCCGTCGCCGTGAAATAGGAATCCGCATGGCCGTAGGGGCGAGCGGCGATGCAGTATTGCGCCTGGTCGTCGTGCGAGGGTTACTCCCCATCGCGATCGGGATCGGCGTTGGGCTGGTAGGTGCCGTGACCTTGTCGCGCTTGCTGGAGGCCTACCTGTGGGGAGTAACGGGCACTGACGCCGTCACGCTTGGTGTAGCAGCGGCTGGAATCCTCGGCGTGGCAATCCTCGCCTGTTGGGTTCCCGCCCGAGAAGCGGCGGGGGTTGATCCCGTCACAGCGCTGTCTTCGCAGTAGGCCCCAACGAGTTGGCGCCGCAAGTCCGTAGCTGTCAGCGCCGGAGCGAGAACGGGTGGATCCGCCAGAAGTGGGCCCGGTAGCTGAAGACGGTGAACGCAATCCGGTCGCCCAGGGGTGACCACGCGGGCTGGGTCTTGTGAGTGGGATCGGAAGTGATCTGTTCCGGATCTCCGCCGGCGAGCGGGACCCGGAAGACCTGAAAGAAGCCGTCGCCGGCGCGGTCGATGTAGGCCGCCCACCGGCCGTCCGGCGAGACCCCGATCCCGGAATGGATCTGGTCCGACCCGAACTCGTGGAAGCGGGCCGGCTCGCCGCCCTCGCGCGGGACCGTCCAGAGGCTCTTCCTGCCCACCGCCTCGGCGGCTTCGAAGAGGAGGGTCTCGCCTGAATCCGCCCACTCTGCCTGGATCACGTCCTGGTCGAAAATCCCGAGAGGCACCTGTTGCTGGCGTGCGGTCACTTCGCCCGTCTCCTGGTCCACGCCGATGACGTAGAGGCCGCCGTGCCGCTCGCCGGATTCGTCGCGCCGGTAGCTCGTAAAGACCACGAAATGGCCGTCCGGGGACCAGCGCGCCCAGCCGGTCTCGTGGCCGTCCTCGCTGATCTGCCGGGCGCCGCTGCCGTCCGCCGCCATGAGCCAGATGTCGTCCGATTCCTCGTGGGTGTGGAAGACGATCCAGCGCCCGTTCGGCGACCACTGCATGCCCTGGTCCTCGGAGTACGACTGCCGGACGACCCGCCGGGGTTCCCGGTGGGGCGTCTCGACGCTCACCGGAACCGTGCCGAGGTGCTGGGCGATGTCCGGATAGTGGATGTCGTCCGTAACGTGCCGCCAGCTTCCGAAGGTGAACGCGATCTCGCTGCCGTCCGGACTCCAGGTCGGCGTCTCCGACTGGAACGCGGTCAGCGGCTCGGAAGGTCCGCCGTCCGCGGGAGCGGTGGCTAGAAAAACCCGGTAGTCCTGGCTCTTGAACACGACGTCTCCGCCCGCGCCCACCGAAGGAGCGTAGGCGTCCCGGGCGAATCTCGTGAGCCGGGTCCGCCGTCCACCACTGACGCGGCGCATCCACAGATCGAGGAAGCCGTCCTCGCCCGGGACCCCGTAGATCACCCACTCGCCGTCCGGCGAGAACGCAATGCGTCCGTACGCTTCCTGATCGTCAAAGAGCGGTTCGGGCGCCGAACAGGGCAGATGCAGGTGCTGGCGTTCCCCGGCGCGGACGAGGCAAGCGATTTGTCCATCGGGAGACCAGGCCGGGAAGGACAGGCGGTCTGCACCGGCTTGCGGCGCGGCGTTGCCGCCCTCCGCGTCGAGGACCCAGAGGGTCGAGGCGCCGTCCGCCCGGGTCACCCCGGCGATCGCGGAGCCGTCCGCCGACCAGCTCAATTGGGCCAGCGCCCCGGTTGACGGGGTGGTTTCCGCCGGACGGTTGGGCCACAGCGGAGTCCGGCTGCCGTCGGCCCGGTCGTAGACCCACCACTCCTGGCGGCTGCGGTCGAATACGTTCTCGTGCACCAGCACTTGGCGGCTGCCGGGGAACCAGGTGAGATAGCGGATGGACGCCGTGCCGGGGCCGATCCGTTGGGCGGCGCCCCCGGCGGCCGGGGCGAAGCGGATCTGGCCGCGCTCGAGGGTGGCGAGCCAGTGGCCGTCCGGGGAAATCGCTCCCACCGGGTCGCGGTAGGCGACGGGACCGGCCTGATCGGCGGTGGCGAGATAGTGGAGCGGGGGGAGCGTGCCGCGCTCGGGACGGTCGGGTCCGCACGCGGCGAACAGGAGAAGGGTTGCGCAGCCGAGGTGAAGGATTCCACGCATGCGGGGAATCCTATGGGGAGGGGGGGTGGGAGTCTTGCTGGTCGCGCGTTTCACGCGGGTTGACCGTACGCGGCACCGCGGCCCTGTCGGGCCGCGGTGCCGCCCTGAGAGCGGCGTTCCCGTACCCGCGTCCCGTGAGTGCGGGCTGCGATGCCCCGTGCGCTGACCTACGGCCAGCGCGTGCCGACCGGAGGTCGGCGTTCCCTTGCCTGCCGCGCCGTGAGGCCAGCCGGAACTAGGCCTTGGCTACCAGGCGGGAGAGGCGGGACTTGGTGCGGGCCGCGGCGTTTCGGTGAACGACCCGGCGGCTCGCCATCCGATCCAACAGGGCGATGGTCTCCGGAAGCTGCTGCTGGCTGGTTTCCTGATCGCCGGCGGCGACGGCGGCGCGGAGTCTCTTGATCGCGGTTCGCAGGCGGCTCCGGTGGTGCCGAGTGCGAAGGCGCTGCTCTTCATTCTGGCGAACGCGTTTCTTCGCGGATTTGCTGTGGGCCATACGTCTCCGAACCCTATGTTCTCGAAGTGAAGTGGTCGGGTTCCGGAGAACCCGCAGTCAGGCAACTCGCGTCAAGGCGCGGTGTGACCAGTGATTGTACCATCGCGCGCCCGGCGGGCGCCCATCACTGGAGGTGAGGGTTGCGCCCCCCGGAAAGGGGTGATCGCAGTGGTTGGTTGGCTGAATCGTTTCTTCGAGATCGGAGCTCGCGGCAGCACCCCGGGACGCGAAGTGTTGGCCGGGGCGACCACCTGGTTGACCCTCGCCTACATCGTGCTGGTGAACCCCGTCGTGCTCGGGGCGGCGGGGATGGACACCGGCGCGGTGATGGTGGCCACCTGTGTCGGCGCGGCGCTCGCGACCGCCGCCGCCGGAGTGTTCGCGCGCTTGCCGGTCGCGCTCGCGCCGGGAATGGGCCTCAACTTCTTCTTCGCGTTCACCCTGTGCGGAACGGCCGCCACCGGTGGGTTCGGCCTGAGCTGGCAGCAGGCGCTCGCCGCCACCTTCATCGCCGGCGTCCTCTTCCTCGCGAGTTCGCTGTTCAAGCTTCGTTCGAAGCTGATGGACGCCGTCCCGGAGCCATTGCGGCACGGGATCGTGGCCGGCATCGGGTTGATGATCGCGGTGATCGGCCTTCGCTGGGCCGGTCTGCTGGTCGCCACCCCGAGCATCTACATCGGGCCCGGAGACATCGGGGCGCGCCCCGTGCAAGTTGCGCTGGTGGGGCTGATCGTCACCGCCATCCTCGTGATCCGGCGAGTACCCGGAGCGTTGCTCATCGGCGCCGGGGTATCGGGCGTTCTCAGCCTGGGGTTCGGGCTCACCCAATTCACGGGGGTGGTTTCGGCGCCTCCCTCGGTCCTCCCGACGCTTTTTGCTTTGGATTTCGGAGGTCTCTTCGCGGCGCCCACCTGGATCCTTGCGGTCGTCGTGCTCCTGATGGTGGACATGTTCGACACGATCGGAACCCTGCTAGGGGTTACGAGCCGTGCCGGGCTCATGGAGGATGGAGGTATTCCCCGCGCGGAGGCAGCCTTCGCCTCCGATGCCGGCGGAACGATGCTGGGCAGCCTCCTCGGGACGTCCACGATCACCACCTACATCGAAAGCGCCGCAGGAATTGCCGCCGGTGGCCGGACGGGACTCACCGCGCTCACGACGGCGGGTCTACTGCTGTGCTCGATGTTCTTCCATCCGCTGCTGTCCGTGATCGGCGGCGTGCCGTTCGGGGAGGGGATCACGCTCTATCCGGTGGCGGCTCCGATCCTGATCCTGATCGGCATCTTCATGATGCCGGAGGTCGCCAAGGTGCCCTGGGACCGCCCCTTGGCGGCGATCCCGGCGTTTTGCGTGGTGGTGGGAATGCCCCTGACCACGAGCATCACGAACGGGATCGGCGCGGGCTTCATCGCCTGGTCGGCGCTTCACCTGCTCTCGGGGAAGGGCAGGGAGACCTCCCCGGTGACCCACGCCCTGGCCGGGCTCTTTGTGCTTCTCTTCCTGCTCGAGTAGGGCGACCGCTAGCGCTCCACCGCCTGGATGGCGCGGGCCTCCAGAGCGAGGTGAATGACCCCACCGAAGGTGCTGACGCTGATCTGCGGCCCGCCGTCGCCGTACCGGCCCTCGAGGCTTCGGCTGTCGCGTTCCGCCTCGAACTCCAGGTCATTCCGGATGTCACCCGAATAGGTGGTGGCCGCGACCGTGAATCCAGGGAGGGATCCGAGTCCCAGCAGGACGGCCCCCGAGTGGGTCTGGAACTCGTACCAGCCGTCCAGGGCAAAAACGCCGTTCACCCGGATGGGCGCCGTCAGGGTCATGAAGCTGGCGCGGTGGGATCGAACATTCACCAGATTCACATTGCCGCTCACGGTTTCCGCCCGCAGGTCGTGAGCTTCCAGATCCCTGATCTCGATGGGCCCACTGACGCTGCGCACGAGGAAGTCCCCGTCCGGAGCGGCGATCTCGGCGATCGTGATGGGCGCCGTAAAGGTGCGCACGTCCAAAGAGACGCCGTCGGGCAGCCATACCTCCAGATCTACCAAGACCGGTGGGATCCGCCTGGGCGGCCGGATTTCGGTAATGGGTGTAACTCCCTTCCGCTCTCCTGAAGACCGGTCCGGTGCGGGCGAACCTCCCTGCTCTCCGCGCGGACGGTTGGGTCCGATGTGAATCCGCCGTCCGCGTCGCCTCAGGTCCAGGTTTATCTGGCGGAAGATGCGTTCCGCTTCCTCTGCGGGGAGTTCCGTTTCGAGTCGCTTTATCCCGATCACGCGGAGCGTGTGGTCCTCGCCCGGATCGGTGCCGTGCACTTCCACGTGTCCGGCGAAGTTCATGATCGAAATCCGGGTGTCCGAGGGAATTTCCACCGCGTGCTCCACCCTCTCCGTCAGGGGCTGGGCCAGCACCAGCTGGGAGCCGGCAAGAAAAACCGCGGCCGCCGGTGCGGCGCGCCGGGAAAGTTCCTGCCCGACCGGACGCCGCGGCGTCGGATTCGGGGAATGCATCATCACAGGTTGCTCCTTGGCTGGTTCGCTACCTTGCTGCGCGGCACCGTTGCCGGATCAGGCGGTCCACTCTCTGCACTCTTGGCAGGCGGTGGAGAAAAGTCTGGCGGCGTCCATCCGCGGCGCGGAGCGCCGCGGGGAAGGGGGGTGGGGAGGGGTTTTCCCTCTCCACGAAAACGATGGCGCGAATCGCGCAGCGACATCACCCCGTGGGGAAAGCGCCCCGCACGCGGATAGACCGGCACATACGGCGCGTCGCTCGTCCCGGGGGCGGTGCGGGGTGCTTTTTCCACGGGCGGTCAGTCGGTGTCGGGGCGTTCGCGTCCCGAAATGGCGTCAATTCGATCCTGGGCCGTGGCGCTGTCACCGCGTTCCATGTCCCGCATGAGCATCAGGGTGTTGTGGAACAGATCCAGCTTCCGGCGCAGACTTTCAAACAGGGTCTCCTGGGCTTCTTCATCGTCGGGCGCGGCGTTCGCGCGCCGTCGGCTGTCGGCGATGGCGGCGTCGAGCGCCTGCCTTTCCCGCTCCATCGCCGCATGCAGGTCTCCGAATCCCTCGGAGTCGGCGGAGCGGAGCGCCGATTCCAGATCGCCGATCGCCTCCTCGTAGAGCGCCTCGGCTTCGGTGAGCGGATCGGCCACCTCGGAGGGAGCCGGTGGTTCCTCGGCCCAGGGCCGCAGGACCAGCAGGATTGCCGCGATCCCCAAAAGCGCTGGCCAGAGCCACCGTGCCGGCCGCATGAGGAAACCTTAGCGCCGCAGGGATGCCGGCTCGCGGGCTCGGCCCGAGGGTTTTGGAAACACTCGCTAGCAGCCTGTGGACAAAGTGGCGTGAGCGCCGAGGCCGGTGAGGCGCCCGGCTGACAAGGCGCGCGAGGGAGGAGCCCCCACCGGGAGAACTGGCCCGCGTGTATTTCGACCGAAGCGCAACGATGAGTGAGGCGAAGCCCCAGTTCTCCCGGTGGGGGCGCGTTTCAGCCGGGATGGATCGCCGGCCGAGCCCCCACCGGGAGAACTGGCCCGCGTCACTTCGTTCACAGGCTGCTTGGGTCTGCGTCCGGCGCCTACCGGAGGTTCCGGAGCCACACCAGAATCCAGATCGCTACGGCGCCGGCGGCCGCGAACAGCACCGTCCAGCTTATGGATGCCCGGAAGCTGAACCCGTCCGCTCGCCGGGTCGTAGCCCCCTGGGCCGCCAGAGCGCGAACGGCCCCGTCGAGTCGCGCCACCGCGCCACTTCGCAGCGTGCGGACGACGGGTCCGATGCCCCCGAGAATCCGGGTAGTGGCCATGACTCCCCGGCCGAGGAGTTTCCGGTAGAACCAATCGGTATCGAGAGCGATGGTGGCAGATGGGGCGAGGCGGCGCCGGGCCAGAAAGAAGACGAACCCGGTAGCCGCGAGCAGTTGTCCTGTCGAAATGACGTGGTCGAGCGTGTAGGGAACGTAGGAAGCGGCGAACGGAAGGCGGCTGTAGAGGAGATCCGGGAACACCCCGTAGAGCAGGCACAGGCCGCCGGCGATCCCCATGGCTGCCAGCAGGTTCGTGGGCAGCGGCCGGACGGCGACGCCGCGCCGCTCCCCGAAGAACGCAAACCACGGGAGTTTCAGCCCGACGGAAAGGAATGTCCCGACGGCGGCGAGGGTGAGCAGCAGTTCGGTCCAGAGCAGGTGTTCCTCTCCGGCGGCGCTGACGATCATGGACTTGCTGATGAAGCCGTTGAAAAGCGGGGCGCTGGAGATCGAAAGCGCCCCGACGCCGTACATCGCCACCGCGAAACGCATCCCGCGAGAGATCCCCCCGAGATCGGAAAGCCGGCGCAGCCCGGTGGCCTCGATGGCCGCGCCCGCGCCCATGAACAGCAGCGCCTTGTAGAGGATGTGGGAAAAGGCGTGCGAGGCGGCGCCGTTGAGCGCGAGCGGGGTGCCGATTCCCACCGCCGCCACCATGTAACCGACCTGACTGACGATGTGGTAGCCGAGCAGCCGGCGGATGTCGTTCTCGATGATCGCGAAGACGACTCCGTAGAGCGCCATCGCGACTCCCAGGGGCACCAGGATCTCGGTTCCGGGAAACAGCCGGAGCAGCGCGTACACCGCCGTCTTGGTGGTGAAGGCCGAAAGGAATACGGAGGCCGAAGTAGAGGCCTCGGGATAGGCGTCGGTCAGCCAGGCGTGGAGGGGCGGGATCGCGGCGTTGATCGCGACCGCGCCCAGGATCAACCAAAACGGTGGCGAGCCGGAAACCAGCGCACCCAGCGATGCGTCCCCCCCACTGGCCAAATGGAGGGCGATCCCAACAAACATCAAGGCTCCGCCGGTGGCGTGGACGAGCAGGTACCGCATCCCCGCCGACCGGGCGCGCGCGGTCCCTGCCTGCCAGATCAGCGCCAGGGACGAGAAGGCCATCGCCTCCCAGAAGACGAAGAAGGTGATCCAGTCCCCGGCCAGCACGGTGGCGATCGCGGAACCGGCGTAAAGCAGCGCCGCAGCCGTTTCGCCGGCGCCCATCCGGTGCGATCCGTAGAGAAACCCGAGCAGGGCCACGATCGCGAAGACCAGCGAGAAGAGGAGGCTCAGCGCGTCCGCGTGGAACCAGATGAGGCGGAATCCCGCGATGTTCGTCTCCAGAGTGCCTTCCATGCCGCGAAGCAGGGCCAGCAGCGCCCCGATCGCGACGACGACGCCCACCGGCAGTCCGGGGATGCGCCGCCGGTTGCCCCATACGACAACAACCCCGACGAAGAGCCAGAAAGCGGGATGCACCAGCAGCGCGCTCACGACCCGCGGTCTCCTTGGTAGTAGCTCTCGGGACGGCTGAGGAACCGCTTCAGGATCCGGCGCGAGAACCAGGCCAGACCTCCCGCTCCGAGCGCTCCCAGGGCCAGGTCGCCGAGCGGCACGCTGTTCCAAAAGCCCCCGTGATGTTCCGACCCGGAAAGGAATGCGACCACGTCAAGCCCGACGAGAACGGCCATGCCGGCGCACAGGGTTACGAGGGCGATCGGCCTCCACGTCTTCATGGCGGACCTCCGAGCCCCGTGAGGAACTCGGGAGCGCCGGCGGCGACGCTCCGCGCGGCGGACTCGGCGAGGAACCAGAAGCGGGCGCCGGCGTCGGGGGCCAGCCCGAGCACGATCGCCGCCAGCGCACACAGGACCGGCGGCGCCACGAGCCATGCCGACGGTTCCCGGACGTGTCGGCCGTCGCCGGGTTCGAAGACCGCGATGCGGAGGATGGGCAGGTAGTAGGCGAGGTTCAGCAGGCCGCTGACCACGAGCAGCACCACCACCCAGACCTGGTCGCCGGAGACGGCGCCGAGCGCCAGGTTCCACTTGCTGATGAACCCCGGCAGCAGGGGAATCCCCGCCATGCCGAGCGCACCGACCCCGAACGCGGCAAACGTCAGCGGCATCGCGCGGCCCAGTCCCGATAGCTGGGAGATGTGTTCTCTGCCGGTGGCTGCATAGACCGCGCCCGCACAGAAGAAGAGGGTGATCTTCAGGAACCCGTGGGCGACGATGTGAAACGCGGCTCCCGCGAGCGCCAGCGGGGTTCCGATCGCGCCCCCGAGAACGATGTAGCTGAGCTGGCCGATGGTCGAGTACGCGAGTCGACGCTTGAGATGGTCCTCGCCGAGGGCGCGTAGCGCCGCCATGAGGATCGTGCCGGCGGCGAGCAGGGCGAGCGGCAGACTGAGCCCCAGATCGTGCATCAGCTCGGGGCCGAAAACCCATCCCGTCAGCCGAAGCACTCCGAACGCACCTGCCTTCACCACGGCGACCGCGTGGAGCAGGGCGCTCACCGGAGTGGGCGCCACCATGGCGGCCGGCAGCCAGCCATGCAGCGGAAACACTGCGGCCTTCGCGCCGACTCCTACCAGGAGGAGCAGGAAGAGGAGGCGCAGGGCCCCGTCGGAGGCGGTGCCCGCGAGGAAGCCGCCGGGAGTGAACTGCGCCCCGGGGGCCAGCGCTCCCGCCCAGACGACGGCGCCCAGCAGCAGTTGACCCGCGATCAGCGTGTAGACGAGGTAGGACCGTCCCGAACCGAGCACTCCGGAGGTCCGCTTGTGGACCACCAGGGGCCAGGTCGCGAGGGTGAGTACCTCGTAGCAGATCAGGAACGTCACCAGGTTGGCGGCCAGCGCGACGCCCGCGGCCGCCGCCACCGCCGCCGCAAAGGCAGCGAAGTACCCCGTCTGGTGTTTGAGGCCGAGCGTTCGGAGATATCCCACCGAATAGCTCGACGTGGCGAGCCAGAGGATCGAGGAAAGCGTCAGGAAAATGAGGCCCAACGGGTCGGCTCGGAACTGCAGCGGCATTCCCGGCAGCAGGGCCAGGGCCGGGCTCAGGTGGGCCGCGCCTCCGAAGGCGGCGGGGAGCATGGAAAGCGCCGCGCCGAGCTGTACGGCCCCCGCCAGGAAGGTCCACGCCTCGCGGAGAGCGGGGCGCCGCCCGCTGAGGAGAATCGGCAGCACGACGGCCAGTCCCGCACCGACGGCCAGGAGCGGGCGAAGGGAGACGATCTCGGTCACGGGATGATTGCCAGCGGTCGGTGGTGGAACCCGCGTGAGCGCCGAGGCCGGTGAGGCGCCCGGCTGACAAGGCGCGTGAGGGAGGAGCCCCCACCGGGAGAACTGGCCCGGGTGTATTCCGACCGAAACGCAACGATGAGCGGCGCGAAGCGACGCGGTTCAGCCGGGATGGATCGCCGGCCGAACGCCGCGGGGGTTTCACCACCGGCTGCTATCGGCGCGCGCGCGGTGCCGGACTCCCAGTCGGGGAGGACGTGGCGCTCGAAGGGACCCGCAAAGATCCCGGTGAGCAGAATCAGAACGGCGAGTCCGATTACCGGCAGGGCGAGCGAGCGGGGGAGGAGAGCGGCGGGCTCCCGGCCAACCGCGGCGGGCGGTTCGCCGGGGGAGGCAGCAGCAGGCGCAGCCGCAGGCGTCCGGAACCACGCGGCCTCCAGAAGCCGCAGGAAGTAGATGGTCGCCAGCAGGCTGGAAATGATGATCGCGGTGAAGGCCGCCACTCCCGCCGGTCCTCCCGTCGCGACCGAGGCAGTGAGCAGGTAGTACTTCGAAAAGAATCCGGCGGTCGGCGGAACGCCGATCATGGAAAACGCGGCCACCGTCAGCGCCGCGATGGTCCAGGGAGCGCGGGCGCCGAGTCCCGACCAGCGGTCAACGCCGTCCCCTCCACACCGCGTCCGGATCCCGCCGGCGCCGAAGAAGAGGCATCCTTTGGCCAACGCGTGCGCCGCCATGTGGAAGAGGGCGCCGGTGATGGCGAGCGCGGATCCCATCCCCACTCCGATCAGGATCATTCCCATCGCGGAGATGCTGGACCAGGCCAGCATGCGGGTGACGGCACGTTGGGCGACGGCGAGGATCCCGCCGACCAGGACTCCGACAATTCCGAGCCAAAGGGTGATGTCGAGCACCACCGCTCCCGCCGCGGTTCCGGCAAGGACTTCTCCGAGCAGGCGGAGGAGCGCGTAGGCGCTGACCTTGGCCATGACCGCGGCGATGAATCCCGCCGCCGGCGTCGGCGTGTAGACGTAGGTGTCGGGCAGCCAGCCGTGGAGCGGGAAGAGGGCGGCCTTGATGGAAAGACCGACCGCGATCAGGACCACGGCTACGGTGAGAGCCGCGTCCGCCTCTACCGAAGGGAGCCGCGCCGCGAGGTCGTCCATGTTCAGGGTTCCGGTGAGCGCGTAGAGGAATCCGACACCGAACAGATAGAGCGAGCCGGCCGCGGTGCCGGCGAGCAGGTATCGGAAGGCCGCTACCGTTGCCCGGCCTCCCCCGGCGGCGACGAGCGTGTAGGCGGCGAGCGACGAAATCTCCAGGAACACGAAGAGGTTGAAGACGTCCCGGGTTGCGACGATTCCGAGCAGGCCGCCCAGCAGCAGGAGCATCGCCCCCCGCAACAAACCCTCCCGCAGCGGAGTCGCCGTGGGCGCCGTCCCGTCCTGACGGGAGCCGAACGTCTGCGCGACCGTGGCGAAGCAGGCCATTCCCGCGACCAGCACCGCCATCAGGGTGCTCAGGCCGTCAAGCCAGAGCTCGATGCCCCAGGGGCCGGGCCAGCCTCCCACCGCGTATCGAATCGGTCCGCCGGCGGCCACGGACCAGAAAAGCCCCAGGGCCGCCCCGAAGATTGCGGCATGCATTCCGAGAGCCAACCATCGGGTGCGGCGCCCGAACAGGACCGCGACCAAGGGAACCAGCGCCGCTCCGGCCAGCGGGAGTGCGACCAGCAGCCCCGGAAGAATGTCTCGCACGGGTTCCGGTCGCTCTTAGCGCAGTTTCTGCAGCAGCCGATGTTCGTCGAGGGTGCGGAACCGGCGCCGAATCCGTACCAGCAGGCCCAGCGCCAGGCCGGTGGTCGAAACCGAAACCACGATGGCGGTGAGCATCAACGTGTGGGGCAGCGGGTTCATGAAGTCCGCGGCCGCCGGACTGCCGGCGCCGTCGAGGATCGGGACGGTCGCCCCCTCCTTGAATGCGAGGGACACGAAGAAGACGATGACGGCTACCTGCATCAGGTTCATCGCGAGCAGTTTCCGGAGCAGATTCGGCAGCAGCGCCATGCCGCCGATTCCGATGGTGAAGAGCGCGGCCGCAAACGCGTATGTCGTCATCGGGCGGTCCGCTTCAGGGTTTGCCGGAAAGCCCGGCCGCGAGGCGGTCCCTCGAGCGCGGCTCCGGATTGGGCGCGGTCATTCCGCCGGGTTCCGGCCGGGTGGGGGCGCGATTCCATCCTCGCGCATCCCGATGCTGATGGTGTCGAACAAGACGGCTACCGTGCCGGCGACGGTGAGGAAGACGGCGGTTTCGACACCGAGCGTGGCGAGTTCGCGCACCTGCGCGGGATCGCTCCCCAGGGGGAGGGTCCCGTAGTCCAGGAAGGAGCCCCCGAACGCCATGGCGGCGAGTCCGATTCCGACGTATCCGAGGATCCCGGCGCACGCCAGGATCAGGGCGCCCCGAAGGCTGGGCCCGAAAGCGGGAACTCCCGGGTCCTCGCCTCGGGGGGCGCGCGGAGGTCCCCATACGAGCCGCATCATGACGAGTCCGGAGCCGAACAGCACGCCGCCCTGGAAGCCGCCCCCAGGGCTGATATGGCCATGCACGAGCACATAGACGGCGAATACCAGGATGGCGGGGACCAGGGTTCTGGCCGCCGCGTCCAACACGACGCTCCCGAACGGATGCGACATACCGGGCCCGGGAAGATCGGCGCGGGTCGGGGCCGCCCCGGCGAGGATCACCAGGCAGCCCAGGCCGGCCGCGAAGATCACTGCGGTCTCACCGAGGGTGTCATAGCCGCGATAGTCGGCCAGCACCGCGGTGACCATGTTGGCGGCCCCGGTTTCCTCGGCCGCTTTCTCGATGAAGCGGGGAGAGACGTGGGTTGCGGCGGGAGAGGCGGGATCCCCGAACCGCGGAATCTCCGCCATGGCCAGGACGAGGCCGACAAAGAGACCCGGGAACGCCGCGGCGCCGATCAGCCACCGGATGCGAGCCGATCGGCCGGGTCGATTCCCCGGGGGCGTGGCAGGCAGGGACCCGTCCATCAGTCGAACCTCCGGCTGGTTCGGAACGCGGTCGATACGAACAGGATGGTGGTCAGCGCCCCACCGACGCACGCTTCGGTGAACGCGACGTCCACGGCGCCCATGAGCGCGAACCAGGTGGCGGCCGAAAAACTGAAGACACCGAAGAGCGCCGCGGCCGCCAGCAGGTCTCTCACTGCGAGGGCAGTGGCCCCCGAGAGCAGCATCACCGCGAGCAGGCCGACGCTGATCAGGTGTCCCTCAGCCATCATCGCTCTCCGGACGGATCTGCCGCTTCACTGGCGCCCCACACGGGAACGCCGCTCTTCCTGGCCGCCCTGGCCAGGGCGTGCGTTGCTGTCGGGTTGGCCAGCGCTACCAGGATCAGAACGAGCACCAGCTTGACGGTCACCGCGGGATCCCGCGCCAGCAGGGCGAGCCCCAGGAGGCTGAGCGAGAGTCCGGCGGTGTCGCATTTCCCGATGGCGTGCAGACGAGTGAAAAAGTCAGGAAGGCGGAGGATCCCGACGACGGCGGTGAGAGTAAAGAAGAGCCCGGCCGCGAGCAGTAGGACCGCGAGCGCCTCGGTAAGGGTGAGCCAGGACATCACTACCGCGAGCAGTCCGTGGATGAAGTGGCGCGAGCGCCGAGAGCGGCCAGTCTCCCGGTGGGGGCGAGGCGCCCGGCTGACAAGGCGCGCGAGGGAGGAGCCCCCACCGGGAGAACTGGCCCAAGTGTATTTCGACCGAAGCGCAACGATGAGGGACGCGTAGCGGGCCGATTCAGCCGGGATGCATCACCGCTCGAGCCCCCACCGGGAGAACTGGGCCGCGTCATTTCATTTACGGGCTGCTGGAGCTCTCGAAGTACTTGGCGAGGACGAGAGCACCGAGAAACCCGATCGTGGCGTAGGCGAGCGCGATATCCGTAAACATCTCGGGCCTCCCCGAGAGTTCACCCGCGACCACCAACAGGATCAGGGTCTTGGTCCCGATCAGGGCGACACCGGAAAGTCGGTCCCAGAGTGTCGGGCCGCGGACGACGCGGAAGAGCGATCCACCGATCGCAAGAAAAATGGCGCCCGCGAACGCGGTCAGCAAGACGGGCATCAGTGCGCTGGAGGCTCGAAGAGCGCCCGCACCCTTTCCGCCATCCGTCCGCCGTCCGTACCGAGGCTTCTCGCCGCCTCCGGGCCGAGGGCGTGCACCTCCATCCCGCTATCGTCGCAATCGATGGTCACGGTGCCCGGAGTCAGCGTGATGGAGTGGGCGAGGGTAAGACGGGCAATGGGATGCGGCAGGTCATCCGCGATCCGCACCACCCGGGGCGCGATCGGGAGCCGGGGATGCAGAACCACTTTCGAAACCTCGATCGCCGACCGGAAGATCTGCACGACCAGCCACATCCAGTAGCCGAGGAAAAAGCGCCACCGGAGCGGAGCGCGCCCGAATTCGTCCGGTGGCATGGGCTGGGGAGGCACCCGGTACAGCCTGGCGGTCGCGAGCGCGACCGCGACCGCGGTGATCAGGCCGAGCGAGAGATGGAAGGCGTCCAGTTTTCCCGAGAGCGCCACCCAGAAGCCGAACAGCAGGACGACCGCTACGACCACCGGTCGGACCCCCACCGGGAGGACCACCGGGAGGATTGGGCGCCGCCGATCCGACATTCAGGGGAAACACCGGTCTTCCGACCGGCACCGTCCGCCGGAGGCGGGCGAGACGCGCAAAGTTGGCCCTCTCACGGTGCCTGCTTTGCCCCGGTGAATGCTCTCCAGTTTGAGGAACGGGTTACTTGTAGTAGTTGACCCCGATCATGGCCTGCTGTGTGCGGAAGGAAAAATCCTTCGAGGACCAGATGCGGTATTCCGCGCGCGCCGACAGGTAGGAGAAGACATACACCTCGAGGCCGACCGCGACGTGGGCAGTCGGAGCGTACGCGGTGTGCTCAAGACTGATTTCATTGCCGATGGGGACCCGGATTCGGAAGGTGCCCGTTTCGTCTCCGGGTTCGGCCGCCTCGTAGATGAAATCCTCACGGAGTTCGTCCCGTCTAACGATTCCGCCTCCGGCGACGACGTAGATCTGGAACGGCTGACGCCGTCCGAGGTGGTACACGATCGATCCGTCGAGGTGGTATCGGTTCGTCCGGAACTGGTACGCCGGTTGGGCAACCACGTCTTCGACCGGTTCGTCAGCGGCCGTGTAGCGCCGGTTGGAACGCCCGAAGAAGAACCCGGTGGCGATGCTGATGTGCTCCGTGGCCCGAAAGGCGGCCACCCCTCCGAGTCCGGCGCCTCGCCCGGGACTCAACTCCGGACGTGCGAAGAACTGCAGCCCGGCGCCGGCGAAGAGCCGGAACTTGTGGTCCTGGCCTGCGGCCGGCGCTGCGACAAGCAGGCCGGCAGCCAAGGTGGCAGGTACGAAGGCTGCAAAGAGGCGGCCGCGCCTCGCAACCGATGGGGGGGTGTCTTCCGGCGCGGTCAATGCGCGCGGAATGGTACTTCACCGAGGGGCGGTCCGGGAGCGGGGGCATATCGCTGGACGAGTTCGGGTTGTCGAGTGGGAGGGCATTGAGCCCCCGCTCCCGAACCGCCCGGCGCTCCGCGCCGGCAATCGAAACTTCCTTGCCCGCCTGTCGGCGGGCGGCGGCAAGTTCCGATTGGACGTAGCCTTTTTGTGAAAGGGGGGCGAGCCCGGGGGCGAGCCCCCCTTTCACACTTTCCCCCCGGATACGTGGGCAGCGAACGGAGTTCGCTGCCATCAGCTTTCACTCGTTCAGCGCTCCATCGCTCGCCCTCACGGGACGCGGGCCAGGGAACGCCGACCTCTGGGCAGTTCTCCCGGTGGGGCCCGGCACAGCGGCCCGCAGGGCCGCGGCGGCGCAGACCCCAACCGTCGGGATGACTCCCTTCTCGGCGCGTACCCGTCAAGGGCAGGATGGCGGGCGACAGCGGGCCCCCACCGGGAGAACTGGCCACCGGCGCGTCCTTCGACCGTGCGTTCCATCACGGCCGATGATCCGTCGGGGCACAGTCCGGCGTAGGTGCTTCGAACACTGGCCTCCGGCAGGTTGCTCTCGGCGGATCGGCTAACGGGTTGATGAGGCGGGCCCTCCGGCCTCCCCAGCTGGAGGGCCCAGGGAAAAAGTGGTGAGCCGAAAGGTATAGGCCTCCGGCCGGCATCGCGCGGGAGCGCGAAACCAGCGTCGAGGACGCGGCATCATGCCAACGCGAGTGCCGCACCGCCTTTCCAGTCCATGAGGGCGCGACCGCTCGCCGCTCCTACCACCTTGGGGCCGCGCCTTTTTCATGCGGGCGGGGTGAAGAGGCCGACCCGATCATGGGCGTTTCTTCCGGTAGGAGTCTCCAGACCAGCGTCGGCCGCCGACTGCGGGCGAAACCGCATACCGCTGTTGTCGCTGACGGCGCGCAGACGTACTCCCCTCGGCTACGCTGTCGCAATGCCGGGCGAGGGCGGAAACACCCCCGGGGCGACCCCCGGGCGACGTACTCCGGTGACGGGCGAACTGCGGACGCCCGGCTCGAGTGACGAACGGCAACTGGCCCGCCGCGCCGGCTCCGTGAGCCTCGGGGTTGTTTTCTCGCGCCTTACCGGTCTGGTCCGGGAACAAACCCTCGCCTTCCTGTTCGCGACCCCGCTGCTCGACGCCTTCTACGCGGCATACACCTTCCCCAACACCCTTCGGGAGATGCTCGCCGAGGGGGCCCTCTCGAAAGCGTTCGTTGCGACGTTCGCCGGCGTGGATCAGGGAGAGGGAAGAGAGGCCGCCCATCGGCTCTTGGGGCGGGTCTTCCGGGTGCTGCTGCCGGTCAGCCTGCTGGTCAGCGTTCTCGGCGTGGTGTTCGCTCCGCAGCTTGTGGACTTCGTGTTCTCGCGAGGAGCGTTCGACCAGCCGCTCCCCGAGTCTCTGCGCTTCGGCCTCGAAACTCCGAGAGAAGTGGCCGTCTGGCTCACCCGCGTGATGTTCCCCTTCATCGCCTGTGCGTCCATCGCGTCGCTCTTCATGGGGGGACTGCAGGCGCGGAACTCTTTTTTCCTCCCCGCGGTGGCCTCCGCGTTCTTCAACGTCACCACCATCGTCTTCGCAGCGCTGGGGTTTGTTGCCGCCCCCCGGTTGGGACTTCACCCGATGGCGGGACTCGCGCTTGGCGTGCCGGTCGGAGGACTCGTCCAGTTGCTGGTGCAGTGGCATTGGTTTCGCCGGGATGGCTATCGCGCGGTGGCCACGGGGGGAATGCGAGCCACGGTCTCCGATCCGGCCTTTCGCCGGGTCTGCCGGCTCTTCGCGCCCGCCGCGGGGGCTGCGGGGACGCTGCAGATCAACGTCATCATTTCGAGGCACTTCGCTTCCGCGGGAACCTCCTGGCTCGCCTGGTTCACGATGGCATACCGCCTCGTACAGCTTCCCTCCGGGCTCATCGGAGTCGCCTTGTCGAGCGCCACCCTGCCGGCGCTTACCCGCGCCGCCGGCCGCGGTGACACGGACGCTTTCGATCGGGTACTCGGGCAATCCGGCCGCCTCATGGTGGTGTTGACGCTCGTTGCCGCCGCCGGCCTCGTCGGGATCGCAACGCCGTTCGTCGCGCTTATCTACCAGCGCGGAGCCTTCGGTCCCGACGACGCCCGTGAGGTTGCCCGGGTGCTTTCGATCTTCGCCCTGGGCCTCCCCGCTTTTGGCGCGACCAAGTTGCTGTCGGACGCGTTTTTCGCGCTGGGAAGCACGCGGTCGCCGCTCCTGGTCGCCGGCATCGGCACCGTGGTCACCTGGATCGCGACCCGGAGTTTCGTGGTTGCCGCCGGTCTCGGTCATCTGGGCCTGCCGCTGGCGACCGTTTCGGTGGCCTGGTTCTCGGCGGGACTGCTGGCGGTTCTCCTGACTCCCAGGCTCGGCGCGGATGCATCCGGCCGGTCCCGGGCAAGAGCGGTGTTTTCGGAAGTGGCGGGAGCCGGCCTCCGCGCCTTGCCGGTAGCGGTCGCTACCGGCGGCTCGGCATGGCTGTTGGTGCGGTTTTTCGGCGATCGTTTCGGGAGTGGCGGTTGGGGCCATGCAGCCACGACGCTGCTCGCCACCGCTGCCGGAGGCCTCGTTTTCCTGTTCGGGGTACGACTCTTCGCGCCGCGGGAGTGGGATCCGGTCCGGGACGCGCTTCGCCCGCTTGGCGAACGGTTCGGCTTCGGCGGCGGACGGCGTGGGGGCAGCAATCCGTGAGTTCCGGGGCGGGGAAACTCGGGCCGGCGCAAACGGGCGCGAAAGATCAATCCGCACCGAATCGGGCTTCGCCCGCGACCGGAGATCCGCAGGCGGAGGAGTTCCTGAACCACCTCCGGGTGGAGCGCCGGCTCTCGGAAAACACGCTCGACGCCTACCGCCGCGATCTCGGGAAGCTGCACGAGTTCAGCGCGGGGCGGGCGCTGGCCGAACTCGACACCGGGGAGTTGCAACGCTTTCTCACCCATCTGCACCGCCGCGGCCTCTCGTTCCGGTCGATACAGCGGACCACCTCCGCGATCCGCGGCGCTTACGCGTTCCTGATGGCCGGCGGAGCCATCGGGAAGGATCCCACCGAGGGAATCACCGTGGCGCGGGCCCTGCCGGGGCTCCCCCGCTATCTGTCACCCGACGAAGTGGAGCGACTGCTCGCGGCGCCCGATGACTCCCCGTTGGGTCTGCGCGACCGGGCAATGCTCGAGATGCTCTACGCGACCGGCCTCCGGGTGTCGGAACTCATAGGTCTCCGGGTAACCGATGCAGTTTCCGCGCGCGACGATGCGCCGGGCTACGTCACCGTGATCGGCAAAGGGGACAAGGAGCGCATCGTTCCCTACGGAGCCGTCGCCGCCGCGAGCCTGGAATCGTGGGTACGGGAGGGTCGGCCCCGCGTGCTGGGGAAGCGGGCTCGGGAGACCGGGTCGCCCTGGCTCTTCGTGACGGCTCGTGGAGGGGCCATGACCCGTCAGCGCTTCTGGCAGATCGTCAAGACTCGCGGCGAACAGGCGGGGATCCCGCGCCGCTTCTCACCTCACGTGTTGCGTCACTCGTTTGCGACGCACCTGCTCGAGCGCGGCGCCGACCTGCGGAGCCTGCAACAGATGCTTGGCCACGCCTCGATCTCCACCACCCAGATCTACACCCACGTCACCGAGGAGCGCCTGCGGCGGGTGTACGACCAACACCATCCCCGCGCCCGGCGCGGCGATTCCTAGCAGCCGGCTGCCAGGTCCGGCTTTCCGATGCGCTTCGACACGGGAGGGAAGAGCCAGCCCCCGGCGGAGCGTTTGTCGGAAGCGGAGGTGAAGACCGTCGACCGGATGGCCGCGGATCTGCGCTCCGGCGCCGTGGTGGCCTTCCCCACCGAAACCTTCTATGCACTGGGCGCCGATCCACGCTCGCCTGAAGCGGTGTCCGAGGTATTCCGCCTCAAGGGTCGCCCGGGGGACCGCCGGCTGCCCTGGATCGCCGCGAGCCGGGCGCAGGTGGAAGGGGTCTGCCACTTCTCCGAAACGGCGGCCGCCTTCGCGGATCGCTACTGGCCGGGCCCCGTCACCCTGGTACTGCCGCTCCGTAGCGCCGGTGGGGAAGGGGTGGCGGTTCGGGTGAGTTCGCATCCGCTGGCGAGGGCGCTGGCCGAAGCCGTGGGCCATCCGGTGGTTTCGACGAGCGCCAATCCGAGCGGCCGGCCGCCGGCGACTACGGCCTCCGAAGTCCGAGAGGCGTTCTCGGGCCGGAACGCGCAGAACCTCCGGATCCTGGATGGAGGACGGACCCCGGGCGGGGCATCCTCGGTCATTGTGGACCTGACGGGTGGGTCGCCCAGGATCCTGCGAGGAACGCTTTAACAGCCGGTGGTGGAACCCGGGTGAGCGCCGAGGTTGGCCAGTTCTCCCGGTGGGGGCGAGGCGCCCGGCTGACAAGGCGCGTGAGGGAGGAATACCTGGTGTATTTCGACCGAAACGCAACGATGAGCGGCGCGGAGCGACGCGGTTCAGCCGGGATGGATCGCCGGCCGAACGCCGCCTGGGTTTCACCACAGGCTGTTAACCCGGGCTGCTAATCCCCTGAGGAGCCCTCGCTGGCCCCGAAGCGCCGGACGAAGTCCTGCTGCTCCGGGGTCAGATCCTTGGGGACCGCGATCCGGATGCGAACCACCAGATCGCCGTGACCGCCGCCGGTGCGAGGCATTCCCCGGCCCGGAACCCGCAGGGCGCCGCCGCCGGACACTCCGGCCGGGATACGAATCCGTACCGGTTCGCCGAGCGTGGGAACCTCGATTTCTCCACCGAGCGCGGCTTCGGCAAAACGGACCGGGATCTCGACTTCGAGGTTGTCGCCTTCGCGCCGAAACTGCGGGTGATCGGCTACGCGAACCACGAGCATCGCGTCGCCGTCGGGAGTCCGGACTTTCAGCCGCGCACCGTCCCGGACCCCGGGCGGGATGCGGACCCGGTACGACCCGTTCCGGCCGGTGCGGAGCTGCCGGAGCGCGCCGCGGTAGGCCTCCTCGAGGCTGATCTCCACGATTCCCGGCCGCCCGGCCGGATCCGTCGCCCCACCCGGTGGCCGATATCGGGAAGAAGGCGGCCAACCCGGAGCCCGGCGCGCTCTGCCGTCGAGCGGGCCAAATGGGGAATCCGGGCCGAAGAGATGGAGAAAAAAGTTCGAGAAGTCGGCAGACGCGCCCGGGGCGGGCTGCGGTCCGCCCGCAGTTCCTGCTGTCCGGGCCCGGGCGTTTCGCACCTGCTGGGCCCAATCGGGCCCCAACTGGTCGTACCGGCGCCGCCGGTCCGGATCGGAGAGCACCTCATAGGCCTCACCGATTTCCTTGAAACGCTCGGCGGCCTCGTGGTCACCGGGATTCAGGTCGGGATGGTGTTTGCGAGCGAGTCGTCGATAGGCCTGTTTGATCTGGGACTCGTCGGCCTGCTTCCCAACTCCCAGAAGGGCGTAGTAGTCGCGGTACTTCAAGGGAGATGCATCCGGCGAATGGGCGTTGTCGCCGGGAGGGAGGCGTTACTGCATCGGCAACTGGTCGGGTGCGGTCCCGGCGACGATCGAAGGCGGCGGCGCGAGGTTCGGGAAGATGATCGGGATGGTTTCCTCCAGGCTCGAAACGAGGTGGATCTGAAGCGCATCCCGGATCTCATCCGGCACATCCTCAAGAAAGGACCCCTCGTTCAACCGGGGCAGAATCACTTCCCGGACTCCGTAGCGGTGGGCGGCGAGCAGTTTTTCCTTTATCCCACCGACCGGAAGGACGTGGCCGGTGAGGGTGATTTCTCCGGTCATCGCGAGTTCGGGCCGGCACACGGTGCCGGTCAGGACCGAGATGAGCGCCGCGACCAACGTGATCCCCGCGGAGGGGCCGTCTTTCGGGGTGGAGCCTTCCGGCACGTGGAAGTGGATATCCGACTTCCGGTAGAACCCGGTCTGGATCCCGTAGATGGCGCCGTGTTGCCTGACCCAGGAAAGCGCGGCGGTAGCCGACTCCTTCATCACGTCGCCGAGCTGGCCGGTGAGGGTCAGCCGCGTGCTTCCCTTCATGCGGGACGCTTCGGCGAAGAGGAGATCCCCTCCCACCGGCGTCCAGGCGAGCCCGACCGCCACTCCCGGAACGCTGACCCGCTCCACGAGCTCCCGCGAGAGCGAGGTGGGTGCGCCGAGCAGTTCGCTCACGACCTCCGGAGAGAGCTGGAGAGGCCCCGCTTCGCCCTCGGCGAGCTTGCGAACCGCCTTGCGGCAGATCTTCGCGATGGACCGCTCCAGGTTCCGGAGGCCCGCTTCGCGCGTGTAGTCCCGGATGATGAGGGCGAGGGACTCCCGGTTGAAGACCGGCTGGTCGTCCTCTTCCTCGAGCCCGTGGTTTTCGAGCTGGCGGGGAATGAGGTGGCGGGTCGCGATCTGGATCTTCTCCTCCTCGGTGTAACCCTGGAGGCTGAGGATTTCCATCCGGTCCCTGAGCGCCGGCGGAACCGGATCCATCATGTTCGCGGTCGCGATGAAGAGAACATCCGACAGGTCGAACGCCAGATCCAGGTAGTGGTCGCGGAAGGTGTCGTTTTGTTCGGGATCCAGGACCTCCAGCAGGGCCGAACTGGGGTCGCCCCGGAAGTCCATGCCCAGCTTGTCCACCTCGTCCAGCATGAAGACGGGGTTTCGGGTGCCCGCCCGAACGATGCCCTGAATGATCTGCCCGGGCAGAGCTCCGATGTAGGTGCGCCGATGTCCACGAATCTCGGCCTCATCGCGGATGCCGCCGAGGCTGAGACGGACGAATTCCCGCCCGACCGCCTTCGCGATCGACCTGCCGAGGCTCGTTTTGCCCACGCCCGGCGGTCCCGCAAAGCAGAGGATGGGTCCCTTCTGATTGGGCTTTCTCTCCCGAACCGCCAGGAACTCGAGGATCCGGTCCTTGACCTTCTCGAGATCGTAGTGGTCCGCTTCCAGGATGTCCTTGGCGCGCGGAATGTCGTACTTGTCCTCGGTGCGCTTGCTCCACGGAACCCGGACCAGCCAGTCGAGGTACGTCCGCCCCACCGTGTACTCGGCGGAAGCGGGAGGAATCCGCCCGAGGCGCCGGAACTCCCGCAGCGATTCCTTCTCGGCCTCCTCGGGCATTCCGGCTTTCTCGATCTTCTCGCGGAGCTCGTCCATCTCCTTGGTGGAATCGTCGCCTTCGCCGAGCTCCTTCTGGATCGCCTTCATCTGCTCGCGGAGAAAAAACTCCCGTTGGGTGCGACCGACTTCGCTCTTGACCTTGGACTCGATGCTGCGCCCGAGATCACGCACCTGCTTCTCGCGCAGAATCGCCGCGTACGCCAGCCCCAACCGGTCTTCGATGGACAGGGTCTGCAGGATATCCTGCCGCATCTCGGTGTTGAGGCTCGGAAGCTGTTCGGCGACGAAGTCAGCCAGCTGCCCCGCGCTTCCCACGCGGGCCAGTTGAGTCTTCATGACCTCCCGGGCGCGAGGGAAGAGATCCGTCTTGATCATCTCCTGGAGTTCCTCACGGATCTTCCGGGTCAGGGCTTCGAACTCCACGGTCTTGTTGGCCCCCACCGTTCCATCCAGCACGCGGATGTCGGCGCGGACGTAGGGCTTGGTCTGCACGATCCGTTCGACCCGGAACCGGAAGCTGCCCCGGATCACGATCCGCACGGTGCCTTCCCGCATCCGCACCTGCTTTTCGAGGCGGGCGGCGGTACCCACCCGATAGAGGTCCTCCTCGCCCGGATGGTCCACGGAATCGTCCTTTTGGGTGAGGACGGCGAGCATCACCTTGCCGGTCCCGGACGGGTCGGCTTCGGCGGCCTCGCGGGAAGCGTCCCGCAGCATCTGGACCGTGCTCTTGCGGCCGACGGAGAGCGGCAGGAAGGAGTGCGGGAACACCACGATGTCCCGGAGGGGCAGCACGGGCACCATCCGGTGCACCTGGCCCTGTGGCGAATCTGAGTCTACCGAGCCTTTCACCGGATCGGACATCGGAGCTTGCCTCCCTGGAATGCACTGGGTATCCGGCCGGAGCCGAAACCCGGAGAGTACGTTCCGGTGTCCACCGGAACCCTCCATGATCCTAACACGTGGCACCCGTTGTTGCGCGAACCGTTGTCAAGATCAAGATAAGTCATTGATAACACGGCGAGAAATCAGGCGACATCAGCATTAGAATATGAGTGGTGTTGCATCAGATTACAGTTAGCCGAACGTTACTTCGTCCGGAAGCTCGTTCACATCGTCGGGTTGGATCGGAAAGTGTCGCGCCAGAAAGCCTCCGATGCGACGGACTCCGTGTTCGAGGCCGTCTCCAATGCCGTTTTCGCGGATGTGGCTCGTGATTTCAACTGCGATCTCGTTCCAGGCCTCGCCGCCGACTTCTTTGTTGATCGCCTGGTCGGCCACGATTTCGAACCGGCCGGATCGGACCGCCAGGAACAGCAGGACGCCGGAGCCGTCCTTCGTTCGGTCCACCCCCAACCGGAAGAACTCGCGGATGGCGCGTTTGCGCGCGTTCTCGAGCGGCAGCAGGCGCGGGACGATGTGGACCCGCAGTTCTCCGGAAGTTGCAAGCTCGGCCTCGGATATCGCGTTCGCGATGCGGTCCAGGTCCTCCTCGGAGAGGTGGGAGCGGAGCCGTTTCGGAACCCGCATGATTTACTCGCTGCCCGTCACCAGCTGCCGCTGGCTCCGCCTCCGCCGAAACCGCCGCCTCCACCTGCAAAGCCGCCGAAACCGCCCCCGAAACCGCCTCCGAATCCACCCCGGAACCCGGGAGATCCCCAGACCATTCCGCCGCGACCCGGGATGCCCCCATAGCCCCAGGCGCCCCCTCGGCCCGCGGTCGCGCGCGTGAAGGCCGTGGCTCCGAAGCCGGAAAGCAGACCGAGCGGCACCAGCCAGAACAGGGCCCCCACGCCGATCAGCAAAAATCCGAGCAGCGCCGCGATCCCGCCTCCGGCGGCGGCGGCCCCGGCCGGGTGAAAGGCGTTCCCGATGTAGCCGAGGAGCTGGAACAACAGGAGGATTCCCACCAGAACCAATGTCGAGACCCCGCGGCGGGAGGGGCGCCGGGCCCCGGGATTGACTCCGCTGCCGGCTCCGCGGTATTCGCCGGCGGCGGCCTGGGCCAGTGCCGCGGCGGTCGCGCTGAAGCCGCCCGCGAAATCCCCCGCGGCGAAGCGCGGAGCCAGTTCGTCGCGAATGATGCGCCCCGCCAGGCCGTCGGGAATCACCGACTCCAGACCGTAGCCGACCTCAATGCGCGCCTGGCGGTCGTCCCGGGAGACGACCACCAGGGCGCCGTTGTCGGTTTCGGACTGTCCGATGCCCCAAGCCTCGGCGAGGCGGAGGCTGAAGTCTTCTATTGCCCCGTCGATCCGCGGAACGGTAACGAAGACGAGTTGGACCGAGGTTTCGGCTTCCAGGCGGGCGAGAAACTCTTCGAGCTGCGTCTCCTCGGCAGGGGAGAGCAACTCCGCCTCGTCCACCACCCGGCCCGCCTGCGCGGGGAACGGCGTCTCCTGCGACGGCGCCGTTACCGGGATGGCAAGGCATACCGCAATCACACCCAGGGGGTGGCGGAAGAGCCAAGGATTCATCGGCTGAAATCCACCGCGGGCGCCGTTTCCGCGCCCTCGTCGGCCTCGAAGTAGGCGGCTTCGTCAAAACCGGACCAACCCGCGATCATCCGGGTGAAGAAACCGCGCCGCCGCGTGTTGTACGCCTGGGCGGCTTCGTTGAAGCGCCGCCGTTCGACGGCGATCCGGTTCTCGGTCCCCGCCAACTCATCCTGCAGGCTCAGGAAGTTCTGGTTGGCCTTGATGTCCGGGTAGCGTTCGACGACGACCATGAGGCGGGAGAGCGCACTCGACAGCGCTCCCTGCGCGGCCTCGAAACGGGCGAGAGCCTGGGGGTTTTGGAGGTCGTTTGCCGAAACCTGGATGCTGGTGGCCCGGGACCTGGCCGCGATGACGGCTTCCAGGGTCTCGCGCTCGAAATCGGCCGCCCCCTGGACCGTCGCCACCAGGTTCGGCACCAGATCGGCGCGCCGCTGGTACACGTTTTCGACCTGCGACCACCCGCCTTTCACCGCCTCGTCGAGCGTGACCAGATTGTTGTATGTCGAGCGAAATGCAAAAAAGAGGACGACGGCCGCCAGCAGGAGCGCAGCGAGCGCTCCGCCGCAGCCGAGGAGAACGAGTTTTTTCTTCATTAAGCGGTTGGATCGGGGTTGGGACAGGCGTCCGGGGAATGGCCGCCGTCGCCCGGAAGCATAGGAGAGGGAGCGTGGTGGTGCGTGGGTCCTGCCGGGGCCGCCGGGTGCGGCGCCCGGCCGGTGTCCGGTCTACTGGCGATCGTAGCCAGCGACCGGTTCCGTACCCGGGAGGAAGGCTTCGAGGATCGTGTTGGGTCCTCCCTCGGCCGGTTGGCCGCTTTCGAGATCCACGGGAACGAGCGCCACGGTGGGCGGGGCCGGGAAGCCGTGGCGCGGAGGATCGGGACGGCCGCTCTCCATGAAACGGACCCAGGCGGGCAGCGCCACCCGCGCTCCGCTTTCGCGTTCTCCCAACGTCTCGTTCCCGTCGTTACCGACCCAGACACCGGCGGCCATCTCGGGGTCGAAGCCGATGAACCAGGCGTCGGTGAACTCGTTCGTGGTGCCGGTCTTGCCGGCCACCGGCCGGCCGAGCCGGCGCGCTCCGACGGCGGTGCCGCGGGCCACCACCCCCTCGAGCAGGTGAGTGATGACGTACGCGAGATCCGCCGGAATGACCGACGCGGTTTCCGGATAGAAACGCTCGAGTTCCCGCCCGTCGCGGTCCGTGATCCTCGAAACGAAGAACGGCTCCATGCGGACGCCCTGGTTCGGGAAAGCGCTGTAGGCGGAAACCATTTCCAGAAGGGTCACCCCGCTCGAGCCGAGCGTGATCGAAAGCACCGGGAGGAGTTCCCCGCGGATCCCCAGCCGGCGCGCCAGCGCGACGACGTTTTCCGGGCCGATGTCGTGAACCATCCGCACCGCCGGCACGTTGCGCGAACCCTCGAAGGCCTTCCGCATCGTGATCCAGCCGAGGTGTTGTTCGTCGTAATTCCGGGGTTCGTAGGGCTCGTCACTGATCGGATCGATCCAAGTGAACGGTTCGTCCAGGAGCAGGGAGGTGGGAGCGAGGCGCCCGGTGGCAAGGGCCGCGCCGTAGGCGAAGGGCTTGAACGCCGACCCTGCCTGCCGGCGCGCCTGCACCGCCCGGTTGAATTCGCTCCGCTCGAAGTCGAATCCGCCGATCACGGCCCGGATGGCTCCGCTTTCGATGTCCAGGGCCAGGAAGGCGCCTTCGGCCAGCGGCTCCTGCTCCAGCGCCACGAAGAGGGGTTTTTCCAGGTTGAGCCGCCCCTCTTCGGAGGCTTCGGGGGTTTCCCCCTCGCCCGGCTCGGGTTCGTTGGCCAGAATGCGGAATTCGCTGACGTCTCCGATCCGGAAGAGCCCTTTGGCGGTCTGGAAGGTCCAGGCCAGAGACGCGGGGTCCACTTGGGCCCGGTACTCCCCAATCCGGATCTCCGGCTCGGGACCCGCCGCCGTCACCACTCCCGGAACCACCGATCCGACGGCGAGCGGGACGCTCCACGAGTCGTCTTCGTACTCCGCCGGATCGACTCCCTCGTCGAGGACGTTTCTTGGGAAGCCGCGGAATCCCCGGCGTTTGTCGTGGTTACGGAGCGCGGCCTCGACCGATTCCCCCGCCGTTCGCTGCATTCGGCTGTCGAGCGTGGTGTGCACCCGAAGCCCTCCCCGATAGGTTCGCGAATCTCCGTATCGATCCCGCAGATACCCCCGCACCATCTCCATGAAGTGAGGGGCAAAACGGTCCCTGCCACGGGAGCGGAGCCGGATGGGTTCGTCTCGCGCCGCCGCCGCTTCCTGCGCCGAAAGGAACTCCTCGGCCACCATCCTCTCCAGCACGATGTCCCGCCGGCGTTCGGCCGCTTCCAGGCTCCGGAAAGGGTTGAAGCGGCTCGGATTGGGGGCGACGCCGACCAGCATGGCGGCTTCTCCCACCGACAGGTCGGACGCGGTCTTGCCCAGATAGAACTGCGCCGCCGCCTCGATTCCCTGGTTGTTGTAGCCCAAAAACACCTGATTCGCGTAGAAGGTCAGGATCTCTTCCTTGCGGTAGGCCCGCTCGATGCGGAAGGCGGTGATGGCTTCCTTGATCTTGCGCTCAAGGGTTTCCTCGCGGTTCAGGAACAGGTCGCGCGCCACCTGCTGGGTGATCGTGCTGGCGCCCGAGACGATCCGGCCGGTCCGGTAGTTGTCCAAGAGCGCCCTCGCGATTCCGATGGGATCGAAACCGAAGTGGCGCCAGAAGCGTTGATCCTCGGCCGCCACGAAGGCGTCCCGGAGATGCTGGGGCAGGTCTTCGTATTCGATTTCGATGCGCCGTTCGACGGCGAATTGTCCGATTTCGACGCCGTCGCGGTCGTAAACGATGGTGGTCGCGGTGCCCTCGTAGGCTTCGAGTTCCTCGATCAGCGGGATGTCGCTCTGGTAGGCGGCGAGCAATCCAAGCATGACGCCGGCCACCGCGGTAGCGGTGAACAGGAAACCCCCGGCGATGATGCGGGCGAACTGGCGACCCGCCGCCAGTCGGCGCAGCGATAGCGGATAGCGGGGCATTTCAGGAACCGACGAGGTCGGTCAACGCCGGCCCGATCGCGGGATGTCCGAACTGGAAGCCGGCAGCGAGCAGACGCTCCGGCGCCACTCGCTGGCCGGAGAGTAGCAGCGCGTCGGCCATCTCTCCGAAGGCCAATCGCATCGCCAGTCCGGGAGCCGGAAAGATGGTCGGTCTCCGGAGGGCCTTGCCCAGCGCCTTGGTGAAGGCGGCATTCGTGACCGGGTTGGGAGAGGTGAGGTTGTACACCGATTCGAGAGACCCGGCGGGAGCCTCGAGGAGGTGGACGATCGCGGCCGCCACGTCGGCAAGGTGGATCCACGCCATCCACTGGCGTCCGCTCCCGAGCCGGCCGCCCACCCCCAGCCGGAACGGAGGCAGCATGGTGGCCAGAGCGCCGCCCTGCGGGGAGAGCACGACCCCGATTCGAAGCGACGAAGTCTCGATCCCGAGCGGGCGGGCAGCGCCGGCGGCGGCCTCCCACTCGCTGCACACCTCGGCCAGGAAGTCGTCTCCGGAGGCGGCGTCTTCGGCAAGCTCTTCATCGCCGCGGGCCCCGTAGTAGCCGACGGCGGAGGCGGCGAGCAGTCGCGAGGGCCGATCCCGGGCGGCGCCGAGGGCCGCTACCAGAGCTTTCGTGCCTTCGACCCGGCTCTCGCGAATGGCGCGCTTCCGCGCGGTCGTCCAACGTTTTCCGACCGGCTCTCCGGCAAGGTGGACCAGAGCGTCAAGCCCTTCCAGCACCCCGGCCAGGTCCGCGTCCGTCCCGTCACCGCGAGGATTCCAGCGGGCGGATCGGACTCCGGGTGGGAACCCCGTGACCGCACCGTCGCGCCGGGTGAGCGCCACCACTTCGTGGCCCCGTCCGGCAAGTTCCGAAGCGAGCGCCCGGCCGATCAGGCCCGTTGCTCCCGTGATTCCAGTCCGCATCCAAAGTGGCTAATTGGTTGAGGCGCATTCTAGCCCGCAGTCTTCCGCCCCTACCGCCTGTTGAAGCAGGGCGGCGAGCCGCGCACAATGGGACAATCTGCTTACCCGGGAGGTTCTTGATGCCCCGTCTTCGTTTTCTCTTTGTTCTTTCCCTCGGCCTGTTGGTCGCGTCCGTTGTCACTGCCCAGGACAAACGGCCCATGACGATCGTCGAAATGATCGACCTGCCGTCGGTGGGGAGCCCCCGCCTTTCTCCCGACGGGACCCAGCTTCTCTACACCCGGACGGGTACGGATTGGAAGAAAAATGGCCGGACGACCCACATCTATCGGATCGACGCCGATGGAAGCGGCGAGGTCCAGCTCACGAACGGGGAGGAAGGGGAGTCCAGCCCCCGCTGGTCACCCGACGGGATGCAGGTCGCGTTTCTCGCCAAGCGCGGAGAGGATTCGGACACCCAGATCTACGTGATGCGCAACCGGGGAGGTGAGGCGTCCCCGCTGACCGAGCACGGCAGTTCGGTGCGGTCGATCCAGTTCTCGCCCGACGGCCGGCACATCTACTTCACCGCCCCGAACGCCAAGACGCCCGAGGAGAAGAAGAAGGACAAACTCAAGGACGACGTCTTTGCGTTCGACGAGGACTACCAGCAGCACCATCTCTTCCGGGTTGCCGCCGACGGGGCAGGGCCGCAGCAGGCAGACCGGATCACCGAGGGCGACTATTCGGTGATCGGCTTCCGGCTTTCCGACGACGGTATGCGCATTGCGCACCACCGATCCCTCAGCCCGCTGGTTGACAACCGGGACGAGGGGGAGGTCTGGATCATGGACGTGGACGGCGGAAACGCCGTGCAGCTAACAGACAACACTGTGAGCGAGTTCGGCGCCCAGCTTTCTCCGGACGGCGCACATGTGATGTTCCTTTCCGATTCGAGCGCCGATTTCGAGACCTACTTCAACGACAACATCTTCGTGATGCCGGCTGCCGGGGGCGCGCACCGGGTGCTCTACGAGGACATGTCCCACGAGGTCAGCAGCGCCCGCTGGGCGCCCGACGGATCGATCTATTTCACCGCCAACACCGGGGTCCGCACCGAACTCTTCCACGCCGCGATGGACGATGACATGCCCACCGCGCTCACCGCCGGAGATCATTCGCTCTCGGGATGGAACTTCCAGTCCTCGGCCGGACAGCACGTCTTCGGGATCAGCAATCGCGAAAACAACGGCGACCTCCACCTCCTGCCGGCGGACGGCGGGGATCCGGTGAAGGTCACGAGCGTCTTCGACTATCTGGCCGAAACCTATGAACTGCCCGTGCAGGAGGCGATCCGCTGGAAGGGCGAGGACGGGGTGGAGGTCGAAGGACTCCTCTATTACCCGCTCGGCTACCAGGAAGGGCAGCGCTATCCGCTGATCGTCCAGACTCACGGCGGGCCGGCGGCCTCCGACAAGTTCTCGTTCGGCCGCTGGAGCAGCTATGTCCAGGTGGCGACGGCTCGCGGCTGGGCGGTCTTCAAGCCCAACTACCGGGGAAGCACCGGTTACGGCGACGACGTCCTCAGGGACATGGTGGGCCACTACTTCAATCAGGCCCACCTCGACGTGATGACCGGGGTGGATCACCTGATCGAACTCGGGATCGCCGACGGGGATCGGATGGCCAAGATGGGCTGGAGCGGCGGCGGTCACATGACCAACAAGATCATCACCCACACCGACCGCTTCAAGGCGGCGGCGTCAGGCGCCGGAGCGGTGAACTGGATCTCGATGTACGGGACGAGTGATGTGCGGATCTACCGGACCCCGTGGTTCGGCGGAACCCCCTGGCAGGAGGACGCGCCGATCGACACCTATTGGGGGCACTCGCCGCTGAAGGACATCTACAAGGTGACCACTCCCACGATCGTGCTCGTCGGCGAGAACGACGTCCGGGTGCCGCCGAACCAGTCGGTGGAGCTCTACCGGGCGCTGAAAACGAACGGAGTGGACACGCACCTTTACATCGCGCCGCGGGAGCCGCATGGCTGGCAGGAGCTCCGTCACGAGCTCTTCAAGGTGAACGTCGAGCTCGACTGGTTCGAGCGTCACGTGCGAGGGATCGAGTACGAGTGGGAGACGGCCCCCGGCGACGACGAAGAGGAGATGACCACGGACGGCGAGAACCCTTAGCAGCCGGTGACGAAACCCACGCGGCCCGGTTCTCCCGGTGGGGGCTCGGCCGGCGATCCATCCCGGCCCGTTGCTGTGAAAATGCAGCCCCGCGCTGGAGCCCCAACAGTCCAGATGGCGCCGGCCGCAAGGGAACGCCGACCTCCGGTCGGCACGCGCGGGAGCGCGAAACCTGCTCCTATGACGTCGCGCCCTGCCGACGTGAGTGCTGCACCACCTTTTCAGGCCGGTCGGGTGAACGGGCGGACCCGATCATGGGCGTTTCTCCCGGTGGGGGCCAGCACGCGCGGGAGCGCGAAACCTGCGCCGGTGATGACGACGAGCCGGAGACGCCCGCCACCACGGACGGCGAAAACCCCTAGCCCAGCGAGCCCCCGCCGCAGGAGAACCTTCATGACTTATTCCCCTTCGCTTCGTTTGTGCATTCTCGCTGCCGGGTTGGCGGCGATGCCCGCCGCGTTACCCGACGCATCGGCTCAGGGAAAGCGGCCGATGACGATCGTCGACTTGATCGATCTCCCGCAGGTGGGCGGTCCGCGCCTGTCTCCCGACGGGACCGAACTGCTCTACACCCGCTCGGGCACCGATTGGAAGAAGAACGGTCGGACCACCCACATCCATCGGGTGGGTGCTGACGGTAGTGGAGACATCCAGCTCACGAACGGCGAGCCCGGCGAGTCCAGCCCACGCTGGTCGCCCGACGGAGCCTCGATCGCCTTCCTGGCCCGGCGGGGAGAGAGCCCGTTCACGCAGATCCAGCGGATGTCCAACCGCGGAGGAGAAGCGTCGCCCCTGACGCAGCACGAAAGCTCGGTGCAGTCGTACGCGTTCTCACCGGACGGGGAGCACATCTACTTCATCGCTCCCGATCCGAAGACCGCCGAGGAGAAGCGCAAGGACGACCTCCGGGACGACTTTTTCGCCTTTGATGAGGACTACAAGCAACGGCACCTGTTCCGTGTCTCGACTTCCGGTGAAGGCCCGCGGGATGCCGAACGGATCACCGAGGGGGAGTTCTCGATTCTGGAATTCCACCTCTCGCACGACGGGCAGCGGATCGCCCACTCGCGGGCCCCGACGCCGCTCCTCGATAACCGCGACGAGGGCGAGGTCTGGATCATGGATGCGGATGGCGGGAACGCCCTGCAATTGACCGACAACACGGTGATCGAGAGCGGCGCGCGGCTCTCTCCGGACGGATCCCAGGTCCTCTTCGTCTCGGCATCCAGCGCGGATTTCGAGACCTACTTCAACCGGAACGTCTTCCTGGTTCCCTCTGCCGGGGGGCCGCACCGGGTGCTCTACGAGGACTGGCCGTACGAGGCGAACGGTGCGACCTGGGCCCCGGACGGTTCGATCTACTTCATCGGCAACACCGGCGTTCGCACCCAGATCTTCCGCGCGGGGATGGACGACACGGAGCCCACGGCAGTGACTTCCGGAGACCACTCGATCGTGGGGTGGAACTATGCCCGAGCAGCCGGCCGGCACGTCTTCGGGATCAGCCACCGCGAGAACAACGGCGACATCCACCTGCTGGCGGCGGAGGGCGGCGATCCGGTCAAGGTCACCAGCGTCTTCGACACCCTGGACGAGACGTTCGAGTTGCCCGTCCAGGAAGCGGTCCGCTGGAAGGGCGAGGACGGAGTCGAGGTGGAGGGGCTCCTCTTCTACCCGCTCGACTACCAGCAGGGGCAGCGTTACCCGCTCGTGGTCCAGACTCATGGCGGTCCGAGATCGTCCGACAAGTTCTCGTTCGGCCGCTGGAGCAACTACGTGCAGGTCCTGACCGCGCGCGGGTATGCGGTCTTCAAGCCCAACTACCGGGGCAGCACCGGCTACGGCGACGACTTCCTCCGGGACATGGTGGGCCACTACTTCAACCAGGCGCACCTCGACGTCATGGCCGGTGTGGACTACCTGATCGAGCGCGGAATCGCCGACGGCGACCGTATGGCCAAAATGGGCTGGAGCGCCGGCGGGCACATGACGAACAAGATCATCACCCACACCGGCCGCTTCAAGGCTGCATCCTCGGGCGCCGGAGCGGTGAACTGGATCTCGATGTACGGACAGAGCGACGTCCGCCATCCGCGCACGCCCTGGTTCGGCGGGACGCCCTGGGAGGAGGACGCGCCGATCGACGCCTACTGGGGGAATTCGCCGCTCAAGGACATCTACAAGGTCACCACCCCCACTCTGGTGATCGTCGGCGAGAACGACGTGCGCGTGCCGATGCCGCAGTCGGTGGAGCTTTACCGGGCGCTCCGGACGAACGGGGTGGACACTCACCTGTACGTCGCGCCACGGGAGCCGCACGGCTTGCGGGAACTCCGCCACCAACTCTTCAAGGTGAACGTCGAGATCGACTGGTTCGAGCGACACGTCCGCGGGATGGAGTACGAGTGGGAGGCGGCCCCCGGCGAGGACGAGGAGAAAAAGGCGGCCACCGACAGCGGAAATCCATGATCCGCGTCCGTGGCCAGGAGCGCCGGTCTTCAGGCTCCCACCGGGAGAACTGGCCAGCATCGCTCCCCGGCGGGGAGCGAAACTCCCATCGCCAATCGCGAGGAAGCGCGGGGACGGCTTGGAACGCCGACCTCTGGTCGGCACCGCGCGGGAGCGCCAAACCAGGGCCGATGACGTTGCGCCACGCCAAGGTGAGGGCCGCGTCTTTTCACGACGGGCGGGGTGTGCAGGAGGACCCGATCATGAGGGTTTCCCCCGGTGGGGCTCGGCATCGCGCGGGAGCGCGAAACCAGCACCGATGATGCTGCGCCAGGTCAGCGTCAGTCCCGCGCCCCTCCCAACCCCGGATGGCGCTGCTGGAAAGCGCGCGCGTCGTGCAGGTCGAGATGGCGCGGTGCGCCCGCCGGGCACACCGGAAGTAACCAAAGCCCGATTCCACTGAGCGATGTGCGGGCGCTTTACCCAGTCATCCTCCTGGGAGGAAACCGCGGAACTCTTCGACCTCGAAGAGATTCCGGAGGATCTGCCGCCCCGTTACAACGTGGCGCCCACGCAGCTCGCGGCGGTCGTGCGGAACGAGGGCGTCCGCCGCCTTCGGATGCTCCGCTGGGGGCTGATCCCGAGCGGAGCCCGGGATCCGTCGATCGGGAATCGGCTCATCAACGCGCGCGCCGAGACGGCCGGTATTCGGCCGTCCTTCCGGGATGCGTTCCGCGCCAGGAGGTGCCTCGTCCCGGTGGACGGTTTCTTCGAGTGGGAGCGTCTCGGGCGGCGCCGGCAGCCCTGGCTCTTTCGCATGCGCGAGGGCGGCCCGTTCGCACTGGCTGGCCTGTTCGAACGGTGGCGCGCCCCGCCGGGATTCCTCGGGGAACCCACAGCGGGAACCAGGGAAACCGGACAACTCGAGACTTTCACCATTCTCACCACTGAAGCGAATCAGGTGGTGCGCCGCGTCCACGACCGGATGCCGGTCATCCTGCATCCGGAAGCCTTCGACGGCTGGCTCGCCGGCGGAGAGGTCCCGCTGGGCCCCTTCACGCCGGAGGAGGGGATGATTGCGCTACCGGTCAGTCCGTGGGTGAACAACCCTGGACACGACGATCCCCGATGCGTGGAACCTGTCGCCAATCCACCAAAGGAGAGCTGTCAGACGAAACTAGATCGAACACGACCGCCTAGCCTCTTCCGGAGGGAGAGTTGATCCGGTTCATTGAGGTTGGGCTTCGTCAAGCGCGTACTCGCGGAGGTTCCCTACGGCGTGCGTTTGGAACCCAGTTTGATCTTCCAGAAGAAGCACAAATACCGGGTTACCAGGGCTACTCCGCGCTTGGATCTCAAGGTCTTCAGCTCGACACGGATTTCTCAAATCAGACTTCAACTGATACGGCCATGGTTCGCGTATCAAGGACCGCGATGGAACGGTCGAGACTCGAGCTTTAATCTGCACTGGACGCCCAGCGAAGGATGGTGGGCAGAGGGTGCGCAGACTGGAAGGAGAACCAAACCTATGCCAAGGATCTTGGGAGCGACGCTCTGCGGAATCCTAATCTGGAACTATCCCGAAATCTTGCGACTAGTACTGACCCATGCGGAGAACACTGATGCGGCAGTTTGGACAGGTGTTTGGTAGGGACAAAGAGGATGGCGAGACATCTCACCTCGATACCACCGACACCTCGGCGTCCTCAGGAAGCAAGAATGATTAGCGGCGCGAGAGCCGAGGTAGCGCGCGCACAGCATTTGGACGTTCTATCGTCCCTGAACGGCAGATCCGCCGGATAGATCTCGCCGACCAGTCTGTTCGGCTGATTTGGCTCATCACAGCTTGTGGAACTTTCGGTTCGAAGCGGGTTATCGCCTAGCGCGCCCGGCCTGTCGATTCTCGCGTAGGGCTGAAGCCTCTCGGCTTGCCTCCATCACTCGCTTTGCGAGTGCCCGGAAATCGTCGTAGCAACCCTGGACTGCATAGGTATGGCCGCCCAGCGCCCCGTCTGCGGCCCTAAGGAGGAACATCGGCTTGCGCGCTTCCTGGGCGAGGGGCATCAGACTCCGGAAGTGCTTCAACGTGCCCAGGCAGTTGACATCGTCCGATACGGGCGGCGAATCTGCCCCGGATTCTTCCAGCACCAGTTCACGGTATGCGCCGGGGATACGATCCATCCAGCGCTCGTAAGCCTTGACCGGACGATCCAACCGCACAGCGTGCTGAAGGACCACGTAGCCGATGGGCTGCATATCTCCACTGGGTAAATCGAGATCCACCACTTCGTTGTGTTCTCGCCGACTTGCCCATTGCTGCCTCCAGCGGCGTAGCGTGGGGCCCAGGTTTCGGAGTCCTTGGATGGAGTACAAATCCGGTGCGAGCGGCACGACGACATGGTCGGCAGCGATCAGCGCTGCGCGATTCAGGGCGCCCAGATTAGGCCCAACGTCCACCAGGATCAGATCGGCGGCGACTTGCTCGGCAGCGCCACGCATGGCTCGAGAGAGCGCCGACAGGACCCGAAAGGCGCGTGGCTTCCCGTCCATACAGTCCGGCCATTGACTCGACAGCTCGTCCTCCGCCCCTGACAGGAGCATGTCGCCTGCAACCAACCCGATTCCGGGCGTTGGTCGGATTACGGACGGAGTCCTGACATCGCCCAATCCTTCCAACAGGGGCCGCAGAGCGGAATAAATTGTGCGGTCTCCGTCTCCTCGCCAGAGTTTCTCGACCGCATTGTCTTCCAGAAACATGCTCGTAAGGTTGGCTTGCGGATCCAAGTCGGCAACTAGCACGTTTTTCTGAAGTTCGGCGTACATCCACGCGAGGTGGTATACGAGGGAGGTTTTTCCAACACCACCCTTGTTGTTGAAAACCGCGATGCTCTTCATGGTGCGGGCCTCACAGTGATTTGCACGAGTGATGTTTCGAACGCCGCTTCTGGTTCTGGATTCCCGTTTTGTTTCATGGCTTCACGAGCGAGTCGTAGACCGAGTCCGAAACGCTGCGCAAAACCCAGGTTGTGCATGATCTCGGCGACAAGGGGGTTGCGATAGTCAGTATTGCCACTCCAAAAGCTCTCTCCGGTGACGCGACCGTACAGTCCGCCGGGACTGGAGATTTCCACCCGGTTGGCGTACCAGTAAATCCGAACTGGCGAATTGGTCGCCTCATAGCTCCGATGCATGACCGCATTGCGGACCAACTGCCGGAGGGCATCTGTGGGATAGTCGGGCTGCCTCTTTTCGCGCTGTGTCCCGACGACCTGCGTTCGCACCTGTATGTTGAGGTCGATGAGTTCGTCCAGCCTGCGTAGCACGTCTGCCAGTTGCCCAGTGATTTGCTTCTGATCCTTAATGGGATCCGTCAGATCAGACCCAGCGATGCGCAGGAATTGCACATACGCGCCGGGAAGCCATGCCTGTGGGTCACGCCCGAACGCAAGCAACGCACCCCAGGTCGGACGATCCTCACGCGCTAAACGCAGTGACCGCAATTGCTGACCGAGGGGCCGCGTGTTCGCTTCTAGGACGTCCGGGGAAATCGCTGCGCGCAGATAGTCTCTTCGCAAGGCATCGAGATCCAGGTCGTGTAGGTCCGCGTCGTCCACTGGCCTCATGTCGAAGGGAAGATCACCAGCGCGCCGACGCTCCGTGAGCAAACGCTCGTCGTCTACCGATGCCTCCCGAACCGACGGTCCGACCCGAACCCAGGCGCGCCCGTGGTATCGGACCGGCGTTGCAGCAGAGGGGGCTACGGTCATGACGGCAACGTCGCATCCGCGCAGGGTGCGCAGCTGGACCGTTAGCGAAGGCAGGGGAATGATGGAACCCTCTCCGTGAATGTTCGATAGCCGGGTCAGGAGGTCGTCCGTAATCGGCAGCGAAGCGCAGGAGCCGTCGTTCCGTACCCCCACGAATAGGACACCCGGCTGTTGGTTGCCCGGCAGATCGTTGGCAAACGCACAGATGTTCCGTCGGATCTTCTGGTCATCGGCAGCAGACTCCTTCCGTTCCACCCGATCCGACTCGAGGTCGATCATGAGCGCCTCAAGTGCAGCGTCGGAATACGGAGTCATGTGGCCTCAGCGATGGAATCACGAGAGCATAGTGGCCACGGCAGGCGACCCGACGTCACGAGCACTCCACGGAATGGAACGCCGGCGGCGTCGCCGGGAACGTATCGCGCCCGTCGCTCCTACTCTGTCGCGGGGCTTTCGAGAGCGGCCTCGGCGAGGCGCCGGGCGGCGTCGGGGA
This sequence comes from Candidatus Marinacidobacterium sp., assembly GCA_965250045.1. Taxonomy (GTDB): domain Bacteria; phylum Acidobacteriota; class Vicinamibacteria; order Marinacidobacterales; family Marinacidobacteraceae; genus Marinacidobacterium. The sequence continues at coordinate 2,490,032 of OZ252286.1, forward strand.
GACCTTCGGCGCTTTGGACGTTCGAGAAGACGGCGACCGCGACTCCCCGCTCCGGAAGGCGGAGCAGGCGCGTGGAGCCGCCGGTAGCTCCTCCGGAGTGAGCGACCCAGGTACCCATTTCATCGGTGGAGATCCGCCAGCCCAGCGCGTAGCCACTCATGGTCCCATCGGTGAGCTGATACGGCGTGGTCATCCGGGCATGGATGTCGGCTGGGAGGATCGTCTCGGCATCGAGCGCGAGCGCGAAGCGGACGAGATCGGGGGCCGTGGAGATCATTCCGCCGCCGGCCCACTTGATGGACAGATCCGCGAAGGGAGCGTTCAGGACCCCGGCTGAATCCTCGCGCTTCACGTACTGGCGCACGCGGTTCGGGACGATGTCACCCTGGTGCTCCAGGTACGTGACCTCCATCCCCGCCGGTCCCCAGACGTTTTCCTGCAGGTAGTCGCCGAAGTTCTGTCCCGACACGCTCTCGACGATGCCGGCCACGATGTTCCAGGCGTAGGAGGAATAGCTGTATTGCGACCCGGGCTCGAAGAGGAGCGGGTCGTCCTTGAAGATCTCGATGGCGGCCTCGGTCGTGTCGAAATGGTCCTTCATGTCCATCTCGCCCGGGTTGTAGTGGCGGATGCCCGAGGTGTGCGTCATCAGATGGCGGACCGTGACCGGCAACTCCTTCTCGGGGAAGGCCGGGAAGTAGGTCTGAACCTCCGCGTCGAGGTCGATCGCGCCCTGGTCCACGAGCTGCATGATCGCGGTGCCGGCGACGGGCTTCGAAATGGAAGCGATCCGATACACGCTCTCCGCGGTTGCCGAAACGCCGTTTTCGACGTCGGCGAGTCCCGACGCACCGCTCCAGATCAACTCTCCGTTCACTGCCACCGCCGCGGAGAGGCCGGGGCTGCCGGCAGTGTCCCGCGCCTCCGCCACGATGGCCGCGAACGTTTCGTCGAGCGTGGGCTCCGGCTCGGATCCCGCGCAGCCGGCGAGCAGCCCGAGCAACAGGACCGCTGGTATCCGCGCGTTGGACGCCCGGAAAGTCGAGGAATTCATCGGTCTTACTCCCTATGGATCATCGGCGGTCAGATGGGCGGTGACTTCCTCCCACACCCGCTCGAAATTGGCGCCGAGGATCCCCTCGACTTCATCGCTGTCGAAACCGGCTTCGGCGAGGGCCTCGGCGATCGCCTCGAAGTTGGCTTCCTCGCCGAATCCTTCGCTGTAGGCCGACATTCCCCTCAGATCGCTCCCGATTCCCGCTGCGCGCATCCCCCCGAGGTCCGTAACGTGGCGGAGGTGCCGGGCCATGTCGGCGACGGTCGGGACGAGACTCCCGTTCGGCCAGATCCCGATCACGCCTCCCGCCGCGGCGATGGCGCGGATTTCGGGATCGCGCAGATTCCGATCGGCCTCTCCGAGCGCGAACGCTCCGGTGTGGCTGAAGATGACCGGAACCCGCGACAGCTCCAGGGTGTCCTCGATGGTCTCCGGGTTGGCGTGCGCGAGGTCGATGACGATCCCGAGCCGATTGCACTCTCGAACCACTTCCCGCCCGAACTCGGTGAGCCCGCCGGGGGTGTAGGGCCACGTCTGGATGTGACCCAGCCCGTTCGGCCGGAAGTGCACGAGCTGCACCAGGGCGAGCCCCATTTCGTGGAGCCGGTGAAGCCGCTCGATCTTTCCCTCGAGCGAATCCGCTCCTTCGAGCGCCGGAAGGATGGCGAGCATCCCCTCGGCCCGCGCCAGGCGCGCCTCGGCGGGGGTCCGGGCGAAGACCGCTCGTCCCTCCGCCACCGTGCGCGTCAACCGTTCGAAGCGGTCGAGGGTGTACTCCCACGGTTCCGCAGGGTCCGGGCGCCGGTTGCCGCTTTCGATCCGGGTCCCATCCCGGAGCACGTAGCCGCCGCGGTACGGAGTGTCGGTGCTGATGGTGGCCACCACCGCGTCCATGCCGCGGTCCAGATAGCGGGCGATCTCCTCGTCGCTGATCCGGGGCACGTTGGCCCGGTGAAAGCGGGAGGGGTGGGAATGAAGGTCGATCCGGAGCGTTTCCTCGCTCTGCCGGACTGTGGCGACCTCTTCCGGAAAGGAGGCTGCCGCCGCGGATAGAACTGCCCCGAAAGCGATTCCCGGCGCCAGGGAACCCAGGAAGCCCGCGACCGGCCGAAGCGAGCGCTTCATCCGGAGGCGCCTCGACCCAGCCGTCCCGCAGCTACTGCTGCTCGTCGGTCGTTTCCGCCGGCAGCACCACCCGGGCGACGCCGTCCTTGATCTCGAACTGCGTTCCGTAAGGCTCGGAGAGGCGGACCAGATCCTGGAGGATCTTGTCGGCGAGGGCGCCCTCCGCCATCATCGGCCGGCCGCGGACGTGGCGCGGCTGTCCGTATCCGAGGCTGATCGGGTGCAGCGTCAACTCGACCAACTGCTGCCCGCTCCACTCGGGAACCGCGATGACCGCTTCCCAGATCTCGGGGATGGTGGGGAACCCGGTGGTGTCGTTGTTGTAGCGGGCCTCGTTGAAGTCGGCGAGGCCGTCGCTCTCGTTCAGTCCGACCCCGTGGTAGTTCTCGTACGGCAGCCGCTGGAGGGTCTCGTTCTGGAAAACGAAGTCCCCGAGGCTGTAGAGGATCGGCACCCCCTTGTACATCTCGATGGCGCGCAGCGCGTGGGGTCCGTGCCCCACGAAGGCGGAGGCGCCGGCGTCCACCATCGCGCGGGCGAAGGTCACGAGGAACTGGGCGGGAACCATGCGGCTGTCGGGGCCCGGCGCGCCCTCGTGGGCGTGGATCGTCACCATCACGTAGTCGGCCTGGCGCCTCGCGTTGCTGACGATCATGGCGATCTCCGCCATGTCCTCGGGGTGCGGCTCGGTCCGGACCCCGGGCGCATCCGCCAGTTCGAACCGGTTGCGCAGGAAGTTCAGGCTCGTCCCCTCCGCGGGCGGGTTCATCTTGAGGTCGCGCATGGTGGCGCGGACGCCTTCGAGCTGGTCCTTCGTGACCTCGTAGGTCCTGATGTGGCGCAGATGACTCAACCCCGGCCGCGGTGGGATGTCGTCACGCGACTTGCCCGCCATCGAGTGGTTGGGGAAGGTCGAGGCGAGCGAAATCAGCGCCACCCGGCCGTCCTTGGTCTCGATGAACTTGGCCTCGCGGGCCTCGGCAAGGCTGCGCCCCACTCCTGCGGCGACCATGCCGGCCTCCCGGACGTACTTCTCGGTGAGCAGCATGGCCGGCGGGCCGTAGTCCCCGGAGTGGTTGTTGGCCAGCGATCCGATATCAATCCCGGCCCACACGAACTCCTGCACGAGTTCCGGCTGGGCCCGCATGTAGGTGCCGCCGCTCGAACTCATCGGGTAGGACTCCCAGTCGTGGAAGAGGATCTCCAGGTTGGTGAACGCCAGGTCGGCGCCCCGCAGGAGGTCGATCATCCGCAGGAATTCCGGCTCCTCGTAGACGCTCAGCTTGCGGGTGATGATCGAATCGCCGGTAAGCGCCAGGGTGAAACGGTCCTGCGCGACGGTCTCGGCCGCGAGTCCGGCAGTCAGCGCCCCGGCGACGACGACGGGGAGAAAACGGGACTTTCTTGTTCTGTTGACCATAGGACGCGATCCTCCGCGGGACATGCGAGTGTATGGCACCCGGGAACAACGGCCCGGAGCGCCGGTCTTCAGACCGGCATCGCCCCGCGTAGCGGGGCGAGACTCACGGTGCTGTTCGCGGTGATGACGCCACCGGCTAAGGAAAGCTGACCTCCCGGCCGCCGTTGGTCAGCGCCGGTAATCCAGCGGCGGCGGACGGTCCCCCAGCAGCGGCTCGTACTTGAAATCCGGTCCCCGGGCGGCGTTCAGCTCGGCGAGCGCCGCAGTCAGGTGGGACGGATCCTGAAAGAGGTCGGCTCCGGTGCGGGCGAGCACCTGCGCAGCCAGATGCATTCCTTTCAGCCCGATGCTCGTCCCGCCGCAGGCGACCGCCTGCCAACTGTGCGCGGGGGTCCCGGGAACCCAGGTCGCGGTGCGGAACTGCGCGGTCGGCACGACCCAGCTCACGTCGGCCACGTCGGTGGAACCGCCCGCGGGCGTCCTCGCCCAATCCATGACTTCCTCCTGCGAGCCGATCGGACGCGGCTGCTGCAGGTGCTTCTGGATTTCCTCGGCGAAGGCCCGCTCCTCGTCGGTGTAGGCGAAGCCGCCGATCGCCTTCATGTTCTCGAAGAGGAGCCGGCCGAGGTGCTCGTTCGGAAGGATGTTGTAGATCCCGTGGATCATTTCGTGCTCGACCTGGGTCCCGGTCCCGAGCGCGGCGGCGTCGGCGATCTTCAGGATGCGCGCCCAGTTGTCGCGGGCCGTTTCCACCGAGGGATGCCGGTTGTAGTAGTAGGCCTCGGCGAAGTTGGGGACGACGTTGGGCGCCTCGCCGCCCCGCGTGATCACGTAGTGGATCCGGCTGCGCTCATGAACGTGCTCCCGCATCAGGTTCACCATGAAGTTCATGGCCTCCACCGCGTCGAGCGCCGAGCGGCCCTGGTCCGGAGCGCCCGCCGCGTGGGCCGAGACGCCCCGGAACCGGAACTTCGCGGAAAGGTTGGCAAGCGAGTCGCCCGGGCTCGCGTCGTTCCGGTCCCCGGGGTGCCAGGCGAGCACGGCGTCCACGTCGGCGAAGAGACCCTCGCGCACCATGTAGACCTTGCCGGCGCCTCCCTCTTCAGCGGGAGTGCCGTACACCCGGATCCTTCCCGGAGTTCCCGACCGCTCGAGCCAATCCCGGATTGCGAGGCCGGCAGCCACCGAAGCGGTCCCGAACAGGTGGTGCCCGCAGGCGTGTCCCGCGCCCACCCCTTCACGTTCCAGCGGTTCCGGGACGGCTGCCTGGCTCACTCCCGGCAGGGCGTCGAACTCGGCGAGGATACCGATCACCGGGCTTCCCGATCCCCACTCGGCGACGAACCCGGTCGGCATCCCGGCGACCCCCGCATCCACCGAGAAGCCGCCGGCGGTGAGCTGCTCCTGGAGGAGGGTCGAACTCTGCTCTTCCTGGTAGCCCACCTCCGCCCAGTCCCAGATGCGGAGCGCCACCTCCTCGAAGTCGGTGCGCTGGGCGTTCAGGAACTGGGAGACCATGGCGGCGGCGTCCCCGCCCTGTGCGGCGGACAGCACCGGCAGGGAAAACACGGAAAACAGGACCAGGTTCAGCACACGGGGAACTCGCATCAGGGGGCCTCCTCGGTCGGCGGGTGGGGTCTCGGAGCGGGTTTCGAGTGTACCCGGCTGCGGCGGCATTCCCGTTTTGTCGTACGGATGGATCGGCGCGTTACAGTGGGTGTATGACGATTGGAAACACCGGATCAGTTGTGATGGCGGTTCTCCTGCTGCCGTTCGCCGCCGCAGGGCAGGGTGATGACGCTGGTGCGAGGAATGTCGCGCAGGGCGACGTAGAAGAGGCAAACGAGGACATCAGGGAGCAACTCTCGGATTCTCTGGCAACGGACGCGACGACAGGGCTGCGGGGCGCGCTGGGGTTCTCCGTGGCTCCTGCGCAGAGCTACTACGGATCGTCCGGGATGCGGATCGAACTGTTCGGGCGCGCGGGTTTGCCGCTGCTCAACGTCTCGGCGGAGGACTCGATTCAAATCACGGGCGGTATGGCGGCTGGTGTGGAGGGCGGCGGAGACTCCATTTCCGCATCCAGGCTCACCTCGGAATTCGGTTGGGGCGTGGGAGCTCGCCTCATGTCAGGGAACTGGGGAATCGAGGGGAGCTACAACATCTTCGAGAGTCTCGATCTCACTCCGTCCTGGCTCATCGCGGATTCGCACGGAGTTCCAGAGGAAGAAGCCGCACTGTTTGGCCAGCCGCTGGTGGCGTCCCAGGCCAGACTGGTCCTCGGGCAGGCCATCCGGGTCTTCCAGCTGGGGGGCGGCGCGGAGCTGTCCCTGGGGATCGGCGCAGGGTGGATCCAGGCGACCGATTCGGGAACGGATCTGCTGCTTTCCAGCGGGCCGTCCGAGTTCTCTTCGGAGGACCTCACAATCCCGTCTGCCTTCGTTCCCGAGGTGGACTTCACGACCGACCGGACGTCCGTGGTCTATGTCGGCTCGCTGGGAGTCGCGTTCCGCTTCGGCCGAATCATGCTTCGTCCCCGGGTTGATGTCGTGGTGTCCCGAGAGCTGACCACCGACCTGACGATTGGGTTCCCGGACCTCGGCGAGCTGGGACCGGAGGAGTTGGGTGAAGTCGGATTCCACTACGGCACGAGCGTGAGGCCGACCATCTACCTCTTTTCGCTGGACATCGGCCTCGGGAACTGACCAGGGCGAGAGAGACGCCGAGGACCGCCGGCCTCCAGGCTGGCACTGGAGGAAACGTGCTTCGTCGGGCGGTTCTGACCATGGTCCTGGGCCTGATCCAGGCTGCTCCCGCCGCCGGTACCGAGGAGCCGGAACGACGCCTGCCCGATGTCCAGCCGGGGGAACCCGCGGAGCCGTCGCATCCATCGGATGAGGATGCGTCGTGGGAGATCCAGTTCGCCGGCCACGGTGGGCTTGCCGGGCTGATCTCGCGCGGAGAGGTCAGGCTACTGATAGCGAGTATCTCGAGCCCGGTTGACGAAACCGTGGGTTATTCGCGCGAGGGGAGTTGGGGCGCTGGTCTGCGGGTGATTCGGGGCCGGTGGGGGCTTGAGGTCCAGCATCACCGCGTTGCCGGACGGGGCTTCATGCCGGCCGCGATGATTCGCGAAACCAATTGGCGCGGCGCGCAGGAACTGGCGATCACGAACTCAGCAAACGATCTTCTGAGCGTGTTCGCCGTCCGGGAGTTCTCCCTCCTCGATGAGCGGGTCAGGTTCTATCTTGCCGCGGGCGGCGGGTACCTGCTGATGGGAGGGGATTCCGGTCGGCTGGCGTTGAACGACATCCCGCCCGGGATTTCCGGAACCGGAGACTTCGGTGGGGAGTCCTACGACGCCTCCATCGAGGTGGTTGGGGGTGACTTCCGCGCGGATCGCGGCGCCCTCGTCTTCGGCGGTTCGCTGGGCCTCACTCTGAGGATGGGACGGATGTTCCTGCGCCCGCGGCTCGATGCGTTCGTCGGGCGGGCGCGGGATACCGAGGAGAGTTGGGACATGCGGTTCGACAACCACGAGGTCGGGAATCACGGCAGGGACACGATGACGCTCCAGACCAGCGTTCGACCCAGGTTCCTGCTGTTCAGCGTGGACGTCGGCTGGTCGTCCCGGCCATAGGGGTCACCGAGCCCATCCGGCGGAGCGCCCTCGTCGGCGACGCAGGCGCCGCGAAGGCGGCCAGTTTGGTCGCCCATCGGCCGCTCGGTCGGGCGATGCTGGCGCGGGCCGGCCCAGTCGCTGCGAAAGAGGCTTGGGCGTGGGACTTCCTTCTCGGTCTGGATGATGCCGCCGGCAAGGGAACGCCGACCGGGAGAAACCCTCATGATCGGGTTCGCCTGCACGCCCCGCCCATCATGAAAGTGCAGTTCCCTGGGTGGTGTAAGTCTCGGCCCCACGCCACCATGCAGAGTGACGCGCAGGCAAGGGAACGCCGACCTCCGGTCGGCAGGGAAGGACCCCGAGTTCGGGGGTGGTTCACCTCTCGACCGGGACCCCGGCGTTCAGCGTCATCCGGACAGCTGCGTGGTGCTCGCCTTTCGCTGCGCTTCGCGCAGCGGTGCCGGCCCCCACCGGGAGAACTGGCCGGAGGTCGGCGTTCCCGTGCCGGTGCGCCATCTGGACGGTTGGGGTTCCCGCGCAGGGCTGCATTTTCACAGCAACTGCCCAGAGGTCGGCGTTCCCTGATCAGTGCCAACGCCTTACCCGATCGGGGTTCCGCGGCTGCGGACAGCTCTCTGAGTCAGAGGAAAGAAAAAAGGCGCCGGCCCTGACGGGCCGGCGCCTTGAAGTTGCTTAGGAGTCGCCTAGAAGCGGAGGGTCCCCCGGAGGAGCATGGTCCGGGCGTTCTGCCGGCTCCGAAGCTCCAGGAAGGCGGCCTTCCACGTCCGGTTCGCGCCGCTGTAGGTGAACTGGTTGTGGTCCGCCGCGTCCAGCAGGTTGAAGATCTGGGCCTGCACCTCGAACTGGGCGCGCCCGAGATCGAGGATCTTGCCGAGCGAGAGGCCCACGGTGTGCACCGTCGGGGCCGCTACCTGGAGTTCGCCCCGGTCCGCACCGACGATGCGGTAGCGGGTCGAGAGCGGGTTTGTCCTACCGTTGTTCGCCGAACCTGCGCCGTACTGGGTGACCTGCGGGTCGTCGGCGCTCAGCCGGTTGATTGGCGGGCCGGACCACGGGCCGGCGTTCGCGGTGTAACTCAACGCCGCCGTGATGTCGTAAGGCAGCAGGTAGCTCATCCCGCCCCGGACGGAATACTGCCTCCAGGTCGGGGCGTACGACAGGTTGCTGGAGTCCCGCAGGGTGTTCTGCTCATTGTTGCCGCGCGGCATGTAGAGCGCCTTGCTCGAGTTGAACTTCTCCGGCTGGATGTACCGGGCCGGATCGTTCGGGTTCCAGTCGCCCGAGTATCCCTGCCACTGCCGGCTGATGTTCAGCGTGGCCGACATCCGTTCCGTGCGCCGCGTCGTGGTGATTTCGAGGGCGGTATAGACGAGCCTGCTCCAACTGTTGTTGGTCTGCTGGTTGACGTTTCCGTAGGCGAGATCAACCGCGCCGAACTGGAACTCGCCCAGCGGAACCGGGGCCGGGGACGACGACGGGTAGTAGCCGTTCTGCTCCAGAAGCGCGTAGTTGTCCGTATAGCGGCGGTGCACCAGCGCGACGTCCATCGCGAACTGACCCGGGAACTGGCGGCGCAGGCCGACGATCGCCTCATCCACGAAGGGCTGGCCGATGCCCTCGTCGAAGAGGAACTCGCGCGGAATACCGGACGACGGCGGGGTGTAGTTGGAATAGTCCGAGACACCATCTCCGTCGTGGTCGTACTCCACGTAGCTGCCGACTGACGATGCCCCGTGGACCCGGGTGATGTTGTCACGGCCGTTCATCTGCTCGTGCACCCGACCGATGTTGCCGCGCAGAATGTTCCGGCCGTCTTCCGTGAGCTGGTAAGCGAACCCGGCGCGGGGGCCGAGCGCTAGCGTGTTCATCCGCTCGAAGTTCTGGATGTTGTCGTACCGCTTCACGAAGTCGGCGCGGACGCCGAGGTTCAGGGTGAGGCGGTCCACCGGCTTCCAGGCGTCCTGGAGGTAGACGCCGAGATCGCTGTCCTGGGCGTCAAGCGTCTTGAGTGAATCAATCGGCCCCGATGCGTCTCCGGTGCGCCGCCGCTCGAACCAACGGGTGCCCACAGCTTGGTTGACGTCCTTCGTGGGATTCCCGCTGGCGTCCACCGGCGTGTGGTACTCGGTGCCCCATCCGGCGGTTGTCGAATAGATCGTCGTGCTGGGATAGGTGTTCCAGGGAGCGGCATAGATACCGAAACCGATTTCATGGGAACCACCGGCGTTGTCGATGTAGTGGGTCATGTCGGCCCGCAGCAGCACGAGCCGGGCGGGACGTTCCGAGCCGTTGCCGGTGCCGAGCGCGCCGATGCGGCCGCCGCGACTGGCGGTGCCACTCTCGTTGACGGAGTACCCGGCATGGATCTCGACGTACGGCACGATGCTGTCGAGCTGTGGCTGGATGTCCAACGGTCGCTGCGACGCCTTGTTGTTGTAGGACAGGGTGAACTGCCCGGTCGTCGAAGTGCCGAAGACCGAGGTCAGCTTGGCGCCGTAGAGGTTGCCGCCGGTCTGTACGGTGTAGCGCGGCGCGAGGTCGTACTCGCGGTTCGAGGTGTTCTCGGTGGTGTCCCGCTGGAAGTACACGTTCAGTTCGTGGCTCGGGTTGAGCTGCGCACTGACCTTGGCGTAGGGCTGGTGGCTCCTCGTGGTGTTCAGGAACTCGGAATAGACCGGGGTCGTGCCGAGACTGCCCATGGGAAGTCCGCCGAGAGCGTTGAGGCGCTCGATGTCGGTGGCGCCACGGCTGATGCGGGCCGCCAGATCGGCGTACCGGTAGGCTGCGAAGAACCAGGCCTTGTCCCGCATGACCGGCCCACCGAGCGAGAAGTCGGACTGACGCACCTGGTGCGCGGTCGGGGTGCCGGCCGCGCCCGCTCGACCCTCCGGCGGGTTGTACACGCCGAGGGCCTGGAAGTTGGACTTCTCGGATGAGAACGGGTTGAAGCCACTGGGCAGCTCGTTGTCGCCGAAGAAACCGCCGGAGCCGGCTTCGTCGCCCGTCCCCCAGTCGAACGACTGGAGGTCATAGGCAGCCGATGCCGTGAGGTCGTTACCGCCGCTCCGGGTGACCACATTGATGATCAGGCCGGTGCCCATGGGGTCCTTCGCCTCGGCGCCGCCGGTCTTCACCGACATGTCTTGCATCATGTCGGCGTTCATCCCGACGTAGGTGATCTGGGAATCGGTGTAGCCGGCCGCCGCCATGCCTTCGAGCTGGATCACGTGCGCGAAGTGCTCGGTCGCGTGACCGAAATACACCATGCGCCCCGAACCGTCGTCGAACGGGCGGGCGTTGACGCCCGGAGTCATCTCGAGGAAGTCGCTCCAGTTGCCGCGAGCCTGAATGGGCAGGTCGCGCTGGAGGTCGCCCTCGATCGTGAGGATGTTGCCGGGACGCGAGATCTCGAGCATCGGGGTCTCGGCGGTGACCGTGACCGTCTCCTGGACGGTGCTGATCGACATCACCGGGTCCACGCCGATGTTCGTGCTCGCGCGCACCAGAATGCTTTCTTGCCGGTAGGTGGCAAAGCCGGAGAGCGCCGCTTCCACGGTGTAATCGCCGACGGGCAGGTTGAGCAGCCGATAGCCGCCCTGGCCGTCGGTCACCGCGGTGGCGGGACTGATAAGCGCGGTGCTCATGGCGGTGACCGTGACTCCAGGAAGCACGGCGCCCGAGTCATCGGTGACGGTGCCGCGAATACTGGAGTCGCCGCCCTGTCCGAACGCGATGGCCGGAAGGACGAGGGACGCCGCAAGAAGCAGCGCGAAAGTTGACTTCCGCATGGTTCCTCCTCTGCGAGGTGTCTGAGAGTTGTTGGGACGCGGCCCGAAGGGCTCCGGTTCCGCGGAATGAACAGCCTGAAAAGAGGCAACGATTATGCCATGTTTCGGGGTCTGAACGAACTACTTATGTAACGGTTCGATTTTTGTTCGGTTTACGTCCGAAGTGCGAATGCGTCGCCGGGCTTCGGTGTCCAATCAACCGAAGGAGCGGGTTAAAATTTTGGAGAGCCGCTCGGCGGACTGTCTTATCGACGACCGGGAGACGATCCGGAGCGCAGGGCCGCCAGCAGTTCGCGGACGTCCGGCTGCTCGGGAGAGAGGCTGAGGGACTGCTCGAGATAGGGAATGGCGCGCGCCTTGTCCCCCGTCGCCGCCAGCGACCACGCAAGCGCGTTCAGGAGAGCCGGGTCGGCGGCCTGGAGGGGCAGGGAACGCTCATAGAGTTCGGCGGCTCTGGTGTGGTTTCCGGACTCGCGATGGGCGTCTCCCAGTACCCGGAGCACCATCGCGTCCTCGGGCGCCTGGGCAAGCGCCGGCTCAAGGAATCGCACGGCGGCGCGCGGATCGCCGTCGTCGAGGGCGAACCTTCCGAGAGCGAGCCGCACCCGCCCCAGATTCGGGTCTTGGGCAAGCACCGCTTCGAACACCTCGCGGGCACGTTCGTGGTCGCCTACGCGGAGCCACTGCTCGCCGAGGGCTGCGGAAATGGCTCCTGGCGACTTGGTGTCCGGAGAATCGCTGAGACCCCAGGGAACCGCGACCCTGCTGCGCGCATTCAAATCGAAAGTCACCATCCTGGGTTTGTCATCCGTGCTTACCGAAAGCACGTAGCGACCCGAGTCCCACCCGGTGGTCGGCGGCTGCCAAAGGGCGAGACCGCCCTGGACCGCGACCTCCTCTTCCAGAACGGGCGACCCCATAGCCCCCGGTTCGTCGGATGCGTTCCACGGAATGACCCGGAAGACCACGCGCTCGTGTCCGATTGCCGACGCCACCGCCCGGATCGGATTTCCTACCGCGACCACGCCTCGCCCGTTAGGCACCAGTTGCGCGTCTCCGGCCAGCCAGGCACGTAAGTCCCTATCCTCGACGGATTGCGGCGGGGCGTGAAGCAGCCACGGCCGGGAGAGCGTCGGCTCGCGGTCCGGAACCCTGAGATCGTCCTCGAACACGGTGTATTCGGTCCGGGCGTCGTTTTTGAAGATGACCCGAAAGCGGAATTCGCCGGGAATCAGCGGGAATACGCCGCGGTAGGTGAACGGACGGGCGCCGACGTCCTGAAGCTGGCTCTCCGTCAGCCGCAGGAACGGGGTGACGACAAAGTCGTGGACGACATCGCCGTCGGGCGCTATTACCTCTCCCGTGACTTCGAAGCGGCTGAAGTACTCGGTTCCACCCTCCTCCCGGGCCAGCGTGAAATGTTGGGGTTCGATCTCGATCGCGAAGTGCACGAAGAAAGAGCTTGCTGCAGGGCCGGGTAGGACCCGCGCGAGCCCCGCGCTCGGCACGAAGTTGAAGAGGTATTCGCTCTCCACGAGCCCCCGGCCCGCTTCCGCTCCCGTCACCCAACCGGAATCCAACAGGCGATAGGGCGCCCGATTGATGTCCGAGAGGAGCGTCTGGGTCTGGAGAACCTCCATTTCCGGCTGCACCAGGCTTGCCGTGACGCCCCGGTCGGCGCGCATCGTAATGCTGGCGTGCGCGAGCTGGGGTGAGATTTCCTGCAGGGTCACGTACGCCTCCGCCCGGGATTCGCCCATTGTGAACGACTGGGCCGGGAGAAGTTCTTCCGGCTGGTGGATAACGTGGTTGAACTGGATGAAGGGGCCGGCGTTGTACTCCCGGAAGAAAAGAACGTAGATGGGCGGCAGCAGTTGTTCTTCGCGCGCCAGATAGAACCAGAGTTCCGTTTGGTAGAGCCCCGGTACCGAGGCGAACGTCTCGCGTTCCTCAGGTTCCCCGAGCTGGATGTAGATTCGCCCGCGGTCGGTCAGCCAACCCGGCATGGCCGTTTCACCGCCGAGTCGGCTGTTGGCGTAATCGATCCGCTCGTAGTGCGCGGTGCGGTATTCGTTCTCGGGAGTCAGCGGTTCGGGATCCCGGCGGTCCCAGAAGGCCGTGATGAAGGCCTCCCGTTCGGCCTCGGATTGGAGTCTCTCGAAGGCGTCCTTCTCGCGGTCGCTGATGATGTAGACGACTTCCTGTTCGATCCACTCCCGGTGGTCGTCGGAGAGGGGGAAGAGGTCCTGGGCGGCGGTGGGAATGGGAGCGGCGAGCAGGAGGGAGGCCAGCAGCAGTGCGGGGCGGGGCGGGAGGGGCGCGGGTAAGGTCATGGGAGCCCGGTCATTCTGACCCGAAACGGGGGAGGGGCGCATCCGGGAGGGCGGTGGCGTTCTTCCTTTCGCGCCGTCTGCACCAATCGCTATGTGCGTTCGCCCGCCATTGGCGGGCGATGCCGACCAGAGGTCTATACCCTTGGGGCTTCGTTTTCCTGGGCCCTCCGGTGTCATCCGGCAGACGTCTCCAGCACGGCCGTGCCCCCGCTTGGCCCCCGCTGGTGGCGCGGGAGTTCTATCGGTCGAGGCGGCGCCAGAAATCGGCCTCGTCCAGGCATTCGACCGCCGCCTCGATCAGTCTGTCCAGCGGGGTCTCGCCAAGATGCGTCGGCAGCACCAGGAAGCGTTCGAACCAGCCCTTGCGCCAGAGGAGGCGGGTCTCCACCAGATCCCAGCGTTCTTCATTGCATCCTTCGATCAGTCCCTCGCGGAACCCCGTTGCAAATCCGGGGAGTTCGGATTCGCGCCTCCGCTGCTCCGCGGCAGCTACGGCCTCCGGGCCGGAGTCGGAATCGAACGGCGCCTGTTGGTTGATGTCGCGGCGGCAAACATCCAGGAACTGCTGGAGTCCTTCGTTGAACGAGTCTGGAATGTTCCGGGAGGACATCATCGCCAGCGTGCGGACGATCTCCGCCCGCGCCTCGGCGCGTCCAACGGTCATCCCGTGGAGCAACCCCTCACGGATGCCTTCCGGTGGGGCGTCGCGGTCGGTCCCGTTCTGATCGCGGATTTCCTGCCACCGTCGCTGGAGGGCGTCTTCGCTCTCGGAAACCGGGTTCTCGCCCACCGCGATCCAGGCCGTTTCGGTTGCCGAATCCCACTCCTTGACGAATCTCACTCTCAGCCTGTCCATCTCGTCGCTACCGAGTGGTACCGGACGCAGACCCGAAAACAACGGCTCTTGCGGTCGCCAGATCCACGAGTGCGGGTGCGGAGTCCTGTCGCTCCGCGTGCGGTTCAGGCTGCCCACAGCCTGATTTGTCACGGGGATTCCGCTCCGGCAGGCGCCTATCCCGGTTCAGAGTGCCCGCTCGCCCCAAGGCGGGCGAAGAAGTCTGATTCGCTGTTCGCGGAGGAGGCTGCCGACAGGACGGCTTCGTCTGGCGCGGCGGCCAATGCGGCGCGGTGGCGGTGGGGCGGGAAGCCCCGCGAAACTGCGATGCCCCGCGACGCCAGCATCCCGAGCACGAGTCCCGCGCGGCCTTCTACACGTCCTTCGGCGTGGCCTTCCCCGTGTCCCTCGCCACGGGCTTCGCGGGCGATGGAACGGAGGAGGGGGTCGTCGTCCGGGCCGGTGCCCTCGCGCTCGCCGAGCGTTCGGCCCACGCGCGCCAGAACCGCCGAGGTCTCGTCCGAAACCACCGTCTCGTTCAGCGCGCGATGGATCTCTTCCGCCCGCCAACCGGGGAACGCGCGGCTCTCCGCCGACAGTACGAACCGCTCCCCCTCCAGCAGGTAGATCTTCAGGCCCCGCTGCAGGCCCCGCGGGCGGCTGCGGGAATACGCCTCCGGAACCTCTACCCACACCTCGGGAAAACCCCACTCTTCATACAGCTTCAGCCGATTGCCGCGCACGTCCGTGGTGTGGTCCACCTCGAGCACCACGTCCGGATACTCCTCCTCCCCCACCCGCAGGTACCCGGGCCCGATCCGCTCCCGGCGCTCCGGGTGCAGGAACACGATCTCGTCCGGGTGGATGGCCCGCACCTGCAGGCCGTCGGCATCCAGAAGCCGCAACTGCGACTCGCCGAGGCACCGGATCGGAGATCCCCGGACATGGGAGATGTCGCGTACGAGCGCCGCCAGCATGGCTTTTGGCCCTTCGTGCTCCTCCGTCGCCGGCTCGCGCACCATCCAGGCGAGGCCGGCCTCGGAGTCGAAGAACTCCACCCGCTCGTCGGGCAGTGCCTCGTACTCGGTCAGCGTCATCCGGCAGGAGTCGCAGCCGACGAACTTCAACTCGGACACCGGGATCCACCGCTTCTTCTCCCGTCGCACGCCGGCGTGGCGCGGTTCCTCCACGACCGCCGCTCCCGTCGGCCCCACCTCGCTCATGACATGGATACTAGCCTCGCTCCGTCGCTGCGGCCCGGGTCGTCGAGGTCCCCTGCCGCGCGCCCGTAGTCTGCAACGGCGATGCGGGTTTCGCCACGCGGCGCGGGCGATGCCGGCCCCCAAACCTGGAGAAACATTCGTGATGGGGTCCTCCTGCACACCCCGCCGGTCAGGAAAGAGACAGGTCCGGCCGATGCGCCTTTCGAGCAGGTGGGCGCACCGCGGGTTCGCGGGCCTGCGGGCCGCGACCGGAGGTCGGCGCCAGTTCTCCCGGTAGGGGCCCCTTCCCGGCGGGTCCATTCAGGGGGTGGCCAAGCGCCGTTTACAGGGTCGCAAGCCCTTCTCGAAGGGCGGCGGCCGCGCCAGCGACGGCCTCTTGGTCATCCCCGTCCAGCGTTATGCGGGTCCCCGTGGCCCCGGGGTACGAGCCGATCTCGACTGTCGGATAGGCGGCAACCAGACGGTCGAGAAGGGGGATCAGTTCCTCTTCCGGACGCGGAACCAACTCTTCATCGGCGAAATACCGGGGTCCTTCGGGAAGACACTCGGCGAGGATCCCGAGCTTCTTTTCGAAGACGGGTGGCAGGCCCGGGAGGATCCAGACGTTCCGCATGACGACCACCGGCCAGGCGCCGCTTTGTCCTTCGCGGAGCTCGCATCCCTCCGGAACGCGGGCGAGATCGCGGTGAGTGGTTTCGAGGCCGCGCTGTCTCAGCGTGTCGAGAAAGCGGGGGTGATGGATCACCCCGGTTCCGAACGCGCGGGCGACGCCCTCCATGGTGACGTCGTCGTGCGTCGCGCCTACCCCTCCGGAGGTGAACACGAGATCGTGACTCGCGGCGAGTGCGGCCGTCTCCGCGGCGATGACCTCCGGTTCGTCGGGAATCGTCAACACCCGCCGCAGAGCCACCCCCTTGTCCCGAAGCAGGCAGGCGAGGAGGCGGGTGTTCGTGTCGGCCACTTTCCCGGAGAGGATTTCGTTGCCGATCACCAGGAAGGCGGCGGTCCTTCTCCGCGGCGCCGTGGGGGACCCCTCCGGCGGGGGCGGATCCGGCGCTCGGAGGGCCGGGGCCTCCGGACGGGAGTCCCGCACGGCGGCGAGAAAGCGGGCGCCGTACTTCTCGATCTTCGCCGGGCCGACTCCGTGCAGGCGCGCGAGCTCCGCCGCGGAGGGCGGCCTGCGGGCGGCCATTTCGTGGAGGGTGGCGTTCGAGAACACCCTGAAGGCCGGAAGCCCTTCCTCCCGTGCGACAGCGAGGCGCAGCGCCCGCAGCTTCTCGAAGAGAGCCGGGTCGGGCGCGGGCGCTTCGCGGTGGGCCGCCGCGGAGTCGCGGGACTCTTCGTCCGGGGGCGCCGCCTTCGGACGGGTCAGGGTGAGGGACTCCCGGTTGCGGAGAAACGCCCACCCCGCAGGGGTCAGGGACATGGTCAGGAATCCGCTGTCGCCCGCGCGGCGGAGCAGGTTCCGGGCGACGAGTTCGTCCGCGGTGTCCCGCAACGCCTCCTCCCGATGGTCGCGTGCGATGCCGTGGACGCTCAGCCGGTCGTGCCCGAGTTCCAGCACCCGCTTCGCCCGCGAGCCGCGCAGCACCGCCGTGACGTGGGCCATGCCGAAACGCTGTCCGGTGCGGACCACCCCGGAGAGGATCTTCTGGGTGATCTCGGTGGCGTCGTACTCCTCGATCTCCCCGCCGGCTCGGGGGCCCAGACAGATGTCGCAGCCCCCGCAGTTCTCCGATCCCTCAAGCGAGGCGTCCGAGAAATAGTCGAGCAGGTAGCGTCGCCGGCAGGAGGTGAGTTCGCAGTAGGCGATCATCCGGGCGAGCCTTTCCTGCGCGCGCCGGCGTTCGGCCGGATCTTCGATCTCGCGGATGAACCGCTCCTGGGCGGCCCGGTCGGCGACGCTGAAGAACAGGACGCATTCGCTCGAAAGGCCGTCGCGCCCGGCGCGCCCGGTTTCCTGGTAGTAGCCCTCCACCGACTTCGGGAGGTTGTAGTGCGCAACGAGGCGCAGGTCGGGCATGTCAATCCCCATCCCGAACGCGATCGTGGCCGCCACGATCAACGCCTCCTTGCTGGCGAACCGGTCCTGCGCCGACCGGCGCTCCTCGTGGTCGAGTCCGGCGTGGTAGGCCAGAGCGCGGAAACCCAGCGCGCGGAGCCGCTCGGCCACCGATTCCGTTTCCCTCCGCGAGAGGCAGTACACGATGGCGGACTCCCCCTCGTGTTCCCGCAGGAGTCCGACGAGCAGGTCGAAGGAGCGCCGTTTGGGTCGCACCCGGTAGTTGAGGTTGGGACGATTGAAGCTCCCCACGAAGAACTCGGGGTTCTCCATCCGGAGTTCGGAGGCGATTTCCCGGCGGACCCGCTCGGTGGCGGTCGCGGTGAGCGCCAGGAAGGGGGCCGCCGGGAAGCGGTCGCGCAGCGCTCCCAGATTCCGGTAGTCAGGCCGGAACTCATGACCCCACTGGGCGATGCAGTGGGCCTCGTCCACCGCCACCAGCCCCACCCGGATCCGTTCGAGGAACCGCCCGAAGCCCGCGGAGGCGAGACGCTCCGGTGCTAGGTAGAGCAGCTTTACCTTGCCGGCTTGCGCCTCCTCCCGGACGAGCCGCGCCTCTTCGGGGCTAAGCGAACTGTTGAGACAGCGGGCGGCGATCCCCCGCGCCCGGAGCGCATCCACCTGGTCCTTCATCAGGGCGATCAGGGGCGAGATGACCAGGGTGACGCCGTCGAGGGCGAGCGCCGGAAGTTGGTAGCAAAGCGATTTGCCCCCGCCGGTAGGCAGCAGCACCACCGTGTCCCGCCCGGCCAGGACGCTGGTGATCGCCGGTTCCTGCAGCGGTCGGAAGCTCTGGTAGCCGAAGTGTTCCTTCAGCAGGGAAAGCGGAAGGGGCTTCGCCGACCCGGCCTCTGGTGCGCTCTGCATTCGGCACCCGGCAGCCTACCCGACCGCGACCGCGCTCGGCGGATGGCCGAGCGGCGGCTGGGAGTGCCTTCGTGGTGGTGTGCAGCAGGTGCGGCCCCGTCCGTCCCGGAACCGGGGGCATGCCGCCGTGTTCGTGCCTGGAGTCGCGCCGCCCGCCTGTTAATCGGGACGCTGGATGGGATCGCCACCGTCTTTGACTTTCCGGGAGGCTTTCCGGGAGGGCTTTCCGGGAGTCGTTCCGGCCCGTAGCCGCGGTCCTCCGAACGGCGTTCAGGGTTCGCTCACCAGGTAGGCGATCCAGGTTTCGTCGGCGGTGCCCTCGGTGACTTCTTCGAACTCGCCGTTCCCGTCACCGTTTCCGTCGGCCCCTTCCCAGAGCACAACGGTTCTGGAGAACCCTGCTTCCGCCAGGAGCTCACGCAGCTCGGGAAGCGACCAGAATCGCCACTGGTAGCGGAAGGCATTTCTAATCCGGCTGCCATCCGGAAACTCGTAGTGGATCGCGCATCGCATGCGTCCGCTGATGGGATCGAAGGCCACCTGGTCCCAGATGAAGTCGAATCCGTCTTCCTCCCGCGCGTATTCCTTTTCCTCGTGGCAATCGGAACCGCCGTAGGCGTCGATGAAAAAGAGGCCGTCGGAATTGAGGGCTCCGCGGACGCGCTCGAAGTAGTCGCGTATCAGGTCCCGCGTCTCGAAGATCCAGTAGCTGAAATTCATCGCCGCGATCAGGTCCACCCGGGGCTCGGTGACATCCAGGACGTCGCTTTCGGCCAGGTCGATGCGGTCTCGTTCCGAGCGGCTCAGTTTTGCGATGTTGTGTTCGCGGCCCCAGGCGAGCGGATCCGGATCGAGATCCACGCCAATTGCCCGGCTCTCGGGGCGTCGGGCGACAAATTCGCAAGAGAGTGCAGCGGTACCGCAAAAGTCCTCGCGGAAGGAGAGCGCCCGGCGAGCCCGACGACGGTGAAACTCGTCATCCAGGAAAGCGGCGTCGGCCGGCGCGTCCTGAACCGAATTCTGGTAGAGCAGATAGCGGTCCGCGCGGTCGGCCATCGAGGGACGCCGCCTCCCGCCCCGGCTCGGGCTGCGACTCATGCGACGACTCATGCGGCAAGACCCCAAGGGTGACCCCAGAACGAACGTCGCGAGGTGTGATTCACGGACATCGGGGGACTGCTTCCCCGTTGCTCTTTCAGTGCAGCGTGACCGGTTCGCTCAACGTGAACTGCGCGATCTCGACCTTGAAGCGCTCCCCTCCGGGGACCTCCATCAGGTACGAGCCTCGCATCGAACCGAAGGGTGCGCGCAGTGGACACCATGAGGAGTAGTGAAAGGACTCGCCCGGGACGAGATAGGGGCGAGCCCCGACCACTCCGGGACCGCGGATCTCTTCGACCTGTCCTTCGCCGTGCTCGATCACCCAGTGCCGGCTCAGCAGCTGCACCAATTCCTGTGACTCGTTGACGATGGAGATGTTGTACTGAAACAGCCACGCCGGGTCCGGTTCGGGGCGCCGGTCGGCGAAACGCGCTTCCACATCCACTCGAATTCCCCGGGTTGTGGCGGAAGAAGTGAAGACTTCCTGGCGCACGGATTTCATCGTAGCACGCGGGTGAACAGCCCGTGGCCAGGATCGGCTGCGCACCGAGGCCCCACTGGAAGAACCGGAATTCGCCGGTTGAGCCTCCCTGAGAGAAGCGGGCCGCGCGGTTTTGTCCAGCCGCTGGTAGCAGCCGGTGGTGGAACCCGGGTGAGCGCCGAGGCCGGCGAGACCCAGTTCTCCCGGTGGGGCCAGTTCTCCCGGTGGGGGCCCGGCTGACCAGGCGCGTGAGGGAGGAGCCCCCACCGGGAGAACTGGCCCGGGTGTATTTCGACCGAAACGCAACACAGAACGGAGCGCAGCGGAGTGGTTCAGCCGGGACGGATCGCCGGCCGAGCCCCCACCGGGAGAACTGGGCCGCCTGGGTTTCGCCACCGGTTGGTCGGGCTAGGGTTCGCACTGTGAGGGTTTTTTGCCGCCGGTTCCGGGTCGCAGCGTTCGCCGCGGCTCTCGCCGTGGTCGCGTTTGGCCGTGGAGCGTCCGCCGGGGAAGACCGCCTCCTGGTCCTTGCGGTGGATGGCGGCGGCTACGAGCTTGTTCAGGAGTTCCTCCGCGACGGAGTGCTTCCGAACTTCTCCCGGCTTCGCGAGGAAGGGGCGTTTTCGGACGGCATGGTGACGGCGTTCCCCTCGAAGACCGCGGCGTCGTTCGCCATGATCTGGACCGGCCTCCCCGGACGGGACAGCGGAATCACCGGGAACTCGGTTCTGGCGCTGCCGGCGGATTCACATTCCCTGCTGGACACGCGCGACGGGTTCTCCGCCGCCTGGCTCCGTGCCGATCCGCTCTGGACGCGGGTGGCTCGCGCGGGTCGTCGCGCCGTCGCGCTGCATACGACCCACACCTACCCACTCGATGCGGCAGTGAACCGCCTGCGCCGGGAAGAACGCGGACAGCTCTTCATCCTCACCGGATACGGAGATGTTCGGCTGCCTCCCGCGACCCTCAACGAGGTGCGCAATCCTTTCCTGGCGGAGTCTCCGATTCCTCTCGCCGCAGGACCGGAGTCCGGGCGTGTCGGTGGCAGATCCGGGTTTTTCCGGTTCGAGGTGGGGGAGTCGCGTTTCCTCGGAGTGTTCCTCGACGATCCCTTGACTCGGGCGAGCGGCTGGGACACGTTCGGGGTGATGGATGAGCCGGGCGAGCGGGAGCCGGAAGCCGGAACGCCGATCTGGCTGGCGCGGGTCGGGATAGGGCCCGGCGCGGGCTTTTCCGGACCCATCAGCGCCGACGCCGCGGGCCGCCGGGTGGAGTTCCAGGTGCGGGCCTTCGCGGCGGCGCCCCCGGCCACCGGATCTCCAGGGCGCCATGTCGTTTTCCGCGGCGGAGCCAGTGAAGTAGCGACCTATCCGGAGGAGGTGTGGCGAAAACGCCTTGGCCACCCCGAGTGGCCGC
Organism: Candidatus Marinacidobacterium sp.; assembly: GCA_965250045.1. Lineage (GTDB taxonomy): Bacteria > Acidobacteriota > Vicinamibacteria > Marinacidobacterales > Marinacidobacteraceae > Marinacidobacterium. Next base: position 2,511,383 of record OZ252286.1, read on the forward strand.
GGACGGTTGGCGCTCCCGAGTACGCCTCGGGCCGGCTCGGCAGGCGGAGGACCGAAGGTGGCGAGGGGATCGCCGAGTCGCGCTTGTTGGAAATAACCGGCGCGATTGCGGATTCCGCGCTCGTCCATCTGGATGCCGCGGCGTCCGTGCCGGACTGGAACCTCATCGCTCTCTATTTGCCGATCGCCGACGAGATCGGCCATCTGCTCTACGGGAGGCTCGACGATCGGCTTGCTACGCATGACCCTTCGATGGCTGAATCGCTCCGGCCGGTTCTCGCCGGGGCGTTCGGCGAGGTGGACCGGGTTCTCGGACGGATGTTTGCGCTGGCCGAAACGTCGGGGTCGCATCTCCTGGTGGTGAGCGATCACGGCATGTCCGGTACCGATCGGCTCCTCCACCTCAATGTGGCGCTCGAACGGGCCGGGCTCCTGGCCTTCGGCCCCGACGGAACGGTGGATCTTTCGCGCACGAAGGCGATGCTGCTGACGACGGCGGACGGCAGTGTGGCCATCAACCGGGCTTCACGCCAGCAGGGGATCGTGTCGCCGGATCAGGAAGCGGAGGTGGTCGCGGCGGTTCGGGCCGCGCTCCTCGAGATTCGCACCGACGGGGAACCGGTCGTGACCGGTTTCCTCGTACCGAGCACCGATGGAAGGGTGCAGCCCGGCGGTCCAACGACCGGGGATCTCTTTCCCGTGTTGCGGCCGGGGTTCGTTCCCTCCGCCCGGTTCGCGGAAGACGTCGTGATGCCGGCCCGCGCGGCCGGGAACCACGGCTTCGCCCCCACCCGGCGCGACATGCTCGCGGTGCTGGCTGCCTGGGGGCCGAGGATTCCCCGGCAGTCGGAATGGCCACGGGCCAGCGCGCTGGACGTGGTTCCCACCGCACTGGATCTCCTGGGGTTACCGGCGGACCCGACCCTGCCGGGGCGCTCCCTGCTCGGGGGAGCTCCGCTGGTTCGTCCTACCGGCGGCGCCCGGGGAACGCCGTCGCCCCGCGAGCGTTAGTAGCGGAAGAGGCGCCATTGCGCGATGGATGTAGCGAGGGAAGGAGTCGCGGAGAATCGGCGGCGGCGGCGCCTGGTCTTCGGCGCGCTCGCGGGTGCCGGGTTCGTGGCGCTCGCCCTGTTCGCCCTCCGCCTGCAGCCGGCAGCCCCGAGCGTGGATCGGGAAACGGTATTCATTGACATCGTCCGTCGCGGAGAGATGTTGCTGACGGTGCGGGGACCGGGCACGCTGGTGCCGGTGGAGGTTCGGCGGCTGGCGGCGGGAAGCTCCGGGCGGGTCGCTCGCGTGCACGCGCTCCCCGGGGTCCGGGTGGAGCCCGATACGGTGATTCTGACGCTCGAGAATCAGAGCCTGGCCCAGGAATTGACGGGGGCGGAACTGGAACTCGCGGCCGCCGAGGCGAATCTGGACGACCGGCGAGTTCAGTCGCGTCGTCAGGTGCTGAACCAGCGATCCATGCTCGCCTCGGTCGAGGCGGAAGCCCGCCAGGCCGCCCTCGACGCGGAGGCGGACGCCGAGATCTACGCGGAGGGGATCATCGGCCGGATCGCTCTGGAAGACAGTCAAGGCGCCGCGACGGAACTCGGGATCCGAGCTCGGCACGAAGCCGAACGGCTCCGACTCGCCGAAGCGGTGGCGGCTGCGGAGTTGGCGGCAGAAGAGGCGCGCGTTGCGCGACTCCGCGCTGTTTTCGATCTCAAACGCGAGCTCGTCTCGCGCCTTGAGGTTCGCGCCGGAATTGCGGGCGTCCTTCAGGAGGTGTCTGCGGAGGCCGGCCAACAGGTATCGGAGGGCGACAACCTCGCCCGGGTCGCCGAATCTGATCGCCTGAAGGCGGAACTGAGAATCGCGGAGGTCCAGGCGAAGGACATCGAGGTCGGGCAATCGGCCCGGGTGGATACCCGGAACGGAATCGTGGCCGGTCGCGTTGCCCGAGTGGAGCCGGCTGTCCGCGACGGCGCCGTGATCGTAGATGTTCAGTTGACCGAAGACTTGCCGCGCGGAGCGCGCAGCGATCTCTCGGTAGATGGTCTCGTTGAGATCGAGAGCCTCGCCGACGTGCTGCACGTCGGACGTCCCGCGTTCGGGCAGGAGGGGGAAGCGGTGGACCTGTTCCGGCTGGCCGGGGACGGGAACCATGCAGTCCGGGTCCGGGTGCTCCTCGGCAAGGCTTCGGTCAACACCGTCGAGATCCGCGAGGGCCTGGCGGAGGGCGACACCGTGATCCTCTCGGACACCTCGGCCTGGGAGGGCCAGGACCGTATCCGCCTGCGATGACCCCCGAGCTCAAACCACCAACCGAGAAAATAGCCGAGAATGGGACGTCCAGCTCGGCGGCGAAAGGAGAACCCGTGCCCGACCCCGTAATCCGACTGACCGGAATCAGCAAGATCTTCTATACCGACGAGGTCGAAACTCACGCCCTTGCCGACGTGAGCCTCGACTTCGACCCCGGCGACTACGTGGCGATCTCAGGCCCGTCGGGGTGCGGCAAATCCACCCTGCTTTCGATTCTGGGCCTGTTGGACACGCCGAACGCCGGGGAATACCTGCTGAGTGGCCGCTCGGTGGCGAATCTCGGATTGACCGAACGCGCCCGGATCCGCAACCGGGAAGTCGGGTTCATCTTCCAGGCGTTCAACCTGATCGGTGACCTCACCGTGTTCGAGAACGTGGAATTGCCGCTCGTATACCGGGGAACGCCCGGCGCCGAGCGGAAACGGCGGACCCTGGATGCCCTGGAGCGCGTGGGGATGTCCCACCGCCGGAAGCACTTCCCGTCCCAGTTGTCGGGAGGCCAACAGCAGCGGGTCGCGGTGGCCCGAGCCGTCGTCGGCGAACCCTCAATCCTGCTCGCCGACGAACCGACGGGGAATCTGGACTCGAAGAACGGCACCGAGGTCATGGAGATGCTCGACACGCTCCATCAGGGGGGAGCGACCATCTGCATGGTCACCCACGACCCGCGTTACGCCGACCGCGCCGCCCGGACCATCAATCTCTTCGACGGGCGCATCGTGTCGGGCGCGGCCTGACCGGCGTCGGCCCGTAGAATCCCGACCATCATGGGTCGGCTCGACGCGCGCGCCGTTTCGGGGGAGGAACTGCGCCGGTTCGAGAAAAGGCTGTTCACCGATCTGCGGAAGCTGAGCGACATGATCGGAGAGGGAAGAATCGAGGAGGGGGTCTACCGGGTCGGCGTGGAGCAGGAGATGTTCCTGATCGGGGACGGGAACCGTCCCGCGCCGATGGCGATGGAGGTCCTGAAGGAACTGAACGACCCCTCGTTCACCACCGAGATCGCCCGCTTCAACCTCGAAGCGAACCTGGAACCGATGATGATGTCCGGGGACGTCCTTTCGCGGACGGAAAAACGCCTCGAAGAGGTCATGAGCGCCGCCGCCGAAGCGGCGCGACGAGTGGGAGTGGATGTGTGTCTCACCGGCATCCTGCCGACGCTGCGGCTGTCGGACATGACGCTCGACAACATGACGCCGCTGGCGCGTTACCACGTGCTCAACGAAGCGCTGAGCCGCCTCCGCGGACATGAGCCGTACCACCTCCATATGGAGGGGGCCGACGAGATCCACACCACCCACGACAACGTGATGCCCGAGGGTTGCAACGCCAGCTTCCAGATCCACCTGCAGGTCGGCGCCGCGGAGTTCACCCGCCTCTACAACCTGGCGCAGCTCGTTACCGCGCCGATCCTCGCCTGCTCCGCCAATTCGCCCTTGCTCTTCGGACGCCGGCTCTGGCGGGAAACCCGGATCGGGCTCTTCCAGCAAAGTCTCGATACGCGAGGCGCCCGCGCCACCGAGCGCCAGCGCGCAGCGCGCGGCGCGTTCGGCCGCGACTGGGTAAGCGGCGGCGTCCTCGAAATCCTGCGGGAGAACGTCACGCACCACTCGGTGCTCCTCGACGCCGGGGAGGACCACGAGGATGACGATGATCCGCCGCGCCTGTCGGCGCTGACGCTCCACAACGGCACCGTCTGGCGCTGGAATCGTCCCTGCTACGGAGTGACCGAGGGCAAACCCCACCTGCGGATCGAAAGCCGCTACCTACCCTCCGGGCCGACCATCCCGGACGAAGTGGCCAACATGGCGCTGTGGCTCGGCCTGATGAGCGCGCTTTCCGGTGATGGCGTCGAGCCGCACGAGGCCATGCCCTTCGCCGAGGTGTCCGAAAACTTCCTCGCGGCCAGTCGGTTGGGACTGAAGGCGGAGCTGACCTGGCTCGACGGGAAACACTGGCCGGCCCGGGATCTGTTGCTCGAAGAGCTCCTTCCCAAGGCGCGCGAGGGGCTCGCCCGGAAGCAGGTGGACTCGCGTGACGTGGATCACTACATCGGCATTGTCGAGGAGAGGGTGCGCACCGGCCGTTCCGGGGCGCGCTGGATGCTCGAAGGCTATGAGTCGCTGCGCAGCCATGCGTCCCTTTCGGAGCGGCTCAGTGCGATTACCGGCGCCGCCCGCCGGCAACAGGGCGCCGGGGTTCCGGTGGCCCGCTGGGAACTCCCCACGCTCAGTGATTCGGGTGGGTGGAAGCATCACTACCTTCGCGTTGACCAGTTCATGACCCGGGAAATGCTCACCGTGCACCCCGACGAATCCGTGCGCCGCGCCGCCATCCTGATGGATTGGGGCCGTATCCGGCACGTCCCGGTGGAAGAGAACGAGGAGCTGGTAGGGATCGTCTCCTACCGGACGATCATCAAGTTGGTCGCCGAAAGCGGTCTCGATGAGGACGAGTTCCTTTCGGTGCGTGAGGTAATGAAGAAAGACGTAATCAGCATTCCCCCCTCAACTCCGTCGATGGACGCGATCCGTCTCATGAACGAAAAGGGTGTGGGGTCGCTTCCCGTGGTGGAGGACGGCCGGCTGGTGGGCATCGTGACGGAGCACGACTTCACATTCATCGCCCGCGGCCTTCTCGAGGAAAAACTCGCGGAGTAGGGAGAGGAGCGGAGGAACGGCGTACCGCCGACCGCGAAAAAGTGCGGGGACGGCTTGGAACGCCGGCCTCCGGCCGGCATCGCGCGGGAGCGCGAAACCAGCGCCGATGAGCCTGGGCCATCCCAACATGAGTTCCGCACCCTCGCTCGACTCGGATGGGTGACCGGTCACTGCTCCCCCTCCCCGGAGAGGAGCGAAACGCGCCCTGCGGACCTGTGCCAAGTGCGCGACGGCCCTACCGCGGATCCCCGCTCCGCGTCGGAACAACCGGCGGCAAACCCGCCCCGGAGAGCTGCTCGTTGAAGGCGTCGAGTTCGTCGCCGCTGAGTTGGCTCAGCATCGCGCGCGTCTCGGTGAGTTCCTGCTCGTAGAAGGCGAGGACTTCGAGGTGCTGATCGGTAGGCCGGTGATCGCTCCCCCCGACGTAGCCGTGGAGACTGCTCAGCTTGGCGTGGAGCCTCCTGGGCCAGCGGAGGGTGTCCTGCCCGGCGTTCCCGCCGGTTAACCGCAGTTCGAAAAAGCGGGCTTCCAGTTCCATCAGCGCGCTGTCGTATTCCCCGGCCGCGACCTCCACGCTCGCGGTGATGGCAGACCCCAGGGCGCGCCGGTCGGCGGTCTGCTTCCGCAGCCACTCGATCTCTTCGATCATCGTGCCGACCTCGCCGACCATCTCCTGGATCCGCAGAAGGGTCCCGGCCTGCTCGCGGATCTGCGCTCCCCCGTCCGGAGCTTCGGGGTCCGCCCGGACCACCAGGGACTCCTCGAACGATTCGTCACCCACCCGGAGCCTCACGGTGTACGTGCCCGGAGGGAGCAGGGTCGACACCGGGCGCGACTCGGTCAGCAGCCGAAAGCCCCGGGCCGGCAGCACGTGGTGGGCGCTTCCGAGGGGCGGGGTCCGCAGGCGGGGCCGCTCCGTCGGTTCGTTGCGCAGGTCCCAAACCACCCGGTGCAGTCCAGCCGAACCCTCCCCTTCGAGAGTGCGCACCGTTTCTCCCGCGAGGTCCACGATCTCGATGGATACGCCGTCCGTCCGGTCTTCGGCGAGGCGGTAGTGGATCGTTGCCCCGTAGGGCGGGTTCTCTCCGGCGCCCGGGTCTTCCGGCTGGCTCATCGGGCTCGGGCGCATCCGAAAACGCCACGCCTCCCGCGGCGCGAAGAGGTGGGCGGGCGCGTCCTCCACCCCCGGCGCCCACTCGCGGAGGGGAGTGATGTCGTCGAGGATCCAGAACCCGCGCCCGTAGGTGGCGGCGACGAGGTCGGAGAAGCGCTCCTGGACGGTAAGCCAGTGCACCGGCGCGTGGGGCAGGTTCGACTGTAGGGATTCGAAGGTTTCACCGTCGTCGAACGACACGTGGACCGCGTTTTCCGTGCCGAGAAACAGCAGGCCCGGACGCACCGGGTCTTCGCGGAGAGTGTGCGCGTAGCTGTGGGTGTGCTGAGACAGGTCCTCGCCGAGCCGGCGCCAACTCGCCCCGAAGTCCTCGGTCCGGTAGGCGTAGGTGTTCGTATCGCCGATCTGGTGCAGATCCACCGTCACGTAGGCGGCGCCCGCGGCGTGGCGCGAGGGCTCGATGCTGCTGAAGGTCCCGAGCGGCGGGAGCCCGGGGAGGTTTGCCGAGACGTCCTCCCACGATTCCCCGGCATTCCGGGAACCGTGGATCCGGCCGTCGTTGCTCCCCGCCCAGAGGACGCCGGCGGTATGGGGCGACTCGGCCAGCGAGAAGAGCACCGCGGCGTAGGTGGGGCTCACGTCGTCGAACGTCAGGCCGCCGGTCTTTAGTTGCAGGTCGGGGTCGTCGGTCGTCAGGTCCGGGCTGATCGCTTCCCAGCTCTGCCCGCCGTCGGTGGTCACGTGCACCCGCTGGCTGCCGGCGTACACCCGGTCGGAATCGTGGGCCGAAATGTGGATCGGAAAGGTCCACTGGAAGCGGTCCTGAAGCTCGCCGGCCGCCCATCCCTCCGGGTTGTCGGGCCAGACGCTTACGTTGCGGGCCTGTCCGGTGCGGTCCTCGTAGCGTTCGAGGATCCCCTCGAAGCAGCCCGACCAGATGACCCCCGGATCGCTCGGATCCGGGATCGCGAAACCGGACTCGCAGCCCCCCACCGGCGCCCAGGCGCCGATGGGGATGCCGCCACCGGTCAGGCTGTTGGACGGCCCGCGGGAGGAGGGGCCGTCCTGCCGGTTCCCCAGGACCTGGTACGGAATCCGGTTGTCCGTGGTTACGTGGTACATCTGGGCAATCGGCAGGCGGGGGCGGCGCCAGGTCTCGCCGCGGTTCGTGGAGATGCTGACCCCGCCGTCGTGCCCCACGATCATCCGGTCCGGCTGGTCCGGAGCGATCCACATGTCGTGGTGGTCGCCGCCCGAGTTGTTCAGGAACGTCGTGAGACCGCCGTCGGTGGTCGTGGTGTGCCGGGTGGCGAGGAAATGCGCTTCGTCGGCGTCGTCGGGCGCGGCCACCACCCGGGTGTAATAGTGGGGCCGCTGCATCAGGGTGTGGTCCCGGCTCGCGAGCTGCCAGTTGTTCCCGCCGTCGTCGGACCGCCAGAGCACGCCGTCCTGTTCGTCGAGCGGAGCGAACTCCTCGTTGGAACTCGTTTCGATGAGCGCGTAGACGCGGCGCGGGTCGTCGGCGGTCAGGGAGAGCGCGACCTTGCCCCAGGGCCGTTCCGGAAGTCCGTTGCCTTCGAGCCGCTCCCAGGTATCCCCGCTATCCCGACTCCGAAAGATCCCGCTGCCCGGCCCGCCGCTCTCCCGGCCCCAGGTCCACATCCGCATCTGCCACATCCCGGCGAACAGCAGGCTCGAGTTCGCCGGGCTAATGACGATCTCCGAGGCGCCGGTGTTCTCGTCGACGAACAGCACCCGCTTCCAGCTTTCCCCGCCGTCGGTCGTCCGGAAGACGCCCCGCTCCTCCTGTGGCCCGTAGAGGTGGCCGAGGGCGGCAATCCACGCGGTATCGGGGTCGGACGGATGGGTGACGATCCGCGAGATGCGGCCACTGGCGTCCAGTCCGGTGTGTAACCAGTTCGCCCCGGCGTCCGTCGAGCGGTACACACCGTTCCCGAGTGAGACGTTGCTCCGGATGTGGGCTTCACCGGTGCCCACCCACACCACGTTCGGGTCGGCGGTGGAGACCGCAATCGCCCCCACCGAGAGCACCGGCTGGTCGTCAAAGATCGGCGTCCAGTGGATTCCGCCATCGGACGTCTTGAACACCCCGCCGGAAGCCGCGCCGAAGTAGTAGGTGTTCGGGTCTCCGGCCACGCCGTAGACCGCAGGCACCCGGTTCCCCACCGGGCCGATGTGCCGCCAGCGGAGGGCGTCGAAGCGGCCTTCGGCGGCGAAGACCGAGGCTCCGATCAGCAGGGAAAGACCAGTCAGGACAGAAAGACGCATCGGCGAAGTTTCCCGCATCCGGGCGCCGGCCAGGCGCGCCGGAAGGCGGGAGGGTCAGGGACCGCCGCCAGTTGCTGCGTTCGCGCCATCCCGGTGGGACGCCACCCGGCCGATCGGGGCGGTCTGTCAGGGACCGCCGACCTCCGCCGGCGTTTCGGGCGCGACTACCGGTCGCCGTCGTAGGTATCCGGGCCCGTGAAGGTGACCCGGTACATGAGCCGGGCCTCGCGCTCGTCGAACGGGGATCCCGCGTGCATCGCCGAACGGTTGTCCCAGACGGCGACATCGCCAGGGCGCCACTGCCAGCACACGGCGAACTGCGGGCCGGTCACGTGGGCCTGGAGTTCGGCCAGGAGGGCACGGGTCTCCGATGCGGCGAGTCCGGTCACCGACTCGATGTGGCAGTCGGGGATGAGGAGCGCCCGGCGTCCCGTCTCCGGATGGCGGACCACGAGCGGACGCACCACCGGGGGATGGGCGCGCCGCACCTCCGGAGGCATCTCCCGGCGGTGCGGGTTCCGCCGGCGGAGCTGGTCGTCGAGGAAGGTGTAGGAGTGGACGGCAAACCGCCCGTCGATCCGCTTGCGGAGGCGGGAGGGCAGGGCCTCGTAGGCGTGCGCCATTCCGGCGTACCGGGTCCCACCCCCGGTTTCGGGATGGGTCCGGCAGTGGAAGATCGAGCCCGCCGGCTGCGGGCAGCGAAAGCTGTCATCGGTGTGCCAGAGCACTGCTCCGGGTTCGGCGCGGACGAAGAGCGCCCGGTACTTCCCGTCCCGGTGGAGGTTGCCGAGCCGGAGGATCTCCGGATATCCGGGAAGCAGGAAGTCGGGGTCGTACTTCTCGTTCTTCTCCAGCGGCCCGAACGCCCGGCAGAAACGGAGGAAATCCTTCGGGCAGAGCGCTTCTTCTCCGCGCAGGACGAGCAGCCCGCCGGAATCGAGCCATAGCTGGCGGAGAGCGGCGAGGCGTCGGTCCGTTGCCTCCGCGAGGCGGAACCCCTCGACGACCCGGCCGAAACCGGACGGCGCGATCGCCTCGGATTGGAGGAATCCGGTCTGGGTCGCCGATGCGGGACTCACGGACGCGATGTCACCCCCCGTGGGGGAGGCGGTCGGGCATGTCCGCGAGCACGAAGCCGAGGACCGCCAGCATCCCGACGGCGCGGCGGAAGTTGTCCGGATCCACCTTGTCGAGGGTGTCGGACTCCGTATGGTGCCAGTCGAAATAGTGGTCGCCCACGGTGCGGAAGCCGATCCCGGGAACCCCGTCGGCCATCAGGGCGCGGATGTCGGCGCCGCCGCCGCCCCGGCTCATTCCATCGGCGTCGATCGCCGAGAAGAGGCTCCCGATGGGCCGCAGAATGGCGAGGGCCTCGGCATACGCCGCATCGCCCTCCGGCCCGTCAGCTACCCACGGCAGCCCGATGCCGAATCCCACCGGCCGCTCGTTGCCGCCGTCCATCTCGATGGCCGCCACCTGGTTCTGAATTCCGTCCCCGACGAATTCCCGGTACGCGGTTCCACCGGCCCCGCCGTTTTCCTCGTTCGTCCAGAGGACGACCCGGAGCGTGCGGCGCGGCCGCAGTCCGAGACGCCGGATGAGGGTGAGTCCGTGCCAGGCGGCCATGCAGGCGGCCCCGTCGTCGTGGACTCCGTGCCCCACGTCCCACGAGTCGTAGTGGCCGCCCATCACCACCACCTCATCGGGCAGTTCACTCCCGGTGATCTCGGCCATCACGTTGTGGGAGCGTGCGTCGGGACGCATTTCGGCTTCCAGCTCCAGGCGGATCTCGATCGATTCCCCGAGGTCGTCGAGGCGCCGCAGCCGTTCCGCGTCCTCGACGGTCAGCGCCGCCGCTGGAATCCGGGGTGTCCCTTCCTCGTAGCCCATGTTGCCGGTGTGCGGCGTGTTGAGGCTTCTTCCCGTCGCCGAGCGGGTGAGGCTCGCCACCGCGCCCGCCTGGGCGGCGCGAATCGCTCCCATGCGCCGGTAGGCGCCGGTCCCGCCGTACCCCATCCAGGGAACGGCCCACACGACGATCCGGCCCTCGACCGCTTCCCGCGGCATGGCCGCCAGTTCGTCGAAGGAGCGGGCGACCACCACCGGGGCGGTGATGCCTTCGGGCGGCGTGCCCACGCTGCCCCCCAGCGCGAGGATCGGGAGGTCATCCTCCGATGGCGCGATCAGCGTCGCCCGCGCCCGGCCCCGCACCCAATGGGGAACCATGACCTCCTGCAGGTGGACCCGGTCCAGCTCTTCCTCCCGCATGGTGTCCGCCGCCCACTCGATGGCGCGTTCCAGCCCGGCGGACCCGCTCAGCCGGTGGCCGATACCGAGAGCCAGGTGCTCCAGCTTCGCCCAACCGTCCACATCGGTGAGCGCCGCCCCCAGAATCTGCCCGGCGGTCTCGCGGTAACGGTCCGCGAGTTCGTGCCGGTCGCCGGGGTGGGTGGGCGGTTCCGGCGGCTGGGCGTCGGCGGCGGGCGCGATGGCGAGCGCCGCGGTCAGGAGGAAGATGGTTCGCCGCATGGGCGGCGAATGATAGGAGACGCCTACTTCCAGGTTACTTCCATGGCAAAGAAGTGATCGAACACCTCTCTGTCAGGGTGGTTCGCCCCGTTCCGCTCCGGACTCCGGATGTAGAAGTCCAATTGCTGGGCTGCCGGATTCACGGCGCCGGCCGGAGAATCGCCCGTCTTCGGAAGAACGGCCAGGGTCTCGCGGTCGCGCATGCCCTGCGTCACCATGAAATGGATCTGGTAATCCTCGTAGAGGGTCTCGCCGTTCAGGGTCGCCGACCCGGTGCCCCACCCGGCGATGTAGAGCAGGCTCTTGGGCCAGTTGCCGTCTCCACAGCCGGCGTCGCCGTGCTCATAGAGGAAGGCGGCGATCCCGCCGTCCTGGCACGGATTGAACTCCACGATTTCTTCGAGAGTGACCACGTAGGTCCCTTCCGGCAGTTCGAGTTCGGCCCGGAAGGTCCCGGTGTTTTCGATCTCGTTGACGGCGACCTCGACGCTCCCGCCCACCTCGCGCAGGTTCGACGCGTCGTCGCCCAGGTGGTCCCAGGGGCTCGCGTCGTCCAGCGTGCCCGCCTGGAAGACACGGCTGCCCGACAGCACGAAGCGCCCGTCATAGAGGTCGTGCTGCTCCGGAGCGTAGATCCGCATCGCGGCGCCCGGCTGCGATCTCGCGCCGAGTGTTTCGGCCTGGGGATCCTGCTCGGTTTGCGTCTCCGGCGCCGGTCCGGCGCATCCAAGGCAGACCGTGACCGCCAGTCCGGCCGGGAGTGTGAAACGCATCACTTATCTGCTGCTCTGCTAGCAGCCTGTGGTGGAACTCGCGTGAGCGCCGAGAGCGGTGAGGCGCCCGGCTGACAAGGCGCGCGAGGGAGGAATACCGAGTGTATTTCGACCGAAGCGCAACGCAGAGCGCCGCAAAGCGGCGCGGTTCAGCCGGGATGCATCGCCGCTCGAACGCCGCGTGAGTTTCACCACAGGCTGCTAGGCGCTGAGGAACGGGTAGCGGTAGTCCTTCGCCGGAGCGAAATTCTCCTTGACCGTGCGGATGTTGGTCCAGCGGAGAAGGTGGGAACCCGAGCCCGTCTTGTCGTTCGTGCCCGAGGCCCGGCCCCCGCCAAAGGGCTGCTGGCCGATCACGGCGCCGGTCGGTTTGTCGTTGATGTAGAAGTTGCCGGCGGCGTGACGCAGCGCCCCGTATGCCTGCTCGGCGGCCAACCGGTCGTTCGCGAAGATCGCGCCGGTCAGACCGTACGGGGACGTGTTCCGGCAGAGGTCGAGGGTTTCGGCGTACTGGTTGTCCGGGTAGAAGTAGACGGTCAGTACCGGACCGAAGATTTCCTCGTTCATCAGCCGGTTCTGCGGATTGTCGGTAACGACCATGGTGGGTTCCACGAACCAGCCCTTGGATCGATCGGCGTTCCCACCGAGCATCACCGTGCAGGAGGGATCCTCGCGAGCGACATCGAGGTAGCCCGAAATCTTGTTGAAGGAGCGTTCGTCGATCACCGCGCCCATGAAGTTGGAAAACTCGGTCGGATCTCCCATGGTCACGGTGGCCGCTTCGGCCTGGAATCGCGCCAGGAAGTCGTCCTTCATGCTGGCCGGCAAATAGGCGCGGGAGGCCGCCGAGCACTTCTGCCCCTGGAACTCGTAAGCGCCCCGAATCAGGTTGGCGACCAGCGCCTCCGCATCGGCGGACTCGTGGGCCACCACGAAGTTCTTGCCGCCGGTCTCGCCGACGATCCGGGGGTAGGAACGGTAGTTCGCGATGTTTTCCCCGACCGTCTTCCAGATGTGCTGGAAAGTGGCCGTGGAGCCGGTGAAATGGACTCCGGCGAGGGTTTCCTGAGCCAGGGCCCGGGCGCCGATGGTGGGCCCGTGACCGGGAAGCATGTTGACGATGCCGTCGGGCAAGCCGGCTTCCTTGTAGAGCTCCATCAGGTAGTACGCCGAGAGCATCTGGGTCTCCGCCGGCTTCCAGACGATGGTGTTCCCCATGATCGCCGGAGCCATCGCCAGGTTCCCGCCGAGGGCGGTGAAGTTGAACGGGCTCACCGCAAAGATGAATCCCTCGAGGGCGCGATACTCGAGGTAGTTCCACACTCCGGGGTCGGCCTGGCCCACCGGCTGCTGCCGGACGAGCTGGTCGAGGAAGTAGGCGTTGAACCGCAGCATGTCCGCGAACTCGCAGGCCGCTTCAATCTCCGCCTGATGGCAGGTCTTCGACTGGCCCAGCATGGTGGCGGCGTTCATCCGGTAGCGGCGGGGGCCGACCAGGAGGTCGGCCATTCGCAGGTAGAGACTGGCGCGCGCCCGGTAGTCGAGTTCGGACCAGGTGTGCCACGCATCGGCGGCGGCGGTGACCGCCTGCTCGACGATCTCCGGGGTGGCCTCGTGGTAGCGGGCCAGGACGTGGGAGTGGTCGTGCGGACAACGGACTTCCCCGAGCTTCCCCGTACGGATCTCCTTCCCCCCGACGATGATCGGAATCTCGACAACTTCGCTGGACTGGCGGGCCAGCTCGGCCTGAAGCGCCGCGCGCTCCGAACTTCCTGGCTCATATCCGAGTACCGGCTCGTTGGCCGGTCGGGGGACGGCTTGAATTCCCTGGCTCATTAGACTTTGACTCCTTACGTGACTACGTTCGTTTCCGGGACTTCCGAAGGCAGGAATGCTAGCCGAGGGGGGCCGCCCGGGGACGCTCCACCGCCGAACGGCGGATTGCTCCAGAAGTTGCCGGACCGGGTGCGGGAAGCCGCATCCAGGATCCGGCCCTTTCTCATCGAGACCCCGTTCGAGATCGCGAACGGCCTCGGCCGCCGCGGTGCCGCCTCATCGGGGGGAGGGACGGTCCGTTGGAAGCTCGAATGCTTCGGCGCTACGGGCTCGTTCAAGATCCGAGGCGCGCTGAACAAGTTGTTGGTCCTGCGGGACACCGGAGGCCCGCAGGTGCTCGGCGAGGGAGTCGTCACGGCGTCCACGGGGAATCACGGGCGGGCGACGGCTCACGCGCTCTCGCTGCTCGGCGGGCGGGGCGTCGTGTATCTCCCCCGCACGGTGGCCGACTCGAAGCGGCGGGTCCTCGCCGAGCAGTACGGCGAAGTGGTCGAACTGCGCCTTGTGGGCGACGACGCGGTGGAGTCCGAGGTTGCCGCCCGGGCGGAGGCGGAACGGAGCGGCAGGCCCTTTGTCTCTCCCTACAACGATCCCGAGATCATCGCGGGGCAGGGGACCGTCGGCCTCGAAATGGACATTGCGCTCGGTGACGAGCCGCTCGACGCGGTGCTGGTTCCGGTAGGCGGAGGCGGCCTGATCGGGGGAATCGCGGGCTGGCTGAAACACGCCCGTCCCGGGATTCGTGTGGTCGGATGCCAGCCGCGGGCATCGGCGGTGATGGCGGCATCGGTGCGGGCCGGCCGGATGCTCGAATCGGGACGCGATGTCCCTTTCGAGCCGACGCTCGCCGATGCCGTCGCGGGCGGGGTCGAGGAGGGCGCCGTCACCCTCGAGCTGTGCACCGAACTCGTGGACGAATGGGTTCTCCTCGGCGAGGACGAAATCGCCGCGGCGATGCGGCTCGTGCTGCGTGAGCGCTTCGCGATGGTCGAGGGTTCGGCAGCGCTGCCGGTGGCGGCGCTCGCCCACCTGGATTCGGGCCTCGGTTCCGTCGGGCTGGTGCTCAGCGGCGCCGGGATCAGCCGGGAGGGCCTCCGGACGCTGACCGCAGGGGAGTGATCGGGAGCCACCCAGCCTCGGGTGGTCGCCGGTCAGCTTGGGGGAGCGTCGGGAGGAGCCTGCGCCGCCGCGTTCGACCCGGCCGGCGGCGCGTGCGGGGTATTGGTCGTGATGAGCAGAGTGGAAAGGAGCACGCCGGTGATCCCGAGCCACAGCAACGGGCCGCCCCGCAGCCGCCCGCCGGACAGCAGCAGGGTAGAAACCGCGGTGATGGTCACCGCGCCGCCGAAGACCACGGGCATCACCGCGTGGGGAATGCGGGCGCCGCCGGTAAACATGGCCATGGTGAGGCCGAAGGCTCCGAGCGCTCCCAGCAAGCCGGCCGCGAATCCCCAGGCGAGGCTGCTCCCGGCGAGCGGCGAGAAACTGAAGTTGTCTCCACGTTGCAACATTCCCAGCGCTCCCCCGCCGATCGCGACCACCAGGTAGGCGATCCCGATTCCCAGGTAGGGCTTGAAAGGACTGGCGGTCGCGTCGGCGAGCCGCGCCTGGCCGAGCGTCGGTCCGTAAAGGCCCCAGGCGAGGGCGGTGATCAGGGCGAAGAGGAAGGGAAGAGCGGTGCGCATGGAGGCCTCCGGGCCGCCCGATCATACGGAGGCGGCCCGCTATGGCCGATACCCGTGGCACACTCCGCCCGCCCGAAACATGTGTCACCTCTTCGCGCCCCCATGACCACGGAACCTCTTCTGCGGCTGGCTGCCCAAGGCGGTGTTCCGGGGCCGCGGGGTTTTCTGCCGCCCTACGAGCCGCTGCGGCGGTTGCCGCCCGGCTTCGAGGCGTGGGAAGAGATTGCCGCCGACCTTTCCGTCCGTACCCTGGTGGGCCGGATCCGCGCCGATCTCGCCGGGCTCCCGGAACTTGACCCGGCTCCCCTCCTGGACGGTCCGGAGGTGGAGCGCGCCATGCTGCTCCTCGGCTTCTTCGCGGGCGCCTACGTTCACGCCAGCGATCCCCCGGCGACCAGCCTCCCGCCGCCGCTCGCGCGTCCGTTGCTCGCTCTGTCCCGGAGGCTTGGACGCCCGCCGATTCTGGCGTATGCGAGCCTCAACATGCACAACTGGCGGCGGCTCGACCCGGGGAGCCCGATCGCCCTCCAAAACCTGGTGAACCTGCTCGGCGTCCACGGCGGCACCGACGAAACCTGGTTCCTCACCGGGGCGGTGGCCATCGAAGCGTGCGGGGCCGAAGAGCCGGCCCGGATCGTTCGGGCGACGATCGCTGCGGAAGAGGGAGACGCCGATACGGTCGCCCCCGAACTGGAGCGACTGACCCGGACGATCGGCAAGATCACCGAATTGACCGAGCGGACCCGCGAGGCCTGCGACCCGCACATCTTCTACCGGCGGGTGCGCCCCCCGATCTCCGGCTGGTCCGAGCCCGGGGTGATTTACGAGGGGACCGATCTGGCGGAGCCACTCGTCCTCGCGGGGGCGAGCGCCGCCCAGAGCCCCCTGATCCAGTGTTTCGATGCCGCGCTTTCCATCGAACACCCGGAAGAGGCGAGGTCTCCGCACCTCGAGATGCGCCGTTACATGAACCCGGGGCACCGGCGCTTCGTGGACGCCGTGGAGAAGAGCGGCGCCATCCGCCGGCTGGCCGCCGCGGGTACCAGCCGGGCGGTCACCGATGCCTACGACGCGGCGCTGGCCGCGTTCGCCCAATTTCGCCGGGTCCACATGGCCATCGTCACCGATTACATCGTGCGCCAGGCCGATCCGGGAACGCCGGCACGCGGGACCGGAGGAACGGATATCGGGCGCTTCCTCGGAGGGACGCTCGCGGGGGTGAAACAGGCTCGGTTGAAAGGTCGAGTGGGCTGAGCGGCAGCCCGATGATATCCTTCCGTCGAGGGATATCCGGGAGAGCGCCATGGTGGTTTCGAGATGGGGAAACAGTCTGGGCGTGCGGTTGCCGCGCGCGCTAGTCAAGGATCTGGGGCTCGAGCCCGGCGATGAGCTGGAGGTGGTCTCGGCCTCTCCGGCGCGCATCATCCTGGCTGTTGACGACCGCCGCGCCAAGGCGGTGCAGCGCATGCGCGCCCGCGCGCTGCGCCGCCCCGAGGGTTACGCCTTCGACCGTGAGGAAACGAATACCCGATGACCCCCTTCATCGATACCAACGTCCTGATCTACGCGCAGGGAGTCGATGAGAGGAGCGAGACGGCGCGACGGGTGGTCTTGGCCGGCGGCGTTGTCAGCGTTCAGGTGCTCAATGAATTCGCGGCCGTTCTGCGACGGAAATTCCTCCTGGAATGGGCGGTGATCGCCGATGCTCTCGCGGACGTCCGCACGGCGCTGGGTCCGGTTCGTCCCATTGGTGTCGAGATCCACACCAGGGCCGTCGAGCTCGCGCGTTCGCACGGCTTCGCTTTCTACGACGCGCTGATCGTTGCATCGGCACTCGATGCGGGCTGTGACACCCTGCTGACGGAGGACTTTCAGACTGGCCGCCGCGTGAACAGCCTTACGATCGTCAATCCGTTCGCCTGAGTCGGCGCACCGTTTCCAGGTCGGCCGGGAATCTGCGGCCGATTCCCGGCGCCGATCACGGAGTCGCCGGCGAGCGGTCCTCGCGGGGCACGAGCCGCACCGCCCAGAGGCCGCTGTTGAAGTCCGAGAAGAAGATGGTGCCCTTGTGGGGATGCGGGCCCCAGACGAAGGGTGCGTTCGCGATGAATCCATCCGGATCGTCGGAATAGAACTTCGCGATTTCGCGGCCCTGCCGGTAGAGGTCGCCTACCAACTCGCCGGAGACATCCACCACCCGGAGTCCTCCGTTGAAGTAGGCGACGTA
Organism: Candidatus Marinacidobacterium sp.; assembly: GCA_965250045.1. Classification (GTDB taxonomy): domain Bacteria; phylum Acidobacteriota; class Vicinamibacteria; order Marinacidobacterales; family Marinacidobacteraceae; genus Marinacidobacterium. Next base: position 2,528,805 of record OZ252286.1, read on the forward strand.
CATGAGGTCCTCGTCGTAGTCGATCCAGAGGTTGTGGGGCCCCGCCTCCGGCACCCGGTAGCGCGCGATCTCGACCGGGTTCGTCGGGTCGTCGAACTCGTTGAAGTGGATGAAACCCATCGCTCGCGACGGCATCCGCTCCTGCCAGGAGATGATCGGACCGGGAATGCGCGGGTTGATCGGGTGCGACTCGTCGCCGGTCACCACGTAGAAACGGTCCGCCGAGCGGCTCCGGAAGGGCCAGATGGCGTGGTTCCAACCGGTGAGCTGGTAGAGGCGGCCCATCTCGACCGGGTTTTGCGGCGAGCCGCCCATGCCGCCGCCGCCCACGTCCACGACGACCATTCCGTCGGTGTTGCCCGCCTGGAACGCGATGCCGTCGTGGATCCAGACGTCATGGACGCTCCGCCCCGGGCGGGGGTCCTCGAACCGGGAGACCCGGAAAGGATTCCTGGGATCCTCGGCGTTCACCACGTCCCAGCGCCGGCCGTTGTTGATGGCGTAGATGTGTCCCTCGTGGAAGAACACGTTGTGGACCCCGCCGGTCAGTTCGTCGTCGAAGCGCGACAGGATCTCGGGGTTCCGCGGATCGGAAACGTCCAGGATCACGAATCCGTTGCGGCGGTTCGAGGCGCCTTCGCGGGTGATGACGGCGATCGTGCCGTCGGCGGACACCTTCACGTCGTTCACGGTGCGGGCGTCCACCTGCACTTCCGAGATCCGCTGCATGTTGGCAGGATCCGTCACGTCGAAGAACAGCGCGTGCCCGTCGGCGTTCCAGGTGCCGAGCGCCGCGTAGTCGCGCCCGTCGGGGCCCTCCCAGATCCACAGATCGGAACTCGCCCGGTCGCGCACCGGTGCGTGTCCCACGAACTCCATGGCCATCCCGACGTCCCGGGGCACGACCCGGATTCCACGTTCGGAGCGCGCCGACCCGGAGGTGGCCGAGACCACGTAGAGCCCCGGCTGCTCGGCCACAAACCGGCCGTCGGCCAGTAGCTGAGCCGGCGCTCCCGCTCCCACGGTGTCGAAGCGGCTCGGATCCGGATGGGACTCCAGCGAAAAGCGCACGGGGGCGCCAGCGATGTTCCCGCCGCCCTCGTCCATGACCGAGGCGGAGAGCCGCACCACGTCCCCGGTCCGCACCGCGCCGCGCACCGGGGCCCCGCCGTGCGAGGCGTCGAGCTCGAGCGACCGCGCCGGATTCGCGACGACCTCGATCCGCGCTTCCACCGAAAGCTCGCCCAGCCGCGCGCTCAGGGTCGCGCTGCCGGGACCGAGCGCCCGGAAGACGCCGGCGGCGTCCCCGACGTAGGTCGAAGGCCGGGGCCGGTCGTAGAAGGGGTGGGCGTGGTAGGTGCCTTCGAACAGCGGGCCGAAGGCGGCCACGGCGGCGACTTCCTCCGGCTGGACGGTGATTTCCGCCCGAACGTCGCGAGGCTCGGAGCCCTCATCTTCGGCCAGCAGCCGGATCGGGAGGCTCGCGCCGGCAAACACCTGATCGGGCAGTCCCACGAAGCGCAGGGTGGCGAGCTCGGAGGGCAGGATCTCGACCGGAATCTCCACCCGGATCCCGGGGTCGTCCGGCCGGGTGAATCCGGGCGTGGTGCCGGCCGTTGGCGAAAGCGCCACCAGCGTGTGCCGGCCCGCCCGGTGAGCGCTCACCACGCCGGTGTGGGAGACACTGACGTCGGCGGGGTCCAGCGAGAAGAAGAGCACCCGGGCTCCCGAGTCCACCGCCCCGTCGGCGGCGGTGACGGTGGCCTCAACGCTCCCGGTCTGTCCCACCCGAAGCTGCAAGGATTCCGGACTGACCGTGAGTTGCCGCTCCTGGCCCGGTGCCAGGGTGGCGAAGCCGACGAGGACCACGCCGAACGCCAAGCAGCTCGGAACGGCCGAAGAAACCCGCTGATAGATCCGCTCGAACGTCATCGTTCAAGGGTAAGTCAAGAGGCGGCGCCCCGGCCAAGCCGTTCCCGGTGTCCGTCCTGGTCCGGCTGCCTGCGCCGGGGAACTTTCCCGGGCAGTGAAGAATTTGGGCCTCTCCTGCGTAGTTCCCGTATAGAAGACGTGAAAGAAGAGACATCCACCGCCCCGGCTTCTGGGGGGAGCCGGCCGGGAGCACCTGATCCAGAGGAACAGGAATGGATCCGGCGCTGCCGGAATGGCAGCCGCCGCGCCTACGAGCCTCTCGTCCGTCGCTACGCGCGCTGGGCGGAGGCATACGCATTTCGCCGCGTCGGAGATCGCGACGAGGCGCGCGACCTGGCGCAGGAGGCCTTCGCCCGAGCTTTCCATGCGATGCCGCGGTTTCGCCTCGGGCGCCCCTTCCTTCCGTGGTTTCTCACCATTCTGGACAACGTCTGCCGGAGCTACCTGCGCCGGCGGCGCCCCGATATCGGGCTCGACCAGGTCCCGGAACCCGCGTCGGACGGAGGCATGCGTTCGGTGAACCAGCGCCTGCTGCTGGAACGTGGCCTCCGGGGCCTTTCCGAGGAACAGCGCCGGGTGGTGGTGATGCGGGATCTGGAGGGATACGTCCACCGTGAGGTGGCCGAGCGGCTCAGCATTCCCGAAGGGACGGTGATGTCTCGCCTGCACGCCGCCCGCCACCGGCTGCGGCGCATTCTTACCGGCGGGGGTCCCGATTTGCCCCGCCGGCGAAAGGGGGTATCCCAATGAACGATCACGATTCGAGCCGCGGCCCGAAGGCCTCCGGGCGGATTCCCGAAGACGCTCCGGGCGCGCCCGATCTCGAAGCACATCCCGGCGACTGGGACGACGCCGCCATGGACCGTTTCTGGCTTGGGGTCTATTCCCGGTTGGAGCGGGGGGTTGCCTGGACGCTCGTTTCCGCGTCGGCGTCGGTGTTGCTCGGTTACTGGGCCTACGTGTTCGCGACCGAATTCATGGCCGACGCATCGGTTCCCGTGGTGGTTCGCTTGGGCGCCGCCGGCCTCCTGCTCGGCATCCTGCTTCTCTTGTTGGGTGCGCTCCGCGAACGGATCCGCGCCCGTTCCACCGACCCGTTCCGGAGGGTTCGACGATGATTGTGAGTACTACAAACGAAATTCCCGGCGCCGAGGTTCTAGGTGTGGCCCGCGGCAACACGATCCGCGCCCGCCACCTCGGCCGCGACATCATGGCCGGCCTCAAGGGGCTCGTCGGGGGCGAGGTCGAGTCCTATACGAAGCTCATGGCCGAAAGCCGCGAGCAGGCGATCGCCCGAATGATCGAGCACGCCGAGGAGCTCGGCGCGGACGCCATTCTCGGCATGCGGCTCACGACTTCGGTGCTGATGACAACCGCCGCCGAAATCCTCGCCTACGGCACCGCCGTGAAACTCCGCCAGTAGGGAAGGGACCGCCACCCGAGAAGAAGCGCGGGGACGGCTTGGAACGCCGACCTCCGGTCGGCACCGCCCCGCGCAGCGGGGCTAAGCGCGTAGGGCCGATCTCCGCTAGGGAGCAGATAGGCTAGTTACACGCATGTCCGAACCCTCCACCCCGGAACGCGACGAGGGCCGCTTCTACGAGGACTTCCACGTCGGCCAGCGCATCGCCCACCCCCTCGGCCGCACCGTCCTGGCCGCCGACAACTCCTGGTTCTCGCTGCTCACCCAGAACCAGAACCCGATCCACATCGATCACCACTACAGTGAGCGCACTCCGTTCGGGAAGCCGCTCGTGAACTCGTGCCTGACCCTGGCGCTCGCCACCGGTCAGTCGGTGAACGACCTCACCCGGAACGTGCTCGCGAACCTCGGCTGGGACGATGTGCGATTGCCCGCCCCCCTGTTCGAGGGCGACACGCTCTACTCGCAGAGCGAGGTGCTCGCCACCCGGGAATCCCGCTCCCGTTCGGAAGCTGGCGTCGTGACCGTCCGCACGGTGGGCAAGAATCAGGCGGGGGTGGTGGTGATCGAGTTCCGCCGCACCTTCCTGATCTGGAAGCGCGAGCACGCCCCACCAGGGCGCTGAATTCCGCGTGTCTCGCCCGCCTCCGACGGGCGATGCCGGCCCCCATCGGGAGAAACCCTCATGATCGGGTCCTCTCGTACACCCGCTTGGCATGAAAAAGGCGGCCGTGGGTAGGGGAGCGGTGAGCGATCGCGGCATCCGGTGCTGGGAAGAGGTGCGGCACTCACGTTGGCATGGCGCGGTGTCATCGGCGCGGGTTTCGCGCTCCCGCGCGATGCCGGCCGGAGGCCGGCGTTCCAAGCCGTCCCCGCGCTTCGTCGCGGTTGGCGATGCGCGATCTCGCTGCGCGTTACGCGGCGGTGCCGGTGTGAACACAGGCGGCCCCCGGCCGGCGGAGCCGTCTGACGGACCGGACTAGCCCGCCGTTTCGCTGCCGCGTTCGCCCCGGAGCATCGCCACCATTTTGGCGGCGCCGGGAGGCGGCGGCCCGGTGCGGCGGCTCACGAACCAGGTGACGCCGAAGTTGATCAGCATCCCGAAGGTGCCGATGCCCTCCGGACTGATTCCGAACCACCACGCCTCGGGGCCGCTCCATTCGAAGATCTTGAACCAGCCGATATAGACGGCGGTGAACCCGGTCCCCGCGATCATGCCGGCGACGGCGCCTCGGGCGGTCACCCACGTCGTAAAGACCCCCAGTACCAGCGCGGGGAAGAAGCTGGCGGCGGCCAGGCCGAAGGCGAACGCCACGACGGCAGCGACATAGTCGGGCGGATAAATACCCACGATGATCGCCACCACACACGCTCCGGCGGCCGACAGCCGCGCAGCGATGAGTTCCTTCCGCTCGCTCATCCCGGGCCGCAGGAAGCTCTTCAGCAGGTCGTGGGACACCGAAGCCGAAATGACCAGCAGGAGACCGGCCGCGGTGGAGAGCGCCGCCGCCAGGCCGCCCGCGGCCACCAGTCCCACGACCCAGGCCGGCAGTTCGGCGATCTCCGGGTTGGCGAGGACCATGATGTCCCGGTCGATGAACAGCTCGGCGCCGGCTCCTTCGCCGTACTGGATGAGGCCGTCGCCGTTCACGTCGGTGAACCGGATGAGACCGGTGGCCGCCCAGTTCCGGAACCACTCGGGGGCCTCGGCGATGGGCGTGTTGTGGAGCGTCTGGATCATGTTGACCCGGGCGAAGGCCGCCACCGCCGGTGCAGTCGTATAGAGGATGGCGATGAAGAGGAGCGCCCACATCACGCTCCAGCGCGCGAGGCGCGCGCTTTTGACCGTGTAGAAACGGATCAGCACGTGCGGGAGCCCGGCGGTGCCGGTCATGAGCGCCAGGGTGATCGCGAAGACATCGGGCAGCGTCTTTTTCCCGGCGAGGAACGCTCCGGTGTACTCGGGTAACCCGAGGTCCGTATGGATCTGGTCGATCGCCCGCAGCAGGAACACCCCCGCACGTTCGCCCTCGATCAGCGGGGAGCCGAACCCGATCTGCGGGATCGGGTTGCCGGTCATCATCCAGGAGATGGCGCCGGCGGGAATGAGGAACGCAACGATGAGCACGCAGTACTGGGCCACCTGGGTATAGGTGATGCCCCGCATGCCGCCGAGCGTGGCGTAGAGCAGCACGATGACTCCGCCGATCACCACGCCGTACTCCACCGGAATCGTCAGGAAACGGGAGAAGACCACTCCCACCCCCCGCATCTGTCCCGCGACGTAGGTGAAGGAGATGAACACCGCGCAGACCACCGCGGTCAGCCGGGCGGCCTGGGAGGCGAACCGGTCCCCCACGAACTCGGGGATCGTGTAGCGGCCGTAGCGACGGAGATACGGCGCGACCAGCAGCGCCAGCAGGACGTAGCCCCCGGTCCACCCCATGAGGTAGATGGCGCCGTCGTATCCCATGAAGGAAATGAGCCCCGCCATGGAGATGAACGACGCGGCGCTCATCCAGTCGGCGCCGGTCGCCATGCCGTTGGCTACCGCGGAGACGCCCCGGCCGGCAACATAGAAGCCGGAGGTGGTCTGCACCCGGCTCGCTATCGCGATGGTGGTGTAGAGGGCGAAGCTGCCGACGACGAAGACGAGGGTCCAGCCGGCGATGCTCACGGCGATTCCTCACCGTCATCGGACCGGTCGGCGTCGCGCTCGATCCGGTCCATGGCGACCGCGTTCACGAGCAACAGGACCAAAAAGACCAGGATTGATCCCTGCTGGGCGAACCAGAAGCCCAGCGGGAACCCGCCGACCCAGATCCGGTTGAGCGGTTCGGCGAGCAGCACCCCGAGGCCCAGCGAGGCCGTGAACCAGATCGCAAGCAGGATGCCGATCAGGCGAAGGCTGCGCTTCCAGGGGTCGCGCCGCGACGGGGAGGGCTGAGACACGGTTTGAGCGGGGATTGAATCAGAACTGAATTCGCCGCAACCGGCGGCGCCATCCGGGTGCGGAGTATTCGGCACCCGGCGGGGCCATCCACGGGGTGGATCGGGCGCGGTGTCGCCCGCCTCGCGGCGGGCGATGCCGGCCCCCAGCGGGAGAAACCCCAATGATCGGATCGGCCCACACACCCCGCCGGCACAAAAAAGGCGCGGCCGCAGGTAGGGCGAGCGGTGAGCGGCCGGGCCCTCCTGGGTTGGGAGGGGGTGCGGCACTCAGGTTGGCATAGCTCCGTGCCATCGGCGCTGGTTTCGCGCTCCTGCGCGATGCCGGCCGGAGACCGGTGGCCAGTTCTCCCGGTGGGGGCCCGCTGTCGCGCACCATCTGGGTTGCCGGCGTCGCGGCGCGATTGCATTTTTACAGCAACTGGCGAGAGATCGGCGCTCTCTTCCGGCGGCGCCATCCGACTGGGTGGCGTCCCGGCGCGACTGCGCGCACGCAGCAGCGGAGCGTTCCCGTTACCCCAGCAGGCGGACTTTCAGCGGAGCGAATCGCCGGAAATCGTGATCCCGGGTGAGGACCGTGGACACCCCGTGTTCCCGGCAGAGCGCGGCGATCTGCGCGTCGAAAACAAGGTTGCCGCGAGCGTCGGCCTGCTCGACAGTTGCCCTGAGCAATTCCATGAACGATGGACCGGGGCGAAGGACCAGGCAGCCCGGGGAAGCGAGGAGCCGGTCCAGGAACTCGAAGGCCTGCGCCAGGGTGGACGGCGGATGGAAGACGCGCCGATGCGTGACGACGCGGAGGAACTCGGGAATACAGAAAACCGGGAGTGCCCATGGATCCGCGCCCTCCGCAAGCCGGACCAATTCGGCGACCGCCGCGTGGTGGGAGTCGGTCTCGGTCCGGTGGGCGTAGATCAGGACGTTCGAGTCAACTGCGATCATCGCCGTCCATGACCTCGTAGAGAGCGTCCCGGTCCGAGATGTCCACGCTGGGTGGGCGTGTCCCGGTGACGGTGCTGACTTCGAGGCGGAACGCGGGCTGCGGTCGGGCCTCGTCCATGAGCTTTGCGCGCAGCGCGTCTTCGACGAAGCGGGTGAGGGTCAGGCCGCCCTGAACGGCCCGGCTGCGGGACGCCTTCAGGATTTCATCGTTCAGGTTGAGCGTCGTCTTCATTGATCACCTCCGAGAGATATGGCACAGCCATATCAGTATACCCATATATATGGCCACGCCATCGGAACGGGGAACAGCGACCCACTCGTTCAGCCGCGGGTCTCCTTGTCGCGGCCGCCGGACACGCTGGTATGCTCGGACTTCCGCAAAGGAGGGGACGCCGTGATTCCACCGTCTTTCGACTATCACGCTCCCGAGAATCTGGAGGAGGCGAGCCGGCTGCTGCTGGCCAACCCCGAGGCCAAACTGTTGGCCGGGGGACACAGCCTCATCCCCATGATGCGGTTCCGCCTCGCGGAACCCACCGCGCTGGTGGACCTGCGGCGCATTCCCGGGCTCTCCGGAATCCGGGAGGAGGGCGGTTCGCTCTGCATCGGGGCGATGACCCGCGAATCGGAGCTCGACAAATCCGAACTCGTCCGGAGCCGTTACCCGCTGCTCGCCGACACGACGCGCGTCATCGCGGACCCGGTGGTGCGGAACCTGGCCACCGTCGGCGGGAACGTCGCCCACGCGGACCCGGGGAACGACCATCCCGCGACGATGCTGGCCTACCGGGCGTCCTTCGTCGCCAGCGGCCCGTCGGGACAGCGGACGGTCGCCGCTTCCGACTTCTTCACCGGGCCTTTCTCCACCTGCCTGGAGGCGGGGGAGATCCTTACCGAGATCCGCATTCCGGCGTTCCGAGCCGGGGCGGGCGGCGCCTACCAGAAGTTTGAACGCAAGGTTGGCGACTACGCGGTCGCGGCCGTCGCCGTCCAGATTCAGCTCGCTGGTGGCCGAATCGGCAGCGTCGGGGTGGCTCTCACCAACGTCGGCCTGACCGCAATCCAGGCTGACGCGGCGGAAGCGGCGCTCGTCGGCTCCGACGGGGGCGATGCTGCGCTCGACGCGGCAGCGGCAGCGGCGGCGGGTGCGGCGGACCCTGGCGACGATCACCGGGGATCGGCCGACTACAAGCGCGCGGTGGTCCGCACGCTCACCTATCGGGCGGCGGCCAGCGCCCTCGCCCGGGCGAAGGAGGCGTCATGAGTTCCCACCGAATCAACGTCACCATCAACGGTGAAGAGCACACGCGCGAGGTCGAAGCGCGCCTGTTGCTCGTGCACTTCATCCGCGAGGACGTCGGCTTCACCGGCACCCATATCGGGTGCGACACGACCTCGTGCGGCGCCTGCACGGTGCTCCTGAACGGCGTACCGGCCAAGAGCTGCACGGTGTTCGCGGTGGCCGCGGACGGCTCCGAGGTCACGACCGTCGAAGGGCTCGCGAACGGTGGGCTCCATCCGGTCCAGCAGGGCTTCACCGAGAAGCACGGCCTGCAGTGCGGGTTCTGTACCCCGGGCATGATGCTGACCTCGAAGGCGCTCCTGGAGGAGAACCCGGATCCCACCGAAGCGGAGATCCGCTGGGGGATCTCCGGCAACCTGTGCCGCTGCACCGGCTACTTGAACATCGTGAAGGCCGTGCAGCGCGCCGCGGAACTGATGAAGGAGAACAGCGATGGCTGAGTGCAGAGGTATCGGACACTCCGTCCAGAGGAAAGAAGACGCCCGCTTCATCAGAGGACAGGGGCGCTATATCGATGACATCAAGCTCCCGGGGATGCTCTATCTGGACATCGCCCGGAGTCCCTACGCGCACGCGAAGATCACGAAGATCCACGAGGACACCGCGACGTCGGTGCCTGGCGTGGCCGCCGTGATCACCGGCAAGACGCTCGAGGGATTCAAGCTCACGTGGATGCCCACCCTGATGAGCGACCAGCAGATGGTGCTGCCGGTGGACACCGTCAAGTACCAGGCACAGGAAGTGGCCGCCATCGTGGCGACTTCGCGCTATGCCGCGGCTGACGGGGTGGCCGCCCTCGAGGTGGACTACGACTCGCTTCCGGTGGTCGTGGACCCGCACGAGGCGCTGAAGCCGGGCGCCACCAAGGTTCGGGACGACAAGGAGAGCAACCACATCTTCCACTGGGAGCATGGCGATGCCGATGCGACGGCACGATCGCTCGCCGAGTGCGACACCGTCGTCAAGCAGAAGATGCACCTCCCGCGGATCCACGTGGCGTCCATCGAGACCTGCGGTTGCGTGGCGAGCTGGAATCCGGTGGAGGGTCACCTGACCCTTTACCTGACCACCCAGGCGCCCCACGCCATCCGTACCGTGGTGGCGCTGGTGACCGCCCACCTCGGACTCGAGGAGCACAAGATCCGGGTCATTTCCCCCGACATCGGCGGCGGATTCGGCGGCAAGGTGCCGGTCTATCCCGGCTACGTGCTGGCGATCGCCGCGTCGGTGGTGACCGGGAAGCCGGTCAAGTGGATCGAGGACCGTTCGGAGAATCTCCAGGCGGATTCGTTCGCCCGGGACTACCACATCAGCGCGACGCTCGGGTCGAGAAACGGCAAGGTGACGGCGCTGAAGCTGGACACCGTTGCCGATCACGGCTACTCCGACGCAGCGGCCAATCCGTCGAAGTTTCCCGCCGGGCTCTACCACATCGCCAGCGGGTCCTACGATCTCGAGAACGCCCATGTGGTGGTGGACGGGGTGTATACGAACAAGCCGCCGGGCGGAATCGCCTACCGGTGTTCGTTCCGGGTAACCGAGGCGGTACATGCGATCGAGCGGATGGTGGATCTCCTGGCCCGCGAGAACGGGGAGGATCCCGCCGACTTCCGCCTCCGGAACTTCATCAAGCCGGAGCAGTTCCCCTATACGTCGGTACTCGGCTGGGAGTACGACAGCGGGAACTATGGGGCGGCGCTCGAAAAGGCGATGGGCATGATCGGCTACCAGGAGCTTCGTGCCGAGCAGGCCGAAAAGCGCGCGCGCGGCGAGCTGATGGGTATCGGGATTTCGTCGTTCACGGAGATCGTCGGGGCCGGGCCGTCCAAGACCTTCGACATCCTGGGCATCAAGATGTTCGATTCGAGCGAGATCCGGATCCACCCCACCGGAAAGGCGATCGCCCGCTTCGGAACCAAATCCCAGGGCCAGGGGCACGAAACCACCTATGCCCAGATCATCGCCGAGGAACTCGGGATCCCACCCGAGCACATCCAGGTCGAAGAGGGGGATACCGACACCGCTCCCTACGGCCTCGGAACCTACGCGAGCCGTTCGACCCCCGTCGCGGGAGCAGCCGCGGCGATCGCTTCCCGGAAGATCCGGGAGAAGGCGAAAAAGATCGCTGCCCACCTCCTGGAGGCCGACGAGGCGGATCTCGTGTGGGAGCGGGGGAAGTTCTACGTGAAGGGCTCTCCCGACCGGGCGAAGACGATCCAGGAAATCGCCTTCGCGGCCTACACGAACCACCCCCAGGGGATGGAAGCGGGGCTCGAAGCGGTCTCCTACTACGACCCGCCGAACCTGACCTTCCCGTTCGGGTCCTACATCTGCTGCGTGGACATCGATCGGGGCACCGGTCAGGTCAAGATCCGTCGCTTCGTGGCGGTGGACGACTGCGGGGTGCGGATCAACCCGATGATCGTGGACGGACAAATCCACGGTGGGCTCGCGATGGGCATCGCGCCGGCGCTTTTCGAGGAGATCTCCTACGACGCCGAGGGCAACATCACGGGGGGGAACCTCATGGAGTACCTGGTTCCCACCGCGATGGAGACCCCGCACTGGGAACTGGGCGAAACGGTGACCCCGTCGCCGCACCACCCCATCGGCGCCAAGGGAGTCGGCGAGTCCGCAACGGTGGGCGCCCCCCCGGCCGTCGTGAACGCGGTGGTGGACGCCCTCTGGCATCTCGGGGTGCGCCACGTCGAGATCCCCATGACCCCGGCGCGCGTCTGGAACATTCTGAACGAACACGGCGCCGCTGCGACCCGGTAGACGCCCAAAGCGGCTGCCAGGGTGAGCGGCGGGCCGACGGATGTCTTCGCCGCGGCAGCCCGTCTTCAGCGCGACGGCGTGCCGTTCGTGCTGGCGACGGTGGTCCGGGCGGAACGGCCGACTTCGGCGCGGCCGGGAGCGAAAGCGATCGTTACCGGCGACGGGCAGTTTCAGGGTTTCGTCGGGGGTACATGCGTCAAACCGGCGGTTCGCCGGGAATCCCTGCGGGCGCTCGCCGACGGAACTCCCCGGCTGCTGCGCATCTCGCCCGATAGCCCTCCGGAAGGCGCCGAAGCCGAGGAGGGGGTACTCGAGGAACACATGGCCTGTGTGAGCGGGGGCGCGCTCGACATCCATCTGGAGCCCTACCTGCCTTCGCGCCGGCTCGTGCTCGCGGGCAATTCGCCCATCGTGGAAGCGCTGGCGGCGCTCGGTGAGACGCTCGGCATGGACGTGCGAACCGCCGGAGTGGACGAGGACCTGGCAGCCGTCGCGGAGGGAGCCTTCGTGGTGGTTGCCGGCCACGGGGAAGGGGAATGGGCGGCGCTGAAGGCCGGACTCGCCGATGGGCGCGCCCGCTACGTGGGTCTCGTGGCCAGTCCCCGCCGGGCGGCGGCGGTGCGCGAGCGTCTGATGGGAATGGGCGTTTCCGCTGGGGAAGCCGCACGACTCCGTTCTCCCGCGGGCCTCGACATCGGCGCGGAAACACCAGGGGAAATCGCGCTCAGCATCCTCGCGCAGATCGTCGAGGACCGTCGCTCGGCTGACGAGGCGCAAGTGGCCGTAGAAGAGCACGCCGCGGCCCCCGCGGTCGGCATCTCACTGGAACCCGCGGCGAGCGACTTCGCGGTGGACCCGATCTGCGGCATGACCGTGTCCCGGGACTCGCCCCACCGGGTCGAGTCCGGGGGACAGACCACCTGGTTCTGCTGCGCCGGCTGCGCCGAGACCTTTGCCGCACAGAGCGCCGGTCGCTGACCGGCATCTGAGGGAACGCCGGTGGGTCACACCGGCATCGCTGCCCTCCGGGCCGCGAAACCTGCGTACCGCCCACCGAGCAGAAGCGCGGGGGACGGCTTGGAACGCCGACCTCCGGTCGGCATCGCTCCCCGCAGGGGAGCGAAACCGCGGAGCGCTTCCGGGGCGGGCGGAGCCGCGCCGGCCGGATTAGACCAGGCGCCCCAACTCTTGCTCGATCTCGGCGCGGAGTCGCCTCACCACGGCTTCTTCCGGACTCACAGCGGGACGCCCTCCTTCCGAACGGCGTCGCGTATGTATTCGAGCCCGGACTCCAGCGGAAACAGATCGAGTTCGAGTTCGGTCATCGCCTGGGCGCGGGCGAGCACGGCGAAGTGCCGGTCCGGCGCGAGCCCTTCGACGGCAACGTCGAGGTCCGACCGCGGTGTGAACCGCCGATCCGGGGCGAACGCGGAACCGAACCCGATGACGCGCCGCGCTCCCTGGCTGCGAAGGAAGGACGCGATGCGCTGGGCGTCAGCCTGCGCGCGTTCCCGGCCCTCCGACGAGAAGCGCGTACGGCGGAGGTGCTCCAGCAACACCTGGCGATCCATGTTGGTCGGCCCAATGCTAGCGGACGGCGCCGCCGATGGCGCCGGCGCCATTCGGTAGTTCGGGGGTGCGCAGTATTCGCCCGCCTCCGGCGGTTGACGCCGGTCTGAATGAAGGCCCCCACCGAGAGGACTGTTGCTGATCGTCGCCCTTAGCAGCCGGTGGTGGAACCCGGGTGAGCGCCGAGGCCGGGGAGGCCCAGTTCTCCCGGTGGGGCCAGTTCTCCCGGTGGGGGCCCGGCTGACAAGGCGCGTGAGGGAGGAGCCCCCACCGGGAGAACTGGGCCGCCTGGGTTTCACCACCGGCTGCTAGGGGAGCTGCGGCCGGTGAGGAGACGCGGACGGGCTGGGATGGGCGGTATTTCCTCGCCGAGAAACGAGGCGAGACGACCACTACGGCGCGAAGGGCGGCTACGAGGAGCAGAGCCAGTTGGCGACCGGCCTGCCGGCAGTGATCGACTTCACTCTGGCCGGCCTGGCGCCGCGCGACTCGTTCGGCGGCGACCAATGGCTCGTGGGCGATGAAGCCGTCGCCCGCCGTTACTAAAGGGGATCCCGAGTCCGGGTGCGTCTGGCAGCGGAGAGCGTCAGAAACTGAAATCCAGTTCGATGCCGATGGTCCGCGGTTCGCCGGCGCGCCCGAAGGCGCTGAAGAGCGGAACGCTCGACTGCCAGGCCCTGAGGAGATAGGCCTCGTCGAGCAGGTTCCGCCCAAAGGCGAACACTCCGACGGATCCCCGCCGGTAGCCGAACCGGGCATTGACGAGGGTGCGGCCCCCGGCGCGGAAGCGCGCGTCGTTGTCGCGGTCCGAGAACGCATCCGCCTGGGCCGCGATCTCGGCGTTCCCCGACCAGGAATCGTCCAGACGCACGGAAAGTCCGGTGATCCAGGACCACGCCGGCGCGTGCGGAAACTCGTTTCCCGTGAAGTCCCGCTCCCCGTCGCGGAAGTCGTCGAACCGGGTGCTCAGCAATCCCAGGGATCCGTAGAGCTGCACCCGCGGGTCCACCCAGTAGCCGGCCTGGGCTTCCAGCCCGCTGACCGTGGACTCCCCGGCATTGACGGTAACGGTGTCCACCGGAAGGCCCAGGTCGGTCATGACGCGGACCTGCTGGTTGGTCCAGTCGGTGTAGAACACGTTCCCGTTGAAGAACCAGCGCCGGTCGGGGGCCGCGGTGCGCAGCGCGAACTCGACGTTGCTCGTGAACTCCGGATCGAAATCGCTGACCCGTTGGCTCAGGACCGCGATCGAGCGTCCTCCCGCCCGGTAGCCGCGTTGCCAGCCGATCGAGGTGGAAAGCTCATCGCTCCAGTCGCGGGTGAGGGTCGCCTTGGGGAGGAAGGCCCGATAGGACGCCTCCAGGTGCTGCGGGGGCGCGCCTTCGGGAGGGAACTGCGGAAGCGGCGGATCGGAGACCACTCCCTGGGTGTTGATGGTTTCCCGGCTCTCGTTGTCGTAGCGCGCGCCGAGTGTGAGGGTCCAGGCCTCGGCCAGACCCAGGTCGAACTCGCCGAAGAGGGCCGCGTTTCGCGTCGCTTCCTCCGTATTGAAGAACGAGGTCAGCACGAACCCCGGGGGAAGGCCGGCCAGTTCCCCGGGGCCCGCGGCGTCTGCCTGCAGCGTATCGGTCAGGTCGGCGAAATAGAGGCCCAGAACCCCGCGCCGCCGGCCCGGCCCCGAGTAACGGAGGAGGAACTCCTGCGTGACCCACTCGTCATCGGTCGTGTATTCGAGGACGCCGGCCGGGACGGGGGTCTGGTCCAGGTCCTCGGCGCGGCGGTAGTCGTGCTGGTAGATGCTGGAAGTGGACTCGAGGGACAGGGAGTGACTCAGGTCGTACGCGAGTGCCAGCGTCACGGCGTGGTGTTCGGAACCGTCCTCGGCGGCGTGATCGGAGATGTTCACGCGCTCGTCCGGGAATCGGTCCACGTTGATGACCCCGTCGCCTCCCCGGCTCTCGGTCGCCTGGTAGCTGAACATGCCCCGGAACCGCGCGGTCGGGTCGAAACGCAGCTTCATCCGGACCGTGAGGAAGTCCCGGAAGTCATAGGAATCCTCGCCGCGGGTGGGGTTCGCGACGAAGCCGTCGCTCTTGCGATTGTCCACGGCAAGGCGGAACGCGGCCTTGCCGGCCACAATGGGAAGGTTCAGGACCGCCGAGCCCTGGTTCGCTCCCAGGTTTCCGAGCCGGCCCCGCACCCGAAACGATCTCCGGTATTCCGGGTCGGCGCTCTTCATGACGATGGCGCCCGCGAGCGCGTTCCTTCCCTGCTGGGTGGACTGCGGTCCCCGGAAGATCTCGACCCGGTCCATGTCCCAGGTGCTGAAGGGGCCGAAGAAGGTGCCCTGATAGCCCTGGACGGTGGCCCCGTCCACCTTGACGCTCAGCAGGAGGCCGCCCTCCGCTCCGAAACCCTGCTGGCTGATCCCCCGGATCGAGAACCCGCGGATGTCTGAGGACGAGCTGACGTTGGGCGTCATCGCGACCAACTGGTAGAGGTCGGTGTCGGTGCCCGCGTCGAGTCGCGCTCCACTCACCAGCGCCACGCTGGTCGGCTCTTCCTGGAGGCTTCGTTCCTGCTGCTGTCCGGTCACTGTCACCCGCTCGGCGAAGGACATCTCGAGGGGGATGCTGATGCGGACCTCGCCGGCGCTCCCCACGGTGATCTCGATCGTCCGGTCGGCAAACCCGCGGCCGAGCACCGTCAGCCGGTGGAGGCCTTCCGGCAGTGTGTCGAAGCGGAACGAACCCGCCGCATCGCTGGTGGTTTCCCGGATCTCGCCGCTCGCGAGGGTGAGGATCACGTCGGCGCCGGGAATACGAAGACCCTGGGGGTCGGTGACCTCGCCCACGATCTCGGCATTCGAGGCCGCGAACCCGGTTTCGGAGGCCGGCGTGCCCCGGGCCTCAAGCGCGACCGGGAGAAGGAGCACGCCAGCGACAGCGGCGCGGAGCGAACTGCGGCGCAGGACGAAGCGGAACATGGCGGGAACCTCGGCCCGGAAGACTACGCCACGCCGGCTGCCCCAAAGGGCTGGGCGAAACGCCGGAAAGAGCTTCCGACCCTGCGGCGCTTCCCGCGGCTCCGGCCGGTCGGGCGCCATCCGCCTGGACATCGAACGACGGCGAGACGGTTGCTCGCCGGCCAATGCTCCGGGGTGCTGCCGCGCCAAGCACCAGGGGCGTCTGGACATCAGCTTCCGTTACGCGCTGCCCTTCGACGACCGTTTCGAGGCCACGCTGCTCGCCGACTTCTTCAACGTCACGAACCGCACGAACTTCAACCAGATGGGAAGCGACATCATCAGTTCGGGCAGTTTCCTGATCCCGAGCGCCGCGCACCCGCCGCGCGAGATCCAGCTCGGAGCCCGGTTCACCTTCTGAGTCTTTCCGGAATCCGGTTCGGCTGGCGCCCTTCCGCCGGCCGAAGCCAGGCCGCGCTTGTAGGCTGTGTCGTGAAGTGTGACACACGTTAGACGCCACATTGAACTTGACATCAACGCCGCGCCACCGGAGACTTCCGTCCATGCGGCGCGGGCACAAGGTCCAGGTAACCCTGAACGAGACGGAGTACGCCGCGATCCGACGGCGGGCCGAATCGGAGGGCCTCAAGCACGCGAGCGTGGTCCGGGAAGCGATCCGGGAATACTGCGTGAAGCCGGACAGGCGCCGGCGACAACTGGAGGCGCTGGAGGCGCTCGATGCGATGCCTCCGGCCCCTGTCCCGTCCTCGTGGGCGGAATGGAAACGGGAGTACAGCGCGATGAAGGCCTCCCTGTGTCCGGATGAGCAGCGCGTTATGCCGGATTTCGGGGCGGACCCTGGCGCTGGGCCATCCGACTCGCCAGTGGACTCGCCATCGGACTCGCCACCGGACTCGCCAGTGGACTCGCCAGTGGGCTCGCCAGTGGACTCGGATGATGCGAACTGATCGCCGCATCTTCGTGGACACGAACATCCTCATGTACGCCGGCGGGCGCGACCCGGAATGGCGTGCCCTCTGCAAGGGGGCGCTGCGGCGCCTGGTGGACCGGGACTTCACCCCGGTAACGAACGCCGAAGTACTGCAGGAGATCCTGCACCGCTACTTTTCGCAGCGGCGCATCGCAGCAGCCGGGGTGGTTCATCGCGCGGCGATGGAACTCTGCGCCGAGATCATTCCGGTCACGGCGCAACACACCGTCCGGGCTCTGCAAATCCTCCTGGAGCATCCGCAGCTTCCCACCCGTGACGCGGTTCACGTCGCAACGATGGAGGCGCGCGGTATTCAGACGATGCTCTCGGTGGACAGCGATTTCGACGCGGTCCCCAGTGTGGATCGAATAGACCCCCGAGATTTCGGCCGCGGCTAGTCGGGTTGGGGCGGCGCCACCGAGAATCGGCGGGGCTCCCGTAGAATCCGGCCATGGAAATTGAAGGCACCGAGATCATCAGTGCGCCCCGCGAACGCGTCTGGGAGTTTGTCACCGACGCCGAGTCGGTGGCTTCCTGCACCCCCGGCGTGAAGTCGGTCCGCATCCTCGAGCCTGGCAAGCGGTTCGAAGTCGTGGGAGGAGTGAAGCTCGGCACCGTCGGACTCAACGCGAAGAACATCATCGAGTTCACGGACCTCGTGGAACTCGAAGAGGTCAAGCTGAAGATCCGGGGCAGGGCACCGGGCACCACCATCGACGCCGTCGCCGAGCTTCGTCTGAGGGATGACGACGCCGGTACCGTTATGGACTGGAAGGGCACCGTGCAGGTGCGGGGAACGCTGGCGGCGCTCGCCTCCCGACTGTTGAAGCCGGTGACGGAAAAGGTGCTCCGCGAGCTCTTCGCCGACATGAAATCCAAGATCGAGGCCCGAGGGTCCGGTAGCGCCCCGGAGAGGGGCCGAGCAGGAGACGAAACCAAATGAGACGTGGAAACGGCCTTGCCCCGGTGGCGGGCGTATTTGTCCTTGGACTGCTGGCGGCGAGCTTCGCCGCGGCGCAGACCCCCTATTTTCCCGAACGGCACGACTGGCAGACGAAGACTCCCGAGGAGGCCGGGTTCGATGCGGCGCTGCTCGAGGAAGCGGTCGAGTTCGCGGTGGCCTCGGAATCGGACGCGCCCCGCGACCTGGCGCTCAACCATGAGTTGACGTTCGCGAGCGAGCCCCACGGAAGCCGGGTCGGCCCCACCACTGTTCGGGGAGCATTGAGCGGCATCGTGGTGAAGGACGGCTACATCGTGCGTGAGTGGGGTCCCTCGAAGAAGGTGGACATGACGTTCAGCGTGTCGAAGACTTTCCTTTCGACAACGGTCGGCCTCCTCTACGACGCGGGGCTGATCGCCGCGGTCGACGACCTGGCCGGTCCCTACATGCCGGACGACGAGCTCTTCGGCTCGGAACACAACGACTCCATCACCTGGGACCACTTGCTCCGCCAGACGAGCGACTGGCAGGGCACGCTGTTCGACAAGCCGGACTGGGCCGACCGCCCGGTGGGTGATCACCCCTTCGAGTACCCGGACCGCCCCATGTACGAACCGGGAACTCATTACAAGTACAACGATGTTCGGGTGAACCTGCTTGGCCTGGCGGCGCTCCACGTGGTGCGCGATCCGCTTCCGCTGGTGCTCCGGAAAGCGATCATGGATCCCATCGGGGCCTCGAACCGCTGGCGCTGGCACGGCTACGAGAACTCCTGGGTGATGATCGACGGGCGCAACGTCCAGTCGGTCAGCGGCGGCGGCCACTGGGGCGGCGGGATGCACATCAGCGGCCGCGACCTCGCCCGCTTCGGCTACCTCTTCCTGCGGATGGGGAACTGGGAGGGCAAGCAACTCATCTCCGAGGAGTGGATCGGAATGGCCCGCACCCCCGGTGAGGTGAACCCGACCTACGGGTACATGAACTGGTTCCTGAACGGGCCGGTCGAGCGGGACGGGGAGATGGTCAAGTCCATTCCCGACGCCCCGGACACCGCGGTCACCTTCCGCGGCGCCGGGAGCAACATCGTCTACGTGGACTGGGAGAACGATCTGGTGGTGGTGGTCCGCTGGATCCAGGGCGGAGCGGTGTCGCCGTTCATCGGGAAGGTGCTGGCGGCGCTTCGCTGATCGAGTTCCGCCCGCCCCTTCCGTCGTAGAGGGGAATCCGCATCGCCTGGGCGGCCGTCACCATGCGGCAGGCTGTTAACTGGCGAGCCGGGCCGGCTGACGGCTATCCCACAAGTGGACCAGCGAAGCAATCTGCAACGCGACCAGTGTGCGGAGAGGCCCCGGAAACGGGTTGCGGCACGCCGAACACGCTCGCCGACCGCTCCGGGAAGCCGATGCCACGCAGGAGACGCTGCGCTGTAGAACCATGGGTCTCGTTGAAACCGCAGGAATCCAGCCCTCCGTGTTCGGGAAAGTCCTACCTGCCACTCCCACTGCCCCGCAGCTCATCCACCTGCGCCTGGTACAACCGCCGCCCCTTCTCGAATGTCGCCAGCACCTCCGCCTTGTGCGCGGGATCATCCCAGCGGTCCATCGCCCGCAGTTCGTCCAGCACCTGGTCGATCCAGCGGACGAAGAACGCCGCGTCGTCCCGCGAGCGGATCGGCTCGCCGTCGGCGATCACGAAGACGGGATTCGTGTGCGCGAACAGGTAGCTGTCCATCGCGCCGTGCTGCGCCGGCCCAAGCACCCGCGCCGCGATCCACCCGCTCCCCTCGATCGGGATCTCCAGCTCGGCGTCGATCGACTTCAGGTCGCCCGTGGCGTCGATCCGGTGCACGATGCGGCCGTTCTGCACGATCTCCAGGCCGTGCATCGTGAAGAGCGACCGTGCCGTCCCGCGCACCGTGACCACATCGCCGCGAGACACCGCCAGTTCCTCGCCCATGCCCTTCCCGGAAGCGTCTCCGGGCCCGGAAACGTCCAGCGTCATGATCGGCCCACTGGTCACAAACGCGCGACCCGCCGCCATCGCGTCGGCCCAGGCGTCGTAGTGGACGTGGTCCTCGCCGGTGTAAACGTAGGTGCGCGTCGTCCCGACCGCGGGATGCCGCCAAATGTCGGACATGACGTCCGTTCCGGCGGTCCCCGGGATGCGCGAACCCGTGTTGAGGAGGCGGTACCAGACCTCAGCCGTCCCGAGTTCGTCGCTCCAGATACACGCCACATCCACAAAGTTGGCCAAGCCGAGAACCGCGTCGACGGGCAGCTCTCTCGCTGATCCCGCCCCCGCCGCGTCGGGGTCCCGATGCCGGAGCCCGAAGGGGTGGACGTATCCGCCAATTCCGCCCTGCTCATGCACACGACGAAGCACCGACGCGTTGTCAGGGTAGAGGGCCTGGTGCGCGGTCCCCACCGAGCCGATGTAAAAGGGCGTGATCAGCTCGGTCAGGTTGAGCAGCGAGAGGTGCGCGAAGAAGCTGGGCCGGTACTCCTCGTTGTAGTAGACGATGGTGCGCGGGCCGGTGTGCGGGTGCGGGTGCCCGAGAAAGTGCTCGAGGTCCTCGACCCGGCTGTTGCCCCAGTAGTTGGCGATCATGCCGTTTGCGACGTTGAGGTCCTCCGAGTGGGCCTTGTTCCGCAGGTCCTCGGGGGTGACGAAGTAGTGGCCGCCGTAGTTGGGGTGGATGTGGTTGTCGCCGGAGTACCAGCCACTCGCGGCCATGTCGATCCAGCGGTCCAGTTGGAGTTCGACGGTGGTGTGCTCGCCGGCGCGGACTTCGACGGCGCGCGAGACGGGCTCGTATTCGAAACCCCGCCAAGCCTCGACGGTGGCCTCGCCGGCGGGGAGGGTCACGGAGAAGCTGCCGTCCGTGTGGAAGTAGTAGTCCTCGGTCACGCTGACGACGCGGGGGTAGCTGCTGTGCGGGAAGTAGGCGCGCCCGTCGGAGCCGGTCAGATAGATACGCGACGGCAGGAGTTCGCCGTCCGAATCACTGATGCGAACGCGGAGCCGGCCGGTGGGCTCGGACCATGCGTAGCCGTCGATTCGCACGGGTTTGGGCGTGCCACCCCCTCGCGTAACCGTGTAGAGCGCGAACCCCATCCCGTTGTCGATCGTGCGCGGCTGGTCCGCGGTGCCGCCGTTTCTGGCGTACACCAGGCGCCCGCCATCAGGTGACCACGAGGGGAAATACTCATCCGTGCGGCTGTGCGTGAGGCGCACGGGCTGGATTCCGCGGGGCGACTTCTCGCTGGGGACGGCGTAGAGGTCGTTGTTGCCCGAGGAGTCTGTGACGTAGGCGACGATGCCCCCATGCGGCGCGACGACCGGTGCCGCCTGATAGTTGGTCTCGACGCGAATGAGGAGTTCCACCGCTCCGGTCGCGCCGCGATACCGCCAGAGGGAACCCGAGCCGAGCGCGGCCTCGCCCCGCCTGGAAACGAACACGATGTCGCCGGTGTCGCCGATCCAATCCCCGGCCATATCGTTGGCCTGCGGGTCGGCGATGACGGCTTCGGCCATGCCGGTTTCCATACCGTGGACCCAGAGGTCGAAGGTGCCGTTGCGCTCCGTCGTGAAGAGGATGCGGGACCCGTCCGGCGACCAGCGCGGCCGCAGGTCGAGGAAGGGGTGGGTGGTGAGGCGGCGCGACCCGCCGGTCGCGAGCTCGGTGACGAAGATGTCGAAGTTGCGGTCGATGTCGGCCGCGTAGGCGATTTGGCTGCCGTCGGGGGACCAGCTGGGCTGGGAGTGGTAGCCGGGGCCGCTGGTGACCTGGTGGGCCGTGCCGCCCTCGGTGGGGACGACCCAGATGCGGCCCTGGTAGGCGAAGGCGATGGACTCGCCGTCGGGCGACCAGGCCGGGTAGGTGGGCGAGGCGGTGACGGGGGGCGGGAAATAGCTCTCCATGTACATCCGCCCCGCGCCGCTGACCCCCGCGAGGGAGGGGTAGCCGCCCGGGAAGGGGTCGGGGTATTCGTGCCTTTGGGCGGAGGCAGGGTGCGCAGAGAGTGCTGTCACCGCTGCCACCGCCAGAACTGTGAGGGCGGGGATGTTCATCGGCGGCAGTCCTCTCCTGGAGCGACGGGTTCGCAGCCTGTGGAGAAAGTGACGTGAGTACCGAGAACGGGGCCGCGTGACCTTGTCCACCGGCTGTCAGCCTCCGTCAGCGGACCCTCGACTCCTTCTGGTTGGGAAAGAAAAACAACGCGGTTCACGTGCCGAGATCGTAGAGCGGAATCCGCATCGCCGGAGCGACCGCCACCATGCGGCGGTCGTAACTGGCGAGTCGAACCGCCTCGCCAGCTCCTTGGAGGGAAACCACCGAGGCGACATGCAAGGCATCGAGCGTGCGAAGTGGTGAAGGGAAAGGTTTCAGGGCGCGGGCAAGTACCGGAGGAGACAACTCCAACAGGTCGATCCCGGCAATGAGTCGCGCTGCCGAGACGCCATGAGTCTCTAAGAGGCTGCGGGCATGGAGTCGGACCCACACTTCGTACTCCAGCAATCGGCTGGAAACCAGGTTTTCCGCCCAAAGCGCCCGCGGAGGCCGCCGGTCGTCGGTCAGGATCTGGGCCAGGACGGCGGAACTGTCAACGTAAGTCACCGGTCCGCCCGGTCTTCGTCCAACTCGTTGAGCAGTTCTGCGAGCGACATCACGGGCGGCCCGGCGGGTGGCGGGCCCTTCAGCGGTGATCGGGCCGGAGTGAGGTGCCCCTGCCGCACCATTTCGGCGAGATGCGGATTGTCCGCGTAGGGGTCTCCCGTCCCACGGGGAGGGCCTATCTCGGCGATGACGCGATCCCGATTCGTAACCAGAATGGTCTCCCCTGACGCGGCGAGACGCACGTATTCGCTCAGCCGGCTGTTCAGGGCCTTGATGCCGACGGCTCGCATGGGGCCATGGTAGCTACCGGTAGGCACCTTGACAACTGCGGCGAGACGTTGAATGCGCTTCACCCGGCGGTCTGCGAGCTCCGGCTCAGTCGTTACCGAAGATCGACTTCGGCATATGCATGCTCACCAGCATGTTCGGGACGTCCACCGTTTCCGAAATCTTGAGGTCTCCCGCGAGCGAGCACAGCACGTAGGCCTCTTCGGGCGTCAGCCCGTGCTCTGCCACCAGGTAGGCGATCATGTGGCGGGTCGCCTTCTTCGCCGCCTCGTCGATTGATGGGTCGAATCCGGTGACCGCGTAGTACTCGTCGGTCTCGTACTCGGGCTCGGTGATCCCCCGCGGATTCGGCATCACCTCGAGCGTGACGACGAGCCGCATGGGGACTTCGATGGCGCTCCCGGAAACCTCGCCGTCCGCCTGCACTGCGTGGGTGTCCCCGATCGAGAAGTTCGCGCCTGGAACCTGGACCGGGATGTACACCGTGGTCCCGGCGCGCATGTGCCGATTGTCCATGTTCCCGCCGTTTTCCCGCGGCGGAATGGTCACCAGCATCTCGTCGGTTGCCGGAGCCACGCCGAGAACGCCCGGGAAAGGGGAAAGGGGAATGGTGATCCGGTCATTGAAGCGGGCCTCACTGGCGCCGGGTCCCAAGTCGAAACTCCGGATCCAGGGCTCGGTGAATTCGTCGGCGAGGAAGCCGAACCCGGGAAAGATCCCGGCCCAGCCGGGGCCCTGAACGTCGGCTTCGTGGATCGTCACTGCAAGCAGGTCGCCCGGCTCCGCCCCTTCGACCGCGATGGGTCCGGTGAGCGCGTGGATGAGTCCGAAGTCCACCTGTAAGAGGTCTGCGGCCGTGGTTTCCGGGGTGATCTGCCCGTCCGACGCTTCCTTCGTGAAGATCTCCACGACCGCGCCCGATGGCACGGTCAGGACCGGCGGGATCGTCGCGCTCCAGCGGTTGTGGGTGTTGTCCGCGGCGAGGGTGTAATCGGCCGTCAGAGCTGGTTCCGGTTCAGGTGCGGGCGGGGATGCGGGTTCCGGCGACCCGCAGGCGGCGCTGAAGGCGAGGGCAGCGAGGTAGGCGACGGTTCTCACGGCGGATTGTTTCATCGGGGAACTCCTTGCGCCGAGGCGCGGAGCCGATTATCCGCGTTGTGGCCAAGCCCTGGGCGTTGAGGGTTGTGTCGGCGCCCCGGCGCTCCCTGGCCGGCGCCCTGCTGACGCCGCAAAAGCCGCGTTCCCGGCTACCGGGGTTCGCTGGATACCATATCGGGAGCCGCGTAGTAGCCCTTGCGCGTGCGCGCGACCAGATCATCGCGGTCCTTGATCCGAACGTCGATGCTCCGCCAACCGCCTTCCTTGCGGTCCTTGGAAGGGAGATAGGCAATCTGGTATTGCCGGTGCAATTCGTGCTGGATCTGCCGGAAATGGCGCGAGAGGTCTTCGATCTCGTCGGGGTAATAGGAACGTCCTCCGCTTTGTTCCGCCACCGCGTCCAGAAAATCGCGGTTGAGCCGCCCGCCGCCCTCGGGACTCCATCCCGTGTAACCCACCGTGTAGATCGCGCCTTCAGAGAGTCGTGCGCCCTCGAGTGCCTGCTCCCGGGTGCTGACGCTTCCCTTGGCGTCGGACCCGGAATCCTCGCCGTCTGAAACCAGGATCAGCGCCTTCCGCTCTTCAACCCGGGAGAGTTCCTGGAGGCTCGTCAGGATCGCGTCATAGAGCGCCGTTTTTCCGAACGGCCGCATGCGGCGGATCATGGCGACCTGGGTCCAGATCTCCGATGCGTACGGAGGCCCGAATCGGACGCCCTCACTGAAGGTGGCGACCCGTCCCTGATCGGCGGTCGCCATGTTGCGGAGGAAGAGATAGGCCGCGGTCTGGATAGCCGACAGACTCGAGCGCACGGAGGCGGATGAGTCGAGCAGCAGCAGACTGGTCACGGGAGTCAGGTCGGCCGTGAAGTAACGGATTTCCTGGGGAACGCCGTCCTCAAGGACCTCGAAATCGTCGGCCGCGAGACCAGTGACGAAACGGCCGCGGTCATCGGCGACCACCACGTCGAGCGTGACACTCGGAACGCGAACAACAAAACTGAAGCGCTCCCCGAGCATCGTTTTCCGCCCGATCGTGGTTGGCCTTTCCGGCGGCGGGGGCCGGGTTGGGGGCTGGGTCGGGGGCTGGGTCGGGGGCTGTCCCGGCGCGAACGACGCCAACGCCAGCAGAGTCACGATGGCGGTTGGAATCAGGACGGTTCGCATGACCTTTGGGAACTGCCGTAGTCTAGGTTGCTGAGGAGGGTCGCGCCGAATGCGCCCCCGTGCTCTTGCGGTCTCCCGGCGTTCCCGGTTACTCTCGCGATCCGGATGATTCGATCCCGGCGAGGAGGAACCTCCCCATGAGCCATCGCCTTCGCATCAGCGTCAACGGAAAAGCCGAGGAACACGACGTCGAAGCCCGGTTGCTGCTGTGCCATCTGCTCCGTGACCGTCTGGGTCTCACCGGGACGAACATCGGCTGTGACACGTCGCAGTGCGGTTCCTGCACGGTGCTGATGGACGGCAAGGCAGTCAAGTCGTGCACCGTGCTCGCGGTCCAGGCCGACGGGTGCGAGGTCACGACCATCGAGGGCCTGGCCGGCGACGATGGGCTCCACCCCCTTCAGCAGGCGTTTTGGGACAACCACGGCCTGCAGTGCGGGTTCTGCACCCCGGGAATGATCATTACCGCCGTGGAGATCCTGAATCGGAATCCCGAGGCCAGCGACGCCGAGGTGCGGCATGGCCTTGAAGGCAACATCTGCCGCTGTACCGGCTACGAGAACATCGTCAAGTCGGTGGTGGCGGCCGGCGCGCGTGGATCGAGCTAGGCGGAGCCGGCACCCTTTCACCAGAGGATCGGGAGGAGAACGATGGGCCGTTACGTAGGAGCTTCAATCAAGCGGCGGGAAGATCCCCGCTTCATTCAGGGGAAGGGGCGCTACGTCGCCAACATCCAGCTTCCGGGGATGGTGCATGTTGCCATCAAGCGCAGTCCCTACGCCCACGCCCGGATCGCCGGGATGGACACTTCGGCGGCGAGCGCCATGGACGGAGTGCTGGCCGTATTCACCGGTCAGGATTTCAAGGACGGGGGCTGCGGGCCCCTGCCGTGCGGTTGGCTGGTTCCGGACACCAAAGTTCCCGACCGGCCGATCGTGGTGATCGACCGGGTCTGCCACGTCGGGGATTCGGTTGCGGTAGTGGTCGCCGAGGATCCCTATGTCGCCGCCGATGCGGTCGAGGCCATCGAGGTGGACTACGACCCGCTTCCGACGGTGGTGGATGCCCGGGGTGCGACGGACGAGGGGGCGCCCCGCGTCCATGACGAGATCGAGGACAACGTTTCCTACCACTGGGAACTCGGGGACAAGGACGCTTGTGAGAAGGCGTTTGCCGAGGCCGATGAAGTGGTCGAGTTGGAACTCGTGAACCAGCGGCTGATCCCCACCGCCATGGAGCCGCGCGCGGCCGCGGCGCAGTGGGACGCGGCGTCCGAGGAGATGACCCTCTGGACCACCAGCCAGAACCCGCATCCGATCCGCCTCCTGCTTTCCGCCTTCACGCTCAAAGTGCCGGAGAGCAGGCTGCGCGTCATCTCCCCCGATGTCGGTGGAGGGTTCGGCAGCAAGATCTTCCACTACCCGGAAGAGGTCATCGTGCCGTGGGTGGCGCGCGAGGTCGGGCGTCCCGTCCGCTGGGTCGCGACCCGGACCGAAAGCCAGATGACCGACTCCCAGGGACGCGACCACGTTACGGTGGCAAAGCTCGCCGTGCAGAGCGACGGCACCTTCACCGGGCTGGACGTGGAGACCTGGGCGAACCAGGGCGCCTATCTGTCCACGTTCGCCCCGCTCATCCCGACCGCGCTCTACATCACCCTGCTGTCGGGGAACTACAAGATGCCCGGCGTGTTCGGCAAGGTGCACGGCACGCTCACGCACACCGTGCCGGTGGATGCCTACCGTGGCGCCGGCAGGCCGGAAGCTGCCTACCTCGTCGAGCGTCTGGTGGACCTGGCGGCCGCCCGGCTGGGCCGGGACCCGCTGGAACTCCGGCGCCAGAACGCGATTCCCAAGGAGGACTTCCCCTACCAGACCCCGGTCGCGTTCTTGTACGACAGCGGGGACTACGACCGACTGATGCAGACCGCCGCCGACCGCGCGGACTACCCCGCCATGCGCGAGGCGCAGGCGGCGGCGCGCGCGGAAGGCAAGCTGCGCGGAGTCGGCGTGGTTTGCTGCATCGAAGCCAGCGGTCCGGCGCCCTCGGCGGTGGCCGGGTCGCTCGGTGCGGCAGTGGGGTTTTGGGAGAGCGGTGAGGTACGCGTCCATCCCACCGGGCAGGTCAGCGTTTTCACCGGCTCCCACTCCCACGGGCAGGGGCACGAGACCACTTTCGCCCAGGTGGCCGCCGACGAGCTGGGAGTGCCCATCGAAAGCGTGGAGGTCGTCCACGGAGACACCGGCCGCGTGAACTTCGGCATGGGAACCTACGGGAGCCGGAGCGCCTGCGTGGGCGGCTCCGCACTCGTCCGGAGCGCCGAGAAAGTGCGCGCCAAGGTTCTCAAGATCGGCGCCCACCTGCTCGAGGCTGCGGAAGAGGACGTGGTGTACGACCGAGAAGCCGGCCGGGTCCACGTGAAGGGCTCTCCTGACCGCGGAAAGGACTTCGGCGAACTTGCCTTTGCCGCCTATACCGCCCACAACCTGCCCGAAGGGATGGAGCCGGGGCTCAACTTCGTGAGTTTCTACGACCCCGCGAACTTCACCTTCCCCGCAAGTTCGCACATCTGCGAGGTCGAGGTCAGTCCCGAGAGCTGGGAGGTCTCGATCCTCCGCTACGTGGCGGTGGACGACGTGGGCAAGGTGATCAACCCGATGATCGTGGAGGGCCAGATTCAGGGCGGCGTCGTCCAGGGCGTCGGCCAGGCGCTCACCGAGATCGGCGTCTACTCCGACGACGGCCAGCTCCTTTCGGGCACGCTGCTCGAGTACGCGGTGCCCCGGGCCGACCTTTTGCCGGGAATCGAGGTCGACCGCATCGAGACCCCGTCCCCGCATAACCCGCTCGGGGTCAAGGGCGCCGGAGAGATGGGGACCATCGCGGCCACGCCGGTGGTCGCGAACGCGGTGATGGATGCGCTCGCTCCCCTGGGAGTCACCCACGTGGACTTGCCGCTCACCCCGGAGAGGATCTGGCGGGCCGTCCAGGCGGCCCAAGGCGCCGCTTGAGAGACACCGCCTGAGAAGCGAATAGGAGATTTCGATGTTTCCGCAGCAGTTCGATTACCACCGCGCCGCTTCGGTCGCCGAGGCGGTGGACCTTCTCGCCTCGCTTCCGGACGCCAAGCTGGTCGCCGGTGGGCACAGCCTCATCCCGGCGATGAAACTGCGCGCCGCGCAGCCGGCGGCGGTCGTGGACATCGGGCGGATTCCCGGTTTGTCCGGAATTGCCGCCGACGGCGACAGCCTCGTCATCGGTGCGCTCGCCACGCATGCCTCGTTGGCCGACTCGGCTGCCGTCGAGGACGCGTGTCCCATGCTGGCGGAGGCCGCGGCGGCGATCGGGGACATCCAGGTCCGGAACCGAGGCACGCTGGGCGGCAGTCTGGCCCACGCGGATCCGGGCGCCGATTATCCGGCGGCGATGCTCGCGCTTGGCGCGGAGGTCACCGCGGTCGGCAGGGAAGGGGAACGCACGATCTCCGCGTCCGACTTCTTCGTGGACATCCTCACCACGGCGCTCTCGGAAACCGAGGTGATCACTTCGGTTCGGGTTCCCGGCGCCGCGGGCGGGGCGTATCTGAAGCATCGCCATCCGGCCTCGAGCTACGCCGTTGTCGGCGTGGCTGCCCGGGTCGCCCTCGACGGCGGCCAGGTCACGAGTTGCGCGATCGGCATCAATGGGGTCGCCGGCAAGGCGGTCCTCGCGGAGGCGGCCGCGGAGGCGCTGGGCGGCGGTCCGGCGAGTGCCGACCGCATTGCGACCGCCGCCGCGTGCGTCGGGGAAGCCTTCGACGAACCGCTGGGCGATCTGTATGCGTCCGCGGAATTCCGGATCCATCTGGCCGGGGTGTACACGAAACGCGCGCTGGCCGTCGCGGCCGGGCGCGCGGCGAGCTAAACGCTTGACGACGCCGGCCCCGGTGACCGGTCCGGCGCTCGTTTCCTCCGTCTCCGAACTCACCGGAGAACTGGCAAGACAGGGCTACATCGCCGACAGCGCACTCTCAACCGCGCTCTTCCTGGCCCTCCGGCTCGAACGTCCCCTTTTCCTGGAGGGAGAGGCCGGTGTCGGCAAGACCGAACTCGCCAAGGTAACCGCCGCCGTGCTTGGCGCTCCGTTGATCCGGTTGCAGTGCTACGAAGGGCTGGACATCGCCCAGGCCGCGTATGAGTGGAACTACACCCGGCAGATGCTGGCGATCCGGCTGGCGGAGAGCCGGGGGGCGGCCATGGAGCAACACGACCTCTTCGGGCCGGAGTTCCTGCTTCGGCGGCCGCTGCTGCACGCCATCGAAACGTCGTCGCCGGAGCGCCGGCCGGTGCTGCTCATCGACGAAGTGGACCGCAGCGACGAAGAGTTCGAGGCGTACCTGCTCGAGGTACTTTCCGACTTCCAGATCTCGATTCCCGAGATCGGAACCATTCGGGCGGACGCCCCGCCGGTGGTAGTCCTCACCTCGAACCGGACCCGCGAGGTCCACGACGCGCTCAAGCGACGCTGCCTCTACCACTGGATCCCGTATCCCAGCTATGAGCGCGAGCTCGAGATCGTGCGCGAGCGGGTGCCCCAGGCGGCGGCCCAACTGGCCTCCGAAGCCACCCGGTTCGCGCAGGAACTTCGCGAGCTGGATCTCTTCAAGCGACCGGGGGTTTCGGAAACGCTGGACTGGACCATGGCGCTCGCATCGCTGGGCCAGACCGCCCTTGACGAGGCCGCGGTGGACCGGACGCTCGGGGCGCTGCTCAAGTATCGGGACGATCTGGAAATGGTGCGCGGGGAGCGGGCGGGAGCCATCCTCGCCCGACTGGCCGCCAGCCCCTCTTGAGTCTCGCCGCGTCGTCCGGCTCTTCCCCGGCGGGCTCCGTCCCCCTTCCACCGCTCCTTCAAAATCTCACGCTCTTCGGGCGTCTCCTGCGCGGGATCGGGCTCCCGGTCTCGACGGCCCGGATGCTCGACCTGGCGCAGGCGCTGCCGCTGATCGAAGTCTTCCGGCGCGAAGAGTTCCACGCCGCCGCCCGGTCACTGTTGACCCACCGGCGCGAAGATCTCGAACTCTTCGACGCGGCGTTCTCGCTTTTCTGGGAGACGCCACCGGAGAAGTGGACCCGTGCCCGGCTTCCGGGAATGACCCTCAGGAAGCAGCGTTCACCCATCACCCGGGCGACGTTCCGGCCCGCGACCGGGGATGGATCCGCCGGCCCGGAGGATCAGCCGCCGCGGCCGTTCGCCCGCCGCACCTGGAGCGATCGCGAAGCGCTGGAGAGCCGGGACTTTTCGGACCTCGACGAGGACGAGCTGCGGGAGGTGCGGGCGCTCATCCGGGACGCCGGCTGGCAGGCGGCGCGGCGCCGGGTGGTGCGGTTCCGGCCCGGCGGGAACCGGAACCTCGACCTCCGCCGCACGCTCCGCAAGGGACTCCGGTCGGGCGGGGAATGGGTGCGCCTCGAACGCCGGCGGCGCCGGGAGAAACCGCGCCCCCTCATCGTCCTCGCCGATGTCAGCGGTTCGATGGAACAGACCGCCCGGGTCCTCCTCCATTTCCTCTACGGACTCTCCCACGGCTCGCCCGGCCGCGTGGAGGCATTCGTTTTCGCCACCCGGCTCACCCGGATCACCAGAAAACTGGCTGACCGGCGCGTGGACCGCGCGCTCCGGGAGGCCTCGGAAGCGGTGCGTGACTGGTCCGGGGGAACCCGCATCGGGGAAGCGCTCCGCCGGTTCAATCTGGAATGGGCGCGACGCCTCCCGACGTCCTCCGCGGTGGTGCTGCTCGTGAGCGACGGGTGGGATCGCGGTGATCCGGCGCTGGTCGCCGCGGAAATGGAGCGGCTCCAGGGATTGGCCTGGCGGATCGTCTGGCTCAATCCGCTGCTCGCGGATGAGGGCTATGAACCGCTCACCCGGGGCATGGCGGCGGCGCTTCCCCACATCCATGACTTCCTCCCGGTGAACAATCTGGCGAGCGTGCGTTCGCTGGCCGAGCATCTGGGGAAGCTGGATCCCGTGGGACGCGCTACGGCCCCCCGTCTCTCTTCCTGGCGACGAGCCCTCGCTCCCGCGACTTCGACCCCGTCCGCACGATAATCCTGGATCATGAGCAGCCCGCGGGAACGCCGCCAGTTGCCGACTCCATCGCATCCCGCCGGGACGCCAACCATGCGGATGACGCCGCCGGTAAGGGAACGCCGACCTCCGGTCGGCACCGCCCGCCGGAGGCGGGCGAATCACGCCATGCTCCTGTCGCCCATGGCGCAGACGGCGCCTGCCATCTCCCTACAGATTGGCAGAGTACCGGCGAGCACCATCCGGGCAACGGGCACGCCGGAACGCCGACAGCCTGGATGGCGCGCTGGCCAGGG
This sequence comes from Candidatus Marinacidobacterium sp., assembly GCA_965250045.1. Lineage (GTDB taxonomy): Bacteria > Acidobacteriota > Vicinamibacteria > Marinacidobacterales > Marinacidobacteraceae > Marinacidobacterium. Next base: position 2,560,135 of record OZ252286.1, read on the forward strand.
AACGCCGGCCAGTTCTCCCGGTGGGGGCTTCACACCGGCACCGCTGCGCGCAGCGGGGCGAGAGGGCGTAACGCCAACCGCGAGCGCGAGGACGGCTTGGAACGCCGACCTCCGGTCGGCACGCGCTGGCCTCCGGCCAGCGCCCGGCGCATCGGTAAGCGGCGGTGTGGTTCTCCTCTTGGCACATGCCCCAGCGGCAGAAGGGGCCGGCGGTCGGCGTTCCCGTGCCTGCAAGTCGCTCCGCCGGGTGGCTTGGGGTCGGAGACGTGCACCATCCCCGAACTGCACTTTCACGACTGGCGGGGTGTGCGGGCCGACCCGATGATGGACGTTTCGCTCGGTGGGGGCCTCCGCGCTCCGGCCATTTTGTCTACGGACTGCTGAATGCGTGACATCGCTCCGGTCCTCGACACCTGGCTGTCCGAAGAGGGGCCGCTCGCGCTCTCCACGGTGGTTCACACCTGGGGGTCGGGGCCCAGGCGGCCGGGAGCCCGGATGACCATCGACAGCGAGGGGCGGATCGCCGGCTCGGTGAGCGGGGGCTGCGTGGAGTCGAGCGTGGTGCAGGCCGCCCGCGAGGTGATCGAAACCGGCACGCCCAGGCTCCTCCGGTTTGCAGTTTCGGACGAGCTGGCGTGGGGAGTCGGGCTTGCCTGCGGAGGTGCGCTCTCGGTGTTCGTGGAACGTGCAGATCGAGAATTGCTCACCCCGGTTCGGGAAGGGATGAAACGGCGGGTCCCCGTGGGTCTGGCGGTCGTAACCTCCGGGCCGCACCTCGGCGAGAGTCTGGTCATGGCAGTCGGATCCCCCGGCGTCGGCGCTCCGGCCCTCACCGAGTCGGTGGAGGCGGCCCTGGCGTCCGGGAAACCGGTCGCGACCGAGACCGCACACGGCCCGGTGTTCTGCGACGTGATCCTTCCCCTCGAAGCGTTGGTCATCGTCGGCGGCGTGCACATCGCGCAGGCGCTTTGCGGTATCGCGCAGCGCGTCGGCTACCGCCCGGTGATCTGCGATCCGCGCCCGGTGTTCGCCTCCGCCGAGCGCTTCCCGGGCGTCGAGATCGTGAACGACTGGCCCGAGGAGGGTTTCCGGCGGATCGGGCTGGACGCCAGCAGCGCCGTCGCCACGCTGACGCACGACCCGAAACTGGATGACCCGGCGCTTGCCCTGGCCCTCGAGAGCCCCGCCTTCTACGTGGGGGCGCTGGGAAGCCGGAAGACCCACGAACGCCGGCTGGGCCGCCTTCGGGAGCGCGGCGTTTCGGAAGCCGCCCTGTCGCGGATTGCGGCGCCTATCGGACTGCCGATCGGTGCGCGCTCCCCGGATCAGATCGCGCTCGCGGTCATGGCCGAGGTGGTGGCGGCCCGGAACGGGGTGCGCGGACTTCGGGCCGGATGAGTCCGGTTCTGGAGCTCGACCGGATCGTCAGGCGCTACCCCCAGGCGGACGGATCGGAGCTGACCGTCCTCGATTCCGTCAGTCTGAAGATCGAGTCCGGCGAAACCGTTTCGCTCGCCGGCCGTTCGGGCAGCGGGAAGAGCACCCTGCTCCACATCGCCGCCGGCATCGAAACTCCGAGCGAGGGGGCGGTGCGCCTGGGGGGACAGGACCTCGCCGGCCTTCGGGACCCTGAGCGCAGCTGGCTCCGGGGCCGCTTGGTGGGCCTGGTGTTCCAGTTCTTCCATCTCGTGCCCTACCTGACCGTCCGCGAAAACATCTTGCTACCGGCCCGCATTGCCGGCCTCCGGAGCGTGCCGGGCGATGGAGGGACCGCCGGGGAAGTTGGCGCGATCGCCGATCGCCTGTTGGCCGCCGTGGGACTCGAAGACCGCGCTCGCGAGCCGGCGCGACGGCTCTCCGGCGGGGAGATGCAGCGCACCGCGATCGCCCGGGCGCTCCTCCTCGGGCCGGCGCTCCTCCTGGCCGACGAGCCGACCGGCAACCTCGACGCCCGCGGCGCCCGGACGGTGGCGGATCTGCTCTTCCGCATGGTCCGCGAACGCGGCGCGGCGTTGCTGCTCGCGACTCACGATCTCGAGCTCGCCGCCCGGGCGGAGACCCGCCTCCGGTTGCGCGGCGGGCGTCTTTCCCCGGGCGAGGCGGCGCCTCCCGCCGGACCGGAGTGATCCGGCTGCTCCTGCGCGCCGCGCCGGCGCGCTTTCGGGCGGCGCCCGCGCTCGGCGCGCTTCCCATCGCGGTCATCGCCCTCGGCGCCGGTGCGGTGCTCTCGGTCGGGCTCCTGAACCGCGCGGCGCTCGAGACCCTCGACGCCAGTCTCGAGGTCCTTTCCGGCGGCGCTGATCTCGTCGTTACCGGGCTCCTGGAGGAAGCCGGAAGCGTCCCCGACGACGCCTGGCCGGTTGTCCTTGCGACTCCAGGTGTTCGGCGCGCCGCGCCCGTGCTCCGGCTGGCCGGGTTGTGGGTAGGAACCCGGGAGCGCGAGGCGTCGGTTCCCGGGTGGGGCGTGGACATCGCTTCCGCATCCTTCAGTTTTACCGGTCCAGAGGAGGCGGGCACGCGCCTTTCGCCGGGCGTGTTCTTCGCGGGCGGCATTGTCTTGCCGGGGCCGGTCGCCGACCGGCTCGGCGTTGGGGTTGGCGATCCGGTCTGGATCGGCGGAGTCCCGGATCAGGGGCGGCGGCGCCCAACGCTGGTGGCGGGGACTTTCGCCGCGGAAGATGCGCGCGCCGCCGCGTTCCTGGACCTCGCCTACGCCCAGGCGCTCCGCGGAAAGGCCGGCTTCGACCGGATCGAGGTGTCGGTTGCCGAGGGGGCGGACCCGGAGGCGGTCCGGAACGCGTTGTCCCTTCGGATTCCGGGAGTGCGGGTCGAGGAGAGCGGCACCCTGCGCGCCGAGGGTGCGGAACTCTTCTCGGCTTTCCGGCTGAACCTCCTGGCGCTCTCCGCGGTGAGCCTGCTGGTGGCGGCGTTTCTGGTGTACGCGAGCGTTCGCGCGGCACTCGCCGCCCGCCGCCAGGAGATCGGGCTCTACCGGGCGCTCGGGGCCTCGGCGCGGCGGGTGGGGGCGTTGCTCTTCGGCGAGGTGTTTCTTATGGCGCTGGCCGGCGCCGCCCTCGGCATTCCGGTAGGAGCGCTGGCGGCCGGAGCTTCGCTGGATCGGGTGAGCGCCACGATCTCGAACCTGTACCTGCTCGAGCGGATCGAGAGCCTCACGATCGGTCCGCAGGCGGTGTTCGTCGCGGTGCTGGTGGCGGTGCTGGCCGCGCTCCTCGGTGCGGCGCCGGAGGTGTTTCGGGAGGCGTCACGCCCGCCGGTGGCGCTGCTCGCGCCCGGACGGGTGTCCGCGTCCCCGGCGCGCCGCCGTTGGTGGCGCCATTGGCCGCCGGTCGCCGGGACGGTGTTGATCGGGGTGGCGGCGTGGGCGCTTTTCGACCCCGGAAGCTGGCCGGCCCGCCTGGGAAGCGGTTTCGGGGCGGCCGGAGCGCTTCTCGTGGGCGCCGCGCTGCTCCCGGACTCGGTCCTTCGACTGGGAGTGAGGTTCCGGGCGGGGCAGGGCTCCGCGGTCGGCCGCGGCGTTCTCGCCGCCCTCCGGGAGCCGGGCTCCACGGGACCGCCGGCGGCGGCGCTGGTGGTGGCGGTCGCGATGCTGGTCGGGGTCAGTTCCCTGATCGGGAGCTTCCGGGCCACGCTGGACGCCTGGCTCGGCGAGACCCTGGCCGCGGACGTCTACGTGTCCCGGGCGGGAGGCCCGGGGCGGATCGCGGCGGAGCGCCGGGCCCTGTCCCCGGAAGTGTTGTCGGTTACCGCCGCGGATCCGGACGTCCGGGAGCGGGATCTGCTGCGTGCGCTCAGGATTCGTCTCGCCGGACGTCCGGTGTCGGTGCTCGGAGTGGATGCCGCACTGCCGGACGGCGGGGAACGGTTCTCGATTCTGGGGGATCGCGAGACCGCCCTGGCCGGATTCCGGGCGGGAGATGTCCTGGTGTCCGAACCGCTCTCCCGGCGGCTCGACCTCGCGGCCGGCGACCGTTTGCTGCTCCCGACGGGCGAACCGCCCGGCGCCGCGGGCCACCCGCTGCGGGTCGCCGGCGTCTATCGAGATTACGGGAACGAGATGGGGGCCTTCTTTCTGGACCGGGGCCTCATGAACCGCCTCTATCCTCCGGAACCGGGAACGGACGCACCGGTTCATGGGACCGCGCTCTACCTCCGCGACGGAGCGGATCGAGCGGAGGTGGTCGCCCGCCTGGAACGAACTCTCGGCCCGAGGGCGAATGTCACGGACAACGCCACGCTCCGGGCGCGGGCGCTCACGGTCTTCGACCAGACGATGGCGGTGACCGGATTGCTGCGCGTCTTCGCGCTGGTGATCGCGGCGCTTGGGATGGGGCTCTTCCTGTGGACGCTGGTGCGGGAGCGGCTGCCCGAGATCGCGCTCAACCGGGCGCTCGGAGCGAGCCCGGCCCAGGTGGCCTACGCCTTCCTCGGCCGGGCGTTCGTGATCGTGGGGCTCTCCCTGCTGATCGGGGGCGGCGCGGGCGCGCTTCTCACCCTGGTGCTGGTAAACGTGGTGAATCCCGGGTGGTTCGGCTGGACCCTTGAACTGCACTGGCCGGTGGGGACCCTGCTGGCGCAGTCAGCCGCAGTCGTGATCGCGGGACTGCTGGCGGCGATTCTTCCCGCCCGGCTCGCTTCCCGGGTGGACGGGGCGGCGCTCCGCCAGGAGATCTGATGCCGTGGAGCGCCGGTGTTCACACCGGCATCGCTGTCCGGAGGGCAGCGAAACTCCCCTCCGCCACTCCCCGTGGTGCGCGGCCCGGGCATTCCCGTGTCGACCACCCATTGTTGTCGGTGGCGCTTTTCACGGCGCTCCTCGGGGTGCTCCTCGGGGCGCTCCTCGCGCCCGCCTCCATCGCAGCGCAGGAATGGCAGCCGGCGACCCTGGGTTATTCCTGGGAGTTCCCCGACGACCACTGGGCTCACGTCGGATACCAGACCGAGTGGTGGTACTTCGTGGGCTTCGCCGAAAGCGCGGACGGGTCTGAGCGCTTCGCCTGGCAGTTCACGCTCTTTCGGACCGGGCTGACGCTGGTGGCGCCCCCCGCCGCGCCCTCTCCCTGGCGTGCCCGGCACGTAGCGATGGGACACGCGGTGGTGGCCGATCTCGGGAGCGGGGAGCGGGTCTTCACCCAGACCGTCCATCGGGACGCCCCCGGACTCGCCCGCTTCGGGGTCTTTCCGGACCCGGAGATCGCCTGGATGCGCGGCCCTCCCGGGACGGCCGCATCCTGGTTCCTTGCCTACCGGGGCGGTGCCTTCGAGTTCGGCGCCGCCGATGCCGAACGGGGACTGCGGTTGGAACTTGCCGCCGTTCCGAAGCGGGAGCCCCTGCTCCACGGCGAGGGCGGGCACTCGCCGAAATCGGAAGGTGGGGCGGCCAGCTACTACTACAGCCACCCGCGGCTGGAGGTGACGGGCTCGCTCGGGCTCGGCGACCAGGTAGCGGAGGTCACCGGCACCGCCTGGATGGACCGGGAATTCGGCTCGGCGTGGCTTGCCCCCGATCAGACCGGATGGGACTGGTTCGGCCTCAACCTCGCGGACGGCCGCGACCTCATGCTCTACTTGCTGCGGCGTCGCGACGGGACGCTCTCCTACGCCGACGGAACGCTCCGCGAGGCGGTCGCCGGCCCCGGTCGCCGGGTGAGGAACGCCGGCGTTGAAGTGCTGGGAAGCTGGATGCCGCCCGATCTCGAATCGAATCCGGGCCACTCCCGCGCCTATCCGGCAGGCTGGCGCCTGCGCCTCCCCGGCGAAGGGCTCGATCTCGAGGTGTACCCGCTGCTGGCGGCCCAGGAAAACCGCCGGCCGCCAGGACAATCCGGCCCGGACATCCCCTATTGGGAGGGCGCGGTGCGGATCGAGGCCGCCGGGGCCCCGTTTGGTCGCGGCTTCGTGGAGCTCACCGGGTACCGGGAAGATGTCGGGTTCGGGGGGCTGGCCCCGGATACAATCGGAACTCCGCCCAGTGCGCGGCAAGGGAGCGAAAACACCATGATGGACGGCCTGCAGTTCATTTTCCGATGGCTCCATGTGTTCGTAGGGGTCATCTGGATCGGCCACCTCTACTTCTTCAACTTCGTCAACGCTCAGATGACCGCCAAGCTCGACGGGGCCACGAAGGCGAAGGTCGTGCCGGAGTTGATGCCGCGCGCCCTCTACTGGTTCCGTTGGGGCGCCGCCTGGACCTGGATTACGGGAGTCGTGCTGCTCCTGCTCGTCTTCTACCACGGAGGCCTCACCGAACTCGGGAGCGGCGGCGCCATCGCGATGGTGGCGGTTACCTTCCTCGCGGTCTTCGTCTACGACGCCCTCTGGAACAGCGGGCTGAAGTCCAACGTGCGGGCGGCCGCGATCGTGTCGTTCCTGCTGCTCTCGGTTTCCGTCTGGGCGTTCGTGACCATCGGCGGCTTCGATCCGCGCTCGGTTCTCATCCACACCGGGGCCATGTTCGGGACCATGATGGCGTTCAACGTCTGGTTCCGCATCTGGCCGGCGCAACAGCGCATCATCGCCGCGGTCAAGGCCGGCGACGCTCCGGCGGCTGCCGACCCGGCGCTGGCCGGGCTGCGCTCGAAGCACAACACCTACATGTCCCTGCCGCTCTTGTGGGCAATGCTCAACGAGCACGCCACGCCCTTCTTCGGGGGGAACTTCGGGATTCCGGGGGACTACTACTGGGTGGCCTGGCTGGTAATCGTGGTGATTGGCTGGCACGTGATCTTCCACTGCTACCGGATCGCCGGCCGCGTTTCGGGCATGTGAGCGGGGAGCGGCCCGGATCGGCTGCCCCGGGACAATGACGCGTCGATAGGGATCCGTCGGGCCGTTGCAAGTCACCGCCATGGGTGCCGGATTCGTGCTCCGGTCTTGGGCAGGGCGTTCGGGGCGTCTGGTCTTGGGGGTTTCAATTCTGCTGGCCGCCTGCAGGCCGTCTCAGGAAGAAGCGGCGTTCCCCAGCGGTCCCATCGAGATCGTCTCGTGGGCGACTCCCGGCGGCCCGAGCGACTTGCTCTCCCGCGCGCTCGCCGAGTCCGCCCCTGACTATTTCGACGGACAACGGGTCACGGTGGTGACCCGGCAGGGCGGCGCCGGGGCCGCGGGAATGCAGTACCTCAGAAGTCGGGCGGGAGACCCTCACGTGCTCGGCGTGTTTACGGCGAGCGGCACAGTGAACATGGCTACCGGCCGGATCCCGTTCGTCCCCGGGGATTTCAGCCCCATCCTGAGAATCCAGGTGGATCCGTTCCTCGTCGCGGTGCGGGAGGACAGCCCGTTCCGGACTCTCGAAGATCTCTTCGAGGCGGCGCGGGCGGGGCCGGGAGAGGTCTCGATGTCCGGTTTCGGGGCCGCGTCGGCACATTTCCTCGGGTTCCAGCGCCTGCGGGCCGCCGCCGGCGATCCGGATATCCGCTGGATTGCGTACGAGGGTTCGGCCGACGCGGTGGTGGCGGCGCTCGGCGGCCACACGGACGCCGTGCATACCAACTACAACATCGTGCGCGAACACCTGCGTGCCGGGACGATGCGGGTGCTGGCCGTGGCGCTGCCGCTCACCGCCCTTCGCGACACTCCCACCTACGTGGACGAAGGCTACGATCTGGCCCCCGTTCACTGGCGGGGCGTGGTAGGGCCACCGGGACTGGCGCCCGAGGTACGCGCCGATCTGCGGGAACGGTTGCTTTCGACCATCCGGGCAGCCGGTTTTCAGGAGTACATGGCTCGGGCGGCGATGGAGTACGCGGTCATGGACGGCTCCGATGCCTTCGGGGACTGGATTACCGAGGAAGTCGAAACCAGCCGGGCGTTGCTTGGACGGCTGGGACTTCTCATGAATGAGTGAGAGCAAGCGCCGTCCGGCCGCTTTCCTGGAGGCTGGCCTGCTCGCTTTGGTGGGGGTGGCGGTTCTCCTCGACGCGCGCGGCTATCCGCGGCCGCTGGAGGCGGGCGTGCCCGGGCCCGCCTTCTTCCCGCGGCTCCTGGCCGTGCTCCTGATCGGCGGCGCCATCGCTCTTGCCGTCCGGGCGCGGTGGCAGCCGCGGGCTCGAGAGCAACCGGGAGGCGGGGCGCTCCGGCTGGCGGGGGCCACGCTGTGGATTGCCGGTTTTCTCTTCGCGCTCCCGTTGCTCGGGAACCTGGTGGCGCTTCCTCCGCTGGTCGGTGGACTCATGTGGTTGTCGGGAGAGCGATCGCCACGGACCCTGATCGCCATTCCGCTGGTCTTCGGCGGGTTCGTCCACCTGCTCTTCGTAGTGGTGCTCGGCGTGCCGCTCCCATGACGTGACGCTTTTTCTCGAAGGGCTCGTCACCGCGCTTCAGCCCGCGAACCTCGCGGCGCTGCTCGGCGGCAGCCTCCTCGGAGTGTTCGCCGGGGCCGTGCCGGGACTGAGCTCGACGGTCGGTCTCGCACTCGTCCTTCCGGTCACCTTCGCCCTGGAGCCGACCCCCGCGCTCCTGATGATGATTTCCATCTATATGGCGGCCGAGTACGGCGGTTCGATCACCGCGATCGCGATTGGCGTTCCCGGGAGCTCGCCGGCGCTCGCCACCACCTTCGACGGCTACGCGATGACCCGCCGCGGAGAAGCCGGACGCGCCTTCGGGATCTCGCTCTTCGCTTCGATGAGCGGCGGGATTTTGGGAACGCTGCTGCTGGTAGTGGCGCTCGGACCTTTGTCGCGGGCGGCCATCGCTTTCGGTCCGCCGGAGTACTTCGGCCTGGGGGTGTTTGGGCTGGCGATCGTGGCCAACCTGGTCGGGAACGATCCTCTGAAGGGAATTCTCAGCGCGCTACTGGGCCTCATCGCGTTTCTGGTCGGCCTGGATGTGCTCACCGGGGCTCCCCGCTTGACCCTCGGTTCCACAATGTTGATGGACGGGCTCGGGCTGGTGCCCATGCTGATCGGCTTTTTCGCGATCGCGGAAGCCCTCGATGCGGTCAGCGGCCGGCGCCAGCCGGTCGAGGCCGCCGGGGGCATGGGGGGTGCGCTGCCGGGTTTGCGAGAGCTCTTCGGCCTGTGGCGTCCCATCCTCCGGGGCTCGGCGATCGGCGGAATCATCGGTGCGATTCCGGGAGCCGGCGCGACCATCGCATCCATCGTGGCCTGGAATGAAGAGCGCCGTCTCTCCCGGACGCCGGAACGCTTTGGCACCGGCGAACCCGCCGGCATCGCAGCCCCCGAAGCCGCCAACAACGCCTGCGTGGGAGCGGCGATGATCCCGCTGCTCGCGCTCGGGATCCCCGGCTCGGCCAGCGCCGCAGTGCTGCTCGGGGGACTGACCATGCAGGGCGTCGCGCCGGGACCCCTGTTGATGACCGAGCAGGCCTCGCTCGTGTATGCGCTCTACGCGGGATTCATCGTTGCCGTGGTGTTCATGCTGGCCGTCGGCAGGCTCGGCATCCCGCTCTGGGTGAGGGTGGTGAGCCTCCGTCCCCAGATCCTGATGCCGCTCGTGGTTGCTATCTCCCTGATCGGCGCGTTTGTCCTGCGGGGCAATCTGGCGGACGCCTGGTTCGCCCTCTTCTTCGGGCTCGTCGGCTTCTTCATGCTGCGCCGCGGCTATCCGCTCGCCCCGGCGGTGCTCGGACTGATCCTGGGGCCGATGGTGGAAACGAACTACCGGCGAGCGCTGGCGCTGTCTTCGGGCTCGCACACGGTCTTCCTCGAGAGCCCGATCAGCCTGGTGCTGCTGGTGCTGGCGCTCTTCAGTTTCGCCGCGCCGGCGGTACGGGGGCGCTTTCGATTCGGGAGCAAGACGGGCTGATTCCTGACTGTCTCAGCCCGGACTGGCGCATTGAGTTCGGCGACACCACGGAGAAGAAACCGCCGATCTCCAGGTCGGCATCGCCGCCGCAGGCGGCGAAACCCGCAACTCGGCAGTGGTGAGGGCGGTTGTGCTGGACGAGCGACCGAATCTGAGGTCAGTCGCCAGTGTTCCCTTCAGCGATTGCCGACAGCTCTACCGGTTGCCGGTCGGGGAAGTTGGCGATGAGCGAGAGTGTGCCGCCCATAGCCTCGACGGTCTTGCGGAGAGTCGAAAGCCGCAGATCGGTGCGTTGCTCCAGTCGTGAAACGCCGTCCTGCGAGATGCCGAGCTCGCGCGCGACGCTGACCTGTGTCAGATGAAGCGCCTTGCGCAGCTCGCGCAGGGTCATTTCCTCGGCGACGAGTTCACGAGCCCGATCTTCGACATTGCGGCGACGAACTGGATCAAGGTTTGCGATCTTGTCATCTATGTTCAAGGTCATTTCAAATCTCCTTGCATGGCGAACCGGGCCAGGTGGCGGTCGAATCGCTCGTCCGCCGTGCGGATGAGAGCGCTGTAGAAACGCCTTGCACTACCGCCCGACTTGTCTCCTGCGGTCAGAAGGATCGCGTGGCGCGACGGATCGAAAGCGAAGGCGAGCCTCCACTCCCCATCCGCGGTGCTGAACCGCATTTCCTTCATGTTCGCATGGCGCGAGCCCTTCAGCGTGTCCACCCGCGGCCGTCCTAACTGGGGTCCGAACTGCTGTAGGACGCGGGACAGCGCCAGAATCTCGGTTTGCACTTTCTCATCCAGACTGTCGAACTCCGGCTCGAACTCGTCGGCGATCTGGACAGTCCAGCTCACACGGAGAGTATGTTCTTATAGACATATGCAGTCAAGGCCATATCTATGGTTTCCACGTCCTGTGTGGAACCCGAGGCTGTCGGTTGGTGCCGGAGGGTAGCGTCCAGTTTTCGCTGCTCTGTCAGGAGTCGTGCCGGTCGGAGGCCGGCAGTCCCTCCCTCCACGCCCCCTATCGTTTGCTATTCTGCGACGCGTTTTCCCGCTGGCGCCGGCGTTGCGCGGCCGCCCCCAAACCTCAAAGAAAGGAACCGCTGTGAGCGCGACCGCCGCCGTCACCGACTTCATCCTCGAAACGACCATCGAGGACTTTCCCGAGCTCCTCCTCGAAGAGGGGCGGCGGTGCGTCACCGACGGCGTCGGGGTCATCCTCGCCGGCTCCACCGACACCTGCTCGCGCATCGTTCAGGAGCAGATCGCGGCGCAGGGGGGACATCCGGAGGCGGCCATCCTCGGCCCCGCCGGTCTCCGCGCGCCGGCATCCCTCGCCGCGCGGGCGAACGGGACCGCCGGCCACGCGCTCGACTTCGACGACACGCAGCTCTCGAATGCTCCGGACCGCATCTTCGGCCTGCTGACCCACCCAACGGTGGCTCCGCTGGCGGCCGGGCTGGCGATGGCGGAGCGCGAGGGGGCGAGCGGCGCCGAGCTCCTGGAGGCGTTCCTGGTGGGTCTCGAGGTGGAATGCAAGATCTCGGAAGCCATTCATCCGCGCCACTACCTGGAGGGTTTCCACTCCACCGCGACCGTCGGCGCCCTGGGGGCTACCGCGACCGCGGCGAAGCTGGCCGGTCTTGGCCGTGAGGAGTTGGCCATGGCGCTCGCGATTGCGGCGAGCCTCGCCTCGGGCATCCGGCTCGGCTTCGGCACCATGACGAAGCCGCTCCACGCCGGCCGGGCTGCCGAGAACGGAATCCTGGCGGTGGAGCTGGCCGCGCGCGGGTTTACCTCCGGGCGGGACGCCCTCGAAGCTCCGTGGGGTTTCTTCCGGGTGTTCGGGGGCGGCTTCGATCCCGAACGGTTGAATCTCGGGGCCCCGTACACCCTGCTGGATCCGGGCGTCTCCGTGAAGATGTTCCCCTGCGGCAGTCTCAGCCATCCGAGCCTCGCCGCTTTGCTGGAGGCGATCCGGACCCATGATCTGGCGCCCGGGGACATTGAGGGGATCACCTTCCGGGCAGGGCGCAACATCCTGAATCCCCTGCGCTATCTCGATCCGCAAGACGCGCTCGAAGCCAAGTTCTCGGTCCCGTTCCTGCTGGCGAGCGCGGTGCTGCGGCGGCGGGTCGGGATCCCGGAGTTCTCCGACGACTTCGTGCGTTCCCCGGAGGTGGTGGACATGATGCGGCGGGTCGCCGTGGAGTTCGATCCCGAGATCGACGCGCGCGGCTACGACCGGATGCGGAGCGCCATGGACGTGCGGCTCAAGCGCGGTTCGGAGTTCACGATCGAGGCCGATGTCTATCCGGGCGGGCCCGAGCGGCCCCTGACCCGCGAGGAATTGCGGCAGAAATTCCGCGACTGCGCCGCCGGCGCCCTTCCCGCGGACCGGATCGGGGAAGCGCTCGCGCAGGTCGAGCGGGTGGACGAGGCGCCCCGGGTGGCGGACCTGGCGGCCGCGCTCTCCGGGGCTGCGGCGGGGGTGGCGGTATGAAGCTCTTCCGCCTCTTCGCGCTGGTTCCCATCGCCCTCGCGGGGTGCGGGGCCGACCCCGGGGAGACTCCGGAATCGGTCGAGAGCGCTGCGCCTCCCTACGAAGCGGTCGAGGTCGAGACGAACTTCATGCTGGAGATGCGCGACGGGGTGCGGCTGGCTACCGACGTCTACCGCCCCGGCCGCGACGGGGAGCCGGTGGACGAGCGCTTCCCGGTCCTGCTCCACCGCACCCCCTACGACAAGGCGGCCGACCGGCTGTCCGAACAGGCCCGCTGGTTCGCGTCCCACGGATACGTCGTCGTGGTGCAGGACATGCGCGGCCTCTACTTTTCTGAGGGCCTGTTCCAGAAGTACCACGAGTTCGACGCCCCCGACGGGTTCGACACCATCGAGTGGATTCTGGAACTCGACTACGTTCTTCCCTCGGTGGGCATGTGGGGCACCTCCTACGGCGCCCACACCCAGGCGGACGTGGCCAAGCTGAGTCCCCCCGGGCTCGAGACCCTCGTCCTCACGATGGGTGGTCTCTCCGACGCCTGGACCCACAAGGTTCGCAACCACGGCGCCTTCGAACTCGGACAGCAACTCGGCTGGGCCCACAGTCAGCTCGCCGCGGTAACGGACGAGCCGAGCGTGCGGGCCCGGTTGGAGCGGGAAGGCCCGGCCGACTGGTTCCCGATGACCCCCTTCCAAAAGGGCGCAAACCCTCTCTCCGCCGCCCCCAATTTCGAGGACTACTACCTCGAGATGCAGAACCACGGCGACTACGACGACTACTTCCGCGGCGTCGGCCGCAACTGGGCCGAGTACTACGAGGCGACCTCCGATATCCCGATGCTGCACGTCGGGGGCTGGTACGACTCCTATGCCCCGGGGACGATCCAGAGCTTCCTCGAGCTGTCCCGCCTCAAGTCCTCGCCCATGATGCTGGTGATGGGACCGTGGACCCACGGCGGAAACAGCCGCTCCACCGCCGGTGACATCGAGTTCGGGGAGGAGGCCGCCATCGGGGACTTCGCGCGCGAGTTCCACCTTCGCTGGTTCAACGCGCGGCTGAAGGGGCAGGGGGACTTCCAGCCGTTCGCGGAAGACGCTTCCCTGGAGGGCCAGTCTCCGGGTTCGGTGACCCTCTTCGTGATGGGCGGCGGCGACGGCCACCGCGACGAGAACGGCCGCCTCTTCCATGGGGGCGCCTGGCGGAGCGCCAGCTCCTGGCCGCTCGACGGCACCGAGACGACCCCGATGTATCTGCGCGGCGAGGGCGGGCTTACTCCCGAACCAGCGGCGGAAGACGAAGGGTCGACCGGATTCACCTACGACCCCGAGCACCCGGCGCCGACGATCGGCGGGGCCTTCTCCGGGGCGCTCAAGCGGGGCGGCTACGACCAGCGGGAGCGGACCTTCCGGTCCCTCTCGGGAGGATCCGAAAACGGTTTCTTCGGTTCCGAGGTGGACGGCCGCCGGACCGCCGACCGGGAAGACGTCGTGGTCTTCGAGACGGAACCGCTGGAAGAGGACCTCGAAGTCATCGGGCCGGTAGCGGTGCGGCTCTGGGTCTCATCGAGCGCACCCGATACCGACTTCACGGCGAAGCTGGTGGACGTGTATCCCCCGAGTGACGACTACCCCGAGGGGTTCGATCTGAACATCACCGACGGCATCCTGCGCGCCCGCTACCGCGACTCCCGCGAGGTTGAATCCCTGATGAATCCCGGGGAAATCTACGAACTCGAGATCACCCTGTTCCCCACCGCGAACCGCTTCCAGGCCGGGCATCGCATCCGTCTGGAGATTTCCAGTTCCAACTTCCCGCGGTTCGATCCGAACCCGAACACCGGTGAACCCCTCGGGCGGCATACCCGCATGGTCCCGGCGGAAAACGTGATCCATCACTCCGCGGATCGCCCTTCCGCGCTGATACTTCCGGTCCAGCCCGCCGAGTAGGCGGCTGGCCCACGAAGGCTCAGTTCCCGGATCGGCGGATCAGGAGAGATCCGACCACCGCGACGGCTGCGTTCAGGAAAGCGCCCAGCAGTCCGGCGTGGATCCCGCCGATCTTTCCGTAGCCGGCGAGCGTCAGGCCCGCGGCGAGGAGCGTCCCGGCAACGACGCCGATGAGCGCGGCACGGGCCGAGAGGCGCGGCCAGGTGAGGCCGAGCACGAAGACGGGCGCCGCCTGCACCAGTAGCTCCATCTTGAGTTCCAAGAGACCCCAGAGGCTGATGCGCGGCGTCAGCGCGACGGCCACCAGCACCCCCATGATGGCGAGCGAGAAACCCTTTCCGATGCGGGTGATGCGGGCTTCTTCCACTGCGGCGCCGCGGCGGCGGCGCAGCACCGGAGCCACGAAGTCCTTGGCCAGCATCGAGGAAAGGGTCAGCAGCACGGAGTCGGCGGTGGACATGATCGCGGCGACCACCCCCACCACGGTCAGGATGCACATCCAGAACATCCACTCGGACTCCGCCGCCCAGCCGCGGAGGAGCGCCGGGAGCACCTGATCGGCGGCGATCCCGGTCAATCCGCTGAGCCGGGGGAGCGCCAGGATGCCGACCAGGAAGACCGGGAGGGTGGTGAGGAAGGGGAGGAACGCCAGGACCGAGAGCGCCTTGCGGAGCGAGGTGCTGCTCCGGGCGGCGAAGATTCGCTGGATCGCCTGGGGATAAACGGCGCCCGAAAAGCCGATCAGGAGGATGGTGCTCGCCCAGGTGGCCTGCACCGTGGGGTCGGGACTAAAACCCTTCGCCGGCTGGTGCTCGAGAACCCACGCGGTGGCCGCCCCGATGCTCTCGCCCGAGAACACGGTGGCGGCGAGCAGGCCGAAGAGCCCGATCGCGAGCAGGATCCCCTGCAGGCAGTCGGTCCACGCGACCGCCCGGAGTCCACCGAGGAGTTCGTAGCCGAGGATCGCGGCGGCGAGCACCAGGACCCCGGCGGCGTAGGGGATCGCGCCGTCCGAGAGGCCCGCCACCACGTGCCCCATGGCCATGAGCTGGGCGAGCAGGTAGTTGGCGATGGCTACCGCCATCAGCAGGTTCGTGACCCGGGTGAGGCCTGGATGTCCGAACCGGTGATCCAGCCAGTCCGCCGGGGTCACGAAGCGGTGGCGCTCGGAGGCGGCGCGGAGCCGGGGCGCGACCACCAGGTAGACGACGACGATGGCCAGCATGAAGCCGACGCTCATCACCCACGGGAACCCGACCCGGTACGCCTCTCCGGGATAGCCGACCAGGGTGTTCCCGCTGTACTGCGTGGCGTAGAGCGTGAAGAGAAGCACCACGCCGCCGAGCCCGCGTCCGGCGAGATAGAAGTCGGCGAGCGATTCCGAGGCGCGCGCAGCGCGGGCCCGGATGCCGAGGACGGCCAGCACCGCGATGTAGGCGGCCAGCGCGGCGACGACCGCCGGTCCGAACCCCATGCCCACGGATCAGTTCTCCCCGTGGTCGTCCTCGTGGCCGTCCCAGAACCGGAGCACGGCAAACGACACCAGGCAGCTGACGGCGAAGGTGCAGAGGAGGGAAACCACTGCCCAGGATGGGAGGCCGACAACGATGGAGGGCCTCCCGTCCCCGAACCACCAGGGGATTGAAAACGCGTAGAGCGCGCCGATCGCCACGAAGAGCCACGGGTGGCGGAGCGGATCGCGGCGGAGCCTCACGGGTGGCGACGATACGGCAGTTTGGGCTTAGGGAAAACGGCGGCCAGGAAATCCCGCGCTCCAGGAAATCCCGACCGCCCGATCGGCCGGTTCCACCGCCCCTGATCTCTGGCTGGAGTCAGCGCGCTCCCAAGCTCTCGAGAAACGCTGTCGGACTGAGGATCGGGACGGCGGGGAAACCGGACACCTCCAAGAGGTCCCGATCACCGGTTACCAACGCGTCCGCTTCTCCCAGCAGTGCCGTCTCGATGATCTTGTCGTCATCCGGGTCGCGGCATCCCAGTCTGGCGCCCGTGATCCAGACCCATTCCGACACGGCCCTGAGACGAGCCAGGTAGACGGCCCGCGAGCCTCGGTTCGCGTAGGGGTCGAACCTGGACTTCAGGAGGCGCGTTTGAAGCTCTTCGAACGTCTCATCAGAGAACGGCAAGAGGCCGCCCGCCCGTCCCACGGCATCCAGGGCTCTACGCGGCGCGCCTGTCGGCCAGAGAGCGGCGCTGATCAGTACATTCGTGTCCGGAACGACCCGGTCAGCTTTCATCCGCGAGGAGTGTGCTCAGGGCTGAGGCGGTCAGCCCCTTGGCGGCGGCTTCCTCGCCGAGGGAATCCATTGTTGCGGTGAGACGTTCCCCGGCGGCCCCGCGGAGGCGTTCGTACTGTTCCACCGACATCACCACGCTAACGCCGCGACCCTTGCGGGTCAGGAGCACGGGCGCTCGCTGGGAAGCGTCCAGCAGGTGGCCGAACCGGTTCTTGGCGTCCCGGGCCGCAATTTCTCGCATGATGGCCATTATCGCAATGAGAGCCACTACCGACTGATGATGCTCCGGCCGGGACGTGATCCGTGGAGAACCAGTGTCCGAAGCGATCCCGGTCCCCGTGGCGGAGGCTCCAGCCGGGTGCCGCCGAGCGGGCGAACGTCCCGTTCCATCGGCGATGCGCCAATGGGACCGCAACGCGGGATACTTTCTCTCCCCGGAGGTTTCCCATGACGCACCGCATCCTCACTCTGCTCGTACTCTCTGCGGGGCTCGCACTTCCCGCCGCGGCCCAGGACCCTGACCTGGCGCTGGTCGGCGGTTCCGTACTGGATGTACGTGACGGGACGATGTCTCGCGCCAACGTCCTGATCGGAGATGGGCGGATCCTGTCGGTGGGACCGGAAGCCCCACCGGCGGACGTCGAGACTCTGGACGTCTCCGGGAAGTTCGTGCTGCCCGGGTTCATCGACGCCCACACCCACGCGGATCAGCTTTCCCAGGTTCGGCGGGCGCTGGAATCGGGCGTCACCACCCTCCGGAGCGCGAGCGTCGGCTCCTATCGGGATGTGGCCATCGGGCGGATGGTCGCGGCCGGCCACCTCGCGGGTCCCGACTATCTGGGCTCGGGCATCTTCGTCACGACGAACATCGGCGACGCCCGGCTCGCTTCCGAGAGCCTTTTCGGGATCTCCGACGAAATCCGCAGCGAAGCCGACTTGAGGATGCTCGTTCGGGTGAACGCCGAGAACGGGGTCCGGGCGCTCAAGACGCGGGCGACCGAGCGGGCCGGGCTCCCCAACACCGATCCGAGGAAGCAGGTGTACTCCGAAGCGCAGCTCCGGGCGGTCGTCGAAGAAGCCACCGCCCTCGGGATTCCGGTGCTTTGTCACGCCCATGGCGACGAGGGCGCGCGCGCCGCGGTGCTCGCCGGGGTGGCGAGCATCGAGCACGGCACCTTCCTCACCAGGGAGACGCTCGAGCTGATGGCGGAGCGCGGCACCGCACTCGTGCCCACCTACACCACCCTCATCGACCTCGACGAGCCGGGTGGGGACTACGACCACCCGGTCCTGACTCTGCGCGCCGACTTCATGGTGCCGCGAATGGAGCAGACGATGCGCATGGCGCAAGAGATCGGGGTCCGTCTGATCGCCGGCGGCGATACCAGTTACGGCCCCGAGAGCGTGAGCCGCATCGGAGTCGAGGTGGCGAACTTCGTGAAGGTGGGGCTAACCCCGATCGAAGCCATTCGGGGCGCCACCCTCTATAGCGCCGAACTGCTCGGAATTGCCGAGGACACCGGGGTCATCGAACCGGGGAAGGAGGCAGACCTGATCGTGGTGGCGGAGAATCCGCTCGAGCACATCGCCGCGATCCAGGACGTGGTGGCGGTCGTCTCCAACGGCCGCCTCGCGGTGAATCGGCTCCCCTTCGAAATCCAATAGCGGCGGGCCCGGCGGCGCCGGTTTCAACCAAGGGAACACCGACCTCCGGCCAGTTCTCCCGGTGGGGCGGGCACCGCCCCGCGAAGCGGGGCGAGCGGCGCAATGCTGATCGAGCGGAAGCGCGGCCAGGCACGGGAACGCCACCTCCTGAGATGGGGACAGTGCCGAGACGGGAACCATCCCGGTGTTTGGCGATACGCGACTCCGCCCGCGCCCGGCGGGCTGTGCCGACCGGAGGTCGGCGTTCCCTTGCCTGCCCGCTACCTCTTTGGCTGGGGACAGTGCCGAGACGGGAACCATCCCGGTGTTTGGCGATACGCGACTTCGGAGGCCGCCCACTCATTCCTTCCGGTACGCCCTCTCGAGCCGCACCGGCGGCGTCAACTGCTGGGCTTCATACGGCGCCAGGTGAATCGCCCGCACCACATCCATCCCCTCGACCACCCGGCCGAACGCACCAAATCCCTGCCCGTCAGGGTTGCGCATGCCTCCGAAATCGAGCGACGGCTGATCGCCGATGCAGATGAAGAAGCTGTCCGTGGCCGTGTCCGGGCCGGTGCGCGCCATCGAGACCGCGCCGTCAACATGCATGATCCCCGTCTCGCTGGTCCGCTCGAGTGCGATCGCCGGGAAGGCGCCCGCCGCCGACTCGGGATTTCGGCCGCCCTGGACGACCGCGATCCGGATGGAGTCGTTGGGCTGGTTCTCCGCGTGCACGGTGCGGAAGAAGGTGCCGCCGTCGTAGTGCCCACCGTCCACGTAGCGGAGGAAGTTGTTGCCCGTCACGGGAGCCCGGTCGACATCGACCTCCAGTTCGAAGGCGCCCATTTCGGTTTCGATGACGACCCGCACGGGATCGTCGGGCGCTGGTCGGGCGAGCGCAAAACCACCGGCCCCGAACGCCAGCAGGAGCAGGAAAGCGGTCATCGTCCGTCGAGGGGTGGCTGCGCCGAGGTGTCCGCAGTATGTCAGGAGATCGCGCTCTGTCCGCTTCCTTTGCCGACGTGATCGGCACACGCTTCCGTTTTCGGGCCAACGCCGGGCGGAAGCGAATTACCTGACGCCCCGGCGTCCGGCGGTCGCTAATACCGTGCGGGCCTCGGAGGTTCCTATCCAGGACGTGGTGGCGGTGGTTTCGAACGGTCGTTTCGCGGTGAACCGGCTCCCCTTCGAAGTCCAGTAGACGGGGCCCGGCCGGAGCGCCGGATTTCGGTATGACCGATAAATCGGTTGTGTTAGGCTAAAATGGCTTGTCTGTCGGTCATTTCATAACATCATGCCAAGCGCGCCACGCATCAATTCCCGTCTCTCCCGGCAAGCTCTCGGTCTGCTGGGCAAGCGGATCCAGCTCGCCCGCAAGCGACGGCGGATGTCCGAGAAGGATCTGGCGGCTCGTATCGGCATCGCCCGAAGCACCTTGCAGCGGATCGAGAGCGGTGACCCCGCGGTCGCCATCGGCCGCGTGTTCGAAGCCGCGGTCATCACGGGAGTGGACCTGTTCGTCCCGGAAGCGACTTCGCTGGCGCCCGAGTTCCGGCGGACGGAGGAGCAGTTGGCCCTGATGCCGGGCTCGGTCCGCAGATCCCGGCGCGAGGTGGACGATGACTTCTGACGGTTCGCCGCCGCGTGAAGCCTTCGTGTGGATTTGGCTGTCTGGCCGGACGGCGCCAGTGGTCAGCGGACGGCTCCAGGCGGAAGACAATCGGTTGGTCTTCACCTATGGACGCTCCTATCTCGCGCGGGATGACGCGATTCCTGTCCATTTGCCGGAACTGCCGCTCCGGAGGGGCATCATCGAGCCCGAGCCGCCGCTTCCGGTCGCAAACGCTCTGCGCGACGCGTCGCCCGACGCGTGGGGACGCCGGGTCATCACCCATCGCCTTACCGGACGCTACGACGCATGGTCCGCGGCGTCCGATCTCGACGAGTTGACCTTCATGCTGCAGTCGGGCTCGGACCGGAGCGGCGCACTCGACTTCCAGGCATCGCCGACGGCGTACGTTCCCCGCGAGACGCCGAACGCCACTCTCGCCGATCTGCTCACGGCGGCCGAATGTGTGGACCGGGGGGAGGATCTCCCCCCCGCGCTCGCCGAGCCGCTGCAGCACGGCTCGTCCATCGGGGGAGCGCGTCCGAAGGCGCTCCTGCGCGACGGGGACCGGAGATATGTCGCCAAGTTCTCCTCGTTCACCGATACCTTCAGTGCGATCAAGGCGGAGTTCGTCGCCATGCGTCTGGCCCGGTTGGCCGGCCTGGATGTTGCCCCGGTAGCTCTCACGCAAGCGCTGGGCAGGGACGTCCTGCTCGTGGAGCGCTTCGACCGGGAGCCGACGGAGCGAGGGTGGAGGCGGCCCGCCGTGGTCTCCGGCCTGACCCTGCTGGGGCTCGACGAACGGCTGGCGGCCCATGCTTCCTATGAAGAGCTGGCTGACATCGTGCGAGCGCGCTTCACGGCACCGCTACCGACTCTGCGGGAACTCTTCGCCCGGATGACCTTCAACATTCTCGTGGGGAACACGGACGACCACGCGCGAAACCACGCAGCCTTCTGGGACGGCGCCTGGCACAGGCTGACTCCGGCCTACGACATCTGCCCACAGTCGAGAACGGGACGGGAGGCGTCGCAAGCCATGCAGATTCACGGCAGCGGGCGGCGGAGCCGGCTTTCGCTGTGTCTGGCGGCCGCCCCGAGATTTCGGCTGGCAGCCGAGGAGGCCCTCGCGATCATGAAACGCCAGATCACGACGATACGCGAGCGCTGGGACGAAGTCTGCGTGGAGGCCCGGCTCGGTCCCGCCGACCGGCGACTCCTCTGGCGCCGTCAGTTCCTGAACGATCTGGCGTTCGAGGGGCTGGAGGATCGACTGGGTGATGTCATCCGGGGGCTGTGGGAGCGTTAACAGCCCGAAAGGAGTTCCGCCAAGTGCTGCAAGTAGAATCGGACGTGTTGACACCGCCGTCCGTTCCGATCCGGGATACCGAAACCCAAGCTGAAATCCGTCGGGCCGTCCGCGAGTTCGCGGCCACCGAGATCCTTCCCCACGCGTCGCGCTGGGACGAGGAGGAGACCTTCCCTCGCGAGACCGTCCAGAAACTGGGCGAGCTCGGTTTTCTGGGCCCCATCTTCCCCGAGAAGTACGGCGGCGCCGGTTTCGACTACAGCGAGTACGCGGTGCTGATCGAGGAACTGGCCCGCGCCGACGCTTCGGTGGCGATCACCGTGGCCGCCCACGTTTCGCTCGCCGCGAACCACATCTACGAACAGGGAACCGAGGAACAGAAGGCGAAATACCTCGCTCCACTGGCTTCCGGCGAAGCCCTCGGCGCTTGGAGCCTGACCGAGCCCGGGGCGGGAAGCGACGCGGGCGGAACCCGCACCACCGCCGTCCGCGACGGTAACGAGTGGGTCCTGAACGGGAGCAAGACCTTCACCACGAATGGTTCGCTGGCGGACATCGCCATCTGCATGGCTTCGACCGACCCGGACCTCAAGACCCACGGGATATCGGCCTTCATCGTCGAGCGGGGAACCCCGGGGTTCCGCACCGGAAGGAAGGAGAGGAAGCTCGGCCACCGGGCATCGGACACCTCCGAAATGGTTTTCGAAGACTGCCGGGTGCCCGATGAGAATCGGCTCGGACCGGCTGGCACCGGATTCATGGGCGCGATGAAAGTGCTTGACGGTGGCCGGATCAGCATCGCGGCGCTCTCCCTCGGTATCGCCCGGGCCGCCCTGGAGTGCGCGGCCAACTACGCGAAGCAGCGGCGTCAGTTCGGTCGGCCGATCAGCGACTTCCAGGGAGTGCGGTTTCCGCTCGCGGACTCCAAACTTGAAATCGAGGCGTCGCATCTCCTCATCCAGCGCGCCGCCGCCCTCAAGGACTCCGGCGCGCCGACGACCAGTGAATCGGCGATGGCCAAGCTGCATGCCAGCGAAACCGCCGTCCGGGTAACGAACCGCGCGGTTCAGGTGCTCGGGGGTTACGGCTACACCCGGGACTATCCGGCCGAGCGCTACCTTCGGGATGCCAGGCTCATGACCATCGGGGAGGGAACCTCGGAGATACAGCGGCTGATCATCGCCCGGCCTCTTCTCGGGCGGATCGAAAGCTGATCACCCGCCATTGGCAGCCTGTGGTGAAACCCATGCGGCGTTCGGCCGGCGATCCATCCCGGCTGAACCGCGTCGCTACGCGCCGCTCATCGTTGCGTTTCGGTCGAAATACACCCGGTATTCCTCCCTCACGCGCCTTGTCAGCCGGGCGCCTCGCCGCCCTCGGCGCTCACCCGGGTTCCACTACAGGCTGCTAGCGGGGAGCCTGTCTTGGCATCGGACGCGGACCGCGGCGCCGCATTGTTCCGCGAGGTCGCAGCCGGCGACCGCCGCGCGCTGGCCCGCGCCATCACCCTGGTGGAGGGTGGCGCCGAGGGGGCGCGCGCGGCGGCGCTGAATCTTGACTGGCCCGACCGGGCCCGGGTGATCGCCCTGACCGGTCCGCCGGGGGTTGGGAAAAGCGAACTGGCGAATCACCTCGCCGCCGCTTTTGTCGCAGCAGGGCGTCAGGTGGCGGTGCTCGCGGTGGATCCGTCCAGCCCCCGGACCGGTGGGGCGCTCCTCGGCGATCGGGTGCGGTTCACCGGCAATCCGAACGCCATTTTCTTCCGGAGCATGGCGGCTCGCGACGGCCATGGAGGCCTGGCTCCCGAGGCGCCGGCCGTTTTGCGGCTCCTGGCCGCGGGCGGCGCGGAGCGCATCCTGCTGGAGACGGCTGGCGTGGGGCAGGGGGACGTGTCGGTCCTGGGGCTCGCCGATCTCGGGGTGGCGGTGACGGCTCCGGGCCTTGGCGACGGGGTGCAGGCGGCGAAGGCCGGACTCTTCGAGGTGGCCGACCTCGTGGTGGTGAATCAGGCGGATCGTTCCGGGGCGGAGGCGATGGCGGCGGCATTCCGCGCTTTCCGGTCCGGACCGGTGCTGTTGGCCTCCGCGGTCGAGGAAACCGGCGTGGAGGAACTCCGGGCGGCCCTGGAGACGGACCTTGCGGCCCGCGCTCCGCTCAATCGTCCGGGCCCTTCCGATGAGGTTCCGCCCGGCCCGGAGGAAGCGGGTCCCGCGATCCGTCTGCACCATGTGGGGCTCGCGGTACAGGACGGCGGAGAGGCCGCCGAGCTCTGGCGCACCCTGTTGGGGCTTCGGGAAGAGGGCCGCTATCCGGTGGAAGAGTTCGGCGTGCTGGCCGTCTTCCTGGCCCCGGAGCGACAGCCCACCCCGGCCGCCGGCGGTCTTGTGGAACTGCTCGAACCCACCGCTCCGGACAGCCCGGTCGCCCGTTTCCTGTCCCGGCGAGGCGAAGGACTCCATCACGTCTGCTTCGAGGTCGAGGACATCCACCGGACGTTGGCTGCCCTCGAATCTCGGGGCGTTCGCCTGGTGGACCGGGAGCCACGCCGCGGCGCCGGGGGCCATTTGGTCGCCTTCATTCACCCGGCGAGTGCGGGGGGTGTACTGCTGGAGCTGAAACAGGCCGATGACTGACGCCGGGGTGGTTCGAGTCTTCCCGGAGTTCGGCCGTTGCGTGCTGGGCCACCACGCTGGACCCGGATAGGCTTTCGGAGCCATGAAGCTCGCTCTCTCTTTCCGTCGCGACTTGCTGATGCTGGCGGGCGGCGTCCCGGCCGCCTACGCCTTGGGACTCTGGTTGGGCTCCATGGGCGTGGGCTTCGCCCGCTGGCTGCTGCCGGCCCTGCTCGCGGCCCCGGCGATCCACGCACTATGGCGCTACCTGGGGGAAGGGCGGCGTTCCGAGGCAGTCCGGTTGATGCTCGGCTGGGCGCTCGCGCTCGCTGTCTTCGGACCGATCGCGATGGCGATCGCGCCGGAGGCCGCCGAGGCGTCGGTCCTTCGCGGTGCGGATTACCGCGAAGAGATGATGTCCTGGCTCGCGACGGGAGAGGGCGCGGAGGGAGATGTCCGGCAATTCCTTCCGATCCACGTCCAGCGCCTGCTCCTCTTCGTCCCGCTCTCGCTGGTGAGCGGCGGCGCGCTGGGGCTCCTGATGGGCGCGGTGATGATGAACTTCATGGACTTCTTCGTCGCTTCCTACGCGGCTGCCGCGAGCGGAGTCCCGGCGGCGCTCGCCTGGTTCCCCTGGGCGCTCTGCCGGGTGGCCGCCTTCGTCATCCTCGGGGTGGTGACCGCCGAACCGCTCGTACGGCGTCTCGCCAAGGTCACTGCGCCGCTCCAACCCGGACGCCGCCGCGTGCTCTACCTGGCCGGCGGGCTACTGGTCGCCGATGTGGTGCTCAAGGCGGCGCTCGCCCCGACGTGGGGCCGGTTCCTCGCCGGCTTTCTCAACTGACGCCGTAGGCGGAGGCGTCGGACCAGCCGTTCTCCCGATGGGGGCCTCCGGCCGGTATCTGCCGCCGGGAGGGGTTCCCGCCAAGCGACCCAGGACTGTCAGAAATTCCGTGTGTAGGCCGGCGACTTTGGAAACTGGGCTTGGTTTGCTTCCCGGCATTGTATGACCGGGTCGATGGGGGTCTGGCCGGCGCGCCCGAGGGGGCCAGCCGGGGGCGGGTAGGGACGCCGGGGGTTTTTGGAGTTCAAGGAGAGGGGCGGCGCCCGAGGCTCTCCACGGGCCAAACCTCTCCAGCAAACTCCAAGCTCCAAGGAGAGCCTGTGGGAAGGGTGGGAAACGCGTCCCGCTCCCCGAATCGTCCGGCAGCAAGGCGCGATGCGGTTCCAGCGTTTTCCAAGTCCTGGGGGAATCGCTCCGGACGAAGCGGTCCCTCGCGATCCGGTCGCCACGGGCGCCGCGATTTCCCCGGGACGGCGCTTTCCACGGGCTCAAGGCGGCGCTTTCGCGAACCCGCCGGGGGCCGTGAGGCGGACCGGCCGCCGCGCCCCGGGGGGCGGCACGCGGCGGGCTCACACGACCTCCACCGGGAATCGGTCCCCGAACAGGATGGCGAACTCGGCCCGCGCCTGGAACCAGTAGATCTGCGGCCGCTGCCACTTCCGCTCGATCTTCCGCAGCGTCAGGTAGATCAGCTTCGCCGCCGCCCGGTCGTTCGGAAAGTGGCCCCGCGTCCGTACCGCCCGCCGCACCGTGCTGTTCAGGCTCTCGATGGCGTTCGTCGTGTAGATCACCCGCCGGATCGGCGCCGAAAACGCGAAGTACGGGATCACCTGCGTCCAGTTCCGCCGCCAACTCCGCACGATCGCCGGGAACTTCCGGCCCCAGGCACCCGCCTCGAACGCGTCCAGCGCCTCCTCCGCCTCCTCCAGCGTGTCCGCCCGGTAGATCGGACGCAGCGCCGACGCCAGCTCCTTGCGCTCCTTCCAGGACGCGTGCGCCAGCGAATACCGGATCAGGTGCACCACGCAGGTCTGCACCGTCGCCTCCGGAAACGCCGCCTCGATCGCCTCCGGAAACCCCTTCAGCCCGTCCACCACCACGATCAACACATCCCGAACGCCCCGCGCCTTCAGCTCGTTCATCACCCCCAGCCAGAACTTCGCCCCCTCGTTCGCCGCCGTCCACATCCCCAGGATCTCCTTCCGCCCCAGCGCCGTCACCCCGATCGCCAGGTGCACCGCCTTGTTCTGAACCAAACCCTCCTCCCGGATCTTCACCCGCAACGCGTCGAAATACACGATCGGATACACCGCCTCCAACGGCCGCGAACGCCACTCCCGCAGCTCCTCGTGAACCTCGTCCGTCACCTTCGAGATCAACTCCCGAGACACCGTAACCCCATACAACTCCTCCACATGCGCCCGGATCTCCCGCGTCGTCATCCCCCGCGCGTACAGCGAAATCACCTTCTCGTCGAACCCCGGTAGACGACGAACCCACTTCTCGATCAACTGCGGCTCAAAACGTCCCCCTCGATCCCGCGGAACCGCCAACTCCACCGATCCCGCCCCCGTCAACACCCGCTTCCGGTTGTGCCCGTTCCGGTGGTTCCCTGACCCCACCTCCTCCTCCCGCGAAAGGTGCAACTCCATCTCCACCTCCAGCGCACGCTCCGCCAGCGACTTCTGAAGCGCCGCAAACAACTCCCCGCTCCGGAGCGCCTCCCGTGGATCCTCTCCCCCCAGAAGTTCGTCCAAAAGCTCTCCGCCGATCCGACTCTGCCGTCGCGTCATCTCTCTTCTCCTTAGCTCGTCTAGGTTACGCCCCTCCTACACACGGAATTTCTGACAGGCTCAGCGACCCCGCCAGAGCGTGGAGTCCCGCGGCTCCAGCGTGGAGTTCCACCCCTTCAGCGTGGAGTTCCCGCCAGCAGACCCTGCTCCAGCGTGGAGTTCTGCGGCTCCAGCGTGGAGTTCCCGCCAACAGATCCCGCTTCAGCGTGGAGTTCCGCGGCCTCAGCGTGGAGTTCCGACCAACAGATCCCGCTTCAGCGTGGAGTTCCGCGGCTCCAGCGTGGAGTTCCGACCAACAGATCCCGCTTCAGCGTGGAGTTCCGCGGCTCCAGCGTGGAGTTCCCGCCAGCAGATCCCGCTTCAGCGTGGAGTTCCGCGGCTCCAGCGTGGAGTTCCCGCCAGCAGATCCCGCTTCAGCGTGGAGTTCCCGCCCGCAGACCCTGCTCCAGCGTGGAGTTCTGCGGCTCCAGCGTGGAGTTCCGCAGAAAAAGCGCCGACCTCGGCGGTGGTGGGCGATGCAGGATTTGAACCTGCGACTTCTACCGTGTGAAGGTAGCACTCTCCCGCTGAGTTAATCGCCCGTTCCCGGGTGCTGCCGGGGCGATGCGGACTGGCGTCGCGCCCCGGTGGCGGAGGGCTGGGACGCTAGCAATCCGTCCCTGTCCCGTCAACCCGGGCAGACGAGATCCGTGGCTTTTCCGAACTGTCCGGGCGGATCATGAGAACACGACGGACCCGTTGGCTTTGGCATGGCGCCGTGTCATCGGCGCTGGTTTCGCGCTCCCGCGCGATGCCGGTCGGAGGCCCCCACCGGGAGAACTGGCCGGCGTTGCCTGGCCCTTAGAGGATTTCCACCTTCATCATGTTCGTGGCGCCGCTCAGTTGGTGGGTGCCGCAGACGAGCACGACGCGGTCACCGGAGGCGATGTAGCGTTCTGATCGGAGCAGGTCCAGGGCCTTTCTGAGCATTTGGTCGGTGCTTCGAAACCGCCGGTTGCGCATCGGGCGGACGCCCCAACGGAGCGCCAGGCGCCGATACACGTGGTCCGAAGTCGTGAAGCCGAAGATCCCGCATCGCGGCCGCATCCGGCTGACCTGGCGAACGGTGGCGCCCGAATCGGTGAAGGCGACGATATAGGCCGCATCGATGGTGGCGGCGGCCTCGCGGGCCGCGGCGGCGATAGCGTGTTCCACCCGGCTCCGGTCGATCAGCGCCTGGTAGTGGGGCAGTTCGCCGAAGTCCGCGTGCTGTTCGGTATAGGTGGCGAGGCGGTCCAGCGTGCGCACGGCCTCGAGGGGGTATTCCCCCACCGACGTTTCGCCGGAGAGCATTACGGCGTCGCTCCCATCGAGGATCGCGTTTGCGACATCGGAGGCCTCGGCTCGGGTAGGCATCGGATGCGAAATCATGGAATCCAGCATCTGGGTGGCCGTAATCGCGATCTTGCCTCGCGAATTCGCCTCGCGAATGATCCATTTCTGGACGATGGGGACCCGCTCGGAGGACGTTTCCACTCCGAGATCGCCACGCGCCACCATCACTCCGTCCGAAACCTGAAGGATCTCGTCGAGGTTTTCGAGAGCCTCGGGCCTCTCGATCTTGGCAATCAGCGGGATGTCCTCGCGATCCAGCCGCGCGAGCAATCCCCGAACCGTCTCGACGTCCCGCGCGCGCTGCACGAAAGACACGGCGAGATAGTCCACTTCCGCGGCGACCGCCGCCTGCAGGTCGACGCGGTCCTTGACGGTGAGCGAGGGACCGGAAAGGGGTACGCCGGGCAAGTTGATGCCCTTCCGTGAAGTCAGGATGCCTCCCACCACCACTTCGGTCTGCACATCCCGGTCTGCCGTCTTGAGAACCCGCAGTTTGAGGAGGCCGTCGTCGATCAGGATGAAATCTCCGGTGCGCACGTCGCGGGCGAGTTGGGGATACGTTGTCGAAACGGCGTCCGCACTCCCGTCGATGGCCCCGGAGGTCAGCAAGAAGGGGGCTCCCGGCTTCAGCTCGACTCCCCCCGGCGGCACCTCGCCGGTCCTCATTTTGGGACCAGCGAGATCCGCGAGAATGGCCACCGCGCGGCCGGCCTTGCGAGCGGCGCGGCGCACCGCTCGAACCCGCCTCTGCAAACTCCCGGCGGTCTCGTGCGCGCAGTTGAGCCGGGCCGTATCCATCCCGGCGTCGACGAGCGCCCCCACGGTCGCCGCGGAACGCGTTGCCGGGCCCAGGGTGGCGATGATCTTCGTCCGGCGAAACATGGGGGCTAACCGGGTTCCTGGTTGGTCGGTGAACGCGTCGCTCTCGGTAGCAGAATCGTCAAGAGGACCTTCAAACCCGCGAGCAAACCCGCGAGCAAACCCGCGAGCAAGCTCGCGAGGAGGGAGCCGGTGAGCGTTTCACCCGGCCCGCTTCCCCCGCGCGCCCGCCGGCTGGAAACCGGAACTTCCACCGAAGGAATTCGGGCTCGGGCGGCGTTTACCTGCATCTCGGCCAGCCAGCCGTAGTCCGGGTCCGACAGCCCCAATCGGGGAATCACCCCCCAGCGAACCGCCCGGAAGGGGCCGAGGTCGGTGAAGCGATATCCGTAGAGGAGCAGGATGAGGCGGGTCGCGATCCAGTGTCCGACCCGGACCAGCCCCGGGTAGGCGCCGGGGTCGGGTTCGCCCCGGCTGCGGGACCCCATCACGAAGTCCACTGCCGGAGAAAAGAGCGGAGACAGCACGGCAGGAAGTTCCTCGGCATCGTCCGCGCCGTCACCCCGAAGGAACACGACGACATCGGGAGGCGCGGCGGCCAGGTGGACCAATCCCGTGAGGCAGGCGCGCCCGTATCCCGGGCGTCGCTCCTCGACCGGTGTAGCTCCGTACTGGCGCGCTGCCTCGACGATGTCGGCGCCCGGGCCCCCGACGACCACGATCTGCTCAAGATGGCCGTGGGGAAGCGCCGCCAGAACGCGGGAGAGTTCCGGCCCGCCGCCTGGTGCGGGAATGATCGCCGCCGTTCGCAATGGCCCTTCTGTCTCGTTTCGCGGGGGCAGTATACGGGGCGCTTCCCGTAGGATGGACTCCGTGAAAGACCTATCGATCCGATTTCGAACGCTCCGCTTCGCCGCGGTGGTGCTCGCTGCCGCCTGTTCGAACGGCCCGCCACCGGAGGCTGAAGAGCGACCCGTGGTCCTCTTCCGGGGCGGCCAGATCCTCGATGGGACCGGAAACCCCTGGTACCTGGGGGATGTGCTGGTGGTGGGTGACCGCATCGCCCGCGTCGGCGTCATTCCGGGCGAGGAGGTTCCGGCAGGCGCGCGCGAGGTTGAGGTTGCCGGGCTCACGCTCATGCCCGGCTTCATCGATCCGCACTCGCACGCGGGCCCGGGGCTTGCCACTCCCGAACTGCGGGCGGGGGAACCGGTGATCCGGCAGGGGATCACCACGGTCATGGTGAATCCGGACGGAGGCGGCGAGGTGGACGTGGCGGAGCAGGGCCGCGGTCTCCGCGAAGGCGGGATCGGGGTCCACGTCGCGCTCATGATCGGCCATGGATCGGTACGGCGTGAGGTGCTGGGGATGGAGGACCGGCCGCCGACCGGCGAGGAACTCGAGAGGATGGCCGGGCTCGTGCGTTCGGGAATGGAGGCCGGAGCCTTCGGGATGACCGGAGGCCTCTACTACGCCCCCGGCAGCTATGCGGCGAACGACGAAGTGGTGCGGCTCGCCGCCGAGATCGCGCCGTTCGGCGCCTTTGTCAGCCATATTCGGGATGAAAGCGACTACAACATCGGTCTGGTCGCAGCCGTCGAGGAAGTGATCGAGGTGGCGGAGACCCACGGCATCCGCGGCGTGGTGACCCACTTCAAGGCGCTCGGTCCGCCGGTTTGGGGTCTCAGCCGGGAGGCGACCGCCGCCATCGATGCGGCGCGCGCCCGTGGGGTGGAAGTCTTCGCCGACCAGTACCCCTACGAGGCGTCCGGAACCAGCATTGTCGGAGCGCTCGTTCCGCGTTGGGCGCTCGCGGGCGAAACGATGCCGGGGATGCCCTCCCCGCTCGAGAATCGGCTGCGGAACCCGCAGGAGCGGGCGCGCCTGCGGGCCGAGATGCTGGTCGCCCTGGAGCGGCGGGGCGGCGCCGACACTTTGCTCCTCTCGCGCCACCGGGCCGATACCTCGCTCGAAGGGCGAACCCTGAGCGACCTCGCGGAGGAGTGGAGCCTCGAGCCCATCGATGCGGCTCTCCGCCTCCTCGACGCCGGCGGCGCGGGGCTGGTGTCCTTCAACATGTCGGAAGCGGACATCGCCCACATCATGACCCGCGAGTGGACGATGGGTTCTTCGGATGGCGGCCTCGTTCCGGCGGGGGAGGGACGGCCGCACCCGCGCTATTACGGCGCGTTCCCGCGGCGCATAGCCCGTTACGTCCGGGAGCGGGGCGTGCTCACGCTCGCGGAAGCAGTGCGCGGGATGACGAGTCTGCCGGCGACGGTGTTCCGTATGCCCGACCGGGGGCAGATTGCGCCCGGCCGGGTCGCCGATCTGCTGGTCGTGGATGTGGACCGGTTTCGCGACGTGGCCACCTACGAAAATCCCCACGCCCTGGCCGAGGGAATCGTGCACGCGCTGGTGGCCGGCGTATTCGCGATCGAGAACGGCGAAGCGACCGGAGCGCTCGCGGGGCAGGTGCTGACCCCGTCCTGGCTGGAGCGCGAGTGAAGACGAAGGAGAACGACCGTGAACCGTGAATCCGCAATCGCCGAGACGATCCTCGAAACGGTAGGCGAAACGCCTCTTGTCGGCCTGCGCCGTATCGGCCGGGGGCTCCCCGGCCGGGTCGTGGTCAAGATGGAGTCCTTCAATCCCGGCGGGTCCGTGAAGGACCGCATCGCCATCACCATCGTTGAGGACGCGGAGCGCAGCGGCGCGCTCAAACCCGGGGGAACGATCATCGAGGGCACTTCGGGAAACACCGGGATGGGTCTTGCGCTCGTCGCCGCGGTGAAGGGATATCGGTCCCTCTTCGTGATGCCGGACAAGATGAGCGACGAGAAGATCCGGTCGCTCCGGGCGCTCGGCGCCGAGGTGGTGGTTACCCCGACGGCGGTGGAGCCCGAAGATCCGCGCAGCTACTACAGCGTGGCGAAGCGCCTCGTGGAAGAAACCGAAGGAGCGTTCTACGCGAACCAGTACCACAATCCCGTGAACCCGGAGACGCACTACCGAATGACCGGGCCCGAACTCTGGCGGCAGGTAGGTTCCGAGATTCACACCCTGGTCTGCGGCCTCGGGACCGGGGGCACGATCACCGGCACCGGCCGTTACCTGAAAGAGCGGAATCCGGAGATCCGCGTCGTGGGGGCCGACCCCGAAGGGTCGCTCTACGACGAGTACTTCCGGACCGGAAAGCTCGGCGAAGCCCGCAGCTACAAGGTGGAGGGAATCGGCGAGGACTTCATCCCGTCCACCATCGACTTCGCGTTCGTGGACGAGGTAATCCAGGTCACCGACCGGGACTCCTTCCTGATGACCCGCCGGCTCGCGCGGGAGGAGGGGCTCTTCGTGGGCGGCTCCGCGGGGACGGCGGTGGTGGCGGCGCTCGAAGCGGCTTCCCGGGTTCCTCCCGGAGCGCTGGTGGTGGTGCTCGCCCCCGATTCCGGGGCCCGCTACCTGTCCAAGATCTTCAGCGACGACTGGATGCGCCAGAACGGCTTCCTCGAGCCCGCGCGCGAAGACGCGAAGGTGGGCGATGTGCTCGCCGCCAAGGGCGGGCAGGAGATCCTGAGCGTTCCGGAGAGCGCGGGCGTCCGCGAAGCCGTGGCGCTGATGCGGAAGCACGACGTTTCGCAGCTTCCGGTCCGCGACGAGGACGGTTTCGTCGGGGTGGTCACCGAGGCTTCGCTCCTCGAGGGCCTCTTCTCCGGCGGCGCCGGCCGGGGCCAGGATCAGGTCGGCGCGTTTGTGAAGACCGGGAAGATCGCGTCGGTGGACGCGGAGAGCCCGCTCGAAGAGCTGGCGCAGATCTTCGCCGGGGGCAGGATCACGGTGGTGACCGAGGAAGGCCGGGCCGTCGGTTTGCTCACCCCGATCGATCTGCTCGACTACCTCTCGCGGGAGAGCTGACAGCCGGTGGTGGAACCCGGGTGAGCGCCGAGGTCGGTGAGGCGCCCGGCTGACAAGGCGCGTGAGGGAGGAATACCTGGTGTATTTCGACCGAAACGCAACGCAGAACGGAGCGAAGCGGAGTGTTTCAGGCGGGATGCATCGCCGGCCGAGCCCCCACCGGGAGAACTGGGCCGCGTGGGTTTCACCACCGGCTGTTGAGCCCGGCGACTACATCCGCCTCCAGCGGGGGCCCACACCGCCCTCGCGCGGTGTCCAGCGGGGGCCGAAGACATCGGCCGCGCGGCAGTCCACGCAGTTCGAAGGGTTGACCGTCAGCCCGTCGTCACGGACCTCATACACGCCCGCCGGACAGATCCGTTCCCACAGCGCCCCGGTTTCAGGCGGCACCCGGTCCGGGACCACGAGATGCGAGGGGATGTCGTCCCGGCCAGCGTTCCCGGAACGAAAGACCCCGTCGAGCTTCGAAAAGGGCGGGGGAGCGGCGGGTTCGGGCGCTTGTCGGGGTTGCGCCACATCTTCCTCCACCGCGAGGGTGCCGCGAGGAAGGGCTCCCGCAGTCAGGGTGGCGAGCACGGAGACGAAGGCTCCGCGGTAGAAGCCGCCCTGGAAAGCCGGCCGCATGTTCCGGTTGCGCTTCAGGTCGGCGAGGATCTCGCTGTCCTGCAGGGAAGCGTCGTACAGCGACAGCGGCACCCCCGCACGCAGATGCGCGATCGCCGCATCGGCGGCCAGGATGCCCGAGAGCATTGCGTAGTGGATGCCCTTCAGCGACGGGACGTCCACGAATCCGGCGGTGTCTCCGACGAGAAGCAGCCCATCGCCCGACAGCCGCTCCGGGAGCGAGCCGATTCCGCCTTCCGGAATCAGCCGGGCTCCCCACTCGAGGCATTCGCCGCCCTCCAGATGACGCCCAATCCGGGGATGCGCCTTGAGCAGCTGGAGCGCCCGATGCGCATCGAGTGCCTCCGTCGGGGCATCGAGCCCGACCACCATTCCCACCGCCGAGAGGTCTTCGCCCATCGGATAAAGGAAGCCACCCCCGAACGCGGACCGGGGCAGGGGATAACCCATCGTGTGGATCACCCGGTCCGGCGGGTTCTCCGACTTCCAGAGCTCCTTCACTCCCAGCGCGAATATGGGTGGGTTGGGCGAGGAAATGCCGAGCCGTTCGCGCCAGGCTTGACCCAGCGGGCCGCGGGCTCCCTCGGCGAGGATGACGACGCGGGCCGCTACCTCGGTCGGAGGCTCGAAGCCTGACCCGGGCGATCCGTCCTTCCGGAGTCCGGCCGGCACCGTCTCGAGTCCGAGTACCCGGCGTTCCTGCATCAGGAGCGAGCCGATCGCGAAACCGGAAAACACCTCCACCCCGAGAGCTTCCGCCTGTTCTCCCAGCCACCGGGCGATTTCCGAGAGCGAGGCGGTGAAGAAACCGTGGTTCCGCATGGTGGGTGGGGTCGGCACCCGGATCCCGCGACCCGCGGTGAGGAAATGAACGCTCTCGCGGTTGACCCGCATCCGGAACGGAAACTCTTCCTCCCCCATCCGGGGAAAGAGCTGGCGGAACGCAACCGGGTTGACCACCGCTCCGGAAAGGCAGTGGCCACCGAGTTCCGCCGCCTTTTCGAAGACCGAGATCGAGAACTCCTCGCCGGCCGCCCTCGCCGTCTGGGCCAAACGGATCGCGGCGGCCAGCCCGGCAGGCCCACCCCCCACGATCGCCACGTCGAAGGGGAGCGCTTCGGGGCCGGGAACACGGTCGGCCAGCAGCCGGTCCACCGGAAGCGGTGGCCGGGTCTCGCGGAGGTTGATGCTCATCCGCCGGTGCCGGGGTCCTCTCCTGGACGACGGCGATGATTCGGGGGAGATAGATGAAGTGATGCCTGATGCGCCGCATCATTTCCTGCTACGCTGTCGTCCATGAGGACGACCCTGAACCTTGCTCCCGAAGCCGCGGCCAAGGTGCGCCAGCTCGCCGAGCAGCGTTCCCAGACCCTGGGCGCCATCGCCTCGGAGCTGATCCTGCTGGCGCTCGAACCAAAAGAGGCGCCGCGCGTCAGGAACGGAGTGCCGATCTTCAACGAACGTGTTCCGGGTGCTGAGGCGCGTCCCGCCACCACGCTCGAATTGGTCAACCGACTCCGCGACGAGGAGCCGTGAGCCACCTGCTCGACGTCAACTTTCTGGTGGCCCTGTTCGACCGCTGGCACGTGAACCACGGCGCGGCGCACCGGTGGTTCGAGGAAGACTGCCGGTCCGATTGGGCGACATGTTCGATAACGGAACTCGGGTGTGTCCGGGTGCTGTCGAATCCCGCCCTGGCGCTCGCGTGGGCTACCCCACCCGAGGTATCGAAGCGCCTCGAGAGCCTGTGCGGATCGGGAGGCCATGTCTTCTGGCCTGACGACCTCCCGCCGCGGAGTTCGCTGGACGATGACCTTGGCGGGCGTCTCCGGGGACACAAGCAGGTGACCGACTTCCATCTGGCCGCTCTCGCGCTTCGCCATGGTGGGCGGCTGGTGACGTTCGATGGCCGGTTGGCGCGGTCGCTGGCTGGTAGCCGACTCGCTTCTGCGGTGATGCTGGTCCGGTAGGGGCGGCCCGGTGCCGGCCCACCGCGTTGCCTGCCTCATCCTCCGAACCGCTCCGGGTCCCAGTGCAGGCCGAGTTCCGAGGGCGGCGCGATATAACCGAGGAGAGCGGAAGCGGCTACCACCGCCGGGCTCGCCAGAAAGCCCTCGCCGCCGCGGCCCATCCGGTTCTCCCAGTTCCGGTTGAACGAGGTGATCGCCCGCATCCCCGGCTGGAGGGCGTCCTCACCCTGTCCGAAGCAGGGGCCGCACCACGAGGCGCGGATTTCGCCGCCCACCGAGCGCAGGACAGCGGCGATCGGTTCTCCGCCGAGGCGCGGTTCGCCTTCCTCGATCTGGTTGCGGACGCCTCCCGACCCCGGAAAAATGACGAACTTCTCCCGCGCCCGGTCGTGTCCTTGTTCGCGAGCGGCATGGACCACCTGGGCGGCGGACAACAGATCCTCGTAACTGCCGTTCGTGCACGAGCCGATGTAGGCGCGGTCGAACCCGAGGCGACGCTCGGCCACCTCGGTCGCGGGGTGCGCGTTCCCTGGCGCTGACGGGAGCGCAACGAGCGGTTCGACGGTTGTGAGGTCGAAGACTTCTTCGTCGGCGAATCGCGCGGCGGGGCCGCTCACGAGGCGGGGGTAGGGAAAATCCCGTATCCCGCGGCGTTCGAAGAATTCCGAAGTCACCGCGTCGAAGGGGAAGATCCCGTTCCAGGCCTCTGCTTCGGCCATCATGTTGCAGATCGTGTTGCGCCACGAGATCGGCAGGGCGCCGGCCGGATCGACGAACTCTACGGAGGCGCCGGCGGCGGCCCCGTTCCATCTTGAGATGAGCGCCAGCACGACATCCTTGCCCGAGGACCACGGAGGCAGTTCCCCGGTCAGCACCACCCGACGGGCGGGCGCCGGAGTCAGCAGGACGCTGCCGGTGGCCCAGCCGAAGCCGAGCGCGCTCGATCCGATGCCGATGCCGAGCGCGCCGTAGGCGCCGTAGGCGCGACTGTGGCTGTCGGCCCCCGGAATCACGGCGCCCGGCATCACGAGTCCCTGCTCGGGGAAGTAGAAGTGGAAGATCCCGTCTCCCGGCGTCGCGAACCAGGGAGCGCGAATCTCCTCTGCATCGGCGAAGCTCCGGCTGATTTCGGTCTGCCGGTCGTCGGCTGCGCGCCCCGTGAAGACGAAGTGGTCGTTCGCGATGGCGGCTTGGCGCGGATAGCTGGCGCCCCCGGTTATTTCCCGGAAGGTGTGGATCGCAAAGGGCGCGGTGCCGTCGGACGCGGGCAGGAGATCCGCGGCCACCAGGATGCTCTCTCCCACCGAGACCGGAACCCGGCGATCCACCCGGTGGGCCCAGAGGATCTGCTCGGTCACGCTAAGCCGGCGCTGCTCCTCGGGGCCGGGCCATTCGATCTGCGGTTCGGCGCCCACGGAGGCGAGGAACTCCCGGCGCCCGGCGGCGAGGATGCCGCCGATCGCCCGGAGTTCGGATTCTTGCCGGTTGAGTGGCTTCGGCTCGTAGGTGCGGCCGAGCGATTCATTGGTCAATCCTCGGGTCGCCGGATCGAAGGTGAACCGGTGGCCATCCCGGGCGTCCTCGGCCGCGGCGGGACACTCGAGAACTTCGAGGCCGAGGTTCAGGGCATTCCGGCGGAAGATGTCGCCGACCCCGCGTCCGAGGACCAGCACGAGGGTCGTGCCCGCGTCCCGTGCGATCCCAAGGAGTCCTGCCGGGCTCATCTCCCTCGATGACCCGATACCAAATCGTTCGCCCGCGACCAGGAAGTTCGCTCCGGCCCGCACGCGGGCGGCGAAATCAGGCATCAGGTGGAGAAACGCCCCGGCTTTCCAGCGCTCGTCGAGCGCGTCCAGACGCTCGGAAACGCAGTAGGAGGAAGGGGTGATCTGGTCGGTATCGATGGCGTCCCGTTTTCGTCCGGGGTTCTTCGGATCCCAGAATATGAGGGCCTCCCCGGTCACCGGAGCCGCGGAGCCGGATGCGCGATGACCGCTCGGAAGGGAAGGGAGCGGGACGCCGGGTTTCCTCCGTCCGGGTTGGATGCGCATGGTTTCGAGTATAGAGAGAGGGGAACCGCCCGCGGAGGGGTTCCCTTGGTTCCTTGGCAGGCTGCTATACCGTCCGGATGATTCAAACGGGGCTGCGGTCACTAGAATTCACACCGTCTTGGGGCGTTCCTCTTCGCTGTTGCTGGCCGGGTTGATGGCCCTGGCTCCGGCGACCCTGGTCGCGGGACAGTTGCCCGGGACCCCGTCCGAAAGCGCGGAACCGACGCCCATCTTCCTGTTGACGATGGGTCCCGACCACTCCGTGGTCTTTCGCAAGTGGGGACACGCCGCGCTCTGCGTAGGCGATCAGTGCCTGAACTACGGAGTGACCGATTTCTCGCGGCCGGTGGGTCTGGTCCAGGAGGTCTTGCGAGGCGAAGCGATCTTCTGGGTGGCGGTGTCGGACTACGAAGACCTGGTGGGCGTCTATTCGCGGGACGACCGGAGCGTCTTCCGGCAGGATCTTGAGCTCTCTCCCGAGGGCCGGGAGGCGCTCATCGGACGCCTTTCCCGGGATCTGGTGCCCGGGCAGAGCGAATACGTCTACAACCACTTCGACGACAACTGCACCAGCCGCATTCGCGACTACCTGGACGAAGCGGCTTCCGGGAAGCTGCGGGAGCCGATCCCGCTGCCCCCGCCCTTCGGGGCCCCCGGGAGGGAACCCACGTTCCGGCCCCACATTCGCCGCGGTCTCTACGAGGACCCCTTCCTGCTCTGGCTCTCGGATGTCGGAGTCGGTTCGGTGGCCGATCAGCCCATTTCGTCGTTCGACGCCATGTTCCTGCCGGGCGCGCTTCGATACGGGGTGGAGCAGGCCTTCGACGCGCCGCCCCGGAAGCTCCACTCCGGCACCTACGGGGATCTGCTGCCGCCGGATCCGGGAAGCCGTCCGTACCTGCCCTGGCTCTTCGGCATCGCGGCGCTCCTCGCGCTGCTCATCCTGCTGCCGGGAAGCTCGGGACTCCGGCGGGCGGGAATCGGAGCCGCCGCGGCTCTGCTGACCGCAGTGGGAGTGGTAGCGACGATCGTGCTCGCAGTGAGCCCGCTCCCCGAGTTCCGCACCAGTCTCCTCGCGCTGGCGGTACCGCCCAGCGACCTGCTGCTCGCGACCAGACACGCGCGCTGGTACGGACCGGCCCGGCTCGTCTGGGGCGCGGGGTTCGGGGTGGCGATCCTCGCCGGGGTTCTCCGCCAGCCCCTGGGATGGACGGTTCTGGCTACCCTGCTGCCGGTAGCCGCCATCGTCTGGCGCCATCGGCGACCCTCCGAGGGCTAGCAGCCTGTGGACAAAGTCACGCGGCCCAGTTCTCCCGGTGGGGGCTCGGCTGGCGATGCATCCCGGCTGAACCACGCCTCTCCGAGGCGCTCTTCGTTGCGCTTCGGTCGAAATACACTCGGGCCAGTTCTCCCGGTGGGGGCTCCTCCCTCGCGCGCCTTGTCAGCCGGGCGCCTCACCAGCCTCGGCGCTCACGTCACTTTATCCACAGGCTGCTAAGCAAATGCCCGTGCCCCCGGTACCCGTGATTGAAGCGGTGCTCCGTCGCCGCGGGATGCCCGCGGCTTTTCGCCGCGGCTTCCTGCGCTCGGTTGCGACCGCCTCCCGGGGGCCTTGCCACATTCCGGAAGAGGCCATCGCTCCCGTTGCGGACATTCCCGCGTTTCCCGGGTCCGGCGAGGTTGTTCCGGCGGAGGAACGGGCTCGCACGGTCTCCATCACCCTCAACGGCGGACTCGGGACCACCATGGGAATGCGCGCTCCGAAGGCGCTCCTCTATGCCACCGAGGGCATGACTTTCCTCGACATCGCGCTGAAACAGGCCGAGTCGGCGGGGGTGCGGCCGGTCCTCATGAACAGTTTCGCGACCGATGCCGCGGTTCGCGAGAACCTGGGGGACAAGGACGTTCGCAGCTTCCTGCAGCACGAGGCGCCCAAACTTCGCCAGAGCGACTTCGCTCCGGTCCACGTTCCCGAGAGACCGAATCTTGAGTGGTGTCCTCCGGGGCACGGGGATCTCTATACCGCGCTCGGCACCAGCGGGGTACTGGGGGATCTGCTCGAAGAGGGGTTCCGCTACGCCTTCATCTCGAATGTGGACAACGTCGGGGGTTGCCCCGATCCGTCGCTCCTTGCCTACTTCATCCGGTCGGGTGCACCTTTCCTGATGGAAGTCGTCCGGCGCACGGCCGAGGATTGGAAGGGAGGCCACCTGGCCCGCCGGCGATCCGACGGACAGTTGGTGCTTCGGGAGACGGCGCAGTGCGCCCCCGGGGACCAAACCGCCTTCCGGGACCACCAGCGCTATGGCTACTTCAACGCCAACAACCTCTGGTTGCGTCTTGACGCCCTTCGCGACGCGTTGGACCGGGAAGAGGGATTCCTTCCGCTCCCGACGATCGCGAACCCGAAGACGGCTGATCCGCAAGATCCGGGTTCCGATCCGGTGTTCCACCTCGAGCAGGCCGCCGGGACGGCGCTGGAGGCGTTTGACGGGGCGCGGGCGGTGGAGGTGCCGAGACGGCGGTTCGCGCCGGTGAAGACCACCGCGAACCTGCTGGTCCTGCGCTCGGACATCTACGCGATCGACGAAAACGGTCTCGTCGAACCCGCTCGGGAGCCGCCACCGGTGGCGCTCGACGCCGAGCGCTACCGCTTCATCAGCGATCTCGAAGCGCGCTTTCCCTACGGGCCGCCTTCGTTGCTTGCCTGCGACCGGTTTCAGGTCCAGGGTGACGTGCGGTTCGGAAGACAGGTAGCCTGCGAGGGGGAGGTCACGGTTCTGGGCCGTCGGGACCGCCCCTCGCGCATTCCGGACGGCGCCCGCCTCCGGGGCGTGGTGCGCGTCTAGCAGCCTGTGGTGAAACCCAGGCGGCGTTCGAGCGGCGATGCATCCCGCCTGAACCGCCCCCCCACCGGGAGAACTGGCGCTTTGCGGCGCTCTGCGTTGCGTTTCGGTCGAAATACACTCGGTATTCCTCCCTCACGCGCCTTGTCAGCCGGACCCCCACCGGGAGAACTGGGCCTCCCCGCGCTCGGCGCTCACCCGGGTTCCACCACAGACTGCTAGGAGTCTGCGCCGCAGAAAGTCGTTACGTTGACGGATTCGAGTTGGGGGCGGGTTGTGATGGGGGGGGATAATGTGCGTATAAGTCTTTGATATAGTGTGTTTTATGACGGTTTCCGTTGTTGGGAGCCGTGGTTGAGGAGACGGGTGATGCCGACGAGGTTTCGTGCTTACCAGCCGGATCAGATTCTGTTGATGCCGGTGAAGCTGAAGGACTGGGTTCCGGAGGGGCACCTGGCGCACCAGGTGAGCGACGTGGTGGACAAGCTGAACCTTGCGGCGTTTTACGCGCGGTATGAGGGGGACGGCCGTCGGAACGCGCCGTATTCGCCGACGATGATGGTGAAGGTGTTGATCTACGGGTATGCGACGGGGGTTTTTTCTTCTCGGAGGATTGCGCGGAAGTTGGAGGAGGACGTTGCGTTTCGGATGCTGGCGGCGGGGAACTTTCCGCAGCATCGGACGATCTGTGAGTTCCGGCGGCGTCATCTGCGGCACTTTCAGGCGTTGTTTTTGGAGGTGGTTCGGACGTCGCGAGAGATGGGGCTGGTTCGGTTGGGGACGCTTTCGATCGACGGGACGAAGGTCCGGGCGAACGCGAGCAAGCGGAAGGCGATGAGTTACGACCGGATGGTTCGGGAGGAGGCGCGGCTGAAGGAGGAGATCGAGGAGTTGACGGCGCGGGCGGCGCGGGTGGATGAGGAGGAGGATCGGCGCTTTGGGAAGGAGGTGCGGGGGGAGGCGTTGCCGGCGGAGCTGCGGCGGCGGGAGGATCGGCTGAAGGCGATCGAGGCGGCGCGGGAGCGGTTGGAGGCGGCGCAGCGGCGGGCGGACGACGAGCGGGGCCGGCAGCCGGGGCAGGATCGCCCGGCGAAAGGCGGGAGACCCTACAAGCGCCCGTATGGGGAGCCGGAACCGAAGGCGCAGAGCAACTTCACGGACCCCCAGAGCCGGATCATGAAGACGAGCACGGAGGGATTT
The DNA here is from genome assembly GCA_965250045.1 of Candidatus Marinacidobacterium sp. GTDB lineage: Bacteria > Acidobacteriota > Vicinamibacteria > Marinacidobacterales > Marinacidobacteraceae > Marinacidobacterium. Next base: position 2,601,232 of record OZ252286.1, read on the forward strand.
CAGCAGAGCTACAACGCGCAGACGGCGGTAGATGACGAGAACCAGATCGTGGTGGGGGCGAGCGTGGGAGCGGGAGCCAACGATGTGGAGCAGTTGCTTCCCATGCTGGACGCGGTGGAGGAGACCCTGAGAGCGAAGCCGGAGGAGGTTCTGGCGGATGCGGGATATGTCAGCGAGGCGAACCTTCGGGAGTTGGAGGAGCGCGGCATTGCGGGGTACGTGGCGCTGGGCCGGGAGGGGAAGAAGCAGGCGGCGGTGGATCCGGCGACACGCCCGGCGACGGATCGGATGAAGAAGAAGCTGGAGACGGAGGCGGGCCGGGCTCGCTACGCCCGACGGAAGTGGTTGTCCGAAGCGCCGAACGGCTGGATCAAGGAGGTGCTGGGTTTTCGCCGCTTCAGCTTCCGGGGTCTGGCGAAAGTGCAGGCCGAGTGGAACCTGGTGTGCCTGGCCTTGAACATCAAGCGGATCGGAGCGCTGAGAACCGCCTGATGGCACACCCCGAGACCGCTCGCAGCGGGTTCCAACCGGAAATACGCCGCATTGGTGCCGTTTCGGCCACCCCCAACCGGTTGCTGGCGCCGAGATTACTCCCCAACCCGGATGCCGGCTTGGTTCCGAACGTATCTACGCCCCATCCCCACAACTCCTGCGACGCAGGCTCCTAGGGACCGCAGATTTCCGGCCGGCCTCGCGGCGTGCAGGCACGGGAACGCCGACCTCCGGCCAGTTCTTCCGGTGGGGGCCGGCATCGCGCGGGAGCGCGAAACCCGCGCCGATGACACTGCGCCATGCCAGCGTGAGTCGCAAGCCCCACGACGCTCCTACAACCGAACCGCTCCACCGCCCGCGGTGGCGGCTAGAATTCCCCGCCTCCCACTCTCATGCGCGGCGAACAACGACACAAGCTGGAAACCGACGCCCTCGTCCTGCGGGTTGAGCGGGCGGTGGACTGGGCGCAGGCGAACCGCCGCAGCCTGGTTACCATCGTTGCCGCCACCGTGGGGCTCGCGCTGCTGGCCGGCGGTTTCCTGGTGAACCGCGGGAACCGGAAAGACGCCGCAAGGACGCAACTCGGCGTCCTGACGGCCGAGATTCAGCGGGTGACGGGCGGGGAAGAGGGCCAGCGAGGTCCCTGCGCGGTCTCGCTGTCCGAACTGGAACGGCTTGCGGAGAGCGAAGGCAATTCCTTCGAAGGCCGGACGGCGCGCTACTACGCCGGGATATGCCAACGCGCACTCGGCGAATACGAAGAGGCCGCGGCGAGCTTCGAGCAGGCTCGGGGGCGTAACGATCTGCTGGGCGATCTGGCCACCCTCAGTCTTGCGGGCGTCCAGCGCACGTCCGGCAAGGGCGAAGAGGCTGCTCTGGCTTACCGGAGCCTGCTCGATGGGGGAGGCGAACTCCCTCTCGATCCGGTGCTGTTTGAACTTGGGGTCCTCGAGGAGGAGCAGGGGCGGCCGGAGGCCGCGGTTGAACTCTACGAACGGATTGTCGAGGAGTATCCTGCCTCCGCTTTCCGGGATCTCGCGGAGGCCCGGAAGGAGCGGCTTCCCCGGAGGGAAGGCCCCCCCCGGAGGGAACAAACTCCCCGGAGGGAACAAACTCCTGACGCGTCCCGCTGACGCCCCTCCGCGTTCCGCGACCAGAACCGGCCGCGGAGCCGGAACGGTTCCCGCCACCAGCGATGTCTGAGGCGTTCCCGGGCCGCGTGCCCTCTCCACCACCTCCTCCCCCGGGGGCCAGGCGCCGTGCGGGGTCCGGATGCCTGCTCGGCGCCATGCTGGTGCTTGCCGTGTTCGCGGGCCTCGGTATCCTGGGACTCGCGATTGCGTTGGTCATGGGGGAAGGCCCGCCGGTACCCGAGGGGAGCGTGCTGGTCGTAGGCACCGAGGGCGAATACCCGGAGACGCTCCCCTATGCGCCCTTTTTCTTCGCTGACGCGGGACCCAGCTTCAGCGACCTGATCCGCGGGGTGTCGCGTGCGGCCGGGGATCCCCGCATCCACGCTTTGCACCTTCGGGTTGGAGACACCCGGCTCGGATGGGCGCGGGCGCGTGAACTACGTGATGCAGCCCTCCGGTTTCGCGAAGCCGGCAAACGGATCACCGCCTCCCTGGAGTACGCGGGCCTCATGGACTACTACCTGGCGAGTGCCGCCGACCGGGTCCACATGCACCCGCGAGGGCAACTCGGGCTCTACGGCGTGTCGATGGAGGTCACGTTTTTCGCCGGACTTCTCGAGAAGCTGGGAATCGAGGCGCAGTTCGAAGCGATCGGTCCGTACAAGACGGCTCCCGAGGTCTACACCGGCTCCACGATGAGCGCCGAGCATCGCGAGCAACTCGAATCAGTCGGAGAAGACTTCCGATCCGGATTGGCCGAGGCCGTGGCCGCATCCCGCGGAATGACCGTACCGGAAGCGGACCGGCTGCTCGCGGACGGTCCCTACACCGCGACCAGGGCGCTCGACCAGGGGCTCGTGGACATCCTGAGCTTCCATGACCAGATCAGGGACGACGTTGGGGACACGGCGTTGGTGGACATCGCCGACTACCTGGCCTCGTTGGGGCCGGAATCGACGGGTGGCGAGGTACTGATCGCGGTCGTCCACGTGGATGGGACGATCCTGCCGGGCAAGAGCCGCGAGGACCTGGCGGCGGGAAGGGTTGTCGGGGCCGAGACCGTGGCGGAAGCGCTCGCCTGGGCCGAGGAGGAGCCGTCCGTGGACGCCGTGGTACTGCGCGTTTCGAGTCCCGGCGGCGCCGATTCCGCCTCGGACACGATCTGGCGGGCGGCTGAGCGAGTGCGCGCGGTGAAGCCCCTGGTGGCCTCTTTCGGTGACACCGCGGCCTCGGGCGGCTACTGGGTCGCCATGGCGGCGCGCCGGGTGGTGGCGGAACCCCTCACCGTTACCGGGTCGATCGGCGTCTTCGTGGGCAAGTTCAGCATCGAGAAGCTGCTCGACAAGGTCGGGCTTGCGGTCGAGGTTGTCTCTCTCGGCGGCAAGCCGAATTGGCTCAGCTCCGCGCGTCCGCTCGATGAGCAGGAGTTGGAGCGACTCAGGGAGGGCGCCGCAGAAATCTACGGCGTATTCCTCGAGCGGGTGGCGGCCGCCCGGGGAATGTCCACGGCAGAGGTGGACGCCATCGGCCAGGGGCGCGTCTTCACCGGCCGGCAGGCGTTGGCGGCGGGCCTCGTCGACGAGTTGGGCGGCCTCGAGGACGCGATTCGCATTGCCGCAGTGGAAGCGGGTTTCCCGGAAGGCGCCGTCATCGAAACGGTCTCGCTCCCGGAGCCGCCGACCTTTGCGGAGGCAATCGAGGCCGAGTTCCGATCCGGCGGCCTGCGCGAACGGCTCCCGCTTCTGGATGCGGCGCTCCGCGGCACCCGCCTCGCGATTCTTCCCTTCGTCCCCGAGTTTCGTTGACGGGCGGTCCGACTGATTCGGCTCAGAGACCGCTGAGGTAGCGGGCGCCGCCGAGCTTCGATACGGCTTCCTCGATCTCGCGGGTGCGGCCGATCACGTATTCCGAAGGGCGAGCGGCCGACATGCGCTTGGGGCTCGGCAGCACGGCGATCAGCGTCGCGGATTCGCGCGGCGTCAACTCACCCGGTTCCCGGTCGAAGGCGTGCCGGCTCGCCGCCGACACGCCGAAGATGCCGGGGCCGAACTCGGCCACGTTCAGATACACCTCCAGGATCCGGCGCTTGGGCCACATGAGCTCGACCGCGAGCGTGAAGTACGCCTCCATGGCCTTCCGGACGAGGCTCTGGCCGGGCCACAGGTAGAGGTTTTTGGCAACCTGTTGGGAGATCGTGCTCCCGCCCCGGACGCGTCCGCCGCGCCGGTTGCGTTCCATTGCGTCGGCTATCGCCTCGAGATCGAAACCGAAGTGCCCGGGGAACTTCTGATCCTCGGCAGCCACGGCCGCGATGGGCAGGTGGGACGAAATGCCGTCCCACGACACCCACTGATAGCGAACCGGTCCCTCGCCGAGGACGCGCTCCCGGAGCATGAAGGCCGTGGTCGGCGGCGGAATCCAGCGCCACGGCAGCACCAGCACGATCGTCAAGGCGACCCACCCGAGGGCCGCCGCGAGAGCCAGACGGGCCAGACGGCGGGATCGCTTCTCGCCGGTCATGGGCGCCCGTGGTCGCGGCCGGTGCGATCGTCGGGTGGGAACGGGGCGGCCGGGTAGCTAGGCGCCGGCTGGGTCCCCGGGTGGAGAGGCGTCGGCATCCGCGGTGTGTTCCAGGCTGAGCGTCCGGGTGGGGAAGGCGAAATCGACGCCGATTTCCTTCGCGAGGCGGAGGATGGACAGCAGGAAGTTGTGCCGTTCGGTCAACTCGGCATGCCAGTCGGGCACTCGGAAAAAGCAGTAGACGAGCACGTCCACCGACGAATCCGCAAAACGATTCAGGTGGATCTCGAAGTAGTCGTGGCGCATCGAGGGGTTCTTGAGGATGAGCCCCCGTACGCCGTCAACGAAAGCCTGGATGCGGTCCGGGTCGGTGTCGTAGCGGAGGGCGAGCATCTGTTTCATCCGCCGGAACTTGCGCTGCCCCATGTTGTCGACGACGGAGTTCGCCACTTTGCTGTTCGGGACGCTGACCACTGAGTCGTAGAAGGTCCGCACCCGGGTCGAGCGCAGGCCGACGCGCTCGACGGTTCCTTCCTGGCCCCCCACGAGGACCCAGTCTCCGACCTGAAATGGGCGGTCGCCGACGATCGCCAGCGAACCGAGCACGTTGGCCAGCGTCTCCTGCGCCGCGAGGGCGATCGCGAGGCCGCCGAGGCCCAGTCCGGCGACGAGGGTGGTCACCGAGAACCCCTGGCTCTGGGCGATCAGCAGGATCGCCGCGATCAGCGAACCGACCCGTAACGCGGTGCGCGCCAGCGGGACAAGGTGATCGTCCACGTTGGTCGCGGTCTTCGCCGCGATGGCTTCGAGTTTCGTGCAGACGGCGTCGATCACCCGGAACGCGAACCACACGGTGATTCCGGCCAGCGTGAGGTCGAGCAGGATATTGAGGACCTGGTTCACCAGCACCGGAAACCGGAGGTCGGCAAGGAACCGGTGGAAGATCCAGACCGAGGCGAGCCAGGACGCCGGAAGGGCGGCGGATTCGAGTTCCTGGCCCGCCCAACCGGCGTGCCGGGTCGCGAAGCGCACGAGGAAGCTCCGGAAGAAGATGCCGAGCAACGCCTGCAGCATCCAGGCGAGTCCCGCCAGGATGGCGAGCCCAATGCACTGCCAGAGCGTGAATCCCAGAAACGGTCGTTCGACGATCGGAGGCAGCAGATCCAGCAGCCGCCGCGCGTACCAGGAAAAGGTTTCGTCGTAGAGGCTTTCGGCGGCGCGCACGGTGCTCGCGGAAATGCGCCAGGCCTGATCCTCGCCGCGCCGCACCTGGAAGGCCTGGAGCCGGATCGGGAAGGGGGTGAAGACCGCCTGGCGGGAATCGGGGTCGAGGTAGTCCGGATCGGCTGGGACCGTGCTCCTCCGGACGAAGAGGCCCCGCCCGTCGAGGACGGACTTGAGCTGGGCGGCGACGAGCTGGCGTTCCTCGGGGGCGACCCCCTCCTCGAAGTCGAGGGTGGCCACGACCGTGTCCCAGGGGATCTCGGCCTTCAACTGTTCGCCGAGGAAGGTGTCGAGCGTGGTTCGAGGACTTCGGAGGTCCTCGGAGACCGGGGGAACCGCAGGCTCCTGAGCCCTGGCGGCGGCGGCGCCCAACACCAGAGCGAGGGCGGCGGCCCGCAGCACGGTCTGCTGGACGGAATGACTCATGGGATGGAGAGGGTGGGAGCGGCGTACGCCTGGCAGGACTCGAACCTGCGACCTACGGATTAGGAATCCGTCGCTCTATCCTCCTGAGCTACAGGCGCATCGAACGGCCGGACGACGCCGGGGAGAATCGTACCGCGTCGGACCTGCCGTCACCTCGCTCCTGGACCGGTGACTGCTAGCAGCCTGTGGATAAAGTGGCGTGAGCGCCGAGAGCGGCGAGGCGCCCGGCTGACAAGGCGCGCGAGGGAGGAATACTGGGTGTATTTCGACCGAAGCGCAACGATGAACGACGCGAAGCGGAGTGTTTCAGCCGGGATGGATCGCCGCTCGAACGCCGCGTGACTTTGTCCACAGGCTGCTAGGGGTAGTCCAGCACGGTATGTAGCGCAGCGCCGAGTTCCTCCAGCCGGCGCACGCCGCCCAGGGCGGGCAGGGCGAGCAGGAACGAAAAGCCGGCCACCTCCGCTCCGAGCCGCCGGCAGAGACGGCACGCGGCGGCCGCGGTGCCGCCGGTTGCGAGCACGTCATCGACGATGAGAACGCGCTGGCCCGGGACGAGAGCGTCCGAGTGCACTTCCAGGGAAGCCGTGCCGTACTCGAGTTCATAGTGCTCGGAGAGGCTGGCTGCGGGCAGCCTCCCCGGCTTGCGGAGCGGAATCAGACCGGTCCTGAGGCGCAGCGCCACCGCGGCCCCGAAGAGAAAGCCCCGGCTCTCGATCCCGGTGACCGCATGGACCTTCGATCCTTCGAAGGGGGAGGCCATGGCCGCTACCGCTTCGCCGAACGCCCCGGGGTCCGCCAGCAGGGGTGTGATGTCCCGAAACAGAACCCCGGGTTCGGGAAAGTCGGGAACGCTTCGGATGCGGGCTTTCAGCCGCGCGGCGAGAGCGGCTTCAGCGGATGATCCGGAAGTCATTTTGTCTCTTGGCTGGTGGTCTCTTGGCTGGCTCCGGCGCCTCAATGGGGTCCGCCAGGATGGAATCCACGCGTCCGGGTGTCTCGGTCCGAAGCGCCCGTTCGAAACCGTCCAGGGCTTCCTCAGCGCCATAGGCGTCGATTCCCACGCTCCCGTCCGACCGGTTCCAGACCGTGCCGGTGACCCCGCACAAGCGGGCGAGCCGAGCCGTGGCCCACCGGAAGCCGACCCCCTGCACGAAGCCGGAGACCCGGTAACGGCGAGCGATCGGCTCTCCTGCCTGGCTCAGCGAAGAGTCTCCAAGGCGCCTTCGAGGTCTCCCAGCAGGTCGGCGATGTCCTCGACTCCCACCGACAGCCGGACGAGCCCGTCGCCGATGCCGATGGCGCGGCGCATCGGCTCGGGAATCGAGGCGTGCGTCATCGTGGCCGGATGGTTCGCGAGGCTCTCCACCCCGCCGAGGCTCTCGGCGATGTGGAAGATGCGCAGCGCCTCCATGGCCTTCCGGGCGCCGTCCATGGTCCCGACGTCGAAGGAGAGCATGCCGCCGAACCCGCTCATCTGGCGGCAGGCCAGTTCGTGGCCCGGATGGCCGGGAAGTCCGGGGTAGTAGACCGCGGCGACCGCTGAATGCCCGGCGAGCATCCGTGCGATCTCCCGAGCGTTGGCGTCGTGCCGCTCCATCCGCAGCGCGAGCGTCTTGGAACTGCGGAGGAGGAGCCACGAATCGAACGGCGACAGAATCGCGCCTGCGGCGTTTTGGAGGTACTTGAAGCGGGACAGGTGCTCCGGATCCCGAGCGACCAGAATCCCGCCGACGCCGTCGCTGTGGCCGTTCAGGTACTTCGTGGACGAATGCACCACGATGTCGGCGCCCAGCTCGAGGGGCCGCTGAAAGTAGGGGGACATGAAGGTGTTGTCCACCACCACCACGGCGCCTGCGGAGCGAGCGGCCGCCGAGAGCGTCTCGAGGTCCGCGATCCGAAGCAGCGGGTTCGTGGGCGTTTCGAGGAACAGCATGGCCGCCCCGCCGTCGAGTTCGCGGATCGTGCCGGCGGTGTCGCTCGTGTCCACCCAGGTGAAATCGAGCCCCCGGGGACGCAGCACGTTCTCGCAGACCCGGTAGGTGCCCCCGTAAACGTCGCCCGTGGCGATGACCCGCTGGCCGCTCGGCACCAGATCGAGCGCCATCACGATCGCCGCCATTCCGGACGCGCAGGCGACGGCTCCCGCACCCCCTTCGAGAGCGGCCATATTCGTTTCGACGGCGTTTCGCGTCGGGTTGCCGGTCCTTGAGTACTCGTAGTCCCCCGGCCGGCCCGGGGACTCCTGCATGAAGGTCGCCGACGTGACCAGGGGGACGACGACGGCCCCGGTGCCGGGGTCGGGATGCTGGCCCGCATGAATGGCGCGGGTGGCGAAGCCTTGGGAGACGCGTTCGGGTGAGGAGTCTTTGGCCGGCAAGGGGACGGATTCTATCGGCCGTCCAGTGCCATAATCCGGACCGGATAAGGCGCTGTCGTGGACGTGGGTCAGAACACCGTGTACCGGGTGATATTCCTGAATCAGGGAGAGGTGTACGAGCTCTATGCCCGTTCGGTCAGTCAGGGCGGGATCTTCGGGTTCGTCGAGGTCGCCGATCTGATCTTTCGGGACGAAACGAAGAAGGTCATCGATCCCTCGCGCGAGCGGATCGAGAACGAGTTCAAGGGCGTGCCCCGAACGTTCGTGCCGCTCCACACGGTGCTTCGCATTGACCAGGTGGAACGGGAAGGGGAGGCCCGGATCACCCCGAGCGCCGGCGCAGGCAAGCGGGGAGAGGTCCGGCTGTTTCCCACCCCGATTCCGCCGCCGGTCTCGGATTCCTGACCCGAGTCCCGGTGGTCGCCAGGGAACGCCGGCCAGTCTCCCGGTGGCCAGTCTCCCGGTGGGGGCCTTCAGACCGGCGCCGCCGGCCGCAGGCTGGCGCGGCGCACGTCGCGAACGTGCCCCGCGGGTTGCTCGCCGCCGGTCTTTTTGCCGTCGCTCTGGGCGTTCCCGGAGGTTTGGCGGCGCAACCTTCCCCGGCCGCCCTGGACGCCGTTTTTGCAGAGTGGGACCGGCAGGATTCGCCCGGCTGCGCGGCTGGCGCGCTCCGGAATGGGGAGTTCGTGTTCCGCGGGGCCTACGGGATGGCGAATCTGGATCACGAGGTTCCCCTGACACCCGACTCGGTTTTCCGGATGGCCTCGGTGTCCAAGCAGTTCACGGTGGCGGCGGTGCTGGTCGCCGAGGATCAGGGGCTCCTGTCGCTCGCGGATCCCATCCGGAAGCATTTTCCCGACCTCCCCGGCTGGGCGGACCCGGTCCGGGTGCGGCACCTGGTCCACCACACCAGCGGCATTCGCGACTACCTGGTGGTCATGGCGCTGCGCGGCCTGGGGGACGACGCCTACTACACCGATGCGGACGTGCTGGCGGCGCTCCGCCAGCTTGAACGGCTGAACTTCGAACCCGGGACCGAGTATCTCTACTCCAACTCCGGTTACTGGCTGCTTGCTCAACTGATTCACCGAGTCTCCGGGAAGACCCTCCGGGAGTTCGCGGCGGAGCACCTCCTCGGTCCAGTCGGCATGACGAACAGCCACTTCCATGACCGGCATCGGCAAATCGTCCCGGGGCGGGCCACCGGGTACCGGCCTCGTCCGGAAGCGGAGGGGGACGGCTTCGAGGTGGATGCGACGACGCTTGAGATGGTCGGCGACGGCGGCCTCTACACCTCGGTGAACCAACTCCGGCACTGGGAGCGCACGTTCCTCGATCCCGCGGCGCTCGGGCCGGATCTGTTACGGCGGCTGATGGCTCCAGGGCGTTTCAACGACAGCTCGGCCCAGGACTACGCCGGCGGCCTCGGCCTCGGCGAGTACCGGGGGCTTGCCACCGTCTCCCACGGCGGCGGGTTCGTGGGGTTCCGCACCTACGCGCTTCGTTTCCCAGAGCAGGAGTTTGCCGTCTTCGTGCTCTGCAACTCGGCGAGCGCCGATCCCGGCGAGCTCTCCCGCCAGGTCGCCGACCTCTTTCTCGCTGACGAGATGGCCCCTGCAAGGGCGGATTCCGAATCGGTCCCGACGGAGGATCCGGCACTGCCGCCGGGTCAGTTCTGGGAGGCCGACTCCCGATCGCTCGCCTCCATCGAGCAGGAGAACGATGGGGATGGCCTCGTGCTGGTCAGGGGCGGCGCTCGAACGCCGCTGTCCGTCGTCGAGGGCGAGCTCTCCGGATTTGCCGGAGATACGCGGCTCCGCCTCGAGCCGCAGCCGGACGGCTTCGCGCTCCGGCAGCCGGGGCAGCGCGACTTCCGTTACGTCCGGGTGGAACCATATCGGCGCGATCAGGGAGAGCCGTCGTTGGGTGCGATGTTGGATCTCACCGGCAGCTTTCGCTGCCGCGAGCTGGACGTGACCTACGAAGTGCGGGCGGACTCGCGTCCCGGTCTCACACTGGTCGGTCCGGGCGAAGAGCGGATTCTCGAACCGGTGTTCCTGGACCCGGAAGGCGCTTCGCCGGTGTATGCCTGGGACGGCGGGACCGTGCGTTTCCTGCCGGACCCCGACCCGGGGGAAGACCGCGCGCGCGGGCTTGAACTCTCCGCAGGCCGTGCCCGCGGGTTCTTGTTCGTTCGGGAGTGAGGGAAAACCGGGGCCGCCACCGGGTCTCCCCACGGGCGTGGGCCGTGTTCGTGGCAAGGGTCGTGCTGGGGTTGATCTTCTTCATGGCGGGGTGGTGGAAGGTGTTCGAGATGGGGGCGGCGGAGCACGCGCGGTCTTTCTTCGTGGAGCCGTATGCGGAGAGCTGGCTGCCGGGGTGGGCGCTCTGGACGGCCGGGACAGCGGTGCCGTTCGTGGAGCTCATCGCCGGGGGGTTGATGCTGGCCGGGTGGATGCGGTGGCCGGCAGCGCTCGGACTCGGGGGAGTGCTGATCCTCGTGACCTTCGGGCATCTGCTGGCGGAGCCGCTCTTTGCCTTCAACGCGCATGTGATTCCGCGCACACTCTTGCTGGTCTTGGTGCTCGCGCTCTTCGAGGAGGACCGCTGGAGCGTGGATGGATCGCTCGCGCGGCGCCGGGCGGCGAAACAAGCGCAGAATCGCTGACCGGTCGCCCCGCGGACTGACCGGGCGCGAAGCCGATCCGGCGGTATTTTTGGAACCACTTGGGCATGATGGACAGTTTCCCGGACTCGGTGAGCGATGCGGACATCGCTCAGCTTCTCGAACCCGTCGCGCTGTTGGACGAGAAAATCGAAGAGCAGATCGGCTGTCGGATCGTGGAGGTGGGCGAGGTGATTCCGGTGCCCGATGGAGCACCGCAGGGGTGGAACGAGGACGAGCAGCGATACCGGCGCACTTGCCCGGTCCTTGCGGACGAAGGCCAGATCCTTGGCTTCACCATGGACGACGAGAACCACGGGTCCCCGGAGGCACAGGGGCAAGCCAATTCCTCATGTGGGACCTTCAGCTACTTGCGGCCCGTGCTCGAAATCTGGCCGTGTCCGGGGTGCGAAGTGGACGCTCTAACAGCCTGTGGTGGAACCCGCGTGAGCGCCGAGGACGGCCAGTCCTCCCGGTGGGGGCGAGGCGCCCGGCTGACAAGGCGCGTGAGGGAGGAGCCCCCACCGGGAGAACTGGCCCGGGTGTATTTCGACCGAAACGCAACGCAGAACGCAGCGAAGCGGAGTGGTTCAGCCGGGATGGATCGCCGGTTGAACGCCGCGTCGGTTTCACCACAGGCTGTTTGACGTCCGACGTGATCCCCCGCCCACGACCGTAGCGCGGCGGCCGGGATGCTGGTAGCATGACCATCGCAAGCAGCAGGTGACCGGAGGTTTCGTCGCGAAGCGACGGGGCCGCGTGTTGAAGGGGAAGAGACTCATGTCGAAACAGACTACTCGTCGCGAAGTTCTCCGGGGCGGTGTCGCGCTGGCCGGGCTCGGGGCCTTCGGCGTGCCGGAATGGGCGTTTCCCGCCCTCGCGCAGGGTGAGGAGTTCGTCGAGTTCACGGACCTGCCCCCAGAGATCGTGCTGGAGCGGCCGCCGGACCGCCGCATCATCGACGTCCGGAATATCGACGGGCCGATTACGCCGGCCGACCAGTGGTTCACCACCCAGCACCACGGCCATCCGGAGATCGATCCGGACACCTACCAGTTGAAGGTGTCGGGCATGGTGAACGACACGCTCAGTCTGTCGCTGGCCGACCTCCGGGCGATGCCCAGCCGGGAGCTGGTGTTCGGGTTCGAGTGCTCGGGCAACCGGGGCCCGTTGAACGGGCTGTCGAGCAACGGGCGCTGGACCGGCGTCCCGCTGCGGACGGTCCTCGAGCGGGCGGGCCTGCAGGATCGCGCCCGCGAGATCGTCTTCTTCGGGGCCGATCACGGCGAGGAAGAGGTGGTGTTCCGGGGCCGAACCTTCAACGTCGACCAGCAGTACGGCCGCAGCCTGCCGCGGGACAAGGCGCTGTCGGACGAGCCGCTGCTGGCCTACGCCCTGAACGGCGAGCCGCTGACCACGCACCAGGGCCGTCCGCTCCGGCTGCTGGTCCCCGGCTGGTACGGCGCGCCGAACGTCAAGTTCCTCTCCGGGATCCACGTGCAGGAGGACCCCTATCTCGGCAAGTACCAGGCGCGCCATTACCGCACCCTGAAGGGGGAGATGATCAACGGCGAGATGAAGTGGGTCGAGACCGCGATCACGAGGATGCGGCTGAAGTCGTACATCGCCCGGGTGACGAAGGTGGGCGACCACCACCGCGTCTTCGGGGTGATCATGCACGACGGCACTCCCATCGAGTCGGTCGAGGTGCGGGTGGACGACGGTCCGTGGCAGGCCGCGACCCTCGACCCCACCATGACCGAGAAGTACTCGTGGAAGTTCTTCACGTACGACTGGCACGGGGCGACGCCGGGCGAGCACACCGTCACCTCGCGCGCCACCGACGCCAACGGCTACCGGCAGCCGACGGCCGAGGAGCTCGAGGTCAAAAAGACCCGCCTCGAGCAGCACAACCAGCATCCGCGGACGCTGATCATCGCCTGACGGAGCGCGCCGGCGCTCCGTGTCCTGCCGACGGCCCTGCGGACACGTTCTGCGGGGCCGTCGTCGCTTGCGCGCCATGGCGACCGTGGGGCGGGAGCAGCTCCCGGGAACCACGCGGTCGAGCAGGATGCATCGCCGGTCGAAGGCGGCGGGGCTTTCGCCGCGGGCTCCCGGGATGCACGCGCGGGATCGAACGGCAGGTGCGGTATGGCCGAGGACGAGCACTATCTGAGGAGCGAGCTCTACGAGCTGGTCCGCAAGGACCCGGCGATCTTCGAGTTCCTGCAGGCGGGCTCGCTGGACGGCATCTGGTACTGGGACGTCGAGCGGCAGGACCAGGAGTGGATGAGTCCCCGGTTCAAGGAGCTCTCCGGCAGCCGGGACAGCGGGACTTCCGCTACGTGCGGGTCGAGGAATACCGACGCGATGAGGGGCAGCCCGCTTTCGCCGACATGGTCGAGCTTGCCGGCACCTATCGCTGCCGGGAACTGGACGTGAGCTACGAAGTGCGGTTTGATGCCCGTCCCGGACTCACCCCGGTGGGCGTCGGCGGCGAGCGTGTCCTGGAGCCCGCGTTCTTGGACCCGGAGGGACCCTCGCCGGTGTACGCCTGGGACCGGGGGACGGTACGTTTCCTACCCGACCCGGGCGAACACCGCGCCCGCGGATTTGAGCTCTCGGCCGGACGGGCCCGGGATTCCTGTTCGTTCGGGAGTGACGGAACTGCCCCGCCGGCCCGCGAATCCGCGGGCGCTGGCCGTCTTCGTGGCTCGGGTGGTGCTGGGTCTGATCTTTCTCATGGCGGGTTGGTGGAAGGTGTTCAGCCTGGGGGCGGCGGAGCACGCTCGGTCTCTCTTCGTGGAGCCGTACGCGGAGAGCTGGCTGCCGGCGTGGGCGCTCGGGGCGGTGGGAACGACGGTGCCGTTCGTCGAGCTCATCGGTGGGGGGTTGATGCTGGTGGGGTGGATGCGGCGGGTGGCGGCTTTCGGGTTGGGTGGGGTACTGATCCTGGTGACCTTCGGGCATCTGCTCGCGGAGCCGCTCTACGCCTTCGACACGCACGTGGTGCCGCGGACGGTGTTGCTGGTCGTGGTCCTGGCGCTTTTCGAGGAGGACCGCCTGAGCCTGGATGGGGTGGCTCGGGCGGCGTCTGGCGGCAAAGGGAGCGGCCGATCGCTGACCAGCGCGGCTTCATCCCGCCCGCGGGGCGCTTCGGACCCGTGCCCGCCCGTGAAGGGACCCCGTGAACTTACAAGAACTCGACGCGCCGGTATTCTTCGCACCAGATGGGGCGGGTGGGCTCCGTTTTCTCCTTCCATTCCGGCTTCGGCCGTTCTCGCCTGACCCCAGGAGCTGCATGACCACCAGACCCGCCTTCCGGGCCGCGTTCCGCGGCGCCGTCCACCGCCTTCGCGCCCTCGCGCTTTCGGGCGTCCTCGCCCTCGGCAGCTTCTCGACGGAGGCCGCAGCCCAGATTCCCGACCCGGAGGAGTTCTTCGGGCACCGCATGGGCGCGGACCGCAAGCTCGCCCACTGGGACCGGCTCGTCGAGTACTACGAGCTCATCGGCGGGGCGAGCGACCGGGTCCAGGTCGTCAACATGGGTCCCTCGACGCTTGGCCGGCCATTCCTCTCGATCTTCATCTCCTCCCCGGAGAATCTGGCCCGGCTGGACGACTACCAGCGGATGAACGCCGTCCTGCAGGACCCGCGCGGGCACTCGCAGGAGAAAGTCACCCAGGCCATCGCCGAGGGCAAGGTGGTCTTCGTCCAGTCGTACGCGCTCCACTCGACAGAGGTTGCGGCCGCCCAGTCGGCGGCGGAGATCGTCTGGTCCTTCGCCACCCGCGACGACCCGGGGATCCACGAGATCCTCGACAACACGATCTCCATCCTGATCCCCTCCTTCAACCCCGATGGGGTGGACCTGGTGAACGAGTGGTACGACCGCTGGGTGGGCACCGAATACGAAGGGGCGGGTCCGCCCGGGCTCTACCACCACTACATCGGGCACGACAACAACCGCGACGCCTTCATGCAGAACACGGTGGAGTCGCGATACGGGGCCCAGATCATGTTCCGCGAGTGGATTCCGCAGGCGTTCATCGACCACCACCAGATGGGCCCCTACACGGCCCGCATCTATCTGCCGCCGTACGCCGAGCCCATCCGTCCCGGCGGCGACCCGCTCGTCTGGCGCGAGATGTCCTGGTACGGCGCGCACATGGCATACCGCATGGAGGAAGAGGGCCTCGAGGGGGCGGTGAACGCCGCGATCTACTCCGGCTGGGGGCATTTCGGCTTTCACTGGCTCACTCCCTTCCACAACATCGCCGGGATGCTCACCGAGTCCGCCAGCGCACGGCTGGCGACGCCGCTGTTCGTGCATCCGGACCAGCTCCGGGGCTCCCGCCAGCTCCCCGAATACGAAGCGCAGACCACCTTCCCGAACCCCTGGCCCGGCGGCTGGTGGCGGGTTCGCGACATCGTGGACCGGCAGATCTCCGCCACCTTCTCCCCGCTCGAGATGGCCGCCCGGAACCGCGAGACCGTCCTGCGGAACGCCTGGAACAAGGCCAGCCGCCAGATCCAGCGCGGCGCGGACGACGAGGTCAAAGCGTACATCGTGCCGGCGCGCCAGCACGACCCGCTGACCACGGGCAAGATGGTGGACAAGCTGCTCCTCCAGGGGATCACCGTGGAGCAGTCTTCCGCGGGCTTCACCCATGAGGGCCGGGTGTACGGGCCGGGGACGTGGGTGGTGTCGGTAGCGCAGCCGAAGCGCGGCGTCGTCCGCTGGCTCCTGGGCCGCACCCTCTACCCGGACAACAGCTATACGCGCACTGCCGACGGCGATCCGATCCGTCCCTACGACATGTCCGGCGATGTCCTGGCGGAGTTCATGGGAGTGCGGGTGGACGAGGCGCGGATGGCGGTGGAGACGGAGTTCGAGGTGGTTGCCGAGAGGAAGCTGCCCCCGGGGGCGGTCGCGTCCTCCGCGCCCCACGGCTACCTGATGGACGGCGCGCTGAACGACGCGTTCAAGGCGGTGAACCTGCTGTTCGACGCGGGCGCGTCGCTGCGCCGCGTGACCGAGGACACTGGCATGGCGAAGCGAGGGGACTTCATCGTTGCCCGCGGGACCGCCGGGGAGACGCTGCGCGAGGTGGCGGAAGCCACCGGAGTCAGCTTCAGCGCCCTCGATACCGACGCTTCCGGCGCCTCACACCCGCTGTCGCAGGCGCGCATCGGGATGTACCAGCGCTACTACGGCGGCAACATGGACGAGGGCTGGACCCGTTGGCTCCTCGAGGATTTCGGTTTCGAGTACACCAGTCTCTTCGACGAGGAGATCCTCGCCGGCGACCTGCACGAGCGCTGGGATGTGATCGTCCTCCCCGCCGACTCGAAGGAGATGATGCTCGGGCGGCCGGACCCCGGCCAGACACCGCCCGACTACCAGAGCGGCTTCGGAGCGGAGGGCGCCGAGGCGCTCGAGGCCTTCGTCGAGCGCGGCGGCACCCTCGTGACCTTCGCCCAGGCGGGACAGTTGGTGCTCGACGAGTTCGATGTTCCGGTGCGCGACGCCGTGGCCGGCAAGTGGGGGAACGAATTCTGGGCGCCAGGCTCGACGCTCAAGGTCAAGGTGGACACCTCGAGTCCGTTCGCGTACGGAATGCCGGAGGACGCCCTCGCGGCCTATCTCGCCGGCGGGCAGGTGTACGAGACGGTCCCCGGCGCGCGCAGCGCCGACGTACGGCGCGTGCTGATCTACGCGGATCGGGACATCCTGCAGAGCGGCTGGCTGCTCGGCGAGGAGGCGATCGCCAACAAGGCCGCCATGGTGTCGGTGGACCACGGGGAGGGCACGATCGTGATGATCGGCTTCCGCGCGCAGCACCGGGCCCAGACGCACGGCACGTACAAGCTCTTCTTCAACGCGCTGGTGGGCGAGTAGGCCGGTTCCCGGGAACGTCGGCTGCGCGGGTGGCGCCGTCGGAGAGGGAACGCCAGACCTTCGGTCGGCACCGCCCCGCGGAGCGGGGCGTAACGCACACCGCCACTCGTCCAAATGGCGCCGCCGGTCTGAACCGGTCCTATACGGGGACGGGCTCGATGCGGAGCGCTTTGCGGGCCTGGTTCTCCAGGATCCAGTCGCAGGTGAGGGCGAGCCCTTCTTCGAGGGAGGTCTTGGGCGTCCAGCCGAGGCGGCGAATCCGGCCCGTGTCCATGCTGTAGCGGCGGTCGTGTCCGGGCCGGTCGGCCACGTGGGCGATACGACCTTTCCGGCCGCTCACTCCCTCCGCAAGATCGAGGATGCGATCCGCCATCTCCAGATTCGTTCTGCGATCCCCGCTGCCGACGTTGTAGATGGCGCCCGGGGTCCCGGCGCGCAGGAGCAGATCCAGCGCGGCGCAGTGGTCGGCCACAAACAGCCAGTCGCGGATCTGCCGGCCATCCCCGTACACCGGGAGAGCCTCGCCGGCGAGCGCCTTGCCGAAGAAGGTTGGGGTCATCTTCTCGTGGTGTTGGCGCGGGCCATAGGTGTTGGCGCCGCGACTGACGATCACCGGCAGTCCGTGGGTCGCACGGTAGGCAAGGGCCAATAGATCGGCGCCGGCCTTGCTGGCGGCATACGGGTTCTTCGGCGCCAGGAATGCGTCTTCGTCGACGTCCCCCTCCAGGATCTCCCCGTAGACCTCGTCCGTCGAGACCTGAAGGAACAGCTTTCCAGTTGCGGATCGCCGGAAGGCTTCCAACAGAACCGCGGTACCCAGGGTGTCGGTGCGGGCGAAGGCCTCGCCATCGAGGATGGCGCGGTCCACGTGGGTCTCGGCAGCGAAATTGATCACGTAGTCCGCCTGGGCGGCCAGCGGCTCGCTGATTGCCTGGTCGCAGATGTCACCGTGGATGAACTCGTGGCGGGGATTGGCGAGCGCTGCGCCGAGGTTGTCCAGGGATCCCGCGTAGGTCAGCTTGTCGACCGTGACGACCCGGCAGTCCGGGTAGCGGGCGAGCAGCAGGTCCACGAAGTGGCTTCCGATGAAGCCGGCTCCGCCGGGAACCAGAAACGTCGGGTCAGCAGGCATCGTGGGCGTCAGGGGCAATTTATGGGTTCTCGACGAGTTTGCCATCAGGCAATCCGGAGGACGATCTTGCCGAAGTGGGCTCCGCGTTCCATGCGGTCGAGCGCCTCGGGAAGTTCGGCGAGCGGAAAACGGCTGTCAAGGACGGGGCGAATGCCCGTTTCTTCGAGAAAGCGCACCAGATCCCGAAGCGCCCGGCGGCAGTCGGTCATGACGCCCGCGATCCGGATCCGGCGCATGACGGCGGGTGCGAATTGGACCGGGGCCTCGAGCCCGGTGAGGGCGCCCAACAGCGCTACCGTGCCTCCTGCAGCGGTGGCTCGGAGTGACTGGCCAAGCGTCCCGGCGCCGCCGTTTTCGACGACCAGGTCCGCACCCTCACCGCTCGTGGCATCCCGCACGGCTCGGTCCCAGGCCGCCACTTCCGTGCGGTGAATCCCTACGTCCGCACCCAGGGTTCGGGCTCGTTCCAGCTTTTCGTGAGAAGACGAAGTGATGATCACCCGTGCTCCGAGGGCCTTGGCGATCTGGAGAGCGAAAACGGAAACCCCGCCGGTCCCCAGCGTGAGGACGGTTTGGCCGGCCCGTATCGGGCCCTCGGTGACGAGGGCGCTCCACGCGGTGAGTGCCGCGATCGGAAGCGTGGCGGCCTCTTCGTGGCTCCACCCGGAAGGTGCGTGACAAAGCGCCGCCTCGGGGAGGGCGACTTGTTCCTGGCCCATCCCCGGACCCGGTCCGCCAAGCGTGGCCCGGGAATACTCGCGCCGAAAGCGGCCGTCTTCCCAGCCTACGACCGGATGGGTGATGACCCGATCCCCGGGCGAGAAGGCAGTGACTCCCTCGGAGACTTCGAGGACAACGCCCGCTCCGTCGCTGACCGGGACCTGGGGCAGGGGAAGGCGCGGGTTGTAGAGGCCCGTCAGGACCAGCAGATCCCGATAGTTCAAGGATGCCGCCCGGAGGCCCACCAGCACCTCTCCTGGGCTCGGATCTTCCGGGACGTGCTCCTCGAACCGGAGGTTTTCGGCGCCAAACCGATGGAACACCCAGCGCTTCACGGGCGGCAGTGTACCGAGGGGACCTGGGAATCCGTGCCGCCCGTTTGTGGAGCATGGCCGCTCGGCGGCGTTTTCCCCGGCCGGTCCACACTGCAAGCGGTTGCTGGACAGGGTGGGGCGAGCAGCGAGGCCCCCACCGGGAGAACTGGCCAGTCGGGCGTCCGGCTGACAAGGCGCAATTCGGGAGGCAGACCGAGCGTATTCCGACCGAATCGGAACGCCGAGCGAGGCGATTCAGCCGGGATGCATCGCCGCTCGAATGCCGTCTCACTCCGTTCTCGGGCTGCTAATGTTCGTCCACATGTCTGGGGGCACGCTTTTCGACCGCATCATTCGCGGCGAGCTTCCGAGCTACCGCGTCTACGAGGACGAACAGGTGTACGCCTTCCTGGATATCGCCCCGCAAAGCGACGGACACCTCCTGGTGGTTCCGAAGGAGAGCAGGGAAACCCTCGGTGAACTGTCCGACGACTCGGCCGCGGCTATCGGGAGGGTGCTGCCCCGGATCTGCAGAGCCGTTGCGAAGGCGACTGGTTCTCCGCATTGCAACGTCCTGCAGAACAACGGCCGGCCCGCCGGCCAGGCGGTGCCCCACGTCCACTTTCATGTCATCCCTGCCTTCGGCCGCCGAAGCGAGCCGGGCCAGGGGCTTCACACCGTTTGGCGTCCGGTATCGCTCGGCGCCTCGCAAGGAGAGCGGATCTCGGCAGGGATTCGCGAGGCCCTCGCCGACGAGGCGGAGGCCCGCGGTTCCTGATTCCGGAGGGCAGCGCCACCAAGCACAGGTGTCCGGTGGCCGTCCGCAGAAAGCACGATGACAAAACCCTGGCGGCGAACCGGAGCGCAACTCATCTGGGAGACCCTCCTCGACGAGGGTGTCCGGACCGTGTTCGGCTATCCCGGAGGGGCCATCCTGCCGGCGTACGACGCCATGCTGGACTACCCGATCCGCCACATCCTGGTGCGGCACGAACAGGGCGCCACCCACATGGCCGACGGCTACTCCCGGGCAAGCGGCCAGGTGGGGGTGGCGGTCGCGACCTCCGGACCCGGCGCGACGAACATGGTGACCGGGATCGCCACGGCGATGCTGGACTCCTCGCCCATCCTGTGCATCACCGGCCAGGTCGGCAGCACGCTGATCGGCACCGACGCTTTCCAGGAGACCGATGTCACCGGCGTCACCCTTCCGATCACGAAGCACAACTACCTCGTGACCGATGTGGACGACATCGCGCCGGCCATTCACGAGGCCCTCTACGTCGCCCGCTCCGGCCGTCCGGGTCCGGTGCTGGTGGATATCACCAAAGACGCCCAGCAGGCGTTCACCGAGCAGCGCCCGCGCCTCGGGAAGGTGGACCTGCCGGGTTACCGCCCCGAGCCGAAGCCGCCGGAATCCGAGTTGCGAAGGGCCGCGGAGCTCATCAACCGGGCGAGCCGCCCGGTCATCCTCGCCGGGCACGGCATCCTGATATCGGGTGCGATGGGGCAGGTCCGGGAACTGGCCGAGCGCGCCCGCATTCCGATTGCCATGACGCTCCTCGGCATCGGCGCGATCCCGGCGAACCACTCCCTGAACATGGGGATGATGGGGATGCACGGCGAGTCGTGGGTGAACCAGGCCATCCAGGAGGCCGATCTGCTCATCGCGCTCGGGATGCGCTTCGACGATCGGGTCACCGGCAACCTCAAGACCTACTCCCCGAACGCCGCCAAGATCCACATCGACATCGATCCGGCCGAGTTCAACAAGAACGTCCGGGTGGACGTGGGCCTCGCCGGCGATCTGGCGGCCGTGCTCGCCCATCTCCTGCCCGAGGTCGAGGCCCGGGACCGCTCGGAATGGCTGGGGAAGATCTCCGGCTTCAAGGGGAACACGTCGGTCCGCGACATCCAGGACCTGCCCGACATGGGGCGCCTGTATGCCGCGCACGTCATCCACGACATCTGGCGCATGACCGGCGGCAAGGCGATCGTGACGACGGATGTCGGCCAGCACCAGATGTGGGAAGCCCAGTACTACCCGCACAACAAACCCCGGTCGCTGATTACGTCCGGCGGGCTCGGCACGATGGGATTCGCCCTCCCGGCGGCCGTGGGCGCCAAGGTGGCGCGCCCCGACGAGGAGGTGTGGGTCATCGCCGGAGACGGCGGCTTCCAGATGACCATGTGCGAGCTGGCCACGATCGCGCAGGAAAAGCTGAAGCTCAACATCGCCATCATCAACAACGGGTACCTGGGCATGGTGCGGCAGTGGCAGGAGTTCTTCTACGATCGCCGCTACGCTGGCACTCCGATCCTGAGCCCGGATTTCGCGGCCCTCGCCCGGTCCTTCGGCCTTGGCGGCGAGACCGTCCGGAGCCGCCAGGAAGTCGAGGGCGCGGTCGAGCGCGCGCGCGCCGACGAACGGACCGTGGTCCTCGAGTTCCAGGTCGAAAAGGAGGACACGGTGTACCCCATGGTGCCGGCGGGCGCCCGGCTCCAGGACATGATCCGGCGGCCGGGGCCCGATGCCGAAGGCGATCCGGAGGCGGAAGAGGAACCGGTGACGGCCGGTCGTTCGATCGAGTGGTGAGCACGTGACTTCCGGTCCGGCCGAGCGGGTGAGGCCGAATATCTTGGTGGTCTGGGTGGAAGACCTTCCCGGGGTCCTGAACCGCGTGACCTCACTCTTCCGGCGCCGCGGCTTCAACATCGAGTCGCTGACCGTCGGGCCCGCGCGAGCCCCGGGGGTGTCCCGGATGACGATCATGGTGCGGACGGACCCGACGACCGCGCGCCGGATGCTGGTCCAGCTTTCCCGGCTCGTCAACGTGCTGCGCGCCGACGACATTACGAACAAGCCCGCGATCCTCCACGAGCTGGCCATGTTCAAGATCTCCGCCACCCCCGAGGAACGCTCCCAGGTGATCCAGTTGGCGGGCGCTATCGGCGCTCGCCTCGTGGACATCGCGCCGGGCTCGGTGGTGATCGAAGCCACCGCTTCACGGCAGAGGATTGACGGGCTCGCCGAGGTGCTGCGCCCCTACGGGATCCTGGAACAGGTCCGAACCGGGCTGGTTGGGATGGCGCGGGGCGCCGCGAGCGTCATGACCGACCCGGCTGCCCGGAATCCACCGAAGCGCCGGAGCTCGCGGGAGGAGGACGGCGGCGGGTCGCAGTCGGTCTAGCATTTTTCCAGAGCAAACGGTTCCATCCGTCTCTCCGTCGCACCCGCGACTCGCGGATCATCCGAAGCGACGTTTCCCGGTGACACGAACAGGTCGCCATTCCCGGAGGACTTCTTCCATGGCCAACATCTACTACGACGACTCCGCCAAACCGGAACTGATCAAGGGCCGCAAGGTTGCGGTCTTCGGATACGGCTCCCAAGGACACGCCCACGCCCTGAACCTCCGTGACAGCGGTGTCGAGGTGCGGATTGCGCTCCACTCCGGGAGCCGCTCCCGGGCTCGGGCGGAAGCCGAAGGACTCACCGTGCTCCCGGGGAGCGAAGCAGCCGCCTGGGCCGACGTCATCATGCTTCTGACTCCGGATACCACCCAGGCGGGGATCTACGAGGAGCAGGTGGCGCCGCATCTTGCGGCCGGCAAGACGCTCATGTTCGCCCACGGCTTCAACATCCGCTTCGGCACCATCCGGCCGCCGGCGGACGTGGACGTCTCGCTCATCGCTCCAAAGGCGCCCGGCCACCGGGTCCGCGAACTGTTCATCGAGGGCGGTGGGACTCCGGCCCTCGTTGCCGTAGAGCAGGACGCTTCGGGGAGCGCGTTGGCGCTCGCCCTCTCCTATGCATGGGGGGTCGGCCTCACCCGCGCCGGAGTGATCGAGACCACGTTCGCGGAAGAGACCGAGACCGACCTCTTCGGGGAGCAGAGCGTCCTCTGCGGCGGAGTGAGCGAACTCGTCAAGGCGGGCTTCGAGACGCTGGTGTCGGCCGGATACCAGCCGGAGATCGCCTATTTCGAATGCCTCCACGAGCTGAAACTGATCGTGGACCTGATGTACCGGGGCGGCCTCAACTACATGCGGTATTCGGTCAGCGACACGGCGGAGCACGGTGACTACCACGGCGGCCGCCAGATCGTCACGGAGGAGACCCGGGAGGCGATGCGAAAGATCCTCGAGGACGTGCGCAGCGGCGCCTACGCCCAGGCCTGGATCGACGAGGATCGGGCCGGCCGTCCCAACTTCATGGCGCGCCGGCGCGAAGAACAGGACCACCAGATCGAGACGGTCGGCGCCGAGTTGCGGCGGATGATGCCCTTCCTCGACGCCGTGACGCTCAAGGAGTCCGTCTGATTCCGGAGGAACCCCTTCCGCTTCCCCGTAACATTTCCGGCTTCGCCCGGGGAGGCGCTTCATGTTCCGAGCCACCTTTTCTCTACTGCTGTTCTTCGGCCTGGCGCTTCACGGCGTTCCGGCGGAGGCCCAGGTTCCCGGGGAGGCCCAGGTTCCGGCGCCCGCCGAGGTTCTCGGGTTCGAGCCGGGTGACGACTACCAGCTCGCGCTGTGGGGAGAACTGACTCCCTACTACGAAGCGCTCGCGGCGGCAAGCGACCGGGTGGAAATCCGCCAGATCGGCGAAACCGTGCTGGGGAAGCCGCTTCTCGTCCTCTTCATTTCCTCGCCCGAGAACCTCAGCGAGCTGGGCCGGCATCAGGCAAACGCCCGGGCCCTCGCTCACGCGGAAATTCCGGAAGAGGAGGCGGTGCGCCTGTCCCGCGAGGGCAAGGCGGTCGTCTGGATCGATGCCGGACTCCACGCCACCGAGGTGGCGCCGGCACAGATGATGCCGCTCCTCGCGCACCGGGTAGCCACTGAGGAA
The DNA here is from genome assembly GCA_965250045.1 of Candidatus Marinacidobacterium sp. GTDB lineage: Bacteria > Acidobacteriota > Vicinamibacteria > Marinacidobacterales > Marinacidobacteraceae > Marinacidobacterium. The sequence goes on from OZ252286.1 coordinate 2,624,989, forward strand.
TCCGAGGAGGTGCGGAAGATTCGGGACGAAGTGATCCTGATCCTCATGCCCAGCATGAATCCCGACGGACTCGACATCGTCGCCTCCTGGTACCGCCGGAACCTGAAGACACCCTTTGAAACCACCCGGCCCCCCGAGCTCTACCACCACTATGTCGGGCACGACAACAACCGGGACTGGTTCATGAACAACATGCCCGAAACGGCGGCGGTCAGCCGGGTCCTCTACCACGAGTGGTTCCCCCAGATCGTCTACAACCATCATCAGACGGGTCCCGCCTGGGCCCGGATCTTCCTGCCGCCCTTCGCCGATCCGGTGAATCCAAAGATCCACCCGGGAGTCACCACTTCGGTCAACCTGATCGGCTCGGCGATGGCGAACCGCTTTGCGATGAAGAAGATGCCGGGCGCGGTCTCCGACATGATCTATTCGATGTGGTGGAACGGAGGCATGCGCACCGCGCCTTACTTCCACAACATGATCGGCCTGTTGACCGAGACCTCGCACGCGTCGGCGAGCCCGAGGATGTATGACCTCGAGGATCGCCCGGAGTTCGTCGGCAATCCCCGCCGGGGCCAGGCAGCGCCCACGAACGGCACGGATGTCTTCTATCCCTATCCGTGGCCGGGTGGTGCGTCTCACTTTTCTGACCCGGTCCGCTACACCCTGACCGCTTCGATGGCAGTACTGGACGTGGCCGCCGACCTCCGGGAGAAGTGGCTCTTCGACATCTGGCGGATGGGACGCGATGCCATCGAGGGGAGCGATGCGAGCTGGATCGTGCCCGCCGACCAGTGGGATCCGGGAGAGGCCGCTGCGCTCGTGAACGTGCTCCATGACGGGGGCCTCGCAATCGAAAGGGCAGCAGAAGCGTTCGAAATCGAGGGAGAGACCTACGGTGAGGGTTCCTACATCATCCCGGGGGAGCAGGCATTTCGCGCCTACGCCGACGACCTGCTCGAACCGCAGGACTATCCGGACCGGCGGCGCACACCGGACGGACCGCCCGATCCTCCCTACGACCTGGCCGGCTGGACCCTACCGATGCAGATGGGAGTACGGGTGGACCGGGTCGCTGAGATGCCGGAGGTCGCGTCCGCGAGAGTGGATGGTGCTGTCCGGGCGCCGGCGGGTGAAGTCTCGGGAGGGGCCTCCTTCGGATATGCGATCTCCCATCGTCCGAACGCCTCGGTAATCGCCCAGAACCGGCTGCTCGCGGCGGGCGCCGAGGTCGCCTGGGCCGCGGAAGGGTTCCACGACCGCGGAACCGACTACCCGGCGGGCACTCTGGTCGTACGCAAATCGGACCCCGCCGATGCGGCGATGGAGGGAATTGCCTCCGAACTCGGCCTCGACGTCGGGGGGCTCGCCGATCCGCCGAGGGTGGCCCTGCTTCCGCTCGAGCCGGTGCGGGTAGGGCTCTACAAGTCGTACGTCGCCAGCATGGACGAGGGATGGACCCGCTGGCTCCTGGAGAATTTCGAGTACGACCTCACCAGTCTTGCCGACGACGACGTGCGGACCGGCGATCTCTCGCGGCTGGACGTGATCGTCCTGCCGCACCAATCGGCCGATGCCATCCTGCAAGGACACGCACCCGGCACGATGCCGGAGGAATTCACCGGCGGAATCGGGCTCGAGGGATCGCTGGCCCTCAGCCGCTTCGTCGAGGAGGGCGGCATGCTCGTGACGCTCGACGGCGCGAGCGATTTCGCGATCGCCCAGTTCGGGCTGCCGCTCGACAACGTCACCTCCGGGCTCGCCGACCGCGATTTCTTCATTCCGGGGTCCCTTATCCGGGCCACGGTGGACACCTCCCATCCGCTGGCTTTCGGGATGCGGGACGAAGTGGCGACCCAGTTCGTCCGAAGTCGGGCTTTCGACACGGTGAGCCTCCCACGGACTCGCGAGGGCGGCGAGGAAACCACCATGGAGCCGGCTCCGGCGAACGTGGAGGCCATCGCCCGTTACGCCGAGGAGGACATCCTCATGAGCGGTTGGGCGCTCGGCGAGGAGGATGCCATCGGGGGCAAGATCGCCATGGCGCGCGTCCCGATGGGCGCCGGCGAAGTCGTGCTCTTCGGCTTCCGGCCCCAGTTCCGGGGTCAGCCGCGCGGTACCTACAAGCTGTTCCTGAACGCGCTGAACGGCGCTGCGGTGGAGGATCTCGGGGCGCGGTAGGCGCGTCCGGCTCCGTTCTCCGCTAGAATCCGCGCCTCTCATGGGCAGAATCTGCAAGCTGACCGGCAAGCGTCCCCTTACCGGGAACTCCATCAGCCACGCCCACAACAAGACGAAGCGGCGCCAGCTTCCCAACCTGCAGTGGAAGGCGGTCTGGGTCCCGGAACTGGAGCGCACCGTGCGGCTCCGTCTGACCACCAGCGCCCTTCGTACGATCGACAAGAAGGGTCTGCTCGCCTTCCTGAAGGACGAGGGGCTGCGTCTCCGGGACGTCCTCCCGGCCCGCGCCCACTCCCGCAACCTGTAGGGCAGGGAGCGCCGGTCTTCACACCGGCGCGGCGCATCTCTGAGCGAGAAAAAGCGCGGGAACGGCTTGGAACGCCGACCTCCGGTCGGCATCGCAGACCGCAGGGCTGCGAAACCGCGTGCCTCTCTCGCACAGATGGCGCGCCACAGCGGAGCGCCGGTCTCCGACCGGCATCGCGGCCCGCAGGGCCGCGAGACACGCGCTGCAGATCCGCCTGGAAAGGCGACAGCCTCGCGCCGGGTCATACGGGCAGGAATCCCTGCTCCTTGAAGTCTCCGTCAAACGTGAACGCGTGGCGGATCCGGCGGTCCCGCATCACCTCGAAGGAAAGCCAATCCACCAGGGAGATATCGCGCCGGGAGGCGGCGAACATCGCTGCGCTGGCGCGCCGATGGAGTTTTTCGTCGATCCAGACGACCTCGGCGATGGGTAGCAACCCGTCGTGGAGCTGTCGAACCGCTTGGATACCCAGTCGCCGGGCGGTGAGCGCGGTCGATTCCACGATGATCGCGTGATGAGTGAGCAGGCGCTGCTGACCGCTGCGAACGCCGGCGAGCAGGCGATCCCAAGTCCGTTTCGCGTCGTCATGAAACCGCTGCTCGGCGTCGAGCAGGGCGAAGAGCGCCGACGTATCGAGAAAAACGGGCGGCATCACTCTGGCAACCGCCACCTTGCCATCTCCTCCTCCAGTATCTCTACGAACGCCTCGTCGTGTTTCTCGGCGATGTCGGTGCGCCCGGAGCGGAACGCCCCGACCGGGCGCCTGGCGCGCTCGATCAAGTCATCAAGCGCGGGGTCTCCGGCGTAGGCGTCGAGCGCGTCGCGCAGCAGGTCTTCCGGCGATACGCCGAGTTCCGCCGCCAGACTGTGTAACCGCTGCTGTGCATCCTCAGCGATATCGCCGGCCCGGTCCGAACCATAGGGTTGGACCGCCTCCTCGACACCGGTGGCGGATGCCGTCGTGGCCTCCCCCCGGCGCGGACCGATGACCGGAAGCAGGCGAGCGACCGGGCGGCCCCATTTGGTGATGGTTACCGGAGTGCGGCGGGCGGCGACTTCGTCAAGGATTCGGAGGCAGGTGTCCTTGAATTTTCCGGCGGAGATCGAACGCATGGATCACGATTATAGCCATGGCCAGATTGCTCTTCCCCTCCGGTCAACGAAGGGTGTTTCCCGGAGGGTTTTCGTAGAATCGGCTCACCGAGAGGAAACTCCATGCACCTGCGCCTCAGCTTCGCCCTCTTTCTGCTCGCCATTGGCGCCTCGCTTTTCGCCCAGCCCCAGCGCTGGCCCCCGCCCCCCATCATCCAGGGAGTTGCCGAGGCCTATCCCCCGGCGCGCCACGGTGGCAACTACATGCACAACTACTACTTCCCCCCGGCCCCGAGCAGCACGCCGTGGTCCCCGGCCTGGGCGCCGGACGGGAAGTCGATCGCCGTGGCCATGTCCGGCTCCATCTGGCGCGTGGACCCCGAGACCGGCATCGCCGACGAGTTGACGTCGGGCCCGGGATACCACTCGCTGCCGACTTGGTCGCCCGACGGAAGGTTCATAGCCTTCACGGTGGACCAAAACGGCCAGACCATCGGCCTCGCGATCACGGACCTGGCCAGCGGGGAAATCCACTCGCTCACGAACGACGAGTTCCTCTACACCGATCCGGCGTTCTCGCCGGACGGCAGCCGGCTCGCCTACGTGTCCACGAAGCCGGCCGGCTACTTCAACGTTTATGTCCGCGAGTTCGCGAACGGCGAACTCGGTTCCGAAGAGATGGCGGTCACCAGGGACGAGAACTACGGCAAGGAGCGGCTCTATTTCGGCGCCTGGGACATGCACATCACGCCGGCTTGGATGTCCGACTCCCGGGAATTGTTGATGGTCTCGAATCACGAGGCGCCGCTCGGCTCGGGGAACGTCGTCCGGACTCCGATGGCGGTAGACGGCTTCGAAGAGGGCGTGACGGTGCTCGCAGAACAGTCCCTCTACCGGACTCGTCCAGATGTCTCCATCGACGGGAAGCGGTTCATCTATTCCTCGACCGCCGGCGCGGCGGATCAGTTCTCGAACCTCTACGTCCAGCCGACCGACGGCGGTTCCCCCTACAAGCTGACCTTTTTCGAGCACGACGCCTTTCATCCCCGCTGGTCCCCGGACGGCGAATGGATCGCCTACGTGGACAACTCCGGGGGACTCCCGCAACTCGCGCTGCTCGAGACCTATGGCGGCAAGCGGCGCGTCGTGGAGATCACCCGGCGCAACTGGAGTCGACCCATGGGAGTGCTCTCGGTGCGCACCGTGGACGAGTCGACGGGTGAGGAGGTCGCGGCCCGGATTCACCTGCGGGCCTCCGACGGACGGTTCTACGCCCCGCCGGACGCCTACGCCCGGATCGGGGGCGCCGGTGAGCACCTGTTCCACCAAGCGGGCAGTTTCCGCATGGAAGTCCCGGTGGGATCCCTCGAGATCGAGGCCGTGCGCGGCTTCGAGTACGCATCCGTGAGCGCCAGTGTGGAGATCGCGGCCGGCGACGTCACCGAGCTGACCCTGCGGCTCGCGCGGATCACCGACATGGCGGCCAAGGGATGGTGGAGCGGCTCCACCCACGTCCACATGAACTACGCCGGCAACCTCCACAACACTCTGGAGAACCTGATGTTCATGTCGGCTGCCGAAGACCAGGACGTAGTGCTGGAGCAGGTCGCCAACAAGGACAACCGCATCCTGGACTATCAGCACTTCGTCCCCGGCGGCGGGGCGCATCCGCTTTCCACCGAGGATCGGGTGCTGGTGGTGGGACAGGAATACCGGCCGCCGTTTTACGGCCATGTCTTCCTCTTCGGCCTGAAGGAGCACCTCCTCTCGCCCTACACCACCGGGTATGAGGGAACCGGAATCGAGAGCCTCTATCCGTCGAACACCGACATGTTCCGGAAGGCGAGAGCCCAGGGAGCGACGGTGGGATACGTGCACTCCTTCTTCGGCGAAAACGATCCGCTCGTCGGTCCCGACGGGAGCCCGGGCAACCTCGGGGGAGCGAAGGGATACATGGTGGATGCGGCGCTCGGGACCACGGACGCGGTGGAGTGGTCGTCGGCGTCCCGGGCCGGGTTCTTCCCCTGGTACGCCACCCTGAACAACGGCCTCCGGGTCACCGCAGTGGGTGGCGAGGACTCGATCAGCAACATGCAGCGGTCCAAATTGGTCGGCTCGGTCCGCACCTACGTCCACACCGGAGAACGGGGACTGGATCTCGACGCTTTCCTCGAAGGGATCCGGGAAGGCAGGGCCTTCGTGAGCTGCGGCCCGGTGCTCGATTTCCGGGTAGCCGGCCGGATCCCCGGGGACGACGTACAGCTTCCCGAATCGGGCGGCGAAGTGGAATGGAGCGCCTGGGTTCGCTCCTCGACGCCGCTCGAGCGGGCTTGGATCGTGTCGGGTGGCGAGGACGTGGCCGACGTGCCCCTGTCGGAGGACCGGCGTTCCGCCCGCGCCACCGGCCAGGTCACGATGGACCGGAGCGGTTGGCTGATCCTCCGGGCGGAAGGCGCACCGGAGGAGGCGCGCCCGCTTGACTGCGGCTACGCCCAGGCGTTCACGAATCCGGTCTGGGTCAGGGCAGGGGAGCAGCCGGTCCGGAGCGCCGCCGCCGCCGAGTACTCCATCCGCTGGATCGACCGGCTACGCCAGCTGGCGGAAGCTTGGGAGTACTGGCGTTCGGACGCCGAGAAGGCCCACGTGTACGCCCAATTCGACGAGGCGCGTTCGATTTATGAGGGATTCCTGGCCGAGGCCCGGGCGTTGGGCCGGGAGTGACAGGTGGCGACAGTTACCGCAACGACGCTAGCAGTCTGTGGTGGAACTCGCGGGAGCGCCGAGAGCGGGGAGGCGCCCGGCTGACAAGGCGCGCGAGGGAGGAATACCGAGTGTATTTCGACCGAAGCGCAACGCAGAGCGCCGCAAAGCGGCGCGGTTCAGCCGGGATGCATCGCCGCTCGAGCCCCCACCGGGAGAACTGGGCCGCGTGAGTTTCACCACAGGCTGCTAGGGGCCAAGGCTCGGGTTTCTTCGCCACCGACTGATACGCTCGGCGCATGAGTGTGATGGGGCGCGCCCTCGGCACGAAAGCGCCGTTTGTCGCGGCCGGCGAGATCGACGAGGTCTTGGGCGATGGGCGCGTTTTGCTGCTCGACGTCCGGACGGCTCTCGAGCTCGCGGAGGCGGGGACCATTCCCGGCGCGGTCCACATTCACCTCGGAGAACTCGCGGAGCGGATGGAAGAGCTGCCCCGTGACCGTCCGGTGCTCACCACTTGAATGGTGGGACCACGGGCCGCGCGGGCCGCGGCCATTTTGGAAAGCGCAGGCTTCGAGGTCGTTGGTTTCAGCGGCCTCAAGCAATACACGGGCGTCCGGGAGTACCGGCCGCTCGATTGATTCCTGAACAGGAGGTCCATTGTGAAACGGAGTCTTTCCCTTGCCGGCGTCGCCTTGGCGGCAACGGTCCTCGGTTGGGGCTGCGGAGGCGGTGAGCCTCCGGCCGAGGAAAGTGCGGCGCCTGAGCCCGCGGCGCCCGAACCGGCCCCGCGGGTCGAAGCGGAGGACATCGACGCGGCTCTGGCGGCCGGCGCTGTCCTCCTCGACGTTCGCACCGATGAGGAGCTCGCCGAGCACGGCACGATCGACGGTTTCATCCACATTCCGATTGACGAACTGGAGGCGAGGATCGGAGAACTCCCGACCGGAGTTCCCGTCCTCACTGCTTGACAGGGTGGCGGAAGAGCCGCGCGTGCCGCGGAGCTACTACAAGCAAACGGATACGAAGTCGTCGGTTTCTGTGGCCTGAGCGGCTACGAGGGCGGTCGGGTCTACCCGGGCGCCTCGGGGCGTTGAATTCGATCAGGCCTCAACGGTCCGGAATCCCGCCATCACGTCGCGGCGGTCCGGGCTGAAGAAGTTGCGGTAGCGGCCGGTCAGCATCCGGCCGCGAGTCGCCCAGGCGCCGCCGCGCAGCACTTTCGTCTGGTGGAATCCGGCCTCGGAATAGTCCCGGTAAGCGTCGGGCAGGAAACCGGGAAACGGCCGAAAGGTGTCCGCCGTCCACTCCCAGACGTTGCCGAGCATCTGCCGGCAGCCGAAGGCGCTGTCCCCAGCGGGCAGCGCTCCCACGTCGATGCACGAAAGCGACCAGCCGTCGAGGTTCGCGCGTCGCGGGTCCGGCGGCGCCTCACCCCAGGGGTAGGTTCTTTTGGTGGACGCCAGGCCCTCTCCAGCGGGTTCGCCGAGCGCGGCGGTCTCCCACTCCACCTCGGTGGGGAGCCGCCGTCCGGCCCAGGCGCAGTAGGCATTGGCCTCGAACCAGTTGACGTGGATGATCGGTTCGTTCAGCGGCAGCGGCTCGATGAGGTCGAACCGGCGTACCTGGAACCCCTCCCCGCTGCCGGGGATCCAGTAGACAGGATGGGCCGCGCCGACTCGTTTCCGCCATTTCCAGCCGGCCTCGCTCCAGAATTCCCGCCGCCGGTAGCCGCCGGCATCCACGAATTCGGCGAACTCCGCGTGGCTGACCGGCGCCTTCGCGATCGAAAACGGCCGAACCCGGACCGGGTGCGCCCATTTTTCGTTGTCGAAGAGGAACGGCGACTCCCTCTCCGCGCCGAGCCGGAACGTACCGCCGGGGACGCTGGTGTCCCCGGGGTGGCTGCCGCCGCCCGCCGCTTCCGGCGTCCGATCCGGGCCGAGTCGGGGGGAGGGGTAGCCGAGGGTCTGCCGGGAATAGATGTATGCCTCCGTGTGCATGTCCTCGTGGAAGGTGCCGAACTGGTACATGAAACTGTGTTTCTCGCTCGCCAACCCTTGATCCAGCCTTTCCAGGCAGCGGTTCTTGACCGTTTCGGCGTAACCGATCGTTTCCGCCATGCCCAGGAGCGGCAAATCCCAGCGAACCTCTTGCTGGATGGCGGCCGAGTCGTAGAGTTCGTCCCCGTGGGACAGGATCGGCTCGGCCCCATAGAGGTCGCGCAGAATGAACTTCTCGTGGAACCAGGCTACGTGCCCGATCTCCCAGCGCAGCGGGTTGACGATCGGCAGCCGCGGTCCCATCAGTTGGTCCTCGTCGAGGCCGATGGTCAGCGCCAGGCTTCGGCGGTGGGCGTCTTCCATCATGGTTGCGAGGTGATCGGCCGGAACGCGCTGGGTCATGGTTTCGGTACAGGCTGCTAAGAGCCGTCCGTGCGAATCATTCTAGTAACCCCGGCGGGGGCAGGTTCGCGCAGCGGGAACCGCGTCACGGCGGTCCGCTGGGCGCGGATCTTCCGGTCGCTCGGCCACCGCGTCACCGTCCAGACCCAGTGGGACGGCGCTCCCGCGGACCTGCTGATCGCCCTTCATGCCTGGCGGAGCGCCGCATCGGTCACCCGCTACCGATCGCGTTTTCCGGCCCGTCCGCTGATCGTGGCGCTGACCGGAACCGACGTGTACCGCTTTCTGCACTCCGATGAAGAGACGACCCGGCGGTCGCTCGAGGACGCCGATGTCCTGATCGCGCTTCACGATCTGGTCCAGGAAGCACTGCCGGCGGAATTCCGGGCGAAGGTCCGTGTCGTTCACCAGTCGGTGCCGAATCCGGGTCGCCTGCGCCGTCCTTCGAGACGCTCCTTCGATGTTTGCGTTGTCGGGCACCTGCGCCAGGAGAAGGACCCGATGAGAGCGGCCTACGCGGCGCGAGCCATGCCCGAGGCTTCCCGGTTGCGCGTTCTCCACGCCGGCGGAGCCCGCGACCCGAACTGGGCGGAACCGGCGCGCCGGGAGATGGCTTGCAACCGGCGTTACCGGTGGCTTGGTGAAGTTCCCGGTTGGCGCGTGCGCCGGCTCTACGCGAGGACGCACGCGATGGTGATCTCTTCGGTGATGGAAGGGGGGCCCAACGTGGTGTCGGAAGCGGTAGTCGCGGGGCTTCCGGTGATCGCTTCCCGGATTTCGGGGAACGTCGGTCTCCTCGGCCCGGACCATCCGGGCTACTACCCTCCGGGAGACACCGAGGCGCTCCGCGCCCGGCTGTGGCGCGCCGAAAGCGAGCCCGGTTTCCTCGATGACCTGGCCCGGCATGGCGCCGGGCGAGCGCCGCTGTTCGCGCCCGAGCGCGAAGAGGAGGCCTGGCGCCGGCTACTCGCCACTGCGGGGTGATCTCCGGGAACGCCGAAGTCCGATGGCTCCGAGCGTTAGCCGGATGTCCGCCGTTGCTGGAATCAGTGAATGAGGAAGATCTTCTCGTTCGGCGGCTGGAGCCACTCGACGCCCTTGCTGGTCACGATCTGAGGGTTCGAGATGTTGATCGCCAGCGGAAATCCCGGTCGTTCGGGAATGTTCATGTGAACCATGTACTCGAATGCGAAGATGTGATTCTCCTGGATCAGGAGGTGATGTCGGTCTTCCCGAAAATTCGTCATCGAGGCTCCGACGGTGCCCGTGCCGACGGTGGCGAAGGCGTGGTTGTCGATGGCGAATCCCGGCTGATCGCCGTCGCCGAGCCCCTCCTGGATGATCACGTAGTCGAGGTTCCGGTTGCCGTCGGGCGTCCGTCCTATTCCCTGAATTCCCGAGTTCACGAACGGCGTGTACAGATAACCCGCCGCTTCCATGGCCGCGACCATGGCGTCCAGGGATTCCTTGGCCGTCATGCCGACCCTCATGTGGGGCCGCATGATCCATTGGCCGGCCACCGCGAGATCGAACAGCTTCTGAATGCTCTCGGGAGGCGCGGTCTCGCCTTCTCTCAGGATGTAGGCGTGGCTCTTGGTGTCGGTCCCGAACCCCAGGTAGTTGACGCCGACGTTGAAGGCGAAGAAATCGCCGCGCTGGAAGACGTAGTCCCCGTGCCATATCCAGTAGCGGGCGTCCGGCGGATAGGGAGGGTCCTCGGAAACCGCGGTGTAGTAGAGGCGGATGCCACCTCGGCCCCAGGTGCTGAATCCGGCCAGGTGCCGCTTGTAGGCCTCTTCCCGCGCCCAGGTGGTGATCTCCCGGATCGTCGTCCTCCCCGGCTCGATGCGAGCGAGGGCGGCCTGATGAAGCTGGCGGGCGGCCTCGAGGTTGTTGATCTGCTCCGCCACCTCCCGGACGGTTCTTCTCACCAGGAAATCGGTGATGAGGTTCTCGGCGGAGACGATTCGCTCGGCGTACCTGGGTCCGAGAGTGCTGACCAGCTTCAGGTAGGAAGTGTGGGACAGCCCGTCGGCCTCGGCGAGCCACTCGGACGTGTTCACCGCGATCGTTTGCGGGTCCCGTTCGGCGACGAATTCGGTGAACTCGTCATACACCTCGTCGCCATAGCCGAAGGCCATCTGGTAGCCGCGACCGTAGCTGGAGATGGTCCGGGCGAAGGCGTCGGAGCCCCGCACGTCGATGTCTGGGACCGATCCGCCACTACCGAAGGCGGCCCGCTCGATCCGGTCACCCAGATCGGTAAAGACGAGGTAACCGTAGGTGTTGCCAAACCAGTAAGCCATCGGGTCGGGGTCCCCGTGGCGCGTCACGTGGATCCACATGTCGACGTTGTTGTCGCGCATGGCGCCCGGCAGGATGAGATCGAGCTTCTCTCGCCGGATGAGGCGAAGCACCTCGCCCCCGCTCGCCGAGGTATGGACCCCGGGCTGGGCGCCTGCGAAGGTGGCCGCGAGCATTGCGGAGACCAGAATGAGGATGGTTCGAACGATCATTTGTGTGCCTCCCGGTGGCCGCCTGTGGAAAGAAGTCGGGTCAGTCTGTCAGCGGAGAGGCTGCGGCTCAACGGGGACGCGCCGCGGAGGCTCCCTGCGGGGTCGGCCGGACTATTTCCTGGAGGAACGGCTGGCAGAAGCCCCTGGCCGTTCCTCACGGACGACCGCCTCGGCCGCTCCGCTGAGCGCCCGCTATCCGGGTGGCAGTAGCTCGCGCTTCGCCCGCCGGGCAATGCCGGTCTGGAGGCCCCGCGGGTAGGACTGGCCGGGGCGTTGCCTGGCCGACGGCGCTGTTCTCTCTGGCGCGGTTTACGCCGCCATCTTCTGGGCGGAGTCGAGGACCGTCGCGATCTTGGTGGCGGCGCGCTGCATCTCGTCCATCGTGCCGATGGAGATGCGGCAGCGGGTCCACAGCGGCGGGAACGGCCGCCCGACGCGAACGCCCTCGGCGGCGCAGGCGGCCTGGAACTGCTCGATCGGCATCCCGACATCCACGAAGATGAAGTTCGTCTGCGCGTCGGTGGCGCTCAGGCCCCGGTCGGCGAAGAACTTGATGATGAAGTCCCGCGCCTCGGCGTTCCGTTTCTTCTCGTTCGGGAGGTAGTCAGGATCCGCCGTGTCACGCTCGAGCGCGGCGTTGGCGGCGACCAGCGCAGGAGTGCTGACCGAGTTGCCCATGTGGAAGTCGCCGAGTTCGGCGATGGTGTCCTCGTGGGCGATCGCGTAGCCGACCCGAAGCCCTGCCATCCCGTAGGCCTTCGAGAAAGTGCGCGCCACGATGAGTCGCGGGTTCTCGATCGCCGTCGGGATCAGCGTCTCGTGCCCGGGAGTGGTCACGTAGTCGATATAGGCCTCGTCCGCCAGGATGCGGAGGTTCTTCTCCACGTCGAGCGCCCGCATCAGGAAGTCCTTGCCCTGGGCTGGATCCACGAGGGTGGCGACCGGGTTGTTCGGGTTGCAGTAGAAGAGCATCCCGCTGCCCTTGCAGGCGTGGAGGGTCTGGTCCAGATCCATCTTGAACTCGGACGTCAGGGGTACCTCCTTCGTCCGGTAGCCCACGAGGTTCGCGTAGCCGAAGCACTCTTCGTAGGTCGGCAGCGACCCGACGAGCGCCTTCTCCTTGCTCGCGTACTGATGAGTGCAGTCCACCAGGATCTGGGTGGAGCCGGCGCCCACGAGGACGTTTTGCGGCTTCACTCCCCACTTCTCGGCGATGGCCTCCCGCAGGGGGCCGAGAAACCGGAACGGGTAGCGTCCCGCGATCACGCCCTCGGGCCCGATAACCGCGTCAATGGCGTCCATGACCGCCTCGCCGGGGCCCAGCGAGTTCTCGTTGTTGGCGAGGTTGATCGCCTCTTCCGGGGCGATGCCCATTTCGGCGGCGAAGGCGAGCTGCTCGCGGAGGCGCGAGCGGACGAAGGTCGCGGCATAGAGGCCGGCGGCGCCGGCGGAGGCATGACTCAGGAAATTGCGGCGGGAGAGCATGGGGTGGCTACCTCCTCGTAGCGGGGGTTCTGCGGTTCTGGACGATGGGTGATTCGGCCTACTGTTGCTGGTTGTCGGCGGTGGCGAGCCCGAGCACTTCCGCGAAGACCGCGGTTGCGCGCTGCATCTCTTCGAGGGTGCCGATCGAGATGCGGGCGTGGGAGTTTTCGAAGGGAGGGAAGTCCCGGCCCACCATGATGCCCTGCTTCGCGCAGGCCTCGCGGAACTCCTTGGCCGAACGACCGATGTTCACGAAGACGAAGTTCGTCTCGCTGGGCACCGGGTCGAGGCCGTTGCTCGAGAAGAAGTCGAGGGTGAACTTGCGCGCCGCCTCGTTCCGCTTCACTTCCCTCGTGATGTAGTCCGGGTCCTCCAGCGATCCCATCGCGGCCGCGATGGAAAGGATCGAGGTCCCGAAGGTGAGACGCAACGGGGCCAGCTTCGCGATCGTGTCGGCCTGCCCGAAGGCATAGCCAATCCGGAGGCCCGCCATTCCGTACGCCTTCGAGAAGGTCCGGCCCACGAAGACGTCGCGGTGCTCCATCGCGAGGGGCGCGCCGGTGTCGAAGGCGGGGTGGGTGACGTAGTCGTAGTAGGCCTCGTCGAGAAGAATCGCCGTGTATGGCGATTCCTTCTTGACGAACTTCACGAAGTCCGTGATGTCGGCCAGCGAGTGGACGGTGCCGGTGGGGTTGTTCGGGTTGCAGAGGAAGACGAGTCCGGCGCCGATCGCGGCGCCAGCCATTTTGTCGAGGTCGAGGCCGAGTCCTCCGGTCATCGGAATGGACTTGACCGGCGCGCCGACATACCTGGCGGTCCTTACCGGGTTCTCGTAGGAGCACTCCCCGGTGACCATCGCCCGGCCTGGACCGGTGTAGACACGAACCGCATTGCGGAGGATTTCCGACGAGCCGGGCGCCAGAACTACGTTCTCGGCCTTGCCGCCGTACATCTCCCCGATTCGTTTCCGAAGATCGTCGCCGCTGATCCGCGCGTTCATCGGGTAGCGCATGATCGAGCCGTACTCGCCCCGAAGCGCCGCTACCGCGGCCGGTCCGGGCCCGAGGGGGTTCTCGTTGCTGCTGATCCGGACCTCGTCGGCCTCGGGTGGCGGGACGAAAACGGGAGCCCCGCGGAAGCCGTTCTCGGCTTCCCACGCCTCGCGGCCCCGGGCGCTGATGGCATGCAGCGCGCCGGCGCTAAGGGCGGTTCTGCCGCCCGCGAAACTGAGGAAACTGCGGCGGTTGGTCTTCATCGGGTCTCTCCCTGAACGAGTCGTGACTCGGTGGTCGTGAGCATCTGCGGTGTGACGGCTGGCACGTTTGTCCTAGTTTGTTTCGTACCTGATTTGCGGTGCGGAGAATATCTGCTGGGCGGGATACGCCGCAACCCCAGCAGTCCGCGGACGAGGTGGACGCGGCGTTCGACCGGCGATGCATCCCGGCTGAACCGCTCCGCTCATCGTTGCGCTTCGGTCGGAATACGCTCGGTATTCCTCCCTCGCGCGCCTTGTCAGCCAGGCGCCTCACCGGTCTCGGCACTCACGCCACCTCGTCCACGAACTGCGAGGTTCCGCTCAGTGCACCATGACGTCGGCGACGAGTGCGGTTTCTCCCCACTGCATCTTGAGGGTGCCGTTCATTCCGTCGGCCATCAACGTGATGGTGAACATCTCGGCGGAACTGTCGGCCTTTTCGATCTTCAGCGGGGCGCTGAAGAGGTTCTTCTCCGGATCGTGGGCGAGCCCCGACTGGCCGGTTTCGCTGTTGACCAGCAGGTCCCAGCCCTCGTCGGTCTTCTCCGCGAAGAGGCTGTAGGCGCCGGCCGGCAGCATCTCGCTGCCGATCATCAGATCGCCTTCGCTAGTAATGGTGGTGGCGTTTTCGGAGCCGAGCCGCCACACCATCCCGGGGGTGGCCTGGCCGAGCATGTCGCGCCCGTTGAGGCTTGGGCGGCCGTACTCCACGGTGACGGCTTTGCCGTTGAAGCTGGCCTCGACCTTACCGCGCGGGTTGTGGGCGAAGGCCACGGTCGCGAGGGCCGCGAGGGCGGCGCAGGCGAAAAGTGCAGGAACGAGCCGGTGTTTGGACAAATAGGTCATGGATTTCGTCCTCCGGCGGCGATTCTAACCGCCGGCCGCCACCGCGGTTTTCGTTGCGGCGCTCGTGGACGGCGCGGTAGGCTCACCTGTGAGGGGCGCCAGGTCGTTTGCGCGTGCGCTCGGGGCCCCGGAGCAATCTCTGGATCGATCTCTCATGCAGCCTGTTCCGCATCGCCGACCTCCCTTCGGGGCCCTGGTCGCCGGATTTGCGCTGCTGGCCGCCCCCCTGGCGTGGGCTGACGATCGCGTGGATCGCTTGCCCGAAGAACATCGGGTGTGGCTTGAGGAAGAGGTGGTCTACATCATCACCGAGGTGGAGCGGGAGGTCTTCCTCGGCGTCGAGGGATTCGAGGAACGCGCACACTTCATCGAGGCGTTCTGGCAGCGCCGGGACCCAGCCCCGGCGACGAAAGAGAACGAGTTCAAAGTTGAGCACTACGAGCGTCTCGACTACGCCAACCGCTTTCTGGGTCGTGACGCTCCGCGGCCTGGATGGCAGACCGACCGGGGCCGCCACTGGATCATCCTTGGCGAGCCGAGGCAGCGGGAACAGTTCGACGGGCGCAACGAGGTGGTGAGCCTTGATCTCTGGATCTACCAGGGAGACACCAAACTGGGCCTGCCGCCCCGCTTCAACCTCCTCTTTTTCAAAAAGCAGGACGTCGGCGAATACGAGCTGTACCACCCCTGGGCCGACGGCCCCGACGCGCTCCTCCGTCGCGGCGAGCTGCTGCGAAACCGCCAGCATGCGGCCGTGGACCTCCTCGAGATGGTGTCCATGGATCTGGCCCGCGCGAGTCTCGTTGTGGATCTGACCGACCCGCACGCCGACTTCCTCTCGGCCACCAACACCATTGCGCCGCGGCTCGACACCGTCCGACCTTCGATGAGCGTGGAAAAGAACTTCGTTGACATTGCCGAGTCGCCCCTCAAGCTCGTGGATCTGGAGGAGATCGAGGGATACCTTCGCTACGGGGACCGGGTCACCGCCGAGTACTCGTTCCGGTTCGTGAAGAGCGAGGCGGATTTCCGCGTCCTGCTGGGTCCCCGCAACACCCCCTTCATCCACTACAGCCTGAAGCTTGCTCCGGAGGACTTCTCGCTCGAGTTCGACGACCGCGAGATGGTGTACCAGACGACGCTCGATGTGGACCTCGAGTTGCGGACCCTTGATGGACAACTCGTGGCGATGCATCGAAACGAACCCGAGATTCGGTTGACCGAAAGCGAGCATGTCAGCGCCGGCGGCAGTCCGTTCGCCTATCGGGACAACCTGCCGGTAATTCCCGGCGAATACGAAGTCAGCGTCGTTGTCCGGAACCGCGCTACCCAGCAGTACACCGTGGCGAGCGCCGAAGTCCGGGTGCCCGCCACCGGATCGGGCACGGTGGGACTGGCCGATCTGATCCTCGCCTATCGCGTGGAAAGAGGTTCGGGGTTCTCGGGACTGCAGTTCGGGACCTTCCAGTTCGGCCCCGCGGTTCTCGAGCCCGCAGTGGGGGGCGTGTTCGCAGCGAGCGACACCCTCAGTGTTGCGGCCCAAACGCTGAATGCCGGGCCCGACCATCGGGTGCGGCTGCGCATCGTCCCCGGCGAAGCCCCTGGTGCGGATGGTGCGGAAACCCGCGCCCCCGCCCAGCCACTCGCGGAGCGGATCGTGCCCGCCGGGAAAGCGGCAGCGCCGCCGATCGAGGACTTTCTACTCTCCGGCATCGGCGCCGGCCGATATCGGGTGACGGCGGAGCTCCTCGACGGCGCCGGCGAGGTGATGGCCTCCCGGGAGGCGCCCTTGCTGATTTCGCCGCGTGCCGCCGTGGACCGCCCGAGGTTCATCGTCCGCCGCTCCTTCGCCACTCATGTCCCGGGGCTGCTCGCGCTGGCGCTGGGTGAGCAGTTCATGGCCTATGGACGGGTCGCCGAGGCCACGGTTGCCTTCCGCGAAGCCTCCGCAAACCCCGACCTGCCGATGGCGCGCTGGAAGCTCGCGAGCGCCCTGCTCTTCGCGAGGAAAGCCGACGAAGCGCTGGATCTGCTGCTCCCCATTGAGGCGGAGTACCCCAACGAGATCGAAGTCGCCGAAGGCGTCGGTTTCGCCTACTACATCCGCCAGGAGTGCGGCGAGGCGCTGCCCCGCCTTGAACACGCTCTCACGCTCGGCGCTCCCGACCCCTCGCTGCTGAACGCGCTCGGGGACTGTCACGAGCGGCTGGGGGACGGCGTGCGTGCGCGTGAGTTGTTTGAACGGTCGCTGGAACTGAATCCGGGCCAGCAGGGTGTTCGCACCCGCCTGGCGGAGTTGGGCGACCCCCGCTAGCAGCCTGTGGTGGAACCCGGGTGAGCGCCGAGCCTGGCCAGTCCTCCCGGTGGGGGCGAGGCGCCCGGCTGACAAGGCGCGTGAGGGAGGAGCCCCCACCGGGAGAACTGGCCCGCGTGTATTTCGACCGAAACGCAACGCTGAACGGAGCGAAGCGGATGTGGTTCAGCCGGGATGGATCGCCGGGCGAGCCCCCACCGGGAGAACTGGGCCGCCTGGGTTTCGTCACAGGCTGCTAGGCCCGGACGCCTCTCACCGGCGGCGCGACCGGACACCACCTATGGGCCCGGAACCGGTTTCGCTGTCCGGCGGGCAGCAGTTTCAGCGGAACTACCCTCTTGGGCCGCTGACTACCCTCGGAGTGGGAGGTGCGGCCGAATGGTTCTTCGAGGCGAAGACCGAGGAGGCATTCCTCGCCGCGCTCTCGGAAGCCAGCGCTGTCGGACTTGCGGTCACCGTCGTGGGTGGTGGCTCGAACGTGCTGGTATCCGACGAGGGTGTCCGGGGGTTGGTGATCCGGATTTCCCGCGGGAAGGCCTGCCTCGTCGGCCGGGGCAACATCCGGGCCGGCGCCGGCATGAGCGTGAACGGACTTGTCCGCTGGACCGTGCAGAGGGGTCTGTCCGGACTGGAAGCGTGGGCGGGTACGCCGGGCACGGTTGGCGGCGCCATCCACGGAAACGCCCACTTCGGCGGCCGGCAGATCAACGAGCTGGTCACGGCGCTGCGGGTGGCCTCGCTCCAAGGTGAAGTCACGAGCCGGCCGTGCACGGCGCTGAAGCTCGCGCCCGGAGGCCCGATGTTCGTGGAGCGGCGGCGTTTCGTCCTTTCGGCGGACTTCAGGATGGGCCGGGAGGATCCCGGCATCCTCCGGCAGTGCGCGCGCGCTTCGCTTGCCTTTCGCAAGCGCACGCAGCCGCTCGCCGTTCCGAGCGCCGGCTGCGCTTTCCGGAACCCCGATCCCAGCCGGGTCTCCCTGCCACCCGACGTCCCCTGCGCCGCCGGCGCCCTGCTGGATCGGGCCGGGATGAAAGGGGTTGCGGTCGGCGGGGCTCGGGTGTCCGAGGTCCATGCGAACTTCGTGACCGCGGGGCCCGGCGCGACCGCGGCTGACGTGCATCGTCTGCTCGGGATCTGCCAGGAGGCGGTTTCGAAGGCCTTCGGGATCGAGTTGATTCCTGAGCTCGTCCTCCTGGGAGAGTTTCCGTCGTGACTCGCGACGCGCCGCCTCCGACCACTCTGATCGTCGAGGGTGGCGCCCGACTGGAAGGCCGGGTGAAGGTCGAGGGCAACAAGAACGCTGCGCTTCCGCTCCTCGCAGCCTGCCTTCTCACCGATGAGTGGTGTGAACTCCGGAACATGCCGGAGATCCGTGATGCCGCGACTATGGCCGAGGTGCTGAGAGGGCTGGGCGCCGAAGTAGCGGGAGGGGAAGGGGGCCCCGTGCGGATCCGGGCCGCGGACATCCGGAGCGACGAGCCGGACCCCGCGGGAGTAGGGCGGCTGCGCGGATCGGTGCTGCTCGCGGCGCCGCTGCTTGCGCGGCGAGGGAGGGTGCAGATGGGGGAGCCGGGAGGAGATTTCGCCGGGCGTCGAAGCCTCGACGTGCACCTGGCGGCGCTCCGGGCCATGGGAGTCCGCGAGGTCGAGGGGCCCGGTCGTGTGCTCGAGGCTCCGGATGGCCTGCAGCCCGCCTCCATCTATCTTGAAGAGGCGTCGGTCACCGGAACGGAAACCGCGCTTCTCGCCGCGGCGGGAGCCGCGGGCGTCTCGGAGATCCGTCACGCGGCCTGTGAACCGCACGTCGTCGAGCTGTGTGGGTTTCTGGAGAAGATGGGCATCGGCATCGAGGGGGCCGGCACGCCGACCCTGCGGGTGTGCGGCCGGGAGCGCCCAACCGGTGCTTCGTGGACGCTTTCCGGGGACTTCGTGGAGGCCGGCAGTTGGGCGGCAGCCACCGCCCTGACCGGCGGAACGGTGGAAATACTGGGGGCACGCGCCCGGGACCTTGAGCCGATCGTGGCGGTCCTTGGCCGTCTTGGGGTAGCGATCGAGCTGGAGGAGGATCGCCTCCTGGTCGAGCCCTCCCGGCTGCGGGCGGCGCGGCGCATCACCACCGCTCCCTGGCCGGGATTCCCGAGCGACATGGTGAGCCTCACGACGGTTCTGGCGACGGCCGCCGAAGGCGCCACGCTCGTTCACGACTGGATGTATGAACTCCGTCTCTTCTCCCTCGAGCAGTTGATCGGGATGGGAGCGGACATGTTCCTCTGCGATCCACACCGGGTGATCGTCACGGGGCCTGCCAAGCTTCGGGGGAGAGACCTCGACGCGCGCGACATCCGATCGGGAATGGCGCTCATCGCGGCGGCGCTCGCCGCGTCCGGCGAGAGCCGCATCACCCCGCTCGAGACCGTGCAGCGGGGTTATTCCGACCTGCCGGAGAAACTTCGTTCGCTGGGGGCGACTGTCGAGGTGCTAGCAGCCGGTGGACAAAGTAGCGTGAGCGCCGAGGCCGGCGAGGCGCCCGGCTGACTAGGCGTGCGAGGGAGGAATACCGGGTGTATTTCGACCGAAGCGTAACGACGAGCGACGCGAAGCGGAGTGGTTCAGCCAGGATGGATCGCCGGCCGAGCCCCACCGGGAGAACTGGGCCGCGTGACTTTGTTTACCGGCTGCTTGGCGCCTCAGTCTGATCCCGGCAGGTAGCGCTGCCGGAACTTCTCGATCGCCGGGAGGAGAGGCTGGCGATCGTGCAGGGTGCCGGCGAACAGGTCGCCCAGCCGATCGAGGCGTTCGGGCAGGGTGGCGATCGTGAAGCGGTCGGGACGCAGGTCTCGGTCGAGTTCGTCCCAGTCGAGTGGAGTCGAGACCGATGCCGCCGGCACCGGACGCGCCGCATACGGGGGAACCACCGTTTGTCCGCGCCGGTTCTGGAGGAAGTCGAGGTACACCCGCCCCCGCCGCCGGGAGGTGGTCCGTTTGACGGTGGCGATGTCCCGGTGTTCGCCGGCAACGTGAGTGGAAACCGCCTCGGCGAACTGACGGACCACGTCGTAGGGATAGATCGGTTCCAGCGGAACGTAGATGTGAAGCCCGGTCGCGCCGGACGTCTTCAGGTAGGGGCGTAAGCCGATCCCGCGGAGCACCTTGCCGAAGGCCCGGGCGAGGCGGACCACGTCGCTGAACGGCCCTCCCCCGGGGTCGAGATCGAAGACCGCCCAGTCCGGTGTTTCGCGGCGTGTTCTCCGGGACAGCCAGGGATGGATATCGATGCTCCCCAGGTTCGCGGCGAACAGGAGCGCAGCCGCGTCGTTCACAATGAGGTAGCGGATCGTTTCGCCCCGGTGACCGGAAGGGATCTCCTCGCTCACGATCCACTCCGGCGTGTGATCGGGGAGGTCCTTCTGGTAGAAGGCCTTGCCCCCTACGCCATCGGGATATCGAAGCAGGTGCGACGGGCGCTCGTGGAGGTAGGGGAGGAGATGTTCGGCGACGCGGTCGTAGTAGCGGATCAGGTCTCCCTTCGTGTAGCCATGATCGGGCCAGAACACCTTGTCGAGGTTCGTGAAGCGGAGCGGCCTGGCCGACTCCCGCGCCGCCCGCTGCCGCGAAAGGCCCGCGAGGAGGTGGTCGGACGAATCCCTGGTCCCGCCGGTGTGGGCGGGAATGCGCAGGCAGTTCGCTCTGCCCGCGAGAGCCGGCTCGGTCGGATACGCCCCGGCGCTTCGCCGCGCGATCGTCCCGGGAAGCCCGGCTGCCTCGCAGGTCGCGTGGAACTCCTCTCCACGGACGGCGACGTGGTCTCCGAACAGCAGCGTCGTGCCCGGCGGTAGCAGGGTGGAGAGAAGCTCCTTCCGTTCGAGAAGAGGGACGTTCCGCACGTCCCACTCCTCGTAGCGGAGTAGATCGTTCAGATACAGCGAAACCGGAATCGAGGGGTCCCCCGCCAGGCGCGCCGCCAGGCGCTCGCGGGAGGGCCGTTCGCTCGCATCGGTGCTCACCAGCGTCCCGTACGCGAGGAACTCCTCGGCGCGCATGGCTTCCGCTTCGGCCAGGACCTCGTGAAGCTCAAGCTGCGTCCCGTCGTCTCCCGCTTCCAGAAAAATCCGGGCCTCGCGACGCCCGACAAAGACGGGGATGCCCTCAAGCTGCGGTTCGAAGATCCAGGCGCCATCGGTGAATGGTTCCCGTTCGCCCTGTGGGCGGACCGGAATGGAAGGCGGCTCTCCGGTCCACGGCGCGGCGCCATTCAGTTCGAAGAATGGCTGGCGGTCCGATTCTCTGCGGAGGTAGCGGTCACGCCCCTTGAAGAGGAGCCACTCGTCCGGTCCCCGCTTCGTCTTCACCAGGTGCCAGGAGCCCCTGAGCTTGCGGCCGGCAAGGTGCACCACCAGCTTCCCGGCTTCGATCCCGGCGGTTCCCTGATCCTCGCCTCCCTCGCTGATCCGATACGTGCCGCGGTCCCATATCGCCATGGTGCCGCCGCCGTACTCCCCTTTGGGAATCACCCCTTCGAAGTGTGTGTAGGCGAGCGGGTGGTCCTCGGTCCGCACGGCGAGCTTCTTGACCTCGGGGTCATAGCAAAAGCCCCGGGGTACGGCCCACGACCGGAGAACTCCGTGCATTTCCAGCCTCAGGTCGTAGTGGAGCCGGCGAGCCTCATGGCGATGGACCACGAAGCGCCGGCCGGCGAGTCGGACCGCGTCCGGGGCGCCCGCCGGCGGGGGCTCGGGGGTGCGACCGAAATCCCGCTTCTTCTCGTATGCGGTGATCGTTTTCGATCGCTTGGCGGGCATGTCGGGCAGGCCGAAACGGCGGTTTGAACTCTCCATTCTCGCGGCTCCGTGATTAAAACCCGAAGGCCGTTTTCCCCGGCGAGGTCATTCCTTGACAGCGGACGGGAGCGCGCTAATCTGCCGTTGCCCTGTCGGTTGCCCGCAACCGGCTTTTGGGTGCGCTCGTCCCGTGCGCGGCTCCAAGGGTCCGGGTTTCCGGGCCCACCTCCATCCGTCTCCTTCCTTCCTCACGGAGCCAGAACGGGACACCCCTTGTCGGATGTCCGGGAGCCGCGTCGGGCAGGCAACTGTATCCGGTTGCCGGGAAGGCTGCCGGTCCGCCTTGATCGCACCCCCGCGAGTCCCCACCTGAAGAACTGGCCCGGCTTTCGGCGTCGCCTGACGAGGCAGCGATGCCGCGTACGGCTGAACTCCCGGACGGCGCCCGGACAAGGGAACGCTCCAGTCCTCCCGGTGGGGTTCCTCCAGGTCGGCATCGTCCGCGGAGAGGCGGGCGAAACCGCGGGTCGCCGATCTTGGGAGGATCCGAACCTCACGCGCCTCGGATCGAAACAACGCCGTCGCGACCGGCTTCCCCGCGGACGGATACCATCGGGGCGCACGCGAGGTCCACGCGAGGTGACGGGAGGAAAGACGTCCGCATGAGAAGACAGACGCACAGGCAGGAACCTGGTTCGACGGGCTCCGTTCCGACCGGAGTGGTCCCGGTGGCCGTCCTGCTCGCCGCTGCCCTCCTCTTCGCCGGCTGCGACGAGCCCGCGGAAGACCCGGCCATGACCCTCGAGGACATCCTCGACATCCGTCACCCGACCGAACCGGTCTGGACCCCCGACGGTTCCGAAGTCATCTTCGTCTGGGACCTGAACCAGCAGATGGACCTCTACGCGGTCGAGCCCGGGTCCAGGGAGACGCCGCGGCAACTGACCCGGTGGGGGGATTCCTACGAGGAGATTTCGGGCCTTTTCTGGGGCGCGGACGGTGATGTCCTCCACTTCGTGCGCAATGGCCGGCTCTACCAAATGAACCCGGACCTCGCGGGAACCCTCAGAGCGGTGTTCCCTGAGGAACCGGGCGGCGAATCGGGCTTTGCTCCGTCCCCGGACGGCGCGCGGGTGGCCTTCATCCGGGGTGGCGACCTCTACGCGCGGAACCTTTCCGACGGCGCCGAGATGCAGTTGACGCGGACCGCTGACCGTTCGGAAGACGGAGCAGCCTGGTCGCCGGACGGGCGGTTTATCGCCTACACGGTCTCAAGTCGGGAAACCGTCGACGAGACGCAGGGGATTGCCGGCGACAAGCTGGTGTTTCGAAGTTTCCCGGGGACCCCGCCCGATCTTTGGGCGGCGCCGGTCATCGCGGGCGGGGTGGCGCGGCGGATCGCTGCCGGCCCCGGCTCCGAATCGAGCCCCCGGTGGCTCGATGCGGCGCGCCTGATCTTCCAGGAGGTGTCTCCGGACCACCGCACCCGCTCGGTGGTGCTGGCCGACCTCCGGGACGGGTCGCTGCGCACCCTCCACCGCACGGAGGACGAAAAGTGGTGGAGCCTCGGTTACCTGGGAGCGGAGCCGCGACCCTCGCCGGACGGAGCGTGGGTGGCGCTACTCGATGATTCCTCGGGCTGGGATCAACTGGTGGTGGTTTCCGTCGCGGACGGTTCGGCGCACCCGCTGACGGGGGAACGGGAAGAGGCGCGGCGCTACGCCTGGTCGCCCGACGGCCGGTTCCTCGCCTGGGACGCGAACCCCGATCACCCCGGCCAGCGGCAGCTCTTCGTCGTGGACACCGCGGATCTGCCCGACGCGACCCCGCGGCGGTTGACCTCGGTCCGGGGAACGAACGTCCAGCCCGGCACGAGGACCGGGTTCGTCCTGTCCTCGGAGCACGGCGGGTTCTCCCCCGACGGCGACCGCATCATTTATCAGCACACCGGCCCGCGCGCCCCGGCGGATCTCTTCGTGCTGGACACCGCCAGCTCCGGCGAGCCGGTGCGGCTCACCAACTCATTGCCCGAGACGCTCGATCCGGCGCTCTTCGCCGAAGGCGCCTTTCTCCGCTTCCCCGCCCGCGACGGCGGAGAGGTCCCGGGCTATCTCTTCGTCCCCGAAGGACTCGACCGTTCCGTCCGGCATCCCGCCATCGTCTGGGTGCATGGCGACGGGATCGCGCAGAACTATGACGGCTGGCATGTGCGGCGCGACTACGGGGTGTACCACTCGTTCCACCAGCTCCTCGTTTCCGAGGGGTACGTCGTCTTCATGCCCGACTATCGCGGCAGTATCGGATACGGCCGCGACTTCCGGCAGGAGTCGTACCGCGACGTGGGGGGAGGGGACTACCAGGATGTTGCCGCGGCGGGCGAATACCTGAAGACCCTCGAGTTCGTGGATCCGGATCGCATCGGCGTCTGGGGCCTCAGCTACGGAGGCTTCATGACGATGCAGGCGCTCACGCTCGATCCGACCCTGTTTGCCGGGGGCGTGAACGTCGCCGGCGTCGGGGACTTTCGCCTCTGGTTCGATGATCCGGGCGGACCCTGGGTGGAAGGCCGGATGGGAACTCCGGAGGAGAACCCCGCCGTGTATGACCTGGGGACGCCGGCCGACCGGGTGGACCGTATCGAGCGCCCGCTCCTGATGCTGCACGGAACGCCGGACGTGAACGTGCCGTACTTCGAGTCCATCAACCTGGCCGACCGCCTGCTGCGGGCTGGCAAGGATTTCGACTTCGTCACCTACCCCGGAGAGTTCCACTACTTTCACCGTGAGCACGTGCTCCGCGACGCCTGGAGCCGGGTGCAACTCTTCTTCGACGCGCACCTCCGCGGGTCGTAACGGTGTGAAGACCGAGGGTCCCCAGATGCCGAGACTCCTGACTGACGTTTCCAGCGTTGCGCCATCCCCCGCCACGTCGTTCTTGCGAGGAGCCGCACTCGTGGCGGGAGCGGCGTTGCTCGCCTCCGTCCTCTTCGCTGGTTGCGAGGAACCCGCGGCGCCGCCGCTCATGACTCTCGAGGACATCCTCGACATCCGGCACCCGACCGAACCCGTGTGGAGCCCCGACGGAAGCCAGGTCGTCTTCGTCTGGGATCTGAACCAGCAGATGGATCTCTACGCGGTGGAGCCGGGCTCGGGAGAGCCGCCTCGGCAGCTCACCCGCTGGGGAGATTCCTACGAGGAAATCTCCGGCCTCTTCTGGGGTGCGGACGGCGATCTCCTCTACTTCGTGCGCAACGGGCGGCTCTTTCGGATGAATCCGGACCTCGCGGGGACGCTCGGGACCGTCTTTCCTGACGAACCCGGCGGTGAATCCGGGTTTGCGCCGTCGCGAGACCGCCGGCGCATCGCCTTCAGCCGGGGCGGCGATCTCTACGTGCGGGACCTTGCGGACGGAGCGGAGCTTCGGTTGACACGCACCGGCGACCGCTCGGAGGACGGCGCGGTGTGGTCTCCCGACGGGCGGTTCCTCGCCTACACGGTTTCACGCCGCCAGACGGTAGACGAGACGCCCGAGATTTCCGGAGCCAGGCTCGTCTTTCGCCGATCCCGCGGGACCCCGCCCGACGTTTGGGCGGTGCCCGTCCTCGCTGGCGGGGTGGCGCGGCGGATCGCCGCCGGCGCCGGCTCCCAATCGAGCCCGCGCTGGCTCGACGCAACCCGGCTGATCTTCCAGGAAGTTTCCCCCGACTACCGGACCCGCTCGGTGGTGCTCGCGGACCTGCGGGACGGTTCGCTCCGGACCCTCCACCTCACCGAGGACGAGAAGTGGTGGAGCCTCGGCTACCTGGGGGCGGAGCCGCGTCCCTCGCCCGACGGCGAGTGGGTGGCTCTGCTGGACGACGCCTCGGGTTGGGATCAACTGCTGGTGGTGTCGGTGGCCGACGGCTCCGCGCACGCGCTCACCGGGGAAGGGGAGGAGGTGCGGCGGTACGCGTGGTCCCCCGACGGCGGGTCCCTGGCCTGGGATTCGAATCCGGACCATCCCGGGCAGCGCCAGCTCTTCGCCGTGGACACCGCGGAGCTGCCCGACGCCACCCCGAGGCGGTTGACCTCGGCGCGGGGAACGAACGTTCAACCGAAAAGGAGGACGGGGTTCCAGCTATCGTCCGAACACGGTGGCTTCTCGCCCGACGGGGGCCGCATCGTGTATCAGCACACCGGTCCGCGCGCCCCGCCGGATCTCTTCAGCGTGGACACCAGCGGCTCCGGCGAACCGGTGCGGCTTACGAACTCGCTTCCCGAGACGCTCGACCCGGCGTTCTTCACCGAGGGAGAGTTCGTCCGCCTTCCGGCCCGGGACGGGGGCGAGGTGCCCGGCTATCTCTACGTCGCCGAGGGACTTGACCGTTCCGTCCGCCACCCCGCCATCGTCTGGGTCCACGGCGACGGGATCGCCCAGAACTACGACGGCTGGCACCTCCGGCGCGATTACGGGGTGTACCACTCGTTCCACCAGCTCCTCGTTTCGGCGGGGTACGTGGTGCTCATGCCCGACTATCGCGGCAGCGTCGGTTACGGCCGCGACTTCCGCCAGGGGGTCTACCGCGACGTCGGAGGGGAGGACTATCAGGACAACGCCGCGGCGGCCGATTACCTGAAGACCCTCGAGTTCGTGGATCCGGACGGCATCGGCATCTGGGGACTCAGCTACGGCGGGTTCATGACGATGCAGGCGTTGACGCTCGATCCGACGCTCTTTGCCGCAGGGGTGAACGTCGCCGGTCCCGGGCAATTCCGCGATAACCTGGGGCGCTGGGCAGTGGGTCGCATGGGAACTCCCGAGGAGAACCCCGCGGGCCACGACCTGGCGGCCCCCGCCGACCGCGTGGAACGCGTCGAGCGTCCGCTCCTGATGCTCCACGGGACATCGGACCTCAACGTGCATTACTTCGAGTCCGTCAACCTGGCCGACCGGCTGCTGCGGGCCGGCAAGGATTTCGACTTCGTCACCTATCCCGGGGAGTTCCACTACTTCCACCGGGAGCACGTGCTCCGGGACGCCTGGACCCGGGTGCGGAGCTTCTTCGACGAGAATCTCAGGCCCGGCCCGCAGTAGCCGCAATCCGGCGGCCCGAACGCGCCGTTGCGCCGGCCCCGTCAGCCCAAGGCGGACCGGAAGCGGCCGGCCAGTTCATCCGGGCCGGTGCGGTTCCAGGTCTCGTTGACGCCGATCATGAAACCGCCGTCCGGCCGGACACCTCCCAGATCCACCTGCTGCTCGCTGAGCCGGCGCCGGAAAGCCTCCGGTTCGGCGCCGGCTACCCACAGCCGGAACAGGTTGGTGCCGCCGGCCATCCGCTCGACGCGGAATGCGTCGTGCCGGTCCACCTCGGAAATGAAGGACTCGGAGACCGCCACCGCATTCGCAAATCTGTCGATGAATCCCGGGAGAAAATTGAGCGCGACCGCCGCAAAGGGCCACGCGGCGGGGAGTCCGCTGCCGAACATTCGGCGGGTGTGGAACATGCCGTCCAGCAGGGAAGCCGGGCCCGCCAGAATGGCCCCGGACGCCGCGTTGAAGTACTTGTAGAGCGACACGTAGACGGTGTCGAACGGGCGAGCCAGCTCCGCGACGTCCATCCCGGAATAGGCGCTTTGCAGGAACATGCGCGCGCCGTCCAGGTGCAGCCGGAGCCCTTCCCGGCGGGCAAACGCGGTGATCCGATCGAGTTCCCGCTGGTCGAACGTCTCCCCGGAGCGCCGCCGAACCGGCGTTTCTACCGAGATCACCGAGACCGGTCTCGAGACGCGCCCGCCGCGAGTGCGGTCCACCATCTCCTCGACCTGTTCGAGGGTGAAGGTTGCCTTTCCGGGGGCCAGCGGAATCAGCGGGATCGCGCTCAGCGTCTGCACGCAGTCCCCGGAGTCGTTGTAGAGGTGAGCCTCGGCCTGGACGATGGCCCGCCCGCCGCCGGCTCCGGCGAGGGTGCGCACGGCGAGATGATTGGCCAGGGTTCCCGTCGGCATGAAGACGGCGCGTTCCTTCCCCAGGATCGCCGCGAACTGCTCCTCCAGAGCCTGGACCGTACCGCCGTTGGAATAGGAATCGCGATGAATCCGGCCTTCGTCCGCCATCCGCGCCAGGAGGTGTCCCTGCTCGGAGGGAGTCAAACCGAGCCCGTCTCCCATCATGCGCACCCGCTTTGAGTCGGAAGCAAGGGCGGACAGCGAGGCGGGGCCACCCGCCGCCGCCGCGGGCCCGAGAAGGCCCGCGCCGAGTCCGAGGGATCCGGCCTGCAGGAAGCGTCGTCTGGGGAAGTGGTTCATGGCGTCCTCACTCGGTGGGCTCCTGGCTGCCGGTGGCTGGCTGCCGCGCCCGGATTCGCTTCCGGGGCCGGTTCGAGATCTGTTCCGATGGGAGCCGGGGCTGGCGAATCAGCGTATCCGGCTCGGTCCCGCGCGGCAACTTCGGTCCGGACTGCAGGGCCGTGAGACGCCGGCGCAAGAGGCCATCCAGGTGGAGTGCGTTACGCGTTTCGCTGGCCTGCGGCCAGCGGTGCCGGCCTGAAGGCCCCCACCGAGAGCACTGGCCGGCGTTCCCAGGCCTGTGCGCCGCGATGCCGCGCTCCCACCGGGAGACCTGACGGAGATCGGTGCTCCCTCGCGGGCGCGTCACGTCCTGCGATGAGGACAGTGCCGAGACGGGTGCCATCCCGGTGTTTGGCGATACGCGACTCCGCCCGCCTGCGGCGGGCTGTGCCGACCGGAGGTCGGCGTTCCCCTACCGCGCTTCCAGCAGGGCTCGGAAGGCTGGAGGAACGTTCATCCCCAGGGCCTCTGCCCTGGCCAGGTGGTTCCTGGCCTCGGCGGTTCGACCCCGCTGGCGCGCCACATCCGCAAGCAGGAAATGGAGCCCGGCGAGTTGGCTGGCGGCGGCCTCGTCTTCCTCGGCGGTCTCCAGCGCCCGGTCCAGAGTTGCCGCCGCCTCGTTGAGCCGACCCGCGGTTGCGAGCAACTGGCCGAGACCCTGCAGGGCTCCGGGGTGGTCAGGTTCCTGGGCCAGCGCCAGGCGCAGGTAGCGTTCCGCCTGCCGGAGATCGCCGCGCTGGAAGTGGAGGCTCGAAGCCCCGAGCAGCGTCGGGACGTGAGTGGAGTCGGCGGCGACAGAACGACGGTAGAGGTCGTCGGCCTCCTGGTCGCGTCCGGTCCGTGCCAACAGGTTGGCCAGGTTGGCCATCGCCGCGCTCGAATCCGGGTCGCGCGCAAGGGCCGCGCGGTACGCGGCTTCGGCGTCTTCGTTGCGGCCGAGCCGGGCAAGGGAGTTGCCGTGGTTGTAGTGCAATTCCGCGCTGTCCGGACTCCGTGTGAGAAGGCGCCGATAGATTGTTTCGGCGGTCTGATGATCGCCGGCGGCGCTCGCGCGCCGGGCTCGGGCCTCCTGTCCCCGGCTGTCGGCCCGCAGATCTTCGACGGCGACGAGAAGGGGGTCCGGGTCCGCGGTAATCCCGAGGGATGAAGAGCGGGAGGCGGCTCGGGCGCGGGCGGCGGCATTCGCGGCGGCTTCCGGGTCCCCGAGTCGTCTTTGGACCTGGGACAGGAAGGACCACCCCGCGGCGGAGGATGGGACGCGGTCCACGACGAGTTCGAGGGCGGTGCGGGCTCCCGTCAAATCGCCTTCCGCGATTCGACGCCGTCCGAGAGCGAGAGACGCCTCGGCGGAGTTCGGGGCGTTTTGCCGTAACGCCTCCCAGCCGGCTCCCGCCGCCTCGTCCTGGCCAGTCGCCTCCAGGGTTCGCGCGCGAAGAGCAAGGGACGGGGAAAAACGGAGATTCCGGCGGAGTGCCTCGCCGGCGAGTTCGAGGGCCCGAGCCGGGTCGGCGCCCTCCAGGAGCCGGCCCTGGAGGTGCGGCCAGCGGTGGTCGCCCGCGTCCTGGCGCGCAGCCTCGGCGTAGGCAACCGCCGCCGGCCCGGTGAGACGATGGGCATGAAGGACCATCCCGAAGCGACCCCACGCCGAAGGATCTCCCCGGTCCTGCTCAACCGCCGCCCGGGCGCGCCGGATGGCCTCGACGACGGAGGGCTCCATGCCGTCCAGCGACAGTTCGGGGATTTCGGCTCCCCCGCAGGCAGCCAGGAGCGCCAGCAACGCCAAAAGGAAACGACCCCCGCCGGCGCCGGTGGGGGCCGACCCCTCATTCATCGGAGCTACCCCCGCCGCGAACGACGACTACCGCCTGGTCGAGGGCCGGTACCGGGAACACTTCCCGCGAGCCGTCCGACCAGCGCACGCTCAGGCTCTGGAGCATGGCGCCCTCCGGAACTCCGAAGTGGGCGCGCGGATCGCCGGAAGAGAGATACGACACTCCCGGGTTCGCCCGCGCGATCCGGACCCCGGCTGCGGTCCGAAGTTCGACCGTCGCTCCGTGGTCGAGGGCGCCCGCCGGCAGCCGAGGTTCCACCAACAGCCAGGACCCCTCGCCGGCAGAGCGGTTCTCGAAGATCCGAGCCGGGCCGTCCGCGGCGGTAATCACCAGATCGAGGTCGCCGTCGGCGTCCAGATCCCCGGCCGCCAAGCCGCGGCCGACAACAGGGGTCCGGCTGAGTTCGGGCGACAGTGCCCCGGCGTCGCGGAAGCGGTCACCGTCGCCGTGGAGGACCAGGGCGGGCTCCGCATATTGCTCAAAGAACGGAGACCGGGGAGATTCCCCGAGGGGACGGGCTACGCGTCCGTTGGCGATCACCGCGTCGAGAATCCCGTCGTGGTCGAAGTCTCCCAGGGCGACTCCGAACCCGGTCATGCGGAGGCCGAGCGTCCCGAGTCCGAGGTCGATCGAGCCGTCCACGAAGCCGATTCCCGGTTCCGCCAGATAGACGGTGTTCGTCTCCTCGGCGAAGTGCGTGAGCAGGATGTCGAGGACCCCGTCGCCGCTCAGATCCCCTATCTCCACTCCCATCCCGGCCTCCGGGCGGCCGAAGCCGCTGAGCGCGGCGCCCAGCAGCAGCGCCTCTTCCGCGAAGGTCCCGTCTCCCTGGTTCACCCACAGGTGATTCGCCTCGGTGTCGTTTGCCACGTAAAAGTCCGGCCGCCCGTCGCCCGTGAAGTCCTGGCAGACGACTCCCAGGCCCCTGGCCGGCAGCGCCGCGATCCCGGTTGCGCTCCCGACTTCCACGAACGTGCCGTCGCCAAGGTTGCGGTAGAGAAGATCCGGTAACCCGGATATATCGGTCGGGTTGCAGTAGTCCTGCTCACCGGTGGCCGCGAAGCAGGAGAAGCCCGGGTCGTAGTCCATATAGCGGGCCACGAAGAGGTCGAGGCCCCCATCCGCGTCGTAGTCGCAAAAGGTCGCGGACGCGGACCAACCGTCATCCCAGGCCTCTTCATCCGACATCTGGAAACCGTCCGGCCCGGAGTTGAGCAGAAGGACGTCTCGCCCGAATCCGGTGCGAAAGAGGTCCAGATCCCCATCCCCGTCGGCGTCTCCGGCCGCGACCCCCATGCCGTAGGCGGGGGCGGCCGGGATTGGCGGGGTCGCAACGAACCGGATTCCCGGCCCCCGGTTCTCGAAGAGCCGGTCGGCCCCTTCGCCCTGGACGAGATAGAGATCCAGATCGCCGTCACCGTCCTGGTCGAAGAGGGCCAATCCCGAACCCATGATTTCAGGCATGAAATAACTCGGGCGGCCGTTACCGGTTCTCCCGGGGTGGTGGATGAATTCGGCGCCCGAATCGGAGGTCACGTCGGCGAACCGCGGCTGCACCGCGCCCGACGCGCCGGCCGCGACGGCGCCCGCGAGGGCCCCCGCGGCGACCACTCGCAGGATCAGCGGCGCAGTACCGATCGCGGGCCGATGTCCCCGAGGCTCGGAGTCCCGGCCAACTGCATGGCGAGTTTCAGCTCGGCGCGCAGAATCCGAAGCACGGCCTCAACCCCCTCTTCCCCAAAGGCCGCGAGCCCCCAGAGGTAAGCGCGACCAATCAGGATGGCGTCGGCGCCGAGCGCCAGCGCCTTGAAGATGTCCACCCCGCGACGGATCCCGCTGTCCATGATCACCGGGATTCGACCCGCAATCGCTCCCGCTACCTCGGGCAGGCTGTCAATGGTGCCGATCCCGCTCTCCTCGGCGCGCCCCCCGTGGTTCGAGACCACGATCCCGTCCACGCCGTACTCCAGGCAGAGCTCGGCATCTTCCGCGGTGACGATCCCCTTGAGCAGGATCTTCATGTTCGTGGCGTCGCGGAGCCGCTTGACCACATCCCAGGTAAGTGAGGCGTCGTTGAGCCCGGCGAAACGACTTCTTCCGCTCGCATCTTCCACCTCGATACCGTCGAACATGCTCTTCCTGGAAACATAGTTGGCGAAACCCGGGACATGGCAGATCTCGCATTCCCGCGGGTCGAGCCGAGCCGAGAGCGCCGTGGTGATCCGGTTGCTTCCGGCGGGGAGATCCACCGTCAGCACCACCGCGGGACAACCCGCCGCCTCGGCGCGACCGACGAGTTGTTTGGTCACCTCGAAGGAAGTGGTCGGATAGAGCTGGTACCAGACCCCTTCGCCCCGCGCTTCGTTGACCTCTTCGACGCCGGAGGTCGTCACCGTGGAGAGCAGTTGGAGGTGGTCCACCGTCCGCGCGGCCCGCGCTACCGCGACCTCACCCTCGGGGTGAAAGGCCTTTTGGCTCCCGCACGGCGCGATGCCGATGGGGGAGGTCCATTGCCGGCCAAAGAGTTCGACCGACATGTCCGGGTCCGAGACGTTCACGAGCCGCCGCGCCCGGATGCCGACGTTTTCCAGAGCCCGCCGGTTGGCGGCGAGGGTACCCTCGCCGTCAACCCCGGTGGCGATGTAGCCATAGTGCGCGGGAGGGAGGTTCTGCTCCGCGACAAGCCGGAAGTCGAACACATCGGCAGCGTCTTCCGGCGTATTGACGGGCATCCGGGGGAACTGGCGGTAGCCGAAGCGCTCCGCGCCGTCCGGGGATGGAGTCGGGGTTTGCGGCTCCTCAGCGGTGCGGGGTTCCCAACATCCGGAGGAGAGCAGCAACGGACTCCCGGCCAGATAGCGCAGGAAGCGGCGACGATTCGGGGTCAGGTCGTTCGGGTCACGCATCGGTCTCCTCCTGCCTGGCTCGCCATTGTGTCACCCGCCAGTAGCCGGTGGATGAAGTGTCGTCAGCGCCGGGAGTGGCGAGGCGCCTTGCTGAGCAGGCGCGCGAGGGAGGAGCCCCCACCGGGAGAACCGGGCCGCGTGGGTTTCATCACAGGCTGGCAGGGATGCGGCAACGGAAAGTCGCCGCCGAAATCGCGTGGCGGCGCTGGAATCGGTTCTTTCGAGGAAGGTTTCGTGGTGGGTCGAGCCGAAATCCGCAATTTCCGCCGGCTTGCCCATCGTTCGCCGCACCGCCGAGGGCCAGCGTTTGCGGTGCTTCCCGTTTAGTCCGGCGAGGCAGGGTACTGTCGAGAATCGGCGGCTGGCGGCGATGCGGCCGGACAGCGAAGCGACGCGCTCCGACGGGGTGCGGAGGGGGACCCATGAACACGGCGATGCATTTGACGGCGCGTGAGAATCAGCGCTCGGACGGTGGGCGCTCTGGAGTCGAAGGTCACTGATGCACTCCAGTTGCGCGGCGGCACTCCTGACTCCCTGGGCCCGCTTCGCGGACGCGGCGCTTGGGTCGGGTGAAGGCGGATCGTCCGGAGCGGGTTCGGCGCCTGCTTCCGGCGGCCAGGATCCGGGGCCGGGTATCGCGGGCGACGACATCGTCCTCGGGACTTCGGCCGCTTTCACCGGTCCCTCGCGTGGACTCGGTAACGAGCTCTACGGGGGTGCGATGGCCTATTTCAGCCACCTCAACGAGAGCGGCGGAGTGGGTGGGCGCCGGGTGGCGCTGAAGCTGTATGACGACGGCTATCAACCCGATCCCTGCGTTCAGAACACGCTGAAGCTGATGCTCGAAGACCAGGTCTTCTTGCTGTTTGGCTACGTGGGGACGCCTACAGTGACCCGGGTTCTCCCCATGTTGAAGAAGTTTCTCGGCGCCCGGAAGATGTCCGCCATGTACGGGGCGGTCCTGACCGCATGGGCTGCCGCGGGAATCGCCGGTCCGCTCTATGTGGGCTACCTGAAGGATGTATACCCCGACCGCGCCGTCATGTACTGCTTCCTCATTGGGATCCTGATGCTCGGCGGGGGCTACCTCTCCTCGTACCTGCTGAACGACGACCGAATCCGCCTGAGCAAGCCCACTCTGGAGGGCACGCTCCGCGAGTTCGGGATCGCGGCGCCCAAGACGCCCTGAGGGCCCAGGGACCGCCGGTCTTCAGACCGGCATCGCCCGCCGGAGGCGGGCGAAACTGCGGGCCGCCGACCTGCGGCAAGCGCGGCCCCGAGCAGGGACCGCAGCCGCACAGTTTCGGTCTCCTCAGAGCCGGATCCGGCGCACCACCTGGCCGTTGTTCTCCCAGGGAGTCGCCTTGTAGCGCGACGCCTCATCCTCCGTGGGCTGCACGCCGCGGACGTCCCGCGCCCGGGAGACGAGGAGGTGTTCTCCCGGGGCCGGGGCGGGCCAGTCCATCCGGAAATGGCGGAGCCCGGACGGGTAGGAGGGCGGTAGAAGCTCCGCGGGGGCGAAAGCGCGGTCGTCCACCCGGACCTCAGCCCCGGTGATCTCCGTCTGTCCGTCGTTCCAGGTGAGTCCGCGGATCCGAAGATCCGCGCTGCGGCCCCTTTCGACGCGCGTGACGATGGACTTCAGCCGCATGCGGCCGATAGCGCTCGCGGTGTGGACGATGCCCGCCGGTGTCTCGACGCCCTGTACCGTCACATAGTCCTTCGCTTGGAACCAGCCCGCGAACCGGGATGGCCACACCTCGATCCGCTCGACCCATTTCACCTGGGCGACGCCGTAGAAACCGGGAACGATCAGCCGGAGGGGCCCGCCGTGCTCGCGGGGAAGGGGTTCGCCGTTCATGGTGTCCGCCAGCAGGACATCGGGCGACAGTGCGTCGGCTACCGGCAGGCTGCGGGCGAAGCGCCCGGGGTAGCGGTTCCCACGGAGGCGCTCCTCGGCCCCGTCGGCGCCGAAGAAGACCACTTCCCGCGCGTCCGGACCGACGAGATCTTCGAGTAGCGGAGCGAGCGGAACTCCGCCCCAGCGCGCCGCCCCCACGAGCCCGTGCATCCCGACGCCGCCGTTGCCGCAGCATTCGAACAGCGCGACCGAGTCCCGGCGCGGCATTTCGGCCAGTTCGTCCAAGGTGAGCGTTTTGGCAGATGGAGCGCCCCGGATGCCTAATGCCAGTTGGATCGCCTTCACGTTCATTTATGAGGTAGGTTCTCTGGTTGGCTGTGGTGGCATAGCCACGGTGACGGGCATAGTCACCAGTCCAGTCGGCGGTTTTGCCGCCGGTGTCGCATGCGGGGGTTACGTTATGGCTACTAGGGATATGCTAGAGGATGTCGCCCATTCCGTTTGTGAAGAGAGCTATTGTTCGCCATGTGGACCGGAAGAGTTTTGCTAATCGCGTTGGCCCTCTTAGTCGGGGCGTCGCTATACGCGCTCCATATAGGCGAACCGTGGTGGATTCTCTATCTGCTAGCGATTGGCGCTATCGGCGCGGCGGGACCTCGTTATGTCCTTGGGCGACGCGAGACGCGACGCCCTACAGCAAGTGAAGAGCCGACGTTGAGGACTGTGGGCACCGTGTTCGGGCTTGTGGTGCTTTCTGGACTGCTTGTGATCAGGATGCTAGAGGGGAGGTGGGTGGGACTAGTGGCGACGGGAATCGTTATCTCGGTAGGCTACGGCATCTACAGGAACATCAGCGGAGCGACAGAGAGTGACAAAGTTGTGAAGGAAGTGCACAATCTGGATGGCGATGGCTGATGTCGCGGGCCTGTACGGATTCTTGTGTGTCTGAGCCATACCCTGAACTACTCGAAAGGAGACAGGTATGGCAAAGAAGCACGACTATGGGCTTTCCCGCGAGCTCTGGAGGAGTTGATCGCCCGGCGGGGCGCCCGGGGCGCGCTGGATTTCGAGGGCGCTTCACGGTTTCGTGTGGAAACAGGCGGCGGCCGGGGTGAGATCCGACCCGCCGAGGTGGAAGTAGATCGCCTCGCGGAACCGCGCCCGGTTGGGCTCGGGAGTGGGGGCTTGGGGAGGGGCGAGCGTGGTTCTATGCTGGCGGGATGACGTACATCGCTGAGCATTACCAATCGCTTTTGGGCCTGAGTCCACCGTGGCGGGTGGCGGAGGTCATCGTGCGCCACGAGACCGAGGAGGTCGAGGTGGTGGTGGAGTGGACGGGAGGCCGTCCGGCGTGCCCGGAGTGTGGCGCGGCGGGTCGGCGCCACGACGGGCGCCGGCGGCGTTGGCGGCACTTGGACACGATGCAATATCGGACCTGGTTGCTGGCGGAGCTGCCGCGGGTGCGCTGCGCGTCGCACGGGGTGCGGCAGGTGGCTCCCCCGTGGGCGGAGGAGAAGTCTCGGTTTACGGCGCGCTTCGAGGCGCTGGTGATCGCGTGGCTTCTGGAGGCGAGTGCTTTGGCGGTGGGGCGGCAGTTCGGTCTTTCCTGGGGACAGGTGGCGAACATCCAGCGCCGGGCGGTTCGGCGCGGGTTGGCGCGCCGAGAACTCCGCCCGCCGCGTCGGATCGGGGTGGATGAGACTTCCTTCCAGAAGCGGCACGAGTATGTGACGGTGGTGAACGACCTGGAAGGGCGCGTCCTGTATGTCGCTGACGGGCGGGACCAAACGGCCCTCGACGGCTTCTTCGAGGAGCTGGGATCGGAAGGGTGTGCCCGGATCCAGCAGGCGGCGATGGACATGGCGCAGCCGTACATCCAGTCGGTCCGGAAGAACACCGAAGCGGACATCGTGTTCGACAAGTTCCATGTGTTCCAGCATCTGGGGCAGGCGGTGGACCGGGTACGCCGGGAGGAAAACCGGGAACTGGCGTGGTCCGGGGACACCCGGCTCCAGAACAGCAAGTATCGATGGCAGAAGAAGCCGGGGAACCTGAGCCGCCGGCAGCAGTTGAAGTTCGCCGTGCTCCGCAGGAGCGGTCTGCGGGTGGCGCGCGCCTGGGCGATCAAACAGATGGCCGGGAATCTGTGGGGATACCAGGTCCGGGGATGGGCTGAGCGTCGGTGGAGGGAGTGGTACAGCTGGGCCATTCGCTCACGCCTGGAACCGATCAAGAAGGTCGCTCGGATGATCAAGCGGCACTGGGAGGGGGTGATCAACGCCGCCACCTCCACCGTGACCAATGCCCGCGCCGAGGCCATCAACTCCCGCATCCAGTGGCTCAAGAAAATGGCCTGCGGCTACCGCAACCGGGCGCGGTTCCGCGAGGCGATCTACTTCCACCTCGGCGGGCTGGTTCTCACCCCGGCCGCCGCCTGGTTCCACACGAAACCGTGAAGCGCCATTTCGAGTCGCTAGCTGTGACCTGTCAGTAGGTTGTTCTGTTGGCGTTGAACCGGGGGACTAGCGAGGCACGCCAGCGACGCAAGATCCGGGTGCGAAAGCGCCGACGCATAGCGACGGCAGTACGCAGACCGCCAATGTGTCCGACGCGTTGTTCTACGAAGGCAAAATTGCGGTCACTCTTCGTGATTTTCTGGACACCGTGCCGGGTGGGGTCGTGTTGGACTCGGATTTTGAACGCATGTTGACGATCCTCCTCGAACAGGCGGTTGCCGATGGTACGCTGGCTCCGGTGGGTGATTCCGGGTCCATGGACGTTCCCGCACTCGTGTCCAGTTTCATGTCGTTTGCCCGGCTCAGTGAAGTGCTGTCGGTGGCGCAAACCGAGGCGTATCAGGCGGCGGCTGCCGATCCGAGCAGCCCGTTTGGCGAGTTCGCGGCCGAGCTGGATACGACGTCTGCGGAACTGCGGGAACTGGGCCTGACGCGGTATTCGGTGAGTTTGCCGAAATCGTTGGACACGCTGGCGACTTCGGGAACCGCGTGGGTGATTCCCGACGGCAACTATGCGCAGATTGACTTGTCGGAGTACTTCGCGACGCCCTGTACTACGAGGTGAGATGGGCCGGGGACGCCGTTCCACCGGCGTTGCGCCTGAACGGGCACGTACTCACGGTCTTCTATGATTTGGACCAAGACAGGACATGCTGCCATGCCGGTTACTTCTATCAATTCGGGACTCTCAAGATTGCGTCCGGTACAGGTGACGTTACGCCCCGGGTTGAGACATCGGTAGAAGTTCGTGCTACGGGGCCTCGGTGGACAGGAGCCCGTACCTCAGCAGCCCACGCGCTTCCTGCCCCTTCAACAGATTGCACGCTGATTCCGGGTGGGGGTGAGAACTGCCCACCGCCGGAACCGGGACCCGAGCCCGAACCGGAGCCAACCAGAGCCGGAACCCGAGCCGGAACCCGAGCCCGAGCCCGAACCTCAGCCGACGCCCACGCCACAGCCGGAGCCGCAGGCTGAGCCCGAGCTCGAACCGGAACCCGAGCCGGGGCCAACAGCAACAGTAGCGGAGTTAGAATTTGAGGCGGCGCGGGAAGAGACGCCGCCCGACATGGGGCAGGATCCCATTACAAGCTCCCAGGTCGACGGTTGTTTGACCGAGTGTTTCGAACGAGAACGGCAGCGAGCGCACATAGCTGCCGGTCTCGGTATAGTCGGGTGTAGCTCTTTCACCGCGATCGTGGGAGGAATCGGCGTAGCGGCATTGGCGTTTGCCGTGATCGGAGGTATATTGTGGGCGACGGCTGTCGGCGTAGGGTGCACGGTTGGTTGGTTGTGGATGACCTCCTCTAACGAAGAACTGGGGGACCTGTGCCAAGCGAACTGTAGGAAGGACGAACCATGCGGTTAGTCGTGAAAAGGAGTCGGCGTAGTGAAAAAAACGACAATGAAACAACTAGTCCTCACGATGTGTGGGATAGTCGTGATATACGCCGTATTTTTTTGGATCGTGAGAGACCCGGGCGGGAGGCTGATGGGATTAATCAGCGGCGGCATCGGCGCGCTGTCGGCGATTTGGTTTACTACAAGGAACAAAGAACGGATAGAGGCCGAAAGAAAAATGAAAGAGCACCAGAATGTGGAAAGCGAAAGATGAGCGCTCACGGATTCCGGGCAGTGAGGAGATCCCGGGTCGTTGGACAGTTTCGGTACTTGGCTAACGCGCATATCTCATAGTCAGGGAAACAGCAGGGAGGCTTGTAAGTTGTAAGTCATTGGGGCCGGTATGACCGAGATAGACAAGGCGAATTTCGAGCGGTGCTCTCAAACCTGTCCCAATGCTGAACAGGAAGTATCTTGTGACCGCGTTGGCAGGCCTCCCAGCGGCTTTCGCCGTTCTGTTCTATTTCGGCAGACCATCGGCGATCCTGCAAGTCTTGGCAGTTCTGGTATTGGCACAGATCCTCACAGTGTGGTGTACGAAACGCGGAACATGAGAGACGCACCGGAAGATCGAGATGACTTACAGATTGTCCGCTGATTCCGGGTGGGGTTCAGCACGTTCGGTGTCGGGTGGACCCAGCAAGGCTCGCGCCGGGTCCCGGGGAAAGGCCCGTCTCACCAAGCCGACGATGGAGAGCAAGCTCCGGGAGTTCGGGATCGCCGTGCCCAAGACGCGCTGACGCCCGCCGTCACCGCGCGGCCTGACCCTCGTCAGATCCGGATACGCCGCACCACCTGGCCGTTGTTCTCCCAGGGCGTCGCCTTGTAGCGTGACGCTTCCTCTTCGGTAGGTTGGACGCCTCCGGCATCCATGGCCCGGGAGACGAGCCGGTGCTCTCCCGCGGCCGGCGACGGCCAATCCAGTTGAAAGGCGCGGAACGCCAAGCGGTGGGTAGCCGGAAGGAGTTCGGCCGGCCGGAAGGGACCCGCGTCCACTCGCACCTCGACACCGTTGATGTCGGAGGCGCCGTCGTTCCAGGCGAGGCCGTGGATTCGGAGGTCGGCGTCCGGAGCCTCTTCCACCCGGGTAACGATGGACTTCAGGCGCATGCGGCCGATGGTGCTCGCAGTGTGGAGGATCCCGGACGGCGTCTCGACTCCGCGCACCGTCACGTAGTCCTTCGCCTGGTACCAGCCAGCAAAGCGGGCCGGCCAGACCTCGATGCGTTCCACCCACTTGACCTGGGCCACACCGTAGAAGCCGGGGACGACCAGTCGGAGCGGGCCGCCGTGTTCTCGGGGAAGTGGTTGTCCGTTCATGGTGTCGGCGAGCAGCACGTCCGGCGACAGCGCATCGGCGACGGGGAGGCTGCGGGCGAAGCGCCCGGGGTAGCGGTTCCCGCGGAGGCGCTCCTCCGCCTTGTCGGCGCCGAAGAAGACGACTTCCCGTGCATCGGAGTCCAGGAGATCCTCGATCAGCGGCGCGAGCGCGACCCCTCCCCAGCGCGCCGCCCCCACGAGCCCGTGCATCCCGACGCCGCCGTTGCCGCAGCATTCGAACAGCGCGACCGACTCCCGGCGCGGCATTCCGGCCAGCTTGTCCAGGGTGAGCGTTTTGGCAGATGGAGCGCCCCGGATGCCTATTGCCAGTTGGAAGCGGGCCGCCTGAACCTCCGGGATCTCCCCATGGTGCAGAACGAAGAACTCGTCGTTCGGCACCACCTCGCCGGTGACCCGGCTGAGGTCGGTGAAGCGCGCCCGGGTATCGGGGGGCAGGGGTTCAAGGTCCGCCCAAGGCAAGGCGTCGCTCGCCTGGCCCGCGCCCCGCGAGCGGGCCGGGAACGGCGGCGTCAGAACGGCCGCAGCAAGCCCGGTGAGAGCGTGGCGCCGTTTCACGAACCGAGACGCCGGGTCCGCCCCGGCGGAGACGACGGCCGCCGCCGGTCCCCGAAGGGACCGGCGGCGGCGCGCTCCTTCAACGGGCCGCTTCGCTCAGAAGCTGACCCGGACCGCGAAGCGGATGATTCGCGGTGAGAGGTAGTTGAGCGGATTGCCGAAGTTGGACCCGCTCGAGGTATTGAGGGTCGTGTCGGTGTTCTCGTTCGTGATGTTGAAGATGTTGACCTCGGGGGAGATCCGGTAGCGCCCGGCGTTGAGGTCCTTGAAGAACGCGATGTCGAAGGTGGTGACGTTCGGGAGCCGCTCGGTTCCGACCGGGACCGCGAGGATCGACGCCCCGCCCTGGTTCAGGCCGCTCACGAAGAACGTGCGGCCAAACGGCGCACCGGTCTGGTAGCGCACCACGCCGGAGGTGCGGACGCCCCAGGGGGCGTGCCAGGTGCCGATCATCTTCAACTGGTTCGTACGGTCGTAGAAGGACTTGCCCTTGGCGTTCACCTGCTGGTTCGGGTTGCCGAAAATGCCGGGGTTCGTGTTCTCCCACTGCCCCCCGCGCGTCCAGGTGTCGGTGTCGGCGTAGGAATAGGAAACGAGGGCCTGCCAGTTGTTCGAGAGCCGTTTCTGGGCGATCACCTCGAAGCCCTTGAAGTTCGTCTCGAATTTGTCGATGGTGGCGATCTGCCGGTCGCTTAGCCCGACGAACTCCGGACGGAGGTTGAACACGGTGATCATGGCTCCGTCATCGCCGGTGCCGATCGCGCCGTCCGGCCCCGGATCCTGCACCTGCATCGGGTCGTAGGCCGAGTCGGGCGCGGCGAGGTTGATCGAATCCGACTTGTTGGCGCTGTTCCGTACCGAGAAGGTGGCCTGCACCCAGAGGTCTCCCTCGAACTCACGTTCGAGCCCCAGGGTGAACTCGTCGGTGTACTCGTGTTTCAGGTCGGAGCTGACAGTCGCGATGGCCGCCTGGGCGCCGAACTGGTCGGAGAGGATTGCGCCCTGTTCGCCGTTTTGGAACTGTCCGTCGCCGTTCGCATCGCTCCACTCGTGGGTATTTGTCAGATTTCCGTTCTGGTTCACGAAGTTGGCGAAGCCGGTCGAGAACTGGTGGTAGTAGCGGCCCCAGGAGGTCTTCAGGGCGCTCTTCCCGTTTTCCTCGAGCCCGATGACGAGGCCGAGGCGGGGCGCGAAACTGGCCAGGTCGAGGATTCCGGTGTTCTCCGCGAATTCGCGGGGGCAGCCGTTCGCCGCCGTGCAGTAGGTGCCGTCCGGGCTGTTCTGCTCGGGCAGCCAGCCGTGGTAACGGTCCCAGCGCAGCCCGAGTTTCAGCGTCAGCCGGCCGACGGTAATGATGTCGTCAATGTAGGCCGAACTCTGGTCGAGCGTCTGTCCGTCATGCCGAGGGGTGTTGCGGAGTTGCACCTCGAATGGGACGCCGTTGTTGAAACGCAGGTAGACGTCGTCGATCGCGGTGGTCTGGTTCCGGATGGGGTTGTGCGAATACTCGATCCCCATGTGGAACTCGTGGTCCGCGCCCGCCAGTTCCTCGGCGAAGTAGGTCAACGAACTCTTGAACGAGTACCGCTTCCGCCGCCGCTCCACGTTGAAGTCCCGGGCGTTGAGGTACTGGCCGGTGCCCACGTCGAACCCGGCCTGGAGACCGGCCGCCTGGGCTTCTTCGGAGTGGTAGGTCGGGAACCACACGTTGAGGTGTGAGAAGCGGGTGTCGAGCAGTGCGCTGTCGCTGAGCGTCGAGGTCCAGGTGGCCTGGATGATCCGGAAGGTGTCGTCCTCGATCCAGCTGGCCTCCGGCGGCCGGTTTCCTCCCATCCCGCGACGCGGCTTCCAGTAGGACATTTCGTGCCATTCGAGGCTCATCTTGTTCGTTTCGTTGATGTCGGTGTCGTTCTTCAGCACGAACTGCCACATGTCGGTGTCTTCCGTGATGTCCTCGACACCGGACACGTAGCGGTGGACCCGCTCGTCCCGGAACGAGAAGAAGAAGGTGGACTTGTCCTGGACGACCGGACCGCCGAGCTGGAGGGTTGCGTCCGAGAGATAGTCGAACTGTGACGGGCTGGCGCCCCGCGCCTCGAGGTCGCTCGAGAAGTTGTCCGACTGGGTGGCGGCATTTTGGTAGTGGAGGCCGACCGCGCCGGCGAAGTCGTTGCCGCCGCTCTTGGTGACCATGTTGAGGTAGACGCCGGGGGCGTTCACCGATGCCGGATGGGATCCGGTTTCGACCTGGACTTCCTCGAAGCTGTCGTAGTCGTAGTAGTAGCCGCTGGCCCCGAGCGCCGCGGGACAGGTCACGTTCACGCCGTTCAGGTAGTAGCTGTTCTGCCCCCAGGAGGTGCCGCGCGCCGAGAAGACGGCCTGCAGGCCGGTCTCGCTGCCGCCCACGTCGAGGCGGTTCGTGGTTACTCCGGGCGCCTGGTGCTCGAGCAGCGACCAGACGTCGCGGGCACTCGGCACCTCCGAGAGGAGGCTGGCGTCGAAGGTGGCCCCGATGACGGTGCTCTTGGTGTCGAGGAGCGGCGATTCGCCGACCACCGTGACGGTCTCTTCGAGGGTGGAGAGTTCGAGGGAGACATTGAGTCCGGTCGTCCGGCCGATGTCCGCGCGGACTCCCTCGTTGATTCGGGTCTGGAATCCGCCGAGTTCGAAGCGCAGCGAGTAGATCCCCGGCCGCACCGCGAGGAACCGGTAGGTGCCGGTGCCCGAGGAGACGGTGACTTCGCTTCCGGTGCCGGCGTCGCCGGCCATGGTCACCGAGACTCCGGGAAGCACCTGACCGGTGCCGTCCAGGATCGTGCCCTCGATGGTTCCGGTACGGGTTTGCCCGGTTGCAACCGCCGCGGTAAGCGCGACGGCGAGAAAAGCGAAGAGCAGACTTCGCGGATGGGACTTGTTCATGGGAACCTCCTGGTTCTCAGAATTAACGAGGGTTTGTTTGAAGTGGGAAGGCGGATCCCCGGGGACCCGCCGGTGTCGGGACGGGGAGGCGTGGCCCGGGTGGCGATCCGCGCTCAAGAATGAGAGTTCAGCGCCGGCTTCCCACCGGCCGTCCAATATGGTGGATTCGGAGAACGGGAGACGGGACCGCGGGCGGGAGGCTCCGACCGGGCAAAAAAGCGCGGAACCCCCCGGATTTGAATGTGTGATGGCTCCATGTCCTCCATCGGCCTTCCAAGCCGGCAAGCCGTTATACCACATTGTCTTATTCGAGAATAGGCAAGACCGGTACCGTGGTCCGGCGGCCGGTTGGCCGCCCGCACTGGGCGCTTCGTCCCGCCGGACGGGGCCCATCAGGGGGACCTGGTGCGGGCGCAGGAAAAGAGCGCCTGCTGGGCAGCCGTCCAGTCGCCGGAGCCGTCGGCGTGCTGGATCAGCATCCGGCCCTCCCGGTACATGCCGAGGTCCAGGGTGAACTCCTTGGCGTTTGACTGACGGCCGCTGTGGTCCCAAGCGGCGGGGATCGCCGGATCGTGGAAACGGTAGATGCCGGTCCTGCCGTATGCGATCTCGTTGGACCAGACGTCCATTCCCGGAATCCGGCCGGCAAGGAGGCCGTCCACCAGCGGCAGAGTGGTTTCCATCTCGAGGATTCCGGGAATCACCGCCCGGCGGAGCACTTCTCCGGGGCTTCTCGCTTCGGTGATCGAGAGTGGAACGCGGCGAATTGCCCGGTAGCGCTGGGGAGCGCCCGGCGCCAGGCTGCGGAAAATGCCGAGGATGGCCCGCTGGCGCGGCTCGCTCAGCTCCTCGTCGAGATAGAGGGCGACCCAGGTTTCCGGGCCGAGCGTCACGAACCGGGAGCCGGCCAGATCGAGGCCGCCATAGTGACCGGCCGTGATGTCGGTGGCGGTGGTGGCGTGACAGGGCGGGTGGGAAGGAGGACCGTTCGACCGGCACGGGCAGGGGGTGTCGCACGGGCAGGCGGTAAAGGCGTGCCCGGTGATCTCCCAGTCGGGGAATTCCGGGCCCCTCGTTCGCGTCGCGGCCGCCTCCGCCGGTAAACGCATGCTCTGACCGCCCGCGGGGCGGAGCACGAAGCGGATCGTGTCCGCGAATCGGACGGCGGTGGGCTCTCCGCCCACGAGGGTCGGCTCGTACGTCCAGTGCCGGGCCGCTGTCGCCGCCGCCGCCCCGAGATCTTCCGGTCCCCGGAGCGCGCGGGCATCGGCGACGGCCCCGTCGCGGTCGACGGTCAGCTCCAGAATGACCAGTGCCTCCTCGCCTCGCTCGCGCGCCGAGTCCGGG
Source organism: Candidatus Marinacidobacterium sp. (assembly GCA_965250045.1). Lineage (GTDB taxonomy): Bacteria > Acidobacteriota > Vicinamibacteria > Marinacidobacterales > Marinacidobacteraceae > Marinacidobacterium. The sequence goes on from OZ252286.1 coordinate 2,669,869, forward strand.
TATGCGGGTGGTTCGAACCGGATCCTCTCGGGCCGGCGGACATCGCCTCCGACAGGAACGATGTCCTCCTCTGCGGGAAGCGCGCGCGGTTCGGTTTCGGAGGTGGGTGGGTTCTCGGTGATGGCGCTCTCGTCCTGCGGGCGTTCGCTGCAGGCGCCGCCCAGGAAGATCGCCAGGGCGGCATAATGCGGGAAACGGCGTGGGCGACGAAAGCAAGACATCGGTTAGGCGCCGATTCTGCCTCATGCGGAGGACCGCCCCGCGAAACCTGTGGTTCGCACTTGCCCTTTGGATGTTTCCGGCGGCGCTGGTTGGTGGGCAGGAGCAACCAGTACCCGAGCCGGCCATCGCGGAAGCGGCCGCCCTGATCGAAGCCGGAGAAAGAGACCGGGCGGAGCGCGTCCTGAACGACTTCCTGGTCGGGCGGCCCTGGGACGCTGGGGCGTTTCACCGGGTCGGGGCGATGTGGCTCGTCGCCGGGGAACCCGAACTCGCGCGCCCGCCCCTGGAGGGCGCGGTGGCGCGCGCGCCCGACTTTGTGGATGCCCGGCTGGCGCTCGGACAGGCCCTCGGACAGCTTGGGAGGGTGGAAGAAGCGCTCAGCCAGTTGGATGCCGCCTCCACCACGGACCCCGGCCGCTTCGAGGCGCCGTACCTCGCGGCCGCGGTGCTCGACCGGGCGGGACGGCTCTCCGAAGCGGTTGACGAGGCCGTCCGGGCGGTGGAACTCGCGCCGCGCGACGCCGGGATGCGCCGGTTCCTCGGCCGGTTACTGCTGCGCATCGAGCATTGGCCGGAGGCCCAGGCGGAACTCGAGCGGGCGCTTCAGCTCGGTTACCGTGAGGATCCGGCGATCTTTTCCGACCTGGGCGCCGCGCTGCTGGGTCAGGAGCGCCTCCCGGCGGCGCGGGCCGCCTACGAGCGGCACCTGGAGTTGGCCCCGGACGGCGCGGAGACGCTCCTGCAACTGGGATATATCGACTGGCGCACCGATGAATACGAGGCCTCCGAAGAGCTCCTCGAGCGGGCGATCGCCCTCGACCCCAAGCTGCGGCGAGCCCACCACTTCCTGGGCCTGACGGCGCTTCGTCGCCAGGAGTTCGACCGGGCCGAGGGAGCCTTCCGCCGCGCCCTGGAACAGGGCGAAGATTTTCCGGAGGCCTGGTTGAATCTCGGGAAGATCGCGTTGCGCCGCGGGGACGCGGAGGAGGCGGCGCAACTGCTCGAAACCGCGATTCGCTACGACCCCGACTATGCGGACGCCTACTACCAACTCTCCTTTGCCCGCCGCCGGCTCGGCGATCCGGCCGGGGCAGCCGCGGCTCTGGAGCGGTTTGCGGAGCTCACGCGGGAGCAGGACGGGTGACCGGAGCAGCCGCGGCGGGGCGGCTTCACCGGAACGGCAGGGAACGGGATAAGACCGTTTGGTTTGAGCCGTTGGAGGGAGCCATAGGGCTCCGTTCTCCCGGTGAGGGACTCGGCGCTCAAGTGGGTTCCACGACAGGCTGTTAACAGCCTGTGGTGAAACCCAGGCGGCGTTCGAGCGGCGATGCATCCCGCCTGAACCGCGCCGCTATGCGGCGCTCTGCGTTGCGTTTCGGTCGAAATACACTCGGTATTCCTCCCTCACGCGCCTTGTCAGCCGGGCGCCTCCCCGCTCTCGGCGCTCACCCGGGTTCCACGACAGGCTGTTAACGGCAGATGCAGTTGAGGTTCTTTCGGAGATCCGGCTCCAATTCGTACCGTTCCCGAAGTTCGTCAGAAAGGGATCTGGCCAAGCGCAGCGTGACACCGCGGGACAACACGGGACGCGGGCACGGCAGGAACCATGGTGGAAGGAATGGCTGGGGATCGGAACGAGGCGCGAGTGGCTGTGGATTGGCGTTGTCGTGGTTTTCGGTATCGGCTACGCCTACGACCAGGACGGGCTCTCGAGAGCCGGATGGGCGGCTTTCACGACGGCCGCAGGCCTGTTGGTGGGTGTGTGGCTGAAGGGGCGGGAAAAAGCCGAGCGGGAGCCGAAGTCCGTCTTGCGCCTCCGTGATTCGGAGCGCGACGAATACGGCAGCACGCGCTGACCGCGGGGTTTGCTCCCGGGATTTTCGCTGCGCATCGGCGCGCAGCATCGCGGCGGTGTTGCGCGCCGCGCGCGGATCCGTGGTTCGCCCGGCGTCGCCGGGGGCGCGTACTATGGGGCTGCCGCCCAAACTCAGGAGGAAATCCATGATCCGTTCGAAACGAATCCTTATCACCACACTCCTCTTCTTCGCCGTGGGTGCGGTGCCGGCTCTGGCCCAGTCCACCCATCCGCCGGTCGCCACCTTCTCCATCGTCGCCCACGACCCCGACACCGGCGAGATGGGGGTCGCAGTCCAATCCAGGTACTTCTCCGTCGGGCACGTGGTGCCGTGGGGAGAGGCCGGAGTCGGGGTGGTTGCCACCCAGGCGAACGTGAACGCCGGCTACGGGCTGCAGGGCCTCGATCTGCTCCGGCAGGGACTCACCGCGGAGCAGGTCAAGGATCGGCTGCTCGCCGAGGACACCTTCCCCGGAGTGGAGGGCCGCCAGTTCGCCGTGGTGGACGCGAACGGCGGGATTGCGGTCCACACCGGGCCCACCGCGAATTTCTGGGCGGGTCACCGCGTGGGTGAGCACTACTCCGCACAGGGCAACATCCTGACCGGGCCGGAAGTGGTCGAGGCGATGGGTGACGCCTTCGAGGCCACCGAGGGGACGCTCGCCGAAAAAATGCAGGCGGCGATGGTCGCCGGCCAGGAGGCCGGGGGAGACAGCCGCGGGCGCCAGTCGTCGGCGATGCTGGTGGTCGGCAAGGGGATGGGCCGGAACATCAACAACGACGTGGTGGCCCGGCTCCAGGTCGAGGACCATCCGATGCCCATCCAGGAACTGGGGCGGGTGCTGAACATCAACCTGGCCATTGCCGCGATGTCCCGTAGCCGGGAACGGAACGAGGCCGGCGACGGCGCGGCGGCGCTCGCCGCCGCCGAAAAGGCCGCCGAACTCTGGCCCGACGCCTCGGACACCTGGCTGAACCTCGGCCTGCTCAACTACTCGCTCGGCAACCGCGACCGGGCGCTGGAGGTCCTCGGGAAGGCCGCGTCGATGAACGGGCTCTTCCGTGGCCAGTTGGAGTCCACCCTGGGCTGGACCGGCCATCCCGGGCTCGATGACGAGTTCATGGCGGCGCTCTTCCCGGGGGGATCCTGAGAGCTGGATCTCCCGCGCGCAGGCGGTCACGGAGCGCTCTCTTGCCGAGCCGGTTCGCGGCTGGCGCTTTTCTGCTGCCGGCGGCTGGCGCTTTCCTGCTGCTCGCGGCTGCGGCAGCCGCGGGGAGCCAGGATCCGGAGGAACTTCTCCGCGCCGGGCAGCGGTGGCTCGACGCCGGAAACGCGCGGGCGGCGGTGGAGTCGTTCCGCCGGCTCGCGCAGGTGGTTCCGGACTCCCGCTCCCACTACTACTTGGGCGTCGCGCTACTGCGGGACGAGCGGAGCGGAGAGGCGGTGACTGCGCTTCGCCGGGCGGAGGCGCTCGCCGAGGCGCCCAATCCGGCGCTGGCGTTGTCACTCGGGACGGCGTTGCTGCGGGAAGGCGCCTCCGGGGAGGCGGTGGTTGTCCTCGGAGAGGCCGCCGGACATTTCCCGCGCGCCACTCCCATTCTCATCCAGCTCGGGTACACCCACTACACGAGGCTCGAAGGCGAAATGGCCCGCGGCGTCCTCCGCCGGGCCCGCGAGGTTGCCCCGGCGAATCCACTCGCCTCCTTCTACCTCGGTCTCGCCGAGGCTGCACTCGGTGAGCTGGAGCCGGCGGCGGCAGCGTTCCGGGAAGCGATCCGCCTCGATCCGGGGAATGCCGAGGGCCGCGTAGCGCTCGGGCGGACTCTTTCCCAGTTGGGACGCCCGCAGGAAGCGCGCGAGGAATACGAGGCGGCGCTCGGCATAGCGCCCGGATCTGTGTCCGCGTTCGTGGGGCTCGGGATGCTCGAGCTTCAGCAAGGCCGCCCGGAAGCCGCGGCCGGTTCCTTCGAGGCGGCCCTCGAAGTGGCGCCGGGCCATCGTCAGGCGCTCTACAACCTCGCCGCCGCCCTGGCCCTGCTGGGGCGTGCGGATGAGGCCGCCGCGGTCCGTCGCCGGTTCCGGGAGGCCGCCGCTACCGGGGAGGACCCCGGGCGCTCGCTCTCGCGTACCAGATCGAGGGCGCGCCCACGCTGATGGGGACGCCAGCAGCCTGTGCCGGAACCCAGGCGGCCCAGTTCTCCCGGTGGGGGCTCGCCCGGCGATGCATCCCGGCCAAACAACCGGTACTGAAACCCACGCGGCCCAGTTCTCCCGGTGGGGGCTCGGCCGGCGATCCATCCCGGCCAAACAGCCTGTGATGAAACCCGCGCGGCGTTCGGCCGGCGATCCATCCCGGCTGACCGCGTCGCTGCGCGCCGCTCATCGTTGCGTTTCGGTCGAAATACACCGGGTATTCCTCCCTCACGCGCCTTGTCAGCCGGGCGCCTCGCCGGCCTCGGCGCTCACGCGGGTTCCACCACAGGCTGTTCACCGCGTCGCTTCGCGCCGCTCATCGTTGCGTTTCGGTCGGAATACACCAGGTATTCCTCCCTCACGCGCCTTGTCAGTCGGGCGCCTCGCCGGCCTCGGCGCTCACGGGGGTTCCAACACCGGCTGTTCACCACTCCGCTCCGCTTCGTTCTGTGTTGCGTTTCGGTCGAAATACACCCGGGCCAGTTCTCCCGGTGGGGGCTCCTCCCTCACGCGCCTTGTCAGCCGCGCGCCTCGCCCCCACCGGGAGAACTGGCGGGCTCGGCGCTCACCCGGGTTCCACCACAGGCTGCCAGCGTTCGCGCTCGCTGCGTCACTGGCCGCGTCGCCGGCGGCGGGTGAGAACTTCGTCTTCGTGGATCGGACCGAGGCGGCCGGAATCCGCTTCCACCATGAGGACGGCGGCAGCGGCCGGCGTTTCGTGATCGAGATCGTCGGCGCGGGCGTCGCGGTGTTCGACTACGACAGCGACGGCTGGCCGGATCTTTTTTTCGTGAACGGGCACCCGCTGCCGGGCGATCCGGGCGGGGCGACGGTGGGGAACCGTCTTTTTCGCAACCGCGGCGACGGGACCTTCCGCGATCGCACCGACGAGGCCGGACTACTGGATGCGCCGGACGGCCTCCGCTACGGCATGGGCGCCGTCGCGGGTGACCTCGACGGCGACGGAGATCCGGATCTGCTCGTCACGCATTTCGGCGAAGAACGCCTCTTCCGAAACCAGGGAGACGGCACGTTTCGCGAAGTCCCGGGCGCCGGCGGGGCGAGCGATCTCCGCTGGACGACAAGCGCCGCGCTCTTCGATCCCGATGGAGACGGGGATCTGGACGTCTACGCCGCGAACTATCTCGACTACGCGCTGGAACGGCACCGCGACTGCGTGAGTCCGGTCAAGGAGGTCCTCGCCTACTGTCACCCGCAGGAATATCCGGGAGCGCCCGATTCCTTCTTCGAGAATCGTGGGGACGGGACGTTCCGCGCCGTTCCCGTTCCCGGCTCGGAGGAAGGGAAGGGGCTGGGAGTGGTCATCACGGACCTCGGGGAAGACGGTGCGCCGGACGTGCACGTGGCGAACGACACCACTCCGAATTTTCTGTTCCGGACGGAGTCCGGGCCTGAGGGGGTCCGGTTTGTCGAGGACGGGCTCGCATCCGGCGTCGCGTACAACGAGGAGGGCCTCCCGGAGGCCGGGATGGGCAACGACTGGGGAGACGTGGATCGCGACGGGCGCATGGATCTCGTCGTCACGAACTTCGATTTCGAGACGAATACGCTCTACCGGAACCTCGGGGGCGGGCTCTTCCTCGACGCCACCGCGGCCTTCGGGATCGGGAGCGAGAGCCTCACCGAACTCGCCTTCGGGTGCGACCTCGCCGATTTCGACAATGACGGCTGGCTGGACCTGGTGGTGGCGAACGGCCACATTCTCGACAACATCGCGGAAATCCAGTCGAACCTCCGGTTCGCCCAGCCCGGTCAGGTGTTCCGGAATCACCGCGGTGTCCTCAGACGCAGCCGGGCCAGCGAGGGAGACTTCGCCCGGCCGCGGGTGGGCCGGGGTCTCGCCAGCTTCGACTACGACCTCGACGGGGATCTCGACCTCGTTCTCGCGAGCAACCGGGGTCCGGCGGAGTTGTTCGAGAACCGGGGAGGCGCCGAGGCGGGCGGTACGGTGGGTTTCCTGCTGGTCGGGACCAGCGGAAACCGGGAGGGGATCGGGGCTTCCCTGACGCTCGCGAGCGGCGATCTCGAGCAGCGCGACGAGCGGCGCGCCGGGGCCAGCTACCTGTCCCAGCACGATCCCGTGATGTGGTTCGGGGTCGGCGCCGCGGCAAGCGCCCGCGATATCAGGATCCGCTGGCCGTCCGGGCGGGAGGAGTTCCTCGGATCCCTGCCGGCGGGGTGGGTCCACATCCTGAAGGAGAGGTCCGGGCGCATCGGGGGTTTCGAGGTGGGCGCCCGGGGGGACGCAAGCCGGGAGGAGCGATGAGGGCCGGCTCGGGGACGGTGGCCGCGTGGGTCCTGCTCCTCGCCGGGGCGGCTTTCGCCCAGCCGGGAATCCGCTTCACCGAGGTGGCGGAGGCGTCGGGGATCCGCTTCATCAATATGTACGGCGGGGTCCGCAGCAAGGACTTCATCCTCGAGACGACCGGTACCGGCGCGGCGTTTTTCGACTACGACGGCGACGGGGATCTGGATCTCTTCCTGGTCAACGGATCCCGACTCGGGTACGACGAGAGCCAGAGCCTCTCGAACGCGCTCTTCCGGAACGAGGGCGATGGACGATTCACGGAGGTCACCGGGCCGGCGGGCCTCGAGTCCTACGGGTGGGGGCAGGGGGCGTGGGTCGTGGATCACGACAACGACGGCGATCTCGATCTCTTCGTCACCCGCTACGGGCGGAACCTCTTCTACCGAAACCGGGGAGACGGCACCTTTGAGGAAGTGGGGAAGGACTTGGGAGTGGACGATCCGCAGTGGGGTACCGGGGCCGCGTTCGGCGATCTGGACGGGGACGGGGTCTCCGATCTCGTGGTGGTGAACTACGTGGACTTCGACCCGGCAGCTACCCCCGGGCCCGGAGAGGAGCCTTTCTGCTTCTTCCTCGGGATTCCCGTGATGTGCGGTCCGAAGGGGCTTCCCCCGGCCCCGGCGATGCTCTACCGCGGGCTTCCGGACGGACGCTTTGCCCGCGTGGAGGGTCTCGCGATCGGCGCCGAGCGGTACTTCGGCCTCGGGATCGTGTTCGGCGATCTGGATGGCGACGCCGACCTCGACGTCTACGTCGTAAACGACCAGACGCCGAACAACTTCTACCGGAACGACAGCCGGGAGGGAGAACTCGACTTCACCGAGATCGGTCTTTCGGCCGGCCTCGCGTACAACGAGGACGGGCGGGCGCAGGCGGGGATGGGGGTGGACCTCGGGGACTACGACAACGATGGCCAGGTGGACATCGTGGTCACGAACTTCTCTCACGACTACAACACGATCTACCGGGCGGCGGGTGGCGGGTGGTTCCTCGACGAGTCGTTCGCCGCCGGGGTTGCGGAACCGAGCTATCCGTATCTCGGCTGGGGAACCGGATTTCGTGACCTCGATCGGGACGGCTGGCTGGACCTGGTGGTGGTGAACGGGCACGTCTATCCCGAAGTCGAGGGGGGAGTCACGGAGAGCGACTACGCGCAGCGGGGCCTCGTCTTCCGGAATCTCGGCGGAGGCGCCTTCGCCGAAGTCTCGCCGACGGCGCTTGGAGTCCCCCGGGTCTATCGCGGCGCCGCGTTCGCCGACTACGACGACGATGGGGACATCGACATCCTGGGGACGGTCATGAACGGACCGCCGGCGCTCTTCCAGAACGATACGGAGACCACGGCCGCGTGGGCCGGGTTCCGGCTGGTGGGCCGCCGCAGCCCCCGGGACGGGATCGGAACCCGGCTTGAACTGCGTGGCGCGGGGCTCAGCCGCATCCGCGAATCCCGCTCCGCGGGCAGCTACCTCACGTCGAGCGACTCGCGGGTCTACTTTGGCCTGGGTTCGGAGGACGGTCCCTTCCGGGTTCGATTGCGCTGGCTAAGTGGTTGTGAACAGGAGATCGAGGCCGTCCCCGGCCGCTATCTCTTGATTGTGGAACCGCGCGAGTGCCCGCCGGATCGAGCCGGCGCATAAATTTCGGCCGGTGGCATGGGATGATGATTTGCATGAGATGCATGGGTTTTGTCCTGCTCATGGCCGGGAGTGTCGGCATGCCTTCCGCCGCGTTTCCGCAGGATGGCGGTATCGCCGGCACGGTGACTGACTTTGGCGGCGGGGCGCTGCCCGGGGTGACCGTCGAAGTGTCCGGCTCGACGCTGGCCGGCCCGCAAGTGGCGGTGACCGACCGTCGCGGGAGCTTCGCGTTCACGGAGTTACCCCCCGGCAACTACCTCGTCGCCTTCACCCTGGCCGGATTCGAGCAGCTCGAGCGGGAGGTCGAGCTGACCGCTGGGGGCGCCCTCACCATGGACGCGGAGCTACAGCTCGGAGGGCTCTTCGAAGAGGTCACCGTGTCCGTGACCGGCACCGCCATCGAGTCGCCCGCCATCAACATGCCCCACGCCGTGACCGTGGTCAGCCGCGAGATGCTGGAACAGCAGGGAAGCACGCAGCTCGTCGATCTCTTTCGCAGCCTGACGGTCAGCCACGGCGTGGTCGGTGAACGGAACAGTTGGTACAACTCGAACCAGCCGGCCACCCTCACCGAGGACTCCTAGGGGGCGTCGAGGGACACGGACTTGAGCAGGGCGAAGACCTCGCTTCCGCCCTCCAGTCCGAGATCAGCGACCGCGTCCCGGGTGATCCGGGCGCGCAGGCGCTGCCGTCCGACCTCCACGAGGATCTCGGCGAACGGACTCGCCGGATCCTCGGCGACGCTTCCGATCGTGCCGCGTAGCACGTTCCGGATACTGATCGATTCGGGTGGCCGGGTGGCGAGCGCGACGTCCCGGGCGCGGACGCGCAGGCGCGCCACCGCGCCCACCTGGTAGCGGGTCCCGGGCACTCGCAGGAGCTGACCGTCGAGGTCCAGTTCCGACAATCCGAGCGCCGGGAGATGGGCCCGGACCCGCGCGGTCAGAACGGTGCTGGTCTCGAAGCGCGAAAGCGCGTCCCCCGCCGCGAGCTGCTCGAGCGACTCGGAGACGGGCGCCGCGGTGGTGATCCGGCCGCCGGACATGAGCGCAATCCGGTGCGCGACTTCCACAACCTCCCCGAGGTCGTGGCTGACATAGAGCATCGCCATCCCGGCTTCCTCGGCAAGCGAACGCAGCCACGGCAGCACCGTGTCGCGCGCCTGCCGGTGGAGCGCCGAAAGAGGCTCGTCGAGGAGGAGCACGAGAGGATCGGAGAGAAGAGCCCGCGCCAGCGAGACGCGCTGGCGTTCTCCCCCGGAGAGTCCGCGCGGGGTCCGCTCCAGTTGCGATGCAAGCCCGAGCCGTTCCACGACCTCGGAGAACGCGAGGGGCCGGTTCGGCGGCGCGGCGGCGGCGCGCCGTTCCGCATAGCGGAGGTTCCCTGCTACCGAGAGGTGGTCGAAGAGCGCCGGCTCCTGAAAGGCGAAACCGACCCGCCGGCGATGCGGCGCCAGGAAGATCCCGCGGCTGTCGTCCTGCCAGGTCGATGCGCCGGCCCGCAGCCGTCCTTCCAGCCGGGCGAGGCCGGCCACCGCGCGCAGGACGGTCGTCTTGCCGCTGCCGGACGGCCCGAAGATCGCGGTCACTTCTCCGGCCGGGGCGGCAAACGCGGCCCGGACACCGAAGGCGCCGACCGAGCCGCTGAGTGCCAGATCGATGGATCCGGGCTGGCGGGGAGCGGGAGCGTTCACCGGGCTCCCCCTCCCGCTTTCTTCTGCAGGCTGAGGGTCAGCGCGACCACCACGAAGGAGAACGCGAGCAGCCCGCCCGAGAGAAGGTGGGCGGTGCCCCATTCCATGAGTTCCACATGGTCGTAGATCGCGATCGAGAGCACCCGGGTAGCGCCGGGGATGTTGCCGCCGATCATCAGGATGACCCCGAACTCCCCGACGGTGTGGGCGAAGCCCAGCACCCCGCCCGCGATCAGGCCGGGCCGCGCCAGCGGAACCGCGACGGTCCAGAAGGCATCCCAAGGCGACGCCCGCAGCGTGGCGGCTGCCTCCAGCGGACGATCGCCGACCGCTTCGAAGGCGCTCCGGATGGGCTGGACAGTGAACGGAAGCGAGTAGATGACCGAACCGATCACCAGCCCCGGAAAGGAAAAGGCCAGCGAGCGCTCGCCGAACAGCCGGGCGACGAAGCCGCCCGGCCCGTCGGGGCCAAGAGCAATCAGCAGGTAGAAACCCAGGACGGTCGGGGGCAGGACGAGGGGGAGCGCGACGAGGGCGGCCACGGCTTCCTTGAACCGGAAGCGGGTGCGCGCGAGCCACCACGCGATCGGCGTTCCGAGCAGCAGCAGGAAGACCGTGGTCACCCCGGCCAGCTCCAGGGTGAGCCGAATCGGCGGCCAGATGGTTTCCGCGCTCACGATCGGTCCTCGCTACCCGCCAGCACTCACTCGCCGAGATAGCCGTGCCGGCGGAGAATCTCGAGGGAGGTCTCCGAGCCGAGGAAATCGAGGAACCGGGCCGCCGCCGGGTTGTTGCGTCCGGCCTCGAGCAGCACCGCCTCCTGCCGGATGGGAGCGTGGAGGTCCTGGGGGACCAGCCAGTGGGATCCGTCCGCGCTCGAAGCGATCTGCGAGAGGGCGAGGAACCCCAACTCCGCATTGCCGGTGCGGACGAATTGGTGCGCCTGCGAGACGTTCGTTCCGATGACCTGCCGGTCCCGGAGGACGCTCTCGAGCCCAAGCGATCGCACGACTTCCATCGCCGCCCGACCGTAGGGGGCGAGCGCCGGATTCGCGAGCGCGATACGCCTGAGATCGGGATCCGTGAGGGCGCCGGGGCCCCGGACGCGTCCCTCCTCCGTACTGAACAGCACAAGCCTGCCCACGGCGTAGGTTCGTCGGCTGCCGGGGACGGCGAGCCCCTCACGCTCCGTCAGGCGCGGGCGTTCCTGATCGGCCGCGAGGAATACCTCGAACGGAGCACCCTGGACGATCTGGGCGTAGAGCTGACCGGTCGAACCGAAGCTGAGGAGCGCGGTATTCCCGGTCGCGTTTTCGAACGCGGCGGCAATCGCGCGCGCCGCCACCGTGAAGTTGGCGGCTACCGCCACCGTCACGCTCCCGTTTTCGGCCCGAAGCGTCGCGGGCGAACCTCCGAAGACGCCGGCCGCGAGGAGGGCGACCGGGAGGATTCCTACCGAGAGGGTTCCGAGAGCCATGCCAAACGGCATGGTAGTGGCGGTCGCCTACGTCCGGAGTCTCCCCCTACCGGGTTGCCGTCATCATGATCTCGACCTTGATGCCGGCGCCCATCATCTGGGCCTCTACCGTGGCGCGCGCTGGAAACGGCGTGCCGACGACCTCGCGGTACACCTCGTTCATGGCGCCGTAGTCGCGCATATCCTCGAGGAAGACGACTGCGTCGTCCACATCCTGAAAAGTCAGCCCTCCGGCTTCGAGCGCCGCGCTGAGCCGTCCGAGGACCGCGCGCGCCTGTTCGCCGGCGTCCTCGCTGCGGTCCTGGCCGGGTGCGACCATTCCGGACAGATAGAGCCGGTCGCCGGCCCAGATTCCCGGAGAGAGCGGGCTCCCCGAACGGGGGCCGCCCGGCGCCAGCACGCTGCGCTCGGCGCGGCTGGCCACGCACTGGACTTCCGCCGTGAAGAGCGGGTTCGCGAGCCGCGCCTCGACGGTGGCCCGCGTCGGCGGATCCTCGGGGAAGAACTGCCGATACGCCTCGTTCATCTCACCGAAGGTGCGGGGGTCGTCCAGAAACACCCGGCAGTTCGCGACGTTCGAGTAGTCCATGCCGGCCGCTTCGAGCACGAGGCCGATGTTCCCCATGATGCGCTGCATCTGCTCGGGGACGCCGCCGGCGACCGGCTGGTAGGTATCCGGATCGCGCGCGGTGGCGCCGGCGACGAACAGCGTGTCTCCCGCCTCGATTCCCCAGGAGTAGGGAAGCTCGGGGCTCTTCATCGCCTCGGGGTTGATGACTCGCCGCTCGACCCCCTGTTTCACCGCAACCATCGAGATTTCGACGAGGGCTCCCGGGATCGCGATGCCGGCCTCAACCGTGGCGCGGGTCGGAGGGTCCACGGGGAAGTACTCGCGGTACACGCCGTTCATGGCCTGGAAATGGCGGATGTCCGAGAGATAGACGTTCACCGCCGCCACCCGGGAAAGATCGAGGCCGACCTTCTCGAGGGTCGCGCTCAGGTTGTCCATCGTCTGGCGAACCTGAGCCTCGATGCCTCCGGGCACGAGATCGAGGGTGCCCGGTACGTTGCCGAGGGCGCCAGCGAGATACACGAGGTCGCCGCTCTCCCGAACCTCGGAGAAGGGCAGGCCGACTTCGCCCGTGTCGGCCGGAGCCTCAGGTGCTTCTCCCGCGCCGCCGCCACAGCCGAGCGCGAAAAGGAGCAGGAAGGATGCTGTGACAAATCGGGTAGCTGGGGACCATCGGAACCATTGGATACATTGGATCATGGGGGGGAGTCCTCCGGCCGTCTCGAAACGGCTCGCGATGATACATTCGGAACCCCCCGCGGCCCTGCGCGAAGGCCTGCCCACCGCCGCCCCGGAACCCCGGAATCCCCCCGGGCCGGTGGCGCGGACCGGCCGCTCCAGGAGCCCATCCCGGTAATCTCGTGGCATTCGACGGCCGATGCATCCCGGCTGAACCGCTTCGCTCTGCGTTGCGCTTCGGTCAAAAGAACGCTGCTATTCCTCCCTCGCGCGCCTTGTCAGCCGGGCGCCTCGACCCCAGTTCTCCCGGTGGGGGCCTCGGTGCTCACGACATCACCGGGACAGGCTCCTAGAAGATTGCATTCCGTTTTTCGTTCCGGCCCGGGCGGCCGTCTCGCCGCCGACGGGGTTTGCCTGGAGAGCGCGCTGGCCGCTGCGGGAGCGACGACGCCCGCCTACGTGTACAGCGTCCGGGCGGTTGTCGAGCGATTTTCCGCGCTGCAGGGAGCCCTGGTGGGAACCCACCATCTGATTGCGGTTGCGCTCAAGGCCAACGCCTTGCCGGCGCTGCTGGCCCCGCTCCGGGAGCTGGGAGCCGGGGTGGAGGCGGTTTCCGCGGCAGAGCTGCTGGTGGCAACCGGACTCGGTTTCCCCGGAGACCGGATCGTCATGTCCGGCGTCGGCAAGACCGAGGTGGACCTCGAGACGGCGCTGGACCTCGGGGTGCGCTTTGTCTCGGTCGAGTCCGGGGCGGAACTCGAGCTGCTGAACCGCCTGGCGCTGCGGCGCGGCCTCCGGGCGCGGACACTCCTCCGCCTGAATCCCGGGGTGGATGTCGCAACCCACCCCAAAATCGCCACGGGAACCCCCGCCGCCAAGTTCGGGATGGCCGAGGCGAACCTCGTCGATCTCGCCGAACGGACCCGCGACTGGCAAGGGGTGGAGATCCTCGGAGTTCACGCCCACGTGGGGTCCCAGGTCCGGGAGGTGGCGACTCTCACGGCGAGCGCCGAGCGGCTCGGCAAGGTCTTCGCCCGCCTGCGCCGCTCCGGAATCCCCGTCAGGATTCTGGATGTCGGCGGTGGGCTCGGTATCCCGCATCGCGACGGAGAAGACGAGATCCCGCTGGTTGGTTATGCGGAAGCGGTGCTGCGAACGCTCCGGGACGTCTCGGCCAGCGAATTTCGCGATGCCGGTCCCACCCTCGTCTTCGAGCCGGGGCGGGCGCTCTTCGGGCCGGCGGGAGCTCTGGTGGTGCGGGTTCTCCATACCAAGCAGACCGGGACCCGGGAGTTCTGCGTCGTCGACGGCGGGATGAACGACTTCCTCCGGCCGGCGCTGTACGGGGCCTGGCACCGGGTCGTACCGCTCACCGGCCGTCCGGGACCCGATCGGGTCTTCGATGTCGTCGGCGGGGTGTGCGAGTCCAGCGACGCGTTCGCCCAAGACCGCGCGCTGCCCCCTCCCGAACCGGGAGACCTGCTCGCCGTGCTGGATGCCGGGGCCTACGGGTATTCGATGGCCTCCAACTACAACCTGCGCCCTCGACCGGCGGAGGTGGTAATCCAGGATGGCTCCGCATTTCTGGCGCGGCCGGCTGAGACGCCGGCGGAACTCGCGGCCCGCGAACTCGGCGCGCAACCGGCGGGAGTTCCTGCGTGAGCGCCAACAAGGCATCCCCGCCGCGTTTCGCGCTCCTCGGGGCGCTGGCTCTCCTGACCCTCCTGGCGGCGGCCCGGGTCGCCACCACGATGGACGATCCGGCCGATTTTCTGCTCGCGCTCGGCCTCGTGGCGCTCTTCACCCCGCTGAAGGCGCTCATGATTCGCTGGCTGGACGGACGGCGGCCCTACCAGTCGGCGTTCGCGGCGTCCCTGTTCTCCGCCATCGTCGGAATGGTGTTTCGCGAGCCGCTCAACCTGTGGTCGCTGCTGTTTCGGAGCACGATGTTGACCGCGGCCCTCGAGGCGCTTCCGCTGTTTGCGATGCGGACCGCGGATTCCCCGGTTCGCGTCTTCGTGCTGTCGGGCTACATGAGCGTTGTCGTCCACCTGCTCTCCGGCGGGTTCGTGCTGCTCTCCTGGAGGCCGCTCGTCGGGGGGCTCTTGATGGCCGGCGGCGTTGGGGCGATGTGGCTGCCGCTGTTCTGGGGCGGCTTCCGGCGCACCGGGGATAAAGCGCCGCGGTAGGTCGCGCCGCGGACCCGCGGCAAGCACCGCGTCTAGCCGCGGCCGCTCCCGTGTTTTTTTGGACAGCGAGACCACGCTCGCCGTGCCCTTCGTCCGCCTGGCGCCTCGCGGCCTGGCAGCGGAATCGCGGCGCAGTCCCGATGCTTCCGGGTTCCCGAAGACTCGACGCTCCCGGTTTCGCGCCCGCGGCCGGGGATGCAGGCGGAGGCCGGTTAACAGCCTGTGGTGAAACCCAGGCGGCCCAGTTCTCCCGGTGGGGGTTCGAGCGGCGATGCATCCCGCCTGAACCGCCCCCCCACCGGGAGAACTGGCGCTTTGCGGCGCTCTGCGTTGCGTTTCGGTCGAAATACACTCGGTATTCCTCCCTCACGCGCCTTGTCAGCCGGGCCCCCACCGGGAGGACTGGCCCCACCGGGAGAACTGGGCCTCCCCGCTCTCGGCGCTCACCCGGGTTCCACCACAGGCTGTTAGCGGGCGCCCTCTTCGGTGTGCACCGGATCGCCGGGCAAGCTGTTCGGCGGACGCCGATCCCCCGCGTCCTGATGGATTCCGCCGACGGCCATCAGGAGGGACTCCACGTCCCGGTTCCCGAACTCTCCGTCGGCGGTCGCCGCCGCCACCACCCGGGCCGTGCGCCAGATGTGGCGAAATCCGACCCGTCCTTCCCGGTTCAGCTCGATCAGGGTCTCGAATGCCGCGTCGATCTCCGCATCGCGAGCGGCGGCCTCCTCCGCCAGCGACTCGTGCGCGATCTGGCGCAGCGACTGAATGGCGGCGGCGCGCTGGGGTCCCGGATTCGCGAGATAGCCCAGGTACACGAAGAGCCCGACCGCGATGAACAGTCCGGCGATCATCGAGAGGGCGAGGAAAACGAAACCGAGACGGCGCGAACCCGGGCGCACCTCCCGAAGATCCTCTCCGATGCTGAGCGCGCCGGGCGGAGGCGAAGGGAGCCATGGTTTGGGGGGGGCATCGGGAACGGACGGAGCGGGTTTTATCCCACTCGCTTCCCTCAGGTCCCGCAGGTAGATGAAGACTCCGATTGCCAGGATGCCGGTCGCCGGAACGAGGATTCCCGAGGGGATCCAGAGGGGGTCGCCCAGGGTTTCGATGTCGGTGAGGTTGAAGAGCAGGAGCGCCGCGATGTTGTGGAAGAGATGGATCGAAATCGGAACCAGAATGCTTCGGGTGGCCATCGCGGCCAGCCCCAGCACGAGCCCCGCCACGAAGTAGTTGGGGAGCAGCAGCCCGTGCATCACGGTGAACAGGAGTGCCGAGACGACGATGGCCCCGCCTCTCCCCAGCGGGCGGAGTCCGGTCAGGATCACTCCCCGGAACAGCAGTTCCTCGGACAATGCCGCCCCGAAACCGATACCGGCCAGCCGGATCAGCCAGGAGAAGAGACCCTCGGCGCGAACCAGTTCGGCGACGGTCCGGACGAGTTCTTCGTCGATCGGCAGGAACAGGCGGCTCAGGTTGGCGAGTTGATCGCTGACCACGAACAGCGAAAGCGCCACCGGGATCGAAAGGAGTAGCTGGCTGTTCTTGGCCGGTCGCAACCGGAGCGCCCGATACGGGTTCAGGCGGAAGAGGCGGATGGCGGCCAGGGCTACGAGCAGGGTGGCGCCCGGGGTCGCGAGAATTGCCACGTCGAGGGGTAACCCCGTTTGCCCAATGACGACCCCGATGACGATGATCGCGGCGAAGGTGGCCACGAACGTCGCGAGTACCTGCGGGACCGTAGCGAGGCCGGGTGTCTTCTTCACGATGGGGTGATCTGGGTGCTACCTTGACGGCGATGACCGGGGGAACGAGCGCAGATTATCGCCGCCGCCCGGAAGGGGCCGATGCCTCCGCGGGTTCCGGAAGCGGCAAGGGCGGCGCGGAATCCGGAAAACGCTGGAAGCCGCTCCGTGTTCTTCGGGTCGCGACGGGATTGCTGCTGTTGCTGCTGGGCGTCATCGGGCTCTTCCTGCCGATCCTGCAGGGGGTGCTGATGATCCTCGCGGGGCTCGCCGTCCTCGGACGCGACGCGCCTTGGTCCCGGGCGATCACCGGGCGGCTCGCGAGCTTCATGCGCCGGCGCGGCTCCCGTCGAGCGGTCCGGAAGCGGGGGCACATCGCTGGACAGGGTTCGGATTGCCAGGCGGGCAAGAGATGAGCCCCCGCCCCCGAACCGCCCGGCGCTTCGCGCCGCGAATCGAAACTCCCTTGCACGCCTGCGGCGCGCGGCGGCGAGTTCCGATTCGTCGTTACCGTTTTGTGAAAGGGGGGAATCCCCCCTTTCACACTTTCCCCCGAACACGCTTGGCCACGAACCAAGTTCGCTGCCGTCGGCTTTTCGCCCGGCGGCGTTCAGCGCCAGGAATACCGGTTGGCGGCCTCCTCCGGGAGAAAACGGGGCCGCGTGACTTCGAAACGAGCGGTCCGGGAGCGGGGGCACATCGCTGGACAGGGTTCGGATTGCCAGGCGGGCAAGAGATGAGCCCCCGCCCCCGAACCGCCCGGCGCTTCGCGCCGCGACTCGAAACTCCCTTGCACGCCTACGGCGCGCGGCGGCGAATTCCGATTCGTCGTTACCGTTTTGTGAAAGGGGGGAATCCCCCCTTTCACACTTTCCCCCGAACACGCTTGGCCGCGAACGCAGGTCGCTGCCATCGGTTTTTTCGCCCGGTGGCGTTCAGCGCCAGGAATGCCGGTCGGCGGCCTCCTCCGGGAGCAAACGGGGCCGCGTGACTTCGTCGGAAGGCGGGCGGGCTCGGTGACTTCCCAGCGCACCGCCCGCGAGCGGCGCCGGCAACTCGTGGAGAGGATCCGTCACCACGACTACCGGTATTACGTCCTCGACTCGCCGGAAATCGACGACCGCGACTACGACGCGCTCTTTCGGGAACTGGAAGGACTCGAGCGGGACCATCCGGAACTCGTAACGCCGGACTCCCCGACCCAGCGCGTTTCCGGCGCGGTGGCCGAGGGATTCCCGGAAGTCAGGCACGAGGCGCCCATGCTCTCGCTCCAGAGCATCCACGACGAGACCGAACTCCGCGAGTTCACCGACCGGATGGAACGGGAGATCGGTCGGGAGAACCTCGAATATTGCCTCGAGCCCAAGTACGACGGGCTCTCGGTGGAACTCGTCTACGAGCGGGGGACGTTCGTTCGGGGGGCGACCCGGGGGAACGGCGCGATCGGGGAGGACATCACCGCCAACCTGCGGACCATCCGATCGTTGCCGCTCGGGCTGGCGGGGAAGCGGACGCCTCAGCGCCTCGCGGTGCGCGGCGAGGCCGTGCTGCCGGTGGCAGACTTCGAGCGGATGAACGAAGGGCTGGAGCGCGCCGGGAAGGACACCTTCAAGAACCCGAGGAATGCGGCCGCGGGCTCGCTCCGCCAGTTGGACCCGGGTATCGCCGCCTCCCGGCCCCTCGCGCTCTACGCCTACGACGTCCTGGTTTGGGAGGACGGCCGGCTCGCGGCGCCGGACACCCAGTCGGGGGTGCTGCGGACGCTCGCCGACTTCGGATTCCGGGTGGCGGCGGAGTCGCCGCCGGAGGGTGCACCGGGGACGGGCCGGAAATCCGTCTGGTGGGAAGTCGGGCGCGGGCCGGATCCGGTGCTCTCCTATCACCGCCTCCTCATCGAGGAGCGGGACCGGTTTCTCGTGGAACTCGACGGGGCGGTGGTGAAGCTGGACCGGCTGGCCGACCAGCGCGAGCTGGGAGAAAGGTCCCGTAATCCGCGCTGGGCGGTCGCCTTCAAGTTTCCCCCGGGCCAGGCGGAGACGACGCTGGCCGCGATCGACGTGCAGGTGGGGCGCACCGGAAAGCTGACCCCGGTAGCGCGGCTGGAACCGGTGCTTGTGTCCGGCGTCACCGTGAGCCGCGCCACCCTGCACAACGAGGGGATGGTCCGGGCGCTCGCCGCGCAACCCGGCGACCGCGTGAAAATCCAGCGTGCCGGCGACGTGATCCCGCAGGTCGTCGGAGTCGTCTCGCGCGTGCGGGGAGCGGAAAGCGACCCCTGGTCCATGCCGTCCGGGTGTCCGGAGTGCGGACGGCCCGTGCTGGCGGAGGGCGCCAACCATTTCTGTTCGGGAGGGTGGAGTTGTCCGGCGCAGCGGAAGGCCCGTCTCGTCCACTTCGTCGGCAAGGGCGCCATGGAAATCGAGGCGCTGGGCGACGAACTCGTGGAACTCCTCGTCGAGTGCGGGCTCGTGGAGTCGCCGTCCGACCTCTATCGGCTGACCCGGGAGAAGCTGCTCGCGGCGCCGGCCCAGCCGGCCGGACGCCCCTTCGATCATGCGGGAGCCGAGGCGCTGGTCCGCCGCCTGGGGGCCGTTCGGGACATGCCGCTCCCGAGGGTGCTGGTAGCCCTGGGCCTGCCGGGAGTCGGTCCGACGCGGGCAGAGCAAATGGCCAAGGGCTTTGAGGATCTGACGGCGCTCGTTCTTCACTCCGAGCGCCTCGCCGACGCGGAACCCGGGACGCGCGCCGACGAGGCGCTGAAGGCGCTCCAATCGCCGGCGAAGCGCGCGCTGATTGCCGATCTCCTCGAGGTCGGGGTTTCCCGGAGCGAGACGGGGAGTGCGACGGGGGGCCATGACCGGGACGCATCCTTCCGCTGGGAGGAGGACACCCTCGCTGCCGCGCTCGCGCGGCTGGCGGAGAAGAACGCCTTCGACCTTCCGAGGCTGAGTGAAGCGGTCGCGGGGGATCTGGTGAGCACCGGAAGGGTGAGGCGCCCGGCGGATCTCTTCCGTTTGACGCCGGCTGACCTCCTCGCGCTCCCCGAGCGGAGGCGCCGTCCGTTTGCCGAGAAATCGGCCGCGAACCTGCGCCGCGAACTGGACGAAAGCCGCACGGTGCGCCTCGACCGGTTTCTCTTCGCGCTCGGGATCCCCCACGTCGGCCAGCACGTGGCGCGGGTGCTGGCGGCGCGCTACGGCTCGGTGGAAGCGCTCGGCTCCGCCAGTGGGGAGCAGCTCCTCGAGGTGCACGAGGTGGGGGAGCAGGTTTCCGGGGCGGTCACCGGGTTCTTCGCTGACGAAGCGAATCGGCGCGAACTCGAGGAGCTTGGGCGCTCGGGGGTGGCGCCGGTCTGGAAAGCGACGGGGGAGTCCACGCTTTCCGGCCTGCGGATCGTGCTCACCGGAACGCTCGCGGGGCTGACCCGCGACGAAGCGGGGGAGCTCATCGAGCGCCACGGCGGACGGGTGGTCTCGAGCGCCAGCAGCCGTACTTCACTCCTGGTCGCCGGGGAGCGGGCCGGTTCGAAGCTCGAAAAGGCCCGGGGTCTCGGAGTCCCGGTCGCCGGGGAAGGGGAACTGCGAGCCCTGGCGGCCGGGGAGATCGCCCTCGAGACGCTCCGGGAGGCCCAGGAAACCGCAGGGCCGGAGGAAACGTAAGCTCCGGGTATGGCTGGTTTTCTCCTCTGGCTCCTGCTCCTGATCGTCTGCTGGCCGCTCGCGCTGCTGGCGCTCATTCTCTATCCGCTCGTGTGGGTGTTGCTCCTGCCCTTCCGGTTGCTCGGCGTTGCGGTGGACGGGGTGTTCTCGCTGCTCGGGGCGGCGCTGCGCTTGCCGGCCCGGGTGCTGGGCGGGCCCAGGTAAGGTAAGGAAACGGTTGGATGTCCGAGCGTCGGGCGGCCGCCGAGGCGCGCGCGAGAGCCCTCGGGACCGAACTGGAGGCGGTGAGGCGCGTGCTCGCCGGCCTGCCGGATCCTCCGGAGCCGCTGACGTCCGGCGAGCTGGCCGCGCGCGCCCTCGCTCCGGCTACCGGACGCCCGGCCCGGCAGATCCCCGCCCCCCCGGCGGATACCGCCCCCGGCACCATCGCCGCCGCGCGGTCCGGGCTCGCTGCGGGCCGCATTTCGCCGGTGGACCTGGTCGAGGAAGCGCTCGAACGGGCGCGGGCGTCGCGGGATCTGGGGGCGTTTCTTCTCCTCCTGGAGGAGGAGGCGCTTGCCGAAGCGCGCCGCGCGACCGAGTGGTTGGCGGCCGCGGGGCAGGGCGGGGCTGGCGCGCTCCCGCTCTTCGGGATTCCGCTCAGCGTCAAGGACATCGTTGACGTCGCCGGACTTACCACCACGTCGGGGTCGAAGTTCCCGCACGACGCGACCCGGAGCGCACCGGCCTGGCAGGCGCTCGCCGACTCCGGGGCCATTCTGCTCGGCAAGAACAGCCTGCAGGAGTTCGCCTTCGGGGTTACCGGCGACAACCCGACCTTCGGCCGAACGCGAAACCCCCACGACCCGGCGCGCATCCCGGGCGGGTCGTCTTCCGGTTCGGCGGTGGCGGTGGCCGCCGGCGTCGGCTACGGATCGATCGGGAGCGACACGGGAGGCTCCATCCGGATTCCGGCGGGCCTCACCGGGGTCTTCGGGCTGAAGCCGTCATACGGCATCGTTTCGCGGATGGGGGTCACGCCGCTGTCGTGGAGCCTCGACCACGTCGGGCCGATCGCCCGGAGCGCCGGCGACATCGCCGCCCTGTTCGAGGCGCTTTCCGGCAGGCCGGCGGTTCCGTCCCCGGCGCGTGGGCGGGACGACTCGCAGCCGCTCGCGGGACTGCGGGTCGGAGTTCCCCGCGATTTCTTCTACACCGATCTGAGCCGGGACGCCCGCCGGGCGGCGGAGGCCGTGGTCACCGCCCTCGCCGGGCTCGGCGCCGAGCGCATCGAGGTGCGGATTCCGGAAGTGGAACTGGGCGGGGTGTGCCGCAACGTGCTCGCGTTCACGGAAGCCGCGGCGGTGCATCGGGAGCGGCTCGCGGCGCGGCCCGACGACTTCAGCGAGGACGTGCGGCGGCTGCTCGAACTTGGCGGCGTGCTGTCCGCCGGCGACCTCATCACGGCGCTCCGGTGCCGGCGACTGGTCACCGACGCCTTCACGCGGCTCTTCGAAACCGTGGACATCCTGGCGGTTCCGACCACCCCCGCGGGGGCTCCGGAAGCCGGGGAGCCGCTCCTCGCCACCGGGGAAGAGATGCGCCCCGGACTCATCCGGCTGGTCGGGCCTTTCAATCTGACGGGCCTGCCATCGCTTCAGGTTCCGGCGGGATTCGATGGGCTGGGGATGCCGCTCGGGGCGCAGCTCGTTTCCGGCCCCGGGCAGGACCTCACGGCGATTCGGGTCGCGGCGTGGCTGGAGACGAGCGGCGCGATCCGGGCGCGGCGGCCGTCGCTCGGAACGTCAACCTGACTGCGAGCAGCCGGTGGGCAGAGTGGCGTGAGCGCCGAGGCCCCCACCGGGAGAACCGGCCGGCTAGACGCCCGGCTGACAAGGCGCGATTTGGGAGGCCTACCGAGTGTATTCCGACCGAATCGCAACGCAGAGCGTAGTGGTTCAGCCGGAATGGATCGCCGCTCGAACGCCGCGTGACTCTGTCTACCGGCTGCTAAATTGGGAGCAACGTGCTGCTGGAAAAGAAACGAGGACTGATCGTCGGGGTCGCGAACCATCGCTCCTTTGCCTGGGGCATTGCCCGCTCCGCGGCGCGGGAGGGAGCCGAGCTTGCCCTCAGCTTCCAGAACGAACGGCTCCAGCGGAACGTGGACAAGTTGGCGGCGCAGCTGCCGGGCACGCTGACGCTGCCGCTCGATGTTTCGAGCGAGGAGCAGTTGGAGCGCGCGGTCGAAACCGTCCGGGAGCATTTCGGCGGGCTCGACTTCCTGGTCCATGCCGTTGCCTACGCGCTGCGCGAAGACCTCGAGGGCGACTTCGTTTCCACCTCCCGGGAGGGGTTCCGGGTGGCCCACGACGTCTCGGTCTATTCGCTGACGGCGCTCGTGCGTCACTTCGCGCCGCTCCTCGAGGCGGACGGAGGCGGTTCGGCGGTCACCCTCAGCTACCTGGGCGGCGAGCGCGCGGTCCCGCACTACAACGTGATGGGAGTGGCCAAGGCGGCGCTCGAATCCTCGGTCCGTTACCTGGCCAGCGATCTGGGTCCGCGCGGCGTTCGGGTGAATGCGATTTCGGCGGGCCCGGCAAAGACGCTCGCCGCCTCGGGAGTCTCCGGAATCGGAAAGATGGTGGAGCACTACCGCGAATACGCGCCGCTTCGCGCCGGCACCGATCCGCTGGAGGTGGGAGACGCGGCGGCGTTTCTCCTGTCCGACGCCGCGCGGGGAATTACCGGCGAAGTGCTCCACGTGGACAGCGGATTTCATTCGCTGGGCGCGACGATTCCCGGACTGGGGCCCGGGGTCTAGTACGAGGTAGCAGGTATGTCCGATCCAACCCGGAACGCTGAAGAGCGGGGAGAACCGCGATTTCCGTCGGGGAACGGCAACGTTCCCACCACCGAGGCGCTGATTTACGACTGGAATCGGCCGGATCCCGGCAACGCCTGGTTCCCGCCGAAGCCGATCCTGCTGAACGACGAGACGCTGCGCGATGGGCTCCAGAGCCCGTCGGTGGTGTCCCCTTCGCTCGAAAAGAAGGCCAAGGTGCTCCACCTGATGGAGTCGCTCGGCATTCACTCGGCCGACATCGGTCTCCCGGCCGCCGGCCCGCACTCGGAGGAGCAGGTTCTTCACCTCGCGCGGGAAATCGTGGACAACCGGATGCGCATCCGCCCGAACTGCGCCGCCCGGACGGTGATCTCCGACATCGAGCCGATTGCGCGGGTGGCCGACAAGGTCGGGATGCCGATCGAGGTGGCGATGTTCATCGGGTCGAGTCCGATCCGCCAGTACGCCGAGGATTGGAACCTCGATGTGCTGCTCCGCCATACCGAAAAGGCGGTGTCGTGGGCGGTCGCCCACGGCGTGCCGCCGATGTATGTGACCGAGGACACCACCAGGGCGCGTCCCGAGAGTATTCGCCGGCTCTACACCGCGGCGATCGAGGCGGGGGCGCGGCGCGTCGTCGTCTGTGACACCGTGGGGCACGCGACCCCCGACGGGGTCACGCGTCTCCTCCGTTTCGTCCGCGAGGTCATCGAGGACACCGGGGAGGAGGTGCAGCTCGACTGGCACGGGCATCGGGACCGGGGACTGTCCGTCCCGAACAGCCTCACCGCGATCGAAGCCGGCGCCGACTGCGTTCACGGGACCGCGATCGGCATCGGGGAGCGCTGCGGCAACACGCCGATGGATCAATTGCTCGTGAACCTGCGGCTCCTGGGGTGGATCGACACCGACCTGATCCACCTGGCCGACTATTGCGAGACGGTTTCCGAAGCCACCGGGACCCGGATTCCCGCCGGCTATCCGGTGGTTGGGAAGGACGCCTTCCGCACCGGAACCGGGGTGCACGCCGCCGCCATCATCAAGGCCATGGCCAAGGGCGACGACTGGCTGGCCGACCGCGTGTATTCCGGCGTCCCGGCCGGGGATTACGGCCTCCACCAGCAGGTCGAAGTCGGTCCGATGAGCGGCCTCTCGAACGTCATCTACTGGCTCCAAAAACATGGCCATGAACCTACCGACGAGTTGAAGCACCGGATCTTCCGCGCCGCCAAGGAAGCGCGCCGGCTCCTGACCGATGACGAAATCGAGGCGCTGATCGCGTCCCCCTGAGGGGTCGCGTCGGGTTTCCGGCGACTCGGGCGGTGCCGGGCCCCATCGGGAGAACTGACGGAGATCGGCGCTCCCTTGCGGGCGCGTCAACTCCTGGGATGAGGACAGTGCCGAGACGGGAACCATCCCGGTGTTTGGCGATACGCGACTCCGCCCGCCTGCGGCGGGCTGTGCCGACCGGAGGTCGGCGTTCCCTGACCGGCGGCGCTATTTGGATGGTGGGCGTACCTGTGGGATCTGCTCTTTCACAGGATTTATCGCCTCCAGCTCGGGTTGACCGAAGGATTTATCGTCCCCAGCCCGGGCCGGGCGGCTACCGCCGCGAGAGCACCGCGCCCACGCCTTCGTGGATGAGGCGGGCGGCGAGGATCAGCGTCCGGTTGTCCCGGTCGTCCGGGCAGGCCTCGACGACGTCCATCCCCACCAGGCGGCGCCTCCCGGAGCCGATTTCCCGGACGAGGTCGAGCCCCGCCCGCCCTGACAATCCACCGGGCACCGGATGGGCCACCGCCGGGGCGAAAGCCGGGTCGAAACCGTCCATGTCCACGGTCAGATAGATCGCGGCGCCTTCCGGGAGGTGGGACAGGAACGCCGATCGTCTTTCGGCCTCCCAGGCCGGAATCTGCGTGACCCGGGCACCCGACGACTCCCGAATCCCGCGCTGCACCGAGGTCTCGGTACGGATACCGATCTGGGTGATGCTCGCCACGTGCGGCATTTCCAACAGGCGGGCGGCGACGCAGGCGTGGGAGTCCGGGTTGCCCTCGAAGTCGGGGTACATGTCGGGATGCGCGTCCCACTGGACCACCTGGATCGGACCCCGTCCCGCGTAGGCGGCCACCAGGGCGGGGGTGATCGCGTGGTCGCCGCCGAGGATGAAGGGAGTTCGCCCGCTCGCCAGTTCCGCCGCTACCGCGGCGCGATAGCGCGCGACGCTCTCGCGAAAGCCTCCCGGATCGGGGCACAGATCGCCAAGATCACGGACACTCCCCGCGCAGTCCACGCCGGTCTCGGAGACCGAATTATAGCAGGCGCCATCGTAGGCGGCCCGGATCGCGGGCGGCGCTTCCGCGCAGCGATCGCGGTAGGTGGACTGGGTGGCGTCCATGACGCCGAGCAGCGAGACGGAGGACCGTTCGGCTGCTTTGCCGGCAGCGATCAGACCTCCGAAAGGGATTCCGGTTGGTTCGTTCACGCGGGTATGTTGGCAGAGCGCCGCCCTCTTCGGTCAGCAGCCATTGGGCCTCCGGGATTCGGCCCGGCGCCCGACTAAGCTCCGAGGACGATGGCTCCTCCGCCGCGCCCGGCCGCCTCCGTCATGCTCACCCGCGGGGGAGAAGTGCTGCTGGTCCGGCGTTCACCGCGCCTTCGGGCGTTCGCGAACCTGTGGGCGTTCCCCGGCGGGACGGTTTCCCAAGGGGATTGGGAGATCCCGGTCCGCAGCGCGCCCGATCCCGAATCGGGAGCGCGCATCGCGGCCGCGGTGCGCGAGGTTTTTGAGGAAACCGGGGTTTTCCTCGGGGCGCGGGGGCGGCCTTTGCCGCCTTCCGACCGGGACGAACTCCGCAAGGATCTCCTCGCCGGCGAGATCGGACTTCGAGAGGTGCTCGCCGGCTTCGGCGCGGACCTCGATGCCTCACATTTCGTTTCGGTAGAGGAACTCGTGACCCCGGAATCGTCCCCTTTCCGCTTCGACACCCGCTTCTACCGGCTCCCGCTGCCGGACGGCGCCGAACCGTCGGTATGGCCCGGCGAGATCGTCGACGCGGCCATGCTCGCGCCGCCAGCGGCGCTCGGCCGCTGGCGGGATGGAGAGATGGCGCTCGCTCCGCCCATCATCGGCCTCCTGGAGCGGTGGTCTCCCGACGACGGGGTCTTCCGCGATCGCAACCGGGAGGCGGGACGCTTGCGTCCGGCGGTGCGCTACTCGCCCGGCATCGCGGTGATTCCCTGCCGGACGCGCACGCTGCCGCCCGCGACCCACACGAACGCCGTCCTCATCGGGACATCGCGCCGCTACCTGGTGGACCCCGCCGCGGAAGACAGCGCGGAGCGCCAGATGCTGTTCGCAATGGTTGACCGGCTGCTTGCACGGGGAGGCCGGCTCGAGGCGGTTCTCGTCACCCATCACCACCGCGACCACATCGGGTCGGTCTCCGCGGCGGCGGCCCGCTATGGGGTTCCGGTCGGAGCCCATCCGGAGACCCTCGCGCGGATTCCGGCGCCTCCCGGGGGCGTCATCGAACTCGGCGAGGGAGACGCGCTCGACCTCGGAGACGCGCCCGACGGGTCGTCCGGCTGGACGCTCGGGGTGCGGTTCGTGCCCGGGCACGCTCCCGGACATCTCGCCTTCGTGGACAGCCGTTACGGAGCGATGGTGGTGGGAGACATGGTCTCCTCGCTGTCCTCCATCCTGATTGCGCCGGAGGACGGCGACCTCGGGCAATACCTGGATTCGCTGCGGTGCCTCGCCGCCGAATGCCGGGGGATGGTGTACCCGGCGCACGGCGTTCCGGTGGTGGCCGGCCATGAGCTGCTCAACGGCCAGATCCGGCACCGGGAAGCCCGCGAAGCCAGCCTGCTCGACGCGCTGGAAGGAACCCCCGCGAGCCTGCGGGCCATCGGGCTCCGGGTCTACCCGACGGACGAAGTTCCCCGCTGGGGTCCGGTCCGCAAACTGGCGGAGGTCGCGCTGAGTTCGGGTCTCCTGAAGCTGGAACGCGAGGGACGCGCGGGGCTCAATGCCGGGAAGTGGTTCCGCCGCGAAGAAGCCGCGCGCTGAGGCCCCTCGCCCCCAACCGTCCGGGACCGGCGCTCCCCTATTCGCTGGTGCTGCCCGGAACCGTGTTCCCCGCGACCACCACCCGGTCGATCGACCTGAGCGCCGCGATGTCCGCGAGCGGGTCTTCATCCAGCACGATGAAATCGGCCCAGTTGCCGGCGGTAAGAGTGCCGACGCCGTCGATGCCGAGACAGGCAGCTGCGTCCCCCGTGGCGGAAAGCAGGATCTGTTCGGCGGTGAGCCCGGCCTCGGACATCTCACCCGTTTCGATGTGCTCGAAGTAGCCCTGGAAGCGCCCGGCCGGGCCGGTGTCGGTGCCGAAGGCGATTTTCACCCCGGCGTCGGCGACCGCTTTCGCGTTGGCCATGGCGATCGGATAGTGCTCCCGATAGCCCTGCGCCGACCGGTTCTCCGCGACCCCTGCCATGCGCTCTGGATCCTTCAACTCTTCCAGGACCGCGGGGTCGGCGTCCTTCAGGAAGAACGGGTCCTCGAAGAATTCGGGCACCTCGGAGTAGACGAAGGTGGAGATCTCCCGGACCAGCGTCGGGACGTAACAGACGTCCTTTTCCTTCATCAACTCAAGGAACTCTTCGTCCACCGGCTGGTCCCGCACGCTGTGGGCGATGAGCCCGGATCCGGCGCGCAGCACCTCCTTGGCGTCGTCCAGATAGAAGATGTGGGTGGTGACCCGCTTCCCGGCCTCGCGCCCGAGTTCCATCACCCTCTCGATGGTTTCCGAGGAGACCCGCTCGTTCGCGCCCAGGTTCGTGTCCACCCGCATCTTGAGGAAGTCGGCGGGGAGCGCGAGGCTCCGCGCCACCGATTCCGCCGCTTCTTCGGGTGTCCCGCTGGCAATGACCTCGCCGGCGATCCAGATCCGCGCCCGGTCCAGGTTTTCGTCCTGCTCGTCACGGAGCGCTGCCGCCTCGGGACCGTCGCCGCCCAGCGAGGCGATGCTCGTGACCCCGTAACGGGCGTAGAGACCGAGCTGGCGGATCAGGTTCTCCCGGCCGTAGTGGCCCGTTTCGAGCCCCATGACGTCGCTCGCGTGGGCGTGGGCGTTGATGAACCCGGGGACGACGGTCTTGCCGGACAGGTCTTCCACCTGGGCTCCCGGCGGGATCTCCACCTCGCCGGCCGCTCCCGCCGCCGCGATCCGCCCGTGATCCACCACGAGCACGGCGTTGTCGACGGCGGCGCTCCCGGTGCCGTCCCAGAGGGTGGCGCCGGTGAACGCCGTCACTCCGGGCAGGGGCGGCGGTTCGGAGGCGCAGCCGCCGAAGGCGAGCAGGGCGGCGATCGCGCACAAGACAACGAGGAATTGTTTCTGCTGGGAACGGATGGTCATGGCTTGGTCGGGTCTCCGGAAACACCCGAGCATACTCATCTTGCGGGCTGCTAGCGTTGTCGGCCCATGACGACGGCGACTCCGGCTCCGGCGATGGCCGGCCTCGGGCCCCCCGGGATGTGCGGGAGGCTCGTGCGCGCGCTCCTGATCGGCCCCCGGGTCGCAGGCTGGGAGGCCGGCGCGCCCTGGCGTGAACTTGGGTACCTGCATCCACCCGAAGCGCAATTGGCCGCGCAGCAGCACGAGCGGATCCGGTTGCTGCTCCTCGCGCGCGGCGTCGAACTCGTGGAGCCCGAAATGCGTCTTCCCGGGCTTACCCCGGACGCGGTGTACTGCGACGACGCTTCGTTTCCCTCACAGGAGGGGATGATCCTCATGCGGATGGGCAAGGAGAACCGGCGCGGAGAACCTGCGGCGCACGCCCGGATCTACGAGGGGCAGGGGATCCCGGTGATCGGCGCCATCGAGGCGCCGGGGCTCGCCGAGGGCGGGGACCTCGTCTGGCTCGATGAGCGCACCCTCCTGGCGGGAGAGGGGTACCGCACGAACGCCGCCGGAATCGCGCAGCTCCGGGGCATCCTCGCCGGCGATGGGGTGGAAGTCATCGCCGCGCCCCTCCCGTACGGCGACGGTCCGGACTGCTGCCTCCACCTGATGTCCCTGCTCAGCGTGCTGGACCGGCGAACGATGGTTGCGGACCCGCGCTTCCTCGGCGTCCCCACCTTCCAGCTCCTGAAGGAGCGCGGGTTCGAGCTCATCCCCATCGTGGAGGAGGAGCGGGGAACGATGGCGGCGAACGTGCTGGCGCTGGGAGGTCGGACCCTCCTCGCGATCGCCGCCAACCGCAAGACGAACGACCGGATGCGGAACGCGGGTTTCGAGGTGTTGACCTACGAGGGCAGCGAGATCAGCCAGAACGGTTCGGGAGGCCCCACCTGCCTGACCCGGCCGCTGGTCCGGGAGGCGGCGTGAACACCCGGATCCGCCGGATCGGCTGGCTCGTTTTCGGGCTTTTCGCCCTGCTCGTCGTCTTCCTCGTGGCTTCCACGCTCACCATGGGCGAGGCGCGCTGCGAAGTGACCATGGAAATGGTGGGTCGCCAGGCGACGGTGACCGCCCGGGGAGCAACCGAGGCCGATGCGATTCGGGCGGCGACTACCGGCGCCTGCGCCCGGATTGCGGATGGTCGGACGGCGAACATCCGCTGTCTGGATTCGGCGCCGCGCTCGGTTCGCTGCGAGTAGTTGCCCGCCGCGGCAGGTCCGCAAGGGTGCCGTCCGGAAGGACGATGAAGGCCCGGACCGGGCGCTGGAACAGAACGCGGGCGGCCGCCCGGTAGCGCCGGGCGCGCGCCTGGGCGGCTTCGGCGCCGCCTTCCTGCATCGCCACCACGGCGACGGCGCCGCTCTCGCGCCGGAAGACCAGGCTGGGGATCAGGACGACCCGGCTGCCGCCGTCCCGCTGCCGGAGTCCCACGCGGACGTTCGCGCGCAGTTCGCCCTCGAGGCGTCCCCCGGGTCTTCGCTCGCCGAGCGCGGCGAGGCAAAGCGCGCGCGCCCGTTCCGCCACCAGCCGGCGTCCGGCCGGCGAGGGGACGAGGCGCTCGTCCGCCAGCCGCAGCGCCGCGTCGGGATCGGGCTTCCGTCCGAGCCGGTCGGCCCGGTGCAGGAGCCGATGGGCCAGCACCCGCACCGCGGTCGCCGTGCGGTCCCGGCCACCCGCAGGACCCGGGCGGTGGCCCGCGCGAGGTTCGTCCTGCTTCACGGGCTGCGAACCGCCGCGCCGGCAGGTTCGGCCTCCGCCGGCGGGAGAACTTCGATGAGGTGATCCTCCCACGGGAAGCTCGCATGGCATTGTTTTGCGGCGAGGGCGGCCGCAGTCGTGAGACCCGTGGGGAGATACCGGGGCCGGTCACGCCCATCGGGCTTTCCGTCCTTCGTGAACCGCGTCTTCCACGAGAGCGTCAGCGTCTCGCGGGCGCGGGTCATGGCGACGTATATACACCGTCGCTCTTCCGATTCGGCGCGTCCGCCGTCCTTGATCTGCCAGGCGGTAGCGTCGGCCACCAGCGCGATGTTCCAGACCCCGGGGTCGCTTTCGACCACCCGGGGAATACCGGTGTCCCGGCCGCCGCGTCCTCCACAGTCCACGACGAAGACGTGGTCGAACTCCAGACCCTTGGCGGCGTGGATCGAGAGGGCCTGGACGGCGCCCTTTGCCTGGACTGGCGCCTGGGTCGCATCGCCTTGCGCCGCCTCGGCCAGCCGCTCGGCGACCCGCTCGAAACTGGCAAAACCGCTGCGCTCGAAGCTGCGAACCAACTGGAGGCCCTTCGCCACGTTCGCCGACTGCTGGCGGGCCTCGTAGCCGTTCCCGGCGGCCGCCTCGGCGCGGCGCCCGTACTGCGTCTCTTCGAGAATCCGGGCGAGAGTACGCGCCGGAGGTAGCCGGCGGGCGAGCCGGACCCAGGGCGCCACCCGGGTCCCCGCCCGCTGGAGCCGTTCGCAGGCGCCCGAGCCCAGCGAGGGTGGGAGCTCGGGCGCTCCACAACGGAGGAGGTCCGAAAACGGAGTGGGGGACCCGCTTGCCCGGCGCAGCCGGGCGAAGTCGTCACCGGGGAGCGCAAAGAATCGGGAGCGCAGGAGTTCCACGGCCCGCCGGTCGGAATGGGGACGCGCGAGATAGCGGCAAAGGGCGCGCAGATCGCGGATTTCACTGGTCTCGAAGAAGTCCGCGCCCTTGAGCAGGTAGGTGGGGATCCCCAACTCTTCCACCGCGGTCCGGTAGATCGGAAGCCGGGTGCCGGCCCGCGCCAGGAGGGCGATCGCCTCGGGTTCGACCCCGTCCTCCTGGACGAGCGCCGCGATCCGCCGGGCGAGGCCGGCGGCGACATCCTCGTGGCTCCCGCCCACCCCCACCGCCAGCGCCGGTCGTCCCGAGCGCCTTTCCTCCTCCGGGCCCGGCGCCTCGGGCAGCAGGTCGTCCTCGTCGTAACGGAAGGCCCAGTCGGCTCCGCGATCGACCTCCGATCCTTCGGCGATCCGGTGTGAAGCACGGTTCACGAAGCGGCGCAGGAGGTGGTGGGAACGGAAGTTCCAACGGAGCACCACCCGCGGCGAAGCCGGGTCGCCCGGAGCCCCCAGCGAGCGGATCTCGCTCTCCGCCCGGTGCAGGATCTCCACCCGGGCGTCGCGGAAGCGGTAGATGGACTGCTTGTGGTCGCCCACCACGAAGATGGTGGGCCGCGAGAGCCGGCCCGCCGTGACCCGCTGCACTTCCTCGGCGGCGAGCCCCATCCCCGCGGCCCAGGGAGCGATGACCGCCCGGAGCAGGTCCCACTGGTGGTCGCTCGTGTCGTGGAACTCGTCAAGGAGCAGGTGGT
Source organism: Candidatus Marinacidobacterium sp. (assembly GCA_965250045.1). Taxonomy (GTDB): domain Bacteria; phylum Acidobacteriota; class Vicinamibacteria; order Marinacidobacterales; family Marinacidobacteraceae; genus Marinacidobacterium. The sequence continues at coordinate 2,701,747 of OZ252286.1, forward strand.
GATAGCGGGCTTCGAGACGGAAACGGCTCGCCGAGAACTCCCCGAGACCCGAGAGCAGGCGGGTGGCGGCGAGCGTCAGGTCGTCGAAGTCCATGACCCCCCGGTCCTCCTTGAGCCGCTGGTATTCCGCCTCGACCGCCCGGAAGAGTCGCCAGACCGGATCGAAGGCCCGCTCGTTCAGGAAGTCGAGCCAACGGGATCGGAACGCCTTGACCCGCCCCGCCACGGCGACGTAGTCCTCCTTCAATTCGCCGGGAAACCCGCGCGGCGGATTCTTGCGTCTGATGGGGAAGTAGCTCTCGAGCGCCTCCCGGTCCAGAGCGTCCCGGCTGCTTTCCTGTTCCTCGAGCCGGAGGGCCAGGCGGACCGCCAGCGGCATTTCCAGCGGCATTTCGAGCCCCGGGAGCCCGTCGAGCGCCGCTTTCCGCAGGCGCTCGCAGGCCGGTGCGATCTCACCGAAGAAGGTGCGGAGACACGGCGCGGAGGTGGGCCGCCGGTCCGGCGCCGCCGCCGCTTTTTCCTCGAAATATCGCCGCCACGTGAGACGCCGGTCGAGGTAGTTGCGGACCGCCTTTACGAGCTCGCCGCGGGAGCGGCCGAGCAGCAGGGGTAGGGAACCCAGCACGTCCCGATCGAAGCCGGTGACTCCGGAGAGGACCCGCCGGATGGCCTCCTCGCGCACCACCGGCATCGACCGTTCGTCCAGGACCTCGACTCCGGGGCTCACCCCGGCATCCAGCGGGAACTCGCGGATCAGCCCGAGGGTGAAGGCGTCGAGCGTCGAGATGTTTACTTCGGCGATGTCGGTGCGGCCGGCGAGGGCCTGCCGCCGGTGCGCCTTCCCCAGTTCGCCGACGATTCGGTCCTTCATCTCCTGCGCCGCCTTTCTGGTGAAGGTGAGGGCGAGGATGTTCCGGGGCGGCGTTCCGGCCTCGACCAGCGCCACGTAGCGGCCGGTGAGCACCGTCGTCTTCCCGGTTCCGGCCGACGCCCGCAGCACGACGTTTCGCCGCGGGTCGGCGGCGGTGCGCCGGGCCTCCAGATCGGGAGGGAAAGGAGCGCGGAAGGAGTTCATGCCGTCAGGACTCGGTCGGGGGCTCCGGCGTCCGCTCGGGAAGGTCCCGGCGGATGACCAGGTGGAAGTCGAAGTTCCCGTCTTTCCCGGGCGCGGGTGGAAAAGCCCCGGTGGCGAGCTGGTCGCGGATCTCCGCGAGCCGGGCGTCCTGTTCGGCGTCCTTCGGGGTGTCCTCCGGTCCGATCCAGCGCCGGTTTCCGAAGTAGGGAATGGCGAAATCGGTAGGTACTCCGTCCGCGGCCTCCAGGATGCGCGCGTAGAGCCGGGCCTGAAGGGGCTTTTGGTAGAAGCGGCCGGATTTGTATTCGACCACCCGCCGCGTTCCGTCGGGCCGTTGATCGAGGCGGTCCAGCCGGCCTTCAACCCGCAGCCGGGGTGTTCCGGGAGCGGCCGGAGCGGGCTCGCCGCCGATCCACTGCTCGAACTGCACCGGGAGCGACGGTCCGCGGTCCGCTTCTTCCCGGAGGAACCACTCCAGCGCGCCGGGCGTCGCCTCGCCGCCGAAGAGCCAGCGCTCCTCCCCACGCCGCTCCGCCGCGTCCATTCCCCGGGCGCCGGCGAAGCGACGGAACTCCCCACGGAAAAAAGCCAGCAGGTCCTCCAGCGCGGATTCCCGGACGGCGAGTCCCGAATCGCCCAGAGCCCCGTAACTCTCCTCCAGGAACTCATGCAGGAGCTCGCCGCGTTCCGTGGGCGGCGGGACATCGGCGAGCGAGCGCTCCTCATCGAGCCGCAGCACGTAGCGGGCGAAGAACTGGGCGGGACTGGCCGCGCAGGTGTCCAGCGCCGTGGGAGAAACCGGCCGCTCCAGCACGGCGGCGGCAGGGGCGCGCCGATCGAGCGTGGTCGGCAGGGGTTCGCATTCCGCCGGGTCCGGCGGGGCGTCCGCGATGGCCGGGTCGGGCAAGGTGATCCGGGAATGCGCCGGGTCGTCGGCGCCGACCGCTTCGGCCAGTTCGACCTCGAACGGGGAGACGGCCACCGGGAAGCCGTCGTCGAGTTCCGGGCGAGTGAACACCGCGGCGGTACGGGGCAGGCCGGGAATGCCTCGCAGGAGCCGGATCTCCCGCTGGCGGGCCCGCGAATGGCGCGAGCGGGTGGCTTCTTCGAGCAGGTGGTTGGGGAAGAAGATGTTGCGGGGGCGCGGCCCGGGCCAGTCGGCGTCCGCCACGCCGAGGAGCACCAGGAAGTCGTAGTCGCCGAAAGGAGCATCGGAGGCGGCGATCAGGGACACGCCCCCGCGACGCTTTCCCCTACCCGCGGTGTCCGGCGCCGGACGCCGTCCGAGCGTGCGGCCGTTCAGCAGCCGCCGGATGCGCCGCGGGAAGCGCCCGGGCCCGCCCGCGAGCGCCCCGGACGGCGCGGCGGCGGCCGCCTGCCGGAGCGTCTGGAGCACGGCTTCCTTGACCTCGCCGTCCCCGTCCGGGGGAGGTTCGAGGAACCCGTCCAGGAAGTCGAGGAGCGCCTCGACCGCCGTCTGGAACCCCGCGCCCGGATCCCTTACCGGGTGCAGCTTCGCGGCGGCGGAAGCGAGCGTCCGGAGCGCGGCGCCGGCCGTCTCGAGCGACTCCGCCCGGGCAAGCCTTCGCTCGGTAATCGCCGGGTTGTTCCCTGCTGCCTGCTCGCCCTCCCGGAGGTCACGGCGGATGGCTTCCGCCTTCCGCTCCAGCATGGTGGCGAGGGCGGGGAATGCCTCCGGATCGTTCGTGTCCCGGATTCCCGCGTCCAGCGCCCGCTTCTGGAGGATGTCGGCGGCCCGCGCGGGGGCGGCGGGGAGTTCGGAAGCGAGGAAGAAGGGGTTGCGCAGCAGGTTCAGGGCGACGGAGAGCCGGCCGGGTCGGGCCCCGAACTCCAGGACGTCGGAAACCGCGGCGACCCAGGGTTCGCTGCTCAGGCGGGAGTCGAGAGGCGTGTCGAAGGGGATTCCCAGCCCCGACAGGCCCGTCTCGGCGCTCTCGAGGTACCGGTAGGGCTCCTGCGCCACGAGGGCGCAGCGTTCGTAGCCCCGAAAGGCCTTTCCGCGGTTCTCCCGAAACCTCAGGATCAGCGAAGCCGCCATCCGGACCTCCGCCTCCCGGTCGGTCACGCGGCAGACGAGGCCGCTGCCCGACTCGGGAACGTAGATCGCCGGCGGGGTTGGGGTCGCCCTTGGCGGGGCGGCCTGCACCGGAGGCGCCGGGAGCGGGGCGGAGAAGAGGGTGCGTTGCGTCCGCCGCGCCGCTGGGAAGGCGCCGGCCGACGGGGGAGCCTCCTGGTCCGGCGTTTCCCGAACTTCCAGCCACCGGGGCAGCAATCCGCGGGGGATGGGGAGCGGCGCGTCGCCGGGAAGCACCCACCGGAGGCCACCCGGCGGCAGCAGCGTGGCGAACAGTTCGGCATCCGCGAGGCGCAGGGCGTCTTCCCCGACGGCGATTACCCGCGTCCGGAGGAGCGCCGGACGAAGCGCCGGCGCGAATCGGAACAGGCGTTCGCGGAGAGATCCCGGATCGGCCCGCGCCACCGCTTCGAGCGCTGCCTGGTAGCGGCGATGGGTCCGCCGCAGCCAGCGGGTGAGCGTCAGGAGGTGCAGCGCCCCTTCATCCGTTTCCTGCGCTTCGGCAAGACGCCTTTCGGTCCGCTCGGCGAACGCCTCGAACGCCGGCCCGCCGGGCCGGAGGTGGGCGTCCTTCGCCTGTTCGTCCAGGAAGGCGAGCAGCGGGTCGGCGAGTTGCGCCGGATCCCCGGGAGGAACCTCGGGCTCGGAGGCTCCCGCGAGCAGCGCCTCTTCGATCAGGATTTCGCGGGTCAGCCGCGGCGCCACCCGGAACGGGGGCTCCAGATCGCCGGCGAGATCCCGTAGCGCGCGGTCCGCCACTCCCACCCACGGAAGGGGGGACCCCTCGGGAAGCCGCGCGCGCAGCATCCGGTCCAGCACCCAGGCGGCCCCCGTCCCGGGAACGACGAGCTGGAGGCGTTCGATGGCCGGGCCGGAGACCTGTCCGGGAGCTGCCGGCAAGGCTTCCCCGACGACCCATTCCCGGAGTTCCCGCCAGTTCGGGAACCGCCGGATCTCGATCCGGCGCGGCGATTCGGGTTCCGGCGGGGGAGAACTCATCAATCGCAGGATCATACGGAGGGACGCGCCATTTCCCGCCACCCCGGGAGCGCAGGCCGGCATCGCGCTGGCGCCGGCGCGCTGCAATTCCCGGGACGGCGCGCGACCAGCTCCCGCCCCGCCGTTGGTAGGATCGTCGCCGGACCGGCGCCGGTTTCGCCGACTACCTCGGAACCCGACCCGGCGCTCCCGACGGAAACGGATTTTTGGCGCGGCACCCGGCACCGGCGTTCCCACTCGGCACTGCGGGGGAAAGCGGGGCACCGCTTTTCTCCGAGTCCGCGAGATCTTCCGCTCCCCTGGACATTGCGGCGTTTGAGTCAGAGCTGCGTTCGTTTTGCGACTTCGGAAAGCGAACGCGGCTGGTTCCGTTTCCGGACCCGTCGGTCCGGCTTCCCGTTTACGTCAACGAGTTCTGGACCTCGAAGCAGCGGGCGGCCCATTCGCTGCACGAGATCTCGTACCGCGCCTGCTTCAAGCCCCAGTTGCCGCGGTTTTTCATCACCCGGCTGACCGCTCCGGGCGAGTCTGTCCATGACCCGTTCATGGGCCGGGGCACCACGCCTCTCGAGGCTGCCCTGCTCGGGCGCCGAGCCGTCGGATCGGACCTGAATCCATTGAGCGCCCGGCTGCTGGAACCCCGCCTCGATCCAACGCCAATCGCCGAGGTGGCGGCACGCCTCGAGTCGCTGGATCTCGAGCGCCCTTCCGATGTCCCGGAGGAACTCCTCGTCTTCTACCACCCGGCCACCCTCCGCCGGGTGGTCAACCTCCGCCGGGAACTGCTCCGGCGCCGGGCGGCAGGAACCCTCGACCGGGTGGACGCCTGGATCCAGATGGTGGCGACGAACCGGCTCACCGGCCACTCCCCGGGGTTCTTTTCGGTGTACACGCTGCCCCCCAACCAGGCGGCTTCGGTCCGGTCCCAGATCCGGATCAACGAGCGCCGGCAGCAGCAGCCTCCCGAACGGGATGTGAAGGAGGTCATCCTGAAGAAGTCGCGCTCCCTGCTGGCCCGCCTCGACGCCGGCGACTCCGCCCGCCTCGCCGCGGCGGATCCCCTCTTCCTGACGGCCTCCGCCGACCGCACCCCGGACATCGAGGATGCGACGGTCCGGCTTGTCGTGACCTCGCCGCCGTTTCTGGACGTTGTCAACTACCGTGCCGACAACTGGCTCCGTTGCTGGTTCAACGGAGTGGATGCGGATAAGGTGGCGCTGTGGCACTGGAAGCGCGCGGCGGAGTGGCAGGCGGCCATGACGCGGGTCTTCTCGGAGCTCTCCCGGATACTGATCCCAGCGGGGTTGGTCGCCTTCGAAGTCGGCGAAGTACGGAGCGGACGTCTGCTGCTCGAGACGCTCGTGGTGCCAGCCGCTCGCGAGGCAGGACTCGAACCACTGCTCGTGCTGGTGAACGATCAGAAGTTCACCAAGACCTCCAACTGCTGGGGGGTGGACAACCGGCGGAAGGGCACGAACACCAACCGCGTCGTTCTGCTTCGAAAGCCCTGACCCGACGGAAACCTGGGATGGAGCAGCGCATGAGCGGCCGCCGGGGAGGCTCGCTGGCCCGGAACCTGTCTGCCTGGTTGCTTCTGCTGGGCGTTTCGGCCGAGAGTGCGGAGGAGCCCGGAGAAACGGCCCGGCGGGTCCTCGCCGGACTGACCCTCGAGGAGAAGGTGGGGCAGGTGCTGATGCCGCGAGCGCCCGCGGAATTCCGGAACGTGGGAGATTCCGAGCGCCGGGAACTGCTCGAGCTGGCGGAAACCGGCCGGCTGGGAGGGGTCGTCGTGTTCGCCGGCAGCCCCGAAGGCACGCGGGGAATCACCGCGGCGCTCCAGAGGGTGGCGCCGCTCCCGTTGCTCGTTGCCGCCGACTACGAGTGGGGAACCCCGATGCGGACGGCCGGCGGCATCCGCTTTCCGTCGGCGATGCAGGCGGCGGCGGCGCCCGATCGCGCTGCTCTCGAACGCCAGGGACGCATCGTGGCGCGGGAGGCGCGGGCGGTTGGGGTCCATCTGGTGCTCGCTCCGGTGCTGGACGTGCTCCGGAGCGCCTCGAGCGCGGTGATCGGAACGCGCTCTTTCGGTGCCGATCCGGGTCTGGTGGCAGACCTGGGGGTCGCGTTCCTGCGCGGGGTCGAAGCGGGTGGGGCGCTGGCCACCGCCAAGCACTTTCCGGGGCATGGCGGAACCGGGGGCGACTCCCATCACGGGCTGGCGCTCGTTCCCGCGGACCGTGAACACCTCGACGCGGTGGATCTCGCTCCCTTCCGGGCGGCGGTGGAGGCGGGGGTTTCCGCGGTGATGCCGGGCCATCTGGCGGTGCCGGCGCTCGACGGCCGGGAGGATCGCCCGGCAATCCTCTCGCCCGAGATGCTCGGCGGGGTGCTTCGGTCGGAGATGGGGTTCGACGGATTGGTGGTGAGCGATGCGCTGGAGATGGAGGGCGCGCGCGCCGGACGATTCGACGGTGAAGTGGCGGCGCTCGCGCTCGGGGCGGGAGTGGACGTCATCCTGGTGCCGCGCGACCTGGTGGTGGCCCACGGAGCGCTCGTCCGGGCGGTGCGCGCCGGCAGGCTCGACCAGGAACGGCTCGACGAGGCGGTGCTGCGGGTGCTGGAAGCGAAGGCGCGCCTCGGTCTTTTCGCCGACCGCAGCCCGCCGGAGCCGCTGGCCGAGGCGTTCGGGGATCCGGCCGCCCGCGACTGGGCGGCGTCGCTCTTTGCCTCCGGGTTGACGCTCGTCCGCGATCCCGAGGGGCTTCTTCCCTGGTCCACCGGCCTCACCGGGAAGAGGTCGGGAGCCTCCGACTCGACGCCGGATCTGCTCCTCGTCGAGATCCATCAAGAAGGTCCCTACGAGCCGGACCGCCGGCCATTCCGGGAAGCCATTCGGCGCCGGGGCGCCCTGGCGTCGAGGATCCCGACGAGCCGTCACGGCGCCCTGCCGCTTTCCCGATTCGCTCGGGATGCCGACCGGGCCGATGCGGTGGTGGTGGCCGATTTCCGGAGAGACGGTCTCGAAATGGCGGATGAGTTGTTGACTGCGGTCACCCCCTTCGCCGAGAAACTGCTAGTGGTTTCTTTCGGTAATCCGCACGGTGTCCGGAACGCGCCTCCGGAGGCGGCCATCCTGCTCGCCTGGGACGGCGCCCGCGAGAACCAGGAAGCGGCGGCGGCGGCGCTCTTTGGCGAGATCGCGGTGGAAGGACGCCTCCCGATCCCGCTCGAGGAGCAGGCTGCGGGAGCGGGTGTCCAAAAACAGGCGGAGCGGCAACGGCTCCGCCCGGTCGAACCGGGGGAGGTCGGCATGAGTCCCGAAGGCGTAGCGAACATCCGCGCGGTGATTGAGGATGCCATCGCCGAAGGCGTGACGCCGGGCGCGAGTGCTCTGGTGGTGCGCCGGGGCAGGGTACTGCTCCGGGAAGGTTTCGGCCGGCTGACCTACGACGAGGAGGCGCCGGCGGTGACTCCGGAAACGATTTACGACCTGGCTTCACTCACCAAGGTCGTCGGCACCACCACCCTGGTGATGATGCTGGTGGAAGAGGGCGCGCTCGATATCTCGCTTCCGGTGAGTGCGTACCTGCCGGAGTTCCTCGATCAGGCGCCCACCGAGGAAGAACGGAACCGGCGGGCCGCAGTGACCGTCGCCGATCTGCTTGCCCACTGCTCGGGTCTTCCGGCCTGGATCCAGTTCTATCTGGAGTTCGACCCCGAGGCCCGCGGTCTCCCTCTCGACGAGGCCCAAAAGCTCGTCTTCGACCGGATCATGGGTGCGGCGTCCGACTACGAACCGCGCACCGACACGGTGTATTCCGACAACGGAGTCCTCCTGGTGGGAGAAATCATCGAACGAGTCTCCGGCAAGACGCTGGATGCACTCGTTCAGGACCGCCTCTTCGTCCCTCTCGGAATGGCGAATACCCGCTACCGGCCGCCGCTCGAATGGCTCGACCGCATCGCGCCGACCGAGGACAACCCCTGGCGTGGCACGGTGGTTCGCGGACAGGTGCACGACGAGAACACGGTGGTGCTCGGCGAGGTCGCGGCGCACGCCGGACTCTTCAGCACTACCGGCGATCTGGGTGTCTTCCTCCAGATGCTCTTGAACGGCGGCTCCATGAACGGCCAGCGGCTGCTGCGCGCGGAGACCATCGCCCGCTTTACGCGGCGCGTGGAACTCGCGCCGGACAGCAGCCGGGCGCTTGGCTGGGACACTCCGTCACGGACTTCGTCCGGCGGCCCGTCGTCGGCAGGAGAGCATTTCTCGGCCTCCTCCTTCGGCCACACCGGCTTCACCGGCACGTCCATCTGGGTTGATCCGGAGCGCGAACTCTTCTGTGTGCTACTGACCAATCGCGTGTATCCGACCCGGGAAAACGAAGGGATCTTCCGCCTGCGCCCGGCGTTTCACGATGCAGTGAGCGCGGCGCTCGTGGACGATCGCTGACGCGGCGGCATTGCGGTTCCGTGCGATCTTGCCGCGGGCGGGATTTCCCATAAACTCACTGGGTTCGGCGCCGTGGCGGCGCCGGTCACTGACATCCGTCGCGGGACCGACTCCGGGGAGGAAGAAATGACAACCAAGACGCTGGCTCCTTTTGTGGTGCTTCTGGCTTTCGCGTTCGCCCTGGGCTGCCAGGCGCCGGGCGAGCGGACGAGCGGCGCGCCGGCTCATGACATACAAGCCGAGCATTCCGAATCGCCGGTGGCGGACCCGACGTGGCCCAAGCTCCCCGACGACTGGCTGATCGGGGAAGTCGGAGGCATCGCGGTGGACATGGACGACAACATCTGGCTCGTCCATCGCCCCCGCAGCCTGAACGCCGACGAAACGGGACTCATGCAGGATCCGCCCGTTTCCGTGTGCTGCAACGCGGCACCGCCGGTGCTCAAGTTCGACTCCGACGGGAACCTGCTCGACAGTTGGGGGGACGAGAACGGCTATCAGGGCGAGGGCTACGAGTGGCCCGCGACCGAGCACGGCATCTTCGTGGACCACCTGGGTTATGTCTGGCTCGCGGGCAACGGCCCTGACGACCACCAGGTGCTCAAGTTCAGCGGCGACGGGACGTTCGTGATGCAGATCGGGCAGGCGGGCCGCACCGAGGGGAGCAACAGCACCGAGTTCCTCGGTCAGCCCGCGGACATGGAGGTGGATCCCGCGACCAACGAGCTCTACATCGCCGACGGGTACGGGAACAAGCGGATCATCGTCTTCGACGCCGAAACGGGTGAATACCGCCGGCATTGGGGCGCCTACGGGAACGAGCCATCGGACGAGGACACGGGCTCCTTCGAGCCCGGAATGGAGCCCATCCAGCAGTTCCGCAATCCGGTGCACGCGGTGCGGATCGCCACTGACGGAATGGTCTACGTGGCCGACCGGGTGAACAACCGGATCCAGGTGTTCGAAAAGGACGGGACCTACGTGAGCGAGCTGATCGTGGAGGGCAACACTCTCGGGGCCGGCTCCACCTGGGACCTCGAACTCTCGCCGGACGACGAGCAGGCCGATCTCTACAATGCTGACGGCACCAACCAGCGGATCCACATCATCAACCGCGCCGCCATGGAGATCGAAAGCCACTTCGGGCGCCGCGGGCGCAACGCCGGGCAGTTCCACTGGGTCCACAACGTTGCGGTGGACTCCATGGGCAACTTCTACACCGCCGAGGTGAACCAGGGACGGAGGGCGCAGAAGTTCGTCTTCGACCACTCGGGCCACACCCACTGATCGCCGCCCGGGTTCGGGATTTCCCGTCTCGAAGAGAACCGACTGGAAGAAAACCCAAACCCACAGGGCTCGGTGCCTTCCGGCTGAAACGCTCGGCTTCGCCTCGCTCATCGTTGCGCTTCGGTCGGAATACACCAGGTGTTCCTCCCTCGCGCGCCATGTCAACCGGGCGCCTCGCCGCTCTCGGTGCTCACGCACTTTGTCCACAGGCTGTTGGCGAACGTCTGCGGTCCCGTGCGGTTTTGCCGCGGGCGGGGGTTCCCGTACACTCACTGGGTTTGGGCGCATTGTCGGCGCCAGTGATCTGTATCCATCGGGGCGGCGGCTCCGGGAGTAAACAAATGAAAACCAAGAATCCGGCTCTTTTCCTGATGGTTTCGGGGATGGCCTTCGCCGTCGGCTGTCAGGCTCCGGGCGAGCAGACGAGCGGCGCACCGATGGATGACCCGCAAGCCGAACACGCTGAAATGCCGGAGGTGGATCCCCACTGGCCCATGCTGCCCGACGACTGGTTGATCGGGGAAGTCGCCGGGATCGCGGTGGACATGAACGACCACATCTGGCTCATCCATCGTCCCCGCAGCCTGAACGCCGACGAAGCGGGGCTGATGCAGGATCCGCCGCTTTCCCAGTGCTGCAACCCGGCCCCGCCGGTGCTCAAGTTCGATACCGACGGGAACCTGCTCGACAGTTGGGGCGACGCGGGCGGCTATCAGGGCGAAGGCTACGAGTGGCCGGCGAGCGAGCACGGCATCTTCGTGGACCACCTGGGGAACGTCTGGACCGCCGGTAACGGCCCCGACGACCACCAGGTTCTCAAGTTCAGCGGAGACGGGACGTTCCTGATGCAGATCGGGCAGGCGGGCCGCACCGAGGGGAGCAACAACACCGAGTTTCTGGGCCGTCCCGCGGACATGGAGGTGGATCCCGAGACGAACGAGCTCTACATCGCCGATGGCTATCTGAACAAGCGGATCATCGTCTTCGACGCCGAGACCGGGGAATACCGCCGTCACTGGGGCGCCTACGGGCACGAGCCCTCCGACGAGGACACCGGCGGCTTCATGCCGGGCACGGACCCGATCCAGCAGTTCCGGACCCCGGTCCACGCCGTCCGGATCGCGAACGACGGGATGGTGTACGTGGCCGACCGGGTGAACAACCGCATCCAGGTGTTCCAGAAGGATGGGACGTACGTGAGCGAATTGATCGTGGAGGGGAACAGCCTCGGCAACGGCTCCACCTGGGACCTCGAGCTCTCGCCGGACGACGATCAGATCGATCTCTACAACGCCGACGGCCAGAACCAGCGGATCCACATCATCAATCGGGCCGCCATGGAGATCGAGGGTTACTTCGGACGCCGCGGCCGCAACGCGGGGCAGTTCCATTGGGTCCACAACCTCGCGGTGGACTCGATGGGCAACTTCTACACCGCCGAGGTGAACCAGGGACGCCGGGCGCAGAAGTTCGTCGCGAGCCACGCGGGTCACGTCCACTGATCCAGTTCGGCAGTCCCTGACTCGGCAGTCCCTGACTCGGCAGTCCCTGACTCGGCAGTCCCTGACCCGACAGTCCCTGACCCGACAGTCCCTGGCCCGACAGACCGACGCCGCGGGAGGGCCGCACGGCCTTCTCCCCCGGCCGGCGGCGGACCTGCCCGGTCCTGACCTCCGCATGATTCGATAGGCTGACGGCGCCATGGGGAAGCGGCTTGGCGGCGTGGCGTGGGGGCTGGTTTTTGCCATCCTCGCTCTCACCGCCGCGCCCCGCCCGGCCGCGTCCCACGACATTCCGGACGAGGTCCGGATTCCGGTCTTCGTGCGCGAGTTGGACGGCGAACTGCACCTGGTGGCGCGGGTGCCGCTACTCCTGCTGCTTTCGCTCAACGTCCCCAAGTGGGGCGCGGGCTATCTCGATTTCGAGCGCGCGGACCCCGTGTTACGGCGGGCAGGGGAGGTGTTCGCCGCGGAAGCTCCTCTCTTCCATCCGGACGGCAGCTTGCTGCCGGCCACGCTTCGCGGGTACCGCGTCGCCCTGCCGTGGGACCGCTCCTTCACTGGCTTCGAGTCGGCGCGGGAGACGGTGCTCTCCGAGCCGCTGGCAGCCGACACCCAGGTGTTCTGGAATCAGGGTTTTCTGGATCTCTATCTGACCTATCCGGCCCCTGCCGACGGAAGCGCGTCCATCGAGTGCACGGTCGCTCCCGGTTTCGGCGACCGGGTGGCGCTCGATCTCGTCTACGAGCGGCGCGCCGAGGACGCGGATGACTGGAAGAGCCACCTCTTCCACATCAGCATCCGGGAGGGGCGGGTGGTTCTCGACCCGTCGCCCTTCCAGGCTTTCTTCGCCTTCGGGCGTTCGGGGGTCGAGCACATCCTCACCGGCTGGGACCACCTGCTCTTCCTGATCTGCCTCATCGCCCCCTTCGGGAGGCTTTCGCGGATCCGCCACCTGTTGATCATGGTGACCGGATTCACGGTCGCTCACTCCGTGACCCTGGTGACGGCGGCGCTGGGTCACGCACCCGAGGCGTTGTGGTTCGTCCCGCTGGTCGAGGGCGTCGTAGCGTTCTCGATCCTCTATACGGCGATCGAGAACCTGATTTCAGCGAACGTGGTCCGGCGAGCTGTCCTCGCGTTCGTCTTCGGGCTGTTCCACGGGTTCGGTTTCGCCTTTGCGCTCGGCGAATCGCTCGCTTTCGCGGGCGACCACCTGCTGCTCGCGCTCTTCTCCTTCAACCTGGGAGTGGAAGCCGGACAGGCCGCGGTGGTCCTCGCGGTGATCCCGTTGCTGCACCTCCTGAGCGGGACCGACCGTTCGCGGTTCATGGTGAGCGCTCTGCTCTCGGTGGTGGGCGGCCACGCCGCCTGGCACCTGCTCGAGTCGCGCTACACCGAGTTGACCCGGGCCTGGGCGATTTCCGGGGGAGCGCCACCCTCGTGGTCGTGGCTGTTGTGGCCGCTGGCGGTGGCGGGCGCCGTGGGCTGGGTGCTCGTGGTGCTGCGCCGTCGCCGCTCCATGGGCTGATCGCGAAAGCGCCGACCGCCCGGAACCGCCGCCCTCCCGTCGGCATCGCCGCGCGACAGCGGGGCGAAACTGCGTACTGCCTTCCACTCGGATAGCGCGCCGCCGGACCACCACCGCGCCGACGTTTCCTCCGCCGCGTGGGCCGTCATCATGCAAGCAGTTGTAGCCGGAGGCGGGATCGCGCGGTTGGATGACCGCGTCGGAGCTCGCGAGGAGGGATGCGCTCAGGGAACAGGCGGCTGGCGATTCGGCGAGAGGCAACCGATGCCGTCAGGTTGGCGTCTGTCGTAATTGCCGTTGCTTGACCGGTGTTTCTCGCACCGATCGCATTCGCGCGCGTCAGTGGAGGCGCGATGGAGGGCTTGAATTGCGCATTTCGTCGCCCTCTCGGGCGACGCTGCCGGTCGGAGACCGGCGGTCCCTGACCCGCGGCGCCATTCGGGGGAAGAGCGTTACCGGTCTCGCGGTCCCGGCGGGACATCGCAGCGTAATGGCGGCGAACTCCGGGCGCGATCGCCGGTCTCAGTCGGCTTTGCAGTGTCCATCTGGACCGATGTCCCCCTTCCGTGCCGCTCGACCCCGCGGTGTTAGCAGCCTGTGGTGAAACCCAGGCGGCGTTCGAGCGGCGATGCATCCCGGCTGAACCGCCCCCCCACCGGGAGAACTGGCGCTTTGCGGCGCTCGGCGTTGCGTTTCGGTCGAAATACACTCGGGCCAGTTCTCCCGGTGGGGGCTCCTCCCTCACGCGCCTTGTCAGCCGGGCGCCTCACCGCTCTCGGCGCTCACCCGGGTTCCACCACAGGCTGCTAGCATCCGGCGCCGATGAAGCCCGTGACTGTTTCCAACCCGACTATCCGCGTCCAGCGGGTGGTGGAGTCCCGGCTTCCCCAGGTGGACCTCGCGAACGTGGCCTTCGGGCGGGTGTACAGCGACCACATGCTGAGCGCGGTCTGCCGGGACGGTGCGTGGGAGGCTCCGGAGATCGTTCCGTTCGGGGAAATTGTTCTCCATCCGGCGACGGCCGTCTTCCATTACGCGCAGGCCATCTTCGAAGGGATGAAGGCGCACCTGACCGACGACGGGGTTCCCGTACTCTTTCGTCCCGAGGAAAACTGGCGGCGCCTGAAGCGGTCGGCGCGCCGCATGGTGATGGCCGAGGTCCCGGAGGACATCTTCCTGGGCGGCGTCCGTGAACTCGTCCGGCTGGACCGGGACTGGATCCCCGGAAACGAGTTCGGCTCGCTCTACATCCGCCCCTTCCTGTTCGCCTCCGATCCCTTCATCGGTGTCAGCCCCTCGCGGGAATACCGTTTCTTCATCTTCACCGCCCCGGTAGGCGCCTACTACGAGGGCTCGGTAAGCCTCTACGTGACCCGGAAGTGGATTCGCGCCGCCGAGGGCGGCATCGGCGAGGCGAAGGCTGCCGGGAACTACTCCGCCAGCTACTACGGGATGGCGGAGGCCCGGGAGCACGGCTGCGACAACGTGCTCTGGCTCGATTCGAAGGAGCACCGGTTCGTCGAGGAATGCGGGACCATGAACATGATGTTCGTGATCGGAGACTCGGTCGTTACGCCTCCGCTGGGAGGGACGATTCTTCCGGGAATCACCCGGGACAGCGCGATCCGGCTCCTTCGCGAGCAACTGGGAACCGCGGTGGAGGAACGGCCGCTGTCCATCGAGGAAGTGGCCGAGGCGCACGCTTCGGGCACGCTCCGCGAGTGCTTCGGGGTGGGAACCGCCGCGGTGGTGACACCGGTGGCGCGTCTGACCGGCGGCGGCGTGGAAGTCAACCTCCCGGAGGAAACCCCGATTCAGGACGCGTTACGGGATCGCCTCACCGGCATCCGTCTCGGGCGCCGCCCCGATCCCTACGGCTGGGTTGACCGGCTGCTCTAGCAGCCTGTGGACAAGGTGGCGTGAGCGCCGAGGCCCCACCGGGAGAACCGGGCCGCGAGACCTTGTTCACCGGCTGCTGAACAATCCGTCGCCTTGACGGTTTTCGGGGACGTCCGGGGCGCGGCGTTCGTTCTCCTGGCCGCGGCCTCGCTTTCCTGCGGGTCTCCGTCCGGCGACCCGCTCGCTCCGGGCCACATTCTGCCGGGCCTCGACCGTCTGGTCGCGGAGGGCCCGGGAGACCTTCTCGGCAAACGGGTGGGACTGATCACGAACCATACCGGCCGCACCATCGATGGAAGGTCTGCGGCCACCGTGCTCCTGGAAGCGGGCGTCCGCGTCGAGGTGCTCTTCGGTCCGGAACACGGTGTCTCGGGATCGGCCGCCGCCGGCGAGGAGATCGCAGCGGGCCGCGATCCGGAGACCGGTCTGCCGGTGGTGAGCCTGTACGGGGAACGGCGATCTCCGGAAGAGGCTTCGCTCGCCGGATTGGATGCACTCGTTTTCGACATCCAGGACATCGGGGTTCGCTTCTACACCTACATTTCCACCCTGCGGAACGCGCTGGTCGCCGCTTCCCGGGCGGGTCTCGAATTCTGGGTGCTGGACCGGCCGAACCCGAACGGCGGGGACCGGGTCGAGGGCCCGATGCTGGAGCCGGAGTTCCAATCCTTTGTGGGGACGGACCGGCTGCCCCTTCTCCACGGGATGACGGTTGGCGAGCTGGCCCGGCTCTTCGCGGCGCGCGAGGGAGCATCGGTGCAGGTGGTTCCGGTGAAGGAGCTCAGCCGCGCCACGCGCTGGGAGGAAACCGGACTGCCCTGGCGGGCGCCCTCCCCCAACATTCCAACGCTCGACAGCGCTCTCGTCTATCCCGGTTTCGGGTTGTTTGAGGGAGTGATGCTGTCGGAGGGGCGGGGGACCGCGACCCCCTTCGAGATCGTGGGGGCTCCCTGGGTGGATCCGGGGGCCTGGCTCTCCGCGCTGGGCGGGCCGCTGGCGGTTCCGGGGGTCCGGTTTTCCGAGGTGCGGTTCACGCCCCGGCCGCTTGCCGCCGCTCCCAATCCGCGCTTCTCCGGCGAAGAGGCCGCCGGGCTGCGCGTCGAGATCACCGATCCGGCGGCGTTTCGGCCGGTGAGGAGCGCGCTGGAGGCGATTCAGGCCGTCCGAATGACCCATCCGGAGGAGTTCGCGTGGCGGATCAGCGGCGAGCGCTATTGGCTGGATCTGCTGCTCGGAACGGACCGGATTCGCGTCGGGATCGAGCGGGGAGAGCCGGTGGCCAACCTCATGGACGACGCGGATGAGGCGGTGCGCCGCTTCCTTCCGGAGCGCAGCCGCCATCTCCTGTACCCCGAACGATGAACGAACCGTCCGACGGCCAACTGGCCCGGGAGGAGGCGGTCCTCGGCGAGGCCTCGGCTCCTGGTGTCACCGCCGCCGTCCAGCCGCAGCGCCTGCTGGTTCCCGCGGTCCTCTTCCTCGCCACCCTCGCCACCACCCTGTGGGTGGGCGGAGCTATCGGGATCGCGGCTGAATCGCCGGAACTCTTCAGGGAGGGGGCGGGCTCGCGGTCCGGACTCGAATGGACGTTGCTCTGGATTCGGCACGGGATTCCGTATTCGTTTTCGCTGCTGCTGATCCTTCTCTGCCACGAGCTGGGGCACTACTTCACTGCCCGCGCCTACCGGGTGGACACCAGCCCTCCCTACTTCCTGCCGATGCCGTTCACCATGGTGGGAACGCTCGGGGCCTTCATTCGGATCCGGTCTCCCTTTCCCAACCGCCGGGCCCTGCTGGATGTGGGCCTCGCCGGACCGATCGCCGGATTCCTGGTCTGTCTCCCCTTGCTGGCGGCGGGGGTCGCCTCCTCGCGAGCCGGCCCCATGATCTCCGGAGGACTGCAGTTCGGGGAGCCGGTCGTCTTCCGGCTCTTTGCCTCGGTGTTCGGCCCGGCGGTTCCCGACGGCGAGGTCCTCTATCTGAGTCCGATGGGCCTCGCGGCCTGGTTCGGCCTGCTGGTGACCGCGATCAATCTCCTGCCGATGGGCCAGCTCGACGGCGGACACGCGCTCTACGCACTGCTGCGCAACCGGGCGGCCCGGGTTTCGAAGACCGTCCACCTGCTCATGTTTCCGCTGGCCGTCTGGTCTCCGACGTGGCTCGTCTGGGGACTCCTGTGTCTGTTCCTCGGCGCTCGGCGGCCGCACCCGCCGACGCTCGACGACGCGTTGCCGCTGGGACGGAGCCGCCGGCTTCTCGCCGCAGCGGGGCTCGCCACCTTTGTCCTCTGCTTCACTCCGGAGCCGATCGTCGTGGACTGGAGCGAGCTGTTTGGCTCCTGAGCGGCTGCGCGCGGAGATACCGGAAACCGGGGGCGTCGCGCGGACGAAGCGAACACTTTGACAGGAACCCTCCCGGGGTCTACCTTTGCGATAGCGATATTCCCCGGCGCCCCACCCCGTCGGCGGATTTCCACCTCATCAGGCCGTTCCAACGCGGGTCCGGCCTTTTCTCGGGGACAACCCAACATGGCATCCACCACTGCATCGGACCGTGTCCTGATATTCGACACGACGCTCCGGGACGGCGAACAGTCACCGGGCTGCAGCATGGGTCTCGAAGGCAAGCTTCGAATGGCCCGGCAGCTCGCGCGACTTAGGGTGGACATCCTGGAGGCGGGTTTTCCAGCGGTGTCAGAGGGAGACCACGAAGCGGTGCGAGCAATTGCGCGGGAGGTCGAAGGACCCCGCATCGCGGCGCTCGCCCGCTGCGTGCCGGGCGACATCGAGGCGGCTTGGGACGCGCTCCGCGATGCGCCGCGGTCCCGGCTCCACGTTTTCCTCGCGACGAGCGCCCTCCACCGCGAATTCAAGCTCCGGATGGCGAAGCGCGAAATCGTGCGCCGTACCGCCGAGTCGGTCGCGGCCGCGCGGGAACTCACCGAGGATGTGGAGTTCTCCCCGGAGGACGGCTCGCGCACCGAGCCGGATTTCCTGGCCGAAGTGGTGGAGACGGCGATTGAGGCCGGCGCTTCGACGGTCAACATCCCGGACACCGTCGGCTACTCGATGCCCGCCGAGTTCAGCGCCCTGATCGGTCACCTGCGCCGGACGGTCCCGAATATCGGGAACGCGGTGATCAGCGTTCACTGCCACAACGATCTGGGCATGGCGGTGGCGAACAGCCTGGCCGCCGTCGACGCGGGCGCCCGCCAGGTCGAATGCACGGTGAACGGTATCGGGGAGCGCGCCGGGAACGCCTCCCTCGAGGAAGTCGTGATGAGCCTTCGCACCCGGCGGGATCTTTTCCCGGCCACCACCGGGATTGACACCCGCGAGATCTACCCGTCCAGCCGGTTGCTCTCCGAGATCACGGGAATGGTGGTGCAGCGGAACAAGGCGATCGTGGGGCAAAACGCCTTCGCGCATGAGGCGGGCATCCATCAGCACGGCGTGCTGCGGAACCGCGCCACCTACGAAATCATGCATCCGCACGACGTGGGGGTGGCCGGCAACGTGCTGGTGCTCGGCAAACACAGCGGCCGGCACGCCCTCCGGGCGCGGCTGGGCGAACTCGGATTCGCGCCGCAGGACAGCGAGATGGACGGCATCTTCCGCGACTTCAAGAGGCTCGCGGATCGGATCCGCGAAGTTGACGATGCGGATCTCACGGCCCTGATGGGGCAACGAGCGGTGGGAAGATCGGACCGTCCGGTGGCCTCCCGAGCAAACTGAAACGGGGCCTGAAGCAGCCTCCCCGGGCCATGAAGGTTTCCCGCGGACGCCCGGAGTCGGTTAGTCTCCCCGCCGCTTGTCCGCCACAAAGACCCCGGGGCCCCGCGCCATACTCGACAAACGGCCGCTCAAGGTGCTGTCCCGGGTTGCGCAATCGGAGGATGCGGGGGAATTGCCGGGTCTTCTCGGCCCGCTGGTAGCGAAACGCCACTCCTTTGCCGCGTTCAAAAAGGCCGCCCGCGAACTCGTCGGCGAGCGGGCGGAGGCGCGCGCCCGCCGGTTGGGGGAGCCGCAGCTCTCGGAAACCGAGCAGGCGGCGCTCCGCGGAGCAGGGAGCCGGCTTCTTGGCCTGGCGACCGGTGCTTCGCCCCTCGGCGGGTTTTCCGACGAAGCGTTGGAAGCAGTGCGCCAGGAGCGTGATCCGGCCCGGCTCGCGGAGCGTCTCGGGGAACTGGATCCGGAGGGGGCCTGGGACCAGGTACCCCGCATGGGGCTTCTGAGCGGACTCGTCCTGGTGTCGGTAGCCTCGGAGCAGGAGCGGCGCTGGCGGTTGAAGGAGGCGGCGAACCGGTTGCGCGTCCGCCGCAAGCGGAACACCGACGGAGAAACGGGTCGATGACGAGCCCCCGAACCCTCTTCGACAAGATCTGGGACGCCCACGAGGTCACCCCGGCCGGCCCGGACCATCCGGCGGTGATTTACGTGGACACCCATCTGATCCACGAGGTGACGTCGCCGCAGGCGTTCTCCCTGCTCCGGGATCGCGGGCTCGGGGTCCGGCGGCCGGATCGAACCTGGGCCACGGTGGATCACTCGATTCCGACCCGGTTCATCGCCGGGGAACCGGCGTTTCTCAATCAGGCCACCCGAAACCAGGTCGCGACGCTCGACCACAACTGCGAGGAGCATGGGATTCCGCTGTTCCGAATGGGGGATCCGGGTCAGGGAATCGTCCATGTCATCGGCCCCGAACTCGGACTCACCCAGCCGGGACGGACGATCGTGTGCGGGGACAGCCACACGAGCACCCACGGCGCCTTCGGCGCCTGGGCCTTCGGCATCGGGACCACGGAGGTGGCGCAGGTTCTCGCCACCCAGTGCCTCCTGCAGGAGCGTCCCCGCACCCTGGGAATCGAGATTTCCGGCCGGCTTCCCGCCGGCGTCTCGGCCAAGGACCTGATCCTGGGTCTGATCCGGCGGTTCGGAGTCGCTGCCGGGAGCGGGCACGTGATCGAGTACCGCGGCGCCGCCATCCGGGCGCTCGACATGGAAGGGCGCATGACCGTCTGCAACATGTCCATCGAGGCGGGCGCGCGCGCTGGCCTGATCGCCCCCGACGAGACCACCTTCAACTATCTCGAGGGCAAGGAGCACGTTCCGGACGGCGAGGCTTTTCGGGATCTGGTGGCTCGCTGGCGGAGGCTGCCGACCGATGAGGAGGCCGAGTTCGACCGCTCGCTCTCCTTCGAAGCCGGCACGCTCGAACCCATGATCACCTGGGGTACGAACCCGGGAATGTCCTGTGGGGTCTCCGAACCCATCCCCGAACCCGGAGGCGCCGAGGAACGAGCGGCGCTCGACTACATGGGGTTCGAGGCCGGGCGTCCGCTCCTCGGTCGACCGGCGGACGTGGTTTTCATCGGCAGCTGTACGAACGCCCGGATCTCCGACCTGCGGGCTGCCGCCCGGGTGCTCGGCGGTCGTCGGATCAACCCGGCGACCCGGTTGCTGGTCGTCCCCGGCTCGGCCAAAGTGCGGCGCCAGGCGGAGGCGGAAGGACTCGACGAGGTGTTCCGCAGCGCCGGGGCAGAATGGCGGGCGCCGGGTTGCTCCATGTGCATCGCCATGAACGGGGACCGGCTGTCCCCCCGGGAGCTTGCGGTTTCGACGTCGAACCGGAACTTCGAAGGAAGGCAGGGTCCCGGTGGCCGGACGGTCCTCGCCTCGCCGGTTACGGCCGCCGCCTCGGCCCTGGCCGGAGCGGTCGCCGATCCGAGGCCGTTCCTCTCCCGGTAGCAGCCTGTGGTGAAACTCACGCGGCCCAGTTCTCCCGGTGGGGGCTCGAGCGGCGATGCATCCCGGCTGAACCGCGCCGCTGTGCGGCGCTCTGCGTTGCGCTTCGGTCGAAATACACTCGGTGTTCCTCCCTCGCGCGCCTTGTCAGCCGGGCGCCTCCCCGCTCTCGGCGCTCACGCGAGTTCCACCACAGGCTGCTAGCAGGAGTTCTTCATGGAGCCCGTGGTTCGTATCGCGTCGCGCACGGTGTTGCTCGGCGCCGACAACGTGGACACCGATCAGATCATTCCCGCCCGCTTCCTGACCGGAATCCGCCGGGACGGGCTCGGGGCGGGGTTGTTCGCCGACTGGCGGCGCGACTCGGAGGGCGCGTTGCGGCAGGACTTTCCCCTCAACCGGCCCGAGGCCGAAGGCGCCCGCATCCTGGTCGCCGGGGCCAACTTCGGTTGCGGTTCTTCGCGCGAACACGCCCTCTGGGCGCTCACCGACCACGGATTCGCCGCCGTGGTGAGTCCCTCGATCGCGGATATCTTCAAGGGCAACGCGGTCCGGAACGGGCTCGTGCCGGCGGAAATAGAACCGGCGGCGCACGCGTCCCTGGTGGCTCAGCTCCGGGCCGATCCGCGGGCGGACCTCGTGATTGACGTGGCGGCGGGAACCGTGACGCTTCCGGACGGTGGAACCGCCGGCTTCCGGCTGCCTCCGTTCGCGCGCCGGTGCCTTTTGACCGGGCTGGGGCCTCTGGACTTCCTGCTCGAACAAAAACCCGCGATCGGGCTCTACGAGGAAGGGATCGAACGCCCCGTCACGCCGGGCCAATCCCCTTGAGCGCACTGCGGCGCTGCGGCTGGGCCGAGGGCACGTTCCCGGCCTACGTGCGTTACCACGACGAGGAGTGGGGCGTGCCGGTGCGCGACGACCGCACGCAGTTCGAGTTCCTGGTCCTCGAGTCCGCCCAGGCCGGCCTCAGCTGGGCCACGATCCTGAAACGCCGCGAGGGCTACCGGAAAGCGTTTGCCGGCTTCGACCCGGACCGGGTTTCCCGTTTCCGGAGGGCGCGCATCGAGCGACTTCTCCAGAACCCGGCAATCATCCGCAACCGCGCGAAGGTTGAGGCCGCGGTGAACAACGCGAAGCGTTTCCTGGAAGTGCAGCAGGAGTTCGGCAGCTTCAGCACCTACATCTGGGGTTTCGTCGGGGGTTCTCCCCGGGTCGGCCGCTGGGAGCGGGACGATGAGGTGCCGGCGACCTCGGACGAATCCACGGCTCTCGCGAGAGACATGAAGGGGCGCGGGTTCCGGTTCGTAGGGAGCACGACCCTCTATGCCCAACTGCAGGCCACCGGGCTCGTCAACGACCACCTGGTCTCGTGCTTTCGCCACCGGGAGGTCCAGGAGCCGGAAGGGGGTTAGCAGCCGGTGGTGAAACTCACGCGGCGTTCGAGCGGCGATGCATCCCGGCTGAACCGCGCCGCTTGCGGCGCTCTGCGTTGCGCTTCGGTCGAAATACACTCGGTATTCCTCCCTCGCGCGCCTTGTCAGCCGGGCGCCTCCCCGCTCTCGGCGCTCACGCGAGTTCCACCACAGGCAGTTAGGCTCTCCGGCGTGAGATCGCGTCCGATTTTCCCCCGGCGCCCGGGTGCGGGCCGGACCCGCTTCCTCCTGCCGGCGGTCCTGTTTGTGCTGTCTTGCGGGGGAGACGACAACACCGGTACTTCGGTCACCCCCACCGCCCCGCGGCCCGCCGCGCGGCAACTGACCGGCCTCGAAATCGTGGCCGAACGGACGGCGATCCGGTTGGGCCAGGTTGTCGGCCCGCTGGTGGCTTACGGGCGGTACGACGACGGTACGACCGGAACGTTGGACGCTGCCTGGACGTCGTCCGATCCGACGGTCATCGCAGTGGGGGAGGACGCGACCGTGAGCGGCGTGGGCGTCGGCGAGGCCGAAGTCACCGCCACATTCGAGAACATCACCGAAACGCTCGACTTCGAGGTGGAGGAGGCCAACCTCCGGACCACCAGGGATCAACCGGATGACATCTCCGGGCCGCAGATTCACGTGGTGTACGCGCTGCCGAGCGACATCGAGGACGGCAACCTCGACCGTTACGGGGACATTGCGAGGTCTTTCGAGGCGATCCAGAACTGGTTGAGCGAGGAAATCGGGGTTCGCTTGCGGCTTGACACTCACGGCGGTGACCTCGACGTGACCTTCCTGCGGCTCCCGTTCACCCATCAGGAGGGAGACGGCCGGAGCGGCTCCCTGATCCAGGATCTCGCCGAGGCAGTCACCGACGCTATCGGCTACTCCGGGAACAAGATCTACGCGATCTACTACGCGGGCAGGGCGGCCGGCGTCTGCGGCAGCGCTCAGCTCGGGGGCCCGTACGGAGCGGTCTATGTGCACCGCGAGGGATGCAGCAACAGCTCGCCGGGGATGGACCCGGAGGTGGCCTCCACCTACGAAGGGGTCATGGTGCACGAACTGCTGCATGTCTACGGGGCAGTGGCCTCCTGTGCTCCCCACCAGGGAGGCGGCGCCCATGTCCAGGACGATCCGGAGGACGTGATGTACGCCGGAACCGAACGCGAGCCCCGCAGCGAGGCGGTCATCGACGTCGCTCGGGACGATTATTTCGGGCACGGCCGGGCCGACTGCCTCGACACGGCGGAGAGCCCCTTCTGGGAACCCGTGGACTCCCGGCGCGCCTGGTCCCGTGGCGCGCGCAGTTCGCGCATCCAGATCCCGGCCGCCGACTGGCCCCTTCGCTGCGCACTGCACTGACAGGGGCGCGTCGGTCGGGCTGCTAACAGCCGGTGGTGAAACCCAGGCGGCCCAGTTCTCCCGGTGGGGGCTCGAGCGGCGATGCATCCCGGCTGAACCACTCCGCTTCGCTCCGTTCTGCGTTGCGTTTCGGTCGCAATACACCCGGGCCAGTTCTCCCGGTGGGGGCTCCTCCCTCACGCGCCTTGTCAGCCGGGCCCCGACCGGGAGGACTGGCCCCACCGGGAGAATTGGGCCTCACCGCTCTCGGCGCTCACCCGGGTTCCACCACAGGCTGCTAACCCGCCGGCGCTGCGGATTCGGTCATGCCGCGAACCGCTCTGATCGTCGGCGCCGGGATCGGAGGCCTTTCGGCAGCCATCGCGCTCCGGAAGGTGGGCTGGAACGCTTCGCTGGTGGAGAAACGGTGTCGTGACGCTTCTCGGCGACGCCGCGCATCCGCTCCTGCCGCACACGGGTCAGGGCGCTGCCCAGGCCATCGTGGACGCCGTTTCGCTGGGTCGGGCACTGGGTGTCCCCGAAACGAAGGCGGAGGACGCCCTGAGGGGCTATGAGCGGGAGCGGCTGCCGAAGACCGCGATTCTGGTCGGGCAGGGGCGCAGGACCGCAGCCATGATGCGTACCACGAATCCCGTCCTCTGCCGGATCCGGGAAGAGGTGCTACGACGGCTTCCCGCGACCTTCCTCCTGAAGTTGTTTGCGAGGGTTGACCGCCGGGCCGGAACCGCTTCGGTCTTCCACTGAACCGGGATCGGAGCGGCGGGTATCCCGCGTCCACTCCGAAACTTCGCTTCGAGTTTTCCACAGAGTCTGACCGTCGCGGGAATTTCGCAGTCCCTTTTCCGTCTGAGGGAGTGTGCGCAGTCTTGTCAGATGGAGACGCTCCTTGACCGGGCTCGGGGTGGACTTCGGGTCTTCGGGCGTCAAGGCGGTAGCACTGTCCAGCGACGGCAGTGACCTGACGCTCCTCGGATCCGGACGCGAGGCGCTCGAACCGGGCGCTGTCGAGGACGGCGCGATACGGGACCCCGACGCCGTCGGGGCGGCGCTCGGCCGCCTTCTCGCACGACTGGGGGTCCGTTGTCGTCTGGTGGCCCTGGCGATCGGCGGTAGCTCGGTCCTCATCAAGAGGTTCCCGGCGCCCGCCGAAGCGGCCCTGTCCGCCAAGGCAGGGGACGAGTTTCGCGACGCGGTGGCACGGGAAGTAGCCCGACACGTTCCGTTCCATCTCGAATCGCTCGAGTTCGACTACGAGGGGCCGTTGCCGGCACTGGCGGAGCCGGCGCCCCGAGACCCGGCTGGAAAGGAGCGCGGGGCCATCGTGTTTGGCGCCGCGCCACGCGAGACGATCGAAAACCACTGTCGCGCCGTGACCGCGGCCGGGCGGCAGGTGATCCGGATCGAAATCGAACCCTACGCGCTCTATGCAGCGGCGGGCCTGACAACTTCGCTCACCTCTCCGGATCGGGAACCCGGCGCCCTGGCCATCGTGGAGATCGGTGCGTCCCGGGCCGGGGTGCATGTCTTCGCGAGCTCTCCTCCTTCCTACCGCGCGCTCCGCGGTACTCGTTCCGCGACGAACGGCGGGACGGCTGCCGGAGCGCCCGCCGACCTCCTGGCCAGCGTCCCGGCGCCCGGGGCAGGGGCACGGGGGGTGGATCGGCCGCCGCTGGGGGTGGCCCCTCAATTCGAACCGGCCGGCCGCGCCGGTCACCTTGAGCGCCGGGAAACGGACGGGGCGGGAAGTCGCGCGGACGACCTGGACGTGTTCGCGAACCGCATCGTGGCGACGGTACGGGAGGCGCTCCGCGAGGCCGACTCGCGCGGTGCGGTTCGGTTGTGTGTAAGCGGTGGCGGAGCGGGCCTGCCTGGCATGCGCGCCCGGCTCGAGGAACTCGAATTGGGAAATCCCGTTCTCCTCGATCCGTTGGGGCCACTGGGCTCAGGGGATGGGGAGCCGGCGTTTTCGGTCGCCGCCGGTCTCGCCTATCAACAGATTCTTGATCTGACGAGACCGGAGCCTGGACGTCGCTCATGAATCTCCTGCCGCCTGAAGCTCGTCGGGGTCGAACGCCCGGAAAGCGCGCCGGTGCCCCTGGCCGCGTTCGGATCCTTTGGGGAACGCTTCCCGTCGCCCTCGCGCTGGCGATGATTGGGCTCGACACTCATGTCGTGCATAGGCGCCTTGAAGGCGCCCGCGCCGAGCGGGATCGTCTGGGGACCCTGATCGCCGAGCGGGAGGGCCGGGAGGAGCGTCTCGTGGCGGACCGGGATCGGCTCCGGCAACTGCGCGTGGCCGAAGGGCGCCTGGCGCGCTGGGACGAAGAGCGGTTTCTGCTGCCGGAACTCCTTCGGGGACTCTCGGTCGCGGTGCCGGATGCGGTCGTTCTCGAAGGGGTTCGCCGGGACGGTCCGGATTTCCGGGTGACCGGGCGAGGGGTCTCGGCGTCTGTGGTCGCCAAGGCGGTGGACGCCCTTTCCGAGATGGAGCGCGTGCGCGACCTGGAATTGCTGTGGGTCGAGCAGGTGGACGGAGCCGCCGGCGGGGAGGAGCAGCGGTTCGCGCTCGCCGGCTCGCTTCGCTTCGCGTCACGAGAGCCTCAGCCCTTCGAGAGGGTTGAGGCCGCACCGCGGGACCGGGGGTCGCTTCGGTGAGCCGGATGTCTTCCCGGTGGGCGGCGCTTGGGTCGTTTGTGATGACGGGTCTCGTTGTCTATGGCGCCTTTCGGTTCGCGGTTCGGCCCGGGATGGTTTCGGAACTCAAGAGCGTCGAGGATCAAGTGGCGGAGTTGAGGGTCCGGGTGCCTACCGAGGAGGCGGAGCGTTCGGATTCCGACATCGAGGGATCTACGGACATCGCCGGGGAACTGGCTCGAACCCAGGAGCGGGTCACGGCCCTGGCGGGCATCCTGGCCACTCCCAGGGAAGCTGACGCCGTCTTGCAATCGCTCGGGTTCATGGCCTCGGAGTCGGGAGTCCGATTCCTGCGCTTTGCGCCGGAACCCGAGTACCGATTGGACGGATATCTGGCCCGCGCCGCTTCGGTGGTGGCCGAAGGGGCGTTCTTCGAGATCCTGAGCTTCTTCGAGCGGGTTTCTCTCTCGCCCCATTTGGTCCTGGTCGAGGATGTCGGGCTCGAGCTGGGCCCGGGCGGGGTCATTCGCTGCCGCTTCGTCGCCGTTACGGTCCGGGCCGCTGGAGCCGGGCTCGGCTCGGACCACGAATCAGCCCCGGTCGCGACCGGGTCCGATGCCGCGGGTGCGGGTGGCGGAGAGTCCGCATGCTGAAACGCGGGAGACGAGGGCTGATCCTCTTGCTTGCCGGACTTCCCGGGTTTGCGGACGATCGCGAGGGAAGTCCGGCGTATCTCGCTCAAGTCCAGAGAGCTCGCGAGGGGCGAGGTCGCGATCCATTCCGGCAGCCGGATGCTGGACCCGACACCCAGCGCCCTCCCGGACTTGCCGGCGTCGCGATCATGGAAACCGTGGTTCGGGGAATCGTGCGCTACCAGGTCCCACCGGGCGGCGAGGAAGAAACCGAAGCATTCGGCTCCGTGATTCTCGAGTCACGATCCGGAGGGGGATTCGTTGCCGCTCCGGGAGATCGACTCCTCGACGGAGTCCTGGGCGAGGTAGTGGACGGCGGGGTCATTTTCTGGCTCGAAGGCGATCCGGACCGTCCGGTTCATCGGCCCCTCGCGGCGCCGGGGACGGGTCTCCCGGAGGTCCGATGAGATATCCGACGAAGCGCTTGGCATCGCTCAGGCGGTCCGGATTCGCGCTCTGGGTCCTCTTGGGCCCGGGGGTGCACCCGGCTTCGGGAAACGGCGCCGTGACCACGCAGGTCCTGGTCGCCGCATCCCAACCGGCGGTAACCGGGTTACAGGTCCATCCGGGGCCCGGCGAAACCAGTCTGCGCTTCCTTACCAACGGGAAGTTGCATGCGCCCGCCGCCGCGCAGTTGCGGGACCAATTCCAGGTACTGATGCCGGGGGTGGATCTTTCGGCGGTGGTTGGGTCTTGGGGCATTGGAACGCCCGAGATCCTCGAGGTGCGGGTGTCCCCGGACGAAACGGAAGGCATCACGGTGGAAGCGGCGCCCGGGGTTGTCTGCGAGCCTTCGCTCTTCGAAGCCGGCCTTGAGATTTCGTGCCGCGCGCCGCCCGAGCCGGCCTCGGGAAGTGAGGAGGGCGCCACCGATGACGAGGCCTCCCGCGGCGTGGCGGGCGCCCCGGAACCGCGGGTCAGTCTCGATTTCCGGGACGCCGATCTCCGGGATGTCCTCCGCGTCCTGAGCGAGGTCAGCGGACTTGACTTCGTCCTGCAACCCGGGGTGTCGGGTCGGGTCTCGGTGCGGTTGACCGAGATTCCGTGGGACCGGGCGTTGGAGTTGATCCTCCGCTCCCAGCGCCTCGGACACGTCCTTGAAGACGGCGTCCTGCGCGTGGGCCCAGCAGCGGAGCTGGCGGCCGAATATACGGACCGGCGACGCCAGCAGGAACAGCGCGAGCTTGCCGGCGAGCTGATTACCCTCAGTCGCAGCCTGGCCTATGTGCGCGCGGAAGAAGTGAAGGAACTGCTCGAAAGCCGGCTGAGCGAGAGGGGGACACTCATCGCCGACCCGCGCACGGGGACCGTCCTGGTCGCGGATGTGGAGAGCCGGGTCCGCGAAATCGAGTCGGTGCTGGATGTGCTCGACATCCCGGTTCCCGGGGTGGAGATCGAAGCGCGCATCGTCCTCGCGACCCGGACGCTTACCAGAAGACTCGGAATCCAATGGGGCGGGGGCCTCCTGCGGGAGCACACCGGCAAGAAACTGCCCCAGTCCTTTCGCGTCGGTGCGGACGCGATCGGGGGAACCACCTCATCGTTCTCCACGGGTAGCCCGGCCGGTGGCGTGTCGCCCGCCGCGGATGCTGGCGGCGGGCGCCCGGGCTACGGCGTGAATCTCCCCATCAGCGGCGCTCCCACCGGAGCGCTGGGGCTGGCTCTGGGTGCGCTCGGGGGCGCTGCCCATCTCGACCTGGCGCTGACCGCCGCCGAGCGGAAAGGCGAAGTAAGGATCCTTTCGGCGCCGAGGATCGTCGCGCAGAACGCTCGGCCCGCGACGATCAAGCAGGGAGTTACTTTTCCGGTTCAGGTAGTGGCCAACAACACCGTTACCGTCCAGTTCCGGGATGCGGTTCTGGAACTCACGGTAACCCCACACGTGAGTCCCGAGGGCACGGTCCTCCTGGATCTCACCGTGAGCAACGACTCGCTCGATTTCGGCCAGGCGGTCGGAGGGATTCCGAGCATCCTGACCCAGAGCGCCACGACCCGGATACGGGTTCGGGATGGAGCGACGACGGTGCTCGGTGGTGTATTCGCTACGCAGGAGGCGCAGGAGCGGGGCCGGGTTCCGGGGTTGCATCGAATCCCGCTGCTGGGCCACCTGTTTCGATCGCGGGAGGAGAACCACCGCGATGAAGAACTGCTCATCTTCCTTACACCGAAAATCCGGTACCTTGAGCGCACCCGTTTGGCAAGCGGCCCACCGCAATCTCCACCGTGAAGGGCCTCGGTCCGGTGGCGCTGCGGCCGGGTTTTCTCGGAGGATCGGGCTCGCCCCCATTGTGGTAGCGTTCCCGCCGTTGCGGGCCGAGCCCCGCTGCCGTTCGTGCCCGCATCTTCGTCCAAAGAGCCGAGTCTCGCCGACCTTCTGACGGCATTGGATCAGCTTGCCGGAACGGAGTTCCACGAGGTAGATCTCCGCGTCGGAGGCGCCCGCCTGCGGGTCGCGCGGGGGCCGGCCGCAACCCTCGTCACCGCGGTACCGGCTGCGGTTCCCATGGCCCCGTCGCCGACGGCCAGCGTCGACGAGGGAGCGGCGGACGCGGCATCCGGACTCGAGGCAATTACCGCTCCCATGGTTGGGACGTTCTACTGTCGCGCCAGGCCGGATGCCGAGCCGTTCGTCAGTGTCGGAGATCGGGTCCGGAAGGGTCAGGTCCTCTGCATCATCGAAGCCATGAAACTGATGAACAACATCGAGGCTGAGAGCAACGGCGAGGTCGTGGAGGTCGTCCCGGAAGATGCCTCACCGGTGCAGTTCGGGGACCGGCTCTTTGTGATCCGGCCCGCCTGAACGGGTGTTCAACAAAGTCCTCGTTGCGAACCGCGGCGAGATCG
The DNA here is from genome assembly GCA_965250045.1 of Candidatus Marinacidobacterium sp. Classification (GTDB taxonomy): domain Bacteria; phylum Acidobacteriota; class Vicinamibacteria; order Marinacidobacterales; family Marinacidobacteraceae; genus Marinacidobacterium. The sequence goes on from OZ252286.1 coordinate 2,731,291, forward strand.
CGGTCAGGATCCTCGCCGCCTGCCGGGAGCTCGGCCTGCGAACGGTGGTGGCCTACTCGGACGTGGATCGCGACTCGCTACCGGTGCGACTCGCCGATGAACGGGTGTGTATCGGCCCGGCCGCCCCGAGTGAGAGCTATCTGGACGTCCCGCGCATCCTGGCCGCCGCAGAAATCTCGGGTGCCGACGCTATCCATCCCGGTTACGGATTTCTGGCCGAGAGCCACGCCCTCGCCGAGGTCTGCGAAGCCTGCCGGGTGACCTTCATCGGTCCGCCACCGGAGAGCATCCGCACCATGGGCGACAAGGCGCTGGCGCGACGGGTCATGCGGAAGGCCGGGGTTCCGATTCTTCCCGGGACCGAATCCGGGGTGTCGGGCGCGGAAGAAGCGGCGCGGATTGCCGGCGAGGTCGGGTATCCGGTCCTGCTGAAGGCATCCTTCGGCGGGGGCGGACGGGGAATGCGCATCGTCACGGCCGAATCCCAGTTGGCGCCGGCGCTGGCGTCCGCGGCCGCCGAGGCCCAGGCAGCGTTTGACGACGGCGAGGTGTACATCGAGCGGTATCTGCCGAGCGTGCGCCACGTCGAGGTCCAGGTCTTCGCTGACGCACACGGCGCCACCGTGCACCTCGGCGAGCGTGACTGTTCGGTGCAGCGCCGGCATCAGAAGCTCGTAGAGGAGGCTCCGGCGCCCGGTTTGACCGAAGTCACCCGGAACAAGCTCGGAGAAGCCGCGGTAAAGGCGGCGGAAGCGGTGGGGTATCGAAACGCGGGAACTGTCGAGTTCCTGATGGATCCTGACGGGACCTTCTTCTTCAGCGAAATGAATGTGCGCATTCAGGTAGAACACCCGGTAACCGAAATGGTGACCGGACTGGACCTGGTGCGAGAGCAGATTCGGGTGGCTGCCGGCGAACCGCTTTCCTTCTCGCAGGAGTCTGTCCAGGTTGCGGGCGCCTCGATCGAATGCCGGATCAATGCCGAGGATCCGGAGCGGTTCATCCCGAGCCCGGGGACCATCACCTCCTTCCATAGTCCCGGCGGACCCGGGGTTCGGGTGGACACCGCAGCGTATGCCGGGGCCGTCATCCCGCCCTACTACGATTCTCTGGTAGCCAAACTCATTGTGCACGGCGAGGATCGGCCGCATGCCGTGGCGAGGATGCGGCGGGCTCTCGCGGAGATGGAGGTGGAGGGAATCCACACGACCCTGCCGCTCCATCGTCGTATCATGGAGAGCGAGGAGTTTCTCGCCGGTGGCTTCGACACCGGGTTCATCGGGCGCCTGCGCTGATCGGCGCGCGACCTCAACGAACCCAAGGGCGGGCTCCTGGTGTTCCCGGGCTTTCTTCGCGGAAAGCCCCGTCTATCCCATCGTGGACGCGAGCCTCTTCGGTGACCGGGATCCTGGCCCGGTTCTCCGTGCCCTCGGGACCGCCGGGATCAGGTTGGTTCAGCTTCGGGGCAAGGGGGTTCCGAGCGGAGCCTTCGTGTCGTGGGTATCAGCCGGAGTTCGCGCTGCTTCCGCGAGTGGAGTCCGGGTGGTGGTGAACGACCGTGCGGATGTCGCCCTGTTGACGGGCGCCGACGGAGTCCACCTCGGACAGGACGATCTTTCGGCGAGGGCGGCCCGGAGACTGCTGGGGGCCCGTGCCGTCATAGGCCTTTCCACCCATACTCGTGAGGAAATGCGCGTCGCCCGGCGCGAACCGGTCGACTATCTTGCCGTGGGACCGGTGTACGAAACCTCGACGAAAGCGGATTCCGCGCCCGTGGTTTCGCTGTCGGGCGTTCGGCAGGCACGGAGGCTCTACGAGGGGCCGCTGGTTGCGATCGGCGGGATCAGTCAATCCCGGATACGCGCGGTGCTTGCCGCGGGAGCCGACGCTGCCGCGGTGATCTCTGCGGTGTCCGGTTCCTCGCCTCGGGAAATCGCCGGTAGCGCGCGAGCGCTGCTGGCCGAGGCCATAGGCGAGCCTTCGGCGGCAGGAGCGGGCCGTAAGGTCTTGTCGCCAGGTTGTCAAGGAGAGTGTTGATGTCCGGAAGAGTCCTGGATGGGAAGAGAATCGGCGCCGCGATTCGCGCCGATGCCGCCGAGGCGGCTCAGGAGTTTGCGCGTGGCGGCCGCCCCCCCGGATTGGCGGTGGTGCTGGTGGGAGACGATCCTGCCTCCTCGATCTATGTGCGGGGAAAGATGAAGGCGTCGCGCGAGGTGGGGATCGTCTCGGAGACGCATCGTCTTCCGGCGACGACGAAGGCGCCGGAACTGGCCGGATTGCTGGAGCGACTGAACCAGGACGAAGCGGTGGACGCGATCCTCCTTCAACTGCCTTTGCCGGGGGGACTCGATGCGTCGGAGTTCCTGGCCCGGATTCGTCCGGACAAGGACGTGGACGGTTTCCATCCCGAAAACGTGGGCCGGTTGGTGGCCAACCTTCCCGGCCCGCGCCCCTGTACCCCCGCGGGAATCATGGAGATGTTCCGCCGCGAAGCGATCGCGGTGCGTGGCGCCCGGGCGGTAGTGGTCGGGCGAAGCGACATCGTGGGCAAGCCCCTGGCGCTCCTGCTGCTCCATCAGCACGCCACCGTGACGGTTTGCCACTCGCGGACGCGGGACCTCCCCGCGGTCTGCCGGGAGGCGGACATCCTCTGCACGGCGATCGGCCGGCCGGCGATGATCGGGGCGGACGCCATCCGCGAAGGCGCCGTCGTCGTGGACGTGGGGATGAACCGCGCCACCAGCGAGGACGAGGTACGCGATTTCTTCGGAGACGATGACAAACGGCTGGCCCGCTTCCGGAGGAACGGGTACACCCTGGTCGGTGATGTCCATCCCGTGGCGATGCGGGAACGGTCTTCCGCCTATACCCCGGTTCCCGGTGGAGTCGGACCGCTCACCATCGCGATGCTGCTGGCAAATACCGTCGCTCTCGCCGTCGCCCGCCGGGCATCCGGCTCCTGACAGCCGGGGGACGAGGTGAACCTCGGGAAGCCTTCCCGCCCGGCTCTCGGTGCTCGTTTCCCTTCGTCGAGGGACTGCCAGCAGCCTGTGGTGAAACCCAGGCGGCCCAGTTCTCCCGGTGGGGGCCCGGCCGGCGATCCATCCCGGCCAAACAACCGGTGATGAAACCCGCGCGGCCCAGTTCTCCCGGTGGGGGCTCGGCCGGCGATCCATCCCGGCTGACCGCGTCGCTTCGCGCCGCTCAGCGTTGCGTTTCGGTCGAAATACACCCGGTATTCCTCCCTCGCGCGCCTTGTCAGCCGGGCGCCTTGCCGGCCTCGGCGCTCACGCGGGTTCCACCACCGGCTGTTCACCGCGCCGCTTCGCGCCGCTCATCGTTGCGTTTCGGTCGAAATACATCCGGGCCAGTTCTCCCGGTGGGGGCTCCTCCCTCACGCGCCTTGTCAGCCGGGCCCCCACCGGGAGAACTGGCCCCACCGGGAGAACTGGGCCTCACCGGCCTCGGCGCTCACCCGGGTTCCACCACAGACTGCTAGCGACCGTGCTGCGGATCGGGCTCACCGGCGGGATTGCCTCCGGAAAGACGACGGTACGCCGGGTTTTCGAGCGTACCGGGATCCCCATGCTCGATGCGGACGCTCTCACGCACGAGTTTTTTCTCCCCGGCGGCGAGCTGGTGGAAGAGATTGCGAACCACTTTGGCCCCGACGTGGTCGCGCCGGGGGGCAGCATCGACAGAAAGATCCTGGGGGCTCGGGTCTTCGCCAACCCGGTGGAGCGGGAATGGCTGAACGACCTGGTGCATCCGCGGATCTGGCAGCGGATCGGTGCTTTTCTGGATGAGTGCGAACGGCAGGGAAGGGGGGTCGCCGGCATCGAGGCCGCGCTCATGGTCGAGACCGGCAGCGCGGCGAACTACGACCGGATCGTCGTTGTCGCCTGCCGTCCGAAACAGCAGTTCGAGCGCCTCACGGCCCGCTCCGGGATGAGCTCGGAAGAGGCTCGTCTGCGTCTCGCCGCCCAGATGGATCCCGTAGCGAAAGCACGGCAGGCCGATGACCTGGTGAACGCATCCGGAACCCTGGAAGAGACCGAAGCAGCGGCCGAAGGGCTCGCCCACGCACTCCTCGCGCGCGCTGCCGGGGCCTGACCGCCCGCGGCGCTGGCCTCCCTCGCGCGCCCGGTCAGCGGGACGCCTCGCCGCCACCGGGAGAACTGGCGGCCTCGGCGCTCATGCCGGCTCCACCACAGGCTGTTAGCCCCAGAAACGGAACAGGGCGTCGTCGAGCAGACCCCGAGCGTCCAGGATTCGTTCGATGATCTGACGAACGGCGCCGCGGCCGCCCGGAGCGTCAGCCACGAAGTGGACGCATTCCAGCACCGCCGGGTGGGCGTCCGCGGGTGCGGCGGCAAACCCGGCCCTCTCGAGAGCGGGTAGGTCCTGAACGTCATCACCCACGAAGGCAACCTGCTCCGGCATCAGGCCGAAAGCGACGCAGGCTTCCTCAAAGGCCGGGCCTTTGTCGAAACAGCCTTCCCGGAGGAAATCCAGCGACAGCTCGGCGGCGCGCCCCCTGACGACACCGGAGCGGCGCCCAGTCACGAAACCAAGACGCAGTCCGCACTTCTTGGCCATCACGAGCCCCAACCCGTCGCGGGAATGGAATCGCTTGCGCTCGGGAACCCCGGCGTCCTCGTCGCCCGGCTCGAAGGTCCCGTCGGTCAGCACGCCGTCCACGTCCAGGAGGATCGCTTCGATGGCCGCCGCCCGGCGGGCAACCGGATCGCCTCCAGGAGGCGCGCTGGCCTCGGCGTCGCGCTGAGAAGGGTTGGGTTGGCCGGAATCCGTCTTGGGCACGGAAGATCGGCCGGTCAGCCGGTGGCTGCGGCGGCCGCGGTTGTCGGCAGCTCTTCCGCTATCCGCTGTTGCCGGTTCCGCAGGGCGGCTCCGATGAAATTGCTGAAGAGCGGATGCGGACGGAGCGGGTTCGATTGGAACTCCGGATGGAACTGGACCGCGAGGAACCAGGGATGGTCAGGAATTTCGGCGATTTCGTAGAACCCATCCTCCGTCAAGCCGGAGAACTTCATCCCTCGGGATTCGACGAGCTCCGTGTAGCCGCGCTCGAATTCGTAACGGTGCCGGTGGCGCTCGCTGATGCGGGTTGTGCCATAGGTCCGCGCGGCCAGCGAACCCTCCCGCAGGATGCAGGTTGCCGCGCCCACCCGCATCGTCCCGCCCATCGGCTCGACGCCTTCGAGACCGCGCAACAACTGGAAGACCTGATGCTCCGCGTCCGGATCGAGTTCCTGGGTGCTGGCCCCCGCGAGCCCGCATTCGGAGCGCGCGAACTCCACCACCGCCCACTGGAACCCGTAGCAGATTCCCAGAAACGGAACCCGGTCGATTCGGGCCCTGCCCGCGGCCGCCGCCATCCCCTCGGTTCCGCGAGAGCCAAATCCCCCGGGCACCAGAATGCCGTCGCAGTCATCCAACGAGGAGAGATCGCCATCCTGGATGCTCTCGGCTTCCACCCAGCGGATTTCCACTCGGGCGTCGTGCGGAACTCCTCCGTGCACCAGGGCCTCGCTGAGGCTCTTGTACGAGTCTTCGAGTTCGACGTACTTGCCCACGATCCCGATCCGGACATCTCGCGTCCCCGCCCGGAGACGCTGGACCAGATCCTTCCAATCGGTCAGATTCCGTGTCCGGGACGGAAGGCGAAAATGTTCGAGGACGCGGCTGTCGACACCCTCGGCCGCCAGGTTCAGGGGGACTTCGTACACGGAGCGGGCGTCCACGGCGGTAAAGACGGCATCGCGCGCGACCGACGTGTGCAACGCGATCTTGGCCTTCACGTCGCTGGGCAGCCCCTCGCGGGCGCGGCACAGGAGCACATCGGGTTGGATACCTATCGCCCGCAGTTCGCGCACGCTGTGCTGGGTGGGCTTGGTCTTGTACTCGCCGGCGGTCGCGATCATCGGGACGAGAGTCAGATGCAGAAAGCAGACCCGAGTCGGACCCGCGTCCAGCCGGAACTGGCGGGCGGCTTCCAGAAAGGGCTGTCCTTCGATGTCACCGACCGTGCCACCGATCTCGATGATGACCACGTCGGCCCCCTCGTCGGCGACCGCGATCACCCGGCGCTTGATTTCGTCGGTTACGTGGGGAATCACCTGCACGGTGGCTCCCAAATAGCCGCCTTGCCGCTCGCGCTGGATGACGGCCTCGTAGATCTGGCCGCTCGTGACGTTCGATAGCGCCGAGAACGCGCTGCCGGTGAACCGCTCGTAGTGCCCTACATCAAGATCCGTTTCGGCGCCGTCGTGAGTCACGAAGACCTCGCCGTGCTGGTACGGGCTCATGGTGCCCGGGTCCACGTTCAGGTAAGGGTCGAACTTGAGGAAAGTGACCGAGTACCGCTGCGATTTGAGCAACCGTCCGATAGACGCGGATGCGATTCCCTTGCCGAGCGAAGAGATCACCCCACCCGTAACGAAGAGGAACCGCGTCTGGTCGGGGAAGGAGGGGAGGCTCAAGGGGTTGACTCCCGATCCTGAACGCCCGCCATGCGGGACGTGATTCTACCAGAACAGTTCTTCCTGCGGATGGCGTCCGGAGGGAGCGTCCGAATAGGGGCGGGCGGGTGAGCGTCGGGTGCGGGCCCGTCTCGCTGCCCTCCGTTGTTCGGTAGCGGTCTCGTCGGTGCAGCCAAAGCAATTGGTGGACCAGAACCGGACCCCGATTCGTCCGGCCAGAACTTTGACAAGAAATGGCTCGCAATCTCGTCTGACTTCTTGGGATGCCTGACCGACTGCGCGTATCGCCGCCCTCAGAGCCATCCGACCCCCGGGTGGAGCTCGCCCGGCTCCTGAAGCACCTCGTGAGCCTCGGCGGGAGCGATCTTCATCTCAGCCCCGGAGCCGTCCCCCGCCTGCGGATCGATGGCCGGCTCACCCAAGCCGAGGGTGAACCGCTCTCGGCGGTCATTGTGGAATCGATGGTGTCTGCCGGAATCCCGGATCGCCACCGCGCGCTGCTTGAGCAGGGTGGTGAGGCTGACTACTCCTTTACGCTGGCGGGAGTTGCCCGCTTTCGCGGCAGTGTCTTTCGCTGCCGAGGGGCTCTTGCCGCGGTCTATCGGGTGGTTGCCGACGAAGTTCCATCACTGGATGCGCTCGGATTGCCGGCAAGCGCGGCGGGCCTCGCCAGCCTCGGCTCCGGTTTGGTCCTCACTTCCGGTCCGGTCGGGTCGGGGAAATCCACCACCATGGCGGCCATCCTGGATCGGATCAACCGCACGCGTGCGGTCCATATCGTGACCGTCGAGGATCCGGTGGAAGTCATCCACCAGAATCGACGCGCCCTGGTAACGCAGCGGCAGGTGGGAAGCGACACCAACTCCTTTCACACCGCTCTGAGGTCCGTTCTTCGCTCCGACCCGGACGTGGTCATGATTGGCGAGGTCCGGGATCGCGAGACGATGGACGCGGCGCTCCGGGTGAGTGAAACCGGACACCTGGCGCTGGCCACGATTCACGCCCGGTCGGCGCTCCACGCGCTCACCCGCGTCGTGGAAATGTTCCCGGCGTCGCAACATCGTCAGGCCCGCATCCGCCTCTCGGCCTCGCTCGAAACGATCTACTGCCAGCGTCTGGTTCCACGCGCCGATGGACGCGGACGCGTACTTGCCGTCGAGCACCTCGCCCCCACGCCTGCGGCGCGCAACCTGATCCGCGAGGACAAGCTACATCAGCTCTTTGCCGTCATGGATGCGGGCGCGGGGCGGGGAACCGTCGTCTCGCTCAACGAGGCGCTGGTTTCGTTGTGCCGCCAGGGCATCGTTACCCGGAGCGACGCCCTCGCCGCATCGAACGAACCGGTGGGCTTGGCCGCCGCGCTCCGGTCCGCCACCAACGGCCGAGGCTAGCAGCCGGTGGCGAAACCCAGGCGGCCCAGTTCTCCCGGTGGGGGCTCGGCCGGCGATGCATCCCGGCTGAAACACTCCGCTTCGCTCCGTTCTGCGTTGCGTTTCGGTCGAAATACACCAGGTATTCCTCCCTCACGCGCCTTGTCAGCCGGGCCCCCACCGGGAGAACTGGCCCCACCGGGAGAACTGGGCCTCCCCGGCCTCGGCGCTCACGTGGGTTCCACCACAGGCTGCTAGCAGCCGGTGGCCTTTGGAGCGAGTTCGGTGAGTTCCGGGTCGGCCGGGCGCCCGAGGACGTTACCCGGGGTCGTTCGCGGGATCTCGGGCTGGACTTTTCTGAATCCCGTCAGCCGCAGGAAGATCGCGGTTGCCGTGCGGCAACTGGGAGTCATGGTAGGTGCGGGGCTGCCACTCGCGGAGAGCTTGTCCGTACTCCACCATCAGGAGGAGAACCGGCGGCTGCGCACCACGGTGGAGATGATCGCCCGCGACGTCCAATCCGGCAGTTCACTTGCCATGGCGATGAGCCGCCATCCGCGGATTTTCGGCCGTCTCGCGGTGGCCATGACTTCCATCGGAGAGGCCAGTGGGCGACTTGACCAGAGCCTTCTCCGGCTGGCAACGGAACTCGAAAAGGCAGCGGCACTGACGCAGCAGGTGCGTGGAGCTTTCGCCTATCCCCTGGTCGTGGCCGCCATCGGAGTGCTCGTGATCTCGGTAATCCTGTGGCGCGTCGTACCGGTCTTCAGCGAGCTCTACGAGAGTCTCGATGCCGAGCTGCCTCTCCTGACCCGCGTCGTGGTTGACGCATCCCGATCGTTCGGGTCGTGGGCGCTGGGAGCGTCGACTGCAGTCGTCGGTGTTGCCCTGGGCGTCACACGAATTCGGCGAACTGAGCAGGGAGGCGTCTGGTGCGACCGCCTCGCGCTTCGCATCCCAATGCTCGGAGGCCTGCTACGGCGCGCGGGCATCTCGCGGTTCTGTAGAACCCTGTCCGTACTGACGGGGGCTGGGGTTCCGGTACTCGAGGGACTGGAGATCGCCCGCCGCGCCGTGGGCAACCGGCATCTCGAAGGAGCGATATCGGGCGTTCGTTCGAGAGTGGAGGCGGGCGCCTCGCTCGCGATCCCGCTTCGACAGACCGGACTGTTCCCACCGATGGTGGTGCAGATGGTTGCGGTGGGGGAGCGCACCGGGGAACTCGAAGTCTCGCTGGAGAAAGTGGCGGAGTTCTACGAGGAGGACGTGCGGCGGATGACAGCAACGATGCTGCCGCTCATCGAGCCCCTCTTGATCCTCATTCTGGGCCTGGTGATCGGGGCCATCGTGATCGCGATGTATCTCCCGATCTGGACGCTCGTCGGCCGTCTGGGTTAGCAGCCGGTGAACAAAGTGACGCGGCCCAGTTCTCCCGGTGGGGGCTCGAGCGGCGATTCATCCCGGCTGGCCCCCACCGGGAGAACTGGCCACCCCGCTTCGCGTGGCTCATCGTTGCGTTTCGGTCGAAATACACTCGATATTCCTCCCTCACGCGCCTTGTCAGCCGGGCGCCTCACGGCTCTCTGCGCTCACGCCACGCTGTCCACCGGCTGCTCGCAGCCGGTGGACAAAGTCACGCGGCCCGGTTCTCCGGGCGGGGGCCTCGGCCCTCATCCCACCGCAACCACCGGCTGGCGCGGGGGCAACCACCCCATCACCCGCTGTCTCTCAGCCTCGCGGGCCCGCCTGGACGGGTGCGCGCGGGGCGGCGTTCGCTCGCGGCCTCGCCTCCGCCGGCCGGATCCACGAACTGTCCAAGGAGGACGTATCCTTATGAAACGCACGGACACCCTCTCTCCCGTCCGCGACTTCGCTATGAAAGAGCCACCCTCGGGGCCCATCGTCGAGTGGGCGAAGAGGCTCAAGGCGTGCTCCCGCCGGTCGCGCCAGTCACCTCCGTCCGCCGGCTTCACTCTCATCGAATTGCTGATCGTGATTGCGATCATCGGGGTGATTGCCGGAATTGCCATTCCGCAGTTGTTGCGAGCGCGCTTGTCCGCGAACGAGGCGCAGGCGATCGGAGACTCCCGGGCGGTAATTGCCGCGCAGCAGACCTATGCGGCCTCCAACTGCGGATTCTTCGCCGACCTTACGAACCTCTGCCGCAACGGCGCCGATTGCGGCGGGGCGGTCGGAATTCCCGACTATCCGGACGCCGCCCCGGAATTCGTTGGGGGGGATCTGGGGCGGACGAGTCCGTACGTCAAAGGCGGATACACCCGGACGCTGACGGCAAACGGGACACCAACTTCCATCCCGGATCACTGTGACCCCGACAGCCTTCTCGACTACTGCTACCACGCGGAACCCGCCGACGTCGGACGCACCGGGGTCAGGTCCTTCTCGGCAACGAGTTCCGGAGCGATCTACAACGATCCGTCCGGAACGGCGATCGCATGCCCCGTTCCCGCCGAAACCGCGTTCCTCGAATGAGACGGCGCCAGCAGCCTGCCGCTCTCGGCGCTCACGCCACTTCGTCCACGGACTGCTAGCTTGGAGATTCGCGCCCGTTCGCTGACCTGTTCCTATCCGGCGCCCCGGCGTTTCGGATTGTCGCTTCGGCGCCGCACCGCCGTCCGGGACCTGAGTTTGGCGGTGGGGCCGGGCGAGGTGGTGGCGCTTTGTGGGAAGAACGGATCGGGGAAGTCCACCACGCTCCGACTGCTCGCGGGACTCTTGACTCCCGACGCGGGCGAAGCGCTCCTCGGCGGAATCCCGGCGGCGAGGAGCGAGGCCCGCCGCCGCTTGGGGTACGTTGCTGAAGAAGATGAATTCCCGTCGGGTCTGCGGGTGCGGGAAATTCTGCGCTATGCCGCGGTGCTCGCCGGACATAGCGGCGCGCGGGCGCGCCGCGAAGCCGAACTCGCCGCGGAGGTGGCGGAACTGGAGGAGTGGCTGGATTTCCCGGGGATGCGTTGCTCGCGCGGGGTCCGGCGCCGTGTTTCGCTCGCGCAGGCGCTTGTCGGCGAGCCGCTGGTGCTCGTGCTCGACGAGCCGTTCACCGGTCTCGATCCGGAGGCACGGGTCCGGTCCATGGCGGCCGTCCGCCGGGCGGCTGAACGGGGAGCCGCGGTCATCCTGAGCCTCCACGAGGCTGCCGCCATCGAGTCCCTGGCGGACCGACTGATCGTGCTCGCGGCCGGTACCGCCGCGGCCTGCGGACCGCTCGCGGACTTCATCGGCAATGGGCGCGGTTGCACCGTCGCTCCCGGTGGTGGCGGCGACTGGCTGGCGGCCGCGCTGAGCGGCAAGAAGCAGATTCTTCCCTGAACGGTGATGTCCGTCGTTCGCCTGGCGGCAACCGCGATCGTCGCCCTGCGCGGTTTTGTCTCCGAGCGGAGCCTGGTGGCCAGTTTGGCTTTGGTCGTGGTGTCGCTCGGCATCGGGGTAGCTCTCGCCGATGCGTCGCTTGATCACGAGGGACGGTTCGAGGCCGACCTCGCCTGGGCCTTTGCGGAAGCACTGGGTTGGTTCCTCGCGCTCACCCAGGGAGCCGGGCTTGCCGGCTACCGGGGCGTGCTCGGTTCCTTCGCCCTCGCCAGGCCGGTTCCCGCGAATCTCCTGCTGGCGGGACGATTCATCGGCTTGGCGGCGGGTCTTTTCCTCTATGCGGCTGCGGTGGGTGCGATCCTGCTCGCCTGGCTGTCCGGCTGGTCGGGCGCTGTCTGGGTCCCGGTGCTCGGTATGGCCTGGCTGTTGTGGTTGCGGCTGCTCGTGGTCCTCGCCGTCGCCACTTTCCTGCTGGCGCTCGCGCGGCCTTCGGTTGCGGCGCCGCTGGCGGCGGCGGCTTGCATCGCGGGCTGGTTTTTCGGGGGCCTGTCGCCGGCTCCGAGCCCCCTCGCGCTGAGACCGTTGTCGGTGCTCGCGACCTTCGTGCCTCCGGACTTTCCGGCCCTTGACGCTCCGCTCGGAGGCTTGCCGGATGCCGTTGCCGCGGTATCGGCGCTGCTTGCCGGACCCACGCTCTACGCCACGCTCTACGCGGCCGCGATGGTGGCGGCAGCGACAGCCATTTTCCCGCGGGGAGCGCGCAGGTTGTCGGCGAGAGCTCCCTGAACGTCGCATGCGTCTTCGTACCAAGGCTGCCGGGCTCCGGCGCTACGCGGGACGCATCGCTGGCGCCGGGCTGGCGATCGCGTGCCTCGGGGCATCCGCACTGGTGTCGCCGGAGGTGCAGCCTTCGTCCGGGTCGGCGCGCTGGTGGTCGGGTGCTCGTCTCAGCGATGAAGGGATCGCCGTCCTCCCGGCGGCGATCCGCCGATTGCTGGCCGACACCTCGTGGCTGCTCGCGATCCAGCACTATGGGAACCGCAGACTTGAGGGCGCCTCCGACTTCCCGAGCCTCGGCCCACTCATCGACCGGACGCTGCGCCTGGATCCGGGATTTCGTCCCGCGGCGGTGGTAGGGGCCTTGCTCCTGGCGGAGTCACCGCCATTCGGCGCCGGCGAGCCGCAGCGCGCCGATGGAATCCTTGCCGAATGGATGGCTCGGCATCCAGGGGATTTCGACGCGTTACTGGTTCGGGGACTTCTGCATCTTTGGTACCTGGGAGACCGGGAGGGGGCCGCCCGCATTCTCGAAGCCGCGAGCGCGCGCGAAGGCGCCCCCCCGTGGCTCACGGCGCTCACGGCTCGATCCCTGACCGAGATCGGAGAGCGCGAAACGGCGAGAACGCTGTGGCGCGCCCTGTGGGAGAGAGCGGGCGACGGTCGCACCAGGTCCAACGCTTCGACGCATTTGCTCCAGTTGGACGCTCTGGACCAGCGCGATCAACTGGTCGCGGCGGTAGGCGAGTACGCGCGCGGTTGGGGACGCAAGCCGGTTGATTGGAACGAGTTGATCGCGGCGGGATTGTTGCCGGGTCGGCCGGTGGACCCCGCAGGTGTTCCCTTTGTTCTGGACCGCGACGGAATTCCTCGAATAGCCGACACCTCTCCGCTGGCCGGTTTTCCCGGCCGCTGACCGGTGAGCGGACCTGACGCCGGTTTTCCCGGCGCCGTCAGCCTTCCGGTGCTCTTCGTTCTTGGACTCGTCCTCGGGAGTTTCCTCAATGTGGTGATCCACCGCCTCCCCATCGGGGAGTCCCTGCTGTTTCCCGGATCGAGGTGCCCTTCGTGCACCGCGCCGATTCGTGTCCGGGACAAACTGCCGGTGATCTCCTGGCTGTGGCTGGGTGGCCGGTGCCGGGACTGCCGGATCCCGATCTCCCTCCGGTACCCGCTGGTCGAGCTCCTGACCGGGCTCCTCGCTGTCTTCGCTTTTGGAACCGGCGATCCGGCGATGGTCGCGTCCCGGCTCGTTTTCGGCAGTTTGCTGCTCACCCTGGCGCTCACCGATTGGGAGCGCATGGTGCTGCCGGACGTTCTCACGCTTCCCGGTGCTGCGCTCGGCCTGCTACTCGCGGGGCCACGGTCCGACCTGGACCTCGTGACCTCCTGCATCGGGGCCGTCCTTGGCGGGGGGCTGCTCTTCTTGTTGCGCGCGCTCTGGCTGAGGTTTCGAGGCGTTGAAGCGGTTGGCCTCGGAGACGTCAAGTTTCTCCTGATGATCGGGGCATTTCTGGGCCCGGTCCCGACGCTGGGAGCGATCGCCCTCGCGGCGGCAACCGGAGTGGTCGCGGCGGGGCCGCTTCTGCTTCTCGGGAAGATCCGGCGCGACACGCCACTTCCGTTCGGCACGCTCCTGGCTCTTGGCGCGGCCGTAGCCTTCGGCGTCTCGACCGGCGCCTGACGCCCGGCTCGGCACGAGCCGCCGGCGGGCATGGAAGCCGGGCGGGCTCCATCAGCGCACTTCGGCCTTCGCTTCGACTTTTCCACATTCGGCCCTTTCGCGGGAAAAAGGCGAAGTAATTCCCGTCCTTTCTCTTCACAGGGAAAGAGACATGGAGCGACCGGATACACCTCGCCGGACCGTTTGCCGGGCAGCGGAGGAGGGCTTTTCGCTCGTCGAGACGCTGTTTGCCGTCCTCCTCCTCGTCGTCGCGGCCGGGGGACTCGTCCGGGCGCTCGCCCAGGCATCCCGGGCCCGGCAAGCCGCTGCCTACAGCGGCCTCGCGACCGGGATCGCGCGGGGCAAGATGGAAGGATTCGTCGCGGCGCCCTTCTCACGCGGGTGGCCGTGGTCCGGATATCACCCGGCCGTTGCTCCGGGCGGGAGCGTCGGGATCAGCGGCGGGGGTTCCCCGGGGTATTTCGAATACTTCGGCGAAGACGGTCAACCGAGCGATCTGCGCTCCGCACTCTATGAGGTGCGGTGGAGGATCCGGGAGCTGACCCCGCCGGGCGCGGGCCAATTCGCCAGTCTCCGCTTCGAAGTCGTGGCGATGCCGGTCTCCGCCGGGCGCGGTCCGGTGGTGCGGTTGGAATCGATTCGGGTGGCAAACCGTGAATAGGCGCGGGCCCCGCGGGGGCGCGGCGCTGCCGCACTCCGGTCAACGGGGTATGGCGCTGGTGATCGCGCTGCTGCTCGTGCTCGCACTGGCCGGCATCGGGGCCGTGGTGCTGGTCTCCGTCGGATCCGACGGTGCGGTGGCGCGCAACGAAGCCTGGATGGAGGCTGCTGCGGCTCAGGCCGAAGCAGGGCTCGAGTTCGCCAAGGCCGTACTGGCAGCACACGTTGAGGAACACGACAGCTTCGAATTGGCCCTTCCGCCGGCTCGTGCCTCGATTCGCGCCCGGCAGGGGGACCGGTGGGGGGTGGCGCTCCCGCTCGACAGCGCCGCCTGTGGCGCCCCGGAGATGGCTGGTTGCCGCGACTATGAGGTCTTCCGGGATGGGCCGATGGCCGGAGAGAATGCGCGCGTCTATGTCGGCCGGGTCCTGCGGGATGTTCGGGGCCGGGGGCTTCAGTTTGATCCGCGAGCCCCGAATGGCGGTTGGGCTCCGGATCTGGACGGCGACGGGGCTCCGGACCTCGCCGGGGTCACGGTCTGGATCCGCCGTCCGGTGGTGGGCGCCTCCGATGCTGGCGCTCCGCACGACCGGGCGGTCCTCACGGCCGAAGCGCGCCATCCGCCGCCGCAGACCCCGGAGGAGCCACACGCCGTCAGCCGGCTGGAACTGACCGTGCGGCTCGCCCGGCGTCCGGCGTGGCGGGACGCCGAAAACGGCGATTACAGCGACGGATTGACGAACTGGGTCAGTCGGCAGTTCCCGATACGCGGTAGAGCACCGTCTCGCTGACTACGGACTCGGAAACGTTCTCGAAAGGAGGAGATCCATGAAGGAATCGAAACACCGGCGATGGAGCTTCAGGCTGCCAGCACTCGTGTGCGGTCTGGCCCTTGCCGCGATCCCGTTCGTAGGGGTGGCGCAGCCTGCCGTCACCGGGGTCGGGGGCTCGCGCGACCGCGGCGTCGGTTTCCCGGATGAAGGGCGCCGGGATCCGTTCGGGACTCTTCGCACAACCACACGCCCGCGGGTCTGGATCTTGTTCGACACCTCCGAATCCATGGAACTGTCGATGGGCAACGGAACCCGGTTTGACACTGCCCGGGAAGTAGTGCAGTGGGCGGGCCGCAATCTTGAGTCGGAGTCGGGCGAACCCCTGGTTCACTGGCGGCTCGCGGCGTTCCAGCAGTTCCGGCAGTCGGAAGATGGCAGTTCCCGGCGGCAGATCTGTGCCGACCCCACGATGGGCGCCGGACTGCCGAGCGGATCGGGGCCCGGACCGCCGATCACTCCGGTGCGCTGCGGTGGAGTCCGGATCCTGAGCGACCCCTCCGGATGTGACACCGAAGCGGCGCGTCGAGCGCTGCTGCGGGGGCTTCCCGATGACGTCAACACGAATCGGACGCCCAATGGGATCGCGCTGTACCAACTCGCAACCCATATTGCCGCGACCGCGATGCACGATCTGGAGCCCGGCCAACAAAACGTCATCGTGCTGATCACCGACGGACTCGATACCTGCGAGTGCATATTTCATCCCTGGCTCGATTTCAACGAGGGGCCGGGCGGTCGTGACGAGAACGACGCGGTGTGGCTCCAAACCGGCCACGTGACCCCGGAGGCGCGCCTCACCCCGGATCCGACCAAGGCGTCGTTTGCCGCCTGGAACGCCGGCCTCAAGGCCAAGGCGGCGTACCTGGCGCTGAACGGCGGGAATCCGGATGCGGGCCTTGGAGACATCCACGTCGTCGGCGTCGCGATGTCGAACGAAGAGACGCGTGGCCATACGAATCACCTGGCCTGGATGGCTTCCCACGGTCGGCGCCCGGCAATCCACGCCGACCGTCCCGAGAGTCTTCGGCGAGCTCTCGATCAGGTGCTCAGCGAGGTCACGCTCCCTACGGGCCAGGTGAAACTCTCGGCGCCGCGACTGGCGACGGTCAAGGAACTCGTCGCGGGCTCTCCGACGGCCACCTTTCCCGGCAGCGATCCGGCGCTGCCGTGGGACGCTCTGGTGGCTCCCGCGACCCGTGGGCAGCGTCTCGAAGAAGTAATCCGGCTTCGCGGTACATACCCGGACAACATCCTGCTGTCGACGAGCGCGGACCTCTCGTC
Source organism: Candidatus Marinacidobacterium sp. (assembly GCA_965250045.1). GTDB lineage: Bacteria > Acidobacteriota > Vicinamibacteria > Marinacidobacterales > Marinacidobacteraceae > Marinacidobacterium. The sequence continues at coordinate 2,747,729 of OZ252286.1, forward strand.
GCTCAAAGGGGAGCTCCGGGCGCTTCCCGTTCAGCCGGGGGACGGAGGAGTTCTGGACACGACACCCGTCTGGGGCGCAGGATCGCGCCTGGCTCAGCGGGATCCGGACGATCGTCTGATGCTCTTCAACCGGCCAGGCAGCCGCGAGTTGCTGCCCTTCCGGATCGGCGAGGTAACTCCGCAGGATCTCGGGGTGCGCGCGGGCTATCTGAACGAATTGGACGGGACCGGGGCGCGCACCGCGGAGGACGCCGCTCGCATTGTGGTCCGGCTGGTTCGCGGCGAGGAAATTGCCGTCCACCCCGAGACGGGAACGCTTTACGGCCCGGACGGGGACCTTCACTTCATCGGAGGGCAAGGTACCTGGAAACTCCGTGAGGGTTTGGCTTCCCCGGTGGTGGTAACGAGTCCGCCCCGCCATCCCGATCGGATCTCACGGGAAGGAGAGGGCTACCGGGAGTTCTTTCTGAGGCACGTCAACCGGCGCACGATGGTCTATCTCCCGACCAGCGGGGGCATGGTCCACGCCTTCGCCGGCGACAGCGGGGAAGAGGTCTTCGCCTACATCCCGGATGACATCCTGGGGCCCGCGTCCCCTGTCGAAGATGCCGCAGAGCACGCCTTCCTCCGGGACCTGGCCCTGGCGGGAGTCCGGGGCGCGGCCGGCCTGCAACGGGGACTCGTCAACCGCTTCGCGCTTGCCGGTTCGCCGGTCGTCCGCGACGTTTTCCTCGAAGGCCTCCAGGAGTGGCGCACCGTGCTGGCGTTCGGCCGCTCTGCCGGCGGGCGATTCGTGACGGCAATGGATGTGTCGAAGGTGGGAGACGGCTGGGCGGGCGGCCACCATCCTCCGCGGCCTTCGAGCGGTGGTCCGGAGGCGCCCCGGTTGCTCTTCAACGTCGGGAACCGGGAGGGGGATGCTGGTGGAATTGTTGACGAACTCGGCGAGACTCCGGAACCGCTGATGGCGGAAGTGCCCGCGACCTCCGGGAGCACCTGGCTCACGTTCCTTCCCGCCGGAAGGGGGAGCCCGGGAAGCGACTCGGGGGAGTGGTTGCTGGTATTGGCGATCGAGGACGGCCAGGTCCGTTCGCGCCACCCTATCGAGCCCGCGCCCTCTCCGCGGATCCCGAAGAACGGCGCCGTCACCCCGGCGGCGGCCTGGCAACCGGGGTGGGCCGTTTCCGGAGCTCCCGACGTGGTTACCCAGGTGTATCTCGCCGACCTTCACGGTCAGATACACCGCCTGCGGCTTGCCGAGCCCGGTAACTGGCAATGGGGGGTGGCGCACCGTTTGGGAGGGGAGCACCCCATCCTGACCCCACCGGTGGTGTTCCCTTTTCCGGGCCGAACGGAGCCGCACCTGCTGGTTGTGACCGGTGGAGATCGTCGCGTTCGGGATACTCCGTCCGACATCGTTCTCCTCCGGGATACGGGGATCAACCTCCAGGAGGTGTGGCGCCGGACGCTCTCCGACGGGGAAGTGCCCCAGGGAAAACCGGCGGTCCTGACGACCGGCTCGGAGATCGACGTCGTACTCGCCACCCGTTCGGTTCAACGTGAGGAGCTTTCCTGCGACGTGGCCACCACCGGGGACGGGGTAGCGCGGCTCCGCGTGTTCGACGGTCTGACCGGCGCGGAGATGGTGGGGGTGGGGGACGAGGCGTCTTCCCTGACCGCGTTCGGCCGAGGCCGCATTCGGGGGATCAGCCTGTCGTCCTCCGGAAACATGGCTTTCAGTGTGAGTGGCGTGGGCGGAAAGATCGTGGACACCGTCATCGGTGATTTCGAGTTCCGGGTGCGCGACAGCGCCCTCGAAAAGGTGACCCTCTTCGTCGAGGGTTTCCGCCGTTCCCCGTTCTGGATCCGCTAGGAGGGCAGAGACGATGGTTTCCGCTCCCGTTCGGTGCGGCGCCGGTGCCGGCAACGCGCAAGGAGATCGACGCCGGGTGGTGGTGCGGATCTCCGCAGCCGTGGTGCCTCGACGGCACCTGAGGAGAGGGGACGCGGGTTCTCCGGGTTTCACCATCACCGAAGCCGTAGTGGCGCTCGGTCTGACGCTGATGGTCGGTGCGAGCTTCGCAATGCTCTTTCGCCAGGCGCGCCTGTCTTTCGAGCTGCAACCGGAACTCGCTGCCATGCGCCAGGACGGCCGCGCGGTTCTGGATCGGATCGGGGCGGACCTGGTGCGGGCGGGGTCCGGGTTTCCGGCAGAAATCCCTGTGTTTACCGATCTGGACCGGGCCGGTGATCAGAACCCGGACGGACTGGACTTCCTGACGGCTCCCGAACGTTTCGCCGATACCTCGTTCGAACCCGTGGTCGGATTCGATGGAGTCGAAGTGACGCTAGGCCAATCGGAGTCCCGACTGGACCGGGGCGGGGGAGCTTCGGACCGGCCCTTCGTGGTGGTGTTCAACGACGATGAAATGACACCCCGCTGGGCCTTCGGGAGGGTAGTCTCGGTCCTTAGCGGACCGGGTGCTGGTGCTGGAAGCCTCGGCGGAGCGCTGCGGGCGGTGGGCTCGCGGATCGCCGAGATGCCGGAAGGCGCGGCGCCTCCCGCGGGCGCCGCGGTCCGGATCGCGCCGCTGGAGGATCCCTGGCACTGGTACTTCCGTCCCAGCGTGGATGCGGACACCTTCCAGCCGGGAAGCGGCGGCGGTCTTCTCGAGCGCGGTTTGCAGAGTGTGCTCGGCGGCGTGATCGAGGCGGCGGTTCCCGGCATTGGTCGAGGCGCACTCGCCAGCCTGACCGACCAGGTGGTGGGAACGATGCTCCAGCAGTTGCTGGAGAAGCGGGGCGTGCCGGCAGGGACTCCCGGCGGGGGCGAGGACCGCGAGGGGTATGGACTCTTCGGCCTCGGACAGCCCGGGCTGGTGCCGGTTACGCGGATTCGCTACTGGGTTCGGGCGCCGGAAGCGAACGCGGCCGACCAGCGGCGGGTTCTGATGCGGCGAGTGGATGAGAACGCGCCGCAGCCGGTCGGGTTCATCGAGGACCTGCAGGTCCGTTACGTCACGGGTCAAAACGGTGACGTACTGCTCGATACGCCGCCGCACTTTGTCGGAGACATGGCGTCGGCTGCCCGCCTTCGCGATCACATCGTGCGTGCCGTGGACATTTCGGTCCGGGTTCGATCCATCGGGGGTCGTCCCGCGGCCCGATCACCCGATCAGGGTGCGGGAGAGGCGGCCGAGGATGGCGGTCTGAGCCGGACCTACCGGCGCCGGGTAGCGCTGCGGACGACAGCCGCGGGCGTGGAGCGCCGCGCCTGGGAGGAGGTCATGCAGCTGAACTCACTGCCCACCGAGATTCCGAGGATCGGTCCGTTCCGTTTCCTGCCGTTACCGTGGTGACGGGCGCGGCTTGGGTAGCACCCCCTACGTCACCTCCCCGAGACGCGGGACACCTCGCCGCCCGGAGTGGATCGCAACCGTCCCCAGCGCCAGGTGGCGGTACGAAACACCGGTGAAGCCGGCCTCCCGTAGGGTGGCGGCCAGGGCTCCCGCGTCCGGAAAGCTCAGGATGGAATCGCGGAGGTACCCGTAGGGTTCCGTTCCCGAAACTGCCAGGCGGGCCAGGCCGGGTACCGCGAGCCGGAGCCAGGCCCCATGCCCGAGCCGAACCAAGCTTGCTTCGGGTCGGGAGAATTCCAGAATGACAAGCTTTGCGTCCGGCGCCAGCACCCGGTGAATTTCGGCAAGCCCGGTCTTCAGGTTCGGAAGATTGCGGATCCCGAACCCGACGACTGCTGCCTCGAAAACTCCGGACGCGAAGGGCAGTCTCATGGCGTCTCCGGCAGCCAGCGGGAGGGTGGTTCCCGAGCGGGCCGCCTTGGCGTCCGCGATCTCCAGCATCGCGGGTGTCAGGTCACAGCCCACGGGGCGGAGTTCCCGCGGCAGCAGCAATGCGAGATCGGCGGTTCCGCAGCAGAGATCGAGAATCCGGGAGCCGGGTCCGCAATCGAGTTCCCTGAGGGCGGCTCGCCGCCAACCCTGGTCCAATCCCACGCTGAGGATCCGGTTCATCCGGTCGTAACCGGGGGCAACGGACTCAAACATCCGCCGAATTGCCCCGGGGGTCTCCCTCCGGACGGCGGGACTCTGGTTACGCGGCGCCATCGCCAAGAAGTGAGGCTGGCGATGCCGGCCAGCCTCCGGGTGGGGGCCTGAACCGGCGTTCCCTCGCTCCGAATCGCACTGGGCGGATGGCTTCTGGCCGCGGGGAGCGTTCGCTTGGGCCCATGATTCGATCTACCCGGACTGTATGTCCGGTTGCAGACGATAATGTTCGCTCCGGTGCCCCTGTTCCTTTTTCTCCCGCTCATGATCGGCCCGCTCGGCATGCAGGAGATGCTGATCATCCTGATGGTGGCACTGATTGTCTTCGGTCCCCGGAAACTGCCACAGATCGGGAAGACGCTTGGAAAGAGCATCGCCGAGTTTCGGCGAACGAGCACCGAACTCCGCAGCACCCTGGAGCGGGAAGTGCAGATGGAAGAGTTCCGGGCCGCGCGCAGCGAAGTTTCCGGTCTGGGGAAGGAGGTGGCGAACCTCGGTAGCAGTCTCGACCCGGACGCCGGCTCCGGTCCTTCCGCCGCGAAGGCAACCGAAGGCGACAGCCGCGGCGGCGCTGATTCCGATGGGTCCTCTGCCTCCCGGAAAAGCGAACCGGCAAACGGGACGAACGACTCCTCCGTCTCCGGCCCTGAGGCGGGAACTGCGGAAGGTCCCGAAGACGCCACGGGAGGGGCGAACGACACCGGAGATTCGGAACCGGAGCCGACCAAGGACTCCGGCGAGTGACGAGCCGGGGCTGGTCCCTTTGCCCCGCGGAAATTCGTGAGCGAATCTGAGCGGACGGAACGCTCTGACGGGCCGGCCGACCGGATGACCTTCCTCGAACATCTGGACGAACTGCGCCGCCGTTTGATCCGGGCGGCGATCGCGATCCTGGTCGCGTTCGTGGGTTGTTTCTTCTTCTACCAGCGGATTTTCGATTTCCTGATGCGGCCGCTGCGACAAGTCATCGAACCGTTGGGGGGAGAACTCATCGCCACGGCTCCGCCCGAGATCTTCGTTCTTGGAATCAAGATGAGTTTCCTGGTGGCCATCGTGGTTTCAACCCCGGCCTGGCTGGGCCAGGCCTGGGGTTTTGTCGCTCCGGGTTTGTACCGCCACGAACGCCACGTCGCCGTTCCTTTCGTTTTCGTGGGTTCCGCCTTCTTCATTTCGGGGGCGGCGTTTTGCCACTACGTGCTCTTCCCCGCCGCTATCCAGTTCCTCGGCACGTTCGGGGGTGGCGGAGAGGACATCGAGATTCGTTACCGGGTTTCCGAGGTATTCAGCTTCTACGCCCGTCTCGTGTTGGCAACCGCCGTGGTGTTCCAGATTCCTTCGCTGGCGCTGCTGCTTTCCCGTCTCGGACTGATTACGCCGAGCTTTTTGTGGCAGTACTTCAAGTACGCGGTACTCATCAGTTTCGTGCTCGCCGCGCTCCTCACCCCGCCCGATCCCACCACCCAGATCATCCTGGCCGGGCCCATGATCGTGCTCTACACGCTTTCCATCGGGATCGCCTGGATAGGGAACCGCATGCACCGCCGGAAGAAGGCCCAGGAGGAGTAGGCCGGATTCCGCCGACACCCGTGGGTGCCCACCCGTTGGGCTGGGCTGCTAACAGCCTGTGGTGAAACCCAGGCGGCGTTCGCCCGGCGATGCATCCCGGCTGAACCACTCCGCTTCGCTCCGTTCTGCGTTGCGTTTCGGTCGAAATACACCCGGTATTCCTCCCTCACGCGCCTGGTCAGCCGGGCGCCTCACCGGCCTCGGCGCTCACCCGGGTTCCACCACAGGCTGCTAGGATCACCCTATGAGGCTCCGGGCGCGGGTCATCCCCCTGTTGATGCCGCTCCTGGTGGGAGCGGCGATCTCGGCCACCATTCTGGGTGTCCAACCGGCGCGCGGAGTTCCGTTGTCGGACGAGCTCCGGACACTGCTGCAACGGCACGCGAACGTGATCCGGCACATCGAGACGCTCTACGCCGGCGAGATCGACCCGGAGACCCTTACCCGGGCGACGGTGTCCGGGATGCTCGTCCGGCTCGATCCCCACTCCAATCTGTTTGTTCCCCGCAACTACCGCCAGATGCGGGAACGGCAACAGGGGGGCTATGTGGGACTCGGGATCCGGGTGCAACACCAGAACGGGCTGCTGACGGTCGTCTCCCCCTTTGAGGGGACTCCCGCATACCGGTTGGGAATTCGCGCCGGAGACGTGATCTCCCGAATCGAAGGGGTGGATGCCACGCAGTACACGATGGATGAGGCGGTGACCCTGCTCCGAGGCCCCAGAGGGACGCCGGTCAGCATCACCATCACCCGTCCGGGTTATGACGCCCCGCTCGACTTCACCGTGATTCGGGACCGGATTCCGCTGACGAGCGTGCCCTACTACTTCGTCCTCGATGAGCCCACCGGCTCCGAGAAGACGGGATATGTCCGGATCTCGGATTTCAACGAGAACACCGATAGCGAGTTACGGGAAGCCATCGTGGAACTGCGCCTCGGAGGAGCGACCCGGTTGCTCGTGGACCTTCGTCACAATCCGGGCGGGCTCCTCAACCAGGCGGTGGCGGTCTCCAACGTGTTCCTGAAGCAGCACCAGGAAGTCGTTTCCATCCGCGGGCGTCATTCCGAAAACGACCAGGTTTTCCATGCCGAGGATCCCGGTCCCTACAGTGATCTGCCGGTGATCGTGCTGGTTTCCCGAGAGAGTGCATCGGCCTCCGAGATAGTGGCGGGTGCGATCCAGGACCACGACCGTGGCCTCATCCTCGGGGAGAACACCTACGGCAAGGGACTTGTCCAATCGGTGTTTCAGTTGAAGTACGGCTACGCGCTCGGACTTACCTCCGCGGAGTACTTCACGCCGAGCGGCCGGCGTCTCCAGCGGGACTACGAATCGGGAGATTTCCTCGAGTACTTCCAGGGCCGGGGGGAGCACGACTCCAACGACGAGGCGGGGACCATCGTACTGACGGAACTCGGTCGGGAGATCCGGGGTGGGGGTGGCGTTGCACCGGACATTGAAGTGCCCGCGCCGGAACTTCCCGAGGTGCTGGTGGAAGTCGAACAACACGGAGCCTTCTTCCGGTTCGCTACCCGCTTCGTTCCGGCCGATGGCCGGGGCGCCGTAGATGGCGCGGGCACGCGGCCCGACGAACTGGAAGCGCGGGGCGACCTGATCCGGGCGGTCGATCAGAGCTTCCGTGTCGACGAGGCAACTGTTGAGGAGTTTTTCGTTTTCCTCTCCGCGGAACGGATTCCGCACGACCGGGAGGGCCTTGACGAGTACCGCGATGCCGTGGCGCTTCGAATCGAAGGAGAGATCTTCAGTCTTCTTTGGGGCCCAGCGGCCTCGCGCGAAGCGACCCTGGACCGCGATCCGCAGGTCAGGGCGGCGCTTCAGGCGATGCCGCGGGCGGCTCTGCTCCTGAACGATCCCGAGGCCTACCTTGCCGGCGCCACCGGCGGGGAGGGCCGCTGAGTGATTCTCCGGCGCCCCTCGAGGGTTGGGGTCGCCCTGTGGCTGCTCGTTGGGGCAGCGGCTCTGACATTCGCGCAGTCGAGCGTTGAGGAACTGGGAGCGAGGCTCGAAAGCAGCGATGCGCGGACGCGGCGGGACGCCGCGCGCGAACTCGGAGAAGACGGTTCGACCGAGGCCATCTCCACCCTGAGTGGGGCCGTCCGGGACATCGACCGCAACGTGCGACTGGCGGTGCTGGATGCGTTGCTGTCGGTGAGGCGCCTCGACGCGGCGCCGGGACTGATCGCGTTCCTGGAGGACGAGCGTTCGGAACATCGCCGGGATGCGATCGGTGGCCTCGTGGACATTCACAACCGGGAGGCGCCGCCCGGCCGGAGAGAACGGGCGATGGATTGGTTGCTCCGTCGGGAGCAGGCGTTCGTTCTGGATCCGCTGCGACCGGTGGAACCGCGTATCGTCGAGGCTTTGAGTGGACGGCTCACCGACGAGGAGAAAGACAATCGCGAGCTGGCCGCCGAGGCCCTGGGCGCGCTGCAGGCGACTGCCGCGGTTGCCGCGCTGGCGGCGGCGGCGTCGGAAGATCTCGAAGATGACGTGCGACGGGAGGCGATTCGCGCTCTCGGTGCCATCGGCACCGACGAAGGGGGGGAACGGTTGCTCTCCATGGTGGAAGAACCGGAACTTCGCGAGCATGCGGTGCGCGCCCTGGGCCGCTTCGCCTACCGGCCGTCAGTCACGGCCCTGCTCGGGGTGTACGACGCGGATCCCGAAAGCGACGTGGCCCGGGACGCCCTCGAAGCGCTGGCCCGGATCGGCGCCGAGGAGGCGCGAGGCACCTTCTACCATGAGCTGGGGAGCGATGACTCCCGGCGGCGTGAGTTTGCCGCCGAGGGGATTGGCCGGATCGGCGACCCCGCGCTTGTCGACGGCATGATCCGGGACTTCCTGCGAGAAGAGAATCGGCGGGTGCAGCTTGCGTTCTGTTTCGCGCTCGTCCGCATGGGGCAGTCGCCGTTCGTGGATCGGATCATCCTTTCGCTTTCCGATTCGAGAGTGGGAGAAGTGGCCCGGCAGTACGCGCTGGAGCTCGGCCGGGACTTCCTCCCCGACATGTTCCGCTATCTTGAGGATCCCGACCGCCAGGTACGGCTGGAGCTCATTTCGCTGTTGGAACAACTCGGGGACGACAGCGCCATTCCGTCGTTGCGGGCGACCACTCAGGATCCGGATTCGGAGGTGGCGAACCGCGCACGCCTCGCAGTGAGGCGCCTGTCCCGATCCGGGGACGAGCGCTAGCAGGCTGTGGTGGAACTCGCGGGAGCGCCGAGAGCGGTGAGGCGCCCGGCTGACAAGGCGCGCGAGGGAGGAGCCCCCACCGGGAGAACTGGCCCGAGTGTATTTCGACCGAAGCGCAACGCAGAGCGCCGCAAAGCGGCGCGGTTCAGCCGGGATGCATCGCCGCTCGAGCCCCCACCGGGAGAACTGGGCCGCGTGAGTTTCACCACAGCCTGCTAGGACGGGGGCAATGACCATCTTGACGACGCTCGGCGCAGCCCGGCGCCGCCGGGCCATGTTTCGCACGCGTTTGAACAACGAGTGGAAGGGTGAGACGATCCCGAACGTGCGTAGCGGCTTCTTTTCCCGCTTTGCGCCGGGTTCTCGGGGCCGGCGCTCCGTTCTGACCGGACTGTTGCTCGTCGGAGTGAGCGGCGCTGGACCGTTTCTGCAGATTGCCGGAGCGGAGCTTCCGTCGCGCGGGTCTGTTTGGCCGGAGGTCCAGCGCGACGGCAAATCTCTGGTGATTGGCCGGTTCATCGGAAAGTTCGAGAGTCCCGACTTCCGCTCGCGCCGGATCGTTCTGCGGCATCGCGACACGGGCCGGAACGAGACCCTCTCGGTGGACGATGGACTTGGACTGATCAATGAACTCGTTCCGCCGGGGGTCTATGACGTGGAGGCCATCGAGGCCGTCTACTTCCCCAACATCCGCCCGCTGAACGTCCGGCGGTTCCGCCCCATCCGGCAACGTTTCACGGTCGCCCCCAGGGAGTACGAGCGCGGAGAGACCTTGATCTCGGTGCCGGCGGACCGCCCGGTCTATATCGGGACCATCCGAGCCGGCGCCGAGCGCCAGGGGATGGTCTACGAAGGGCAAAAACTCCGGGTTCTGGACGACTTCGATGTGGCGATGGAGCGGCTCGCGGTTGCCTATCCCGCGCTCGCGATCAGCCTGAGCGAGAGAGCGGTGGTTCCCCAGCGGCACTTCATGCTCCGCCCGACCCAGCCGGAACCTCCCCTCGAAATGATCGTGGGGATGGAGGATCCGATCCGGCAGGCGCGTCGCTATATCGAGGATGGCAAGTTCGAACAGGCGATCAACTGGCTTTCAACCTTCATGCCGGTTTCCGACGCGCAGCGGAACGATGTTCGTCTGTTGATCGGAGAATCCCATCTGGGAGCTCGGAATATGGACCTCGCCATCGAGGAACTCGGCGAGGTGCTGTTGCAGGATCCGACGAACCTGAGGGCGCTGCGGTTGCTCGCCCGTTCGCACTCGCTCAACGGCGACCTCGACGACACCGAGAGCCTCTATCGGGCTCTAATCGAGATTCGGCCGCGGGATGCGGAAGGCCACCTGCAACTCGGCTACCTCTACGCGCTGCGTGCCGACGACGTGGGCGCCGAAGCGGCGTTCGAAGTCGCGTTTGAGACGGACTTCGATTACCTCATGCACGATCTCGCGCCGTTCCTGATGGCCGTCCGGGAGCGTTCCAACAATCCGGGCATTCTCTATGAGCCTCCGATACTGCGCAGCACTCCGGTGCCCCTGGGGGGTTCCGGTGGTTCACGGCGTTCCTCGGAAAGAGACGGCATCATGGTGCTCATCGATCATCGCGGCCACGTCAAGTCCGCGCACTTCGCTCCCGAGAGTTCGAGTCGGGTCCACCAGATGATGATGTCCCTGGTCCGGGGGCGCTACAGCCCCGCCACCCTGAACGGGGTGGCCGTCCCGTCCATCATGGCCCTCGGCAACTTCGGCGCGGAGCGCTAGCCGGACTCGGCGCCGCCTTCGGCAGGCGCTGGAGGGCCGGTCGGCCGCGCAACTCGCGGTGCCGGTGCAACCGTAGGCGCCACCCACCCTCGGGGTTGTTTGGCTTCGGCAGCACGCTTCCCTGCTGACTAGCCGGGACTCCGATGAGGGATTCGCTGATCCGTTCCGGCCGTGCGCAAGCCCTTCCAGGTGCTGTAGCACAGGCCTAGCAGCCTGTGGTGAAACCCACGTGAGCGCCGAGACGGTCGAGGCGCCCGGCTGACAAGGCGCGTGAGGGAGGAATACCGGGTGTATTTCGACCGAAGCGCAACGCAGGGCCCCGCAAAGCGGGGCGGTTCAGACGGGATGCATCGCCCGTCGAACGCCGCGTGGGTTTTGCCACAGGCTGCTAACAGCACCAGCGCGATCGGGACGCCGGTGGGGCGAGCGTCGCGGCCTGCAGCGCCACGAGCCCGCCGCCGAGCAACAGGGTGATGGCCACGATCCCTTCGAACACGCACCAGAAGACACGCTGGACGATTGGCGCATCGAGCTTGCCGCCGGCGGTGATGGTGTCGATGACCAGCGAACCGGAATCGGAAGAGGTGACGAAGAAGACGATCACCAGGACGATGCCGATCACCGACGTCAGACTGGCGAGCGGCAGCATCTCCAGCATCCTGAACAGGGGCATTTCCGGCTGCTGCGCCTGCACGGCTGCGACCACCGCGATCCCGCCCGCTTCAAGATGGCGCGACAGCGCGGTTGTTCCGAAGATGTGCATCCAGAGCGCGGAGACCAACACCGGGACGACCAGCATGCAGCCGATAAGCGCGCGCACGGTGCGGCCGCGGGAGACGCGAGCGATGAACATGCCGACGAAGGGCGACCACGAGAGCCACCACGCCCAGAAGAAGGTGGTCCACCCGTGGAGGAAATCGGAGTCGCCCCGCCCCACCCAGTTGCTGAGCGGTCCGATCGCCGCGACATAGTGGCCGAGGCTCGTAACGAACCCCACGAGCAGGTCGACGGTGGGCCCGACCGCCAGCACGAACACGACCAGCAGCAGGGCCAGGAGCACGTTGGCCTGGCTCAGGCGCTTGACGCCGCGATCCATGCCCGCGACCACCGACGCCAGTGCCAATCCCGTGATGCCCGCGATCAACAGCACCTTGGTCGTGTCGGTGGCCGGCACCCCGAACAGATGAGTCAGCCCCGCCGCCGTCTGCTCCGCTCCCAGCCCCAGCGACGTCGCCAACCCGAAGAGCGTGGCGAACACCGCGAGGATGTCGATGACGTGGCCGAACCGGCCCCAGACTGCCTCGCCCAGGAGCGGGTAGAGCGCCGACCGCAGGGTCAACGGCAACCCGAGGTTGTAGGCGGCGAACGCCAGCGCGAGGGCGACGACCGCGAACATCGCCCACGGGTGCACGCCCCAGTGGAAGATGGCGGAGGCGACGGCGAGCCGGTAGGCGGCTTGCGGTGTCGGCCGGGTCGACGCCGAGCGGCGGATTCAGGAGTGGTCGACCGGCTCAGCTATCCCGAAGAACATCAGGCCGATGCCGATGCCGGCCGCGAACAGCATGGCGAACCACGACCAGGCGGAGTAGTCGGGTTTGGCGTCCGGACCGCCGAGACGGACGCGGCCGAGCGGCGTTACCAACAGCAACAGGCAGAAGAGGACGAAGACGTTGCCGGCGCCCATGAACACCCAGTCGAACGTCGAGGTGAGCCAGGCGTAGAGCGAGTCGAAGACGCGGGCGGCAGCGTCCCGGAACGCCAGCACCCCGGCGACAACTCGTAGTCGGTCATGGCCCGCCCGTTACCTGAACGGTGAGGTGTGCGGGCTGGACCGATCATGATCGTTTCTCCCGGTTACGGCTTCGGCTCGCACCTCGCTTCATTCAGCGGCGGTTAACAGCCTGTGGTGGAACCCGGGTGAGCGCCGAGAGCGGTCAGTCCTCCCGGTGGGGGCGAGGCGCCCGGCTGACAAGGCGCGTGAGGGAGGAATACCGCGTGTATTTCGACCGAAACGCAACGAAGAACGGAGCGAAGCGGGGTGGTTCAGGCGGGATGCATCGCCGGCCGAGCCCCCACCGGGAGAACTGGGCCGCCTCGGTTTCACCACAGGCTGTTAACCCCGGGGCCAGCCCGCCGAGGCGGTCTTCAGGGAGTCCCGGCAGGCAAGGACAGGACCCGGTCCACCTCGGCCTCGAGCGCCGCGAAGGGCTGATCCGTGCTGGGCGCCGGGTGCAGGAGTCCGGCCCGGTCGATGAGGAAGTTCGCCGGATAGCGCGCCGTTTGCGTGAAGATGTCCGGCACTACGCCGTTGTCGAGCGCCTCGGGCACCAGCAACGGGTACTCCACCGACAGGACGCCGCTGCGAAACCCCTGCTGGATGCTTTCTTCCTCGGTCGAGATTCCGTACACCACGAGGCCGTCATCCGCACGCTCGCGGGCCAACCGGTCCAGCTCGGGCATTTCGGCGCGGCAGGGCGGGCACCAGGTGGCCCAGATGTTCACGAGCACCACCGATCCGCGATGATCCGAGAGTCGATGGAGTTGGCCGTCGAGGTCCTGCGCCACGAAGTCGGGCGCCGGTACTCCTGTCAACGCCAGATTGGCGGCCTGCCGGGCGCGCCGAACGGCCCCTCCGATCGGTACGATGACGAGGCCGAGCGAAACGAGCGCTACCGACGCTCCTACCCACCCGCGCCAACGGAGTCCACCGGCCCGGTAGCTGTGAACCGCGCGCCGGAGCGCGAACGCGGGGGGAAGCAGCATGACGACCGCCACCACTCCGAGGCGGAACAGATAGTCCTCATCGGGATTGGAACTCAGCCGGGTGAGCCCGAGGTACGCGCCGGCGCCCAGGACCGCCGAGAGGAGGGGCGAGAGGACGCCGGGCCAGAAGGGAGAACGGGGGCCGGTCATTGAAGAAGCCTAGCCGGCGGCGGCGAGACGTTGAGTGAGGCGCTTGTCAACGTAACGGCGCCGGATGCCGGGGATGAGATAGCGGGAAAAGAGTGTCTCCGCATCGTGTTGAGGATCGAAGTGGAAATCCCGGCGGGCGGCTGCATCGTCCACGGTGGCAGGCCAACTCGCGACGATCCGGTTGCGGGCTTCGTCGAGTTCGAACACGACCTCCAGTTCCGGAAAATCCCCGGCGACCCGCGCGATGATTTCTGCCGCCGAGAGGCTCGCACCCCCGAGGTTGTAGGCGGTTCTGGTCAGCGCCCGCTTCTCCCGGTAGGCGAGGCGCAAGATTCCTTCCATTGCGTCGGGCATGGCGCAGAAGGGCAGGCGGGCTGCGGGTTTGACAAAGCAGGCGTACGGCTCACCCCGCGCCGCGGCGTGGATGAGTTCCGGAGCCCAATCGCTCGTTCCACCCTGGGGAAGGGTGTCCGAAGAAATGAGACCGGGGAGCCGGACCGCCCGAAAGTCCAGACCGCCGCCCAGTCGTTCCACGGTGGCGCCCAGCCGCTCGATGTAGAGCTTTTGGGCCCCATAGAGGGTGGTGGGGTCGAGGTGGTCGTCCTCGCCGACAGGCGCTGCAGCGTCCTTGGCGCCCTGGGATACGAGGCCGTAGACCGCGATCGAGCTGGGGAACACGAACCGGACCGGGTTCTCCGGAGTCGCGGCCTCCGCGGCCATTGCCACCAGCCGGGCGGCTCCGTCCGCGTTGACCCGGTGCGCGAGCACCGGAACCGATTCGGCCCGGGTGGACAGGATCGCCGCGAGATGGAAGATCAGCTTGGGGCGGTAACGCCCGAAGAACGTCTCCCAGAGCGCGGGATCGAGGATGTCTCCCTGGAAATGCTCTCGGGGGAGGCCGTGGGCGCCCGCGTCCGGCAGGGACCGGAGATCGACCGTCACGACGGGTTCGGTCCGCTCCGCAAGCAGACGGTGAAGGAGAGCGTTGCCGATCTCCCCCGCGGCCCCGGTTACCAGGGTGACCGGAACCCGCCCGTCGCTCACGTCGCGGAACCTCCGGTGCCGGATTCGTCTCCCAGCACCCGTCGCAGAAAGAACCCGATGTCGTGAATCTCCGCCTCTGACACGTGATGCGCCATCGGATACTCATGGAACTCCACGGGCCAACCGGCTTTCGTCAGCACCCGGCGGCTCACCGCGGCGAAGTGGATCGGGATCATCGGATCGAAGGAGCCGTGCGCCTGAAAGATGGGAACCGGCGGACCCGGCGGCGAAAGGACGGCGTCGAAGTCGGGGACGTAGGTTGAGAGCGCCACTACGCCGGCCACCTGGACCGGCGGTTCACCCCCGGACGCCGGGCAGACCGTCGCGTGGAGGGCCACCGCCCCGCCCTGCGAGAAACCGGCCAGCAGCAGGCGTTCTGGCGGGATCCCCCGCTCGCGCTCCCGTTCGAGCAACGCCCTGACTCCGGCGACGGATTCGGTGAGCTGCTGCCGGTTCGCGGCGCCCTCCCGCGTCAACGACTCGATGTCGAACCAAGCCCGCATCGAGGCGCCGCCGTTGATGGTTACCGGGCGGAAGGGAGCTTCGGGAAACAGGAAGCGGACCCCGAGCGACTCCGGGAGGCGAAGCGCCGGAACGATGGGCTCGAAATCGTGCCCGTCGGCGCCGAGTCCGTGCAGCCAGATGATGGTCGCCCGATGCTCGCCGGCGGGAGCCACCTCGACGATACTCCACGGCGGCGCCCCCGTTCGGGGGCCGCCGGCGACGGCCGTTCCAGTGGGTTGGCTCTCGCGGGCGGGGTTCAGAACTGTTCCTCCAGCACGGTGTCGAGAGTCTCCAGGTAGTGGGCGGTGTCGTCCGACGAGAAGGCGAGCGGTGGCTTGAGCTTGATGACGTTGGCGTCGGGGCCGTCGGTGCTGTTGAGGATCCGGAACTCGCGGAGGCGGTTCACGAGGCGTCGCGCTTCGAGCGTGGCGGGTTCGCGGCTGGCCGGATCGCGCACCATTTCAAATCCTAAAAACAGCCCGCGCCCCCGGACCTGTCCGAGAATAGGGTAGCGGTTCTGAAGGCTCTTCAGCCCTTCAAGAAGTTGTCCGCCGACCGCGTCGGCATGCTCGGCGAGCCCTTCATCCCGGATCACGTCGAGCACTGCGAGGCCCGCCGCGCAGGAGACCGGATTCCCGCCGAAAGTGTTGAAGTACTCCATCCCGTTTTCGAAGGAACGGGCGACTTCGCGAGTGGTCACCACCGCCCCGAGGGGATGTCCGTTCCCGGCCGGTTTCCCGAGGGTGACGATGTCGGGACAAACGGGTTCCTCTCCGCCCTGCACCGCCACAAACGCCCAAAAAGCCGGCCCCACCCGGCCGAAGCCGGTCTGTACCTCGTCCGCCACGATCACCCCGCCAGCATCACGAACCGCCCGGTAGAGGGACCTGAGGTAACCGGGCGGCGGCACGATCTGGCCGCCACAACTCAGGATGGCCTCCCCGATCAGGGTGGCGGGCCCCGCGCGGCGGACTCGAGACTCGGCATCCGCGATCAGCGACGCCGCAAAGTGCGGCTCTTTGTCCCGGAAACGGCCGCGGAAGCCGTCGGGCATCGGCAAACGGTGTAGCCAGGAGGGCCCCGGACGCCCTCCCTTGCCATCGAGTTTGTAGGGGCTCACCTCAATGAGAGAGGTGAGGTTGCCGTGGTATCCGCCCTCGAACACGAGCGTTTCGCGCTGCCCCAGGTGGGCCCGGGCAATGCGGAGCGCCAGGTCGTTCGCCTCGCTCCCCGAGTTTGTGAGGAAAACCACTTCGAGAGGTGGGGGCAGGGTGGCGGCGAGGCGTTCCGCGTAGTCCGTGAGCTGGCGATAGAGATAGCGCGTGTTCGTGTTCAGGAGCTGTGCCTGACGCCGGATGGCCTCGACTACCCGGGGATGCGCGTGTCCCACGTGACAGACGTTGTTGACCATGTCGAGGAAGTCACGGCCCGCCTGGTCGTACAGCCTTGCGCCGCGGCCGCGCACCACCTGGATCGGGGTGTCGTAGGAGATGCTGAGAGCGCTACTGAACCGGCGTTTCCGGGCTTCGAGAAGCCCGCGGCTTCCGCTTGCGAGCGCCTCCGTCGAGACCGCACCCGACGCGCTCAGCTTGAAGAAATCCGACGGATCCGGGCTCAGTGCCGAGAGCACCGGGAGGTCGCAGGCGGCACTCCGGCGCGGGGGACTGCGCGCGAAGTCGGTGAGGAGCACCTGGAAGTGGAGGTGCGGAGGCCAACCACCCTTCTCGGAATCCGCGAGGGAGCCCAGGAGTTCGCCCCGGCGCACCCGGCGTCCCGGATGGAGTGTCTCGAAACACTCGCTTCCGAGATGGCGGTACGAGGTCCAGAAGACTTCGCCTCCCGATTCGTGCCTGAGACCGAGCGAAGCCCCGTTTCCCGATCGGCGGTGGTCGTCGTGGGCCCAGGCTACTTCGCCGGCGAGTGGCGCCCTCACTGGTATCCCCGGGTCGCCGAACACTTCGATTCCCAACTGCAGCGTGGCGGGTTCGCTCTTTGTCCGCCGGAGCTGCTCGGCGGGGGTCGTCTCCGGGACGCGAGGCTCCAGATAGCGTCCTATCGCCTTCCGATCCCCGTGAGTCGCCGCGGTGATCGTGCTCCGCAGAGTCTCGAGGGCTGCGGCCGGGTCAACTCCGGGACTGTCCGGGGAAAGGTCCAGGATCCGGACATCCCGTCCCAGCGGAATCGGCGGGATGGCCGCCCGGGAAGCACCTCGGATGGCGGCCTGCCTGCCGGCCAGCCGAGACAGCGGGTCGTGACCCGCAGCTACGCGGAAGCGCCCAGACGTGACTGCCGGCGCCTCCTGGTCGAACGCCTCCAGAAAACGCCAGACCCCGGTCTCGCTGGTGAGCAGGTAGGACTCCGCCTCAGCACCCGGAACATGTTCCCGGCGCAGCGCGGCAACGCCGGCGCTCACGAGCGCCCGAACGCCGACGGCGGTGCGGAGGAGGCCGGCCTCCTCCTCGTTCAGCGGCCGCTCCCGGGCGAATCCGGCCACTACCCGAGCGGCGGCCGGCAGCGGCTCGATGGCCGCCGCCGAGTTGTAGAGGGCGGCCGTTGCTGCTTCTACGATCGCGGGGGCGCGGACCGCATCGCCGAAGTCGAGGAGCGCGAGGTCTTCCGGCTCTGCCGTTTCCGGTTCTCCCCCGATCAGGAGCAGATTGTCATCGTTCGCGTCGTTGTGGAGCGCCCCCGCCGGCAGGGCCAGGAGGCGGGGCAGGTCTTCCAGAACCGAATCCGCGACTCGGAGGTACAGCTGGCGAGCGTCGCCTTCAGTGAGAATTCCGGACGCCGCGTCGATGACGCTGGCGGCGTGTCCCGGCGCCCAGGGGATCTCCTGGGCGTCGAGGCCCGGGTGGTCGAAGCCGTCGAGTGCGCGCTGCAGGCGGCCCAGGAACCGGCCGACGGATTCGAGGAGGGCGGGGGGACGGCGGCGGAAGTCCGAAAGGGGGATGCCCGGCGCATAGCGAAAGACGCGCACCAGGTAGTTGCCGGCGTCAAAACGGTGTGACGTCCGGCCGGCGCCGGAGGAGACGGGAAGGAACTCCGGGAGGCGGAGCGCCGCGTCATGCCGCTTCGCATGGAGCACCATGAGGTGCTGCAGGTCCAGGCGCCGCTCGTCCTCGACGGCGCTGCTGATCTTCAGCACGAACCGGTTGCCGCGCCTGTCCTGAAGCAGGAAGTTGCTGTCCCTTTCTCCGGGAAGGGGAATCGCCCGGGGTTCGATCCCCCAATGTTCGTGGGCCGCCCGTGCCGCCTCTTCGGAGCCGACCCGCGGCCGGGTGGTCAGCGGATCGATCGGAAAGGGAAGCCGGCTGCGGGCCAGGGTGTCCGGCATCAGCGGAGCAGGAGCCGTAGCAGTCCCAGCTTGCCCCGGTAGGGCGGATAGCGCACCGGGGGATCCAGCCAGGTCGCAGCGTTCAGGACCGCCCGCGGATGGGACAGGAGTTCGAAGCCGTGGCTTCCGTGATACCGGCCGTACCCGCTTCTTCCGACACCTCCAAAGGGAAGAGCAGGGTTCGCGCAATGGACGACCGCATCGTTCGTGACGAGGGCCCCCGAGCGGAGCGCGCCCACCGCGCGCCGAATGGGCGCTCGCCGCCGGGAAAACACGTAAAGCGCCAGCGGGTCGGGATGCGCCTTGATCTCGCGGAGTGCTTCATCGAGATCCTTGTAAGGCAGCAGCGGCAGGATGGGCCCGAAGATTTCCTCCTCTCGGGCCGCGTGGCCCTCGGGCCACGGCCCGGTAACGGTGGGACCGAAATAGAGACGCTTGGCGTCCCGATCCCCACCGCTGAGGAGCGGAAGCCCGGCGAGCAACTTCTCGAGGCGCCGGAAGTGATCCCGATGCACGATCCGGCCGTAGTCGGGGCTTTCGGCAGGCGACCCGCCGTAGAAGCGGTCGAGGTTTTCGCCGAGCATCCGGACGAATTCGTCGAAGCGCTCTTCGGGAACGAGCACGAAGTCGGGCGCTACGCAGGTTTGTCCCGCGTTCAAGAACTTCGCCCACGCGAGTCGGCGCGCCGCGAGGCGGAGGTTCGCGCTCCGGTCTACGAGTGCCGGACACTTGCCGCCCAGTTCGAGGGTGACGGGGGTGAGCGAACGTCCCGCCGCTTCGGCGACGCGAGCCCCGACCCGGCGGCTTCCGGTGAACAGGATGTGGTCGAAACCCAGTCCGATGAGAGCCTGGGCCGTTTCCGGCCCTCCATCGACCACTTCCACGAGCCCGCGCGGCAGCGCCGCAGGCACCAGCTCGGCCAGCTTCCGGGCAGTCGCCGGGGCGTGCTCGGATGGCTTGATCACCACGGCATTCCCGGCCGCGATGGCCGCCACCGCGGGCGCCAGGGTCAGTTGCAGCGGGTAGTTCCAGGGAGCGATGACGAGGACGACGCCGAGCGGAGCCGGTTCAATCCGGCTGAGTGCCGGCATGACCGCGAGCGGCGTCGCGACCCGGCGCGGACGCATCCAGCGCCGCAAATGACGCCGTGCGTAGCGGATTTCCGCGAGCACCAAACCGGTCTGGGTGGCCCAGGTCTCAAAGGCCGGCGCGCCGAGATCGTCCCGGAGCGCGTCTTCCCAGACGTTTTGGTGCTCCCGAAGGACCGCCGCGAGCTTCCCGAGCGCCGTGCGTCGAAACGTCCTGGATCCGGTTTCACCCGACTCTACGAGCCGTCGGGCCCGCTCCACGGGCTCTCGCACGTCTTCGTTCACACGCGGCGAGTATACGGAGCCGAGCCACCCGGAAGGCGGGGAGCCTCGGGCTCCAGACCTGCCCGCCGAATGCTCCTGATGCCCCGCGCCGGGTAGACTTCAGGACGCCGTGTGTCCCCCGTCATGCGCTTTCTCGAACCCGCGCTTCCATCTCCGGACAATGCGCTCTCCGGTCGGGTGGAGCCAATACCGGTTCCTGACAAACACTTCGTCCTGAAGACCCCCCTCACGCCGCCATGGCCGGAAGGGATGGAAGAGGCCTTCTTCGGGATGGGGTGTTTTTGGGGTGCTGAACGATTCTTCTGGACCGCCGCCGGGGTTTATTCGACCGCTG
Organism: Candidatus Marinacidobacterium sp.; assembly: GCA_965250045.1. GTDB lineage: Bacteria > Acidobacteriota > Vicinamibacteria > Marinacidobacterales > Marinacidobacteraceae > Marinacidobacterium. The sequence continues at coordinate 2,767,834 of OZ252286.1, forward strand.
TCGGTTACTCCGGCGGGCTGACGCCGAATCCCAACTACCGCGAGGTCTGCACCGGCCGCACCGGACATGCCGAAGTCGTCCGCGTCGTCTTCGACCCCCGGCGGGTGTCTTACGAGGCGCTCCTCCAGATTTTCTGGCAAAACCATGATCCGACGCAGGGAATGCGGCAGGGGAACGATGTCGGGACGCAGTACCGGTCGGCGATCTACGCGGCTCACGGCAATCAGCGTGGCGCGGCGCTCGAAACCCGGGACGCCTATGCCGAGCGCCTGCTCGCGGCGAGATACGGTCCAGTCACCACGGAGATCTCGGACGCCCCGGTCTTCTACTACGCCGAGGACTACCACCAGCAGTACCTGGCGAAGAACCCGAGCGGCTACTGCGGCATCGGCGGCACCGGCGTCCCCTGTCCGACCGGCCTCCCGGTCTAGCAGCCTGTGGACGAAGGTGCGCGGCGTTCGAGCGGCGATTCATCCCAGCTGAACCGCGCCGCTTCGCGTCGCTCGTCGTTGCGCTTCGGTCGAAATACAACGGGTATTCCTCCCTCGCGCGCCTTGTCAGCTGGGCGCCTCACCGCTCTCGGCGCTCACGCCACTTCGTCCACAGGTTGCTCACCCCGTGGCCGATAACGGTCTGAAATCCGCGGCCGAAAAAGCGGCGGCGCTCGGTCTGCGCCAGGTGGAACGCCATATCTTCCTGTGCGCCGACGCGGACCAGCCCAAGTGCTGCGAGCTGCCGGTAGGCTGCGAAAGCTGGCTCTACCTGAAGCGTCGTCTGGATGAACTCGGCCTCGCCAATGGTCCCACGGGAGGCCGAATTGCCCGGAGCAAGGCCAACTGCCTCCGCGTGTGTGCCGAAGGCCCGATCGCCGTGGTCTATCCGGAGGGTGTCTGGTATTCCGGGATGATTCCCGGAGCCCTCGAAGAGGTCATCCAGGGGCACCTGATCGGGGGAAGCCCGGTGGAGAAACACCGCATCCCGAACAGCTGATCGGGGGCCTCAGGCTCGCGTCGACGTTTTCGCTTCGCCGAACAAGCGAAATCCGGCGGCCGCGAAGTCCCGGTCGAGCGTGAGGGCCTCGGTGATGCCGCGGTGCCGCATGGCGGCGAAGCTCACCTGATCCACGAAGCTGGTCTTTGCACCGTCTGAGAGCGCCGCTAGCGCCTCTCGATGGAGATTTGCCCCCACCCATTCGATTTCAAGACCCGCCGCATCCCGGGAGAACTCAAGAGCCGCCTGGAGGCTAAGCCGCCGTTGCAACAGTGCTATGGATTCCACCAGTACGTAGCTGTGGGTAACGAGCGGACGGCGGCTCTGGAGGGCTAGATCGAACCGGTGGCGGGCGACGCCATGGAATTCGTCGCGACGGTCGGCGAGTGCATAGATGAGAGAGGTGTCCAGGAAAATCATGGCCTCCGAAACCGCGCGCTGATCGCTTCGTCCAAAAACTCATCGTGCCGCACGGACACCGGGCCCTCGAGGGGCGGTTCGCTGCTTCCCGCACCGATGAATCCGAAGTCATCGAGGGTGCGCGGAGGAGGTTGGGGTGTCCCAAAAGACCCTGCAAGGGCATCACGGACGACGGATGCCATGGAAGCTTGCTCCTCGAAGGCACGCCGCCGCAGGGCATCGTAGAGAGCTTCGTCCAACTGAATCTGCAGCCGCTTCATGAACGAATGATAGCATGACGTTATGATGTAGCAATGCCAAGACCCGCCTTCAGGGACCTCGGCGATTACCCCAGGTGGCGGCGCAGCAGGCGTTCGGCCTCGCCGGTGGAAATTCCCCGCCGTGCGGCGTAGTCCTTGAGTTGATCCCGGCCGATCGTGCCAACCGAGAAGTAGCGGGATTGTGGACTCCCGAAGTAGAGGCCCGCGACTGAGGCGCCGGGACGGATCGCGAAGTTCTCGGTAAGCCCGACGCCGATGGCGTCTTCGGCATCCAGCAGGCGGAAGATCTCTTCCAGAATGCCGAGGTCCGGGGTGGCCGGGTACCCGGGGGCGGGGCGGATCCCGCGGTAGCGCCCCCGGATCAGGTCCTGGGGTGTCAGGTCTTCGGACTGTCCGTAGCCGAGATCGCGTCGGGCACGCTGGTGAAGCCACTCCGCGAGAGCCTCCGCGAGACGGTCGCCGAGCGATCGCAGCAGGAGTGCGTCGTAGTCGTCGCCGCGCCGTTCGGCCCCCGCTACCAGTTCCTCGAGACCGCGGCCGGCGGTGACCGCGAAGGCTCCGAGCACGTCAGGGCTGGCGGCGGGAGGCCGGCCGGCTATCGCGGGGTCGAGGAAATCGGCGGCCGCGAGCCGCGCCCCCGGACGATCCTCCTGCTGGCGCAGCGTCGGGATCCGAGCCAGCGGCGGTTCGTCCAGCCGTCCGGGACGCCAGATGAGAATGTCGTCGCCCTCACTCGCCGCGGGGAAGAACCCATAGACGGCCTCACCCCTGAGTGCTTGCTCGCGGGCCAGTTTCTCCAGGCGCCGGAGGGCATTTTCGTGGAGCTCCCGGGCCTCGGTTCTGGTGTCTCCACGCTCCAGAATCGCGGGAAAAGTGCCGCGGAACTCCCAGGCGTGGAAGAACGGTGTCCAGTCAACATACGGAATCAGGTCGGCGACGCGAACGTCGGGAAGCACCCGGCGGCCCCAGAACGCCGGTTTGATCGGTTCCGTCCGGCGAAAGTCCGGCGCGCGACGGCGCGCGACGGCGAGATCGAGGAGCGCCGGCCCACGGCGCGTAGGGCGGCTCCGCTCGTACTCCTGCTGCTGGCGGTTTTCCTTTACGAAGGCGGCCGACTCCGTCCCGAGCAGAGCCCGAACCACTCCCGAGGTGCGCGAGGCGTCAGCCACGTGGATGACGGAACCCGAACGCGCGGGGGCGATCCGGAGAGCGGTGTGGCGAGGTGAGGTGGTGGCGCCCCCGATCAGCAGGGGCAGGGAAACCCCCCGCCGCTCCATCTCGGCGGCGAAGCGCTCCATTTCGTCCAGCGATGGGGTGATGAGACCGGACAGGCCGATCAGATCGGCGCTCTGTTCGCGGGCCGCGTCGAGAATCCGGTCGGCGGGCACCATGACCCCCAGATCCTCCACGTGGTAGCCGTTGCAGGCGAGGACGATGCCGACGATGCTCTTGCCGATGTCGTGGACGTCCCCCTTCACGGTGGCCAGCACGATGCGCTCTCGTGGCCGGCCGGTCTCCTCTGCATCCATGTACGGCTCAAGGACCGCAACGGCTCTTTTCATTACCCGCGCGCTCTTGACGACCTGAGGCAGGAACATTCTTCCGTCGCCGAAGCGGTCGCCCACCACCCGCATCCCGTCCATGAGGGGCCCTTCGATTACCGCAAGCGCCGAGGTCAGGTGGCGGCGGGCCTCGTCGGCGTCCCGTTCGATGAAGTCGAGAACACCGTTCACCACCGCGTGGGCGAGCCGCTCCCCGACGGGCTGTTCGCGCCAGGAGTCATCGGCGGCGGAGGTCTTCCGGCCCGCCCGGGCTTCATCGGCAATCGCGAGGAGCCTCTCGGTCGCATCCTCCCGGCGCGCCAGGACTACGTCTTCAACCCGCTCGCGGAGCGTTTCCTCGATCTGGTCATAGACCGGCAGCCGGCCGGCATTCACGATCCCCATGTCGAGCCCGGCGGCGATGGCGTGGTGCAGGAAGACGGCGTTCATCGCCTGCCGCACGCCTTCGTTGCCGCGAAAGGCGAAAGACAGATTGGAGACGCCTCCGGAGACGAGGGATCCCGGGCAGGCCGCCCGGATGCGGGGAATCGCTTCGATGAACTCGACGGCGTAGCGATCGTGTTCGGCCATCCCCGTCGCCACGGCGAGGACGTTCGGGTCGAAGATGATGTCCTCCGGCGGGAAACCGGCCTTCTGGGTCAGCAGCCGATAGGCGCGGGCGCAGATGGCGGTCTTGCGCGCCGCATCCACCGCCTGACCCTCCTCGTCGAAGGCCATCACGATGACGGCGGCTCCGAAGCGGCGGATCCGTCGGGCCGCGGCCAGGAAGGCCTCTTCCCCGTCCTTGAGTGACAACGAGTTGACCACGCCCTTCCCGGGAAGGCAGCGCAACCCGGCTTCGATCACCTCGATACGGGAGCTGTCCACGATGACGGGGAGTCGGGCAATGTCGGGTTCCATGGCGATCAGCCGCACGAACCGGCTCATCGCCGCCTCCGAATCGAGGAGGCCCTCATCCATGTTGACGTCCAGCAGGTTCGCGCCGCCCTCGACCTGGTCGCGCGCGACGGATACCGCGGCCTCGAACCGATCCTCGCGGATCAGGCGTGCGAAGCGGCGGGACCCGGTCACGTTCGTGCGCTCGCCCACCACCAGGAACGCCGACTCCGGGCGGACCAGGAGCTCGGTACCGGCCAAACGGATTCTCGGGGGAGCGTTCGGGAGGTGTCGGGGCCGGGCGCCCCGGACGGCCCTGCGGACCGAACGGATGTGCTCCGGAGTGGTGCCGCAGCACCCGCCCACGAAGTTGACGAGGCCGTCCGCGGCAAGGGCGCCAAGGGCCGCGGCGGTGATTTCCGGCGCCTCGTCGTAGCCCCCGAGTTCGTTCGGAAGGCCGGCGTTCGGAACGGCGCCCACCGGAACCGGAGCCAGGCGGGAGAGTGTTTCGACGATGGGGCGCATCGCCTCTGCGCCGATCGAGCAGTTCACCCCGGCGGCGGTCACCTCGGCGTGGGCGACGGACACCCAGAAGGCTTCGGAGTCCTGACCCGTCAGGTTGCGTCCTCCCTGGTCCACCGAAGTGAAGGAAACGAGGAGCCCCGGCTCTCCGGGCGCCTCGGCAATGGCCTCCCGGGCGGCGTCGAGGGCCGCCTTGGCGTTCAGGGTGTCGAAGCAGGTCTCGACGAGGAGCAGGTCGGCGCCTCCCGCCAGCAGTCCGGCCGCCTGCTCGCGGTACGCCGCCCGGAGTTCGTCCCAGGAGATTGCGCGGAAGGCCGGGTCCGAGACGTTGGGAGAAACGCTCAGGGTCCGGTTGGTAGGCCCCATGGAGCCGAGCACGAAACATGGCCGTCCAGCGCCGTCAGCGGAGCGGCGCGCCGCCTCGGCGCCCGCACGGTTGATCTCGAAGGCGCGGCCCTCAAGCCCGTAGTCCAGGAGCGAGACGGCGTTGGCGTTGAAGGTGTTCGTGGTGAGGGCGTCGGCTCCGGCGTCGAGGTACTGGTGGTGCACCTTCTCCACCAACGCGGGCCGGGTCAGGGAGAGCACGTCGTGGAGTCCCTGGAGCGGTTTCGGATGGTCGCGGAGCAAGTCGCCGCGAAAGCCGGATTCGTCCAGCCGTTCGGCCTGGAGCATCGTCCCGATAGCGCCATCGAAGACCAGGATCCGCTCGGACATCGCCCGCAGGAACGCGGTCCGGCCCAGCGACGACGCCGACTTCGATGCGTGCATGACGAAGCGGAAGTCTAGGAGGGCGGATGGTCGGTGCGCCGGAGCGCCACTCCTTCGGCCATGGGCTCCCGGGTACCATCACCCGCCCAGATCAGTCGGGGGACCCGCATATGCCGCTTCATGTTCAGGTCGTCGTCGGAGCGGCGGCCGGAGTCCTCGTCGGGTTGGCGTTCGGAGAGCAGGCCGCGGTGCTGCAACCGATCGCGGATTTGTTCGTGCGGCTCCTGCGGATGATCATCGCTCCGCTGATCTTCGTCACTCTGGCGCTCGCGCTGACGCGGACCGGAGGCCGGGGCACGGGCAAAATCGGTGTCCGGGCGATCGCCTACAACCTGAGCACCCTGGCCGTCGCGCTGGCGATCGGTATCGGGATCGCCGTCTGGCTCGGGCCGGGACGGGGCGTGGACATTTCGGCCCTGGGGGCCGCGGACCAGGCCACGGGTGCGGCTCCCGGACAGGCCCGGTCCATCATGGACATCCTGGTGGGCATCGTTCCGACGAACGTGGTGGGAGCTTTCGCCGAAGCCGAGGTCCTGCAGGTTCTCTTCCTGGCGATCGTTTTCGGAGTCGCGGTGAATTCGCTCGGCAGCGAACGCGTGAAGCCGCTCATCGATGTGCTGCAGGCAGTGAACGATGTCCTGTACCGGGTCGTCCACTGGGTCGTCCTGCTGGCGCCGGCCGGGGTGTTTGCGATTCTGGCCGCGGTGGTGGGCCAGTCGGGACTCAACATTCTGGGAACGCTCGCTTGGTATGTCATTGTCTGTCTCATCGCCACGCTGCTGCACGTGGGTGGAGTGCACGCCATGCTGCTCCGGTTCTGGGCTCGGCAGCCGCTCCGGAAGCTTCTCCGGGCGTTGCGCGAGCCGTTGCCCATCGCCTTCGCGTCGGTCTCGACCGCCGCGGCGCTTCCGATCTCCATGGCGGCGGTGCCCCGCGCGACGGGAATCTCCGACAAGGTGGCGGGGTTTGTGCTGCCGTTCGGCGCCGCGGCCGGAAGGGATTCCAGCGGGATCTATCAGGTGGTGTCGGTCGTCGCGATCGCCCAGCTGGTGGGCCGTCCGCTCGACGCCGGCGAGCTCGGGGTCCTTTGGGTGACGGCGATTCTGAGTTCGCTCGCGGTCTCCGGCGTCCCCGCCGCCAGCTTCGTGAATCTCACCATCCTCCTGGGAGCTTTGGGCCTTCCGGTGACGCTCTCGGCGCTGGTGCTGGCGGTCGAGCGTCCTCTCGACCATCTGAGAACGACGGGCAACCTGATCGGCCAGATCTCGAACGCCATCTTCACCGGCGCCACCACCGGGGAAATCGCCGTCCGGGGGGCGAAGCAGGATTAACAGCCTGTGGTGAAACCCAGCCGGCGTTCGGCCGGCGATCCATCCCGGCCAAACAACCGGTGATGAAACCCACGCGGCGTTCGGCCGGCGATCCATCCCGGCTGAACCGCGTCGCTTCGCGCCGCGCATCGTTGCGTTTCGGTCGGAATACACGCGGTATTCCTCTCTCACGCGCCTTGTCAGCCGGGCGCCTCACCGGCCTCGGCGCTCACGTGGGTTCCACCACCGGCTGTTAATGAAGACCGGCTGGCCGGCTGCGTTCGGTCTGGTTCTTGGTTCCTGCGGCGGGGGCGATGGCCCCGCGCCCACCCCGCCCACGGTGCCGCCGGCCTCCGTCAGCGTTCACGGCACACTTACGAAAACGGTGGACGGCGGGCCGGTTTCCGGCGCCACGCTGACCGCGGGGGGCGTGTCCGCGCGTTCGGGGGCGGAGGGTTCCTTCGCCCTCGATCTGCCGTCCGGCGATCATCGGCTGACGGTGTCCGGGCCCGGAGTCGTGGAACGCACGACCACCATCCGGGCGCCCCAGGACGCCGTGGCCCTCGACGTGATTCCGGCCGGCGGTTCATGGACTCTTGATTTCTACCGGGAACTGGCCCGGAACGGGGCCGGCGGCGGGGATCTTGAACCGCTGATTCCCTGGCGCGCCGAACCGGCGTTCTTCATCGACACGCGCCCGGAACCCACTACCGGCGCCGAGATTCCCCAAGAAACCATTGAGTTCGTGAAGGAAGCCATCCGGGTCACGGTCCCGCTCCTCAGCGGGGGTCGCTACCGGGGGGAACGGATCGAGGCGACATCAGAGCCGCCCGCCGATATGACCCCGGGGACCGTGATCTTGCGTTGGAACGCGGCGGAGGTCGCCGAGTTAGCCGACACCGCCGATGCCTTCGCCTACCGCGTCGGCGGGGATGCCAACGTGGTGGTCTTCCGCCACCTTCCCGAGACCTGGGCCGTCCATCACGAGATTGGCCACGTCATGGGCCTCTACCACCCGCTGGGAGGGCTCCGGCCGTCCCATATGTGGTACTCGGGACATTTGGAGCCACCGCACTTCACCAAGTGGGACGTTTTCCATGCCCAAGTGCTCTACTCGCGGCCCGCGGGGAACGTGGACGTGGACGTGGATCCTGCCGGATTCGTCATCGGCGGGCAAGCCGCCACGGTCGAAACGGCAGCCGGACCGGTGGTGTGTTCCTTTCCGGACCCAAAACCTCGACGCTGACCGAACTTTGCGCTCGGCTCGGCGCCCCGCTCAGCGCAAGAGCAGGTTTCGGGCGCGGCGGTCCGCCGCCGGACTCTCCAGAGCGGACAGGAGCCACCCGCCGAAGTCCGGCCCGTAGCGGTTCGCGAATACGAGCGGGCTGAGCCTTCGCTCCTGCGGCGCGCCGCCGGGGAAGAGGGCGTTCCGGGCGCGCAGGAAGCGCTGGCGGCGTTCCTCGTCCCGGCGCTTGGCGGCACGGACGCTCTTGGCTTCGAGATCCGCGACGATCGCGAGCACCTTCCCCCGGGCACGCCGGGCCGCTGCGGTCAGACTCTTGTCCACCGCACCGACGGTTCGTTCGACGTCTTCGAGCGAGGAGTCGAGCGCGTCCTTCGCGTTGGCGAAGGCCGCGACGGCAGCCGGGTCGGCAGAGCGCCGGTTGAGCGCGGCTTCGTCGCCGGCCGAAAGCTCATCGAAATCGATGCCGTCCTGATCGAGTACCCGCAGTTGCGACCCGTTCAGGATCGCGACCTGGTGACGGGGGACCACCAGGGGACGCGGAATCCCGTGGAGGCGGTAGAGGTCGCCCATCTGCGCGTGATAGGCGATCTCGGAGGGACCGCCCACGTACATCGCGGTCGGCAGCAGAAAATCCTGGACCAGTGGCCGCAGCAACACGGCCGCGCTCAAACGTTCCACGCAGCCTTCGAGCACCGCTTCCGGCCCGCTCCCGGCAGCGTCCGTGCGGACGCGGGTCCGCACGCCGCTCTTTCCGGTGCAAAACACCCCGTAGCCCTCCGGCGCGGCCTGTCCGCGAAATCCGATCGCCTCGATCTCGCGGGTTCGGGCCTCGATCTGGCGGCGGCCCTCGGCCTCGTGCCGGACCGCGGCCTCGTACACCGGGAACGCGAGCCGCTTCAGCTCCGGCGCCGTCGGGTCCATCACCACGAGCCCCGATCCCCGGGAGAGATGCAGCAGCAGGCGCCCGAACGCTTCGGAAAAGGAGCGTCCCGGCGCGTAGCTATCCTCGACCACGGCGTGAAGATCGGCCGAGTACTCCGTTTCGGGCAGGAACTGCCGGAGTTCTCGGTGCAGGTCGAGAACGGAGTCGTCGAGGATGCGGCGAAAGGCGGGCAAGCCGACGTGTTCGTCTTCGGGCTGGTAGCGGAGATTGTGCGGGACCCCGGCACCGTCCAGTACCCAGGCGCCCCGAATCTCTTCGAAATCGTGATCGTCGCCCTCAATCCAGAAAACGGCCACGGCCGGCTGCCCGGTTTGAGCTTCCAGTTCCCGGGTGGCGGCGACCGTGGACATGGCCTTGATGAGCGAATAGAAGGGACCGCCGAACAGTCCGGGTTGCTGGCCGGTGACCACCGCGAGGGTTCCCGGGTTGGCGAGCCGCTCCGCGGAAGCGAGGGCGACGGCATCGGCGCCCCAGGCCCGGTTTGTCGCCCCGATTACCTCCGCGGTGCGGGTCCGGGTGGGGTCGGCCGGGCACGGGCCTCCGGCGCGCCCGAACGCGCCTGGCGCGAAGGGATCCGTAAGAAGCTCCCCGAAACGCCGTGGGTCGCGGGTCCAGGCGTCGAAGAAGGTGCCGGGGCGGACCCGAAGCGTGCGCAGCGGGCGGGCGGCGTTACCGGGAAGGGTCGGCGTGCTCCCCTGGGAAAGAGTTTGCGTAGCGTTCATGGAGTCACGAGCCCGATCCGGCGCCAGGGGAAAACCCGGAACACGGCTTCGCCAATGATGGCGTCTCTGGACACCGCTCCCCAATGGCGGCTGTCGCTGCTCCCGCTCCGGTTATCGCCGAGCACGAAGTAATCCCCGGCTGCGAGTGCCACCGATACCGCTCCCGGGCCATCCACGGAAAGCGGGGACTCGGCCCCAGAGGCGTTCGCCACCGGTGTCATGGCGTCCCGGAGTGCGCTCGCCGCGTCGGACCCCGGCAGCACCTGAACTTGATTGCCAAGAAACCGCACCGTATCTCCCGGCACTCCGATCACCCGCTTCACCATCACGGTGTTCTCATCGGATGAATCACGAAAGAGGACGACATCGTCACGGGTGATGGAAGAGAGGCGGACGCCCAGCTTGTTTACCAGCACCCGTTCCCCGGAGCGGAGTGTCGGCGCCATGCTCGACCCCTGGATGCGGTACACCTGCGCACCGTACGCCAGGAAAACCCAGGCTGCGGCGGCGGCGATCGCCGCAGTACGGAGGAATCGCCACCGCGGCCGGAGCATTCCCTTCGCCACGATTCCAGAAGCCTCTGACATCCCGATCACATCCGTTCGGGAACGGGGATGCCAAGGAGCGCGAGCCCCCGTCGGTGCTGGGCCAGGAATGTCTCCACCGCATAGGTGCGCAGCAACCGGGCGGTGGGGTCCGGCTCGCCGACGATGCGGTAGCGATGGTAAAAGCCATTGAAACGCTGCGCTCCCTCGTAGGCCCAGCGGGCGAGGATCTGCGGGTCTTCACCGGCGGCGGCCGCCGAGGCCGCTTCCCGGAGTCCGAGCGCCCCCCGGAGAAGGACCCAGAGATCGCCGGCTTCCTCGGGATCCCGTTGGGCGAGGAGATCATCGAACCCCTCGGGCGGAGGAGGGCAAACTTCCGGAAGCGCGCGTTCGAGCCGCGCGAGGATCTTCGCCGCCCGTACCGCCGCGTACTGCAGGTACGGCCCGGTAGCCCCTTCGAGGCTCAGGGCTTCTTCGAGGTCAAAGACGATGAGCTGATTCTTGGTCACCCGCACCATGAGGTAGCGCAGCGCGCCGACCGCGATCGCGAGCGCCACGGACCTTTGCTCTGCCCCGGGAAGGTCAGGATTCCGCGCTGCGACTTCCGTGCTCGCCCGTTCGAGGAGCGCGTCGAGGAAATCATCGGCCTTGACGCCGACGCCCTTGCGGCCGGAAACCTCCACCACGCCGTCCCCCGCGGCGGACCCAAGACCGAGCGCCTCCACCGTCGCCGGAGTCAGGGCCACCATTTCGTACGACAAATGGCGGGTTCGGGCCCGGTCGGCTTCGGAAGCCACCCGGGCGACGGCTTCCTGGACGACCTGTTGGGGGTAGGACTGCCGAGCGTCGATCACATGATGGACGAGCGCCGCCGACCCGAAGCTGGGGGCTTCGGGATCGCCGGACCCGGTGGTGCTGATCCAGGCGCGTCTGCCGTCCGGATACTCGTAGAACCGGCGCCAGCGGAAGTCTCGATCCAGGAGACCGAGTTGCCACATCTGGTACGCGATGTCCTTGCCCACGTAGGTCACGGTGGCGTTGGAGCGCACGATGACCTTTTCGCCGTCCTGGGCGAGATCGGTATCCATCACCCAGCAGCCGCGGTTCTTGCCGGACTCGCTCAAACGGATGGCGCCGCCGCCCCGAAGCAACTCGAAGGCGCGCTCCCAGAAGTGGAGATGAAGGATCGACTTCTCACAGGGCAGAAGGTCGTAGCGGACCCCGATCCGTTCCATCGTCTCGAGGTGCCGGTGAGCGATGGCGTCTGCCACGATGGCGCCGATCTCTGCCCAAGGCTCTTCGCCGTGCTCGAGCCCGTGGAGCGCCTCCTGGCGCGCGGTACGCCCTTCGGGGTCCTCGTCGATCCAGCGGGACACCTCCGTGTAGAGGTCCCAGCACACATAGTCGAAGCGTGGCTCCCCGGCGAGGCGTCGCACCTCCTCCGTGTCCATCCCCCGAAGCCGCAGGAACCCGAGGACTACGTCCGCGACCTGCACTCCGGTGTCGTCGATGTAGGTCTGGACCTCGATCCGGTGCCCCAGATAGCTCAAGATGCGGGCAAAAGCGTCACCGAGCGCGGCGTTCCTCAGATGGCCGATGTGGGCCGCCTTGTTCGGGTTGATGCTGGTGTGCTCGACGACGTGGATGCCGTGGGGAGCCTCGATCTCCGGTCCGGCCAGCGAGTGCCGGATCCACATTTCCCGGTTGAGAAAGACATTCACGTACCCGGGACCGGCCACCTCCACCCGCCGCACCTCCGGACGCCCCGAGAGCGCCTCCGCGATGGTCGCTGCGATCTCCCGGGGTGGACGGCGCAGGTGGCGCGCCAATCCGAACGCAGCGGGGAACGCGAGATCCCCCTGATCCGGAGACGGAGGAATCTCGGACACTACCGGGAAGTCCGGCGCCCCCGCGCTGGCGGCGGTCTCGCGTACCACTTCCTCGAGCGCGGCGAACATCGGCGCGGAGTCTAGTGGCTGGACCGGTCCGGCCCGGGATTCCCGGACCGGTGTCGCGCCGGCGGGGGCTACTTGCGGACTTCCGGACCGTTCGACGGTTCGTAAGGCCCGTAGTAGCCGCGCCGGGCCCGGACTTCGACTTCGTCAAGCTCCGCTGCGGTCACTTCCACCTCGATGCGGCGGTAGCGTCCCTCGCGCTGCGTGTTCGAGGAGACATAGCCGATGGTGTACTGGCTGTAGAGCTCGTCCAGGATGCGGTCGTAGAGTTCGTCGAACTGCTCGAGTGACGAGGCAAGCGCGTAGGAACCACCGGTGGTTTCGGCGATAGCCCTCAGGAAGCGGGAGTTCTGGAAGACCTCGCTATGCCTCGTACGGTCTCCGAATTGGATCGAATGGATGGTGGTTTCCCCGAGTTTCACGAGGTCAAGCGCTTCCGAGAACATGAGGGTGGAGCGGGAGTCGGCGCCGTCGCTGAACACCGCAAGCGTCTTCCTGCCGTCGTAGTCGTACACCCGGTCGAGAAACGTAGCCACGGCGTCGTAGAGCGCTGTCCAGCCCTCGGCTTCGATGTCGTAGATCCGGTTCGAGATGGTGCGCTGGTCGTCGCTTGAGTACTCGGAAAGCCAGATGTTCTCGTCGAAGCTGATGACGAACAGGTTTTCGGTCCTCGGGATGTTGGTGAGGAATTTGATGGCCGCCTCGTGCAGGAGCGACAGGTCCTCCTCCATGCTGCCCGATGAATCAAGAAGCAGGCCGATTACCTGTTTTTGCGAAAGCTCTTCCTTCTGATCCGGCGGGAGATCTACCCACGATTCCTCGAGTCCGGCGCCGAAGACGAGGATCTCCTGTTCCACGCCGTCCTCGAGGACGCGGAAATCGTCGACGAGGAGCCCCATAACGAATTCCCCGTCCTCCCTGGTGACCGCCACCGGCACCGAAACCAGATCCACCCCCGCTTCAAACCGGAAGATCTCCTGTTCCTGGGCAGGCGCGCCGGAGGCGAAGAGCGCCAGTCCCGCGCCGGCGAGAGGCATCGGGATCATGCGCCGGATTCTCCCACTTGGTGCCGAGACGGCGCGAGCGCCGCCCTTGGCGAGCGGTCGCAAAAGGCAGTCGGCATCAGTCCGCGGCGCGGAGCGCTGCGTGGGGGAGGGGGATGAGGAGGGGTTTCCCCAAGGGTCGTTAGCAGCCTGTGGTGAAACTCTGAAGGCATCCAATCGCGGCGCGCAGCGCCGCGGGGGTGGGGTGTGGGGAGGGGTTTCCCCTCCCCACGAAAGACGGTGGAGTGAATCGCGCAGCGATTCGCCCCACCAACCTGTGGTGAAAGCGCCCCGCACGCACACAAACGCCCAGATTCGGCGCGCGGGACATCCCGGGGCCCGTGCGGGGTGCTTTCACCACAGGCTGTCAGATGAGTCCGGCCACGCTCCGAATGGCAAGGTCAAAGCGGTTGAAGGGCGGCATCACGTAGACGCCGGCGGCGCTCTCGCGCGCCGCGGCCACCATGTCCCGGGCGACCGAGACGCCGACCTCTCGCGCGCGCTGCCGCGTCGGCGCCGCCGCCAGTCGCTCCCGGACCGACTGCGGGACGCTCATTCCCGGAACCTCGTTATGGAGGAATTCGGCGTTTCTGGAACTCACCAGCGGAAGGACCCCCGCCAGAACGGGAACTCCGAAGTGACGCACATCGTTCAGGAATCTCTCGAGTAGGCTGGACTCGTATACCGGCTGGGTGAGGCAGTACTGAGCCCCGGCCTCCACCTTCTTCTCGAATTTGCGCATCTCCGCGTCGAGGTCAGCGGCGGCCGGGTTCGCGCCGACGCCGATGTAGAAGGGAAGGGCGGCGCCGAGAGGGTTTCCGGCGAGGTCGAGGCCGTGATTCAGGCCGCCCAGGATGCGGACGAGGCCTACCGAGTCCACGTCGAAGACCGGCGTCGCGTGCGGGTAGTCCCCGAGCTTCGGCGGATCCCCGGTGACCGCAAGCAGGTTGCGAATCCCGAGAGCGTGAGCCCCCAGCAGGTCCGACTGGATACCGATCAGGTTGCGGTCCCGGCATTGGTAGTGGAGGATCGTCTCAACCTGCCCGCTGCGCTCGAGAAGCGCCGCGAACGCGATGGCGCTCATGCGGGCCGTGGCCCTCGGTCCGTCCGCCACGTTCACGAAGCGGATGCCCGCATCGGCGAGTTCCCGCACCTTGTCGAGGAACTTGCCGGGATCGGCGCCGCGCGGGGGATCCATCTCCACCGAGACGGCGAATTCACCGTCCAGCAGGTGGCGCGCGAGGCTTGAACGGTCGGCCACCTCGACCGCGGCAACCCCGGCAGGTTCCTTTTCCTCCGAGACGCTGGCGGCGGCCGGCCTCGGCGCCTCGACGCGCGCCGCCCGGGAGGCGGCGGACGCCGCCCGGACCACGCCGGCAACGGCGCCGATATGTTCGGCGCCGGTGCCGCAGCATCCGCCGATCAGCGACACCCCGAGCCGGAGATACCGCTTCGCGTAGTGGGCCACGTAGTCGGGAGACGACGGATACAGAAAACGCCCCTCGACCCGCTCCGGAATGCCGGCGTTCGGCTGGGCGACGAGCGGGAGACTCACCGCGTCCCGCATGCGCTCCAGGGCCGTTAGCGTGGTGTCCGGCCCCACCCCGCAGTTCGAGCCGACAGCGTCAGCGCCTTCCCGGGCCAGCGACTTCGCCGCCTGGTCCGCCGAAACGCCAAAGACAGTCGTCGCCTGTTCGGAAAACGTCATCAGCACGATGACTCCGATATCGGGCGCCACCTCCCGCGCCACCGACAGCGCGAGGCGGGCCTCGGTAAGGCTGGTGAAGGTTTCGATCAGGAGGGCGTCCACGCCGCTCTCGACGAGAGCGGTGATCTGTTCCCGAAATCCCGCGGCAAACTCCGGGGCGTTCTCCTCGTCGAGCGGACCGACGACTTCGCCGCTCGGCCCCACGGACCCGAGCACCAGCACTCCGGGCCGGACCACGCGGCGCGCCACGGCAACTCCGGCGGCGTTGATGGCCGCAACTTCGGAGGCGAGACCGTGCCGGCCGAGCTTCCAGCGGTTTGCCCCGAAGGTGTTGGTAGTGACGACCTCGGCGCCGGCTCCGAGGTGGGCGGCGTGGATCGCCCGGACCCGGTCCGGGTCGGAGCGATTGAGGTCGTCGAACGACCGCCTCGCCGCGATACCGCCGGTATAGAGCGCCGTCCCGATCGCGCCGTCGCCGACCCGGGGCCGTTCCCGCAAGAACGCGGTCAGTTCCGCGCGGCGCATCCGGTCCCGGTTCCTTCTGGCGGGGAGTCCGGCGCCCGCGTCCGGGCTTTCCCCCGGGACTGGCTGTCGAGCAGCCTGTAGACAAAGTGGCGCGGCGTTTGGCCGGCGATCCATCCCGGCTGAACGCGCCGTTTCGTGCCGCTCATCGTTGCGCTTCGGTCGAAATACACTTGGTATTCCTCCCTCACGCGCCTTGTCAGCCGGACCCCCACCGGGAGAACTGGGCCTCGCCGGCCTCGGCGCTCACGCCACTTTATCCACAGGCTGCTAGTACCCGACCACCCAGCGGTGGTCCACGATGAAGCGGAAACCCGAAGCCAGCGGACGAAGGCCGAGTTCGGCGATCAGCGAGCGGGAGAAGGCGCGCGCCAGGATGGCGTTCATGTCCTCGCCGGTGCTCTGCGCCTGCTCTTCGGCGGCGCTGGAGGCGAGAGCGGTAACGAGCATCGTGCCTTCGACGGTTTCGCTCCCGGAGACGGCCTTCAGCGACCACGGCTGGTGCTTGTCGGTTTCGGTGCGTTCGGCGATTTCCACGGCGCCCGCCCAGCGGGCGCCGCGGCCTTCAAAGCTGACCTGCATGGAGGGGAATTGTATTAGCAGCCGGTGGATAAAGTGGGGTGAGCGCCGAGAGCGGGGAGGCGCCCGGCTGACAAGGCGCGTGAGGGAGGAGCCCCCACCGGGAGAACTGGCCCGGGTGTATTTCGACCGAAACGCAACGCCGAGCGCCGCAAAGCGGCGCCGTTCAGGCGGGATGCATCGCCGCTCGAACGCCGCTTGGGTTCCACCACAGGCTGTTAAGGCAGCGCGGGAGG
Source organism: Candidatus Marinacidobacterium sp. (assembly GCA_965250045.1). Lineage (GTDB taxonomy): Bacteria > Acidobacteriota > Vicinamibacteria > Marinacidobacterales > Marinacidobacteraceae > Marinacidobacterium. The sequence goes on from OZ252286.1 coordinate 2,784,041, forward strand.
TTCGAAGATCTGGGGCCCGCTTTGGCAGTCGAGGGTCTCGAGGAACGCCACCAGCTCCGCGATCTGCTCATCGTTCAGCTCGCGGTCCATGAGTTCGTCGGTGTCCAGATAGGGATTGGCCAGTCCGCCGCTCGCCATCAGGCGCACGGCTTCCTCGAGGGTCGCCACGCTCCCGTTGTGGAAATACGGGGCGCTCTTCGAGATGTCGCGGAGCGTGGAGGTCTTGAAGGCTCCCTGGCAGGGTTGGTCTTCGGTGGTGCTGCAGGCGTCCTCCTCGGTTACCCGGCCCCGGCCGAGATCGGGTTCCTCGGCGTCCATGCCGATGCCCACGTTGTGGTACTTCATGTCGGTGAACAGCACCCCGCTGTGGCACGTCGCGCAGCCGGCGCCGGCGGTGAAGAGTTCCGCCCCGCGCATCGCTTGCTCCGACATGGTCGAGGCGTCGCCCCGCCGCCAATCGTCATACGCAGTATCCCCGCAGTAGAAGGCCTCGCGCTCGAAGGCGGAGATTGCCTGCACGACGTTGTCGGGAGTCGCCAGGCCGCCGAAGACCGCCTCGAACTGTTCCGCGTAGCCGGAGATCGCGTTCAACTCGGCAACTACGGCATCGGCATCGGCGCCCATGTTCCCGCCGGTCCAGGCGGCGCGGGCCTGCGCCTCGAGCGAACCGCTGCGGCCGTCCCAGTAGAACTGGGTGTGGTACGCGATGTTCCACAGCGTCGGACTGGAACGAGTCAGGACCCGGCCGAGGGCTCCTTCCGCGACCGGTTTCCCGTCGGTGAGGCCGTTGTCGACGAGGTGGCAGCTATAGCAGGACCGGCTCCCATCCGCCGAGAGGCGGGTGTCGAAATAGAGTTGCTTCCCGAGGGCGACTTTTTCCGGCGTCTGGGGGTTGTCGGCGGGGATTACGGGGCTCTCGAAATCTGCCGGCGGCCCGGGAACGAAGGGAGGAGGGGCGACTTCCTCGGCAGGCTCCTCAGCCGCCGGGGTGCAGGCGAGGGCGGCAGCCATCGCCATGAGAACGGTGAGAAGTGACAAGAGCCGCATTGCAGTACCCCGCTTCGGAAACGTGGACTCGGGAAGTCCCGAATGCTACCAGTCAAGGCTGCCCGCGACGCGCCGCCCGACGCGCCGCCCAAGGTCCGCGGGAGCGCGGCGCAAAAGGGCTTTCACGCGAAAGAAGCGGTCGGCATTCCGGCTGTCGCGCGCACTCGATGCGGGACCAGCGGCGATGCCGGTCTGAAGGCCCCGACCGGGAGAACCGGGCGTCGCCAACTTCGGCGCTCACGCGGGTTCCACCACCGGCTCCCAAGACGCGATAGGCTCCGGCGAAGTGTCTCGCCGAGCGATTCTCACCGCCGCTTTGGTTTTCGTGGCGGTTGTCGCGTTCGGGAGCGCACTCCTGATCCGCGGTTCGCTCGCGGTGGGCCAGCCGACCCCGAGGCAGCTCCGCGAGATGCTGGCGGACGCGATCGGGGGCGATCTCGGAGGCCCCGTCTTCGGGAAACCGCCGGCGCATGATTTCTATTTCACGCGCGCCGCCTACACGAGCTACGGCTGGCGCGGATGGCAGGTGGACTACCCGAAGGCGGACCGGCAGTTCCTGATCGGGCTCCAGCGGCTCACCAACCTCGACTCCTATGAGAACGAGAACGGGGTCCTGCTGACGGATCCGGACCTCGGGAAATACCCGTTCCTGTACACGGTCGAAGTTGGATACATGGCGATGACGGAGGAAGAGGTCCTGGCGCTGCGGCGCTATTTGCACCAGGGGGGTTTCCTGGTTGTGGACGACTTCTGGGGCACCGCCGAGTGGATGAATTTCGCGCACGAAATGGGGCGGGTTCTGCCCGGCCGGCCGATCGAGGACATTTCCCTTGACCATCCCGTATTCCGCTCCTTCTACGAGGTGGACGAAATTGTCCAGGTGCCGAATGTGGGCCAGGGGATGCGCGGCGGACCGACGTGGGAGCGGGATGGCTACCAGCCGGTGGTGCGGGGAATCTTCGACGACCAGCGACGGCTGATGGTGCTCGTGAACTGGAACACCGACCTCGGGGACGCCTGGGAGTGGGCCGAAAACCCCTATTACCCACTGCACTTTTCGACCTATGCCTACGAAATGGGAATCAACTTCATCATCTACGCGATGACGCACTGACTGCCGCTCCCCAATCTTGTTCCTCTCCGCATTCGAGTGGCTGCTGGGCAGTCCCCCGGTCGCCTTCGAGCGCGGGCAGGTCGAACTGCTTGTCCCGTGGGGCGTCTTCTGGATCGCCGCCGGACTCGTCGGGGTGCTCGTTTTCTTCCTGCTCGGCTATCAGCGGCTCGGAAGACGGCTCGGGCGGAGGGGCCGCGTCCTGCTCGGGGCAGCGCGCGCCGCCGCCATCGCACTCGTTGTCCTGTGCCTGCTTCGGCCGCAACTCGTGTTGTCTCTGGTGGTGCCGCAGGAAAACGTCGTGGGTGTGCTGCTGGACGATTCGCGGAGCATGCAGATCGCCGACGCCGAAGAAGGTCGGAAGCGGAGCGAAGCCCTGCTGGCGGCATTTCCGGACGGCGGGGGCGAGGACGAGCACAGGACGGCTCTCGGTTCTCTCCTGCGGGAGAAATTCGTAACCCGGCTCTTTCGCTTCTCCGACACCACGGAGCGGGTGGAGAGGGCTTCGGAGCTCGGATTCCTCGGGGCGCGGACCGACGTGCTCGGAAGTCTCGCCCGGGTAGCCGATGAACTCGCTTCGTTGCCGATCGCCGGGATCGTGCTGGTGAGCGACGGCGCGGACACGGTGGTCGGGGGCGCGGAGGATGAGCTCGACCAGACCCTGCTCGACCTGCGGACGCGGGGGATCCGCGTCTACCCGGTGGTCGTCGGTCGTCCCGAGTTCGAGATCGATCTGGAACTCGACGCGCCCGACGTCGCCCCGAGGGTCCTTCGTGGCTCGCTGCTCGAAATCCGGCTTCCGCTGCGGGCCCGCGGGCTCGCGGGGCAAACGGCACGGGTGGAGGCTCTCGACGAGGGTCGGATCATCGCCACGGAGACGGTCCGTTTTTCGAGCGATACGGTGGAAACCACGGTGACCATGCTGGCGCCCGCCGAGGAAGCCGGCCCGCGGCGGCTGCGTTTTCGCGTAGCCCCGTTTCCCGGGGAAGTACTGACTCGAAACAACGAGCAGAGCGTGCTGCTGGAGGTGGACGATCGGCCGCTCAAACTGCTCTATTTCGAGGGACAGCCGCGTTGGGAACTGAAATTCCTGCGGCGGGCGGTCGCGGACGACCCCGAACTGCACGTTTCCTGCCTGGTGCGCACGGCGGAGGGAAAGTTCTACCGGGTGGGCGTCACGAGCGCCGAAGAACTCGCGGGAGGATTCCCGGACACGCGCGAGGAGCTCTTCGGCTATGCGGGAGTGATCCTCGGTAGCGTGGAAGCGAGCTTCTTCAGCCAGGACCAGCTCAACATGCTTCGCGATTTTGTGAGCCAGCGGGGTGGTGGTCTCCTGACGCTGGGGGGAACGACGGCCTACGGCGAAGGCGGCTATCGGGATACTCCGCTCGCGGAGGTCCTGCCGCTGACGCTGCCCGAAGTACCGGCGTCTTCCGCGGACCCGACGGACCGGCCTTCCCCGGCGACTTTCCGTGAGTTGCGGGTTCTCCCGACCCGAGCCGGTTCCCTCCACCCGGTCGTGCGGCTCGATCCCGACCCGCTGGCCAATGAGGACCTCTACCGGAGTCTCCCTCCGCTCTCGAGTGTCAACCGGTTCGAGGATCCCAAGCCCGGGGCGGCGGTGTTGCTCGAGGGGTTGGGTCCCGGGGACGAACCCGAGCCGGTGCTGCTGATCCAGAGGTTCGGCCGTGGCCGTTCGGCAAGCTTGACGGTTCAGGATTTGTGGGTTTGGCAGATGGACGCGGCAATCCCCGTCGAGGACCAGACCCACGAAGTGTTGTCGCGGCGCCTGCTCCGCTGGCTGGCCGCGGATTCGCCGCGGCGGGTGGACGTGTCCGCATCCCCGGCCAAATCGCTGGTCGGCGAGCGGGTCACCCTCCGGGCCCGCGTTGAGGACGAACGGTTCCTCGCCGTGAACGACGCCGTCGTGGAGGCTGAAGTCAGGGGACCGGACGGTGTCGTTTCCGCGGTACCGCTGCGCTGGACCGGGCAGGGGGACGGCGAATACTCCGGCGTCTACGTCACCGGAGCAGCCGGAGCGCATCATGTGGAAGTGCGAACGGAAAGCGCCGGTCTCGGGCAGGACTCGGAATCCCTCCGGCCTCAGACGCTGTTCGAGGCCGGGAATGTGGACGACGAATTCTTCGATGCGGAAGCGGATCCGGATCTGCTCGCGCGCATCGCGGACGCTACCGGCGGCCGGTTGTTCGAGGCGGGGGAGGCCGAACAACTGGTGCTGGACCTGAGCCTCGCGGATTCGGGGACCACGGTCGTCGACCGCCGGGAGTTGTGGAACGTTCCGGCGGTGTTCTTGCTGTTGTTCGGATTGCTCGCCACCGAATGGGGCGTCCGGCACGCCCGGGGCCTTCCGTGAGCGACGGGCCCCCGCGCCGCGCCCACCGAAAAGGGATGGCGACGCCTTCCGAAGTCCTGCGACGCTGGAGCCCGGCTCTCCTTGGCGCTTTTTCGCTGATCGCAGCCGAAGCCGAGACGGCGCCGCCCGCGGCGGGCCGCGAGGATGCGCCCGCGATGGTGATCGTTGCCGGGGTGGGCGGGACCCCCGAGCATCGGGAGCGTTTTGCCGGTTGGGCGCGGGATCTTTGCGCGGCGGTGATGGCGGGGCCGGCTCCGGGTCGGGTACGGGTCCTGGTGGAGCGGTTGCCTGAGGCGGAGGACGCCGGGGATCCCTGTGCGCCCGCCGCAAGAAGTACCCAGGAGGAACTCGCTCGCGAAATTGCGTCTGCGAACGGGTCAGACGCCCGTGGCGCCGGGCTCGTGCTGGTCCTGATGGGGCATGGGAGCGGGGGTCCGAACCCGCGTTTTCAACTTCCGGGGCCCGATCTTTCTCCGGAGCGCCTCGGGGAAATGCTGGAGAGCATCGCGGCAGGGCCGGTGACCATCGCGCACCTCGGAAGCGCCGCCGGCGCCTTCGTTCCGGCCCTCTCCGCTCCGGGCCGGGTGCTGCTCATGGCGTCGCGCGCCCACGAGATGAACGAGACGCGTTTCGCCCCGCACTTCATCGCCTCTTTTTCCGGGGACGACGCCGACCGGAACAAGGATGGGCGCCTCTCCGCACTGGAAGCCTTTGACTTCGCCCGCCTCGGAGTGGAACGCGAATACGAACAGGCAGGTCTGCTCCGGCCCGAGCACGCGCTCTTGGATGACAACGGAGACGGCGTCGGCAGCCTCGAACCCGAGACGGCGGCGGGGTCGGATGGCGTGCTCGCTGCCCGGCGTCCGCTGCTGTTCCGGACCGCGCAGGCGATCGCCGAGAGCGGAGCGGACAGTCCCGAGATTCGGCGCCTCCTCGCCGAACGGGACGGGCTCGCCGCCCGGGTGGACGCCCTCCGGGAGGTGCGGGACGGTATGGAGGAAGAGGCATACCTGGCGGAGCTCGAAGGGCTGGTCCTCCAGATCGCCGAACTCGCGGAACGGATCGGGGCTCTCCGGGAGCAGCCGGAGTGAGTCGCCGGTGGCAGCGAAGCGCCGCGCGGGACGCGGCGGCTGCCGTGCTTCTGATGCTCTTCGCCTCGCTTCCCGCCGCCGGCGGACCTTCAGCGGGTGGAGGAGGTCAGCAGGAGCCTGACTCCGACCGCGGTGGATGGCCTCCCGGTCCCGACTCCGGTGCGGCCGCGCTGCGTTCCGGCCGCTATGCGGAAGCCGAGGCGGCCTACCGGGCGTCGCTGGGGGTAGCCGGCGCCCGCCTCGGACTCGCGGAGACCCTACGGCTCACCGGCAGGTATCGGGAGGCCCTTGAAGTTCTGGAACCGGAAGCGGCGGGCGCCGCACCTCCCGCCGCGGGACTGCTGGCGCGAGCCGAACTCCACATCGAAATGGGTGAGGGTGAACAGGCGGAGGTTCTCCTGCGCCAGCGACTGGAAACAGGACCCGCTTCCGGCGCGGGTCCGCAGCTCGAGGCGGAAACTCTACTCGCGCTGCTCGAACTTCGTCGCGGGAAACGTGAAGCAGCTCTCGCCCGCCTCGATCGGGTCATTGACGTCTACAACGGATCCCCGGGAGTTCTCTTCAGCGCCCGCGAACTCACCGCGGTCGGGAGGGCCGCTGCCGCACTCGGATTCCAAAACCCGGGACTCTTCCGCGACTCGCTCCGGGTCTTCGACGAGGCGGTACTGCTGGACCCCGGCGATCCGCTTCCACGCCTGCTGGCGGGAGAACTCCTGCTCGACAAGTTCAACACCGCGGAGGCGGCGGAAAGCATCGCGGCCGTGCTTCGGGAAAATCCGAGGCATCCCCGGGGCCTCGTTCTGATGGCCCGGATTCAGGAGCGGCAGGGCGGCGCCATGGCCGGCGGAGGCGCGCAGGTGGACGCGCTCGCCGAGGCCCTCGCCGTCAATCCGACCCTTCCGCCGGCGCGGGCTCTCGAGGTCCACCGGCTGCTCGAGCAGGAACGCCACGACGAGGCCGAGAGCCGGGCGGTGGCCGCCTTCAAGGAGTTGCCGGAGTCCCCCGAGATCGTCGCTGCCCTGGCCGCAGTCCGCTTCCTTGCCAGCGACGACGTGGCGCTTGCCGAGTTGGAAGCCCGCTACCAGGAGAACTGGGCGGGCGACCCGCACCTCGATCTGTCCCTCGCATCGGTCGCCGAGCGGCGTCGTTGGTATCGGGACGCGGCCCGCCGGAGCCGGGCCGCGCTCGCGCGGCGGCCCGACTCGCCGGCGGCGTTTCGACTGCTGGGTTTGAATCTGCTCCGGCTCGGGGAGACCGACAAAGGGCGGGAGGCGCTGGAGGAGGCGTTTTCGCGGGACCCGTTCGACGCTTTGGTGAAGAACACTTTGGACCTGCTGGACGAACTCGATGGCTTTGAGACGGTGACTTCAGCACCCTTCGAGTTCGTCTTGCCGGCGGACGAGGCGGAAGTCCTCCGCCCCTACGTGGAGGACGTGTCGCGGGAGGCGGTGGAGTCCTTCCGGCGCCGCTATGGCTACGAGCCTCCGGGAACGCTTCGGATCGAGATCTACGACCGTTCCGCGGACTTTTCGGTACGCACGGTGGGAATCACGGGGATCGGCGCCCATGGCGTCTGCTTCGGGAACGTGATCGCGATGGAGTCCCCGTCGGCGCGGGAAATCGGTTCCTACCACTGGGCTTCGACGCTGTGGCACGAACTGGCGCACGCCGCGTCCATGGGGCTTACCGACAATCGGGTTCCCCGCTGGTTCACCGAAGGACTGAGCCTGCTGGAGGAGCGTTGGCGTTTCGGCGACGGCGCCGGGCTGGCCTTTTTTGCCGCTCTCCGGGATGGGCGCCTCCTCGACGTGCCCCACCTGAACGATGGCTTCGTCCGGCCGACCTGGCCGGGACAGGTGGCGGTCTCGTACTTCCACGCCTCCCTGGTGCTCGAACACATCGAGCGCGAATACGGGTTTGACGCCATCCTGAAAATGCTCAAGGGCTACCGGCAGGGGATGAGCACTGTCGAGGTCATCGAGCAAACCCTCGGGGTCAGCCCGGAGTCGCTCGACGAAGCGGTGGACGCGCTGATCGACGCCCGTTTCGGTGCGACCGCGCGGGGGCTCGCGGAATCCGGCCCCGAAGCGGCCGGACCCCCGGATGTCGTGCTGCCGGAGGGAGATCATGGGGTCGAGGCGCTGCTCGCCCGCGCCGATGCCGCGCCGGCGAACTTCGCACTCCAGATCCGGGCCGGGATGGCGCTCCAGGAGGCCGGGCGGAGTGAAGAGGCCGCCGACCATTTCGAGCGCGCCGCCGAAATCGCGCCCGAATACGGCGGGGCCGACGGACCCCATCGCTACCTCTCCCTGCTGCACGCCCAGGCGAATCGCCCCGAACAGGCCCGGTTGTCGCTCAGGCGGCACCTCGAACGGGTCCCGGCGGCGTACGATGACTGGCTCCGACTGGCAGCCATGTATTCCGCGACCGAGGAACCGGGAAAAGCCGGCGCAGCCCTGAGGTCCGCCATCGACGTCTATCCCATGCTTCCCGAACCCCACGAAGGCCTGGCGGAAGCCGCGGCGGCCCAGGGGTTGAGCGATCTCGAAGTTCGCGAGCGGCGAGCGGCCCTGGCAGGCGGTCCGCCTGACCGTGCCGGCGCCCTCTATTCGCTGGCGCTCGCGCATTTCCGCGCCGGCGACCGGGATGCGGCCCGGCGCCGGGTGCTCGAGGCGCTGGAGATTGCCCCTACCTTCGACTCCGCCCTCCGGCTGCTGCTGGACCTGAGGAGGGAAGGCTGAGTGTCCTTTCCGACCGACCGAAGGTGGAGGGCGTCCCTGCGGATGGGCGCAGCAGTGATCCTGCTGAGCGCCGCGGGCGCCGGTCTCTTCGCGGCGGGTCGGCGCTGGACCGTGTCGGCGGATACCCCCGGGGCCGGGGATGCGTTCGACCTCACCGCGACCTTCCGTCCGGACCCGAACGCGGTGGAACTCCCGCTCGAGTACGACAATTTCCCGTACAGTGACCGCTTTACGTTTGCCCGGATCCGCTTCGAGCCCCCGCGCCCCCGCCGGGGCGGTTTCTATTGGGGGCTCGACCTGAAGTGGAACCACGACTATCCATGGGGCGAGCAGAACTTCACCCGCATTCTCGGCGAATACACCTCCCTCACCCTCAACGAAGGCGGAGGGGACATCTATTCGCTGAATGAGGCCGGCCTCTTCCGGCGTCCGTTCGCGTATCTGTGCGAAGTCGGCTTTTGGGAGCCGAGCGATCAGGAGGCGGAGAATCTGCGCGCCTGGCTGCTCAAGGGCGGATTCCTGGTAGTTGACGACTTCGTACAGGCTCGCCAACTCGGCAACTTCCTATACCACATGGAGCGCGTTCTTCCCGGCTACAACGCAGTGGAGCTCGACGTTTCGCACCCAATCTTCGACTCTTTTTTTCACATCGAGACACTGGACTTCGAGCATGCCCTCCGCCCGGATCTCGTCCCGGTGTACTACGGCTTCTTTGAGAACAACGACCCCAACCAGCGCCTGATGGTGATCGCCAACTACAACCACGACATCGGCGACTACTGGGAGTGGTCGGGCAATGACTACTGGCCGGTGGCGCTCACCAACGAGGCGTTCAAGCTGGGCGTGAACTACGTCATTTACGGGATGATTCATTGACCGCCCGTGAAGACAGCGCGCCGCAGTCCACCGATGCCCATGAACCGGCACCACTCCGCACACCTCTTGGATGCGGGGCTCGCTCTCCCCGGGATGATGGCGCGAACCGCTCCGCGGGTCGCGCCACGCTCTTCCGCGGAGACGGGAAACCCCTCCCCGCATCCCTCCCCGGCGGCGCTTTGCGTCGCCATTTCGCGCCCGCCGCAGGCACCTGACGGGCAGAGCCCAGATCGGAGGATCTCTTGTCAACACTAGACGAAAACCCGGGTGGCGCCGCCACCGCGGTGGCCGAACCGCCAGTCGTTTCCGACGGTGAACTCGCCGAGCGGATGCGGGAGGCCGCCGAGCGCGTCACCGCCGAGATCCGAAAGCGGATCATCGGACAGGAGCAGGCGGTCGAGGAGGTGCTGATCAGCCTCTTCGTCGGCGGGAACAGCATCATCACCGGGGTTCCCGGGCTCGCCAAGACCATGATCGTCCAGACCCTCTCGGAAGTCCTCCACCTTCGCTTCCAGCGGATCCAGTTCACGCCCGATCTGATGCCATCGGATATCACCGGAACCGACATCATCCAGGAGAACCCGGAGACCGGGAGGCGCAACCTGGTCTTCGTGCCCGGCCCGGTGTTCGCCAACATCGTGCTCGCGGACGAAATCAACCGGACATCGCCCAAGACCCAGTCGGCCCTGCTGGAGGCCATGCAGGAGCACCAGGTGACCGTCCAGGGCCGCACCTATCCGTTGCCCGAGCCCTATTTCGTCTTCGCAACCCAGAACCCGATCGAACTCGAGGGCACCTATCCGCTGCCGGAAGCACAGCTCGACCGCTTTCTCTTCAACATCATCATCGACTATCTGCCTGTCGATCAGGAGCGCGAGGTCGTTCGCTCCACGACCTCGGATCGCGTCGCCGAGCTGGAGAACGTCCTCTCGGGAGAGGATCTCCTCGAGTTCCAGCGACTCGTACGCCGGGTTCCGGTTTCGGAGCCGGTGCTCGCTTATGCCGTGGACCTGGCGCGGCGCAGCCGCCCCGGAGAAGCCGGGACTCCGGACTTCGTGAACGAGCAGGTCCAGTACGGCGCCAGCGTTCGCGCCGCGCAGTACTCGGTGCTCGGTGGGAAGGCGCGCGCGTTGATGCACGGCCGGCACCACGTGGCGATCGAAGACGTGCAGGCGCTGGCGCCGCCGATCTTCCGGCACCGGGTACTGCCCAACTTCCACGCGCAGTCGGAAAGGGTGGACTCGGAGGCCATCGTCCGGCGCCTGATCGAAGAAGTACCGGTGCCGGCGTCCCGGATGTAAATACCTCTCCCGGCATTTCCATCCACTCCAGCCATGCCGACCGCCAGCACGCGGTTCATTGATCCCGCGGCCCTCGCCCGGATCCAGAACCTGTCGCTCGTCGCCAGGATGGTGGTGCAGGGATTCATCAGCGGTCTCCATCGTTCGACGTTCCTGGGCCGCTCCATCGACTTCGCCGAACACCGGCCCTACATGCCCGGAGACGACATCCGGCGGCTCGACTGGCGGCTCTTCGCCCGTTCCGACCGCTTTCACGTCAAGGAGTTCGAGGCCGACACCAACGCGAATTTCGTCGTCGCAGTCGATGTCTCACGCTCCATGGACTTCGGCTGGCGGGGCATCCGGAAGCTGGACTACGCGCGTTTTCTGGCCGGAAGCCTGACTGCGTTCTCCAGGTCCCAGCGGGACCGGGTGGGTCTGGCCATCTTCGACCGCGAACTCCGGGAGTTCGTTCCCCCCTCCGCAAAGCACCTGGAAACGGTTCTCCAGCACCTCGCCCGGGCCACTCCGTCCGTGGAACCGGACGCGCGGCGAGGAAAGGCAGCCGGGTCCGATCTCGGGCCTCCGCTCGCTCGGCTGGGGGCGGCGCTCGGACGGCGGGGGCTGGTGGCGGTGGTGTCGGACTTCTACGAACCCCCCGAACAGGTGCTCGCGGCGTTCGACCGGCTCCGCGTCACCGGGCACGACATCATGGCGTTCCATGTCCTTGACCCCGCCGAATTGGACCTCGATCTCGACGGGGCCCCCGGCTTCGAGGAGTCCGGGACCCGGTTTCGCGATCTCGAATCGGGAGCCGTACTCGACCTTTCACCGAGCCGCGCCCGGGAGCGCTACCGGAATGCGATGTCCGAACACATCCGGGCGCTGCGCTCGGGCCTCGGTCGTCGCGGTGTGGACTACGTCCTGACCGAGACCACGACTCCGCTCGACTTTGCATTGTTCCGCTACCTGAGCGAGCGCGAAGGCCGCCGGCGCCGCCGTTAGCAGCCCATGGTGAAACCCACGCGGCCCAGTTCTCCCGGTGGGGGCTCGCCCGGCGATGCATCCCGGCTGAACCACTCCGCTTCGCTCCGTTCTGCGTTGCGTTTCGGTCGAAATACACTCGGGCCAGTTCTCCCGGTGGGGGCTCCTCCCTCACGCGCCTTGTCAGCCGGGCCCCGACCGGGAGAACTGGCCCCACCGGGAGAACTGGGCCTTACCGGGCGCGGCGCTCACGCGGGTTCCACCACAGACTGCTAGCCGCCCATGAATTTCCTGGCGCCGCTCTTCCTGCTCGGGGGGCTTCTTGTCGCGATCCCCATCGTTCTGCATCTGACCCGTCGAAGACGCGAGCCGGTCCTCTTCCCCTCGTTTCTGCTGCTCCAGATGACGAGCGCGACCGCGCGCTTCAAGCGGCGCCGCTTTCGGAACATTCCGTTGTTGATCCTCCGCTGCCTCGCTCTGCTGCTGCTCGCCGCCGCGTTCGCCGAGCCGGTGCTACGCGGAGGGGCGCTTGCCGCCACCGGAGGAGCGCCGCTGGATCTGGCGGTACTCGTGGATCGCTCGTTGAGCATGTCGGTGGGTGAACGCATGGCGACGGCGCGCGAGGCCGCCGGTGAGGAGTTGGGTGGTTTGGGCCGGAACGATCGGGCCATCGTGCTCGGGTTCGACGGGCGGGCGGCGGCCTACACCGAACTCACGGGGGAACCGGGGGTCCTGCGGCAGGCGGTGGCCGGCCTCTCGGAGGGGGGCGGAGGGACGAGTTTCGTGTCCGCCCTGGGCCTTGCCGGCCGGCTCTTGCCCGCGGCTTCGGGGCGGCGCCGGGAAGTGGTGCTGATCTCGGATCTCCAGCGGAGCGGTTTCGAAGACGGCCGGCCGCAGCCGAGCCTGCCGCCCGGCGTTGGACTCCGGGTTCGACACGTCGGCGGGACCCCGCCGGCGAACGCCTGGATCGCCGGGGTGACGGTGGCCCCCGCCGGGCGGGAACAACTCGTCGTGTCCGCAGAGATTCGCTTCGCCCCATCTTCCCAGCGGCCGGAATGGAACGGTGAAGTGGAGCTTCTGATTTCGGGCAGGACGGTGGAACGGAGGAGCCTGGCCGCCGCGGCCGAACGTTTGGCTACCGCAAGGTTTTCGCCCGTCCTGCGTCCGAGCGAACCCCTCGCCGCCGAGGTACGCCTTCCGGAGGACGCCCTCGCCGGTGATGACCGTTTCCATTTCGTGATCCATCCGGAGGCCGCCATTCGGGTCACCGATCTCGGAGGGAGTCCGCCCTCGGTGTACGTCCGGGAAGCGCTGGGCGTCGGCGTCGCTCCCGGTTTTCTTCTCGACCGGGCCCCCGCAACAGGAGAGGAGGCGGTGCGGGGCGCGCTGGATGGAAGCCGGGTAGCGCTCATCCGTGATCCTGGACGCCTCGACGCGGGCGCCATGCGCGCGGTCAGGGAATTCGTGGAGCAGGGGGGAGGCCTGGTGATGGCGATGGGACCGCGCCGTCTCTCGCGAGCCGCGGCCACCGAACTCGGGACGTTCGCGCCGGCGCTCCCGGGGGAATTCGTGGACCGCGATCCAGCCGGAAGACTCGGAGACTTCGCCGCCCGGCATCCGGTCTTCGAGCCCTTTGGAGACAGCGGCCCCGCGGGGCTGGGCGGGCTCGCCTTTTTCCGCTATCGGAGCCTTTCCGGGGTCGCCCCGGACGCCGAGACTCTGGCGCGCTTCGACGACGGAAAGCCCGCGATCGTCGAGTCGGTTCGGAGCGAAGGACGGATCCTTCTCTTCGCCTCCTCACTCGACGCGGAATGGACCGACCTCCCGCGCCGGCCCGCGTTCGTGCCGTTCCTGCACCGCATGGTGGAGGTGGCGGCCCGCTACGAGCGGATCCCGATCGCCTACCGGGTCGGGGAAAGCGTGGATCCGGAAAGCGCTTTCCGTCTTTCCCCAAGCGCTTCCAGCGCGGATGACGGGGTACTGGCGGACTCCCCTTCCGGGGAGCGCACGATCCTGACCGGGACCGGCGCCCTCCGTCTGGAGGAACCGGGGCTCTACCGCGCCCGACGCCCGGGAGCGGCGGTGTTTCGGCAGATCGGGGTGAATCCACCCCTCGCCGAGTCCGACCTGCGCGCGCTCGATCCCGCCGAGGTGCGGATGGCGGCAGCGGCTCCACCGGAGCCGGAAAGCGAGGTCGCCGCTACCTCGGCCGCGCCGGAGTTGCCGGGACGCGCCGTCTGGTGGCTGCTGCTTGGCGGGCTCGCGCTCCTGCTGGCGAGCGAGGCCTGGGCTGCGAACCGCAGCGCGGCTCCGGCCCTGCCCGAATGAGACGGCTCGCGATCGCGCCCGTCCAAGGTGCCTATACTGCGCCGAGCCCCCACTCATGACGTCGCTCGGGTTGCATTCGTCGCAACAGCCCTCCTACGACGATCTCCTGCGGGTCATCCGGCGCGTGCGTACCCGCTGGCGTACCCGGCGTCTCATCCTCGGCTTCACCATGGTGGGCGTCGCCGCCGTGCTCGTCGTCGTTGTTTCCTCGGCCGCGATGGACGCGCTGCGTTACGCCCCGTGGGTGGTGCGCAGTCTTCAGGCGGCGGCGTGGCTTGCTTTCGGAGCCGCCGTCTGGCGTTTCCTGGTCCGGCCGCTCCGTTTCCGGGTCACCGATCAGCAGGTGGCGCTCTACGTCGAGGAGCACGACCCGACGCTCCGCGAGACGGTGATCAGTGGCGTGGAACTCGGCCAGCGAAGTCCAGCGGGCGGCGCCGGGGGCAGCGGGATTTCCACCGACCTCACCCGGTTGGTGGTGGAGGAGGCGATACGCCGGTTAGAGACGCTGAATGAGGGTCGCCTTATCGAGGCCTCGGCGCTCCGGCGGGCCGGGGGGGCGCTGGCCACCGTTGGCGGGGCGGCGATTGTGGCTTCGCTTCTCGCTCCTCCGGCGCTGCTTCGCGGAGCCGCCCTGCTCCTGTCGCCCTGGGGCGACATCACCGACGCGAACCCGTACCGGGTACACGTGGAACCGGGTGATGCGGCGGTGGCGCGCGACTCGGATCGCTGGATCGAGGCCCGGCTCGAAGGGTTCACCGCCGGGCGGGTGGATCTGCGGACCCGCGGTGAGGGAACGGCGGTTTGGGAATCGATCCCGATGCTCCCCGATCCCGAGGACGGCGCCTTCCGGCATCTCCTGCTCGGGATTCCGGAGGCGACGGACTATTACGTCGATGCGGACGGAGTGCTTTCCCCGACGTTTCGGATCGAGGTCGAGGATGTCCCCTACGTGGCGCAGATTGGGCTTACCTACCGTTATCCGGACCACACCGGTCTCAGCCCCCGGGAAGTCGAGGACGGAGGGGACATCGCCGGCGTAGCCGGAACCGTGGTGGAACTGGAAGTGATCCCCACGGTCCCGGCGGCGGCCGGCGTCCTGCGGCTCGAACCGGGACCGGTGGAAATCGCCCTCGAAGTCGCCGAAACGCCCGAGGAATCGCCAACCGGGGCGGGCGCGGAGGTGTTGACCGCGACGCTCACGCTCGCCGAGACGGGGTCTTACCGGGTGGCGCTCGCGGGACCGGACGACAACCTGCGAACCGCCTCTCGCGACTACCTGATCGAAGTCCTCGAGGATCTGCCGCCCATCGTTCGATTCCTGCGGCCGGGAAGGGACAGCCAGGCGAACCCGGTGGAAGAGGTATTCACCGAAGTGCTCGCTGAAGACGACTATGCGGTCCGGCGGCTCGAGATGCGGGTTTCCGTCAATGGGGGGGAAGAAACCCGGGAGGTCCTGGCGTCCGGCGGAGCCCGGGACGAGATCCAGTCGGGACACACGCTGTTTCTCGAGGAGCATGACCTCGTTCCGGGAGATCTCGTTTCCTACTACGCGGTGGCTCGGGACGGAGCCGGCGCGGAAGCCTCGAGTGACATGTTCTTCATCGCGGTCAGGCCGTTTGATCGCACGTTCCAACAGGCGGATGCGATGCCCGGCGGAGGCGGGGGCGCCGGGGATGGACTCGACGGATCCCTCAGCCTGCGCCAGAAGCAGGTCGTGGTGGCAACTTTCAAGATTCTCAGGGACCGCAACGCAATGCCCCCGGGCGCGGTTACCGAGACCGTCGCCACGATCGGCCTCGCCCAGGGTCGCCTGCGGGAACAGGTGGACACCCTCACCCGGCGTCTCCGGAACCGCGGTATCGGAGCGAGCCCGGAGTTTGCCGAGATCGTGGAACACCTCGATGCCGGCCTCGTCGAGATGACTGCTGCCGAGGAGCTTTTGGTGTCCGGCGAGGCGGAGGACGCCCTTCCCCCGGAACAGAAGGCGCTGACCCACTTGCAGCGCGCGGATACCGTGTTCCGTGACGTCCAGATCGCCTTTGGGCAGGGTGGCGGCGGTGGCGGCGGCGGCGCCCCACCGGTCCAGGCGGAGGATCTCGCGAATCTCTTCGAACTGGAGATGGACAAACTCCGAAACCAGTACGAGACGGTGGAGCAGCGTCAGCGCTCCTCCGCGGACAACGAAGTGGACGAAGTACTCCAGCGGCTGGCGGAGTTGGCGCGCCGCCAGGAGCAGGAGAACGAACGCATTCGTCGCGGCGTCCGGCCGCCCGGCGGCGGCGCCGGTTCGGCGCAGAACCAGCTCGCCGCCGAAACCGAGGACGTGGCCCGGCGGCTCGAGCGGCTGGCTCGCGAACGTTCCCGCCCCGACCTTGCGGCGGTTTCGCGACGGCTGCGGGAGGCGGCGCAGGACATGCGGTCCGCCAGCGGGGGGAACGGTGGCGAGGGACTGGAGGGCGCCCTGTCCGCCGCGAACGCCCTGCGCGGCGCCCGGCGCGATCTCGACGGACAGCGGCGCGCCCGGTTGGGGCGCGATGTCGACGCCGCACTGGACGAGGCGCGACGGCTCCGTACGGCACAGGACCGGATCCGCTCCGCCGTCCAGGACCTCGAACAGGAGCGGTCCCGGGAGGCCATCGCTGGTGTTTCGGGACAAAAGCAGAAGCTTGCCGAGCGCGTCCAACAACTGGAAAAACGACTCGACGAGGTCAGCCGCGACTGGAGCCGGGATGAACCCGAGGCGTCGCGGGCGGTTGGTGAAGCCGCCGACGGGATCCGGGACCGCAAGTTGAAGGAGAAGATTCATTACTCCCGCGGGGTCGCCGCGCAGCGGTCGCCGGAGTATGCGGATCAGTTCGAATCGATGATCGCCGGCGATCTCGAAGCGCTGGAGCAGGACCTCTCGGCCGCCCGCGAGGCGGTGGAGGGGTCGGATCGGGCGGGCCGGGACGATGTGCTCGACCGGGCGGCGAGCCTCGTCAGGGGGCTCGAGGCGATGCGGAACCGCCTTGCGGACCGTGGTGAACGATCGGAATCTGCACCGGGCTCCGAGGAAGCGGGAACCGCGGAAGGGCAGGGGGGTAAAGGGGGCGGCGCCGGGCGCGGAGGCGAGGACCGGGAGGCCCGCCAGCTCCAGCGCGAGCTTGATCGCCGCACCCAGGACGCGGAGGCGCTGCGCCGGGAACTGACCGGAATCGGGCCGAGCGGCAACGGCGGGGCCGAACGTCTCGGGCAGGTGGTCTCGGCGCTCCGCGGCCTGACCCCCGACCGCCTGACCGGAGACCCTCGAGGGATGGAAATCCTGGAGGCCGAAGTGCTCGACACCCTCCGCCAGCTCGAGTTCGAACTGCGCCGGGCCCTTGCCGGAGGTTCGGGAGCGGATGTTCTTACCGGCTCGGGCGACCGCGCACCCGAGGCGTACCGCGAGATGGTCGAGGAATACTTCCGGGCTCTCAGCCGCCAACCGGAATAACCGGGAACGCCGGCCAGTTCTCCCGGTGGGGGCGTTCACACCGGCACCGCGGCCCGCCGGGGCGCGACCCGGCACCTCGCCGAGAGCGCCCGATGGCCCTACCGCCGGGCCGTCGGAAACACCACCACGCTCTCGTTCCCGTCCACTCCGACCGGCGCCACCCCGAACAGGTAGTCAGGGAACGCCGACCTCCGGTCGGCACAGCGGCCCGCAGGGCTGCGGCGGCACAGATCCCAATCGTCGGGATGGCTCCCTTCAGCGGGTGCTCCCGCCGCGGGTGCTCCCGTCGCGGGTGCTCCCGTCGCGGTCCCTACCGCCGGGCCGTCGGAAACACCACCACGCTCTCGTTCCCGTCCGCACCGACCGACGCCACCCCGAACAGGTAGTTGTCGATCACCAGGTTCTCGAACGTGAACTCCGTCACGTCCCCCACGAACCTTGAATCCGTCCATTGGGGCGCGGTGGTGTCTCGCCAATAGACGCGGTAGCCCGCCAGGTTCACCGAAGGCGCCGGATCCCACGAAAGGACGGCGGACGCCCGAACGGCGCCGGCGATGCCGACGTTCGCCGGTGGCGCCGGGGCCCAGGCGAGCCCGGCAAGGGTGATCACGTTGACTCCTGTCAGCTTGGCGGCGTAGTCGAAGTTCACTCCTTCGATCACATCCCCGTACTCGATTCCGTCCTCGACCCGGAGGTCCTGATGTTGGCGCCGGTAGTTCTCGTGCGTTTCCATGATGCGGACGCCCGGGAACCCGGCGTCGTTGAAGGGACGGTGATGCCCGCCGCGTCCGAAGCGGTCGAGCCGGTAGATCATCTTCGCCTCCAGATTCGGGATGTAGAGGCCGGTCATCCGGGCGACGTAGCGCGCGAGCTGCCGGGATACTCCGTCCACCTCGCCCCCGGTGACGCGCCGCCGCCGCCGGGACTCGTCGCTTTCGGTAACGGGGGTCGGCTCCGAAAACACCCGGAAAACATCGTTGCGGATGACTCCGTCCACCCCCTCGATGTTTCCGATCATGTCGTTGTTCAGCACCGCTTCGATGTCCCAGCCTTCCTCGACGGCAACGCTCGCCATGTACCGCCCGCCGTGGAGCCCCTGCTCCTCTCCGGAAAGGCCCACCAGGATGATGGTGGCGGCGAAAGAGCCCGCGTGTTGGCTCAACACCCGGGCGGCCTCGATCGCGCCGGCCATCCCGCTCGCGTTGTCGTTCGCGCCCGGGGAATCGTCGGTGAAGTCGCCCGCGTCCGAGATCCGGCTGTCGATGTCGCCGGACATGATGACGTACCGGTTCGGCTCGCTGGCGCCGCGGATGGTTGCCAGCACATTCACCACCTCGGTGTCCATCGGGATGCGCGATCCCTCGCGGCCGGGGATGACCGTCCGCTGGTACGAGACCTCGAGACAACCCCCGCACGCATCGGAGATCTGGGTGAGCTCCGCGTGAATCCAGCGCCTCGCGGCGCCGATACCGCGGATCTCGCTCTCGGTATCGGAAAGGGTGTGCCGCGTTCCGAACCCCACCAGCGTGCGGATGTCGGCTTCGATCCGGTCCGCAGAGACGGCCTCGATGAGTTCGTACATCCGGGGATCCCGGGCTGGGGGTTCACCGGACTGGGCAAATCCCGTTGCCGGCAGGGCCAGCGACAGAAAGAGCGAAACGAGAGGAGGCGGGCGCAGTGACATGCGTTTGGTTGTATCACCTCCGGGGCTTCCGCGGTACCCGCGAGCGGAGCCCTTCCCGCGGTCAGCCGGACGAGGTGTGGTCGTGCGAGATCTTCCAGCCGTCCCGGGTGCGCTCGAAGAGAAGGGTGAACAGCCCGGTAGGGGCGTCGTTTTCCCTCTCGAGGTTGTAGCGGCCGAACACGAACACGTACTCGTCGGAGAGAACTCGAACGTCGAGGTCGGTGAAGGTCAGCACTCCCATGGCGGCCCGGTCGGGATACGTCCGGCGGTAGCGGTCGAGCACGTCGTCCGTGCCGTAGCGAACGCTGCCTCCCGAGACGAACCGCATGCTCGGAGAGTCCAGATAGTCCGCAACGAAGGCACCGAGGTCGCCCTCGTTCCAGGCAGCCGACTGCTGCTCCATGAGTGCGCGGATGTCCGCTTCGATGGCCGCCGCCGCGGGGGTGACCACCTGGCGTTCCTCGGGGGCGGCGTCAGCGGAACCGCCGGAGCCCGGCGGGGCGGCACAGGTCCCGGCGAGGAGGATCGAGAGTCCAAGGGAGATCACATGGTTCCGCATTCCGAACATGGTATCGACCGGGGCGCGCTACCATGAACGTGAGCAGCCTGTGCGCAAGACCGCACGGCGTTCGAACGGTGATGCATCCCGGCTGAATTGCTTCGCTCTGCGTTGCGATTCGGTCGGAATACACGGGGTATTCCTCCCAAATCGCGCCTTGTCAGCCGGGCGCCCGACCGTTCTCGGCGCTCGCGCCGTCTTATCCACAGGCTGCTAGCCAGGAGGCGAGCGCGAATGGCGTTTTATGACAATCCCGGGGGCAACGGGCCCTGGTCGGGACTCGGCGGGGAAGGCCCCCGCATGCCCGATCTGGAGGGCTTTTTGAGGCGTTTCGGCGGAGGCGCCCGGCGAACGGCCCTGCGGGTCGCGATCGGGGTCGCGGTGGTGATCCTGTTTTTCACGTCGGTCTATCAGATCCAACCGGACGAAGCGGGGATCGTCACCAGGTTCGGCCGCTACTCGCGGGTGACCGATCCGGGGCTCCACTTCGTCGTGCCCTTCCTCGAGTCGGTGACCAAAGTCCCGGTGGAACGCCAGCTCAAGGAGGAGTTCGGGTTCCGGACGGTCGAGGCCGGAGTTCGGACCACTTACGACGAGCGGTTGTTTCTCGAGGAGTCCCTCATGCTCACCGGCGACCTGAATGTCGCCGTCGTCGAGTGGATCGTCCAGTTCAAGGTGCAGAATCCCCGGGCATACCTGTTCAATGTCCGTGAGATCCGCTCGACATTCCGCGACATGAGCGAGGCCGCGATGCGGGATGCGGTCGGGGATCACAGCGTGGATGAGGTTCTGACCGTAGGCCGGGAACAGGTCGCCACCCGGGCGAAGGATCTCCTTCAGGACATGAACGATCACTACGAAACCGGCATCAGCGTCCAGCAACTCGTCCTCCAGGACGTGAATCCGCCGGATTCGGTGAAGCCGTCATTCAACGAGGTGAACGAGGCGATTCAGGAGAAGGAGCGGCTTACCAACGAAGCGCTTGCCGAATACAACCAGGCGATCCCTCGGGCTCGCGGTGACGCCGAGCGGGTCATCCAGGAGGCCGAGGGCTACGCCGCCGAACGGGTGAACCGGGCTCGGGGCGAGGCGACGCGCTTTGAGGCCATCTATGCCGAGTACCGGAACGCGCCGCGGGTGACCAGGGTCCGGATGTATCTGGAGACCCTGTCCGAAGTCATGCCGAAACTCGGGCAAAAGGTGATCCTCGATGAGAGCGGCGCGAACATCCTGCCGCTCCTCAACCTGAACGGCGAGCGGCGGCAACTACCCGATCCGGGTGGACCGGGCTCGGGCCAGCAGCCCGAACGGGAGGAATCAAGATGAAGCGCGCGCTGCCGATCCTGGGGACTCTGGCGGGACTTGTCCTCCTTTCCTCATCGACCTACACCATTCTTGAAACCGAACAGGCGATCATCACCCAGTTCGGCGAGCCGATAGGCGGTGCGATTGCGGAACCGGGCCTCCACTTCAAGCTCCCCTTCATTCATCACGTAACCCGCTTCGACCAGCGCTGGCTGCCCTGGGACGGGGACGCCAACCAGATCACGACCCGGGACAAGAAGTTCATCTGGGTGGATACCTACGCGCGCTGGCGGATCGCCGATCCGCTGCTGTTCTTCCAGTCGGTTCGCGACGAGCGCGGCGCCCAAAGCCGCCTCGACGACATCATCGACGGCGAAACCCGAAACGCGGTGGCGAGCTACGACTTGATCGAGATCGTGCGAATCACGAACCGGGATTTCGAAATTACCGAAGATCTCGTTTCCTTCGCGAACGAGGACGTGGTTCGGGAGATCGAGCTGGGAAGGAACGGGATCACCCGCAGCATCCTGGAGAAGGCCTCGGAAGTCACCCCGAGCTTCGGCATCGAACTCGTGGATGTCCGCATCAAGCGGGTGAACTACGTGGAGGAAGTCCGGGCCAAGGTGTATGAGCGGATGATCTCGGAGCGCCAGCGGATCGCCGAACGGAGCCGTTCGGAGGGGCAGGGACGCGCCGCCGAGGTTCGCGGCCAGCGGGAGCGCGAGCTCAAGACCATCCAGTCGGAAGCTTTCCGCCAGGCTGAGGAGATTCGCGGCCGGGCCGATGCCGCGGCTTCCGCCATCTACGCCGGCGCCTATCAGCGCGATGCCGACTTCTACCGGTTCATGAAAACCCTCGAGACCTATCGCACCGCCCTCGACGAAGGAGTCACCCTCGTCATGGGGAGCGACAGCGAGTTCCTCGATTTCCTCCGCCGGTCCCGCTGAGGCCGGGGGTGCCCGGCGCGCGTTCCGAGGCTCTTGGGAACGCGCGTCGCGGTCCAGTCATGATGGTTGACACGTAACCCGTGCGCACATAGTATGTGTGCCATGAACGTGACACTGTCGATCGAAGATCGGGTCGTCACCGAAGCCCGGCGGTTGGCGTCCGCCCGCGGAACCAGCCTGAACCAGCTCGTGCGTGACTTCCTCAAGGATCTGACGCAGGCGGACGACGTGGAATCGGTGATTGCACGGATCGAGGCGCGCTGGGCGGCGGAAACGTGTCGCTCCGAGGGCCCGTGGACGCGCGAGGAAATGCATGAGCGGTCGTGAGTTCCTCGACACCAACGTTCTGCTCTACGCGCACGATGCGCGCGGCCCAGACAAACAGGCGGCTGCCCGCGAGTTGATCGGGCGTCTGTTGCACGAACGCCGTGGTGTGGTGTCCCTGCAGGTCTTGCAGGAGTTCTTCGTCATTGCGGTGCGGAAGCTTGGAATGCCGAGCGAAGACGCCAGACATTGCGTCCTGGATTACTCCTCGTTCGAGGTGATGGCGCTCGGGCTGGCCGATGTGGTTGCGGCAATTGACCTCCACCGGCTGCATCACTTCTCTCTTTGGGACGCACTCATCGTGAGAGCTGCGCTGAACGGCTCCTGCACCACGCTCCACACCGAGGACATGCAATCGGGTTACGTCATCGACACGCTGACGCTCAGGAATCCGTTTCTGCCCGGCTCGTCCTCCGCCGGGCGGGATCCTGGGCCTTGAGGCGGCGGCTGCCTCTCAGCACTCCGACTGGATTCTCCCAAGCCTCAATCTTCTCCCGCGTTGCTGCGCTCCGGGACTTCCGGCATGATTCAGAGGCACGGACTTCTTTCCCACAAGGTTGAGCCCCATGATGAAAACGATTTCTCCATCCCGCCTCCGCTTCAGGTCGGCCCTCTTGCTGCTGGCCGCTGCCGTCGTGGCCGCGCCGGCGCTCTCTCAGGACGCTACGCCCACGATCGAGGAGAAGACCTCCGGGATGACCGCCATTTCCGGCTTCGTCCCGCTCCACTGGGATGACGCCACCGGCAAGCTGTATGCCGAGTTCGCCGAGATGGACGAAGAGTTCCTCTATTCGGTCTCGGCGGCTTCCGGCCTCGGCAGCAACCCGATCGGGCTGGACCGGGGGCAGATCAGCCGGCGCGCCGTGCTGAAGCCGATACGCGTCGGTCCGCGCATCCTGCTGATGGAGCCGAACTACCGCTATCGCGCCGTCAGCGACAACCCCGACGAGGTTCGCGCGGTGCAGGACGCCTTCGCCCCCTCGGTGCACTGGGGGTTCCAGGTGGCTGCCGAGACCGGGGAGCGTGTTCTGGTGGACATGACGGATTTCTTCCTGCGCGATGCCCACGGTTCCGCGGCGCGGATCCTGCGCGCCGGGCAGGGGACCTACCGGCTGGATCGGGACCGCAGCGTTTTCTACCTGCCGAACACCAAGGGTTTCCCCGACAACAGCGAAGTGGAGACCATGCTGACCTTCACCACCGATCAGCCCGGCTCCCTGGTCTCCGGCGTGGCCGCCAGCGGGGACGCGGTGACTCTCCGGCACCACCATTCGCTGGTCCGGCTGCCGGGGCCCGGTTTCGAGATCCGGGTGGCGGATCCCCGCATCGGAGTGAACGGCCCGACTTACATGGACTACGCGACCCCGATCGACCAGCCGATGACGGTGCGACTGGCTGCGCGCCACCGCCTGGAGAAGCGGGATCCCTCGGCGGAACGGTCGGAACCGGTGGAACCGATCGTCTACTACCTCGACCGGGGAGCTCCGGAGCCGGTCCGCACCGCACTGCTCGAAGGCGCGCGGTGGTGGAACGAGGCCTACGAGGCAGCAGGATTCATCAATGCGTTCCAGGCAGAACTGCTGCCGGAGGGCGCGGACGCCCAGGACATCCGTTACAACATGATCCACTGGACGCATCGCCGCACGCGCGGCTGGTCCTACGGCGGGGGTGTCCAGGATCCCCGCACCGGCGAGATCATCAAGGGCAACGTGAACCTGGGCAGCCTGCGGCTCCGCCAGGATCACCTGCATGGCATCGGTCTGGTGGCGCCCTATACCGGAGCGTCCGGGATGGCTCCCAGCGGCCTGCTCGACATCGGCCTGCCCCCGGATCCCGACGGGCCGCACTCGTGCGGTCTTTCGGCGGTGCCCAGCTTCTCCTACCTGGCGCAAGTGGGTGAGGGAGCCTCACCGGTGGACCTCGCCCTCGCGCGCGTCGCGCAGCTTTCCGCCCACGAGGTCGGCCACACCCTCGGTTTCCCGCACAACTACATGGCTTCGACCTATGGCGGCCGGGCCAGCGTCATGGACTACCCGGCGCCGCTCGCCGTCCTCGATGGCGACACGGTGCGGCTCGACGATGCCTACGGGGTGGGGATCGGCTCCTACGACATCCTCTCGGTCCGCTGGGCCTACGGCCACTTCCCGCCGGAAGAGACGGCCGCCGCGCTCGACGCCATCATGCAGGAAGGGTTGATGTCCGAGACCCGCTTCATGGCCCACACCGACAACTACATCGGCGCGGGCGCCCACCCGCTCGCCTCGGTGTGGG
This sequence comes from Candidatus Marinacidobacterium sp., assembly GCA_965250045.1. Lineage (GTDB taxonomy): Bacteria > Acidobacteriota > Vicinamibacteria > Marinacidobacterales > Marinacidobacteraceae > Marinacidobacterium. Next base: position 2,808,435 of record OZ252286.1, read on the forward strand.
ACAACGGCCAGGACCTGGTCCGGCACCTGGGGCGGGAGATCGAGATCCGGCAGGCGGGCCTCAACGCTTTCGGGGAGAACGTCATCCGGCCGGGCGAAGCCATGTCGCTGCTGGAGCCCGTGTTGGTGCCGCTCTATCTGCACCACCGCTTCCAGATGAAGTCGGCGATGAACACGATCGGCGGCCAGGAGTACTACTACGCGGTACGCGGCGACGGACAGCGCCCGGTGGCGCCCGTTCCGGGCGACCGGCAGCGGGAGGCTCTCGAAATCGTCCTCCGCACTCTTGATACGGACTTCCTGGCGTTGCCGGAACGGATCGTCGAAATGATCCCGCCACCGGCCTACCGGGAAGCGGGCGGCGAGACGTTCGAGGGGAACACCGGTCTCGTCTTCGATCCGCTGGCGGCGGCGGACACCTCGGCCGACTACACCGTGGAACTCCTGCTCCACCCGGAGCGGATGGCGCGGCTCGTGAACAACCACGCCCTCGATCCCGACCAACCGGGACTGGCGGAAGTCCTCGACCGGCTGGTCGAAAAGACCTGGGGCGCCGCGGAGCCGGATGACGGCTATCGCCGGATGGTCCAGGATGCCGCCGAACGGAGCGTGCTGAACGGGATGATGCGGGAGGCCATGAACCCCGACAACCCGGCGCGGGTGCGCGCGGTTCTCGAGGATCGCCTGATGACGCTCGGCGGGACGCTCGGGGGCATGGATGACGGAACTCCCCACGAGGCGCTCGCGATGGCCGATATTCGTCGCTTCGCCGACCGCGACGAGAGCCTGGATCCGAACGCCAGCCGCCCGGCGCTGCCGCCGGGGTCGCCCATCGGGGCCGCGAACGCGTCCGGGGCGCGCCGGATCCCGCGCCGCTGATCCGCCAGGGCGGCGGACCCACGGAATTCGCCGCCCTGCCGCGCTAGTGGTGCGTAGGTATGGGTAGCGCGAGGACGGACGCGCGAGCGCGGATCATCATGTGGACCGCGGGGTCCGGCCGGAAGAACGAGCCCGCGTGTCCCTGGTCGTACCCGAGCACCAACAGGTCGCGCGGTCCGGTCAGGCGCGCTAGCTGACGCGGCGGGTTTCCCTCGGCGCGGATGATGGGAACCCGGACCCGGTAGAGATCCGCCATCCGCTCGATGGCGGCAAGCACCGAGATGACGCCGCCGCCGTCCTCCAGACCCCGCCCGATGAAGGAGGGTGGGGTTACCAGGACGGCGGCAAGCGGAATGCGGAACTGCCGGGCCAAACCCACCGCAGTGTCCGCGGCGCGCAGCGTGGACTCCACGTCGGTGATGGGGATGACGAGTCTTTCCCACGGGAAGCTCCCGCCCGGAATGAGTACCGGACAGGAAAACCGCGCCATGGTCGAGAGGAAACGCGCCGCGTTCAGGCCAATGCGGGCCGTGAAGGAGGGCTCCCCGTGGTCAATCACCACGCAGCCCGCGTCCGGACGGGCCGCTGCGAAGGGGTCGTCGCCAGGAGGGATGCGTGTTACCTGGTCGGCGGGGACGCCGAAATCGGGAGGTGGCTCTACCCCCTCGGGGGCCACGATCCGTAAGCGGCGGGCACGGGAGGTGCAGAACAGGTACTCGGCTTCGCGCCAGGCCACCTCGGGCAGGGGCCGCTCGGCGAAGACGACGATATGGCTGCCGAATTGGAGCGGGAAGAGCGACTTCCCTTCGCGGAGGAATTCGGCGGCGCCCGGCGCCACTTCGGGTTCCCCGGTGATGAGGAGCCGGTCTCCCGCCTCGATCACCGCGTCGCCGTCGGGAACGACAAAGCGGTCCCGCCGGTAGATCCCGGCGACCAGCCACTTCCGGGCGCCCAGGTCCCGGAGCTTCACGTTCACCGCCGGGGAAGTGGGCAAGACCTGGATTTCCCGGATCTCGCCGCGGCCGAGACCGAGCGAAGTCGCCACCTGGTGCGATCGCTCGATCCGGTTCCGGATCTGGCTCGCAATCACTCCCGGACGCGCGATGCTTTCGGCGCCCGTCGCACGGAGCAGGCCTGCCCGGTGTGATTCGCGCACGGTGCCGATGGTGGCCGGGCGCGGAGTCAGTTCGGCGGCCACCCGGCAGACCTCGATGTTGACGGTGTCCTGGTCGGCGGCGGCGATCACCCACTCCGCCCCGTCGCCGGCCGCGGCGCGCAGGGCCAGTGCGCTCGTGCCGTCACGAAGCAGGGTCTCGAACGTCTGGTGCGGCGCCTCGGAGCGGAGGCGTTCCAGTTTCTTCGCGTCGGTGTCCACCACCACCACCCGGCGCTCGCCAGCGAGTTGACGCGCGAGTTCGCGCCCGGTCTGGCCGGCGCCGACGATGACGACCCGGGGGAGGTCCTGTGGCGACGGCACGCCGCGCTCCGGTGGGGCATCCGGACGCCGTTCGGGCATGGCAGCGATGTGAGAGAAACCAGCCGTGGACTCACACCGCGGCGCCGGTGATCCTTGGAGTGAGTGTCGAACCGAAACGCCGATCTAGTTTTGGGCGATTTCTGCAGCGGAAGCTACTCGGCCTTGCGCGTAGCCCTGATGGTGGTCACCGCGTTTTCGTCCCATGGCGTCGACTCCACCTTGCTGATTGGTTGTTGGGGGTTGGTTGGGCCGCTTGCAGCCATGTAAGGCTCGCCCTCGGCCGTTCCCGCATCGAACATATTCGCGGTTAGGGCTAGCTCTTCAAGCCAATTGCCGTCCTCGTCCACGGCGCACACGCTAGCGAAACCCATGAACCAATCGGAGCTGGGGTCGAGTCGTTGCGCGTAGCTCAAACACGGCTGATCGAGGCTCACGGTGATTCCCTCAGATGTGTTGGGGTCGAGCAAAGCGGCAACCACCAAGCCCGCAATGTCGTTAAAACTGCTCGCGATCACGTTGAACCCCATCGCTTCCCCTTCGCCGATCAACGCAGCCGAATCGCCGGTCTCGGCAAGCATCTTGAGGCCGTCCGAAGCAATGCCACCTACTTCCCACGGCGCCATGTCCGCCGGGTGGGCCAGCAACGCGATCGCGTCGACGCCGCCCCCGCCTCCGGGAAAAGGCTTGAACCCCAGCGCTTGGAACTGGAGGTTGCTGGAATACGACTCCTGTGGTACAGCATTGACTATGTAGGTAGCCATCTCCACACCGGGCTCGGGCTCGGGCTCCGGCGGCGGAGGTGGCGGCGTGGGGGCCGGCACCGGGGCGGGGGCGGGGGAGGTGCCGCCCGAATCGCCGCCGCAAGACACGAGCAGCAAGGCCGCGGCAAACACCGCGAGGGCCGTCCGAAGTGTTCGCGAAACGTCCGTCTTCATTGGGATACCTCCTGATGGCGACGCACAGGCCCAACCCCAAATCCCAGGGAGGGTGGCGATCCGCAACGAATCGTAATACATGGACCGGTTGTTCCCCGGCCGCAGGAGTGCTGGCTGCCCCCGCCTACGGCCCAGAACTACTCGGCCTTGCGCGTCGCGGTTAGCACTTGGACGACCGCGGGTGACACGAAGTAAGGCGCGGTATCGAGGAGCGCGATGGGTTCGCGAGGATCCGTGTCCCCTGATTTGTACTGAAAGTCCTCGCCTTCGGCGGTGCCGGCGTCGTAGGCGACCAGCTCGGCGCTGATCTCGTCTAACCAGTTGCCGTCCTCGTCCGTCGCGCAGACGTTCGTGAAACCGATGAACCAATCCGGGCTCGGAGCGATCATCTGCGCGTAGCTGAGGCATGGGCGGTCGGAATCCAACTCGATCGAGGGATCGGGACTCAAGAACAGCTGGAGCAGTTCGGCGAAGCTCCGGGCGTGCACCACCATTCCGGCGGTTTCCGCCTCCTGCGCGAAGTCCGCTGAGGCGCCAGCCTCGGCCAACACCTTCATGCCATCGGAGGCGATGGCATCGAGTCCCCAGGGAGCCTCGTCGCGGGCGTGCGCCACCAGCACGAGGTCCGGATAGAAATCGACACCCTCGGGGAGAGTGCCGGGGATCCTGGGGCTGATTCGGACGTCCGGCGGGATAAACGTGTAGGACCTGGTTTCGGGTTCGGCGGGTTCGGGTGGAGGCGGTGGCGGAGCCGGCGTCGGAGCGGGGGCCGGAGCAGCGGGGCTGGAACTGTCGCCGTCACAACCGGCCAGGAAGGCGGCGAGGGCGGCCACCACGAGGAGAGCAGTGAGCCGGGGGGCGGCGGTTCCAAGGGGAAGAGGGTGCATGAGGGCGGAACACTCCAGGGACGGATGGGCTCGAAAGCCAGCGCAAGAGAAGACGCTCGGTGCGTCGGTCGGCGGGGATTCTATATTGTGAAACCGGGTTTCAATATCAGACTAGAGCAGGTTCCTCATGAGCGTGCGTCCGTCACCGCGACTCCGGTTCCGGCGCGCACCGGATCCACTCCGGGAACCAAGGAAATCCCGTCGGTTTCCCGTTTCCGGAGGATTCCGCTGGCGCGGCCGAAGTGGCCGGTGAGGGCGGTTTCCTGCCGCACCAGAACCTCGTGACCTCGCTTTTCCAGTCCGGTGACCACCCGCCGGTAGTCGGGGGTTCGGGCGTCCACCGTGATGGGCCCTTCATCCGCATGAAAGCCCGGGCCGCCCACCGCGTCCTGGATCGGCGCTCCGCGGTCCACCAGCCGGGCGATGCCGATCGCGACCGCCGAAATGAGCCGCCGTCCGCCGGGCGAACCCACCACCGCCCAGGGGGAGCCGTCCCGAAACAGGATCGCCGGCGCCGCCGCGTGGAGCGCCCGGCGCCCGGGCGACGGCGAGACCCTGCGGCCCGGGCGGGGATCGAACCACATCATCCCGTTGTTCAGGGGATACCCGAGCCCGGAAGCCGCGAAAGCTGATCCGAATCGGCCGCCGAGCGTCGCCGTGAGCGAGACCGACATTCCGCCGGCATCCATGGCGTTCACGTGGGTCGTGCAATCCGACGAGGGTCCCCCCGCGGGCGGGAGATGCGGGGGCGCTCCACCACCCGGCGGAACCGGTGCTTCGGGCGTTTGGATACGGGGACCGTCTGGAGACATGCCCTGCCGCCGCGTGCGGAGGTAGTCAGGACTCAGAAGGCCGGGGAGGGGGATCGGAGCACTCTCCGGATCGCCCAGGTAGGCGAAGCGATCCAGAAATGCCAACCGGAGCGATTCGGCCGCGAGGTGGAGGAACCGAACCTCCTCTTCGACGGAGCCGGTCGGAGGTCCCACGGAAGGGAAGGCGCCCAGATGGGAGAGGGCGGCGGCGAGGGTGGGGCCCCCGGAGTTCGCCGGCAGGGTGGCCACGCCGGAGCCCCGATAGCCGAACCGGAGGGGCGGAACCTCGCGGACCGGGATTTGCCTGAAGTCGGACTCTTGAAGAATCCCGCCGGCCCCGTTCACCGCTTCGGCGATCCGCCGCGCGACCGGGCCCCGATAGAAGGGTTCGGGGCCTTCGGCGGCAAGGAACCGCAGCGACTGGGCGAGATCGGGATTTCGCAGGCGATCGTCTTCCCCGAAGGGCACGAACGGACTCCCGTCCTCGCGCGTGTAGAGCGCGAACGCCGCCGGGCACCGCTTGAGCCGGCGGTAGCCGGCCGCGGCGTGCACCGCGAACACCCAGTCGGGAACGAATCCCTCTTCAGCGAGGCGGATCGCCGGCTCCGCTACCGTCCCGAAGGAGAGCCTTCCGAGGCAGCGATGCAGTTCGAAGAGGACCGCCGGCGCCGTCGGCGCGAGCACGCTGAGCGGCCCGCTCTCCGCCCGGTCCCCTCGCGTCGGGGGAAAGCCGTAGAGCCCCCCGCCCACCCCCGGCAGTGGATCGAACATGTCCTCGCGGGCGCGAGCCGGACACCGTGCGCTCCCGTCCAGCGCGACCATCGAGTTGCTCTTCGGATCGAAGACGAGCGCGTAGGCGGTCCCCCCGAGACCGCTCATCGCCGGTTCGACGACCCCCGCGGCGAGTCCGGCGGCAACCGCGGCATCCGCGGCGTTACCGCCGTTCGCGAGGGTCTCGGCGCCGGCGCGCGCCGCGCCCCGGGTCATCGCGGTCACCGCGCCCCGGTCTCCCGTCACCCGGGAGCGGTCGGGCAGGGGGATTTGCTCGATCAGGGAGTACGCCATCGGGGGCTCAATTCTGGAACAGGGCAGGGTCCGCGTTCCCGCCGCAGAGCGGGGTGAGGATGTCGCGATCGCGGAACCGGGCGGGGTGCTCGAGCAAGGCGGCGACGCCCGCAGCTCCGGCCGGTTCCACAACGAGTCCCAGCGTCCGATGGAGCAAGCGCACCGCATTGCGAAGGGCTTCGTCGCTGACCTCGACGACCTCGTCCACCACCTGGCGCATGACAGGAATGGCCTCCGGCACCGGAACCCGGACCGCGATACCGTCGGCGATCGTGGCTGGTGGGGTCTCGGCGGGAGACGGGTCTCCCGAGACGAAGGCGCGCCGCATGACGGGTGCGCCGCGCGCGACCACCCCCACGACGCGTGTCTCCGGTTGTGCGTGACGGATCCACAGTCCCATCCCGCCGATGAGCGCCCCGTTCCCGACCGGAATCACGGCGGTGTCGGCAGAAACTCCCGCCTCCACACACTCGAGCGCGATGGTGCCGGCTCCCTCGGTGATCTCCGGCTCCCGGCCGTCCTCCACAAACTCCGCGTCGTTCTCCTTGGCGAACTCGAGGGCTGCCTCCTTCGCGGCGTCGAAGTCATCGCCGACGAGGTGGACGTCGGCGCTCAGGCTGCGCATGGCTCTGACCTTGTCGGGATTCGCGTGGAGGGAGGAGAACACCGCAAGGGGGATTCCTGCCCGCCGCGCGGCCCAGGCAAGTCCTTGTCCAAAGTTGCCCGCCGACCCGGTGACCCAGCCCGGACTGCCGGGGGGCAGGCCGCGCAGCCGGGCGGCGGCTTCCGGCCCCCGCCGGGCGCCGAACCAACAGGCGCCGCGCGCCTTGAAGCTGCGGATCGGGTTGACGCATTCCACCTTGACGGTGACCCGGCAGCCGGTGGCCGCGCCCAGCGGGTCCGAGGCAAACATCGGTGTGTCCCGGAACTCGGGGGGGATCGCGGTCCGGGCGGCTTCGATTCCTGGCGCGGAAGGTTCTGACGGCACGGCGGGGATGGTAAGGCGCGGATCCCACTGTTAACAGCCTGTGGTGAAACTCACGCGGCGTTTGAGCGGCGATGCATCCCGGCTGAACCACTCCGCTTCGCTCCGTTCTGCGTTGCGTTTCGGTCGAAATACACCCGGTATTCCTCCCTCACGCGCCTTGTCAGCCGGGCGCCTCCCCGCTCTCGGCGCTCACGCGAGTTCCACCACCGGCTGTTAGCCGTCGAATACACTTCGGCCTCCGCTTCGATAGCAGTTCCCGCGCCGCCGGAAGGGCCGGGGCACAACCGGCGGGTGAGGGATATCCGATGAAGGAAAAGGCACCGTGGACCGGCCGTAATATCAGCCGCCGGCAGTTCGTGCAGGTCGGCGCCGCCGGCGCGGCCGCGCTCGGCGTCACTGCCGCCAGAGCGCCAGCGGTGCAGTCGGCTGGCCCGAAGCCGGTAGTGATCGCCTCCGGTAACGGGAACCGCTACAAGAACGGTGGGGACGAGGTCGTGGTGGAACGCGCTTTCCGCATGATGACCGAGGGGAAGGACATCCTCGAGAGCCTGATTGCCGGGGTGAACATCGTCGAACTCGACCCCGAGGACGCGAGCGTCGGCTACGGCGGCCGCCCGAACGCGGACGGGGTGGTTCAACTCGACTCGTGCTGCATGCACGGACCAAACCGGCGTGCCGGCGGGGTTGCGGGGATCGAGGGAGTGCGGACTCCCGCGGGCGTCGCCCACCAGGTCCTCCAGGTCACCGACCATCACCTGCTGGTCGGGAAGGGCGCCCAGGCCTTCGCCCGCAACATGGGCTTCGAGATCGAGGACGATTTGAACACGCCGCGCTCCCGGGAAATGTGGCTCGAGTGGAAGCGCCGCATCGATCCGGGGCACTACCTCGACCCCAAGAAGCGCGCGGACGCCGCGCACGCCGCCGGGCTCTCCATGGTTCGGGACGGACTCATGGACGAGGAGGACTACTACGGAACCATCAACTGTGACGGTCTGAACGCGAACGGCGACCTGGCCGGAGTCACCACCACGAGCGGCCTGGCCTGGAAGATCCCCGGGCGCGTCGGCGATTCACCGATCCTGGGGGCGGGTCTCTACGTGGACAACGCCGTGGGAGCGGCGGGGTCGACCGGCCGCGGCGAGGCCAACCTCTACGGCCTCTGCTCGTTCCTGATCGTCGAAGAGATGCGGCGCGGCGCCCATCCCAAGGATGCCGCGATGACCGCACTTTCCCGCGTCAAGGACAACACCGTCGAAAAGCGGCTGCTGAACAGCCGGGGACTTCCGAACTTCGGCCTGTCGTTCTACGTAGTCAACAAGGCCGGCGACTACGCCGGCGTCTCGATGTACGCCAGCGCCCGCTCGACCCACGCGGTCTGCACCGAGAACGGCCCCGAGTCGCTTCCCATGGAGCCCTTCCTCGAGGGGAGCCCTTCGGACTGAGGATCCTTCGGATCGGTGCGCCGGAATCGTCACCGCGACGCCTTCGGGCGACTCTTCGCTGTGTTCTTCGTGGTCGCTGCTTCCCTGAGTCTTCCGGCCGTGGTCCGCGCCCAGGATCCGGCGGACGAAGCCGAGGAGCAACTCCGTCCACCGACCATCTTCGATTTCATCGACTACGAAGTGAGGGATCCCCAGAACCTTCAACCCCCGGCGCGGAAGTTTCAGGACCGCTGGCGCCGCATCTGGGGCGCCCTCGGGATGCGCTACCACCTCTACCCGTCGCAGGCGACCGGGCCCGACAACTGGCCGCCTCATCTATACGCCGGTGGCACGAACTACAGCATCTGGCGAAACCCGGTTACGGGTTGGCCGGACTTCTGACCGCCCTCGAGAAGAGCTGAAACCCCGAACCGCCACGGACTCGTGCGTATCCTGAGCTTTACCGCCGGCGCGGGAAAAATGCTCTGCGGGAGTTGTATCCGTGACAACGCGCTTGCCCGGGCGCTCGCGAGCCGGGGGCACGATGTCCGTCTCGTCCCGCTCTACCAGCGGAGTCGGAGCGACGAAGCCAGCATCTCCGAAAAGCGGGTCCGCTTCGGGGGGATCTCGGTCTTCCTGCAGCATGCCGCCCCGCTCTTCGGGGCGGTACCCGGACTCGACCGCGTGCTGGACTCCCCGGCGCTGCTCGGATTCGTCGAGAGGCTTTCCTCGACCACCGACCCGACCAGGCTCGGACCGCTCACCGTGACCACGCTCGAGGGCGAGCGGGGTCCCGCCCGGCGCGCGGTCGAGGTCCTGGCGGCATCCGTCCGCGACGCCCGCCCCGACGTGGTGGTGCTTCCCAATTCGCTGCTGCTCGGTCTCGCGGCGCCGCTTTCCGCAGCGACGGGAGCGCCGGTTGTCGTCACCTTTTCGGGGGAAGACCTCTTCTTGTCCCAGTTGCCCTCCGGGGACCGCGAGCGGGCCCTCCGCCTCATGCGGGAGGCGGCGGGCGCGGTGGATCATTTCGTCGGGGTCACCAAGCATCACGCCCGGGGGATGGCGGACACCCTGGGAATCTCCGAGGATCGGGTGTCCTTTGTTCGACTGGGCGTGGATCCCGAAGGATTTCCGAAGGGTCCCAAGGCCCCGCCTGCCGTCGCAACGGAGGGGGCGCCGCAGCCGATGACCATCGGCTTTTTCTCCCGGATCGCTCCGGAGAAAGGGCTGGATCGGCTGGCCCGCGCGGTGCTCCATTTGGCTGCGCAACCGGAGACGCCGCCGCTCCGGGTGCGGGCGGCCGGCTGGATGAGCCGCGCCGGGCAGGGGTATCTGGACGAGGTTCGGGGGCTGTTCGGCCCCGGCCAGGGCCGGGTTTCCTTCGAGTATCTCGGGGAATTGGACCGGGGCGAGAAGATCGCCTTTCTACGCGCAGCCGATGTGGTGGCGATACCTGCGGTCTTCCCCGAACCGAAGGGACTGCCGGCGATCGAAGCGATGATGGCAGGGACTCCGGTGGTGGTTCCGCAGGAAGGGGCGTATCCCGAACTGCTGGATCGAACCGAGGGAGGTGTTCTCGCCCGCTCCAGCGAGGCGGAGGACTTCGCCGCGGCGCTTTCGCAACTCGTGCTTCATCCGGAGCGGCGAGCGAGCGTCGGGGCGCGCGGCTTCGAGCGGGTGCGGCAAGAACATTCGGCGGGCCGGATGGCCGAAGACGCCGAGGCGGCATTCGCGCGGGTGATCGCCAACTGACACGAGTCAACAGCCAGGGAAGGAAACAATGGAAACCGATCTTCGAGACTCTGAAGCGGCCCTCGAGGCGCGCCTTGACCTCGACCAGCATGTCCGGGACACGGTGCGATGGCATTTCTCGGAAGAGACGGGATGTCCGTTCTGGCTTGATTTCCGGAAACGGCTCGACTTCGACCCGCTGACGGCGGTGCGGGGCTTCGACGACCTGAAGAAGTTCCCGCCGTTCGAAGACGCATGGCTCCGGGGAGGCCCGGTACGCCGCTGGGTTCCCGCGCCCTACCAGGACCGGCCGCTCTTCGTCTTCGAGACCGGTGGCACCACGGGAATCCCCAAGAGCCGCGTGTCGGTGGACGACTTCCGCATCGACTACGAGCTATTCAGCGCGGTGCTGTCGGACGAGCACTTTCCGCCGGGATCCAACTGGCTCATGCTGGGCCCTTCCGGCCCGCGCCGGCTGCGGCTCGCGGTGGAACATCTGGCCCAGTTTCGCGGCGGGATCGCCTTCTGCATCGATCTCGACCCGCGCTGGGTCATCAAGCTGATCCGGAAGGGTTGGACCGAACATCTCCTGGAATACCAGGCTCACGTCGTTGACCAGGCGCTGACCGTGCTGTCCGCCGGACACGACATACGGTGCCTCTTCACGACGCCAAAGCTGCTGGAGGCCCTTTGCCTGCGGCTCGAGGACGAAGGGAAGACCCTCGCCGACACCGGCATCCGCGGCATCTTCTCCGGGGGCACGGAGTTCACCCCGCAGTGGACGCGGTTCGCCATGGAGGAGCTGCTCGACGGCGTGTTCCTGCAGCCCACCTATGGCAACACGCTGATGGGGCTGGCCCCCGCGCGACCGCCGACCCCCGAGGACGGCTACAAAATCGCCTACTACCCGCCGATGCCGCGCGCCGTCCTGGAGGTCGTGGATTCCGACACCGGCGAGGTGGTGGACTATGGGGCAACCGGGCGGGTGCGGCTCACGACGCTCACGCGGGAGTTCTTCGTTCCCGGTTTCCTGGAGCGCGACGAGGGCGAACGCGAGCCGCCCTGGGGCCCCTACGCCTGGGACGGCGTCAGCGGCGTCCGCCCCTTCGGAAAACTCCCGGGCGGCACCACGGTGGGGGTCTACTGACGTCCGATCCGGCGTCAACGACAGGCGCCGGATGCCCGGCGTACATCCACCGGGCGCTACGGGCTGCGGTTTTGCCGGGAGGCGAAGACTTCCCGAGGAGGACAAGAAGATGACCTGGCGAACCTGGATCCGGAACGGCGGGCGCGGATGTTTAACAGCCGGTGGCAAAACCCACGCGGCCCAGTTCTCCCGGTGGGGGCTCGGCCGGCGATGCATCCCGGCTGAAACACTCCGCTTCGCTCCGTTCTGCGTTGCGTTTCGGTCGAAATACACCAGGTATTCCTCCCTCACGCGCCTGGTCAGCCGGGCGCCTCCCCGGCCTCGGCGCTCACGTGGGCTTCACCACAGGCTGTTAACAAGGATCCTGGCGGCGGCCGTCGCGACCGCCGGGCCCAGCGCGGCGAGCGCCCAGTCCGAAACCGTCCTCATTCGCGCGCGGACGATCCACACCGTCACCAGCGGAACCCTCCACGAGGGCGAGATCCTGATCCGGAACGGGATCATCGAGGCGGTCGGCCCGTCCGTGGATGTTCCCGCCGACGCCCGCGTGTACGAAGCCCGGTTGGTGATCCCGGGCCTGATCGACGCGCACGCCCACCTCGCCCTGGACCGTTCCGGCCGCTCGCGCATCCCCGGCCCGGTGACCGCCGAGTGGAAAGCCGTGGAGCACCTGGAGCTGTCGGATCCCATGATCCAGGTGGCGCTCTCCGGAGGCGTGACGTCGCTGGTCACGCGCCCGGGCAGCGGTGTCATTTCCAGTGGGCAGTCGGTCGCGCTCAAGTTGAAGCGCATTCCCGGTCCGGAGATGATCCTCAAGCCCTATGTGGACCTGAAGATGGCCGTGCGCCCGCTGATCAACCTGCGGCCCGGCGAGACGCCGCAGACGGTGATGGGGTGGTACGCCGCCGCCGACGAGTACTTCCGCCGCGCGGAAGCCTATGTGCGAGAGCAGGAAGCCGAGGCAGCCGGAGCCGGACCGGCGCCGGGGCGTGACGAGCGCCTGGAGGCCTTCGCGGCCGTGATCCGGGGAGAGGTCATGGTCCACGCGCACGCGCACTATCCGAGCGAGGTGATGATGGTGCTGCGCTTGGCGCGCAAGTACGGCTTCTTCGACCGCTTGGCCCTCGCGCACGCGGAGGAGATCTTCCCGCTCACCGAGCTGCTCGCCGGAACCAACATCGTCCCGGTCATCGGTCCGATGATGATCGTCCAGTATTTCAACGATCCAGAGCCCCTGAATCTACTGAAGGAACTCCTGGACGCAGGCGTGCACGCCAGCATCCAGACCGACATGTCGAACCAGCACTTCAAGGACTTCCGCGAGTACGGGGCGTTTCTGGCGCGCCACGGCCTCACTGACGAACAGGCGCTCGAGGTAATGACAATCAACGGAGCGCGCGCGATGATGCTCGACCACCGGGTGGGCAGCATCGAAGTCGGGAAGGACGCGGACCTGGTGCTGCTCGACGGGCATTTCCTCGATCTGACCGCCGACCGGGTGGAGCGCGTGTTCGTGGACGGGCGGCTCGAGTACGAGCGCGACCGCGTGCTCCAGCCCGAACGACCCCGCGCCGTGGGGCCGTTTACCCCGGTGACCGGGGCGATCACCCCGGACGACGAGGCCTTCGCCATCACCGGCGCGCATGTGTTCACCGTGAGCAGCGGCGCAATACACAACGCCACCCTGGTAGTCGAGGACGGCCGGTTCACCCGGGTGGAGGCAGACGCCGCTCCGCCCGCGGGGATGGCGGTCATGGACGTTGGGGGCAGGGTGGTCATGCCGGGAACGGTGATCGCGCGCGCTTTTCCCAACGACTGGATCGGCGACCTCAAGTGGCAGGTGCAAAACGACGAGACCACCGCGCCGGTGGTGCCGGAGATGAACGCCCTGTACGCCGTGGACCCATGGTTTCCGTCGTACCGGGTGAACACGACGATCGGAGTGACCGCGATCCACGTCACGCCCGGCACGCGCAATCTGGTGGGCGGCAACGGCGTCGTGGTGAAAACGCCTGGCCTCGACTTCGAGAAGATGGTACGCCGCGAGCCGGCCAGCATGGTGTTCGCCCTCACCGCCTCGGCGCTCAGGGAGTGGACGGACGAGGCGGGGGCGCCGCTGACGGTCGAAAGCGGCTCGGCGATGATCCGAAAGACGCTGGACGCCGCAGGGAGGTACGCGGAGGCGGAGGAGCCCCAGGAGTACGACGCGCGCCTCGAAGCGCTCCTGCCGCTACTCCGGCGAGAGGTGCCGGCGATGGTTCATGCGGATCGCGTGGCCGAGATCCAAGAGGCGCTGAGCCTCGCGGAGGACTACGGCCTGAGGCTCGTGATCACCGGCGGGGTGTCGGCGCACCGACTGGCCGACCGGCTCGCGGCGGCCGACGCGGGAGTCATTCTGGGCAACTCCGGGAGCTACGCGTCGGACATCCGCGGGGGTGGTGAGGGCTGGAGCGTGGAGGGGCCCGCCATCCTGAACCGGGCCGGCGTCAAGGTGGCGTTTTTCGGTCCGGGCGCCTCGCGGCGCGCTTCGCCCATCGGGCGGCTGGGCGGTGAGCCGATCCTCAACGCGGCATGGGCCTTCCGCAACGGCGTCCCGGAAGTGGACGCGCTGAGCATGGCGACGCTGAATGCCGCCGAGCTGCTCGACTCGGAGGATCGGATCGGCAGCATCGAACCGGGCAAGGATGCGGATTTCGTCATTCTGGAAGGGCATCCGTTCGACTACCGGGTAGTCCCGGGGTGGGTGTTCGTGGACGGGAGGTTGGAGGAGGGCGGTCCTCCGTAAGCTCGCGAGCGGCACCTGCCAGACCGCGGACCTATGCCCGGGGCATCGGGAGGGGTACGGGTCATTTCTCGGAGCGCATCCTTGACTTCCGGGCGGTTTGTGGCATCTACTCCCGCGTTCTTGCGCGCATTGGTCTTGTGCGATCCAGAACAGTCGCCACCGCGGCTTGTCTCCCGATCCCCTGACGATGTGAGCTTCAAACCGAGCGCGCCTGCACTTTGTGCGGGGTGCTATATCAACAATGTTTTGTTAGAGGAACGATTCATGGCAACTGGCACTGTAAAGTGGTTTAACGCGGCAAAAGGCTTCGGGTTCATCGAGCCCGATGACCGTTCAAAGGACGTTTTCGTACACATCTCGGAGGTTGAAAAAGCCGGACTGGATTCGCTTCGCGAAGGGCAGAAGGTCTCGTATGAAGTCCAGGTCGGAAATAACGGCAAGACGTCCGCCGGAAATCTGTCCTCCGCCGAATAAGCAGTCAGGGCTCCCCATGTTGTGACGGGTGTCGCTCCAGCCCGGTTTTCTCAGACTGACGGGCCACGAGACAGCGGATTTGACCGCACCATGTTTGTGGTCTGGAAATCTACCGGGGCGGAGGCATGCACCACCCACATTGGCGGGGCGCAATGCCAGGGGCGGTGGTTTCGCGTTCCCGCGCGGCCCCCACCGGGCGGATTGGGCTGAAGGTCGGAGTGCGAGTGCGGCCAGTGCCAGGTCACACCGGAGGCGTTCCCGTGCGCGCGGCTTTTCGTGCCTGGCAGGAGCGGGACACACCAATCGGTCCGCGGCGGTGGCTCGCTGCTGCCAAACGCAGTCGGGACTGCCTTACTGGCCGGGATTCGAAAACTCCACCACGAGCGGACGGGCCTTTTTTCGAATGTCGGCCTCAATATCGACGCTAGCGCAGATCAGGCGTTCCGCAAGGCCCTCGCTGGCGATAGCCAAATGGAGCCGGGAGCCGCCTGTGGGCTTCTCCTCACTGAAATCGAACGTGAAGCCCACGGGCACATTCGGATGGTCCCGGCGGTACTTGTCGTCCAGGTCGCTGAACCCCAGGTCGAGCAGTTTCTCGAGTTCGCACTGTTCGCGTTCGGAGTAGGCATCCCCCTTCGGCGGGCCGTCTGATTTGGGCTTGACGTTGAAGTCTCCGCACAGGAGGGTGTCGCGGCGCGCGTAACCCGCCTCCCGAAGGTGCTCTCGGAGGCGCTGCAGCCAGATGACTCGCTCGTCGATTGCCTTTTCGCAACCAAGTCTCCTGCCACCCAACTCTTTCTCCCAGCGGCCTGGATTCCCGTACGGGGCGTAGACCGACGCAACCACGAGGTCGTTGACCTCTACGGCGAGAAACCGCGATTCCGTGCCTTCCGATCCCGGAAGCTCCGGCAGGCATCGCGGTTCGCCCCGTTCTTTGCGACTCAGGATGGCCACTCCCGGATCAGTGCGAGACCTCCACGGGAGGTGCGTGCAGTGGTAACCGATCGTGTCGAGGGAACGGCGCACATCCGATCGGAAGCGCGACTCCCTGCCGATCTTCTGGAGGGCGACGATGTCGGGCTGCTGCTCTTGTTCTTGGAGCCAGTCACCCAGTTTCGGAAGATGCCCCGATTCCTTCGTGAAGCCGGCAATCGTCAACGTGGAGATTCGCATGGGTTCGTTGCCTCGGAGCGCGAAAGTTACCCACGGAGGACGCCAAATGTTGTCAGTGCAGTCATGCCGAGACCGAAGGTGCAGCACGCGCGTTGGCAGGACGCAACGCCGACACGGCGAGTTTCGCGCTCCCGCGCGATGCCGACCGGAGGTCGGCGCTCCAAGCCCATGCGTCATGCGGCTGAGCAGCCATACGCGCCGTGCGGCCCTTCGGGCCGCGATGCCGGCCGGAGGCCGGCCCAGTCCTCCCGGTGGGGGTTCCAAGCCCAAGGGCTATCCGGGCTCTGAGCGTAGTAGGCGGTTCCTGGGTCAGTTCGTCGTGGGATGGGTCCGGTACTTGTCGAACCAGGCCACGATGTTGGCGATCTTCGCGATCAACTGGCTCGGCCGGCGGCTCATGTCGTGGGATGCGCCGGGGAGCCGGACGACTGCCGTGTCGATGCCGCGGAACTTGAGGGCGTGGAACAACTGGTATGACTCGGACAAGGGTGTCCGGAGATCCACTTCCCCGGTGACGACCAAGGTCGGTGTCGTCACGTTGCCGGCCAGGGAGAGAGGCGAGAACTTCCAGTAAGGCTCCGGGTTCTCCCAGGGGAGGCCCTCGTAGCGGCCGAAGTAATAGCCGTACCAGTTGTCTGCGGTAAGCGTCTTGCTGATCCAGTTCACCACGGGCTTTTGCGCCACGGCGGCACGGAAGCGATCCGTCTTCCCGACGATCCAGGCGGTCATGATTCCGCCCGCGCTGCCGCCGGTCACGAAGAGGTTGTCCTCGTCCACGTAGCCCCGGGCGATCACCGCATCGACGCCGGACATGAGGTCGTCGTAGTCGTTGCCCGGGTAGTTGCGATACAGCAGATCTCCGAACTCTTCACCGTAGCTCGTGCTGCCGCGCGGGTTGGAGTACAGGACGACGTATCCGGCGGCGGCGAGCAGTTGCACCTCCGCCGAGAAGCGGTCGCCGTAGGCGGAGATGGGCCCGCCGTGGATCTCAAGGATCAAGGGGTACCGGCGGCTTCGATCGAAGTCCGGCGGCTTGGCGATCCAACCCTGAACGGGCCGGCCGTCGAACGACGAGTCCCACCAGATCTCTTCGATCTCGCCGAGAGTCTTGCCGGCGAACAGATCTTCGTTGAGCGAGGTGATCCGCCGTGTCTCCTCTCCGCGCATTCCCACCGCCACCTCGCCCGGCAGGTCCGGGCGGCTCTGATTGAGCGTGAAGGCGCCGTTCTCCGCAACCGAGAACGAGCCGCCGCCGTAGGGACGGCCGTAGGAGGTGCCCCCGAGGTCATCCGCCAGCACCGCGACCTCACCGTCGAGCGTCACGTGAGCGACTCTCGAGTTGCCCTCGTCGTCGTACTGGAAGTAGAGACCGCTCCCGTCCGCAGCCCACATCGGATTGGACACGCTGCGGTCGAGCCCGGTCGTGACGACGCGCTGGCCGCCCCCGTCCAGATTCATGACCTGCAGCCGGCTCACCTGGTAGGTCCGCACCCGGTCCTCGTAGCCCACGAACGCGATCTGCTGCCCGTCGGGCGACACGGCGGGGCTGTGGTCGGGTCCCTTCCGGTCGGTCAACGCCTGGATCTCTCCGCCGGCAACCGGCGCGATGTAAAGCTCGGAGTTGCGGTAGTCGTGCACCCAGTCGGGGTTGCGGTTCGAGGAGAAGACGAGGTGCTCTCCATCCGGCGTCCAGGCGGCTGGACTGGGGTGTTGGAAGTCCCCTGAGGTGACTTGTGCCGGCGTCCCGCCTTCGACCGGAAGAACGAAGATATGGTTGTAGCCGAAGTCGAGATAGCCAACCCCGTCCTGCCGGTTTTTGAAGCGGTCCTCCATGATGGGGGGATCGGCCCACTCCGCACCGGGAGGCGGCTTCGGGGGCGCGGCGAGTTGCGGCGGCGGATAGGGCACCAGCATGTTGAACGCGAGGGAGCGGCCGTCGGGCGACCAGCGGACCCCGCTGGGCGATTCGAGAAGCTGGGTGAGGGTGGCCGTCTCCCCGGTATCCATCCAGCCAAGCTGGATCTGGCCGTCCGCGGTGAAGGCGATTCGGGTCCCGTCCGGAGACCAGCGAGGTGACGAACCGGCGCTCAGGCGGCGGTGGCCGCTACCGTCGGCGTTCACGATCCACAGTTCGGGCCGCTGCCGGTCGCGCATGATGTCCATCGAGGTGCGGACGTAGACGACCTGGCTGCCCTCCGGAGAGATCTGCGGGTCGGCCGCGAACTCGAGCTGAAAGACGTCCATCGGCTCGAACCGGGACGAGGTTTGGGCCTCGCCAGGGACAGGGGCCGTCATGAGGATGAAGGCGGCGGCGAAGAGGAGGTTCGTTCGGGGGATTCCGGGCATTTTGCGACTCTTGGGTTCGGGGTAGAGGGAGGGGCTCGGCAAAGTACCAAAGCCGGCCGGTTGCATTCTCGAGGGATCAGTCTTTGGGCGAAGACCGGTACTTCTCGAACCAGGCCACCTGATTGGCGACCTTGGCGATCAACTCGCTCGGCCGGCGGCTCATGTTGTGAAAGGCCCCGGGTATTCGGACCACCGCCGTGTCGATACCGCGGAACTTCAGCGCATGGAACAGTTGGTACGACTCCGACAGCGGCGTCCGCAGGTCCAGCGCCCCCGTGAGCACCAAGGTCGGCGTACTCACGTTCCCCACCAGGGAAAGCGGCGAGAACTTCCAGTAGGGCTCCGGGTCCTCCCAGGGGAGGCCCTCGTAGCGGCTACCAAAGTAGTTGAACCAGTTGTCCGCGGTGAGCGTCTTGCTGATCCAGTTGATGACGGGCTTTTCGGAGACGGCGGCGCGGAAGCGGTCCGTCTTCCCCACGATCCAGGCGGTCATGATCCCGCCGGCGCTGCCGCCGGTCACGAACAGGTTGTCCTCGTCCACGTAGCCGCGGGCAATCACCGCGTCCACCCCGGACATGAGGTCGTCGTAGTCGTTGCCCGGGTAGTTGTGGTAGAGCAGATCCCCGAAATCCTGCCCGTAGCTGGTGCTGCCGCGGGGGTTGGCGTACAGGACGACGTATCCAGCGGCGGCGAACAACTGCATCTCCGCCGAGAAGCGGTCGCCGTAGTGGGCGATCGGCCCGCCATGGATTTCGAGGATGAACGGGTAGCGGCGGGTCGGATCGAATCCCGGCGGCTTGACGATCCAGCCCTGGACGGGGCGCCCGTCGGCGGAAGAGTCCCACCAGATCTCCTCGACCTCGCCCAGAGTCCTTTGGCTGAGCAGATCCTTGTTGAGCGAGGTGATCCGCCGCACCGCTTCTCCGGGCGCGCCCACAGCGACCTCGCCCGGCAGGCCCGGACGGGTCTGGTTGAGCGCGAAGGCGCCGCTGTTTGCGACCGAGAACGAGCCACTGCTGTAGGGAAGCCCGTACGAGGGCCCGCCGACGTCCTCGCCGAGAACCTCGACCTCGCCGTCCAGGGTCGTGAAGGCGACCTTCCTGTTTCCCTCGTCGTCGTACTGGAAGTAGATACGGTGCCCGTCCGCCGCCCAGACCGGATTCGAGACGCTTCGGTCCAGGCTGGTGGTGACGACCCGCTGGCCGCTCCCGTCCAGGTTCACCACCTGGAGGCGGCTGACCTGGTAGGTCCGCACTCGGTCCTCGTAACCCACGAATGCGATCCGCTGTCCGTCGGGAGATACGGCCGGGTTGTGGTCGGGGCCGTTCCGGCTGGTCAGCGCCCGAATCTCTCCGCCCGCGACCGGCGCGATGTAGATCTCGGAGTTGCGGTAGTCGTGCTCCCAGTCCGGCTTGCGGTTCGAGGAGAAGACGAGGTGAGCGCCGTCCGGCGTCCAGGCGGCGGGGCCAGCGTGCTGGAAGTCGCCCGAAGTCACCTGGACCGGAGTTCCACCTTCCACGGGAACGACGAAGATGTGGTTGAAGCCGAAGTCGAGATAGCCGACCCCGTCCTGCTTGCTCTTGAAGCGGTCCTCCATGATCGGGGGATCGGCCCAGTCCGCACCGGGCGGTGGTTTCGGAGGGGCAACCAGGCGTGGAGGCGGGTAGGGGACCAGCTTGTTGAAGGCGAGGTGACGGCCGTCGGGCGCCCAGCGGATCCCGCTGGGCGACTCGAGCAACTGGGTGAGGGTGGCGGTCTCGCCGGTGTCCATCCAACGAAGCTGGATCTGGCCGTCCCCGACGTAGGCGATCCGGGTGCCGTCCGGTGACCAGCGCGGCGAGTCGCCGGCGGCCAGGCGGCGGTGACCCGTAGCGTCGGTGTTCACGATCCACAACTCCGTGCGCTGGCGGTCGTGCATGATGTCCATTGAGGTCCGGACATAGACGACGCGGTCACCGTCCGGCGAGATCTGCGGATCCACCGCGAATTCGAGTTGGAAGACGTCCATCGGCTCGAACCGCGCCAAACCGGCGCCGGCGGCCGTTTGAGCCTCGGCGAGGACGGGGAAGGTGTTGAGCGCCAGCGCCGCGGTAAGCGCGAGAGCGCCCGCCGGGGCGAGGGAAATCAGATTCGTTCGGGTGATTCTGGGCATGCTTCGACTCCCGGGTTCGGTGGACGCGACAGATTCCGCAACTTACCAGAGGCCGGCCGCGGCAAACGCCGCACGGCGACGCTGAGGGATCAGTTGCCGGGTTCCACCCGGTACTTTTCGAACCAGGCCAGTATGTTGGCGACCTTCGCGATCAACTGGCTGGGCCGGCGGCCGATGTTGTGGAACGCGCCAGGCACCCGGATCACCGCCGTGTCGATGCCGCGGAACTTGAGCGCGTGATAGAACTGGTACGACTCCGACAGCGGCGTCCGCAGGTCTGCCGCCCCGGTGAGGACCAGCGTCGGCGTCTTCACGTTTCCGACCAGGGAAATCGGCGAGAACTCCCAGTACGGATCCGGATTCTCCCAGGGAAGGCCCTCGTAGCGGTTGTTGTAGTAGTTGTACCAGTTGTCCGCGGTGAGCGTCTTGCTGATCCAGTTGATGACGGGTTTCTCGGAAACGGCGGCGCGGAAGCGGTCCGTCTTCCCGACGACCCACGCTGTCATGGCCCCGCCGGCGCTGCCGCCAGTCACGAAGAGGTTGTCCTCGTCGAGGTAGCCCCGGGCAACCACCGCATCGACGCCGGACATGAGGTCGTCGTAGTCCTCGCCCGGGAAGTTGTGGTAGAGCAGGTCGCCGAACTCCTCGCCGTAGCTCGTGCTGCCACGGGGGTTGGCGTAGAGGACGACGAATTCGGCCGCCACCAGCAACTGGATCTCCGCCGAGAAGCGGTCCCCGTAGTGCGAGATCGGCCCGCCGTGGATCACGAGGATGAACGGATACCGGCGGCCGGGATCGAACCCAGGCGGCTTGACAATCCATCCCTGAATCGGGGCGCCGTCAAAAGACGAATCCCACCAGATCTCCTCGACTGCGCCGAGGGTCTTGCCGGCCAGCAGGTCCTCGTTGAGCGAGGTGATCCGCCGCACCTCACCCCGGCGCGTGCCCACGGCGACGTCGCCCGGGGTGTCCGGAAGTGTCTGGTTGAGCGCAAAGGAGCCGTCCGTCGCCACCGAGAATGAACCGCGCCCGGACGGACCGCGGTGGGACGCGCCGAGGTCCCCCGCCAGCGTCTCGACATCGCCGTCCAGCGTCGCGAAACCGACCTTCGCGTTGCCCTGGTCGGCGTACTGGAAGTGGAGACCGCTCCCGTCCGCAGCCCATAGCGGATTCGACACGCTGCGATCGAGCGCGGCGGTGACGACGCGCTGGTCGCTCCCATCCACGTTCATCACGTAAAGCCGGCTGAGCTGATAGGTCCGCATCCGGTCCTCGTAGCCCACGAACGCGATCTGCCCACCGTCGGGAGACACGGCGGGGCTGTGGTCCGGCCCGCTCCGGTCGGTCAGCACCCGGATCTCCCCACCTGCAACCGGCGCGATGTAGAGCTCCGAGTTCCGGTAGTCGCGCACCCAGTCCGGATCGCGGTTCGAGGAGAAGACGAGGTGCTCGCCGTCCGCCGTCCAGGCGGCTGGGCTCGAGTGCTGGAAATCGCCCGAAGTCACCTGGACCGGCGTTCCGCCGTCCACGGAGAGGACGAAGAGGTGATTGAACCCGAAATCGAGATAACCGACTCCGTCCTGGCGGCTCTTGAAGCGGTCCTCCATGATCGGCGGGTCGGCCCACTCCGCACCCGGGGGTGGTTTCGGCGGGGCGACAAGTTGCGGCGGCGGATATGGCACCAGCATGTTGAAGGCGAGGTGACGGCCGGCGGGCGACCAGCGGATCCCGCTGGGCGACTCGAGGAGCTGGGTGAGGGTAGCGGTCTCGCCGGTGTCCATCCAACGAAGCTGGATCTGGCCGTCCGCGATGTAGGCGATCCGGGTGCCGTCCGGTGACCAGCGCGGCGAGTCGCCGGCGGCCAGGCGGCGGTGACCCGTAGCGTCGGTGTTCACGATCCACAACTCCGTGCGCTGGCGGTCGTGCATGATGTCCATTGAGGTCCGGACATAGACGACGCGGTCACCGTCCGGCGAGATCTGCGGATCCACCGCGAATTCGAGCTGGAAAACATCCATCGGCTCGAACCGCGCCGAACCGGCGCCAGGGGCCGTTTGAGCCTCGGCGAGGACGGGGAAGGTGTTGAGCGCCAGCGCCGCGGTGAGCGCGAGGGTGGCCGCCGGGGCGAGGGAAATCAGATTCGTTCGGGTGGTTCTGGACATTCTGCGACTCTTCGATTCAGGGTGAGGGACAGGCTCCGCACGTACGAAAGCCCGACCTACGCATCATGACGGAGTGGACAGCGGGATGGCCACCCGCACCGGCTAAACTCCCTCGCCCGTGATCCGCGTTCCGGTCCTCCGCTGGGGAAAGCCCTACAGCAGCCTGGAGACGACGACCGTTTCCCACTTCCTCACCGGCGAGCCGGTTGCCGAGCTGGATCAGGTGACGCCCGGAATCGTGAAGCGCGACCTGAGGCGGGCCGGAAGGGCGCGTGCGGCGCTCCGGGAACTCCCGATCCCGGATCTGCTGGCCCACGTCAAAGAGGCGGCGCGCCTCTACATGGAGGCGGAACTGCCGCTCGGGGACGCTACCCAGAGCCCGGAGGAGTTCGTCCGCTCCCAGTCGGCGACCACCGGCCTCCCGGAATCCATGTGCCGCGCCAACATGGAAAAGAACCGCTTCGTGCTCGAGCGGATGGACCAGGTACTGGACGCCCTGACCCGCGGCCTGGACCTCGACATCCTTTCGACCGGACACGGGATCGAGGAGCGGGGCGTCCCGGTCTCCTACCAGGCGCAGACTCCGGTGCTCGCCTGCGTCCTGCCGTCCAACTCGCCGGGCGTTCACACGCTCTGGCTGCCGGTGATTCCCCTGCAGATCGGTCTCGTGCTCAAGCCCGGTCCCGAAGAGCCCTGGACCCCGTACCGCATGGCCGAGGCGTTCTTCGCCGCCGGGATTCCCCGCGAAGCCATCGCCGTCTATCCCGGTGGCGCCGAGGTGGGAGCGGCGGTGGTCGAAGCGGCGCCGCGAACGCTGATCTTCGGGAGCCGGGCGACGGTGGAGCGCTACCGGAGCAATCCGGCGGTCCGCGTCCACGGCCCCGGGTTTTCCAAGATTCTGCTCGGTGACGACGTGGTCGATCGCTGGGAAGAGCACCTCGATGTGCTCTTCGAGAGCGTCTTCCTGAACAGCGGGCGCAGTTGCATCTCCTGTTCCGGGATCTGGGCCTCCCGGCATACCGAGGCGATCGCCGAGGCGCTCGCCGAGCGGCTCGCCGCGTTCCGGCCGCGTCCGCCCGACGATCCCGAGAGCACCCTCGCCGCCTTCACGGTTCCCGGAATGGCCGAAGCGATCGACCGGGACATTGAAGAACGCCTGGCTGGTGGCGGGGCTACCGATCTCACCGCCCCGCGACGCGACGGCCCGCGCCTCGCGCAGGAGGGACGGGCTTCGTGGCTGCTCCCGACGGTCCTGCATTGCGAGAGCCCGGAAGCGCCGGCGGCGAACGTGGAGTACATGTTTCCCTTCGTCTCGGTAGTCCGCTGTCCGCAGGAAGAAATGATCGGACGGATCGGAGACACCCTGGTGGCGACCGCGATCAGCGACGACGCGAGCTTTCGGACGGATCTGCTGGAGACGACCTCCATCGATCGCCTGAATTTCGGACCGATCCCGACAACCCGGCTCAACTGGCTCCAGCCGCACGAGGGCAACATCCTGGACGTGCTCTACCGGGCCCGGGCGTTCCAAAGCGCCTGAGAGGGGTGGGTACCAGCGAGGCGCGCGCGGGGTCCGTGACCGAAGGCCTCGAAGTGGCGGGGCTTGTCAAGGACTACCCGGCGCCCTCGGGACTCCTCCGGGTCCTGGACGGCGTGGACCTCGCGTTGCGCCCCGGGGAAGCCGCCTCGGTGATGGGCGCCTCCGGGTGCGGCAAGAGCACGCTGCTGTTCCTGCTCGGGGCCATCGAGACGCCGTCCGACGGGGTCGTCCGACTGGGCGGAGTGGACCCGCACGAACTCTCTGCCGACGAACAGGCCCGCTTTCGCCGGGACCAGGTTGGCTTCGTATTCCAGGATCACTGCCTCTTGCCGCAGTGCACCGCGATCGAAAACGTGCTCGCCCCCACGCTTCCCGACCCGCGGGCGGACGACAGTGCACGCGCGGCCGCCCTGCTGGAGCGGGTCGGACTCTCCGGGCGACGGGACCATCTGCCTGGCGAGCTCTCCGGAGGAGAAAAACAGCGGGTAGCGATCGCTCGCGCACTGGTGCGAGCCCCACGCCTGCTGCTGTGCGACGAACCCACCGGCAACCTCGACGGCGAATCCGCCGCCGGGGTCGCGGACCTGCTCCTCGAGGCGGGGGCGCTGGACGAGGGGCGGATTGTCGTTCTGGTCACCCATGACGCCGAACTGGGGAGCCGCTTCCCGAAGCGCTACCGAATGACCCGGGGGCGCCTCGCCGGATTTAGCAGCCTGTGAACAGAGTCAGGCGGCCCAGTTCTCCCGGTGGGGGCTCGACCGGCGATGCATCCCGGCTGAACCGCGCCGCTGTGAGGCTCTCATCGTTGCGCTTCGGTCGAAATACACGCGGGCCAGTTCTCCCGGTGGGGGCTTCTCCCTCGCGCGCCTTGTCAGCCGGGCCCCCACCGGGAGAACTGGGCCTCACCGGCCTCGGTGCTCACGTCACTCTGTCCACAGGCTGCTGACCATGGCCAACGCCTTCGGGGCAGCCCAGTTCACCCGGCGCGGCCTCTGGCACTACCGCCGCGAGCACGTGCTGGTCGCTGCCGCCACGGCGGTAGCGGTCGCCGTGCTGGTCGGAGCGCTCGTGGTGGGGGATTCGGTGCGGGGCAGCCTGCGGGCGGCCTTCACCGAGCGGCTCGGCGCGACCGACTACGCGCTCCTTCCCATCCACGCGTTTTCGGATGACCCGGAGTTCGGCCTACCTGCCCGATTGAGCAGGCGGAATGACTTCCGGGAGCGATTCGATTCCGCGGTTCCGATCTACCGCCTTCCCGGGACGGTTTTCGGCCCCGGGAGCGCCCCGGTCCCGGCCACCGTTTTCGGAGTGGACGAGCGCTTCTTCGCTTTCCACGGGCTCGATGATGTCGTCGAACCCGGGACGGCGCGCATCAGCAGCGGTTTCCGGCGGCTCGGTATCGCTCCCGGAGACGCACTCATCGTTCGGGTCGGTGGCCACGAGGACATCGCGGCCGCCTCGCTGTTCGGAGAAAAGGAAGACGCCGGAATCACCCTCCGCCGCGAAGTTGCCGGCTGGCCGGATCCGGCGCCGGGCGTGGCGTCCGGCGATTTCGCCCTGTTCCCCGGACAGGGGACCACTCGGGCGGTCTTCTTGCCGCTCGGCGACCTGCGCCGGGTTCTGGACGCGCCCGGCGAAGGCCGGGGAACCACCGCCGCTCCGCCGCGGGCGAACGCGCTCCTCATTCGGAGTGCGGAAGACGGCGGCTCGGATCCGGAAGGGGCGGCCGCCGCGCTGGTGGCCGTCTTCGCCGGAATCAGCTCGCTCGATGACCGTGGACTCACCCTGAGCGAGGGCGCGGCGGGAGGGGCCGTGCTGGAGAGCCGGAGCCTGGTGCTCAACGACCGCGTCGTCGAGGGGGCGCTGGCGGCGGCCGACCTCCTGGAAACCGAAGCCGCCCCGGTGCTGACCTATCTGGCCACCGGCATCCGCACGGGCAATCGCGAAACGCCCTATTCGCTCGTGAGCGGGCTGCCGGAATCCCTCCTGCCGGACGGGGAGCACTCCGGTGAGGAGAACGTCCTGCACCCAGGGCCGTGGCTCGCCGAGGATCTCGACCTCTCCCCCGGCGCTTCGATCGAGCTTTCCTTCCTCATCTGGGAGGACGAGGGCCGCTTCCACTCCGAATCCGCCTCCTTCGTGGCCGGGGCGCCGGTGCCGGGAGATGCTCTCTTCGCCGACGGGACGCTCGCTCCGGAGTTCCCGGGAGTCAGCGATTCGGCGCGGATCGGGGATTGGGACCCACCCTTTCCGGTGGACCTCAGCCGGATTCGCGAGCGCGACGAGAAGTACTGGGACCAGCACCGGACGCTCCCCAAGGCGTTCTTGTCGCTCAGCACCGCAAGGCGTCTCTGGACGATGCGCCAGGGAAGCGCCACCTCGGTTCGGTTTGGAGCCAAGGTCGATGGAGAGCCGGGAGACGAGCTCACGGGAGCGCTGCTCCGCGCGTTGCCGCCGGAGGACTTCGGGCTCGTGCCGCTGCCGGTCCGACAGGCGGGGCTCGAAGCGTCGCGGGGCGCGACGGATTTCGGTTTGTATTTCCTCTACTTTTCCTATTTCCTGCTGGTGTCGGCCTTCGTGCTGCTCGCCTTGCTTTACCGGCTCGGGGTCGAGCGGCGACTGAGGGAAATCGGCCTCCTGCTGGCAGCTGGTTGGCCTTCCCGGCGGGTTATCCGGAGCCTGCTGGTCGAAGCCGGTTGGGTGGCCCTCGTCGGCGCCGCCGCGGGCGCCGCCGTGGGTGTCGTCTATGCCACCGGAATGGTCGGACTCCTGTCCGGCGTCTGGGAGGGGGCGGTGGCGGGAACGCTCTCGGCCGATCCGGCGGGAGGGGCTTCGGGAGACGCGCTCAGGGTTTCGGTACGATGGTCTTCGGTCTTCTCCGGAGCCATCTCCGGGTTTCTGCTGGCGCTCTTCGCCGCCTGGTGGACGCTCAGGAAACTCGTGCGCTGCTCCCCGCGGGGACTCCTGGCCGGGAATCCCGCAGACGACCTCGCGTCCTGGCCGCTAACCGCACTGCACCGCGTTCCCGGCCGGGCGGCCCGGCGCTGGGCGGTGGTCACCGGAGCCGCAGGCCTGGCGCTGCTCGTCCTGGCGGTAACGAACAGGGTCCCGGATGCCGGCGGCTTCTTCGGAGCGGGCGCGTCCTTCCTGACGACGGCTCTGCTCCTCGCCTGGTCGCGCCTGAAGAGCCTCGCCGATCCAGCGCGGCGGACCGCTCCCATGTCCGGACGTCCCGGCCTGCGGGGACTGGCATTCCGTGCTACCACCTTCCGTCCCGGCCGGAGTCTGGCGGCCATGTTGCTCGTGGCTTTCGCCGCCTTCACGCTGGTGGCGGTCGAGGCGTTCCGGAAACAGCCCGAGGCCGGAACGCTTCCGGCCGGCGCCGGAGGTTTTGTTGCCGTCACCGAGACGGTGTTCGGGTCTCCCTGGGATCCCGAAGACCCCGAGGGCAGGGAGGTTCTCAATCTGCCTCCCGATCTCGACGGCTTTCGCATTCGGCCACTCCGGCTCGCCGGGGACGAGGACGCGAGCTGTCTGAACCTCTACCGCCCCTCGCGCCCGCGCGTGATCGGCGTCCCGCGCGAACTTGCCGAAGAGAACCGTTTCCCCTTCGGGGCACACCTCGGGGAGACTCCGGAGGAGGTTGCAAACCCGTGGCGCCTCCTCTGGCGGGCTCGGGAGCCCGCAGCGGCGATCCCGGTGTTCGGGGATCAGAACTCGATGACCTACGTCCTCAAGTGGCCGGTCGGCGAGGAACGCGTGTTTCCCATCGGAGCGGGGGGCGCCCCGATTCGCCTCCGGCTCGTCGGAACCCTCTGGGACAGCCTCTTCCAGGGCGAGCTGCTGATGGCGGAAGAGGATCTGATCGAGACGCTGCCCGCGGCGGACGGGTATCGGCTTTTCCTCACCGAACGCGAGATCGCTCCCGAGGGATCGGAAGCGCTGGCCGCGGCCGAGAAAGAGGCCACCGCGCTCGTGGACGAAGCGCTCTCGGACTACGGCGCGGTTTCGACTCCGACCCGGATGCGGCTCGACGAGTTCCACCAGGTGGAGAACACCTATCTCTCGACCTTCCAGGCCCTCGGCGGGTTGGGCTTGCTGCTGGGCACCCTGGGACTCGGGGCGGTGCTGTTCCGGAACGCGGACGAACGGCGGCAGGAGTGGGCGCTGCTCAGCGCCGCCGGCTATCGCCGCCGGGACTTTGCGAAACTCGGTTTCTGGGAGAACGCACTCCTGCTCTCCGGCGGACTCGCGGCCGGGAGCGTCGCCGCCTTCGTCGCGATCCTTCCGGTGCTCGGGCAGCGGAGCGCCGGAGGAAGTCTCACCCTCCTGGTGCTGCTACTGGCCGGAGTCCTCGGGTTCGGGCTGGCGGCCGGCGCGCTCGCCGCCCGGGCCGCCGCGAACCGTCCGATCCTGGAGTCACTCAGGGCTGGCTGATCACCACCACGGACCGCGAAGCGCAGAGACCGCCGGCCGCTGGCGGGCATCGCCGCCCCGAGGACGGCGAGACGTTGTCGGACCGGCCAGTTCAGGGACTTGGTCGAGGAAGGGCGGGCCGCGAATCTCACCCGCGCCGAACTCATCAGGTGCGGGCGTCGAGCCGGTTCAGGTGGCCGGGCCACGTGAGGAGCCGCCCGTCCGCCGTCGTGAGCCGGTGCCCCTGAAGTGCGGTAGCGACGATCAGACGATCGGCCGGGTCTCCGTGAAGGTCGGTCAGCAGACCCGCGCGAATCGCGATTCCTCCATCCACGGGAATCTCGACGAGACCCTGTTCCAGGAGATCACGGCGCCACGCATCCAGATCCAGGCGAGTTTCCAGCCGGCCCTTCTTGACCAGCATTCCGAGTTCCCAAAAAGACACGGCGGAAACCGCGACACCGCCCTCGTCGAGGGCGTGCTCCACGGCCTGCCGAGTCCGTGGTCCCAACCGACGGTCACCAAATCTCAGCCAGATCAGGACATGCGTATCGAGCAGAGTCACGGATTCAAGGTCCGGTCCGGGTCAGCTTCGGCTTCCCATTCCACGTCAATGGGTTCGATGATGTCGCCGAGAATCCGGATCTTGTCGCGATCCTGACCGAACCAGATCGGTGGTTTCTTCCGGTACGGCGTGAGCCTCGACACCGGCCGTCCGTTCTTGGTGATCACAATCTCCTGGCCGGTTTCGGCCACCTCGTCCATGAGCCTCAGGCATTTGGCCTTGAACTCGGATGCCTTCATGGTTCGGGTTGCGGTCGTCTGATCTTCATGCCGATCCATTGCGATGCTCCTTGGTTGTGACCACTATTCTACATGGTCATGACCATGGTCCTATGCTACCCCTTCTCAAGCGTGGACCGGTTGAGCCAGGCGAGCACGCGCGGCCCGCAAGCCTGATCCCGCCTCCCGGGAACCCTTGCCGCCCCAACCTCGCGCGCATCCCCGGGTTCGGGCCGGACCTCGGGCAGCGCGTCTGAATCCACCAGTTTCCGCCGGGGATGGCGGCGCCCCGCCGGCGTCCCGGCTCAGCGCACGAAGATGCTCTTCGGGATGTAGCCGGTGACGACCTGGGTGAGGTCCACGACCTCGCTGACGCGGAAGTCCACCGCGATGCTCGCGAGCGAGAGCGCCTTCGCGGGGGAAAGGCCCTTTTCTTCACCCAGGAACTTGACGACCTCCCAGGTCGCCTGCCGGGCGGCCCGGTCCAGATCGAGGTCGATCCCCATGACCATGTAGTAGTCATCATCTTCGGCCCACGGGGAAGAGGGGGCGCGGCCCTTGTGGACGGCGAACCGGAAGACGCCGCTCAGCGACTGCTCGATCGCGGTACCGCTCACCTCGCCGTCCCCCTGGGCCCCGTGCGGATCGCCGGCATAGAAGAGGCCGCCGGGGTGAAAGACCGGGAGATACAAGGTGGTCCCCGCCTTGAGGTCCTTCACGTCGAGGTTGCCCCCGAAGGGTCCCGGCGGACGCGACCCCTGCACGCCGGGAACGCTCACTCCAGGCTGCCCCACCACCGGATCCGGGGCTACCGCCAGGACGCCCATGAAGGGCGCCAGGGGCACGTGGATGTCGTCCGAGAGGAAGGCGACTTCGCGGCCGTCCACCCATCCGGTCCGGATCAGATGGCGGGTCCCGGGCGGGATCTCGAACGCCGGGTCGTCCGGGCGGGCACCCGGGTAGCTCTCGGAAAAGACCCCGCCCCGGGCGGAGGTGTTGTTGACGCCCCACGGTACCCGGGTCTCGACCGAGAGGATCTCGATTTCGAGCATGTCCCCGGGCTCGGCGCCCTCGACGTACACCGGACCGGTGATGACGTGGCCGCTCCGGCCCTCGCGGGGGCGGCCGTCGCGGGATGCCCAGAAGTCGAGGACATCCGGGGGGATTTCCTCGCGCGGCACGCCGAGCGCAGTGAGCCAGGCCACCGGCTCCTCATCCTGGACCGCACCGTTGTGGGTGAGCGTGTCGATTCGCACGGTCTCCCCGGGCCGGACCCGAAGCACGGGTTCCTTGTCGATCGGGAACCAGCCCCAATTCGTGTTCTCGGGCGACGACGGCACGAAATGGTCCGCCGGGAGCGCGGCGGGCGGACCGCTTCCGACCGGGGCTTCCCCCGCTCCAACCGTGTCCGTTTCGGCCTCGGGAGGGGCGCAGCCGGCGGCAACCACCGCCGCCAGGACCCAGCCGAGCCCCCGCCGGAGTCTTGTGTTCCGTTGCATTGGCGACGTCTCCTCAGCGGCCCGGTCCGGCGGCGGCCGACCCCGTGCGCATCCCCCGGTTCGGGCCGGTGAAGTCCGGCTGGACATCGGAATCCGCGAGATCCCAGGCCAGCTGGTAGACCAGCCGGACGATCCGTTCCATCTTCTCGTATTCGATCTTTTCCGGCCGGTCGTAGATCGTGTGGTAGTCGGGGTGGAGCCCGGTGTGGAAGAAGAGGGCGGGGACCCCGGTCTGCAGGAACGGCCACTGATCGCTGCGGCGGAGCAGGTTCGACAGGTTGTTGTCGTAACCCATCTTGAGATCGAGTTCGGACTCGCGGTTCGCCGAGCGCACCATCTCGGTCATGGTGCGGCTGTAGCTGTGGCCCAGGATGTTGATGGCGTTGGCGTTCGAGGCGGCGGTCTGGGGTTCGAGGCCGCGGAAGCGCCGCCCGCCGCCACGCCGGACCTCCTCGTTCCTCCCGATCATGTCCATGTTGAGGACCGCAACCGTCGCCTCGAGGGGATGGAGGGGGTTCAGCGTGTAGGCCCAGGCGCCGAGCAATCCCCGCTCCTCCGAGTTCCAGGCGGCGACCAGGATGGAACGCCGGGGTCGATGGCCGGCGGCGGCGGCGCGCCCGAGCGCCTCGGCGATCTCGATCAGGCCCACCGTTCCCGAGCCGTCGTCGTCGGCGCCCGCCCAGATCAAGTTGCCGTCGGCGCCGTCGTGGTCATAGTGGGCGCAGATGACGACCCACTCGTCGGGCGCCTCCGCTCCGCGCAGGAGGCCGACCACGTTCCGGTCGGGGGCGGTGGTGCGCTCGACCGCCGTAGTGAGCTGGACCCGGGCATCCAGAAGCAATGGTGCGCTCATCCCGCTCTCAGCCATCGCTCCCAGCGCGGCCAGCGAGTGCCCGCTGCCGGCGAGCAGCGTTTCCGCCACCCGGGGCGAGATCATCGCCGCGGGAATCTCCACGGATTCCACCCAGTCGGCCAGCGTAATGCGGGGGACCCGCCGCGGTGGGTCCGGCCAGGCGCCGCGCGCGCTGGCCGCGAAATCGAAGTCCCCCGGGTGTTGATGGACATCGCGCACGAACAGGACTCCCGCTGCCCCCGCCTGAGCGGCGGCGACCGCCTTGCGGAAGGGACGGGAGACCTCCGAGGTGACGACCCCGTCAAAAAGGCTCGCCGGGTCTGCCTCCCCGGGCTCGTGGTCGAGGATCAGCGCAATACGCCCGGAGAGGTCCGCACCGTCCCAGTCGTTCCAATCGAAGGCGGGCGCCTGGATTCCGAATCCGGCGAACGCCAGGGCGCCCTCCGCGCTCGCGGAGGGCGAGAAGCGTTGCGGGTAGAAGCCCTCCCCGAGCTGTACCGCCTGGGTGACGTCGCCCAGGACTTCCAGCCGGTTCCCATTGCCGAGCGCGCTGTGCGCGAGGCGGTATTGCTGGAAGAAGGACCCGCCGGGGGGCTCGAGGCCCGCCCGCGCGAAGCGGCTCGCGACAAACTCGGCGGCCAGGTGGTTTTCCGGCGTCTCGCTGAGTCTTCCCTGCATGCCGTCGGAAGCAAGGAAGAAAAGGTCGGCGCGGAGGTCGGCGGCGGTGATCGAATCCACTTCCGGCGCCGGGGGGCGCTCGGATTGGCCCGCCGCGGCGGCGGCGACGAGGATCGAAACCGCGATGAGTCCGCTGACAGGGGAATGACTGCGCATCGTGAACCCTCCCGGTGAGTCACGCGAGTCTATCCGTGAGCCCCGCCGCTCCCCAGCGGTTCGAGAATGCGCGAGGCGGATAGGATTTGCCGTCATGAGCCGTACCCCAGTTCTTCCGCTTCTTCTTCTCGCCGTTGCCGTCGCCTTTCCGCTGGCGGCCGAAGCCCAGTCGGAGGAACCCCCGCGGGGATTCCTGGCTGGCCAGTGGGAGGAACAGCGCGCGCTGGAGGAGCGATTCCGGGCGATTCCCGATCCGGCCCGGCTCCGGGAGTACATGGAGTTCATGACCGAGGAGCCGCACATCGCCGGCCTCGGACACGGCAGCAAGCGCGTCGCCGACTACGCGCTGGAGAAGTTCCGCTCCTTCGGGCTCGAGGCCGAGATCGAGGTGACGGAGGCGCTGATGCCGCTCCCGATCGACCGGCACGTCGAGGTGATCGGACCCGAGCCGTACACGCTGCGGCTGGCCGAGCCGGGCGTCCCCGAGGACAAGGATTCCTCCGATGAGGGTCGCCTCCTGACCTACAACGCCTACGCCGCGGACGGGGACGTTACCGGGGAAGTCGTCTACGTGAACTACGGGATCCCCGAGGACTACGAGAAACTCGCCGAACTCGAAATCTCCGTCGAGGGGAAGATCGTGCTCGCCCGTTACGGCCGGAGCTGGCGCGGGATCAAGGCCAAGCTCGCTCAGGACAACGGCGCGATCGGGGCGCTCATCTACTCCGATCCGGAAGAAGACGGCTACTACCAGGGGCTCACCTATCCCGAAGGCCCGTACCGTCCCCAGTGGGGCGTCCAGCGCGGCTCCATCATGGACATGCCGGTCCATCCCGGCGATCCGTTGACCCCGGGTTGGGGAGCCACGGAAGACCGCGAGAAGCTGACCCGGGAGACCGCCCGCACTCTGGTGCGGATTCCGGTGCTGCCGATTTCGTGGGGAGATGCGCTTCCGATCCTGGAGCAGCTCCGTGGCACCCCGGCGCCGGACGACGACTGGAAGGGCGCCCTTCCGATCACCTACCACATCGGTCCGGGCCCAACCGAGGTGAGGATGCGCACCGCCTACGACTGGCAGGTCCGCCCCATCTACAACGTGATCGCGCGCATCGAAGGCTCGACGTACCCCGACGAGTGGATCGTCCACGGCAATCATCACGACGGCTGGTGCGTGGGCGCCACCGACCCGATCAGCGGAGCGGTCCAGCTCATGGAGACCGCCCGCGGTTTTGGCGAGCTCCTGCAGGCGGGCATCCGGCCGCGCCGCACGGTGGTGTTCGCCCTTTGGGACGCCGAGGAGTGGGGGCTGTTGGGCTCCACCGAGTGGGCCGAAACCCACCGGGAGGATCTGGGAGAAAAGGGAGTCGTGTACATCAACTCGGACAGCACCGGAAAGGGCTGGCTGGGGATGGCCGGCAGCCACACCCTCCAGCGCTTCCTGAACGAGGTGGCGCGCGACATCGAGGACCCTGAGCGGGGCGTGAGCGTGTTCGAGGCCGCGCGAGCCCGCCAGCTCGAGACCGCCGCGAATCCCGAGCTCCGGCAGCAGATCGAGCAAAGCGATGACCTCCGGCTGGCCGCCCTTGGATCGGGCTCCGACTACACGGTGTTCATCGATCACCTCACCATGGCGTCCCTGAACCTCGGCTTCGGCGGCGACAGCCCAGGAGGCGTGTACCACTCGAACTACGACTCCTTCCACTGGTACCTGAACTACTCGGACGGTGATTTCGTGTTCGGGCGGGCCCTCTCCCAGTTGATCGGGACCGCCATCCTGCGGCTCGCGAATTCTGCGATTCTGCCGTTCGGGTTCACCGACCTCGCGGACGCGATGCGGACCTACGTGAAGGAGATCCGCGAGACGCACGCGGCGATGGAGTCGCCCGAGGAGATCGATTTCGACGCTCTGGAGAGTGCGCTCGATGCTCTCGAAGAGGCGGGGCAGGGGTACGAGGAGGCGCTCGCCGGACTCAGCGATGCTCCGGCGGAAGCGGTGCTGGGCAACGCCCGCGTTTCCGAGCTCAACCAGCTCCTCTACACCTCCGAACGCCGCCTCGGCTCCGACGAGGGGCTCCCCAACCGGGAGTGGTTTCGCCATCAGGTCTATGCCCCCGGCTTCTATACCGGCTACGGGGTGAAGACGATCCCGGGCGTCCGCGAAGGCATCGAGGAGGAGGAGTGGGAAGCCGCCCGCTTCTATGTGCGGGTGGTGGGCGAGGCCCTTTCTTCTCTCACGGAACAGGTCCGCGCAGCAGAACGGATCGTCGCGGATCTCCGCTGAAGCGGGATCGCTGCTCCGGATCCGCTTGGGCCGCCCGCTGATCCCGGGCGGCCCGAAGTGACGCCGTCTTCGGCTGATCCCTGCGTCGAATGCGAAAGTTCCTGGCGTTCGCTGCCGTCTATCTGATCTGGGGGTCCACCTATCTCGCGATCGGCGTCGGGGTCCGGGATGTGCCGCCCTTCCTGATGGCCGGGGTCCGATTCCTGACGGCCGGAGCGATTCTTTTTCTCTTCGCGAGGCGCGGAGAAGTGCCCCTCACGCGGCGGGAATGGGCGGAAGCGGGGCTCGCCGGGCTCCTCTTCTTCACTTCGGCACACGGGCTCGGCCACTGGGCCCAGGTCCGCATTCCGTCGGGCGTCGCCGCAGTGCTGGTGGCGACGGTGGTCTTTTGGATCACCGGACTCGACGCCGCGTTCGTAACCCGCCGGGTACCCAAGGCGATTCCCGTGCTCTGCATTCTGGCCGGCTTTGCCGGGGTGGTGGTGCTTGTCGCACCCTGGCGTTCGGAGGCGGTGCTCGATCCGGCGGGAGTCATTGCGATGCTGGCGGCCCCAATTGCCTGGGCGACGGCGAGTCTCTGGTCGCGTCGAGCCACCATGCCCCGCTGCCTCCCGCTCTCGGCAGGTGCGCAGATGCTCGTTGGCGGGGCTGCCCTGCTTTTGGTGGGGACCGCCGCCGGGAACTGGCAGGCGCTCTCGCTAGCGGAGGTCGGCGTGCCCGCTCTCGGTGCCTTGCTCTACCTCGTCGTGTTCGGCTCCATCGTGGCGTTTGTCGCCTACACCTGGCTCCTTTCCCACGTTGAACCCGCGCTGGCCACCACCTACGCGTTCGTCAACCCGCTGATCGCCGTCCTGCTGGGATGGCTGATTCTGAGCGAGGAACTTTCGCCCCGGATATGGCTTGCGCTCGCCTTGATCGTGATGCCCGTGGCGCTCTTGCAGTGGAACGAGGCGCGGCTCCGGACGACCATCGCGGTCGGCCTTCGGGGCCCGGCCTAACCACCACCTCGGGGACCGCTGCACACGGCGGACGCCGCCCGCCGCCCGCGTCGCCCCGGCTTCCGCTAGCGCCGGATTTCTCATACTCGGGAACGCTCGCCGAGTCGCAGAAGGTGCCACGCGGACGCTGAACATGGCGCATGGCGCCCAGGCCACCAGACGGAGCGACGCGCAGGCAAGGGAACCCCCACCGGGAGAACTGGGCCGACCTCCGGTCGGCACCGCCCCGCAAAGCGGGGCGAGCGGCGCAATGCTGATTGAGTAGAAGCGCGGCCGGGCACGGGAACGCCACCTCCTGGGATGGGGACAGTGCCGAGACGGGAACCATCCGGTGTTTGGCGATACGCGACTCCGCCCGCCTCCGGCGGGCTGTGCCGACCGGAGGTCTATACCGTTCGGACTTCGTTTTCTGGGCCCTCCGGTGTGAGAGGCACCGAAGGGCCCTACTTCACCAACCTGTTAGCCGATCCGCCGGGAGCAACCAACCGGAGGCGCGTGTTTCGAACACCTACGCCGGACTGTGCCTCGACGGATCTTGGCCGTGATGGAACGCACGGTAGAAGGGCAGCGCCATCGAGCAGCCAGTATAGGCCCCAGCGAACATCACGGCGGCTGACTTCCCCTCGAGGGGCTTCCCTCGGAAGGACAACAGCGCCATGACATCTCCTTTTCTGTTTTTCGTCGGCATCGATTGGGGTTCGACGACCCACCATATTTGCCTGCTGGAGGCGAACGGTTCGGTTCGCGGCAGCCGGGCCTTTCCCCACGGCGGCGCGGGCCAGGCGGAGCTCGTCCGCTGGCTCCTGGACGAGACCGGGGCCGCCCCCGGGCAGCTCGCGGTCGCCATCGAGACGCCCCACGGGCCGGTCGTCGAGGGCTTGCTGGTCGCCGGCTTTGCGGTGTTCGCCATCGGTCCCGCCCAGATCCGCGGCTCCCGGCGCCGCTACGTCTCCTCCGGGGCGAAGGACGACCCCCGCGATGCCTGGATGCTCGCTCGCGCCCTCCGCGCCGACCCCGACCTCTTCCGACGGGTCGAACTCGAGAAGCCTCTCGTCCTCCAACTGCGCGAACGCACCCGGACCATCAACGAACTCACCTGCCAGCGCACCCGGCTCTGCCACCAGATCCGCCAGCAGCTCTGGCGCTACTACCCCCAACTGCTCGCCATCCCCGACCTCCTCAATCAACTCACCCACCCCTGGTTCCGAGAGCTCTGGAACAAGGCCAAAACCCCCGCACTCGCCCTCAAGCTGCGCGTCTCCACCCTCGCCAAACTCCTCAAAAAGCACGGCATCCGGCGACTGAACGCCAAAGGCCTGGGGGAGATCCTGCACGCCCCCGCGCTCACCGTCGCCCCCGGAGCCGCCGAGGCCGCCTGCCGCGCCCTCCAAAACCTCTTCGCCCAGGCACACACCACCAACCAACTCCTCGCCCAGGCACGAGAAGACGTCCGTGAACTGCTGAAGGCCTTCTCCCAGGCCCACCCCGACGACGAACGACCCGACGACATGACCATCCTCCGCTCCCTCCCCGGTGTCGGGGGCTACGTCCTCAGCGCCTTGTTCGCCGAAGCCTTCGACCTCGTCCTACGCCGCGACTACCCCGCCCTCCGCGCCCGCTCCGGAGTCGCCCCCGTCAGCATCCAGTCCGGCAACACCCGCTGGGAGATCCGCCGCCTCGCCGTCCAGCACGAACTCCGCAACGCTCTCTACCACTGGGCCCGCGTCGCCGCCGTCCACGATCCCCTCAGCAAAGCCCGCTACCGCGCCCTCCGCGCCCGCGGCTACTCCCACGGACGCGCCCTCCGCACCGTCGGCGACCGGCTCCTCGCCGTCGCCTGCGCCATGCTCAAAAACGGCACCCTCTTCGACCCGAAGCTCTCCCGAGACAAGCTCGCCGCCTGAGCAACTCCTCCAAAGAAAAAAGGATCTTCAAGGTGAGCCGGTGGGAAGTGTGGGAAACGCGCCCCTCTCCGCCGCGGCCGGCGAACAACCGCCGCCGTGGTGCCACGTTTTCCAAGTCCTGGGGAAATCGCTTCCCGCCCCGCCGGCCCCCGAAGCCCAAACCCACCTCCCATCCCGATTTCCCCGGGACGGCACTTTCCACCGGCTACCGAGCACCCGCCCGCAGCCCTCCTTCCCCTTTGACAAAAAGGTAGAAGGTCCGGCGTTCCCTGACCGGCGGCACCATCTGATTGGTGGCGTACCTGTGAGACCTACGCTTTCACAGCAACGAGCTGGAAGCCGGTATCCCTATCCGACACGCCGTCAGATCGGTCAGGATCCTCGCTTCACGTGTAACCGCGTTCCTGGTCAACAGGTTGCGGTTCCTTGGGGTGCGCTTCGGGCCGTGAGTAGGAGAAATCCGAGCTAGCGCCAGACCCGCGGTCGATCAGAAGAGAAAGTTGTGGTCGAAGTCCGGGATGCGGCCAGCCTCGATGAGGACAATCCAGTCCCGCAGATCCTCTTGGCCCCGCTCCCAGATATCCAGGCACAACTCCAGGTACCGCAGCACCGTCTCGGTCTCTCCACGCTCCAGCAAGGCCTTGGCGAGCGCCATGTCCGGCCCTCCATACCTCCGTGGTGGAGCCCCCTGCGTTCGCGCGGCCGCAAGGAGCCGGGCGCCGGCCTCTTCCTGGTTGCCTTCAGCCAAGGCGATGCGACCCAAGACGAGGTTCGCATAGTGAATGTAGGTCCCCTTGTTTCGATCGCCCGCAAACGCAGCGAGCATGGCCTCTGCATAGCCGCTGGCTTTCTCTAACGCGCCCGCGGCAAAAGCAGTTACTGCGAGATCCGGCATCAGGTCGGCGCACGCCTCCGCGTCTGACAGTCCATAGGCGCGCTCGAAGTCGGCGAGCGCCCGGGCAGCGATCGCGGCGTCGGTGCCTTCATAGGGATTGTGCGACTCGCGCCAGCGATTACGGCCCAGTTGCTTGGCCCAGTACGGATTCATAGGTTCGAGCGCCTCGGCCCGTCCCAGGGATTCGACTGCCAGTTTGTCGTCGCTCACCGTGAAGAAGCGGGACGCATTCCGCAGCAGCACCACGTTTTCCGGTTCTTCATCGATGAGGCGAATCCACGCTTGTTTCGCCGCCGCGTAACCCGAGGGGGCAAAGAAGGGCACGATCCGGGCCGCGGCGCTTTCGAAGACTTCCGATTCGGGAGCATTTTGGATGAACCAGAGAACATGCCGCGAGTGCTCTTCCCGGGCTGATCGCCGGTGCGCACGGTAGTAGCCGAGGAGTTGCGCGCGGGCTACCAGGTTCTGAGGGTTCTCAGCGAGCTGTTGTTCAAGGGCCGAGACCTGCACTGCTGTGAGTTCCGCGCCCTTGATCGCTTCCTCGCGGAGGTCCTGAGCCGACGCCGGCGTCGCGATTAGCGCCGAGGTCACCAGTGCGTAGGCAACGCGCCGCCATCCGAGTGACCGGGTGAGCCACCCCACGAAGAAGAGCCGGGATAGCCGCCGTCTCGTGAGCATGGGGGTAAGCGTCAGAAGCGGAGGTTGCGGCTGAAGTCGGGTGTCCGTCCGGCCTCGATGAGAACGATCCACTCTTTCAGTCGGCCGCGGTCCATTTCCCAGAAGTTTCCGCACAACTCCAGATAGCGCACCACCGCCCGAGTTTCTCCGTGCTCGAGCAGCTTTTTGGCAAGCGCCATGTCGGGACCGAACGAATTCAACTGGGGCGATCCCGGAGTCTGCCCGGCCGCGATCAGGCGCGTCCCGGCCTCCGCCAGATCGCCCTCGGAGAGAGCGATCCGACCCAGAACCAGATTTCCGAAATGGATGCGGTTCCCCTTGTTCCAGTCGTCCGGGATCGTCTCGAGCATGGATTCGGCATAGGTGCGGGCCTTCTCGATGTCGCGGGCGACGAAGGCCGCCATCCCAAGATACTGCAGCAGGTAGCCCCGATCGGAGGCGCCGGAGAGCTCGTAGGCGCGCTCGAAGTCACTCAGCGCTCGCGCCGCGCCTTCGGGATCCGGCTCGCCACGTGGATTTCGAGCTTGGCGCCAGTGAGTTTGGCCCAGTTCCCTAGCCCAGTCCGGACTTACGGGTTCCACCGATTCGGCCCGTCGGAGCAGATCCACCGAAAGTTCGGTGTCGCTCGGAGTGAAGAAACTGACCGCGTGTCGAAGGAATACAACGTTCCGGGGTTCATCCTCGATGAGTCGAAGCCAAATGGCCTTCGCCTCCATATAGCCATCGGGGTTCATCATGGGAGAGATGTGCCCCTCCGGCCCCTCCAGCACCGCCGACTCCGGCGCGTTGCGTAGGAACCAGAGGACGTGCTCGGCGTGCCGGTTGGGTTCGGCGCGGTACCGCAGGAAGTAGTACCCCAGGAGTTGCGCGCGGGAGGTTACATCCTGCGGATTCTGCGCGAGCCGTTCTTCCAGTGTCGCGGCCTGTGCCGCAGTGAGCTCCCCCCCCTTGAGGACTTCGTCGCGCAAGTCCTCAGAGAGGCCCCACGATCCGAACAGGATCGTCGCCACGACGGCGCCGACCAGGAGTATCGAGCGAAGCGGCATCGTAGGCCTCCGGGAAGAGTGAAACCCTACCGAAATGCAAGCAAACCACAGGCCATAGGCAACAGCCGGCGCCTCGGCCTCGGGAAGCTGGCACTTGGCTCGCGGAGGGAACCGCTGTGCCGGAAGCCGCGTAGCTTTGACGGTGGGCTCTGCTTGCGCGAACGTATGGCCTGAATCTCGCAACGAAGACTTTCGATGATGACAAAACGCCGGATGGCGGCGTGGATGATGCTGGCGGCCCTCACCGCCACGGCAGCCCTGGCCGAACCGCAGCAAGGGCCGCGGATGCGGGAGGTCGCCGGACGCGTCATCGATGGCGTGACCGGCGAGCCGGTCACCGGTGCGACGGTGACGGCCGGCGATGAGACGGTCTCGACCGGCCCGGATGGGAATTTCCGGCTACCGACGGGAAATGGTGTGCCGGTGCTCCAGGTGCTGGCGGACGGCTATTTCGAGGCCACGGTGCTCGCCAGTGAGACCGGCGCAACGATGATCGAACTCCTCCCCCGAACCTTCGAAGAAGAGTCGGTGGAGGTGACCGCCGAAGCGCCCGTGCTGGACCGCCCGGCAGCGACGCGGGTAGCCCCCAGGGAAGTCCTCGAGACTGCCGGGACGGTGGACAACATCTTCCGGGCACTCGCGACCCTTCCGGGGGTGGCGCCGACTTCGGACTTCGGGAGCTTTCTTTCGGTGCGAGGCGGGACTCCCGACCAGAACCTGACGCTGATGGACGGCGTCGAAATCCACAATCCCTACCGGCTCTTTGGACTGGTCAGCGCTTTCAACCCCGAGACGGTCGCGGATTTTTCGCTGGCCGCCGGCGGGTTCGGGGCCAAGTACGGAGACCGTCTCTCTTCACTGCTGGTGGTCCGCAACCGCCCCGGGCGGCGCGATTTCCAAGGCACCTCTTCGCTCAGCGTCACGGACGGGAACCTCGTTTTCGAAGGACCGCTGTTCGGCGGCGGCTCCTGGCTGGCGACCGCCCGGCGGACCTACTACGACGTGGTTGTCGGCCGCGTTTTGGATCAGGACTTTCCGTCGTTTGCGGACTTCCAGATCAGGGCCGACTGGGAGTTCGGCCCCGGGCACCGTCTCTCGGTCATGGGCATCCGCAGCGGGGAAGACACCGACTTCGAGTTCGAAGACGAGGATGAGGAAGGCGAAGGACGGGTGGACTTCCTGGGCGAGGTCGCGAACGACCTTGGGACCGTGCGCCTGGACGCACTCCTCTCGGAGCGAGTGACGGCGACGACCGTCTTGTCGTGGTACCGGAACACGGAGTTCCTGGACTTCGAGGCCGACATCTACACCGAGAACCGGGTTGTGAACGTTGAGGATCCCGAACAACAGGATCTGCTCACCACGATCGGCTTCGACCGGGAGCGGGCGGTCCGCGACCTGGCCCTCCGCCAGGAACTCGGCATCCAGTTCGGCGACCGTCACTTCGTCGAGACCGGGTTCGAACTGCACGGTATCGACTCCTCGCTCTACCAGAACGTCCGCGGCCCGCGGAACGAATCGGAGGCGAATCCCAGCAGCATCCAGGGTGGTTCCGCGCTCCCCGATCTGCTGGAATCGAACCTTTCCGGCTCACGCGGAGGCGCCTGGATCCAGGATGCCTTTCGCCTCTCGGAACGTTTCACTGTAGAGCCGGGGCTCCGGCTCGAGTGGAGCACCTTGAACGGCCGCTCGACACTCTCTCCGCGCTTCGCGGCGGCGTGGGATTTCGGCAGCGGTATCCAGGCCCGCGCGGCGGGCGGGGCCTACACGCAGAGCCCGGGCTGGGAGAAGCTGACGTCGTCGGACTACTTTCTGGACCTCAACGCGATTCGCGATCTCGCTCACGAACGGGCGCACCACGCGGTGGTGGGCCTCGAAAAGGTCTTCTCCGATGGGACCCGTCTGCGGGTCGAGGGGTACTGGAAACGCTTCGAGGACCTGCTCGTCGGCCGGCTCGAGACGGACGCCGAACGGCTTGCCCGACTCGCCGAATACGACTTTCCTCAGGAACTGGCGGCGAGCGTTCCCACGGCCGCCCAGATCACCATCAACCCGGTCAACGGGGGTGGGGGCGTCGCCCAGGGCATCGACATCTACCTCGAACGGCTCGATCCCGCGGCCCGGGTAGCCGGCTGGATTTCCTACGCCTATGGCAAGGCGGAGCGGGAGAACTACGGGCTTCGCTATCCCTTCGAGTACGACCGGCCCCACGCGCTGAACCTCGTGGGGAGACTCGGGCTCACCGAACGCCTGAGCCTCGCCGCCACCGCGCGGGCGGCGAGCGGGTTTCCCTACACGCCGGCGGTCGGGGTGCGGGTGGCGGCCATTCGCGACGAACGCGAACGGCTCGTGCCGGAGACCGACGACGATGGGAACCTCGCCTACGCGGTGGATCTCGGCGGGCTCGACAACCTGCACCGCGCGCGCCTTCCGCTCTACGCCCGGCTGGACCTCCGGCTGACCTATCGGCACGGCGGCCCCGGAGGACGCTGGTCGGCCTACGCCGAAGTCATCAACGCGCTGAATCGGGACAACGGGGTGGACATCGACCAGCGGGTGATGGCGAACCCCGGTGCGGAGCTTCCGACGGTCGAAGAGATTCCCGCCTTCGGGTTTCCCTTCGTCCCGACCGTCGGGTTCCGCGTGCGGTTCTGACGGGCGATTTCAAGACCGCGGCCCTCCCGGATCAGTAGCCCACGAAGTCGAGGACCGGTGATCCGAATCCCGCAATCAGCACCAGACTGACGGCTCCCACCACTGCGGCGGCGAAGAGCCCGAAGAGAAACGGACGGAAGCCGATGCGGTGCAGGCCGGCGAAGCTCGACTGCAGCCCCACCCCCGCCATGGCCATGAGTAAACAGGTTTCGGCTGCATGGCGGAAGAACACAACCGTCTGCCCCCAAACGTCCGGATTGAGAAAACCGAATGGCTGATCCCCGTGATCGCCGAGCGTGCGGAGGGCGGAGCACGCCGCGAACGCGATCACGAACCAGGGAATCATGCGCAGCCAGGCGCGGGCGCCAGGAGATCCGACCGACCGGGTTCCGCCGAAGAGAATGCCGGCCAGCGGGATCAACGCCAGCATCGAAAGGTTCCTCACCAGTTTGGTGACGGTGGCGACATCGAGCGCCACCGGAGCGCCGTACTGGACCTGGTACATCACCCCAGCCCCCGCAACCTGGGCGGTTTCGTGGATGGACACTCCGAGGAAAATTCCGGCAAGCTCCGGCCGGCCGGCAAAGACCGCGTTCGCGAGGATCGGGTATCCGAACATCGCGACGATCCCGAACACAGTGATGCAGGAAACGGCGTAGCCGACCTCGGCCTGTCTGGCTCGAATCAACGGCGCGATAGCGACGATCGCGGTGGCCCCACAGATACTCGTCCCAGCTGCGATCAGCCCGGCCAGGGTCCGCGAGAGCCCGAGGCGCGGTCCCAGGAGCCGGACCACGCCGACGCCAGCGCCGATTGCCATCACGACGAAGGGCAGGGCCGCCAGGGTGAATCTGCCGGCGGCGAGGAGGCTCAGGCGAAAGCCGAGCAGCACGAT
Source organism: Candidatus Marinacidobacterium sp. (assembly GCA_965250045.1). GTDB lineage: Bacteria > Acidobacteriota > Vicinamibacteria > Marinacidobacterales > Marinacidobacteraceae > Marinacidobacterium. The sequence continues at coordinate 2,852,145 of OZ252286.1, forward strand.
GCCGAGGCGCAGGATCGTGGTTGAACAGAATCGCAGTCCCGGCGTTCCGGTCCGTGCCCAATCGGACACATTGGAGACGACCATGCCGAGGACGATGGCCAGCACGATCGGGCTGATCGGACTGCCCGAGAGTCCGAGCAGCGATTCCGCGATCCATCGCGCGGAAAACGTGGCGGCTGCCGAGACCAGCGCCGCCAGAGCCAGTCCGGTCCAGAAGGTGGGCGATCGCATCGTCTGCCTTGTCCGTTCCCACTCTCCGTGGCGGGGTAGCCTACCCGCGCCGTCCCGCCGCCGCATCCGAGGGTCAACAGAAGCCGGGGACGGTGGCGAAACTGGCGCAGTTCCCCCTTCCGCGTCGCCGCGGGCGCTGCCTAGCAGCCTGTGGTGGAACCCACGTGAGCGCCGAGAGCGGGGAGGCCCAGTTCTCCCGGTGGGGCCAGCCCTCCCGGTGGGGGCCCCGCTGACAAGGCGCGTGAGGGAGGAGCCCCCACCGGGAGAACTGGCCCGGGTGTATTTCGACCGAAGCGCAACGCAGAGCCCCGCAAAGCGGGGCGGTTCAGACGGGATGGATCGCCGGGCGAGCCCCCACCGGGAGAACTGGGCCGCCTGGGTTTCACCACCGGCTGTTAAGGCCGCGGACCGCCGGTGCCGAAGCCGGTCACGCCGACCCGGCGAGGGATGTAGTGGTCGGGGTCCACCGTCCGGTGATAGACGATGCGGCCGTTGCTCATGACGAACATGGGCTCGTGGGTGGCGTAGATGTCCTCCAGGGGGTTTCCGTCCACCGACACCAGATCGGCTTCCAGGCCGACCTCGATCGCCCCGGTGCGGTCCCGGATCCCGTAGACCTCAGCCGAGCGGATCGTCGCCGACTGGAGCGCCTGCAGCGGCGTCATTCCCATCTCCACGAAGTGGGTCATCTCCCGGTAGATCCGGACGTTGGTGCGAGGGCCGTATTGGGTGTCGGTCGCGGTGATGATGGTGACTCCGAGTTCGAGCGCCCGCCGGAAGCCCTTCTCCAGATAGTGGAGCAGGTGGGTGCCCCGCTGATAGCTCGCCGAGGATTCGTAGTCGTCGTGGGGTAGCAAGAAGCCCACCACCGAGGTGTAGGTCGGGACCCAGGCAGTGCCCATTTCCAGCATCAACTGGAGTCCCTCCTCGTCCACGTAGGAACCGTGCTCGATGGTCGCGCAGCCGGCGATGATGGCGTTCCGCACGACTTCCTTCCCGTGGGAATGGCAGGCCACCTTCACCCCGAGCGCGTCCGCCTCTTCCACAATGGCGGTGAGTTCCTCGACGCTGTACACCAACATTTTAGGGTCGGGCCCGTTCGGGCCCGAGGTAGTACCTCCAGAGCGGGTCTTGATCCAGCGGGCGCCCCGATCCACATCCACCTGGACCACCTCGCGGACGGCCTCGGGGCCCTTGACCTCTTTGTGGAGGTACTTGTAGAGCCGCGGATCGGCGAGTGCCGACTCGCCGAGGTTGGGCAGTACGTAGACCCCGGCAGCGAAGATCTCGGGCCCGGCGATGTACCCCTTTTCGACCATGTCGTTCATCCGGACGTCGAGATAGCTGCCTACCGCGGCGCTCTTCATGGTGGTGACCCCGGACTCCAGGGCGCGGTAGAGGCCGTCGAGGGTGCGTCCGTGCCAGTGGGCGTCGAAGAGGCCGGGCATCAGATACCGGCCTCCCATGTCCAGCACATGGGCCCCCTCGGGAGGAGGACCCGTGCTGACAGACTCGATGAGCCCGTCGCGGACGACTACCACGGCATCCTCGAGGACGGTGCCGTCCACGACGTTCACCACGTGGGTGTTCACCAGCGCCAGGTGGGGCTGCGGCAGGATGCCGTCTTCGTCCGGCAGATGAGGGACGGTGGATTGCGCGCCGGCGCTCCCGGCAGCGAGGACTACGGATGCGGCCAGAGCGGCGACCCGAAAAAACCGGTTTGTCATGGGGGGAATCCTCCGGAACCCGATGGTATGTTCAGAAAGCCACGAGGGCGAAGGAGAAGACCATGCATCGAAGGGCTTTTCTCGGAGTTGCGGGCGGTGTGCTGACCCCGCTTCACACCGATGCGGAAGAGCGGATCGGCAAGGCGGTGGCGCGGCTGGGCGCCCGCGGGGCGGCCGAGGCGGCGCAGGACGAGGACTTCTGGTTCCGGGTGCGGGAGGCGTTCACCATCGACCGCAACCACATCAATCTCAACTCGGGCAGCGTGAGCCCCGCTCCCGTCACCGTCCAGCGGGCGATGAAGCAGTACTGGGACATCACCAACATGGGGCCTTCGCTCTACGTGGACGAACTGCTCGGACCCCGCGTCGAGGTCGCGCGACGCCGGCTGGCCGAGACCTTCGGTTGCGGAACCGACGAAATCGCGTTCACCCGGAACGCGAGCGAGGCGATGGAGATCGTGCAGTTCGGTCTCCCCCTGCAGGCCGGAGACGAGGTCCTCACCACGACCCAGGACTATCCGCGGATGCTCATGACCTTCCGACAGCGCGAGCGGCGGGACGGGATCGTCCTCCGCACCGTGCCGTACCCCACGCCGCCGGAGGACCTCTCCGAACTGACCGCGATCCTCGAGCGCGGGATCACTCCGAGGACGAAGCTGCTCCTCATCTGTCACACCACCTTCACCACCGGGCAGATCTTCCCGGTAGGTGAGATCTGCCGGATGGCGCGGCGGCACGGTATCGAGACCCTGGTGGACGGGGCTCACGGTTTCGCGCACTTCCCGTTCACCCGGGACGAGCTCGACTGCGACTACTACGGGACGAGCCTCCACAAATGGCTCTTCGCGCCGGTGGGAACTGGGTTTCTGTATGTCCGGAAGGACAAAATCCCCAACGTCTGGCCGCTCATGAGCGCGCCCGCAAGCCAGGCCGACGACATCCGCAAGTTCGAGCAGATCGGGACGAACCCAATCGCGGTTCGCGGCCCCATCACCGAAGCGGTGACCTTCCACGAAGGGATCGGGGCCGAGCGGAAGGCGGAGCGGCTCGTGTACCTGCGGCGGCGCTGGGCAGAGCGGGTCAAGGAGCTTCCCGGAGTGCAGGTTCTGAATCCGCCGGATATCAAGCAGGCGTGCGGAATCGGGGCGATGCGGATCGAAGGCGTGGACTCCGGAGCGTTGACCGACTTTCTGGAGCGGAAGTACCGGATCCACGTGCGCCCACGCTTCGTGCAGGGCGAATTCGACTGCATCAGGGTCTCTCCGAGTGTCTTCAGCACCCTTGAGGAGATTGACCTCTTCGCCGCCGGCATCGAAGACGCGGCCCGGAACGGAGTGTCGGCGTGAGTTTCGGTGACGGCGTTCGCCGCAGAGAATTCCTGAAGGGCGCGATGGCGGCACTTCCGGCAGCCGCTGCCTGCGGCGGAGCCGGGGAGAGCACGGCCCCCGAAACCCAGACACCTTCGGGATCCGGCCCGCCTTCGGGGGTCGCCCTCTGGGGCCAGGATCTCGGCCTCGGTGAGATGTATCGCGGCGATGGGAATGAGACTGAAGTCGAGCTCTACGTCCGGAAATGTGCGGACCACGGCGTCTCCCGGGTGTTCGCGCCCGGCGCGTCCGCGGAATTGGTGGAGGCCGGCGCCGCCGTGGGAGTGGAGGTCCACCCCTACAAGGCCGTGGCCTCGCACGGTGGGATCCGCATGTATCCCGCGTGGTCGTCCAACTTCATGGTTCCCCGCTTCGGCACCGAGGAGGGACGGGAGATCCTGAACGCCCATCGGCCGATCTGGAGTCACCCGCAGCGGGTGGAAAGTCTCAGCGACTTCCTCCGCGAGAACCCCGAGCACCGCCACCGGAACCGGGAGTTGACCGACGAGCTGAAGCCCTACGAGCGGGTATTCCTCAGTCCGGGACTCCCCGGGGGCCGCGCCGAGGAAGCGCGGGCGTTCTCCGACCTCCTTTCCCGGAGCAGCGGGCGCGGCATCCAGGCCGAGTTCGTCTCCATCAACGAGGACGAGAACGGGGTCACCACCGACGGCTACGAGGACTCGATCGCCGGCGCCTTCCGGGAGGCCACCGGACGCGATCCGTTCCAGCTACCGAACGACGATCCCGAGTGGGTGCAGTTCCGCGCCGACCGCTGGACCGACATGGTGCGGGGAATCCGGGATGCGGTGAAGGCAGTCCGTGCGGATGCCGTCTTCACCATCACCGTCATCAACCGCGATGCGGACGGCTACGTCCCGCGGATCCAGGACTGGCCGGCTTGGGTCGAGCAGGGGCTTTGCGACGAGATGCACCTCTGGTTCCGGTCCACGACCGACCTGCCGACGATCGAACAGCACTGCCGCCATTTCGCCGAGACGGTGGCCGGTCGCATGCCGACGGTGGCGGAGTTCTCCTGCTACCACCCGGGAAGCATCCAGGACGCGGCGACCATGATGGAGGCGGCCCGTATCGCGCGTGGCGCCGGGATGGACGGGCTCGGGATCTACCGCAGCCACGCGGTGGAACAGCTCGCCTTCTGGCCGCTACTGGAACAGATGACGCGTCTCTGACGGAGCGGAGGCCGTAGCAGCCAAACCACCAGGCGGAGCGACGCGCAGGCAAGGGAACGCCGACCTCTGGTCGGCACAGCGGCCCGCAGGGCCGCGGGCGGTTGATTGCCGTCCGCCTTCACGGGGCGCAGGCCCGGGGCCCGCAGCGCTGCGAACGTTATCTGCCACTCCCATGTACGGATCACGCCGAACGCCTGGATCCCCGCCGAGAAGGAACCACCTCGGAACTGGAGACCCCTGCCGCCGCCCGCCTTCGGCGGGCTGTGCCGACCGGAGGTCGGCGTTCCCGTGCCTGCACGCCGCGGTGCCGACCGGAGGTCGGCGTTCCCTGGCCGGCGGCGCTATCCGGATCGTTGGCGTACCGGTGGGACTTGCATTTTGACAGCAACTGGCCGCGTGGGTTTCACCACACCCTGCTAACCCGGCGCGTTCATCCGCACGAGCACCAGCGTAGCGAACGGCCTTTCCCGGATGTCCGGGGGCAGTTCGCGGATGAGACCGATCGGCGCGTGGGGAGTCACGTCGGTGTCCGAGGCGGTGAAAGTCGCCCCGCTGTCGGTTCCGGCGTCGTAGCCGACGAGTTCCAACTCGATCCGCTCCCGCCAGCACCCTTCGTCCTCCCTCAGGGGAACCCCGTTCACCCCGACGAACCAGTCCGGGCTGGGGGCGATCATCGAAACCAGCGTCACCAGCGGCCGCTCGGCGTCGAAGGCGAACGAGACCGACCCCGGCGACCGGAACGACGACTCGGCGCTGTTCACGCAGAGGCCGCTCCGCCCGCGGTCGGTTTCCGCCCGGATCTCCCGGCAAAGCGCCGACACGCCGCCGGTCTCCGCCATGCTCTCGATGCCGGGCGTTGCAATCCCGCCGGAGTTCCAGAACGAGACCTCCGGGAGGTGGGTGGCCCCGACCACGCGGGAGAAATGCGCCCCGGACGGGAAGGGTGGGCGGTTGCCGTGCGAGGCCGCGTCCCAAACCGCCCGGAAGGTCACACCGTACTTCGCCGATGCCGGGCATTCGGGCGCTGGTTCCGGGGTGGGCATCGGTTGGGGGGCTGGGACGGGGGTCTCCACCGGCGCGGGGCTTGACGGGGGTGCGGGAGCGACGGTAGGCGCCTCCGCGCCACAAGCGAGCACCAGGAGCACCGGGGCTACCTGGAGCGGGAAGCGGGCGACGCGGAACGAAGGCGCGAACATCTCAGCGGGAAGCTACGCAACCTCCGGCCGGCGCCCCGCGGTGGTTACGGTCAATCGGACGCCGGCCCGAGGGCGAAGAGCGTCCCGTCCTGGGTGCCGAAGACGATCCGCCCGCCGGCGATGGCAGGAGAGCCCATGATGGCGGCACCGGCGTGGAACTCGAAAATCTTCTCCCCGGTCTCGATATCGAGCACGTAGAGGCGGCCGTCGGCGTTGCCGACGTACACCCGGTTTCCCGCCACTGCGGGGGAGGCGTCGAAACGGGCGCGGGCGCGGAAGGTCCAGCGGGCTTCTCCGGTCTCCCGGTCAAGCGCGTGGACCAGCTTGTCCCGGCCGGCAACGATCACGACGTCGCCCGCGACGGCCGCCGAGGCGTAGAAAGGGAAGTGCCGTTCGGGGTGCTCGTAACGCCACCGCAGTGCTCCGGCCCCGACATCTACCGCCAGCACCTCGTTGTTGAAGGTGCCGTAGTAGAGCGTTTCGTCGAGGATTGCCGGGGACGCGGCGGTATAGGCGCCCGAGTCGAAGCGGAGCATCTCGGTTCCGTCCGTGATCCGGACACCACGCAGCACGGCGTCGCATCCAGTAACCCAGGCAAGCCCGTTCGCTCGACCCGGGGTGGCGTGCACCGGCCCCTCGGTCTGCAACTTCCAGCGGAGCTTGCCGGTGGTCCGGTCGACGGCGTAGAAATACTCGTCGTAGCTCCCGATGAGCACCAGATCGTCCGCCACCACCGGGGAGGACTTGATCTCGGCGCCCGTCGGGAAGCGCCACCGAACCTCGCCGGACTCCACGTCCACCGCGTGCAGAACGCCGAGCAGGTCTCCGACGAACACGGCGCCGCCAGCGACCGCCGGCGAGGATTCCCCGAAGCGATCCTCCTCGAACTCTCCCGCTTCGGCTTCGGTGGCGCCGGGGCGGTAGCGCCATTTCTCGGTGCCGTCTTCGAGGTTCAGCTTCACCAAGACCCCCGGGAGGGACGTGGCGTAGACGAATCCGCCCACGACGGCTGGCGAGGACTCGACCGAGAAGCCGAGCGGCACGCTCCACTTCAACTCAAGCTGGTCAGGGAGAGGGGAAGCGGCGATCCCGGTGAGCGCCGGGTCCCGGCGAAATTGGGGCCAGTCGGCGCTGTCCTGGGCAAGCGCACCGGGTGCGAGCGCGAGCAGGAGGGCGGCTCGGAGAGCAAGGCGACGCATCAGGCGCAGGAACGATAAACCGCCAGCGCGCCGTCGGCATCGAAGGGGCGCGGGTTGAAACGGCCGGTCCACTCGCCGGAGGCTTCTTCGGCGAGGGCGGGGAGGTCGTCGGGCGGCACTCGCTCTTCGTCGAGGTTTTCGGGCAAATCGGCCAGGACGACCCACTCCTCAAGATGCCTGGCGAGTGTTTCCGCCGCGTTCTCGCCGGGAGGGATCTCCGCTGCCTCCAGCAGTTCCCGATAGGCGGCGTCCGCAGCGGGCGCGTTCCAGCGGACGACCCGGGGCAAGGTGATGGCGAGCGCCCGGCCGTGCGCCACGTCGAAGCGCCGGGTCAGCGGGTTCGCGCAGGCATGGGCGGCGCCGAGCATGGACCGCTCGATCGCGGCGCCGGCGAGGAAGGCGCCGAGCTGCATGTCTTCCCATTCGCCGGCGTCCGCCTCGCCCGAGACCGCAAACGGAAAAGCGCGGCCGAGGAGGGCGAAAGCCCGGTGACTGAGGACCAGTGATTCTTCGGTATGGCCGGAGGTCACCGCAGTTTCCACCGCGTGCGCCACCGCGTCGAACCCGGCGGCGGCAATCACCTCCGGCGGCGCCGAGGGCAGCAGCAGCGGATCCAGGATCACGGCCCGGAACATCGCGGTCGGAGCCCCGCAGGCGAGTTTCTGATGGTCCCGGTCCCGGGAGATGAGGGCATAGGACTGGGCCTCGCTTCCGGTTCCGGCGGTCGTCGGAACTCCCAACAGCGGAGGCAAGGGACAGGGACACTTGCCGTAGCCTCGATAGTCCTCCATCCGGCCGCCGCCAGCCAGGAGGAAGCCGGCTCCTTTCGCGACATCGAGCGAACTGCCTCCTCCGACTCCGGCCAGGGAGTCGGCGCCCATGCGCTCGAAAGCTTCGGCGGCCCGGGCCACATCCGATTCGGCGGGGTTCTCACCGAAATCGGAAAAGGGCTCCGCATGGATGCCCGCGGCCCTGAGGCTCTCCAGCGCCCGGCCGCTGATGCCGGCGTCCACGATTCCGGGATCGGAGGTAACGAGTGTCCGGCAGAAACCCAACCGCCCGGCGACCTCCCCCAAAGAGGCGAGGGCCCCCGGTCCGGATTGCACGAGCGGGGAGGGGCCGCTCGGGAGCCGCCAGGATTGGGGCATGGACCTGCTCACTCCGAACGCCGGTCGGGTCAGCGTCCTTCGGTGGCCCGGTCCTGTTCCTCGAGGGCGAAGAGCTGGTTGCGGCCCGCGATGTAAAGGACGCCGTTCGCGGGGACGGCGGTCGAATAGACGGAGCTGCCCATGTTCATCTCGGCGATCACTTCCTCGGCCGGTCCCGGCCGCAGCACGACGACGTCCCCGTCCTCGTCGCCGAGGTACAGCTTGCCGTCCGCGATGAGCGGGGAGGCCCAGACCGCCGCGAAGGTGTCGTGGACCCAGAGAGGCTCGCCGGTATTGATGTCGAGGGCGTGGAGGAAGCCGGAGAAATCGGGCAGGTAGAGGATGCCGTCTTTCACCGCTCCCGTAGCGATCGTGCGCCGGATGGTGTCGTAGTGCCAGAGGCGGCCCGTCTCGGTGATATCGCCGCGCTTCGTTGCGTCAATCGCGTAGAGGTGGCCGACTCCCTCACCGTGCTCCGGGTCTTGCCCGTTGGCGATGAAGAGGCGGTCGTTCAGGATCACCGGGGTGGAGATCACGTTGTTCCGGGTCCGCGGCCAGACGGCGTCATCCGGGTTGGTGTTGAACCACCAGAGGGTCTCCCCGCTGTCCGCGACGTAGCCCCGGACCCAGCCGTCCCCTTCGCCCATGATGACCTGGGTCACGCCACCGACCTCGGCAACGCCCGCGGAGGACCACTGACCGTGGAGGATGCTCTCCCCGACCTGGTTCTGCTCCCAGACAAGTTCCCCGGTCTCCTTGTCCACCGCGATGATCGCGGGGGACAGCGGCGAGGGGATGTTGGCGTGGGTCTCGTCGTGGCCGTTCGAAGTGTTCACGAACAGGAGGTTCCCGTACGCGACCGGGCTGGCGTTCGACATGTTGTGGGGGAAGGAGCCGAGCTCCTCCATCATGTCCAGCCTCCAGATGACGTCGCCGTCGGTCGGAGACTGGAGGGCCTCGTCGGTTACCGGGCCGTCGTTGCCGTTCGCCATCCCGTGGACGTCGAGGGCGAGCAGCTCGCCCCGATTCGTCACGTAGTAGAGACGATCCCCCTCCGCGAGGGGCGAGGAACAGATTCCCTGGTAGGGCCAGTCGTTGACCCGGCCGGCGGCGAGCTTGTCCGAGACCATCTGCCACAAGAACTCGCCGGTGGCGGCGTCGAACGCGATCAGAATGCCCTTGTCTCCGACGATTTCCTTGTCGTAGAGGGCCTCGTTGTTCGTGCCGACGAATACCCTTCCTCCGGCAACGATGGGGTTGCCGTAGGTCTGCGACCCGAGGGCGGCCACCCAGCGGACATTGGTTCCACTGTCCACGTCCCATTCGGCCGGAAGCCGGGCCGTGCCGTCGGAAACCATGTTCCGGTCGGGCGTGCCTCCCCACATCGGCCAGTCCTGGGCCGTCGCGCTGCCGGCGGCGCAGAGGACGAGGAGAAGTCCCGCGGGCGCCCGCGCCGGCCGTCGCCGGGGCCGGCGGGGGTTTTGGTGGCATCGGGGCATGGAGACGTCTCCCTGTCTATTCGCCGGGGTCCACGACGATGTTGTCGAAGAGAACCTCGGCGGACACCGCGTCGGCGAAGATCCCCGGGGTGCCTTCGCGGTGCGGCAACTCTTCGCGCCACTCGAGCGTCCAGTCGGCGGGCTCGTCGTCGCCGCGGAGCCACACCTTGCCGCGGGCGACGACCTCGGCGCCGTCCTCCACGACTTCGAATTTCATCGAGTACCAGGTGTCCGGCTCCCACCCGAAGGGCATCTGGGTCGTGCGGCCCGGGGTGGGTTGCCAGGACTGAATCTCAAGCCGCTGATGCGTCCCCATGAGGACGAACTGATACCGCTGGACGACGAGGCCGGCGTTTCCCATCTGGCGCCGGCGCGTCTTCGCCAGGACGTCCGCCGACACCGTGTATCCCGAGAGCGTCGGGGGACCCATGTAGACGCGGGCGCGGCGCAGGAAGGGGTTGTCCGCTCGCTTGACCAGCACCCGCTGCCCATCGTCCAGCGTGCGGGTTTCGTACTTGCCGGCGGAGTTCACCCACTCGGCGGGCACCCGTGAATCCTCGGCGTCGAAGTCCCAGCTCCAGGGAAGGGGAGGAACCACCCGGAACCGCGCGGATCCACTGATTTCGCCGGCGCTCGCGGTCACCGTTCCGGCGCCCGCCGGAGCGTCCGCCGCCACGCGAAGCGCGTTCGCTTCGACAGCCCCCGCAAAGCCGGCCACGGACCAACTCGGATCCGCCGGGGTCTGGGTGGGGTTTCCGAGCGCATCGAAGGCGCTCACCGTCAGCACGATCTCGTCACCGGGCGCCAGAATCTCCTCGGTGGGGGAGAGCACCAGCCGGGCGGGCGCGGCTCCCGAGGTCACCGGGGGCGGAGGGGCCGGAGCGTCCGGCGCCGGCCGCCGCTCACCGATGGCGTAGAGCGCGCCGCTGGAGACCACGTACACCACGCCGTCACTGACAGCTGCCGAAGCGATGACCTCCTCCGCGATTTCTTCGGAACCGAGCACGTCATCGTCAAGCACTTCCACGCCTTCGCGGGACGGGCGCAGGATGAAGAACCGTCCGTTGCCGGTTCCCACGTAGAGCTTTCCGTCGGCGAGCACCGGGGAGGCGCGCTGGATGGTGCCCAGGTTGTGGGTCCAAAGACGGGCCCCGTCCGCGGCCGAGAAGGCCGCGAGGTTGGCGCTGTTGTCGAGCTGATAGAGCAGATCCCCGTCCGCGACTCCCGAGGAATACCCTCCCAGGAATCCAGGCACCTGCCAGAGCGGCGCTTCTTCACCAATTTCGCCGGCTGAAGTAGCGTCGAGAGCGGCGACCAGACCCATCATCGAAGAGTTCAGGTTCTCTTCGCCGTGGCTCACCACGGCCACGTCTCCGAGGACCACCGCCGCGGTGTTGACTCCCCGCTTACTCATCGGGAAGTGCCAGACCGAGGCGCCGGTGGCCGGCTGGATGGCGTGAAACGCGCCATCCCCGCCTCCTACCAGCAGTAGCCGCTGGCCGCCGATGGTCCGTACGGAAGCCGGCGAAAAGGTGGTGTCGTAGGGACGGCCGCCGGGCGCGGAGAGCCAGGCCATTTTCCCGGTCCGCTTGTCGAACGCGAAAAACCGCTGGCTGCCGCGGGCGTGCTCCCCCCACGAGGAAGTGAGGCCGCTCAGGATGACCAGCTCACCCAGGATCAGCGGCGAGGCAGTCCGGCCGCCATGGGTCGTGACGAGTCCGAGTTCCTCGGGCAGCGAGCGCCGCCAGCGAAGGCTTCCGTCGGCCACCTCGAAGGCGCTCAACTCGCCGCCCAGGGTGAAGAAGTAGACCGTTCCAGTCTCGGCGTCGACCGCCGGAGACGCCCAGCCCACGCGGCGGGGCGGCGCGTCGGAGTGGTAGATATTCCGCCGCTGCTCCCAGAGGAGTTCCCCGGTACCGGCGTCGAGCGCCACCAGCCGCTCCTGCCGGGTCTCCCGGTCGCCGACGCCGTGCTGCAGGAACAGCCGGTCACCCAGGATCACGGGCGTCGAACGTCCCCCGTAGGGCGCCTTGAACAGGAGGTTCTCGCCGTCAGGGGACCAGGATTCGGGGAGTCCGGTCTCGTCCGAACGGCCGTCGCGTTGCGGGCCGCGGATTTCGGGCCAGTCGGAAGCGAAGAGCGAGGCGGCAAACAGGAAAGCCGCGACCCCGGCAGCGGGCGCTGCCGGGAGGCCGCGGCGGATGGCTCCGGAACCCATGGCGGGACGGGAGTCTAGCGGGGGGGAGGAAGGGCGCCAAAACGCCGAACCGGGGCCGGGGCGCCGCCCTGCTATGCAACTGAAAGCGCCAGCGGACACAATACGGCGCACCGTGCGCAACGTTTTTCACTTGACGGTCCGGAGAACCCTCCTGATCACCGGAATCCTCGCCGGCGGCTCACCCGGGCTCGCGCTCGGAGGCCAAGGATCCGGAGTCGCGGCGTCCCCCTCGAAGAATCCGGGCGCGCCCGCGATCCGGTCCGCCAATTGGCCGGGCTGGCGGGGTCCGACTGCAGATGGAGTCTCTACCGAAACGGGGTTGCCGGTTCGCTTCAACCCGGACGAGAACGGGCTCTGGAAGACGGCGACGCCCGGCGAGGGACATTCCTCTCCCGTCGTCTGGGACGGGCTCCTCTTCGTTTCCGCGGCCGTTGCCGGAGAGGCGATTCCCGGCCACGCGCCTCCGGTCCACATCCGCGACGGCGAGATCTACCTGCACGCCGGGAGCGCGCACGGGGAGCTCCGCCATACCCTGGTGGCGCTCGCGTACGACGCGCGGACGGGAGGGGAGGTGTGGCGGCGGACGGTGCACGACGGACCGGTGTACGACAACAAGTACAGGAGCAACACCTACGCGTCCCTTACGGCGCTGACCGACGGCGAACGGGTGTATTTCTTCTTCGGCTCGGAGGGCCTGTTCGCCTTCACCCTGGACGGGGATCCCGTCTGGCAAACGGACGTCGGCGACTTCGGCGTTTGGGGGCTGGGGCACGGCGTTTCCCCGGTGCTCCACGGAGAGTTCCTGATTCTCGTCTGTGACAACGACGGGGGGGAGGGATCGAAGATCTTTGCCGTCGATCGCCGCACCGGCGACATCGCCTGGGTGACCCCGCGGCGGGTGCGGAAGAGCTGGGCCACCCCGGCGCTCGTCCCCGTCGCCGGAAGGACCCAATTGGTGGTGCCGAGCTACGACCGTCTGGCGGCTTACGATCCGTTGACCGGCGCCGAAATCTGGAAGTTGGCGGGGCTCGATTCCAACATGGTGCACACCCCCGTGCACATGCCGCTCGAAGACGGACGGCTCGTGTTCATTTCCACGGGGTATCCGAAGAAGGAGATGCACGCGCTGCGGCTCTCCGCCGGGGCGCTGCCGACCACCGAATGGATCTACCCGAAGGGCACCGGATACCTTCCGTCGGCGCTCCTCTACGAGGGGGTGCTGGTGTTCCTTTCGGACGGCGGGGTCGTCACGGGCGTCGATCCTCTCAGCGGCGACCTTCTCTTCCAGGGTCGGCCGACAAACCCCGGGCGCTACCACGCCTCGCCGATCGGGTACGACGGAAACGTTCTCATCGGCAGCATCGAAGGGGATCTGACGGTGCTGCGCGCCGGACGGGAGTTCGAGATCGTCGCCGAGAGTTCGCTTCCCGAAGCGATCTGGGCCTCCCCCGCGATTGCGGGCGGAACGCTGTTCCTGCGCGGGGCCGACCATCTGTACGCCTTCCGTTCTCCCTCCGCCTCCGAGACGACTCCCCCGCGTTGACTCTGCTTTCCCTCCGGGCTGCGCGACCCGCAGCTCTGGCGTTTTGCGCCGTTTTGCTTGCCGGGAGCGGCGCCGCCCAGGCGCCCACCGGGGCGAACTGGCCCCAGTGGCGCGGTCCGGGCGGACAGGCACACGCCGTATCGGACGCTCCGCTGCGCTGGTCCGCCGAGGAAAACATCCTCTGGAGGCAGGCGGTGGAAGGCCGGGGACACTCGTCCCCGATCGTGGTCGGGGATCTGCTCTTCCTCACCACCGCCATTTCGGGCGAAACGGTGCCGGGGGCCAAGGCGGTAATCCATTTCATGGGGAGCGCGGAGTTCCTCCACCCGGACAGTCTGGGCGCTGACGAGCGCCTGGACGTGCTGTTGCTGGCCTTCGACCGGCGCACCGGCGAACTCCGCTGGCGCAGGGTGGTGCGCGCGGGGGCCCTCCCCTACGACAACCGCCACCGGATCGGCTCCTACGCCAACCCGACGCCGGTGAGCGATGGCGAACGCGTCATCGCCTGGTTCGGAACCCAGGGTCTTCACGCCTTCAGCCTCGACGGCGACTTCCTCTGGTCCGAGGACTTCGGCGGCGTCGGAACCATGGGGATGGGGGTGGCGACCTCTCCCGTGCTCATCGCCACGTCCGGTCTCGTGGTAGTCCAAAACGACGTTGAAGGGGGCGAGGGCTCCTTCATCGCTGCCCTGGACATCCCGACGGGAGCCATTCGCTGGCGGGTAGAGCGGACCCAGCCGGCGGGCTGGGCAACGCCGGTTTTGGCCAGCACTGCTGACGGCGCTTCGCTGATCGTCGCGATGGGAGCCGGCGAGATCGTCGCCTACCACGCGGAAACCGGGGAAGAGCGGTGGCGGGTGGAGGGACTCCGGAGCAATGCGGCGCCGAGCCCGGTAGCGTCCGGCGACGGTCTCGTGTTCGCCGTGACGGGCTATCCGCGGAAGAACATCCTGGCGCTCGGCGTGGAAGACGGTTCCGTCCATTGGCGCTATCGGAAGGGGCAGGGCTACGTTCCTTCGCCGATCTTTCATCGGGGCGCGCTCTACCTGGTCAGCGACGGAGGCATCCTGACCGCACTCGACGGCAAGACCGGCGAAGTCGTCTACGAGGGAGGCCGGATGCCGCTGCCGTCGCGATTCTTCTCCTCCCCGGTGGTGGCGGGAGAACGGCTCTACCTGACCAGCGAGGACGGAGACACCCATGTGATCCGCAGCGGACCGCGCTTCGAGGTCCTGGCGACGAATAGCGTCGACGAGCCGGTCATGGCCTCGCCGGCCATCGTGGACGGCACGATCTATCTGCGGGGCGCCGAGCACCTGTATGCGATCGCAGGGCCGGGCCTTCCGGCCGCGAGCCAGCCCTGAATGGGAGCCGGCTCGCCGCGGGAACCGTCGTCGCTCCCGCGTCGTATCCGAACAGGCGCGGGGATGAGTCGGCGATCACCGAACGGCCCCGTTTTCCGCATCCGAGGAGGCTCCCCGATGAGACCCCGAGTTTTGGAACCTGACCGAATTGCCGTCTGGCGCCACGGTGGGGCGTTAACAGCCTGTGGTGAAACTCACGCGGCGTTCGAGCGGCGATGCATCCCGGCCAAACAGCCGGTGATGAAATCCGCGCGGCGTTCGGCCGGCGATGCATCCCGGCTGAACCGCGTCGCTGCGCGCCGCTCATCGTTGCGTTTCGGTCGAAATACGCCCGGTATTCCTCCCTCACGCGCCTTGTCCGCCGGGCGCCTCCCCGGCCTCGGCGCTCACGCGGGTTCCACCACCGGCTGTTCACCGCGCCGCTTTGCGGCGCTCGGCGTTGCGCTTCGGTCGAAATACACTCGGGCCAGTTCTCCCGGTGGGGGCTCCTCCCTCGCGCGCCTTGTCAGCCGGACCCCCACCGGGAGAACTGGGCCTCACCGCTCTCGGCGCTCCCGCGAGTTCCACCACCGGCTGTTAGCCGCTGTGTTCCTCGCCGCCGGCTGCGCGCCCGAAGCTCCCGACATCCCGAGTTACAGCGCCGAGGCGTTCTACGACACGGAGCAGGTTTTCGGCGCGTCCTTCTCCGCAGACGAAACCCGCATCCTGATGACTTCGGACCGGACCGGAGTCATGAACGTCTATTCCCAGCCGGTCAGCGGAGGGACGGCCGAGACCCTGACGAGTTCCACGACGGATGCGAACCTGGGCATCGCCTTCTTCCCGAACGACGATCGCATCCTGTTTACTGCCGACCAGGGCGGCAACGAGTTGAATCATCTCTACGTCCTCACTGCGGGCGAGGCTCCCGTGGACATCACCCCGGGCGAGAACCTGAAGGCCGGCTTCAGCGGCTTCAGCGAGGACGGGAAACGCTTCTTCGTGACGTCGAACGAGCGGAATCCCCAGGCGTTCGACCTCTACGAGTACCGGGCGGAAGACGTGAGCCGGCGTCTCGTCTTCGAGAACCCGGGGGGCTTCCAGCCCGGGCCGGTCAGTGGGGACGGCCGCTATCTCGCGGTCACCAAGGCGCGCAACAACGCGGACAGCGACATCTACCTCGTGGACCTGCAGGAACCCACGGCAGATCCACGCCACCTCACGCCCCACGAAGGGGACGCCTCTCACGGCGCACTCACCTTCGACCCGGAGGTCAGCGAACTGCTCTACGCGACCGACGCGCACGGGGAGTTCGTCGAGGCCTGGGCCTACGATCTGGAGATGGGAGAGCACCGCCCGGTGGTGCAGGCGGACTGGGACGTGTTTACCGTGTATTTCTCGAAAACGGGGACATACCGGGTGAGCGCGGTAAATGTGGACGCCTCCACCGAGGTCACGGTCGTGGACACGCGGAGCGGTGAAACGCTGGAGTTTCCCGACGTCCCCGGCGGAGATGTCTCCGGGGTGTCCTTCTCCCCGAACGAAACGAAGATGGCGTTCTACGTGAACAGCGACACCTCGCCGTCGAATCTCTACGTCTGGGATCTTGAAAGCGGGGAGGCGCAGCGGCTCACGGACACCCTGAACCCCGCGATCGCGGAAGCGAATCTGGTGGATGGCGAGGTGATCCGTTATCCGAGTTTTGACGGGCTCGATATCCCCTCCATCCTCTACCGCCCGCGCCAGGCGACTGCGTCTTCCCCGGCGCCGGCCCTCGTCTGGGTGCACGGCGGCCCCGGGGGCCAAAGCCGGAAGGGATACCGCGCGCAGATCCAACACCTTGTGAACAACGGCTACGCGGTGCTCGCCGTGAACAACCGGGGCTCGTCCGGATACGGCAAGACGTTCTTCCACCTCGACGACAAGCGCCACGGCGACGTGGATCTGAAGGACTGCGTCGAGGCCCGGACGTACCTCGAATCGCTCGACTGGGTGGACGGGAGCCGCATCGGAATCATCGGCGGCAGCTATGGCGGGTACATGGTGGGGGCCGCGCTCGCCTTCGAACCCGAAGTCTTCGACGTGGGGGTGAACATCTTCGGGGTCATGAACTGGGTGCGGACCCTCTCCAGCATCCCGCCCTGGTGGGGGGCAGCGCGCGATTCGCTCTACGCCGAGCTGGGCGATCCGGAGACGGAACTGGAGCGGCTCACCGCGATCTCGCCGCTCTTCCATACCGAGAACATCGTGCGGCCGCTCTTCGTCGTGCAGGGCGCGAACGATCCCCGGGTTCTCCAGGTCGAAAGCGACGAAATCGTCGAGGCGGTGCGCAAGAACGGGGTGCCGGTGGAGTACGTGATCTTCCCCGACGAAGGGCACGGCTTCCGGAATCGGGACAACCGGATCGAGAGCGCCGACCGCATCCTCGGGTTTCTGGAGACCCACCTGCGGGAGGAGACGGGCAAATGAACCGCTGGACAGTCGTGCTGGTGGCGGCCCTCGCCGGCGCGGCGAGCAGTGCCGGAGCAGAGGAATGGAACCGCTTCCGAGGCCCGAACGGCACCGGGATCGGTCCGGACGGTGAACTTCCGGCGGTCTTCGGACCCGGGGAAGCGCTCGTCTTCCGGGTGCCGCTCCCTCCGGGACACTCCTCACCCATCCTGGCGGACGGCCGGGTGCACGTGACCGCCTACTCCGACACCGAGTTCTTCACCATCGCGCTCGACGCTGGAACGGGCGACGAGTTGTGGCGCGCCGCTGCGAAGCGGGAGCGGGTGACGGAGGTCGATTCCCGCAACAACGCGGCATCACCGAGCGTCGCGGCGACCGGTGATGGCGTGTACGCGTTCTTCCCGGATCTGGGTCTGATCGGCTACGACGGGAAGGGGAAGGAACAGTGGCGTAGGCGGCTTGGCCCGTTCGACAACTTCTACGGAATGGGGGCCTCCCCGATCCTTGCCGGGGATGCGGTAATTCTGGTGCTCGACCAGAACCTCGATTCGGAAATCATCGCGCTCGATCGGAAGGATGGAACGATTCTCTGGCGCACCCCGCGGCCGGAGGCCACGAGCGGCCACTCCACACCGGTTCTTCGAGAAAGCGCGGGCGGGCTCGAAGTCCTGGCTCCGGGCAGCTTCCTGCTCACCGCCTACGGCGTCGAAGACGGGAGAGCCCGTTGGTGGGTGCGGGGACTCCCCTGGGAGATGAAGTCCACGCCGCTGCTGGAGGGAGACCTGGTGTTCGTCAACGGCTATGGGGCGCCGGTGAACCAGCCCGGGAACCAGATCACGCCGCCGACCTTCGCCGAGGTCCTCGAAGCCTCCGACGGGAACGGCGACGGCGTGATCGCGCGCGACGAGGCCGAGGGGCACTCCGATTTCTGGTTCGGGGTGATTGATCTGAGCAGCGACGGGTTGCTGGAAGCCAGCGAATGGGCCTACTACGAGGCGGTGCTGTCCTCCCAAAACGGCATCCTGGCGATCCGCCCGGGCGGGGCGGGGGAAGCCGGCGACCTCACCGAGCAGAACACCGTCTGGAGCTATCGCCGGCGCGTCCCGCAGCTTCCCTCGCCCCTGCTCTATGGCGGCGTCCTCTACATGGTCAGTGACGGAGGGATCGTCACCGCTCTCGACCCGGGCACCGGCGAGATGCTCTCCCAGGGACGGCTCACCGGAGCGGTGGATGCCTACTACGCCTCTCCGGTGGCCGCGGACGGCAAGATCTACTTCGTGAGCGAGTTGGGGATGGCTGCGGTGGTAAATCCGCTCGACCCGGGAGAGAAGTCGCCGGAACTCGACGTGATCCGGGTGAATCCGCTGGGAGAATCGGTGTACGCCACTCCGGCGATCGCACCCTCGCGCCTCTACATCCGGACCGTCGAAGCCCTCTACGCTTTCGGGCCGGAGTAGTCGAGCGCCGTTACCACCCGGGTCGGTGGCCGGGCGATTCCGGCCGGAGGACGGGTGGGCCCTTCCTCATCTCGTGGCGGTGTAGGCGATCACTGGCGGATTGTTGAGGAAATCGTCCCAGAAGGGGTTGCCCCGCTCGGCCGGGTGGAGCGAGACGCCGAGCCAGCGGAAATCGTGGAATCCCGCCTCCGCGAACGCTTCCGCGTAAGTCTCCGGTCTCAGGAAGTAGTTTTCGAACCCGAATTGCCGGCCGTCGTTGTTGGTGAACCGGTAGCGGATGGGAGCCCCCTCGCGAAGGACGGGAGGTCCCGTCTTCTCGATGCCGTACTTCTGCAGGGAAACTGTGCCCCGCGGGGGCTTCAGCACGTTGTCGTTGAATCCGACGAGCCGCCCCCCGGGCCGGAGCGCCCCGTGACAGACGCCGAGGAAGCGGCCGAGTTTTTCCGCGCTCCCCGCGTAGTGCAGCAGATACATCGCCACCACCAGGTCCACCGGCCCGGCGGGTCGGTAGTCGGCCGCGTCGGAACAGACGTAGCGGCATCCCAGCGGGTTCTCGTTCTCCTGCCGCTCGGCCAATCGGATCATCGCTTCGGAGATGTCCACTCCCGCGACCTCCGCGGCGCCTCGGCGCTTCAGTAGCCGGGTGTAGAAACCCTCGCCGCAGGCGAGGTCCAGCACGGTCTGGCCGTGCACCTCCCCAAGGGCCTCGAACAGCGTGTAACGCTCGATGTACTTCCGGAAAGGAAGCTGTTTCGAGTCCCGGTAGGCGTCGGCGATCGCGTCGTACTGAGCCATGGCGGGCCGAGGATATCCACGGAAGGGATAATGGGGAACGCAGTGGCGGGTCCGACTACAACCCGCCCAGCACGCGGAGGATCCGGTGTGAAGTCCCTTCCTTTCCTTGCAGCCACGCTCGCGCTTCTCGTCGCGCCAGTCGTCGGAGCCCAGGAGGACCCCGGAGAGGCCCTCCGGAGCGCCGCCCGGGAGGGCGACCTGGGGCGGGTCGAAGAGTTGCTCGCCGGGGGCGCATCCGTTGATGCCCCCAACCGCTACGGAGCGACCGCCCTCTTCTTCGCCGCCGACCGGGGACACCTGGAGGTCGTCAGGCGCCTCGCCGACGCCGGGGCCGATATTGACCTCTCCGACCGGTTCTACCAGATGACCGCGCTCAGCCGGGCGGCGGGTTCCGGACATCGCGAGGTGGTGCTCTTTCTCCTGGGAAGGGGCGCGGCGGGTGCGGGGTCGGTCCTCCTCCGGGCGGCGCGCGGGGGTGACGAGGGGTTGCTACGCGCGGTCCTCGAGAACGGGAACTTCGACGAGGACGCGCTGTCCGCCGCCCGAGAAGCTGCCGCCTCGGATGATGTGTCGGCGCTGCTCCGGGGGCGCACCGCACGCGCGGTCGCCGCTCCGGAGCTGACCGAGGAGGCCCGGCGGCGACTCGCCGGCAGCTACTGGAACGAGACCATCGAGCGGGGGGTCCTGGTCACCGCCGAGGATGGAATGCTTCGGGCGCAGCACTTCGAGCGGGATGCTGATTCCGGGAATGACCGCTTCGCCGCGCCGGCGGTGGTGCTCACCCCACGCGGGGGGCCTCGCTCGTTCGTGACCGACGAAGGGGGGGATCGCTACGGGTTTCAGGGCCGCGGCGGGATGGTCGAGAACCTGATCGTGGAACGGGGCGGCGAGCCCGTCACCTACCCGCCGGAGGGGGAGACGGAGGGCCGCGCTGCGGCGAGGGAGACCGCGGAAGCTCCGGTCGAAGCGGACTTGGCCCCCGGGGATCTGGCGCCGATACGGGCGCGCCCGTGGCCGCAGTTCCGAGGCCCCGGCGGCTCCGGAATCGCGGATGAGCAAGGGGTACCGCTCCGTTGGAACGCCTCCGAGGGCACGGGGATCGCTTGGGAGGCGCCCCTGCCGGGGCTCGGCATCTCGAGTCCGATCGTGTGGGGCGACCGGGTGTTCGTGGTCGTGGCGGCAAGCCTCACGGAGGACTCGGAGTTCCGTATCGGCCTTTACGGCGATGTCGCCCCGGTACAGAACGACAGCGAACACCGCTGGGAACTCCGGGCGTACGACGTCTCGACCGGTGAGCCGGTCTGGACCAGGGAACTCCGGCGAGGCGTGCCCAAAACGCGTCGCCACACGAAGTCCAGCCAGGCGAACGCGACCCCGGTAACCGACGGCGAACGGATCGTGACCCTGATCGGCAGCATGGGCGTGTTGATGTGTCACGACCTCGAAGGGAACCTGCTATGGGAGCGAGAAGTGGGCGTCCTGAACAGCGGCTGGTTCTACGACCCCGACTACCAGTGGGGGCACGCCTCCTCGCCGGTCATCCACGACGGCGCGGTGATTGTGCTTGCCGACGTTCACGGCGAAGCTTTCCTCGGCGCGTTTGAGCTCGACACGGGGGAGCCCCGGTGGCGGGCGGCCCGGGACGAGGTCTCCACCTTCTCGACCCCGCTGGTCCACGAGATTTCCGGGGGCGCCGAAATCGTGGTGAACGGCACGGTGATCCGCGGGTACGACGCGGCGACCGGCGCCGAGCGCTGGCGCCTCGGTCCCAATTCGGAAATCCCGATCGGCGTCCCGCTGCTTGGAGACGGACTCCTGTTCTTACAGGCGGGTTATCCGCCGATCCGGCCCATCTACGCGATCCGCCCCGGCTCGGAAGGGGACCTGAGCCTCACTCCAGGCGAGGACTCGAGCGAGGCGATCGCCTGGAGCAAGAACCGGGGTGGGGTCTACATCCCCTCGCCACTCTTCTACCGCGGCGTTCTCTATCTGAACGCCAACAACGGCCGGCTCTCAGCCTACGACGGCGAGACCGGAGAACGTCTCTACCGGGCCCGGATCGGAGGGGTAGGGGGTTCGTATGCGGCTTCCCCGATCGCCGCGGACGGCCGGCTCTACTTCACGTCGGAGGAGGGGGAGACGTTCGTGGTCCGCGCTGGGCGCGATTACGAACTCCTCGCGCGGAACAGCGTGGACCGGATCGTGATGGCCTCTCCGGCAGCGAGCGGCGGCGTGCTGGTCGTCCGCGCGATCGACCGGCTCTACGGGATCGTCCGCTAACAGCCTGTGGTGGAACCCGGGTGAGCGCCGAGAGCGGGGAGGCGCCCGGCTGACAAGGCGCGTGAGGGAGGAGCCCCCACCGGGAGAACTGGGCCGTCTGGGTTTCACCACAGGCTGCTAACGGTCGTGGATGCGGCGCGCCGCTTCTCCGCCTTCTACAATTGAGCCTTTCCGGAGGTACCGCCATGCGCCGCCAGTCTTTTCGTGTTCTCCTGGTCCTGCTGGCCGCCGGCCTGCTGCCGGCCGGGGTCGTCCTTGGCGAGGACTGGCCGCACTGGCGGGGGCCGACGCATGACGGCGTCAGCGATGAAGTGGGACTCCCGGTGGAGTGGGACACCGAAAGCGGCATCGTCTGGAAAATCGAGCTGCCCGCCTGGAGCGGGGCGACCCCGATCATTTCCGGCGACACCATCTTTCTGAACGTCTCCATCCCCGCCGACCCATCCGGCGTTCCGGCGAATCCCTCCGAGGGCTACGGCCGGGGCCGCCGGGGCGGCGGGGCCGTCTCCGGCCGGGGGAACGTCGCCTACTCGGGGCACATCGAGCTCTGGGCGCTCGATCGGAACGACGGTTCGGTCCGCTGGATCCGGCACCTGAGCGACCGGGACCGGCGCGGGCGGAAGCAGAACATGTCCTCGCCCTCTCCGGTCACCGACGGGGAGCACGTCTTCGTCCTGACCGGCACCGGAGTCCTCAAGGCCTTCGACTTCGACGGAACGGAACTCTGGTCCCGCAACATTCCGGCGGACTACGGCGATTTCGGCCTCAACTGGGGCTACGCGAGCAGCCCGCTCCTGTTCGGGGACGGGATCTACGTGCAGGTGCTTCACGGAATGAAGACCGACGATCCGTCCTACGTGCTTCGGATTGATCCCGCTTCGGGCGCAACCGTCTGGCGGATGGAGCGGCCCACGGAGGCGATCCGGGAATCGCCCGATTCCTATACGACTCCCTTCGTGCACGAGGTGAACGGGCGCTCCGAACTCGTGATCACCGGCGGCGACGTCGTGACCGGGCACGATCTCGATACCGGCCGGGAGCGCTGGCGCTCCCGCGGCCTGAACCCCAAGAACAACGGCGCCTACCGCATCATCGCGTCACCGGTCGTCAAGGACGGGATCATCTACGCGCCGACCCGGGTGAAGCCGCTGCTCGCGCTCCGTGCCGGCGGGGAAGGGGACATCACCGATTCGCACCGCATCTGGTCGTTCGACCGGGGCCCCGATGTTCCGAGCCCGGTGACCGACGGCAAGCGCTTCTACGTGGTCACCGACAACGGGGTGCTGTACGCGCTGGATGCCAAGACCGGGGAAGTCCTCCTGGGCCCGACACGCCTGCCGTCCGGAACCTACAGCGCTTCACCCGTGCTGGCCGAGGGCCGGCTCTACGTCATCAACGAGGACGGGGTGGCCTCGGTCGTGGGGCTCGGTGACGACGAACTCGAGATTCTGGCCACGAACGACATGGGCGCCTACACGCTCAGTTCGATGGCGATGTCGAACGGACAGATCTTCCTGAGGACCGCGGAAGCGCTCTACTGCATCGGGCAGTAGATTGTTGCGGCGGCGCGAGGCCGATATCCGTCGGGACAACCGGTCGATCTCGGGATCCTGGCTACGAAGAATCTGGACCCCCAACGCACTGATTCGATTCGCGCTCGCCAGCGCCCTGCTGCTCACTTCGTGTAGCGGCGACAGCGGCGCCGGTAACCTGACGGCGCCGGCGCTCTCGCCCCGTGCGCAGCGACTGACCGGCCTCTCGGTGGTCGCTCCACAGACGTCGATCCGGGTGGGCCAGTCGGTCGGGCCGCTCGTGGCCCGCGGCACTTACGACGACGGCCCCTCGGCAACGGTCGATGTGACCTGGGCGTCCACGGATCCCGCAGTCTTGACGGTGGACCAGAACGGAGTGGTGACCGGCGTCGGCGTCGGAGCGGCCAAAGTGACCGCCACCTTCGGGCCGTGGACGGCGGAAGCGGCGTTCACGGTGCTCCCCCGAGCGCCCGGAATCTGACGGATCCGCCGGACGGCTTCGGGGGCCCGCCGGTGGCGCCCACCACCGCGCGCCGCCTGCCCTTGGACGCGAAGACGAGCAGCGCCGCCAGGGCCGCGAGTCCGAGGAAGTTCGCGAGGGCGAACAGTTCGTCAGGGGCCGGCGGCCACAGGAGGAGCGCCGCCGCCCCCAGGGCCAGGCTCCGGAATCCAGCGCTCAAAGGACCGAACAGCCAGCCCACGATGCCCACGGAGAGGAGCAGGACCACCGCGCCCCCAAGCAGGAAAGCGACGATCGCTCCGGGTACGCCCCGTCCGCCGTCCAGAATCAGCAACAGTTCGGGACGGAAGACGAAGAAATAGGGCAGGGCAAACCCAGCCAGCGCGAAGCGGAAGGCGGTGAGCGCGACGGGCAGGATCGGGGTGCCTGCAATTCCGGCTGTCGTGTACGCCGCGAGGGCCACCGGGGGAGTCACCATGGACATCATTCCGAAATAGAAGATGAAGAAATGGACCGACAGCGGCGGAACCCCGAGCTGGCCAATCACCGGGCCGATCAGGATCGCCATCAGGAGGTAACAGACGGCCGAGGGCAGTCCCATCCCCAAGACTATGGACCCAACCATAATGAGGAGGAGGGCGGGGAGCAGGCCCTCACCGGCAACGGAGAGCACCGTCGCTGGAAAGCGGGTGCCGAGCCCGGTCAGGGTGACCATCCCGAGGATGATTCCAACCGAGCCGGCGGCCGCCACCAGGGGCGCCGCACCCGCCGCGATGCGGCCCAGCCCTTCCCAGAGCTTCTTGAGATCCGGACGAGTAGCGGGGTGCCAAACGGAAGTCGCCACGACGATTGCGAGGGCGATGCTGACCGCCCGGAACACCGTCCGGCCCGCCACCAGTGCGACGATGAGGGCTATGAGACCGACACAGAAGACGATTCCCGCCTGAATCGGGACGGAGCCGCTTTCTTCCCGCGGCGGCGCTTCGCCATGAGCCCGGCCCAGATAGCGGCGTGCATAAAGATGGACCATGGCGATCAGCGCCGCGTAATAGAGGAGCGCCGGCAGGATGGCCGCCCGCACGACCTGCAGGTAACTGACCGGAGGATCCACGAGCTCCAGCATCATGTAGGCGCCGGCGCCCATTACCGGCGGGACCAGCGCCGCACCGGAACTGGCCGCCGCGGTGATCGCGGCGGCGGCCCGCGCGCTGAACCCGGTGCTCTGCATCAATGGGATGGTCAGCGTCCCGGTGGTGGCGGCGCCCGCCACCGCGCTCCCGGAAAGCGAACCCATCATGGCGTTCGCGACCACAGAAACCTTGGCCGCTCCGCCCACGGTCCCGCGAAACACCCGGCGCGCCGAAGTGGTGATGAAGCGGATGGCTCCCGTCTGCTGCAGCGCCGCGCCAAAAACGACGAACAGGAACACATAGGCGAACATCACCTTCATCGCGATCCCGAAGACGCCTTGGCTCTGCAAGAAGCCCTGGGATGCGATGCGGGCGAGGGAATAGCCGCGATGGGGGAAGAGCAATTCTGGGAGATAGGGGCCAAGGACTGCGTGGAGCAGAAAAAGGCCGGTGAGAATGGGCAGGGCCGGACCGATCACCCGCCAGGTGGCGGCAAGCACGCCGGCGAGGCCCACAAGGCCCACCGCGATGTCGAGCGAACTCTCGCCGCCGGCACGATCTCCGAGCGTCGTGGGGCCGAAGCCGCTCCAGTAGAGAACGAAGGCGCACCCGGCAACCGCCGCTACCAGGCCACAAACGTCAACCCCGCGTCGCCACCAGGGATCATCCGCTTTCATTCGAAGGAGAAAGCAGAGCGGCAACCCGAACAGCGCGAACGCGGCCAACTGAGCCTGAGGGGTCAGCACCGGCCGATTCACCTCGACCAGCACAAAGGCGGTGAGCAGTAGCGTGAGGATCCCGATCACGGCGCTGCGAACGCTCGCCGACGCCCGTGGACCCGATTCAGTCACCAGGAGCGCCGGCCAGTCTCCCGGTGGGGGCCTTCAGACCGGCATCGCCGCCCGCAGGGCGGCGAGATGCGAAGCCGGACTCCTTGAATATCCATCCAGGCCCGAAAGAGCGGCGGGCTAACGGCCGGGATTGGAATCCGGCCAGATCCCCGCTTCCCGATAAAAGCGCACGGCGCCGGGATGGAACGGGACGCCGGTGTTCCGGGAGGCGTTGTTCTCGTTGATGGCTCGGCCGGCGGGATGTTTTTCGACCACCGATTCGCGCCGTTCCCACAGCGCGCGCGTCACCTGATAGATGGTTTCCTCATCGGCATCCGCCCGGGTGATGACGTGCATGGAGCCTACGTCGAGGCCCAGGTAGTCCTCGTCCTGCCCCCGGTAGGTTCCGGCCGGAATGATCGCCTCCCGATAGAACGGATACTGCTCGGCAAGCTGGCTGCGGATCTCCGGGTCCAACGGGACGAGCAGCGATTCCATGCCGGCGGTCGCCTGCACGATGGATGCGGTGGGAATCGCACCCCCCAGAAAAGCAGCCACCGCCGAGTCGTCGCTCAGCATGTCCACGGCGCCCGCCTGGGTGTTGTAGAGCGGAATGAAGTCTTCGTAGGTAACGCCGTGCGCTTCCACGATCGGCCGGATGAAGTGCTCGAACCCGGCCCCGGCAACGCCAACGACGACCCGGTTGCCGGCGAGGTCCTGAATGCGGTTGATCTCATGCCGGCGGGGTGAAACGAAGGTTGCCACGTTGGGCGCCAGGGTCATGACCGCCTGAACCGGATAGGACCGGCCCCAGCCGTCCTCGCCGCGCGCCGCGAAGTAGGTGACGGCCGCGTTCGAGATCGCTAGATCCAGTTCCCCCGTAGCCAGCCGGCGGATGTTCTCGCCCGAACCCTTGGTCGCTTCGGCGGTGACTCGGAGACCTGACTCGCCGAGGACTTGCGCGAGTGCCCCGCCGACGACGAAGAATGCCCCACCAGGCGGCGCGGTGCCGAGGCTCAGGAACCGCGGTCCCGCGCCGTCGCCTCCGCTTCCGCATCCCGGCAGAACCAGCAGCGGGAGAAGCCAGGGAGCCAGGGCACGGAGAATGACCGCGCCGCGGGAGCGGGAATGCACCGGGTACGAGCTATCGCGACAGGGCGGCCAGCGGACCGGAGAGCGCTTCCGCCAGGTCGTCCAGGGTGTCGAACCCTCCGCGCGCTCCGCCGGACTCCGAGAGGGCAAAACCCGGGAGAATCCGTTCCGTGCCGTCCTCATCGGTCCTCAGGTGCCTTTTCCCGGCCTCCCCGGCTGTCACCCGGGAAAGCCGCCCGCTCTCTCCGCTCAGGAAGACCAGCGCCCGTTCGCCCACCATGAACTGGGCGGAGTGCGTAGCGATCATCCGGGTATCCCCGACCGTTCCGCCCGGAATCCGGAAGCGGACGAGATTCCGGACCGCGCCCTTGAAGCTGCGCTCCGTGCGGAGGGTCACAGTGGTGAAGATCTCGCGGCGGTCAGCCGTCCGGGCCGACCGCATGTCCAGCACCTCTCCGGCAACGATGGTGTCCGAGCGCTCGAGCAATTCAGAAAGCGCCGGCCATGCGTACGGATTCCGGAAGGGCTCCGGCGTCCGGCCGCGCTGCGCCGGCGCGGACAGCGCCGAGACCAGAACCCCGGCGGAAACGAGGAGGGCGAAGGCGCCGGCCCGTCTGGCCCACGCATCGTGCTTATGAATACCGCACATGGTCCAAGCATACCCACACGGCTTCGGCGCGCGCCACCCTCGCGGGCAACCCCCGAAGCGCGTCCGCCGGAGCACGCGCTCCCGAGCGGGGTTGAACGGTGTCACAATTCCCGGGTGCGGTTTCTTTCGACATACCTCGGGCAGACCGGAGCGTCCCGCGCCCGTCGGCCGCGACCCCGGCTCTATCGCTGCTTCAAGCCGACGGCCGCCGGGGCGGCGCTGGCGCTCCTGGGCGTTCTGCTTCCCGGCGGAGAGGCGCTTGGGTACCGGTTTTTCTGGCGAACCGCCGACGATCCCGCTGTCCCGATCGCGGCCGAAGGGTTGCGTTGGGACCCGGCAATTTGGGGTCCGGGGAGAACACTTCGGTGGGTCATCGCCGATTCCCCGGGATGGACGGAGCCGTGGGAGTACCGAGGGGAAACCCAGGAACCCCCGTTCGGAAGCCGGGAGGAAGTGCTCCCGTTCGTCCGCAAGGCGCTTGACGCCTGGTCTTCGCTCGCCAGCGCCGACATCGAATGGGCCGTTGCCGGTCTGGGCGGGGAACACCACGCGGAGCGCGACCACGTCAACGCCGTCCGCATGCACCCGCTGGGCCTTCGCGCGTCCTATGTCGACATCTGGGAGGTGAACGGCGAAATGGTGGAGTGCGACGTGTCTCTGACTCCCGTGCACACCGAGGAGCCGGACGGGCGCGGACTCGAGGTGCTGATACACGAGTTGGGCCACTGCATCGGCCTCGCCCATTCCGCGATGTTCCCGACCTGGGACACCTGGCCCTATCGGTACGGTTTCCAACCAGCGCTCTGGGACACGGATCCGGTCATGTCCTACGGATACCTGCCGGAGCCGGGACTGACTGCGGACGATGTCGCGGGGGCTTCCCTGCTCCGGCCGTCCCGCGGCTGGTTGGACCGGGTAGGGAGCATCACCGGTCGAGTGACCATGGCCGGCCGAGCCGCCCGCTACGTTCCGGTTTTTGCGATGCAGATTTCGGGCGAAGAGCTCGTCGCCTCCGCGGGAGCGTTCACGAACGGCGAGGGGTCCTTCGCGATCGAGGGATTGCCCCCCGGCGACTACCTGCTGGCCGCCGGCACCATGGGTGACATCAGCGGAAACACCTCGCTCGTGGACCGCGGCGCCACCCTCGGATCGACCGATCAGTACCGGCTGGATCCGGTGCGGGTGGCCGCCGGAGCGGAAACCGCAGTTCCACCGATTCCGTTGCGCGACGGGCGGGAAGCATCTCCGTGGAGGAACGAATGACCCGGCGGGTATTGCTCGCGGCCGCCGCGGCGACCGCGCTCGGATTGTTCGCGTGCGGCGGGGATGACAGCGCCGGTCCCACTGCGCCACCAGCGCCCGCCCCGCCCCCGCCGCCCGCGTTCGCCGTTTCTTTCGCGGAGGAGGAGCTTCAGGTCCGCGAAGGGGAGACCCTCGCCGTCAGTGTGCACTTTGAGGTCCGCGAACTCACCGCTCCGGTGCAGGTCCGGCTCAGCCCCGCCCACGACAGCGCCTCGGAAGCCGACTACGAGCTCTCGGCAGAGAGCGTCTCCGTTCCCGCGGGGCAGGACCTGGCGGGGGACACGGTCATTGAACTCGCCGCTCTCGCCGACCTCCTCTTCACCGAAGGCGCCGAAAACCTGCTGCTGAGTTTCGCCCCGCCTGCCGGGCCGGCGATTCTCGGGGACCCGGTCGAAATTGCGATCATCGAGACCGGTGCGTCGCCCTGCCCGGGGGTGACGCTCAGCGGGTTGCCGTGGAGCGAGCAGGAATCGTCCGAGGAGGATGTTCCGAACATGCTCGCAACCACGCTGAGTATCGAACTCGGGCCCGGCGCCGCCGGAACGCGAGTGGATCTCCTGGGCCCCTACGTCGACCTTGGCACCTACGGCCGGATCGCGGAGTCCGTGTCGGCGTTCGGCATCAATCGGTGGAGCCTGCGCACCCGGCCGGGCTTCCTCGTCCACGAACTCGACGTCAATTGGTCCGGGGAGGGCTGGTTCGAGGAAGAAGCGGACGAGCGGCTGGAACTGGGTTTTGCGGGCGGCGCCTGTTCCGGGCAGCCGGTCGCTTCCTGCACCAGCAACGGCTGCGAGGTCGTCCCGTAGCCGTTCCACGCAAGACGGGTCAGATCGGCGGCAGCTCCTCGTGCCAGGCGGTGCGCTCCTGGTAGGCGTGGGCCACCTGGAGTAGCCGAGCCTCGGCGAAGGGCGGCCCGTAGATCTGGAGGGCCAGCGGCCGCGCCGGAGCCTCGGCGGAGAACCCGCAACCCATCGTGAGGCCGGGGTATCCGGTCATATTGCCGATAAAGGTGTTTCCAGGACGGCTGGTCACTTCGTCGGGGTTGGCGCCGGCGCGGACGTCGCTCCGTGCCGCTTCCTCCGAACGCAGCGGATCTGCAGGGGAGAAGGAGCTCGGCACGATCATCACATCGCACTGTCGAAAGACCTCGGCCATCTCCTGTTGCAGGATGGTCCGTACCCGGAGCGCCTTGATGTAGTCGGTAGCCGGATAGAACTTGGCAACCTCCAGGCGTTCGCGCACCAACGGATCAAGGTCCTCGGGCTGCTCGGCGAGACGTTTTTCGTGGAACGTCGCCGCCTCCGCCATCGCGACGATCCAGCCGGCGCTTCCCGCCAGCTGGGCGTGCGGCACCGAAACCTCCACCGTTTCCGCGCCGTCGGCGCTGAGAAGTCCGATCGCGGTGTGGACGGCCTCCTGGACCTCTTCGGTGGCCGCCTCGACGAACCCGGAAACCGGAACCCCGATCCGAAGCCCGGCCACCTCCGGAGTAAGCGCCGCGAGGTAGTCCGGAACCGGCTCGTTCGCCGCCGTGGGGTCGCGGGGATCGGGACCCGCGATGGCCCCGAGCATCGCCGCAGCGTCCCACGCGGTCCGGGTCATGGGCCCGGCATGGTCCAGGGTCCAACTCAGGGTGGTGACCCCGAAGCGGCTGATGCGGCCGTAGGTCTGCTTGAGGCCGACGATGCCGCAGGCGGCTGCCGGCCCGCGGATCGAGCCGCCGGTGTCGGTACCGATCGAGAGAGGCACCTGCCGGGCCGCGAGCGCCGCTCCGGAACCGGAAGAGGAGCCGGAGGGCGTGTAGTCGGTGGCCCAGGGGTTACGGGCCGGGCCGAATCCGGAGAGCACCCCACTTCCCATCGCGAACTCAAGGAGGTTGAGCTTGCCGACCAGAATGGCCCCGGCGTCATTCAGCCTTGCGGTGATCGTGGATTCGTAGTCCGGCACCCAATCCGCGGTGGCCTTCGAACCGTTCGTGGTCAGGATGCCGGCCGTTGCCAGGATGTCCTTCGGGGCATATGGAATCCCGTGTAAGGGACCCCGCCACCTGCCGGCGGCGATCTCCGTCTCCGCTTCGCGGGCCCGTTCCCGGGCGTGGTCGCCGGTAACGGTGATGAAGGAGTTGATGGCGGGATCCGTCGCCTCGATGTGGGCGAGGTGGGCATCCACCACTTCGACGGGTGAAAGCTCCTGGCGGCGGATGCGCTCCGAGAGCGCGCGGGCGCTGAGACGGCAGAGTTCAGGGATCATTCTTCCTCCGGGCCGCGCGCCACGAACATCACGGACGGCTCGACCAGGTCCGGAATTTCGAGATCCCGGACCGCCCGGAAGAACGCGCGGTTCATTCGTACCGCCGGGAGAATCGTTGAAAGACGCTCGAAGGGCAGGGGGTGATCGATCATGCTGTTCGCGTATTCGAGCGCCGTGACGGTGGGGCCGTCACCAGGTTCCGGTCCGGCTCCACAACCCGCCAGAAACAGCGGAGCGGCGACCGGAGCGGCCGCCGCGCTCCCGAGGAGGCGCCGGCGCGTGATGGTCTTGGGCTTTGTCCGCTTGGTCATGGCTGTTGACCTCCCGCTGGCAGTGGGTTTCGCATTCTATCGGCGGCTCGGAACGAATCTCTCCGCGGGCACCGTGACGCCTGCAGGCGGTGCACAAAGTCACGCCGCCCAGTTCTCCCGGTGGAGTCCCGAGCGGAGCGGGGTCGTGAGCGCTCCGGAACCCGGTACCACGGGTAGGAAGGAAGTCACTGCCGGTCGGGGTATCCTTATGCCCCGTGCTGCTTCGAGAGGCGGATCGGACCGCGGTCCGGGAACATTTCGAGGCCCTCGCCGGGCTCGTCACTGCGACTCTTTATTCCCGGCAAGACAGCCCGCCGGCCGTGCCCGGTCGCACGCCCTGTCCGACCTGCGCCACCACCGAAGCCTTGCTGCGGGAGGTCGAAGCGCTGTCGGACAAACTCACCGTCGACGTACGGGACGTGGATGAAGCGCCGGATGCGGCCCGGAATGCCGGGATCGCCCGCCTTCCGGCGATCGAGCTGACCGGCGTGGCAAAGGGAAGAGTCCGCTTCGTGGGCCTGCCCGATGGCCACGAATTCGGGTCGTTAATCCGTGCAGCCGGGTGGGTCTCCGGAGCACCGCTGACTCTCTCCGCGGAAACCACGGAGCAGTTGTCGGCACTTCGCCGGCCTCTACACGTCAAGGTCTTCACCACCCCTACGTGACCTTGGTGTGCGCCGGCGGCCAGTCTGGCCGTCCAGTTCGCGGTCATTAGCCCCGAGGTGACCACCGACATCGTCATGGTTCAGGAATTTCCCGATCTGGCGCGGACCTACGCGGTGGCTTCGGTGCCGCTGACCGTGGTCGAACCGCTGGAAGACGGCGCCGGATTGGTCGGGCAGGGGACTTCGGTGCTGGGCGCGCGAGGAGAGGAGGTCTTCCTCTCGGCAGTCGCTGAGGTGGGGGAGATCGGGAATTCGAATCAGGATCCGGGATCGTGAGCATTCATCGTCCTCGGTATCCCCGAGCCGACTGGCGCCTCGACCGGCGCCGGGCGCTGCGCATTCTCTCTGGAGGAGCGGCGCTCGCCATTGGGGCTCCGGCCCTCGGAGGAGAAACGGCCCCACCCTTCTCCGAGGACGCGCTTGCCGACCTCAGCCGCCGACTCCACGCGGTTCGGAGGCGATTCGGTCTGCGCCGGGCCATCGGCATTCACGTGGAGGACCTCGAGACCGGCGCACCGCTCTTCAGCCACAACGCGGACCGAACCTACGTGCCGGCCTCCGGGATGAAGCTGCCCATCATGGCGGCCTGCCTTCACTATCTGGGGCCTAGCTACCGCTTTCCGACGCGCCTTCTGGTGGACGCACCGCCGACCGAGACCGGGGTTATCGAAGGTCCGGTCTACGTTGTGGGTTCCGGCGACCCCAGCCTGAATCGGCACGACATGGACTTCATCGCGGACTCCCTGGCGGCGTTCGGGATTACCCAAGTCCGTGGGGACATCGTTCTGGACGACTCGTTTTTCGAAGCCCAGGAGACCGATCAGGCCCTGGTGAAGCGCCGGCTCCGATACAAGGAGCCCATTCAGAGCGCTCTCGGCTATCACTGGAACCAGGTCGAGGTGGCGGGGGTCCCGGGACAGGCCGACCGGCCCGACGTGCGCGATGAAGGGTATGGCTATTACACCGTCCAGAACCAGATGGTGCTCCGCAATTCCGGACGGCCCTACATCCTGGCCCAGCGCCGGGGAACGCGCCGGATCCGTCTGCAGGGACGAATCCTCAGAAACGGCAATGAGCGCGTCGCGCGTTTCACCGCTACCGAACCGACCCTCTATTTCGGGTACGCCCTCAAGGGCAAACTCGTCGAGCGCGGAGTCTTGGTAGCCGGGGAACCACGGCGCGGTGCGATTCCGGCGTCGGGGGACAAACTCCTTCTCTACCGAAACGAATCCGCCCCGCTGACCCAGGTCCTGGAGGCGCTCGGCAAATACAGCAACAACTGGTCCGCCGAGCAATTGCTCTTCGCCGTCGGCGCCCATCGATGGGGGCCTCCCGGGACCGGTGAGAAGGGGATTCGAGCCACCGAGGAGTACCTGGTGGGTCTCGGTTTCCCCGCCGACACGTTCACGGTCGACGACGGCTCGGGGCTCTCGAGAAAGAACCGCGTGAGCGCCCGCCTCCTCGTTGCGGTTGTCCGCGACCTGTACAGCCAGCCGGAACTCCGGACCGACTTCCTGTGCTCACTCGCCGTTTCCGGAGTGGACGGCACCCTCGCCCGCCGCCTCTGGGGAGAAGAAACCCTCGGCCGGGTGATGGCCAAGACGGGAACGCTGAGCGGCGTCAGTTCGCTCTCGGGCGTAGCCTTCCCGCTGGCAGCCGAGAACCGGGCGCTCGGTTTTTCGGTGATGACGAACGGCATCCGCAACTCGTGGAATGGCGACGCGGTCGAAAACCTGATCGCCGCCGAGCTGGTCCGGTGGGACGGCGTTTCCACCTGAGTTGGCCCGGACGGGAGAGCGGTGAGGGGCGTCCCCGGACTCGATCCCCCGGAATACGTCGACTGGAGCGAGGATTCCGCACTCCTCCGTGAGTTCACGGCAGCGCTCCTGAACGACCCGGAGCGCGCTCCGATCGTGCGCAGCCTCGTCGAGTCGGTCCGGCTCCGGCTCTACGAAGGTCTCGTAAGGAACCGGCTACACGACCTTCAGCTGAAGCGCTGGGTCCGATCCGGGGTGGTGTCCAAGGCGTGGCTCGGGCCGGGCGAAGAAGCCGTGACGGTGGGAGCTTGCCACGCGCTGGAGCCGGGCGACGTAGTCGGGCCCATGATCCGGAACATAGGCGCCTGCCATGAACGCGGGATGAGTCTTGCTTCCATGTTCCGGGGGGCCCTCGGAACCGAGGACGGACCGGCGCGGGGCAGGGATCTGCACTTTGGAGACCTTTCGCGCGGCATCGTGGCGCCGATCAGCATGGTCGGTTCGCTGCTCCCGGTCTGCGCCGGCATGGCTCTCGCATTCCGGCTCCGGCGCGAGTCACGGGTCGCGCTGACCTGGGCGGGGGACGGCACAACCGGAACCGCGGCGTTCCACGAAGGTATGGTGTCGGCGGTCGCGCTCAAGGCTCCCCTGATCGTGGTCATCCAGAACAACCGGATCGCCCTGGGCACTCCGCTGGCGGATGGAGCTGACGAACGCCTCGCACGCCTCGGGGGCGGATACGGGATTTCCACGTTGCGAGTGGATGGCAACAACGTGCTGGACGTTTTCGCGGCCACCGCGCTGGCCCGGAAGGAGGTCCTGCGGGATTCCCGGCCCGTGTTCGTGCTCGCTGACACCTTCCGGATGGGCGGCCACGCAACCCACGACGAGGGAGAAAGCCGGCGAATCCTGCCCGCCGAACTATTCGATCACTATGGGCGCCGCGATCCTCTCCGCACCTATCGAGCTTTTCTGCGGATGGGCGGGGCCGGGGGCGAACCCGTAGCCGAGTCCGTCCTGGAGGACATCGAGGCGCAGGTAGCGGCGGAAGTCGGGGTTGCCGAGCGCGAGGCGCTCTCCTCGCACCGGTCTGCGCGACCCGATCCCGCCGGGGCGGGGGAGGGAGTCTTCGCCCCCTGACTTTCTAGACTCTCTAACCTGGGAGGCTGTTAGAGCCGAATCTTGGCCGGGAAGTGGTTCAGCCCGAGGCGCGTCGCCGTGCGGTCCGTCTGGTCCACGATCGCGGCGGCGTTGATGCCGATCGCGATGACGATGGCTTCGCTGATCTCTTCCTTGGTGGCCCCGAGTTTGAGGGCCTTCTTCACATGACCGTCGAGGCATCCCTCGCACTTGGCGATGAGCGAGCAGGCGAGGGCGATCAGCTCCTGGATCTTCGGATCCAGATGCTTGTTCTCCGAAAAATAGGTCTCTTTGTAGAACTGACCGTAGATGGCCTTCATCCGCGGCTCGAGCATCGAATACGACGTCGGGGCCGAGCCATCCTGCTTTTGGTCCTTTTCCTGATCGCGCTGCCCCGGCTCGTGGTCGATGCCGGGAATCCGCGCCTCGGGGGCCGCTACGTTGTCCGCCATGCCGAATGTTGCCTCGTGCCCGCCGCTTTTGGCCGGGACTTCGTCTCGGGGGACGGCGGGTGGGACGGCCACTTGTCTGGCGCCGCCCGCTCAGCGCGTCGAAAAGGGAGTAACCGGTGAAGGTTAGCATCAGGGAAACGATGCAGACCTTCCGATGTTCCGTGGCTCTGGCCGATGTTCCGTAGCTCTGGCGGTTCCGCTCGACGCGGTCTTCCGGTTCTTTTCGGATGCCGGAAACCTGGAAGGCCTCACCCCGCCCTGGCTCCGTTTCCGGGTCGTCGAAGGAGACGTCCCGATGTTCCGCGGCCGGCGGATCGACTATCGGCTGCGGCTTCGCGGTCTGCCGCTCCGGTGGCACAGCGAAATCACTGCGTGGGATCCCCGCATCGCTTTGTTGACGAGCAGGTAGTTGGCCCCTACCGGCGCTGGATTCATGAACACCGGTTCGAGGCCCGCGAGCGGCCGGGCAGGGGCCCGGTGGTGATCGCGAGCGATGAAGTGCAATACCAGGCCCCGGGTGGACGGCTCGTGAACCGGTTTCTGGTTGCGCCTGACCTGAAACGCATCTTCGCCTACCGCACGAAAAGGCTGAAGGAGCGGTTCGCAACGCCGGACGACTGACGGCTCTCGTGGAGTCGGCGGTCGGGAGGCCTGCCCGGACACCGCGGACGCGCTTATCGGCCAGGGTGCCGTGAGTGCCTTGAGAATTGGTGCTGTTCGCCGCCTGCGGCGGCGAGTGCCGGTCTGAATACCAGGTCTGAAGACCGGCGTTCCCAAGCCACGCCAGCGGCTTCGGATAGGCACCGCACCCTTATCGGACGTCGCAAAGGGCCGGCGCGCTTCCGGATTGAGGCTCAATCCTTATCGAAAGTCGCCTTCGCGACAAACCGGGGCGCGCCTATCGGATGCCGCGAAGCGGCTTCGGATAGGCACCGCACCCTTATCGGACGGAGCTATGGTCGAAAGTGGGTGACGTCGGGAGAAAGGGGTGGCGTATCGTGGGAGTAACCAACCTTCCACATCTCCAAGGAGGAGTGATACGCCATGACGGAGAGTACCGTTGTTTTCCTTCCCTCAGCAGAGGGAGTTGAGGATCCGCTGACGGAGGTTCTGCGAGCGGGAGCCCGCGAGCTGGTGAGGCACGCGGTGGAGGCGGAGGTGGCGGCGCTGCTGGTGGCGTATGAGGATCACCGGACCGGAGGCGGCCGTCGGCGCGTGGTGCGTCACGGGCATGGCCCGGAGCGGGCGATCCTGACGGGGATCGGTCCGGTACCGGTGCGTCGGCCGAAGGTTCGGGACCGGGGTGGCGCGGGAGAGGATCGTGTCCGGTTCTCTTCGCGGATCCTGCCGCGATTCGCGCGGCGGACGCGCTCGCTGGACGCGGCGCTGCCGACGCTGTATCTGCTGGGAGTATCGAGCGGGGACTTTGGGGAAGCGCTGTCGGAGCTGTTGGGTTGTGGGGCCTCGGGGCTGTCGCCGGGCGTGATCGGCCGTTTGAAGGCGGAGTGGGAGTCGGAACACGAGCGCTGGCGTCTGCGGGATCTGTCGGACCGGCGGTATGTCTACGTGTGGGCGGACGGGATCTACCTTCAGGGCCGGCTGGAAGACGAAAAGCAGTGCGTTCTGGTGCTGATCGGGGCGACGCCGGAGGGCAAAAAGGAACTGCTGGGGTTCCAGACGGGGTTCCGGGAGAGCGCCCAGAGTTGGCGGGAACTGCTGGAGGATCTCAAGGGGCGTGGCCTCCAGATCCCCCCGGAGCTGGCGATCGGGGACGGAGCTCTCGGCTTCTGGAAGGCGCTGGACGAGGTCTTCCCCAAGACCCGCCGCCAGCGCTGCTGGGTCCACAAGACCGCGAACATACTGAACGCGTTGCCCAAGTCCCGGCACCGGAACGCCAAGCAGGACCTGCATCAGATCTGGATGGCGGAGGGGCGCGCCGAGGCGGAGCAGGCGATGGACACCTTCGAGGCCAAATACCAGGCCAAGTATGGGAAGGCGGTCACCTGCCTGACCAAGGACCGCGACGCCCTGCTGGCCTTCTACGACTTCCCGGCCGAGCATTGGCAGCACATCCGGACCACCAACCCCATCGAGAGCGTCTTCGCTACCGTCCGGCATCGGACCGTTCGTAGCAAGGGATGCCTCTCTCACAAGACCGCACTGGCGATGGTCTTCAAACTGGTCATCGCTGCCAGCAAGACCTGGCGCCGCCTCAACGGCTACGAGCAGTTGCCCCGGCTCATCCAGGGCGTCAAATTTACCGACGGCATTCAAGCCGACGAAACCGAAACCCGCGCCGCCGCCTGATCATGTTGTCACCCACTTTCGGCCATAGCTCGATTTCTTGAGCGCGAAGCCATCAGCGGCTCGGCGGCCGTTCGGTCCGTTGTCCTTCCCGAATACGATCTGCCGAGCCACCCGGGGCGGCGGCTTGAACACGGGCTCCCAGTCCCGCACTTCGAGCTGTTCGATCCGCCCGTAATTCACCTCCTGCATCAGCTCGACGAGGCGTCGCCTGGCAGGAGTCAGGGCCGCCTTGGTCACATCCGTCATTTCCGGACCTCCTTTCGCGCTTTGGCGCATCAACGAAATCGCCCCCTCGGAGGCAGGTCCGACGAGGGTTCCTTCCAGGGAGCGTTGCCCGGACTTACCGGACGGAGCCGTCGGGGGAAGAGCTCTCGTCGGAGAGCTATGGTCGAAAGTGGGTGACGGCGAGAGAAGGGGGTGGCGTATCGTGGGAGTAACCAACCTTCCACATCTCCAAAGAGGAGTGATACGCCATGACGGAGAGTACCGTTGTTTTCCTTCCCTCAGCAGAGGGAGTTGAGGACCCGCTGACGGAGGTTCTGCGAGCGGGGGCCCGTCAGTTGGTGAGGCACGCCGTGGAAGCGGAGGTGGCGGCGCTGCTGGCGGCCTACGCCGATCATCGGACCGAGACGGGCCGTCGGCGACTGGTGCGTCACGGGCATGGCCCGGAGCGGGAGATCCTGACGGGGATCGGGCCGGTTCCGGTGCGGCGGCCGAAAGTACGGGACCGCGGAGGCGGGGGGGAGGATCGGATTCGGTTTTCCTCGACGATCCTGCCGCGTTTCGCGCGCCGGACGCGCTCGTTGGACGCGGCGCTGCCGACGCTGTATCTGCTGGGAGTGTCGAGCGGGGACTTCGGGGAGGCGCTGTCGGAGCTTGTGGGTCCGGGGGCCTCGGGGCTGTCGCCTGGTGTGATCGGTCGTTTGAAGGCGGAGTGGGAGGCTGAGCACCAGCGCTGGCGTGCGCGGGATCTCTCGGATCGGCGGCATGTGTATGTCTGGGCGGACGGGATCTACCTTCAGGGGCGTCTGGAGGACGAGAAGCAGTGCGTTCTGGTGCTGATCGGGGCAACGCCGGAGGGCCGGAAGGAGCTGTTGGGGTTCCAGACGGGGTTCCGGGAGAGCACCCAGAGCTGGCGGGAGCTGCTGGAGGACCTGAAGGGGCGCGGCCTCTCGATCCCCCCGGAGTTGGCGATTGGCGACGGGGCTCTCGGGTTCTGGAAGGCGCTGGATGAGGTCTTCCCGAAGACCCGCCGCCAGCGCTGCTGGGTTCACAAGACGGCGAACGTGTTGAACGTGTTGCCCAAGTCCCGGCAGCGGAATGCAAAGCAGGATCTGCATCAGATCTGGATGGCGGCGAGCCGCGCCGAGGCGGAGCAGGCGATGGACACCTTCGAGGCCAAATACCACGCGAAGTATGCGAAGGCGGTCCCCTGCCTGACCAAGGACCGGGAGGCGTTGCTTGCGTTCTACGACTTTCCGGCCGAGCACTGGCAGCACATCCGGACCACGAAGGACTGTCAGAAATTCCGTGTGTAGGCCGGCGATTTTGGAAACTGGGCTTGGTTTGCTTCCCGGCATTGTATGACCGGGCCGATGGGGATCTGGCCGGCGCGCCCGAGGGGGCCAGCCGGGGGCGGGTAGGGACGCCGGGGGTTTTTGGAGTTCAAGGAGAGGGGCGGCGCCCGAGGCTCTCCACGGGCCAAACCTCTCCAGCAAACTCCAAGCTCCAAGGAGAGCCTGTGGGAAGGGTGGGAAACGCGTCCCGCTCCCCGAATCGTCCGGCAGCAAGGCGCGATGCGGTTCCAGCGTTTTCCAAGTCCTGGGGGAATCGCTCCGGACGAAGCGGTCCCTCGCGATCCGGTCGCCACGGGCGCCGCGATTTCCCCGGGACGGCGCTTTCCACGGGCTCAAGGCGGCGCTTTCGCGAACCCGCCGGGGGCCGTGAGGCGGACCGGCCGCCGCGCCCCGGGGGGCGGCACGCGGCGGGCTCACACGACCTCCACCGGGAATCGGTCCCCGAACAGGATGGCGAACTCGGCCCGCGCCTGGAACCAGTAGATCTGCGGCCGCTGCCACTTCCGCTCGATCTTCCGCAGCGTCAGGTAGATCAGCTTCGCCGCCGCCCGGTCGTTCGGAAAGTGGCCCCGCGTCCGTACCGCCCGCCGCACCGTGCTGTTCAGGCTCTCGATGGCGTTCGTCGTGTAGATCACCCGCCGGATCGGCGCCGAAAACGCGAAGTACGGGATCACCTGCGTCCAGTTCCGCCGCCAACTCCGCACGATCGCCGGGAACTTCCGGCCCCAGGCACCCGCCTCGAACGCGTCCAGCGCCTCCTCCGCCTCCTCCAGCGTGTCCGCCCGGTAGATCGGACGCAGCGCCGACGCCAGCTCCTTGCGCTCCTTCCAGGACGCGTGCGCCAGCGAATACCGGATCAGGTGCACCACGCAGGTCTGCACCGTCGCCTCCGGAAACGCCGCCTCGATCGCCTCCGGAAACCCCTTCAGCCCGTCCACCACCACGATCAACACATCCCGAACGCCCCGCGCCTTCAGCTCGTTCATCACCCCCAGCCAGAACTTCGCCCCCTCGTTCGCCGCCGTCCACATCCCCAGGATCTCCTTCCGCCCCAGCGCCGTCACCCCGATCGCCAGGTGCACCGCCTTGTTCTGAACCAAACCCTCCTCCCGGATCTTCACCCGCAACGCGTCGAAATACACGATCGGATACACCGCCTCCAACGGCCGCGAACGCCACTCCCGCAGCTCCTCGTGAACCTCGTCCGTCACCTTCGAGATCAACTCCCGAGACACCGTAACCCCATACAACTCCTCCACATGCGCCCGGATCTCCCGCGTCGTCATCCCCCGCGCATACAGCGAAATCACCTTCTCGTCGAACCCCGGTAGACGACGAACCCACTTCTCGATCAACTGCGGCTCAAAACGTCCCCCTCGATCCCGCGGAACCGCCAACTCCACCGATCCCGCCCCCGTCAACACCCGCTTCCGGTTGTGCCCGTTCCGGTGGTTCCCTGACCCCACCTCCTCCTCCCGCGAAAGGTGCAACTCCATCTCCACCTCCAGCGCACGCTCCGCCAGCGACTTCTGAAGCGCCGCAAACAACTCCCCGCTCCGGAGCGCCTCCCGTGGATCCTCTCCCCCCAGAAGCTCGTCCAAAAGCTCTCCGCCGATCCGACTCTGCCGTCGCGTCATCTCTCTTCTCCTTAGCTCGTCTAGGTTACGCCCCTCCTACACACGGAATTTCTGACAGGCTCGACCACGAACCCCATCGAGAGCGTCTTCGCCACCGTCCGGCATCGCACTGTTCGCAGCAAGGGATGCCTCTCCCACAAGACGGCGCTGGCGATGGTCTTCAAGCTGGTCATGGCCGCCAGCAAGACCTGGCGCCGGCTCAACGGCTACCAACATTTGCCCCGGCTCATCCAGGGCGTCAAATTTACCGACGGCATTCAAGCCGACGAAACCGAAACCCGCGCCGCCGCCTGATCATGCCGTCACCCACTTTCGACCATAGCTCCTCGTCGGAGCCTTCACCCCTCAATGGCGAAATTTCGTTAAGCGGCAGGAGGCGCCACGAACAGCGGAAGCGCCCCCGGCGTGCGGTCCATCCGCCTCGCCGTCTCCGGGGCGTTAACTCGTGTCATGAATGAAGGCTTCGGTGGCCCGAACTATCAAGTCGTTTCTCCGTAACCACTTGGGAATGCTCGACTTTCTCGGCTTCACTCCCCGATTCAGCCAGGATGCGGCGCCTCTTGCGGTGCCGGAGGTAGCCTTGGGCCAGGATCGAGGCGATCTCCGCGACGACCTCGTCGAGGGCGTCGGGGATGGGTGGGTTGCTCGGCATCCGGTTCTCCTCCTCGCGGGCGCCGCGAAAGAGGAGGCGTCGTGGATGCCGGACGGGACGGAATGGTCGTCAGGAGCCGTTGGAGTCCGCTCGACACCGCGCGCGGGCGATGTCGCCGGCACCCACAACGGGCTCCGTTCTCACGGCCGCTGCCGCTGTCTGGTGATCAGCCGGCCCCCCGTGGCCCGGCTTCCGCTGGATACCTACCGGCGCCGGTTAGGAAATGTCGAAACGCGGGGGCCCTTGGCAAAACGGGCTGTTAAACAACGCGGAGCGAAAAATGGAGAATCGGAGAATTCGGAAACGAAATCGCGGGGTCCCCATGCGCAACCCCCCTGGTTGCACGCGGCACCCCGCGTGGATCTTCCTAACCGGAGAATCGAGGAGAATGTGGGAATGGGCGTAACTGCTTGGAACAACGGTAGATACGACGAAGCCCCGGAGGGGTCACCCTCCGGGGCTTCGCGTTAACTATCGAGGCACTTTAGTTCGTCCTCGAAAAAATGGCTCCCCTTGCGCAACTTTCCCTTGTTCCGATCCAGCAATTTCGAGGCGGAAGCGTTGTCAAGCCCATTTCCGCCCCGCTGGTCAAAAAAGGCCCATCTCCAACGTCGGGACCAGGATATCTGGGTCGTCGTTCACCCTGGTGCTGACGGCGGGCCGCCCGTAGGGACCGGCAGGGGTTCACCCACTGCTCGGGGTCAGCTCCTCAGAAGGGGATCGACATTCGCACCATCACCGCTAGATCAGTCGGACCCGTTCTGTTCTTCCGCCTCGTGGCTTCCATTTCCAACCTCAATGGCAGCGCCAGCTGCGAGCGTGGAGGCAGGCTACAAGCGGTCCCCCAGGCCAGCTCCCGGCCCTGTCCGGCCCAGCGCAGCCGGCTATAGGGCGTCAGCAGACACGGTAAGCCCAGCGCCTTCAGGCCGCCGTAGGCCACCTCGCTTTCCATCCGCGACTGCGAACCCATTCCCGCGGCATCCATTCCCACCGGGTGCGTGACCATATTAGCGTTGTTCCATAGCGTCGTTCGGCCGCCTCCATCCTGGCCCCGCGAGGAGTTCACCGACACCCGCAACCCGCGCTGCTTCTCCCCCGGGTCCCAGCTCACCTGCAAGCCCGCACCCCAGTCCCGGTAGTCACTCTCATGCACCACCAGCACCCGCCCGTACAGCGCCGCGTCCAGGCCACTGTGCGCGTCCAGATACCCCAGACGGAAACCGGTTTCCATCCCAGCGCCCCGATCCGCGTCGCCCCGGTCAAAACGCCCGCCCGCTTCCGCCGTCAGGCTCAGTGACCGACCCGCCGACAGCGCCGCGTCATGCACCCACTCCAGCATCAACCGGCCCCGCTGGGCTTCACCGCGCACCGCCGCGATGTCCGCCAACGCGTCGGTCCCCAGTTGCGTCGTGAAGGCATCCGCGCGCACACCCCACTCATTGCTGCCCCGCCCCCCGAGCACCGCCCGCACGCCCCCGGCGAACATCCGAAACTCGGCGCCGAAGTCGTGCGTCCGGCCCGGCTCTTCCACCTCCACTTGACCCTGTCCCAAGCCGCCAATGCCCCACACGCTCAACCGCGCGCTCGGCTGCCAGTACACATACGGGTGAACCGTGTTCATCCGACTCTCCAGCAACCCCGCCACCCCATCGTCCGTGTACTCCAGGTCCCCCCAGCTGCGCATGAACGACAGCCCCGCCAGAACCCGATCGTTGGCATACAGGTCCAGACCTACATGCGCGGCTTCGAGACCGCCGCCATAGTCCATACCCAGCCGCGTCAAGTCGCCGTTGAAGCGC
The DNA here is from genome assembly GCA_965250045.1 of Candidatus Marinacidobacterium sp. Taxonomy (GTDB): domain Bacteria; phylum Acidobacteriota; class Vicinamibacteria; order Marinacidobacterales; family Marinacidobacteraceae; genus Marinacidobacterium. The sequence continues at coordinate 2,895,331 of OZ252286.1, forward strand.
TGCAGATCACCCTGGGCCCACATTACCGGCACCCAACTCGTCTCGCCCTCGCTCTCTCCCAGGGACATCTCGAACGACGCTCCAGAAAGGTTGAGCGCTTGCCCCACCATGGCCGAGTACCCAGCCGATCCCGCGTCCCTGGTCCCAGCACCCGGGATGAGCTCTTGATCCCGCATCCCGGAGAAGTCCCCCGAGCCCGGTCCCAGCCGCGCGTCTCCAAACCCGGAACCAAAGTGTCGATCCTGACCGGAGACTCGCCCGCCAGGCGCCGCACCGTAGCCGGAAGACATGGCCGAGCCGCTCTGGGCGGCGCGCGCGAGGTTCTCAAACGAACCCAGCACCACATTGCGCAGCCACGAGACGGGCGTGCCGGTCTCCCGATGCTCCGAGTTCCAATCCGATCCCGTTGCCGCGCTGGTCCGGGCTGCGCCGGCCTGGTCTGCGCCCCGCGCGTGCTCAACCAAGGAGCCTTCTGCTCCTCTGCCGCCGCTGCCCTCACTGCCTACCCGCTCCGATTCGCCCGCGCCCAGAGCCGCCGCGCGATTGGCGCGCCCCGGCTGCAATGTCGATACCGCCCCACCCGACGACCCCAGACGACTCCACTGCCGATGCCGCTCAAAGCGACCCTCTATCGCCGTCTGCGCGCTCGCTCCCATCGAGCGTCCCATCACCGCCAACATCGCCTCCAGCGAGGACGTGAACTGCTCCGCCGTCCGCCGCTGTCTGAAGCTCACTCTTGTCTCCGAGAGCTCTCCGCCGCTCACCGCCTCCGGCAATACGCCCAGGCTCAGCACGATCCCCTCCCCGGGATCGCTCACTTCATCCGTCAGCACCTCCACGGAAATCGTCCCCTCACGCTCGCCTTCCTCGAACACCAACGTCGACGGCACTTCCTGAAAGTCCTCGGGCGTCGTCCCGCCTTCGAGCGCCACCACGAGCGGTATCTCCAGCCGCCGGTCCGCGGCCGGGGAAACTGTCACCTTGATCTCTGCCACCTCGCCTTCCTGCACTTCATACGCTGCCTGCCCAAAGCTCACCACGAGCTCCACCAGCCCCTTGTCTTCGAGCGTCACTATCGCCACGGCCGGTTCCCCGGCCAGCACGATCTCCGGCAGCTCCCCAAAGCCCAGCTCCACCGTCTCGTCGTCCCCATCCCCATCATGGTTGGCTGCAATCGTGAAGGTCTGTTCCGTCGCGCCGGCCCCGAAGGTAAGCGTTCCCGTGCCCGCCTCGGCATCCCAATCCTTCAACCCCTCGACCTGGTAGTCGCCTACTTCCGTCGTCTCCGGCCGCGTCACCCGGACCGGAATCGCCAACTCTTCGTCACCCGCCTTGCTCAGCTTCACCGTCACCGTCACCGACTCCCCACCTTCGGTTGCCGTGTAGCTCTCCGCCGCATAGCTCACCACAATGCCTGTCGCAATGACGAACGGCGCCGCCGCCTCATTGCCGTTGCTGGCGGCGTCCTCAGCCACATCCTCGGCAACCTCCACCACCACCGGCTGTCCCACCACCGTCGGCTCGATTGTGGCTCGATACTCACTCGATGACACCGCGGTGAAGTCCGCTACCGTCCCGTTGGTGACCTGAATATCGCTCTGCTCGAAACCCGTGACCGCCTCGCTAAAGGTGATCGTTACCTCGAACGCACCCCCCACCGGTCCCGCGGCCGCGCTGGTGATCTCCACCTTCGGTGGGGCCGCCGCCTCGCTCGTGATCGCCACCGTGGGGCCGGCGCGGTCCCTCGCCGCGGCCCGGTGGACCTTGATGGTGTAGGTCTGAGTGGGCGTCCCGTCCGCGGCAGTCACCTGCACCGGGATGGAGGTTGCAGCACCCAAGGCCAGGGCAATCGCGTCACTGGCGCTCCGGCTCGCCACCACGCTGCCGTTCACCGTCACCGTCGCGCCGACTTCAGCCGTCGTCGGCGTCACTTTCACACTGTCTGTAGAGGCCTCCACGGCGACGGCGTAGCTCGTGGTCGTCGCGGCGAAGTCCGGTGTCAGCGTCCCCGGCGAGACGGTCAGGTTCAACAGGTTCGCGTTGGAGCCGCTCTCAAGGATCGCCACGCTCACCGGTACGTCGATCGTGACGATCCCGTCCGTGACGGCGTAGCGAAACATATCGGTGCCGGTGAAGCCGGCCTTGGGCGTATAGGTGACGGTGGTCCCGTTGGTGTTGATCTCGGCGGTCCCGTTGCTCGGGCCCGTTCCGGGTAAGCCCACCTCGACCACGCGGAGGATCGTCCCCGCGTCCACGTCCGAGTCGTTTTCCAACACGCCAATGACGATTGGAATGTCTTGGCTGGTCTCGGCGGTGTCAGCCTTCGCCTCCGGCGGGTCGTTCACGGCATTCACGTTAATGGTGATGGTGTATGACGCCGCGCTGTCGAGCTCGCCGTCATTGACCTTGAAGTCGAACGTCGCGAAAGCGGCGCCGTTGGCATTGGCTGGCGGGGTGTACCTGAACTCGTCGGTGGCGGAGAACGTCACTTGCGGAGCCGTGTTGAGGTCGGTAATGTCCGTGCCATTGAACGACAGCGTCCCCCGGTCCGTCCCGGGCAGCGCGGTGATCTTCACATGGTCCAACGTGGCGCCGTCGACGTCCGAGAAGCCAAAGTCCGCCTCACCAAACGTGTACGTCGTGTCCTCGTCCATGGACACCGTCTTGTCGGAACCCGTGAGGGAGTCGTCCACGGCATTCACGTTAATGGTGATGGTGTATGCCAACTCGCTGTCGGCCGCGCCGTCATTGACCTTGAAGTCGAACGTCGCGAAAGCGGCGCCGTTGGCATTGGCTGACGGGGTGTATGTGAGATTGCCGGCATCGAGCCCGGTCTTTGCCACCTGCCTGGGCGTCCTGACATCGGTAATGGGCGTGCCGCCAACCGACAGCGTTCCCCGGTTCTGCTCGGGCAGTGCAGTGATCTTCAAGCGGTTCAGCGTGGCGCCGGATTTGACGCTCGTGAAGCCGAAGTCCGCCACCTTAAAGGTGTACGTCGTGTCCTCGTCCGTGGACACTGTGTTGTGGGAAGCCGTGGGGGCGTCGTTCACCGGCGTGGCGGTCGTGGTGGATGCAGGGCCGCGACCGGAAGCGTTCTCGGCACGCACCGCAAACGTGTACTGGGTGCCGTTGGTCAGTCCGATCACGGTGGTGGTGGTAGTGCTCGCACCGCTGTCGCTGATGTCGGCGAAGGTCGTGCCACCGTCCTTGCTGACCTGGTACTTGGTGATCGTGTTGTTGCCCGGATCGTCCCAGGACAGAGTGACTTGGCCGTTACTCGGCGTGGCCGTGAGGTTCGTCGGGGGGGCCGGCGAGACCACCATCGGCGTGGCATCCACGGCGGCTGGCCAACTGCTGTCCGCGGAGTCCTGTGTCGCCAGCACCGTGAAGGTGTATTCGGTGCCGTTGTTCAACGAGTCAATGGCAGCGATCGTCTTCGACCCCGAACCGGCTGGCACGTCCACCGAATTGCCGTCCGAGATGTCTACCCGATAATCGGTGATCCCGGGGTTCCTGTCCCACTCCAGGAAGACCCGGCTGCTGTCCGGCGTCGCCACCAAATTGGTCGGCGCGGGCCACAGTGGCGTGGCAGTCGCGGTGGATGCCGCGCCGTAACCCCACCAGTTCACCCCGCGCACCGCCAGCGTGTACTGGGTGCCGTTGGTCAGACCGGTCACGGTGGTGGTGGTAGTGCTCTTGCTGCTGCCGCTGATGTCGGTGAAGGTCGTGCCACCGTCCATGCTGATCTGGTACTTGTAGATCGTGTCGTTGTCCGGATCGCTCCAGGACAGAGTGGTCTGGCGGTCGTCACCCTCGGTGGCCGTAAGGTTCTCCGGGGCCGGCATGGATATCGGTCTGGCCGTCACGGTGGGTGATTCCTTACCGTTCAGCGCCCGCACACTGAAGGCGTACAGGGTGCCGTTGGTCAGTGGATAAACGGTGCGAGTCGTCGTCGAACCCGATCCGGGAGGAAGGAATATGGTGTTACGCCGGACACCGTCTTCATAGACATAGATATAATAATCGTCGATGTCGTCGTGGCCGTTGTTCCACTCCACGGTAACCCGACCCTGGCCCGCCGTCGCCACCAAACCGGTCGGCGCGGGCCACAGTGGCGTGGCGGTCACGGTGGATTCCGCGCCGTTACCGCCAGCGTTCACCGCCCGCACCGCAAACGTGTACTGGGTGCCGTTGGTCAGACCGGTCACGGTGTAGCTGGTCGTGGTGTCATCGCTGCCGCTGATGACGCTGAAGGAGCCACCGTCGGTGCTGTACTCGTACTCGTCGATTGTGCTGTCGCCCGGATCGTCCCAGGTAAGACCGATCTGTCTGTCACCCACCTCGGCCTCGAGATTCGTCGGGGCGGTCGGGGCCAGTGCCGGCGTGGCGGTCACGGTGGATTCCGCGCCGTTACCGCCAGCGTTCACCGCCCGCACCGCAAACGTGTACTGGGTGCCGTTGGTCAGGCCGGTCACGGTGTAGCTGGTCGTGGTGTCACCGCTGTTGGGGATGTCGGCCCAGCTGCTGTAGGTCCCCGTGTCGGTTTTCCGGCGATACTGGTATTTCGTGATGGTGTTGTTGGCCGGATTGGCCCAGGACAGAGTGACCTGGCCGTCATCCGGCGTGGCCGAGAGGTTCATTGGGGCGGCCGGGGCGCGAATTTGCCCATTGACCCTGATTTGTAACACACTGAAATTAATCGAACTCCACCCGGTTGAGCCCGGGGTGCGCGCGTGGCGTTCATTCCTGATGCTCCACCCGATGGCCGAAGCGGAATCTTGGAGGTTAGATGTCGTATTGTCCCATTGGGGGTAACTAGCACTGCCGTTAGGCGCGAAAACCATTTGCACGAAGTATTGGGTGTTTGCACTCAGACTGGCACCGGCAGGGGCGGTGAACGTTCGGAGTCCCGCCGCCACGTTGGCCGGGTTGTTCAAGGTATATAATGTATTGCCCCCCGGATCGCCCGATCCGTCGTCACCCCTCACCGTTACCGTCAGGGTTCCGCTACCCGAAGCCACGCCTACGCCCAATTCGATACTTGTCAAGGAGTAGCCCAGTGTATTCTGGCCCGTGGTGAACCCCTGAGCATGGTCACTGGGATTTACGGGTGTCTGACCGGCGTTAGATTGGCCCGTATTGCTCACGAGCACGGTCTGGGCGTGCGCTGGCGCCGGAAAGCCAAGCATCAGCATCGCGGCGGCGAGGAATAAGCCGATGATTCTCAGCCGCGGGTCTTTCCTCCGCATCACGCCCTGAATATCCGAGCGGTCCAATGCGTGACGACCCCTACAATGAGCCGTCCGGTCAGGACTTTTCTTCGCAGGTTTGGCGCGTCAACAAAGTTGGGGACCCTCCTTGTTCTGTTTCAGCCATTGTACAGCGTTGTTGCATGGATCATCCCGAAGGATGCCTTATCATCGTGTTTTTCAACACAGGGGATAACCTTGGATGCCACATAAGTTCAACGTAGCGCGACGGCACAAGTTTGCTAAGGCGCAGTACCGGGTGTCAAGGGCGGACCAAAACTAGACCAGAGTGGCGGAGGGGAATTCGCTACCACCAACTCCACGAAGCGAAGCTCTTGCGCCTGATCGTCCTTCAGGATGCCCAAGAACCGCTCGAGCTGTCTGGCGTACGTAATCTGGCTCTCGTTCTCGTACTCGCAGGTCTTGCCGAAATATCGGGAGGCGAGGCGGTTGGCGATCGAGCTATGGTCGAAAGTGGGTGACGTCGGGAGAAAGGGGTGGCGTATCGTGGGAGTAACCAACCTTCCACATCTCCAAGGAGGAGTGATACGCCATGACGGAGAGTACCGTTGTTTTCCTTCCCTCAGCAGAGGGAGTTGAGGATCCGCTGACGGAGGTTCTGCGAGCGGGAGCCCGCGAGCTGGTGAGGCACGCGGTGGAGGCGGAGGTGGCGGCGCTGCTGGTGGCGTATGAGGATCACCGGACCGGAGGCGGCCGTCGGCGCGTGGTGCGTCACGGGCATGGCCCGGAGCGGGCGATCCTGACGGGGATCGGTCCGGTACCGGTGCGTCGGCCGAAGGTTCGGGACCGGGGTGGCGCGGGAGAGGATCGTGTCCGGTTCTCTTCGCGGATCCTGCCGCGATTCGCGCGGCGGACGCGCTCGCTGGACGCGGCGCTGCCGACGCTGTATCTGCTGGGAGTATCGAGCGGGGACTTTGGGGAAGCGCTGTCGGACCTGTTGGGTTGTGGGGCCTCGGGGCTGTCGCCGGGCGTGATCGGCCGTTTGAAGGCGGAGTGGGAGTCGGAACACGAGCGCTGGCGTCTGCGGGATCTGTCGGACCGGCGGTATGTCTACGTGTGGGCGGACGGGATCTACCTTCAGGGCCGGCTGGAAGACGAAAAGCAGTGCGTTCTGGTGCTGATCGGGGCGACGCCGGAGGGCAAAAAGGAACTGCTGGGGTTCCAGACGGGGTTCCGGGAGAGCGCCCAGAGTTGGCGGGAACTGCTGGAGGATCTCAAGGGGCGTGGCCTCCAGATCCCCCCGGAGCTGGCGATCGGGGACGGAGCTCTCGGCTTCTGGAAGGCGCTGGACGAGGTCTTCCCCAAGACCCGCCGCCAGCGCTGCTGGGTCCACAAGACCGCGAACATACTGAACGCGTTGCCCAAGTCCCGGCACCGGAACGCCAAGCAGGACCTGCATCAGATCTGGATGGCGGAGGGGCGCGCCGAGGCGGAGCAGGCGATGGACACCTTCGAGGCCAAATACCAGGCCAAGTATGGGAAGGCGGTCACCTGCCTGACCAAGGACCGCGACGCCCTGCTGGCCTTCTACGACTTCCCGGCCGAGCATTGGCAGCACATCCGGACCACCAACCCCATCGAGAGCGTCTTCGCTACCGTCCGGCATCGGACCGTTCGTAGCAAGGGATGCCTCTCTCACAAGACCGCACTGGCGATGGTCTTCAAACTGGTCATCGCTGCCAGCAAGACCTGGCGCCGCCTCAACGGCTACGAGCAGTTGCCCCGGCTCATCCAGGGCGTCAAATTTACCGACGGCATTCAAGCCGACGAAACCGAAACCCGCGCCGCCACCTGATCATGTCGTCACCCACTTTCGACCATAGCTCTATCGGACGTCGCGAAGGGCCGGCGCGGTTCCAGATTGAGGCTCAATCCTTATCGAAAGTCGCCTTCGCGACGAATCCGGGCGCGCTTATCGGATGCCGCGCCAGCGGCTTCGGATAAGCACCGCCTCCTTATCGGACGTCGCGAAGGGGCCTCCGGGGTCCAAAACGTGGCTGCATCCTTATCGAAAGTCGCCTTCGCGACTTCCGATAAGGATGCTTATGTTAAATAACGAGGTGCAGAGCCAATCGCCAGCCCAGAACGGCCGCCACTAACCCTCCTCCCGAAACGCCGTCACGTCGCGATGGAAGACGAAAAGCGAATCCATGTTCCCCGACGGCGATTCGAAGTTGTAGGTTCGCCCGCGGAGCACTTTCACCCCCAGGTTGTTGTTCAGATAGTCCAGCTCGAAGCGCTCCACCTGTGCGAACGGCAATTGGAACGCATCCTTGTGATCCGTCTGGTAGTCGAACCCCTCGGGCGTCGCAACCAGCGTCCCTTCGCAGGACCCGAACCGATGTTTGTGTACCGCGGCCACCTTGACGTCCAGTGACGCCACCATGTCGCCGAAGTCCACTCGCACCGGCACCGCTTTCCTTTCGACCGCCACCCGACGGGAAACGACCTCGTACCCCTCGATGGACACCGTCAGGTTGTACTCCCCGGGCTGAAGATCCGCGATCGTGACCGGGGTGTTTCCCTTGAAGTTTCGGTCCACAAAGACGTTCGCTCCGGCGATGTCACTCTCCACGACGATGGACCCGAGCATTTCAGTGAGGTTCGCCGCCAGCGAGCGGATCCGGCCTCCGCGGATGGTGATGGTTGTCTCCAGGGAGTGATATCCCTCTTTTTCCACCCGAACCGGGTACTCGCCGACGCCCAATTCCTCCCAGGCCCCCGGAACCGTGCCAAGCAAACGGCCGTCCAGGAGAACACTGGCGCCCTCGGTGCCCTCTATCTGCAGGGTGCCGGTGGTGGGCGGCGCCGGGGGTGGAGGCGGTGGCGCTCTCTCTGCTTCGGGCGCCTTGGGCGGCGGCGCCTCTTCGGCCGGTGCGGTTTCTTCCGCTGGGGCCGCAGACTCCTCGCCTCCACCACATCCTGCGAGGGAAGCGAGGCTGGCCAGGAGAGCGAGTGATCGAAAGAAGATGCGCGTCGACTCAGAGCGACGAATCATCCGCAGAGCCTCCCACCTCACGGTAACCCCGGTCGTAGTAGAGAAGCGGTGCGGCGTCCTCCCGCTCTACCCTGCCCCCGGTCACCCGGCCGATGAACAGCGTGTGATCGCCCTCCGGGTGGGCGCCGACAGTGCTGCACTCGAGCCAACCGATACAGCCGGAGAGCTGCGGCGGATTCCCAGCCCCGCCGGCTCCCACCGCGGCGGCAAAAGACTCGCCGAACTGATCGGCCGAGTCGGACCCCGGCTTCGCGAAATGCCCCGAAACGTCAGCCTGATCAGCAGCGAGAAGGTGCACCCGAAACCCCCCGGCGGCGATCGCAGAGTGCGCCCGGGCGGAGTTCACGATGGAGACGAGCACCAACGGCGGTTCGAGACTCACCGGAATGAACGAACTGACGGTGATCCCTCTCGGCCCCCCCGGACCGCTCGCGGTCACAACGGTCACAAGTTGCGGAGCGCGACGCATCAGCGCACGGATCGCCGAGGCCGCGTCGCTCATCCAGCTACGCCTGCGTCGTCCAGTTCCTCGAAATCGGCTGTATAGCTGACGTCCACGGCACCCTTCAGGGTGTTCGCGAGAGGGCAGCCGCGCTCATGGAAACGCAGCGCCCGTTCCGCTTCTTCGCGTTTGCCGGCTGGCAACGCCACGCGGTACCGAATCCGGATGGCGCGCAGGGCCATGACGCCGCCCTCGTCCACGATGTCGCCTTCGATTTCTGCCGAGAGCCGGTCCGGCTGACTCGGGATGCCGCGTACTTCGAGCGCCCGCCCGAACGTCCCCACCATTCAACCACCGGTGGCGGCCACCACGTAGTCAAGGGTCGCCGGCAACTCTTCTGCCGGAGTTACCCCATAGAAGGCGGCGATTCCGCTGTGGACGCCGAAACGGACCGGCTGGTCGAAGTCCTCCAGGAAGGCCTGCCGGACCGGGCCGGCCTGCTTGACTATCCGGGCGTGGCAGGTATGGACGACTTTGCTCATCGCGACTCTACGAAGATCTCGGAATGGAGCATCTTCACCGGGGCCCCGGGCTTCGCCGTCGGCAGGGACAGTTCCAGGGTGGTGTTCGTAGGAGCACTGCAAGCGTTGTCCGTGCAGAGCTGGTAGCGGACCAGCACTTCAGCGTCCGCCGAACGTCCACTCTTGAGGATGGAAGTAACGGGAATGCGGATCGCCACCGTCCCCTCATAGAGATCGTATTCGCCAAGACCGGAAAGGTCCCGCCGGATCGGGTCGGGATAGAACGGGTGTCCGCTTTCGAAAGCTCCACCCTCGACCAGTTCCACGACCGTGGCGGTGGGGAATGCCTCCTCGGGTCCGTAGAGGTGATACCCCTCTTCAAGTTCGGCGACCACTGCGACTTCGAAGCTGTCGCCGGGACGCACCGGGGACTGGGAGGCCACCAATTCGAATTTCGCCGCGTTCTCCCAGTCGGGAATCATCGGCGGTTGGGCGGCGAGGGTGGCAGCAAGACCGCCGGACACGGTCAGGGCGAGACCGGACAGCAGGAGAGGGTGTTTCATGGGTCGAAACTCCTTGGGATTGGACTCGCGGTCAGGATCCGGCGAGACGGGAGATCTCGGACAGGATCTCCTTGGGGGAGGTTCGGTCGCGGTAGTTCACCCACACGTTGACGAACCGAACTACGCCGTCACCATCCACGATGATGGTTGCCGGATGGGGAATTCCTTCCCGTTCCGTGCCGTTGTGGTCCGGATTGGGGATTCCATATTCGCTGATGACCGGACCTCCGTCCACCATGATGGGGAACGTCCAGGCATTCTTCGAGAGCCACATCAGGGTGTCTCCCACCCCGTATTTGGAAATGCCGAGCACCGTGGCGCTCTGCGCCTCGAACTGATCCAGGGACTCTTGCAACTCGCCGAGTTGCGCAATGCAGAATGGTCACCAACCGCCACTGCGGAAGAACTCAAGAACGACCGGCCCTCGCTTCACGAGTTCGGAAAGTCGGTAGGAGGCGCCGTGGGCGTCCTTGAGTTCGAAATCGGGCGCCCGATCCCCGACCTTCACCGTCGGGATGTCGGTGTCCTGTGCGGATCCGCTGGAAGGGGCGAGGCCCGTGGCCAAGCCGACGACCAGCAATGCAGAGACGGGAAGTCGAGACATGCGGGCCATTTTAGCCCGGCTGTTTCGATGCCAAAGAGACGGCCAAGGCCGAAAGGAACGATTCGTCTCCCACGGGTTTCTTGGTCGATCACCGGCTAACAGCCTGTGGTGAAACCCACGCGGCGTTCGAGCGGCGATGCATCCCGCCTGAACCGCGCCGCTTTGCGGCGCTCTGCGTTGCGTTTCGGTCGAAATACACTCGGTATTCCTCCCTCACGCGCCTTGTCAGCCGGGCGCCTCGCCGCTCTCGGCGCTCACCTGGGTTCCACCACAGGCTGCTAACCACGATTTGCGGCGCACAACGGGCCGCCCCACCAGCACTGGCCGCCGGCATTCCCCCTCGAGGACCCTGTCGATCTGTCTATCCTGTTGATTCACCATCGCTTGTGTCCGATGTCGGCACGCCGACATCCTCACGTTGTTCTTCAAGTTGGCGTAACAGCGTGCGGAGTGCCTCCACCACTTCCGCCTCCTCGACCTCACTGCGCCGGAAGGTCAACTGGAGGCGAAAGGGGCCGCCCTTGGGGGCGTATCGGAAGACAAACGGCCGCGCTCGTTCTCCCTTGGACTTTCTGCGCTTCGGGGCCGGTTCGGCCAGTCCCTGGGTGAGGCGTTGGACGCACACCAGCATGGCCTCGACATCCGGTTCGCGGGCCACTCGCAGCAACTGTCGGCGAGACACGATCCCCGATGCCCAACAGACCTCGCGGATCTCTTCCGGAATGTTGAGTAGGGCAAGCGTCTCCGTGATCGAGGTGCGCCCTTTGCCCACCCGGCGGGCGAGGGAGTCGTGAGTATGTCCGTGCTCCCTGATGAGCCCCTCGTACGCGGTTGCCTCCTCAAAGGGAGACAGGTCATCCCGGAGCAAGTTCTCCACCAGAGCCAGCTCGAGGGCATCCCCTTCCCCGGCCTCCCTCTCGACGCAAGGCACTTCGCGCAATCCAGCCAGCAACGCCGCCCGGTAGCGGCGCTCGCCGGCGATGATCTGAAAATCCTTCGAGCCCAGTCGGCGCACCAGGATCGGCTGCAGGATTCCCTGGTCCCGGATCGAGGTGGCGAGCGGCTCCAGCGCTCCGATTCGCTGGCGCGGCTGATCGGGATTGGGGTGGATCTGAGCGATTGGGATCATCCGTTGATGGGCGCCCGGCTCATCGGGGGTCAGCCCCGCCACATAGTGGCTGTCACGCGGTTTCAAGCTGACTTTTTCAGGAAGACCGGTTCGCTTGGACACGGGCAAGCACCTCCTGAGACAGACCTCGGTAGTCCTCCGCTCCTCGAGAGTTGGGGGCGAACGCGAAGATGGACTCCTTGTACGCCGGGCTCTCCTCGAGTCGGACGTTGCGGCTGATCAGCGTTCGGAACACTGCTTTCCCGAAATGCCCGCGGATCTTGCGGATTGCGTCCCGTGCAATCCGCGTGCGCTGATCGGCCATGGTGATCACCACCCCGAGGAGGGACAGATCCGGATTGGGGCGCCGGCGGACCTGCTCGAGCGTGTCGAGGAGATCGTCGGCCCCTTCGAGGGCGTAGTACGTCGGCGGCAGCGGCAACAGCAGGTAGTCGCTGGCAACCATCGCATTCACCGTGATGAGCCCCAGCGTGGGAGGGGTGTCGATCACCATGAAATCGAACTGCTCCCGGACATGCTGGATCCGATCGCGGAGCCGGTAATGGGCGTCGATGTCGCCAAAAAGCTGTCGTTCCAATTTGGCCAGCGAGATGCGCGCCTCGGCCACCGACAGGCGTTCGACCGATGTGGGGCTGATGATGTCCGCAAACCGCACCTCACCGGTCAGAGCCTCGAGCATCGAGGCTCGGGATGGATCAGGGTCGATGACGCTTACCGAGGCGTTTGCCTGCGGGTCCACATCAACGAGCAGCGTGCGGTGTCCGGCGTCCGCGAACGCCGCCGCAAGGTTGACCGCGGTCGTGGTCTTGGCCACCCCGCCCTTCTGATTGGCGATTGTGATGGTGGCGCACATCCTGCTAGCAGCCGGTGGACAAAGTGGAGTGGCCGCCGAGGCTGGCCAATCTCCCGGTGGGGGCGAGGCGCCCGGCTGACCCAATTCTCCCGGTGGGGGCGGCGCGATTTGGGAGGAGCCCCCAGCGAGAGAACTGGCCCGGGTGTATTCCGACCGAATCGGAACAGAGAGCGTAGCGGTTCAGCCTGGATGCATCGCCAGCCGAGCCCCCACGGGGAGAACCGGGCCAGGTGACTTTGTTCACAGGCTGCTTGGTGCTCAGTGCGCGTCGCCGAGATCATCCTCGTCGAGGGCTTCAAGCCAGTCGCCGAGCGCCTCGCTGTCCTCTGGCGGTTCCACGTCCTCTGCCATGAGTTCTTCGGCCCGCCGCGCCCCGCGTTCGATGACGCGCGAATGGACGAAGATGGGTGCCCGGGTTCTGAGCGCCAGCGCTATCGCGTCGCTCGGGCGGGCATCCACCGCGAGCCGTTGCCGTTTTCGCTCCAGATGAACATGCGCATAGAAGGTGTTGTCCTGAACATCATGGATCACCACCTTGGTAACCCGGGCATCCAGTTCCCTCAGGAGTTCCCGGATCAGGTCGTGCGTGAACGGGCGCGGGGGTTCGTAGTTCTCGATCTGAAGGCCGATCGCGCGCACCTCCATGGGTCCCACCCAGATGGGAACTTCGCGATCTCCGGATTCCTCCTTGAGCATCACCACTGCGGCGCTGGTCCGCGGCACCATCAGGATCGCCTTGATGCTTACCTCAATCTCCACGGTCAGCTCCTTGTTGGTTCTTCATCCGGGCAGTATCTGCTGGCGAACTCCGCTGCCGGAGACCGCCTGTACTACCGGAAGAGGGATTTCGGATGCCCACGCGTCCGGACCCGCCGCGGGAGCCGGAGATTCGCGGGCGGACCGGCGTTGCTTCGGTGAACTCACAAGCTCTCCGATCAGGCTGTTCGGGCCGTATCCCGTAATCATGACCTCGCCGAAGCCTCCGGTGGCTTCCACCGGACCGTCGAAATTCACAATCCGGTTGTCGGGGCCGCGTCCCGCGAGCTCGCTGCCTTTGCGGCTGGGTCCTTCAATCAGGACTTCGACCTTGCGACCCACGAGATCCCGGTGAAGAGATAGCTGGATCTCCCGCTGTCTCGTGTGCAATTCGATGAGCCGTTCGGTTTTTTGGGTGTCCGGGACATCGTTCGGCAGACGCTTCGACGCGAGCGTGTGTGGACGCTCGGAGTACTTGAAGGAATACACCGACGAAAAGCCCACCTCGTCGAGGAGGGTCAACGTGTCTTCGAACTCGCCCGCGGTTTCACCGCAGAACCCGACGATGAGGTCCGTGGAGAGCGCAAGTTCGGGAGCCCTCTCGCGCGCCCGGCGGACGAGTTCCAGGAATTCCTCGCGGCTGTAACCGCGGCGCATGCGCTCCAGCACACTCGTGGAACCCGACTGCGCGGGCAGATGCATGTGCGGCATCAACGGTCCCCCGGCCGCAAAGCGATCCATGAGATCTTCGCTGAAATCCTTGGGATGAGGACTCGTAAAGCGGATCCGGCGGATTCCCGGAACTGCCCCCACCGCGTCGGTCAACTCGGCAAAGCCGCGTCCGTCCTCCGGGTTCCGATAGGAATTCACGTTCTGGCCCAGTAGCTGAACCTCCTGGAACCCCGACGCTGCGAGGGATTCGGCTTCCCGCACGATCGACGCTACGGTCCGGCATCGCTCACGTCCCCTGGTGAAGGGCACAACACAGAAGGAGCAGAAGTTGTCGCAGCCCTCCATGATGGTGATGTACGCTTTTACCCCGGGAATCCGATCGATCTGCTCCGGCGGGATGTCGAGGTTGTCCGGGTGCCGCCCGATTTCGACAATCCGGGATTCGCCATCGAGTAGCCGGCGCACGACATCCGGAAGACACACGAGGCTCTGGGTGCCGAGGACGAAGTCGACTGCGGGCGCCCGGCCGAAGATGGCTGCCCCTTCCTGCTGGGCTACGCATCCTGCCACGCCGATCAGTTGGGGGCGCTTCCGGCCCCGACCCACGAGCTGGTCCACGCGGGCAAAGACCTTTTCCTGCGCCTTCTCGCGAACCGAACAAGTGTTCAGGACGACGACCTCCGCGGGTTCGGCTCCCGCCGGACGGCAGCCCAGGGTTCCGAGCGCGGCGGCCATCTTTTCCGAGTCGTGGACGTTCATCTGGCATCCCCAGGTCTCGATCCGGAACCGGAGGGGAGAGCGCGATCCCCGGCCGGAGCGATCGCTGGCTGAACCGGGAAGGGCGACGGGACCAGCCAAGGGGTCTGTTGTACAGACGGTCATTCAGGAACCCGCAAGCGCCCCCGGAAACCCTGGACGCTCGCCGCCGGAAGACTCGGTATTCGCGCCGGCGAGCAATTGCGACGCATGCTCCCGGGCGCTGTGGGTAATCTGGGGACCAGCGAGCATACGGGCGATTTCTTCGATCCGGGCGCTGTCGCCGAGACAGCGAACGCGAACCGCATCGCCGGATTCTAGTTTCTCGACGACCAGATGAGTTCGGCCGAGGGCAGCCACCTGCGGAAGATGCGTGACCGAGACGACCTGGCGCGACACGGCAAGACGACGAAGGCGCCGCCCCACGGCATCGGCAATGCGCCCGGAGGTGCCGGTGTCCGCTTCGTCGAAGATCAGGGTGTCCGCGCCTCCCTCCCCCGCCCCGGCCGCTTTGAGCGCCAGGAAGAAACGTGAGGACTCACCGCCCGATGCGACCTCGCCAATGGGCGCGGGCGTCATTTCGCGGCTGGCGCTGAAGAGAAAGTGGACGCGATCCAACCCGTGCTCGGTGAAGTGCTCCGTGCCCCCGTCCGCTTCCGGTTCAGACCGTCCTCGTAGAGCCTCGATCCCAATTGAGAACCGCGCGCGTGGAATGCCCAGCCCGACGAGTTCGTGCTGTACCTTGCGAGCGAGCGCCTCGGCAGCGGTCTCGCGGGCAGCGTGGAGCGATGCGGCCAGGTCCCGATAGCGGACGGCGCCAGCCTCGGCGGCCGTCACCGCCCTTCGGCGCTCCTGGGCCTGGTCGGTGAGTGCGGAGAGCGCGACCCGAATCTCTTTCGCGCGCTCGAGCAGGGCGTCCGTGCCGCCTGTTCCACCCGCGTGGCGGCGCTCGAGACCGCGTAGCACGACGAGGCGGTCTTCGATCTCCGCGAGCCGCTCGGGCGCCGCCCGGACGCTGTCCCGCCGATCCCGCACGGCAGCAGCCAGATCCTCCACTTCAACAAGCAGATCCGGACGTCCGTCGAATAGCCGGGCGGTCTCCGGGTCCACCGCGGCCGCATCCTCAAGCGCACGAAGCGCGACCGCCAACTGCGCACCCGCCGCCGTTTCTGACCCGTAAAGCGCCTGATACGCACTCTCGAGACGGCCGGCGAGCTGGTCCGCGTGCCCGAGTGCACGCCGCTCAACCAGGAGGGACTCCGTCTCGCCCGGTTCCGGCGCAGCACGCTCGATCTCCTCAAGAGCGCGTTCCATTGCGGCGCGATGAATCTCCGCCTGGCGGAGGCGGTCTTCCAGAGCGTCACGCTCTTCCTCGGCAGCACGAAGGACCCGGAGGGCCACCGCCACCTCCCGCCGCAAGGCGGCATGGCCGCCCACCGCATCCACCGTTTCCCGCGCGGCCCCGGGCTGGAGCAGGGCCAGATATTCTCCTTGGCTGTACACCTCGGCGAGGAGAATTCCCACCGCCCGGAGCGCGGCCACCGGGACCGCCGCGCCGTTCAGCGCAATCCGATTGGCAACCGAGCGCCGCCCTGGCGCGAAACGCAATTCCCGCCGCACCACGAGTTCGCCGTCCTCCGTCGAAACGCCAGCATCTTCACATAGCGCCCGCAGCCGCTCGCCGGCTGGTGACGCCTCCTCCGACAGGGTGAACCCCGCCTCCACAACGGCGCGATCTCCGGCAGGTCCTATGAGCTGGGAACGGCCGCGCCCGCCGAGGATGAGGCCCAACGCCTGCAGGAGAATGCTCTTTCCGACGCCGGTCTCGCCGGTAACGACGTTCAGGCCTTCCCCGAACTCGAGAGAGACGTCCTTGAGGAGGGCGACGTTTCGCGCCCGCAGCCAGTGCAGCATCGTGGCCAGTACGAGGTTCGAGTGCGCTACAACGATGTGCGGGCGGCTTCGGCCCTGCCGCCCCCCGGGAAGCGCATCCCGGGGGGTCCACACCCCGAAATGAACGAGAACCCCAACGGGTAGTGGTTGAGCATGGGTTAGGCTACTATATGTTGGGTATCCTGGTTCCTCGCCGCTTCTACGTGTTCGCCCGGTTCACGGCTTCGTGCAACGCTGTTCTCCGGGCCGGGGTCTCGCTGCTGGTGGCCCAGGGAGCATGGGCGGCACAGCAGCCACCCGAGCCGCAGGCCGCCGGTGAGACGGTAACCGCGGTTGACATCGCTTCCTCCGGGGGATTCTTCGAAGAGGGCGGTTTTCTGGCGCTGGTGCTGGGGGCGGGGCCGGTCTCGTGGTTCGTGCTGGCGACGCTGGTCTTCTTCAGCCTCGTTTCCTGGGCCATCATCCTGAACAAGTCACGACGGCTCCGCCAGGCCGAGCGGGACTCGGCCGCCTTCCTGAACCACTTCCGGTCCGCCAAGCGGTTCGCCGACGTCGTGACCTGGGCCCGGAAACATCCGGGCAGCCCCTTGGCCCGGTTGTTCAACGCCGGCTATCAGGAGGTCCGCTATCAATCCCGGCAGGAAGACGAAGAATCCATGCGGCTCCAGGTATCCAACATGGAAGCCGTGGCGCGATCCTTGCTCCGTACATCCTCGGCCGAAACGGCCGCACTCGAGCACCGGATGATCTTTCTCGCCACGACCGGCAGCGCCACTCCGTTCATCGGTCTCTTCGGGACCGTCTGGGGCATCATGAGCGCATTTCAGGACATCGCCCTCACTCAGGCCGCGAACATCAGCGTCGTCGCCCCGGGAGTTTCTGAGGCCCTCGTCGCTACCGCCGCCGGTCTGGGCGCGGCGATTCCGGCCGTCATCGCCTATAACGCCTTCCTCGCCCAGATCCGCCGGATCACAAACACCATGGACGATTTCTCGATGGAGTACGTGGCTATGCTGGAACGGCGCCTGGCCCGCTGACGGCATGGCGATGGGGACCGCTGGCGGCTCTGCCGGGGGCTCAGGTTCGGGTTCCGGTTCTGCGCTGGCCCAGCTCGGCGCCCGCCGGAGAGCTACTGCGGGGAGTGCTCTCTCCGAGATCAACGTGACCCCGTTCGTGGATGTCGTGCTCGTGCTGCTGATCATCTTCATGGTGACCGCTCCGCTCCTCGTGCGGTCGCTGGAGGTGAGCCTTCCCACCGCCCGGATGCGTTCCGCCGAGGCAACCGAGCGCGTCATCGTCACCGTCGACGCTGAAGGCCGGACATTCGTTGGCGAGCGGGCGGTGAATCCGTTGCTATTGGAGGAGCGGCTCCGCGAAATCGTCGCTATCGAGGGAGCTCGCGAAGGCTATCTGCAGGGGGATGTCTCGCTAGAATACGGACAGGTCATCGAAGTGATCGACACGATGAAACGAGCGGGTTTTGACCGTGTCGGTCTCGTGTATGCCTACCCGGGCGAACAACGGCGGAGGTAAGCCGGTGCCGGATCCACCCCGGAGTCCATCGGCTTCGCAATCGCCGATGGCAACCTCCCGATCAAGTCGGACCCGATCGAGTCGGACCCGATCAAGTCGGACCCGATCAAGTCCGACCGAGGATACGTTTCGGCGCAATCTGATGTGGTCGGCGACGGCGCACCTCGTCTTGCTGGGAGGCGCGGCCGTGGGCCTGGACCTCGATCAGGGTCCTGATCTCGCTCTCCCCTCGGCGGCCTTCATCGAACTCGGGATGTCCGGTCCAAACCCAACCCCCAATCTCGGCAGCGCCGCAGCACCGAGTCCGACGCCGCCCCCGGAACCCGAGCCGGAACCGCCCGCTCCCGAGCCTCCGGAGCCGGAGCCGCCCGCACCCGAAGCTCCGGAGTCCCGTCCGGAAGTGGTTCGGCCGACAGTGGAAAACCGCGACCGAATGCCGGTTCCCGACGCCCGGGAACGCCAGCGGGCCGCTCGGCCCCAGCGTCCGGAGTCGGGTCTCAGAGGCCGCGATGCGGCCTGGGCTGACTCCGCGCAACTCGAAACCCGCCGCCCTGTCGATACGAAATCACGCCCCACCAGAAGGGCGGCCCCCAATGCTTCGAACCAGGGGGCTGCCGGCAACACCGGGATCGGCCTCGGAGGTAGACCGGGGGGCACCCGCTTCGATCAGGATTTCGAGTACGCCTTCTATCAGCGCCAGATGGTCGCCCGGATCCAGGCGAACTGGCAACAGATCCCCGTTCGCGGGCGGGCCACCGTGGTGGTCAAGTTCACCATTTCCCGCGACGGCGCCATCAGCGGCGCCGAGGTGGAGACTTCAAGCGGACAGTCGCTCCTTGACCGGGCGGCGCTCCGGGCCGTCGTTCTGGCGGAGCCCCTGCCGCGGCTTCCGGACAGCTATCCGAGAGACCGGGTCGGGGTACACCTTCTCTTCACGTACTCGCAGGAAGCGAACGGCAACCCGGACGGACCTCCAGCCGAGGCTCCATGAGACATCTTCCCCTGCCCCGCTTCGGTCCAGCACTGGCCCTCCTCGGCGCCGCGCTGGCCACTGGAGCCGCGGCCGGTTTGGCGCCCAAGTCCGTCGTCCACTCCGGAGCCACGCGACATCCGGCGTCAGTCGAAGTTGCGAAGCTTCTCCCGGAGTCTGGCGCAACTGACTCCCGCGTGGCCAGTGCGCCCGCGGCACTCCCTCAAGAAGCCGGCGATTGGTACCTCGACATCACCCGTCCCGGTGCTCCGGTCCGGATGGCCGTTCCCGATTTCGAGGTGCTTCCGAGCGACTCGGCGCCCGAGGCCGGTTCCGGGGAGTCTCCCGGCGACGACGGGGACCCGCTGGGCCAAGAGGCGACGGAGGCTGCGTCCGTGGCCAGTGCCGTGTTGTGGGATGACATCGAGTACGCCGGGGTGTACCGGATGCTTCCCAAGCGCTTTTATCGGATCGCGGAAGCCGGGTCCGCCGAAGGAGTCCTGGACTATTACCAGTGGGAGTCCATCGGAGCCGACATCCTGATCGATGCGAAGCTCTGGATCGAGGGAGACTTGCTCCTCGCCGAAGTGCGCATGCACGCCGTACGGGCGCAGGAAAACGTCTTCGGACGGCGGTACACGGCTGCGCGCGGGGCCGCCCGGACGCTGGCCCACCGGATCGCCGACGACATCCTGCAGCATGCCGGGAACTACCAGGGAGTCGCCCGAACTCGTATCGCTTTCTCCACCAGCCGATCGCAGCCGCGCAGCAAAGAGATCTACCTGATGGACTACGACGGACACGGACAGCGCCCGGTGACCGCCAACGGTTCACTGAACATCACCCCGAGCTGGTCGCCGGATGGACGAGCGCTCAGTTATATCTCCTACCGCGAAGGCGCGCCTTCCCTCTATCTCGCCTTTCTCTATCAGGGCCGCGGGGAAAAACTGGTCGGAGAGTTCCAATCATTCACTCCGGCCTGGTCTCCGGATGGGCAGTGGATCGCGTTCACTTCGAATCGTGACGGCCAGTCCGAGATCTACCTGGCAGCGGTGGACGGCAGCGAGTTGCGACGGATCACCGACAACCGCGCCATTGATGTCGCACCCACCTGGTCCCCGAACGGGCGCACGATCGCCTTTACCTCCGACCGCACCGGAGCCCCGCAGATCTACACCATGGACCGGGACGGATTGAACCTGAGGCGGATTTCCTTTGAAGGCTCGTACAATGATTCGCCGGCGTGGTCTCCCTCGCGGCAGCACAGTGAGATCGCCTATGCCTCGCGGATCGAACGCGGCCCCTTCGACATCGTAGTACACGACTTCGAGACCCGGCAGACCCGGCAACTCACAACGGGACGCGGCAGCAACGAGAGTCCCTCCTGGGCTCCGAACGGCCTGCATATTGCGTTCACATCCAACCGGGCCGGCAACGACCAGGTGTTCACCATGCACCGGGACGGCTCCAATCTGAAGCAGCTCACCCGAGAAGGGAGCAATACCACCCCCCGTTGGGGTAACCCCCCTGGGGGTCCGCAATGAGGTCGCGTTGATGAGACTCCATTCGGCCTGCCGGGCTACAGCAGCCTGTGCACAAAGTCACGCGGCGTTCGGCTGGCGATGCATCCCGGCTGAACCGCGCCTCTGCGAGGCGCTCATCGTTGCGCTTCGGTCGAAATACACTCGGTATTTCTCCCTCGCGCGCCTTGTCAGCCGGGTCCCCACCGGGAGAACTGGCCCCACCGGGAGAACTGGGCCTCGTCAGCCTCGGCGCTCACGCCACTTTGTCCACAGGCTGCTAACAGCCCACGGCCCTTTCTTCGCCATCCTCCCGGCCGCCCTGCTCGCTCTGTCGCTGATGGGGACGTCCTGTTCTTCCGTCTCTCGCAGCCCGGCGACCGGAGGCGATCCGGTGGCTGCGCCCGTAGCCGCTCCCGCCCAGCCTGTGGATTCAGCAGCAGACCCGGAGCCGGAACCCGAGCCGGAGCCTGCGAGTTCCGGCGGACTGACCGAAGACGAGATCCTCGCGATCCCGCCAGAGGTCGGAGGAGAAACCGACCTTCTGGACATCGGATCAAGGAGCCTTGAGGACTTGAATACCGAGGAGCACCTCAAGGACGTGCTTTTCGAGTACGACAGCGCTGAACTCAGTGCCACCATCCGGGCCACTCTGGAGGAAAACGCTGATTGGTTGTCCCGCTATCCCTCGGTCCGAATTCTGGTCGAAGGGCACTGCGACGAACGCGGCACCGTGGAATACAACCTGGCCCTCGGCGAAGAACGTGCCCGGGCTGTCCGCGATTACCTGCGGGACCTCGGCGTCGGTTCCGGCCGGATGCGGATCATTAGCTACGGGAAGGAATTCCCTCTCGATCCGGCTCACAACGAGGCTTCCTGGCGGCGGAACCGCCGCGCCCATCTGGAGATCATCGCCAAGTGAAATCTTCCCGAACCGCATTCCCGTCCGTGCCGCTTTTCGCCGGAACCCTCTTTCTTTCCCTTTCTCTGGTTCCGGCCGTTCCGGAAGCACGCACCGTCACCCAGCGGGACCAGAACCGCGTCGTGTCCGAAATTCGGCAGATTCAGGTGCAACTGGCCACCCTGGTCGAGACGCAGACGGCTCTTTCTCAGGCAGTGGAACGCCTTCTCGAGGATCGGGAGGAACAACTGACCGCCGATCGCCGAAGCCGTGCCGAAACCCTGAACACCCTGAACCGGATGGAGCGGAGTGTCGCCACCCTGAGCGAGGCGTTTCGGGAGGTGGGCGAGCGCCTTTCGGCCCTCATGGTGGAAGTGGAGTCGGTGCGGGAGGCGCAACGCCGTGCGGCGCTTCGCGGGGACCCTCCGGGAACGGCGGACGACACGGAGCCCTCCGAGGAAGATGTCGCAGCGGAGGAAGCTGCCGGCGAGGGGGAAACTCCTGCGGAGGAGGACGAGGGAGCGACGGTGCTCGACGAACCGAGCGTTGCCGAAACCTATTACGAAGCGGAGTCCGACTACCACCGGGAACGCTACGACCTCGCCTTTGCCAGCTTCCAGCGGGTTGCGGACCAAGGGGGAGAACTGGCGGACAACGCCCGCTTCTGGATGGGGGAATGCCGCCTGGCCGAGGATCGGCTCGACGACGCCCTCGAACAGTTCGAGATCGTGATCCGCGACTTCGCGGATAGCAGCAAGATTGGCGAGGCCTGGTACAAGAAGGGTCTCATTCTCGGGCGGATGGGCCATGAGTCCGACGCCCGCGAAATCTTTGAGGACATCTTGAATGTTTTTGCCGGCACCCCGGCGGCGCGTCTGGCGAAGAGAGAGCTGGACGCCATGCCCCCGAGGGATCCCGGCTGCTGAGAGCCGGCCGCGCCACGCGGCCGGAAGGAGTAGATGTGATGCGAGATGTGAACAAGGTCGTGCTGCGCGGTGTGATTTCCGACGCTCCGCGGACGAAGGTCTTCGAGGACGGGCGCAAGCTGGTCAACCTGAACGTCAAGACCGTGACCATCGAGAACGACGATACGGGGGCGATGCGGGAACGCCCAGCCTGGCACCAGGTCGTCGTGCGCGGCGAGCGGAACGTGGAGGTTGCGGAGCGGGTGGCGCCGGATAGTCCGATCTACGTGGAAGGACAACTCCGGACCCGCAAATACCAGAACAAGCAGGGTGAAGACGTGTACTTCACGGAAGTTCGCGCCGACATCGTGCGCACGACCGAGAGCGCCGATCCTCACGTCAACCGTTCGATCGTCCTGGGAAATCTGGGGCGGACACCGGAACTGCGGAAGTTCGATTCCTTCATGGTGATGAACCTCACGGTAGCCACCAGCGAAAGCTGGACCCGACGGGGCGGGGAAACGAACGAAGAGACCGAATGGCACCAGGTCGCGGTGTTCGGAGAGGCTGCCCAGCGTCTGGAGGGCCAGCTCGAGAAGGGGCAGCGGGTCCTCGTGGAAGGCCGAGTGCAGACCCGGAAGTACACGGACCGGAGTGGTCGGGAACGCCGGAGCACCGAAACTCAGGCTCACTCGGTATTCGGAAGCGGGAACACGCAGCGCGACGGTTATCAATCTCCGGGGCGTTCCGCCACCGAGAGAAGCGCGCCAGACGCCGGGACGCGCGAGAACCGGAACCGGCAGGACGCCTGGGGATCCAGCGGAGTCGATACCAAGGACGACGTGGACGACGTCCCGTTCTGACGACGAGCGTTCCGGGAACGGGGCACGAGAAAGGCATGGCGTAGCGATAACCAAGGGAACAAAGTAGGGGCCCCGTTCCCGAAACGCCCGGCGCTCCGCGCCGGGATCGCAACTCCCTTGCGCGCCCTCGGCGCGCGGCGGCGAGTTCCGATTCGATGTCGTCTTTTTGTGAAAGAGGGAGTTCCCCCTTTCACACTTTCCCCCTGATCTCGCGGTCAGCGAACAAAGTTCGCTGCCATCAGTCTTTGCTGCTTGCTTGGTGCTGCGCCGTTCGCCCTCACGGGATGCAGGCACGGGAACGCCGACCTCCGGTCGGCACAGCGGCGCGGAGCGCCGCGGACGGCGTGGACGCGGAGTGGCGTCATGGTGCCCATCTCGGCAATGACTCCATCAGGCGTAATGGTGTGCAGGCACGGGAACGCCAACTTCAGACCGGCACCGCGGCCCGCAGGGCCGCGAGAGCCTCGCTATCCATCCTCTATCGTCGCCACCTGACGGCGTGGTCCAATCCAGGAAAGCTCCACCCCCTTCAATCTGGCATAGCAGACAAATGTCTGCTATGCTGCGTGCATGCCCAAAACGCCGCCGGGGCAGACCCGGAACCGGATCTTTCACTTCGTCCGCGACCGCCTGCTTCAGGGCGACTCTCCTTCCCTTCGTGAGGTACAGCGGCATTTCGGTTTCCGGGCCGTCGAGACCGTCCGGGCCCATCTCACCGCTCTCGTGGGAGAAGGACGACTGGTCAAGGAATCAGGTCGTTCCCGCGGCTATCGGTTGCCTTCCCCAGCGTCAGGCCAAGCGTGGGGATGGTCTCCCAACCGCCTTCAGCCGGTTCCCCTCCTGGGCGAAGTCGCCGCCGGCGGTTTCGAAGAGGCCATCGAGAACCCGGAGGGGAATCTCCCGGTAGAGATCCCCGATTCCCGGGATCTCTCGGACTACTTCGCACTCCGGGTGCGGGGGGAAAGCATGTCCGGGGCCGGCATCCTGCCCGGCGACACAGTCATCGTCGAACGCCAAGGGGCGCCAGTTTCCGGTCAGATCGTAGTGGCGCTCCTCGAAGAGGAAGCCACGGTGAAGCGACTCTACCTGGGGCAAGACGGAATGGAACTGCGTCCGGAGAACCCCGCCTTCAAAGCGCTCCGTCCACCTCCCGGGTCTTGTCGGATTCTCGGGAGAGTCGTGGAATTGCGCCGCCAGCTCCGCTGATATCCAATGTCCCGCTGAATATCCGATGTCCCGCTGAATATCCAATGTCCCGCTGAATATCCGATGTCCCGCTGAATATCCAATGTCCCGCTGAATATCCGATGTTCGCTGAATACCCGGTGCCCCCCGAAAGAGAACCCTGATGCAGCAAACCCTCGCCCCTGCCCTGCACCAACAGCAGACATCCCTTCCCCAACTCGGCTTTCCCCAACTCGGCCGGTCGCCTGCCTCCCACAAACTTCCCCATAAACCCCCAAGTCCCCGGATCTCCCACCCTGCCCTGTCGACCCCTGACTCAGGATTTGTGAAATGGGGGCTGGCCCGGCTTGCCGGCAGTCTGGTGGAAATCTCTGGAACGGCTGATTCCGGAGTCCTGTCCTCAGCGCTGGCGCTTGTTGCCGAGGCCCAGCATCATCAGGCTCGACACCACAAAAAGCGTCATGGCCTGCATCCCGGTTCACATCCGGATCCTGCTGCAGGTTCTGCTCTGATCGCCTGGGTAGCGACAACCCACAGCCTCTTCTTCCCTCCGGACGCGGTGGAGTCCGGAATCGCTCTGGAGCGATTGGTTCTTCTTCGACTGGAAACGCCGGCGGCGCAGATCCGCGCCGCTACCCGGATTGTCCACTCAGGAGCTTTTGGGCTGGTGGTCGTGGACCTTGCCGATTCTGTTCAGCCGGAGAGTCCGGCCCGGAGACCGACCCCGGGATCCGTCGTGACATCCCCGCGACTTCAAAGCCCGAGAACCCGAAGTCCGAGAGCCCAGAGCCCGAGAACCCTGGAAACCCGAAACCTGATGTCCCGCCCGAGCACCCCCCTCGGGATCCCTCCCCTGTCACGGCTTGCCGGACTCGCGCACAAATATCGAACCGCTGTCGTCCTGCTGACCGACAAGCCGCCGGCCGCCCCATCGATCGACCCCCGGGTGGGGAAGCGTTTCGACGCGAGCCGCAGGGAAAACGACATCGTCATCACCGTTCTCAAGGACAAGGGGAGCGGAGGTTCTTCCTCTACGGAATTTCCGCCGGTCCGCGGCAGGGATCGCCTTTTCCCCGGATTCCGTTTCGAAAGGAAATGCCGTGAGCCGGCTGGCATGTGTTGACGTTCCGGCGCTGCCGCTACAGATCTTGCTCCGGCGTCACCCCGAATGGCGGCAGGAACCGGTGGCGGTGGTCACCGAAGACAAAACGCAGGCGCGAATTCACTGGGCAAACCGTCGGGCGGTCACTCACGGGGTGCGTCCGGGTATGCGGCAAGCCGCTGCAGTCGCCTGCTGCCCCGCGCTCCGGATCGACCATGTCCGCTCTTCGGAAGTAGAACAGGAAGTCCGCCGACTGGCAGAGCGACTCCATCGCTGGAGTCCTCAGGTCGAATCGGCTTCATCCCTTGATCCGCACCTTTCCG
Organism: Candidatus Marinacidobacterium sp.; assembly: GCA_965250045.1. Classification (GTDB taxonomy): domain Bacteria; phylum Acidobacteriota; class Vicinamibacteria; order Marinacidobacterales; family Marinacidobacteraceae; genus Marinacidobacterium. The sequence continues at coordinate 2,921,090 of OZ252286.1, forward strand.
GATTCGGTGCTGCCGGGACTTTCTGGCTTCGGGCATCCGGCCTGGCCGGATTGTTTGGTCCGCTTTCAGATTGGACCGACGCGCTACACCAGGATCTCGTGGAAGAGGGTTTTCATGTCTCGATCGCAGTGGGTTTCAACCGGTTCGGAACCTTTGCGGCGGCGCGGGCCATCTTCGGGCTGCAGATCTTTGAGAGTCCCACCGAGGAAAGAACCGCTGCCCTCAGGGCGCCGCTCGTCCGCTTTGGACTGTCGGAGAAGACTCTCGCCAGTCTGGGAAAGCTCGGCATCTCATCTCTTCGAGACTTGCTGCGCTTGGCCGGGAATGGACTGTCCGGGAAAGGACTGGCGAGCCGCTTTGGGAAAGAAGTTCTGGAACTCCATCGCCTTGCATCCGGAGGGAGTCCCGCGCCGGTTTGCGACGCCTTCCGCCCGGAAACACCGATCGAACAACGGATTTCCTTCGAGCCGCCCGAGATCGACATCGAACGGCTCATCTTCCACGCGAAGCGCCTCCTTGATCAGATCCTCGCCGATCTCGGCAAACGGGGCCTCGCGCTTGTCGAGCTCGCTTACGAAGTGAAATGCGAGGACGCTCCGCCAATTTCCGGATCGGTCCGCCCCGCCCTTCCCACCGAAGACAGCGTGAAGCTTCTTTCCCTGCTCCGCCTGCGGCTCAGAGCCATCTCCCCGGAAAACAGGGCCATCGCCAGGGGGCAGGAAGGTGAACCCGGAAGAAGGATCCTCGCCCTCGTTCTCCGTGCTCTCGGCGGCCTTTACGTCTCTGAACAGCCCGGCCTGTACCAAAGCCCCGGCGAGGCTCTTTCCCGGGGTCCGAAAAAGGCGTCGGAAGCGCTGGCCCAGATTCAGGCCGAGTTCGGCGAGGACTCTCTGGTCCGGTTGGAAACCCGGGATGCGCACCTTCCCCGGGGGCGCTATCGCTGCCGGCCGGTCTCTCCAGAAAAGGCCGTCTCTCGCAGTCGCTCAGGCGAAAGCTTCCCGAAGGAATTTTTCGAGACCCGAGCGCCTCGCCTGATTCGCCGCATTTACGACCAGCCGCTCATCCTTCCCCATCGGGGTTCGGACGAACCGGACGGCTGGCTGCTTCGGGGAATCGAACACGGCCCCGTTCAGAGTTTCACCGGGCCCTATCGCATCTCCGGAGGCTGGTGGCGCCTCCTTTCGGGACGGCCGATCTCTCGCGACTACTTTTTTGTCCGCCTGAAGCGCGGCGATGTCTGCTGGGTTTTCTTCGACCGGGAGCGACGCTCATGGTTCCTCGAAGGCCGCGTTGAATGACACCTTGTACTTTCCTCTTTTCTGCAAGAGCAACGCTTCCTTCCTGGAAGGGGCGAGTCATCCTGAAGAACTGATCGAGGAGGCCCACGCCCTCGGCCTTCCCGGGATTGCACTCACCGACCGGAACGGCCTGTACGGGGCCGTCAAGGCCCATGTCGCGGCACGGGAGCGGGGTATCCGCTTGATACTCGGCGCTGAAACATCGGTGGCCGCAGCCGCAACCGGAAGAGGCAGGCCAGGCGAACAGGGAAGCATCCTCCTGCTCGCCCGGAACCGGACCGGTTACCGGAATCTGTGCCGGCTCCTGACCCGGGGGCTGTTACGAGGCCCCGGCGCCGTCTCTGACAAAGACCCCGAGGGGAATTCCCCGGGCATCCGATCCGGAACGGGCGGACGACCATCCCGCAAGGGAACCGCCGGTGTTTCCTGGGAAGAAATCGCTTCTCATGCCGAAGGGCTTCACGCACTCTGGGGAGGAGGCGTCTCTGCCCTCAAGCAGGAAACCCCTCCCGAGAAGCCGGCGCACCTGCTCCGGGAGGCTTTCGGGGAAAACATCCATGTCCTCATTACCCGGCACCGGGCTGACAACGACGTTCCCGAAGAGGCCCTTCTCCGCCAGCGGGCGAAGCAGTACCGGATCCCGATAACCGCCGCTACCGAGGTGCTCTACCACCGTCCGGGACGCCGGGAACTGCAGGATGTGCTCACCGCCATCCGTCACGGCGTGCCACTTCAGGGTGCCGGACGACGTCTTCGTCCGAACGCGGAGCACTACCTGCTTTCCCCTGCCCTGTTCGCGGAACTCTTCGCCGACGATCCGATCGCGGTTGCCCGAACCCTGGAAATTGCCGAAACCTGCCGCTTCTCGCTCGACGAACTCCGTTACCGCTACCCCGCCGAGGATCTTCCCGGGGGCATGGATTCTTCAGCGCGACTCCGGGAACTGACGTTCAAAGGCGCAGCCGAGCGTTATCCCAGCGGCATTCCACCGGCTGTCCGACAGCAACTGGAAAAGGAACTGGCGCTGATCCGTGAACTCGACTACGGCGGTTACTTCCTCACCATGGTCGAGATCGTGCGTTTTTGTCATGAGCAGGAAATCCTCTGTCAGGGACGGGGCTCGGCAGCAAACTCCGCAGTCTGCTACTGCCTCGGCATCACTGCGGTGGACCCGGTGCGAATGGGACTCTTGTTTGAGCGGTTCCTGTCCCGCGAACGCGCCGAGCCACCCGATATTGACCTGGACATCATGCATTCCCGCCGGGAGGAGGTCATCCAGTTCCTGTACCGCAAGTACGGTGAGGGACGCGCCGCCATGGTGGCCAACACCGTCTGTTATCGGACCCGGTCGGCAATCCGGGAGGTGGGGAAGACGCTCGGGTTTTCCGAGCGATCCGTGGATCGCCTGGCCCGCGCTTTTTCTCATCACGAACCACTCTCGAGTGACCGGTTGTCGGCTGCCGGCTGGTCTTCTGAGGGAGCAGCAGCCCACCATCTCCTCCGTCTCGCGAACGAGATCCAGGGGTTTCCGCGACACCTCTCGATTCATCCCGGCGGATTCCTGCTCGGAGAAGAGCCGGTCTCTCACATCGTGCCCGTCGAAAACGCCGCGATGGAGGGAAGAACGGTCATCCAGTGGAACAAGGACGACATCGAGGAACTGGGCCTTTTCAAGGTGGATCTGCTGGGACTCGGAGCCCTGACCCAACTGGATCTCTGTTTCCGGATGCTCCGGAACTCACGGGGGCTCGATCTCTCCATGGCCAGCGTCCCCGCCAACGATCCGGAAACTTTTGCGATGATCCGGAAAGCCGCAACCATCGGTGTTTTCCAGATCGAAAGCCGAGCCCAAATGGCCATGCTGCCGCGACTTCTGCCCCGCAACTACTACGACCTGGTGATCGAAGTGAGCATCGTTCGGCCCGGGCCCATCGCCGGAGGAATGGTGCATCCCTACCTCCGCCGCCGTCGGGGAGAAGAAGCGGTGGAATACCCTCACCCGTCCCTCCGGCCCGTTCTGGAAAAGACCCTTGGGGTGCCGCTGTTTCAGGAACAGGTGATGCGGCTCGCGGTGGTCGCCGCCGACTACACCGCCGGCGAGGCCGATCAACTCCGCCGCGACATGGCGGCCTGGCGGCGCACCGGCCGGATGGAACGACATCGGAGCCGCCTGCTTTCCCGGATGTGCGCCAAGGGGATCGCTCCCGAGTTCGCGAAACGCGTATTCGAGCAGATTCAGGGATTTGGCGAGTACGGCTTTCCCGAAAGCCACGCCGCCAGTTTCGCTCTCATCAGCTATGCCGGCGCTTTCCTGCTCTGTCACTACCCGGCGGAGTTCGCATGCGCGCTGCTGAATGCGCAACCGATGGGTTTTTATGCTCCGGCAACAATCATCGAGGACGCCAAACGACGGGGAGTGCGCTTTCTTCCGGTGGATCTGACTGCGAGTAGCTGGGACTGTTCTCTGGTTACCGGCTCCGCATCCTCCCAAGAAGCCGGGAAACCGGACGTCCGCATAGGCCTCCGCTACGTGAAGGGGCTCGGTTCCGTCGATGGAGAGAAGATCGTGGCGGCTCGCCGGGAGTCGCCCTTTTCTTCCATCGCCGCCTTGGCGCGTCGTACCGGTCTTGGGAAAAAGGTGATGGTTGCACTTGCCGAGGCGGATGCACTCCAGAACCTCGGACCGAAAAACCGACGCGATGCGATTTGGCAGGCGCTTGCCGCGACACCGGAAGACCCGCCCCTCCTGCGGGAAACCGTTCCCGGCTTTGCCTCGCTGGACAGTTTCGAATCCATCGTCTGGGACCATCGGACAACGGGCAGCAGCACCCGAGGACATCCTCTGCTGCCGCTACGAAGCCAGCTAACCGCCGCCGGACTGCCCACCGCCCTCGAGGTAACGAAGCTTCGAAACGGGACGCGAGCGCGTTACGCGGGGATTGTGATCTGCCGCCAACGGCCGGGAACTGCTTCCGGGGTGGTGTTCATGACCCTAGAAGACGAAACCGGATTCGTGAATCTCATCCTCTGGCCGGACGTCTTCGAAGAACACCGCCACCTGGCTCAGACCCTGTCGTTCCTCGGAGCCGCCGGGCGGATTCAGGCGGAACAGGGCGCCACCCACATCGTGGTGGACCAACTCTTCCGGCCCCAGATTTCAAGGATGCCGAAACCGCCGGAGGTTCCGAGCCGCGATTTCCATTGAACCGGGAGAGGGGATCTGCAGATGGGAGACTGCTAATTCCCTGCGTCGCTCCGTTCCCGAACCGCCCGGAGCACCCGGGCCCGGACCCGGCGCGAAGTCGTCAGCCGGACGCTCTGCTGGGCGATGTCTTCGGCTTTTTTGGTGTCCTGAAGGGCGATCAGGCGCTTCATTTCGGGAATCGCGTTCGGGCTCATCGAGAACGTCCGCACTCCGAAGCCAAGCAGCAGGGGAATCATCAGCGGCTCGGCGGCTACCTCGCCGCAGACCGCGAGCGGCAGGCCGCTGCGGCGGCAGACCCGGGTTACGAAACGGAGCGTGCGCAGGAGCGCCGGATGGAACGGATCGCTGAAGTGCGCCACCCGTTCGTTCGCCCGGTCCACGCCAAACAGATACTGCATCAGGTCGTTCGTTCCGATGCTGAGGAATTCCGCCTCCTGCCCTAGCAGATCCGCGGTCGCTGCCGCCGAGGGCACTTCCAGCATGGCTCCCACCGGCACTTCGCGGAACGGAACATCCCGGTAGCGGAGCGCCCGGATCGCCGCCCGGACATGGGTCCTCGCGGCCCTGAATTCCTCAAGTCCCCCCACCATCGGGAACATCAACTGGACCTTTCCGTGGACGGCGGCACGCAGTATGGCCCGGATCTGCGTCTCGAAGATCCCCGACGCCAGCACGAGCAGCCGGGTGCCGCGGAGGCCGAGCGCCGGATTGAGTTCAGGCGCGCGACCGATGTCCGTAGCGCTCAGATCGAAGGCCCGGATCACCAAAGGATGCGGATCGAGAGCCTGGGCGAGATCCCGGTAGATGCGGAACTGTGCCTCCTCGGACGGGATCTCCTGGACCGCAATCCGTTCGGTGCGGAAGAGGCCGACCCCCTCGGCGCCATTGCGGCGGACGAGCCCGATTTCCCCCGGTTCGTCCATGTTCGCCATCAGGACAACGCGCTCGCCGTTCGCGGTTCGGGCCTGCGCCGCGGTGGCGGCGAGCAGACGACGGCGGCGCTCACGCTTCCTCTCCCGCTTCCTCCGGTACTCGACAACGGTTTCCGGCGCGGGATTCACCACCACGATGCCCTCGGAACCGTCGACGACGACTGGCAGGTCGGTGTGGATATGGTCGAGAAGACCAGGGATCCCGGTGACGCACGGAACATCGTGGGTCCTCGCCAGGATGGCCGTGTGGTACGTCGGCCCGCCTGCCTCCATGACGACTCCCAGGATCTTGCTCCAGTCCAGCTCCGCGGTATCCGACGGGCGAAGGTCGTCGGCTGCGACCACGTGCCGACGTTCCCAGCGCTCCAGGGCAGGCCTCGTGGCCCCACCAAGGTTTTGGAGCAACCGCCCGCCTACATCCGCGATGTCTCCCTTCCGCTGACGCAGATACTCGTCGGCCAACCCGTCGAACACCGCCTCGAGCTCCCTCAGCACGGTGCGCACCGCCCATTCCGCATTCACGCGCTCTGACCGGATCACCTCCTCCACCCGCTCGACCAGCAGCGGGTCGGCGAGCATGAGGCGCTGCGCTTCAAAAAGATACGCCGGGTCCTGCCCCAGGGCGCGGCGGGTGGATTCGCGGATTTCGCGGAGCTGCTCCGCCGCGCGGTCGCGGGCCTTTTGGAAACGGCGGAGCTCGCGACCGATCTCCCTTTGGCTGATTTCCACCCGGAACACCGGAACGGCGCGTCGCTCGAACACGATCGTCGGCGCCACACAAATCCCGGGCGCTGCGGGTTCTCCGCGCAGTACGGTCTCTCCCGCAGATACCCGCAAGGAGTCGCTCCGGGACGCGGACACCATCATGGCGCAACACCAGGCCGATGTCCGTCGGATCCGGGGTGCGGAGGATCCCCGATTCCGTCCCTGACCAGTCGCACCAAGGCTTCGAGCGCCGCCCTTGCTTCACGCCCGGAAGTGTGAATCCGCAGCCGGCTCCCCTTCGCGGCAGCGAGAAACAGGAGACCCAGGATGCTCTTCCCATCAATGGTGGTCTCGCCCCGGGTTACCGTCACCACGGCGTCGTAGCGCGTCGCCGTCTTCACAAAGCGGGCTGCCGCGCGCGCGTGTATGCCTAGCGGGTTCGTGACCAGGACCACCCGCTCCGGCACGGTCCCTCCTCGAAGATTCCCCTGGAATCAGCCCTGGCTCGAGCCGGTCTGATCCTGCGGATCCGCTTCGGCCGCTTCCTCTGATTCCTCGCGCGCGGGCGCCGGGCCCGGCCCGCCGCCAAGCAATTCGGAAGCGAGATAGATGTTCTCCTTGCCCTGATAAAGAGCCGCCCGCGCTGCCTCCGCTGGACCCACCTGTTCTTCCTCACGGATCGAAATGAGGCGAATGAGCATGGGAAGGTTCACTCCCGTCACCACTTCCACCCGGTCTTCCTCAAGTAGGCTGAGTGCCAGGTTGGAGGGCGTCCCCCCGAACATGTCCGTCAGGATTACCGAACCTTCATCTCCGGAAACCCGGCCGACCGCGGTCACGATGGCCCGCTGCGCATCCTCCGGGGAATCGTGCCAACCGATCGAAACGCTGGTGGCGTTCGGAATGTCCTCCCCCGTAATCATCTCCGCCGCGGCTACCAGCTCCCGCGCCAACTGACCGTGCGTAACCACGACAATCCCTATCATCGGAAGCGAGTATCCGGGAGCCGCCGCGGCGGGTCAACTCCCGGGAGACGCGGGTGGCCGGTTCCGGTAGCGGGCCCGTCGCTCGTTGGAAGACGGAATGCGAAGCGATTTCCGGTACTTGGCCACCGTGCGGCGCGCGATGATGACCCCTTCCCGGTCGAGAAGCTGCACGATCTGATCATCGGTCAGCGGGTACTGCGGATCCTCGCGCGCCACGATCTTCTGGACCCGCGCCCGGACAGCCTCCGAAGACACCTGACGCCCATCCCGCAGCGACAGCGCGCTGTGAAAAAACCGGCGGAACGGGATGACGCCGCGTGGGGTTTCCAGATACTTGTTACTGACGACCCGCGAGACGGTGGACTCCGCACGCCCGATGTCCTGTGCTACATCATTCAGGACCAGCGGTCGGATGTGGGCGATCCCGCGAGTCAGAAACTCGGACTGCTTGTGCACGATGTCTTCAGCGACAAGACGAACGGTTTCCTGGCGCTGCTGAACCGACCGCTGGAACCCCTTCGCGCGGACCCATGCATCCCGCGCGAACGCCTGTTCCGCGGGCGTGTGCCGGTTGGGACTCCTGATGACCTCCCGGTAGACCCGGCTGGCGCGAAGCTTGGGGATCCCATCGCTCATCTCGACGCGCCATTCCCCATTGAAGAGGTAGACCCGGGCATCCGGCACCACAATCTGGTCTGGACTCAGTGAAAACCGGCTCCCCGGGCGGAAGTCCAGCTCTCCGATCCGCCGGACCCAGCGCATTACGACGGTCACCTCGGTGGACATCGCACGAGCCAGCTCTCTGAACCGCTCCCGGATGATTAGATCCAGGTGCTCCCGCACGATTTTCCCCAGTGGCCCCGCGGCCTGGTTCGCCGCTTCCAACTGGACGAGCAAACACTCGGCAAGGTCCAGGCAGGCCACTCCGGTCGGGTCGAAACGCAGGATCCGCCTCCTTACCGACTCCACTTCTTCTTCCGTCACCCCGACCGACGCCGCAATCTCCGCTACGGAGCCGTCCAGGTACCCGCGTTCGTCCAGGTTGCCGATGATCTGCAGGCCTATCGTTCGCTCGAGTTCCGTATCGACGGACAGACCGAGTTGCTCGATGAGATGCTGGGCCAGAGTACGCCCCGCGGCGAGCGTTCGCTCAAGAGCGGGGGGCTCCTCTCCGAGGGCCAGTCCGCCGGTGTTCTCCTGGTTCTCGAAAAAGAAATCCTCGGGCTCGATTTCCGTCATCGGGTCGGGCTCGCTGTCCGACCCGGCGTCGTCGCTTTCGCTCCCCTCCGACTTCTCCGGCGCGGCCTCGATGGATTCGGAGTCTTCTTCCTCTTCTTCCTCTTCTTCCGTCAACTCTTCGAGCGCCGGATTCTGGAGCAGTTCCTGCTGGACCCGGACCCGCAATTCGGTGAGGGGCAGCACCAGCATCTCGATCGTCTGCCGCACCTGCGGCGTCAGCGTCAGCCGCTGCTGCTGGCGAACGCCGACCCGAAGCTCCGTTCGGGTTCCGGACCTCGTGCTCACTGCCACTCGAAGTCCTGCCCGAGATACGCACGCCGCACTTCCGAACTGCGGACCAACTCAGCGGGGGTACCTTCAAAGAGGATTCGACCCTCCTCGATGATGTAGGCGCGATCGGTCACCCGGAGAGTCTCGCGGACGCTGTGGTCCGTCACGAGGACCCCGAGGCCACGGTCGCGAAGCCGTCCGACGATCCTCTGCAGTTCGGATACCGCGATCGGGTCGATGGCGGCGAAAGGCTCGTCGAGCAGCAGGAATCGCGGATCCGGAGCGAGCGCGCGGGCGATCTCCGCACGCCGCCGCTCTCCGCCGGAAAGAGAGTGCCCCAGGTTGCGCCGGCGTTCCACGAGCCCAAACTCGGCCAGGAGCGCCTCCGCTCGCTCGCGCCGCTCCCGGCGGCCCAATCGGGGGACCTGCTCGAGAATGGCCAGTACGTTTTCCTCGACGGTGAGACCCCGGAAGATGGACGGTTCCTGCGCGAGGTACCCGATCCCGTGACGCGCGCGCTTGTGCATGGCAAGGCCGGTGAGATCCCGATCATCAAGGGATACGGCCCCCTGATCCGGCTGGATCAATCCGACGATCATGCGAAACGTCGTCGTCTTGCCCGCGCCGTTGGGCCCAAGCAGACCCACAACCTCGCCGCTCCCGACCTGGACTGTTACCTGATCCACCACCCGGCGCTGTCCATAGCTTTTGACCAGGTCGTGACAGGCGAGCAGGTGACTCCCGGCAGTATCTTGATCCTTGTTGGCCGGTTGCCCGTTCGCGGTCGGGAGGCGCCCTTGCCGTTGGTCCTCCACCTCCGCGGCGACGTTTCCGGACGCGGCATCGGCACCGGAGGAGGAGACGTTCACGACGTGCTCACCGGCGGGCCTCGGCCCCCCTGTTCGCGATACGGCTCCGGGTGACGGCCCGTCTGATCCTGGTTGGGTGGATTTCGGTCCGATTGTCCGCGAGCGCCAGTTCCACAAGGCCTCCCTCCGAACTCCTTCCGTCCACTTCCACAACCGCCGGAGAGCCCCACGCGACGAGGAGATCGGCGCCGGGTTCATAGCGGATCCGCGATCCGCGCACCAGATTCCTCCCCCGCTCGAACCGGGCGCCCTGAATGCCCCGCACCGCTCCCAGGGACCCGTCCGTCGTGAGGTCCGCTTCGATGCGACCCGCGAGGAGTCTGCTGACCTCGCCAGCTGGCCCCCGGTGTTCGAGACTGGGGGCACCGCCGTAGGAAAGCTGTCCCTCCTTGGCCGCATAGCGGAAGCGCTCCGCCTGCGCCGTGAAGACAAATGGCGACGCCGGCGAGGCCTCACCGGCCGGAGGCACCCCGCCTTCCGCCACGGGCGTCCCGCCCCCCGCCCCGCCCGGCGCGCCGCTCAGTCCCGACGCCGTCTCATCCGGTTCCGTCGGATTGGGGACCGGCATGTCGAGTTCCAGCGAGGTAGCGACGCCACCCATAGCTTCGAGGGCTCTGCCATCAGCATCCACTTTCACTTCGTCCGCGAGAAGCCGGTTCTTGCCGAAAAGCAGCCGTACCCCACCCGTGAACACCCCCTGACCGCGCCCGGTCTCGATGACGGCGGAGTTCCCGGTCAGAACCACCCCTTCGAACCGGCCCGGCAGCCAGTCCAGCCGGGCCGGCAGGAAACGGGCCGTTACCGCCCCGCCAGCCTCGACGCGGCTCGGTTCCGCGATCACCAGCCGTAGATCGCGACCCTCCAGTTCGAGGAGCGACGAATCCACGACCCGCGGATTGCCCTCGAGCACCAAGGTGTCGGAGCCGTTCCAGTGGGCACCCTCCGCGGTCGCCGACGCCCGGCCGTAACGGGCCCTGACTCCCTCTCCGAACACGGCCATCGCGATGTTTCCCTGCGGATCGAAGGTGACCTCCAGTTGCGACGAGTCCACGGAAATCAACTGGCGCCGCCCATCCCCCGCGGGGAGACGGGAAGTCACCGCGCCGGTCATGCTGAGCCGCTCCGGTGTTCCCTCGGGATCCAGCGCGAAGCTTCCCTCGTCTCCCCGAAGTTCGGCTCCCGAGCTCCCGAAAAACGACGGGTTTTCCGTCACCCGCACCAAGCGCGGGATCCGTCCGTGCTCCAGCCTGATTTCGAGTGCGTCGCCGCGAAGCCTCGCAGCCTCTCGGTTCGTCTCCTCCAAGGGAGCCGCGCCCTCCTCGCCGGTAGCGCCGACCAGAGTCAGTTCCGTTCCAAACCCCGCCTCAATCGAGCGCATCTGGTTCCGCTCCCGATCCCGGCGGGCAATCACGGACTCTTTGGAGAAGAGCTCGATCTGGTCCGAGGAAATTTCCACTTTCCCGAAGAGCGTGGTGTCGGCTGTTTCCCGATCGAAGCGCACCCGCTCGGCGACCACTGAAAAGCCGTCTTCCTCCACCGGCCCCGCGACGACGCCGTGCAGGGAGACGTCTCCAGCTTCGATGTCGAACTGCATCGAAGCAGCGATTCCGACGAAATCCTCACTACGAAACTGCACCGGGTCGCGCGACCAGAGACGATCCGGCGCGCGCCGGAAGTGCAGGTGGGGCCCCGAGAGTTCGAGGCCTTCGACGCTGAGGAGAGCGTTGCCGATGAACTCGACCGCCGGAGTCTGCGGATCGAGGAGGAGTTCGTCGGCGGTTACCACGGCATCTTCGCCGGCATACACCCCAATCAGACGCAACTCGACTTCCAAAAAGCGCTGCTGGCCGTCACTGCGCCCGAGCGCTTGCTCCGCGCGGCCCTGCAGCAGCGGGCGGCCCTGCTCGTCGAACCACGTGAACTCCGGCTCTTCGGAGACCACTTCGTCCCGTTCTTCGGGGACCTCATCGGCCGATTCGAACCACTCCGTGGCCCGCCTCTCAAAACCCTCCTGGAGACGAAGGACCAAGAACACCGTGAAACCCGCGAACAAGAGCACGGTAACTGCCGTGCCGATCCATCTCGAAGAGCGCGCGGCGCGCCGCCGGGGGGCGCCGGGCCCGGCGCGAGGCAGTGTGGGCACTGGGGTCAGCTCGTGCCGGCCGGTCCGTAGCCGACGGCCTCTCTTGCCGCGGCCCCCTTGCCCGCCGGGGAAGACACCGCTTGGGGCCGCGGGGAGGGCGCTTCCTCCAGTCCCACGTTTCCCATTTCTCGAAACTTCCGGTAGCGCGCTTCCCGCCGGTCCGCCGGAGCGACTTCCTCGAGGGAACGAATGGCAAGGCGCAAGCTCTCACCCAGGATCGCCGCCGCCCCGTCGTGGTCGGAGTGCGCTCCCCCCGGTGGTTCCGGCACGATTTCGTCAATCAGTCCGTTCCGAAGGTGCTCGGGGGCCGTGATGCGCATCCGCGCCGCCGCCTCCTCCGTCGCCGCGTACGCCCTTTCCGGGTCTTTCCACAGAATGGCCGCACATCCTTCGGGAGAAATCACCGAATAGATGGCGTTCTCCATCATCAGAATCCGGTCACCGACCGCGATGCCGAGCGCCCCTCCGCTGCCTCCCTCGCCGATGATCGCCACCACGACCGGCACCTCGAGACGAGCCATTTCGCGCAGATTCCGCGCGATGGCCTCGGCCTGGCCGCGCTCTTCCGCTTCGATGCCGGGAAACGCTCCCGGGGTATCCACCAGCGCAATGATCGGTCTGCCGAACTTTTCGGCCATTTTCATGAGCCGCAGCGCCTTCCGGTATCCCTCGGGGCGCGGCATTCCGTAGTTGCGATGGATCCGCTCCGCCGTGTCGCGACCCTTCTGCTGCCCAATCACCATCACCGGCTTTCCCGAAAGCCAGGCGGGACCTCCTACTACGGCCGGATCGTCCGCGTAACTCCGGTCTCCGTGAATCTCCGTGAACCCGGTGAAGATGCGCTGCACATGGTCGAGCGTGTAGGGCCGTTCCGGATGGCGGGCCACCCGAACCCGCTGCCAGGGCGTCAGTCCGGCGTAGATCCGCCGGCGGCGCCGCAGCAGTTCGCGCTGCAGCCCGGCGATCTCCGCCCGGTGGCTGTCGGGATATCCGGTGAGTGCTTCGATGCGCTGAACAATTGCCTGAATGTCAGCTTCGAAGTCGAGAAACTCGCGCTGCACGATGTGAAGTGTAGCGAGCGCCGCTCAGGCAAATCCCGTACCACCGTGGTGACGGTTTTGAACGTAAGGGCCCGAAGTCCGGCCCGTTAGCGCGCGAAAGAAGGTGGCAACTTTCCATCGAGGCGGACGCTGTCCGGCCCCAGGAGCTCTGCGGCGGCTCGCGCCAGACTGCGGCAGGCGTGCACCGGAGTCGCCGTCTCCAGGATGAATTCGACCCCCGGGACGCGCAGCCTGAGCACCAGAGGTTTCTCGCCAGGGTGATGAGCGAGCAGATCCCGCAACGGGGTCTCGATGTTCTCCGGCTCGGTCACGAACAATTCCAACCGCCGGGCGAGTCGGAACGGAACCTCGTCGGCAAGCAGGATTTGCGAAGCGGCGAGTTCACCCCGCTGGGCGCTACGGCCGCTCCCTCCAGATCCGCCGGTCCCGCTCTTGAGCCGCCCTCGGACGACGACCACCGGCTCGCTCTCCAGAGGGGGACACGTCTCCCACAGGTCCGGGAACACCACCACCCCGATCGTCCCCGTTTCGTCTTCCAGGGTGAAGCTACCCATCGGGCGGCCGGCCCTGGTTGTCCGCTTCCGCAGTTCGCGCACGAGTCCGACGACCCCGACCTCCGCCTTGTCTCCGGTCCTGCGCGCCGCCTCCACCGGACCGGTGACCACGGTTTCCAGTTCAGCACGGTATTCGGTTGCCGGATGTCCTTCCCAGTAGAAACCGAGCGCCTCGCGTTCGCGCCGCAGCCGCTCCGCGTCACTCCACGGCGGGGCGTCACGAAAGACGTCAACGAAGGTCTCATCCGCGCTCCCGAAGAGGGACTGGACGCCCGCGTCCTTCCGGCCGCGAGCGCGATTGGCCGCTTCCATCGCCCCCGGGATCGCCGGGAGGATGCGCCAGCGCGGAACCTTCAGGAAATCGAGGGCCCCGGCGCAACACAGTGCCTCTACGACTCCCCGGTTGAGCGTCTTCGGCGCCACCACCTCGAGAAAATGGTGCAGCGACTCGAATTCGCCGCATTCGCGCCGCGCGCGTTCGATCTCCCGCGCGGCTCGACTACCAACCTGCTTGACCGCCTCCAGGCCGTAGCGGACCCCCTGCCCCTCCACGAGAGCCTGCGCTCCGCTCCGCTGAACGCTGGGTGGAAGCACGGTAATCCCTGCGGCCTCGGCGCCATTCCGGATACGGGCGATCCGCTCATCCTTGTCTCCCGACCGGTGTTGCGCGGTGAGCAGCGAAGCGAGGAAGTGCAGCGGAAAGTGGGTCTTCAGCCAGCCCGCTACGTATGCCACGAGCGCATATCCCACGGCATGGGAACGGTTGAACCCGTAGCCGGCGAACTTCGCTATCTGTTGAAACGTCTCCTCGGCGACCCCGCGGGCCAGACCGCCCGCCACGGCTCCCTCGACGAAGCGTCCTTCCTCGCGGCTCATCACTTCCGGATCTTTCTTCCCCATCGCCTTTCGCAAGATGTCCGCCTGGCCAAGCGAATAGCCGGCCAACCGCTGCGCGACCAGCATGACCTGTTCCTGGTACACGATCAGCCCGCGGGTTTCCGGGAAGAGAGCGCGCACTCGCGGATCCAGCTTTCCCGACAGCCCGCCCTTTTTCTTGGCCGCAACAAAGTCATTCGCCATGCCGCTCTCGAGGGGGCCGGGTCGGTACAACGCGTTGAGCGCCGCCAGATCGTCCAGGGTTTCCGGTTTGTAGCTGGAGAGCAGCTCGCGCATCCCGCGGCCTTCGAACTGGAAGATGCCGTCGGTGTCCGCCCGCCCAAACAGCAAGAAGGTCACGCGATCCGGTGGCACCTTTTCGAACCGGCCCGCCCGGATGTGTTCGAGCGCCGCCGCTTCCTCGGGGGTGCGGGAAGTGCTCGCGTCTTCCTCCACCCGCCGCGCGCAGTCGTCGATCTGCGTGAGGCTTCGCAGCCCGAGGAAATCCATCTTGAAGAGCCCCGCTGCCTCGCAGTCCTTCATGTCCCACTGCGTGCGGCGGCGAACGGCCACCTCCGTGCCTGAACCCGTTCCGTTCCTGCCGGATCCCGGACTCTTGGTCTCCACGTCACGGTAGAGGGGCAAGATCTCCTCGAGCGGTCCCGGGGCAATGACCACACCGGCCGCATGGGTCCCGACGTTCCTTGGCAAACCCTCGAGCCGTGCCGCGAGCTCGAAGAGACGGGCGGTCTCCGGCGCCTTCTTCGCTTCACGCAGTTCCGGAACGCTCTCCACGGCCTGCGCGAGGCCCATTCCCTCGGGGATCAGCTTTGCGAGGCGGTCCACCTGGGGTGGCGGCAACTCCAGCATCCGGCCCACATCGCGGACCACCAGCTTGGCCTGCATGGTCCCGAGGGTCATGATCTGCGCCACCCGGTCGTTGCCGTAAGTCGCAGTCACATAGTCGAGCACCTCCTCGCGCCGAAACTCGCAGAAGTCGACATCGATGTCGGGCGGGCTCACCCGGTCCGGGTTCAGGAAACGCTCAAACAGGAGCCCGTGGGCGAGCGGATCGATATCGGTAATACCCAGCGCGTAAGCGACCAGGCTGCCCGCGGCCGATCCCCGGCCGGGCCCCACCGGAATACGGCGGTCCCGGGAGTAGCGGACGAAGTCCTGCACGATGAGGAAGTAAGCGGAATAGCCGGTCCGCCGGATCACCTCCAGCTCCATCGTCAGGCGGTCGTCATAGTCAGACCGGGTGGGGCGAATCCCGTGGACCTCCGGCGATTCAAGGCGCCAGGACAGCCCCCGGCGCGCACTCTCCTCCAGGTATCCGTCCAGGTTCCTGCCCTCGGGCACTTCGAAACGCGGGAGCAGGCTTCCCTCTTCGACAACGTCGAAATTCTCAATCTGCTCGGCGATTTCAAGGGTGTTCCGGTAGGCCTCGGGGCAGCCTTCGAAAACGCCCTTCATTTGTTCCGACGTCTTGAAGAAGAACTGGTCCGAATGGAACTTGAGACGTCGCGGGTCGCGTACCGGACGATTCACGCTGATGCACAACCGCAGGTCGTGCGCTGCGGCGTCCTCCGGCGACGAGTAGTGCGAATCGTTCGTGCCGACGAGAGGAATTCCCGTCTTCCTCGAAACCTCGATCACCCCGTCGCGTATCTGCCGCTCCAGGTTCGAGAGGCGGATCCCCTCGGGCTCCGCTCCCCCCGGGGAGGTGTGGTCCATGAGTTCGAGGTAGTAGTTGCCCCTGCCAAAAACCTCCTGGTAGCGGCCGGCCCACTCGACGGGGTCCCCGCCGGTAACGACCTCCCGGGGCACGATTCCCTTGGGACATGCCGAGAGTGCGATCAGCCCCTCATGATGCTCCTCAAGGAGACCGAAATCCATCCGCGGCTTGAAGTAGTAGCCGTCGTGGTGAGCTATCGAACTGAGCCGCATGAGGTTCCGGTAGCCGGTCCGGTTCTTCGCGAGCAGGACCAGATGCTGGTTCTCGGAATCCGGGTTTCGTTCGCGCCGGTCTCCCGGAGAAACGTATGCCTCGCAGCCCAGGATGGGTTTGACTCCCGCCGCCCGAGCCGCCCGATGGAATTTGAGAGCACCGAAGAGGTTGCCGTGATCGGTGATCGCCACCGCCGGCATCCCGTCCCGCGCCGCCATCCGGGTGACCTCGGCAAGCCGGCTCATGCCGTCAAGCAGCGAATACTCGGTGTGGGTGTGGAGGTGCACAAAGGGACGGCGCTGTCCCCTGCCTCCCGTGGAGGCTTCGCTCAACGGGGCTTCATTCCCACTGGGGCTTCATTCCCACTCGATCGTGCCCGGCGGCTTGGAGGTGATGTCCAGCACTACCCGGTTCACACCCCGCACCTCACCGGTAATTCGGTTGGAGATCCGGACCAGCAAGTCGTGGGGCAGCGCCGCCCAGTCGGCGGTCATTCCATCCCGACTCTCCACCGCGCGGATGGCTGCTACCCGCTCGTAGGTCCGGGCGTCTCCCATGACGCCTACCGTTCGAAGCGGCAGCAGGACCGCGAACGCCTGCCAAATCCGGTCGTAGTAACCCGCAGCCCGGATTTCCTCCTCGAGAATGGCGTCCGCTTCGCGCAGAACGCCCAGACCGGATTCCTCGACGGATCCCAGCATCCGAACGGCCAGTCCGGGACCCGGGAACGGATGACGATTCACAAGTCCTTCCGGAGCCCCCAACTCGCGCCCCAGCACCCGGACTTCGTCCTTGAAGAGTTCGCGCAGCGGTTCGATCAGCCGGAGCCGCATGCGCTTTGGCAGGCCGCCCACATTGTGGTGGCTCTTGATCACCGCTGAGGGACCCTTCACAGAAACGCTCTCGATGACATCCGGGTAGAGCGTCCCCTGCGCCAGAAAGCGCACCTCCGGGATGTCCCGGGAGGCTTCCTCGAAGACGCGAATGAACTCGCGCCCGATGATCTTCCGTTTGCGCTCCGGACTGCGCACTCCCTTCAGCCGCGCGAGAAAACGCCCCGCGGCGTCCACGACCTGGAGCGGAATTCCGAGCCCGCTCTCGAAATCGGATCGGACCCTTTCGGCCTCCCCTTTCCGGAGCACCCCGTTGTCCACGAAGATGCAGTGGAGCCGGTCTCCGATCGCCCGGTGGACAAGCATGGCGGTGACCGTTGAGTCCACCCCGCCCGAAGTTCCGCAGACCACCTGCCCGTCTCCTACCTGAGCCCGGATAGCGGCCACCGTGCGCTCCGCGTGGGACCGGGGCGACCATCCGCCCCGGGCCCCACATACCTCGAACGCGAAATTCCTGAGAATGGCGGTGCCGTGCTCGGTGTGCACTACTTCGGGATGGAACTGCACCCCGTAGAGCCGACGGTGGGGGTTTTCGAAGGCGGCAATATGCGCCTGCCCGGTTCCCGCGGTGCGGCGGAAACCGTTCGGCAGCGAGTGGACGAGGTCTCCGTGGCTGGCCCAGGCACGAAACCGTTCGGGAACCCCGGCGAAAAGACGTCCGCTCCCATCGTGCCCCAGCTCCGCGGGACCGTACGAGCGGCGGGGCGCTGGACGTACGTCTCCGCCGCTTTCCCGCGCGAGCAGCTGCATCCCGTAGCAGACCCCAAGTACGGGAACCGGTGGGGCGAGAACGCCGCGGGGGGCGGCCGGCGCGCCATCCCCATAGACGCTCTCCGGCCCCCCGGAAAGGACCACTCCGATCGGATTCCGTTCCCAGATCTCGTGGTCGGGGGTCGTACAGGGAAGGATCTCGCAGTAGACCCCCATTTCGCGGAGGCGCCGGGCAATCAGCTGCGTGTACTGCGAGCCGAAATCAAGGACGAGAAGAGATTCCGCCGGGTCCATCACAAGAGATTGGCCCCAGCCGGCGTTCCCTGTCCAGCGCGCGCTCGACGGCGATCGGCGGTGCGCGCGTTTCGCCCGTCTACGGCGGGCGATGCCGGTCTGAAGACCGACGTTCGCCCGGGACACACCATCCGCGCGAATTGTAAGCGTGCGCGCTCGCTTCGCCGCGACGGTTTAGCGGATTGCGCCCCTTTGCCAACGCCTGACCCGCTCGGGCCGACGCCTGCGGTTGACAGCCTGTGGTGGAACCCGGGTGAGCGCCGAGGCCGGCGAGGCCCAGTTCTCCCGGTGGGGCCAGTTCTCCCGGTGGGGGCCCGGCTGACAAGGCGCGTGAGGGAGGAATACCTGGTGTATTTCGACCGAAACGCAACGATGAGCGGCGCGAAGCGACGCGGTGAACAGCCGGTGGTGGAACCCACGTGAGCGCCGAGGCCGGCCAGTCCTCCCGGTGGGGGCGAGGCGCCCGGCTGACAAGGCGCGTGAGAGAGGAATACCGCGTGTATTCCGACCGAAACGCAACGATGAGCGGCGCGAAGCGACGCGGTTCAGCCGGGATGGATCGCCGGCCGAACGCCGCCTGGGTTTTGCCACAGGCTGTTAAGCCCCTTCCCGCGGACCCGTGAGCTGGCGCGTGTTGCGTCCAATCAGGGTCCCCCGCTACCCGCCCGGGGACCAAAGACCGCGAGGCGACCGTCTCGGAGGCCCAAAAAGAGGCGCCGGTCACGCCATCCGTCTTCCCTGGCTCCATCTCCCAGCCGACGCACCACTCCCACAACTTCGGTACCAAGGTCATGCGGGCGTCCGATCCGCGCGCCGGTCTCTGCATTCAACTCCACGAGCAGCCCGTCCTGGGTCACGACCAGGATGGCGCCCGCGATTCGGAGCGGCGGCGCCGCCGGACGGCCCGGCAGCGCCGCGCGCCATCGCTGTCCGCCACGTTTGGCGTCGAAACAGTAGAGGCTGTTCGCCTTGGTGGCCGCGTACAGGCGCCCGCGGCTCAGAAGCGGCGGATGATGGAAACCCTCCGCGAGCTGCCAGCGCCAACGCCGCCTCCCCATTTCCAGATCCACCGCGGTGAGATCGCCGCCTTCATCTCCGAAGATCGCGAGCCTTTCCTCAGCAAGCGCCAAAACCGGCCCATTCACCGGACCCGCACCCTCGGCTTGCCAGCGGAGAGCGCCCGAGGTCGTTCCTCCTGAGGGGGACACGGCGGCGACTCCGCCGCTCCCGAGCGAAACCAGCAAGAGCGGCGGGACATCTCGCACGGATTCCACCGTAGCCGACGCTGCCGCCACCACGCTGGTGGCTTCTCCGTCAGGTAGCGCGACCTCCAGCACCGCGTTCCCCGTGGGGACGCGATATCCGTAGAGCGTTCCTGCCGAAACCCAATAGAGCACCCCGCCGAACAGCGTCGCCGCGGCCGGGCCATGTCCCGCCCCGGGCCCCGCTCGGGCCACCATTCCGGCGTCCGGTTCGAGCCCCGTCGAGAATCCTCCCACCCGGACACCGTCTGCAAACCGGCGCAGCGTCACGTCACCGCGCTCGTCGAGGAGCACCACGCTTCCCGAATCCAGGGCCACGAAGGTCGCACCGGCCCCCGGCAAGCCCCAGCGGGTCGCCTCTGCATCCCGGTCGTAGGCAATGACCTCACCGCCAGCCATGTGCAGGAGGAATCCGTCGTCTCCGAAGACCATCCCGACAATGGCGGCTCCGGGAACGGGGGCCGGAGCAGCCAGCAGTCCGCCGGGGAGAATTCCCACCGGCGCGGTGACTACCTCCGGCGCACGGCTCGCTGACTCCTCGCTCTCGCCCTCCGGTTCTTCCTCCCCGCCCTCTGCTGCTTCACCGGTCGCTGCCTCGCCGGCGGGTGTCTCCGCCGCCGCGGTTTCGTCCGTGGGTGGAGGCTCCTCGGCCGAGGGCTGAGCCGCCTCGCCCGTCTCTTCTTCTACGTCTTCTTCTGCTTCTGCGGGCGGCTGCTCGGGCGGGCGCCCCGGCGGTTGGCGCGGATCCTCCGGAATCTCGTGTCGGGACGGAGGCTCCACACCCGAGCGGGCGGCAGTCGGGATCACCAGCAAAAGACAGCTCAGCAGACCGACAACCCCAAGAGGCGTGCGCGTTGCCACGGTGTTTCGACAGGGGCTCTCTCGCACCTTTGCCTCAGCGCTCGCGTGACCTTCTCCCGGCGGTCGACGCCGGAGCGCCATCCCGGAGGAACTGGGCGAAGCTTTACCCTAGCAGTTCGTGAACAGAGTCCAGCGGATGCGTCGTCTGCCGCCGCTCGTGGTCGCCGCGGGGGCTTTCCTGTTCTTCGCGGCCGCGCTCTACGACGCGGCGCACCGCTTCGGCATTTTGCCGAGCGCGGTGCACGCCGTCGTGATTGCGGGAGCTGGCCTGTTGCTGCTCTTGGTCCTCGTCCGGCGCGATTTCCCTGGCGCCGACTGGCGCTGGATCGTGGCGGCTCTTTCGGGAGCGGCTCTGGTGGCTCTTGGTTGCCGGATCCCCCTGAGCCGCACCATCACCGCCGGGCCCGAATCCGCTTCGCGGGCTGCCGACCGCGTCGACGCCTTTCTCGCCAACCTCACCAGGGAAGTCGGGGACGCGGCCTACCTGGTCGCCAGGACTGCTCCCGTGGCTGCCGCGCTCGAGGGTTCCGACGCCGGCGACAGAGAGGCCCAGGCGTTCCGGGCGCTCGCTGCCTGGGCGCTCCCGCAGACCGTAGTCGGGCAAGGCGAGACGACGCTCTATGACCGGCAACTGCGGCCGGTCGCCTGGTCCGGGGGAAACCCGGACTTCGAGGACGCGCTCGCCGAGGTCTTTCCCGAAGGAGTTCGTGCGGAGAACTGCCCGGATCCCGCCTTTCCGCTCTTCGTGCATAGCGAGGGCGGGCGCCGCAGCTACCTCGCCGCGGCGGAATGCACCCGGAATCTTCTCGGGGTCGTGACGGTGGAAATCCCCATCCGGGAGGCCTCTCCGCCGTCTTCCGGCGCGGCCCCGGTTTCCGCATTGGAAACCGCCGCCGGTCGCGGACTCGAAACCCAGTTTCTGGACGGCGCCGAAGATCTCCGGGCTCTGGCCCAGCTCTTCGAGCGGCGCGGAGACCGGTTCCTGGACGGCGCGGCGGATGCCGAGCGCTACTACTTCGCCCTGAGGGCCTACGACGGTCAGCTGCTGGGCGCCGCCAGCACCTCCGTGGCGCCGATCGCGGCGCGCCGCGCGGAACGCGAGTCCGAGGCCGCGCTGTTCGCGACCCTCGCGCTGCTGGGAGGAGCGCTCATCGCTCTCCCTTACTTATTGCGGTTCGGGAGCCTCGGTGCATTGGCGGCCATCTGGACATTGAGGTTCAGCGTCTCGGAGCTGCTCGCCGCCCTACCCGCCGAACCCGGCGGACCTCTTTCCACTACGTTGGCCGGTCCGCCGCTTCTCCCATATCTCGCCGATTCGCCCGTCATGGCGGTGGTGACGGCGGCGGCGCTTTTCCTGTCTGCGCGGATTGTCGGAGCTCGACTTCGACCCGGTTCCGCCCGGAATCCAACCAGCGGTCCGCTGAGCGTGGCCCGAGGTCTCGGCGCCGGCGCCACCGCGGTAGCGGCTGCCGCTCTCGTCCGTAGCGCCGGCTTCTCGGGCGGTGCGCCGCTCACCCCTACCTGGGCCGTGGACACCGGATGGCCGGAAGTTCTCGGTTGGACCGCGCTCCTCCTCAGCCTCGCCGGGCTCCTGCTCGTGCTCCAAAGCCTTCTGCGGCCGAGTCGGCTGGTTCTGCTGACCGCCGCGGCGGTAGTCATTGGCTCGGTAGCGTTTCTCCCCGAGGGTTCCTTCCTGTTTGCCGGACTCCCGTTGGCCGCCGCCGCCGGATTGTCACTATGGCGTCGCGGACGGGTGTCCCTCCGGCACCTGAGGCAGCCACTGCTTTCACACGAACCCGGTTTTGCGTTCGTAATCGCCTTTCTGCTCTTCGCCGTCCCCTCCGTTCTTCTCTACCCGGCGATGGTCTGGCACGAAGACAACGTCCGGCAGCGCTATGCCCTGGACGCCGCTCCGGTCCAGACCCTGCGGCACCGGTTTGCCGTCTGTCACGCGCTCGAGGAAGCCACTCGGACTCTCGACAGCGAAGCATCGGCACTGGTGCGGTTGCGGCCGGACACCGCCTATCGGCTCTGGCTCGCAACCGGATTGCCCCGCCTGACGGTGGCCAGCGCACTCGAAGTGCGTGGTCCGGCCGGACAGCGATCACGATTTGGAGTGGGTCTCCCGCGGCGACCCGATCCCTCCTCTTCGGCTCCGTCTCCGCCGCGCTGGAATCCGATCCCAGGGTGCCAGGTCGCCTCCGGAACCGACGTCGTCCTCGAAACCGAGCGGCAGTTTCCCTCGGGGCTGAGCGTCACCTTGCGGGTAGCGGACCGTGCATCGGAGATACCGTTCCTGCCGCGGGCGGCCGGCATCGCCGACCATTTCCTGCTCCGGGGAGATGCCGCTCCCGCCGTCTTCTACGGAAGAGATCTTCGCCTCAACCGGCGCCGGGCAGGTACTCAGCAAGAGCGACCCGGCAATCGGGCTGAAATCGACGTCCTCGTGCATGGCGAGCCCTTCGTCATCTCCTGGCGACGGACCGGGGCCGGCGACCACGCCGCTGCACTCCTGGGTTGGGGGTTTCTCGCGGCACTGGTCGCGCTGCTGGTGGCGGTCGCCGCCCGAGTCCGAATCCTCTTTCCGGGCCGGGGGGGCCGCTTCCGGCGACGCAGTTTCCAGATGCAATTGACGGAAACCCTGGCGGCGGCCGTGCTCGTCGCGATTATCGGAGTCGCGGTGTTCGCGCAGCAAAGGCTCGAAACTCTGCTGCAGTCCGCCAGCGACCGGGAGGCCATTTCACGGTCATTCTCGGTCGAACGAGTGGCGCAGGAACTCGCTGCCCTCGACCCGCTAGTTCCGCCGGAGGAACTCGCCTTGCGGCTCGCGCAGGCAGCCGACCAGTTGGATACCGATGCGGCGCTTTACAACGGCGGAGAACTCGTGGCGGTGAGCCGCCCTGAGCTTGCACAGACGGGACTCCTCCCGCCGCGGCCACCACCGGCAGCGGTGCTGCCGGCCGCTGAATCCGCCGATCCCTTCCTGAGCATCCAGGAGGCCGGTCCTCTGCGCTATCGCATCGTGTGGATTCGTCTCGAGACTCCCGCCCGGCTGCACGGTCCCCTGCTCCTGGCCGTTCCGCTGCCTGCCGACGAGGCCGCCCGCCTGGAGGGAGTCCGCGCAATCCAGAGAACCCTGTTGCTCGGCAGCGGCTCGCTCGCCATGGTCTTCGCGATCGTGGTGCCCGGCCTGCTGGCGCGCCGTTTGGCCGCTCCGGTCCGCGGTCTCGCGCATGCCACGGGGCGGATTGCTGACGGCGATCTGGAGGTGCGGGTGCCGCTGCACGGCACCCTGACGGAGCTGAGGCTGCTCGCCGCGAGCGTGGAACGATTGGTTCGGCGTATCCCGGATGTCCGGCGACAAATGCGCGAGGAGGCGGCCGCCGACCTCGCGCGACGGGTGGCGCACGACATCAAGAATGCCCTCGCCCCGATTGGACTGGCGGCGGACTACATTCGCCGCGTGCTCCGCGATCCGCGGGGTCGGGACCCCCAGCAGGCGGTCGACGAGAGCGTCTCTGAAATCCTCGGCCAGGTAGAACGCCTCCGGCGTATTTCATCGGAGTTTTCCGCTCTGGGAGCACCTCTCCGGCTGGAGTCCGCTGACGTGACGAAGCTGGTCCGCGGCACGATGGCCCCGTATCTCCGCTCGCAAGCGGGACCTCGGATCGCTTTCTCGGGGACGCCGACGCCGGTCGCGCGCGTCGATCCCGAGATCGTGGCGCGGATCGTCGAGAACCTCATGCAGAACGCGCTGGAAGCCACGCAGGACTCTCCGAATGTGCGGGACGAGGTGGCGGAAGTCTCCGTCAGGGTGTTCCCGGTCGAGCGAGCAACGCGGATCCGCATTGAAGTCGAGGACAACGGGCCCGGCGTTCCGAACGATTTCCGCGAACGGATTTTCGACGCCGCGTTCTCGACCAGAACGCGCGGGTCCGGACTCGGACTCGCGAACGCTCGTCGTTTCGCCGAGGCCCACGGCGGAAAGGTCAACGCCGGCCCGCGCGCCGACGGCCACTCGGGACTGTTGCTTGGTGTGGAACTTCCGGTGGAGGGGCCACCGGCGGGGGAACCGGTTTGACCGCCGTCCCCCGTTCAGTCAGCGGGCTTTGGCTCCGTCGAGCCCTGTCGGGAGCGGTCCTGGCGTTTGCGCTCTGCGCTCCGGCACCGCCGCCGGATGATCTCGAGGAGATTCTGGGCCGTTTCCGGCGGGCGTTCGAGGAGGCGGACGCGGGCCATCTGGAGGGCCTCTATCCGTCAGGCTGGGCCCTCGTGGCGTTTTCCGGGGAAACCCGCCGCAGTGCCACGGGCGACGAGTTGCGACGTGGGTTGGAGCGGCTCTTTCGGACCCGGACGCCGATCAGCTACCAGGAGCGACCCCGTTCCATTCGCCGCTCAGCGGACGGCGGGTACGTCCTCTTCGTACCCGAATGGACCAGCATGACCACCGGGACCGATCGACACGTGGTCGAGGCATTGCGAATCGGAATCGAACGGGCGCCCCTCGCCCCAAACGAAGGCTCGGCTCACCGCTGGGTGATCCGCGAATTCACCGCCTGGACACGGTAGCCGCCCCCACCAGAACCGGCGGGGACTCCGAGAGCCGGCCGACCGGCGGTCTCGACCAGTCAGTGTCCCGGTCAGTGTCCGTCCTCCCGTCCTTCGCCGGTCCCCGGAGAGGCAGGGCCGCCCATCGCAACGGGATCGGGATCTTCGGAGCCAGTGGAAGTCGGGCGAACGAGCCGCCTGCCGAGCTGGCGCAGCCCACGCAACAGCGGTGAGATCGCGTAGCCGGTGGCGAGGACCAGGAACATCGCCACCGGCTCCGCAATCGTCGCAACGATGAAGATGGCCAACACGACCAGCATCCGATGGGACTGCGGTCTCCGCCCGGTCTGGCCCTTGAAGCTCGGGTAGCGCACCGGGCTGCTCATCAGGAGTGCGAGCCCGAGCATCCCGAAGAGACAGGCCGCCGCCGCCACGGGACTGTCGGGGGGCGCCGGATGCCAGTAGGTCACTGCGCCTACCACGGCGGCGGCCGCCGGCGACGACAGTCCGGTGTAGTAGCGGGGATCGGCACTCAGGCGTCCCACATTGAAACGCGCGAGGCGGACGGCGGCACAGATAGTGAACAGCGCCGCAACCAGCCAGCCGGTCTGGGGCCAGGGATGAAGAACCCAGGCATACGCCAGCACCGCGGGCGCCACTCCGAAGGAGACCATGTCCGCCAATGAATCCAGTTCGCGGCCAAAATCGCTGGTGGCGCCCGCGAACCGCGCCACCCGGCCGTCCACGACATCCGCGAGGATGGCGAAGCCGATGATGAGCCCGGCACTGCCGAAGTCCCCGCGCAGACTCTGGACGATGGAGAAGAACCCCAAGAAGATGTTGGCCACCGTAAACACGGCCGGGAGCAGGAACACTCCTCCCCGCGTCCGGAGACGCTGGCGCTTCATTCCCACTGTCCGATGACGCTGACTCCGGCGCGCACGCGGTCTCCCGCACGTACCGCAAGCCGGACGCCGGCAGGTAGCAAAAGGTCGGTCCGTGACCCGAAACGAATAAGCCCGAAGCGTTCACCCGTCCCCAGACGGTCCCCAACGCGCACGCGGCAAACGATGCGCCGGGCGACAACACCGGCAATCTGGCGAATCCGGATCGTGCCCCGCTCGGCCGTCATCTCCAATTCGTTCCGTTCGTTCCGTTCGGCCGCGTCTTTCCGGAACGCCGCCCTGAACGCCCCTTCACGGTAGCGCACCGCGAGCACCTGGCCCGCCGTGGGAGCCCGGTTGATGTGCACGTCGAAGAGCGAGAGAAAAATGCTCACCCGCTGCGTCCCCGGGTCTTCCTCGTCAGCCGAGCCCACCTCGGTGACCCTGCCGTCCGCAGGAGCGACGAGGGCATTGGCGTCGCTGGGGCTGTGCCTCTCCGGATCCCGGAAGAAAAAGGCGCAGAAACCGGCGCCGGCCAACAACACCCAGCCGGCCCACGAAAGGACATCGGCGCCGGCTATCCGAGCCGCAGCGAACAAGGCGACAGCGACGGCGAGCGGGGCCACCACAAAGACCCGGCCCTCCGGAGCAATCGGTAGTCTCACGCGCCTATCCGGCAGTCTGCCGCGTAGCGAGTCGGCTCAACCGCCGTTCACGAGGACGCAGCAAGCGCGGCGATTTGGTCCTTCAGGGCCAGTTTGCGCTTCTTCATCACCGCCGCCTCATGCTGCTGGAAGGGCGAAAGGTGCCCGGACTTCGTCAGTTCGTGCAGTTGTTCATCGAGTTCCCGGTGTCGCCGGATCAATTCCTCGAGATCGGGCGTCTCCGCGGATGGGGCCGCCGGGCCTGCGCCCGCCACCGCTACGGTGTCGGTTTCGATCTGGTCTTCTTGTTTCATGAATGCCTCCAGAAATTCCAAGAACTTCCACATTTGGAACCGCTTCGGAAGAACACGGCAGTTAGTCCGTAACTGCCTATTAGTTCGTAACTCCCTTTGGACAGAGTGACGTATGTGCCGAGGCCGGTGAGGCCCCGCTCCCGCGGTGGGGCCAGTGCTCCCGGTGGGGGCCCGGCTGATCCAGTTCTGCCGGTGGGCGCGGCGCGCAAGGGAGGAATACCCAGTGTATTTCGACCGAAGCGCAACGATGAGCCACACGAAGCGGATGGGTTCAGCCGGGACGCATCGCCAGCCGAACACCGCGTGACTTTGTCCACAGGCTGCTAAAGGGTATCGGAATGGTGGGCCACGCCGTGGATGTCGGGATCCCGAAGATACAGCGGTTCCAGCGTGAAATCTCCGCGCCGCGCCGCATCGAGTCCCAGCCGAAGCGCGGCGGGCGCCAAGGCCCGCCGTTCATCCCGTATCTCGACGCTCGAAGGTCCCTCCGCGATGATCTCCCGGTAGCGCGCGACCGCCGGCCCGCAAATGCGCCGCACGCCGTGTTTCGCAGCCCACCGCCCGGTGTTTTCGGGTAGCAGCCGGACGGGCCCCTGCACCAGACCTTCCGGTCCGATTCCGTCGTAGATGGCGGCGAACAATTCTCCCCGCAACGCGTCCACGACTACCAGCCGGCGCAGGGATGCGCCGTCCGCGGCCGCGTCGGCGAACGCCGCCGCGTCCAGACTCGAAACCCCGACAGCCCGAATCTCCGCCGCCAGAGCGAACCCCTGTGCGGTAGCGAGGCCGATCCGCAGACCCGTGAACGAGCCGGGGCCCCGCGTTGCAACCAGCAATGCGAGTTCGCCGCTCTCCAGCATCGCCTGTTCCAGGGCCCCGCGGATAGCGGGGAGCAAACTGCGAGAGTGACGATTCGACGGTTCGAAGGTCTGAACGACCTCCTCCGTCAACGTTGACTCGGCGCCGGCGAACCCGAGGGCGACACTGCCGAGCGTGCCGGTCGTATCAAGGGCCAGCACCGGGCCGGAGATCTGCTCTCCGCGCTCGGG
The DNA here is from genome assembly GCA_965250045.1 of Candidatus Marinacidobacterium sp. Classification (GTDB taxonomy): domain Bacteria; phylum Acidobacteriota; class Vicinamibacteria; order Marinacidobacterales; family Marinacidobacteraceae; genus Marinacidobacterium. The sequence continues at coordinate 2,948,639 of OZ252286.1, forward strand.
CTCGGGCTCTCGCAAGACTCCGGCAATCCTACTTCCGGCGCTTGGAACGCGGCGCCACCAAGCTCGGCCACCGGAACGCGACAGAACCGACACCAAACCCGAATGGGCTGCTGTTCCCCGAAGGCATGGACCAAAGGCTGGCCCGACTGAGCCCTGCCGGTCATCAGCGCAGTGCGCACCCGCAGCGCCAGCCCGGAACGCGCGAAGAACTCACGGCAGCGCACCTCCGGTTCGCTGCCCACGTGACCGGGAGGCCACCACTACGCCTGATGGAGTCATGGCCGAAACCCGAACCATGACGCCACTCGGCGTCCACGCCGTCCGCGGCGCCGCGCGCCGCTATGCCGGCCCCCGCCGGGAGAACTGGCCATGATCGGGTCCGCCTGCACGCCCCGCCGGTCATGAAAAAGGCGACTCAGTCCAACGGTTGGCCGAACCCCCGCCGGTGCCGTCGCGCACAGGCACGGGAACGCCGACCTCCGGTCGGCACCGCTGCCCGGCAGGGCAGCGAACGGCGCCAGGCCATCCACCGGCACGATGCCGTTCTCGGCTTGGGAGCCCGACTCAGGGACGCCTGGACGGAGCGGGCCGTCGTCAAACGCGGGGGTGGGTCCGGCGGTCCACCACGGGAGCGCTCGGCCGTACGCGATTCCGCCCGCCTTCGGCGGGCTGTGCCGACCGGAGGTCGGCGTTCCCTGGCCGACGGCGCCATCTCGTGGTCGTGCGTCCCCGCATGACTGCATTTTCACAGCAACTGGCCGGAGGTCGGCGTTCCCTTGCCTGCATCCCGTGACGACAAAAAACTGACGGCAGCGAACTTTGTTCGCCGTCTGCGTGTCCGGGGGAAAGTGTGAAAGGGAAGCTCGCCCCCCTTTCACAATCAGTAACGACCAATCGGAACTTGCCGCAGCCCGCCGCAGGCGGGCAAGGAAGTTTCGGTTGCCGGCGCGAAGCGCCGGGCGGTTCCCGGACGGGGCCCGAACCCAATCAATGACCACGGTACAGACTCGGCAAACCTCTGGCCCCGTCCGGGAACCGCTCGACTCGGATGTGCCCCCCCTTCCGGAGCGCGCGACTCCGAGAGACAATCGCGGCGTGACGACGGCCCCACGGCTCTTCCCGGACATCCGACCGCCGCCCGCCGGACCTCCCGGCCGCCCGCCGCGCCCACCGGGGAAAGGACGCGGCATCTCGCCGGTGATGCAGCAATATTCGGAGCTGAAGCGGGAGGCCGGGGACGCGATCCTGTTCTTTCGGATGGGTGACTTCTACGAGGTGTTCTTCGAGGACGCCAAGCGCGCCGGCGAGTTGCTGGGCATTGCGGTCACGTCGCGGCAGAACGATGCCGACGGGAAGGCGATTCCCATGGCGGGCGTCCCGTACCACGCCGCCGAGGGATACATCGCGCGCCTGGTGCGAACCGGTCTCCGGGTAGCGGTCTGCGAACAGGTGGAGCCTCCGGGCCTTTCGAAGGGGCCCGTCCGCCGGGAGATCGTGCGGGTCGCGACCCCTTCGACCTATCTCGATCCGGCCTATCTTGCGGGGTCAGAAGCCGCCTACCTGATGGCCGTGGCCGAGGCCGGGACGCGGGCGCAGCCCCGTCTCGGAGCCGCATGGGTGGATCTTTCCACGGGGGATTTCACCGCCGCCGAGTTCTCCTCCGAGAGCCGCCTGAGGGAGTGCGCCGAAGCGATGGCCGGCTTCCGCCCGCGGGAACTGCTGGTTGCCGAGGGGGCGCCACCGAAGGATCTGCTTCCGGTTCTGGGAGATCTGCCGCTGCTGACGGTGCGCCCTGAGCTCTGGTTCGAGTTCGAACATGCGCGCGACACGTTGCGCCGCCACTTCGGAACCCTCTCCCTCGAATCCTTCGGCGTCGAGGGGATGCCCGCCGCCATCTGCGCGGCGGGGGCCGCGATCAGCTACCTGGCGGAGACGCAGCGCGGCCAACTCCACCACATCGGCAGCCTCAAGCGTCTGGACACGTCGGGGCGCATGCAGATCGACCACCTCACCCAACGGAACCTGGAGTTGTTCCGATCACTCTCCGCCGACATGGGGGCCCCGTCCGGCGCAACCCTCGTCGAGACCCTCGACAGAACCGCCACCGCGATGGGCGCCCGCCTGCTGCGCCGGCGCCTCGCTCACCCCCTGCTGGATCCTCAGCGAATCCGCGGGCGGCATCTCGCGGTGGAGGCATTCACCCGTGACCGGAACCTCCGGCAGGAGATCACCGGAGGACTTCGAGGCTGCCCCGACCTCGAGCGGCTCGCTTCGAGAGTGGCGCTTCGGATCGCGGGCCCGCGGGAATACCTCCGGCTCGCGGACGGGCTGCGTGCGGCGTCGGCGGTCCGCACCGCTCTGCGAACCGCCGATGCGGAGCCTCTCCAGGAGGTCGCCGAACGGATCCGGGAACTGCCCAAAACGCTTCGGCGCATCGAGGAAACGATCTCGCCCGAAGCGCCGGTCCTGGCCCGCGAGGGCGGCGTGATCCGGGAAGGTTTCTCCCCGGAACTCGACGAGGTCCGGCGTCTCCGCTTCCACGGACGTGAGTGCATACGCAACATGGAGACGGGCGAGAAGCAACGCACCGGGATCACCTCGCTGCGTATCCGCCACAACCAGGTCTTCGGCTACACGATCGAGGTTCCCAAGGCACAGGCCGGGCGCGTTCCCCAGGACTACGTTCGCCGCCAGACCCTGGTGGGGGCGGAGCGCTACGTCACCGAGGAGTTGAAGGAGTTCGAGGCACGGGTGGCGCGCGCCGACGAGGAAATCCGTGAATTGGAGAGCGAACTGTTCGAGAGCCTCGAGGACGAAGTCGGGGACGCCGCGCGCGAAATCCTGGCAACCGCCGGCGCGCTTGCCGAGACGGATGTCGCAGCAGGACTCGCCCAAACGGCAATTGCGCATCGCTATGTGAAACCGGAGGTTCACGACGGATTCGAAATCGAAGTGCGCGGCGGAAGACACCCCGTGGTCGAGGCGCTGTCCGGCGAAGAGTTCGTGCCCAACGACCTCAGTCTCGGCGACGACCGCTTCTTGATGATCCTCACCGGCCCCAACATGGGAGGCAAGTCCACCTTCCTGCGCCAGACCGCGCTGCACGCCGTGATGGCCCAGATGGGCTCGTTCGTCCCCGCGGAGTCGGCGCGGCTGCCGGTGGTGGATCGTGTCTTCGCCCGCGTCGGAGCATCCGACGACCTCTCCCGCGGACGGTCGACGTTCCTCATGGAAATGGAAGAGACCGCGCACATCCTCCATCACGCGACGACTCGAAGCCTCGTCTTGCTTGACGAAGTGGGTCGGGGAACCTCGACCTACGACGGCCTGTCGCTTGCCTGGGCCATCGTCGAGCACATCGCGCGCGATCCGGGATTGCGCATGAAGACGCTTTTCGCAACCCACTACCACGAGTTGACCGCGCTGGCGAGCGCCGAGGACGGCGTCGTCAACTTTCACGTCGAGGCGCGGGAACATCGGAACGAAATCGTGTTTTTGCGCCGGGTCGCGCCTGGAGGGACCAACCGAAGTTACGGCATCCAGGTGGCGCGCCTGGCGGGGGTACCGCGGGCGGTGGTGCATCGGGCTCACGAGGTCCTCGAAGGACTCACCGGGGGGCTTGACGGACGCGGAGCGCGTCTGCCCGCACCCGAACCAGGGGGGCCTTACTCGCTGCTGGAACCCGCCGAGAACCAGGTGGCCGAGGCGCTGAGGACATGCGATCCCGACAGTCTCAGCCCCCGGGACGCGCTCGACCTCCTCTACCGACTGCGCAGGCAGCTGGATCCGACCGGACCCGGAGGGAACGGGCGAGCCGCCTCGGACCCCGTGGATGACGAGGAATCCTGATCGCTGCCACTCGTCGAGCCCGTCCGGGGGGTCCTCACATCGGGGAACGGAGCCATACACTCCCGCGAGTTGTGCTGACGAGCTGGCGCTGCCGGATGACTCCCATCGCCATCGCGGCGGGGATGGTCGTGCTGTCCGGCTGCGGGGGCGGTAGCGAACGACCCATGGCGCTCGCTACCGGCACCACCGCGGGCGTCTACTACCCGCTGGGCGGGGCGCTAGCGAGCCGTTGGACCCGCGACCTCCCCGGCGTCGTGGTCAAGGCGGAGGTCAGCGCCGGCTCGGTGACGAATCTCATCCAGGTCGCCAAGGGCGAGAGTGACATCGGCTTTGGACAAGCCGATGCGGTGGCGGACGCATTTCGCGGGACCGGCCGCTTTCCCGAACCCCTGCCCCTCGCGGTTCTCGGCCGCATCTATCCCAACATTGTGCATCTGCTGAGTGTCGAAGACCGCGGCGTGCACTCGGTAGCCGACCTTCGGGGGAAGCGCGTGTCCCTCGGGCCTCCCGGATCCGGAAACGAAGTGACCGCGAGGAATGTGCTCCGCGCGGTGGGAATTGCCGAAGAGGATTTTCGCGTGCGGCAGATGAACTACAACCAGAGCATCAACGGGCTCAAGGACGGCACCGTCGACGCCGTTTTTCTCGCCGCCGGACTGGGCGTATCGTCGGTCGTCGAATTGGGCCTTACCCGGGATCTGGTGCTGGTGCCCTTCACCCCCGAGGAAATCGTCGCCGTCGAGACGGCAAACGCCGCGTACCAGGGAATCGACGTGCCGCCGGGCGTCTATCGCGGCGTGGACGTTCCGACGCTCACCCCCTCGCTCTGGAACATGCTCTTCGTACATCGCGATCTCCCCGCCGATATCGCGAGACGGCTGGCCGCCTCGCTCCTCGCCGGGCGCGAGGAGTTCCGCTCCGTCACCCGAAACGCCGACTTCATCCAGGTTGACAGCCTCGGGGAGGTGGGGAATCTGCCACTCCATCCGGGCGCCAGAGCGTTCTATGGCGAAGAGCGTGCGCGCACTGGCGGGACGCCCGGGAGCCTTCCCTGAACGTCAGCCCCGACCCCGCCGGGACGGTGTCGTTTCCGGAGGAGACAAAGACCCCGCTTTCTCTCCCGGTTCTGCTGACCGGCGCCTCGCTCTCGCTTTTTCAGCTCTGGCAGGCCGTCTTTGGCATCCTCGGGGCCACCTGGCTGCGACCGATCCATCTCACCTGGATTCTGGCGCTCGGTTTTCTGGCGGCCGCCGCCGGGCGCCCCCGTCGGGCGCGCGCCGCCGATCTCGTCCTGGTCGCGCTTTCGGTGGCCGCGGGAGTCATGGTCATCCGCTTCGACCGGCAGGGCATCGACCACATCCTCTATGGCTTGAACGGGGTCGACCTGGCCGCGGGGATCACCCTTATCGCGCTGCTGCTCGAAGCCACCCGCCGGAGGGTCGGTGCGGTGATGACCTCGGTGGTCGTCGTATTCCTGGCCTACAACGCCTTCGGCGCCTCCCTGCCCGGCATCCTGGCGCACCGCGGCTTCGAACTCGAGCGAATCATTCGCTTCGAGGTCTTCACCGGAGCGGGGCTCTTCGGGCTCCCGATCGGGGTGGCGAGCAGCACGGTCTTCGTGTTCGTCCTCTTCGGCGCGCTGCTGGAGTGCACCGGCGGGGGCCGTTTCTTCATCAATCTGGCGTTTGCCGCCGCCGGCAGGTCGCGCGGCGGACCCGCGAAGGCCGCGGTCGTCGCTTCGGCGGCGCTCGGCTCCGTGTCCGGCTCCGCCATCGCCAACACGGTGACCACGGGCGCTCTCACCATCCCGATGATGAAGCGCCTCGGCTTCTCGCGCGAGGAGGCCGGCGGCATCGAGGCAGCGGCCTCCACCGGGGGCCAGTTGATGCCGCCGATCATGGGGGCGGGCGCCTTCCTGATGGCGGAGCTCACCAACACCCCCTATCCGCGGATTGTTCTCGTCTCCCTGCTGCCGGCGGTCCTGTTCTTCGCCGGCACGCTCTTCTTCGTCCACGGGCTCGCCGTGCGGCGCGGCATCGAGGCCATGCCGTCACGACCCCGCATGCTCTCGACGCTCGCCGAGGGGGCCCATTTCCTTGCCGCCGTCGCCGTAGTCGTTGCGCTGCTCCTAATGAACTATTCCCCACCCCTGGTGGGAGCCGCAGGTTGTCTCGCAGTCGTCGTCGCCGGCGGGCTGAGGCGGCACACGCGGGTGGGGCCGAGGCAGTTGCTCGCGGGGCTGGCGCAGGGCGCCGTCACCGCGGTACCGGTGTCGCTCGCCTGCGCCGCTGCCGGCATCGTCGTGGGGGTCATCGGGCAGACGGGAATCGGGCTCCAGTTCGCCGAGCTGCTCCTCGGCGCCTCGCAGGGCGCGCTCCTCCCCGCCCTTGGCCTGTCCGCCCTGGTAGCGCTGGTGCTCGGTATGGGTCTCCCGGTGACCGCCGCCTACATCGTCGTAGCGGTGGTCGCGGCGCCCGCCCTCACCGGACTTGGCGTTCCGCTCTTGACGGCCCACCTCATCCTCTTCTGGCTTTCGCAGACGTCCAACGTGACGCCTCCGATCGCCCTCGCCGCCTTCGCCGGAGCGGGCATCGCCGGGGGGCGTCCGATGGCTACCGCGTTCCAGGCGGTGCGGCTGGCTGCGGGGCTCTTCCTGGTCCCGCTCCTGATGGCGTACACCCCGCTCCTCCCAGCCGCCGGCGCCCCGCTCGGGCTCGCTCAGGTGGTGGCCTTCCTGGGTGGCCTCGTCGCCATGGCAGCCGCCGCCCTGGCTCTTTACGGAGTTGGACTCCGGCCCGCTTCGGGGGCCCAGCGTCTCCTGCTGGCCGTCGCGGCGGGACTCCTCATGTGCCCCGATCCACTCTTGCGAATTGCCGGCGCCGGGCTCGCAACGCTTGGTTTCGTGCCGCAACTCCGCGGGCGCAGGTCGTAGGGGCGTGGGTCGCGATCCCGGCCCGAGGACGACGACCGCTAGCAGCCTGTGGTGGAACCCGGGTGAGCGCCGAGGTTGGCCAGTTCTCCCGGTGGGGGCGAGGCGCCCGGCTGACAAGGTGCGTGAGGGAGGAATACCTGGTGTATTTCGACCGAAACGCAACGATGAGCGGCGCGAAGCGACGCGGTGAACAGCCGGTGGTGGAACCCACGTGAGCGCCGAGGCCGGGGAGGCGCCCGGCTGACAAGGCGCGTGAGGGAGGAATACCTGGTGTATTCCGACCGAAACGCAACGACGAGCGGCGCGCAGCGACGCGGTTCAGCCGGGATGGATCGCCGGCCGAACGCCGCCTGGGTTTCACCACCGGCTGCTAGAGAAGTCGCACGCGCCAGAGGTACTGGAGCGAGGTGATCACCGTCAGGGTCACCATCGCCGCCAGCAGCAGGGGAGTAACCACGCTGTCCACCCGAAACAGGTTCGCGACGAGGAACCAGAGAATCCCGACGACATTGATCACCGTCGCGGCCTTTCCCAGCCTGCTGGGCGTGAACTTCCGTCGTTGAACTGCCAGGTTGTAGGCCCCCGCCACGAAGAGAATCGTCGCGTCCCGGGACAGAACCATGATCGCGACCCAGGCGGGGATACGGACCGACACCGCCTCGATGGGCGCGGCAAGGGTCACCACTGCGGAAACGATCAGGACCTTGTCGGCGAGCGGATCGAGAAGGGCTCCGAGGTCGCTGTTCTCCCCGAGCCGGCGCGCGAGGGGCCCGTCCAGCATGTCGGTGAGGCCGGCCAGCAGGAGCGCGGAAAGAGCAAGCCCGAACCGGCCATAGAGGATGCAGATAACGACCACCGGGGCCAGCAGCAGCCGAAGAACGGTGAGTTGATTGGCGAGCGTCATTTGAGGAGCGCCGGGAGCGCCACCCGGATCAGGGGAAAATCCCGAGTTCCTCGTACGAAAGCCGGATCTTCTCGAGCGCCACGACGTAGGCCGCGGTTCTCAGCGTCGCACTTTCCGGGAACCGGGCCCTGGCATCCCGGATTTCGTCGTAGGCGCGCGTCATCTTCTCTTCCAGCCCGCTCACCACGAGTTCCTTCTCGTCGGACTGGGTGACCAGGTTCTGCCGCATCTCCGGACTCAGGCGCCTGCCGGAGAGTGTTTCCGCCGCGTTCAGCAAGGCATTCGTGTTGGCGATTTCGAGCCGTTTCTCGAGAAGGCCAAAACGCATATGGGACAGGTTGCGCGCCCATTCAAAATAGGACACCACGACCCCGCCGGCGTTCAGGTAGACGTCCGGAATGACCGGAATGCCGCGTTCCCGGAGAATGCGGTCCCCCTCCGGAGTCGTGGGGCCGTTCGCCGCTTCGGCAACGAGCTTCGCGCGCACCAACGGAGCGGTCCCGGCGTGGATCACATTCTCCACCGCCGCCGGGATGAGCACGTCGCATTCCACGCCCAGGATCGCGTCGGGCGGCAGCTCTTCCTCGGCATCGGGAAACCCCTTGATCGTGCCGTGTTCGCGGCGCCACTCCAGAAGATCCGGTACCGAGATCCCCCGGCCGGAGCGTCGGACGATCGTGACATCCCACTCGCCAATGGCGACGACCTTCGCGCCGCGGCGAATGAGGATGTCGGCGGTGTGGAAACCGACGTTGCCGAACCCCTGAATGGCGACCTGCTTGCCCGCCAAGCCGCGCGTTAGCCCGGTTCCGGGGAAGTCCTCCACGAAGTCGAGTCCGCGGGCGAGACCCAGCACGACCCCACGCCCGGTGGCGTCCTCACGGCCCCGGATGCCGCCCTGCGTCACCGGCTTGCCGGTAACGCACGCGAAATTGTCGATACCGCCGGGATGCAGCGCGTCGTAGGTATCCGCGATCCAGGCCATCTCGCGGGGTCCGGTCCCAAGATCGGGCGCCGGGACGTTTACCCCGGGACCGATGAAGTTCTTCCGGATCAGTTCCGCGGTATAGCGTCGGGTGATCCGTTCCACCTGCTCCGGGCTGTAGCGACGCGGATCGAAGGCGATGCCGCCCTTCGAACCTCCGAAGGGCACGCTGACGATGGCGCACTTGTAGGTCATCAGCGCCGAGAGCGCGCTGATTTCCTGTTGATTCACCAGCGGGCTGTAGCGAATACCGCCCTTCAGCGGATGGCGGTGGTGGCTGTGCTCCGCCCGCCAGCCGGCGAAGACCTCGACGCGGTTGCCGAACTTGACGGGGAACCGGGTGTAGTAGATCGAGTCCGTAATGCAGATCTGATTGAGCAGGCCCTCCGGAAGCTGCAACGCCCGCGCTGCCTCGTGGACGAGCCCGTGAACGCTTCGCTCGAGATTGAGATCCCGAGCCGCACCGTTTGCCGTCATACGCCGTCATCGTAGAGCAGTGGCTCCGAATTTCCGCCCTCTGCAGCCGGAAGACCAAAAAAGTCTGCCAGCGCCGCCTCGCATACCCGCGGGTTCACGACGCACGGGCGCCCGTGCCTCGCCCCCTCGACGACGATCATCCGGCTCGCCGGGTGACCGTTCGCTCGAAACACGGCAGTCTGAACGTCAAGCGGAGCTCGCCGGTCCTCATCGCCGGCGATGACGAGTATCGGGACTCCCCCTTCGCCGAGACGCGCCGCGAACTTCTCTATGTCCATATCCCGTGGCTCGAAACCTGCGGTGAGGCCCAGTCCGATCAGGGTCAGGTCTCCCGCCGGAAAGGGGGGCAAGCCGAGCAGGAGCTCCGCGTAGCGGTCCACCACTTCGGGGGCGTTTCGGAAGGTGCTGTCGAGCACCACTCCCGCAATATCGTCGACGATGACTACTCCCGCCCGCGCCGCCGCCGCTCCTCCCATTGACACTCCCAGAAGATACAGGCGATCACGGGGGTATTCGCGACGGAGGAAGCGGGCTCCCGCAACAAGGTCGAGGGCCTCGAAGAACCCGAGGCTCGTACGTTCGCCGCCACTTTCTCCGTGGTGCCTGAGATCCGGCGTGAGAGCGTGGCAGCCGCGGTCGGCCAGATGCGCCGCTCGTTCCAGCACCTCGCGGCGCGACCGGAAGAGGCCGTGGGCAAGCACTACGGAACAGCCGGTTGGCTCCGGAGCCCGAATGAGCCACGACGAGAGGCGGACCCCGTCCTCACTCTCCAGCATGACGGTTCGGTAGGAGTTCCCGAAATCCCCCGGCGTCGCGCGATCCTCCCGGTCCTGCGGCCGGGTTCCCGCGGAACTTGCGAGAAGCGCACCCACCGCCGCCGGGAGCGCGAGGGCGACCAGCAGCAGCGTCCCCGCGACGCACAGAAGAATCCGGACCGCACGGCGGCGTTTGCCCGTGACTGTCATGCCCTCGGAGGGAGCGGCCCGCCGGCCGGTCCCGGTTCCGGAACCCTCAGGATCAGGAGCGCCGCCAGTCCGCCGAGACCAGCCATCATCCAGCAGACTGCTTCGAATCCGTAGGGATAGATCAATCCACCCGCGGCGGCGGCGGACGCAATACCGAGTTGCGAGAACACGTTCGAAAACCCGATGAACGCAGCGCGGCGGGCCTTGGGTACCAGCTCACTCCGGAGGGCGGCGAACGCGGCGATGCGCGCCACCCCGAGACATCCGAAGAGGAGCAGCGCGACGACGAGTGGCACTGTGGGCAGCGCCGGGAGCACCGGGGTAAGGGCAGCGGCCGCCACCGATACCACCAGCGTGAAGCGACGCTTGCCGAAGCGGTCCGAGAGCGGGCCGGCCAGCACCTGAGCCAACATGATCGCGGCGCCCAAACCGCCGTAGAGCAGGCCCACCTGCTCCAGCGGGAAACCGCGTACTTCCTGGAGCCACCCGGAAGCATAGGCAGACACCCCCACCAGGCTCCCGGACATGCAAAAGGCCGCGAGCGCTGCGTTCCGGTGCGGCGGACTCCGAAAGAATTCGAGATGTCCGGCCAGACTCCGGCCGACGGACCCCGAATTCTGGCCCGCCGCCCGGCGTTCCGGCAATCCAGCCAGCATCGCAAGCGCCGAAACCGCAAAGAGCGCGATCGCCGCGTATACCCATCGATGTCCGAAGCGCGCTGCCGCAAAGGCCGCGCCGACCTGCGAGAGGACCGCCGCCGCCATCGCCCCGCCCATCAGGAGCGCCATGATCTTCCCCCGGCGCTGGTATGGCACCAGGTCTGCGATCCACGCCACCACGAGTGCAGCGATCGTGCCCCCCCCGAACCCGGCGGCGATCCGGGCCAACATGAAATACCCGTAGCGCGGAGTCAGGGAAATCACGGCTGCCGAGCTCAGCATCAGCAACACCGCCAGCAGCAGATAGGGACGGCGACCGCGGGAATCAGAAAGTGGCGCGATGACCAAACCGGCAAGCGCCGCCGCAAAGGAATACGCCGAGATAGCGAGCCCCACATCCGGAACGCCGACTTCGAGCCCTTCGGCGAGCGCGGCGATCAGCGGGGTCAGCACCTGCTGGTCGAGGAGCCCGAGAGCAATGACGCTGCCCAAGACCACACCGGGCCAGACGAACGAGGAACTCTCGGGACGGGTAGTCAACGACGAAGGACCGCGCGAAGGCTACCTTCCGGGGCACCGGGACATTCGCAACGGACCCGGGGACGCGGCTCTCCCCGGGCCACCGATCCGCCCTGAATCCTTCCCACCCGGGCACCGGGCGCCGCCGGTCAAATCGGGGAGCAGCGGACGAAACCCGAAATTGAGGGGTTGCGTCGATTCCAAGCCTCTATATTCTCGCGCCTCTACGTACATGTCCGTACTCGAGCGATTCGCCTCTCCGCTGCGCAGCCGCGACGCCGCCGTCCGTGTCAAAGCGGTTCAGAAACACCCCCCGGAGGACACCGGAACGCTGGCCGAACTCGCCCGTTCCGACCCTGATGCGCGGATCCGCAAGGAGGCAGTGCGTCGCATCGAGGCGCCGCGCGTGTTGCTTGAACTCGCGGACAGCGCCAGCGATGACGCCACCCGGCGTCTCGCCCGATCGCGCGGAGATTCGCTACTCGTCAAGATCGCTGTCGACGATCGGGATCTCGGGGAGTCGCAGCGCGCGCTCGGACTCCTTGCCCCGCCGCGCGCGGTGGCCGACGTGGCGTGCCGGGCGCGCTTCGAGACAGTTCGCTCCGAGGCGCTCGCGCGCCTGACCGCCGTACCGGCCGACGACCCGGAACGGGATGCGGCGCTCGCCACGGTGGCCGGAAAGGCCACCGACCCTGCCCTTCGGAGTCAGGCTCTCGAGGCGATCAGCAGTCCGGCCGGCCTGCTGCAGGTGGCGGTTTCGGCGGAAGATCGCGAAAGCGCCCAAGCGGCGCTCCGGCGGTTGGAGGATCCCGAGTTGCTGCTTGCCGCCGCAAACAACGCCACTTCCAAGGGGGTCCGCCGCCTCGCCCGGCGCCGAGCCGACGAACGCCTGCCACCGGATCATCCAGAGCGGATGCGGTCGCGCGAGAAGGCGCTTGATGGCCTGCTCGAAGGCCTGGCCGAGGCCGACCCGGCCAACCCGGGTCAGAATGAGAGCCTTCTCGCCGAAGCGGATACGGTGGTTGCCTCGGGTCCGGTCGCCCCGGAATTCATCGCCCGGCTGGCGGCACTGCGCCGCACCGTTCAAGGCGTGGGCGCCCGCGACCAGCGCGCCGCGCGCCTATTGATTCCGGAGCACGCCATCCTTCCGGAATCCCGTCAGTCGGTGCCCGCTGCAGACACGGAACCACCTCCGGACCTCTCACCGGAGATCGAGGGAATCCTCACTCGGTTGGAAGATCCGGGAGACGGCCTGAGCCTGGGCGAGGTGGACGCTGCCGAGCGGGAATGCCGCCGACTGCTCGAAGGGCTTGCGTATGCCGGCGCCGTCCACACCCGCCTCCGGACGGCGGTGGACGGCGCCCGGGAACGGGCGCTGCACCGAAAGAAAGCCCGAGTGCGGGACTTCCAGCTCGCCGAACTGGCGGATCACGCCGCGCTGCTTGCGAAGTCACTTGAAAACAGCCCTTCCGGCCCGGAACTCGCACAGGCTCGCCGCGAACTCGCCCGTCTCGTGCGCCGGTTCGAGCGCCTCGAACCACCGGAGACACCGGACGCCGAGCGGTTTCGCACCGCTGCCCGCGACGCCGAGACCGCGCTCAGCAGCGCCGAGGCGTCACGAAAGGACCATCTCCGCCAGTCCGAGGAGCGGATTGCCGCACTCGAGGAGCGGCTCGGGGCGCTCGAGTCGGCCGAGCCTTTCCCGCTCGAGGAAGGTGAGGCGGTGCTGCGCGAGCTCGGCGGTCTCCGCAGCAACGCGTCTCTCTGGCGGCAGGCGGGGCCCGAGCGGCAGGCGCGTTTTCAGCGCTCCCAGGCTGCGCTCATCCCGCCGCTGCGGGAGGCGCGGGAGATTCGGGAATGGCGTCGCTGGTCGAATCTTGAAGAGCAGTCGGTCCTCATCCGCCGAGCCCGGGCGCTCCTGGAAAATGAGGACCTCCCACGCGTGGACCGGGAACTCGCGCTTCTCGAACGCGCGTGGCACAAGGCCCGGCACACGGGACGCGACCGCGGTCAGGAACTCTGGGAGGAATGGGGGAAGGTTCGCGGCACGCTGCTCGAGCGTGTCGGCCCGTTGCGCGAAGCCGCGGAGCGCGAACTGGCCCAGCAATTGGAGGGGCTCCGGGCACTCGCGGAAAAGGCGGAGGAAATCGCCGACGGCAACGATCCGCGCCAAGCCGCCGAGATGCGCTCGCTGATGCCCGCCTGGCGGGAGCGCGCCCGGGGAATCGGGAAACGCTCCGAACGATTGTGGAAGCGGTTTCGCGCGGCCAACGACCGATATTTCGCCGAACTCAAGGTAGTGATGAAGAAACGCTACGAGGAGTTCGCCGCGAACATCCCGATCCGGGAGGAGCTGATCGGCCGCGCCCGGGCGCTCCTCGACCAAAAGGATGCCGGGGCGGTGCGCGATGCGGTACGCGATCTGATGCGGGAGTGGAAGGAGTCGCCGCCCGTCCCGCGCAAGGAAAGCGAGCGCCTCTGGGACGATTTCCGGAGCGCCTGCGACCAAGCGCGGGATCGCCTCCGGGAGCCCGCGGGAGACGCGAGGTCGGAGGTAGGCGGCGCCCGGGAAGACGCTCCCCCGAGTGAAGCGGAAGCCGAGCTCCGCGGCCGCATCGCGGAACTGGCGACCCGGCCACTCGAAGAGCGACAGGGCGCCGCGATTGCGCTTTGGGACGACTACCGGCGGATTGCCCGGTCCACCGACCGGTTGGCCCGGGAAACCGAAAACGCGCTGCTGGGCGTTCTTCGGGAGACCTTCGGAGAGAATTCCGAGATCTTTGCCGGCACCCGCCTGGACCAGGAGCAACTCGCCTCGCGGCTGGTGGATTTGCTGGAAGCGATCGAGGCGCTGGCGGAACCTCGCGCCTCCCTTCCGTCCGATGCGGGTGTCATCGGCATTGTGGAACACCTGCAACGCACTCTGCAGGCGGGCCGAGCGGCGGACCGCGGCGCGGTCCTTCGGGAAGACGCGCGGGCGGCGACCCAGATTCTGGAGCGAGCCCGCGCCGCGGGCCCGCCGCTCGCCGACGCCACGGTGGAGACCGTAAAGCGGATCGAAGGGCTGGCCCGGAAGGTCATTGCCCGGGCACCATCAGCCGAAGAGCAGCCACGGGACCGCGGGCATCGCGGGCGCCCTCGCCCCCGCGGGCGACGCCCACCCCGGCCCTAGCAGCCTGTGGATAAAGTGGCGTGAGCGCCGAGAGCGGCGAGGCGCCCGGCTGACAAGGCGCGCGAGGGAGGAATACCGAGTGTATTTCGACCGAAGCGCAACGATGAGCGACGCGAAGCGGCGCGGTTCAGCCGGGATGCATCGCCGTTCGAACGCCGCGTGACTTTGTCCACAGGCTGCTAGGCGGAGCGACGCGCAGGTACGGGAACGCCGGTGTTCAGAGTCGAGCGGTCCGGCGGGCAGCGAACAAAGTTCGCTGCTATCAGCAACTGCGCGTTTAGGGATACGCCAACCTCCGGTCGGCGTTCCTGACCCGGCCGCGCTTCAGCCCCGTCGGCGGTACGCCGTTTCGCGGCCCTGCGGGCCGCTGTGCTGACCGGAGGTCTGGCGTTCCCTTGCCTGGCCGCGCTTCTTCTCAGTCCCCCACCCTGAGGCGCAGCGCGTTTCCCACGACCGACAGCGAGGAGAGCGCCATTGCGGCAGCAGCCGCTTCCGGGGGCAGGAGCAGTCCCGTCGCCGGATACAGGACCCCCGCTGCGAGGGGAACGGCCGCCAGGTTATAGAAGAAAGCCCAGAACAGGTTCTGCCGGATGGTTCGCAGCGCGCGGCGCGCAATCCGGAGCGCGACGCTCACGAGACGCAAATCCGGGCGCATCAGAGTCACCGCCGCCGCCTCGCGGGCTATCTCGGTCCCTTCTGCGAAGGCGATCCCAACATCGGCGCGAGCGAGCGCGGGAGCGTCATTGATCCCGTCTCCGACCATCGCGACCGGGCCGTAGCGGTCTCTCAGGCGATCCAGGGCGGAGAGCTTCTGATCCGGAAGGAGCCCCCCCTCGAGTTCCCGGACGCCGATCTCGGCACCGATCGCCGCCACCGCGGCGGGTTCGTCGCCCGAAAGCAGCGAAACGGCCAGTCCGTCATCGTCAAGTCTCCGGACAAGTTCCGCGGCCTCGGGGCGCGGCCGGTCCCGAAAACCGATGCTCCCGACGAATTCGAGGCGCCCCGCCGATTCACGAAGCACCCTAAGCCGCCCCGACGCACCCCCGTTATTCGAGGCAGCCGGGAGGGGCAGTCCACGCTCCCGGACCAAACGATCGCTGCCCACCCACACCGTGGTTCCCCCGTCGAAGCTCGCGCTGACTCCGCGGCCGGGGAGAGCCTCGAAACGCTCGGGGGTCTGGAGCGCCAATCCTTCCTGGTGCGCATGGGTGACGAGCGCTATCCCGAGGGGATGTTCGGATCCTTGTTCCGCTGAGGCCGCGAGTCGAAGGAGGTTCTCGGTGCTCCCACCGGGTGCCGGCTCCACTGTGACAACCACGGGTTCACCGGTAGTAACCGTCCCCGTCTTGTCGAGCCCCACCGCACGTACGGAAGCCAGCGCCTCGAGGGCTCCTCCGGAACGGAACAGAATGCCCCGCCGCGCACTTCGGCCAGTCGCCACCAGTACCGCGATGGGCACCGCGAGGCCTACCGCGCAGGGACAGGCCACCACCAGCACCGCTACGCCTCGGGCTAGGGCGAAATCCGTGGTGCCACCGGCAAAGAGCCAGCCGCCCACCGTAACGGCCGCCGCCACCATCACGATCGGGACGAACACGCCCGCCACGCGGTCGGCGATCCGCTGAACCGGAATCTTCTCCGTCTGCGCCTTCCGGACCGACGCGGCAATCCGCGAGATGGTGCTTTCGGAAGCCGCCCGTGTCACCTCAACCTCGACGGCGCCCGTGAGATTCAGCGCTCCCGCGATCACCGGATCGGGCACCACCCGTTCGATGGGCACGCTCTCACCACTTAGGAGGGACTCGTCCATCGCGGCTCCGCCCTGGACGATTCGACCATCGAGCGGCACCCTTTCTCCGGGCCGCACCCGAACGAGTTCGCCGACTTGTACTCGGGCCACCGGGACCATCTGCTCGACACCCCGGCGCACTGCCCGAGCCCGGTCCGGGGCAAAGGCGAGCAACTCGCCCAACGCATCGGCGGCTCGGCCCCGGGCCCGATCCTCGAGCCAGCGTCCGAGGCGGATGATCGCGACGATGATCGCGGCGGTATCGAAGAACAGGGGGCCCCCGGCGGCTCCGACCAGGCTCACCACCGAGGCTACGTAAGCAGTCCCGGCACCGAGCCCGATCAGGCTGTCCATTCCGAACGCCCGGTGCCGCAGAGCTTTCCCGAACGCCATCAGGAAATCGCGACCGAGCAACACACACACCGGAGTCGCGAGCAGAAACTGCAACCACCGGCCCGAGGTGGCGCCTCCAAAGCCGCTCATGGAGACCGCCATGGCGCCCGCGGACAGCCCGAGCGCCGCAACAACGGGGAGAAGTCCGTCGCGCCAGCCCAGGCTTCCCTCGATGTTCCCTGCCCGCTCAGGTCGCTCGGGACCGGCTTCGGCGGCCGGCTCCAGCCGGTAGGGACCGGCCGATTCCACGGCCTCGGCGATGTCGATGACACGCGCTGCTGGGGGTGGCTCGGCCCCTCGGAGCCGGACGGAGAGATCCCCCGTAAGCAGGCTCACCTCCGCGCTTTCGACCCCGGGGAGGCTGACCACCGCCTTCTCGATGCTCGCTACGCAACCGGCGCAATGCATCCCGACGACACGAGCCTCGAACCTGGTTTCCGGTGCAAGTGCCGGCTGCGGTGGCGGCGCTTCCGAATGCCGATCCATTTCGATTCCCGGAGTATAGGAACGCTCAGCGGTGTCGGTCGAGGCGTTCCTCACAGGGAACGGATCCGCCGGCGATCGCCCGCCTGGCGGCGGGCGGCGCCGGTCTGAAGACCGGCGCTCCAGGGCTACAATCGCCAGCCGCTTGCCTGTCCACCCGATCCTGCGCTTTGGGGCTTCCCCCCTGACCACCCCGTCCGAACCCATCGAGGACTTCGGCCGGAACTGGCAGGATCTGGTGGACGACATGGTCGCAACGATGTACGCGGCTCCCGGGGTCGGCCTCGCCGCACCCCAGATCGGAGTGGGCGTGCGTCTGATGGTGATTGACATCACCGTCGGGGAAAAGGACGGCGAACTGATCGTGATGGCGAATCCCGAGATCCTCGATTCGCGGGGCAGCCAATCCGAAGAGGAGGGCTGCCTCTCGGTTCCGGGGTACTCCGGCGTTACCCGGCGACCGGCTTGGGTGCGGGTGCGCGGGCAGCGTCTCGACGGTTCCTTCTACGAGATGGAGGGTGACGGATTGCTGGCGCGGGCCTTCGCTCACGAGGTCGACCACCTGAACGGCCGCCTTTTTCTGGATCGGCTCGGACTCCTGAAGCGGGATCTCATCGTTCGTAAACTGCGTCGCCGCCTGCGTCGCGGCGACTGGTAGCACCCGGCGGCTCGGAGCGACGGGTCGGAGGAACGCGAGTGGAGCGCCTCCGCGTCGTTTTCCTGGGCACCTCCGCCTTTGCGGAACCGGTGCTGCGCGCTCTTCACGCGCACCATGTGGTCGTCGCGGCAGTTACCCAGCCGGATCGGCCCGCGGGCCGGAATCACCGCCCGCGCCTCAGCAGGATCAAACGGTTGGCGCTGGAGTTCGGAATACCGGTACAGCAGCCGGAACGAATCCGCCGCCGGAGCGCCTGGGAACCGGTCGCGGATCTCACCGCCGACGTCATCGTCGTCGCTGACTACGGCCAGATCCTTCCCGCCCGATTGCTCGCGATCCCGCGCCTCGGCGCCGTCAACGTTCACGCCTCGCTGCTCCCCGAGCTTCGCGGCGCCGCTCCGGCCATCTGGGCCGTGGCCCGCGGCCTCCCCCGAACCGGGGTCACAACCATGCTCATGGACGCCGGTCTGGATACCGGGCCGATACTGCTCCAGCGGGAAACCGCAATCGGCGAGACCGAGACCGGGGGCGAACTCCTGGCTCGCCTTGCGCCCATGGGCGCCGAACTCCTGATGGAAACCCTCGCCGGTCTGGCAGCCGGGGGCATTTCCCCCCGTGGCCAGGACGATGACCACGCCACCTTCGCTCCGCGGGTGCAAAAGGCCGACGCCGCTCTGGACTGGAATCTCGCAGCTCCCGAGCTGGCGAACCGTGTCCGCGCCTTCTCTCCCACCCCGGTGGCCTTTACCGCGCTTGCCGGAGAAGCGGCGAATGGGAAGGGCGAACTCCTCCGGATTCACCGAGCTTCGGCCGAGATCGGAACGCCGCCACCGGACGGGTTCAGCCCCGGTTCCTTTCGGATCCCGGGTTCCGGGCGCGCTCACCGCCTGGCGATCACCTGCGGCGGAGGGAGCACGCTCTGGCCCCTTGAGGTGCAGGCGGCAGGCCGACGGCGTATGCCCATCGCGGATTTCCTCCGCGGCAGGGCCCTCGCGGCGCCGCTCGGAGAGCCGGGGGCGCCCATCGGCCGCTTTCTCGGAGCAGCGCCGGCGGCGCGCCTCGCGGAGGCCAGCTAACAGCCCGTGGTGAAACCCAGGCGGCCCAGTTCTCCCGGTGGGGGCTCGCCCGGCGATCCATCCCGGCTGAACCACTCCGCTTCGCTCCGTTCTGCGTTGCGTTTCGGTCGAAATACACCAGGTATTCCTCCCTCACGCGCCTTGTCAGCCGGGCCCCCACCGGGAGAACTGGCCCCACCGGGAGAACTGGGCCTCACCGGGCTCGGCGCTCACCCGGGTTCCACCACAGGCTGCTAACCGATGGGAGTCCGGTTGCGGCGTGCCGTCTTGGCGCTGCTCGCGCTGGCGGCATCGCTTGCCATCGGCTACGGGGTGCTCCTCTTCGTCTCGAGCTCTCGTCCGCCGCGGCCGACCCACGCTTTCTTCGAGGCGCCGGCACGCAATGTCGCCCACCGGGGGGGCGGCAAGCTCGCTCCCGAGGCCACTCTGGCGGCTTTTGGCGCCGCGTCGGGGGCTGGAGCGGACGTTCTCGAAATGGATGTCCGGCGCACCGCCGACGGCGCGCTGGTGGTAATCCATGACGCGCTCGTGGACCGGACTACCGACGGCAGCGGTCCGGTCGCCTCCCTTCGTCTCGACGAATTGCGCGCCCTGAACGCCGGGCACCATTTCCGGACCCCGGACGGCGCGTTCCCTTACCGCCAGGAACCCCTCCCGGTACCTACCTTCGAGGAGGTCCAGAAGGCACATCCGGACCTTCGTTTTGTCGTCGAGATGAAGACGCTCGATACCGCGGAACCGCTATGCGAGGCCATCCGGACCGCCGGGCGCGAGCTCCGGACCCTGGTGGCCGCCTTCGACCGCGAATCGCTGGAACGCTTCCGCGACGCCTGCCCAAAGGTTGCGACGGGAGGCACCTTCGGTGAAGTCGTGACCTTTCTTGCCCTCTCCTACGCAGGGCTGACCGGTCTCTTCGGCGGCGCGGCGGATGCGCTTCTGGTGAGCGAAGTCAGTGGCCCGCTGACCGTGGTCACGCCCCGCTTCCTGCGCGCCGCCCGGCGGGCGGGGCTTCCGGTGATCGTCTGGACCGTGAACCGCCCCGCGGACATGGAGCGACTGCTCGCTCTCGGGGTGGAAGGAATCCTCACGGATGATCCCGCCACCCTCTCGGGCGTAATCGCCCGCCGACGCTGAAGTGTCCGGGCCCCCACGCAAAACGGCCGGTAGGCGCAACGGGACACCGCGTCCCGAGTCGTCGCGGCCCGCTTCCCCGGCGCGCCGCGCCGCCTTTTCCGTTCTCCTCCGGCTGGAACCGACCGAAGATCGGCCCATCCCCCCGCGCCCCGACGCCCTGATCGCACGCCTCGAGGACGCCGAGGGGCAGCCTCCGACCGATCGGGACCGGGCGCTCGCGCGAGAACTGGTCTTCGGCGTTTTGCGCTGGAGACGAGCGCTTGACTACGCCCTCGACACGTATTCGCGGCGTCCGGTCAGCAGACTCGATCTTCCGGTGCGGACCGCTCTCCGCCTCGGGCTCTACCAACTTCGATATCTCGACCGGGTGCCCGCGAGCGCGGCAGTCCACGAGTCGGTATCGCTCGCCACCGCCTTCGCCAGGCCGGGCGCCGCCGGACTTGTGAATGCCGTGCTCCGCGCCTACCTGCGTGCGGACCATCCCTGGCCCCACCGGGGGGGGGATCGCAATCTCTACCTGCGAACCGGTTTGTCCCACCCGGATTGGCTGGTGGACCGCTATCTGAAACAGCTCGGGAACGACGGCGCGAAGCGGCGTCTCGAAGCCAACAACCGGTCCCCATCCGTGTTCTTGCGGGTAGGCCGGCAGGGAGACCTCGACACTGTGCGACAGCAGTTGGATGCGGACGGTATTCGGACCGAACGCTTTCCGCTCGCGCCGCGCTGCCTGAAGGTCACCAAGGGAAACCCGCAGGATTCCGCGCTGCATGGGGAAGGCGGATTTCACATTCAGGATGCGGGGTCACAGCTCATCGCCTGGTTGCTCCCCGTGGAGGGAGCCCGGCGGTATTTCGACGCGTGCGCGGCGCCGGGCGGCAAGGCCACCATCCTCGCCGAGCGCATCGAGCCCCGGCCGCTCATCGCCGCCGATGTCCGAGCCGCACGCATCGAACTCCTCGGGAATATCGCGCGACGGCTCTCCGCCCCCAATCTCCTCCGCCTGGTGGCCGACGCTTCCCGTCCCCCCTTCCCGCCGGAAGCCTTCGACCGGGTGCTGCTGGACATTCCCTGCAGCGGCCTCGGCACGCTGTCCCGCAATCCCGACATCAAGTGGACCGCCTCTCCAGACCGCCTCCAGCGCCTCGGGAAGACCGCGCTCCAGATTGCCCGGGCGGCGGCCGGCCTGCTCACCCCCGGCGGAATGCTCCTGTATGCCGCCTGTTCTCTGGAGCCCGAGGAGACGAGCGAACCCGTGCGGGACCTGCTGGCCGAAACCCCCGGTCTTCGACAAATCCCTCTGGCGGATCGCCTGCCGGAAGCCCTCGCGCCGCTCGTCGGCAACGATGGCGCGCTTCGCCTGGCGCCGGAAGACCATGGGACCGACGGCTATTTCGCGGCGCTCCTCCAGCGCTCGAGGGATTAAGCCGCCGTTCGCGCGCGCCGGGTTCTTCCGGCGCGCCGCGCCGGGTTCTTCCGGCGCGCCGCGCCGGCTTCCATCGGCGATTCGGACACCCCCTCGGGCACTACACTTCCAGACACGTAATTGGCCCATGGGCACCTTTCGAATCCGCTGGAACCGGCGAGGCGCGCTTTCGGCATCACGGCTGTCGCGGGGCCTGTATTACCTGGTGATCGCGGCCCTTTTGGGCGCAACGTTCGCCTTTGCCGCCGCCGCCACTTTCCTGATCGCCTCCTCAGCCGCGGATCCGGCCGTTCCGGATCTCACCAGCCTTGAACTCGCGGCCGCCGAAGCCTTGCTCGGTGGAGTGGGCCTTCGGCTCGCGGTGGGGCAGGCGCGGTTCGATGACCGGATTCCCGAAGGCCGCATCGTCTTCCAGGAACCGCCGCCCGGTTCCTTCTTCAAACGCGGGCGTTCCGTCCAGGTTTTCCGCAGTCTCGGGCCGACCCGACGGGTGGTTCCGCGGCTTGAGGGCAGCACCCTTACCGAGGCCCGGCGCCAGATCGAATCCGCCGAACTGACGGTGGGGCGGGTCGCCGAGGTGGAAAGCGACACCTATCTCGCCGGCCGGGTCATTGCGCAGTCGCCCGTGGCCTACAGTGAAACCATCCCCGAGACCTCGGTTTCGGTGCTGCTCTCGGCGGGGTCGGAACCCGAATCGTTCGTAATGCCGGATTTTATCGGACGGCGATACGGAGACATCGCGGATGACCTGAGCCGAGGCGCGGTCCGGGTCCGCGATGTGCGGAGCGTCCCGTACCGGGGTGTTCCGGCCGGAATCATCGTCGATCAGGTGCCCGCGGCCGGTGCGAAGGTAAGTCGCACCGATCGGATCGTCCTCACCCTCAGTCGATAACTTCACCGGATGCGGATCACGCCCTCGCTTCTCTCCGCTGACTTCACGCGGCTCGCGGAGGAGGTGCGGACCGTCGAGGAGGCTGGAGCACATGGGCTGCATCTCGACGTCATGGACGGGCACTACGTACCCAACCTGACGTTCGGGCCCCTGGTGGTGGCGGCGGTGAGGCGTTGCACGGATCTGCCGCTTGACGCTCACCTGATGATCCAAAACGCCCCTGAATACATCAGGGCCTACGCGGAAGCGGGCGCCGACGCCATCGCGGTGCACCCGGAAGCCGTGCCGCATCTCCACAAGACGATTGCCGATCTCCGAGCCCTCGAAGTCCGTCCCGGACTGGCGATCAATCCCCTTTCGCCGCTCGCGTCCCTTGAGGAAGCGCTCGCCGCGGTGGACTACGCGATCGTCATGTCGGTCAATCCTGGCTGGGGAGGCCAGCGTTTCATCGAGGGAAGCATGGACCGCGTCCGCCAGGTTCGCAAAATCGCCGAGCGGGCGAATCCGTCGCTCGAGATCGTGGTAGACGGAGGCATCAACGCCTCCCGGATCGCGGCGGCGCGCGACGCCGGGGCGGACGTGGTGGTGGCGGGATCGGCCGTGTTCGGCGCCGCCGACCCGGCGGCGGCCGTGCGGGAGATGCTCGCCGCGTGACGCATCGGCTCGCCAGCGTCGGAATCCCCGTGCGGCCCGATCTTTCGCTGCCTGGCCGAGGCCCCTGAGTCTTCGACGGGCCGGCGGGCCATCGTTCTTGACCTCTCCCGACGATTCGCGCTCTCCGGCGGCCGTGACCTCTCCTCGCGCCGACGCCACTCAGGTTCCGATCCGCGTCCGCTATGCCGAGACCGATCAGATGGGGGTGGGCTACCACGGCGCCTACCTGCCCTGGCTTGAGGTGGCGCGGACCAGTTGGCTGCGGGAGCACGCGTTGCCCTACCGGGAGCTGGAGGCGAGCGGCTTCCACTTTCCGGTGATCGAAGTGCGGTGCCGCTATCTGCGGCCGGTGCGCTACGACGACGACCTGACCGTCGAGGCCAAGGCGTTCCCCTATCGACGGTCGGGTATCGGCTTCGCCTATCGAATCCTGCGCCCTTCCGATGGGACGCTGGTCGCCACTGCCGAAACGCGACATGCGACGGTTGGGCCCAACGGCCGGGCGCGCCGCCTGCCCCAATCCGTCCGCGGAGTGCTAAGCAGCCTGTGGTGAAACCCACGCGGCGTTCGGCCGGCGATGCATCCCGGCTGAACCGCGGCGCTTCGCGCCGCTCATCGTTGCGTTTCGGTCGAAATACGCTCGGGCCAGTTCTCCCGGTGGGGGCTCCTCCCTCACACGCCTTGTCAGCCTGGCGCCTCGCCCCCACCGGGAGGACTGGCCGTCCTCGGCGCTCACGCGGGTTCCACCACAGGCTGCTAAGCAGCCTGTGAACGAAGTGACGCGGCCCAGTTCTCCCGGTGGGGGCTCAAGCGGCGATGCATCCCGGCTGAACCGCGGCGCTTCGCACCGCGCATCGTTGCGCTTCGGTCGAAATACACCCGGGCCAGTTCTCCCGGTGGGGGCTCCTCCCTCGCGCGCCTTGTCAGCCGCGCGCCTCGCCGCTCTCGGCGCTCGCGCCACTTCATCCACAGGCTGCTCGCCGCCTGTGAATGGGTGCCGGCCAGACGCTAGCATTTCGTGGCCGCAGCATCCGCCGCTCCATTTGCATGCACCCTGACACCGCCGGCCTCGCACGTCGACGCCTGCTGACGCCCGTTCTGGCGGCCACCGCCGTAGTCTTCGGCCTCGCCTGCAGTTCCCGCCCATCGGCGGACGTGCCAACCGGAGCGCAGGCTGATCGACGGCTCCTTGCGCTCGCTCAGCAAAGTCTCGAGGACCGCGATTGGGAGACGGCCCGCACCTGGTTCCGTCAATTGCTCGACAGTTATCCTCGTAGCCAGTTCGCCGGGGACGCCAGACTGGGAATCGCGGACACCTACAACAACCGGCGCGGGGCTCAAAACGGCTTACTGGCCGCTACCGAGTACCGGGACTATCTGACGTTCTTCCCTAACCACCCGAGAGCCGACTACGCCCAATTCCAGATCGCGTACGGGCACTTCGAACGGCGTCGGAACGCCGATCGGGATCAGGAAGACACCCGCCTCGCGTCAACCGAGTTCGAGAAGCTGCTCGAGCTGTACCCCAACTCCCGATACGCCGAGGAAGCGCGCGTACATCTCGCCGCGTGCCGGAACAATCTCGCCACCTCCTTGCTCCTGAAGGCCGAGTTCTACCAGGACCAGCGCAGTTGGTGCCGGGGCGCCATCCCCCGACTCGAAGAAATCCTGGCGAACTACCCCAACTTCGACCGCCTCGACGAGGTGCGCCACCGGTTGGGGCAGGCGCTCACCGATTGTGGTCGCGAGAAGGAGGCTCTGGTCCACTACCAGAAGATCGTGGAAGAACACGCGGACAGCCAGTACACCGAAATCGCCCGAGAACGAATTCGCGAGATCCTCGCCAAGACCTCCTGACGGACCTCCTGACCTTCGCGGTCCCCAGCTCCGTCGAAGGCGCAGCAGCCTTCAGAAATCGCGCTGCGCTGCGCTAACTAACGGCCGGTGGTGGAACCCGCGTGGGTTTCACGACCGGCTGTTGACATCCGCGAGGGAATCCCCGCGGTGGACGAGGATCCTCATCCCTCCCTTCCGGGGGCGGGTCGTTTCGCGGCAAGCGGTCTCCGGCGCGGGCTGCGCGGCGAGCACGATGTCGCCGGCAACGAGACCCAGGAGCAACGCCTCCTGCCCATGTTCGAGGTCCGCCGGGCACACTGCCAGCCCCACGATGCGCCATCCGCCAATCGCTGACCGGTCCAACCGCCGTTCCACGAGCGTCTCGAGCGTCACGGTCCCGGACGTCCGGTCTACCGCCGGTTCGAACCCCAGAATGTCGACTTGCCGGTGCCGCTTCTCGCCGTAGAGGAATCCGCGCCGTCCATCAAGGGTCGCGGCTGCATCGGCTCCGACAAACACATCGGGCAAGGCGCGAACCAGACGGCGCGCCGCGGTCCGTCGCACGCCAGCAGATTGGTCAGCCAGAGAGCGCGACTCTCCTCGCTCCGAGGAAGTAGGCGAAACCGGACCATGCCGTCAGCAGGGCCGCGATCCAAAGACCTGCCACCCCGAAAGGCGCCAGAGCCGGATAGAGCGCCCCCACCAGAACCAGCAGTACGGCGTACACCTGCGCGTGCATCTTGATTTTCCCGAGCAGGCTGACCGGCACGCTTGCGCCCCGCTGGAGCGCCACCATGCGCAACGCCGTCACCGCGAACTCGCGACCCACGATCACGATCGCCACCCATGCCGGGCAGAGGCCCCGATCGACCAGGCAAATGAAGATCGTGGCAATGAAGAACTTGTCGGCGATCGGATCGAGGAGGGTCCCTAGCGCCGTGATCTGGTTCCGGCGGCGGGCGATGTGCCCGTCGAGCAGATCGGTGAGCGCCGCACCGGCCACGAGGGTTGCGCTGACGACCTGCCAGCCCGGGAAGGAGGCGAGCAACGCCACTGCCACGAGCGGCGTCAGCAGGATCCGCAGCAGCGTGAGACGGTTCGCCACGCTCATCTCGGGCACACGTTCGAAGGGGCTCTCCGCGCCCGTAGCGCGGTGCACGGATGCTATCAGCAGCGACCGGGAGACTCCCCACGCAGACGCCGGTCACGACCCACAGGGAGTATCCTGTCGGACTGTTCGATGAAGGCGGTCATTCTGATCGGGGGAAAAGCGCTGCGGCTCCGCCCCCTTACCTTCCGCCGTCCGAAAGCCATTGTCCCGGTCCTCACGCGGCCTTTCCTCGTCACCCAGTTCGAGCTGCTCCGCCAGGCGGGCATCACCGATGTTGTCCTCTGCCTTGCCTCACTGCCCCGGCGGATCGAGGCCACCTTCGGTGACGGGAATGCGTTCGGGATCTCGCTCCGCTACTCGGTAGAGCCGAAGCCGCTCGGCACCGGGGGAGCTGTCGGACACGTACGGTCCCTGCTGGCCGAACCATTCGTCTGTCTCAACGGTGACGTCCTCACCGACCTCGACATCGCCTCTCTGATCCGCACCCATGAATCGGCGCGGGCCACACTCACCCTTGCCCTCAGCCCGGTAGCGGACGCATCTCCCTACGGCGTGGTCCGGACCGCTGGCGGCGAGGACGGCGAGCCACGCCGGGTTGTCGACTTCACCGAAAAGCCGGACGCTCCCGGGCCGGGCGAGATCAGTGTCGGCGCCTACGTAATGGATCCGGAGATCCTCGAATTTCTGCCCGACAAGGGGCGCTGCTCGCTGGAGCACGAGGTCTTCCCGGCAGTGCTAGCCGCCGGCCGCCGGGTTGCCGCGCACCGACACGGGGGATATTTCACCGATATCGGCGTGCTCGCCCGTTACCGCCAGGCCCACCGCGACGCCCTCGACGGCAAGATACGGATCCCGGGGGTGGGACGCCCCAACCCGGGAGGGGTCATCGTGGACGAGACCGCTTCGGTCCATCCCCGCGCTCGCCTGATCGGGCCGGCGCTCGTGGGCCCCGGGGCCCAGGTGGGCGAGGACGCCGAGATTGGTCCCTATACGGTGCTCGGACGCCGGGTGAGGATCGAAGCGGACGCCCGGGTAGAGGATTCGATCCTCTGGGCCGACACCCGCATCAGCGAGGAAGCCGACGTTTCGGGAGCGATACTGGGCGTCAGCAGTTTCGTGGGCCCGGGAGTGCGTCTGTCGGGCGCGGTCCTCGGCGACAAAAGCATCATCGCTGCGCACAGCGCCGTGCCATGGCCCGCGGACTGACTGCCGGGGAAGCGGGCCTCTTCAAGGCCTACGACATCCGGGGGGCGGCCCCGGCGCCGCTGTCTCCAGCGCTGGCGTGGCGCGTCGGCCGGGCGTTCACTACCTGGCTCGGGGGAGGGCGGATCGGCATGGCCCGGGACGCGCGGCTCACGAGCCCGGCGCTGGCCCGGGGTTTCGCCGCGGGTCTTCAGGTGCCGGGCGTCGAAATCCTCGACTACGGGATGTTGCCAACCGACGCGATGTGGTTCGCTGTCCGCCGCGACAGCCTCGACGGGGGTGCGATAATCACCGCCTCCCACAACCCTCCCGGCGACAACGGAATCAAACTCGTCGAACGCGACGCCGCACCCGTCTTCCACGAGAACGGTTTGCCGGAAGTGCGCCGCCTGGCCGGCGAATTCACCGATCCGCCGCTCGATTTTCCGCCCGGCCCGGCGCCTCGCCCTCCGCTCGAGATCGCATCCGACTATCGCGCGTTTCTGGACAGCGTCGTCAGCTTTCGCTCCCTGCCGGCGCTCCGCGTGGTTCTCGACGCCGGCAACGGCATGGGAGGGCTGATGGCGGCCGAAGTGTTCTCGAGGGTCCCCGGACAGTTCCTGGCGGTGCAGTTCCGGCCGGACGGTTCCTTCCCGAACCGGGGCGCCAACCCTCTCGACCCCAAGAACCGACAACCCCTCGTGCGCCGCGTCCGCGAGGAAGGCGCCGACTTCGGGGTCCTCTGGGACGGCGATGCCGACCGCTGCGTGTTCGTCGACGATCAGGGATTTCATATTCCGGGTGACTTCGCGACGGCGCTGCTGGCCCGGGCCGAGATCGCGAAGGAACCCGGCGCCAGAATCGTGTTTGACTTACGGTCATCGCGCGCGGTGGCGGACACGGTGACCGAGGCCGGCGGAATCCCCTGCGCGGACCGGGTAGGACATGCCTATCTGAAACGACGCATGCGGCAGGAGGACGCCAGATTCGGGGGCGAGTTGAGCGGTCATTTCTTCTTCCGGACCGCGGGGTACGCCGACAACGCTCTCCTGCCCATCCTGCTCATGATCGAACGGATCCGGGACTCGGGCCGGTCCCTCTCGGAGCTGGCGGGCGAACTGCGGCGCCGCTACTTCACGGTAGACGAGGAGAGCCGCGTGGTCCCCGACCAGGCGATCGCCTTCAACATGGTGCGAGCAGCCTTTCCGGGCGGCAAGGTGAAC
This sequence comes from Candidatus Marinacidobacterium sp., assembly GCA_965250045.1. GTDB lineage: Bacteria > Acidobacteriota > Vicinamibacteria > Marinacidobacterales > Marinacidobacteraceae > Marinacidobacterium. The sequence continues at coordinate 2,976,955 of OZ252286.1, forward strand.
ACCCTGGATGGGCTCGCGATGGACTTTCCCGACTGGCGGTTCACACTGCGGCCCTCCAATACGGAGCCCGTAATGAGGCTGACCCTGGAGGCCTACCGCGCGGGACTTGCCGAACGGCGCCGCGACGAACTGCTGTCCCTGCTGGACCAGGCCCGGGAACGGGCAGATGCAAGCCCGACTCCTCCGGAACGGGCGTCCGCCGAGTAGAATCACCGGCTCCCGGGCGGGCGTATCTCAGTTGGCAGAGTACGAGCTTCCCAAGCTCGGTGTCGCGGGTTCGAGCCCCGTCGCCCGCTCCGCTCTGTTTTCCTGCTCCGCTCCGTCCTATGGCTATTTTCCGTCGCAACAATGAAGACGAGGCGTTTCTGACCGAAGTGTCTCCTTCTCCTCCCGAACGAGGCGCGCGCTCGACCTGGATCGGTCAGGACACCTTCGTCGAGGGCAAGATCACGACCCGGGAGGACATCTGCATTCAGGGACGTCTCAAGGGCGCCGTGGAAAGCACCGCTTCGGTGCTGGTTCCGGAGGGTGGTCAGGTAGAGGCCGACATCGTGGCCAGAAACGTGGTGATCCATGGCCGGATGTCGGGCAACGTAGAAGCGATCGAAAAGGCGGAAATCGGCGCATCGGGTGTCCTCACCGGAGGGATCCTGGCTGCGACGGTGGTCGTGCAGGCAGGGGCCACTTTCGAGGGGACCGTCCGGACCCGCGTCAAGACCGAGACGAAGTCGGAGACAGATCCCAAGACAGACGAGGATGCCCCGTGAGGATCGGCACCGTCCGGGAGATCAAGGACAGCGAGAACCGGGTCGGCCTGGTCCCGGGAGGAGTCGACACCCTGGTGACCGCCGGTCACGAGGTGCTCGTCGAGTCGGGGGCCGGCAGCGGCAGTTTGATCTCGGACGAGGAGTTTGCCGCGGCGGGCGCGCGAATCGTCGAAACCCGCGAAGAGGTCTTCGGCACCTGCGATCTGTTGATCAAGGTAAAGGAAGTCCAACCCGAGGAAGTGGAACTCCTTCGTGACGGCCAGATTCTCTACACCTACCTCCACCTCGCGCCCCTCCCCGAACTGACCGAGGGGCTTCTTTCCCGGGGAGTCACGGCGGTCGCCTACGAGACCATCACGGCTCCCGACGGAACCTTGCCGCTCCTCACTCCGATGAGCGAGGTTGCGGGCCGCATGGCGATTCAGGAAGGAGCGCACCATCTGCACCGGTCCTGCGGCGGCTCGGGGATTCTCCTCGCCGGGGTTCCGGGAGTGCCTCGGGGCCGCGCCGTCATCGTCGGCGGTGGAGTCGTGGGGTTGAACGCCGCGAAACTCGCGGTCGGGATCGGCGCTGAGGTCACCATTCTGGAGAAGAGCGCCGCGCGCATGCGGTATCTGGACGACATTTTCGGAAGCCGGGTGACGACTCTGAAATCAAGCGCGGTCACCCTCGCCTCGTCGCTCGCCGACGCCGATCTGGTTGTCGGGGCGGTCCTCGTTCCCGGCGCCGCCGCTCCCCGCATCATCACTCGCGAAATGGTCGCCGGGATGAGCGAAGGGACGGTGATCGTGGACGTTGCCGTGGATCAGGGCGGTTGCTGCGAAACCACCCGCCCGACGACTCATTCGAAACCCACCTATGTGGTGGATGGCGTGGTCCACTACTGCGTCGCCAACATGCCGGGCGCGATGCCCCGCACCTCCACCTACGCGCTCACCAACGTAACCCTCGAGTACGCCCTCACGATCGCCAACTACGGCTTCGAGGAGGCCGTTCGCCGGGACAGTTGCCTTCGCCCCGGCGTGAACACGTACGCCGGCCGCCTCACCTGCCGCCCGGTCGCGCAGTCTCAGGGGCGGGACTACCAGCCACTCGAAGAACTGATCGCCTGATTAGCAGCCTACTAGCCGGGCGGGTCTCGCAGCGGGTGACACCGAGTGGCGTGAGCGCCGACGCGGAGGCGGCAAGGCCGAACGATCGCCGGCCCGCCAGGGAGCGACTCCGTGGTCGACTAGTCGGGGGCGCTTCTCCGACCGTTCCCTCCCGGAGGAGTCCCGAGCCGATGAGCATCCCGACCCCCGCAGCAGTCCGGGCGCCATCGCCAGGGCTGCGGCTGTTTGCGGATTGGGAAACCCCTGCCGATGGGGCGACCAACATGCGGCGTGATCACGAGCTGCTGGAGGAGGCCGCACGCGGGGCGCCCCCAACTCTTCGTCTCTATCGTTGGTCCCGACCCACCCTGACACTGGGGCATGCGCAATCGCTGGAGAGCGCCACCGACCCGGCAGCGCTGGCCAGACTGGGCATTCCCTGGGTTCGCCGCCCGACCGGCGGCCGGGCACTCCTCCATCTGCCCGACGAACTCACCTACGCGTTCGCGGCGCCCCGGGGCCTGGCGCCGGGGGTCCGGGCGGCCTACTTCCGGGTGATGGGGGCAATCGGGGAGGCGCTCGCGGGCTTCGTGCGGCTCGATTCGATGCCCGCCGGCTCCCTGCCCCGCGATACTGCGGCCCCGCGGCTTCCATGCCACGCCGTCGCCACCGGTCACGAGATCACCGCTCGCGGACGGAAACTGGTTGCCGGGGCCCAACGATGGCGTCGAGGCGCCTTCATGCAACACGGCTCGATTCCCTGGACGGTGGACCGAGCCCTCACCAACGCCCTGGCAGGACTCCCCTCGGAGTCACCTATCGGAGCGGTCGGCCTGGGTGAACTCCCCGCTATCGGGCAAGCGGACGCGCCGCCTCACGTGGGAGCGGTAGCCGACGCGCTGGACGCAGCGTTCTGCCGGAAATTCGGGGCCCCGTGCTAGTCTGATTAGCTAGTTTCCAACCGGTATTCAGGAGCGATTGATGAACGATTCCTCGCAGGGAGAACCACCCGAGCCGCTCGCGGAAGCCCCCGGGGCGAACGGCGCCGTACCCGGAAGTCCCAAGGATCCGCCCGAGTCCCCGGAGGCCGACGGTTCCGCCGAGATCGACGATCTGCGAAGCCGGGTCACCGCCCTGAACCAGGAAGTGGCCGATGCCAAAGATCTCGCCCGGCGGGCGCAGGCCGACCTCGCAAACGTCCGGCGACGCTCCCAAAACGAGCGTGCCGAGTTCCGGTCCCGCGCTACCGCAGAGATCTGCTCCGCCCTGTTGCCCGTGCTGGACGATCTCCATCGGGCTGTCACCGAAGCGGAGAAAACGACCGTTCGCTGGGAAGAAGACGGTGGCGGCGACCCCTCGGAGACCGTGGTCAAGGGGCTACACCAGGGGATCCGGTTGGTTCTGCGCCGTTTCCAGGACAGTCTGAAGCGCCAGGGATTGCTCGAGATGGAAGCGCAGGGTGCGTCGTTCGATCCGCGGCTCCACGAGGCCGTCCAGGAGGTCCCTGCCGGGCCGGGACAGCGCGAGGGCGACGTAGCTGAGGTGCTCCGCCGGGGATACGTCCTCGACGGCCGGGTGATTCGCCCGGCCACCGTGATCGTCGCCGCGGCATCCGCTGAGCAACCGGACGAAGGCGGAAACGAAGATGACGGCGGGTCGCCGGCGGAACCGGCACCGCAGGGATCCGCGGCCGAACCGCTGTCCGCCTGAAGACCTCCATGCCAGCCACCGCGCAGCGCGATTACTACGAAGTTCTCGGCGTGACCCGGGACGCGGGTCCGGAGGAAATCAAGAACGCCTATCGGAAGCTCGCGATCCGCTATCACCCCGACCGCAACCCGGACGACAAGTCCGCCGAGGAGCAGTTCAAGCAGGCATCCGAAGCGTACGGTGTCCTGGGCGATCCCGGGAAGAGGTCCCGCTACGACCGTTTCGGCCACGCCGGCGTCGGCGGCGCCGGACAGACGATGAACAGCGAGGTTTTTGCGGACTTCCAGGATCTCTTCCGGGGCAGCGTCTTCGACCTGTTCGGCGAGATGTTCGGCGGCGGGAATCCGCGAGGTCCCGCGCGCGGACGCGACATCCAGTACGAGCTGAACGTCGACTTCAGCGAACCCAAGGAAGAGAGCCGCAAGCGAATCCTCGTTTCCCGCTCGGAGCCTTGCGATTCGTGTCGCGGGAGCGGAGTCGCAGCCGGCAAGCAGCCAATCCTCTGTGGACGATGCGGCGGACGCGGGCAGGAAACCTTTTCCCGCGGCTTCATGGTGATGAGCCGGACCTGTTCCGGCTGTGGTGGGACCGGAAAGATCGTGCGCGACCCATGCAGGGAGTGCGCGGGCGCCGGAAGAACTCCGCGGGAGCGGGAGATCGCGGTGCCGCTCCCCGCGGGGATTGCTGATGGAAACCAGCTTCGCGTCTCGGGCGAGGGAGAACCGGGAGCCCACGGTGGACCCCCCGGAGATCTCTACGTTCGCGTCCACGTCCGGCCCGCTCGCGGCATGCGCCGGGAAGACGACGACGTACTCAGTGAGGCGACGATCACGTTTCCCCAGGCGTCGCTCGGCGCCGAAATCCCCATTGCGACCATCTGGGGCGAGAAAATCCTTCGGATCCCGCCCGGGACGCAGCCGCACACGATTCTCCGCTTGCGAAGCAAGGGGTTTCCCGCACTCCGGGGCCGAAGCCGCGGCAATCACCTGGTGCGCGTTCTGGTGGAGGTGCCGAGGAAGCTGAGCGACCGGGCGCGGGGCGCGGTTGTCACCCTGTCCGAGGAATTCGACGCGTCCTCCGCGCGTTCCTCCGGCGACCGCGACGCGAATTCGCATCGCCCCGGGACCGGCCACGGGCGGGGGGCCGGAGCGACTGGCGACCGATCCGCCGATAGTTCAGGAAAGTCCCGCTCGTCATTCTTCGACCGGATCTTTTCGTGACGGGGTCCCGCCGCTAGCAGCCTGTGGATAAAGTGGCGTGAGCGCCGAGAGCGCCAGTTCTCCCGGTGGGGGCGAGGCGCCCGGCTGACAAGGCGCGCGAGAGAGAAGCCCCCACCGGGAGAACTGGCCCGAGTGTATTTCGACCGAAGCGCAACGATGAACGACGCGAAGCGGAGTGTTTCAGCCGGGGCCCCCACCGGGAGAACTGGGGATCGCCGATTGAACGCCGCGAGACTTTGTCCACAGGCTGCTGGTTCTGACCTTCCCGCCACCGAGCCGGAGCGAATCGCAACCCGGCGGCATCGACCGGCCGACAGTGGCGTCGGGAGACGGACGACCTACCCGCTCGATCTGTACGGGCCCGGCCCGCTTACCGGCTGGGAGAGCCTCGTGGTGGACGAGAACGAGTTCCTCGGCGCGGCCGAAACGTCGGCAACCGGCGATCGGGTGCGGCTCTGGTTCGGCTCGGCGGGCGCCCGGCGACGGGCGGCGGTTCGCCTCGAGGCGCTGGTCAGGTCCAAAACGCCAGTCGCGACGAAGCGCGAACCCGAAATCCCGCTGCACGGCGTCACCGTCCGGCGCGCGCCTCCCGAACCGGCACGCGACTGGACCGCACCATATCGCGAGTTTTTTTCCGGGGTGCGGGCGGCTGGATTCTTCATTCACCCACCCCACATTGAGGCGGTGGCCGGGTTGCGGCCGCTGCTGCTCACACCCGGACCGGCCTTCGGTACGGGAGTCCATGCCACGACCCGAATGGTGCTGGAATCGCTCGAAGAACACCTCGGCACCCGCCGGTCGCGGACACGCGTTCTCGACATCGGGACCGGGTCGGGGATTCTTGCCGTCGCGGCCGCGCTGCTCGGAGCGAGCACGGTTGTCGGCCTTGACGAGGACCCCGAGGCGGTTCGTTGCGCGGACGAAGCCGCGGCGGCGAACGGCCTGGATGGCAGGATCCTTTTTTGTGCGGGAGACTATCGAGATCCGGAGATGGCGGCCGATCTGCACACGCTGGCTCCCGGTGGCTTCGATGTAATCCTCGGCAACCTGTCGGCCGAACTCCTGACGGACTTTTGGGACTTCGCCGCGCCCCGGCTGCGGTCGCGCGGCCGGATTCTCATCTCGGGATTCCTCCGTGAAGAGGCGTCCCGCGTATTGGGCGCGTTCCCCGGACAATGGGTCAAAACGGCGGAGATCCGACTGGAACTACCCGAGCGCCCCGAAGCCGACACCTGGGTCGCGGCCGCGCTGGAGCGCCGGGAAACCCGTCGTTCCGCGCCGGAGGACCAGGGCGCGGCCACCGGTTGGTAGCAGCCTGTGGATAAAGTGACGTGAGCACCGAGAGCGGCCAGTCCTCCCGGTGGGGGCGAGGCGCCGGGCTGACAAGGCGCGCAAGGGAGGAGCCCCCACCGGGAGAACTGGGCCGCATGACTTTGTCCACAGGTTGCTAGCATGGCCGCCGCGCGCCGCTTCCTCGCCCCCGAAGCCGCCGGCAGTTCCGAACTCCGGCTCGCCGTCTCGGAATCGCACCACCTGCTCCGCGTTCTCCGCTTGCCCCCGGGTGCGGCGGTCGAAGTCTTTGACGGCGCCGGCAGTGCATTCTCGGCGCGATTTCTCCGGGCCGACGAAGAGGGCCGCGCGCTCCTCCGCCGCGGCGAGGCGCTGGCCACCAGGGAACCCGTCATCCGCCTCACCGTGGGCGTTGCAGTTCCCAAGGGGGACGGCCTGACCGGGATTGTGCGGCAGCTCGCCGAGATCGGAGCAGCCTCGATCACCCCGCTGGAGACCGACCGTTCGGAAGGGCGCGCCTCTCCTGCCCGGGTCGGGCGTTGGCGCGCGGCCGCGCTATCGGGGACACGCCAATCCGGTCGGGCGACCGTTCCCGCGGTCACCGCGCCGGCCTCGTTCGAAAACTGGATTCGGGGTCCGCTGCCCGAAGAGCGCTGGATCGCCTCGCCCCCTTCCGACGTCGAGACTTCGTCCGCCGTTCCGAATCCCGCACCGGCAAGGGACCGGGTGCTCGCCATCGGTCCCGAGGGCGGCTTCTCAGCCGGGGAACTCGAGGACGCCTTCCGCCACGGATTCCAGGGTCTCGACCTCGGAGAACGCATCCTCCGCACCGGGACAGCCTCCGTAGTGGCGGCGGCCGCGTTGCTCGGATCCGGCCGGTTAACAGCCTGTGGTGGGACCCGGGTGAGCGCCGAGAGCGGTGAGGCCCAGTTCTCCCGGTGGGGGTCCGGCTGACAAGGCGCGCGAGCGAGGAGCCCCCACCGGGAGAACTGGCCCGAGTGTATTTCGACCGAAACGCAACGCAGAGCGGCGCAAAGCGGCGCGGTGCAGCCGGGATGCATCGCCGGCCGAACGCCGCGTGGGTTTCACCACAGGCTGTTAACAGCCTGTGGTGGAACTGGCGTGAGCACCGAGACGCCGGCTGGGCCTCGCTGACAAGGCGCGCGAGGGAGGAGCCCCCACCGGGAGAACTGGCCCGGGTGTATTTCGACCGAAGCGCAACGATGAGCGAGCCGAAGGCGAGCGGTTCAGCGGGGATTCAGCGGGCGTCGAATGCCGCGTGAGTTTCACCACAGGCTGTTAAGGGTGGCTACCTTGGCGCCCGGAGAACCCACCGCAACCGGGAGTGCGGGTTAGCATCGGACTCGATGTTCCTGCTCGGACAGCGGATCGGAAACTACGAGATCCAACGAAGCATCGGCCGCGGTACGTTCGGGGCCGTCTACCTCGTCCGGGACGTCTTCCTCGACCGGTTGCGCGCCGTCAAGGTTCCCCACGACCAAACCCCGGCGGGGCGCGAAGCGATCCTGCGTGAATCCCGCCTGCTGGCCACCCTGGAACACCCCAACATCGTCCGTCTGATCGCCTGCGACGAGCACGAGGACACGCTGTTCGTGGTCATGGAATGGGTAGAGGGCGCCTCATTGGCGCGCCGCCTTGAGAACGAGACGGCGATCTCGACAGCCGTCGCCATCCGGATCGCCCGGCAGGTACTTGCCGGGTTGGCCCATGCCCACGAGCGGAAGCTGCTTCACGGCGACATCAGCGCCGACAACATCCTGCTCTCCGGCGACGTGGCCAAGATCACGGACTTCGGAATGGCCCGCACCGTCCACGTTGCCGAGCATGACGCGCGCCAGATCGGAAATCCCTACTACCTGGCGCCGGAGCAGTTCCAGGCCGAAGCGGTCTTCGCATCCGACGTCTATGCGGTCGGGGTCGTCCTCTACCAGATGCTCACCGGCGCGCTTCCCTATCGGGACGCCGATCCGGAACGCCAAAGGGTGCTGGTTGAAACCGGGGGCAACAAGCATCCCCGAAAACACAACCCCGCGGTGTCGCAAGACCTCGACGCCGTGGTCGCGAAGGCGCTCGCGCCCCGGGTTTCGGAACGCTACGCCACCGCCGAGGCCGTGCTCAGCGATCTCCGGGAGCTGGTTTCCTTCGGCCCGGAACCGGAGGAGCGGGACGCCGTCCTGAGCCGGATCCGGGAGGCCGAGCGGCGGCCTCGCAACTGTTGGAACTGCGGGCGCCGGCGCCATCCGGACGCCTCTCAGTGCGCCCACTGCGGGGCCTGAAATGACTCCGGTCAGGAACCGGGAGGTCGTGGCCAGCGGACGTGAACTCGACCCGGAGGCGGCCAACCTTCGCGTTACTCTCTCGTCCATGTCCCGCATCCCGGACCCGCCGTCCCGGCCGCCCCGTACCGCATGGGCTGCCGCCATCGGCATGCTCGCCCGGCGGGATCTGAGCGAGGGAGAAGTGCGGACGAAGCTCCTTGCGCGCGAATTCGCGGAAGATGAGGTTGAAGCGGCGCTTTCCCGGCTGCTGAGACGCCGCTACCTCGACGACCGCTCGCTCGCGGCGGCGGTGGTGCGCACTCAGGCGCGGACGAAACACCACGGCCCGCTCAGGGTGAAGGCTTACTTGCAGCGGCGGCAGATCCCCGAGGAACTCGGGCAGGAAGCCATCCGGGCAGAGTTCCCCGAAGGGGCCGAAAACGAGCGTGCGGTAATCGCGCTCCAAAGGATGGGGCGGCGCGCTTCCGGCGGAGGCGCAAAGGGGGACTCGGCGATCGCGGGACCGGAACCCCAGAGCAGGAAGGAGACAGGTCGGCTCTTCCGGCGCCTGGTTTCGCGGGGCTACTCGTGGGAAGCGGCCCGCCACGCCCTTTGGTCCGGCATCAACGCCTCGGGCGAGGAGCGTGATCGGGAGATCGAAAGATGACATCACCCCCGACCCGCGGCGCCGAGCTGCGCCGGGCGTTCCTCGACTTCTTCGCCGGCCGGGACCACCTGGTGGTCAAGAGTTCGTCGCTCGTTCCCCATGACGACCCGACGCTGCTCTTTGCGAATGCCGGGATGAACCAGTTCAAGGACTACTTTCTGGGGTACGCGACCCCGGCAAAGCCCCGCGCCGTCAGCGTGCAGAAATGTGTGCGCGCCGGCGGCAAGCACAACGACCTCGAGAACGTGGGCCTGACGGCCCGGCATCACACCTTCTTCGAGATGCTGGGCAACTTCTCCTTCGGCGATTACTTCAAGGCGGAAGCCATCGCCCTGGCCTGGGAATTCCTCACCCGGGACCTGGGGCTCGATCCGGACCGTCTCTCGGCCTCGGTCTTTGCCGGTGACCGGACCACCCCCCCGGACGAAGAGGCGCGCGCGATCTGGAAGTCCTACCTGCCCGAGGAGCGGATCGCCGCGCTCCCCGCCGCCGAGAACTTCTGGTCGATGGGGGACACCGGACCCTGCGGTCCCTGCTCCGAAATCCACTACGACCAGGGCCCTGCCTACACCGGCGATGACCGGTATCTCGAGATCTGGAACCTGGTTTTCATGCAGTTCGATCGCGACGGAGCCGGAACCCTCACACCCCTTCCCGCCCCCTCCGTAGATACCGGCATGGGACTCGAGCGCCTCGCCGCCGTCTTGCAAGGGGTCAGTTCGAACTACGACACGGATCTCTTTGCCGACCTGGTCACCGGCGTTGAGGACCGCGCGGCGCGCGACGCGGATCCCGAGGCGGTGCGAACGGCGGCCCGGGTGATCGCCGACCACGCCCGAGCCACCGCCTTTCTGATCGCGGACGGGGTACTTCCGGCGAACGAGGGCCGGGGATACGTGCTTCGGAAGATCCTCCGGCGGGCCCTTCGTTTCGGTCGCAAGGCGGGGGTGCCCGAACCGTTCCTGCCCGGAATGACGGATCTGGCGATCTCCGGAATGGAGGACGCGTGGCCTGAATTGGGTCTTTCCCGCGATCTGATTCTGCGGGTCGCAGCCTTCGAGGAGGAGCGTTTCTCCGGGACGCTCTCCACCGCGATGAGCCAACTCGACCGGGTGCTGGAGCGGGACTCCGTGCAGCGCACAGCGGAAGTCCCGGGGGAAGACGCCTTCCGTCTCTACGACACGTTCGGCCTTCCTCTCGATCTGGTGGAAGAGGTGGCGCGCGAGCACGGGATGTCGGTGGATCACGAAGCGTTCGAGTCCCGGATGCGTGAGCAGCGGGAACGCGCCCGACAATCCTGGAAAGGGAAACCCGCCGCCGCCTCGACGGCCTACCGGGACATCGCGGAGGGCCAGCCCACCCGCTTCCTGGGCTACGACGGCACCGAGGCGGACGGCTGCCGGGTGCTCGCGGCGCTCGCCGCGGAGGCAAGCGGATCTCCGGTTCCGGTTCCGGCGCTTTCCGAAGGCGCAACCGGGGAGTTGATTCTGGACCGAACCCCGTTTTATCCCGAGGGGGGCGGACAGGTCGGGGATCGCGGCCTCCTGCGCTCCAAGGGCGGCGTCGCCGAGGTCGTGGATTCGCAAAGCCGCGACGGCCTCGTGGTGCACCGGGTCCGCATGCGGGAGGGGGCTATCGGCGCCGGGGAGCGCGTCGAAGCCTTCGTGGACCGGACGCGGCGCCGGGGGGCCGCGGAGCACCACACCATGACCCACCTCCTCCATGCGGCGCTCCGCGACACCCTCGGGCCGCACGTGAAGCAGGCCGGCTCGCTCGTTGCTCCGGACCGGCTCCGCTTCGACTTCACGCACTTCGCGGCGCTCACCCCCACGGAAATCGAGACCATCGAAGGAAGGGTGAACGAGCAGATCCGGGCCGACCGGGAAGTGCTGGCGAGCGTGATGCCTCTCGACGCGGCCCTCGCCCGGGGCGCGATCGCGTTCTTTGGAGACAAGTACGGCACCGAGGTGCGAGTGATCGAGGTGCCCGAGTTCAGCATTGAACTCTGCGGCGGCACCCACCTCGGAGCTACCGGCCAGGCCGGGGTTTTCGTCATCGTCTCGGAGGAGTCGGTTTCGGCCGGAGTCCGCCGGCTCGAGGCTCTCACCGGACGGCCGGCGGTCGAGCACGTAGGCCGCGGAAGGCGTCTCCTCCATGACATCGGGCGGGCAGCCAAGACACGTCCCGAGGATGTCGCCCGCAAGGTCGAGAAGTTGCGCTCCGATCTGAAACGGATGCAGCGCGAAGTCGAGCGCCTTCAGGACCGTCTCGCGGTGGGCTCCGGGACCCCACTCCAGGCGGCCGGCTCCCCAGGCTCCACCGCCGGCACGGCGGGCCCCGCGCACACCGAGACGATCGCCGGCGTTCTGGTGTGGATGCCGCCTCCGCTCGACGGAGTTTCCAAACACGAGCACCGGCGGCTGATGGACACGTTCCGCGATCGGCACGACGGACGCTCCTGGGTCGCGCTGTCGGCCGCCGTCCGGGACGGACGGGCGGCCGTCATCCTGGGGGTCTCTCCGGAAATCGCCGAACGTCTTCCCGCCAACCGGCTTCTCGGGGAGGCCGCGGCGCTCATCGGCGGCCGGGGCGGCGGTCGGACAGACCGCGCCGAGGGCGGCGGACCGGATCCAACCGGGCTGCCCGCGCTCACCGAGCACATCCGACAGGCCATCCGGGACACCTTTGCGAACTGAACCCGGTCGTCGGAAACCCGGACCGCCGTCGAGGCTGGGAGCCGGAGTCAGCGGGAGCCTTCAGGAAATCCGGCCGCGGGGCCTTTCGGATCCCTCCCCGTTGCTCTCCTCGATGCCCAGCCGGTTCCTCATGAACCACACCGCTCCATAGACGAGCGGGGTGTCGAGGATGGCGACGAACCACTTGAAGATCACCCCGTTGGCGATCAGTACCGGCAGCCGTTCGATGGTGATTTCCTCGGCCCCGAGCAGCGCGAGGACGGTGGTGATCAGGATGGTGTCCACGAGTTGAGAGGTAAACGTCGAGGCGTTGTTGCGAAGCCACAGATGGCGCCCGCCGGTTCGCCGCTTCCAGTAGTGGAAGAGGCGGACGTCCAGATATTGCGCGCCCAGGTACGCGCACATGGAGGCGGTGACCGCGACCGACTGGATCCCGAAGACCAGGTCGAACGTCGCGTCGTCCACCGCGCTCCAATCCGCGGCGGGCAACACATTGGAGAGCGCCACCAGCCCCACCACGAAGATGCTCGCGAAGAACCCGCCAGTCACCAGTTGGCTTACCCGGCGGCGGCCATAGAACTCCGACAGGACGTCGGTACATATGAAGGTGACCGGATAGGCCAGGATCCCGACCGAGAGTTCCATCTGCGGGTTCAGGCCGAGAAGGCCGAGAGCGGGGATCTCCCAGACGAAGAACTTGCGGAAAATCAGATTGCAGGCGATGAGCGCCGCGATGAAGACCGCGGCGAGGGTCAGGAAGACCTGTTCCCTGACGCGCGGGTTCTCCACGATCCGCTACTTGGACGACGCGAGATCCGGGGAAACCCGCAGCAAGGCGCCATAGGTGTCGACCCGCCGGTCCCGAAAGAACTGGAGCAGTTCGCGCGATTCCCGGTTCTTCCCGTAATCGAGATCCGCAAACACGATCTCGGGGTCCTCACCCCCCTGCGCCAGCACCTCGCCGAAGGGATCGCAGACGGAACTTCCGCCGTAGTAGGTCATCGGGCCTTCGACGCCAACCCGGTTCGGAGCCCCGACGAAGACGCCGTTCGCGATCGCGTGACTGCGCATGACCGTCCGCCAGGCGTCTTCCGAGGAGTAGCCCGGCCGATCCGGCTCGCTGCCGATCGCGGTCGGGAACAGGAGCAGGTCGGCGCCGCCAAGGGCCAGCAGGCGGGCCGTTTCGGGAAACCACGAATCCCAGCAGACACCCACCCCGATCCGTCCGAAGGCCGTCGCCCATACCGGATAACCGCGGTCTCCCGGGGTGAAGTAGTACTTTTCGTGATAGCCGGGTCCGTCCGGAATGTGATTCTTCCGGTAGGAACCGAGGTGCCTGCCGTCGCTGTCATAGACGACGGCCGTGTTGAACAGCACTCCGGGGGCAGCCTCCTCGAAGACCGGTACGACCAACACGATCCCCAGTTCGCTGGCCAGCCGACCCAGTTCCCTGACCCGCTCCGAGGGCTGCCGCTCGGCGTACCGCCAGGACTCCACCGCGACCCGGCGCGGAAAGTACGGCAGGTCGTACAGCTCGGGGAGGCAGACGATACGCGCCCCGCCGGCCGCCGCCTGGCGGACGGCGGTCACGGCCGCTTCGTGCGCAGCGTCGCGGTCAGACTCGATCGCGCGCTGGATCAGGGCGAGCCGAGGCCGTCCTCCGGGTTTCTGATCGGGATTCATCGGGTAATTCTGTCGCGACCAATTCTGTCGTGACCGGGCTCCGGAACAAGGCATCGAAAACGCACCGCGCCGATCCCTCTCCGCTGCTAGCAGCCGGTGGTGGAACCCGGGTGAGCGCCGAGAGCGGGGAGGCGCCCGGCTGACAAGGCGCGTGAGGGAGGAGCCCCCACCGGGAGAACTGGGCCGCCTGGGTTTCACCACAGGCTGCTAGACCGAGACCAGACCGAGGAGAACGAATCCGACGAGCGCGGCGGCGGCCCCGATCAGGGCGTACGGCAACTGCGTCCTGACGTGCTCCACGATGGAACATCCAACGCTGCGGGCAGCGAGCACCGTGGCATCGCCGTAGAAGCAGGCGTGGGAACCGAAGGCGCCCGCGGAGACCAATGCCCCCAGGGTAAGCGGCAAAGGAGCCCCCAGCTCGCCGGCCAGGCCGATTACCACGGGCATGCTGACCGTGTAGGCCCCCCAGAACGACCCGGTGGCGAACGCCACTCCGGACAGGGTCACAAACACCAGCGCCGGGAGCATCCAGGCGCTCGCGATCGGCTGCACGCTACCGATGACGAACTCGGTCAATCCGAGGGAAGCGTTCACATCCCGGAGGATGAAGGACACGAGCACGATCCCGAGCGGATAGACCATCTTCTCCATCCCGAGAACGGCGCCGTCGGCGACGGGCCCGAGACCACCCGCCGGACGAACCAGAGCAGTCAGCAGCAGAGCCACTCCCAGCGCCGCCACGACGCCGAAGAGCGCGTCACCGCCAAGCGCCAGGGTGGCCGCCGGCAGAGTCAGGATGGGGAGCACAAACGCCGGGGTACGGAGCCCGGGCCGAGCGGGCGGGCCCGCGGTAGCCGGCGGCTCCAGGCCTTCGTCGAGCGCTGCGGCCTCCGGGACCCTCCCGGAGCGGACGGCGCGCTCGGAGTCCGCCATCGGCCCGAAATCGCGTACCACCCCCAGGATGAAGGCCAGCACCAGCAGGACCGCGAACCACGGGTAGAGGAGGTAGGGAATGATGGATGCGTAGAGACCGATCCCGCCGCCCGGACCGGCGAGCCCGTTCTGCTCGAAGAGCCCGGCAATGAAGACGGTCCAGGTCGAAGCCGGAATGAGGACGCAGACCGGGGCCGCCGTGCTGTCCACCACGTAGGCGAGGCGGGCGCGGGAGATTCCGATCCGATCCGCCGCCCCCCGGAAGGCCGCTCCGACCGCCAGGGCGTTCAGGTAGTCGTCCACGAAGGTAACGATGCCGAGTCCGAAGGCGCCGAGCAGCACCCCGCGGCGGGTCCGGAGCCTCCGGGACAGCGCCTCGCCGAAAGCGCGAGAGCCGCCCACGCGGGCAAGGATCCCGATGAGGGCGCCGAAGAGCATCACCACGAGCACGACCCAAACGCTCGCCGGCTCGGCCATCACCGACTGGACGTTTTCGAGGAAGGCGCCAAGAAAGCCGCCTCTGGAGAGCATCAGGTGGCCGAGCAGCGACCCGAAGATCAGCGCCTCCAGAGGGCGACGGGTGAGGACCGCGACGCCCAGCACCGCAAGGCTCGGGATGAGGCTGAGGGCCCCCCACCCCTCGGCGCCGCTCACGCGAACGGGGTTCCGCGGGGATGAGGGCTACCGGAGGCCATGGCAGTGTGGCCTACGCTGCTGCGCGCACCGGGTGCTCACGTTGGCATAGCGCAGCGTCACCGGCGCTGGTTTCGCGTTCCCGTACCCACGCACCGAACAACAGACGAGGGCCGGCGGTCGGTTCGGCAGCCAGACCAGCAGGAACTACAGCAGCGAACCACGTTGACTGCCTGGGAGTCCGGGGAGAAGTGTAAAAGGGGGGTTCCCCGGGGCCTTCCCCCTTTCACGAAAAGGCAGCGCCGAATCGGAACTCGCGGCCGCGCGCCTGCGGCGCGCAAGGGACTTCCTCGCACTACTCCAGCGCATCGCCCCGTTCGCGGACCGCTCGACGTGGTTCCTGTTGGAGGATGCAGTGAATCCCGCCGCCGCCCAGGTTGACGGCCATCGCATCGAGGGAGAGCAGTTCCCGGCCGGGAAAGACCTCGGCCAGGATGGCGAGCGCCCGTTCATCCTTGGCGCGCCGGCTCTCGGGCATTCGCGGCTTCCAGTATTTCTGGGCGAGGACGAGCCCGTTCGTGATCTGGAAGTTGAGATAACTCGCGGCGGCGATGACCCGGATCTCATCGTCGGGATCGATCCGGGATCCGTCTTCGTACTCGAGCGGCTGGATGTAGTCGAACACCCCGTCTCCCTTCCGCATCGTGTCGAAAAGGGAATCCGGAACTGGTACGCGCACAATCCGGAAGGGGTTGCCGTCCTGATCCGTCGCGGCGCGAAGTCTCCGGAAGCTCTCCTCCAGGCGCTCATGGCTGATGGCGGCGATGGGATCCGTCCGGCGTTCCTCTTCCGTAATCTCCGCCAGGAGGATGGTTTCGGGGTCCGCAAAGCGGGCGAACTCGTCCACGTGACCGCCGGTGGTGATGACGGTGTACACATCCCCGGGCAGCCTGCCGCGAAAGGTGAGTTCGTCTTCGGCCATCCCTTCGGCGAGCCAGATGACGTGAGACACCCCCAGGACCCGGCGGAACTCCTCTTCCATGGCTTCGAGGGTCCACCCCGGATTGCGTTGGAGTTCCACCGCCTCCACCGCGATCATCACGCCCCGGCCGTTGAACTCCCGGGAGCCGCCTTCGCTGATGAGCGATGACTTCTCGACGTCGAGATCAAGCAGTTCCGCGACGTGCCGGTCAACCGCCTCTTCGAGTCTGGAATTGGCGCTCTCCGGCGGTTCGTAACCCCACATGTTGAAACCGAAGTCCGCAATCCGGAGGCCGCCCCGATCGCCGCGAAGGAAGATGGGACCCATATCCCGCATCCAGACATCGCCGTGGGGCACGCTGTGAATGGTCACGTGACCGTCGGAGACGCCCTCTCGGCGGAAGCGATCGCGAATGGCGCCGGCTTCGTCGTCGTCCTGGGCCAGCAGTTCGATCGCCACCCGACCCTCGGCGGCCCGGATGATTTCGATAAGCAGCGGCTCCGTCGGCAGGCCGCTCTTGTTCTCGTACGTGGGCCACGCCATCCACAGCGCCCGGTGCGCTTCGAACTCCGCGGGAAAGACGAAAGCCTCCCCAGGCGAACCCATCACCGGTTCGCCATTCGGCGCTCCCCCGCACGACCAGAGTCCGAGCGCCAGCAGAGATGCCGGGATTCCCAGCAGCCTGTGGTGGAACCCGGGTGAACGCCGAGGCCCGGGAGGCCCAGTTCTCCCGGTGGGGGTCCGGCTGACAAGGCGCGTGAGGGAGGAGCCCCCACCGGGAGAACTGGCCCTGGTGTATTTCGACCGAAACGCAACGACGAGCGGCGCGAAGCGACGCGGTTCAGCCGGGATGGATCGCCGGCCGAGCCCCCACCGGGAGAACTGGGCCGCGTCGGTTCCACCACCGGCTGCTAACAGCCTGTGGATAAAGTGGCGTGAGTGCCGAGGCGGGCGAGGCGCCCGGCTGACAAGGCGCGCGAGGGAGGAATACCGAGTGTATTTCGACCGAAGCGCAACGATGAGGGCCGCGAAGCGGCACGTTTCAGCTGGGATGTATCGCCCGCCGAACGCCGCGTGACTTTGTCCACAGGCTGCTAAGGCCCCGCAACCGCTGGGCGAACACCACATCGCGCCCGACTATACTGGCCGGGCCGCGTTCCGAAGCCGCCTCTGTGGGGTCTCGGAGACCATCCCGCACCAGACGACATGGACGAGAACGAGTTCCTGGGGATCGCCGAACTGGCCTCCCTCGCGGTGCCGCAGGATCCCAAAGACCGGGAAGCCTTCTGGAAGGCGCGCACCGTGCTCCGGGCCTTTGCCCGCCGCGTCACCCGAATGTCCGAGGCCACCCGAACTCCGTCCGGAAGCCCCTTGGCCGGAAGCCCATTGGCCGGAAGCCCATTGACGGGCCAGGCGCCATGTCCGCTCCGTCCCGACGATCCAAGGGGCGGCCTCCCGGAAGGCGCCGCCTTCGAAATCGCCCCGGAAACCGGAGAGCGTCTGATTCAGGTTCCCCGGATACTCTGAGAACCGGAGTGGCGACTTCCGCTCGTGGGCCGTCCGCAGCCTCGGGAGCGCGCGGGGAACCGAGCCTGGCCGCTGCAACGGAGGCCGCACTCGAGCGCGCGGAGGCAATCAACCGGCGAGTCCACGCGTTCCTGCATCTCGACCGCGAGGGCGCTCTCGCCACCGCCAGAGCGCTCGACCGGCAGTCGCCGGACTGCCGGGGCCCTCTGTTCGGACTCCCGGTTGCCGTCAAGGACAACATCGCCGTCCGGGGACTGCCGTCCACTTCCGGTTCCGCCCTGCTTCGCGACTACCGGGCGCCGTACGATGCCACCGTCGTCGAACGCCTCCGGAAAGCGGGGGCGGTCATCTTGGGCACCGCGAACCTCGACGAGTTCGGAATGGGCTCCTCAACCACGATGGGCTTCCGGGGCCCCACGCGGAATCCGGTAGATCCCACGCGGATCACCGGCGGTTCGTCCGGCGGCCCGGCGGCGGCGGTTGCTGCGGGTGCGGTCGCGGCAGCACTCGGAACCGATACCGGCGGCTCCGTGCGGCAGCCGGCCGCACATTGCGGCATCTTCGCCATCCGTCCCACCTACGGCCGAGTCTCCCGCTACGGCATCACGGCGTACGCCTCCTCGTTCGACCAGGTCGGCTGTCTCGCCGCCGAGTTGCGCGTTCTCGGACGCGTCCTTTCCCGAATCGCCGGCGTCGATCCCCGAGACGCGACGAGCGTGTCCCGGGAGGTTCCCGACTTCGCGGCCGCCGCGGCCCGACCCGAGCTGCCCCGCCGGATCGTCACGGTGGGCGACGCCGACCTCGAGGTGCTCGACGCCCCCTCGCGGCAGGCGTTTCGCACGGCCGTCGGGCGATTTGAGGAGGCCGGCTGCGAGATCCGACGCATCGGGTTGCCCAACCCCGAGAGCAGCGTCGCCGCCTACTACCTCCTGGCCTGCGCCGAAGCGAGTTCCAATCTGTCGCGGTTCGACGGCATCCGCTACGGCCACCGAAGGGCAGGCCAGGAAAGCCTTCCGACCACGTTTCGGGAGAGCCGCACCCAGGGTTTCGGGAATGAGGTGCGCCGCCGCATCCTGCTTGGGACCACCGTCCTGTCCAAAGGGTACCGGGACGCCACCTACGGGGCGGCGACCGAAGCCCGCCGACAGATCACCGTCCATTTGCTCGCCGCCTTCGACCGTGGGGCACTGCTCCTGCTCCCGATCACGAAGGTCCCCCCTCGCCGTCTCGCCGAGCCGGTACCCGCCGCCGCAGACTACGACGGAGACCGGTTCACGATTCTCGCCGCCCTCGCGGGAGTGCCGGCGATCGCCGTCCCGGCGGGCGAGCGCAGCGGCCTCCCGTTCGGAGTCGAACTGGTGGCCCCGCCCTGGAACGAGGCCGCCCTCTTCTCGGCGGCGGCCGCGTTCACCGCTATCCCGGACCCCTCCGCTCGGCGGCCCAGGAGTCCCAGCCGCGGGCCGGCAGAGGTTCGGTGAGCCCGTTGGAGCGACAGAATCGCACCCCTTCCCCGACATCGGTGACCCACCCCACCAGAGTCACCGGAATGGCCGCCGCCGCCGCGGTGGCCAGTACCTGCTCCTTCGGCCCGGCGACCAGGAGTTCGTAGTCCTCGCCGCCGAAGAGCGCAGCCGCCAGACCCGCCTCCCCCTCCCCGGCGAGCGGTAGGCGGGACTCCTCGATGAGCGCCCCGACCCGGCTCGCTTCGGCCAGGCGATGCAGATCGAGCGCCAACCCGTCCGAGATGTCCAGGGCGGCCCGGGCGGCGCCGGCCAGGGCCAACCCGGCCGCCAGCCGCGGGCTGGGATCGAGCTGCCGGGCCACCAGCCGCTCTTCGTCTGGGCCGAAAGGAGACACTTCGGCATCCCCGCGACGGCGCAGCAGACATAGACCCAGCGCGGCGCCGCCCAGCTCTCCGGTCACGAAGAGGCCGTCACCGGGCAGCGCTCCCGTTCGGCGCAGTAGCGGAGCGCCCGGAGGGGTGGCCCCGGCGACCGCGACATGAAGCCCGAGGCGCTCCCCGGAGGTGATGTTCCCTCCCGCGAGGGGGGCACCCAGCTCCGAGGCCCGTTGCGCCGCCGCTTCGGCTATCGCCGCCGCCACCTCCTCCCCGGGCGGCGGAGCAACCAGGGAGATGAGCGTCGCCACCGGACGGCCGCCCATCGCGGCCACATCGCTTACCGCCGCCGCAACGGCCCGGCGTCCAATGGCCCGAGGTGGATGCAGGTGGCGGTCGAAGTGAACGCCCTCCTCGGACGCATCCGTTGTCAGGAGGAGCGTGCCGCCGTCGGGCCAGCGAAATGCCGCGGCATCATCCCCCGGTCCAAGCGTCATCCGGGGCACGGCGTCCGTGCCCTCCGGAGGAGGCGCCGGAAGGGCGGCCAGAATACGCCGCAGCAACCGATCCTCTCCGGACAGTGACCGCGGCGTGGGAGACCCGTGCGCGCGCCGTCCTGAGGGACCGTCGTCCCCGCCGGAGGAACAGCGCAACTAGTTAGCCCCCCGTGGGGAAAGCACCCCGCACGATTCCTGGAACGGTACGTGCGGCGATTCCGGCGACTTGTGCGCGTGCGCGGCGCTTCCGCCACGGGGGGATACCGCGCATCGCTCCGCGATCCGCGCCATCGTCTTCCGTGGGGAGGGGAAACCCCTCCCCACGCCCCTCCCCCGCGGCGCTCCGCGCCGCGCATGGACCGCACCAGAGTTTCGCCACCGCACACTCCGTGGAAAAAGCACCCCGCACGATTTCCGGAACGGTACGTGCGGCGAATCCCGCGATTTGTGCGCGTGCGGGGCGCTTTCCCCACGGGGTGATCGTGCGAATCGCGCCCCGATCCGCGCCATCGTCTTTCGTGAGGAGGGGAAACCCCTCCCCACGCCCCTCCCCCGCGGCGCTGCGCGCCGCGAGTGGATCGCACCAGAGTTTCGCCACCGCCTGTTGGATCCAGAGCCGCGACCGAGGGCGGTCAGTCCTTCCGGGGGGCCGCTTGCTCCATACGCTTCACGAAATCAGCGAGCCGGCCCCGTACGGCCTCCACCGCCCGCTCGACTTCGTGCGAGTCAGCTTCGTTCGCCGCCCGCTGGCGCAGCAGCTCATCTCCCATGTTGAGCGCCGCGAGAATCGCGGCCTGTTCCTTTTCAAGCTGCGGCGCCGCCCGCACAATGTCTCCGAGGCGCTCGTTCACGAGCCGGGCGACGGCCTCAAGGTCGGCCCCGCCCTCCTCGTCGGAGCGCAACCGATACGAACGGCCGGCCACCTCGACTTCGACGATCTCGCTCATCGCAGGCCGACCTCAGCGAGAACCCTCTTCGGCGGAATCCCGCGCCCCGGTGACCGCACGAAGCGCTTTGCGGATCACCTCCCGTTCCTCCCGCAGGACCGCGGTCACTTGCTCGGCCTGCTCGGCGCGCGCCGTGGCCCCCCGCCCCGCTTCCCGTATCGCGTCCCGCTCCCGCTGAGCCTCGCGGACGCGCGCGTCGGTTTGCTCGTTGATTTGCCCCGAGACCGCGTCAAAGGCCGAAGCCGCCCGCTCGATGTCCGCCAGCAGCCCCCGGACGGCCGCTGCGGGATCGGACATGGACGGGTGCGAACTGGCGCGCCTAGCCGGCGGGATTTACCCCGGCTTGCAGGGCGCTCCGGGCCCGGTCCACCAGGCAGTCGAACGCCCCCGGATCGTGCACCGCCAGTTCCGCCATTTGTTTCCGATTCACACCCACCTGCGCCAGGGACAGGCCGTGCGCGAACTGGGCGTACGGGAGCCCGCGCTCGCGCGATGCCGCGCTGATGCGCGTAATCCAGAGGCGGCGGAAATCACGTTTGCGGGTGCGCCGGTCACGGTAGGCGTACGACAGGGCGCGATCCAACGCCTGCATCGCGTGGCGGTACAGCTTGCCGCGCATCCCCCGATAGCCTCGGGTCAGTTTGAGAACCCTCCGGCGCCGATCCCGCCGATGGGTGCCGCGTTTCACTCGGGACATCGTGTCTTCTCCAGCTCCTGGCAGCCTGTAGTGGAACCCGCGTGAGCGCCGAGAGCGGCGAGGCGCCCGGCTGACAAGGCGCGTGAGGGAGGAATACCTGGTGTATTTCGACCGAAACGCAACGCAGAACGGAGCGAAGCGGAGTGGTTCAGCCGGGATGCATCGCCGCTTGAACGCCGCGTGGGTTCTACCACAGGCTGCTTACTTCCGGTCGTGGAAGGGACTCCCGCCATCAACCGATGATCCGGGCGATCATCTTCGCCTCACCCTCGAACACCCAAGCGCCGCTGCGCAGCCGGCGGCGACGTTTCGCTGATTTCTTGGTGAGCATGTGACCGTGGTACGCACGCCGGCGGCGCACGCGGCCGCTGGCGGTCTTGCGAAACCGCTTGGCGGCCCCGCGATGGGTTTTCATCTTGAGTTTCATGGATGGGCTCCGGGGATCTGTTTGCGGCTCAATTTGCAGCTCAACTGGCCTCGACGCGCTGGGCTCGCCGCATCCGGGGCGCGTGGGAGTCTTCCTCCGACTCTGCTTTTTCGGCGCGTTCGATGCGCAGTGCCTCGAGCAGGCGGCGGGTTGGAGCGAGGATCATGCTCATTTGGTTTCCGACCACGCTGTTCGACCTGGACTCGACGGTTGCGATCTCGGCAAGCTGCGCCGTGACGTCATCGAGGATGCGATCTCCCAATTCCCGACGACTCCTCTCGCGCGCCCGCTTGAACCAGATGGTGGCCTTGACCTTGTGACCTTCATGGAGGAAACGCTCAATCTGCTTCATCTTCGTCGCGCGGTCGTGCTTTCCGATAATGATGCGGAATTTGACCTCCTTGACCTGGTTCTGTTTCTGGTGTCGCTTGGAATCTTGGGATTTCTTGCTCTGCTGATACACGAACCGGCCGTAGTTCATGATCTTGCAGACCGGAGGGATCCGGTTCGCCACGATCTCGACGAGATCGAGTCCCCGGTCGGCGGCCAGGCGCCGGGCATCCATCAGAGCGTAATCGCCAAGTTTCTCGCCGTCCTCGCCGATCACCAGGACAATCGGAGCTCGTATTCGGTCGTTTACCCTGAGAGAACTATCGATGGATCACCTCCGCACCGCAGGCGGGTCGGCGGATTATCGCCACTTCGGGCTCGGTTCGCCAGCGGCAG
This sequence comes from Candidatus Marinacidobacterium sp., assembly GCA_965250045.1. Classification (GTDB taxonomy): domain Bacteria; phylum Acidobacteriota; class Vicinamibacteria; order Marinacidobacterales; family Marinacidobacteraceae; genus Marinacidobacterium. Next base: position 2,999,567 of record OZ252286.1, read on the forward strand.
CCCGCCGCGTCCCGCCTGCCAGTGGCCGGTGATGGAACCCGGGTGAGCGCCGAGGCCGGTGAGGCGCCCGGCTGACAAGGCGCGTGAGGGAGGAATACCGAGAGTATTTCGACCGAAACGCAACGATGAGCGGCGCGAAGCGACGTGGTTCAGCCGGGATGGATCGCCGGCCGAACGCCGCCTGGGTTCCACCACCGGCTGCTCGTCCACTCACGGGGTCAGCGACCTGTTCTGTGTGAGTTCCCCGAGCCGGTCGGCCAGCGCGGCGGTGGTCAGGATTTCCTGGCCCCGTTTGCCCCGGGTACGCACGGCCAGGGTGCCTTCTTCCACTTCGCGGTCGCCGAGCACCACCATGAACGGAACCCGCGCGACTTCCGCCCCACGGATCTTGTAACCCATCTTCTCCCGGCGGTCGTCCACGCCGATCCGGAAGCCCTGGGCGCGGAGCGCGTCGGCTACTTCCGCCGCCGCCCCCTGATGCCGGTCGGCAATTGGAATCAGCATTGCCTGGACCGGCGCGATCCAGACCGGAAGGGCTCCCGCGGTGTGCTCGAGGAGGAGCGCGAAAAAGCGTTCCACGGAACCCAGGATGGCCCGATGAATCACCACCGGGCGCTCCCGCCCGCCGTCTTCGGTCGCGTAGTACAGATCGAAAGCCGGAGCCTGGGAGAAATCGAGCTGGATGGTGGCGCACTGGTGGCTGCGACGCAGGGCGTCACGGACATGGAAGTCGATCTTCGGGCCGTAGAACGCGCCATCTCCCGAATTCACCAACCACGCATCTCCGGACTCGGTGAGCGCTTCCACCAGCGCGGCTTCCGCTTGTTCCCAGGTCTCGGGGGTGCCGACCGACTTTTCGGGTCGGGTCGACAGTTCGATCTGGATGTCCTCAAAGCCGAACTCGCCGTAGACCTCCTTCACGAGATCCACCAGTGCCACGACCTCCGCCTTTACCTGGTCGAGGCGGCAGTAGACGTGGGCGTCGTCCTGGGTGAAGGCACGCACCCGGGTGAGGCCCGAGAGAACTCCCGAAGGTTCGAAACGATGGCAGTGGCCGAACTCCGAGAGGCGGAGCGGCAGGTCGCGGTAAGAACGGATGTCGGAACGGTAGACGAGCGCCGCACCCGGACAGTTCATCGGTTTGACTCCGAAACGGTTCTCGTCCGACTCGATGAAAAACATGTTGTCCCGATAGTGATCGAGATGGCCGCTGCGGGCCCAGACCGACTCATTCAGAATCAACGGAGTGCGGATCTCGTCGTAGGAACGCCGCTCCAGTTTTTCGCGCATGGAATCGAGCAACCGGTTCACCACTCCCATCCCCGCGGGGAGCCAGAACACCTGACCGGGAGCCTCCGGGAGGATCAGGAAGAGACGCTGATCACGACCGATCCGGCGGTGATCGCGCCGTTTCGCCTCCTCCAGGCGAGCAAGGTGGGCCGCCATCTCCTTCCTGTCGGTGAAGCTCGTGGCGTAGATCCGCTGCATCGGAATACCGCTCGAATCCCCTTTCCAGTAGGCGTTCGAGCTCGACAGCACTTTCAGCGCCCGAATCACCCCGGTGTGCGGCACATGCGGCCCCTCGCAAAAGTCGAAGAAGTTCCCGACCCGATAACACGAAACCCGCTCGTCTCCCTTTTCGCGGACGAGCTCCACCTTGAAGAGCTCCCCCTGCTCGTCGAAGATCCGAATGGCGTCGTCCTTGTCGAGGACTTCGCGCTCAAACGGGATGCGCTGCTTGACCAACTCGCGCATGCGCACCTCGATGCGGTCGAGGTCCTCGCGGGAGAAAGGCTCTTCGACCCGGAAGTCGTAGTAGAACCCGCCCTCTATCGGCGGGCCGATTCCATAGCGCGCCTCGGGAAACAGATCCTTTACGGCGGCGGCGAGCAGGTGCGCCGAACTGTGGCGAAACACATGGAGTCCGTCCGCATCGTCAGGCTTAAGGAACCGCACGTCGGCGTCGGTCGCGGGACAGTAGGCGAGATCCACTTCCCGCCCATCCAGGATGGCGGCGACGGCGCCAGCGGGAGCGACGCCGGCAAGGGGATCCCCTGCCGGGAGAGACACCTCGCCGCCTTCGGCGAGGCGGATTCGGATGGAAGGAGAAGGCACTCTGTCTTTTTATCCCGGTGCGGGACGCCGCACCAGGCCCGGCCCGTGGTTGCCGGTCGCGGTTCCGCATGAACCGCTACCGGCAGCCACGGCGAAGAACCGGGCCGGACTCCCCGCGGGTCTTGGAACCCCCGGGGCACCCCGGGAAAGAAGGAATGGTAGGCGCGGGCGGATTTGAACCGCCGACTTCTACCGTGTCAAGGTAGCGCTCTCCCCCTGAGCTACGCGCCTGTCCGGGAAGGGCAAATTTAGCAGCCGGTGCACAAAGTCACACGGCCCAGTCCTCCCGGTGGGGGCTCGGTCGGCGATGCATCCCGGCTGAAACGATCCGCTTCGCGTCGCCCATCGTTGCGCTTCGGTCGAAATACACCAGGGCCAGTTCTCCCAGTGGGGGCCTCGGCGCTCACGTCACTTTGTCCACCGGCCGCTAGCGCTCCCACCCACTCAAGAACGACTTTTCCACATTACGGACGTGAGGTGGGAAAGCAGCGGCCGAATTTCCGTCTACTCATTACAGAGTGTCCCCGGCATCTGCACCCCACCCGAATCCGCGCTCCGCGCGGAATCCGATCCCCGGCCTGCTGCCGCTCCTCCGCCGGCAGGGACGGATCCCGGCGTCCGCGGCGGAGCGCACCGCCGCCATCGAAAGGCTGTCTCCGGCGCGGCAGGAGGCGGCCCTGCTCGCTGCCGGGATCGTCTCCGAAGAGGACATCGCCCAGGCAGTCGCCCAGGATGTCGGGCTCCCGTTCCAGATGATCAACCCCCTGGAGCTCAACCCGGAGGTGGTCACCGGCGCCCTGCCCGCTCCTTTCGCGCGCCGGAACACGATCTGCGCCCTTTCGAAGGAAGGCAACACGCTGACCGTGGCAGTCGCCAACCCCTTCGACCGCGGCGCGATCGCGGATCTCCGGCGGTATCTGGGACTAAAGGTCAACGTGGTGGTGGCCACCCGCACCGACATAGAGGGAATCAACGGCAGTCTCTACAACCTTCGCACCTCGCTCCGGGCAGCCGAAACCGAGTTGACCCACGACCACGGCGCCGCTTCCCCCGTTGGGACCCAGGAGTTCGCTTCGGAATCCGAGGGCGCCGGAGACCTGGAACCAACCACCCGGCCAGTGGTGGCGGCGCTCGACAGCATCCTCCGCCAGGCGGTCGAGCAGCGCGCATCGGATATTCACCTCGAGCCGAAGCGCGACCGGGCGGTCGTGCGGTTTCGGGTGGACGGCGTCCTGCGCACGATGCACACCTTCCCTCGCATCGTCTACCAGGCGGTGGTCAGCCGTCTGAAGATGCTCAGCGGGCTCGACATCGCCGAAAAGCGCCGGCCTCAGGATGGCCGCTTCAAGCGGATCGAGCCCGACAAGGAGATCGAGTTGCGTGTCTCGACACTCCCTACGGTCTTCGGCGAGAAGGCGGTACTCCGGGTGTTCGACCCGGCGGCGCTCGTTTCCTCGCTGGAGCAATTGAGACTGACCGAAGACGAACAAAGCCGGCTGCGCCAAATACTGGGCCGGCGCGAGGGCCTGGCGCTGGTCACCGGTCCCACGGGGAGCGGCAAGACCACAACGCTCTATTCGGTGCTCCGTCACCTCGCGACTCCCGAGGTCAACGTCGTCACCATCGAGGATCCGGTGGAACTGATCTATCCGCCGCTCAGCCAGGTTCAGGTGAACCCGCGCATTCGCCTCACTTTCGCGGCCTGCATCCGCAGCGTGCTCCGGCAGGATCCCGACATCGTGATGGTGGGCGAGATTCGGGACCGGGAGACCGCCGAGATGGCAGTGCAGGCGGCCCTTACCGGGCATCTGGTCCTCTCCACGCTACACACCAACGACGCTCCCGGAGCGATGACCCGGCTCGCCGATCTCGGAGTGCCTCGGTTTCTGATCGGGACCACCCTGGTGGGGGTGGTAGCCCAGCGCCTGGTGCGCACCATTTGCGCTGGCTGTGCTCGCGAGACGCGGGTGTCGGCCGAGGAAGCGCGCACGCTCCTGGCCCCCGAAATCCGGGGCCGGCTGGTCCGGCAGGGACGCGGCTGCGCGCGCTGCCGGGACACCGGTTACCGGGGTCGCAGGGGCATCTTCGAGATCCTCACCATCGACTCGGAGGCGGCCGCCGACATCCTTGGCGGCTGCACCGCCGAGGACCTGGCGCGCTCCGCCCGCCGGCGGGGCATCCCGGATTTGCGCCAGGCCGCGGTGGGTCGGCTCCTCGAAGGCGACACTACGGTCGCGGAGGTGATCCGGGTAACCGGCGTCGGCCAAATCCGGCAGTCGGCCGAGGCGTCGCCGCGGGGGGCCGGAGCGGACCGCGGGGGCGGCGCTGTCTCAGTAGCCCAGGGCGTTGCTGATCAGGAGGAACAGCGCGGGGACCGCGTAGAACGCCACGATCACATAACCGACCGCCGCGGTCCGGTTCGCCACCGCGATCTCCGCGAGGCGGCGCGCGGCGGCCAGCGGGATCGCCCGGATCCTGGGAACCGGGTACACGAGCAGGATCCCGATCAGGTTGAAGAGCAGGTGCACCACCGCCAACTGGAATCCCCAGTGGGCGTTGGGACCGGAGACTGCCAGGGCGGCGAGGAAAGCGGTGACCGTGGTTCCGACGTTCGCCCCGAGCGTAACCGCGAAGGCATCATCCAGAAGCAGGAGGCCGGCTCCCGCGAGCGGGACCAGCATCGAGGTGGTCACGGAGCTGGACTGGACCAAAACGGTGACGACCGCTCCCACTGCCATGGCCACCAGCGCGTGCCTGCCGAGGACCCGGCGGAGCGACGCCTCGTCCCGGCCCGCGGAAATGCTCTTGAGGGTGCGGACCAACAGGCCGAGGGCCACCACCAGGAGCGCCACCGAGAGGATGGCGAGGACAGCCGCCGCGGCCTGGTCGGAGGCCGTCACGACGCCGGCGAACCACGCGATCGGCTTCGGAACCAGTTGAATCACACCCTTGAGCGGGCTCTCGTAGTCGATCCCGGTGCCGAGCAGTCCGGAGAAGAGCCCCGACACCACCCCGGAAAGGCGCGCCAGCAACCCGGTCGCCATTTCGAACGGCAACAGGATGCCGACCGCCATGAGATTGAACATGTCGTGGCAGGTCGCCACCGCGAAGGCGCGGCGCAGTTCCTGGCCGTGCCCCAGGTGTCCGAGGGCGGCGATGGTGTTCGTGACCGTGGTCCCGACGTTGGCGCCCATCACCATCGGGATGGCGCTCTCGAACGGGAGCGGAGAATCAGGGGCCGCGACCAGACCCACGATGAGGGAACTGGTGACCGAGGAACTCTGCATCAGGGTGGTGGCGAGGATCCCGATGATCAGACCCACGAAGGGGTTTCTGGAAGCCTCGAAGAAGCTGTCAAGAAGGCCGGAGCCCAGACCCTCGAACCCTTCGCCCAGACCGTCAATCGCCCCCAGGAAGAGGACGAAGAGAAAAATCAGTCCCGCGAATCGCGACAACTGGGCGAACCGGCTCTCGCCCGCTCCGGGTCCGTGTTCGGTCATTCCGTCCCCCTACGTATGCCTTACGCGGGATCCGGTGAGAAATCCTCTGCGCAACCAATCGACGCCGCGCCCGTGTTTCGTTTCGTCATGGACGAATGAGGGCGGACGGGGACACGGCGGACAAACTTCCCGCGAAGAGTACCGAGACCAGCCGGTCCGGAATGTTACAAATCGGTAGGATTCTCGCGCCGCGGGAGTCTTATTCGGGCGCTTCCACGATGACGAAGGTCCGCTGCCATTCGCCGGGACTCACCGCCCGCGCGATCCAGATCGGAAAGACCTCTCCCGCCTCGATGCCGGAAAGCGCTTCGCGGAGATCGCCGACGTTGCCGATGGGATGACCCGCCACGTCGGTGATTACGTGACCGGGTTGAATCCCCGCCCGGCCGGCGATTCCGCCCGCGGTCACCCGCCGCACCACCACTCCCGGGAAATCAGCCCCCAACCGGTCGGCCAGCTCGCCTTCGAGGGTGTCTCCGACGATCCCCAACCGTCCGGGAGGTTCCATCGGCTCCGGAGGCTCAGGCGGAGCCGCCTCGGCGAGCGGCGCGGCTTCCTCGAAGTCCCGCTGGCCCAGGACCACCTCCACCGACCTGAGAGCGCCGTCTCTCAGGATCTCGACGCTCGAGGGTTCGTCGGGACGGGCATCGGCCACCGCGAACTGCAAGTCCGTGCTGTTCCCGATGGGCCGGCCGTTGAACCGGACGATGATGTCACCGCGCTGGAGCCCTGCCATCGCAGCGGGCGAATCTGCCCCCGAATAGTCAGTGATTATGGCGCCCCGAACGTTCTCGTCCACACCAAAACCCTTGGCGATCCTGGGGCTTACCGGCTGAACGGCTACTCCGAGCCATCCGCGCGTCACCCGCCCCTCGGATGCGAGGTCGTCATAGACCCGCCGCACCAGATTCGAGGGAATCGCAAACCCGAGGCCGATGTTTCCCGGGCCGCCCGCCACTTGAATCATCGTGTTCACCCCTACCAGCCTGGCGTCGAGGTTGACGAGCGGACCACCGGAGTTGCCGGGGTTGATGGCGGCATCGGTCTGGATGAAGTCCTGGTAGTCCCCACGGAGGACTCTCTCCTTGCCGCTCACGATTCCCGCGGTCACCGAATGGCTGTTGCCGAGCGGATTCCCGATGGCGAGCACCCACTCTCCGACCCGGATTTCGTCCGAGTTTCCGAGCGCGAGGTGGGGAAACACCTCGCCGTCGGCCTCGAGCCGGAGCACCGCGAGATCGGTCGGAGGGTCGGCCCCCACCACGACCGCCTCGAATCGGCGATCATCGGCGAGCGTCACTTCGATCCGGGATGCGCCGTCGACGACGTGGTTGTTGGTGATGACGAGACCGCTCGGGTCCACGATGGCGCCGGATCCCCTTCCCTGGCGCGGTCCGGGCGGTTGCGGCACTTGCGGTATCCCGAAGAACTGCTCGAATCTTTCCTCATCCGACCCGCGGGATTCATGCTCCACGAGCAGGCTCACCACCGCCGGGGTTGCGACCCGCGCCACTTCGGCGAAGGCGTCGGAGAGGGTCCACGCCGCCTCGGTCCGGGCGGCGTCCGGCACGGAATCGGGTGCCGGGATGTCCGCGAGCCGTTGATGCCCCGGCCGCTGGCGCGCGCGTTCCTGGTCCGAAGCCTCCTGGCCCTGCAGGCCCGCGGCGGACGCCGTCAGGGTGGCGAACTCGGTGTCCGCGGGCAGGCACCCCGGGACGGCAATCAGCACCCCAAGGGCGAGTGCGACCGGCAGGAATCGGAACATGGACAGGAGCCTCCTTCGTCGGGACACGCGGGAAACGAATATAACGCGCGCCAATCGATCGGGTTCCTTAACAGCCTGTGATGACACCCACGCGGCCCAGTTCTCCCGGTGGGGGCTCGGCCGGCGATCCATCCCGGCTGAACCGCGCCGCTTCGCGCCGCTCGTCGTTGCGCTTCGGTCGAAATACACTCGGGCCAGTTCTCCCGGTGGGGGCTCCTCCCTCGCGCGCCTTGTCAGCCGGGCGCCTCGCCAGCCTCGGCGCTCACGCGGGTGTCACCACCGGCTCTTAGGCGTCCGCAGACGAAGTCACCTGGCGATTCCCCGGCGCTCTGCCGTGAAGGGTCCACCAGAGCCGGAACAGCGCTCGGATCCGCGGATTTCACCGGCGGATGAGATCTAATTCCCCGGAGTCCGGGCACCCTGCTGGCACAGGCATTGCGGAAATCCGATCGGGCGGCACCGCCCCCCCAAGCACCCTATGAACAAAGTCACGCGGCCCAGTTCTCCCGGTGGGGGCTCGAGCGGCGATGCATCCCGACTGAACCGCGCCGCTTCGCGCCGCTCTTCGTTGCGCTTTGGTCGAAATACGCTCGGGCCAGTTCTCCCGGTGGGGGCTCCTCCCGCGCGCGCCTTGTCAGCCGGGCGCCTCGCCCCCACCGGGAGAACTGGCCGCTCTCGGCGCTCACGCCACTTTGTCCACAGGCTACTAAAGGAGCTCAACATGACCCGTACCCGGCAAGTCCTGATGACCCTGCTCGCGACGCTCTGGATCGCGGCCCCGACGGTGGCAGAAGACGAGGGGCAGCCTCCCCGCCGGAGCCCGTATCCGGACGCCGCACAGCGCAGCGTGGCCGAAACGCGCTACGCCTTCTCGACCTACGGCGGGTTTCGGGTTCTGGATGTCACGAGCGAACTCTTTGTCGCCAACGAGTTCGATTTCGGGATCACCGACGGCGACTTCCGCACCGGCGGCTACGGCATCGCGTTCGATTTCGCCGTCCTGCCGCGGGTGGACATCTCGATCGGTTTCGACAACGGCAAGGCGGAAACCTACGGGTCTTACCTCGACCTCGTTTACGAGGATGGCGGAGAGATCGAACATTCAGCCCGGTTGAGCATGACCGAGCTGAGCCTCGGGGTCCGATTGCGGCTGATCGGCGGGTCGGCGCGGGTCCGCCCTTATCTGATCGCCGGCGCCACCGGCGCCTATTACCGGTACCACGAAATCGGGGATTTCGTGGACTTCGACACGTCGGACATCTACTACGACGAGTTTGAGGAGAAGTCGTTCCTGCCCGGATTCTTCGCCGGCGCCGGCGCCGACTTCGCGGTCTGGCAGCTGCCCAGCGGCGGCCGCATCGAATTGTTCGGCGAGTTCCGCTACGCGCGCGCCCAGGGGGAGCACACGGAAGGGTTCGAAGGCTTCGGCGACCTCAGGCTGGACCGTTCGGGCGGCCTGTTCGGCTTTCGCATCCGGTGGTAGCAGCCTTTCGAAGCCCGCGACCATGGTGGCTCACGTGTCGAGATTGGTAAAGCATCCGGCCGACTCCCGTCGCTCCGCCGGTGCTGCTGGCACCGGCATTGCGCAACCGGGGTTGTCGCGTTTGCCGGTCTGACCGGCGCTTCCCAAAGGCTCCCGACCATGATTCGTCCCGGCCAACTCCTGACGACACTGCTCGCGACCGTCTGTCTCGCGACCTTCGGTCTCGAGACTGGGGCAGCGGCCGAGGGCACGGGCCAACCTCCCCGAGACTCCCGGTCTCCGGACAGTTCGCAAACCGGTGGCTCGCGGCCCCGCTACGGCTTTGCGGCGTATGGCGGGTTCCGCGCCCTTCAGATCGAGAGCCTGTTGTTTGACAGCAACGAGGTGGACTTCGGCATCACCGACGACGATTTCAGGTCTGACCGCTTCGGGTTCGAGCTGGACTTCGCACTGCTGCCGATGGTGGAGATCCTGGTCGGAATCGATACCGGTAGTGCTGAAACCCACGGCAACTATCTGGACCTCGTCTACGAGGACGGCTCCGAAATCGAACACTCGGCATGGCTGAGGATGACCGAATACTCAGTGGGAGCGCGCGTCCGGCCGCTTCCTGAAGGACGAGCAAACCCCTACCTGGTGCTCGGCATCTCCCGCGCGTCCTACGACTACTCGGAAACGGGCGAGTTCGTCGACTTTGAAACCTCCGACATCTTCTATGACGAGTTCAAGGAAGGTCAGGCCCTCACGGGATTCTTCGCCGGCGTGGGACTCGACTACGCGGTAGTCCGGTTGCCGTTCGGGAGGCGGATCGACCTCTTCGGCGAGTTTCGCTATGCCCGCGCCCAGGGGCAGCACCGGGACGGGTTCAACGGCTTCGGCGATCTCACCGTAGCCCGTACGGGCGGGCTCTTCGGGCTCCGGCTCCGGTTCTAACAGCCTGTGGTGAAACCCACGTGAGCGCCGAGACGGGCGAGGCCCAGTTCTCCCGGTGGGGCCAGTTCTCCCGGTGGGGGCCCGGCTGACAAGGCGCGCGAGGGAGGAATACCGAGTGTATTTCGACCGAAACGTAACGCAGAACGGAGCGAAGCGGAGTGGTTCAGCCGGGATGCATCGCCACTCGAGCCCCCACCGGGAGAACTGGGCCGCGTGAGTTTCACCACCGGCTGTTAACCAGCGGGGGTCGCTGCTTCCGCTATCGGCGCCGCTTCGCGAGCCTCGGCCAGGATCTCGAGCAGGGCCGGGTGCAGCCGACCATTCGAAACGGCGATATTCGGGCCGCCATTCGTGAAGGGGCCGCCTTCGAAATCCGTGACCTGACCGCCCGCCTCCCGGACAATGACTTCGCCGGCGGCAGTGTCCCACGCCCGGAGCGTTTCCTCCCAGAACGCATCAAGCCGTCCCGCGGCGACCGAACAAAGGTCCAGCGCGGCCGAGCCGGCTCGGCGTACGGCGCGAGCGCGCCGCATGATCCGGACAAACAGATCCAGCGCCCGATCCATCGCTTCCCGGGAATACGGGAAGCCGGTCGCGAGCAGAGCGCCTTGGATGTCACCCGTCACGGAGACCCGAATCGGGTCGCCGTTCAGGTACGCCCCCGCTTTCGCTTCCGCAGTGAAGAGTTCTTCCCGGACAGGGTCGAGAACCGCGCCGGCGACGACTTCCGTCCCTTCCTCGTAGGCGATGGAAACGGCAAAGACCGGAAATCCGTGGGCGAAATTGGTCGTTCCGTCCAGCGGATCCACGATGAAACGACAACCGGTCTTCGTCCCCCCGATCGCGCCGCGCTCCTCGGCAAGGATGGGCACCGACGGCTGAAGGCGCTGCAGACATTCGACGATCACGGTTTCCGCCGCGTGATCGACGGCAGTGACCAGATCGATCGGCCCCTTGAGGTCCACGCCAAAACCGCGCTCCGCCCGCGCCCGATGCGCCTCGCGGATTACCTCGGCGCCAGCTTCGGCCGCTTCGACGCAGGCCCGCCCGGCCGCTGTCTTCACGACGCTTTGGGCACGTGTCGCTGGACGAGTACCACCCGGGTGCCGCCACCGTCGGTGCGCGTCCAGGTTACGCCGTCCATGAACTGGCGCATAAAGAAAATGCCGCGTCCGCTGTCCTTGAGCAGGTTGTCTTCAAGCAGCGGGTTCGGGACTTCCGCCGTGTCGAAGCCCTCCCCCTCGTCCTCCACCGCTATTTCGACCGCGGGGCCGCCGTCCGGGCTCTCGCGGGTTTCGATCTGAACCCGCAGGCGCTTTGTGGGATCCATGCGGTTCCCGTGCCGCATTCCGTTCGTGACCGCTTCCCGGACCGCCGCCCCCATCCAGTGCGTGGCATCCGCTTCATAGCCGCACTGAGCGCAGTGGCGCTCAAAGACGCCGAGCACGACCTCAACCCACTCGATTCGGGTTTCGACGTCGAGTCGAACCGTTAACGGCCGCTCTTCGGGGCTCACGCGGACTCCAGGCTTGGCTCCGCAGCTGCCGGCTCGGCCAGCAACTCGTGCGCGGCGCCGGCCTCGGCATCGGGCTCACGCCGGGCGGTCCCCGGAAGAAGCTCGAACTGTGGCTCGGGCAGCGCCGGCGCATCTTCGATCGTCACCGGGCCGGCCACCACCGTCCGAATCGCCGCGAGGACAGCGGACCGGCGGAGGGCCAACGCCACTGACGGAGCGGCGCGGACCAGGAGTCCGGAAGCGAACTCCGCCGATTTCTTTTGTGCCCGGACCAGCACGTTCTGGCAGACCGCGCCGAGCGACCGCACCCGGCCGGATCCCTTGCAGGCCGGACAGGCGGCCAACAGGGCGGACTCCAGCGAGGGACGCTCGCGCTTCCGGGTGACGATGACGAGCCCGGCCCGCGATTCCGGTGGAGCCACGCGGGTGAAGGCAGGGTCCCGGCGCAACTCGCCCTGCAGGGTGCGGAAGACGCGATCCCGATTCCGCCCCTCCTTCATATCGATGAAATCGATCACGATGATTCCCCCGAGTCCGCGCAACCGGAGCTGTCGCGCGGTCTCCACCGCGGCCTCGATATTCGTGATCGTGTTCGTTTCGTCGCGCTCTGCGGTGTCTCCGCTGAAGCTTCCGGTATTGACGTCCACAGCTACGAGCGCTTCCGTCTGATCGATGACGATCGAGCCCCCCGAGGGCAGGCGAACCCGCCGCCGGGCGGCCTGCTCGAAGGCGGCCTCGACTCCATACTCCTCGAAGATCGGATAGTTCCGCGAGTAGAGCCGAACCTTGTGCTCCATCCCCGGGAGGAACTGGCGGATGAAGTTCACCATCCGCCCGTACAGGGTTTCGCTGTCGACCCGGATGACGCTGAAACCGGAGGAGAGCACATCCCGGATATACCGGAACACCATCGGGACTTCGGCCCGGAGGCAGGCCGGCGGACCCGCGAGACTCTCTTTCCGAATCTGTGCCCAGTCGGCCTCGAGCCGCGTTATGTCGGCAACAAGCGTCTCTTCGTCGCGCTGCTCCGCCGTAGAGCGCGCTACCCATTCCCCTTTCAGGGTGCTCCGGCGTTCGACCAGCGCCGCGATACGAAGCTGTTCGCGCGGTCCCGCCGTTGCCCGCGAGGTGATCACACCGGTGGACGCGAGGGGCCGGAAATCGAAGAAACGTCCCTGGAGATGGAGATCGCAGCTGACCTTATAGCCCTTCGGCCCCAAGGGTTCCCGGACCACCTGCGCCAACACGGGCTGCCCGGGCCGCAGCAGGTTCTCAAGACGAAGGCCGGAACTCCCGGCGTCGGCTCCGTTCCCTGCCCCGCCCTTTCCGGCGTCCGGTACCCGCCCCTCATCCCGCCAGGCGTCGAGCGCGCCTTGCGAAATCTGGTCCACCTGCAAGAAGGCGTTGCGGTGCAGCCCAATGTCCAGAAAGGCTGCCTGGGTGCTCGGTACGACGCGCTGTACCCGGCCGCGGTATATCCCGTGAAGCACGCTCTGGTCGGAGCGGTGCTCGACACCGAGTTCCACCACCACACCATCCTCGAAGAGGGCCATTCGGGTCTCCCCGGGAAGACTGGTGACGATCAGTTCTCGATGCACAGGACTACCACCAGACGCGAAATGGTGTTCGCCGAAACCGTAGCACGGAAGGGATTGGACCGCTCCGGGAGCCGTCAGGAACCGGTTAGCAGCCTGTGGTGGAACCCACGTGAGCGCCGAGGTCGGGGAGGCCCAGTTCTCCCGGTGGGGCCAGTTCTCCCGGTGGGGGCCCGGCTGGCAAGGCGCGTGAGGGAGGAGCCCCCACCGGGAGAACTGGCCCGGGTGTATTCCGACCGAAACGCAACGATGAGCGGCGCGGTTCAGCCGGGATGGATCGCCGGCCGAACGCCGCGTGGGTTTCACTGCCGGTTGTTGGGCCGGGATGCATCGCCGGCCGAGCCCCCACCGGGAGAACTGGGCCGCGCGGGTTTCGCCAGAGGCTGCTAGCAGCCGGTGGTGGAACCCACGTGAGCGCCGAGGCCGGGGAGGCGCCCGGCTGACAAGGCGCGTGAGGGAGGAATACCTGGTGTATTTCGACCGAAACGCAACGCAGAACGGAGCGAAGCGGAGTGTTTCAGCCGGGATGCATCGCCGGCCGAGCCCCCACCGGGAGAACTGGGCCGCGTGGGTTTCGCCACCGACTGCTAAGTCAGGAAATTCCGACGGCGGACGGAGGCAGCCAGCCCGATTGCCGCCGCCGCAATCAGCAAGGAGTTGCCTCCGTAGCTCATGAACGGCAACGGGAATCCCTTGATGGGAACGATCCCCGCCACCATCGCGATGTTGTAGAACGCCTGGAGGTGCAGCATCAGAAAGAAACCGCCCACGAGGAGGGCCCCGGCAGGGTCCTTGTTCTCCGCCGCTTCCACGGCAATCTGAAGCAGGCGCAGCCCGAGGATCAGGTACAACGCGAGGACGACGACCACTCCGAGGAACCCGAATTCCTCGGCGAGCACCGCGAAGACGAAGTCGGTATGTGGGGCGGGGAGAAACTGGAGGCCGGTCTGCGAACCCTGCAACCAGCCGGTACCGAAGAGGCCTCCGGAGCCTACTGCGATGGAGGCCTGCAGGGTCTGATACCCCGCCCCCAATGGATCGCTCTCCGGATTCAGGAAAGAGAGAACGCGTAGCCGCTGGTAGTCGCGCAGGCCGAAGACCCAGATCAGCGGCAACGCCAGAGCGGCGAATCCGCTGCCGGCCAGCATCCATTTCCGCGAGATCAACAGACCGCTGAAGAAACCCATCCCGACCCCGATTCCAACCAGAATCGCGGCACTACCCAGATCGGGCTGCGCCGCTACCGCCAGCACGAGTGCGCCGGACGCCGCGATCCAGCCGACGGTCGCCCGACGGCTGAGCGGCTCATGTCCCGACCGGGCCACCAGATGGGCGAACAGGAGCACCAGCGAGATCTTGGCGAGCTCACCAGGTTGGACGGTCAGCGTTCCGATTTCGAGCCATCGGCGGGTCCCCGCACGGAGAGCCCCCGAGGTGGTCGCGATGGCGCTGAGAGCCAGGGCCAGAAGAAACAACCCCGGGGACAGTCGGGCCAGCCGGCGATGATCCATGTGGTACGCAGCCACCCCGACGCCCAGGGCGATTCCCAGCCGGATGAGGTGCGCCCCAAGGCTCGCTCCGGACCCGACGCCCCGCAGCGCGCTCTCAAGGACCAGCAGTGCGATCAGGACCAAGAGCCCCACACAGACGAGCAGCACGCGGTCCGCACCCTCGCGGGCTCTCAGATCCATCGTCGCCAGTTCCCGGGCCGGCAGTGCCCCGACCGCTGCTTGGCCGACCTGAAGCGCCGCGTCGCGCCCGCCGGCATCGGGAGCGGGCTGCGCCGGCTCGGAATCCTCACTGGTCCCCTCCGGGGCCGCCGACTACCCGCACCTCGGGGGAGTCCTCAAAGAAGGTCCGCAGGATCTCACCCCCGATCGGGGCCGCCACAGTTCCGCCGGCTCCGCCGTGTTCGACGATTACCGCCACCGCAATCTCCGGGTCGTCGAACGGTGCGAACCCGACAAACCACGCGTGGGTGCGCAACTCGTACGGGCGATCCGCGTTGTTGGCCGCCACCACGTTCGCACTCGCCACCTGGGCGGTCCCGGTTTTTCCGGCCACCGGAGCACTCGGAATTCGGGCCCGCCAGGCCGTCCCCGACAACACGGCGTCGCGCATTCCGTCGCGGATCAGCTCGAAGTGCTCCGGCATCACTCCGTCCAGCTGTCCGGCGGGTGCGGTCCCCACCAGTCTCGGGGTCGGAACCCTTCCGAGCGAGGCGAACGCCGCCGCCAGCCGCGCCATCTGGATCGGGGTCACCGAAACGGCCCCCTGGCCGACGGCGACCGATGCTGTCTCACTGGCGTACCAGCGCTCCCCCGTGACGCGGCGCTTCCATTCGCGGGTCGGGACGAGTCCGCTCGACTCGTTCCTGAGGTCTACCCCGGTGGGCTCCCCAAGGCCGAAAGCGCGAGCGTAGGATGCGATCACGTCCACATCGAGTGCTTCGCTCAACCGATAGAAGAACACGTTGCACGATTTGGAGATCGCCTCACGAAGCGTCAGCGCGCCATGCCCCTGCGCGCGGTGACACCGGAAGGTCCGACCCGCAACGCGGGCGCTTCCGTTACACCGATAACGGGTTTCGGGGCCCACCACGCCCTCGGCAAGCGCCGCGGCGGCGGTGACCAGCTTGAAGGACGACCCGGGGGGGTACCTTCCCTGTACCACCCGGTTCAGGAGCGGAGTCGCAGGATCGGCGAGCATTTCGCGGAACTTCCCCACATCTCCGCGAAACTCCTCGGAACTCTCGGCCGGATAGCTGCCGAGGCCCAGGACTTCGCCCGTTCTCACATCCAGCGCCACAAACGCTCCCCGCTGGTCCGCGAAAGCACGGTGGGCCGCCTTCTGAAGCGCCCCGATCACGCTGATCTGCAGGGTGTCGCCCCGGACCGGCTCGGTTCGCCTCAGCCCGCCGGAAACCAACACGCGTTGACGGCTGTCGACCACCCGATCCAGATACCCGTCGGAACCGACCAGAATCCGGTTGTAGACCCGTTCGATCCCATTCTGGCCCACGAGATCACCGGAAGCAGCGGTCACAAACTCCTCAAGGAGCAGTTGGGCCGCGGTGACCTCTCCCACGTAGCCGAGGAGATGCGCGGTGGCCTCGTCGAGGGGGTAGTCCCGCGTCGGCACGAACTCCACCCGGACGCCCGGCAGTTCACGCCGGCGGGCTTCGAAGAAAGCCGCTTCCGAGAAGGGGATCCCGGAGCGGACCACCGCCGGACCGCGAGCCGCCCGCGCGTCGAGATCGGCGCGGTCCTCCTCCTCAACCAACAGGAGTCCGATCTCTTCCAACTGGCCGAGCCCCGATTCGTCGGCGAGCAGAGTGAACGACGGCTCGCTTCGGGCCAGCACCTCGCCGTACCGATCCACTACCAACCCCCGGGGGGCCCGCCGGCGCTCGGTCTGGAGGTAGTTGTCCCGCGCCAGGTCGCTGAACTCCTCACCCCGGACGATCTGAAGCTGCCAGAAGCGGACCGTCAACAAGATGACGAACAGCCACATCGGGTACCGCGCGATGGCCAGTCGCCTGCCGATGCGGGAGAAATACTCGGCCTGGATCACGACAGTGCTCGCCGCCGCCGGTGTGGGCAGTTCATCATGTTCATCAGGGCACTCCGTAACCCGACGGTTTCGGCCGGAGGAAACGGAGAACGAGAGCCCCGTAGATGACGGTGATCGGGATCCCGAATCCGGCCGCGCCCAGCTCCTGCAGGGGAATCACGGTGAACCCGGCCACCTCACCGAGCGCCCACAGAATCAGGAGATCGGCGACCGCGGCGAACAGGAGAAGCACCGGCACTCCGAAAGACGCGTTCAGCGGCGGGTGCTCGCGGGCGCGCGCCACCGCAAAAACGACGAGTGGCTTGGAAAATCCGTTCATCCCCAACAGACCTCCAGAAAAGGAGTCCTGCAAAAGCCCCGAGACCAAACCGACTCCGATCGCAGGGCCCGGTCCGGCAAGCAGCGCCACGGCAGCGGCGGTCGCGAGCAGGAAGTCCGGCGTCACTCCTTCGGGGACTACCAGCGGCAGGACCGCGGTCTGGAGCAGGAAAGCGACGACGACCGCGCCAGCGGCTCGCAGATAGCTCATGGCCCCCGCGTCAACGTGCCGGCGCCAGGTTCCGGCGCCAGGCTCCCGTCGTTCCGCCGCTCCAGGACGAACACCCGCTCGAGGGTGTCGAAGTCCACGGCCGGCACGATCGCGATCTCAAGCAGCAGTCCGGCTCCCTCGTGAACCCGGGAAACCCTACCCACCAGAAGCCCCTTCGGATACAAACCGTCGAGCCCGCTCGATATCACCTCTTCCCCCACCGCGACCTGCTGCCCCACCGGGACAAAGTCAAGCCGGTAGCCGCTCCTCCCCTCGTCGGCCGCGGCCCGGACGACCCCGCGAGTCCGGCTCGACGAAGTGATCACCGCGACGGCCGCGGTGGAGGACGACAGCAGCTCGACCTGGCTGATCCCCGGCCCTACCGCCACTACCCGCCCGACGAGCCCGCTTGCCGCCATCACCGGCGCATTGCGCTCGATTCCATCCCGGCTTCCCCGGTTGACGGTGACGGTCCGATCGAGTGGAGATGCACTGACCCCGACGATTTCTCCCGAAACGGGCTCGCCCAGTCCCATCGCTTCGGCGTCCAGGCTGGTGAACCCTCGGGCGCGTTCGAGCATCCCCCGCTGGACGGTCAGTTCCCACTCCAGCCGGGCCACCCGTTCCCGCAACTCGTCGCGAGCAATCCGCATCCCGTGGGCGTCGCGAACCGTCGCCGCCCACGACGAAACCGCCTTGGTGGAGTTCACCACCAGGCTCTGGCCGCCTCCGAAGACTGCGGCCAGACCATCCCGAACCGGGAAGTTGATCCCGGCGCGCACCTGAAAAGTCAGTCCCAGGAAGTTCGCGGCCAACACGATCCCCAGGATGACTCCATGGCCACGTTTCCCGGACACCAACTGGCCTTGTCTCCTAGCAGCCTGTGGATAAAGTGATGTGAGCGCCGAGAGCGGGGAGGCGCGCGGCTGACAAGGCGCGCGAGGGAGGAGCCCCCACCGGGAGAACTGGCCCGACTGTATTTCGACCGAAGCGCAACGATGAGCGACCCGAAGCGGGGCGGTTCAGCCGGGATGCATCGCCGCTCAAACGCCGCGTGAGTTTGTCCACAAGCTGCTCGGGCTGCTTTCCCGCGTGCATGGACCTGAGCGCCTTACCCGTGATGCCTCGAAACCTGCTGGAGCAGGTCCATGCGCTCCAGCATGACACCGGCGCCGTTCACGACGCAATCGAGCGGGTGTTCGGCCACCTTGACCGCGAGGTTCGTCTCGTCGGCGAGCAGTTCGGGAAGTCCCTCGAGCAGGGCGCCCCCACCCGTCAGGAGAATTCCGTTCTCCACCAAGTCGGCCGAGAGTTCGGGTTCGACTTTCCCGAGCACGTTCGCCACCGCGTTAAGAAGCTGTTGGAGCGGGGCGCTCAGACCCACCCGGATGTCCTGGTCGGTCACCGTCAGCGTGGCCGGGGAGAGCCGGGACAGATCCTGCCCGCGGATCTCCATGCTGCGCGCCTGCGCGCCCGGTCGGGCGCTGCCGAGCGCCATCTTGATTCGCTCTCCCGTCCGTTCTCCCACGAGCAGGCCATGGGCCCGGCGCAGGTGTTCGATGATTCCCTGGGTGAACGTGTCGCCGGCGGCACGCACCGAGGTGCCGGCAGCAATCCCCGAGAGGGAAATCACTGCGATGTCGGTCGTTCCGCCGCCGATGTCGACGACGCAACACCCGATCGGGGTCGTGACGTCCAGTCCGGCGCCGATGGCGGCGGCGATCGGCTGCTGCACGAGGAATACCTCGCTGGCCCTCGCCCGCAGCACGCTGTCCCGCACCGCCCGACGTTCCACCGGCGTGATTCGGAGAGGCACGCCGACCACCATGCGGGGGGCGGCCCACCGGCGCCGGCCCAGCGCCTTCTGCACAAAGTGGCTGATCATCCGCTCGGCGGCCTCGAAATCGGCGATCACCCCGTCCTGCATGGGGCGGATGGCCTTGATGTGGTCGGGGGTCTTGCCGACCATGTCGTACGCCTCGGCCCCGACCGCTTCCACCCGTTTCGTGACCGTATTCATGGCCACCACGGAAGGCTCGCGCAGAATGATCCCCGACTCCTGGGTGTAGATGAGGGTGTTGGCGGTCCCGAGGTCTACCGCCAGATCAACGGAGAAAAGACTGAGTAAGTATTTGAGCATCAAGCAAAGCCGGAGAGCGGGGCAGGTTGCGGGAGACCGAACGGCCCAAGATGGGGAATACGGCGGGAGCCCCGCCATCGTAAAGATTACCAGCCACGCGACTGGCGCGACAGTCTCAAACCCGGCGCTCGCGCGTTCCGGTTTGCCGCTCGGCATTCCCGGGCGGTACCATGGCGGGTTGCCATGATTCTCGAGTACTTTCGCAACCGCCGTTCCGTCGGCTGGTTCATGGGCGCCGGGCTGCTCGGCCTGGTCATTCTGGCGTTCGTCGCTCTCTATTTCCCGGATTTCATGGGCGATCCCGCAACGGCAGCGATGCGCCGGGGCGTCGCCTGGGTGGACGGACAACCGATCGCGGCCTCGACCTTTCTCGATCGGTATCGAAACGTTGCCCGCATGTACCAGGAACAAAGCGGCGGGGACTTCTCCCCGGCGCTGGCCCGTCAGCTCGGCATCCCCGACCAGGTGGTGGGAGAGCTGGTCCGCAGCCGGGTGCTCGTGCTCGAAGCCGAACGGCTCGGGCTCCAGGTCACGGACACCGAAGTGGGAACCAGCATTGCGGCATCCCCCACCTTTCAGGAGAACGGGGCGTTCATCGGCCGGGATGCCTACATCAACATGCTGCGGGCAGCCCGCCTGAATCCCAGAGACTTCGAGGACTCCGTCCGGTCGGACCTGCTGACCGAGAAGCTGCAGCTGCTGATTACCGAGTCCCCCCACGTGTCCGATCTCGAGCTCCGGGAGGAATATCGGCGCCGCAACGAGAACGCTTCTCTCGATCTCTGGTTCCTGACCGCCGACAGCCGGCGCGGAGAAGTGGAGGTCACGGAGGCGGAGGCGCGGGCTCGCTTTGAGGCTGACCCCGAGGCGTTCGAGGTCCCGGAGCAGCGACGAATCCGTTACCTGACGCTCTCCGAGCAAACCATCGCCGAAGAAGTCTCCGTAAGGCAACGCGAAATTCAGCGCTACTACAACCGCAACCTCTTCCAGTACCAGTCGGGCGAGCAGGCGGAAGCCAGTCACATCCTCCTCCAGGCTGAATCGGAGGCCGACGAGAATGCAACCCGCACCCTGGCGGCCCGCCTCGCCGAACGCGCGCGTACCGGCGAAGACTTCGCGGAACTCGCCCGGACCTACTCCGCGGACGAGGCGACGCGGGAGGCTGGTGGGGCGCTCGGAATTTTCGGGCCGGAGGAAATGGTCCCCGAGTTCTCCGAAGCCGTGTTCAGCATGATGCCCGGCGAAATCAGCGACCCCGTCCGCACCGACTACGGTTACCATGTGGTGCGGCTCGACAGCCGCCAGGCCGCCGAGACCCGTGAACTGAGTGAGGTCGAGGGGGAGATCGAGAGCCGGCTGCGTCAGGAAAAGGCCGCCACTCTCCTTACCGAACGGGTTCTCGAACTCGGAGAGCAAGTCGGGAGCGCCGACTCGCTGGACGACCTGGCGGGCGACTATCCGCTGCTGATTCCTCAAGAGGCGGATTTCTTCTCCGCCAGCGACTCCGTCGCCGGACTCGGTTCGCTGGAGCTTTCCGCGCTGACCTTCGACCTCGAGATCGGCGCGGTGGGCGGCCCGGTGCGGCTTTCGACCGGTTACGCATTCGTCGAGGTGCTCGAGGAACGACTGCCGCACGTTCCCGAGTTCGAGGAGATCCGCGAGCAGGTGATCGCGGATCTCGAGGGAGAGCGGGCAAACTCGCTCGCGAGGGAAGTGGGTCAGACCCTTCGTGACCGGGTCGCCGACGGGCAGACCGTCGATACCGATCCGACTCCCCTGGAAAGCTGGTTCCGGGGCAGCCCGCTCGGCATCGCCGGGCCACTTCCCGGCGCTGAGGAGACGGTCTTCGGGGCAGCAATCGGAGAGGTCGTTGGTCCTCTCGAAGCGGAACGGGGCTATGCCATCGTCCGGATCAACGGAAAGGACGGGTTTTCCGAAACCACCTTCGAGGAACAGAAGGAACCCTTCCGTGCGCAGATGATGGAAGAGAAAAAGCAGCGCGTCTGGGCGGCTTTCGTCAGTGCTGCCGCCGAGCGCTACAACATCCGCATCGATCGGCAGGCGCTCAACGCCCTGATCGGGTAACAGCCTGTGGATAAAGTGACGTCAGTGCAGAGACCGGTGAGGCCCAGTTCTCCCGGTGGGGGTCCGGCTGACAAGGCGCGCGAGGGAGGAGCCCCCACCGGGAGAACTGGCCCGAGTGTATTTCGACCGAAGCGCAACGATGAGCAACGCATCGCGCCAGTTCTCCCGGTGGGGGGCGGTTCAGCCGGGATGGATCGCCGGTCGAACGCGGCGTGACTTTGTCCACAGGCTGTTAAGGGGGCCGGCCATGCAACTTGACCTCAAGGAACGATCCGGCGTGTCGCTGCTCCAACTGGACGGCCGCCTGGTGGACGGCCATGGGGATCAGGAGCTTCGCGAGGCCGTGGACGTTCTCCTCGATGCCGGACGCGTGCGTATCGTCGTTGATCTCAGCGGGGTGAGCGCTATCGACAG
The DNA here is from genome assembly GCA_965250045.1 of Candidatus Marinacidobacterium sp. Lineage (GTDB taxonomy): Bacteria > Acidobacteriota > Vicinamibacteria > Marinacidobacterales > Marinacidobacteraceae > Marinacidobacterium. The sequence continues at coordinate 3,021,215 of OZ252286.1, forward strand.
CGCCGGCCTCGGCGAACTCGTAGCTGCCGCCCGCCGCGTCGCGCGGGCCGGAGGAGCCCTCAAGGCTCTTCACCCGCGGGAAAGGGTCGTCCACGTGATGAACATCGCGCGGGTGCTACCGCTCTTCGAGGTGTTCGAAACCGAAGACGAGGCCATCGGCAGCTTCGGCGCGGACGCCTGAGGAGTCCGCCCTCCCTGTCGAACTCCCCTGTCGAACTCCCCTGTCGAACTCCCCTGTCGAACTCCCCTGTCGAAGTCCCCTGTCGAAGCGGATTCGGCGATCCGCGGAGAGGCTGCCTTGATTTCGGTCGAGGAAACGCTTCGCCGAATCCTGGAGCGGACGCCGCAACTGCCCCCCGAGATGGTGGGATTCGCATCGGCTCGCGGGCGGGTGCTGCGGGAAGCGGTGTTCGCAGATCGCGATCTGCCCCCCTTCGACCGCTCGGCCGTTGACGGTTACGCCGTCCGGGCCGCCTGCCTGACCGGCGGCGGCCGATTGCGGGTCGTGGACCAGATCCCCGCGGGCACCATGCCGCGCCTCCCGGTGGGCCCCGGGGAAGCGGCGGCGGTCATGACCGGGGCGCCGATTCCCGAGGGAGCGGACGCCGCGATCATGGTGGAGGACACCGTCCGAGACGGAGATTTCGTTCGGTGGCCCGCGCCGGACCGAAACCCTCCCCCGGTGAGTGCCGGAGACCGCGTTACCGCCCGCGGCGCCGAAGTGCGGGCCGGAGCCAAACTGCTTGAAGCCGGAGTCCGGGTGTCGGCAGCGGCCGTCGGCCTGCTCGCTACCGTCGGCAAGGTGGAGGTCGCGGTCGGCCGGCGGCCGCGCGTCGCGGTCTTCTCCACCGGGGACGAACTACGGCATCCGCGAACCGCCACCCCGCGCCCGGCGCAAATCCGCGACGCCAACAGTCACCTGATCGCCGCGCGCTGCCGCGGCATGGGGTTTCCGACCCGGCGGATGGGTTTCGCGCCGGACGATCCGCAGCGGCTGGCCGAGACGATCACGTCGGGACTCGAATCCGAAGTGCTTTTCATCTCGGGTGGCGTATCGATGGGGCGCTACGACTATGTCGAACCGGTGCTCGAGGCGGCCGGGGTCCGGCTCCTCGTCACCGCCGTCGCGATCCGCCCCGGCAAGCCCTTTGTCTTTGGAATCACCGAGGAATCCCGGCCCGTTCTGGTGTTCGGGCTTCCGGGGAATCCGGTCTCGGCGCTCACCACCTTCGAAGTCCTGGCGCGTCCGGCGCTCGAAAAAATGGAAGGAATCGCCGACCCGCGATCACCGCGGCCCTCCGTGCGCCTGCTGGCCCCGGTGACGCAGCGCGGACCGCGGCGAGCCTTCCTGCCGGCCCGGGTAGGAGTCTCCGAGAACGGCGAACTGACGGCGCAGCCGATCCGATCGCAGGGCTCGGGCGACATCGCGGCGGTAGCGCTCGCCAACGCCCTGGTGATCGTGCCCGAGGACGCCGGGACCATTCCGGCCGGGGAGAGCGTCGCGGCAGAGCCGCTTCCGGGTTTTCCGGACGCCGGACCCGAGTGGCATGATCCCCGCCGATGAGTTCCGCCACGCCTGATCGCCCAGCGCAGTCCGCGGCCACCCTCAGCCATGTGGGTTCGGGGGGAAGCGCGCGGATGGTGGACGTGGGGGCCAAACCCGTCACCGAGCGGGCCGCCGCCGCGGAAGCCTTCGTGACCGTCTCGAAGCAGGCGCTGGATCTGGCGCGGCACGGAAACGCTCCCAAGGGCAGCGTGCTGGACACCGCGCGGCTCGCCGGCATCCAGGCGGCAAAGGCGTGCGCAACCCTGATCCCGCTCTGCCATCCCCTGCCCCTCGATCACGCCGAGGTGTCCGCCGCGTTCGAGGAGACGGGGGTCCGGATCATCGCCCGGGTCCGCTGCCGGGCCTCCACCGGAGCCGAAATGGAGGCATTGACGGCCGCCTCGGTTGCCGCGCTCACCGTCTACGACATGCTGAAGGCCGCGGATCGGGGCATGGTGATCGGCCCGGTCCGCCTCCTCGAAAAAAGCGGCGGCGCGAGCGGCCCCTGGAGAGCAGACGGTGCCTGAGGAGCGGACGGTGTCTGAGGGCCGGAGCGGGACGGCGCTCCGACTCGCGGACGAAACAGGCGACCTGATCGCCCGCCGGAACGCTCTCCAGGCAATTCTCGATGAATGCGGTTCCGCGGTGGTCGCGCTGAGTGGCGGGGTGGACAGTGCAACGCTGGCCGTCATGTCCCACCTAGCGCTCGGAGACCGAAGCCTGGCGGTCACCGGGGTCAGCGCCAGCCTTTCCGGACACCAGCAGACACTGGTGGAGAGGGTCCTGCTGGCCCACCCCATGCCGCATGAATGGCTGGCGACCGACGAAATGGCGTCGGAGGAGTACCGGCGGAACGGGCCGGACCGCTGCTTTCACTGCAAGAACGAGCTCTATCGCCGCCTTCGGCAGCTCGCCGACCAGCGCGGCGTCACCGCCGTCCTCGACGGCACGAACGCTGACGACGCCGGTGATGTCCGGCCCGGGCGGCGGGCTGCGACGCTGCTCGGGGTCCGCTCGCCGTGGCTCGAGGCCGGGATCGGCAAGGAAACCGTCCGCGCGCTGGCCCGCGCGCTCGAGGTGCCGGTCGCGGACGAACCGGCCTCCGCCTGCCTCGCCTCCCGGGTGCCTCAGCGCATTCAGATCAGCGCCGGGATCCTGGGACGGGTCGAAGCCGGCGAGGAAGCGCTCCGTGAACTCGGGTTCTCCGCCTTCCGGGTCCGCCATCACGGGGACCTGGCCCGTATCGAGCTGCCCGCCGCTCAGATCGCGCGCGCGCTCAGCCCGGGGGTAGGCGACCGGCTGGCAAGCCGCCTGCAACAACTCGGGTATCGCCGGGTGGCGGTCGACCTCCGCGGCTACCAGCCCGCCGGACTCGCCGCGCCGTTCGATCCAGGCCGCGATCTGGCCTTTCTGCCGGCCAGCAGCGCCGGTTAGCTGAGCCGGCCCGGCGTTGTTCGAAATCCGCGTCCTCGCCGACCCCGATGAGGAGGACGCGACCGGACGTACCGTTGAGGTCCGGCTGACCGTCCGGCCGCGGCCGGATGAGGATCCGCTCGAAGACTCCCGGCTCTTCGCCGCCGGCGACCGGAAACGCATCGTGGCCTTCGTGGCCGAGATGCTCGAACGCCACGCGGCCGCTCTCCCGGCTCCCCCGCTCGAGTGTTGCCGGCGCTGCGACCGGGCGCTGGATCCCGCGGCGGAGGGGGAGGGCCGACGCCCGTTCATCTGCGCGGACTGCCAGGCGGCTGCGTCCCGGACTTCCCGGACTTCCCCGACTTTCCGGACGGCCGATCAGCGCGGCAAAGAGGCAGGCGTCGAGGTGCGGTTTCTCGGCACCGGCGACGCCTTCGGATCCGGGGGGAAGCGGCAGGCCGCCATTTTCTTGCGCGCGATCGGCAGTCCGCTCGGGCTGCTGCTCGACGCGGGGCCGGGCTGCCACGCTGCCCTCCGCGCGGAAGGCCTGTCAAGCGACGACCTCGGGGCGGTGGTCCTCAGCCACTTCCACGGAGATCACTACGGGGGGTTCCCCTTCCTCGAACTCGACGCCATGCGCAGCGGGCGCACGGTCCCGCTCCTGGTGCTGGCCCCTCCGGGCGCGCCGGAACGGATCGCAGCGCTCCGGGAATGCCTCTACCCCAACCTCCCCATCCGCTTTGCCGAAGAGATCACGGAAACGCTGCCCGGCGAGGTGGTCGGCTTGCCGGAGACGGTGGGAGGCGGGTCGGCGCGAGCCTTCGCCGCTCGCCACCAACCGGAGGCATGGGCGTTTTCGTGGAAGCTCCAGGTCGGCGGACGGACCATCGTCTACTCGGGAGACACGGGCTTCAGCGATCGGCTGATTTCGGAATCCACGGACGCCGATCTCCTGATCCACGAGTGCACCTCGCTCGAAAAGCTTCCCGGCCACACGTCGCACTCGGAACTCCGGGCGGGAGCACCCCGGGTCACTGCCCGCCGGGTGTTGCTGGTGCACACCGGCGAAGACGTTCTGGGCGCCACCGAGCTGGCCTTCGAGCGCGCCCACGACGGACTGCGGGTAATCGTTTAGGAGTCTGCGCTGTAGGAAGTTCGGCGGCGGTGGGCCACGGCGTGTTGGGCCGTGGGTAGTGCTGGTGTGGTTTGGAGTGTCATTTCGGTATAAGTCTTTGATATAGTGTGATTTATGGTCGGTCTTGTTTCGGGGCTAGATTGAGGAGGGGGAGGATGCCGACGAGGTTTCGAGCGTATCAGCCGGATCAGAAGCTGTTGATGCCGGTGAAGCTGAACGACTGGGTTCCCGAGGGGCACCTGGCGCACCAGGTGAGCGAGGTGGTGGACGATCTGGACCTTTTGGCGTTTTACGCGCCGTATGAGGGGGACGGTCGTCGGAACGCGCCGTATTCGCCGGTGATGATGGTGAAGGTGTTGATCTACGGGTATGCGACGGGGGTGTTTTCGTCTCGGAAGCTGGCGCGGAAGTTGGAGGAAGACGTTGCGTTTCGGATGCTGGCGGCGGGGAACTTTCCGAACCATCGGACGATCTGCGAGTTCCGGCGGCGTCATCTGGCGGACTTTCATGCCTTGTTTTTGGAGGTGGTTCGGCTGTCGCGGGAGATGGGGCTGGTTCGCTTGGGGACGCTTTCGATCGACGGGACGAAGGTTCGTGCGAACGCGAGCAAGCGGAAGGCGATGAGTTACGACCGGATGTTTCGGGAGGAGGCGCGGCTGCGTGAGGAGATTGAGGCGTTGACGGCGACGGCGGCGGGCGTGGATGAGGAGGAGGATCGGCGGTTTGGGAAGGAGGTTCGCGGGGACGAGTTGCCGGCGGAGTTGCGGCGGCGGGAGGATCGGCGGGCGGCGATCAAGGCGGCGCGGGCGCGGTTGGAGGCGGCGCAGCGGCGGGCGGACGACGAGCGGGGCCGGAAGCCGGGGCAGGATCGCCCGGCGCAAGGCGGGAGGCCCTACAAGCGGAAGCATGGGGAGCCGGATCCGAAGGCGCAGAGCAACTTCACGGACCCTCAGGGTCGGATCATGAAGACGAGCACGGAGGGCTTCCAGCAGAGCTACAACGCGCAGACGGCGGTGGATGATGCGCACCAACCAGATCGTGGTGGGGGCGTCGGTGAGCGCCTGCGCCAGCGATCAGGGGGAACTGATCGCGCGCCTGGACGCGGTGGAGGAGCATTACGGCGAGCGTCCGGAGGAGGTGCTGGCGGATGCGGGGTATTGCAACGAGGCGGACCTGGTGGAGTTGGAAGCGCGGGGGATTACGGGCTATGTGGCGCTGGGCCGCGAGGGGAAGAAGCAAGCGGCGGTGGATCCGAAGAAGCTGCCGGCGACGGATCGGATGAAGAAGAAACTGGCGACGGAGGCGGGGCGGGCTCGCTACGCGAGACGCAAGTGGCTGTCCGAGGCGCCGAACGGCTGGATCAAGGAGGTGCTCGGCTTCCGCCGCTTCAGCCTCCGCGGGTTGGCGAAAGTGCAGACCGAGTGGAACCTGGTCTGCCTCGCCGTGAACATCAAACGGATCGGACGGATCGGAGCCTTGAAAACCGTATGATCGAACACCCCAAGACCACCGATCAGCGCCCGAGACCGCCAAAACCGTCTCTCAGCGCCATCCAGAACACACCCTATCCACTTCCGCCCCGAAATCACTCCCGTCTCTCAACTCAAGACCGTTCACGAACCCCTCTCGTCACCGCACCCCAAAACTCCTGCAGGGCAGGCTCCTAGGCGGCTTGGACCTCAGCCCGGCTGCGGCCTGTTTCCACACGAAACCGTGAAGCGCCTTTTTATTACCTTGGTGGTGGAGGACCGAAGCGGTCCTCAAAGTACTTAGAACGATTGGGTGCCAGTTGGTAGAGCTTTTGGAGATATGCCGGCCTATCCCATCCTTCGCCCAGGCGTTTTGTTTCTCTTCCCATGTACCAGTGAGAATAAAACGCTGCCTGATTTTCCTGGAGTTGACTGGCCCATTCCTGGTCATCAAGACCGAGATAGGGTCCGTGTTCTCTGGTGTCCTTATCTCGGGCGGCAGCCCAGGCCCTACCCTCTTCGGATTGGGGGTAGCTATCTCTCAGGTTACATGAGTTGCTTGATTTTAGACCTTGCCATGCATGCATGGCTTCGTGGATCAGTACCCAAACCATGAAATCTCTGTCCTCATATTTCCTAATCACGATGACTGGACCTTCACAGACGTACATACCACCCACATCAACACCGGTTGAGGCCAAGTGCCCTTCGTCTTCTCCCCACCTTAGGAAAAGCTTACCGGAGGCAATCGGCTCGGCTAACCCAAGTTGATCAATAACCCCCTCTACTTCATCGGGCCACACATGGGAGAGTGCTAATCTGTAGTTGTTCCTCACCTCACTCACTTGCCTGGTTATGTATCCAACCTTCCTGGCTTCAATTACCAGGGGAGGATACACATCCAGAAAGGTAACGTTGCCCAGACTGTCGGTGGTGCGAACTTGGTCATCAGGACAGCCCTCAAGGCAGGTGACAGACACATTCTCAACACCGGTATGACGACGACTTCCATCTATAGGCCAGGGCATGGCGAAAGCCATGGTGACGTCTTCGGGTTCTGGTGGTGGTGGCACAGTCGGACTTTCTCCACAGCCCGCAGCAACCAGGGTCAGCAGCAGGAAAAACTTTCTTTTGATCATTCAGACCTTCTTTTTGGGTTCTTGTTTAGAACTACCCCATAGAGAATCTATGGGAGCTAACGCAGGAGCTATGGTCGAAAGTGGGTGACGACATGATCAGGCGGCGGCGCGGGTTTGTGTTTCGGCGGCCTGGATGCCGTCGGTGAACGTGACGCCCTCGATGACCCGGGGCAGTTTCTCGTAGCCGTTGAGGCGGCGCCAAGTTTTGCTGGCGGCCATGACCAGCTTTAAGACCATCGCCAGCGCCGTCTTGTGGGACAGGCACCCCTTGCTACGAACGGTGCGATGGCGGACGGTGGCGAAGACGCTCTCGATGGGGTTGGTGGTTCGGATGTGCTGCCAGTGCTCGGCCGGGAAGTCGTAGAACGCGAGCAAGGCTTCCCGGTCCTTGGTCAGGCAGGTGACCGCCTTCGCATACTTGGCTTCGTATTTGGCGGCGAAGGTGTCCAACGCCTTCTCCGCCTCCTTGCGGTTCTCCGCCATCCAGACCTGATGCAGATCCTGCTTCGCGTTGCGCTGCCGGGACTTGGGCAACGCGTTGAGGACATTCGCGGTCTTGTGGACCCAACAGCGCTGGCGGCGGGTCTTGGGGAAGACCTCGTCCAGCGCCTTCCAAAAGCCCAGCGCCCCGTCCCCCGTCGCCAGTTCCGGGGGGACCTGGAGGCCATGCCCCTTCAGATCCAAGAGCAACTCCCGCCAACTCTGGGCACTCTCCCGGAACCCCGTCTGGAAGCCCAGCAACTCCTTTTTGCCCTCGGGCATCGCCCCGATCAGCGCCAGAACGCACTGCTTTTCGTCTTCCAGCCGGCCCTGGAGGTAGATCCCGTCCGCCCAGACATAGACATACCGCCGGTCCGTGAGGTCCCGGCGCTGCCAGCGCTCGTGCTCCGCCTCCCACTCCGCTTTCAAACGCCCGAGCACCCCGGGCGACAGCCCCTCAGCACCCGGACCCACCAGCTCGGTCAGCGCCTCCCCGAAGTTCCCGCTCGACAGGCGCAGCAGATACAGCGTCGGCAGCGCCGCGTCCAGCGAGCGCGTCCGCCGCGCGAACCACGGCAGGAGCCGCGAAGAGAACCGGATCCGATCCTCGCCGACGCCCCCGGCCGACGCCCCCGCGGTCGCGCACCTTGGGCCGCCGCACCTCCACCGGCCCGATCCCCGTCAGGATCCCCCGCGCCGGACCATGCCCGTGACGGACGAGACGCCGACGACCGGTCGCGGTTCGTTGATCCTCGTACGCCGCCAGCAGAGCGGCCACCTCCGCTTCAACGGCATGCCGCAGCAAATGCTGCGCGCCCGCTCGGAGAACCTCCGTCAGCGGATCCTCAACTCCCTCTGGTGAGGGAAGGTAAACAACGGTACTCTCCGTCATGGCGTATCACTTCCTCCTGGGAGATGTGGAAGTTCAGCAACCCCCACGATACGCCACCCCCTTCTCCGGACGTCACCCACTTTCGGACATAGCTCTTCACGAACCCCTCTCGTCACCGCACCCCAAAACTCCTGCGGGGCAAGCTCCTAGGCGGCTTGGACTTCAGCCCGGCTGCGGCCTGTTTCCACACGAAACCGTGAAGCGCCTTTTTATTACCTTGGTGGTGGAGGACCGAAGCGGTCCTCAAAGTACTTAGAACGATTGGGTGCCAGTCGGTAGAGCTTTTGGAGATATGCCGACCTATCCCATCCTTCGCCCAGACGTTTTGTTTCTCTTCCCATATACCAGTGAGAATAAAACGCTGCCTGATTTTCCTGGAGTTCACTGGCCCATTCCTGGTCATCAAGACCGAGATAGGGTCCGTGTTCTCTGGTGTCCTTATCTCGGGCGGCAGCCCAGGCCCTACCCTCTTCGGATTGGGGGTAGCCATCTCTCAGGTTACATGAGTTGCTTGATTTTACTTGCTTTAGATCTTGCCATGCATGCATGGCTTCGTGGATCAGTACCCAAACCATGAAATCCCTGTCCTCATATTTCCTAATCACGATGACTGGACCTTCACAGACGTATATACCACCCACATCAACACCGATTGAGGCCAAGTGCCCTTCGTCTTCTCCCCACCTTAGAAAAAGCTTACCGGAGGCAATCGGCTCGGCTAACCCAAGTTGATCAATAACCCCCTCTACTTCATCGGGCCACACATGTGAGAGGACTATGCTGTCGTTGTTTTCCACCTCGTCTTCTTGCCTGGTTAGGTACCCAGACTTCTCGACTTCAACTAGCAGGGGAGGATAGACATCCAGAAAGGTAACGTTGCCCAAGCTGTCGGTGGTGAGGGTTTGGCTATCAGGGCAGCCCTCAAGGCAGGTAACAGACGCACTGTCAACACCGGTATCGTTGTCTTTAGGATAAGGCATGACGATGGTCATGGTGACGTCTTCCGGTTCGGGTTCTGGTGGCGGTACCACAGGTGGTGCCGGTACCACAGGTGGCGACGGTACAGTCGGACTGTCTCCACAGCCCGCACCAACCAGGGTCAGTAGCAGGAAGAACTTTCTTCCGGTCATTGATACAGTGTACAGCGTCGATTTCAAGCGCCAGGTAGTGCTGGAGTTTCTCGGTGGAGAGACTCTGCTCGGCCTTTCCAAGCGTCACGACATCTCTCGCAACCTGATTCGCCTCTGGGTCGCGAAGTACGAGGCGGGGGAGTTTGACGAGGAGGCCGAAGCGGCAGACCTGCTGCAGCAGTACGAGGCCAAGATCACGGCCTTGGAGCGGCTGGTCGGCCGTCAGGCGCTCGAGATCGACTTCTTAAAGGGGACGCAAGAGAACAGAGCGCGACCCAAAAACGGACCTACGTTCGCCATTACCGGCCCCTCGGCATGTCCGTCACCAAGGGATGTGAACTGATGGGCTTGTCGCGTTCCATCTACTATGACGCGCCGCCCGTGCTGGCGGACGACACCGAGATCATCTCCCGGATCCGGGCGGTCTGCGACGAGTTCGAAACCTACGGCTATCGCCGTGTCGGCGCGGCGCTCCGGCACCAGGGGATCGTGGTCAACTCCAAGAAGGTGCGACGGCTGATGCGGGAACACGGCCTGCAGCCCCGGCGCCGCAGACGCTTCGTCGTCACTACGGACAGCGCTCACGACCTTCCGGTGTTTCCCAATCTCGCTCGACGAATGGAGCCCGACGGTCCCAACCAGCTCTGGGTCGCCGACCTCACATACGTCGCCGGCGTGGGCCGCTTCGTCTACGTCGCGCTCGTGATCGACGGCTGGTCGCGCCGCATTGTGGGCTGGGCCATCAGTCGCTCGATCGACACCCGGCTCGCGCTGGCCGCCCTCGAGGCGGCCAGCGGATCGCGGCAACCCCCCGACGGGTGTGTGCATCACTCGGACCGCGGGAGCCAATATGCGTCAACGGCCCATCGCAGGCCTCCGCCATCTTTACACCCGCCCCTTCACCCCGCGCACCAACGGCAAAGCCGAGCGGTTCATCCAGACCGCTCTCCGCGAGTGGGCCTACGCTCACCAATACCAAACCGCCCGCCAGCGGGAACGACTCCTCACCCCCTGGCTCCATCGCTACAACTGGCACCGCCCTCACGCCAGCCTCAACTCCAAGCCGCCCATCTCCCGTATCCGTCTCAATAGGAACAACCTATTGAGGTACCACAGCTAGCAGCCCGTCAACCAAGTCACGCGGCCCGGTTCTCCCGGTGGGGGCTCCTCCCTCGCCCGCCCGGTCCGCCGGGCCCCCCGCCCCCACCGGGAGGACTGCCGGCCTCTGCGCTCACGTCACTTCATCCACGCGGGATTATCGGCAAACCGAGACGAGAAGCGGAGTCGCGCGCAGGCACATCCTCGACGGCATCGCGCGGGGGAAGGCACCGCCCGTGGCGGCGCCGGGCTCAGCCGTCTTCTTTGGAGGAGTCCGCGTCATCGGAACCGCTGTCCGAACTCGTGACGCTCCTCAGAGACTGCTTGAAATTGCGAATGCCTGCGCCGAGGCCCTTTCCGAGTTGAGGTAGCCGGGTGCCTCCGAAGATCAGGATCACGATCCCCAGGATTATCAGGAGTTCGGTAGCGCCGAAGGGCCCGATCAGGAGGACCGGAACCCAGAGGAGGGAAGTCATGGGGCGATTTTATCCGGTTCGACGGAGCCGGTCGGGAACGGGATGGCATCTGCCCTCCCACGCTCGTAGACCAGCGCCGCCACCGTGATGTCTTCAGCCGCGATTCCCTGCGATTCGAAGAGGGCCGACCCCGCGCGCCAACTCTCCTTCCCGGCCGCCACCACCTCGCCGATCGTCTCCAGATCCTCCCACCGCAGCTCGCCCGAGGCCACGAGCGGCGCGAGGTCCCCGCACTCGATCCGCGCCTGCTCCCGGTCGTCCACCACGACGCGCTCGGAGCGCCGCACCGCCGCGGCGTCGAGTTCGCTTCGGCGGAGCGAGTTGCCGCCGGCGGCCGCCACGAACGCGCCCGGGGCGAGCCATTCTCCGCGGACGACCGGCTCCGCGGCGTTCGTGACCGCCACCACGATGGGCTTGCCGCGCACCGCCGCCTCGCCGCTCCGCGCCGGAACCACCTCGACTCCAAGCCGGACGGACATGGCCTCGGCGAACCGCTTCCGCCGCTCGGGGCTCCGGCAGAACGCCTCGACCCGGGTGAGGGGGCGCACCACCGACAGCGCCTCAAGCTGGGTTTCGGCCTGGTAGCCGCAGCCCACGATTCCCACCCTGGAAGCCTCGGGGTCGGCCAGGTAGTCCGCGGCGACCCCGGTCGCGGCACCGGTCCGGATCTGACCGAGCGCGTCGGCTTCCATCACGGCGGCCAGCGACCCGCTTGCCTGGTCGAAGAGCAGGAGCACGAAGCGCGCACCGTCCCGGCCCGTCAGATAGGTCTTCAGCCCGAGATAGCCAAGCGCCGCGCTCGAGGCGGTCATCGTGTGGAGCATCCGGCCCGGGACCCGGACCCGCTGCCGGGGCCGATTCTGGGCTCCGCCCCTGCCAAGTTCCCGGAATACGTCCTCGACGGCAGGCACCGCGTCCCGCATGGGGAGGACCTCGCGCACGAGCGCCTCCGGGAAGTACAGGGTCACCGGGATAAGGGTACCGAGCGCGGGATCCGCGAATGGGGAGGCGTCCGTTTCCTACAATCCCGGGCATGGACGTTCTCACCGCTCAGCAGATGCGCGAGGCGGATCGCCACACCATCGAGGAGGCGGGGATCCCGGCGCGCGTCCTGATGGAAAACGCCGGCCGCGCGATCGCAGAGATCGTTGCCGCCGAAGCAGCGGACAGCAGGCGACGAATTCTCATCCTGTGCGGGAGGGGCGGCAACGGCGGAGACGGACTCGTGGCGCTGCGCGCGCTCGCGGCGCGCGGACTTCGGGCCACCGCCGTCCTGCTGACCGATCCGGAGCGGCTCACCGGGGCCACCAAGGCGAACTTCGAGACCGCGATGCAACTCGCGCTCCACGTCGTTCCGGTCCCCGACGAAGACGCCTGGGAGACGGCGCTGCGCCAGGCCGGCCCCGACGGACTCGCCGGGCCCCGCCCGGGGGTGATCGTGGACGCAATCCTCGGAACCGGAAGTTCCGGGACGCTCCGGGGGCTCGCCGCCCGGGTGATCGCCGACCTCGACAATGTCGGCCGATTCCGGGGCGCTCGCCGCATCGCCGTTGATCTCCCGACCGGCCTGTCGGCGGATACGGGCAGCGCGCCGGATCTCGCTTTCCGCGCCGATCTCACCGTGGCGCTCGCCGCTCCCAAGATCTGTCACTTCGTTTTTCCGGCGAGCGCCGTCTGCGGGGAGGTTCGGGTCGTGGAGATCGGAATCCCGCGGGTCTGGCTCAATGCCGGCACCGCCGGGGTCCGAACCAACGACGAACGCCGCGTCGCCCCCTTCTTCCCGGCTCGCAAACCCGGCGTCCATAAGGGACAGCTCGGACGACTGCTGCTGATAGCGGGTTCGCGGCGGATGCCCGGAGCCGCGGCGCTCGCGGCGCAGGGGGCGTTGTCGGCGGGGGTCGGGCTGTTGACGGTGGCGGGACCCGCCGACGGCCTGACCGAACTGCCGCCGGAGGCGATGCGGCTGCCCCTGCCCTCCACCGGCCACGGGGAGATCACCCTCGCTGGGGTGCCCGAAATCTCCACCTTCGCCGCTGACGCGATCGCACTCGGTCCCGGACTCGGCAGCCACGAGGAAACGAAGGAGGCGGTGCGAAGGATCGTCCACACGACTTCGGCCCCGCTGGTACTCGACGCCGACGGGCTGAACGCCTGGCCCGGACGAGCCTCGAACCTCGCCCGGAGGTCGAGGCTGGCGTTGACGCCGCACCCTGGCGAAGCCGCGCGGCTACTCAACCTGACGAGCGCCGAAGTCCAGGAGGAGCGATTGCAGGTAGCGCGTCGCCTGGCCCGGGAAACCGAGGCGGCGGTAGCCCTGAAGGGACCGGGGACGCTGATCGCCGATCCCCGGGGCGCCGTCTTCGTGAACCGCTCGGGGGGGCCCGAACTCGCCGCCGGCGGATCCGGGGATGTCCTGACCGGAGTGGTGGGGGCGCTGCTTGCCCGACGTCTGGGCACCCTCGAAGCACTTTCGGCCGCGGTGTTCCTGCACGGACTCGCGGGCAGCGAAGCACGGAGGCACCGCGGGGAGGACGCGGTCACCGCGTCCGGCGTGGCTGCCCACCTCGGGCGGGCGATCCACCGTTTGCGGGCGGAGATGTCCCGGTGACCGCCGCGCCGGCGACGCCGAGGGCCGACCGGGTGGCCAGCCGCAGCCCGGAGGACACCGTAGAGGCCGCCGCCCGCCTCGCGGCCCGCGAACCCGACTGCCGCACCTTCTATCTGGAGGGGGATCTGGGAGCGGGAAAAACCGTCTTCGCCAAGGGACTGGCGCAACACTACGGCGTGGACCCGAATCAGGTTACGAGCCCGACGTTCGCCCTGGTGGCGCGCTACGGCGAGGGAACACGCCCCGTGTACCACCTGGATCTGTACCGGATCGAGCGCCCGGAGGAGCTTCGGGAGCTTGGAATCGAGGAAATGGAGGAGGAAGACGCGATCGTGATCGTCGAGTGGCCGGAACGGCTCGGGCCCTACCGCCGCGCCGACGCGATTCGGGTGCGCCTCCTTCGGGAGCGCAACGGGATCCGGCGGATCGAGATCGCGGCGGGGAGCGACGGGCGATGAACACCCGGCCGCCCCGCCCCGCCCGGGCGGCGTCGCCCTTCGGGCAAGGCCGGTTCGCCAGTATCGCCCTGGCGGCGGCGCTGACGGGAGCCGCCTGTGGAGATTCGGGGCCGCCGCCTCCCACCGAACGGTCGAGCCTGGTCCTGGTGACGGTCTCCTCGCTTCGCGCGGACCACCTCGGAATCTACGGCTATCCGCGCAACATCAGTCCGAACCTCGATCTGTTCGGCGCCTCGGGAGCCGTGTTCCTGGAGGCGCTGACCCCGTGGCCCGAGACCGGGCGGGGGGCGGCGGCGCTACTCACCGGGGTGGATCCCAGCCGGAGCGCCCGGGGCGAACCCGCCCGGCTCCTCGAAGAGGGCACGCTTGCCTCCATGCTGCGGGCGCACGGCTACCGGACCCTCGGCGCGGTGAATCATCCGGCCCTTGCCGCGGAACTCGGCTTCGCACGGGGTTTCGACGAGTTTCGCGAGCACTGGGGGGGCGACGCCGCGGGAGGCGCCGACGCCGTCCGCGATTTCGGGGTCGAGGCGCTCCGCGCCGCCACCGGCGAGCCTCCCGTCTTTGTCTGGCTTCATTTCTCCGCGCCCTCTCCGCCCCACGACCCTCCCGCTGAGGATCTGGATGCCGTCGAGACCGATGAAATGACTCCGGCCGGCCCGCGTTTTCGAGGCGGGCCCCAACCGACCGCCGCCGTGACCGGGGGAGCCGGCTACGGGGAGATGGCGGATCGCTACGACGCGTCCATCCGGTGGGTGGACCGCGCGGTCGGCGAGGTGTTGTCGAGCCTCGCATCCGGCCCGCTGGCCGGGAAGGCGCTGTTCGTGGTGGCCGGGCTCCACGGCGAATCTCTCGGCGAACACGGCCCACCCTTCGAAACACCCCGCACCCTGTTCCGGGAGACGCTCGAGGTTCCATTGCTGCTCGGCTGGCCCGGCGGCGACGGGTCGCGGTTCCCCGCGGAAACCCGCTTCGGTTCGGCGGTGGGAATCGGCGATGCGGGCCCGACCGCGCTGGAATTGATCGGGCTCCCGCCTCCTGACACGTTGCCGGCGGGCATGATCGGCAAATCGCTCGTTCCGGCGCTTCTGGGAGACGAGCCCGTCCCCCATCGACGGATCTACGCGCAGTCCGAACGCGGCCTCTTCGGCATCTTCAACGGGCGGACGCGGATGGTCCGGATACCGGTTCCCGGCCAGCAGGCGCCCCTGTTCGCGGTCTTCAACCTGATTCGGGACCCCAACGAAGCCGAAAACGCCTATGGGCAGGCGCGCTCCTCGATGGAACCCTTCAAGGCGCGACTGGAGACCCGGAGGATTCAGACGGTCGCCTGGCAGCAGGAGAACGAACGGACCGGGCCCGCTCCCGAGCTTTCGCCGGAACTCGCCGCCGCGCTCGAGGCGCGCGGCTACCGCTGACGGTCCGACGCTCGTGGCAGATTCTCGTTTCCCAAATCACTCTGGACCGGGTGGCATGCCCTTGACAACCCGTGGTGAAAGCACCCCGCACGAATCTCGGAACGACCCGCGCCCCGATTCTGGCGGTTTGAGCGCGTGCGGGGCACTTTCCCCACGGGTTGGTGGCGCGAATCGCTGCGCGATTCCCTCCACCGTCTTTCGTGGGGAGGGGAAACCCCTCCCCACACCCCTCCCCCGCGGCGCTGCGCGCCGCGAATGGATGCCTTCAGAGTTTCACCACAGGCTGTTAAACGCCCGCCGCTCCCAACTCCGCCAGCACGCGCTCCGGCCGCAGCGGCAGCCTTCGCATACGCACTCCCGTGGCGTCATGGATTGCGTTCGCGACGGCCGCGGGAACTGGCCGGTGCGAGGGCTCACCCGCTCCGTAGGGGCTGAGGTCCGGGCGGTCGGGGTTCGGGTCACCGTTCACCATCACGACATCGATGCGCTCGGGCGCGTCCATGTGCGTGAGGGTCGGGTGCGTGCGCCAGTCAACGCTGGTGACCTTCTCGCCGTCGAACCGGACCTCCTCGTAAAGCGTCCGGCTGATCCCGTGCAGGAGGTTCCCCTGGATGGTGCCCTCCAGGCTGTTCGGGTTGATCACCAGGCCGCAGTCGTGGGCGCACACCATCCGCCGGACCCGCACCCGCCCGGTTTCGCGGTCGACCTCGACTTCGGCGATCACGGCGATCACGGTGCGGGCGCGGTAGGCGTACGCGATGCCCCGCCCGGTGAGAAGGCGCCCGCTGCCTACCGTCCCGGGTGACGGCCGCGCGTCCCATCCGTACGCCTCGGCGGCCGCTTCGACCACCGCGATCGATCGAGCCCGGCGGAGAGCCTCGTCGTCATCGGTTGCGCCCCGCAGGAGGCGCAGCCGGAACTCGACCGGATCCGCGTTCGCGGCCGCGGCCAGCTCGTCCACGAACGACTCCCCGGCGAACGTCGTCTGCGGGCCGTTGGGGTCGCGCAGGTTCCCGGTGCGGAGCGGCGTCTCGAAGGCCAGCGGGAAGCGGATCGCCCGCGTCTCCTGGCGCCGGTTCGGGATGTGGTACATGTCGTCAGGCCCGCGGGCACCCCCAGGCGACGGCCGCTCGGGCCGGAACCCCATCAGTTGCGCGATGAGCACGGTCCGGGCCTGGTTGTATCCGAGGTGCGCGTAGTTGGCGATCCGGCCCTGATAGTCCAGCGCGACCACGTTGCCGTCCGCGTCGAGCCCTCCCCGGAGGTCGATTGCGAAGGCGGGACCCTTGGTGTCCCAGGCCGTCTCCTCGTGCCTCATCCACTGCACGCGAACGGGGCGGCCCAGCTCCTTGGCCAGGTACGCGGCCTCAAAGCCCGCGTCGTCCGCCGCCGTGCGCCCGTAGAGCTGCGGCCCCTCCATCCAGATCACCCGCACCTGCTCCGGCGGCATGCCCAGGAACTCGGCGATCCCGGTCCGGTGGCTGTACGGCTTCATGTCGTTGGTGTAGATCGTCAGCTGGCCGTCCGAGGGATCGGCCAGGGCGTGGGCGGGCCCGATCGCGGTGTGTCCGTGGAAGGGGATGTCGTATGCGGCTTCGACGACGGTCGCGGCGCTCGCCAGCGCCCCGTCGGGGTCTCCCTGCACCTCTGCCGCCCCCCGTCCACCCGAGCCCGGCACTCCCTCCGCGCTCCGCATGTAGGCGAAGAGGTCTTCCGATGCCGGGAAGGGCGCCGTGGCGGGCTTTTCCCAGGCGACGTCAAGACGTTTCGCAGCCTCGATCGCCTGCTCCTCGCGCTCGCACACGACCGCGACGTAGTTGCCCTCGCTCACGACCCGGATGAGGCCGGGCACATCGCGCACCGATGACTCGTCGATGCCCTTTAGCGTCGCGCCCGCGAAGGGCGGGCGCACGTTCCGGGCGTGAACCATCCCCGGGAGGTTGACGTCGACGGCCCACTCGAGCGATGCGTCGACTTTGGCGGGGATGTCGTAGCGCGGAATCGACTGGCCGACAAGCTTCAGATCCTGCACCGGCTTGATGCTCGCGACGCCGGTGGTCGAGTTGATGTTGGCGCCCGCCAGCGCGACATCGAAGCGCCGCCCGCCGATCAGCTCGCCGTAGGTGACCGTCCGCGAGGGATCGTCAGGCAGCGAGATCACGCCTTCGCTCACTCGAAGCTCCTCCACGGGCACGCCGTAGCGCTCCGACGCCATCTCCAGCAGCACCCGCCTGGCCTCCGCCGCGATCCGGCGTCCGACCATGGCGTCGCGCTCGATCGCGTCCGAGCCGCCCGAGCCGCCCTGGTCCACGGTCAGGTCGGTGCGTCCCATGACAACCGTGGCCCTGTCGAAGGCGATGTCGAGCTCGTCGCACATCATCTGCTGGGTGGCGGTCCCGGTCCCCTGGCCGCCATCGGTCTTGCCGACGTAGAAGGTCGCGCTGCCGTCCTCGTGCACGACCAGCCACGAGTCGAGTTGGAGGAAGTCGGGATCCGGATAGGCACCGGGCTCCGAAGGCTCGGACCCAGAGCCCTGGCGGCCCGCCCCAATCGGCTCCCCGGCCGCGCTCATTCCGCTCAGGCCGAAGACGAACAGTCCCGAGGTCTTGAGGAAGTCGCGCCGGGAAGTGGTCCCGCCCCAGCGCACGAGAGCGCGGTCGATCGAGTTCGCGACCTGCCAGTCGCCGGTCGCGGGCGCCTTGCCCACGGGGGCATCGGGTTCGCCGCTGGCCAGATCCCGCCCTCTTTGGACGTCGCGCCCGCCCCTCATCGGTCTGCCTCCCCTTGGGCCATCGCAACCGCTGCGCGCTTCACCGCAGACTGGATCCGGAAGTAGGTCATGCAGCGGCAGAGAATCGGGTTCATGCCCTCCCGGATCTCGTCGTCGGACGGGTTCGGGGTGGTGCGTAGAAGTGCTGCGGCCGTGAGGATCTGCCCGTTCTGGCAGAACCCGCACTGCGGCACCTGCTCATCAATCCAGGCCTGCTGGACGGGATGCAGCTGCCCGTCCTCGGGCAGTCCCTCCAGGGTCGTAATCTCGCCGTTGCTACGCGAAACCGGCAGGATGCACGAGCGGATCGGGCGCCCGTCCATCAGCACCGTGCACGTCCCGCACTGGGCAAGGCCGCAGCCGAAGCGCGGTCCCCGTAGCCCGAGATCGTTCCGCAGGACGTACAGGAGCGGCGTCGACGGATCGACGGCGAGCGTATGCGTCTCGCCGTTGACCCTGAGCGTGGTCTCTCTCATCGGTGCATCCCCCCTCCGCGCGGAAGATCCTCGGTGCAGCAGCCGGCCGCTTCATGGCTCCATTCAACCAGAGCCTGCGAACCCCGCCAAGTCCCTCGATCAAGAAGATTGAGATGGCCCGGCACCGATCCGATTCTACGCTCTACCCCATCCATCTCGTGGGCCGAGTGGCTACCGGCAAGGGAGAGTCCCCGCGCCAGCGCAGGTCCCGGCGCTAGCGAAGATCCTCGACCCTCTCGAAGGTCATCGAGTTCCCGCTCGGAAAGAAGAGGGTCAGGAGGTCTTCGTCCACGGTGACCTCGCAGGGCTCCTGGTGGTTCGCCGCGGCTTCCGCGGCCGAGCGGAGCGCCATCGCCAGCGGAGCGGCAGGCAGGGATCCGACGGCGTCACCCGCCGACAGGTGGAACTGATGGCTGAGGAGGAGCGACTTCCCGTCGCGCGACCACTCGCCGCCCTCGGCCGAGCCACGGACCGCGGCGCCCTCCTCTCCGGTCACGAAGAAGTTCACGAACCACTCGCCGCTCGCCCCGTCTTTCCGGCTCGCCAGGAAGACAATCCGGCCGTCCACCGGCAGTTCCTCGCCCTCCAGCCGGTATGCCCGGGGGCGCCAGGAACCCACGATGGGATCCGGCGCGGCCGCGACCGTCGGGGCGTCAGAATTGGCGGTCGTCGGCTCGCCCGGCGAACTGCAGGCGCCGAGCGCCAGGAGGCTGACCGCCAGCAGGGAAGAGGTGGCGGCCCGGACGACCGGAGGAGGAGGAGGAGGAGTGGACGGCATACGAATGAGAGGCTATCCCGTCCGCGGCCCGGGAGCCGAGCGCGAGTTCCAAGCGCAGTAACCTTCCGCAGCCATGAGGAACCGGGGAACGGGGGCAACCGGCTACGCCGCTGGACTCGCGGCGGCCACCCTGCTCTTCCTGCCGGCGTGCTCTTCGTTCATCACGAATATGGCGGTGAATTCCCTCGCCGGCGTGCTCGCGGAAGGCGAGGCCGTCTTCCGGTCGGACGACGACCTCGGCCTGGTGGAAGGGGCCCTCGCCAACAACCTGAAGCTGATGGAGACTCTCCTCGAGACCAGCCCGGAAAACCAGCAGGTTCTCCTGAGCGCTGCGAAGGGTTTCCTGCTCTACGCCTACGGGTTCGTGGAGCCGGACCTGTTCGAACTGGACTTCACCCAGTTCGACGAAAAGCAGGTAGTGCGGAGGCGGGCCGCGCGGCTCTACCGGCGCGCCACCGACTACGGATTGCGCGGGCTCGAGGTGGACTACCCGGGGATCAGCGGGCGGCTCCGGCGCGATCCCGAAGTGGCGGTGATGGAGCTCGAGGTGGAGGATGCCGGGCTCGCGCTGTGGACCGGAACCGCGCTCGGCGCCCGGATCGGGATGGAGACCGACAATCCCGAGGCCACCGCGGATCTGTCGGTCATGGGAGAGCTGCTCCACCGGTCGCGCGGTCTCGACGACAGCGTGGACGCCGGAGTGGTGTACGACTATCTGAGCATCTACGAGACGGCCCGGATCGGGGGATCCCTCGACCAGGCCCGTGAGTACTACGAACACGCCCTCGAGCTCGGGCCGGATCGGCGTCCGGTGCTCTGGTCCACCTGGGCGGAAACCGGGTCGGTCGCGAACGGCGACCGGGAGGAGTTCGAAACCCTCCTGCAGCAGACGCTCGATTTCGACATCGACAGCGAACCGGAGGGCCGCCTCCTGAATCGGGTGGCGCAGAAACGGGCGGCCTGGCTGCTCGCCAACGTGGACGACTATTTCTTCGACGAAATGCAGGACCACCGCTGAGGATCCCGTCATGAACAGACTCAAGGAGTTTTTCTCCGCCCGGCGCGGCGTCCTGTTGGCGGCCGCCGGTCTCGCCCTCCTCCTGCCGGCGGCCGCGGCCGAGGCGCAGGTCAACCTGCGTCTCGCCACGGTGGCGCCCCGGGGATCTGCCTGGTACCTCATCCTCGACAAGATGGTGGCCGCCATCGGCCGGGACACCGGGGGCGAAGTGCGGATCCGCATCATCGCCGGGGGCGCCGCCGGCGACGAGACCGACATGATCCGCAAAATGCGGATCGGCCAGGTCCAGATCGCCGCGGTCTCCAACGTGGGACTCGCGGAGCTGGACTCAAGCGCCTGGACCCTTTCCATCCCCATGGTGTTCCGCGACTATCCCGAATGGGACCACGTGCGGGAGATCATGAACCCGGAGATCGAAGAAGCCCTCCGGGGCCACGGGTTCCGGACTCTCGCCTGGGCCGACGTGGGGTGGCTTCACTTCTTCGCGAGCGAACCCGTGAATACGCTCGACGACCTGAAGAACCTGAAGCTGGCCGGCGCCGCCAGCGACCCGACGGTGCTCGATCTCCTGCGCTGGGCGGGTTTCGACCCGGTCCAGATCAACAGCGTTGAACTCGTCAGCGGCTTTCAGACCGGGCTTGTCGAAGCGGCGCCCCTGCCGGTCATCCTCGCGGAGGGATCCCAGCTCTACCGTTCGGCCGAGTTCATGAACGACCTGCCGTGGGCGCCGATGCAGGGCGCCATCATCATCCACGATCAGGGATGGGACCGGCTGGACCCCTCCCAGCAGGAGGTGGTCGCGCGCCGGAGCCAGGAAGCGGCGCTGGAATTGCGCGCGACGAACCGGGAGCAGGAGCGGAAGTCGCTGGAGGCGATGAAATCCCGCGGCCTCCAGGTGATCGAAGCCTCCGCGGCGTTCGAAGCCGACTGGATCGAGGCCGCCGAGGTGATGTTCCCGATGATCCGGGAACGCCTGGTCCCTGCCCCGGTGTTCGACCGGGTAATCCGGTTGCGCGACGAGTTCCGGGCGGCCCATGAGTGACCCCGGAGCGGGGCGCACTCGCTGAGCCCGCCTTGGCGGAGGACCGATGAGTTCGGAGACGGCCGGCGCGGGGCCTGAGGCGGGGGAAGGCGCCATTCCGGAGGCGGGAGCCCGGGGGTCCCGGAGTCGCCTCGCGGTGTTCGAGGACGCCCTCTCGGTGGGCGCCCTGGTCCTGATGGCGGCGATCCCGATCGGGGAGGTGCTCATTCGGCCGGTGTATCCAACCGGGATTCCCGGTTCGACGATGTGGGTGCAGCACCTCGTGCTCTGGGTGGGTTTCCTGGGAGCGGCGGTGGCGGCCCGCCGGGGAGAACTGCTCTCGCTCAGCGCGGGCCCGAGCATGGCGTCCGATGTCTGGAGACCGCGACTGCTCTCGCTCTCCGGCGCCGTCGGCGTCGTGGTGTCCATCGTGCTGGCCTACGCGAGCGTGGTGCTGATCCGCGCGGAGTGGTCGGGTGGGCGCGAACTCGCGTTGGGAGTTCCGGTATGGGTCGCCGAAGGCGTGATGCCGGTGGGCTTTTTGCTCATCGCCTGGCGGCTCTTCCGGAGGATCCCGACCCGCTGGGGCCGCTGGGCGGCCATCCTCGGCCTCACCATCCCGCTCCTGCTGCACCAGGGATTCACCGGGTTCGACCTCATCGGGAACGGGATCGAATGGCCGCTTCTCGCCCTGATCCTGATTGCCGCGGCGTTCGGAGCCCCGATCTTCGTGGCGCTCGGCGGCGCCGCCGCCGTACTCCTGTGGAGCAACTGGGACCCGGTCTCCGCGATTCCCGCCGAGGCCTACAGCATGGTCAGCAAGCCGGCGCTGCCGACCATCCCGCTCTTCACCCTCGCCGGCTACATCCTCGCCGAGGGGGGCGCTCCGAAACGGCTCGTGATCCTCTTCCGCGGGCTCTTTAGCTGGATGCCGGGCGGAATCGCGGTGGTGGCCCTCGTGGTGTCCGCGTTCTTCACCTGTTTCACCGGGGGAAGCGGGGTGACGATCCTCGCGATGGGGGGCCTGATGTTCCCCATGATGCTCGCCGAGGGACACCGCCCGAAATTCACGACCGGGCTGCTCACCGCGGCGGGCTCGCTGGGGCTCCTGCTGCCCCCTTCGCTGGCCGTCATCCTCTACGCGCTCATCGCCGAGGTGGACATTCCGCGGCTCTTCGTGGCCGGGATCGTCCCGACGGTGATCCAGATCGGGCTGGTGGCGGGCTTCACCATCTTCGTGACCCGGCGCTTCGCCGGCAAGGCGTCTCCCTTCCGGGTGCGCGAAGCAGCGCGGGCGCTCTGGATCGCCAAGTGGGAAGCGGCCATCCCCATCGTGGTTCTGGGGGTCATCCTCGGCGGATTCGCGACCCTCGTGGAGGCCGCCGCGATCACCGTCCTCTACGCGCTCTTCATCGAGTTCGTGGTGCACCGGGAGGGAAAAACGCTCTCCGACCTCGTCCGCACCGGAGGGAACGCGGTGACCCTGATCGGCGGCGTGCTGCTCATCCTGGGCACCGCCCTCGGGCTCACGAACTACCTGATCTTCGCCGACATCCCCGGCACGGCGGTGGACTGGGTCCAGTCCTTCGTCGCTTCTCCGCTCTTCTTCCTCCTGCTGCTGAACGTCTTCCTCCTCATCGTCGGGTGTCTCATGGACATCTATTCGGCGATCGTGGTCGTCGTTCCCCTGATCGTTCCCCTGGGGCTCGCCTACGGAGTGGACCCGGTGCACCTCGGCGTCATCTTCCTCACCAACCTCGAGCTCGGCTACCTCACGCCGCCGGTGGGCATGAACCTCTTCCTCGCCTCCTACCGGTTCAAGCGACCGCTCGGCGAGGTCTATCGCGCATCCGTCCCCTTCCTGCTGATTCGAGCCGGCGCGGTGCTCCTCGTGACTTACATCCCGTATCTCACGCTCGCGTTGCCGCGGTTGGTGTTCGACTAACCCGAAAGAGGGATCGCTCGGGGGACGCCAAGCCATGGACTTCCAGATCGCCGACCGGCACCGGAAACGCCGTATCCGGCGGCTGGTCTTCGCCGGCGGAGGAGCGGCCGCGCTGGCGGCGCTCCTGATCCTGCTCGGCGGGATCGCTCCCGGGGTCCCCGAGGTGAACCGCTCCGTCGTCTGGACCGGCGTTGTCGAGCGGGGCGAACTCGTGCGGCAGGTGCGCGGCCCCGGCAGTCTGCAGGTTCCCCCCGAACAGATCCGCTGGTTGGCCGCGGAGACCCGCGGACGCGTTGAGGAGCGTCGCGTTCTTCCCGGGACGCCCGTCGAGGCGGACACCGTGCTGCTCGTCCTCTCGAACCTGGAGCTCGAGCAACAGACCCGGGACGCCGAACTCCAGCTCCGCGCCCAGGAAGCGGAACTCCGCCGGCTGCTGGACCAGACCCGATCCGATCTGCTGGAACAGCAAAACTCCGCCGGGCAGTTGGCGTCCTCCTCGGCAAAGGCCCGGCGGCACGCCGACGCCTACCGGGAGCTCTTCGAGGCGGGATTCGTCGGGGAACTGATCCACCGGCGCAGCCAGGTCAGCGTCGAAGAGCTCGAGACCCGCCACGCGCTCGAAGAGGAGCGTCTCTCCATCCTTTCCGATTCCAGCAAGGCGCAGCTTACGTCCAAGGAAGCGACGGTGGCGCGCTATCGGGCGGTGCTGGCACTCCGCCGGCGTCAGCTCGCGGCCCTCACGGTGCGGGCCGGACGGGTCGGAATCCTGCTGGAGGTTCCCGTCGAAGTCGGCCAGGAGGTGAATCCCGGGGAGAACCTCGCGCGGGTTGCCGATCCCCAGGAACTGAAGGCGGTGCTGCGAATCGCCGAAACGCAGGCGCGCGACATCGAGCCCGGCCAGTCGGCGCTCGTGGACACCCGCAACGGTGTCGTCGAGGGCGTCGTCTCCCGGGTGGATCCCGCAGTGCGGGACGGGACGGTCGAAGTGGACATTCGGCTTGAGGGCACGCTCCCCCGCGGCGCCCGGCCGGACCTTTCGGTGGACGGCACCATCGAACTGGACCGGATCCCGGACACGCTCCACGTCGGCCGGCCCGCCTACGGCCAGCCGGGGAGCACGGCTGGGCTCTTCCGGATTGCGCCCGACGGTCAGACCGCAGTGCGCGTTCCGGTCGAACTCGGAAGGGGCTCGGTGAACCGCATCGAGGTGCTCGGCGGTCTCGCCGAGGGCGACGAGATCATCCTCTCGGACACCTCGGCCTGGGACACCTGGGACGCAATCCGTCTGCGGTAGAGCGCCCCGCACCGGTTCCGGCAACTGGCGCTTGGCAGCCTGTGGCGCAAGTCACGCGGCCCGGTCCTTCCGGTGCGGGCTGTGGACTGGCTGGTGTCCTGTCATTCATCAAGTGTCGGCTGCTCTCGCCGTTGTCCGGCCGGCGTTCATTCGCCGCGGACGACGATCTCGGTGAGGCCGGAGCGAAACCCTTCCGCGTGGTGGAGGACGATGCGCACCCGGTCGGCGGGCTCCGGCGCGAACCGGATTCGGTGGAGGCTCATCGAGAGCGGGGTGCTTGGCGTCTGGGTCGCGTCCGGGAGATCGCGCCAACCGGAATCGCCATCCGCCACCTGCACCTCGATGCGCGCCGGCGCGCCGGTGCCCCGGCTCTCCCAACTCCATAGATACAGATCGAGGCCGTTCACCGTTCGGCTCCCGCCAAGCGCGATCTCCACCCAGTCGCGCTGGCGGGGGGAGCCCAGCGCCGTCCACTGCCGGTCGGAGGTGCGGTTGAAGCCGATGCGCCCGTCCGTGAGCCGGCCGGCGACGCCCTCCGGATCGAAAGAAGCCCGTACCGGCCGGGATCGGGCCAGGTTCGGCGTGCGGGTCCCGGGCTTCGGAAGCGGCGCGGGCACCTTCGCCCAGACCTCGATTTCGGAGAGTCCCGCCACCAGACCCGGCGGGTGGGTGAGCACCACCCGCAGGCGCCGGGTCGTGGTGGGCTCCATTTCGACCCGATTGGCGCGACGGCCCGCGGGGAGCGCCGGCGTCCGCTTTCGGACCGGGGCCGGAACGAAGCGCCGGCCCTCCCAGACTTCGATCCGGTAGGAGGACGGAGGGGCGGCGAGCGGGGCCGCGCGCGCACCACCGGGAAGCAGGTGCTCCGGGGCGTCCTCGGCGACCAGATCGGGGGGCCCCGCCGTGTCATCGAGAAAGTACAGCCGCACCTCCTCCACGGGGCGCACCACGCCGAAGTCCACTTCCAGCCAATCCTCGTCTCGCGCGCCACTCGGCAGCCAGCGGTTGGGGGGGGCCCGGTGATACCAGAACTGGCCGTCCGACGCCCACCGAGGGGGATGGCGCGGGTGGAAACTGGAGGCGGAGACCGCGGGATACCAGTCGGGGCCGTTGTTCACCGCGAGGTTGCGGGGGCGCGGCGCCTCCGGGTCGGAGGGCGGCGGCGGCGCCCGGCGGGCGGGAAAACCGGCCAGCTCCACCTCCAGCCGACCCGGATCGGCACGGTGCGCCGCCAGTTGCCCGTCAACGAACAGCGAGAGGCCGGCGCCCCGCCGGTAACGATCCCCGTTCCGGTCCCAGACCACGCTCACCGTCCGCCCACGGTAGGCCACTCCGTCGAGGGCGAACCAGTCCCATTCCGGCGGCGCCAACGGGTTCACGACGAGCCGGTCGTCGTCCTGCGGCCGGAGCCCGACCAGCCCGGTGATGGCGAGGTCCACGAACGCCGAATGCAGGTAGTGCTCGCTGTGGAAGAAGCTGTCGTGCCCCGACCAGGAGCCGGTCTCCGGGTGGCTCGCCTCGGCGAGATAGGGGCGGCCCTGTTTGCGGTGCGAGAGCGCGCAGGTGCGGAACAGCGCGAACCAGTCAGCGGCGTTCACCTCCTCCTGCTGGTACTCGTTCAGCAGTCGCGCCATGGCGGTGAGCGTCTGCGTGCTGGCGTAGGGCCACACATTGCCGCTCCAGACGCAGCACCGGGGAGATTCGTAGTAGAGCGGGTCGTTCTTCTCGGTGGTCCGCAGCCCGGCGCGGGCGTTGAAGCGTTCCGGGTCCATGAGAAACGCCCAGGCCGCCTCGTAACCGGGACCCGGGAGGCCGAACTGCCAGGGGACGAACCCGATGGCCTCCCGCCCGTAGGGGCTGCCCGCCCAGGGTCCGCTCTCGTAGGTGAGCGAACCGGCACGGATCACTTCCCCGGGAGACGAGGCGGCGCGCCGCGCTCCCGTGACCGCCGCGGCGCCCTCGTGTTCGCTCCCGGAACCGGGCCAGGGGTCGTCCGTACCCGGCTCGTCCTCGGCGAACTGCTGGAAGAAGAAGCGGCGCTCGGGATCCCAGAGCTCCTCCTGGATCCGGGCCTTCAGCTCGCCGGCGCGAGCTTCGAAAGCGGCGGCCGGCGCCAGGTCACCGGCGAGTCGGTAGGTCCTGGCGATGGCGGTCGCATCGGCCCAGAGATAGCTGTTCAAGGTGGGCCGATACCCCTCGGCCCCGTCGAACCACTGCTCGGTTTGCCGCGAGTTGATGTTGGTCTCCATCCCGTCGTGCATCCCATCCCAGCGGAACATCCGGTGCCCGGCGTCCCAGCGCTCCTTCATCCAGCCTTCGTACTGCCGCACCATCAGCGGCAGCATCGAAACCACCCAGTCCCGGTCGCCCAGCACCCGGTAGGCGGCCCACACGCCATCGGCGTACCAGTTGGAATAGCTGCGGGGTTCGGCGCCGGGAGCTTCGAGCCAGTAGCGGGCGAAGTCGTCGAGGATGTCGGGGCGTTTCAGCCAGCGGAGCTCGTACAACTGATGCCCCAGGGGGCAGGAAATTGCCCCGTAGGTCCCGGACCAGAAGGGGCGGTCCATGAACTCGGTGAGGGTGTAGCCGTGCTCCGGGGAGCCATAGACCAGGTGCTTCGTGAGCAGTTCCAGGCGGTAGTAGTAGGTCGCGTCAATCTCCGGGTCGGGCGTCTCGAGGAAGGGGACCGCCTCCGCGAACCAGTCGGTGTCGAGGTTGTCGCGCCAGTCGAAGCGCCCGAGCTGCGCTTCCGGGTCCAGGATCGACCCCGCGGGAGTCTCCGGGCTGCAAGCGGTGAGCAGCAGCGCGGCCGCCAGCGTGGCGCGGAACAGGCAACGGGCGGAACTCACGGCGGCATCGTAAGGGAGGACGGCCGGGGGACGTTGCCGCCCGGCGGCGCTTCCGGGCCCGGGGCTCCGGGCCGGGGGCTCCGGGCCGCCGGCTCCGGGCCCGTCGGGATCAGGCCCGTCGGGATCAGCCGGCAGCGGTCGCTCAGGGGTCGGTCAGAGGTCGGTCAGGGGGTCGCTCAGGGCTTCGCCCCCGGGGGATCCACCGAGAATCGCCAGACCGTGCGGGAGCGGTACTCCTCGCCCGGACGAAGGACGGTGTCGGGGAAACGGGGCTGGTTCGGCGAGTCCGGGTAGTGCTGGGTTTCGAGACAGAAGCCGGACCGGTGGCCGTAGGCGCGCCCGCCCTTGCCGACGACGCTCCCGTCGAGGAAGTTCCCCGAATAGAACTGGATGCCCGGTTCGCTGGTAAAGATGTCGAGCACCCGGCCGCTCGCCGGATCGCGGACCCGCGCGGCGCGCGCCAAGCCCACGGTTTCGGCGCTGCCGTCGCTGCCGACGCCGCCGGGCGGCGGGGCGGACTCCCCGCCCAGGACGAGGTTGTGGTCGTAGCCGCCGCCCCGGAGCAGTTGCGGGTGGGTTTCGCCAATGCGCTTTCCGATCCGCCGCGGGGCGGTGAAGTCGAACGGCGTGCCCGCCACCGGGACGATCTCGCCCGTCGGAATCAGGGTTTCGTCCACCGGGGTCATGAGATCGGCGTGAAGCAGCAGCTCGTGTTC
This sequence comes from Candidatus Marinacidobacterium sp., assembly GCA_965250045.1. GTDB lineage: Bacteria > Acidobacteriota > Vicinamibacteria > Marinacidobacterales > Marinacidobacteraceae > Marinacidobacterium. The sequence goes on from OZ252286.1 coordinate 3,049,344, forward strand.
GAGGACATCGGCGCTCTTCCCCGCCGACAGGTCGAAGTAGGTATGTTGCGACAGGTTCACCGGGGTGGGCGCGTCGGCGACCGCCCGATAGTCGATCAGTAGTTCATCGTCGTCGGTGAGCGTATAGGTCACCCGCACCGACAGGCGCCCCGGGTATCCCTCTTCGCCCGCCGCGCTCTCGTATCCGAGGCAAGCGCTGGCGCGATCCTCGGCAATCCCGGTTTCGAGTGTCCAGAGCACCTTGTCGAAGCCGCGGATCCCTCCGTGCAGGTGGTTCTCGCCGTTGTTCCGCGCCAGTTCGTAGCGCACGCCGTCGAGCTCGAAGCGGCCGCCGGCGATGCGGTTGGCATAGCGGCCGACGACCGCGCCGAAGTAGGGATTACCCCCCAGATAGCCGTCGAGGTCGTCGAAGCCGAGAGTGATGTCGCCGGGGGACCCGGAGCGGTCGGGGGCCCGCAGGGCGCGGATGATCGCCCCGTAGGCGATGATCTCGACTTCGAGTCCCTTCCGGTTGCGGAGCGTGGCGACAGCGACTTCGGTCCCGCCGGGAAGGACACCGAAGACGGACTCCGTGACGCGCGCCGGGCTCTCCCCGGCGGGCTGCCCGGCTGCGGCTTGCCGCGGCGGCGCCCCGCACCCTGCGCAGAGCGGAAGCGCCATTGCTCCCGCGCCGGCCAGCAGGGTTAGCAGCCTGTGGTGGAACCCGGGTGAGCGCCGAGAGCGGGGAGGCGCCCGGCTGACAAGGCGCGTGAGAGAGGAGCCCCCACCGGGAGAACTGGCCCGAGTGTATTTCGACCGAAACGCAACGCCGAGCGCCGCAAAGCGGCGCGGTTCAGCCGGGATGCATCGCCGCTCGAGCCCCCACCGGGAGAATTGGGCCGCCTGGGTTTCACTACAGGCTGTTAACACGGTCGGATGCCGGCGCCGCGCGCCGGAGCACCGTCCCGGGCGACGAAGCGGTCGGCGCAGATTCCTTCGGGAGATCCCGATCCGGACCTCGGAGCCGCGGACACCGGAGATCTGTCGAATCGTCATCGGGGCGCCGCGGATGGCGGGGCGGATGGTACCCCGGTCAAACTCCTACCCGGCATGCTGGCCCAACGGCCCGGGATGCCCACTCATTGGGGGGTGAAGCCCTGTCGCCCTCGCGGCGGCGGCCGTGGGAAGGATCCGTGTAAGGAGCTCGCCGTATTCCCCGATGACTCTCCGGCCGGTGGTGGACTACTTCCGGGGAATCCTCATTGAACAGCCTGCGGTGAAACTCACGCGGCGTTCGAGCGGCGTTGCATCCCGGCTGAACCGTGCCGCTTTGCGGCGCTCTGCGTTGCGCTTCGGTCGAAATACACTCGGTATTCCTCCCTCGCGCGCCTTGTCAGCCGGGCGCCTCCCCGCTCTCGGCACTCACCCGAGTTCCACCACCGGCTGTTAACAGCCTGCGGTGAAGCCCAGGCGGCCCAGTTGCTGTGTAAATGCAGTCGCGCCGGGCCCCAACAGAGCGGATGGCGCGCAGGCACGGGAGCCCCCACCGGGAGAACTGGGCCGACCTCTGGGCAGTTCTCCCGGTGGGGCCCGGCCCCGCTGCGCGAAGCGCAGCGAAAGGCGTGTACCACGCACCCGTCCGGATGACGCTGAACGCCGGGGTTCCGGCCGAGAGGCGAACCGCCCCTGAACTCGGGGTCCTTCCCGCCGCCCGCCTTCGGCGGGCTGTGCCGACCGGAGGTCAGGCGTTCCCTTGCCTGCGCGTCGCTCTGCATGGTGGCGTGCGGCCGAGACATGCACCATCCCGGAACTGCACTTTCATGCCGGCGGGGTGAACAGGCCGACCCGATCATGAGGGTTTCTCCCAGTGGGGGCTCCTCCCTCACGCGCCTTGTCAGCCGGGCGCCTCCCCGCTCTCGGCGCTCACCCGGGTTTCACCACCGGCTCTTAATCCACCAGAAGGAAACCGGGAACGACAAATCCCGGACAGAACCTCGGGCGGGTTGCCGATCCCCAGGAACTGAAGGCCGTGCTGCGGATCGCCTCCGGAACCGGCCGGCGAGCCGTCAGGGGCGGCTGAGGGAGAGCGCGATGCGTTCGGCCACCCAGTCCGCGAGTTCGGCGCCCGCTCGCTCCCCCGGGTCCGGCAGGCCGAGCGGGAACCGCTCGGCGAACACGTGGGGCGGGTCGGAGTCCCGCACCAGCAGGACGTCGAGGCGAATCGCTTCGCCACCGGTCTCGGCCGGTCGTCGGGGCGCCCAGGACGATCCCGGGCCGAGCGGGCCGCCGGGGCCCGATTCGATGCTGCCGGCCAGCACGTAGTCGGCGCCGAGCCGGGCCGCGATTGCGACCAGGCCTTCCTCGCGCTCCTGGGGGCCGAACGCGGGACGGAGCCGGCGCGGCGAAAGCTCGAAGATGCCGGTCGACTCCTGATCGAGGCGCGCGCGGACCGCTTCCGTGAACTGCCGGGCCAACGAGGTGAACTCTCCCCGGCCGGTGCGGTTGTCGAAGTCCGGGATCAGCAGCACCGGACGGCTGACCGGGTCGGGCCGACGGATCACCGTGGGCTTGCCGGCGACCGCGAGGAGGGTGAGGCCGCTCCCCAGCGCGAGGATTGCCGCCACCACAAAAAAGCCTCTCGGCAGACCGCTTCTCACCTTGCCCCCGAACGCTAGCGCGGCGATCATAAGCACCGGATTCAATGAACGCCGTCGCCCTCGTGAAGCAGGTTCCCGACCGGAACTCGGCGTTTCGTCCCGCCGGCGCCTGGATCGACGAATCCAGCCTCGGCTACGGCATCAACGACTACGACCGTTACGCCGTGGAGGCGGTCCTGGCCCTGAAGGAGGCGGGACACGCGACCGAAACGATCGCGGTGACCGCGGGTCCGGCGGATGCGGGCCAGGTGCTGAGGAGCTGTCTCGCCATGGGAGTGGACCGGGGTGTCCACCTGGTGACCGACCGCGCCCACCTCGCGGATCCGTTCTTCGTGGCGCGGGCGCTCGCGAACGCCGTCTCCAGGCTGGAGCCCGGCGTCGTGACCGCCGGCCTGCTCACCGAGGACAGCGGCCACGGGCAGGTGGGCGGGCTGGTGGCCGGACTCCTCGGTTACTCGTTCGCGTCCGCGGCCACCGGAATGCACTTCCGCGACGGATCGCTCGAGGTGCACCGGGAACTCGAAGGCGGCCGGATCGCGGTTGTCGAGCTGCGCCTGCCGGCGGTGGTGGCCGTCCAGACCGGCATCAACACCCCCCGCTACGCGAGCCTGCGCGGCATCATGGCGTCGCGGCGAAAGCCGGTTGAGCGCACGGAACTCGCGGCGCCGGACGACAGTCGCGGGCTCCGGCGGCTGACGCTCCAAAAGCCCGAACGCGGCGCCGGCGCCGAGATCCTCCACGGTTCTCCCGCGGAGGTGGCGGAGGCGCTTGTTCCCCGGCTACGTGCCGGCGCCGGGATTTCCTTCCCTGGAGACGCCGGATGAGCCGCCGGGTCCTGATCCTCGCGGAGCGGGGCGAAACCGGCATCGCGGACTCCAGCTACGAGTTGATCGAGGCCGCGTGCCGCCTGGCCGGCAGTTCGGAGAACGTTAGCGCCGTTCTTCCCGTCGGTGACGCCAGTGACGCTGAACGCCTGACCGGCGCCCTGCCGGCGGGGGAACTCCTGCTCGTCGAAGGGCCGGCCCTCGCGGGTCCGACCGCGGACGGCTACGCCGCCGCCGTCCTGCATGCGCGGGAGGCGAGCGGGGCGGAGTGCATCCTGCTGCCCCACAACCCGGTCGGCTGGGACGTCGCGCCGCTGGTGGCCGCCGAACTCGGGACCGCGGCCGCCACCGCGGTGTCGGCGCTTTCCTGGAGCGCGGACGGCCTGGTCACGAAACGGCCGGCGTTCCTCGGCAAGTTCGTCCAGGAGGTGCTGGCGCCGGGCCTTCCCGCGGTGGCGACCGTCGAGCGCGGCGCCTTCCCCGCCCGGGAGGCGGGTCCGGCGTCCTCCGTCCGCATCCTGCCGTCCCCCGTCGGTCCGGACGATCTGCACTCGCGTCTCGTCGAAGTCCGGGACTCCGGCGGCGGCGGGGTGGATCTGACCGCGGCCGAGGTGGTGGTCGCCGCCGGACGGGGCCTCGGAGGTCCCGAAAACCTGGACCTCGTGCGGGAACTGGCGGCGGCTCTCGGGGGCGTGGTCGGAGCTTCCCGGGCGGTGACCGATGCCGGCTGGCTGCCTCACGAGCTCCAGATCGGATCGAGCGGCGCGACCGTGTCGCCGAAGCTCTACGTCGCGTGCGCGATCTCGGGCGCCATCCAGCATCTCGTGGGAATGCGCGGCTCCCGTTTCGTGGTGGCCATCAACAAGGATCCCGACGCTCCGATCTTCGGCGCGGCCGACCTGGGCATCGTCGGTGACGCCCTGGAAATCCTCCCGGCGCTCACCGCGGCGATCCGCAACCCGGACCGGACCCGCTAGCCGGCGCGGCCGCCCGCCGCGCCGCCCGGCGTCCCCCTCCGTCCCCCTCCGGAGGTCCCCACCGGACGGGCGCGCGAACCCGGCGAACTTCCGTCCGGCTCCGTTCGTTATAGAGCACCGGCGAAGGGCGCCGGCGCGGCTCCCGCGCCGAATCCGCCCCTTCCGCCGCCGGGCCGCCCCCGGACACCGCCTGGCACCGCCGGACACGGCCTCTTCCCAAGATGCGAAGCGCTCTCCGCTCCCTCCTGAAGAGCCCGGGTTACGCCGCGCCCGCGGTCCTGGTGGTCGCGCTCGGGGTCGGGGTGAACACGGCGGTCTTCACCGTGGTCCACGGCGCCCTGTTCGCGCCGCTGCCCTACCGCGCCCCGGACGAGCTGGTGCGGGTCGCGACCCAGTTCCCCACCATGGGTTTCGACCGGTTCTGGATCTCCGCTCCGGAATACCTCGAATACCGGGAGTGGAGCGCGTCGTTTGCCGAGTCCGGGGTCTTCAACGCGGGAACGTCCTCGGTACAGGCCGGCGGAGCGCCGTTTCGCGGCCAGGTCGCTTCGGTCACCGCGAGCCTCTTCCCCACCCTGGGGATCTCCGCTTCCCGCGGGCGGGTCTTCAGCGACGCCGAAGACCGACCCGGCACGGAGCCGGTCGTCCTCCTCGCGGACGGGGTCTGGCGGCGCTCCTTCGGCGCCGATCCCGAGATCCTCGGCGCCCGGATCGCGGTGGACGGGGTCCGGCGGACGGTGGTGGGGGTATTGCCGCCCGGGGTGGATCTGCTCGACCGCCGGATCGAGTTCTGGATCCCGCTCGCCCTCGACCTCGCCGACCTCCCCGGCCGCGCCTCCCACAACTACACCATGGTCGCCCGGCTCGCGGACGGCGTCGCGCTCGGCGCGGCGCGCGCCGAGCTGCCCGCGCTGCTCGAACGCTGGCGATCGGAGTCCCTAGACACCCACGCGCCCGATCCCGAGTTCCACCCGGTGGTCCTGCTGGACCTCCACGAGGAGGTCGCGGGCGAACACCGGGACCGGTTGCTCGCGCTCTTCGCGCTCTCCGGGCTCCTGCTGCTCGCCGCCTGCGCCAACCTCGCGAACCTCATCCTGGGGCGCGCCGAGGCGCGGCGCGGGGACTTCGCGCTGCGCGCCGCGCTCGGCGCCCGCCGCGCCGAGGCCGTGCGGCCGTTCGTCGCCGAAGGACTGATCCTCGCCGGGCTCGGCGGCGCCGCCGGCGTCCTGCTGGCGCGGGCCGGGGTCGGCGCGCTGCTCGCCGCCTACTCGAGCGGGATCCCGCGGGTCGCCGAGATCGGGATCTCGGGCCCGGTGCTGGCCTTCGCTCTCGCCTCGATCGCGATCACCGGCGCGGTCTTCGGCCTGGCGCCCGCCACCCACCTCGCCACCGGCCGCCGGCAGGCGCACCTGCTGCGGGGACTCTCCTCCGGCGGGGCGCGGACGACGCCGCGCCGCCGCCTCGCGCGGCAGGCGCTGGTCGCCGTCGAGATCGGCCTGTCGGCGGTACTGCTGGTCGCCTGCCTGTTGCTGGTGCGTAGCCTCGCCGCCATCCGGCAGACCGACCCCGGATTCGCGCCCGAGAACCTCGCCACCTACCAGACCTTCCTCCCGGATACCGACTACCCGGAGGCTCGAGACCAGCTCGCCTTCCTGGAGCGGCTGCGCGCCCGGCTCGCCGCGGTGCCCGGTGTCACCTCGGTCACCTACATGAGCGGACTGCCGCCCCGGCGGCGGCTGAACGCCAACGATACGGAGATCGAAGGGATGCCCGAAGGCGAAGGGTTCCCGGCCCAGAATATGGATTACTGGCAGTTCGCCGGGCCCGGGTATTTCGAAACCATGGGGATTCCGCTGCTGGCGGGCCGGGGATTCACCCCGTCCGACGACGGCGGCGCGACCCCGGTGGCGGTCGTGAACCGGACGGCGGCGGAGTTGTTCTGGGCCGGCCAGAACCCGATCGGACGCCGGCTGCGGCCACCCGGGCCCAGCGTCCCCTGGTTCACGGTCGTCGGGGTGGCCAAGGACGTGAAACAGGGCGGCCTCGAGGCGGAAACCGGCACCGAGGTCTATTTCCACTATCCACAGACGGCGGCGGGGGTGGGTTTCGCACCGCGGACGGTGAACCTGGTCACCCGTACGCCGTTTTCGCCCGGGACCCTCGCGCCGGCGGTTCGGGAGGCCACCCACGCGCTCGACCCGGCGCTCCCGGTGGACGGCTTCCGGAGCATGGAGGCGGTGATTTCCGATTCGGTCGCCGGGCCGCGGTTCCTCGCCCTGCTGCTCGTCGTGTTCGCGGGCCTCGCGGTCGCCCTCGCCGCCACCGGGGCGGGAAGCGTGGTCGCGGCGCTCGCCGCCGAGCGCACCTCCGAGCTGGGAGTGCGGATGGCGCTCGGCGCCACCCGGGGGGACCTGATGCGCCTGGTGTTCGGCCAGGGGATGCGGCTCGCCGCCCTCGGGCTCGGGGTCGGCGCGGCCGCCGCGTGGGCGGCGGGCCGGCTGCTCCAGAGCCTGCTCTTCGGGGTGAGCGCCACCGACGCCGTGTCCTTTGCGGCGGCCTTCGGGATCGTCCTCGCCGCCGCGGCGCTCGCCTGCGCGCTCCCCGCCCGCCGCGCCGCCGGCCTCGAACCGACCGACGCGCTGCGCCACGGATAGGGGCCCGCGCGGGCGCCCCGCCCGCTCGGGTCAGCCCGCCGGCCCCGGGTCAGCCCGCCGGTCCCGGGTCAGCCGGTCGCCCCGGGTCAGGCGGTCGGCTTCACCATCGCTTCCGGGCGGACCCAGGCGTCGAACTCCTCCCCGGTGAGCAGGCCGAGTTCGAGCGCCGCCTCCCGGAGCGAGGTCCCGTCGTGGTACGCCTTCTTGGCGATCCGCGCCGCGTTGTCGTACCCGAGGTGGGGGTTCAGCGCGGTGACGAGCATGAGCGAGCGCTCGAGGTTTTGGCGCAGGCGCTCCCGGTTGGGCTCGATGCCCACCACGCAGCGCTCGCGGAAGGAGTCGCAGCCGCCCGCGATGAGCCGGGCGCTTTGCAGGAAGTTGTGGGCGATCAGCGGCTTCATCACGTTCAGCTCGAAATTGCCCCCCGCCCCGCCGATCCCGATCGCCACGTCGTTCCCGAGCACCTGCGCCGTCGCCATCAGCAGCGCTTCCGACTGGGTCGGGTTCACCTTGCCCGGCATGATCGAGCTCCCCGGCTCGTTCGCCGGGATCCGGATCTCCCCGATTCCGGAGCGGGGACCGGAAGCCAGCCAGCGGATGTCGTTCGCGATCTTGTGGAGCGACACCGCCACCGTCTTCAGCGCCCCGTGGCCCGCCACCAGCGCGTCCTTCGACGCCAGCGCCTCGAACTTGTTGGGCGCGGTCACGAACCCGCATCCGGTGAGCCGGGTGAGCCAGGTCGCGGCCCGCGCCCCCATCTCGGGATGGGCGTTCAGGCCGGTCCCCACCGCGGTGCCCCCGAGCGCCAGCTCGCGGAGATGGGGGAGCGACGCCTCGATCCGCGCGGCGCCGTGGTCGAGTTGGCTGGCGTAGCCCGAAAACTCCTGTCCGAGGGTGAGCGGGGTGGCGTCCTGGAGGTGGGTGCGTCCGATCTTCACCACCGAGCGGAAGGCCTCCGCCCGCTCGGCGAGCGCTTCTCCGAGAGCGCGCACCGCGGGAAGCACCCGCTCCTCGAGGGCCAGGACCGCCGCTACGTGCATGGCGGTGGGGAACACGTCGTTCGACGACTGGCCCCGGTTCACGTCGTCGTTCGGGTGCACGAGGCGGCCTTCGCCGCGTTCGCCGCCGAGGAGCTCGCTGGCCCGGTTCGCGAGCACCTCGTTCATGTTCATGTTGGACTGGGTGCCGCTGCCCGTCTGCCAGACGAGGAGCGGAAACTCGTTCTCGTGTTCTCCCGCGAGGACCTCGTCGGCCGCGGCCGCGATGACGTCCGCCTTCTCCTCGGAGATCAGCCCCAGATCCCGGTTCACGAGCGCCGCCGTCTTCTTGACGAGCGCGAGCGCCGAGACGATCTCCCGGGGCATCCGCTCTCCGGAGATGCGGAAGTTCTGCCGGGAGCGCTCGGTCTGCGCCCCGTAGAGCCGCTCCGCGGGAACGGCCACCTCGCCGAGGGTGTCCCTCTCGATTCTGGTTTGCGACTCGCTCAATTGATCCTCCTCGAACGGCGCGTTCGCGCCGGCCGAAATCGTACCGTGGCGGAAATCAAAGCGCTGATCCATCCAGTCATCCGAGTGCTGGCATAGGTGCTAGCATCCGGGTGACCCTCAGCCCCCGAGGAGGCGCCCATGAGCTACGCCATCACTGTCCGCGGTCTCGACCAGACCGAGAAGGCCTGGCTGAAGGCGGAAGCCAACGAAGCCGGGATCTCCATGGAGGAGTTCCTCCGCCGGATGATCCGGAAGCGGCGGGAGCAGAGCGCGCCCACCGAGAGCGTGTCGGACATCTGTCTCCGCTACTTCGGCCCGGAACACGGGGTGGAGTTGCCGCCGCGAGGGAAGTACGGCTACCGGCCCATCGAGTTTCCTGAGGATGAGTTCCCCGCGGACGACTCAACGTGATCTCGCGGATCGAATGGCTCCTGGACGCGAACGTCGTCTCGGAGCTGATGAGGCCGCTGCCAGACCCCGCCGTGCTCGCGTTCCTCGATCGGCGCGGCGCGGCTACGCTCGGGATCGCGGCCGTAACCGAATGGGAGATCCTCAACGGCTTCGGGAAGATGCGGGCGGGAGCGCGTCGCTCGGAACTGGAGGCGCAGTTTCAGGGCTTTCGGAAGCGCCTCTTCGGGGATCGCATTCTGGAGTGGACGTCCGACGACGCCCGGGTCTGCGCCCGGATCATGGAAGACAGGCGGAGGCGCGGAGTAGCGCTGGATGCACAACTGCCCGACGCCTTTCTGGCGGCCACTGCCGTCCGCCGCGGCCTCACGATCGTCACCCGGAACACCCGCGACTTCCAAAACACCGGCGCCCGGACGGTGAACCCGTGGGCCGGCTCCTGAGGCGTCCGGCCGGAGGCGGGGCGATGCGACGCGAATCGCCGACAGGTCATCAGGCGCCCGGCGGCCGCGTCGGGATCCTCAGGGGATGGCTGAGGAAGCCACCGGCCCGGGCTGCACGGCGACTACGGTTTTTCCGCATGCGTGCCCCGCTTCCCAGCGGCGGATCGCCGCTGGGATCCCGCTCAACGGATAGGTCCGGTCAAGGATGGGCGCGACCTTTCCGGCTTCGATGAGGTCCCTCAGGAGCTGTAGGTCCTCGGAGCGCGTGGCAGCAAACAGCGAGCGGAGCTTCTGGCGCACGAACGGCGAGAGGAGGAGCGCCCGGAGTAGGCGATCCGTACCGCCGAGCCAGCGTCCGCCCCCTTCTCCGCCAATGATCACGAGGGTGCCCGCCGGGAGCAGAGCGCGCCGGAGGTGTCCCAGCGAATGATTGCCCGCAGTATCGAGAATGATGTCGTAGCACCGCCGGCCGTCAGCGAAATCCTCCCGGGCATAGTCGATCGCCTTCTGGGCGCCGATCGCGCGCACCAGATCCATCTTCGCGGCGCTGCAGACGCCCGTGACGTCCGCCCCGAACGCCCGGGCGAGCTGTACCGCGAACGTCCCCACCCCTCCTCCCGCGCCGATGATCAACACCTGCTGGCCAGGCTGTACCCGAGCCACGTCGCGGAGCGCCTGGAGCGCGGTGAGGCCCGATGTCGGAACGGTCGCCGCCTGCTCGAAGGTAAGGCTGGCCGGCTTCGGAGCGAGCGTGGCTGCGCGCGCGCACGCGTATTCGGCGAAGGCGCCGCGGCAGGCGCCGAACACCTCGTCGCCCCGCTGGAACCGGGTCACGCCGGCACCGACCGCCGCGACCGTACCCGCGACGTCCTGTCCCGGCGTCCCGTGTTTCGGCTTGCGCAGCCCGTATCCCATGAGGCGTACCAGATACGGCCGGCCCGTCATGAGATGCCAGACGCCGGGGTCGAGGCCCGCCGCGCGCACCTGGAGCAACACCTCGCCCGCACCCACGCGCGGCCGGTCGATCTCGGCAACCTGCAGTACATCGGGCGAGCCGTATTCGTGTTGGACGATTGCTTTCATGGTGTTCCCCGGCGCCGCGGCTGATTTCCGCCCGGTGACGCTATCGCGCGGTCAGGGGCGGAAGGAATCGGCGGACCGCCTGAGCGCCCCGAGGGGGCGGGACCAGGTTTCCGGGCGCGGCTCAGCGGCAGCCGCCGAGGTGGCGCGCGAAGAACTCCTCGACGCGCCGGTAGAGGGCGATCCGGTTCTCCGGGTCGCGGAATCCGTGGCCTTCGGGGTAGGTATGCGCCTCGTATTCGATCCCGTGCTCTTCGAACGCGGCCACCGCCAGCTCGAAGTTGAGGAAGGGCGCCCGGACATCGCGGTCCCCGTGCTGGATGAGGACCGGGGCGGTGATGTTCCCGATGCGCGCCAGGGTCTCGGTCTTGTCGTAGATCTCGGGCCGCTCCTCGGGGAGCCCGCCGTGGCCGTCCACGGTGAACACCCTCCCGAGCCGGTCCTGATGCTCGAAGGTCTGCCGCTCCGAGTAGATTCCCGCCATCGGCGCCGCGGCGTCGAACTTGTCCGGCGTGCGGGTGATGGCCGCCATGCTCTGCATGCCCCCGTAGCTGTAGCCGTAGATGCCGACCCTGCCGCTCACCCAGGGCTGCGCCCGCAGCCAGTCCGCCGCCGCTCCGGGATCGAGGGCCTGTTCGTTCAGCCAGTCCTCGTCGCCGAGGTCCTGGAACTCCCGCCCGAAGCCGGAACCGCCCCGGTAGTTGACCGCGAGCACCACGAAGCCCCGGGACGCCAGGTACTGCTCCGTCAGATTCGGACCCGCGAGGTAGGAGTTCGTGCCGCCCCCGTGGACCTGGACGAGGGCCGGGCAGACGGCGCCCTCTTCCACCGCCGCCGGGAGGTAGAGGAAGCCCTGGAGGTAGTGCCCGTCAAAGGTCCGGTAGGAAACCTCCCGCGGAACCCGCACGCCTTCCCAGACCGGGGACAGCGAGGTCCGCCGCACCGCCGGGCCTCCCGCCGCCGGGACCGTGTAGAGTTCGGCGCCGTCGGTGGAGGAAGAGCGCACGAAGGCGGACTCCTCCGCCCCGGCGCTCGCCGAGAGGCTTCCGAACACCCCGCCGAGATTCGTCATCCGGGTGGCCGCGCCGCCATCCGAGCCGACCGACCAGAGGTGGTGCTCGCCGCGCTCCTGATGCGCGAAGAAGAGCCGTGACCCGTCGGCCGACCAGAACGGCCGGAATCGATAGGCGGTAGCGAAGGACGACATCGGGAGCGGTTCTTCGGGCCCGCCCGCCGGATCGAGGAGGTAGAGGTCGGCGATGTCCAGGTACCAGTACTGCTCCTTCTTCACTCCCAGCACCGCGATGCGGCTCCCGTCGGGGGACCACTCCGGGGCGGTGGAGATGGCGCGCAGGGAATTCGTCAACTGACGCTCGGTTCCGGTCGCAACGTCGGCGAGCCAGACATCGTCGGACCAATAGTCGGCCTGGTACGCCACGTAGGCGACCGTCTCCCCGTCCGGCGACCAGGACACCCCGAACCGCACCTCGTCCGCGGTCATCGCGCCGGTGGTGAGTTGACGGGGCTCGCCGCCGGCGGCCGGCACGAGCCAGACGTCTTGCCAGACGTCTCGGCTGCCGCTCGCGCTCGCCATCATGGCGACGGTTTCCCCACCGGGAGACCAGGCCGGAGCGCGGACTCCCTCGAGCCCGTCGGTCAGCGGGACGGCGTCCGGATCCCCGACCGGAGCGAGGAAGAGGTTTCCCTCCCGCAGGAACGCGATCCGCCCGCTGTCCGGAGCCCAGGCCGGTGAAGCTCCGGCGACCCAGAAACGCAGAACCGGCGGCTCCTCGGTGAGGTCGAGGAGGTGGATCCCGCGGCCGTCCGGGCTCTCGGCAACCGCCGCGACCCAGCGTCCGTCCGGGGAGATGGCTGCCTGGAAGACGCCGCCGCGGGCATCGCGGAAGATGTTCTCGAGGGTGAGGGGCACCCTGGCGCCCGGTTCCCCCGGGTCGGAGGGGCCGCCGCAGCCGGCGAGGGTGAGCGCGAGGGCGAGCCAACCCAGCACGGCCCCCAGAGTGAGTCCCGACGGAACGATCAGGCTTCGGGGTTGCGGTGAACGGACCGGTTTCGAAGCGTCCTGAGGCATCATGATCTATCGTGACACTGCTTCCCGCTCAGTGGAAGCAGCCAATGCCCACGCGCCGCCAAAAGTTCTCCACCCGGGTCAACAGCGAGACCCTTGCCCGGGTTCGGAAAATCGCGGTGGAGGAGGGTCTTGGGCTCCAGGCGCTCGTGGATGAAGCGCTGGCAGACCTGCTGGAGAAGCGAAGGCAGGCCCGTCCCCGGCCGCACGTCCTGACGGCCTATCGGGGGAGTCTCGACAAGTACGACGAGCTATACGAAAAGTTCGCGAAGTGAGCGACTAATAACCTCACCCCGGCGGCCCCATCCATCGCCGTCTCAACCTCGCCCGATAGAAGGAGGCCGACATGCGTAGCGGCATCGTTCTCCTGGCGGCGTGGCTCCTGATCCCGGCTCCGGAGGCGTGGGCCGGGCAGGCAGTCCCGGCGCCGGAGCCCATCACGCTGGCCCAGGTGCTCGCGGCCGGACGCGCGGAGTCCCCTCGGATCGCCGCGGCGCGGTCCCGCGAGGACGCGGCTGCCGCTGCCGCCGGCGTGGCCGGACGCTGGCCCAATCCCGCAATCGAGTTGCGGAGCGAGAACTGGGGCGCCGCCGTACCGGGAGGCCTGCCGCAGGACAGCTTCGCTACCGTCACCCAGACGCTGGAGTTCGGCGGCAAGCGCGGCGCCCGCCGGGGGATGGCCCTGGCGGCCGCAGACGCAGCCGGGGCCGGAACCCTCGCGACCATGCGGGCGATTGAACGGGAGATAGCCACGCGTTATCTGGAAGCCATCCGCCTCCGGGATCGGGCAGGCATTCTGGCCAGCCAGCGTGACGGCCTCGACGAACTGGTCCGCATCCTCGAAAGCCGCGTGGCCGAAGGTCTGGCGCCCGACGCCGAGCGCGCCCGCCTCGCCGCCGAACGGACCACCGTCGCCATCGCGGTGACCCGGGCCGAAGCGGCGGCCGACCGGGCGTTCCTGGAACTCCGGGCCCTCGCCGCCCTTCCGGGCGGGATAGCGGCGGAGGCACTCGTCCGGCCCGAGCCGATCCCGGCACCCACGGGAGATCCGGAAGCGCTCGCCACCGGCGCCGCGGCCGCCCGCCCCGATGTCCGCGCGGCCACCGCCCGGGTCGAGACGGCGGAACGGACGCTGCGCTTGGAGAACTCGCTCCGGATTCCCGACCTGACGGTGAACACCGGCCTGAAGCGGACGCTCGGGACGAACACCGGCGTCCTCGCGGTGGGGGTGAGCCTACCGCTGTTCGACCGGCGACAGGCGGCCACCTCCGTGGCCCGCGGAGAACTCCGCGCCGCCGAACTCGAACGTGACTTCGTCAGGCGGCGGGCGGAGGCGGACGCCACGGCCGCACTCCGGACCGCAGCGCGGCTGGCCGAGGCCGCCGCCGGCGCGGCCGTGGAGCTGATCGAGCCCGCGACGATCGCGCGCACCGCGATGCGGTCGGCGTTCGACCTCGGCGCGGCCGACCTCCTCCTCGTCGTGGATCGGGAGCGCGCCTACGCCGACGCCCGCCTGCTCGAGAACGACATCCAGATCGAAGCCGTCGCCGCCGTCATCGCGGCGCGGCTCGCGCTGGGAGAGGCGCCCCTGCCATGACCCCTGCCATGACCCGCGCCGCCATCCTCGCGCTGCTCCTGCTCGGTGGGCTCGCCTGCCGGGATCGAGCCGCCGAACCTTCCTCGTCTCGGGCGGCCGCGGACTCCGCGACCGGCATCGTCACGATGACCGAAGCCGGCCGGGTGGCGGCCGGCATCACCACCGCCCCGGTGCGGGAAGTGACCCGGGCCGACGCGCTCGAAGCGGTCGGGGTGGTGAGCCTCGACGAGCGGCGCACCGCCCGCCTCGGCGCGATCGTGGACGGGGTCGTCGCGGAGGTCCCGGTGCAGCCGGGAGACCGGGTGGAGGCCGGAGCGGTGCTGGCGCTCATCCTCAGCCACGAGGTGCACGACGTCTGGGCCGAGTACTTCATGGCCGCGGCCCGCCGGCAGCACGCCGAGGCCGAAGTGAACTACGCGCGGATGGCCACCGCCCGCGCCGAACGCCTGGTGGCCGACAAGGCGCTCGCGGCGCAGGAGCTCGAACGGGTCCGGGCCGACCTGAGCGCCGCCGACGAGGAATTGGCTTCTGCCCGGGCCGATGTCCGGCGGACCGAGCAGGATCTCCGGCACTACGGCCTGACCCCCAGTCCGGACGCCGATCCGAACGAGAACGAGCACATTCCGATCCGCGCGCCGTTCGCGGGCGCGGTCATCGAGCGGCAGGCTTCGCCAGGCGCAGCCGTCACCCTCGGCGAGCCGCTGGTGGTGGTCTCGGATCTGACGCGCGTCTGGATCACCGCCGAGGTCGCCGAGGCCGACCTCCACCGCCTGTCGGCGCCCGAGCCCGTCGAGTTCCGGGTCACGGCGTATCCGGACGAGGTCTTCTCCGCCACCCTCACTACCATCGGAGACGTCATCAATCCGGCCACCCGCCGGGTCATGATCCGCGCCGAGGCGGACAACCCGGACGGCCGCCTCAAACCCGAGATGTTCGCGACGCTGAGGGTCGCGTCCGAGGCGCCGCGGCGTTACCTCGTCGTCCCGGAGGCGGCGGTACAAACGCTCGAAGGGGAGACCGTGGTGTTCATCGAGACCGGCTCGGGCGAGTTCCGGCGCCGCGCGGTGACCACCGGGGCCGTCTTCGACGGTGACCTCGAGATCCGCGAGGGCCTCGCAGCGGGTGAAGTGGTCGCTACCGGCGGCGCGTTCCTGCTCAAGTCGGCGCTGATCGGACTCCCCGAAGAGGAATAGCGTTGGGCCTCGTCGAGCGGTTTGTCGGCTCCGCCACCGGGGCGCGGCCGCTGGTGCTGGTGCTCCTCGTCGCGCTCGCGATCACCGGGGTGGCTGCGCTCTGGAACCTGCCGGTCGAAGCGTTTCCCGACCTCACCAACAACCAGGTCGTCGTCATCACCGAGGCGCCGAGCCTCGGAGCTCCCGAGGTGGAGCAGCGGGTTTCCTACCCGATCGAGACCGCCCTCATGGGGGTGCCCGACGCCGAGGAAGTCCGGTCGGTGTCCAAGTTCGGGCTGTCGCTGGTCACCGTCGTCTTTGACGACGCGGTGCCGATGTACCTCGCCCGGCAACTCGTGACCGAGCGGCTGACCGATGTCCGCGGGCGCATGCCCGCCGGGCTCGAGCCCACCCTTGGTCCCCCCGCCACCGCCTTCGGCGAGATCTACCAGTACGTCGTCACCGGGGACGACCCGATGGCGAACAAGACGACCCACGACTGGGACCTTCGCAACCGGCTGCGGTCGGTGCCCGGCGTGAGCGAGATCAATTCGTGGGGCGGGCTGACCAAGCAGTTCCAGGTGGTCGTCCGGCCGGAAGCGCTCGAGGAGTACGACCTCAGCCTGCGCGAGGTCTTCCATGCCATCGGCGACAGCAACCAGTCGTTCAGCGGCGGGTTCATCGAGCACCGCGACGAGCGCTACACGGTGCGCGGCGTCGGCCTGGTCACCGGGATCCATGACCTCGAGCGGGTGGTGCTGCGGGCCGACGACGGAGTCCCGGTGTTGCTCGCGGATGTCGGCGAGGTCGAGGTGGCGGCGATGCAGCGGAACGGCGCCGTGACCCGAAACGGCGAGGGCGAGGTCACGAGCGGCATGGTGGTCATGCTGAAGGGCGAGAACGCCCTCGAAGTATCCGACCTGGTCAAGGCGCGGATGGAGGAAATCCTCCCCGGCCTGCCGCCGGGGATGGGCATCGAGCCGTTCTACGACCAGAGCGAAGTCATCGACCGCACCTCCGCGACCGTTCGCCGGAATCTCATCGAAGGCTGCCTGCTGGTCATCCTGGTCCTCTTCATCTTCCTGCGCGACGTGCGGGCGGCGCTCATCGTCGCCGCGGTCATTCCGCTCTCCATGCTCGTCGGCTTCATGGGAATGCGGGTGTTCGGCATCTCGGCGAACCTGATGTCGCTCGGGGCCATCGACTTCGGACTCATCGTGGACGGCGCGGTGGTGATGATGGAGAGCTTCGTGCGCCGCCGGGCCGCCGGCGGAGCGGACGAACCAACCCGCGAGGGGCGTGTCGTGCTGATCCGCAGCGCGGCGATGGAGGTCGCCCGCCCGGTCCTCTTCGGGGTGCTGATCATCATCGCGGTCTATCTGCCGATCCTCACCCTCGAAGGCCTCGAGGGAAAGATGTTCCAGCCGATGGCCATCACGGTCTGCTCGGCGCTCTTCGGGTCGCTCATCCTCTCGCTCACCGCGGTGCCGGTCGTCTCTTCCTTCCTGCTGAAGTTCGGCGGCGTCCGCCGGGAGGCCTCGTGGTTCGTCCGCCTCCGGGAGCGGTACCTGTCGGTGCTGCGGGCCGCCATGACCCGGAAGGCCGCGACGATTGGCATCGCGACGGTTGTCATCCTGACCGCCCTCGGCTCCATTCCCTTCCTGGGCACCGAGTTCATGCCGCGGCTCGACGAGGGATCCATCCTGATCGAGACCCGGAAGCTCCCTTCGGTGTCGCTCGAGGAGTCGGTGGAGATCTCGACCCGCGTCGAGCGGAAGCTGCTCGCCGAGTTCGCCGAAGTGTCGGAGATCGTCACCAAGATGGGCCGGCCGGATCTCGCCACCGAGGCGATGGGCATCTACCAGGGGGATGTGTACGTGCTTCTCCATCCCGAGGACGAATGGGAGAGCGGACGCTCGAAGGAGGACCTGATCGACGCGATGGCGGCGTCGCTGGCCGCGATTCCGGGGCTTTCGGTGAACTTCACCCAGCCAATGGCGATGCGGCTCGACGAGGTCGTCTCCGGGATCAAGGCGGATGTCGCGGTGAAGATTTTCGGGCCGGACGCGGCGGTCCTCGAGCGCCTGGGCGTCGAGGTGCTCCGGGTCATCGAGGAGGTGCCGGGCGCCGCCGACGCTCAGGTGGAGGTGCTCTCGGGAGCAGCGCAGCTCGAGGTCCGGATCGATCGGGACGCCCTGGCGCGCTACGCGCTCCGTGTGGGCGATGTGCAGGAGCTGGTCGAAACGGCTGTCGCCGGCCGTCAGGCCACCGAACTGCTCGATGGCGCGCGCCGCTTTCCGGTCGTGCTGCGCTTCCCGCCCGAAAGCCGCACCGACGCGGCCGCGCTGGCGTCACTTCCCATCGTCGGTCCGGGCGGCGAGCGGATTCCGCTCGGCCGGGTCGCGAAGATCGTCGCCGCCCCCACCCCGGAGGCCATCAACCACGAGAACGGGGAGCGCCGCCTGGTGGTGCAGAACAACGTCCGGGGGCGCGACATCGGCAGCTTCGTCGCCGAGGCGCAGCGGCGGATCGAGGAGCGGGTGACGCTGCCCTCCGGCTACTACCTGATCTGGGGCGGGCAGTTCGAGAACCAGGCGCGGGCAATGTCCCGGCTCACTCTGGTGGTGCCGCTGTCCATCGCGATCATCTTCGGGCTGCTGTTCGTCACTTTCCGCCGGGTGCGCTGGGCGGTGCTGATCCTCATGAACGTGCCGTTCGCCGCGGTGGGCGGGATCGCGGCGCTCTGGATCCGCGGGCTCACGCTCAGCCTGTCGGCCTCGGTCGGCCTGATCGCGCTCTTCGGGATCGCCGTCCTGAACGGCATCGTGATGCTGGCCGCGATCCGGGCGCTCCGGGAAGACGACGGACTGGGTTTGCGCGATGCGATTGTCACGGGCGCCGGGGCGCGGCTGAAGCCCGTCCTGATGACCGCCACCGTCGCCTCGATCGGCTTCCTGCCGATGGCCCTCTCGCAGGGCGCCGGCGCCGAGGTGCAGCGCCCGCTGGCTACGGTCGTGATCGGGGGCATCGTCACCTCCACGCTGCTGACGCTCGTCGTGCTGCCGACGCTCTTCGAGCTGATGGAGGCACGGGTGGCAGAGCGGGAAGCCGTAAAGCGATCCGGAGAAGCTCGGGCCTAGCAGCCTGTGGATAAAGTGGCGTGAGTGCCGAGGCGGGCGAGGCCCAGTTCTCCCGGTGGGGGTCCGGCTGACAAGGCGCGCGAGGGAGGAGCCCCCAACGGGAGAACTGGCCCGAGTGTATTTCGACCGAAGCGCAACGATGAGGGCCGGGAAGCGGCACGTTTCAGCCGGGATGCATCGCCCGCCGAGCCCCCACCGGGAGAACTGGGCCGCGTGACTTTGTCCACAGGCTGCTAGCAGCTCGTCTCCGGAGCGACCAACATGGAGTTCGATGTCCAGGACCAACTCGGCGCCGTGGAGCGCTCGGTGTCGTCCCTGGAGCGCGACGGCAGGCCGGGGCGCGCGGTCACCCTTTCCCGGAGCTACCGGGCGACGATCGAGGATCTGTGGGACGCGCTGACGAGCCGCGAGCGTCTTCCCCGCTGGTTTCTACCGGTCGCCGGCGACCTCGAAGCCGGCGGCCGCTACCAGTTGGAAGGCAATGCCGGCGGCGTCATCACGACGTGCGAACGCCCCTCACGCCTCGCGCTCACCTGGGAGTTCGGCGCCGACGTCAGTTGGGTGGAGGTGCGGATCGCGGCGGGCGTCGAGCGCGCGCGGCTCACCCTCACCCACGCCGCCCACCTCTCGGATCACTGGAACGAGTACGGACCGGGCGCGACCGGTGTCGGCTGGGAGCTCGGGCTCCTGGGGCTCGCAATCCATCTCGCGCACCCGGCCGAACCGAAGCTGGACGACACCGCGTTTGCCGCTTCCCGGGACGGCAAGGCGTTCATCAAGGGCAGCAGCGAGGGCTGGGAGCGGGCGGCGGTGGCGGACGGAACGGATCCCGGTACGGCGCGGGCGGCGGCGCGGCGCACCGCCGCGTTCTATACCGGGGAAGCGGTTGAGACGATCTGACCGCGTCTAGGCAACTTTGTCGTAAGCGCCTAGACCCCCACCGGGAACGCAGGGTCCCCGCGGTTTCCGGCGCGCGCGGCCGGTACCATTGGGCTTCCCCTTCGCGGGAGAGACCGCCTGCCATGAAATGGAACCCCCTGCCCCCTCGCCTCGGAGGGGTGTTATCCGCGCTGCTGATCGCCTTCCCGATCGCCTTCCCGGCCGGGGCCGCCGCCGGTCAGACGAGCGCCGAGCGGAGCTACTTCGTCTACATCGCCGCCGAATCCGACGACACCGTGGATCTGGTCCGCTTCGGCCCCGACGGGGGTGAACTCGTCCGCCGCATCCCGGTGGGCATCCTGCCGACCGAGATCGAGGGGCCCCACGGCGTGCGGGTGTCCCCCGACGGCCGGCACTGGTACGTCTCCATCGCCCACGGCATGCCCTACGGCAGCGTCCACAAGTTCGAGACCGGCACCGACCTCGAAGTCGCCGACACCACCGCCGGCCTCTTCCCGGCCACCATGGACATCAGTCCGGCGACCGGCTTCCTCTTCGTCGTGAATTTCAACCTCCACGGGGACCACGTTCCGTCGAGCGTCTCGGTGATCGACACCGTTTCCATGACCGAGATCGCGCAGATCGAACAGGGAGTCATGCCCCACGGTTCGCGGCTCGGGACCGACGGGATGCTTGCCTACTCGGTCGCCATGATGAGCGCCGAACTGTTCGAGATGGACACGATGACGTTCCGCCCCAGCCGCCGGCTGCGCCTGACCGGGGACAACGAGACCACGACGGCGGTCATGGAGAACGATCCGCACGCGGGACACGACATGGGGGGCGGTCCCGGAGCCAGCCCCACCTGGGTCCAGCCCGCGCCGGACGGCAAACACGCCTACGTGGCGCTCCAGGGACTGAACCAGGTGCTCGAAGTGGATCTGGAGGCCTGGGCGCCCAAGCGCCGCTTCCACACCCGAAAGGGCCCCTACAACGTCGATGTCTCGGCCGACGGCAAGCACCTGGTGGTCACCGAGAAGACGAACCATTCCGTCGGCTTCTGGGATCTCGAGAGCGGAACCGAGCGGGCCTCGGTCCCGGCCTCCGCCCGCATCACCCACGGCGTTGCCATCACGCCCGACAGCCGCTTCGCCATCGTCACCGTGGAGGAAATCGGGGGTGAGCCCGGGCGGGTCGAGTTCTACAACCTCGAAACCCTGGATCGGGAGGCGGTCGTCGAAGTCGGGAAACAGGCCTCCGGCATCGCCTTTTGGAAGATGGAGTAGCGGCGGCCCGGGCCGCCCCGATCGCGCCGGCGGCCCAAGCCGGTCGCGCGGCGCGCGGCGCCAGGACTGCGGGAGCGCTGGCCGCGCTCGTCTCCGGCTTCGCGTGGGCGGTCGCCGCCAGCTGCGGGACACCGGAGACCGCACCGGCGGGAACTGAAGGAGGCGCACCCGACTGGCCGGACCGCCACGCCGAGTACGACGCGGCCATCGGGGACGTCTCCGAGTACCGGGCAATTCAGGCGCGGCTGGCGGCCGGCTGGAACACCTGGGACAGCCGCAGCGTGCTGCGCTACGTGCTGCTGCCCGAGGGGCTCGCCGTGAACCTCGGCCTCAAGCGGCACGCGTTTCTCGACGAGGACCATCTCGAAGCGGCGCTCATCGGGCGGCGCGAAGCCGGCGCCGAAACGGTGCGTCCCGGGATCCGGGCCGCGGACGGGTCCTACCAGCGGCTCGAGATCGCCTGGCGGGGCCTCTCGGCGGTGGTGGAGGCGGGACACGACGAGAACGGCGAGCTGGTGGTCCTCGTGACTCCGGAGCCCGCGCCCGACACCTCCTTCGAATTGGTGGTGAGCGCCGGGATCGCCTGGAACCGGCCGGGCTCGGTGGAATCGGCGGCGGACGGGCTCGTCGCCCGGTTCCCGGGCCGCGAGAAGGCGATCCGGGAGGAGGCGATCCGGGAGAAAGCGATCCGGGTCGCCGGAATCCTCGAGGCCGATCCCTACGCCGGCGGTCTGACTCCGCACCGGGTGGTGCGGCTCGGCGGGCCGGCCGGGGTGTTCACCGGCCGCCGGGGCGAACCGGCGAAGACGATCTCCGACATCCGCCGGACGCTCGACGCCCGGCGCGCAGAACTCGAAGCCCGCGCCGCGGAATTCGGGGAACTCGCCGACGCGTGGCTGGCGGTGACCTCGGGGTTCGCCTGGAACACGGTGTACGAGCCGCGCCACGGGCGGGTGATCCCCACCGTGGGCCGGCTCTGGAACCAGGAGTACGGCGGCGTCGCGCTCTTCGGCTGGGACAACTTCTTCCTCGGCTACCTCGCTTCGCTCGAAAGCCGCGACCTCGCCCTCGCCGGCATCGTCGAACACCTGCGCGGCCACACCGCCGAGGGGTTCCTGCCGAACGACAACCGGGGGAACGGGAGCAAGTCCTGGGACCGTTCCCAACCGCCGGTGGGCGGGATCATGGTGCGCGAGGTGTACCGGCGCTTCCCCGAGCGCTGGTTCCTGGAGGCCGTCTTCGAGCCGCTCCTCGCCTGGAACCGCTGGTGGCCCCGCGCCCGGAAGAACGGCGAACTCCTCTCCTACGGATCCCACGAGGCGAAAAACCCCTTCGCCGAGCCGGTGGCGCGGACGAAGACCGCCGCCGGCTACGAGTCCGGGATGGACGACTCGCCGATGTACGAGGACGTCCCCTTCAACCGGGAGAAGAACGTCCTCGAGCTCCAGGACGTCGGGCTTACCAGCCTCTACATCGCCGACTGCCGGGCGCTTTCCGAGCTGGCGCGCCTTCTCGGGCGGGCGGGCGAAGCGGAGGAACTCGAAGCCCGGGCGGCCGCCTTCAGCGCCGCGCTCGACACCCTCTGGGTCGAAGAGCGGGGCTACTACCTCAACTACCGCACCGACCTGGGACGGCCCTCCGAGCGCCGCTCCCCCACCCTCTTCTACCCGCTCCTCGCCGGGGTCGCGTCCGAGGCCCGCGCCGGCCGCCTCATCCGGGAGCACCTGCTCAACCCCGGGGAGTTCTGGGGCGAGTTCGTGCTCCCGTCCACGACGCGCGACGACCCCTCCTTCCCCCGCCAGCGCTACTGGAAAGGCGCGATCTGGCCGCCGCTCAATTTCCTCACCTACCTGGGACTCCGGCGCGCCGGCGACCGGGAAACGGCAACCGAGCTTTCGGCGCGTTCTCTCGATATGTTTCTCCGGGAGTGGCGGCGGAAGGGCTACGTGAGCGAAAACATCTCCTCGATCACCGGAACGGGAGACGACGAGCGTCTTTCGAGCGATCCCTTCCACTCGTGGGGCGCGCTCTTCGGGATCATGGCGTTCATCGAGTCCGGCCACCTCGCGCCGCCGGAGGATCCCCTCCCGACCGGTCCATGATCCGCGGCTTCCGAGAGCCCCGTGCGGCCACCCTCCCCGTCGTGTTCACTCTCGCGCTCGCCCTTGGGCTCTCGGCGGGCGCCGCCGCGCAGCCCGAAGAAAGGCCGCCATGGCAAGACCCTGCGGTCTTCCAGATCGGCCGCGAGCCGCCCCGGGCCTCCTTCACGCCGTTTCCCGCCGCCGACCTGGCGGTCGAGGGCCGAGCGGAAGACTCCCCGCGCCGGATCTCGCTGAACGGCGACTGGAAGTTCCACTTCGTCCCCCGCCCCGCCGACCGGCCGGAGGACTTCTTCGAGCCGGGCTTCGACGACTCCGCCTGGGACGAGATCCCGGTGCCCTCGAACTGGGAACTGCTCGGCTACGGCTATCCCGTGTATCGGGACGAGTCCTATTCGTTCCCGGCGACCCCGCCCTTCGTGCCGGAAGACGACAACCCGGTGGGTTCCTACCGGCGCGGCTTCGAGGTCCCCGCGCGGTGGGACGGCAACGAAGTCTTCCTTCGTTTCGACGGGGTGTACTCCGCTTTCTACGTCTGGGTGAACGGCGCCTTCGCCGGCTACAGCGAGGGGAGCCGGACGCCGGCCGAGTTTCGGATCACCGAAGCGGTCACGACCGGGACGAACACGCTCGCGGTGCAGGTCATTCGCTGGAGCGACGGCAGCTATCTGGAGAGCCAGGACTTCTGGCGGATCAGCGGCATCGACCGCGAGGTCTCGCTCCTCGCCCGCCCGCCGACCTTCCTCCGGGACTTCTCGGCGAACGCCGACCTCGTCACGGGGTATCGCGACGGCATCCTGGACTTGAGCGTGGGCGTCGCGAATCGGGGGCTCGGTGACGCGGGGGCGTACGAAGTCCACTACGAGTTGTTCGATCCGGACGACAACCCGGTCTGGGGCGGCCCCCGGGAGCTGCGGCTCGACGTGCCGTCCGGGGGCGAGGCGTCCATGGGGGCCACCGAGACGATCCCCGATGTCCGCGCCTGGTCCGCCGAGACCCCGCATCTCTACCGGCTCGTGCTGTCGCTCGTCGGCGCGGACGGACACGTCGCCGAAGCCACCGCGGTCCGGATCGGATTCCGGCGGGTCGAGACGGCGGGCGGCGAGCTGCTGCTGAACGGACGGCCCATCGTCCTCCGAGGAGTGAACCGGCACGAGCACGACCCCCAGCGGGGACACGTGGTGGACGAGGCTTCCATGCTGGAAGACATCCGGCTCATGAAGCTCCTGAACATCAACGCGGTGCGGACAGCCCACTACCCGAACCTGCCCCGCTTTTACGAGCTGGCCGACGAGCACGGACTCTACGTGGTGGACGAACCCAACATCGAGTCGCACGGAATGGGCTTTTTGCCCGAGGTGACGCTGGCGGGGCGTCCCGAGTGGCGTGACGCCCACCTCGACCGCACCGAGCGCATGGTGATCCGCGACCGGAATCATCCGTCGGTGATCGTCTGGTCGCTCGGCAACGAGGCCGGCGACGGGGAGAACTTCGACGCCACCTCCGAGTGGATCCGCGAGTACGACCCCTGGCGTCCGATCCTCTACGAACCGGCGGGCGAACGCGACATCGTGGACATCGTGGCCCCCATGTACGTCCGCCCCTACTGGCTGGAGCACTACGCGGCCTCCCGGTCGGAAAAGCCTTTCCTGCTGGTCGAATACGCCCACGCCATGGGGAACAGCGTCGGGAACCTGGCCGATTACTGGGAGGTGATCGACAGCGATCCCAAGCTGGTGGGCGGCTTCATCTGGGATTGGGTGGACCAGGTGATCCTCCGGGAAGACGAGTCCGGGCGCCCGTTCTGGGCCTACGGCGGGGACATCGGCCCGCCGGGGATCCCCACCGACGGCAACTTCCTGGTGAACGGTCTGGTGTCCGCCGACCGCAAGCCGCATCCCCACGCCTTCGAGGTGAAGAAGGTCTATCAGCCGGTCCGGATCCGGGCGCTCCACGCCCGCTCGGGGCTGATCGCGGTCGAGAACCGGCGCGCCTTCACGGATCTCTCCGACCTCGCGGGAAGCTGGCAACTCACCGCGGACGGGGTGGTTCTCGCCGAGGGGACCGTGCCGCCGCTCGCGATCCCGCCGGGCGTTTCGCAGACCGTCTCGTTCGACATTCCGGAGACCGAGATCGAACCCCTGATGGAGCGGCTCCTGACCGTCCGTTTCCGGACCCGGGAGGACGCGCCGCTGGTTCCGGCCGGCCACGAGGTGGCCTGGGAACAGTTCTTCGTGGACGTGGTGTCTCCCGAAGACATCGAGGAGGAAGAAGAAGAGGCAGAGGAAGAGCCGGCGGAAGGTGAGGAGGAAGACCCGGAGGCGGAGCAGGAGGAGGAAGAACCCCCGCCTCCGGAACCGCCCCCGATCGAGCCGGTTCGCGTGCGGGAGTCGGAGGACGCGGTCACGATCAGCGGCCGGGGGTTCACGGTCGAGTTCGATCGGGAGCTCGGCACCCTCAGTTCCTTCCGGGCGGGCGCTCGGGAGCTGGTGAGTTCCGGGCCGGTCCCCAACTTCTGGCGGGCGCCCACCGATAACGACTACGGGAACGGCTTTCCCGCGCGTTCCGGGGTCTGGAAGGCGGCGGGGAGCCCGCCGGCGCGCGTTCTCGAGGACGTCCTGGTGCGCGGGGACCCCGACCGGCGCCGGGTCGAGGTGGAGAGCCGGTTTTCACTCCGTTCGATCGATGCCTTCTACACGCTGCTGCACGAGGTCTTCGGGGATGGAACGGTGGCGGTCTCCGCGCGGCTTTCCGGCGTGAACGAGGACCTGCCCGAGATGCCGCGGTTCGGGACCCTGCTCACGCTGCCCGGGTCGCTGAGCCAGGCGGAGTGGTACGGACGCGGGCCCCACGAGAACTACTGGGATCGGCGGACGGGGGCCGCGGTCGGCCGCTACCGGGCATCGGTTTCCGAACTCGCCCACCCCTACGTCCGGCCCCAGGAGACGGGCACGCGCAGCGACGTGCGCTGGGCGGCGCTCACCGACGACGCGGGGACGGGATTGCTGGTCATCGGGTTGCCCCACCTGTCGTTTTCCGCGCTGCCCTACCGGATCTCCGACCTCGACGGCGGCGAGACGAAGAGCCGGACGCACTGGGCCGAACTCGCACCCCGCGACGAGATCACGCTGGCGGTGGACTTCCGCCAGGCCGGGGTCGGCGGCGACGACTCCTGGGGCGCGGTGCCGCACCGCGAGTACACGCTCTGGCCCCAGAACCTCGCCTTCCGCTTCCTGATGCGCCCGCTCGCTCCCGGCGACGACCCGGGGGTGCTCGCCCGGCTCGTTCTCCCCGACGAAGCCGCCGAGACCGAGGTGTACGCCCGGTCCCTCGAGCTCCACGACTTCGCCGAGCGGAACCTGGTCCCGCATCTCGCCCGGGGCGTGACGGCCCAAGTGGATCCACCCCAGTCGTCCCCCTATTCGGCGGCCGGCGATGCCGGGCTCACCGACGGCGTCCGGGGTTCGGTGGACCGCCGCGGCGGGCACTGGCAGGGCTACCGGGCCGACGAGGTCACGGCTCGGCTGGATCTCGGGCCGGCGCAGCCGGTCTGGTCGGTGAAGCTGTCCTTCCTCCAGCACCCGGGTTCCGGGGTGTACTTCCCTCGGCGGGTGGAGGTGGCGACCAGCCTCGACGGCGCGTCCTGGTCCGAGGCGGCGGCGCGGGAGGTGGCGGATCCGGCGGGTGGTGGCGAAGAAGTTCCGGGGGGTGGCCGTCAGCGGATCACCGTGCCGCTCGCCGGCGACGAGGCGCGCTTCGTGCGGGTCCGGATCACGGGCCTCGGCGAGGTTCCCGCCCCCTGGCCCACGGGTCCCGACGGCGCCCGGCGGGAGGGAGAGACCGCCTGGATCTACCTGGACGAGATCATCGTCCGGTGAGGGGTGCCGGGACCGCCGGTCTCGGGACCGGCATCGTGCATCGCTGACGGAGAAAAAGCGCGGGGACCGCTGGGAGCGCCGACGTGCCGCTCTGCCGGGTGGGAAGAGGTGGCCCCCCCGTGCGCTGGGGCATGGCCCGATTCCCACGTCGCCACGCGGCGACGCGGTCAGTCCCCTCCGTGCTTTCGTTTTCTTCTGACGTAATATTACGCAAGTGACCCACGAACTTCCGGAACCGTCCGATTCGGCCGACGCCCGCTACTTCCAGTGGCACGGGCTGTCCGCCGAGGCCCCCGCGACGCTCAACCAGGCGCTTCGGGATGCGATCAGCGCCCTGCGAGGCCTGCTCTATCCCGCTTCGGACAACGAACTGACGGATCCGGAACTCGCGGTTCTGCGGCGGGGCGGAATCGCAGTGGCGGAATACCCCGGTACGCCGGACCCGCTGGCGGACTACGCCGTGGAGTTCGCGGCGATCCTTTCCACTTCGCTGTCCCCGGCCGACGCCGCCGGCCGGCTCGGTGTTTCTCCGGCGCGCGTCCGGCAGACGATTCAGTCGGGCACTCTGTTCGCGGTCCGCGTCGACGGACGATGGCGCGTTCCCCTCTTCCAGTTCACACCCGACGGGCTGGTACCCAACATCGGCGCCGTGAATGGCGCGGCGCCCGGAACCATCGACGCCGTCTCGCTGCAGCGCTGGTACACGACGCCCGATCCGGACCTGCGGGCGCCGGACGAGCGGACCCTCAGTCCACTGGAATGGCTGAAGGCAGGCCGCGACCCGACACCCGTGATCGCCGCCGCCCGCGAACTGTGAGTTGCCGGCGGTGGCGAAGGTTCCCCGCCTGCCGTCCGCCGCCGTCCTCGGCACGCTCGTCCCCGCCGTTGCAACGCTCGCACCGGGGGCTCTCGTCTGGCGGCTCTACTTCCGCGCCGGCCGCTATCCGACTCGGTGGAACGACTTCCGCCACGTTGGCCCGGCCGCGAGCGCCCGCTTCGATCACCACGAGGGCAAAGCGCCCACCGGGCAGGACCGCGCTGTCCTCTATGCGGCAGAGGATCCGACCACCTGCTTCGCCGAAGTCTTCCAGCGAACGCGGGTGATCGGCCGCCGGCATGCGGCGCCCTCGCTGGTCGCATTCGAGACGGCCGCCGCCGTGCGGCTGCTGGACCTGACCGGAGGCTTCCCGACGCGAGCGGGCGCCTCAATGGGTCTGATGACCGGCCCGCGGCCGGTCGCCCGGAACTGGGCGCGGGCGTTCTACGAGGCCTGGCCGGACCTCGCGGGCCTGTGCTATCCCTCGGGGATGTACGCCAACCGAAGGCAGTTCGTGTTCAACGAGCGCGCCCGGGCGAGCGGCTTCCTGCCACCCCGGCCCGCCTTCCACCGCACCCTGGAGGATCCGGCGCTTCTTCCGGTCCTGAAGAAAATCGCGGCCGACCTCGGATACGCACTCCGTTAGCAGCCTGTGGGCGATGCCGGCCTGAAGGCCGGCGGTCCCGGCGGTCGCGCTCCCTAACCGGAAGTTTCGGGCTCTCAGTCGGGCCAAGTGGCCATTCGTCAAGGAGTTAGGCGTGTTTGGTGGTGAATATGTAGCCACTAATCCGAGTTGACAGGCGCCGCATCAATCGGTACCTTTCAACATATGCCGCCCAGGAAATACCCCGTCCACGTAGCCACAACACAAAGACACTACAAAGGGAAGACCTACCGCTCCCACCTCCTCCGACGCACCTTCCGCGAGAACGGCAAGGTCAAACACCAGACCCTCGGCAACATCTCACACCTCCCCGAACCCGTCATCGCTCTCATCCGAAGAGCTCTCAAAGGCGAAACCCTCGTCTCCCCCAACGAAACCTTCCCCTGCCGCCGCGTCCTCCCCCACGGGCACGTCGCCGCCGTCCTCGGAACCCTCCGGCGCCTCGGCCTCCACTCCCTCATCGCCCGCGCCCCCAGCCGGCACCGCGAACTCGTCGTCGCCCTCATCGTCGCCCGCGTCATCGACGCCCGCTCCAAGCTCGCCACCGCCCGCGCCCTCACCCCAGAAACCGCCGTCTCCACCCTCGGAGAGGTGCTGCGGCTCGGCGAAGTCGATCAACACGAACTCTACGACGCCATGGACTGGCTGCTCCGCCGCCAGCCCGGCATCGAGCAGCGCCTCGCCCGCCGCCACCTCCAGGAAAACACCCTCGTCCTCTACGACCTCACCTCCTCCTATGTGGAAGGAACCCACTGCCCCCTCGCCCAGCGCGGCTACAGCCGCGACGGCAAGAAGAACAAGCTCCAGATCGTCTTCGGACTGCTGTGCTCCCCCGACGGCTGTCCGGTCGCCGTCGAAGTCTTCGAAGGCGCAACCAGCGACCCCAAGACCGTCGCCACCCAGGTGGACAAGCTCCGCCGTCGCTTCGGCCTCGCCCGCGTGGTCCTGGTGGGTGACCGCGGCATGCTCACCGCAGCCCGCATCCGCGAGGATCTCGCCCCGGTCGAGGGCCTGCGCTGGATCACCTCCCTGCGCGCCCCCAACATCCGAAAGCTCATCGCCGACGGGACCGTGCAACCCTCCCTCTTCGACCAGCGCGACCTCGCCGAAGTCACCAGCGACGACTTCCCCGGCGAACGGCTCATCGTCTGCCGCAACCCGAGGCTCGCCGCCGAGCGCCAGCGCAAACGCCAGGAACTCCTCGACGCCACCGAAAAGCTCCTCGAACCCATCGCACACGCCACCCGGCGCCCCAAGCGGCCCCTCCGCGGCAAGGACGCCATCGGCATCCGCGTCGGCAAGGTCATCGACCGATACAAGGTCGCCAAGCACTTCGACCCCCAGATCACCGAGGACTCCTTCTCCTTCGAACGCCTCCACGAGCAGATCGCCGCCGAAGAACAACTCGACGGCATCTATGTCATCCGCTCCAATGTCGAGCCCGAGCGCCTCGACGCCGCTCGCACCGTCCGCGCCTACAAGAACCTCGCCAGGGTCGAACGCGCCTTCCGCTGCCTCAAATCGGTGGACCTCAAGGTCCGCCCCATCCACCACCGACGACCGGACCGCGTCCGAGCCCACATCCTCCTCTGCGTGCTCGCCTACTACGTCGAGTGGCACCTGCGCAAGGATCTCGCCCCGCTCCTGTTCGACGAGCACGATCCCGAGGCCGCCGAGCGACTCCGTGACTCCGTGGTCCAACCCGCCCAACGCTCACCCGACGCCCGCAACAAGGCCGCCCGAAAACGCACCCACGACGACCTCCCCGTCCTCAGCTTCCGATCCCTGCTCACCGAACTCGGCACCTTCACCGCCAACACAATGCGCATCCCCGGAACACAAAACACCTTCATCCAACACCCCGAACCTACCCCCATTCAGAAACGCTCCCGCGAACTCCTTGGCGTCTCACTCCTCTGGTAGCCAGTAAGCAACATCACATAATCCACTAACCCCCTCAAATCACGCAAGTTACACAGTGCATCGCTCGAAACTTCTGCCTAACTCCCCAGCAGCGTCCGTGCCAGCATCCCCATCCCGAACCCGAGGGTCGTTCACAACCACGCGACCAGCAACCGCTCGCAGCCGGGCGATACGACGTGTCAGGGTGGAACAATGGACCAGTGAGCCGTCATTCAGTTCGGCGCCACCTCCGTGTTGAGGTCGACGCCTACGATGAGGCCATTCGGCGTTTCATCCCGGACTACGAAGCGATGCTCGAAGTCGCCGCCGCCGAGATCGCGCGCGTAAAGCCGCGACACGTCCTTGACCTCGGCGGCGGCACCGGCGCCCTCTCCGAGGCAATCCTCCTCGCGGCGCCCCACACCGTGGTCGAGTTGATCGACCTGGATGGCGACATGCTCGCGAGGGCTCGGGAGCGCCTCGCCCGCTTCGGCAACCGGGCACGCTTTCGCGAGGCGTCTTTCGACGATCCCCTCACGGAGGCCGATGGGGTCGCCGCTTCGCTGGCACTCCATCACGTCCCCACGATGGACGCGAAGCGGCGGCTCTTCGTTCGGATCCACGACTGCCTCCGCCCGGGGGGCGTCTTCGTGAACGCCGACGCCACGATGCCGGCGGATCCCGGGCCCCGCGAGGCCACCTGGCGCGCCTGGACCGCTCATCTCGTGTCCGGCGGGATTTCGGAGGAGCGGGCCTACCGACACTTCGTCGAATGGCAGGAGGAGGACACCTACTTCCCGCAGGAGGAAGAGGCCGCGGCGATGCGCGCCGCCGGATTCGACGCGGCGGCGGTGTGGAGTGAGGGGCCGATGGTGGTCGCGGTCGGGCAGGCGGCCCACCAAGTAGTTGCCTGAGTTGGACTACGCTAGCAGCCTCTGGTGAAACCCAGGCGGCCCAGTTCTCCCGGTGGGGGCTCGAGCCGCGATGCATCCCGCCTGAACCGCGCCGCTTCGCGGCGCTCTGCGTTGCGTTTCGGTCGAAATACACCCGGGCCAGTTCTCCCGGTGGGGGCTCCTCCCTCACGCGCCTTGTCAGCCGGGCGCCTCCCCGCTCTCGGCGCTCACCCGGGTTCCACCACCGGCTGCTAGCCCTCCGGGGCCGAAAACAATTGCAAGAGATCACACTGAGGGCGAAGTTCCATCCGGAACGCGAGCAGTGGATCGGATGGTGTCCTGACCTCGATGTGAGCACTCAGGGCGACACACAATGCGAAGCCGAAGAAAACCTCCGCGAAGCCGTCAGCCTCTTCCTCGAAACGTGTCAGGAGACAGGAACCTTGGAGGACGTGTTGCGTGAGGCGGGGCTTTGTCTCAAGCGGCTAGTGCCACAGCCGCCGTCGGCTTAGCGCGTTTCGCCCGCCTCCGGCGCGCGATGCCGACCGGAGGTCCGGCCGTTCCCTGGCCGACGTGCCGCTCTGCCGGGTGGGGTACGCGCCGAGACGGGCGCCATCCGGAACAGGGAAGTACGCCCTCTCGCCCCGCTGCACGGGGCGGTGCCGGTGTGAACGCCCCCACCGGGAGAACTGGCCGGCGTTCCCTGGCTGGCGCGCCGTCCGGGTTGTTGGGGCCGCGTTCCCCTACCCCCCGAGCAGCGTCCGCGCCAGCGTTCCCATCCCGAAGCCGAGGTAGTTCCCGACCGCGTAGCCGGCAAGCGCGACCGCGATCCCGGGGAGCAGCTTGTCCCCGTAGCCGCGGGCGGTGGCGATCGCCACCGCCGAGGCGGCGCCGCCGACGTTGGCCTGGGAGGCCACCACCAGGGTGCCCGCGTCGAACTTGAGCAACCGCCCTACCCCGAAGATCACGAGCCCGTGGGTCGCCACCGTGATGAGGGCGAACAGGAAGAGCGCCGGCCCCGCGGCGAGCATCTCGGAGACCAGCGACTGCGCCCCGTTCCCGGCGAGGAACAGATAGAGGAGCGAGTTGCCGAGCACCGGCGCGCCCCTGAGTTTCCGGACGGGCGGCGTGTGGCCGAGGACGAGCGCGATGGTGGTCAGCCAGAGCACCGCCGGAACCGCCGGCACCACCGCCTCCAGGAGGCGGGCGGCCACCATGGCCCCCAGCGTGATCGCCGCGAGCCCGAAGAAGTCCATCATCCGGAGGCTCTCGCCGCTCTCCTTGAGCCGCTGCTCGAGCGTCATCGGGGCGTCGCCCCGCCGGACCGGCTCGAGCCCCGGTCCGCCGTAGAGGAGCGCGGGGACGATGAGACAGGTCGCGAGCCAGGCGACCGTCACGATCACGTCTGCGGCCACCGCCCCCGACATGACGTTCGGATCGGTGCCGAAGGCGCTCGCGAGCGCGTAGAAGTTCGCTCCGCCGCCGATGTAGGTCCCGGTGAACTGGCCGGTCAGCTTCCAGGCCTCGTCGCCCACCGCACCGGAGAGCAGCAAGAACGCCAGCAGCGTTCCCAGCATGGTGCCGAGCGCCCCGAGCCCGAAGGCGCCGAGCATCGTCTTCCCCGCGTCCCGGACCGTCCGCAGGTCCACGTTCAGCAGGACCAGCACGATCGCGGCGTTCACCCAGATGTTTCCGAGCTGGTAGTAGGCCTCGGCGTCCCCGGGGAGGAGTCCCGAATTCGAAAGCGCCATCCCGAAGACGAGGCACATGAGCCCGGCGCTCATGGCCCGGAAGAAGCGGTAGCGCCCCTCGAGCCAGACCGCCAGGAACACCGCGGCGGCGAGCGCCAGGAAAATGCCGAAGGGGTCCTGGATCACGGCGGCCAGTTCTCCCGGTGGGGGCCCCTTTCCCGCGGTCAGCGGCCGGCTTTACCGCTCAGCGGACCGCGTCCGCCCACTCGCGCACCGGGTTCACGAGCGTCCCGATGCCCTCGGCCCAGCAGGCGGCGGTGTCGCCGGGTTTCATGAAGATGGGCGGGGTCCGGGCGTAGCCCACCCCGTCCGGGGTCCCGGTGGCGATCACGTCGCCCGGCCGGAGGATCAGGTTGTGGGAGGCGAACTGGATCAGTTCCGGGATCTGGTGCTCCATCAGGCTGGTGTTGGCGTCTTGCATGATCTCCCCGGAGAGCGTGAAGCGGATGTCCAGGACGTGGGGGTCCGCGACGAACTCGGCCGGGGTGATGAAGGGGCCGAGCGGCGCGAAGGTCTCGGTGGACTTCCAGACCAGCCAGTCGGAGCCGTAGCGGTCGTCACCCCGTCCTTCGCGGTCGCCCACGTCGTTCATCATCGTGTAGCCGAAGATGTGGGCGCCGGCGTCCTCCGCCTCCACATCGCTCGCGGGTTGGCCGATCACCACCGCCAGCTCGCATTCCCAGTCCACCATCTCCCGCTCGGGCTTCATCAGGATCGGCTCGCCGTGGCCGATGGCGATGCTGCCCGGCTTCATGAACAGGTAGGGATTCTGGCGGCGGTCCCCTTCCTCGCGCTCCCAGAAGTGGTCCATCGAGACCTGGGTCTCGTCGAGCGCCGAGGCGTCCGACATGCCGGCGGGCGCCCCGATCGTCATCTCCACTCCGTGCGCCGGGTAGTTGAGGGCGGTGGCGAGGATGAGCCCGGGGCGCACCGGAGGAAAGACGTGGAGCCCCTCGAGGTCGTGGAGCCACACCGGCCGCTCCTCCGCGGTACGTTCGAGCAGCGGGACCACCTGGTCCACGATGGCGTGCACCCGCTCCCGCATGCCGATCGCCCAGCGTCCCGCCAGTTCCGTCATGTCCGCGGGCATCGGGAGCGTCACCCACATCCGGTTGTGCCGCTCGAGGGAGGCATTGGCCCCGGCGAGGTCCACCGCGTAGGCGTCGCGGAGGACGATTCCCAGGAAGGACTCTCCGCGGTGTTCGAAGGTACCGAGCCGGAAGGGCTCGACCGAGGCGGCGGCCGGGACGGCCAGCAGCACGGCGGCGGCAAGCGAAAGGACGGGGAGAAGGACGGGGTTCCTTTTCACGGCGCCGGAGTATGCCAGAGGGAACGCCGGCCAGTTCTCCCGGTGGGGGCCTTCAGCCGCGCTCGAACGCGGTGTTAACAGGTGGCGCCATGCACGAACGAATGCACGAACTTTCGATAGGCTTCGGTGCCGGAACGAAGGCAGCTTGGTGGCAGAGTCAATCGAGACAAGCGTTGGCGCAACGGTGCGGGACGGGACAGCTCGGGAGCCATGACGATCGGGACAACCCGTGCGGTCGCCGCCGCGGCGGTGTGTGCCGCGATCCTCTACGGGTGCGGGTGTGGAGGGGGCAGCCCGCTGTCCGTCTCGATGGATTCGTCGCCTCCCCGGCCGCTCGGCACCGGCGCCGCGATGTGCACGAACGGCCGCGCCGGCGACTTCCCTTGTGACGGCATCTCGCTGCACCGCCGGGTGGCGCTCGACGTCATGGGCGGGAACGACGGCAACGACATCTGGGGCTGGTCCGATGCTCAGACCGGCCAGGAGTACGCCCTGATGGGCATGGACAACGGCACCGCCTTCGTCGACGTTTCCGACCCGGAGAATCCGGTCTTCCTCGGGCGACTGCCTACCCAGACCGAGGAGTCCTCCTGGCGGGACATCAAGGTCTATCGGGACCATGCGTACATCGTCGCGGACAACGCCGGCGCCCACGGCATGCAGGTGTTCGATCTGACGCGCCTGAGGGGGCTGTCGGCGGCCCGGACGTTCGACGCCGATGTCGTCTACGGCGACTTCGGGTATGCGCACAACCTGGCGATCAACGAGGAGACGGGCTTCGCCTACGCCGTGGGGACCGATACCTGCGAAATGGGTTTGCACATCATCGACATCACAACGCCCGGCAATCCGCGGTTCCAGGCCTGTCACGACTCGGCCGCGACGCACGACACCCAGTGCGTCGTCTACCGGGGGGCCGACGCCGAGCATCTCGATCGGGAGATATGCGTCAGCTCCAACGAAGACCATCTCGAAGTGGTCGACGTCACCGACAAATCCGCTCCTCTGATCCTGTCCTCAACCACGTATCAGTTGCTTGGCTACGTCCATCAGGGGTGGCTGACGGAAGACCACCGGTTCTTCCTCCTGGGGGATGAAGGGGACGAGCTCGAATTCAGCGTGCGCACGCGCACGCACGTGTTCGACGTATCGGACCTGGATGCCCCGGTGTACCTCTTCCCGCACGAAGTGGGCACGCGCGCGGTCGATCACAATCTGTACGTGCTGGGCGACCGCGTGTTCGAAGCCAACTACACCTCCGGATTGAGAGTGCTGGAGCTGGGCGCTCTGGCAAACCGGGAGTTGCAGGAGATCGCCTTCTTCGACACGTTCCCCCAAAGCGACAGCGTCGCTTTCAACGGCGCCTGGAGCGTGTACCCGTATCTGCCGTCGGGGACGATCATCGTCAGCGACATCTTGAACGGGCTGTTCGTCCTTTCGATGCAGTAGCGCGCCGAAGCCGCTACCGGCAACCGCGCCGCCCCCGATCTCCCGCTGAGCGCTCGCCAGCTCAGGGCTTCAGGTCCAGAACCGGATCCTTCTCGCCCGTCATCTCCCAGCGCACCAGCGTGATCGGGATCACCCCCGCGGCGTAGAAGCGGTCGAAGAAGTCCTTCACCGAGAAGTCGTCGCCGTCGATGAGCGCGACCTCGGCCAGCAACTCCTCGATCTGGAGCTTGCCGACCACATAGCTGGTTCCGTAGCCGGGCTGACGCAGGTAGAGGTGCTGTTCGCCCCGCACCAGCGCTCCCTCGGTCAGCCAGCCGCGCGGCGTCCAGCGCATCGCGTATTCCACGGCGTCCTCCATGTCGAAGTCGCCGCCGTGGAGGTGGAGTCCGCTCAGGGCACGGGCGGCGCGCTGGGCGAGCAGGATCCAGGTGAGTTCCCGCTCGCGCGGGGCGCCTTCGATCAGGCCCAGGTGCATGAACATCTCCTCGACCCCGGTCGCCAGCCCCTCCGAACGCACCGCGAAGATGTTGAAGAGCGAGGGGACCGCCCGGATGGAGCTCAGATGGGGGGCATCCCTCATCGTCGCCAGCTCGATCCAGTGGTGCATGTGGGGCCGGAAGGCGTCCGGGCCGCGGTAGTTGACCTCGCTGAAGAAGTTCCTGAGGTCGTCCGGGTTCTCGAGCGGCTGGAAGGTTCCGTTCACCGCCCGCAGCGCCGGATCCATGAAGTCCTCGGTGCTCTGCACCTCCTCCCGCTCCAGAAACGCCATGTAGTTGTCGACCGATTCGTTGAGGCGCCGGTCGAACTCCTCCGGAGAGGCGATCCGCTCGAGTTCGGGGAGCGCCCGGTTCCGATTCTCCTCGAGCCGGAGTGTGGAGTGCGAGCGGGCCAGCTCCCGCTCGATGAGCGTGACGATTTCCTCCCACGACCAGGGCAACAGGTGGACGTGGCGCATCAACCAGGTGTAGTTCTCGGCGCCGACGCCCGACGGCCCGGTCTTCTTGTCCGCCTCCGCTTCCAGAAAAGCGCGGAAGTCCTCGCTGGCGGCGTGGGCAGCCGCCACCGCGGCGTCGAGGTCGGCGCTCGTGCCGGCGACCCGCTCACCGAAGGCCGTCAGATCGGCCGCCTGGTTCCGGAAGGCGCGGAGTCCCGCCAGCCAGAGATCCCGGGCGTTCGAGGCGGCGAGGTTTTCCTTCGCCTGCGCCAGGAGGCCGGGGATGGCCCCGATCCGCGCCGCCAGTTCACCGGCGTCGGTCGGAGACAGCGGGTAGTCGTAGGTCCACAGATCGATGAACCCGTGGATCACCGCCCCCTCGTGGGCGGGCACGTCGCTCTCAGCCGCGAAGATCGTGACGTAGAAAGCGGGATCCCGGGCCCACGGCTGCCGCACCCGGTGGTCGAAGTCGAGCCCGTTCATCTCGGCGCGCGCCAGGTGCCAGTCGATCTGCTCGGCGACCGGCCAACCCTCGGGCGCGAGCGCATCCAGCCGGGCGCGCCAGGCGGGCAGTTCGGCGTGCTGGCGGGCCATGGCCTCCGCGCCGTAGTCCGGGACAGCGTCCCGGAACTCGGGCCGCTCGAAATCCCGCCACTCCTCGAAGAGCGCGACCAGCTCGGCATGGGTGCCCGGCTCTCCGGCCGGCGGCGGCGGCGCCTCGGTCCCGCACCCGGCGAGCGTCAGGCCGATTGCCAGAGCGAACGCCAGCGGCGACAGGGTGGACGAAAACGTGGATGACGGGGCGAACGGAGCGTTCATGGCAGGCCTCCCGGAGGACCGCCATCGTACGCGCCCCGGCCGGGGGCCCAAAAGGGAGGGACCGCTACAGGAGCGAGAACAGCAGGCGCAGGAAGCGCTCGATGTCCTCACGGTTGTGGTAGTGCCCGATGGACGCCCGTACCACGCCGTCTTCCGGGTTCATGCCGAGCGCCTCGAGGGTGGCCGCCGATCCGAGATCTCCGACGCCCACCTGGACCCCGGCGTCCCGGATCGCGGAACCCAGTTCCCGGGCGCCGCTGCCGTTCACGGTGAAGGTGAAGGTGGGGATCCGGTAGGCCGCCCGCCGCGGGTCGTCCTCGCCGAGCAGCGAAATCCCCTTGATGCGCGACAGGCCCCGGAGCATGAGACGGCTGAGGATGCGCTCTTCCTGACGAATGCTCTGCATTCCCTTCCGCATCGGTTCCCGCCGCCCAAAGCGCTCGGAGGGAGGGACCACAAGGGCGTTCGGCGCGTCGCCGAGCCGCTCCGCGTAGGACACGGCCCGCGCAAGCCCCGCCAGGGTATTCGGCGAAACGGCGCCGTTCGTGGATTCGGGGGCCACCGGACCCAGCTGGCGAGCCCAGAGCGTCGCGCCGCGGGCTCCGAACAGTTCCTCGCCGTTCGCGATGACCGCGTCGCAGCGGAGATTCCGGATATCGAGCGACCCGTGCGCCACGAAGTGGCTCGCCTCGGTGACGAGCACCGCATCCGTCCCCGCGAGGAGTTGCGCTACCGGGATGACCTCGTTGAGCGAGCCGGTCACCGGACACGCCTTGGTGAGCAGCACGAGCCGGGTCCGTTCGTCGAGCAGCGCCTCGAGGTCGCGAACCAGAACCCGCCCGAGGCGGCGCGGCCGCCAGTCGGACACCTCGACGCCGTCCGGGAGCGCGCCTTGCCAGACCGCCCGGCGGGCGTCCGGCTCGGAGACGGAGAGCACCACCTTGTCACCTTCCCGGAGTCCGATGCTCGCAACCAGCCGGCGCACCAGCGCCTCGTAAGTCTCTCCGACGGCGATCTGATCTTCCGCCCAGTCCGCGTTCGAGTTCCAAAACCACGCCAGGTCGGACCGCAGGTTCGCTTCCGCCGACGCATCGGCCCCCACCGGCCGGGGCCGCAGGGTGCGAGGCGAGCCCACGGTGTCGAAATCAAGCCGGTCGGGCCCCGGCGGAGTGAACGATTCGGCGACGACTGAGAGCGGTAGCTGCATGAGCGGAAACGAGTTCTCCCGAGGACGGATGCGGGACCCCGTTTAGGATACGCGCCGAGAGCGATTTACGGGAGATCCCATGCCGCAGTTCCCCGAGTTTCCAGGCGACCATGCCGTGGTTTCGGATTTCAGTGACCGCCGCGGCATGGTCCGCGTCACCGGTGCGGACCGGATCGCGTTCCTGACCCGCATCATGTCGGGTGACCTGCCCCCCACTCCCGGCGCGGCGCGGACCGCGCTCCTCGGCCCCAAGGGGAACCTGATTGCCGCCGCCGTCGCGACGGTGACCCGCGAGGCGGTCCTGCTCGAGTGCGAGCGGGTCCGGGAGCAAATGTTGGTCGCCGCTCTCGACCGCTATCGGATCACCGACGATGTGGACCTCTCACTTGCGGACCGCAGCGACTTTGAAATCGTGGGCACCGACGCCGCCCCCACGCCGGAAAAACCGGATCTCGCGCCCCCGGGATGGGTCCTCGAAACCGCCGTCGGATTTCTGCGCCGCGACTTCCGCCCGTGGTCAGCCACCACCATCTTTCACGCCGGCATCCGGCGCGAGGACCGCGTCTCGTTCCGGGAGCACATCCTCGACGACGGCGAGGCGGTCGAGGCAACCCCGGAGGAACAGGAGTATCTCCGGATCCTCGCCGGCGAGCCGCGCTGGGAGGCGGAACTGGATGAGCGCTCCCTGCCCCTCCAGAGCGGCCTCGCCTCCCACGTCCGCCTCGGCAGGGGCTGTTACATCGGCCAGGAGTACGTGGCTCGCCAGGCCCATCGGGGCAGGATTCCCAGGCTGCTTCGCCGCCTGGACTTCGGTGGCGGCGGTGTCCCCGAGGTTGGCGCAGAAGTTCTCTCCGGGGGCGCTGCCGCTGGCCGGATCACGAGCGCCGCGCGCCGCCCGGCTGGCTGGGACGGTCCGGCGGCCGTCGCGCTGGCGGTTGTCTCCGCCAACGCCTCCCCCGGGGCCTCGGTGGAGGTCGCCCCGGGTCTCCGGGCGGTCGTCGCGGAGATCTGACCGAAACCCCGCATCGCCATTCGTCCCGACGGCACGCCGGCTTGGAACGCCGACCTCCGGCCAGCACCGCGGCGCGCAGCGCCGCGGACGACGTAGACCCCACTCGCCTTCACAGCACGCTGGCACGGGAACGCCGACCTCCGGCCAGTTCTCCCGGTGGGGGCCGGCACCGCGGCCCGGAGCGCCGCGAACGACATAGACCCCACTCCCCTCCCCGGCACCGCTCGCACGGGAACGCCGACCGCCGGTCGGCACGCGCAGGAGCGCGAAACCCGCGCGAATGACGTCGGGCCCTGCCCACATGAGTGCCGCACCACCTTTTCATGCGGGCGGGGTGAACAGGCCGACCCAATCATGGAGGTTTCTCCCGGTGGGGGCCGGCATCGCCCGCCGGAGCTCGGCGAAACGTCCAATGCGGCTTGCCCCCGCCGCACGCAGCAAAAGGAGGGGCAGCCTGCGGTCGGGATCCCCGCCCCCTCCGGGGACAATCACGTAGCGGGAACTCCCGTCCATCGGGCGGGCAGCGCACTACGATGCGCGGCCCCGTCGGAACACGGCAACAGACTTGGAGGTTCGTAGGCATGCAGGGCCAGATGGACGCAAAAGCGGCCGTAAAGATCGCCAAGGAGTGTGTCGTCGATACCTTCGATGACGAAACGCTAACTCGCCACGATTCGAAGAAATTCGTATCGACGGCACCACCTGGAAGGTCACCATCAGCTTCCTTCGCGCCGGAACATCGCTGGCCGACGTTCTTGGCGGCCGGGTCTTCAAGGTTGTCGAGATTAACGATCACACAGGCCAAGTCCGCGCCGTAACTCATCGCAACCTCAACGCCAGTGCGCCGGATTGAGAGTGGTGAGGGAAGCGTTCGTCGATGCGAATCTGTTGGTCCTGCTCGTGGTGGGGGCTGTCGATCGGAATCTGATCAGTACCAACAAGCGGACGAGCAACTTCACGCCGGAGGACTACGACCGTCTCCTGGCCCTGGTCGAACAGGTCCGGGTGTTCGTTACTCCCAACACGCTGACCGAAGCCTCGAATCTTCTCAAGCCGCACACCCGGTTCGCGACAAAGCTGCGGACCCTCATTGAAGGGAGCACGGAGACCTCCGTCAACAGCGCCGACGCTGCCCGCACAAGCGCGTTCCGGCGTCTCGGGCTGACGGGCGCTGCGCTGCCGGAGGTGATCACTCCCGACAGGCCCCTCGTCACCGTGGACCTAAAGCTCTACGCCGCGGCTGTCGCCCGGGGACGGGAACGGGCGTTCAATTTCACGCATTTCCGGAACCGGTAGCCGGCCGCCCGGTCGAGAGCGACCTCCCGCGAGCCTGTCAGATATTCCGTGTGTAGGAGGGACGTAACCTAAGAGAACCAAGGAGAAGAGAGATGTCGCGACGGAAGAGTCGGATCAGTAGTGAGCTTTTGGATGAGCTATTGGCGGGTGAGGATCCGCGGGAGGCGTTTCAGAGCGGGGAGTTGTTTGCGGAGCTTCAGAGGTCTGTGGCGGAGCGAGCGCTGCAGGCGGAGATGGAGGTTCATCTTTCGAGCGCGGAGGAGGTGGGTTCAGGGAACCACCGGAACGGTCACAACCGGAAGCGGGTATTGACGGGGACGGGTTCGGTGGAGTTGGCGGTTCCGCGGGAC
The DNA here is from genome assembly GCA_965250045.1 of Candidatus Marinacidobacterium sp. GTDB lineage: Bacteria > Acidobacteriota > Vicinamibacteria > Marinacidobacterales > Marinacidobacteraceae > Marinacidobacterium. Next base: position 3,090,393 of record OZ252286.1, read on the forward strand.
CGAGAGGGACGTTTCGAGCCGCAGTTGGTGGAGAAGTGGGCCCGTCGGCTTCCGGGGTTCGACGAGAAGGTGATTTCGCTGTATTCGCGGGGGATGACGACGCGGGAGATCCGGGCGCATGTGGAGGAGTTGTATGGGGTTACGGTGTCTCGGGAGTTGATCTCGAAGGTGACGGACGAGATTCACGAGGAGCTGCGGGAGTGGCGTTCGCGGCCTTTGGAGGCGGTGTATCCGATCGTGTATTTCGACGCGTTGCGGGTGAAGATCCGAGAGGAGGGGGTGGTTCAGAACAAGGCGGTTCACCTGGCGATCGGGATTACGGCGCTGGGGCGGAAGGAGATTTTGGGGATGTGGACGGCGGCGAACGAGGGGGCGAAGTTCTGGTTGGGGGTGATGAACGAGTTGAAGGCGCGGGGCGTTCGGGATGTGTTGATTGCGGTGGTGGACGGGTTGAAGGGGTTTCCGGAGGCGATCGAGGCGGCGTTTCCGGAGGCGACGGTGCAGACGTGCCTGGTGCACCTGATCCGGTATTCGCTGGCGCACGCGTCCTGGAAGGAGCGGAAGGAGTTGGCGGGGGCGCTGCGTCCGATCTACCAGGCGGACACGGTGGAGGAAGCGGAGGAGGCGCTGGACGGGTTCGAGGCGAGTTCCTGGGGCCGGAAGTTCCCGGCGATCGTGCGGAGCTGGCGGCGGAACTGGGCGCAGGTGATCCCGTTCTTCGCGTTTTCGAAGCCGATCCGGCGGGTGATCTACACGACGAACGCGATCGAGAGCCTGAACAGCACGGTGCGTCGTGCGGTGCGAACGCGGGGCCACTTTCCGAACGACCGGGCGGCGATGAAGCTGATCTACCTGACGCTGCGGAAGATGGAACGGAAGTGGCAGCGGCCGCAGGCGTTCTGGCCGCAGGCGCGGGCCGAGTTCGCGATCCTGTTCGGCGACCGGTTCCCGGTGGAGGCTTTGTGAGCCCGCCGCGTGCCGCGCCCCACACGGCGGCGGCCGGTCTGCCTCGAGGCCCCCGGCTGAGTGCCGTAGGCGCCGCCTTGAGCCCGTGGAAAGCGCCGTCCTGGGGAAATCGCGGCGCCCGTAGCGACCGGATCGCGAGGGACCGCTTCGTCCGGAGCGATTCCCCCAGGACTTGGAAAACGCTGGGGCCGTATCGCGCCTCGCTGTCGGTCCACACGGGGAGCGGGACGCGTTTCCCACACTTCCCACCGGCTCACCTTGGAGCTTGGAGTCTTCTGGAAAGGACTGCCCCGTGGAGAACCTCGGGGGCCGGCCCACTCCTCGAACTCCAAGAGCCCCCAGCGTACCTACCCGCCCCGGTCTGGCCCGCTCGGGCGCGCCGGCCAAAATCCCATCGGCTCGGTCATACAATGCCGGGAAGCAAAACAAACCCAGTTTCCACAGTCACCGGCCTACACACGGAATTTCTGACAGTCCTCCTCCCGCCAGCCGACCCCGCTGTCGACCGGACCTCCCCCAGCCGACCCCCGTTATCGACCGGACCTCCGCCAGCCGACCCCGCTATCGACCGGACCTCCCCCAGCCGACCCCCGTTATCGACCGGACCTCCACCAGCCGACCCCCGTTATCGACCGGACCTCCACCAGCCGACCCCCGTGATCGACCGGACCTCCACCAGCCGACCCACGCTATCGACCGGACCTCCACCAGCCGAATCGCGTTATCGACCGGACCTTCCCCAGTCGAACCCCACTATCGACCGGACCTCCTCCAGCCGACCCACGCTATCGACCGGACCTCCTCCAGCCGACCCACGTTATCGACCGGACCTCCCCCAGCCGAATCGCGTTATCGACCGGACCTTCCCCAGTCGAACCCCACTATCGACCGGATCTCCCCCAGCCGACCCACGCTATCGACCGGACCTCCACCAACCGACCCCCGTTATCGACCGGACCTCCTCCAGCCGGCCCCCGTTATCGACCGGACCTCCTCCAGCCGACCCCCGTTATCGCCCGGACCTCCCCCAGCCGACCCACGTTATCGACCGGACCTCCACCAGCCGAATCGCGTTATCGACCGGACCTTCCCCAGTCGAACCCCACTATCGACCGGACCTCCCCCAGCCGAACCCCACTATCGACCGCACCTTCCCGGCACGATTTGGATACGCTTCGTTCCGGCGTGCACAGCCTCAACCTGCGCGGCGAACCGCCCGCTGCCGAAGAGCCGGAGCAGTTGCCGTCCGAGGAACCCCTCGGCCTCGATCTGATCCGCGCCTGGTTCGCGAAGCCCCGGCCGCTACTCCACCGTCTCTGGTTGTGGGTGCCCCACACGGCGAAGGGTGTCCGGAAGGCGTACGGCTGGATCCGCGCGAATGCCGGTCCGGCGATGCGGCGCGCCGCCGAGCAGGCGCGTCGGGCGGCGGCCGTCGCCCAGGCATTCCGGGGAGTGGCGAAGCGTCTCGCCGATTGGCTGCGCACCGCGTTCCCGCCCGGCAGCCGCGGCCGCGAGTTCGCCGTCCACCTGCTGGAGGCCAACCGCGGGCTCGGCCGCGCGATCTTCGCGCTGCTCGGAATCGGCCGCGACCTGGACCGCGCCTCCCGCCTGCTGCCTCGCGAGGAAGCGCCCCCGGAAGGCTCCCGACAACCGGGTTCGCCTCCGGCCGCACCGGAGTCAGACCCGGAGCCGTCGCCGCGAACCGCATCGGAATCAGACCCGGAGCCGTCGCCGCGAACCGCACCGGAGGACGAGGCCGCTTCCCCCGGTCGGATACTGCCCCGGTCCGCTGGCAGGGGCCGGGAAGAATCCCCCCGGAAGGAGGGACCGGTTTCCGAGACCCGTCGCCGGACACCCGCCGACTCACAACCAGCCGCCGGCGCGCCCCCGGGGCCGCGCGCCGCAGCCCTCGAGGAACTGCCGAAGAGCCTGCGCGTCCTGATCCTCACGCTCGGCAAGCGACCGCGCAGGAACTCGCTGCGCTTTGCCATCTGGCGGATCGTGACTGAATGCGGCCCCGCGACGTCCGAGCGCCTCGGGCTCCTGTTGGCCGTGGACCCCGCGAATCTCGCAAAGCGCCATCTCAGCCCCATGGTCGAGGACGGCGTCCTCAAGCGCACGATTCCCGATCGCCTCAACCACCCGGAGCAGGCCTACCGGCCCACGGGGCGACCGCCCGGCTGAACCGGCTCCGCGGCCGGGCGCGAACGGCGTTTGACTCCCCGCGCGCCGTGCACCACAATGGTGCATCATGGTGCAACACGGTGACCGCCAGGAGGCACCGGACCGAGCCGCGGAATCGCGCCGGCGCGTTTCCGTCTCCTTCGACGCCGCCGACTACGAGGAACTCCAGCGGATCGCGGCCGCCAAGCGGGTGTCGGTCGCCTGGGTCGTCCGGGACGCGGTAGCCGCCTACATCTTCCAGCGCGGCCCCCTCTTCCGGCCCCCGCCCCGCAGCCGCCCCACCCGGAGGGATCCGGAATGAGTCTTGTCGCGGCCGGGCCGCTCCGGGGAACGCCGCGTGTCACGTTTTGTCATATCCGGCCCCGACAATGGCCATCATGACTGTCACGACGCTCCTCCTCGCACTCCTCGGGGCCGGGCTGGTCGCCGCGACCTTCTATTTCGCGGGGCTCCGCGCCGGCGAGCGGGCCGGCCGTCGGCAGACCCGATCCGACCTCGACGCGATCGCCCGCGCCGCCGCCGCCGAAAGCAATCAGCAGGCGCGTGAGGCCTACGAACACGCCACCGGCCAGGCCGTGAAACAACTGGAGGCCACCGTCCGCTCCGACCGCGAGCTCGGTCAGGAACAGTTCGCGAAAACGGCCGCCCCGATCCGCGAATCGCTCCGCAGCGTGGCCGAACTCACCCGGGAGCTGGAGAACAAGCGGGCCGAGGATCACGGCGCCCTGCACCAGTTGGCCGAGCGCATGTCCAGCCAGTTGGAAACCGTCAAGGAGAGCAGCCGTTCACTCCGCGAGGCGCTGAAGGGGGACCGCCAGGCTCGCGGCCGTTGGGGCGAAATCCAGCTCGAGAACCTCGTCGAGTCGGTCGGGCTCACTCAGCACTGCGATTTCGAAACGCAGACGGGATGGAACGGCTCGCGGCCCGATCTGGTCCTTCGCCTCCCGAACGGATCGTTCCTCCCGGTGGATTCCAAAGTCCCCCTGGACGACTACCTCGCCGCGACCGAGATGTCCGCGGTGGACGAACAAGACACCGCCCTCGGGAAACACGCAAAGGCGGTGAAGGCTCACGCCGACGCGCTCGGCAAGCGCGACTACCCGGCGAAGGTCGGAGACGGCCCGCCGTTCACCGTGATGTTCCTGCCCATCGAGTCCTTGCTCTCGGAGGCCATCCGGCACGAGCCCGATCTTCTGCAGTTCGCGGCCGATCGAAGAGTGGTCCTCGCGACCCCGCACACGCTCCTCGGCCTGCTCTGGAGCGTCGCCGCGATGTGGAGGAATGAGACCAGCACCCGGAACGCCGAGGAGATGCGGAACGCCGGTCTCGAACTCGAGAGGCGTCTCGGGATCTTTCTCGGCCACTTCGCCGATGTCGGCACCCAGCTCGCGAAGACGAGCGCGGTGTACAACGCCGCCGCCGGATCCGCGGAGTCCCGCCTGACTCCACAGCTTCGGAAGCTCCGGGAGCTCGGCGGCCAGCCCGAGGAAACTCCGTACGACAATTTGCCGGCCCCGGTGGAGGTCGTCCCGCGCCGGCTGTTCGGGGACGACGTGGACGTGGTGGCGGAGCGGAATCTGGTGTAGCGGCCAAGGGGCCGCGGAAGACCGCGGAGCCCGGCCGGACGGCGACGGCGGAACGGCGCCCGCCGTCAGTTCCCGGGTCGAGGCAGGGCTCCGTGGCGGGTTTCCAGGACCGTTTCGATCGCCGACAGCCGTCGTTCGATCGCGTCGACCCGGTCGGAGACCTCGGCCCCGGAGGTAGCGACCCTTCCTCCTGCTGGCCGGTGATGCCCCACGGGACGGCCGACCTCCAGATCGGCATCGCCGCGGGTAGCGCGGCGACAGGCCGAATCTCGGCCCGTTCCGCGGGTGCGTCTCTCCGGGGTGACGAGTTTTGGCGCAGGCAGCGGCCATTATGCCCTCATGACGCTCATCGCACTCCTCCTGGGCCTGCTGGCGGCGGTCCTGGTTCCCGGGGGCTTCTACGTCGCGAGCCTGACTCGAGCTGGGGGACCACCGGGCGAAAAACCGGGAGGCGGCACAATCCCCGCAGGCCGGCGCCTTGCTCTGTGCAGATGTCGGCGTGACGGCTGGAAACCAGGAATGGCGCGCTGAGCTATGCGTACCGCTCCCGGGCAAGCTCAGGAGCTGGTGTCTCCGCAACCGCACGTCGAGTTTGCGGCCCTGGACGTCGAAACTGTGAATTCCGATCCGGCCAGCATCTGCCGGATTGGGATTGCGACGGTGGAATCAGGCCGGATCCGCCGCGTCTGGACTCGACTCATTCGACCGGCCGGCCGCTTCGACCGCCGCCACGCCAAGATCCACGGGATCACGAGCGATGCGGTGGCGGCCGCCCCGGCGTTCGCGGAAATCACGGCGAGATTGCCTGCCGGCTTCCCCGCCTCGTCGTGACGCATACCCGGTTTGATGTCGCGGCCCTGACTCAGGAATGCCGTCGCGGTCGTCTGCCGGTCTTTCAGCGAGTCTGGCTCGACAGCTCCCTGTTACCGAACCAGGCGTGGCCGGGACGCTTCCCGCGCGGCTCGCGCGGACTGGCTGCAATCGCCGCCCGGCTCGGGATCGAGTTCCGGCGTCACGACGCCGGCGAGGACGCCGGGGCGGCGGCCGAGATCACTCTGCTCTCCCTGGCCGCCGGAGGTTTCAGCTTGGAGGATCTGGTAGGGACCAAAGACCCCTATCGGAGTTGAACGGTCCCACCGGCGGTCGGAGGACCCGCGCCAGCCGCTATCGCCGTATGTACGTGGAAACCGCCAGATCACCAAATCCAAAATCTAACTGGCCCGTCCATCCCCGCGCGTGCGGGAGAAACTCGCCATCTCGACACTCGACCTTCTGAGCCAGGGTCCATCCCCGCGCTTGCGGGGGAAACGGGTCAGGCCGGTGACGGCCGGCACCCACATCTCACTGGTCGGCTGGGCGCAGCGATACGCCCCGCACCCCGAGCCGAATAGAACGCTCCGCCTTGCTTCTACCGCGGGAAGTCCGGGTGCGGGAAGGCACACCCGAGCGCGTCGATGTCCGCAACCGTCAGGTACACGTCGCTCTCGCCGTAGTCATCGCCGTGTCCAACACCGTCGCCAGGATGCGCCGCCCGCCATTTGTTCCACTGAAAGGTGAGTTGGACGCTCATCCGAATGCCCGGTAGTTGCGGATCTTCTCCCGTCGTGTCGGGGTCGTGTGTCATCCCGAGAAGATGGCCGAGTTCGTGGACCACAGTCTCCCATTCCCGTGCTCTTTGGTAGTGCACACAGGTGATCTCGGGGTCGAAGAAGTAGCGGTGGAACGCCATGCTCCCGTTCCCTACAGCGGCTCCCATCGCGCTCCCGATATTGGAGCGGCATCCAGAAAGAGGCTTTTCCGGTGCGTTTACGCCGCCAGAAAGGAAGATGCGAATCTCGTCGCCGCCGAGCGTCGGGGTCAGGATTGGGTAGCCAAGACGTTCTTCGATCCGGCGGGCAACATCGCGTAACGGCTGAAGGACCTCTTCTTCGAGGAAGTCCGGCCGGCCGATCCGTTCGCCGCCCTCTTGGATCCCCTCGGTGTCGATGTCGAACCCGAAGGGCCGGTCGGGATTCCACTCATGCGCGAGCAGGGAGCCGTAGGCAAGCGCCTGTTCGCGTTCGTCCTCGCAGACGCCGACGGGACCGGCGGGCGGTAACAGGGTTACGCCGAAGCCGACATCCGACCACGGGCTGACCGCTCGCCCCCCGGTCGTTTCGCGCACGGCCCGGACGAAGATTTCCATCGCCGTGTCCGGTTCAAGTCCGTCCACTCGGACGGTCGGTTCCTCAGTGAACACAGCGGGGTTCGTTCGTTCAGACGGTGGGGTTCCGGCGAGGAAGGCGTGGGCCTCGTAGCCGGTCGCGCCTTCCACAGGATTCCAGGTCCACACCAGGAAGTTCAGGCCACGCTCTGCAACTTCGACCCCGGTTGGCTCGCCGGGGGGTTCGGGTGGCGGCACGGGCGTGGTCGGGTTGACAGGAACCCTGTTCGTCGCGTCGTCAACGCCCCCGCCGCAACCGGCGGCGACGATCAGAACAGCCATGAGAGTCCGAGGCGTCCTGGTCATTTGCTCACGTTCCCGTGAGGGGCAGAGCTTCTATACACAACGCCATAAAGAATGCCGCATGATGGGATAGGATAGCGACGATCCGGAGTAGAGGGGTCGCCGCGATGAAGAAGCTTGAGATCGCCGATGCGGATGTGATGCGGATCGCGATTCAACAGGAGATCCAACGTTCTGACGAGGCCCGATATGACCACCGGCTTCATGGCCTGTTGCTGGTGACGGGCGGCGAGAGTTGCCGTCAGGTAGCGCGGTTGTTCGGCGAGGACCCCCGGACGGTGCAGCGCTGGGTGAAGACCTTCGAACACCGGGGGTTCGAGGGACTGCGCGATGGCGAGCGGCCGGGCCGGCCGCGCACCCTGGACGCGGAGCAGTGGGCGTCGTTGGAGGACGATTTGCGCCAGCGGCCGGACGAGTTCGGATTGGGTGGCCATCTGTGGGACGGCAGACTGCTGTCGGAGCACCTGCGTCGGCAGTACGACGTGGATCTCGGGGTGCGACAGTGTCAGCGTTTGTTCCGGCAGATGGGTTTCCGGTTCCGCAAGCCGCGTCCCCAGATCGCCTCGGCGGACCCGCAACAGGTGGAGGCGTTTAAAAAAACTCCGCCGTCTGGCGCGGCGCTGCGATGTTGAGCTGTGGAGCCAGGACGAATGCCACTTCCAGCGCCACGGCACCCGCTGTCGCATGTGGGTCCCGCCCGAAGACAAGGACCCCGTCGTCTTCCATGCCCCGACGCGACAATCCGTCGCCTGTTTCGGCGCGGTCAGCCTGCTGAGCGGCAAGTTCGTCCACATCTTTTCCCCGGTGTTCAACGCCGCCACCTTCGAGGTCTTCCTCCAGTTTCCGCCCCTCCCACTCCGGACCCAAAATCTCCGCCTCGCTCACCCGCACCGGCTCGCAGCCCGTGAACTCCAGCTCGGCGACCCGCGTCCACCGCCGCTCAGCGACCGCTGACTCACGCATGGCCGCGATTCTACGCGGCGGCGCCATCGCCGGGAACCGCGCGCGCGGCGATTTTGCTCGTCGGTGGCGGGCGATGCCGCGCCCTACCGCGATGCCGGGCCCCCACCGGGAGAAACGCCCATGATCAGGTCCGCCTGTTCACCCCGCCCGCATGAAAAGGTGGTGCGGCACTCACGTTGGCAGGGCTCCGCGTCATCAGCGCAGGTTTCGCGCTCCCGCGCGTGCCGACCGGAGGTCGGCGTTCCCGTGCATCCGCGCCATCCGCTCTTTCGGGGGTCCGGCGCAACTGCGTTCCCCCACCGGGAGAACTGACCGGAGGTCGGCGGTCCCTTCCTACTCCTCGACGTCCGGGCAGGCGGCGATCCCCAGTCGCAACAGGAAATCCGTTTCGTCGTCGGCCGTGAACGCCGCATCGAGGACCGCCTCGCGCGACGGCGGTAGCAAGGACTCCGGCTTCGCGGGGAACCCGTCGGACACGGCGAGCCCCCTTTGGCGAAGAATGATGCGGACCACTCCGGCCAACTCCGCGGCGCGGGCCCGGCGCTCCATCCGGGACCGGAGCGGGCCATTCTCCGGGGCCGTCCCCTCCCGCTCCCCGAGCGCGCGTCCCACCCGCCTCAGATCTTTCTTCGTATCCTCGGACATCACGGGTTCGTTCAGCGCCCGGTGGATCTCCCCCGCCCTCCAGCCCGGAAACGCCCGGCTCTCCGGCGACTCCCGGTAGCGGCCCTCCTCCAGCAAATGGATCGTCAGCCCGGGACTGAGGCCCGCCGGCCGGCTCGGCGACGCCGACTTCGGAACCTCCACCCACACCTCCGGGAAACCCCATTCCGCGTACGCCACCAGCTTCCCCCGCCGCACGTCCGTCGTGTTGTCCACCTCCAGGACAACATCCGGATAGGCGTCTTCTCCCACGATGAGTTGCGGGCCCTGCGGTAGATTCGCACCGGCCGGGTGGAGATACACCGTTTCGTCCGCCTGCATCAGATCCGTGAGGGCTCCGTCCGGTTCTCGGATCCGGAGGTCCGTTGAACCCAGGCACTCCACGTCCGAGCCTCGCGCCTCGACGATCCGCTCGAGAAGCCTCGCTAGCCGGCGAGTGGGCCGCTCGTGCCACCGACTCGCCGGCTCTCGCACCATCCAGGCGATCTCGGTGGCGGCGTGCCAGTACTCCAGCTTCCGCCCCTCCCACTCCGGGCCGAAAATCTCAGCCCCGCTCACCCGCACCGGCTCGCAGCCCGTGAACTCCAGCTCGGCGACGCGCGTCCGTCGCCGCTCCGCAACCGCTAACCCGCGCATGGCCGCGATTCTATGCTGCGGCGGCGCCACCGCAGGGAACCGTGTGGGCGCTGCGATCTTGCCCGCCGGTGGCGGGCGCTGGCGCGCCTCCACCGGGGGATTGGCCGAGGTCGGCGGTCCCTTGCCTGTTCACCATCCGTGCCCCTCGGATTCCCGTACCCCCTGCCCTTTCTGACACCATAGGCGCTCTCCAAGGAGCCGCCCATGAGACGCATCGGACTGGCGCTTGCGCTGTTGCTGCTCGCGCCTGCAGCCGCCCTCGCCACCTGGTCGGTAATCGCCGTGGACCGGAATTCGGGTCAGGTGATCGTCGCCTCGGCCACCTGCGTCCGGCAGTCGCGGTTTCCTTCCCGACCGGCGCGGGACCTGATGGATGTCCAGGCGGTGATCGTGCCGGGCGTGGGGGTCGCTGCCTGCCAGGCCGGGGTGGACAACACCCGCGCCAACCAGATGCTGGTGTACGAGGAAATCCGGAAGGGAACCGAGCCCGCACGCATCATCGAACTCCTCCGGGAGCAGGAAAACCAGAAGGACGAACCGCAGATGGAGCGGCGCCAGTTCGGCATCCTGGACCTCCAGGGACGGAGCGCGGGCTTCAACGGCGAGGGGAACAGCGCGGCCTCCCTCTATGTGTCGGGCCAGGTCGGCGACGACATCTTCGTCCAGGTGCAGGGGAACATCCTGTTCGACGGCGATGTCGCCGAGGACGCGGTGCTCGCGTTCATGCGAGCGAAGGGCACCCTCGCCGACCGGGTGATGGCCGCCATGGAGGGGGCCGACGCGGCGGGCGGAGACAAGCGGTGCACCTGTGAGGAGGAGCCGAAGCCCGCGGCGCCCTGCGACGGAAAGACCTCGCACGTTGCCTACATCGCCGTCGCGAACCGGGACGACGCGACCGGCCGGTCGCACAACGACGGCGACTACTACGCCTACCTCAGCGCGACGGACGAGGACATCCAGCCGCACGAGAACGCCAACCCGGTGATCACCCTCCGGCTCCGTTACGACGCCTGGAAGGACGCCGGAAGCGGGCGGACCGGCATGCCTCCGACGATGATCCCGGAATGAGAGTCCTGCTGTTCGCGGCGTTCGCCGTTCTCGCCGCCCTTCCGGCATCTGCCGAGGAGCAGCCGTCCAAGACCGATCCCCCGGCCAACTGGGCTCGTTTCCGCGGTCCCGACGCCAATCCGGTGGGAACCCATCCGAACCTTCCGACCTCGTGGTCCACGACCGAAAACGTGGAATGGGCGGCCGAAGTCCCCGGGGTGGGCTGGTCCTCTCCGATCGTCTGGGGGAACCGGATCTTCCTGACCTCGGCCACCAGTCCCAGCGAAATGAAGGGCCCTTCGCTCGGCACGGATTTCAGCAACGACTACATCGCCGAACTGCAGGCCCAGGGGTTGCCCCCCGAAGAAGTCAACCGGCGGCTCTACGCCCGTGACCGCGAGCTGCCCGAAGAGGTCGTGATCGGCCTCCATCTCCTTTGTCTCGATCTCGAGACCGGGGAAACGCTCTGGGAGCGGGAGCTCTATCGCGGACATCCGCTCGGAGGCCGCCACCGGAAGAACAGCTACGCCTCGGAAACGCCGGTGACCGACGGCGAGAACGTCTACGTCTACTTCACCCACCACGGGCTGTTCGCCTTCGACATGGAGGGGAATCCGGTCTGGGAGACGCCGCTCGCTTCTCATCCCACTGTGCGCGACTTCGGCACCGGAGCTTCCCCCGCGCTTCACGGGGAGCGGCTCTACGTGCTGAACGACAACGAGGAATCCGGCTTTCTCGCCGCGTTCGACAAGCACAGCGGCAAGGAGGTCTGGCGCACGCCGCGGGAGATCACGGAGCGAAGAAAGACCGGCTGGTCCACACCCTTCGTGTGGGACAACGAGCTTCGTAGCGAGATCGTGACCGTCGGGCCCGGCATCGTGATCAGCTACGACCTGGACGGCGATCCGCTCTGGCGGATGGGGCGGACGGCGGGAAACCCGATCCAGAGCCCGTTCGCGTGGGAAGGGCGGCTCTTCGTCTCCGCGGGCTCGGGCGGCCAGTACCGGCCGCTGGCCGCGATCCGCCCCGGGGGCGCGGGAGACATCACCCCGCCCGAAGGGAGCACCCGCAGCGACCACGTACTCTGGTACGACCGCCTCGGCGGCGGCACCTATCTGCCGACGCCGGTCATCTACGACGGCGCCCTCTACGTGCTGTATTCGCGCGGCATCTTCGCCCGCTACGACGTGGATACTGGAGAGCGCATCTACCGGTCCCGCATCGCGGAGGGGGCGGCGGCGTTCACCACCTCCCCCTGGGCCTACGGCGGATACATCTTCGCGATGGGAGAAGAGGGCGACACCTTCGTCATCGAAGCAGGTGACGAGTACCGGCTCGTTCGAGTGAACGATCTCCAGGATTGGACGCTGGCGTCCCCGGCCATCGTCGGGGATCGCTTGCTGATCCGTACCCAGACCCGCCTTTACTCGATCCGCCAGGGCGCAGCGGCCGTGGACCCCTGACGCGGCCGGGGCTTCGTCTTTGGCGCTCGCGGTTTTCCGCCGCACCGCACTCACGGCCGCCCTCCTTTGCCTCGCGGCGCTGCCCGGGTGCCGCGGCTCAGGGGACTCCGAGCCAGCTCCTCTCCTCCGGGTCCGTTTCGCGCAACCGCTCGGGGGCGCCCCGGGACGGGACTGGGTCGTCAACAACTACGTGGACCTCGAGCCCGGGCCCGGAGTTCGCGACTACCGCGGCGGCCGGAACACCTACGACCGCCATCAGGGTACGGACCTGGACGTGCCCAACTTCCGCTGGATGGATCGCGGGTTCCCCGTTCTCGCGGCCGCGGACGGGCGCGTCACGGCAGTACACGACGGCGAGTTCGATCGGAACGTCTCCTGCGGATTCCTGGGAGCGCTGGCGCAACCGAACCTGGTGGAGTTGACCCACGAGGACGGGTCGCGGTCCCGCTACCTCCACCTCCGCCGGGGATCGGTAAAGGTCGCCGTCGGACAGACCGTCACGGCCGGAGAGCGGGTTGCCGCCGTGGGAAGTTCCGGCTGTTCGACGGCGCCGCATCTCCACTTCGAAGTTCGGGGCCCCCGCGGCGAGGTGCTGGACCCGTTCCAGCGGAAGCTGTGGAACGACCCCGCGCCCTACGATTCCTCGCTCACCCTGATGGACTACGTGGTGAAGGACGGCGAGATCGCTGGTGACGCGGAGCTGAAGGACCCGCCGCCGAACGCGGTCCGGGTCGCGCCGGAGCGAGCGCTCGGCATCGGCCTCTCCGTAGCGGGCGGAGTTCCCGGCGACGCCATCGAGGTGCGGCTGGAGGGCGCCGCCGGACCGGGACTGGTCGTGGTGCTCGGCGAAGGACCGCCCCACACTCACTGGTTCTGGAACGTGCCTCCCTTCCGGCACCGCGGAACACGGCGCATCACCGTCCACGCGCGCGGCGAGTTGCTGGCGAGCCACAGACTTCACTAACCGCCGCTCCAACCGCCGCGGATCGCCCGGCGCGCCAGGATTCCCGCCGCTCTACCCGATTCCCGGGGGCGCCACCCTGCGCCCTACCCTAATCATTTGGTGTGGCCGTTTGTGCGGCCCAACAGTCCCCACCAATCCCCGAGCCGGACCAAATCCATTGGAAGAAGCCGGCCCGGGTGCCGACCCGGGCGCCGAACCCGGCCCCGAATCAGCCCCGCTGCGCCCGCCCGGCCTCCTGAGCGAACCACACCGCTGCCTTCTTGAGAATGTCGCGTTCCTCCCGCAGCCGGCGAATCTCCTGTTTCGCCTCCCGAAGTTCACGGCGCTCGCTCTCGGTCCAGTCTTCGGACCTCCCGTCCTCGGTTTCGGATGCCGCCACCCAGTTCCGGATTGCCTGTGCGCTGGGCTCGAACTCGCGTGACAGCTCTTCCGGTGTCCGACCCGTCCGTACCAGATCAATCATTTGACGCCGGAACTCTTCCGTGTAGCGGGGGGGCCTTTTGCTCATTCTTGCTGCTCTCCTGGATCCGACGTCGTGACGCCGGGGTTTTCGGACCGGAAAGAAACTGCCTGCCCTGATCTCGACCCGGACTTCCGGGTCGTGTTGAGCCGCCTGTCTCCTTTGCCCTCCCCGTCCGGACTCCCCGGCACGCGCGCCACCCCGCACCGTCGCCGAGCGCGGCGCGCCTCCGAACCCCATGATCACGGGGCGGGTCCAATAGACAACCGAATCGGCGGTCAAATGCGGCGCGGGACGGAACTTCATCGTCGGCAGGGCCATCTTACCCCGGTTTGGTGGCCAGTCAATTGGCTTGGGCGCAGTGATTGGCAAAGCGCGCGCACACTGAGCGGTTCGGGGGCGGCATTGGGAGCACGGCGGGAGGCGCCGCCTCGCCGGATCGTCGGCCGCGGCTCGCGCTCCGGGGTTCGAGCGGCCGGACCGCTTCGGAGTTCCGAGTTTCGCTACGGCCCGAATGCGAAGAGCGTCCCGCAACTCGCAGCCGGAACATCCTTCATCCGCGCGGCCTCCCCTTCGATCCCGGAACCCGCCTGTCTCGTTAGACTTCGGGACCGGAAGCCGGCCTTCTCCCGTTTCGCGCCGCCGGCGCCCGACCGACGCCGCCGCCGGTTAGAGTCCGGAGCGGCGCCGGGATCCGCCGCGTCGAGTTTTTCCCGAATCGCAGCGGTTCGGGGAGCGGAATCATGACGCGGACGGGGGTCGCGGGCGGCGGCGTCGGAGGACGCGGCCACCCATCACCGGCGGCCACATTGCGGATCCCGAGATGTTGTGCTTGGCACATCGGTATGTGAACGTGTCATTTGTGTAACGGAACTTGTGTACACTATTCGGGTCTTCGTGCGACGACTTCAGGTGTCGCTTGGGTATTTTGGGGAGGGAAGGTAACAGGAATCCAACGCCGGGACCGTGCCTGAACAAAAAACGGAAATGCCGCCTAACGGGCCGTGCGTCGGTGCGCGATCTTCGGCACGGCGGCCGACCGGGCAACCGAATCGCCTTCCGGGCGCCCTTTGTGACACGCGCTGAGTCCGGTGGGAGACCAAAACGGCGCCGGCACGCGCCGCCCGCGCGCTCCTTCCGGGGTTGCTCCGCCACCTGAGCCTGCCGGGGTGTCCGGGGCGGGAGGTGTCCCGACCCCGCGTGAGGGGACCTCGTTCCTTCCGGGTTCCGGCATTCCCCTCTGCCCCGTAGATCATGAGGTGATCTATCGGTTCATCGACACGTACAAATCCCAACATCGCATCGCGACGATGGCGCGGATTCTCGGCGTCTCGCGGAGCGGCTTCTACGCCTGGAAGACCCGACCGCTGAGCTGCCGGGCCCGGATGGACGAGGTGCTCAAGAAGGAAATCCGCAGCGTGCATGCCTGTCACCACGGCACCTACGGAGCTCCCCGAATCCACGGTGAGCTCCAACGCCAAGGCTGGAAGGTCAGTCGAAAACGCGTTGCCCGGTTGATGCGGGAACTCGGCATCGACGGTCTGGCGGGCGGATCACGCCGAGGCAGAAAGCGGCTGACCGAGATCGGTTAACCGCCTGTGGTGGAACCCAGGTGAGCGCCGAGAGGGGGGAGGCCCAGTTCTCCCGGTGGGGCCAGTTCTCCCGGTGGGGGCCCGGCTGACAAGGCGCGTGAGGGAGGAGCCCCCACCGGGAGAACTGGCCCGAGTGTATTTCGACCGAAACGTAACGCAGAGCGCCGCAAAGCGGCGCGGTTCAGCCGGGATGCATCGCCGCTCGAGCCCCCACCGGGAGAACTGGGCCGTCTGGGTTTCACCACAGGCTGTTAACAGCCTGTGGATAAAGTGGCGTGAGCGCCGAGGCCGGCGAGGCGCCCGGCTGACAAGGCGCGTGAGGGAGGAATACCTGGTGTATTTTGACCGAAACGCAACGATGAGCGACGCAAAGCGTCGCGGTTCAGCCGGGATGCATCGCCGGCCGAACGCCGCGTGACTTTGTCCACAGGCTGTTAAGGGCCGCGCGCTCCCGCCTTCCTTCGCCCGCTGCGGCCACACCCAGGAGGCGCGCCGCCAACGCAACTCCACCGGCGGGACCGAAGAACCCCGCATCCGGATCGGGGCTGGGCTGGCGCCCCCGCGCGCCGCTCGGGCCGGTTTGGAGATGCTCCGCGGCCGGGCGCCGCGGCTCAGGCGGGGCGCAGTTGCCGGCCGATTCGGGTCCACAGCCAGGGGACGCGCCGAACCGACAGGTCGAGCAGATAGGCGATCAGGCCCGCCAGCGCGAGGATCGGCCAGAGGGCGCGCGAGCGCACCACCCGGTCCCCGTTCGCGGAAAGCACCTGCGCCGGAGTGGGAGCGACGACGCCGCCCGTCTCCGCGGCCAGCGCCCGGAGGGCGGCGTCGTCCGCCGGGAGGAAGCGGTACTCGTCGGGATAGCTCAAGTGGATGGCCCGCTCCAGGTCGGCTCCGGCGGCGAGATCGTCCGGAAGGGAATCGCCGACGATGCGGAAGCGCGCCGTATCACCGGGGCTGAGATCGAGAGGCACCTCGGTCTCGAACCATCCCGGGCCCGTCTGCCGGATGATGGTGCGGCCCACGAGTCCGCCGTACGAGATCTCGAGCTCGGGAACCACGTCCTCGGGATAGCTCCCGTCCTCGCGGATCAGCGAGAGGCTCACGGCGGCGGCGTTCCCGCGGCGCGACACCTCGAAGTCCAGATCGGCTCCCTCCCCGCGGCGCATCGCGTCCCGAACCACCTGGGTCCAGAACTTGCCGTAGCCGTCCCATTCCACCCAGTCGGCGGCCCAGCGGTTCTTGCAGTCGGAGGTGAACATCGAGACCCGGCCAAGCCCGTACTGCCAGCGCGCGAGCAACGGCTCCTCATCGGGGCCTTCCAGAAGCACTTCGGCGGTGTCCTTGGCCATCGTCGCCACGAAGCCCTTCAGTTCGGGCGCGGTCTCGAAATCCAGCCCCTCCAGCACGCGGGCCATCTGCCGAACCACCGGACGGAAGGGCTCTTCGACCAGGGTGGCGTCGAGAGCGATCTGGGTTTCCTCGACGAAGATCTGCTGGACCCGCGCTGCGTCGCGGATGAAGTAGCTGCGTCCGTCGCCCCACTCGGCGATGTCCGAGAGCAGTTCCCGGTCGGCCTCTTCCCCCACCGCGACCGTCGAGATGGTGATCTCGTCCTCCATCATGCGGCTCGCCAGTTCCTCGTAGTCGTCGGGATAGGTCTTGCCGTCGGAGAGCAGGATCACGTGCTTGACCTTGGACGGGCTTTCCGTGAGCTGTTCGTAGGCGCGATCGAGCGCGGGGTAGATGTTCGTCTGGGCACTCGCCTGGATCCGGCTGATGCCCTCCTTGATCCACTCGCGGTCGGCGACCAGTTGGAGCGGGATCGTGGTGTAGGGATTCCAGTCGAAGGTCACGACGCCGAAACGGTGGGTGTCTTCGAGCAGATCGAGCGCCGCCTTGGTGGCTTCCTTGGCCAGCGCGATCTTCCGCCCGTACATGCTGTAGGACTTGTCGAGCACGATCACGAGCGAGAGGTCCTTCCACTTTTCCTCGATCTGGAAGTCCACCGGAAGCGCCTCTTCAAGCACCGATTCCGAATACCCGTCCTCTCCGTAGCTCGACTCGCCGGCGGCGAACACCAGTCCCCCGCCCTCGTCGCGAACGTAGCTGGCGAGCTGGTGCATCACCGGCTCGGGAAGACGGTCGGGCGCCACGTCGCTCAGCACCACGGCGTCCCAGGTGTTCAGATCGAGGCGGGGGAGCGCCGACGCCGGCGCCGTGTTCACCGTGACGCCCTCCGATTCCAGCGCGCCCCTGAGGTAACGGGCGCTCGCCGGTTGTCCTTCGACATAGAGCACGTTCGCCCCGTCCCTCACCGACACCTCCACCGCGCGGCGGTCGTTGACCTCGAACCGGTCGCCGGCCACCCGGATTTCGGCTTCGAGGACCGTCATTCCCGATTCTTCGATCCGCACCGGAACCGGGACCGTCGAGGCGCCGGGTGGAAGCTCGACCTCGATGGCTGCCAGCGTCTCGCCGTCGGCCAGGACCCGGATCTCCGCGGCCCCTCCGGCAGCTGAGAACACCTCCACGTCAACCCCCGTCATCTCTCCGGCCCGCACCACGGGCGGCAGGTGGATCGCGTTCACGAACCCCCCGCCGTCGCTCCTCACTCCCGACGGCGCGGGGAAGACCCGCACCCCCGACTCCTTGAGAAATGCCAGGGCCGCCGCGGTGTCGCCCTCCGTCTCGCGCCCGTCGCTGAACAGCACGACCCGCTTGAGCCGGTCCGGAGGAAGGCGGGCGGCCGCATGGCGAAGCGCCGCCTCGATGTTGGTCCGGCCCTGATCCAGTGCGCCCGGAGGGGGGCGTCCGGTGGCGGCCCCGCTGTAAAAGACCTGAACTTCGAGCAGCGCGTCCGCATCGGGTACCGAGACCGCCCGGTCGGCGAAGGCCACGAAGTGCGCGTCCTCGCTGCCGAGCGCCCGGCTCGCCTCCCGGGCCCAGGCGACTGCCTCCTGCATCGATCCGGAGGCCACGCTGCGGGAAACATCCACCACGAAGGCCACTGCGACCTCCCGCGAACCGGCGCGGATCACCGGACGGCAGAGCGCAAACAGCAGGAACGTTGCCGCGAGCAGGCGAAGGACGAGCGAGGCGCGCAGCCTGAGCTTCGGCCAGCGGAGGTTGGACCGCAGCGCCACCAGCACCATCACGGCGAGGAGCGGCAGCAACAGGAGGGGCCAGAGGGCTTCGAGAGTCATCAATTACGGGGGCGGAATGCAGAATCCTATGCGCGCGGGCCACGAGGGCGCTTCCCGCCGTATTCCGGGCGGCCGCCGCGGGTTCCCGGCCGGACACCGGCCGCCCCGCCTGACGCCGGGAGCCACAATGGATTACGGTTGCTACCCGGCGCCGTTCCTACCGCTCCGTGAGCGATTGCGAATAATCTCGACGAGCCAGTCCGGCCGCCGATGCAAGGAGTCCGCCATGCCCCGTTCGTCCATCGCCCTCCGTCGGCTTCGCCGCGCTGCCCTCGGGGCCGCCGCGCTTTCCGGCCTCGCCTTCGGCGCGGCTTCCGCCCGCCCGCCCGGTCAAGCGGCCTCCATCGTCATCGAACCCGCGTCCCTGAATCTTGAGGTGGGAGACACGGCGCAGGTCTCCGCGACCGTAATGGACGCCGCGGGCAACCCGGTTCCGGATGCGCAAGTCGTCTTCTTCTCCGGAAACCGGCTCGCGCTCACCGTGACCCCCGGGGGGCACGTCTCGGCAAATCGTCCCGGCGAGCACCAGGTCACCGCGCTGCTCCCGGATCAGTCGTTCGACGGCAACTGGGACTACTACAGCTCGCGCGATCCGGGGCTCCGCGCCTCCATCCGGGTGAGCGTGGCGGTTCCCGGGTTGGCCGGCATCTTCTTTGAAGACGCGCCGCCGCGCGTGTGGGAGGGCACCGACGTGCGGTTCCGGCTCGCGGGTCGCGACGCGGCGGGGGAGGTTCGTCGCGGAATCGAGGCGGGCTACGCCACGAGCGACGCCAGCGTCGCCGTGGTGGACGAACTCGGGATGGTGTCCTTCCTGACCACGGGGTCGGTCCAGGTCGCCGCCATGCATGGTGAAATGACGATCTACCACGAAGTCCAGGTCCTGCCCAACCCGACCGCCCGGGTGGTCCTGGAAGCTCCGGACCGAACCGAGGTGCGTACCGGGGACGTGATCACCTTCCGCGCCGAGGCGCAGGACACAAGCGGGGCGGCGCTCCCCGACCTGCCCATCCGGTTCGCGCTGGAAGCGCGTCCGGACGCCCACCGGCCCGAATCGCTCGGCGCCGGCGCGTCGGCGCAGATCACCCCGGACGGCCGCTTCGTGGCCGAGCAGCCCGGCGTGTATACGGTGATCGCCATGAGCGGCGACCGGGTGGCGCGGCGCACGATCCGCACCGTCCCGCGCAACGTGCAGCAGGACATCGAGTTCCTGGGCCACGCCCGCGTCTCCGACCGGGTGACCGGGGATCTGTGGGTCTGGGAAGGCGTGGACGGGCGCGACTACGCGGTCCACGGCACCTGGAACGCGGAAGGGCACGCCTACTTCTACGACGTGACCGATCCCCGGAACATGGAGCTCATCGACACCGTGCAGGTGGACGCCCGCACCGTCAACGACGTGAAGGTGTCCGAGGACGGAACGCTTTGCGTCATCAGCCGGGAGGGGGCGTCGAACCGCCGGAACGGGATCGTGATGCTCGACGTGACGAACCCGCGCGAGGTCGAGATCCTGAGTTCGTTCGACCAGGGCCTCACCGGCGGCGTCCACAACGTGTTCCTCGACAACAATCATGTCTATGCGGTGAACAACGGCCGCCGCTGGGACGTGGTGAACGTCGAGGATCCCCGAAATCCCTTCCGGGTCTCGCGGTACGAGACCCAGAGTCCCGGACGGTCGGTCCACGACGTCTGGATCCGCGACGGCATCGCCTACCAGGCGGGGCGGACCGACGGTCTGATCATGGTGGACGTCGGTGGAGGCGGCCTCGGAGGCAGTCCGAACACCCCCGTGGAAATGGGGCGTTTCTCCCAGATCACCGGCTGGAACCACGCGGTGTGGCCCTTCCGCAGCCCCTCGACCGGCAAGCTCTACGTAATCGGCGGAGACGAAGCCTTCTACCTGAACCCACGCCGGCCGGAAGCCGGCGGCATCCTCTGGGAGGAGGGCATCCCCTCCCGCGCCAAGGGCTGGCTGCACTTCGTGGACTTCACCGACCCTGATAACCCGCAGGAGGTCGCGCGCTTCGAACTCGCCGATTCCGGTCCTCACAACCTCTGGATCGACTGGGAAGAGGAGATCATGTACGTCGGCTACTACGATGCCGGACTCCGGGTGGTGGACGTCTCCGGCGACCTGCTCGGCGACCTCTACCGGCAGGGCCGCCAGATCGCCCGCTTCTTCCCCGAGGACAACGAGGGCTTCCTCGCCAACGCCGCCTTCACCTGGGGCCCCCAGCCCCACAAGGGCACGATCTTCCTGGCCGACTTCAACAGCGGTCTGTGGGCCGTCCGGCTGAAGGATATGGACTCGGAGGCCGGCGGCAACTGAGGGCAGCATGCCCATGGACGAAACCGCCCGCGGCCTCGGGGGCTTCCTCGCCCGCCAGCTCCAGACGCTCCGGTTCCTGGTCAACGCCTTCCGCTTCATCTTCCTGTTTCTCACGAAGGCGCGCGAAGTCCGGCGTCGTTACGCCGAGGCCGAACGGAAGGGGGAGACGATCTGGCTCGACCACGGCCCCTTCCGTCAAAGTCCCGAAGAGGGAGGCGCCAACTGAGATGAAAGCTCCCAAATGGAAGCTCCACGACGTTCCTCCCGCCGAGTACTCCTTCGGCTACCAGGTTCCCCCGCGCTCGGGGAACGAGATCAACGGCCACGGCGAGCGCGAGCGGCGCCGCGCCAGCCAGGTGTTCCATAACGCCGACTCGGCGAAGCCGATCGCCTGGCAGGGACTCGACGACTTCTTCATGTGCGTGAACCCGTGGCAGGTCGTCAGGCACCGGCTGATGAACAAGTTCGACCTGCGGAAAGAGCGGGGACCGGTCGCTCGCCGGGTCGTGGACGAGGGTCCCGAGAAGAACGCCGCGTTCGTGAAGGACGCCGCCACCCAAGCCGGCGCGACCCTCGTCGGAATCACCGAAGTGCAGGAGACCGACGTCTTCGAGGGACGCCGCGCGCCGTACCGATCCGCCATCTGCCTCGGGCTCCCGATGGTCCGGGACGAGATGGCATACGCCGCGCGCCCCCGGGGGGCCGCCGAAGTGATGCGGGCATATCGCCAGATCGCCCTCATCGCGATGAGCCTCGGGAAAACGATCCGGCGCCGGGGTTTCCCGGCAAAGGCCTATGGAGATCCCAACGCCACCGACATCCTGCACATCCCCCTCGCCATCCGCGCCGGACTCGGCCAGCTCGGCAAACACGGCTCCATGATCAGCCGCGAGCACGGATCCAACTTCCGGCTCGCCGCGGTGCTCACCGACATGCCGCTCGCGCTGGATGCGCCGCAGGACATCGGCGTGGACGATGTCTGCACCCACTGCCGGCGCTGCGTGATCGACTGCCCTCCCGACGCGATCCATGAGGAAAAGCAGTGGGTGCGGGGCGAGCAGCGCTGGTACGTGGACTTCGACAAGTGCGTCCCCTACTTCGCCAAGACCTTCGGCTGCGGAATCTGCATCGAGGTCTGCCCCTGGTCCGAGCCCGGGCGCGGGGAGAAGCTCAGCGAGATGATGCTGGCGAAACGGGAACGGGCGGGGACTTAGCAGCCGCGGACAGCGGACATCTATCGTGCGGACGAACCATGTTGAAACGGCTACGCGTTAGCAACTTCAAGTCCCTGCGCCGGATTGAAGTGGCGTTACCGCGTCTTGCCGTGCTCTTCGGTCCGAACGCTGCCGGTAAGAGCAACCTTGTCGAAGCGATCCGAGTACTTTCGTGGATCGGCACCCAGCGCACACTTGCCGACGCGTTCGCAGGCTCCATTCGCGGGTACCCACTGGAGGCGTTCGCCATGCCGACTGGTGGCATCGCGGACCTGATGAAGGCAGGCACTGCAAGTTTTGTCCTCGATGCCGATCTAGCGCTCCCAACACAAAACGGCGGAACCGATACCGCGTACCGTTACAACATCGAAGTGGAAATCAACACCCGATCGGGCGTGTTGGCCAATCGGCACGAATTCCTCTCGGCGCTTTCGGTTTCGGGAGCATCGAAGGGGAGACCGGCTATCCAACCCGACAGTGGCCGAGCCCTGATCCGCCGGCAAACTGGCGGCGGCAGGCCGAGAGAAGAACAGCTAGGTCAGGACTATGCACTTCTGTCGGATCGCCGATTCGTCGCACCCGCGCACCGCACGATCGATCGTGTCCGAGCGGAGTTACAGGACTGGCGCGCGTACTACTTCAACCCCGTGGCGATGCGAACTGCGACGCCGCCGCACGGTGTACCCGACATCGGAGTTTCCGGCGAGTTTCTGGCCCCCTTTCTCTATCGCCTCAAGGCTGAGCACCCGAAACGCTTCGCAGCAGTAGCGCGCGCGCTGCGTTCGATTATTCCAAGCATCGAAAGCGTTGACGTATTGCTGGACACGAACCGGGGCATTTTGGACCTGTGGATACGCCAGGACGGAGTCTTCTATTCGTCGAGGGTTGTCTCGGAGGGAACTCTACGGGTCCTTTCGCTCTGCGCCCTTGCCGTAAACCCGTGGAGCAGTTCGCTTCTCGCTTTCGAGGAGCCTGAGAACGGCGTCCATCCGCGACGTATCGAGCTAGTCGCCAGAATGCTCACCTCGCTCGCCTTGGATGAGAACCGACAGGTAATCGTCACCACACATTCACCGCTCTTCTGCGGTGCAGTGCTCCGTGAGGCCCGGAGTCGGTCGAGCAAGGACGTAGGCCTTTTCAGTGTGCGCCGCAGCGGACATCAAACGGACGTGCGACCCTTTGACATGGGTCCGTTATTCGCGGACCACTTGATCACGGAGGGCTTGTCTGATAGCGGCGAGGACGGTCTGTTCGAGAACTTGGTTCTTCGCGGCCTGATCGATGAGTGACGGTTTGATCATCGACCTTTTCGGTGAGGACCACGCTCACGAGAGCCTAATCACGGCTCTCGTGAAACGCGTCGCGCGAGAAGAGAGCATCCCGGTGACCTGTCAACCGAGGTCCGTTCGGGGTGGCCACCCGAGGGCAATCAAGGAGTTTCGCCTCTATCAGAACTTCATGGCGAGCGGCGCTTCCAGTATCCGTCCGCCCGATCTGATCGTGGTGACGATCGATAGCAATTGCACCGGGTTCGCGACTCGGAGGCGCGAGATTGGGGACGAGACCCAGCAAGAATACGCACACAAAGTGGTCGCGGCGTGCCCCGAGCCACACATAGAAAAGTGGTTCCTCGCCGATCCCATATCGTTTCAGACGATTGTGGGCGGAATGCCGGATATTGGCAGCGAAAAATGCGAGCGGGATTACTACAAGAGGGTGCTCAGCGCAACTGTCCGGCAATGCGGCCATCCAGCCACACTAGGGGGGGTAGAATTCGCTTCGGAACTGGTTGAGGAAATGGACATCTTCCGTGCGGGGAAGGCCAATTCCTCGCTGAAAGCGTTCTTAGACGATTTCCGGGCCGCGCTAAGGAGACTTAAGTCGTGAGAGGAAGCGCACTGTGGACTTCGACAAGTGCGTCCCCTACTTCGCGAAGACCTTCGGCTGCGGAATCTGCATCGAGGTCTGCCGCTGGTCCGAGCCCGGGCGCGGGGAGAAGCTCAGCGAGATGATGCTGGCGAAACGGGAACGGGCGGGGACTTAGTTGCCGGTGGTGAAACCCACGCGGCCCGGTTCTCCCGGTGGGAGCTCGGCCGGCGATCCCCAGTTCTCCCGGCGGGGGCCCCGGCTGAACATCTACGGGCTGTTTTCCGGACGGCGCGGACCCATCCATTCACTCCCGAGGATAAGGAATAATGCAGAACATGTACGCGAATGACCCCGTCACCGGCCGGAGACTCCGGCGGGCAACTCCTCTGGTGCTAGCCATCTCCACCGCGGTTCTCTCCGCGTGCGGCTCGCCGCCGGCCGACGACCTCACCCCTCTCCGCTTCGCGGTTGCGCGTTTCCAGCACGAGACCTGCACCTTCTGCCCGGGCGGCGACACCGAAATCGAGGACTGGCTCCGCTACCGCGAGCCCCTTTCCGGCGACGCTCTGCTCGGTTCCGGCGGCTACCTGGGCGGCTTTGTCCAGCGGGCCCGCGAGCTCGGCGATGTGGAGCTCGTGCCCCTGACCTCGCCGGTCGGAGTCTTCGGCGGCTCGTCGCGCAGTTGGAACACGAAGGAGACCTTCGACCACTTCCTGGGCGTCATGCTCGCCGAACTGGCGGAACGACTGCCGGTGGACGGGGTCTATCTCGCCCTGCACGGGGCAATGGCCGTGAGGGACGTCCCGCGTCCCGAAGCCGAGATCGCGCGCCGCTTCCGTGAAGTCGTCGGCCCGGACGTTCCCATTGCCGGCACCTTCGACCTGCACGGCAACGAGGACGCGGAATTCCTCGAGCACGCGGACTTCGCCTTCGTGACCAAGCGTTACCCCCACTACGACGCCACCATCCAAGGCGAGCGCGCGGCGCGCGCGCTGCGGCTCACCGCGCGGGGCGAATACGAACCCATGAGCGCGACCCGAAAGCCCGGGATCATCACCGCCACCGTGCTGCAGTGGACCGGCCAGTCCCCCTCGATAGACGTCATGGAGCGGGCGCGGCGCTGGGAGGCGCGCGAGGACGACGCCTACGTGAGCGTCTTCTACGGCTATCCCTGGTCGGATGTCCCCGATGTGGGCGCCACCGTCCACGTCATGACCAACGGCGACCAGGAACTCGCGGACCGGATCGCCGACGACATGGACGACTTCATGTGGCGTGTCCGCGAGGACTTCGCGCTTGGTAGCTACCCCGGCCCCGAGGAGGCCGCGCGGATCGTCGCGGCAGCCGTCGCAGGCGGCGAGACGCCCGTCGCAGTCGGCGACCACAGCGACCGCCCCGGTGACGCGACGCACATTCTGAGCGCCTTCGAAGCGGCGGGGATCGGCAAGACCTTGTACGGCACGATCACTTCGCCCGCCACCCTGGAGGCGCTCGCGGCGGCTGGCGCCGAGCCCGGCGACCCCTTCGACCAGGAAATCGGCGGCTTCACCCCCTCCGGCGGATCACCCCGGCGCATCACCGGCACGCTCGAGTACTTCGGCGAAGGCTTCGGTTACGACGCGATCGCCGCCGTCTCATTCGGTGACGGCAACCTCGTCGTCCTCACTCCCGCCTATGAGCAGGTGCTCTACCCGGAGGCGTTCCGCATCGGGGCGATCAACCCCGATGACTACGACGTCTTCGTGGTCAAGTCACGGGTGCATTTCCGGCGCGGCTTCGACGAGACCGGCTACGCGCGCACCATCATGGTCGTGGAAGCGCCCGAGCCATTCGTGGGGACGACCTTCCTGGACGCGCTGCCGTACGAGAATGTGGATCTCGGTGAGCTTTACCCCTACGGGGTGCCGGAGAAGCGGCGCTGAGTCGGCGGTGCAAACGGGGGCGAAGGCCCAACGTGCCGATTGTGCGGAGATCCGGTTGTCAATTGCCTGCCGTGGAACCCGGGTGAGCGCCGAGCCCGGGGAGACCCAGTTGCCGTAAGAATGCAGCCGCGCCGGGACGCCGACACTTGGATCGCCGGCCGAACGCCGCGTGCCACGCTTGGCCACGCGTCAGTCCTATCCGCGGTTACTTGGCACCCAGGGCGCCGGGTTCGGTTCGCCGCTTCACGGACTCGAGACGGTCGCGGTTGGAGCCGGTGCAGCCGCCACGTCCGGGTTCCAGTCCAGCATGAAGTCGGCGTGTGCCCTTAGTTCTCGGCGGATCCCCTCGAACCCGAGCGTGCAAGCCCGACCCGCAAGCCCTCACGCCGAGCAAATCGCATCGCAGGGACCATGTCGGCGTCACCGGTCACGAGCACAACGGTGTCGACCAAACGCTTTAGGGCCAACGCAGCGATATCAAGACCGATTCTCATGTCCACACCTTTTTGCACCAAGTCCGGCACAAAGTCCGATCCGGAGACCACCTTGCGTGGATCTCTTCTCAGGGAACGTCCTGCGCTCTCTCCAATGCGCCAGCCCCGAAAAACCAGTTCCCCACGCCGAACGGCAAAATCCTCCGCTTCCTCAAGCCCTTCAATCAAGCGTGCACCGTAACGAGCCGTCTTGGTGTCGGCGAACCGGATCTCCTTGGCGTCGAGAGGCCGGATTTCTGAGCCACGGTAGGGATCCGCATTGTAGAAGAAGATGCGGTACAGGTCCGCACCAGAGAGGGAATCCAGCAGGAACGCCGCCAAGCGCTGTACATCGCCGACCTTGGGGAAACGGCGGTTCTCTTTCTCCAAGCGCTTGATCAGATATCCACCATCCATCAGGAGCGCCGTCCTTCCACAAGACCGGTTCACAACCCGCACGCCCTCACTCATGTTGACGCCTGACCACGTGTGAGTCACAACCGCAGTCACGACCCAGCTTCAATCAGCGACGCAGCCAGGCGTCGTTTTTTTCGCTTACCGGAAGCCTAACAACCCGGCGTGCATCCGGCCATCGTGAGGCAGAACATCGGTGGACGCGCGCCTCTGCCGCACGGCCAAAGGGTGACCTCCTCATGCGCTACCCAGGCCCACGTCAACCTCTGGATACAGCCTGCGAACGGCGCTGCTACGGAAGGACCAAGGGCCCCAGGAAGCCGGCGTAGAAGACCACTCCCATCCCCGTTCCGAGCACCACGGCCGTTACCGCAACCCAACGGTTCTCCCGAGGGAAGTACTTCCAGAGGAAGATGCCGGCTACCACCAGCGAAACGACGCCGGGCAGGGCCCAAACGGCCAGGGGAATCCCGGTGATCCGCTCCAGCCAGCATTCGTCACATCCGGCATCGATCCTGACTCCGAAAATCGGGAGCACGAGAACACCCAGAGCGGCGGTAATACGAAAGTTGGACAAGTACCCCATGGCCACCAGCACCGGGTGCGCCTTCCACTTCGCGCACAAAAAGCAACAGGCCAACACGATCACATACGTCGCCACGAGCCCCATCGCGAGCGCCGTCGTCACCCCCCACACCGAGGCGGCCTCGGCCGCGGCGGTGAGATCCCCCTCCAGCACTGCGCGGCCGAAATCGCCGCTTGCCGCGTAGTCAGCTGAGCCGTAGTGCAGGACGGCGCCCGGGAAACCGAGGCCCCAGAACACCAGGAAATGACCGAGTTCATGCACCAGAACCGTTGGCGGCGCGGAAACCACGCCCCATAGCCACCAGCGCAAGGCAACCCGTTTCCGCGAAGCAGGGGCGGGTTGGGCGCTGTCGGAGATCGAACCGTCGGCTGTCATGGAGTACCTCTCTGGAACTGGAGATCGACCAGGCTGTTAGGGCTTGGCCCCGCCCCGCCTAACAGCCGGTGGTGGAACCCACGCGGCCCAGTTCTCCCACGCGGCGTTCGGCCGGCGATCCATCCCGGCTGAAACGCGTCGCTGCGCGCCGCTCATCGTTGCGTTTCGGTCGAAATACACCCGGGCCAGTTCTCCCGGTGGGGGCTCCTCCCTCGCGCGCCTTGTCAGCCGGGCGCCTCGCCCCCACCGTGAGAACTGGCCGGCCTCGGCGCTCACCCGGGTTCCACCACCGGCTGCTAACCGGTTGTAGTGCCGCAGGAATTCCCGCATCCGGTCGTCCGGGCCTACGGAAGGAGCAGGGGCCCCAGGACGTTGGCCCAAAAGGCCACTCCCACCCCCATTCCGAGGGTGACGCCCATTACCGCGACCCACCGGTTCTCCCGGGGAAAGTACTTCCAGAGGAAGATGCCGGCTCCCACCAGCGAAACGACGCCCGGCAGTGCGAGAACGGCCAGGGGAATCCCCGTCAGCCGCTCCAGCCAGCATTCGTCACATCGACCTCTGGCGGCGACTCCAAAAATCGGGAGCGCGAGAGCGATCAGAGCGGCCCCGATGCGAACGTTGGACAAGTAGCCCATGGCTATAAGCAGGGGATGGGCCTTCCACTTCGCGCACAGCCAGCAGCAGGCGAACACAACCAGATAGGTAGCCACGAGGCCCATCGCAAGCGCCGTCGCTACCCCCCAGACGGGAGCGACTTCCGCGGCGGCGGCCAGGTCGTCCTCTATCACGGCGCGGAAGAAATCGCCGCTGCCCGAATAACCCGCCGAGCCGTAGTGCAGGGCGGCGCCGGGGAAACCCAGTCCCCAGAAGACCAGGAAATGACCGAGTTCGTGCAGCAGGACCGTCGGCGGCATGGACAAGACGCCCCAGAGCCCCCACCGCAGCGCAACCTGCTTCCGTGAAACAGGCGCTGGTTGGGAGCCCTCGACGTGCGCGCTGTCGGTTGCCATGGAACCCCCTCCCGCCGGGAATCCCGGCGGCGGCCTACTCCGGCTCGGTCAGCCGGTTGTACTTCCGGAGGATGTCACGGAGCCGGTCGTGCGGTAACCCGTAGATTTTGCGGCCGTTTGCCCCGACCATGTCCCGTCCCGCAACCACGGCGTTGACGATCGCTTCCTCGGTTGCCTGGACCACCCCCTCGAAGAGGGGATTGATGTTGTTGTTGGCGAGGTTTTGGAGCGGGGCGATGCCGCTCTCGTTGTGCGCGGCCTCCTGGTTCGCGGTCGAGAAGGCGACGAAGATGTCTCCGGAGCCGTTCGAGGAAATGCTGCCGACCCGGCCGAGGGCGAGCGAGGTCCGGCGGATGAACCGGTTGAGCTGCTGCGGCAGCAGCGGCGCATCGGTCGCCGCGACGATGATGATCGAGCCATCGCGGCCGTAGGCGTCGTCCCCGGCCGCTTCGCCGTCATCGCGCGGGGTGTCGAACGGCCCGCGCTCCGGGGTGAGGTCCGGGATCTCCCGCCCGACCGGCACTCCGGCGATGGTCATGAGGTTGCGGCTGCCGAAATTCGACTGCACGAGCACCCCGACTACGTACTCGTTGCCCCCGGCTTCCACGATCCGGGAAGCGGTCCCGATCCCCGCTTTGAAGCCGAACGTGCGCATTCCGGTGCCGCCTCCGACCGACCCCTCCGCGACGGGGCCGCTCCGCGCCGAGTCGAGCGCCGCGAACACGTGCTCCTGCCGCACGTGAAAGCCGTTGATGTCGTTCAGGAAACCGTCCCAGGTCTCGGCGACCACCGGCAGGCTCCAGTCGGGTGCGTCGAGGTTCGCCTGCGCCCAGGCGATGGTGGCCTCATGGACGGCGCCCACGCTGTGCGTGTTCGTGATCATCACCGCGCCCTCGAGAATGCCCCGGTCGCGCATCCAGGTGGTGCCCGTCATCTCGCCGTTGCCGTTCAAGGTGAACCAGGCGGCGAAGACCCGCCCGCGGCTCGCGCGGCCCCGGGGCAGCACGGCGGTGACGCCGGTGCGCACCGGTCCCTCTCCGACCACCAGTTCCCCCTCCCCGCGGATGATGGTGTGGTGTCCCACCTCGATCCCCGCCACGTCGGTGATGGCGTTCAGCAGACCCGGAGTGCCCTCGAAGGGCACGCCCAGATCCCGGGCCCGGTGGGCTTCCTGCCCGGACGCGGTGGTGGCCCACATGACCAGCGCCGCGGCAACTGGCGCGAGAGCGGCGACGAGTCGCCGCGAAGCTTTTCTCCGGGTGTTCATAAGGACGCCTCCTTCGGCTCGGGAAGCTTGTCAAACAACGAACGGGGAGCGCCGGGCGCCGGCGGCGGACGGAAGAGATCCAGGCGGAACGGCGGATGTTTCCGGTCGAGGCCGAAGCGGCGCGAGGCCACCCGGAACCGGGTTGCGAGGAGTTCCGCGTAAGGCCCCCGCCCCCGCATGCGCTCGCCGAACTTCGCCTCGTAGAGTTGCCCGCCGCGGGTATCCCGGATCAGGCTCTCGACGTGGGCCGCGCGGGTCGGGACATGGGTTTCGAGCCATTCGGAAAAGAGTTCCTTCAACTCGTGAGGCAGCCGAACCAGGATGAACCCGGCGGACCCCGCCCCCGCCTCCGCCGCCGCCTCCAGGATGGCCTCGAGCTCGGAGTCGTTCAGCGCCGGAATCATCGGTGACGCCAGCACGCCCACCGGAACTCCGGCCTCCTTCAGCGCGGCGATGGTGCTCAGCCGACGCGCCGGCGACGCCGCGCGGGGCTCCATGGCCCTGGCGAGGTCGCGCCGAAGGGTGGTGACCGAAAGCATCACCTGCGCCAGCCCGTCGCCGGCCATCTCGGCGATGATGTCGAGATCGCGCAGGATCAGCGCCGACTTGGTGACGATGCCGGTGGGATGGCGCGCCTCGCGCAGCACCTCCAGGATCTGCCGGGTGATGCGGAGGTCGCGCTCGACCGGCTGGTAGGGATCGGTGTTCGAGCCGAGCGCCAGCGGACCGACCTGGTAGCCCGGCTTCCGGAGTTCGCGCCGCAAGAGGTTCGCCGCCTCCGGCTTGGCCACGATCTTGGTCTCGAAGTCGAGGCCCGGCGAGAAACCCAGGTACGCGTGGCTCGGCCGCGCGAAACAGTAGATGCAGCCGTGTTCACAACCCCGGTAAGGGTTGATGGACCGGTCGAAGGGAATGTCCGGGGAGTCGTTCCGCGCGATGATCGTCTTCGTCCGGTCGATGATGACCTCGGTCGGAACGCGCTCGGGCGGGGGATCGCGCGAATCCCAACCGTCGTCGAACGCTTCCTCTCGCAGCGCCTCGAACCGCCCCGCGCGGTTGGACCGGGCCCCGCGGCCCCGGAGGGGCTTCCCCCGGCTTCCTCCGGGGTCCACCGTCTTCCTCCGGAGCCGGGCTAACCCGGCAGGAGGGCGTCGAGCAACCCTGCGAGGGCGGCCTCGATCTCCCCGGCGTCACCCGAGGTACGGACCAACTGCCCGGCGCTGATTTCGGCCAGGTGGGTCAGCACCCAGAAGGGATCGACATTCCGGAGACCGCGCAGGTCGCGTCCGGAATCCTGTAGATGGCGGCCCTCGAAATTGATCTGGTTCGCCAGATCGTCGGCGCCGATGCTCCCGTAGGTCCCGCCGACCCGGCCGGATCTGCTCATGTTCGGGGGGGCGGTTACCGAGAGCACGGTGGGAGGCACCGCTCCCGCGGCGAAGAGCGGCCACGCATCGCGGGCCCAACTGGCGCCGTCCACTCCGTCAGTGAAGACAACCAGAACCGGACGCCCCGGGGCATCCGCGAGGAGCCCGAACGCAAGGGTGAGCGCGTTGTTCAGCGCCGCCGGACCGCCGCTGCGCAACTCCTCGGCCGCGGCCGCCGCATCGGCACAGGTCCCGTCCCAGCCGGCGTGGAGCTCCACCGAGCGGGTGAACCCGAGGAGCGCGCAGCGATCCTCCTCGTCGAGCGACGAGAAGAGGGCGCGGAGCCCGGCGACGGCCGCCCGCAGCCGCGCTCCCGAAACGCTGGAGCTCAGGTCGAACACGGCGACCAGCGACAGCGGTTCCTGCCCGGTCCACACCGGCCGGGGCAGGTCGTCTCGCCGGCGCCGCAGCAGTTCCAGGCCCACGCCTCCAACCCCGGGAGCAGCGGGAGCCTGAGGATGGGCCTGGACCGCAACCGCGGCGACAGACTTCGCAACTGGCGCGGCAACTGGCAACGCAACTGGCGCCGCAACTGGGCTCCGCGTGTTTTCCTCGGCGGCGGAGCCGGCAACTCCGCCCGCAAGGAAGGGACCCGCGAGCAGAATCGTCAGCGTGACGCCCGGGAGCGCTCTCATTCTCCGCCTCCGCCCCCCGCGGGCTCCCGCACTTCGTCCTTCATCGCCTGGAACATCTCGGGGTATTCGAGCGCCGGGCCGAGCCAATACCGCCATTCCGGCTCCCAGCCCGCGGGCGCCCGTGCGAGCAGGGTCTCGGCAGCCTCGGCGGCACCCTTCGGGTCCCCCAGGCTGAGCCGCGCCGCCACGAGTCCGGCGACGGCCGCGGGAGATCGCCGGGCCCGGCGGACCGCCTGGGCGAATGCGGCTTCGGCGGCTTCAAAATCGCCCATCGAAAGCGCCGCCTCCCCCCGGAGCATCAGGGAGGCGAGGCGCGGAGACCCTCGCAGGCGCACCCCTTCGAGCCGATCGAGTTCGGCGACCGCGTCCTCGGGCAGGCCGTAGTCAAGCAGCACGCCCGCGAGTTGCACGCGAAGCGCGGCCTCATCCGGAGTCTCCTCCAGGAGGCGGGTAAGCAACTGGTGGGCCCGGACCAGATACGAGGGTTCCTCCCGCTGCCGGCCGAACATCCACAGAGTCGAAGCGAAGGCGGCGCGCAACGCCCGGTCATCCGGAAGGTCTTCGAGCGCCGTCTCGAAGGCTGCCACCCCGGGGCCGACTGCAAGCTGCACCTGGTAGGAATAGCAAAGCGCCAGCCACCACCGGCGGGTCCAGTCGGTGCGCTCCTCCGGGTCCGGAATCGCCTTCGCCAGATTCCGCGCCATCTGTAGATGGGTCTCGGATTGCCCGTGACCGGCCGCCTCCGTGTGCAGGAGAGCCGCCGTCTTGAGGTCTCGGACCGAGGGACCCGAAGCGAGGAAGTCGCCGACCACCCGTTCCACGGAGTCGGACGTAAAGCCCGCGAGCACCCGGCCGGAGCTGATGAAAAGCCCGCCGCGCCCCTCGCTCAGCAGTTCCTGGTAGGCGTCCCCGTCGATCCGGCCCTGCGCCGGGGAGGGGCTGGAAGAGCCGACAACTGCCGCTATGGCGAAAACAACGGCTGCAGACAGCGAATGCATTCAGGGCTACGACGGAGAAAATGTAGCAGGATACGTGCCACAACGCCGCCGATCCGGCGGTCTGCCGGCGCCGCTGACTGCGAATCGCGTCGGGCGATGTAACGTAGAAAAAGAGCCCGCCGAATCGAAACAGCACCCCGTGTCAGCGACTCCCCTCCCCCGCCCCGCGCCTCGCGACCCGGTCGTGACCGGAATGGGACTGCTCTCCCAGGTCGGAACCGGGATCTCCGAACATCGCGATGCCCTCAAGTCCGGGACCCGGATCCCCTGTTCGGTCTACGAGCCGGGCGTAACCTGCCAGACCGGCTGCCAACTGGTGGGCGCCTATCGGGAACCGCTCGACCCCGGCGACCTCGGGCTCGGTCGGTCGGAAGCTCGCTTCATGGGCCGCATGTCGCTGCTCGCGGTGCGCGCCGCGCGGCTCGCTCTCGACCAGTCGGGACTCCCGACCCGGGATCTGGCGGTGGTGGTCGGAACCGGTACCGGCGAGATCGAGACGCACCGTGAATTGGTGCGCCGGGTCGGCCGCGGCGGACGCGTCCGGGTGCTGCCGACCACGATCCCGCGCATCATGGCCTCTACGGTTTCGGCCAACCTGGCCACGGTGCTGAAGACCCGGGGTCCTTCGCTCTCGGTGACCGCAGCGTGCGCCGGCGGCGGCTACAACCTCGCCATCGCCGCCTCCTGGATCCGGGAAGGCATCGTGGACCACGCCCTCGCGGGCGGAGTCGAAGCGGAGGACCTGCACTTCCATCTCGGGTTCGACTCCATGCGCGCATACACCCGGGTGGACAACCACCGCCCGGAATGGGCTTCGAGGCCCTACGCCGCCGATCGCGCCGGTTTCATCTTCGGAGAGGGCGCCGGCATCCTCGCCCTCGAGTCAAGAGAATCCGCCGAGCGGCGCGGCGCGGAAATCCTCGGCTCCCTCCGCGGGTTCGGAATGTCCTCCGACGGGAGCGGAGAGATGGTGGCCCCGGACAGCGAGGGAGCGGAACTCGCCATCCGGCGGGCGCTCCGCCACAGCGGCGTGCCCCGGGAGGCGATCGGCTACATCAACACCCACGGGACTTCGACCCCCCTCGGCGACATCTCGGAGGTGCGAGCGATTCGCCGCGTCTTCGACGACGTCCTCGTCCCCTACGGTTCGACCAAGGGGTACACCGGCCACACGGTGTCCGCCGCCGGCGCGCTGGAGGCCGCCTTCACT
This sequence comes from Candidatus Marinacidobacterium sp., assembly GCA_965250045.1. Classification (GTDB taxonomy): domain Bacteria; phylum Acidobacteriota; class Vicinamibacteria; order Marinacidobacterales; family Marinacidobacteraceae; genus Marinacidobacterium. The sequence goes on from OZ252286.1 coordinate 3,124,355, forward strand.
CTCCTGATGCTCCGGGAGGGCTGGCTCTCGCCCTCGGTGAACGCGGAACCGCTCGATCCCGAACTGGAGAACTACCCTCCCGTGCTCCGCCCCACCGGCACCGACGCCGAGTGGGCCCTCTCCAACTCCTTCGGCTTCGGCGGCACCAACATCGCGCTCGTCCTCCGCCGTGAACGCTAGCGATCCCGGAACCGCCGGTGTTCACCCCGGCACGGCGGCGCGACAGCGCAGCGCGACCACGTACCGCCGACCAGGAGGAAGCAGGAGCGCCGGTCTCCAGACCGGCATCGCGGCCGAAGGCCGTGAAACTCCCATCGCCAACCGCGAAGAAGCGCGGGGACGGCCAGGAGCGCCGGTCTCCAGACCGGCATCGCGGCCAAAGGCCGCGAAACTCCCATCGCCAACCGCGAAGAAGCGCGGGGACGGCTTGGAACGCCGACCTCCGGTCGGCACAGCCCGCCGAAGGCGGGCGGAACTGCGTACAGCCATCCTGTGCAGATGGCGCGCGACAGCGGGCCCCCAACGGGAGAACTGGCCACCGACTTCCGGCCGGCATCGCGCGAGAGCGCGGAACCAGAACCGATGACGCTGCGCCCGGCCAAGGACGTGCCGCACGCCCTCCTGACCCCGGACCGACCCGCACAGTCACCCCACCCCCCGGCGCTACCGTATTCCCCATGCCCTCACCCCAGCAAGAGAAACCCATGCGCGTCGATCTCGAATGGAACGGAGCGACCGGCTACCACGTGACCACCCCCTCCGGGGCCTCGGTCACTCTCGACAGCGACGCGCAGGACGGGCCCTCTCCCATGCAGGCCCTGCTCGCCGCGGTCGCCGGCTGCATGGCGATCGACGTGGTGCACATCCTGCAGCGGATGCGCCGCGCTCCGGAACGGCTCTCGGCCCGCGTCTCGGGAGAGCGCGCCGACGACCACCCGCGCCGTTTCGTCCGGATGCGGCTGGAGTTCACCGCCTCGGGCGGCGCCGTGGTCCAGGATCGCCTCGAGCAATCCGTCGAACTCTCCTTCGCGAAGTACTGCAGCGTCCTCCACAGCCTCGCGAAGGACACCGAAACCTCCTGGTCCGCCCGCATCGAATAACGGACGGCGAGGCCGCCTGAGAGCGCCGCCGGACCGGCGCGCCGGAACTACAGCGACCTCAGCGCGGCCCACGGATCGCCGCGCAGCGTCCGGAACCCGGCGGCCGCCGACGCGATCAGCATGACAAGCAGCAGCAGCGCCGCCGGCCCCAGATAGAACAGCGGATCCCCGGTCTCGATCCAGGGCACCCGGGCCGCCACCGCCCGCGACACGAACCAGCCGAGCAGCGTCCCGAGCGACACGCCGGCCGCCGCCGCCAGCGCCGTGGAACGAAACGCCCCCCATACCAAAAGATCGGGATCGGCGCCCAGCGCCATCCGCACCGCCGTCGCGTGGGCTTCCCGGACCACGAAGTCGGCGATGTGGCCGATCCCCCCGACCACCGCCAGCAGCAGCCCGGCGACGGCGAAGATCCCCAGCGCAACCGCCGCCAGCAGCGGAGCGCCGAGTTGACGGATCCGGCGCTCCCGTACCGACGCCGTCGCGGTCGCGCGCATCGAAGCGTCCACCTCGGACGGAAGACGGCTGAGCGCCGCCAACTGCTCGGCCGTCGGGCCCTCCCGGAACCGGGCCGCCACCTCGACCTTGTGGTGACCGCCCATCCGCGGAGGAACCGGCCTTCCCAGGAGCGGGGACACTCCGAGAACCTCAAGGAACCCCGGCTCCAGCGCCTCCACCGACAGCGACCGCGCGGCCGGGTCGCCCAGGGTCATCGAAGCCCCCCACAGGTGTCCCACCCAGACGAAGGAATCCGCCCGTTCCCGCAGCAGGGCCGCTTCTCGATCGCTGAAGAAGCGCCCGAAGGGGGTTGCGGACTCCGCGCCGTTCACGGCCACCAGTTCCTCGGGAGCGCGGTAGGGAAGCCCGAGGCCGACCGTGGAATCCCACACGGCGCCCACCGCGTGCCACGCCCCGACCGCAAAGACCAGCGCCATGACGACCGCGAGCGTGTTCGCGGGCGCGAAGGCCAGTGAGCGCCAGGCGGCAACGAAGGCGGTTGCGGTTCGCACGGCGTCCCTCAGCGCGGCCGCTGCCCCGGGCCGGTCGCTTCCCCAGCGTAGAGCCGCCCGATTTCGCCGCCGATGCCCTTCGCCCGCACGACCGGCGGCGGGTGGTCCCCGGGACCGAGGTGCGGATCGGCCCCGGCCTCGATGAGCGCCCACGCCGCCTTGAACCGTTCCTCTTCCTTCGGAGCGAGCCCCGGGAAAGGGAAACGCGAGAGGCTCAGCGTCCAGCCGCTCAGGATCGCCATCAGCGGTGTCATGTTGTTCGGTTCCGCGTAGGCGTTCGGGTCGGCGCCGGCGCTCACCAGGAACGCCACCGCTTCGGCGTTGCCGAAGAATGCGGCGCGGGTCAGCGCCGTATTTCCATACTGGTCCACCGCTTCAAGGTGGGCGCCGGCGTCCACCAAGAAGTGGAGCACCACGATGGAGCCGCTGGCGGCGGCCCAGTGGATGGCGAAGTACCCCGCGCTCTCGGAGTCCGCCGCCACTCCGCCAACCAACAGCTCCCGCACGCAATGAGCGTCGCCCGCGCGCGCTGCCGCCCGGCAGGACTGGTGTCCTCCGGCGCCGCGGCAGCCGGATCTCCAGCCGGAAGCTCCGTCGGAGTCGCCGCGCCGGCCGGCCCGCCTTCGGACACCACTTCGGAAGCGGCCTCGGTCAAGGGCGCCATTTCTTCCTCGACCAAGCCGTCGAACGGCGGCGGAATCGTCGCCAGCCGGATCACTGCGAACGCCGCCACGAACGCCAGGACCGCGAGCGTCGCCCCGAACGCCGCGCGGCGAGGCATCAGAAGGAACTCGAACGCCATGGTCCCTCAGGGCCGCGCGGTATACCCCTCGCGCGCCCGCACCTGGACCCGGCGCCGGTTGACCCGAACCTCGATCGGCACGAACCCCTGCCGGTCGGGATCGGGAGTGAAGGCGAGCACATACCGGACGCGCAGGTCGTCGAGGATCTCATCGAAGGCATCCTCGAGACCGGCGTCGGATCGGATCGTGACCACCCGGCCGCCGCTGGCCTCGGAGACCTCCCGGAGCAGCCGGATGCCCGGGCCCTCCCCTTGGGTGTCGCGGGGCATCCGGGGCGGCAGCGTCACGATGGCGTAGATCAGTACGTCCGACGACCGGGCGGCGCGCCGAACGTGGCCCTCGCCGACCCAGCTCAAGTTGTCCTCTCCGTCGGTGAACACGAGCAGCAAGGCGCGTTCCCGCCGGCCGTGGAGCGCCGCGAGCGACAGGATCACACCGTCCCAGATCGCGGTGGCGCCGCCGGGTGAACGGGCCAGAACGTCGTCGCCAACGCCGAGTTCGCACGGCTCGAAGCCACGAACGAACCGGGCCTCCGAGGAAAAGGCGACCACCCCGCACACGTCCCGTTCCGTCATCGCCACGGTGAACCGACGGGCGCCGGCAGCGAGGCGCCGGCGCCGGTCCCCCGCGGTGCTGGCGCTGACGTCCATGGCAAAGAGGGTCGCGAGGGGCAGCGACTCGGGTTCCAGCATTCGGAACGGCACCGCGGTCCCGCCAACCCGGAGCTCGAAATCCTCCTCCGAGAGACCGTGGACCGGGCCGTTGCGGCTGACCGAGACGTCCACCAGGACAACGCGGGTTTCGACGCGGAACTGAGCGACCGCCGCCGGGGCGACCAGGACGGCGAGGACGGCCGCCAGCGTCAGGTTGCGACCAGACTGCGGAGCCATTCGAAATCCGGCCCCCGGCTCTGCGCCCAGGTCAGGAGGAAGGACAACCAGGGATGGGTGTCGATGTGGACCCCCCGGGCGAAGGTTCCGGACAGCCAGTCGCGGCTGAGGGCAGCGGCCTCGTCCAACTGCCCGGAAGCCTGGAGGGCGGCCACGAGCGCCGCCGCCGCGATCTGCGACTGTGGTCCATCCTCGGCCGCCATGCGGTACGCGTCGGTGGCGGGTCGAAACTGGCTGCGATCCATGAGCGCCTTGCCCTCGAGGAGCCGATGCGGGACCCGCAGGCGCATCCAGAGGTCAGGACGAAGCCGATCGAGGCTCCTCTCGGCGTCACCGCGGCGATTCCGACCGAAGTGCGTAAACGCGAGACGGAGATTCTGGTCGTCAGGATCACTCATGGCCCGCGCCACGATCCGGGACGACGCGGCGCCGACATCGGCCGGGACCAGGCCACGGATCGATCGCGCCTCGTAGGTGTCGCGCACCTTGTCCCAAAGGTCGTCCTCACGGACGTAACGGGCCCGAAAGGCCCAGACCGCGGCGAGCTGCCAGCGGATGACAGGGTCGTCGTCCGGACCGGCCTCCTCGAGGATCTGGGTCGCATCCGCGACGGAGAGGGTCGCGAGCCGGGGGCGCGCGGCGGCGAGGACGACCTCGCGAAACAGGACGCGGCGCGGGTCGGAGGCGGCGCGGTCACCCCACGCGGCGTGAGCCTCCTCCCGGTAGGAAGCCGGGAGCCCGACGATCCAGCGGTCCGGAAGCGAGCGGCAGGGTTCGTCGAGGAGGCTGATATGGCTGCTCTGATCCACCCCGAAGCGGGCCAACGCCTCGGCGTGGAGGACGGCGGGGGCGAGGCGGGCGCCGAATCCCAGAAAGTCGGTGCGGGGGGGGAGCGATCCCAAATAGAGACGTTGTACGTAGCGGAGCTCGTCAGCGGCGTACGCGCCGACGCGGCGCGCCGTCACCTCGAAGAGTCCCGCCCGGTAGTCCTCGACCCACTCGGCGTACACCGTCGGGGTCAGCGGCTGGGCCTCGCGACGAAGCCGCCGGGACGAACGGCCGCCGAGGAACCCTCGACGGCTCCAGCGTGCCCCGGCCATGGACTTCGAAGCCCGCATGCCTCGACCATACCGCACGACCCGGCCAGGGTTGCGGGCACCGTGGCGAACCGTACGCGGCGGCGCCTGAGCACAGTCATTCCAAGAGCGCGTCAAGGCCGCGCGGTATATCCCTCCCGCGACCGCACCCGGACCCGGGGCCGGTTCACCCGGACCTCGATCGGCACGAATCCCTGCCGCTCGGAGCTGGGAGTGAAGGCGAGCACGTAACGCACGCGGAGATCCCGCAGGATTTCCTCGAAGGCTCCCTGGAGGTCGTCGTCGGACCGAATGGTCACCGTGCGCCCACCGGTCATGCCGACCAGGTCCTCCAGCAGATCGACTCCGTCGCGGTCCGTACGGAGGATCCGGGACGGCCGGGGCGCCGGCGCCAGAATCGCATAGAGCAGGACTTCGGATGCGCGGACGGCGCGGCGGATGTGGGTATCCCGGGCCCAGCTCAGGTTGTCGAGGGCGTCGGAGAAGAGGAGCAGCACCGGACGGCCGCTCCCTCGGTGGAGCGCCGCCAGCGAAAGCGCGAGCCCGTCCCAGAGCGCCGTGGCTCCCCCGCCTCCGGCCTGGAGGAGTCCGTCACCCACGTCGGGGCCGCAGGGGCCGAACTCGCGGACCCAGCGCGCACGGGTGGAGAAGGACACCACCGCGCAGTCGTCACGCTCGTCGAGCGCCTCGGCGAACTGCCGAGCCCCGGCCGCGGACCGGCGGCGGCGCTCGCCGGCGGTGCTCGCGCTCACGTCCATCGCGAAGAGGACCGCGAGCGGCAGCGACTCCGGATCCAGCAAACGGAAGTCTGTGTCCTCACCGGCGACCCGCAGCCGGAAATCCTCTTCCTCGAGACCGCGCACCGGACCGTCCCGGCTCACCGAAACATCCACCAGCACGACGCGGGACTCCACCCGGAATTGCCCGAAGGCCGCGGATCCGGCGCCGAACAGGAAGAACGAGAAGAACAGACAGACGCCGGCCGGCCGGTACCACCCAGCCCCCACCGGACCGCTCCCGCGTCGGAGGTTCAAACCGCGATCAGTTTCCGCAGCCAGAACTGACTCGGGCTCGCGGGGCTGGGCCCAGGTGATGAGGAAATCGGACCAGGGGCGATTTCCGGTGCGAAGGCGGAGTTGTTCGCTGGCCAGCGCCGCTGCTTCGTCCCACGCTCCGCGGGCCTCGAGGGCGGCCACCAGCGCCGCTACCACGGCGTGCGAATCCGGGGCCAGGTCCGCCGCTTCTCGAAAGTTCGCGACGGCCTGCGGAAGCCGGTCCCGGGCAAACGATGCCTCGCCGAGCAACATCAGCCGGGGCACCCAAAGCGGGAACACAGGTTCGTCCCTCACCTCACGGAGCCGATCGTCCGCTCGCCCTTCCCGGCCCTGCCCGAGCGCCACGAGCGCCAGGCGGAGATTCAGATCGTCCGGATCGCCCATCGCCCGGGCCACCGTGCGGGACGAGTGGGGGCGATCTCAGGCGTCACGAACTGGCGGGAATCCGCCTCCCGAAACAGCTGCCGGACATCCGGCCACAGTTCCTTTTCCCTGACGTAGCGGGCGCGCAGCGCCCACACGGCGGCGAGTTGCCAGGAGAGAGCCGGATCCCGCTGTGGATCGGCTTCTTCCAGGATGCGGCTCGCGACCAGCAGATCCATCCGCGCCAGCCGGCGCCGGGCCATCGCGAGCACCATCTCCCTCCACACCAGTTTGCGGAGGTCGGACGCTCCTTCCTCCCCCCAGGCCGTGAGCGCTTCTTCCCGCAGGTGATCGGGCACGCCGCGCACCCACTCCCGCGGAAGCCGATCCACGGGCTCGCGAAACAGCCGGTGCTCCGAGTGCGGGGTCCAGCCGAAATGGGTCATCGCTTCGGAGTGCAGGAGTGCGGCCGCCAGCCGCCCCCGGAAACCCTCGATTTCGTCGGGCGGGGGCAGCGTGTCGATGAAACGGCGCTGCGCCTCCCTGAGTTCCATCGCGCCCCAGCTCCCGGCGCGGCGCGCGATCTGGACGAATCGGCCCGCGCTAATCCAGACCCATCGCGGACCGCTGCTACCACCCGCGGACTGACGGAGGGCTCTGCCCCACGTCGACCTGCGCCTCCCTGATCAGGGATCCCGTACCGGGATGACGGTTTCGCTGTCGGCATAGCCGACGATGCCGGCGGCAATCACCCGCCGGAAGCCCTCCTGGGAGGCGGAGCTCGCGTCAGCCAACTCGAGATAGAAGCCCTCCGGAAGGGCCGCAAGCTGCGGGAAGGAATGGCCGGGCCCGCTCCGCAGCGCGGCGCCGGGTTGCACCACCACTGCGACCGGTGGTGCGGTGACCCGGAGTCGAAGCAGCGTTCCCGACGCGGCCGCCGCCATCAGAACCAGCCCGAGGCTCGCCACCAGCAGGCGCCGCCGACCGCGGCCAAGCATCAGCAGGGTCCACAACCCGCCCGCGAGGAGGGCGGACGCGCTGAGCACCCACGCGATCCGGTCCGGGGAAATGCGGCGCAACCAGGCCCCGAAGCCCTGCATCGCGCGGAGCAGCTCGAGGGAGAAGGTGTCCGAAGTTCTTGAAGCCGCGGCGTCGGTCAGCCGCCGATCGAGCAACTCGCGGGCGAGTCCGAGGTTCGCCCGGGCGTCGTCGTCGCCGGAGTGGAGCGCGAGCGACCGCTCCCAATGGAGCATCGCGTAGCCCAGTCGGCCGGCCCGGTACTCGGCGTTACCGAGGTTGTAGTGGAGCGCCCCGCGATCGACCCCCTCACCGGCCTCTTCCAGCAGGCGGTGATACACCGCTCCGGTGGCCTCGTAGTCCCCCTCGTCATAACTCCGGGCGGCGGCCGCCGCGTCCACCCCCGGACTTCCCTGCGCGAGGGCGATCCCCGGCAGGAAGCCTCCGGAACCAACCGCCACCAGGAGCCAGCCCGGCACGAGCAGGCGCTTCATCCGGCTTCTCCGCCCCGCCCGAGCTGATCTTCGAGCCGGCGTATGAGTTCGGCCGCCTCCGCCGCATCGGAGTGCGCCGCATCGCCGCCCCCGCGAGCGGCGAAGCGGGCTCCCTCCGAGCGGGAAAGCAACGCCCGGAAGCGGCGCGCCGCCTCGGGTTCCGCGCCCGCCTCCACGAGACGGCGGGCCGCAGCGTCGGGGGTGAAACCGTGGCGGGAACCTCCGAGCCGCGCCGCCGCGTATTCGGTGAGGGCTTCGCCCACCCGGGCGGCGGCCTCGGGCCCGCTGCCGGCGACCCGCGGGAGCGCCCGCTGGGCGTTCCGGGCCGCTCCCCGGCGGCGGTACTCGGCCGGATTCGCATCCCGCCAGGCGCGGCGGCGCCGGGCGGCGAACAGCCCGAGATTCCACAGCGCCGGCAGGCCGAAACTCAGGAGCCGGAAACCCCCGCCGGCGCGCCCCCGGCGCCCGACCCGGCCCCGGCGCTCGACCCGATCCCGGCCTCCGCAGGTTCCGAAATCGGCCCGGCCCCCGGATCCGGCTCAGAATTCGGCCCAGGATCTGGCGAAGTCGCCGCTTCTTCGACGAGACCCCCGAACGGCGCCGGAATCATCGCGAGCCGTACGGCCGCCAGCCCCACCACGAGCGACAGCGACAGGAGGACACCTCCGAAGACCGCTCGGCGGCGGGTGAGCAGGGGCATGGCTCAGGGGCGGGCAGTGTACCCCTCCCGGGCGCCTCGAGCTATGGCCGAAAGTGGGTGACGGCGAGAGAAGGGGGTGGCGTATCGTGGGAGTAACCAAGCTTCCACATCTCCAAGGAGGAGTGATACGCCATGACGGAGAGTACCGTTGTTTACCTTCCCTCGGCAGAGGGAGTTGAGGACCCGCTGACCGAGGTTTTGCGAGCGGGAGTTCGCGAGCTTGTGAGGCACGCGGTGGAGGCGGAGGTTGCTGCGCTGCTGGCGGTCTATGAGGATCATCGGACGGAGACCGGCCGTCGGCGCCTGGTGCGTCCCGGGCATGGCCCGGAGCGGGAGATCCTGACGGGGATCGGGCCGGTTCCGGTGCGGCGGCCGAAAATACGGGACCGCGGAGGCGGGGGGGAGGATCGGATCCGGTTCTCCTCGACGATCCTGCCGCGTTTCGCGCGCCGGACGCGCTCCTTGGACGCGGCGCTGCCGACGCTGTATCTGCTGGGAGTGTCGAGCGGGGACTTCGGGGAGGCGCTGTCGGAGCTGGTGGGTCCGGGGGCCTCGGGGCTGTCGCCGGGTGTGATCGGTCGTCTCAAATCGGCATGGGAGGCGGAGCACGAGCGTTGGCGGCTCCGGGATCTCTCGAACCGACGGTATGTCTATGTCTGGGCGGACGGGATCTACCTTCAGGGCCGGCTGGAAGACGAGAAGCAGTGCGTTTTGGTGTTGATCGGGGCGACGCCGGAGGGCCGGAAGGAGTTGCTGGGGTTCCAGGCGGGGTTCCGGGAGAGCGCCCAGAGTTGGCGGGAACTGCTGGAGGATCTGAAGGGGCGTGGCCTCAAGATCCACCCGGAGCTGGCGATCGGGGACGGGGCTCTCGGGTTCTGGAAGGCGCTGGACGCGAGCTTCCCCAAGACCCGCCGCCAGCGCTGCTGGGTTCACAAGACCGCGAACGTGCTGAACGCGTTGCCCAAGGCCCGGCAGCGGAACGCGAAGCAGGACCTGCACCAGATCTGGATGGCGACCGGGCGCGCCGAGGCGGAGAAGGCGCTGGACACCTTCGCCGCCAAATACCAGGCCAAGTATGCGAAGGCGGTCACCTGCCTGACCAAGGACCGGGAGGCTCTGCTCGCGTTCTACGACTTCCCGGCGGAGCACTGGCAGCACATCCGGACCACGAACCCCATCGAGAGCGTCTTCGCCACCGTCCGGCATCGCACCGTTCGCAGCAAGGGATGCCTCTCCCACCAGACGGCGCTGGCGATGGTCTTCAAGCTGGTGATCGCCGCCAGCAAGACCTGGCGCCGCCTCAACGGCTACGAGAAGTTGCCCCGGGTCATCCAGGGCGTCCAATTCACCGACGGCATTCCGGCCGACGAAACCGAAACCCGCGCCGCCGCCTGATCCATGACGTCACCCACTTTCGGCCATAGCTCCTCCTCCTGAGACTTTTGTTCAGGCGCCGGACCCCTCACTCGACCACCAAATATGATGGCGCCCTACTCACAGTGAGTTCCTGACGCTGGGCAGGAACCTCAAGGCTGTGAGATCGGCCATAATCGCACGGATCCGTGAAGGGAACCGTGACTCTTGAAGGGACCCCGACGCCTTGCGCGTACGCGCAAGCCGTCCGGCCGGGAGGACCGGATGGGCCTGGCCGCCCGGGCCCGGCGTATTCGCCAACGTCTATGGAGAGTTCGGCGCCGAGGGACTCTCGCCCGGAGATTGGATGTTATGGGCGCATCCCATCCTCGTTGACGCGTCGCAACGCACACGGTCCGCTGTTGACCGGAGCAGCAGACACGGAGGCGCTGGATTTCCTGGACCAGTGGAGCTGGGTGCAGGTCCGGGCGGGCGAGGTCACGGACGATGTCGCCATCCCGGTGCGACGGGGACGTGAGGCAGCCGAGTGAACATGTGGTCAGTGGTCGCTGAGCATCCGATCAGCGACGTAACGCTGTCCAGAGCCCAGGTGCGGGATTGCCGAACCCTCTGTTGTGCCCTGATCCTCGGTGCGGCACTCCTCCTGCCGGCGTGCGAGGAAGGATCGACGACGCCGCCGGCTCCGACCACGACGCCGGCTCCGACGACGCCGCCGGCTCCGGCGCCTCAGCCCCCGACCGCGCCGGCGAACCTGCGGGTGTCCGCCGCCGGGGAGGACTTCGTCGAGTGGAGCTGGAACGCGGTGGCGGACGCCACTGGGTATGAGGTCCAGTTCAGTCGCGACGCGGAGTTCACGGAGGCCGACGAGGTCATCGACGTATCCGGGCAGACGGTGTATCGGCGGGAGGGGCTCTCCGCCGAGACGAGCGTCTATCTGCGGGTGCGGTCGTACCGGGAGACGGGAGACGACCGGTTGCGGAGCGGCTGGACGATCGTGTTGCCAGCCACGACGCTGGTACCCGCTATCCCGGAAACGATTCCGGACGCCGGCCTGCGCGCGGCTGTCACCGTGGCGCTGGGCAAGCGCGCCGGCGATTCGATCACGCGCGGCGAGCTCTCGACGCTGGGCGAGCTAGACGCGAGGTCTGCGCAGATCGTCGACCTGACCGGCCTCGAGTGGGCGACCGGCCTGCGCGTGCTCCAACTTGACACCAACAGCATCTCGGACATCTCGCCGCTGGCGGGATTGACGGGACTGGAACAGCTGTCCCTGGGCCAAAACAGCATCTCGGACCTCTCGCCGCTGGCGCGGCTGACCGGACTGGAAGAGCTGTCCCTGTACGTCAACAACATCTCGGACCTCTCGCCGCTGGCGGGATTGACCGGACTGGAGCTGCTGTACCTGGGACGCAACAGCATCGCGGACCTCTCGCCGCTGGCGGGATTGACCGGACTGGAAGAGCTGTCCCTGTACGTCAACAGCATCTCGGACATCTCGCCGCTGGCGCGGCTGACCGGACTGAAACAGCTGCAGCTCACGACCAACGACATCTCGGACATCTCGCCGCTCGCGCGGCTGAGGGTTCTGAAGTGGTTGGACCTGAGAAACAACAATATCTCGGACATCTCGCCGCTGCTGAGCCGGAGAGTTCTGGAGTCCCTGTACCTGGCAGGCAACAACATCTCGGACATCTCGCCGCTGGCGCGGCTGACCCGACTGGAACGGCTGTCCCTAGGACGCAACAACATCTCGGACATCTCGCCGCTGGCGCGGCTGACCGTTCTGTGGTACCTGCACCTGGAAGGCAACGACATCTCGGACATCTCGTCGCTGGCGCGGCTGATCCGACTGGGACACCTGTACCTGGGAAACAACAACATCTCGGACATCTCGCCGCTGGTGCGGCTGATCAGACTGCGTCATCTGGACCTCACGAGCAACAACGTTACCGACCTGACGCCGATAGCGCATTTGTCCTGGCGCGAGGGCGACGTCCTGTACGCCGGGAACAATCCTCTTCGGCGAGCATCGCGCGACCTGCTCTTGAGATTGGCTGATGCAGGCGTCGCTGTTGACTACGACCTCGCGCTCGAGGACGAGTTCCCCGGCTCGCAACTTGTCCAGTTGATCGACGACAAGGTCCTCGCCATACGCGTACCCGAGGATCTCACCGAGAAGCACGTTAGGAACGGCCTGCCGCTCGAGGCCTACGCGCAGGAGATCTATCGCTGGTTCGCCGACGAATTCGACTACCTCGTATTCCTTTCGAATCTGTCAAGCATCGAAGATTTCAATGGTCACGTCTATTACGGTGTCTACTCGCCCGTCATGAACGACACGGAGGGCACCGGCAGAGACATCTTCTTCAACAGCGGTCCGGTTCCGCGGGCAAGCTCCGGGGAATGATCCATTTCCCGTACCGAGCGGGCCTGTGGCGGGGACCCGGACTGCACGAGTTGATGCACTCTTGGGCGAACTATGCGGTGCCAACTGCGACTCGGTCTCATTGGGGTTTCTCCAGCGCCAACGGCCAGCTCGGCGGCTTCGATCGCGACAATCTGGTGGAGCTGGGCGCCGGTCGATACCGCGCGGGGCGCTTCGGCACGGTGGCGAACGGCGGCAACGGCGTTCCATACAGTCCCATTGAGTTGTACTTCGCCGGTCTCATCCCACCGGGGGAGGTCCCGGATTTGTGGGTAGCCGTGGACGGTGAAAGGGCCGACGATGGCAGTTTCACGGCGAGCGATGTGCGGGAGTACTCCATCGAGGACATCGTGGCAGAACAGGGTCGGCGCGTGCCCGCCTCGTCGACAGCGCAGCGGCATTTTCGCGCGATGGTCGTCCTTCTAATGAACGATCGTCCCATCAGCCGGTTGCAGGCGGAGCAGTTGAGCGAGCACGTCTCCGCCTTCAGTCATCCCAGGAACGATTCCGAACGCCTCTACAACTACTACGAAGCGACCGGCGGGAGAGGCACGATAGCGATGGACGGTCTCTCGGGGCTTCGAAAATCGAGACCGAGCCTCCTACGTACCCTGCCTCCGTCGTTCGGTCGAATCCCGCCTCCCCACATCTGCTGGCCGGATGGCCGGGGCGGCGTCCGCCACCAGTTCACCTCCGGACCTCCCGCGTCGTCGTCCGGACCCGAACTGCACCCGGTCGCCGTCTATTCGAGGGAGCGCTGAAGCTGCAATCGGCGGTCACCGACACCCCGCGCCCCGTAGTCGGTCGCGGACCGGAACGTGGGGTCGCCGGAGTCTTCAAGCCGGTTATGGCTGCCAGCAAGACGACAGAACCGCACACCTCCAAAGACTGCTCGGCGGCGGGTGAGCAGGGCCATGACTCAGGGGCGAACGGTGTACCCCTCCCGCGCCCGCACTCGGACCCGGGGCCGGTTCACCCGGACCTCGATCGGCACGAATCCCTGCCGCTCGGAGCTGGGAGTGAAGGCAAGCACGTAGCGCACGCGGAGATCCCGCAGGATTTCCTCGAAGGCTCCCTGGAGGTCGTCGTCGGACCGAATGGTCACCGTGCGCCCACCGGTCATGCCGACCAGGTCCTCCAGCAGATCGACTCCCTCGCGGTCCGGACGGAGGACCCGGGACGGCCGGGGCGCCGGCGCCAGAATCGAATACAGCAGGACATCGGATGCCCGGACGGCGCGGCGGATGTGGGTATCGCGAGCCCAACTCATATTGTCGAGGGCGTCGGAGAAGAGGAGCAGCACCGGACGGCCGCTCCCCCGGTGGAGCGCCGCCAGCGAAAGGGCGACCCCGTCCCAGAGCGCCGTGGCTCCCCCGCCGCCGGCCTGAAGGAGTCCTTCCCCCACATCGGGGCCGCAGGGGCCGAACTCGCGAACCCAGCGCGCGCGGGTGGAGAAGGACACCACCGCGCAGTCGTCACGCTCGTCGAGCGCCTCGGCGAACTGCCGCGCCCCGGCCGCAAGGCGGCGCCGGCGCTCGCCGGCGGTGCTCGCGCTCACGTCCATGGCGAAGAGGACCGCAAGCGTCAGGGACTCCGGATCCAGCAAACGGAACTCCGTCTCCTCGCCGGCCACCCGCAGCCGGAAGTCCGCTTTCCGAAGACCGCGCACCGGACCGTCCCGACTCACGGAAACATCCACCAGCACGACGCGGGTCTCCACCCGGAACTGCCCAAAGGCGGCGGACCCGGCGCCGAACAGGAAGAAAGAGAGGAACAGAAAGACCCCGGCCAGTCGGGGCAACCGAGCCCCCACCAGACCGTTCCCGCGTCCTGCGTTCAAACCTCGACCAGTTTCCGGAGCCAGTACTGCTCCGGCTCGCGGGGCTTGGCCCAGGTAATCAGGAAATCGGACCAGGGGCGAGTTCCGTCGCGAAGGCCAAGTTGTTCGGTGGCCAGCGCCGCTGCCTCGTCCCACTGTCCGCGGGCCTCGAGGGCGGCCACCAGCGCCGCTACCACGGCGTGCGCATCGGGGGCCAGATCCGCCGCTTCGCGGAAGTTCGCGACCGCCTGCGGAAGCCGATCCCGGGCAAACGATGTCTCGCCGAGCAGCATCAGACGCGGCACCCGGAGCAGGTGCGCAGGTTCGTCCCTGACCTCACGGAGCCGATCGTCCGCCCGCCCTTCCCGGCCCTGCCCGAGCGCCACGAGCGCCAGGCGGAGATTCAGATCGTCCGGGTCACCCATCGCCCGGGCCACCGTGCGCGACGAGTTCAAAGCGATCGCCGGCGTCACGAACTGCCTCGAATCCGCCTCCCGAAACAGGTTCCGAACATCCGGCCAGAGTTCCTTTTCCCGTACGTAGCGGGCGCGCACCGCCCACACGGCGGCGAGTTGCCAGGCGAGAGCCGGGTCGCGCTGTGGATCGGCTCCCTCCAGGACGCGGCTCGCGGCCAACAGATCCATCCGCGCCAGCCGGAGCCGGGCCATCGAGAGCACCATCTCCCTCCACACCAGTTTGCCGAAGTCGGACGCTCCCTCCTCCCCCCATGCCGTCAGCGCTTCCTCCCGGAGGTGATCCGGAATGCCGCGAACCCACTCCCGCGGAATCTGATCCACGGGCTCGCGAAACAGCCGGTGTTCCGAGTTCGGGGTCCAGCCGAAATGGGCCACCGCTTCGGCGTGCACGAGCGCCGCGGCCAGCCGCCCCCGGAATCCCTCGAGTACGTCCGACGGGGGCAGCGTGTCGAGGAAGCGGCGCTGCGCCTCCCTGAGTTCCATCACGCCCCGGCTCCCGGCGCGGCGGGCGATCTCGACGAACCGGCCCGCGCGGTAGAGGCCGACGAGCTCCCCGTAGCCCTCGGGAGTGATCTCCTCCACCTCGACCTGGGTGACGCGCGCCGGCGAGAAGAACGCCCGGCGGCTCATCCGGCGCACCAGTGTCGTCATGCGTTCCGGGTCCCGAGCTCCATTCGCAAGAGTACCGCGCGCAACCGTCAACCCGTACGTGAGGCCGCATCACGACGCAACACCACGCCCACCGAGACCGAAGCGCACACAATTGCCCGGATGCTTCTTCCGACCCGCCGCGAATTCCTGGTCCGCACGGCTCCCGCCGCCGCCCTCTGGCCCGCTCCCCTGCTGGCTCGCACTTCCCAAGCCCTTCAGGGCGGCGTGCAGAGCGAACGCATCGCGAGGCGTATGGAAGCCGTTTCCCGGTTCGGCGCGACCCCGGAAGGGGGTGCCTCCCGCACCGCGGGGAGCGACGCCGACCTCGCGACCCGGGACCGTTTCCGCGCCTGGCTCCGGGAATCCGGGCTCGCGGTGCGCACCGACCTCGCGGGCAACCTCATCGGCCGCCTGTCCGGAGCCGATCCCTCGCAGCCTCCCCTCCTTACCGGGTCGCACCTCGATTCCGTCCCGGAAGGCGGAAACTTCGACGGGGTGGTCGGCTCGATTGGGGCCCTCGAAGCCGCGACCGTCATCGCCGCTTCCGGCGCCCCCCTGAACCACCCCCTCGAAGTGGCGGTGTTCTTCAACGAAGAAAACGGGAAGACCGGCAGCCGGGCCCTGGCCGGTGAAGTCACACCGGAGGAAATGGACCAGCCGGTGTACGGAGGACTCACTCTCGGCGAGGCGCTGGCCCGGGTAGGGGGATCGCCGGAGCGGATCACCGAAGCGGCGCTCGAACCCGGCCACTACGCCGGTTTTGTCGAACTGCACATCGAGCAGGGCCCCACCCTCGCCTCCGAGGGGATCGAGATCGGGGTGGTCCAGGGCATCGTCGGCATCCGCCGCTTCCGGGTCAGGGTGTCCGGATTTGCGAACCACGCCGGCACCACCGCCATGGGCATCCGCAGGGACGCGCTCGTCACCGCCGGCCGCTTCCTGGTGGCGGTCCACGAGGAGACCCAGTCCTGGCCGGGGCGTCAGGTCGCGACGGTGGGGCGGATCGAGGCCCGTCCCGGCGCCCCGAACGTCATTCCCGGGGAAGTCGAACTGAGCCTCGAGATCCGGGACCTCCGGATGGAGACGATCGAGGCGCTCTACCAGCGCTTCCAGGAACTCGGCGACGAACTGGCGGCGCAGAACCAGACGAGCATCGCGTTCGAGCCCTACTACCTGAGCCGGGCGGCGCCCTGCGATCCGGCCTTCATGGACGTCGTCGAGGCATCCGCAGAGAGTCTCGGATTTTCACGCCTCCGCCTGCCCTCCGGCGCGGGGCACGATGCCCAATCCATCGCCGTACTCGCGCCCATCGGCATGATCTTCGTCCCGAGCCGCGACGGAATCAGTCATTCCCCCCGTGAGTTCACGAGCGTGGCCGACATCACGAATGGCGCGCGGGTATTGGTGGAGTCGCTGCGGCGACTGGACCAGGAACTGGGTTAACAGCTGTGGTGGAACCCGGGTGAGCGCCGAGAGCGGCCAGTTCTCCCGGTCGGGGCGAGGCGCCCGGCTGGCAAGGCGCGTGAGGGAGGAGCCCCACCGGGAGAACTGGGCCGCCCGGGTTTCACCACAGGCTGTCAACAACCCCTGTACCCGGACAAACCGCGCCACCGAGTCACTTTGTCCACCGACCTTTAGCCTAACAGCCTGTGGACAAAGTCACGCGGCATTCGAGCGGCGATGCATCCCGGCTGAACCGCTCCGTTTCACGTCGCTCATCGTTGCGCTTCGGTCGAAATACACTCGGTATTCCTCCCTCGCGCGCCTTGTCAGCCGGGCGCCTCGCCGCTCTCGGTGCTCACGCCACTTTATCCACAGGCTGCTAAGACAGAGATGGCGAGCGACACAGGCTCATTGATGCTGACGACCTGATAACGCACCACGACGTCGGCCGCGTCGCCCTCCGCAACGTGCACCGCGTCTCTAACGAATGAGGCGCTGCGGGTTGCGGCGGAGGCGGGGCTGGGGATGGCGGGGCGGTCGTCGGTGTTGGTCCCCCCGCGTCTCCGCAAGCCGAAACCAAGACCACTGCGCCGAGGAACGGATGCACACGCCCTTCGGGAGCATGCTCGTGCGGATGGCGTCCGCGGCCCGCATCGCTTCCAGGGCGACGAGGTCCAGAAACGGTAGTACGCCCTCCGGACCCTCTCGGTCCGGCAGCAGTCCCGGCGCCTCAGCCAGCAGGATCTGCTTTTCCGCGCCGAGCGCAACGGAGAGTGCCGAGGCAACGTGTCCACGTTGATGTTCAGCGGTGTCCCCTCCGGCACCGGGAGTGCTATCGCGAGGACCGCGACGACGGAACCACGTGCATTCGGCCACCAGTCGCCCTGGCGAAGTACTCGGCAATTGCCGTGGAGACCGCCCGTGCACGCCCTACCGACTCGACCCGCGGGGGGCGACCATCCTCATGCAGCAGATACACCCCGAGACGGAATTCTTTACGAGACATATCTGCCGCTGGTACTCGTGGCCCCATCGCCGCCAGGACGTCCCCAATGCGAACGGGCACCTTCGTCGCCCTGACGGTCCACCATGTGCTAGTTTCCTGAACGTCGGTCAACAGAAATGTATCGGGTACCTCGGTTGGCGGAATCATCCCCATGACATAGAGATCGAGCGCTGAAAGACCGGTCGGCAAGGGATTGCCGTCTTCATTGCGGGTGAAGGTGCCGTCACCGTTGTCCACCCAGACCTCGCCACCCATGACCGAGGATTCGGAGTAGGACGCACTCGCATAGCCGGGCCACACGGGATGTGCCGCTGGCGCGTGCAGGTAGTGACTCCAGTGACCGTAGCGATCAGCCAGATCCTCGACCTCCCCGGAGCGGGGATTACGGAATTGAAGATCGACTCCCCACCCGTGCACCGCTTCGTGCGCGACCCACCGAATCCCCTTTGCGAAGCTGCGAAACGCGTAATCGTCGTGGAAACCGCTTTCGGCCCAATTGGGAGCGCCGAGGAAGACTGGCCTCATCGAGGTCAGCAGGTTGTCCGACCCATAGTCTGCGCCGTCGGACGGATTGGCCTGCTCTTCACCAATCCCCTGGACTGCCGCGTTGACGGCTCCGGTACCACCACCGGTGCTGAACAGATCGTCCATCCGGAAGTCCGTGAACGTCACGGCGATTTCGTCGTTGGCCGGCGCCTGTTCGTAGATGAAGGACAGCACTGTCTCGATCCTGTTGCGAAGCAGTGGGTAGTGGAACACCTCGAACACGTTCCCACCCACGCTCCCGGCCATCGTCCCGACGTCGTAGTCCGGCTCCCCGACATGCACGGTGCGGCGTCTTGTATCGTCATGGTCACGTCCCCACCACACTGCATAAGCATGCCAGGAGAAGCGACCCGCGCCATTCAGGAGTGTCTTGGAGACATGGACCTCGACCGTCGTTCCGTGCACCCGGTAGCCGACGACGGCCGGCTGACTGTTGCACCAGTCAGCAACACCACGGTGCCCTCCCCCAGTTACCCTGACCTCCGCATTACACGAGGCATCGCCAGAGCCGTCGCTAAACTCGAGGCGAACCCCGTATCTGATCTCGCTGCGATCCACCCGTTCCGGCACATCCTCGGCGAGAGTCAGCCTGGCGAGCATCGTGCTGCCGTTGTCCACCAACTCGGCGCTGACAATGTCCACCACCCCATACGCACTGTCTCCGATGCGGTCGTCTACCGAGTCCAGGATGGGACCGTGGGCATCCATGCCGTGGAACAACCCCACGATGCCGTCTCGTTCGGGTACCGCGCGGTAGGCGAGTTCAATCACCCCGGACGGGTAGAGCCGCGCCTGGAACAGATTCTCCCCAAGGGGGGCGTAGCCCGTATTGGAACCGAGGGCGCGGACTCCCCGCCAGGTGATCACCACCCTCGTCGGGGTGGAGGCGACGGAGATCGTGGTGTCGCCGTGGAGCGCGTAGAGCACCGCGATCATGGTCTCCAGTTCGGCGGCCGAGCGGGAATCAATGGCGGCGGCCACCGAGCGCATCCCAGCGGACGCCCACGGGTCTCGCTCGGGCCAGTTCATCCGCTCGGGCCGCTGGAACGAGATGTGCCCGTTCGCATTTGCATAGATGCGCATCCATTTCCGGCCCGCGAAGGCAAAGGGGAAGGGCAGGTCAACCGACAGGTACTTCTCCCGGCGCACCACGGCGCTCAACGCCCCCTCCGGCACGCGACCCGGCTCTTCCCAAGTCCGACCGCCGACTGCGACAGTGTATCGGCCTGCCGCCTCCGGCGTGAACGTCAGGGTGGTGCCTTCGAGATCGAAGAAGTTGGCGGACTTGCGGATCAACCTCCCTGCGGGGATCGTGGTGACGGTTCCTTCGGTCGGAAGGTGGAAGGGCAGGGAAAAGTCCACGTTCACCTCGAGATCGCCGCTTGACGGCCTGGTGACGTACTCGGGGGCCACCACAAGGTACCCAGATGGAGGGGTCACCTCAATGGCGTATCGATTACCGAGCAGGTCCTGGATGGCGTATGCGCCCATAGCGTCGGTCCTGGCTTCGCCGTTAACCTGTCCCGTGTCGCGATCCGTGGCCCGGACTACCGCGCCCTCAACCACCGGCGCTGGCCCACCGTTCGCCCGCACAATCCCGGATACGGTCATGGGAGGAGGGGGCACGGGAGAGGGCGGAGCAGCGGTTGGAGCCACCGGAGCCCCACCGCCACCGTCTCCGCACCCTGCCAGAACGTGGATAACTGTCGCTGCCGCCACCGATGCCAAGACGCTCCGCCACTTCCGGACCATCGACCGGTTCGCGCTTAGGGTGTTCGTCATGGCCGTGGAAAACGGGCAGGCACACACAACTGCTGTGTGGAAGGTAGCAAGATAGCGTCGGGTTCCCGGCACGCGAGATTGTGTCGCACCACCGCTAAGCCGCTCGACCTGCCACTGCAAGGCCTCGACCTGCTCGCACTGCCGCCGCTGTTCCATCGGGCTACGTCGAGGACGGTTTGGGGGCGGGAGAGCGGACGACGAGGTAGCCGAGGGACAGGGTGGCGAGGCTCGGCGCGGCGAAGTACCCGGAGCGGAGCGCCGTGTGGGCCAGAGGATCTTCGAGCGCGATGAGGTCGAGGAATGGAACGTCATCAGGCCCGGGGAACGCGCCGTAGCGAAGCGTCAGGTAGCGCGCGGCCAGAGCCGTGGTGAGATGGGGATGATGAGGCCCGCGGGCCGAGTCCTCGAGGAAATCCACGAGGACCCGGACGCGGATGGCGGCATCAGCCGAAGTAGCCTTCCCGCAGGGATGAGTCGCGCCGTAGGCGCGGGCTGCAAGCGACCCCCGGCACGGAAGGGGAGAGTGCGACAAGCACTCCCTTCCGGGGCAGTTTTTCGACAAGCAAAGGGGGGTCGCTTGCAGCCCCGACCCTGACCCCGAAATACAGTGTGAGCGGAGCACAATCGCGACGGAGAGAACGGGGATCGTGCTCACGGGTACGAACATAAGTACGAACAAAAGGGGGGTCTACTTAGTTGCGTACGAAAGTGGCTCCGGGAGTGGCCCCGTCACCGTCGAACCCTCAGAGGCCGATGTCAAAATCGCTCAGGCGGTCCGCGAAGTGGATGGTGTACCGGTCGATCCTGGCCGAGGGCCGATGGAGCCGAGGGCGGAGCGGTGCCTCGATCTGGACCGCCTCCTCCCAGCCGAGCCATTTCGCGATCTCGTCCAGGTCGGGATGCCGCCGCGCCGCCTGGATCGCGTGCAGGAACGAGCGTTCGTTCTCGTTCAACGCAGCGCCGGCTGGGGTCCAGCGGAACAGGGTTTCCTCGTAGAGGTCCTTCGCGGCGTTCTCGCGGACCGCCACGATGACTTCGACGTCGATGCCGTCAAGGCGCAGTGCCTCCCAGAGCAGCAGGTGGTCGGAGGCCCAGTAGTAGAGCGCCCGGTTGGTTCCGTGGCCGGGATCGGGGAAGACGAAACTCACTCTGTCTTCCCCACCCGCGATGGGGTTGAGGGTGACGCGGTGAAAGGCACGGTCCCCAAGGAGGCGCTGCGGCAGCTCCTCTTCGTCGTATCCGCGCTCGAAGAAGTACCGCAGCTTCTCCGCACCGGTGGCGAGCCAGTTGGCGTCGGGATGGGCGAGGAGGCAGTCCAGGGTGAGCAGGCGCCGCCAGAGCAGGGCTGGCGATCCGAGACGGCGCTGGTGGGCGTGCTCGATGCCGAGGGCGCGGTAGAGGCTTCTCCCGAAGACGTGGCAGAAGCGCTGCGGGTGCGCCGCTCCGGGAGTAGGTGATCCCGGGCGACGCCGGCAGCCGTGAGGCGCCGCACAAAGCGGCTCGCGGCGTATTTGTCCCGGTGATGCCACTCCCGGTATTGGAGGCGGGTGAACACCCCGGAGTAGAGGCAGACCAGGGCAAGCCGGTGGGCGTCAGCCGGTGACCACCCGAGGGCCTGCACGGCGGCCGTCCGGTGTTCCAGGTGGGGCATCGGCCACGGGGTGGGGATCCGTGGCTCGAACGCCTTCGTCACGGGCCGGCCTCCGCGTTGGCGAGCCAACCGGCGCGCTCCGCCCGCGAGACGCGGGCGGCGACCACGGCGGTGCGGGGCTTAGCTTTAGACTTGCAGTGACGCGCGGCGTCGTCGCGGGGAACCTTGATGATGTTTTCTTTCTCAAGGAGTGAACCCATGAGCAACCAACTCTCCCCCGGAGAGAAGGCGGTTCTGGCACTGTTCGTCGCGGTACTCGCGGCGGCGACCGGAGGCATGGTGTTCTTCGGCAACGCCATTCTCGGCCTGCAGCGGGACATCGGCCACCTGCGCACCGACTTCGTGGAGTTCCGGGTTGAGGTCTCGGCGAGGCTCGACCGCGTGGAGGACAGGCTCGACCGGCTGGAAGCGCGAATGTCGAGCATCGAGACCGTAATCCAGACCCATTACGGACCGCTGCTCCCTCCCGCGAACTGACCGACCGCTCTGCCCAACGCCGACCTCCGCCTCCCTGGGTCAGCGATCCGAGACCGGGATGACGGTTTCGCTGTCGGCATAGCCGACGATTCCGGCGGCCATCACCCGCCGGAAGCCATCCTGGGAGGCCGAGCTCTCGTCATCCAGCTCCAGATAGAAGCCCTCCGGAAGGGCTGCAAGCTGCGGGAAGGAATGTCCGGGGCCGCTCCGAAGCGCGGCGCCGGGTTGCACCACCACCGCGACCGGCGGTGCGGTGACCCGGAGCCGCAGCAGCGCTCCCGACGCGGCCGCCGCCAACAGAACGAGCCCGAGGCCCGCCACCACCAGGCGCCGCCGGCCGCGGCCAAGCATCAGGAGGGTCCAGAGCGCGCCCGCGAGGAGGGCGGACGCGCTGAGCACCCACGCCAAGCGGCCTGGGGAGCTGCGGCGCAGCCAGGCCCCGAAGCCCTGCATCGAGCGGAGCAGCTCGAGCGAGAAAGTGTCCGAAGCTCCCGAAGCCGCGGCTTCGGTCAGCCGCCGATCGAGCAAGTCATGGGCGAGCCCGAGGTTCGCCCGGGCGTCGCCGTCGCCGGGGTGGAGGGCGAGCGACCGCTCCCAATGGAGCATCGCGTAGCCGAGCCGGCCGGCCCGGTATTCGGCGTTTCCGAGGTTGTAGTGGAGCGCCGCCCGATCGACCCCCTCGGCGGCCTCTTCCAGCAGGCGGCGATACAGCACTCCCGCGGCCTCGTAGTCCCCCTCGTCATAGCTCCGAGCGGCGGCCGCCGCGTCCACCCCCGGACTCTCCTGAGCACGGGCGATCCCCGGCTGGAAGCATCCCAGACCAACCGCCACCAGGAGCCAGCCCGGCACGAGCAGGCGCTTCATCCGGCTTCCCCGCCCCGCCCGAGCTGATCTTCGAGTTGGCGTATGAGTTCGGCTGCCTCCGCCGCATCGGAGTGCGCCGCATCGCCACCCCTGGGAGCGGCGAATCGCGCGCCCTCCGAGCGGGAGAGCAGCGCCCGGAAGCGGCGTGCCGCCTCGGGTTCCGCGCCCGCCTCCACGAGACGCCGGGCCGCCCCCTCGGGAGTAAAGCCGTGGCGGGAACCTCCAAGCCGCGCCGCCGCGTATTCGGTAAGGGCTTGGCCCACCCGGGCGGCGGCCTCGGGCCCGCTGCCGGCGAGCCGCGCGAGCCCCCGCTGCGCGTTACGCGCCGCTCCCCGGCGGCGGTACTCGGCCGGATTCGCATCCCTCCAGGCGCGGCGGCGCCGGGCAGCGAACAGCCCGAGATTCCACAGCACCGGCAGACCGAGGCTCAGGAGGAAGAAGGTCCCGGGCCGCCAGGGGCCGGCCGGGCGGCCCGCTCCCTGCCCGACGGGCTTCAGGTAGCGGATGTCCTCCGCGAGGCGCTCGACCGCAACCGGCCCGTCAACTCCGGGAGCGGTCGCGGTGGACCCCTCGATGCGGATCTGGAGGGGGTCGGACGCCAGCCGTTCGTAGGCGCCGGTCCGCGGATTGAACACGTCGAGCGTGACCGCACCGATGTTCCGCACCCCCCCCGCTTCGGGCACCAGCGGGAATTCCCAGATCTGGCGGCCGCCGAACGTAACCCCTTCTCCCTCGTCCCGGAGGCCGGTCTCCGCGGAGGTATCCGGATCGAAGAACCGGAAGGCCCTCTGAACCTCCGGGCCGTCGGGGAGCGCCGGATTCCCCGCCGCGCGCAGATTGCCGCTGCCCTCGAGTTCGACCCGCAGGACGAGCGGCTCGCCGGCCACCGCCACCCGGTCGCCGAGGGGAGCGTCGTCGCGCGTGATCTCCGCGCTCAGCCGGTAGTCCCCCACGGCGCCGGTGAATCCGGGAGGCCGCCCCGCCGCGGGGAGGGGCTCCGCCCGAATCGTGACGGGGGGCGCTCCCCGCGCCACCACCGCCCGCTCCGGTCCGAAGAAGGACCGCCGTTCGCCCTGGACCCCGATTTCGAAACGCGGGCCGGAGAGTTGGCGTTCGCCGGCGCCGGTCGGAAAGACCGCCCGCATGAGCAGCGGGTAGGTGTCGTACGCCACGCCGTTCAGGGTGCGGCGTTCGCGGCGGGGGCCCGGGCGGCTCCGGCGCTCCCGGATTTCGTTGTCACTCAGGCCGCGCTCCTGCCAGGGGACATCGGGAAGTTCCACCTCCTCGGTCCAAAAACCCTCCGGCTGCGCCAGCTCGACCGGGCCCGCCACGTACACCGGGAGCCGCGACCAGAGCCGGTACAGCACGAGAACCTGCTCGCCCACCTGGACCGCGGCGCCCGGCGCTTCGGCCCGGATGAACACGTCCTCCTCCCGAACCTCCGGACCCCGCTGTTCCCGCTGCCGCCGGTTGAACGGATCCATGCGGCCGAACGGCGAGGAAAACGGCGACGAAAAGGGTGATGCAAACGGATCCGGTGAACGGGGACGCAGGCTTCCCGCTTCGACGCGCACCGGGATCGGAGCAGCGGGCGCGTACCCGGGAACCGCAATCCCCGGAATCACCAGTTCCCCGACCGTGAGCGGCCGAAGCCGGTAGACCCACTCGATCGCGCGGGTCATCTGCATGTTGACGATCTCTGTCTTCGAGACCCGCTGGCTGTTGAGCACCTCGAACCCGGCGAGGTTGGGGATCACCGGCTCTCCTCCCCGCTCCTCGGGCACGGACACCGTCAGCGCCAACGTGTCTTCGATCCCGATGTGGTCGGCGTCCACGCTCGCCTCGGCGGCTTCCTGGCCATAGGCAGGTGAGACAAGCAGGACCGCGAACAGCGCGGCCGGCAGGAGGCGCAGCCTGTGGACAAAGTGACGTGAGTACCGAGACCGGTGAGGCCCAGTTCTCCCGGTGGGGGTCCGGCTGACAAGGCGCGCGAGGGAGGAGCCCCCACCGGGAGAACTGGCCCGAGCGTATTTCGACCGAAGCGCAACGATGAGCGCCGCAGAGCGCCAGTTCTCCCGGTGGGGGGGCGGTTCAGCTGGGATGCATCGCCGGTCGCTTCCGGAGCGGGGCGCCAGCACCGCGCAGACCCCGGAGCGGAAGGGACGGGGGGCGGGGTCACCCGACCACCATCCCTTCTGGCTCGGGCTTCCGGAGCGGGGCGCCAGCACCGCGGAGACCCCGGAGCGAGAGGGACGGGGGACGGGTTCACCCGGCCCCCATCCCTCTTGGCTCGGGAATGCCGCGTGACTTTGTCTACAGGCTGCTCTCATCAGTGCCGGCCCCTCCGAAGCGCGCGAGCCCGGCGCTTTTCGAGGCGGTCTTCCTGAAACGCCCGCTCGACGTCGGCGAGCGCGGCGAGGATCCGCTCGGCCTGCTCGGGGCTGATCTCGGGAACTTCGCCGGGCACGGAGTCCGGATTGTCCGCGCCCGGCCCCCCGTCCGGGGGCGGATTGCCGCTCGGGTCGTCGGCGGGCGGCTGATCCTGCCCTTCCCGAGGTTCTTGGGGAGGAGACTGCTGCCCCTCGCCGGAGTCCTGGTCCTGATCGCCGGAAGGAGGGGAGTCCTGGGGCTCCTGTCCCCGGTCCTGCGGGTTCTGCTGTCCCTGGCTCTCCTGGTCCTGCTGGTCTTGTTGTTCCTGGTCCTCCTCCTGCTGCTCCTGCTCCTGCTGGTCCCCGCCCTGCCCCCCGTCCTGTTGTTCGTCCTGCTGTTCCTGGTCATCGGCCGCCCGGAGCGCCCTCTCCAGATTCTGGCGCGCTTCGCGGTCCTCGGGATCCAGCGCGATGGCCTCCCCGTAAGCGGCCGCCGCTTCCCGAAACGCGCCGGCGCGGAAGAGAGTGTTCGCCAGGTTGTAGAAAGCGTCGCGCCGGACCTCTCCGTCCGCGCCGCCCCCGAGCGCCGCCTGATAACCGCGCAGCGCTTCGGCAAGCGGGCCCTCTTCGCCGGAGACCGGACCACCCTCCGCCTCTCCCAGGCGGTAGTGGACTCCGGCGATGTTGAGATCGTTCTCGGGGGCGTCCGGAAAGGCGCCCTCGGCTTGCGAAAAAGCCCTCAGCGCCTCCTCCAGCCGGCCCGCTTCGAAGTGTTCCGCTCCTTCCCGGGTGTTCTTTTCGCCGCCGCCGAACAACTGCATGGCCATCAGCAGCACAAACGCGGTCCGGATCACGAGACCCCTCCCTGACCTGCCAGCCGACGGCGGCGCCGGCGGGACGGACCGGCGAACGCGGCCCCGGCGATGGCACCGACCGCCAGTCCGGCCGGAATCCAGAACCGTTCACGGTAGCGCCGGGATATCTGCTCTCCGAGTTCCCCGCCTTCGATCCCGGCGATCCGGGCCGTGAGTCCCTCGATCTCCCGGTCGTCGGGGGAGACCTCGAAGAAAACGCCCTCCGTGAGCGCGGCCAGTTCGGAGAGCGCCGCCCGGTCCAACCGGCTCACGATGGGAGAGCCGGCGGCGTCGCGCATCAGCGTCGGGCCCGACTCGGAGGCCGCCGGAATGGTGGCGCCGCCGGGCGTCCCCACTCCGACCGCAAGCACCACGATGTCGTGCTGGTTCGCGATCCGGGCCACCTCGGAGATCCCGGTGATCCGCAGGTCGTCCTGCTGTCCGTCGGTGAGCAGCACCACCACCCGGTGCCGGCTCTCCTGCCGCTCGAAGGCCCGCGCCGCCTCCTCGATCATCGCCGCGAGGTTCGTTCCGGGGCTTTCCACCGCGCCGGTGGCGATCCCGGAAAGGAGCGTCCGGACCGCGCCGAGGTCATGAGTGAGCGGGCACTGGGTAAAGGCCGTTCCGGAAAACGCCACGATTCCCACCCGGTTCCCGACCATCCGGTCGAGCAGTTCGCCGACGATGTAGCGAGCGCGCTCCATCCGCGAAGGCGCCACGTCGCGGGCGTCCATGCTGAAGGAGGTGTCCATCGCCAGCACGATGTCCACCCCCACCAGCGTCACTTCCTGCTCCTGCCTCCCCCACTGGGGACGGGCGGCAGCCGTCGCCAGCAGCAAGACCGCGCCCAGCAACAGGAAATCGCGGAACCGGCGCCGCGTCCGGCTCTCGCCCTCGATGAGCGCCGGAGTGCGCGTTCCGAAACGGGCCAGAACCGCCCGTCCGCGGCGGGCGGCCCAGAAAACGAGCGCCGTCCCCAGCGGAAAGAGCAGCAGCAGGAACAGCGCCGACGGTGCTCCGAAGCGCATCTCAGCCGGCCTCTCCGATAGCGGGGACCGTCGGGAACGGGGTCTGGCTGGAAAGCGTCATGGCGCGGTCCGCAGCACGGTGGCGCCAAGCGCGAGTCCCGAAAACAGGAGCATCGCCGCCCAACCGGCGAAGAGGGGGCCGTCGTCCGACCAGCTCGTCCAGATCGGCGCTTGGATTTCGGTCCGTTCGAGCGCGTCGATCTCCTCATAGACCGCCCGCAGCCCCTCGCTGTCGCGGGCGCGGAAATACCGGCCGCCCGTGGCGTCCGCGACCTGCGAGAGCATTTCTTCGTCGATCCCCGGCGCCCTCCGGACATCGAGGGACCCGTCGGGACGCCGCATGACCATCCGCCCGCCCTGCTGGCTCCCCGCTCCCACCGTATAGACCCGGATCCCCCGGGTCTTTGCCAGCCCGGCGGCGGTGAGCGGATGGATCTCTCCGGCGTTCGAGACGCCGTCGGTGAGCAGGACGATCACCCGGCTCTCCGCCTCGGAGCCGTCCAGCCGGTTGACCGAGGCGGCGATGGCGTTGCCGATCGCGGTGCCGTCGGGAATGTCACCGATGCCCACCTCACGCAAGCGGTCCGTGAGGACGCCGTGATCCAGGGTCAGGGGGCTGAGCGTCACCGCATTCCGCGCGAACGCCACCGCGCCCAGACGATCGTCCGTCCGGCGGCTGATGAAATCCTCGAGCACCTCCTTGGCCGCGGTGAGGCGGTTGGCGGGGGCGAAGTCCT
Organism: Candidatus Marinacidobacterium sp.; assembly: GCA_965250045.1. GTDB lineage: Bacteria > Acidobacteriota > Vicinamibacteria > Marinacidobacterales > Marinacidobacteraceae > Marinacidobacterium. The sequence continues at coordinate 3,152,386 of OZ252286.1, forward strand.
CCGCCCGCATGCTCGAGGAAATGTCCAGGGCGAGCACGATGTCCACCCCGAGGCTGGTGCCCGTCTCCTCGGAAATCCCCGTCTGGGGGCGAGCGAGCGCGACCGCGGCGAGAGCCAGCGCGGCGAGGACGAGCGCCCCGGGCAGAAACGCCAGCCGCGAACGAAACGACCGGGGCAGATCCCGGAGTCCGGCGGCTTCGGGGAACCGGAGCGCCGGAGCGGCGAACCGCCGCGCACGCAGGACGACCAGCGGAATCAGCAGCAGGAGCAGGAGCGCCCCCGGCCACAGCAGCCGCATTATTCAGACTCCATTCGGGGAGACTCCATTCGGGGAGACTCCAACCGGGGAGCGTCGATCGGGGTGGTCGAACCCGGAGCGCTCCCGGCGGGCAGTGCGGGCGTGTCGGTTGGTCCCTCGCCCGCATCGCCTTCGGAGGGAAGGGCTTCGGAGGAAAGGGCTTCGGAGGGAAGGGAAGGCCTGGTCCGGTCCAGGAACATGCCGGCCTCCCGGAATCGCGCCTCCGCGGCAGCGGGTCGGAAGGACTGCTCGCTGAACTTGGCGAGATCGGCCTCACCCAGAATCGCCGCCAGCAGCACCAGCGCCTCCCGGTGGTTCGGCCGGGCGCGGACCCCCCGGGCGCGGACCTCCCGGGGGCGGATCTCCAGGTCTCGCAGGTCTCGCAGGATCTCCCCGGTGGTCCGTTCGCTCCACGGGGATTCGAACCGCCGGCCGGCGTACCGCTTCATGATCCCCGCGAGCCGGTCGTAATAGGCGACCACCTCGCCCGACTCGAGCAGTCCGGCCCGCGCCAGTTGGGCGAGGGCCGCTTCGGCCTCCGCTGCCGGCGGTGGAAGCGGGACGACCGGCGCCTCGCGCGCGCCCCGCCGGCGCCACCACCAGGCCGCGGCCGCCACGACTGCGAGCAGCGCGAGCGCCAGCAGGCCGATCTGCCCCCAGCGCGGAGGCACGCTCAGTTCGAAGGGTCCCCGGATGTCATGGATGTCTCCCCCGGCCTCCCCGGCGTCGGGAGGCAGCGCCGAAACCACCCGGACCGGCGCCGGCGGCGTCTCGATGAGCGAGAGCTCGCCGTCCGCCGTCCGGATTCCGATGGGAACACCGGGGATCTCATGGTCGCCCGGGAGCACGAACGCGCCCAGCCGGAGGCGGAACCGGCTCTCCCCCGGCCGGTCCTCGTCCCCTTCCAACGGGGCCGCACCCATGACCCGGAAGTCGCCGAGGCTTTCTTCGACCACCGGGGCAGCTTCGGCGCCTTCGGGATGCTCCACGACGATCTCCAACTCGAAGACCGCACCCACCTCCACCGGCTCGGAGACGACTTCGGCCAGGGCGGCGGTTTCAGCGGCCGGCGCCAGACCCGTCTGGCCGGCCCCGCCCGTTTCGGGAGCGACCGCCGCCAGGCCCATGAGCGCCAGGGAAACCAGCGGTGCGCCGAGGCTGAAGCGACCCCTTCCTCGCCTGGATTTCATCGCCGCCGCCTCTCCCGCATGCGAAAGAACTTCCGGAGCGGGGCGTCGTAGGGTTCCCCCGCCGTCACCTCGACCATGTCCACCCCGGTCTCGCGGAGAGCGCGGGAGGCCGCCGCGTGCGTCCGAACCGCGCGCTTGCGGTACGCCTCCCGGACCCGGCGGTCCGAGGTGTCGAGCCGTACGAGAGCTCCAGACTCCGCATCCTCCAGTTCCACGAGGCCTACGTCCGGTATCTCGTGCTCCCTCGCGTCCGTGACCCGCACGGCGATCAGGTCGTGCCGCCGCGCGGCCACGCGGAGCGGCGGCAGCCAGCGCTCGGGAGGATCTCCGCGGAAATCGCTGACGAGAAAGACGGTGGCTCGCCGGCGGACCGCCCGGTTCAGCAGGCCGAGGGCGGCAGCGATGTCGGTCCCGGCGCCCTCGGGCTCGAAGTAGAGCAGGTCGCGCAGTACCCGGAGCCCATGCCGGCGCCCCTTCCGCGCCGGGAGCCGGGTCTCGGCGCGGTCGGTGAAGAGCAGCGCCCCCACCCGGTCCCCGGAACGGATCGCCGAGAAGGCGAGGGCGGCCGAGGCCTCGGCTGCGGTCGAGCGCTTGAAGTCGCGTTGGCTGCCGAAGGCGAACGAGCGTGAGACGTCGAGCAGAAACAGCACCGTCTGCTCGCGTTCTTCGACGAACTTCTTGACGTGGAGATCCCCGGTCTTCGAGGTCACGTTCCAGTCCACCGACCGGATGTCGTCGCCCGGGGCGTACTCGCGCACCTCGGAGAACTCCATCCCCTGCCCCTTGAAGGTGCTGAGATAGGCGCCCGCCAGCGCCTCGGTCACGAGTTTCCGGGTGCGGATCTCGATGTGCCGCACCCGCGCGAGGAGTTCGGCGGTGGACACTGTAGCGGGCCGCCGGTCCTCCTTCTCGGGCTTCTCGGGCGCGTTTCGCCAGGGCGCGAGCAGCGAACTCAAAAACCCGCCGCGAAGCCGTTCGCGCCCCTCTACGGTGGCGGCTCCGGTGCGGGGCACGGCGAGATGTGAAACGTGAAGGACCCGGAGAGGATCGGTCCTCAGGGAACCTCCACGGCGTCGAGGACACGCCGCACGATTTCGTCGCCGTCCACTTCTTCCGCCTCCGCTTCGTAGGAGAGGATGAGCCGGTGGCGCAGCACGTCGGGCGCCAGATGTTTCACGTCCTCGGGAGCGGTGAAATCGCGGGCCTCCAGGAACGCGCGGGCGCGCGCCGCCCGGTAGAGGTCGAGACTCGCCCGCGGCGAGGCCCCGTGTTCCACGAGCCCGGCGATATCCACTCCGAACGCCGCGGGATCGCGGGTCGCCCGGACCAGCGAGAGGATGTAGTCGCGAATCCGGTCGTCCACATAGACCGCCTCGACGGCGTTCCGGGCGGCGGTGATCTCTTCCGGTCCCACTACCGGCTCCACCCGGGGAACGGCGAAGTTGGCCATGCGCTTCAGGATGATCCTTTCCTCTTCAAGTGCCGGGAACCCCATCCTCAGCTTCATCATGAAGCGGTCCACCTGCGCCTCGGGGAGTGGGTAGGTGCCCTCCTGCTCGATGGGGTTCTGGGTTGCCAGCACGACGAACGGCTCGTCGAGCTTCCAGGTCTCGTCGCCGATGGTCACCTGACGCTCCTGCATCGCCTCGAGGAGCGCGCTCTGCACCTTCGCGGGCGCCCGGTTGATCTCGTCGGCGAGCAGGAAGTTCGTGAACACCGGGCCCTTCCGCGGGACGAAGGTCTGGTTGCGCTGGTCGTAGATCAGGGTGCCGACCAGATCCGCCGGCAGCAGGTCCGGGGTGAACTGAACCCGGGAGAAATTGGCCCGCACGCTCTCCGCCACGCTCTTGGCGAGCAGGGTCTTCGCGATTCCGGGCACGCCCTCGATGAGCAGGTGGCCGCGGGTCAGAAGCCCGATGAGGACCCGCTCCACGATGTCCCGTTGCCCGACCACGACCCGGCCGAGTTCGGCAGTCAAACGGTCCGCAAAGGCCGCACGGACCTCCTGCACCCGGGGAGCAAGCTGGCTGGTTTCGGTGGCGCCTGACATGTGGATTGAAACTCCCGGAACTGCTTGTCCGTTCCCGGGAATCCTAGGCCGTGCCGGGACCGCCGGTCAGTTGGTGGGTAAAGGGCTTCCAGAGTGCGGGCAAAACTCCTTACCCGGATGGTGCGCTGGGAAGGGAACGCTGGGCAGTTCTCCCGGTGGGGCCCTTCAGACCGGCACCCGCCCCGCGCAGCGGGGCGAGAGGGCGTACTTCCCGGTTCCATGATGGCGCACGTCTCGGCACGCACCCCACCGGGCAGAGCGGCGCGCCGGCCAGGGAACGCCGTCCGGTCGGCACCGCCCCGCGCAGCGGGGCGAGCGGGTGTACTTCCCAGTTCCGGGATGGCGCACGTCTCGGCAGGTACCCCACCCGGAAGAGCGGGACGCAGGCACGGGAACGCGACCTCTGGCCAGTTCTCCCGGTTGACACCGGCACCCGCGGCCCGCCGGGCTGCGGAACGCGCAGGCCTGATCTCCCTGAAGTGCAAAAAAACGGCAAGGAACCGTGGCGGGCCCATCCACGTAGAGCACGTTGGAACCCGTGCGCCGCAAACACCCTGACGTTCGCGCCCGAAGCCGGGGCTTCGCTAAAATCAACGCTTCCAGACGCAAATCGCGCCTGCCACGGAGGGTTCCATGTCCAAAAAGCTCCGCGTCCCTGGACGCCTCTTGCTCGCTTTCGCCGCACTCGCGCTGATTGCGGCGCCCGCCTTCGCCGAAGAGTCCGACCTCGGCAAAGTGGATTTCCCGAACTCCGGCTCGGAGGCCGCGCAGGAGGCTTTCCAACGCGGGGTAGCCGCGCTCCACAGCTTCTGGTTCGAGGAGGCCGGGGAAGCGTTCAAGAGCGCGCAGGAAATCGACCCCGATTTCGCCCTCGCCTACTGGGGTGAGGCGATCAGCCACAACCACCCACTGTGGGCCGAGCAGGACATCAGCGCCGCCCGGGAAGTCCTGAAGCGCTTCGGGACGACCCGTTCCGAGCGCCGGGCCAAGACCCCGACAGAGCGTGAGCGGCTCTATCTGGACACCGTCGAAATCCTCTACGGCCCCGGCGACAAGTACGAGCGCGACGAGCTGTACCACCAGGCGATGCGGCGGCTCGCCGAGGCGCACCCGGAAGACAACGAGGCCAAGGCCTTCTACGCGCTTTCCTATCTCGGCCTGGTCCGGCGCGGGGAGCCCGGCTTCCACCGGCAGATGAAGGCCGGCGCGATCGCGACCCAGCTCTTCCAGGAGCAGCCAAACCATCCGGGCGCGGCGCACTACGTGATCCATTCGTTCGACGATCCCGAGCACGCTCCGCTGGCCCTCAAGGCCGCGAACCGCTACGCCGAGATCGCCCCTGAGGCGCACCACGCGCAGCACATGCCCTCCCACATCTTCGTGCAGCACGGCATGTGGAACCGGGTCTCTGCGTCGAACAACGTGTCCTACAACGCCTCGGCCAAGTGGGTGGAGGCCAAGAACCTCTCGATCACCAAGCGGGACTACCACAGCCTCGAGTGGAAGGCGTACTCGGATCTGCAGCGCGGTGCGTACGGCGCGGTCCTCGACGCGATCGCCATCGTGGACGACGCGGTCGCCGAGACCGACGACAATCGGCTCCGCCGCATTTCCGCCTCCATGGTGGCCCGCCACGCCATCGAGACCGGGCGGTATGACGCCATCTCCCTCCCGAAGGGCGATGTCGACGAGAGCCGCTACAACTCGACTGCAAACCTTCTGCTCGCAGCGGGCATGAAGGCGTTCGCCGAGAAGGATGCCGCCGGCGCGAACGAAGCGGCGACTCAGCTCCGGGCGCTCGCCGACAAGCGCGTCGAGGCCGGTGAGGCCTACCAGGCCGACTCCGTCCGCATCATGCAGCACGAAGTCGAAGCGCTCGCCGCGCAGGTCGAGGGCGATACGGAAGGCGCTCTGAAGCATGCCACGGCCGCGACCGCCATCGAGGAGAACCAGGGTCCGCCCTCCGGTCCGACCTATCCGATGAAGCCGTCCCACGAGCTTCGCGGTGAGCTCCTGCTCGCCGCCAGCAAGGCGGAGAAGGCACGCGCCCAGTTCGAAACGAGCTTGACCCGGACCCCGAACCGGACCGCCTCGCTGCTCGGCTTGGCCCGCGCCGCTACCGAGCTCGGCGACACGGCCACCGCGAACCGCGCCTACGCCACCCTCCAGACCTTCCTGACCGAAGCCGATAGCGATGTCGCCTTCCTCGACGAAGTAAGGAGCTACGCTACGGCGACTACCGACCAGCAGCAGTAACTTCTCAGACGAGGGCGGCGCCACCGCGCCGCCCTCGTTCTGTCTACGGCGGCCACATGGAACCCCTCTCCCTCGGCCAACGTCGAGCCTTGTTGCTGATCAGACGGGTGGCCCGCCTACCAGCCTTCGCTGTCCTGGTGGGCCTGGTGGTGGTAGCGGCTCCGGCTGAGAGCTACCTGTTTTGGGGACGGTTCGGCGGGACCGCGATCCCCTCGGCGGCGGGCGCCACCCATCGGCCGCGACCAGAGCACTTTCCGCTGACGTTCCAGTTGGCGGGAATCGACGACTTGCCCACATCTGGCGGGGTAACCGCCGACGAGGTGAGGGGCGTCGTGGAGAGCGCCATCGCCCATTGGAATCAAGTCCCTACCGCGGAGATCGCCATTCTCGTGGGAGATGAAACGGTTGTTGTCGACGAGGGAAACGCCGCCGATGGGATCAACACAATCGCCTTCCCCGATCGGGGCGGGTCCGCGGTTTCTCGATCTGAGGACGGCGAGTGGGTCGAGTGTGACATCACCCTGGGCGCTAGGTTTAGGAGGTCCCGGCTATACCTGGAGCGGACCCTGGTGCATGAGCTGGGGCACTGTCTGGGCCTGCTCCACAGCGCGAAGAACCCGATGTGGCTCGACCGGCCCCTTCCGAAGGGTGCCTCCACTCCCTCGCGCGGGCACTTTCCCCGGGGGATTACGCTGTTTCAAGCGGATCCGGCCATGTCCTATGGGGAGCCCGCCTATGGACTGGTCGGACTGACACCGGACGACGCGCTGGGCGTTTCGCTGCTCCATCCGGCGGCTGGATTCTGGGACTCTCGCGGGTCCATCGGTGGACGGGTGGTCTTCTCCAACGGTGACCCAGCGCCGTTCGTCTATGTGCAGACGGTCGAGTATTCGCAGTCCCGGGCAGTGTTCGGGCCCGGGGCCTTCACCGACGCGCTGGGACAGTTTGTGCTGGAAGGCCTGTCCCCGGGACCCACCCACCTGTGGATCCACCCCATCAAGAACTTGTCCGCCCACCGGTTCAGCGACCAGGCCGCCGAAGGCGGTTCGCTCGACATGCTGGACTCACAGCGGTGGGCCACGGTCCGCGCCGGTGAGACGACCACGCTTGGCGACGTGCGGGTCGAGAGAGGTCGGGAGCCAAGTCCTTGAGACAATGGGGTTTGCGATACGCCGTCATTGCCGCGCTGGTGGCAGCCGGCTGCGGGTGCGAGGGCTCTCCGGTCGCGCCGGGAGCTGTAACGCCGCCCCCCGAGCCCCCGCCGCCCCCCGAGCCCCCGCCGCCCCCGGACCTTCCGCACTTTGAAGTGCGTTTCTCCGGCGTGTGGTACCGGCCCGGAACCACGCTCGAACTCCCCGTCGGAACGCGCGTCGTACTCATGGTTTCGACCGATTGGGGATACACATTTAATGTCAGCGATTACCCGGGCTTCCCGATCGACGTGATTACCGACGCGCCACCGGACATCCTTTCCATCACACCTCGGGTCCTGCCCAAGAGCGCCACCCAGCCCGGCCTGTTGGAGATCGTGGCGCTCGCGCCGAGTCCCAAGGGCCCAAGTCAAACATACACCGTGCAGCTTGCCGCGCCGAACGATCTTGGGCTGCCGTTCGGCCGGAGGCTCGACCTGGATCAAAGCCAAGTGCGCATCGCGGTGAAAGAACCCCCGGCGACCGTGGCCTGCGAGACACTGGCCATGTCGGTCATGACGAATCGCCTCCGCAAGGATGGCGGGAGGTGGGACCCATGGTACGGCTCTTACGAAGGGGGAGATACCACCAGTCGCTATCGTTCTGCGGAAGTGGTGCTGCGCGCCGACCATCCGGAGACTTCCCTGACTTTCGTTTCGGCGTATCGTCGTCCGGTCGAGCCTGCCAAATACGAACTCTTGCCCCTGATGTTCGCGTTCGGTATGGACTTCCAGAGCACCGCAAGCGGATTCACCCAGCGGCTGTCGCTCGGCTTGTTCGACGAACTGGACCTCCGCGCCGAGGCGCCCGGCTGCGATCCGGTCACCCTATCTTGCAGCGATCGAGGGTCTTGTAGCGTCAGGTAGCGGACCGGGCCCGCCCTCCCATCCTCCGGAGAGGCCGGAACATCCCCAGAATAGAGGGCTTGCAGCCGCGCGCTGGTCTTCTTCCCGGGTCAACCGGGGCAGGCGTTGGCAGGATCGGGTGTCAGCCTCCGACCGGGGCACTGCTCGAACCTCCCCTGCGCCCGGGCTCCTCGCGGACGGGCGCCGCACCGGGCATCCCCGCCAGGACGCGATCGAACGTGAAGAGAGGGACCGCCCCGGCCCGTCAGCGGTCTGGAGACCGCCAGTCCCTCCTCCCCGTTCCTCAAGGCCGGGCGACGTATCCAGGGCGGGCGCGAACCTGGACTCGGGGTCGCTTCACGCGAACCTCGATCGAAACGAACCCCTCGAACAGCGGATTGGGCGTGAAGGACAGGACGTAGCGCGTTCGCAGTTCTTCCAGCACCTCCTGGTACGCGCCCGCGAGGGCGTCGTCCGAGGACACTTCGAGCAGCCGGCCGCCGCTTGCCTCGGAAACCTCGCGGACCAGCCGGTAGCCCTCGTCCGTGGGACCGAAGAACCGAACCGCGCGAGGCGGGCGGGCGACGATGGAATAGACGAGCGCCGCGGAACCCCGGACCGCCTTCATCACGAGGTCGTCCGAAGTCCAGCTCAGGTTGTCGTAGGCGTCGGTGAAGAACAGGAGCACGCGCCTTCCTTCCGCCCGATGGAGTACGGCCAAAGAAATGATCAGGCTGTCCCGCACTGCCGTGGCCCCGCCGGGCGAAGTGGCCTGAACGTCATTCCCCAATCCGGGGCCACAAGGAGCAAACTCGCGGACCCAGAACGATTCCATCGAAAACGCCACCACCGCACAGGCGTCCCGGTCGTTGAGCTCTCCGGCGAAGAGGGCCGCTCCTTCCCCGAGGTGGCGCTGCCGCTCACCGACGGTGCTGGCGCTGACGTCCATCGCAAAGAGAACAGTCACGGGCAGCGACGCCGGGTCCACGAGCCGGAACGGCACCCGCTCACCCTCTTCGTAGAGTTCGAAGTCCTCGTGGCGAAGGCCCAGGACGGGCCCGTCGTCGAAAACGGCAACGTCCACCAGGACCGCCCGGCTCTCGATACGAAACTGTGCCGCGGCCGGCGAGCTGGCCAGGCTCAGCCCGGCCAACGTCACGAGGCCGAAACGGAGACGGCTCCCGTCTCGCCTCCCGGAGCAGCGCTTCACGCGATCCCTGCAACCTGGCGCAACCAGGGAAGCCCTTCTCCGAATTCCGCCCAGGTCGTGAGGAACGCGAGCCACGGACGCGCCTTCTCCCGAACCGAGAGGAAATCGGACGCCAGCTCTGCAGCCTCGTCCCAGCGTCCGGCGGCTTGCAGCGCGGCCACGAGGGCTGCCACTGCCGCGGGCGAGGTCGGCTCGGTTCGGGCAGCCACCTGGAGGCCCTCGATCGCCGGCCGGACACGATCCTCCCCGAGATCCAGTTCCGCCTGCAGCAGGAGCCGCGGCAAGCGGAGACGTGGCGCAACCTCCCCGCGAACGTCCTGGAGATCGCGGGCCGCGGCGCGCCGGTAGCCCCGCCCGAGGGCCACCAGCGCGAACCGCAGATGCAGATCGTCCGGATCTGCCATCGCCTGCACGATGGCGCGCGGGGACGCGCCCTGGTCCGGCAGGCGGCCCGCCCAACGCGCCACGGCGTCGTGGAGCCCGCCCCGCGCGTCGGGCCAAAGATGGTCGTCACGAAGATAGCGGGCCTGGAACGCGCTGGTGGTCGCGAGCTGCCACTGCGCGGCCGGATCTCGGTACTGAACCGCGTAGCGCAGCACGCGACGGGCGGTCCTGATGTCGAGGTGCGCAAGGCGGGACCTGGCGGCCATCAGAAGCACCTCGCGACGCAGCAGGGCTCGCAGGTTGTCGGATTGCCGCTCGCCCCAGGTCGCGCGCGCCGATGCGCGCTGATCGCTCGGGATGCCGCGCGGCCATCTGGCCGGGATGGCGCGGAGCGGCTCCCCGACGAGATGAAGCCGCGCTTCCGATCCCTCCCCGAAGTGGGCCACCACTTCGGCGTGGAACAAAGCCGTGGTGAGCCTCGCCTGCAGGCCCCGGACGGTGTCCGGATCGCCCAGCGCCTCCAGGTAATCCCGTTGGGCCGACAGGAGCTGCCTCGTTCCCCGCCTCCGGACCTGGGCCGCCACTTCCTGCAGCCTGCCGCGGCGGTACTGTCCAATCCAACCCGCGTACTGCGACCGTTTCACCTCACCCCGCTGCGCTGCCGCCCGCCGGACGGGAAGCGCAAGCAAGGCACGCCGCCCAATTCCTCGCTCGCCGAACGGTTCCCCTCCGGCGAGCGCGCTCACGGCGGCGAGGGCTCCGCCCTCTACGGCTCCTGGTCCGGACCGGTCGCCGGGGTGCGAATCAGGTCCAGGATGGCCCCGGGATGAGAAACCCTGATCGCGGCGCCCTCCGCGAGCCGCACGGGATCCCGGAAGGTGAACTTCTCGGCCCAATCGGAATCGAAGCGGCGGATCCGCAGCAGGGGCACCACCGTCCCGTCACTCCCGATCGCTTCGACGGCAAACCCGTCCGGGCCGGGATCGAGCCCCTCGGGCGGCAGTACGGACAGGAGCGTCGCCGGCCCCACCGGCGTGGACCCGGGCTCGACGGCCAACATCTCGACCGCGTGTCCGCGATCCGGAGTCGGTGGGAAAACGACCACCTGCGGGTCATCCTCGAACGCCAGACCCTCGGTATCGAACCCCTTGCGGTAGGTGAGCTGGAGGAAAAGGCCCGCCGCCGGCAGACGGTCGACGACGCCCTCGGGCCGCAGGCGCGGCCCCTGCCCCACCACCCAGGTGAAGACCGGCACTCCGCTCGCGCAGTCGTCGCCGACGTAGAGCACCGCGCGGCGCAGGATCGAAACCGCCTCGCCCGGCACCAGCGCGAACCCCGCCGCAGCGTCTCCTACCCCGTCGCCCCGAACCAGCGGCGCGCAAACCGCGGCTTCGGACTCCAGCTCGCCGATCCGAACCGGCGCGCCGAGCGTCAGCCGGGACGCCGGCAAGTCGGTCTCACCAACCGGCGCCGGCGGCTCCTCCGCAGGCGCTGGGCCCTCCGGCGCAAGACCGATCGCCCAGTCCACCAGCAGGTCGGTCTCGCGTTCGTCGAGCGTCCGGGCATGGGCGAACTCGCCGGCGCCATCGTCGGGCAACCACGGCGGCATCCGCCGCTCGAGTACCTGACGGGCGATGGAGTTCGCCCACGGCAGCGCTTCCAGGTAGCGCATCAGGTTCACCGGGGCGGGACCGCTTCCCGAGTGGCAGGAGGCGCAGTGCTGCTCGATGACGGGGCGAATGTCACGCCAATAGCCGTAGCGGGAGAGTTCCGGTTCGTGGGCGGCCGCCGTGCCGAACCAGCCCGGCGTCGCCAGCAGGAGGGCGGCGATCCCGGCGGCGAGGCCGACCGCGATCGTTGCGAGGCGTTGCGACATCTTCATCTGGTCTTCCGGCTCATTCGGGCGCTCTTTCCGGGAGCCCCCGCATCCCTTCCGCAAAAATCTCATAGGCCTCGCCAATCCGGGTCCGGTCGCCCTGGTCCCCGTAGAGGTCGAGGAGCCACGCTCCCCGCACGATCCGCTTGAGCGCCACCCACGGTCGCTCCGCCGCCCGCTCGCTGTAGGCCAGCGCCAGTTCCTTCGCTTCGAGGGCCGGAATGAAGAGGTCGGCCCAGCGGCCCTGGTCGATCAGCGCCTGAACCCGGCGGTCGCGGGCCCGGATGGCGTCCAGAATCGCTTGCGGCGTTTCGGGCACCCGGAGTTCGGGCAACTCGGTGGGCTCGGCGGCGGCAGCAAGGGCGGCGCGCTCCTCGTCGGAGAGGAAGATGAAGTCGAAGCGGTCCTCCTCGTCGCGCTCGGAGAATCGCACAAAGGCGGTGAATGCCGCCCGCTCCCCGGCATTCGCGGCAACATCGGTCTCGAGGGCGTCCGCGGCGCCGGAGAGCGCCACCGGATCGCCGAGAGGAGCCCCGTTCTCGTCCGCCGGGACCAGGCTCGCCTCGAACGGGGCAGGTTCGATCGGGCGGGTGAAGGAGTCGTAGAAGTAGAGGCGGAACGCTCCATCCTCCAGTGTGCCCTCCAGGTGATGCGTCCCGTTCGGCGCCATGAACAGGACTCCTCCGTGGCGCGGGTTGTGGTCCCCGTGTTCGGAGACCCGGGTCGTCATCTCCCGGGAAATATCGCCCTCACAGACACCGGACTCGACGAAGACCCGCTCGGGGTCGGCGGAGCAGAACCAGACCACTTCGCGGGTGGCCGGAACAAGCGGTTCCCCGGTCTCCAGACAGACTCCCGGGCCCGCTTCGACCATCCCTTCCTCCTGCCCGAGGCAGACATAGCGGGTCACCAGGGTTCGGCGGACGAGGGCCATCCCGCAAAGCGGGCAGCGGCCCTCATCGTGCGCCTGGTGGTCCCGGTGCATCGGGCAGAGCCACACGGTGTAGGCATCGTCGGGGCCAGACGCTTCCGTCTGAGCCGTGGAAGCACCGACCGAAGTCGCCCCGAACAAGAGCGCCAGGGTCAAGGCAGCGAGGAGGACCGTCCGGACACTCATGGCCGGGAAATTAGCAGGGTGCCGAGTGGGTGGGAACACGACGCATTGGTGGGTTCGGCGGACGCGCGTGTGTTCGCGAGCAGCGATGCGCCGCCCGCGGCGCTCCCAGCTACGCGTCCCGGCGGGTGAGATTCACCACGATTCCGTTCGCGGCGCGCACGAGATCCGCGGGGGCGATGAGGATCTCCTCGCCCCAGACGCCGGCGCCCACGCCGAGGACCGGCTCTTCCATCAGCGCTTCATCGAGGAAGGTGCGCGTCCCCTCCTCCTGCCACGCGAATGGCGGAATCGAGCCGATCCGATAGCCGGTGAACTCGATGACCGCCTCGGGGCTGGCCAGGCGAATGTTGCGGTTGCCCATCGCCTTCTTGAGTTTGCCGGAGATGACATTCTTGTCGCCGCCCACCGCGATGAGCGCGCGCTCGCCGGTTCCCGATTCGAAAATCAGGGTCTTGACCATCTGGCTCTCGCAAAATCCCAGCGCGTGGGCGACCGAGGCCGCGCCCTTGGGGGTCGATGCCGGGAAGGTGCGCCGCTCCCAGGCAATTCCGAGCGCATCGAGGTGCCGGTGCGCCGGCAGGCTCCCCCCGGTCATCGGGGCGCCCGGTTCAGCTGACCACCCACCGCTTTCCCGAGCCAGCGCACGACGAACCGTGGCAACAGCCGCGGCACCAGCGGGACCAGCCGCGGGAAGAAACCGGGGTTGATCACCACCTTCCCGCGCAGGGCCCCCCGGTAGCCAGCCCGAGCCACTCCCCGGGGATCGGCGAGAGCAAGGCGGCGGATCCCCGAGAAACCCTCGATTCCCGCCGTCCCCAGGAACGGCGTGTCCACGGGCCCGGGACAGAGCACACTGACCGTCACTCCCGTCCCGGCGAGCTCGCCGGCCAACCCTTCGGTCAGATGGAGAACGAAGGCCTTCGTGGAAGCGTAGGTGGTGAAGCCGAGGCCCGGGACATAGCCGGCGCCCGACCCTACGTTCAGGATCCTTCCCCTGCCCCGTTCCAGCATTCCGGGAAGGTAGAGGTGGCAGAGATCGGCGAGCGCCGCCAGATTCAGCCCGATCATCGCCCGCTGGACCCGCAGGGGAACCTCGAGGAAGCGCCCGCTCATTCCGAAGCCCGCGTTGTTGATGAGCAAGTCCACGCTCATCCCGCGTTCCTCGGTCTCGGCATGGAGACGTTCGGCCGCTCCCGGCTCCGCGAGATCCATCGGCAGCGCCACCGCGCGCACTCCGTAAGCGGCGCGGACTTCTCCGGCAGCCTGCTCGAGCCGTCCGGTGTTTCTGGCTACGAGCACCACGTCGCGGCCGTCTTCGGCGCACAGAGACGCCAGCTCACGACCAATGCCGGTCGAACCCCCCGTGATCAGAGCCCACCCGGAAGTCGTCATGGCGTACGCTATTCAGGATAACCGCCCGGAAACCCGTTCCGGGCGGTGCTGTATTCATGGCCTACAGTCACCGACACCGTCCCAGCGCGATCATCCCGCGTGAACTATCGCAGGTCGCTTTCAACGGCCGGGTCCTTCAGGAGGCGCGGGACGAGACCGTCCCGTTGCTCGAGCGGCTTCGTTTCCTGGGAATTTTCTCGAGCAATCAGGACGAGTACTACCGGGTCCGGGTAGCCGCGCTTCAGCGCATCCAGAAAATCGGCGCGAATCGAAAAGGGTCTCTCGAGTGGGACCCGTCCGTCCTGCTCGCCGACATCCAGCGCCAGATCCTCCGCGACCAGTCCATTTTTCTCAAGACCTACGACGCGCTCGTTCGCGAACTGGAGCAACGCGGCATTCGCATCATTACCGAGACCGACGTGAACCCCGAACAGGGCGAGTATGTCCAGGACTACTTCGTCCGCAAGGTCCGCCCGCACCTGACCCCGATCATGCTGGGACGAAGCGGGGAGACGCTCAATCTCGACGAACGGGACATCTACTTGGGCGTCCGGGTGCTGCGCTCCGGCCGGCGACGGCCGATGTACGCCATCGTCGACATCCCCACCCGGGCCACGGGGCGTTTCGTTCGGGTGCCTTCGGCGCCGGGCCGAACCGACGTCATCCTCCTCGAAGACGTGATCCGGTATCGCCTTCCGGAGATCTTCTCGATCTTCCAGGTGGAGGCGGCGGAGGGCTACGTGGTCAAGATCACCCGCGATTCAGGCCTCGATCTCGAAGGCAGCCCGAAGGACAGCTACCTGCGCCGGGTGGAAAAGAGCGTGAAGCGGCGACTCACCGCCTCCCTCGTGCGTTTCGTCTTCGACGAGACCATGCCGAGCGACCTGCTGGAAGCGCTTTGCCGGAGCTTGGAGATCGAAGACCGGAGCGTGCTCGTCCCGGGTGGGCGGTACCACAACTTCAAGGACTTCATCCGCTTTCCCCGGTTGAAGAGCGGGCTTCGCTACGAACCCTGGCCTACCCTCGGCCTCCCCGCCATCGATCGCGAACGCTCCATCATGCGGGCCATGCGGCGCCGCGACATCCTGATCCAGACCCCCTATCAGCGCTTCTCCTATCTGATCGACCTGCTCCGGGAGGCGGCGATCGACCCCAAGGTCACGCGCATCGCGGTCACCATGTACCGGGTCGCCAACAACTCCGGAGTGGTGAACGCCCTCGTCAACGCCGCGCGCAACGGGAAGAAGGTCACCGCCGTGGTGGAACTCACGGCGCGCTTCGACGAGACCTCGAACATCGAGTTCACCGACGTGCTCACTCGGGAAGGCGTGCGGGTGGTCTTCGGCCCCGAGGGCCTCAAGATCCACGCCAAGATGGGACTGATCGAACGCCGGGAGCGCGGCAAACGGGCCCTCTACGGATTCATCGGCACCGGAAACCTGAACGAGGACACCGCAAACCTCTACGCCGACCACTTCCTCCTGACCACGCACGAGGGGATCTGCCGGGATCTGGGCCGCCTCTTCCGGGTCATTCGCCAGCCTTACGAGGCCCGCGAAATGGATCATCTGCTCGTTTCTCCCTGGACTCTGCGGACAACGGTGGAGCATCTCATCCACGCGGAAATCGGGCGTGCCCGCAGAGGAGAGCCGGCATCCATCGAAGCGAAGCTGAACCACCTGACCCACCCGGAGGTCATTGCCGTTTTAGAGGATGCCGCCGAGGCTGGCGTCAAGATCCGGCTGATCGTGCGGGGAACCTTCTCGGTCCCCACCGAGAATCTCCCGGCAAAGGCAGATTTCAAGGCGATCTCCATTCTGGGCCGCTACCTGGAGCATTCGCGCATCCTCGTCTTCGGAAATGGTGGCGATCCGCTCTACTACTGCACCTCCGCCGACTGGATGCCGCGTAACTTCGATCGACGCATCGAAGCCGCCTTCCCGGTGTATGACTCGGGTATCAAGGCTCAGCTACGCCACTACCTCGATCTGCAGTGGGCGGACAACTGCAAGGCCAGAATCCACGACTCGGCGGGCCGGAACAAGCGGGTTCCGCCGGGAACGCCGAGGCGGGCCGCTCAGGAGTCCATCTATCGCTGGCTGGCGGATCAGGCCGACAGCGAAAGCGCCCAACTCCAACAGAACGCGGCCAGCGAGCCCACTTTCTCCTCGACGGAGGACGGACCCATCCCGGAGCGCGAAACCGCTCAGGCGGAGGCGCCGGAGGCGCTGCTGACCAGCAGCGCCGCCAGCGCCTCGCCAGCGGCGAGCCGGGCGTAGGCCTCTCCCGCTTCCGCCAGCGGGATCCGGTGGGTCACCAGCGTCTCGAGAGCGACGCTTTCGAGCAACGCCCACGTTAGCTGGCGGCGGCGCTCGACCGTCCAGGACGGCCCCAGCACGGGCAGGTGGCTCACCTGGCTCGACACGACCCGGATTCGTCCGCGGTGGAACCAACCGCCAAGATCGAGCGCCGTCGGAGCGCCGGCCAACCAGGAACCCGCGATCACCCGCCCCTCCCGGGCCGCGACCCGGATCGCCAGATCCAGCGCCGACCGGTTTCCGGATACTTCCAGAATGAGCTCGGCTCCCCCGTGAAATATGCCACGCACCCTCGCTGCGGCCTCTTCCGGCGAGAACGCATCGTGTGCCCCGAACTCCAGGGACAGGCGCCGCCGCTCCGGCCTCGGTTCGACCGCAATCAGTCCTCCGAGCGGATATCGGGCGAGGAGCGCGGTTAGCGCCAGACCGAGAACTCCCTGCCCCACCACGACCACCCGTTCCCCGATCCGGGGGGCGCCGTCAAGAAGCAAATTCACCGCGGTCTCGAGATACGGGAAGAGCGCCGCCCGTTCGTCGGAGACGGTGTCCGGAACCCGAAGCAATTCCTCTGCCGGCGCGCAAAAGGCGCTCTGGTGGGGCACAAAAGCGAAGACGCGAACTCCGATCTCCGGCGCGCCTTCCGGAGGTTCGGCTCCGAGGGCTGCCACCCGACCGACTGAGGCGTAGCCATAGGGAAACGGAAAGCGGAACGATCCCTCGCGGTGCGCTCCCAGCGTTTCGTCCCGCGGGAGACGGGGATCAAGCTGGCCCCGGTAAGCAGCCAATTCGGATCCGGTGCTGATCGCCGAGACCGAGGTCCGTACCAGCGCCTCACCGGCCGCGGGCCCGGGAACCGCTTCCCTCCGCACACTCACCCGGCGTGGCCCCTCGAACCACACGGATAGCCGTTCTCCGGCAGCTTTCGACCCGGTCACGCAGTCAAGTGGTTTCGATCGGGGGGACGGGAGCGTCCGGGGGCGCCGAACCGGGGACGTCCGGCGAATACCAGGTCGTCATCGAGACGCGCCCACGCGAGGCCCGCGAGATCCGCCGGCACCGGAACCCGGGCAAGGGCCGGCTCGCCGCCAACGAGCCGCGGTGCGACGGTAATCACCACCCAGTCGGCGAGTCGGCTGGCGAACATCGAAGTGAGTACGCGGCCGCCGCCCTCCACCAGCAACCGCCGCACACCGCGCCGGTGCAGGGCGCGCATCACGGAGCGAAGCGGCACCCGTCCTTCCGACGGCCGAAACCTGAGCACGGTCACGCCGTGCTCACGGAGCCGGGCGGCCCGCTCCGGCGGCGCGCCAAAGCTCGTCGCAACGAGTGGGGGGGGGCCCGTCCCGGGTGTCCGGCGCTCCCGGAGCAGCCGGGCAGTGAGCGGGAGGCGAAGCCGGCCATCGAGGATCACCGGTATGGGGCTCTCCCCCGCTGCGAGCCTTACGTTGAGCTGCGGATCATCAGCCAGGACGGTGCCGATTCCCACCAGGATGGCGTCATGCCCGGCGCGCAACCGGTGCGTGAGTTCGAGCGAACGCGACCCGCTCAACCTGAGCGGTTCACCGGGCCTCGCGGCGATGGAACCGTCGAGGCTCTGTGCGTAGCTGACCGTGACCCGGGGCCGGCGGCGCACCGACGCCGCGTCGGACGAGGTCAACTGGGCAACCAGACCTTCGAGGCCCACCGCGAGCGGTCCCGCGCCGGCGGCAACCCGTGTCACGAGGCGCCAGCGGACCGTGTCACGAGGCGCCCCGAACCGCCGCGTTCGCCGTGACCTCCGCTGGTCCCGCGGGGGCGCTCCGAAATCCCACGTCATCAAGCAAGACGCTGCCGGCCACCTCCGGGTCAAACCGGAACCGCACCCCGATCACCGGGGGAGGCGGCGGGGCAACGGATACGGCGCCCGGCGGGTCGTCCGGACCAGGCGGTGGCTCAGGCGCCGCCGGCAACAGGTGGGCGCCCCTGATGGCTACCGTCTGGGGGATCTCTTCGACGATGCGGCGATAGCGCTCGCGATTCATGCGGCGGGATTTCAGGAACTGCACCTCGAACGGAGGCTCGGGAGCGAGGGCGTCCACGATGCCGATGGCCGGCCCCTCGACCTCTTCCGGAAAGAGCAGTTGCACCGTCATCGCGATCGGCGGAGCGGCGGGCGGGGGATCCGATGCATCCTCGGGGGGAGCGGGATTCCAGACAACGGACAACACGAAGTCGTCCTCCCCGGTTACCGCGATTGGTTCGCCAAGACGGATCTCATAGGCGACCTCCTCCCCTCCACCCTCTCCCCCGGATACCTCGAGCCGCACCGCCGACGTGGCCTGCTTGGATCCATCCCGGAACAGGACTTCCTCTTCGCTCCAACCGGCAAAACCGCGCGCCTCGATGGTGGCGCCCTCGGCGGTGGCGGTTCCGAGATGGAGATCCTCCTCGAAGCCGGCAACGATGCGGGTGCGGGAGTCCGCATACTGGCTCTGGTAGCGGGTCTCGGGAAGAAACGCGGCGCCGGCGCGGTAGTCCTGCAACAACCGGACAAACCGCTCCTCCCCGAGCAGCGTGGCACGCAGGAACGCGGAGACATACACCTCGGCGACCCGCTGCTGATCGGCCGGGGAAAGGAGCGGTGCGCGGTTCAGCCAAAACATTCCCCAAAGGCCCGAATCCATACCCCAGGTGGTGTTGAACTGCCCGTGGTTGCCGCGGTGCGCCACCAGCCCCGCCTTGAGGCGGAACCCGAGGGCCTCCTCGGAACCCTCTGCGGCTCCGTCCAGTCTCGTCCGATGGAATTGGCGGAGCCCATGGAAGCTCGGCTCATCGGTGTCGTATGAACCCTGCAGCGCCAGGAAGTTGATGTCCTCAAGCACGATCCGCCGTGAATAGCGGTGGTCGATCTGGGCAATCGCGACCACCGACCGGATCCCGAATCCATAGTCGAACATGTAGTCCGCGTTGTCCGGGAAGTACGGGAGATCGTTGAACGCTGCCGCGATAGCTGCGGCTTCCCCGCCCCGCGAATGCCCGAGCAGTGCCACCCGATCCAGATCGAGGCGGTTGTAGAGGGGGGAGCGCGGATCCCGGTTCCAGGTTCGGAAGAGCCTGAGGTGCTCCAGCAGCAGTATCCCGCGGGCCGGCATCTCGCGCCCGCCGAAATCACCGGACCAGGTCCCATTCAGGAAATTGGCGTCGACGGAAGCCGTCGCGATGCCATGGCTCGCCAGTAGACTTCCCAGGTAGTCGTAGCCGGCGTCGGAAAAGTCGTCCATCCGGTGATTTCCGTGAACGATCAGCGCCACCGGGCGCCGATCTCCGGGCTCCGTATCGGGCAAATGGAACCGTCCATTCCGGGGAGCATCCTCCAGGCCGAAACCCCACCACCACTCGCGGTGGGCCGCGCGAAACCCGCGCCATTCCGGGAGAACCTGACTAAGGTCCACGGAAGGCGAGCGGATATTCACCTCGTCGCCGTATTCGGGTCTTCGCGAGTCGCGTCCGCTGCCGTAAGTCACGAGCCGGACCGGGTAACGACCGTGGGCCGCAGGATCTTCCGCCAGCGGCGCCGGCGGATCCGGCTGGGGCTGCGGTCGCCGCATATAGGGATCCTGCCCGGGCGCGAAGAACCACATCCCCCCCGCGACAATGACGGCGATCCCCGCTCCGGCAAGGACCAGACCGCCCCGGCGATACGCCGGCCGGTACGGGCGAAACACCATCGCGAAACCGCACCCGATGAGAAACGGTCCGCCGAAGACGACCACCAGAAGTCCCGCGAGAAGCGCATCCGGCCAACGGAACATCGTGGTCCGGAGCAACCACAGGCTCGCTCCCGCCGCCAGGAGCAGCAAGAAGGCGTCGGTGGAAAGCCACCCTACGAAACGCTCGGCGATCCGGCTCACCGCGACGAAGGCCACCAAAGACACCACCCCCGCCACGAGTCCGGCCAACGCCGCCGGCAGCCAGCCGGGAATGGCCCCGAACGAAACTGCCGCCAAAGCGTGGAGGACGACCACGGCGAGGGCACTCGAGGCCGCACCGGCCAACAGGTAGCGCCGGACTATCGGGGAGTAGTCTCGCCTCCGCATGGTTAACAGCCTGTAGGCAAAGTGACGTGAGCGCCGAGAGCGGTGAGGCGCCCGGCTGACAAGGCGCTATTTGGGAGGCATACCGGGCGTATTCCGACCAAATCGCAACGCAGAGCGTAGCGGCTCAGCCGGGATGCATCGCCGCTCGAACACCCACCGGGAGAACTGGGCCCCGTGACTTTGTCCACAGGCTGTTCAGGGGCTCCGGTGGGCGCCTTCGGCTGTCTAGCCTCCCCCGCGCAGATAAGCGTCGGTTCCGTCCAGCCAATCCTGTCTGGGCGGGGTGAATATGTCGACATCGAGGGTGTCTTCAAGCGCGATCGCCTTGTGCGGCACCCAGGACGGAAGTACCAGAACCTCCCCCGCTCTCACATCGATCGGTTCCGAATCCTCGTCCTCGATCCAGAAGCGGAGCACCCCGCTGATGACGTAGGTGATCTGCTCGTTCTCGTGCGAGTGCATCGGTACCACGGCGCCCTTGTCCAGATAGACATGGGTGAGCATGGCGCGTTCCCCGGTGATGATCCGGCGGGTGAGCCGGTCGTTGAGGCGCTCCTTGTCCATTGATTCCCAACGGATGTGCCGAACTTGATCTCTGGCTGTCACGCGGCGTCCCCCTCCCGCCCCACCTTGGGCGGACTCCGATGATACCCGGGCCGAAGCACCGAAGACTGCAAACAGTCGGCGCCGAAACGCTGGCGCGATCCATTCGCGGCGCCGAGCGCCGCGGAGGAGGGGCGTGGGGAGGGGTTTCCCCTTCCCACACAAGACGATGGCGCCGATCGCGAAGCGATGCGCGCGATCACCCCGAGGGGTTAACAGCCTGTGGTGAAACCCAGGCGGCCACTTCTCCCGGTGGGCGCTCACCCGGGTTCCACCACCGGCTGTTAGCGCCCCGCATCCGAAGAATGCAGGGAGCAGGTGTGCTTTTTTGCCGGGTGGCGCAATGCGGGGTGCTTGCCCCTCGGGGAGATTCCCTCCCGGCGCGGACTCAATGCAGAGATCTGGCGGCGCGGAGCGCCGCCGGGGAGGGGTGTGGGGAGGGGTTTCCCCTCCCCACGTAAGACGATGGCGCGGATCGCGAAGCGATGCGCGCCATCACCCCGTGGGGGAAGCGCCCCGCACGCGCACAAATCGCCAGATTAAGCGCGCGCGCCGTCCCGGAGAGAGTGCGGGGCGCTTCCCCCACGGGCTGTTAATTCCAGTAACCCACCTGGAGGCCCAGAACGATTCCCGTGCCCCCGACCACCGCCGGGAACAGCGCAAATCCGAGGATGGTGCGCAATCCGAGGCTCAGGGATCCAGGGACAAACACCGCCACCCCTTGGACAAGAAACGTTGCGTAGAGCGCGCCGTAGGCGATGTCCGGCTGCGCGCAGAAGGGGCAATCGGGCGGCCCCGCCGTCTGGATGTTGCAAAACTGAGCGCCGCCGTTCCATAGCGAGACGCAGCCGCAGTCGAAGATCAGGTGGCAGACGTTCAGGAAGAACGTCGCGGCGAACGCCACCATCGCCGCGAGCACGAAAACGCGACCCATGAGCCTTCGAGAATCAATTCGTCTGCCCATGCGCTGTGCCCCTCCAGCCGACCGTGTGCGGCAAGGAGTCTAAAGGGAAAGCGGGGTTCCCGGCGAGCTATGTCCGAAAGTGGGTGACGTCCGGAGAAGGGGGTGGCGTATCGTGGGGGTTGCTGAACTTCCACATCTCCCAGGAGGAGGGATACGCCATGACGGAGAGTACCGTTGTTTTTTCTTCCCTCACCAGAGGGAGTTGAGGATCCGCTGACGGAAGTTCTGCGAGCGGGCGCGCAGCATTTGCTACGGCATGCCGTTGAAGCGGAGGTGGCCGCTCTGCTGGCGGCGTACGAGGATCAACGAACCGCGACCGGTCGTCGGCGTCTCGTCCGTCACGGGCATGGTCCGGCGCGGGGGATCCTGACGGGGATCGGGCCGGTGGAGGTGCGGCGGCCCAAGGTGCGCGACCGCGGGGGCGTCGGCGAGGATCGGATCCGGTTCTCTTCGCGGCTCCGGCCGTGGCCAGTCCTCCCGGTGGGGGCTCGCGCGGCGGACGCGCTCGCTGGACGCGGCGCTGCCGACGCTGTATCTGCTGGGCCTGTCGAGCGGGAACTTCGGGGAGGCGCTGACCGAGCTGGTGGGTCCGGGTGCTGAGGGGCTGTCGCCCGGGGTGCTCGGGCGTTTGAAAGCGGAGTGGGAGGCGGAGCACGAGCGCTGGCAGCGCCGGGACCTCACGGACCGGCGGTATGTCTATGTCTGGGCGGACGGGATCTACCTCCAGGGCCGGCTGGAAGACGAGAAGCAGTGCGTTGTGGTGCTGATCGGGGCGACGCCCGAGGGCAAAAAGGAGTTGCTGGGCTTCCAGACGGGGTTCCGGGAGAGCGCCCAGAGTTGGCGGGAGTTGCTCTTGGATCTGAAGGGGCGTGGCCTCCAGGTCCCCCCGGAGCTGGCGACGGGGGACGGGGCGCTGGGCTTTTGGAAGGCGCTGGACGAGGTCTTACCCAAGACCCGCCGCCAGCGCTGTTGGGTCCACAAGACCGCGAATGTCCTCAACGCGTTGCCCAAGTCCCGGCAGCGCAACGCGAAGCAGGATCTGCATCAGGTCTGGATGGCGGAGAACCGCGAGGAGGCAGAGAAGGCGTTGGACACCTTCGCCGCCAAATACGAAGCCAAGTATGCGAAGGCGGTCACCTGCCTGACCAAGGACCGGGAAGCCTTGCTCGCGTTCTACGACTTCCCGGCCGAGCACTGGCAGCACATCCGAACCACCAACCCCATCGAGAGCGTCTTCGCGACCGTCCGCCATCGCACCGTTCGCAGCAAGGGGTGCCCGTCCCACAAGACGGCGCTGGCGATGGTCTTCAAACTGGGCGCCGCCGCCTGATCATGTCGTCACCCACTTTCGACCATAGCTCCCATTTTTCCATTTGTTCACGGGTAACCGTCTGGTCGAGGACCGAAACGTTCCTCCATGAACTGGCAACGTGCTTTGGCGATGACGCAGAGGTCTTCTCGATAGAAGGTATTCGGGGAGATACCCGGTTCTTCTGCGTACCACCACCATCTTTCTTTTTCGGCCCACCAGGCGTAGAACTCGGCGGCGTTCTCATGTGGACCCTCAAGATGATCATAAAAATGTGAGCCTGCTGGATCAAGCCACGGCAATACTCTTCCCGCTTTTCGATCAGCTTCCATAGCCTCAGTATATGCCTTGCCCTCGTCATCTCTATTGAGCCATATGCTGGGATGACTACAATAAGAAGGATCCACACCATCTTGATGAGCGTGATAGAGTTCATGCCTTAGGATTCGTAGCATAGACTTCTTTGTCCGAAACTTTGCTACCAACACCTCAGGGCAACTGTACCATCCACTCATCTCCACCAGAACATCATTTTCCCCTAAGTGGAGGATAGCGTAGTCCGGGATCTGGAGGTGTTCAAGGCTCTCTTTTACTTCATCGGGCCATACATGGGAGAGCACTACTCTGTTGTTGTTTCGCAACCCACCTTCTTGTTTGGTTATATACCCATCCTTCCTGGCTTCAATTACCAGGGGAGGATACACATCCAGAAAGGTAACGCTACCCGAGCTGTCAGTGCTGAGAGTTTGCCTGTCAGAGCAGCCTTCAAGACAGGTGACAGTTGCATTCTCAACACCAGGACCAAATTTATCCTCAACAGCAGGACTACGACCTATTTTGGGGTAAGGCATGGTGAAGGTTAGGGTGACGTCTTCTGGTTCCGGTACCGCCGGTGGTGGTGGCATAGTTGGCGTTGTCGGCGTTGTCGGCGTTGTCGGATTGTTCCCATTGTTCCCACAACCAACACAAATCAGGGTCAGCAGCAGGAGAAACACTTTTTTGGTCACTTAAGACCTCCTTTTTTGGTTTTTGGTTAGAACTGCCCATAGAGGATCTCCCTGAGCTATGTCCGAAAGTGGGTGACGTCCGGAGAAGGGGGTGGCGTATCGTGGGGGTTGCTGAACTTCCACATCTCCCAGGAGGAGTGATACGCCATGACGAAGAGTACCGTTGTTTTTTCTTCCCTCACCAGAGGGAGTTGAGGATTCACTGACGGAAGTTCTGCGAGCGGGCGCGCAGCATTTGCTACGGCATGCCGTTGAAGCGGAGGTGGCCGCTCTGCTGGCGGCGTACGAGGATCAACGAACCGCGACCGATCGTCGGCGTCTCGTCCGTCACGGGCATGGTCCGGCGCGGGGGATCCTGACGGGGATCGGGCCGGTGGAGGTGCGGCGGCCCAAGGTGCGCGACCGCGGGGGCGTCGGCAAGGATCGGATCCGGTTCTCTTCGCGGCTCCGGCCGTGGCCAGTCCTCCCGGTGGGGGCTCGCGCGGCGATGCATCCCGGCTGAAACGCGCCGCTTCGCGTCGCTCATCGTTCCGTTTCGGTCGAAATACACCAGAGCCAGTCCCGGCACTCACGCGACTTTGTCCACGGGCTACTAGAATTCCACGAACATGGATCGCAGTGGGCGACGGGTGGCCGCCCTGCTGCTCCTGCCGGCCCTCCTCGTCGTGGCCCTGGTGGCTGCGGTACCGATCGGGTTGCTGTTTCGGGTAGCGCTCTATCCGCCCGGCCCATTGGCTCCACTGAGCGGTGGTCCGGAACTGGATTCCTTCGCCGGATTGCTGAGCGCTCCCTATCCGTCGGTGGCGCTGCGCACGCTGCGCCTGTCGGTGCTGACCACCGTTTTGGTGACGCTTCTGGGTTTTCCCGTGGCCCTGTTCCTCTCCCGCTCGCGGGGGCTTTCCCGACGGGTTCAGACGCTGCTGATCGTCTCCCCGTTGCTCATGTCGGTGGTCGTCCGGGCTTACGGGTGGATGTTGATTCTCGGGCGGCAGGGATTCGTCGGTGAGACGCTCGCCGCGCTGTCACTCCCCCGCGCCGGTCTCCTCCACACGGAGGCCGCGGTTCTGCTCGCGCTGACCGAATCCTTCCTTCCATTCATGATTCTGGCGCTGGCGGCGAGCCTCGATCGGATCGATCCGGACCTCCTGGCAGCGGCGCGGGGACTGGGGGCTTCTTCAGCGCGCACCTTCTTTGCCGTCGTGGCGCCCCTCACGCTACCCGGTTTTCTCGCCGGAGCGAGCTTCGTGATGGTCGGCAGCCTCTCCGCCTACGCCATACCCGCATTGCTCGGCGGATCGGCCTCCCGCACCTTCGTGATGGAGATCTACGAACTGGTCACCATCAACTTCGACTGGCCCACTGCGGCTGCCGCCTCCATCGCACTGCTGTTATTCGCCTCGGCGCTCCTCGGCGGAGCCGCGCTGGTGAGTCGCCGTCGTTCGGCGCGCGCCTTCGGGACCTGACCCGAGCAGCCGGTCACCAATGCGTATAGCGCTGGGAGCGACCGCGGCCGTCGCCTACGCGGTGCTGTTGCTCGCTCCGCTTGCAGTGATCGTCTATTCCGTGAGTCCGGGGGCGGCGCTCGAGATCCCGCCTTCCGGGGTCAGCCTGCGTTGGTACGCGGGCCTCGCCGACCAGCCGCGCCTCATTTCCGGGCTCGTGACGAGCCTGGTGCTGGGAGCGATCTCCACCGGGGCGGCCCTGATCACCGGCATTCCCGCGGCCCTGTCCCTCACCCGGGGTTCGCTTCCGGGCCGGGAGGCCTTCCTCACCGTCCTTCTCTCACCCCTCAGCCTCCCTGGCCTGGTACTCGGGCTCGGCGTGCTGACCAGCGCCGCGGTATTCGCAAACGCTACCGGGTTTCAGGCCGCAGGAACCCTGCTGCCGCTGGTCGCAGCCCACCTCCTCATCACCATTCCGTGGGTCGTCCGCAGCGTGGCCGCATCTTTGGAGTCCACCGATCCGGCGCTCGAGGATCAGGCGCGAAGCCTGGGCGCCGGCCCGTTCGCCACCCTCTTCCTCGTGACTCTGCCGAGCGCCCGGGCGGGTATCGTTGCCGGCGCGGTGTCTGCCTTCGTGATTTCCTTCGGCAACTTCGCGCTCTCCCTGCTCCTGGCCAGCGGCCGGACAGTCACCCTCCCCGTAGCCATCTACGAAACCATGGACCGCTATCAGGACCCGACGGTTGCCGCCGTCAGCACGCTCACTATCGCGGCCGCGGTCGGCGCGGCCCTCCTCACGGATCGGCTGTCGGGACCGCTCAAGACCCGGACCGACTCCTCCCATAGCGCCAGGGAGGCGAGCCAGAGCGGGCTCGAACAAGCTCGATGAACCGCGAGAAGCGCGTTAACAGCCTGTGGTCTATCAGCCTGTGGAAAAAGGGCGTCTGGCGGTCCGACACCGGCGCTACCGCGACGTGGGAGGGCGAGCAGACACGGGACGAGTTTTGGCGGAGAGGAAGCGGGAACATGGGCCGAACGTCCTCACGATGACCCAAGGGCGTTCTGGCGGGCGGAATGATGCGACGACAAGAACAAAGAGTGCGGAGAAACGGGTCCGTACGGCGCTCTGCAGGCTCCGCGGTTTCCCGATTCCACAGTCATGGCGCATCAACAGCCCGAGGTTGAAGCCGGCCGCCTGGATCAAGAGGCGTTTCGCAATGTTCTCCCGGCCGCGCAGATACAGCCGCCGCATCCCACCCGTGTCATAGACGTGCGCAAACGAACGCTCCACCAACTCGCCGCGCCGCCGCATCAGCCGACGCCCGTGCGCGCCGCGTATCCGACGCCGGTTCGCATACACCGCTCGCTGCCTGTCCACCTTCCCCTTCCAGCGCCGACGGCCCCGACGCGGCTCCGAAACATACGACCGAACTCCCGCGCGCTTCATGCCCACCATCGTCGCGTCGCTGGGATACCCCTTGTCGCAAACGACCGCACGTGCTCCGGCCGGCGCCACGCTCGCCGCCTCGAGCCGAGCTTGCATCTCTTGGAGGGTCCCTTCCAGCGTCTCCGTATCTCCCCGATCCGCTCCCTGAACCTTCACCCCCGCGAGCGCTCCGCTCTCCAGATCCACCGCGTGCTCCACCTTGTGCGCCATCCGCGTCCGACCGTCCTTCGTCCGCGCTACCCGCGCGTCCGGGTCCGACGGATGCGCCCACTCCTTATTCGACGTCTTCTTCTTCCGCTTCCGGTCAAAACGCTGCAGATCCTCCGGGCTCGGGTTCTCCACCCCCGACTCCTGCGCCAGGCGGCGCAGATACTCCCGATACCCCTCCCCCGTGTCCCGACGCACGATCCCGCGCATCGAGGCGTTCGCCAACAGCGTCGTCCCATCCACCCCCAGCGTCTTGCCGCGCAGAAGACCCGCCCCCTCCAAACGGCGCAGAACCCACACGAAAACCTCGCCGTGCGCCTCCGCCGAGATCCGACGCCGCGTGTGCGACAGCGTCGAATGGTCCGGACATGAATCCGTCAACGTCAAACTCAGGAATCGCCGCAGACTCAACGAATCCGCCAAACGCCAGGCAATCTGACGCTCCGAGTCGCACCCCTCGAAATATCCCACCAGCAACAGCCGGAAGTAGTTCCCCGGCGCAAGGCTCGGACGCCCCAGCCGAGGCGCGTAGAAGTCCTTGCAGATGCCCTCCACATACGCGTCGAATCCCGCCTCCTCCAAGATCACGTTCGGCCTTTCGTAGAACGGATCACCCTCGCCCCGAGGAAGCTGTGACGTTGCTATCCACAACGCGCCCTGTCGTCGTCCAACCTTGCGCTGTCCCATGGCCATGTCCTCAATCGTAGTACAACCCCGGACTGGCACCAATAGTCACATGCCACTTTTTCCACAGGCTGGTATCGGGGGCCTCCGCCTCGCTCTCCTCCTGGCCGGGGGACTGCCAATCGGTTGCGGCGGACGCGCGGCCGAGGACCTGGTCATCGCGGTTCCCCCGGGCCGCATCGCCGACCTCGAGGCGCACTTTGCGGGGCCCTTCGAGGCCGCGACGGGCGCCAACATCATCCCGGTGGGGCTGCGTTCGGCCGATCAGGCGGCGCGGGTGCGCGTCGAAAACGGAAATCCATCGCTTGACGTGCTCTGGATCGACGTTGGTGAGGCGGCGCTGCTCGCCCGCGAGGGACTCATCGAAACGCCGTTCGGACCGGCGGGTTCCGCGGACAGCGGGTTGCGGATTCCCAATGTCGCGTGGGCGGACCCCGATGCCTGGTTCACCCAGGCGGCGCTCCCCGCAACCTTCGCTTCGGCCATCGGATTTCTGTACAACACGGATGCACTCGCCTCGCATCCCGCCTCCTGGGAGGCGCTCGAAGACCCTGGCCTCCAGGGCCGGCTGGCCCTGTTCGGCTTCGGGAGCACGCTTGGTCCGCTCACCGTCGCCGCCCTGGCGCGTATCGAGACCGGGGACGAAACCGACGCGGATGCCGGCTTCGCGCGCCTCGCCCGGCTCCAGACCAACGTCCTCCTTTACGGAACCAGCGGACCGGCGAACAACCAGTTGGTGGCCCAGGGCGAAGCCTGGCTGACGCTCGGGCTTCCGTCCCAGGCGCGACACCTCGCCCGCGAGGGCGCCCCGGTGGGATGGGCTGCCCCCGCCGAGGGCGCGATCGCCCTGCCCCAGGGGATCCAGATTGTGACCGGGACCCGCCGCCCGGAGCTGGCCCGGGCATTTGCGGACTACATGTTTTCGCTGGAAGCGCAGCAGGTGGCGGCCCGCCAACTCCAGTTGGTTCCATCGCGCAGCGATGCGGAGGTTCCCCCCGGTCTGCCGCCGCCTGACACGTTGATGCGACTCGATATGGTGACCCTGGGTGATCTGCGTCCGTCGTGGGCCGCCCGTTTCCGTCGCGAGATGATTCCCTGATGAGTAACCCCTGATGAATACCCCCGAAGACTCGCCCGTTTCCCAGGAAAGCGTGGACGCGCTTACCGCCTGCCTGATGCCCCATCCGGCTGCTTTGGGATCCCGGGTCGCCGGCTTCGAGAGTTGGCTGGCGCGGTTGGCCGCCGGATGGGTCCGGGCCGGGATCACCGGCCCGCCGCAGCTCGCGCCGGAAGGCGGCGAAGGACCGCCAAATCCGGCCGACGTGATCCCCGATGCCGTGAACCTCGTCCGGGCAACCCATATGGACGACATTCGCGAAGCAGCGGAGTGGGCCGCGAGCACCCGCTTTCTCGGCACGGAGCGGCGCGCGGCAATGAACCTGCTCACCGATGTACTGGCCATTGGGGCGGCGGCCCCCCTGCCCGCTTTCCTTTCGGGCGCGGAAGCGGACGCCATCCTGGACTCTTTCCCCGAGGCGTCCGCCCCCCCCGTCACGCTCTGGCGACCCGTGGAAGGCCGCGAGTCGGCCGGACTCTGGTCCGCGATTCTCTGGAATCGCGTCGTGGGGGATCCTCAGGAACTCCATGCGGGGCCGGAATGCATCGCCGCCGCGGTAGCCGCGGCCGAAGCGCGCGACCGAACGCTGGGAGAACTCCTGGACGCCATTGTGGTGGGTTGCGGCGTGGGGAATTGGCACCGCGATGCGGTCGGCGCGGCGATGGAGGAGGCCGGCATCCACACCCCAGGAGCGCTCGCCCCGGTGGCGACGGCCGCCGCGGTCGGACGCCTCGAGGGTATCGGCGCCCGAAATCTCGCGCAGAGCATCCGGCGCGCCAGTGCGCTCACCCCCATGCACCCCTACCGGGCATTGAGCGAAGGAACGAGCGGAAAACTGCTCTTTGGCGCCTTCGGTCAACTGCTGGGAGCAGCGGCAGCCCTCAGCATCAAGAATCCGATCGGCCTGCTCCCCGCTCCCTCACTCTGGCGCCGGTCCCGGCGGCCCGGGATGGCGCCCTTCGACCCGCGCGCGGCGACCAGGGCGATTCACGGAACACCGCTCAAGAAGTACGCCGGGTCGCGGGCGGTCCAGTCCGCCCTGGCGGCCATCGAAAAATTGCCGCGAGTTGAACGGGATGCGGTCGGATCCATCACGGTCGAGACCTACCCGTTCTCGGCGACGGTATCCGGCTGGTCCCGCCCGGACACGGGACCGATCGCCATGCAGGGCCACATCCCGACGGCAGTCGCTTTGATGATCGCGGCCCGCAGCAAGAGGATTCCCTTTGACGCAGGCTGCTATCCGAAGTTCCGCGACCCCGGAACCGTCGCGCTCGCCGAGCGGGTGGTCGTGCACCCGCACGAGTTTGGTGAAGCCGGTGCTCCCTCGAGCCGGCGCATCCGTTGGGCCAAGGTCACGATCCGGCTCAAGGTCGGTCCGGAGCTGACCGCCTCATCGGGGCCTCCCTTCGCACCCCCGCCACCGGGTTCCATTCGGGATCGCTTCGCCAATCTGGCCCGAGGGGCCACGGTGCAAGACCCGCATCGGTTCCCCCACTCGGCGCCGGTACGGAGCCTCTTTCCCAAGGCGGGACCCGGCTCGTCCTCGACGATGCCCGAGCCGACGGTACTTCCGGCAGTCGAGTTCGTGGAATCCGACGCGACCGACAAGAAGTCCGCCACCGGCAACCTCAAGCTCCTCGGGCAACCGTGAATCCGCGCAAGGCGGGGCTCGCCCTCGAAGGACTCGGCAAGCGCTTCGGGGACACGGAATCGGTGTCGGACGTGACGCTGCGGGTCGGGCGCGGGGAACTCATGGCGCTGCTCGGCTCAAGTGGAGCCGGCAAGTCCACCATCCTGCGCTGTATCGCCGGGCACCTGGAACCGGATGCGGGGGAGGTCTGGATCGGCGGCGATCGCATGGACCAGGCGCCCCCCGAGAAGCGCAATGTGGGCATGGTGTTCCAGAGCTACGCCCTGTTTCCCCATCTGAACGTGCGCCGCAATGTTGCCTTCGGCCCCGAACGGCGCGGGGCATCCCGGAGCGACGCGACCGTTCTGGCGGACGAAATGCTGGACCGGGTGGGTCTCCTGGAACTCGGGGATCGGTACCCCCGCCAGATCTCGGGTGGCGAACAGCAGCGGGTGGCCGTCGCCCGGGCACTCGCAATCCGTCCGGAAGTCCTGCTTCTGGACGAACCGCTCTCGAGCCTCGATCAGACGCTCCGGCGCGAACTGCGGTCGCTGTTACGGAGACTGCAGCGGTCGTTCGGCGCGACGACGGTCTGGGTCACCCACGATCAGGAAGAAGCCCTGACCGTCGCCGACCGGGTGGCGGTGCTGGACCGGGGCCGTCTCCAACAGGTCGGGACGCCTCTCGAACTCCACACCCGGCCGGCAAACACCTTCGTCGCCAGCTTCGTCGGCAAGATGAACCTGCTTCCCGCCACTCCGGAGGCCGGCGGCCCGGACGCCTTCCGGCTTCCCGACGGACCGGTCCTGCGCGTGGCGCGGGACGCCCTACCCGGGCCTGCATCCCCCGGGCCGGCATCCGAGGATTCCGCCGGCGCGGGCGCCCGGCCCCTGGTGGCAATGCGGCCGGAGGTGGTCCAGATCGGTCACCCTCCGGCAGCGCCCGGCTTCAACCGGATTGGCGCCACGGTCCGGCGGATCTCCTTCCTCGGGGACCGCCTGGAGATCGAACTCGAACTTGACGGCGGGCACCGGTTGCTGGCGCGCGGAAACAGCCTGTTCGAGAGTCTCGCCCGGGAAGGAGACCAGGTGCGCATCTACTGGCCGGTTGCCGACACCCGCATCCTCGAAGGAAAACCGCGAGCCACACCGGAAGGGCTGTGAGCCTCGACTGTCTTCCGGGAGCGTCGCTTCAGGTTCCGGTAGTCACCGGCGCAGACCGCTAGTCAATCCAGTCGAAACTCCGCTCGACGGCCTTCCTCCAGACCGCCATCCGCCCTGCCCGCTCCGCGTCGTCAATCGTGGGTTCGAACCGCACGTCTTCTTCCAGCGCTCCGGCCAACTCGGTCTCGGATTCCCAAAACTCCGCGGCGAGCCCGGCCGCCACCGCCGCTCCGAGAGCCGTGGTTTCCACGCACCGGGGACGCACCACCGGCATCCCCAGAATGTCCGCCTGGAACGCCAGCAGGAGAGCGCTGACTGTCATGCCGCCATCCACCCGGAGCTCCTCGGGCGCCTGGCCGGTGTCGAGGCGCATCGCCTCGAGGACCTCCCGGACCTGGAACGCGGACGCTTCGATGGCGGCGCGGGCCAAATGACGGCGATCGGTGTGCCGGGTCAATCCGCAGATCACGCCCCGGGCGTCGGAACGCCACCAAGGGGCGAAGAGCCCGGAGAACGCGGGCACGATGACGGCGCCCCCGGAATCCTC
Source organism: Candidatus Marinacidobacterium sp. (assembly GCA_965250045.1). Lineage (GTDB taxonomy): Bacteria > Acidobacteriota > Vicinamibacteria > Marinacidobacterales > Marinacidobacteraceae > Marinacidobacterium. The sequence goes on from OZ252286.1 coordinate 3,184,711, forward strand.
CACCTCGAGCGCGAGCGCCTCCACCTCGGCCGCGGACTCCGCGAATCCCAATTGGTCCCGGAGCCACTGGATCAGCGAGCCGGCCACCGCAACGGCTCCCTCCAGGGCATAGTCCACCCGGCCCGGATCGCTGTAGGCAACCGTGGTCAGCAGACCGGCCTTCGACTGGATCGCTTCCCCGCCGGTGTGCATCAGCAAGAAGGCGCCGGTGCCGTAGGTGCACTTGGCCTCGCCGGGCCGCCGCCGCAACTGACCGAGGAGAGCTGCCTGCTGGTCTCCGATCACCCCGGTGATCGGCACCCGGGCGCCGAACGGGCCGTCGGTGGTGGTGTGGCCCCAGGCCTCCGGGTGGGAGGAGGGAGCGATCTCCGGAAGCATGCGGCCGGGCACCCCGAGCGCATCGAGCAATTCCTCGCTCCAGCGCAGGGCCCCGAGATCCATCATCAGGGTCCGGCTGGCGTTGGTCGCATCGGTGCGGTGCACCGCGCCCCCGGTGAGCTTCCAGACGAGCCAGGACTCCACCGTGCCGAAGACGGCCCGCCCCGCGTTCGCGCGGTCCCGGAGGCCCTCCTGATTCTCGAGAAGCCAGCGCAGTTTGGGGCCCGAGAAGTAGGTGGCCGCGGGAAGGCCCGTCAGTTCGCGAAGGCGCCCGGCGCCGATCGTGCTTTCCAGCTCCGCCGCGAGTTCGGCGGTACGGGTGTCCTGCCAGACGATCGCGGGAGCGAGGGGCTCGCCCGTTGCCGGATCCCAAACCACGGTGGTCTCCCGCTGGTTCGTGATTCCTGCTGCCGCGACATCCGTCCCTTCGAGCCCCCCGTTCCTGAGCGCTCCGGCGACCACCTCGGCGGTCCGGTCCCAAATCTCGACCGGATCGTGTTCCACCCAACCCGGACGCGGGGTGATCTGCCGGTGCTCCCGCTGCGCCGAACCGACAACGGCGCCATCTCGCGCGAAGAGGAGACAGCGGCTGCTGGTGGTGCCCTGGTCGATCGCGGCCACCACCCGGGGCCGCACCCCGCCGGTCGCCGAGGCCATCAAGGAGTGTTGAGGCGGAGCGCGCGTCCCGGCCTCGCTCCCGTAACCTCCCCGTCCTGGAGGACGAAGGTCCCGGAGACCAGCACGTGCTGGACCCCCGTGGAGTAGTGGTGCGGATCCCCGAAGTCCGCATGCTCCTCAACCGCCGCCGGATCGAACACGACGAGGTCGGCAATGGCGCCCTCCTCGACGACGCCCCGGCCTTCGAGGCTCAGCCGCTGGGCGGGGGACAAGGACATCTTCCGGACCGCCTCCTCCAGGGACAGGAGTCCCGCCTCGCGTACGTAGAGGCTCAGCACCCGCGCGAAGGTGCCGTAATTGCGTGGATGGGGTACCCCCTCGCCCGGCGCCACGATGCCGCCGTCCGAAGAGATCATCGTCCGGGGGTGCGCCATGATCCGGCGCACGTCGTCTTCGTGCATGGCGTGGAAGACGCCGCCGAAGCCGCCCTTTTCCTGCAGTTCCAGCGCGAGGGTCGCTCCGTTCTCGGTGTTTGCCTCAAGTCCCCGCTCCCGGAGGATGTCGCCCATGCTCTTGCCCTCGAGCGAGGGGTCCCATTCGCAACGGGAGATCTGCACGTTGTCGGGGCTCCCGCCTCCCCGGTCCACCTCCAGATTGTTCTTGATCGCCTGGCGGATCCGCTCGCGCGTTTCCGGGTCCTGGAGGCGCTCCAGCAGGGCGTCGTTCCCACCGGCGAGGCTCCATCCGGGAAACAGGATGGTCAGCCCCGTGGACGACGCCGTGTAGGGGTACTGGTCGATCGTTACGTCCACCCCGCGCGCCACCGCCTCGTCCACGAGCCGAAGACTCTCGGTGCTTTGCCCCCACATGGGAGCGCCCACGACCTTGTGATGCGTGAGTTGGGTCGGCAGTCCTCCTTCTTCGCCGATCCGGATCGTCTCGCGCACCGAATCCATCAACGTGAGCCCCTCCTCCCGCATATGGCTGACGTGGATGCCGCCGTAACGGCCGGCGACTTTCGCGAGTTCGATGACTTCCTCGGTCTCGGCGAAGGTTCCCGGCGGGTATTTGAGTCCGGTGGAGAGCCCGTAGGCGCCGTCCTGCATCGCCTGATCCACCAGCGCGCGCATCTCGTCGAGTTCCTCCTCGGTGGGCGCGCGCGCCTCGAGGCCGATCACTTCCCGGCGGATCGTGCCGTGCCCCACCATGAGCCCCATGTTGATCGCCGATCCCTCGGCTTCGAATTGCTCAAGCCACTCACCGATGGGAAGCGGCGACCCGCCGTCCGGGCCGCCCATGGCGGTGGTAACCCCCTGGCGCAGGTAGTTCTCGGCGAGCGGGTGGCGGAACACCCCGCGAACCGCATGGCTATGCAGATCCACGAAGCCCGGCGCCACCGCCAGCCCGGACACGTCCACTCTGGTCTCGGCCCGGGCCCCGGAAAGGTCACCGACCGTCGCCACCCGGTCGCCCCGGATCCCGACGTCCGCAATCCGGGCGTCGCCGCCCCGGCCGTCGTGTACTTCGCCGCCGGCGAGCACCACGTCGTAGGGCTCCCCGCAACCGGCGGCCAGCGCCGCCGTCACCAGAAGCATCCATTGCATCACGCGTTTGGCCATGAGTCTTCCTCCGGAAGCCGTTCCGTTCGGAAGTTCGCTCCGCCGGAACGGGCTGTCACCGAGTCTATCGGTATGCTGCCCGCACCGGCCCCGCGCCGCCTGCCGGGGCCAAAAAAGGAGAGTTCGCATGCGCTGGACCCGGAATTCAACAGCCTGTGGCAAAACCCACGCGGCGTTCGACGGGCGATGCATCCCGGCCAGACAGCCGGTAGTGAAACCCACGCGGCGTTCGGCCGGCGATCCATCCCGGCTGAACCGCGTCGCTTCGCGCCGCTCATCGTTGCGTTTCGGTCGGAATACACCCGGTATTCCTCCCTCACGCGCCTTGCCAGCCGGGCGCCTCACCGGCCTCGGCGCTCACGTGGGTTCCACCACCGACTGTTCACCGCCCCGCTTCGCGGCGCTCTGCGTTGCGTTTCGGTCGAAATACACCCGGGCCAGTTCTCCCGGTGGGGGCTCCTCCCTCACGCGCCTTGTCAGCCGGGCGCCTCGCCCGTCTCGGCGCTCACGTGGGTTTCACCACAGGCTGCTGGTCATCCCCGCCCTCCTGACCGCTCTCATCCTGCCGGTGATTGCGGCCGGGCAGTCGGCCCCCACGGTTCTTTCCATGAGGGAGCGGGCGGCACTCGTGGACCGCTGGCTCGAGGTGCGGTTCGAGACCGTCCTGCCGGAAATCATGCGGCGCGACGGGGTGGACCTGTGGATCGTGGCGGCGAGGGAATACAACGAGGATCCGGTCATCCGGACGATGCTCCCGTACACCTGGCTCGCGGCCCGGCGCCGCACCGTGCTCCTGTTCTTCGACCGCGGTCCGGAGGAGGGGGTCGAGCGGCTGGCGGTGGCCCGCTATGACATCGGAGGCATCCCGGGCGCCTGGGATCCGGAAACCGAACCCGATCAGTGGGCCCGGGTCGCCGACCTCGTCCGGGAGCGGAACCCCAACGTGATCGCGATCAACCGTTCGTCGGACTTCGGTCTGGCTGACGGGATCACCGCCACCGAATACGAGGCCCTCCGGGAAGCGCTCGGATCCGATCTGGCGGGGCGGCTGACCAGCGCCGAGACGCTGGCCATCGCCTGGCTCGAAACCCGGACTCCGGAGGAAATGGCCGTCTATCCCGCCGTCGTCCGCCTCGCCCGCTCCATCCTCTCCGAAGGCCTGTCGGGAAAGGCGATCCAGCCGGGGGTAACCACCACCCAGGATCTCTCCTGGTGGTACCGCGAGCGTATCCGGGAGTTGAAACTCCAGACCTGGTTCCAGCCGGGCGTTTCGGTGCAGCGCCACGAGGGCGCCATGTTCGGCGGCGACGAGGGAGACCAGGGCGATTTCTCCTCCCGACCCCCTCCGGACACCATCATGCCCGGCGACCTCCTGCACGTGGACTTCGGGATTACCTATCTCCGGCTCAACACCGACACCCAGATGCATGCCTACGTGCTCCGCCACGGCGAAACGGCGGCCCCGGCCGGACTCAGCGAAGCGCTTTCCACCGGGAACCGCCTTCAGGACATCCTCACCGACGAATTCGTCAGCGGCCGGACGGGGAACGAAATCCTCTCGGCGGCGCTCGCCCAGGCGAACACCGAGGGCATCAAGGCCTCGATCTACACCCACCCGATCGGCTTCCACGGCCACGCGGCCGGGCCCACGATCGGACTTTGGGACCGCCAGGAAGGTGTGCCCGGGAAGGGTGACTACCCGCTCTTTCCGATGACCGCGCATTCCATCGAGTTGAACGCCCGGGTCGCAGTGCCCGAGTGGGACGGCCAGGAAGTCCGGATCGCCCTGGAGGAAGACGCCATCTTCGACGGCGAAACCACGACGTACATCGATCCCCGGATGGAACGCCTCCTGCTGATTCCCAGACCGCGCTAAGGGCACACCCATCGGGGAAGGCGGCGCCGCCGGTCAGGGACCGCCGACCTCCAGGTCGGCAGGGTGGCGCGGACGGCTTGGAACGCCGGCCTCCGGCCAGTTCTCCCGGTGAGGGCCGGCGCAGCGCCGCGGTCGGCGTATCGCCCAATGGCCGCATTGTCCCGTCTCGGCACGGTACCCGTCCCGGCAGCGCCGTTTCAGGCCTTGAGCGAGCGCCTGGATCCCCCGACGAGACCGAACCACTGGGGAGCGCCGCACGGCGCCGTGACATCCTTTCGGCCCCATGACTGCCGTCCTCCTCGGCACCCTCTTCGTAGCGGTGTCGATCGGCGTCCTGCGCCTGCACCCGTTCCTCGCGCTGACCCTCGGGGCGATCCTGGCGGGGTCGCTCGGCCCATCGGAGGGCTCGGCCCCGGAGCGGGTCTACTCGGCGCTGGAAGCGACCGGCAGCGCGTTCGGAGACCTCGTCGGAGCCATCGGGATCGCCATCGCCCTCGCGGCGGTCATCGGGGACTGTCTCCTCCGGAGCGGCGCCGCCGACCGGATCGCAGGATCGCTACTCGGCGTCTTCGGGGAACGCCGGGCCGTGTGGGCGCTCGCGGCTGCGGCCTACGTGCTGTCGATCCCGGTGTTCTTCGACACCGTGTTCTTCCTGCTCATCCCCCTGGCCCGGGCGCTGGCCCGCCGGGCCCCCGGCCGCTACCCCATGTTCGTGATGGCGATCTGCGCCGGCGCCATCGCGACCCACTCGCTCGTGCCGCCGACTCCGGGCCCGCTCGGGATGGCGGACACGCTCCAGCTCGACCTGGGCACCGCCATCGGCTTCGGACTGCTGCTCGGGATCCTGCCGGTCACCGCGGCGCTCCTGACCGCACCGCGCTTCGCGCGGGGGATGAACGTCGAACCGGACAGCGAAGAAATCCCCAATTCCGATCCACCGCAAGACAGCGGAGCCGGCCCCGGTCTGTTTGCCTCCGTGTTTCCTATCGCGCTGCCGGTGGTTCTCATGAGCGGGGCCTCGGCGGCCTCTGCCGGCGCCGAAGGGGCGATTCCGGGCGCTGCCTGGCTGGCGGTCCTCGGACACCGGAACGCGGCGCTCTTCCTGGCAGCGTTCGCCGCTGCTTTCGTGCTCTGGAGAACTCGCCGCCTTGCGGTGCGGCAGCTTCTCGGCTCCTTTGGCGGAGCCATCGGCGAAGCCGGTCCCATCATCCTGATCACCGCCGCCGGCGGGGCCTTCGGGCGGGCGCTCGCGGGCGGCGGGGTCACGGAGGACCTCGCCCGGATCTCATCCGCCGCGGACGGCACCGTCCTCCTGCTCCTCGCCGCCGGCATCGCGTCTCTGCTCAAGCTGGCGCAGGGATCGGGGACCGTCGCCATCCTCACCGGATCGGCGATCGTCGCGTCCCTCGTCCCCGAAATGGACGCGCTCCCCTTCCACCCCGGCTATCTTTTTGCGGCGGTGGGGTTCGGCTCGATGGCGGCGTCCTGGATGAACGACAGCGGGTTCTGGGTGGTGGGCCGGATGTCCGGCTTCAGCGAGGGAGAAACGTTCCGCACGTGGACCGCGGTTGCCGCCGCGGTCGGAATCTTCGGCCTGATCCAGGTGCTGGTGCTGGCCACCCTCTTCCCGCTTGTCTGACGGGGGTCGCTCACCTGCACTCCATGTCTCAGGTGCACTTGCGGATCGACACGTACCGGCAACCGCACCGGGTCAACGGGTCGTCCGGCCTGCGGGTTTCGGCGCGCTCCGGCCGAATAGGCTTCCCGGGCGGCTTTCTCCTGGGTCGCATCTTCCCGTTTGGCTGGCTGGATCCGCAGGCGCTTACGCTGCCCGACCAATCCCTCGGAGACTCTCGCCCTCGCGCCGACTTCCACCAAGGACCTAACAGCCTGTGGAAAAAGTCACGCGGCATTCGAACGGCGATGCATCCCGGCTGAACCGGCCCCCCACCGGGAGAACTGGTGCTTCGCGACCCTCATCGTTGCGTTTCGGTCGGAATACACTCGGTATTCCTCCCTCACGCGCCTTGTCAGCCGGGCGCCTCGCCGTTCTCGGTGCTCACGTCACTTTCTCCACAGGCTGCTAGCCCATGAGCGAAACACTGAAACCCAACCCCCAGGCACCCGCCCGCAGCCGGCGGGAGTTCGTCAAATCCGTCGCAGCCGGATCGGCGCTGGCCGCGGGTCTTCCGTCAGCGCTTGCGGGCGAACGTCGGACGATGGCCCGCCGGGAACTCCCCGGGCTGCCCGGGGAGTCTCCTGCCGGCCAAGTCGCCCCCTCCGACCGCATCGGCCTGGCCGTGATCGGTGCGGGCGGGATGGGCATGACGGACTTGGCCACGGCACTGCGCATCCCCGGGATCGAACTTGTGGCCGCGTGCGACATCTTCGATCGCCGCCTGGACGCCGCCCGCGAGCGACACGGCGACATTTTCACCAGCCGCGACTATCAGGAGGTGCTCGCGCGTGACGATGTCGATGCGGTCATCGTGGGGACACCCGACCACTGGCACCAGCCAATCTCGGTCGAGGCCTTGCGGGCGGGGAAGGCCGTCTACTGCGAAAAGCCGATGGTCCACAACATCGCCGAGGGCCACGGCCTGATTCAGGCCCAGGAGGAATCCGGAAGCGTCTTCCAGGTGGGCAGCCAGGGCATGAGTTCACTCGGCAACGAGAAGGCAAAGGAGCTGTATGAAGAAGGCGCCATCGGCGAGCTCAACTACGCCGAGGGCTTCTGGGCGCGCAACGATCCGATCGGCGCCTGGCAGTATCCGATCCCGGCCGGCGCGTCCGAGGAGACCGTCGATTGGAAGCGCTTCCTGGGCCCGGCTCCCGAGCTTTCGTACGACCCGCTGCGCGTCTTCCGCTGGCGCAACTACCGCGACTACGGCACCGGAGTCGCCGGGGACCTCTTCGTCCATCTTTTTTCGAGCCTGCACTTCGTCGTGAGTTCGCGGGGTCCGACGCGCATCCAGGCGGCGGGCGGGCTGCGCTACTGGAAGGACGGTCGCGAAGTGCCGGACGTGCTCCTCGGCATCTTCGACTATCCCGAGACCGACACGCACCCGGGGTTCAACCTGTCGCTGCGCGTCAATTTCGTGGATGGAACTTCCGGCAGCACCTTCTTGCGGCTGGTGGGGAGCGAGGGGGCGATGGACGTGACCTGGACCGACGTGGTGCTGCGCAAGAACGTCGCGGTCGACCCGATGGACGCCTTCTCCCAGGAGAAGATGGCCGAGGCGGCGAGGAACGAGGAAGGACTGCCCGCCCGGGTTCGCATGCGGCCGCCCGCCGAGGTCCGGTACGAGGTCGAGCCCGGCTATCGCGGCGCCCTCACGGACCACTTCTTCAACTTCTTCCAGGCGGTCCGCGGCGGGCCGCCGGTGCTGGAGGACGCGGCCTTTGGCCTGCGGGCTGCCGCTCCGGCACTGGCCTGCAACATGAGCTACTTCCAGGACCGAATCGTCCGCTGGGACCCCGAAGGCATGAGGCTCGCCTGATGAGTGAAAAAACTGATGAGTGAAGCAAACAAAATGCACAAAGTGCTGCTCGCGATGGTTCTCGCCGCAGCCTGTGGCGGCGAGTCTCCGCGCGGCGGGAGCGCCGACTCCGAAGCCGACTCCGAAATGGCCACCCCCGCCGGGGAAGCGTTCGCGCCCCCCAACACCCTCACCGAAGCCGAACGCGCCGCGGGTTGGCGCCTCCTCTTCGACGGCGAAACGACGGAGGGATGGCGCGGGTACAACCGCGATGAGTTTCCGGACACCGGATGGGCGGTGATCGATGGCATGCTGGTCGTGGGCGCAACCGCCGTGGATCCGGACATCCCGGTGGGCGGGGACCTGGTCACCACCGAATCCTTCGCCGACTTCGACCTCAGGTTCGAGTTCAGGCTCTCCGAGGTGGCCAACAGCGGCGTCCTCTACCGGGTGATCGAGGAGGAGGGCGCCGAGATCTGGTTCAACGCGCCGGAGTACCAGGTGCTGGATGACGCCGCGTACATCGAGATGAACACGATGGATATGAACACGCATCTCACCGGCGACAACTACGACCTGCACGCGGCGGGCGAGAAGACTCTGCACGGACCGGGCGAGTGGAACCAGGGCCGCATCCGCGTCCTGAACAACCATGTGGAGCACTGGCTGAACGGGACGAAGACAGTGGAGTACGAGCTCGGCTCGGCGGAATGGGAGCAATTGGTCGCGGCCAGCAAGTTCGCGCCCTATCACCGTTACGGCCGCGCAATGTCGGGTCCCATTGGCCTCCAGGACCACGGCCGCAACGTCTGGTACCGGAATATGAAGATCCTGCCGCTGGGATCGGTCTCCCTGTTCAACGGCGAGAATCTCGACGGCTGGCAGGTACACGGCACCGAGCGCTGGTACATCGAGAACGGGGAACTGGTGTGCGAAAGCGGCCCCGACGCGGAGTATGGCTATCTCACCACGGCGCAGACGTTTCGCGATTTTGACCTGACGCTCGACTTCAAGCAGGAGGCCGACGGCAACAGCGGGGTGTTCTTCCGCGCCAGCGTCGAGGGGACGGTCGTAAGCGGCTGGCAGGCCGAGGTCGCGCCGCCCGGGCTGTTCACCGGCGGCATCTACGAGTCGTACGGCCGCGGCTGGCTGGTGCAACCCGATCCGGCGCTGGACGCGGCGCTCCGCATGGGCGACTGGAACACCATGCGCGTCCGGGCGGTGGGCGACCGGGTGACCACCTGGCTGAACGGAACCCGCATGGTGGACTTCGAGGACGAGCAGATCGGGGCGGGAGAGGGGTCGATCGCACTCCAGATCCACGACGGGGGCGGGATCACGGTGCGCTGGCGGAACATCCGGGTGGTGGACCTGGGGGGGTGAGCCACCCGTCCATGTCGGTCAACCGGGTTGCTCGAACTCCCGAGCGCCCCTCGCGGGGGGTGTTTTCCAACCAGACCACCAGTTCGGATCGATTCTTCACCCGCCACAAACCACGGTAAGGATTACGGAAGCCAGGGCGGAAAGGGCAGCCACCGCCCCCGATACGGTGGCAACGACCATGCTCATCCGAAGCGACGCCCTGTGTTCCGTTGTCGTTCCAGTATTACTCACCCGACGGCGCGAGGGGATGGCGCCACCGCAGCTCCGGGAAACGAGCGAAATCGCTGTCCGTCGAAACCAACTCACACCCATGTTCGATGGCCAGCGCCGCCAGGTAGGCGTCCGTTACCAGCGGCCCCTCGATCTTCCGGCACAACCCGACGAAGATGTCCCAATGCCGTCGGCCAGGGGCGATCATGACCGCACGAGGCCGTGCCACCAGTTGCTGGCAGAACCGGATGGCGGTCTCCATCGGCGTCGGGGGATCGAAGATCCTCCGGTTCGTCACGATCCGCAAGAAGCCCGCGAGCACGACCTCGGACAGCGCGAACGGAGCTGACGAGGCTGTCAGTGCCCGCAGCCAGGCGGCGTATCGCTCCTGTTCCGGGCCGTCCTCGCGGTGCGCGTAGATGAGGATGTTGACATCGGGGAGCAGCACCGGCTATCTCCGATTCCCGTAGCGCTCCAGGTCCTCGGCCTCAAGGAGCGCCGAAGCCTTGTCGAGGTTGTGTTCCGAAAACCGGCCGCCGGCACCGAAGGTGACCAACTCGAAGGGTTCCTCAGGGGCGTCCGCACCGGGCGCCCGCAGGAAGAGGCGCACGGCCTGTTCGATGAGGCGGCTGACGGAACCACCCGACCGGGCGGCGCGCTCCTTGAGTTGCTTCATGACTTGGCTGTCAACGGTGATGGTGGTGCGCATGATGCGTGAGCATACGATGGATGCACCACTACATCAACTGTACGGAACGGTAGGCACTTGGCAGCCTTCCCCGTGGGCTCACGGGAGGTTCGCCCGCGCCCGGCAGCCGGCCCGATTCGCCCGCCTTCGGCGGGCTGTGCCGACCGGAGGTCGGCGTTCCCGTGCCTGCGGGCCTTAACAGCCTGTGGCAAAACCCACGCGGCCCAGTTCTCCCGGTGGGGGCTCGACCGGCGATGCATCCCGGCTGAACCGCGCCGCTTCGCGGCGCTCTGCGTTGCGTTTCGGTCGAAATACACCCGGGCCAGTTCTCCCGGTGGGGGCTCCTCCCTCACGCGCCTTGTCAGCCGGGCGCCTCGCCCCCACCGGGAGAACTGGCCGCTCTCGGCGCTCACGCGGGTTTCACCACAGGCTGCTAAGGGCGAGCGGGGTCCTTCCCTGGCCTATTCCGCGATCAGGAACTCGCGGAGGCGCGCGCGGGCGAGGGCGAACCGTTCCAGAATCCGGGGGATCGGCAGATCGCCGTAGCGTTCGCGAACCTCCGCTTCGGAGAAATCGAGAGCGCGGAGCAAATCGCGCGCCGCGGAGTCGGCCGCCCCCGGGTCGTAACTGCCCACTTCCCCGATCCATACCGGCGACGTCTGGGCGAAGACCGAGCCGTTCATTCCGGGCCAGCTCTCTTCGCCGCCGTGGGCCCGGGCCGCGACCCATCCCCCGGCCGGAAGGCTGAGGGTTCCGCTCAGTTCGCGGACCCCGGGCTCATCGAGGCCGGACGCGGTCTCGACAACCTCCCCGTTCACGAGCAGGTCCACCTGTCCGACCGGCCCGGTGGAAGCCAGGGTCAGAGTCCACGAGACGTCCCCACCCGGCCCACCCGGCCCACCCGGGCCACCCGGCCCACCCGGTTCGATCGCTCCGCCCGGGCGTTCTCCTTCTACCCGGAAGTCCAGCAGCGGTCCGGTGCTCACAAAGCTCCGCCCCGCGCGCAGCGCCTCCAGATACGGGCCGATCCGGAAGGGACCCGGGGCGTGCACGTAGATCCGGGCGGTACCCACCGCCATGGTCCGGTGGTAGTCGAGCATCACGTCGGTCCCGGCGGACGCGGCGAGCGGCACCCCCAGATTCAGGAACCGGTGCCAGAGATCCGCGGTGCCGAACTCGTTCGTCCACAGGCACGCCACCTCCAGGGTGTCGAGATCGCCGAGCAGGGCGTCGGGTATCACCATGATCGGGATTGCGCCCAGACCGGTCTCGCTCCCAAAGGGATCCGGAATGGACACGGGATGCATGTAGGCGCTCACCCCGCCCTGGCGCCGTGAATGTGCGAGCGCTTCGAGGTTCGGGCGGTCGTCGGCCTCATAGATCGGGTAGCCGGGCCCCCAGAACCAGGGCCAGAAAACGCTCTCGATACCGACCAGACCGAGGTGACCCAGGAAATGGGATCGGATTTCCTGGCCGAACAGGATGGCCGGAACGCTGTCCACCCGGCGGTCCGCGAAGAACTCGGTGTCGTTCCGCCGGTGGTGCAGGTTCGCCATCAGCGGGGTGCCGAGGTCCATGTCCTCGCCAGCGAGCAGCAACTCCAGATCGTCGGGCGAGAGTCGGGTGACGCCCCCGTAGTTGAGATGGAAGTGGTGGTCGGCGGAACGGTAGCCATGAGCCCGCGCGTCCCAGAGCGGTTCGAAGACCAGATCAACCTCGGCGGTTTCTCCGGGCGATACCGCCACGGACGCCGTTGCCGGAAGACTTCCGAAGCCGTGCGTGGCGGTGATCTGCACCTCGCCCGGCGTGCCCACCGGAACTTCGACCTCGACCACGCCGGGTGAATAGAAGTAGATCCGGCCGTGGGTTCCGTCGAACCGTGGAAAAACGCCCGGGACAACCGCCGGATGCCCGACGGGGTCCAGCACCTCGAGCCGCGCCGGAACCGTCGCGCCGTCCCCGGCCTTGTGCGTGGTAATCCGAACGCGGGCCAGCGGAACGCCGAAATCCCAGCCCCGAATGGGGATGTCCGCCACCGGCCCGCCCCGGGTGCTGATCTTCCGGAGGCGGAATCGCTCCGCGTCGTCCGCTTCGGAATAGATCACGTGCGCGCCGTCTGCGGTAAACGCCGGAGTGAGCGGGAGCCCGCGGGCCGCAACCAGTTCCATCGGGTCCACGTTTTCCGGGTCCAGCAGCATCAGCCGGTAGCCGTCGCCCCCATCGCCCGCCGGCCAGTTCAGCGCCAGGACGGCCTGCCCGCGCGCGGCGCCGGGCCGGGCCTGGGACGCGATGGACTCCGCCCGGAGCGAGGTCTCGGTGCCGTCCGCATTCCGCACGATCACCGCGTCCGGAGAGGACCGCCCCTTGGACAGGTAGGCGAGGGATCCGTCGGCGAGCGGCTGCGGCCGCACCTCCAGACCGCGGCGCTCCGTGACACGCGCGGGTTCACCGGTTTCGAGCGACAGGCGCCAAATATCGAGATCGCCCTCGGTGGCGGCACTGAAGTAGAGAGTCTCCCCATCGGGGGTCCACGCCGGGTCGAGAACGATGGATTCGTCTTCGAAGAGGAGCCTCTCCTCACCGGTCCCAACGTCAAGCGACCAGATCGTGAGCCGCTCGGTGTCGTCGCGCAGGAACGCGAGCCGGTTGCCATCCGGATGCCACGCCGGCCTGCTGTCGATTTCACGGCCGCTGGTCGCCCGGCGAGCCACTCCGGTCTCCGTGTCCAGCAGCCAGATCCACCCGCGCGCAGCGATCGCGATGGTCCGCCCGTCCGGGGATGGTGCGGGATCGGTCGGTCCCGCGACCAGCATAGGCAACTCGAAGCCTTCCACGTAGACGTGATGGCTGTAGCCCGCAAGCTTCGGATAACGGTTCGTCCACTGGCCGAACACAACGGCCGGGGCGAAGGCGAGGAGGGCGGACAGGACAGCGAGTCTCATGGAATCACCTCGATTGTGTGCGTGCGCGGGACGTCAGGCGGGAGGCTTTCTCCACGGATTGACTGCTCCGCCACCGGAACATCGGTGACGAACATGAAGCCCGGCGCGTGGGAAATCAAGAGCTCCGGCTGGGCATTTCGACTTGCGACCTGCGAGGTCACCCCGCAAGCCCAGAAAACCGGTACTTCTCCCGGGAGCAGCCCACCGTCCTCCCCCCAATCCGGGGTAGCGAGATCGCGGATCCCCAGCCCCCCCGGATCGCCGATGTGCACCGGAGCGCCGTGCGCAAGCGGCTGCTCTTCGCTGATACGGACGGCTTCGTCCACTCGCGACTCCGGAATCGGCCGCATGGTGACTACCAGACGTCCCCGGAACGGCCCCGCCGGTTCGCAGTCCCGCTCGGTGAGGTACATGGGCACCACGCGGTCCTCATCCTGATGCCGCAGCCGTATCCCGGCCTCTACGAGCCCCGCCTCAAAGCCGAAGCTGCACCCGAGCAGAAAGGCGGTGAGGTCCGCCTTCCAGACCTCGCGCACATCTTCGGTTTCGATACCCGGCCCCCCGCGCCTGGTGACCCGGTACCGTGGCAGGTCGGTCCTGAGGTCCGCGCCCGGCGCGAGCGCGCTCAGCACCGGGCGCTCGCTCATGAGAAGAAGCGGACACGGACGCGGGTTCCGCTCGCAAAACAACCGGAAATCGCCGGCGAGGGAACGCGGGAGCACGATCAGATTCGCCTGCGCGAAGCCGGGGCACGCTCCCGATGTCGTGTCGGTGAATCGCCCCTCCCGACAGGCAATCCGAAGCGCCGCCGGGCCCGACAGGGGGCCGACGGGGCTGGCTGGCTTTCGCTCGTCGGAAACGGGAGGACGCCCTCGGTTCGTCATCGCCCTGCCAGTCGACGATGCCGCCCTCGGGGTCGGCGTTCCCTCACGCATGGCAGGCCTCCGTCAAAGGGACTCTACCGGGACTTCGCCTCGCCGGGGAAAGGACCGATCCCGACTTGGTTACCTTGACCGTGATCTGCGGGCTGCCTATACTGCCCCCTTCGGGCGACTCCGCGATCTCCGCACGTTCCGGCGGCATTCGGACCGGGACTTGCCGAGAAGCGACGCGCCCGAATTTTTTTACTCTGGAACGCCTCGACCCCCTTTCGTCCTACCCCTGCTGTCCTGCCCCGATTCGACCTCCGCCTTCAGCACTTTGTCCCGTTCGGCAGGCACCACCTTTGCCCGCGCCGGCGAAATCAGGCGGCGTTGGTTCGTGGTGGACGCGGGCGATCAGCCTCTCGGCCGTCTCGCCAGCCGGATAGCGCTGGTGCTGAGGGGCAAACACAAGCCTTCCTGGACCCCGTTTCTGGATTGTGGCGACCATGTGATCGTGCTCAATGCCGCCCGGGTCCGGCTCACCGGCCGTAAGGAAGACCAGAAGATGTACCACCGGACGAGCGGACGGCCCGGCGGTCTGAAGTCAAGAACCGCCGGACAGATCCGCAGTACCCACCCCGAGCGTCTCTTTGAAAGCGCGGTGCGGGGAATGCTGCCCAAGGGAAGTCTCGGACGCTCGCAGTTCATGAAGCTGAAGGTGTATCCCGCCGGGGAACATCCGCACGAGGCCCAACAGCCCGAACCCCTCCCGGCCCGACTCGGCCCATCATCCTGATGTCAGAACCCCTCGCCTACGGGACTGGCAAGCGGAAGTGCTCCATCGCCCGGGTGTACCTGCGGAGCGGTTCCGGCCAGATCCTCATCAATCACCGGCCCCTCGCCGACTACTTTCCGAGGGACACCTACCAGAACTGGGTCACCCAACCGCTGCTCGCCACCGAGCAGGGCACGGTGATCGACGTGGATGCCCGGGTCAAGGGCGGAGGATTGTCAGGCCAGGCGGCTGCGGTTCGCCTTGGTATAGCGCGCGCGCTGAGCGACAACGACGGACAGCTCCGTCCCGAACTCAAGCGCCGGGGTTTCCTCACCCGGGATGCGCGGCGCAAGGAGCGTAAGAAATACGGGCAGCCCGGAGCCCGGAAACGCTTCCAGTACTCCAAGCGCTGACGATGGCTCGTCTTCTGCTTCCGAGTCTCCGCCGGCGGTCATCCGCCGGTAGTTGATCCCCCAGTAGTTGATCCCCCAGTAGTTGATCCCCCAGTAGTTGAGTCCCCAGTAGTTGAGTCCCCAGTAGTTGAGTCCCCAGTAGTTGATTCGATGTCCACGACCGTAACGATGCGGGACCTGCTGGAAGCAGGCCTCCACTTCGGCCACGAAACCAAATGGTGGAACCCGCGCATGCGGCCGTACATCTATGGGGCGCGGAGTGGGATCCACATCGTGGATCTCAACCAGACCCTGCCGCTCTTTCGGGATGCTCTCAACTTCATTTCCCGGCTCGGAGCCGAAGGCAAGACCATCCTCTTCGTCGGCACCAAACGCCAGGCGCAGGAGGTCATCGCCTCCGAAGCGTCACGGGTGGAGGCGTTCTACGTGAACCACCGGTGGCTCGGTGGGCTGCTCACCAACTTCCAGACCATTCGCAAGAGCATCGCCAAGTTCCAGGAACTTCGGGAGATCACCGAAAACGCCGATCAGGGCGGCTTCTCGAACAAAGCGTGGTCGCGCCTCGACAAGCGCCGGCGCCGGATGGAAAAGACGCTGTTGGGCATCGAGAAGATGGATCGGCTGCCCGACGCCGTGTGCATCGTGGATCCCAAGAACGAGATGATCGCCGTCCAGGAGGCGAGGAAGCTCAAGATCCCGATTGTGGCGATCGTGGACACCGACTGCGACCCCGACCTCATCGACTACGTGATCCCGGGCAACGACGACGCCCTCCGGGCGATTCGCCTGTTTGCCCACCGCATCGCGAGCGCGTTCGAGGACGGCCGGCAGCTTCGCGGCCTGGCCGCCTTCGGAGCCGATGCGGACGGCGCGGCGGACAGCGACGGAGCGGACGCCGCTTCGGGTTCCCGAGGGAGCGTCGCGGATTCAGCCGGTGCTGGAACATCCGGCCCGGGGGCATCCGGGGAAGACTCCGCAAGGAGTAAATCCGCCGCCCCGACACCGGAAGCGCCCGAGGCCGTGGGCGCTGTCGCAAGTTCAGAATCCGAGGATCCGGTGCCAGCCGCCACCGGCTGACCGGACGCCCTCGTTTACCAACGCCGCATCAGCCGTACCGACGGCTACCACAGGAGATTCCGCAATGCCCTCCATCAGTGCCCAGGACGTCAAGAAGCTCCGGGACCAGACCGGCGCGGGTTTCGCCGATTGCAAGAAAGCGCTGGTGGACGCCGACGGAGATTTCGACAAGGCCATCCGGTTGCTGCGCGAGAAGGGCGCCGCGGCAGCGGAGCGGCGCGCGGGAAGGACGACCGGCGAGGGACTCATCCACTCGTACATCCACGGCCATCGCATCGGGGTGATGGTCGAGCTGTCCTGCGAGACTGATTTTGTCGCGCGCAACCAGACCTTCCGCGACCTCGCGAACGATGTGGCGATCCACATCGCCTGCGCGTACCCCGCCCCGGCCCGCTGGGTCCGGCGCGAGGACGTGCCCGAGGACGTGATCCGTGACGAAACCGAACTCATCCGCGCCCAATTGGCGCAGGACCCGAAGAACGCCAGGAAGCCGGAAGCGGTTATCGAGCGCATCGTGGCCGGGAAGCTGAACCGGTTCCTCTCGGAGCGGGTCCTGCTCGAGCAGATGTACGCCCTCGACGACTCCAAGAAGATCCACGTTCAGGACCGGGTCCTGGAAGCGGCGCAGGCCATCAAGGAAAACATCCAGGTCCGGCGCTTCGTCCGGTTCGAACGCGGCGAACAGGTTTAACAACCTGTGGTAAAACCCAAGCGGCGTTCGCCCGGCGATGCATCCCGGCTGAACCACTCCGCTTCGCTCCGTTCTGCGTTGCGTTTCGGTCGAAATACACCCGGGCCAGTTCTCCCGGTGGGGGCTCCTCCCTCACGCGCCTTGTCAGCCGGGCGCCTCACCGGGCTCGGCGCTCACCCGGGCTCCACCACAGGCTGTTAGCGGCTGTCGCGCCGCCCGTCCGGGTACCATGACACCACTCGGACAGACCAGGGACGCGCGGGGCACAGGTCCCCTTTCGGCGCGGCCGTGGTCGCCGCACCTTTGCGATCCCATGACGGGCGTCAGATGACCGGACCAAAACGGGTTCTGCTCAAGCTGTCGGGCCAGGCGCTCAAGGGCGAAGAGCACGCCGGGATCTCCACCGGGGAGGTCGAGCGGATGGCCGGGCTCATCGCCGCGGTCCACGGCGACGGCATCGAGACCGCCTGCGTGATCGGCGGCGGCAACATCTTCCGGGGCCTGGGCGCCGAGACCCGGGGGATGGACCGGGTCACCGCGGACTCCATGGGGATGCTCGCGACCCTGATCAACGCCCTGGCGGTCCAGGAGGCGCTCGAAAAGCTGGGTTGCCACACCCGGGTGATGTCCGCCATCACCGTCCGCCAGGTCGCCGAACCGTTCATTCGCCGCCGGGCCCTGCGGCATCTCGAAAAGGGACGGATCGCGCTCTTCGCGGCGGGCACCGGAAACCCCTACTTCTCGACCGACACCGCCGCCGCGCTGCGCGCCAACGAAATCCGGGCGGATGTGCTCATCAAGGCCACGCGGGTCCAGGGGGTGTTCACCGGAGACCCGGAAAAGGATCCCGAGGCGCGCCCGATCCGCCGCCTGACCTATCTCGAAGCGATCCGTCAAGAGCTTCGCTTCATGGACACCACCGCGATCTCCCTCTGTATGGAGAACGATCTCCCGATCGTGGTGTGCCACCAGGACGACATTCAGGAAGCCGCCCGGGGCGCCGACGTCGGCACCCGGGTCGAAAAGGCGACCCGCCACGAGTAGGGTCGCGGGGGAGCGGAAGCCATGGCTCACGAGATTCTGGATGACCTGAACCGCCGGATGGCCAAGACGGTCGAGGTGTTCGAGCACGAACTGGTCTCGGTGCGCACCGGCCGGGCCTCGGTCGCCCTGCTGGATTCGGTTCGGGTTGATTACTACGGACAACTCCTGCCGCTGAACCAGGTCGCCACCCTCAAGACCCCGGATGCCAGCACCATTACCGTCCAGCCTTGGGAGCGCAACCTGTTGCCCGCCGTGGACCGCGCCATCCGGGCCGCCGATCTCGACCTGAACCCCAATTCCGACGGGACGATGCTCCGAATTCCGATTCCGCCGCTCAGCCAGGAGCGGCGCAAGCAGCTCGCCAAGAGCATCAGCCGGATGGCTGAGGAACACAAGAACGCCCTCCGTCAGGTTCGCCGTGACGCCAACCAGCGCCTCAAGAAGCTCGCGAAGAACAAGGAACTCTCGGAGGACCTGGAGCACGACCTCGAAGCGGATGTGCAAAAGGCGACCGATGCCCACATGACGCGCATCGCCGAGTTCGCCGCCCGCAAGGAATCGAGCATTCTTTCGATCTGACCTGAACCGTGCGCTATTCCTTCCTCACCCACCTCGAGTGCTCGAAGACCGGGCATCACCACAACGCCTTCGCACCGCAGAACCTCTCGAACGAGAAACACCCGCTCCTCGCCTGCTACGACCTCGACGCGGCCGCCGAGACCTTCACTCCGGCGGCAATTGCGGGCCGGCCCTTCGATCTCTGGCGCTACCACGAAGTGCTGCCCATCCAGCAAGAGCGCCACTGCCTGAAGCTCGGCGAAGGCGGAACGCCGCTCAACCCCGCCCCTACCCTCGGCGCCGAACTCGGTATCCGGGAGCTGTTCATCAAGAACGAGGGGATGAACCCGACCGGCAGCTTCAAGGACCGCGGGCTCTGCCTGGCGGTCTCGGCCGCCTACCAATTCGGCGCTCCCGGCATTGCCCTCCCCTCAGCCGGAAACGCCGGCGGGTCCGCCGCTGCCTATGCCGCCCGCGCCGGAATGCTGTGCGTGGTCGCGGTCCCCCAGGACTGTCCCGAGGTGAACCGGATCGAAGCCTCGGTGTACGGAGCCGAGGTGCACTCGATCGACGGCCTGATCTCCGACGCCGGCCGAATGATTGCGGAGATGGCGCCCGCGCGCGGCCTCTTCGAGATGGCCACTCTGAAGGAGCCCTACCGCATCGAGGGCAAGAAGACCATGGCCTACGAGGTGTTCGAACAGCTCGGACGCCTGCCCGAGGTGATGATCTACCCGACCGGTGGCGGTACCGGGCTGATCGGCATGTGGAAGGCCTTCGACGAGATGGAGCGTCTCGGCTGGATCGGCTCCGAGCGTCCGCGGATGATCTCGGTGCAGGCCGAGGGCTGCGCCCCGATACCGAAGGCATTCGACGAAGGCGCCGAGGCCTCCGAGATGTGGCAAGACGCCCACACCGTGGCGTCGGGGCTTCGGGTGCCCAAGGCGCTCGGCGACTTCCTGATCCTGGCGGCCGTCCGGGCGAGCGGTGGATCGGCCATTGCGGTTTCCGACGAGGAACTCATGCGGGACGCCCGTCGCATCGCCGCCGCCGAGGGCATCTTCGCCGCCCCTGAGGGAGGCGCCTGCCTGAGCGCGCTGCGCCGTCTCCGCGATTCAGGTGACGTGTCGAAGGACGACACCGTCGTCATCTTCAACACCGGCACCGGCGCCAAGTACGTGGAGGCCTTCCTCGGCACCGGCGCCGCCCCCGCCCACGCGGAGTTGTAAGAACCCCGGGATCGCCACTGCGAGCTTCCGACCGGCAGTGTGGTGCGAAGGCTGGGAACGCCGGCCAGTCCTCCCGGTGGGGGCCTTCAGACCGGCACCCGCGGCGCGGAGCGCCGCGGAAGCGCGTAGAGCTACCCGTCCGATGGCGCGAAAGCGGGAACGCCGGCCTCCGGTCGGCACCGCCCCGCAAGGTGGCGAAAACGCAGTGCAGACCCAAGAGAGCGCGTAACTCGTTCTATCCTCTGGACGAAGTCCAACCTACTCGGCCCCAAACCTCCCATGCTTGAAATCAGAAACCTCGTCAAGGTGTACCCGGGGCCGGTCGCGGCGCTTCAGGGCGTCTCGCTCGAAGCCTCCCGAGGCATGCTGGGCCTCCTCGGGCCGAACGGCGCCGGGAAGACCACCCTCCTCCGTATCGTTGCAGGCCTCCTGGAACCGACGTCCGGAACAGTCCTCCTTGACGGCGAAGACGTAACCACCGATCCCCGGCGGATCCGCCAGCAGCTCGGTTACCTTCCGCAGGACTTCGGCTTCTATCCGCACCTGAGCGGGGCGGCGATGCTCCGGTTCTTGCTGGTCCTGAAGGGCGTTACGGCGCCGCGGGGCGTGAAACGTCTTGCCGCGGAACTCCTCGAGCGGGTGAATCTGGCGGGAGCGGCAAACCGCAAGGTCGGCACCTGGTCGGGCGGGATGCGGCAGCGGCTCGGGATCGCCCAGGCGCTGGCCGGGAATCCCCGGATCGTGGTCGTTGACGAGCCCACCGCCGGCCTCGATCCCGAGGAGCGGCTGCGTTTCTACCGGCTGCTGGCCGAAGTGGCGGAGGACCGCCTGGTGCTGCTGTCCACGCACATCGTCGAAGACATCTCCGTTCTGTGTCCGCGGGTGGCGGTCCTGGCCGGCGGGCGAATCGTGGCGGACACCACTCCGGGACAGGCGCGCGCCCGCCTCGAAGGCCGGATTTTCGAGGGCGCGGTGGAGAAAGGCGGGGTAGCGGCGCTCGGGGACCGCTTCAAAATCACCCAGGCGGTCCTCATCGAAGGACGGAACCGGGTGCGTGTGTGCGTCCCGGACGGACATCCGCCCGACGGTTTCGAACCGGTCGATCCGAGTCTCGAAGACGCCTACCTGCTCCTTACCCGGAACAGCTCCGCCGGAAGCGGCGAAGAGGCGCCGGAGTCCCCGGAACGCGCGGAGTCGTGACCTCCTCCCGCAGGTGGGCCGCCGTCGCCCGCCGGGAGCTGTCGTCGGCGCTCCGGCGGCCCTCGTACTGGTTCCTCCTCGGAGTTCTCGCGCTCGCAGCCTGGGGGTTCTCGGAAGGCAACATGCGCATTACCAGCGGGGAATTCACCGCAGGCGGGGAAAGGTCCCACGTCACCTCCGTCTTCGCGCAGAGCATGTTCCAGACGGTCCTGATCGCGGGCATGGGCGCCTGGTTCCTGGCGATCGGGGCGGGACTGGTGCTGATCCGGGATGCGGAACACCGGGTGGGTGAGGTCCTGCACGCAACCCGGCTCACCGCCCGGGAGTACGTATGGGGCAGCTTCAGCGGGGCGATAGCGGCCTTCCTGATCATCTGGGGCCTCTACCTGGGGGCATCCGTTGGCTTCAACCACGTGCTGGCGGCGGGACCGGAAGCGCCGCGGATCGGTCCGTTCGTCCCCGGGAACTACCTGGTGCCGGCCCTGCTGCTCGGCCTTCCCCAGATCGTGTTCTTCGCTGGCGTGCCCTTTTTCCTCGGCGCCTGGAGCCGCCGGCCCATCGTGGTCTTCGCCTTTCCGGTCGCCACCCTGCTCGTCATCC
Organism: Candidatus Marinacidobacterium sp.; assembly: GCA_965250045.1. GTDB lineage: Bacteria > Acidobacteriota > Vicinamibacteria > Marinacidobacterales > Marinacidobacteraceae > Marinacidobacterium. The sequence goes on from OZ252286.1 coordinate 3,206,354, forward strand.
TGGGATTCTTCGTCGAATGGTCGCCAAGCTGGCTCGATCCCGCCATCAATCGCGCGCTCATGCTTGCGGATCCCTCGGGATTTCGCTGGCTGAACGAGACGTTCCTGAAGCTGGACCGGGGTGTGGACTTCTACAACACCGCCTCGCTGCCCGCCGATGCGGGATTCCTGGTCAGCCGCATCGCAGTGGCGGCGATCGGGCTCGTCGCCGTCGAGGCCGCCGCTCGGAACACCGCGCGCCGGCTCCTTCAGGGAGACACCGATTCGGTGGTGATCGGCTTCCGCCGGACCGGGCGCCAGCAGGCACCGCCAGCGGCAGCGTCAGGCGGTCCCGTCTCTTCCGCAGGGACCCTCGGTGAACTCGCCATGCAGACCGATCCCCCGGGGGTTGTCGAGGCGGCGACCGCGATCGGCCGCGCCGAAGTCCGGGAACTGGTCGTGCGCGCGGGCATGTACCTCTTCGTCCCGCTCATCCTCTACCAGTCCATCAGCCAGAGTCTGTTCGCGCTCGGCCCCTTCGATTCGCCGCTGCTGCTGACTTCGGGAGCGATGGCGGCGCGCCAGTTCAACACGCTCAGCCTGCTCGTCTGCATCCTGCTGCTGTTCTACACCGTCGAGTCGCTCAACAAGGAGCGGGCCCAGCGGTTCGCCGAAATCTTCCGGTCCACGCCGGTCGGGACCGGGGCCATGCTGCTTGGGAAAACGGCCGGCAACGTCGCGGTAGCGGGGATGTTGCTCGCCGCCGCCCTGATCGCATCCTGGGCGGTCATCACCGTGCGGCAGCTCCTCGGCGATCCGGTCGGCTTCGATCTCTGGCCCTTCCTCGCGGCCTGGGGTGCGGTGATGGTCCCCACCTTCTTCTTCTGGACCGCATTCGTAACGGCCGCCTTCGCGCTCTTCCGCAACCGGTACGCCGTGTACGGACTCGGACTCGCAACCCTCATCTACACCATCTTCTACCCGATGATCGTGGACGAACCGCTCTCCTGGGTCACCAACTGGATCGCCTGGAACTCGATGCGCCTGTGGAGCGACATGGGCGCCTTCTCGCTGCACGGCGACGCTCTGGTCCTGAACCGCCTGCTCTACCTGAGTCTCGTTCCGTTGCTCCTGGTCCTCGCGATGCGGTGGTTCGGGCGGCAGGAGTTCGACGCCACCCGGGTTGTGCACCGCCTGCGGCCGAAGGCGTTGCTCGGGGGCGGGGTCCGCCTCCTGCCCTTCGCCCTGCCGCCCGCCGTCCTGGCCTCCTTGCTGTTTTTCGGCGGCCGGGCCGGGGAGGAGGGTCCCGATGCCGAGGAAGCCGCCAAGAACTACTGGCGGCGCAACGTAGCGACCTGGACCGACTTCGACATGCCCTCGGTGTCCCACGTGGACCTGGACGTCGAACTCGAGCCCCGGGCGCATTCCGCTTCCGTGTCCGGGACCTACACCTTCTTCAATCACCGGGACTATTCCTACGACCGGTTTCCGATCACCGCCGGCCTCTGGGACCCGATCGAGTGGACCTTGGACACAGAGCCATACGAACCGGAGGACCGCTCGGGACTCTTCGTTTTCGCTTCGGAAGAACCCCTCGCGCCCGGGGAGTCGCTCACCGTCGGCTTCCGCTACGACCTGCAGTACCCCCGCGGCCTGAGCACGCGAGTCGGAGGCCGCGGCCAGTTCATTCTGGACTCGGGGGTCGTCCTGACTGCCTTCGGGCCCACGTTCGCTCCCGTTCCCGGATACCTCCGGGGAGTCGGCGTGGACGAGGACAACCGCTACGACCAGCGGGAGTTCCCCGACGACTTCTTCGAGGGGGAGACCGAACCGGCCCTCGGCTGGGGAGGGACACCCCTCACCACCAGAATCCGAATCACCACGCCGGAGGAATACACCGCCAACAGCGTCGGGCGGCTGGTGAGCGACGAAGTCCGGGACGGACGGCGCACGGTGGTCTGGGAGTCAGATCATCCGGTCCGGCTCTTCAACATCATCGCCGGCCGCTACGCGGTCAAGGAGGGTCGCGGCACCGCCATCTACTACCACCCGGAACACGACTACAACGTCGAGGAGATGTCCGCCGCGCTGGACGCGGCGAGGGAGCACTACTCGGAATGGTTTCACCCTTTTCCCTGGGAAGGGTTGAAGCTCTCCGAGTTCCCGGCTTTCGCCGGCTACGCCCAGGGTTTTCCCACGAATATCACCTTCAGCGAAGGAATCGGCTTCCTCACCAAGAGCGATCCCCGCTCCCACGCCGCCTTCGCCATCGTGGCGCATGAAGCGGCGCACCAGTGGTGGGGAAACATCCTGACCCCCGGCCGCGGACCGGGCGGAAACATGCTGTCCGAGGGGATGTCCCACTACGCGACGATCCTCCTGCACGAACAGGTGCACGGAGACCGCTACCGCATCGAGTTCGCGAAGCGGATCGAGGACAGTTACGGCGACGACCGGTTCGTGGACAGCGAACGGCCCCTCGTCAAGACCGACGGTTCGCGGTCGGGAGACACCACCGTCATCTACGACAAGGGCGGGTGGGTGATGTGGATGCTCCAGCAGGAGATGGGCCGGGAGAACCTCCTGGCCGGGCTGCGCGCCTTCATCGACGCATACCACGCCAGTTCGGACTTTCCGGTTATCCAGGACATGCTGAGGGTGCTCCGGAACTACGCCCCGGATCCGGCAGCCTTCGACGCCTTCACCCGCCAGTGGTTCCACGAGGTGGTCGTACCGGAGTACCGGCTCTCCCAGGTGACGAAAGAGCGGGATGGCGACGGCTGGGTCGTGCGCGGCTCGCTGGAGAACGCGGGGACCGGGCGGATGACGGTGGAGGTGGCCGTAACGGCCGGCGATCGGTGGTCCGACGAAGGCGACGACGCCAGCAGCACGGTCGTCCGGAGCGACTACCGTGACTCGAGGGCGGCAATCGAACTGGACGCTGGGGAATCAGCCGACTTTCAGATCGCCACCGACTTCGATCCGGCACGCATCGTCGTGGACCCGGACGCGCTCGTACTCCAGGTGCGCCGGGAGGCGGCGCTCTTCGAGTTCCCCGAGTAGGTGCATCCGGCGCTTCCGGCTGGCGGGGTGGCGCGGACGGCTTGGAACGCCGACCTCTGGCCAGTTCTCCCGGTGGGGGCCGGCACAGCCCGCCGGAGGCGGGCGGCCGACGCACACCCACACGCCCTCACGGCTGGCCTTACGCCGGCCTCCGGACCCTACGGGGATGATTCAGTTCTCAGGGCTGCCCAGGGGCTCACACTCTGCCGGGTTTCGTGATGACTGAGAACCCGGCTACGGCGGCAGGAATTTATTCCTGCCGTAGCCTGCCAACGAAATGCCAAGCATCCGTCCCACCACGATCGCCGAGTACATCCGTGCCGCCCCGAGCGAGGCCCAGCCGCACTTGAACCGGTTGTACGCCATCCTCAAGAGCGTCGCCCCCGAGGCTCAGGAGGCGATCAAGTGGGGAAATCCCTTCTTCGTGGAGCCGCGGTTCCTGTTCGCATTTTCGCGCACGAGAGACACGTCAGCTTCGCACCCGACGAGGCGCTCGAAGCGTTCCGGGAGGAGTTGAAGGGACACCAGACGACCAAATACACGCTCAAGGTTCCGTACAGCGAGCCACTGCCGGAGGATCTGATCCGTCGGATCGCCGAGTACCGGCTCCGGACTGTGAGTGAGCGCGAAGACGACGGGTTCTGGTAGCTCCGTTCGGGCCTCCCGGCGACGTGCGGGCCCCTCCGGGAGAACTGGGCGGAGGTCGGCGTTCCCGGGCCTGCTGCGCCGTGAGGCCGCAGAGCGATGCACCGTGCGCTGGCCTCCGGCCAGCGCGTGCCGACCGGAGGTCGGCGTTCCAAGCCGTCCCCGCCCTTCTGCGTGAGGAGCTATACGCGCTCTCGTCGCCCTCCGGGCGACGGTGCCGGTCTGAATGAAGACCGGCGTTCCCTGCCCTGCGCGCCGTTCGGGACGGAGATAAGCCCTACTGCTGCTCGTCGGTGGTTGTTTCCTCCGGCGCCTCTCCGAGGCGCACCGCCCAGAGGCCCGAGTTGCGGTCCGAGAAGAAGATGACGCCCTTATGCGGCTGGGCGCCCCAGACCTGCGGCGCGTTCGGCAGGAACCCCTCGGGGTCGAGCGGCAGGAACCGGGCGATCTCCCTGCCCTGCCGGTAGAGGTTGCCGAGCAGTTCGCCCGAGACGTCCACCACGCGGAGGCCTCCGTTGTAGAACGCCACGTACATCACGTCGTCCTCGATCCAGATGTTGTGGCTTCCCGCCTCGGGGACCTCGTAGCGGCCGACGAGGCGCGGCGGCGCCTCGAAGTTCTCGTCCCATTCCAGGATGTGGATCCAGCCACGCCAGCGAGTGGGCTCGTCGTCGTACCCCGGGGTGCCCGTTCCGATCTCCGAGAGCGGGCTGTAACGGCCGCTCCGTGCTGCCTCGTCGCCGGCGAAGATATAGAACTTGCCGGTCGAGACGCTCCGGTAGGGATAGACGGCGTGGTTCCAGCCGGTCGGGAACGGGAACTGCCCGACGAGCTTCGGGCTCTGCGGCGTGCCGCCCTTGCCGGCGCCGCCCACGTCGATCACCGCTACCCCGTCGCTCCAGTTGGCGGAGTAGGCGATTCCCTCCATGACCCAGACGTCGTGGATCGAGCGCGCCGGGTTGTCGAGGGCAAAACTCCCCACCCGGTGCGGAACCGACGGGTCCTCGATGTTGATGATGTCGAAGCGCCGGCCGCCGGAGAGCGCATACACGTGCCCCTCGTGGATGAAAGTGTTGTGGACGCCGCCGGTGAGCTGGTCGTCGTACTCGGCGAGCTTCCGTACGCCCGTCCCCGGATCCGAGACGTCGAGGATGACGAGTCCGTTTCGCCGATTGGAGGCCCCCTCGCGGGAGATCACCGCGGTCGCCCCGTCCTCGGAGATCTTGACGTCGTTCACCGTGCGGGCGTCCACCCGCACCACGTCCACAATCTCGAGGTTTTCGGGATCCGTCACGTCCCAGATATAGGCGTGACCGGCGGCGCTGTGGGTGCCGGTCATCGCGTAGTCGCGCCCGTTCGGCGCTTCCCAGACCCATAGATCCGAGGTCGCCCGATCCTTCACCCGGCCGTGGCCGACCAGCTCGATGGGCCGGCGGGCGCCGCGCTCGGCGACCCGCACCACGGTGGAGGCCGAGACCCCGCCGGTCCGGGCGACGACCGTATAGACGCCGGGAAGATCGGCCACGAACCGGCCGTCCTGGGTGATCAGCCCCGATGAGGGGCCACCGCTCCCCATCGCGTCGGTGATCGCCGAAACGCTGAATCCGACCGGGATCTCATCAAGGGCCTGCCCGTCCGCGTCCGTCATCACCACGTTCAGGTGCGTCACGTCCCCGGTCCGGAGCGTGCTCCGGTCCGGAGTGAGCTTCATGTTCGCCACCGGGTTCGGCGCCACTTCCATGGCCATTTCGGCGCGGGCAGCCCCGGCGGTCGCGGTAACCGTCACCGACCCGGGCGCCCCCAGGGCCAGCACCCCAAGGGTGCGGGTCCGCTCGATGGTCGCCGGCCGGCCTACCGGCATCGCCACCGACTCATCCGAGGAGCCCCACCCGACTTCGAGGCCCTCCACGAGCGCCCCCGTGTCGTCGAGGGGCTCGGCGCGGACCGTAACCTCGGTACCGGCATAGAGCGGCCCCTCGGCGGTGACGTTGAGCGAGGCCACCGGCCGCGGCAGGATGGTGAGCGGAATCTGCTGCTGCAGGTAGCCGTCAGCGTCCGAATCCCGCGCCGACGGGTCGGGGCCGGAACCCACCACCCGCACCATCACCGCGTACTCGCCGGGCCGTCGCGTCGAGACCTCGCCTTCGCGGGAAACCTTGAAGATGTTGAATCCCCAGGTCCGCTTCTCGAGGTTCCAGAACTGGCCGTAGAGGGGCAGATAGAGGAGTTCGGCCTCCATCTCGTTGCCGTCCGCGTCCCGCACGGTGGCCTCGATCTGCGCCGTTTGGCCGGCGGTCAGGGTGATCTCCTCGGGCGAGACGGTGAGCGAAGCGGGCTTCGGTCCGTCTTCCGATTCGATTGGGGCCTGCGCAAGCGCGCTCGCGGGAACGAGGAGGCCGGCGGCCAGCAGGACCGCCGCCCACTGGAAGGAAACCGGTAAACGCATCACCAAGCGACTCCATAGTCGTCGCCGTGCTGGCTCGAGCCACCCCAGAAGGTGCCGTGCTCACGGTCGAACCAGATGGCGTTGATGGGCCCCGAGGTCCGCGGCGCGAAGCGCAGCGAATAACCCATTCCGATCAACTCGTTGCGGATCCACTCGGGGACCTGTTGGTTCAGCAACAAGGAGCCGGGCTCCGACTCGTGGGCGCCGAAGGAACTCCTGAGCTGGTAGCTGTTGAAGTTCGCGGCCTCGGCGGCTTCTTGCACGTTCATGCCGAATTCGACGACGTTCAGGAAGAACTGCAGGAGGTTCTGGTCCTGGCTGTCTCCGCCCTGGACCGCGAAGGAAAGGAAGGGCGCCCCGTCCTTGATGGCGAGGCTCGGCGTCAGCGTGGCGCGTGGCCGCTTGCCCGGTTCGAGAACGTTGTAGGGATTCATCGCCGGGTCGAGCACGAAGCTCTGCATCCGCTGGCTGAGGCCGATTCCAGTCTCGCCCGCCAACACCGCCGGGAGCCAACCGCCGCTCGGGGTCACCGACACCACCCAGCCGGAAGCGTCCGCCGCCTGGATGGAGGTGGTGCCGGCCAGGAACCCGTCAAGGAATTCCTGGCGCTCCTCTTCCGTGGTCGGGGTGCCGGAGGCGCCGGAGAACCGGTCGAGATACTCCCGGAAGGGATTCTCGCCGCCCTGGAACGGATAGGGATCCCCGGGGCCGATCGTGGGATCGTTCCGGTCTTCCCGGATCAGCGTTGCCCGCTGGCGGGCGTAGTCCTTGGAGAGAAGTCCCCGGATCGGCTCCTCCGGCGGGAAGTAGGGATCGCCGTAGTAGAAGTCGCGATCGGCGAAGGCGAGGCTGATCGCCTGGTAGAGGGTGTGGATGTAGCGGGAACTGTTGTAACCCATGCCCTTCAGATCGAGGGGTTCCACGATGTTCAGCGTCTGGAGCAGCACCGGACTCTGCACCCAGTGGGTCAGCTTGTACACCTCGATTCCCTTGTAGTTCGTGGAAACCGGCTCCTCGATGTGGACCTTCCAGTTGGCGAGGTCCTCGGTGGTGATGAGGCCGCCCTGCTCCTGAACGCCGCGGGCGAACTCCTCGGCGATGTCCCCCTTGTAGAAACGATCGTAGGCGGCGTAAATCGCTTCCTCCCGATCCTTGCCGGCGGCGAGCGCTTCGGCTTCGGCGTCCACCAGCTTCTGGAGGGTGGCGGCCAGTTCCGGCTGACGGAAGTTCTCGCCCGGGGCGGGACCGCCGGCGCCGAACTCGCGGTAGTTCGGGTCGTCGCGGTCCCAGTAGTTGCCGCGTTCGCCGGCGAGGTCTCCCGTGGCGCCGCTGCCGGTGGCTTCGTCACGGTGTGGCAGGAGGGTCCGCGCCGAGTACGGCCACTGGGCGATCTGGTCCGCTCCCCGCTGGATCGCGCGCGCCGCGGACGCCTCGATGGGATAGCCGTCCGCCATCTGCATCGCCGGCGCGAGCACCTGGGCGAGCGACATCGTTCCGTACTCGGCGAGCATCGTCATGAGGCCGCCGGGAGTTCCCGGAGTGACCGCGGCGAGCGGACCGAGCGAAGGCGGGTACTCCATTCCCTGTCCCTCGAAGAACTCCGCGGTGGCGCCCGTCGGCGCTACGCCAAGGGCGTTGATCCCGATGACCTTCTTCTGCTCGGGATGCCAGATCAGCGCCTGAGTCTCGCCGCCCCAGCTCAGGGCGTCGAACATGGTCGCCGTAGCGCCCAACATGGCGCAGGCGGCATCCACGGCGTTTCCGCCCTGGTTGAAGATCATGGCCCCGGCGGTCGCGCCGAGCGGCTTCCCGGTAATCGCCATCCAGTGTTTCCCGTGGAGAACCGGTTTTTGGGGCTGGGCGACGGCGGTGGTGGCAATGAGGGCCGCCGACAGGATCAGCGAAACGGGCAGCGCCCGGACAGGAAAGGAAATGCGCTTCATGGGACGCATTGTGCGGCTCCCGGTCCGGCGAGGCAACGGTGATCGTTTGGGAATCAGGGCGGCGTCGAGCCGGGCGCGGGAAACGACGGCAAATCCGGCCAGTACCGAGTGTGGCGACGCACCCCGGTCCTTCGGAGCGCACCCTTCTGCACGAGGTCGGCGAGGTCACGCGTCGCCGACGATGCCGCGGCTCCGGCGATTCGCTGGTAGTTCCCGGCACTTAGTCCACCCTCGAAGCCTTCGGGTTCGGCCAGTAACAGCCGGCGAAGGACCTTTTCCTGACGCGGGTTCAACTGATCCCGCACCCGGTCGAACAACCGAGTCTGTTCGATGGAGCGAATCAGCCGGCGCTCGCTCGAGACTTGAGCGTCGAGTGTTGTATTGGCAAACCAGACGAGCCACTCTGAAATCTCAAGGGAACGTCCAGCATCACTCAGGCGGTCGTAGTAGGCGCGCCGGCGCTGGCCGATTGTTCGGGAGAGGGCGATCACACTCGGCTCGCCGAACGCCTCCGCGAGGGCTTTTTCCGCCAGTGCGCGCGCAATCCTCCCGTTCCCGTCTTCGAACGGGTGTATGTGAACGAAGTACAGATGCGCAATCCCGGCTCGGGTGAGCGCGGGCAGCGCCGCCGCGGTGTCGCCGCTCCGGCGATACCAATCCACAAACCGGTCCATTTCCGGGAGCATCCGGTGGGAGGGAGGCGCTTCATAGTGAACCCGGGGGCGACCAACCGGACCGGAAACGACCTGCATCGCATCGGGATGACCGCGGTACCCGCCGATGACGGTCAGCTCTCGATGATCGCGCATCAGGACGCGATGCCAGCCCCACAGCGTTTCGTGAGAGAGGGGCTGGTCGAAGCCGTTGTAGAGCTCGACCATCATTTCAGCGACACCGGACTCGGCCGAAGACGCCGTCCGGCGATCTGCGGTCAACCCGAAATGTCGGCGAATCGAGGACCGGACTGAATCGCGGTCAAGGATCTCCCCCTCGATGGCAGAGGTTTCCACCGCTTCTCCGACGAGCCACTCGATTCGCAGCTCCATGCGCTGTTCCTCGCCAACATGAACGAAGGCTCCGACACGGCGCCCGGATTCGTGCAGGAACCGCTCCTCAAGATGCCTCAGGCGGGAGTAGTCCCACCGATAGTGAGGCCACTCGGGTAGTTGCCAAGTCCAAGGCATGGGCGATAGGAGGGTTGTCTATCGCCCATTATGTCGTATTTTCTGGGCGATTGATGTGCTGAGCCGATATTTCGCGGCACCCATCAGCATCGCCTGTTGACCTGCCTCAGTGAGTCCATGTGGCCGAACACATGTCGCCACACCTCACGGAATGGGCGATAGCACACCGATCTATAGCCCATACCAACCCTGTAACTGGGCGATAGCTCATTGTCGGTGGCCTGAAGGACGATTCGTGGAACGATTCGACTTCCGGGATGTCGGTGGACACCAAAGAGACCAAGCTGGCCTCAACCGCAGACCTCGCTGCCGCTGCGCGCGCCCGGCATCAGCGGGACCGGGTTCGGCTGCTTGACGACCCATACGCTTTCTCCCTCACGAGTCCCTCTTTGCAGCGGATTCTCAGCTTTCGGCCGGCGGCCTGGTTCATGGCGAACTGGGCGCTGCGGGGCCTGAAACCCGTCATCCTGGGATTGTTCATCCGGGCCCGTTACGCGGAACAGGCGGTCGAGCGGCCTTCCGCGGCGGCATCCGCCAGTACGTGATCGTCGGCGCCGGACTGGATTCCTTCGCGCTCCGCCGGACCGACCTCGTCCCGCCGCTCCGGGTATTCGAGATCGACCGTCCCGCGATGCAGGAGGTGAAGCGGGAGCGCATCTGCAACGCGGGGATTCCCCTGCCCGCGGGACTCCACTTCGTCCCCGCCGATCTGGAAGGGGTTTCGGTGATGGATGCCCTGGCGGACTCGTCATTCGATCGAGAAAGCCCGGTGATCCTGTCGTTCCTCGGGGTGACCTACTACCTGACGCCGGAAACGCTGGCGGAGTCCGCCCGGTCGATTGCGGCCGGCGTTGCCCCCGGCTCGCGTCTCGTGCTCGACTACCTGCTCGACGAAGCGTCGGCGTGGCCCGAACACCGGAGGATGCGGACTCAGCTCGAGGACTACGTGGCCAAGCGCGGCGAGCCGATGAAAAGCGATTACAGCCTCGCGGCGATGAGCGAACTGCTTGCTGGCGCGGGGCTCCGGACCATCGAGGGCGTGACCATGATGGATCTCGCCGAGCGGTACGCAGAGGAACTCGGTCCCCTGCCGTTCGAGACGCCGGGGCTCTTCGCCTGCGGGTTGTTCGGGAAGTAGCGGCTCGCCCTCTGTTTGCGCCGCACGTCCCAATCGAGAACGCGCCGAGGCGGGCACCATCACGGAACCTGGTGTTCTTCCCTTTCGCCCGCCTTTCGGCGGGCGGTGCCGACCGGAGGTCGGCGTTCCAAGCCGTCCCCGCCGTTCTACGCAAACAGCGACTACACCGCCCGCGGCGCTGCGCGCCGCGGTGCCGGTCTGAAGGCCGGCGTTCCCTTGCGCTAGTTCGGCGGTGCGTCGGTGGTCATCTCGTCGGTAACTGCGAACCGCTCGAACCAGGTGCGCAGGAGGAGCTGCACCCGGAGGAAGTTCGTCGGGGGAAGGCTGCGGCTGTGCCAGCCGTCGGTCAGCCGCACCATCGCCGTCGGAATCTTCCGCATCTTGAGCGCCCGGTAGTACTGCTCGGTCTGCTCCATGGGCGTGCGCAGGTCGCGTTCCCCGGTCATGAGCATCGTCGGCGTGGTGACGTTCCCGACGTACATGAGCGTCGACCGCCGCAGGTGTTCCTCGGGATCGTCCCAGGGCAGCTTCTCGAAATTCCGGTACCAACTCGAACCGTCGGTCGTTCCCACGAAGCTCAGCCAGTTGGTCACCGGCGCCTTTGACACCGCGGCCGTGAAGCGGTCGGTGTTCCCCACGATCCAGGAGGTCAGCACGCCTCCGCCGCTGCCGCCGTAAACGAAAAGGTTCCGGTCATCGATATAGCCCCGCGAGATGATCTCGTCCACCCCGGCCATGAGGTCGTCGAGGTCCTTCCCGGGGTAGGCGTTCTTGATCTCGTTGCCGAAGGAACTGCCATACCCGCTGCTGCCGCGCGGGTTCGTGTAGATCACCACATACCCGTTCGCCGCGTGGTCCTGGTTCTTGAAGTCGAATCCGCTGTGGTACATCGAGTGCGGCCCGCCGTGGATCCGGAGGATCAGCGGGTACTTGCGGGTCGGATCGAAGTCCGGCGGCTTCACGATCCAGCCGTGGATGTCAAGGTCGTCCGGAGACTTGTACGAGAGCTCCTCGACCTCCCCGAGGCGCACCTCGGCGAGCACGGAAGCGTTCGTGACGTGGAGGGTCGTCATCTCCTCCGGCGAATCCACCGCGAAGGCCACCAGGTTCCCGGGGGTGTAGTACGAGCCCACCACCCCCACCGCGGTCCCGTCTTCGCTCACGCTGGAGACCGACAGCATGTGATTCCCGGAGCTGACCGGCCGGACCTCGCCCTCGACCGGAGCGAAGTAGAGGTTGTTCGTGCCGCGGAGCTGGGCGCCGAAATAGACCCCGCTGCCGTCGGCGGACCAGCCCACGATCCCGGGCCGGCGGCCCATCTCGGTGGCGATGACCCGCGAGTTGCTCCCGTCGCTCTCCATGACGTGGAGGCCTTCCTCCCGGTAGGTGTCCGTCGTGTGGTCCATTCCGGTGTAGGCGATCAGGCTGCCGTCCGGAGAGGGAACGGGTCCCGAGTCCGGCCCGGCGCGGCTCGTGAGGGCCGTGATCCGGCCGGTTGCCACTTCGACCCGGTAGATCTCGGACTCGCGCCAGGCGTGTTCGGCGTCCGCCGTTCTTAGCGACGTGAAGACGATCGCCGAACCATCCCCCGCGAAGCGGGGACCGTCGTGGTGGAAATCGCCGCTCGTGAGCTGGCGCGGAGTCCCACCGTCGGCGCTCACGACGAAGATGTGGCGGTAGCCCGCCGGGAAGTAGCCCTGCCCGTCGCGCCGGTAGTTGAGACGGGTGACGATCCGGGGCGGCTTCGTCCACTCGGCGCCCCCGGGCGCTTTGGGCATGTCGATCGCCCAGTTCGGGTCCGGGCCCGGATCCACCACGGCGCGGAACGCGATCGAGCCGCTGTCGGGCGCCCAGACGATCTGTGAGGGCGGGCGGTCAAACCGGGTCACCTGGCTCTCCGCGCCCTCGGCGTCCATCCAGCGCACGAAGATCTGGCCGTCCCGCAGGAAGGCGATCCGGGTGCCGTCCGGCGACCAGCGCGGGCTGCCCCCCTCGGTGAGGAACCGGTTTCTCGAGCCGTCGGCGCCGATCTGCCAGAGCTCGGTCTTCCAGCGATCCTTCATCGCGTCCACGAAGCGCCGCTCGTACACCACGCTCTCCCCGTCCGGGGAGATCTGCGGGCTCTGGACCGCCTCCCAGGAGAGGTAGTCGGCGAGCTCGAGCGGCCGCATTCCGTCTTGCGCCGCGGCGCCGGCCGCGAAGAGGAGCAGGACCGCCGCGAGCATCCCGCCAACACGCCGGGTCTTCATTCCGTGGATCCGCATTCGGGCACCTCCGTTGGAGCGACGCCGCACCGTAGGACGCCACCGGGCGAGTTTACGGGACACGGCCGTTGGATGTCGGGACACCATTGGCCCACGGAAGCCGGCTTTCGAAATCCCGGTGGTTAGTATCGAAGGCGTGCGGCGATGCGGGGAGTCGTATCTCCAAGCCGGAGTTCGTCCCTGGGGATCGCTGGAGAGGAGACCAAAGTGAACCAGAAAACCGCGACAGGTTCTATCTCAAGAGTACGCATTGCGTTGCTGCCGGCGCTGGTTTTCGCCCTCGCCGCGGGGTTCGGCTGCTCGCGACCGGCGGTCGAGACGGCGGCGGAGGCCGTCTATCCGGGCGCGTCGTGGGACCGGATCGCGGATCCCGCCTCCACAGGATTTTCGGCCGAGGCGCTGGACGCGATCCACCCGTACGTGGACGGGATCAACACCTCCGCCGTGATGGTCGTGGTCGGGGGGCGCGTCCTCTTCGAGCACGGGCCCGTGGATTCGCTCAGCTATCTCGCCTCGGTCCGGAAGAGCATCCTCGCCATGCTTTACGGCCACTACGTGGAGGACGGGACGATAGATCTCGAACTCACGCTCGAGGATCTGGGCATGGACGATGTCCAGGGCCTCCTCCCGATCGAGAAACGGGCGCGGGTGTTGGATCTCGTCACCGCGCGCTCCGGGGTCTATCACCCGGCCTCGAACGCGGGGGACAACCTCGCGGACGCCCCGCCCCGCGGCTCGCAGGAGCCCGGCACGTACTACCTGTACAGCAACTGGGACTTCAACGCGGCGGGTGCGATCTTCGAACAACTTACGGGGCGCAACATCTACGACGCGCTCGAAACCGACCTCGCGCTCCCCCTCGGATTCGAGGACTGGCACCGGTGGATCCACCGCAAGTCGGGAGACGCGACGCGATCGCACAACCTCGCCTACCACATGACGCTCTCGACCCGCGACATGACCCGGATCGGATACCTGATGCTTCGGGGCGGCATTTGGAGGGAGGAGCGTGTGCTTCCGCAGGGATGGGCCGAGCGGATTTCGAGTGTGGTCACGCCGTCGGAGGAGATGAATCCGGAGAGCCGGCGTGGAGGCGAGTTCGGCTACGGCACCATGTGGTGGGTGTGGGACGGCCCGGCGGTGCCGGAGGGGTTCGCGGGCGCCTACACCGGACGCGGAGCCTACGGCCAGTTCATCACGGTCATCCCGTCGCTCGACATGGTCGTCGCCCACAAGACGGTGCCGGACGTCCGCACGTCGTGGGACGACTACATGGGGATCCTCGCCCGCCTCGTCGCCGCCCACTGCGGCGCCGACTGCTGACGGTTTTGGCGTAAACAGATCCGAAGGAGGCCGGAACAGCGAGTGAAGGGACTCCAACAGGTTGACTAGGAGGAGACTCCAGGGCGTTCGTCCTCGGGGACGGTGGCACGCCCATCCCGGGGTGCCGCACGTACCGATCTGCCAGCTCGGGATGCGGCCGGGTGCGCTTAACAGCCTGTGGATAAAGTGGCGTGAGCGCCGAGGCCGGCGAGGCGCCCGGCTGACAAGGCGCGTGAGGGAGGAATACCTGGTGTATTTCGACCGAAACGCAACGATGAGCGACGCAAAGCGTCGCGGTTCAGCCGGGATGCATCGCCGGCCGAACGCCGCGTGGGTTTTGCCACAGGCTGTTAACCCGCCGGGCTGTCTGGAAACCAGGGAGACCCCACAGACCTTCTCCGATCGGTAGAACGGCTCCACGCGTAGAATCCCGCGCCGTCCAGAGACGTATGTGGCGCGACCAGCAAGCGGCAATGCCGTTCGCGTGCCTCGGGATCGTTCAACAGGCCGCATCGTGACGGACGACGGGACCCGGTCGGACTGCGGTCCGATCCTCAGAACCCTCGAGTCCGAGGCGATCGAAATCCTCCGCGAGGGAATGGCGACCGCAGAGCGGCCGGTCATGCTCTATTCGATTGGCAAGGACTCCTCCGTCCTTCTCCATCTCGCGCGGAAGGCCTTCTGGCCGGCACCGGTTCCGTTCCCGCTGCTCCACATCGACACGACCTGGAAGTTCCGGGAGATGATCGCGTTCCGCGACCGGACGGCCGCGGAACTCGGGCTGGAACTGCGGGTCCACACCAACGAAGAGGCGCTACGCGCAGCGAGGACGCGTACCGCCCATGAGGAAGCGCGGGGACGGCTTGGAACGCCGACCTCCGGCCAGTTCTCCCGGTGGGGGCCGGCACGCGCGGGAGCGCGAAACCAGCGACGATGACGCGGCGCCATGCCAATGTGAGCGGTGCGCTTTTTCATGCCCGGCGGGGTGTGCAGGACAAACCGATCATGTCATGCGGGTTTCTCCCGGTGGGGCCCGGCACCGCGGGCCGCAGGCCCGCGAAAACGCGTATCGCTGATCTTGGAGGGCGATGCCGGCCGGAGGCCGGCGCTCCGAGCCCTACCTCAGGTCACGGGATCCCGCCGCCGGAAGCGGGGATCGCGGTACTCCTCCCCTGCCAGCACCTCCCGCAACGCCTCGACGGCGTCCCAGACATCGCGGTAGCGCACGTAGAGCGGCGCGAAGCCGAAGCGCAGAAGATCCGGTTCCCGGAAGTCCCCGACCACCCCCCGCGCGATGAGGGCCTGCATGACCGGATAGCCCTCCGGATGGCGGAGGGAAACCTGGCTTCCCCGCTCGGCAGCGGTTCGCGGGCTCACCGCTTCGACGCCGAACTTCCGTAGCCGTTCGTCGGCGAGGCGCTGAAAGAGGTCCCCGAGCGCCTCGCTCTTCGTCTGGAGCGCGGCCATGTCCACTCCCTCAAAGGTCCGGAGCCCCTCTTCAAGAGCGATCATCGACAAGATCCCCGGGGTCCCGGCGAGAAAGCGCCGCATCCCGGGCGCCGGCCGGTAGCGCGTCTCGAAGTCGAAGGGACTCCGGTGTCCCATCCATCCGGAAAGCGGCGTGTCGAGGGACTGCTGGAATTCCCGGGCCACGTACAGAAAACCGGGGGCTCCGGGACCACCGTTCAGATACTTGTAGCCGCAGCCGACCGCGAACTCGACGCCGCACTCGTTCAGATGGAGGGGGAAGGCCCCGGCGCTGTGACTCAGGTCCCAGACGATGGGAACGCCGGCCGCCCGCGCGGTCGCGGTGAGCCGGCGCAGGTCGTGCTTCCGGCCCGTCCGGAAGTTCACCTGGGTCAGCGTGGCGACGGCCACTTCCGGGCCCAGGGCCGCTTCGAAGTCGTCCGGCGATACGAGCCGGAGCTTCGCGCCGATGTCCCGGAGCAGGCTGACCAGCCCCTCCGCCATGTAGAGATCCGTCGGGAAGTTGGTCTCCTCGGCCAGCACCACCCGCCGCGGACCCGGCCGGGTCAGCAGCGCCGCGAGCAGCTTGAAGAGGTTGAGGGAAACCGAGTCGGCGGCAATCACCTCGTCCGCCCCGGCGCCGAGGAGCGGGGCAAGGCGGGCTCCGACCCGCTCCGGCAGCCGGAACCAGCCGTGGCGGTTCCAGGAGGCGATGAGATCCCTTCCCCATTCATCTCGAATCAGGGCCTCGACCCGCGCCCTCATGTTTCGAGAGGGAGGTCCCAGCGAGTTCCCATCCAGGTAAATCACTCCCTCCGGGAGTTCGAACCGGTCACGGAACGAGGCCAGCGGATCGGTTCGGTCTCGTTCCAGGAGGTCGTCGCGGGTGAGCGGGCGGACTCCGTCCCCTGCGGAGGCGCTCACTGCCGCCCGTCTCCGGTTGCCGGGCCGCCAACCAACCAGTTCCGATCCATAAAGGGATTATTCCGCCGCCTGGCAGCCTGTGGACAAAGTCACGCGGCAATCGACCGGCGATACATCCCGGCTGAACCACGCCGCTTCGCGGCGCTCATCGTTGCGCTTCGGTCCAAATACACTCGGTATTCCTCCCTCGCGCGCCTTGTCAACCGGGCGCCTCGCCCCCACCGGGAGAGCTGGCCGGTCTCCGTGCTCACGTCACTTTATCCACAGGCTACTGACCGTTCCGCACTACATTGACCCTTCCAGCGTCCCCATTTGGCCAGACTCCGGTGACCTCTCCCCTGTCCCACTTCGACCCCGCGGTCGCCGGCTGGTTCCAGGAGCGGTTCGAGGCGCCCACCGAGCCGCAGGAAAAGGGATGGCCCGCCATTGCCCGGGGTGAGGATGTCCTGATCACCGCTCCGACCGGTTCGGGCAAGACGCTCGCCGCCTTCCTGTTCGCCCTGAACCGACTCACCCGCGAGGCCCGGAGCGGCGAACTGCCGGACGAGACCCGCGTTGTCTACGTCTCGCCGCTCAAGGCGCTGAGCGCCGATATCCGTCGCAACCTCGAAGTCCCGCTCGGCGAAATTGCGGCTCGAGCCGAAGCGGACGGCGGACCGCTTCCGCCGGTCCGCGCCGAACTCCGCACCGGAGACACTCCGGCCGCGGAGCGGGCCCGGATGATCCGGAAACCGCCCCACATTCTGGTCACCACGCCGGAATCGCTCTACCTGTTGCTGACCGCGGCTCGCGGCCGGGAGCTTCTCGGCACGGCGGACACCGTGATCGTGGACGAAATCCACGCGCTCGCGCGCGACAAGCGCGGAAGCCACCTGGCGCTTTCGCTTGAGCGGCTCGACCGGCTCGCGGGACGGCGACTCCAGCGCATCGGCCTCTCGGCGACCGTCCGACCGGTCTCCGAGGTCGCCCGCTTCCTGAGCCCGAGGGAACCGGACGGGCCGACCGTAGTTCCCGTCGGCCACCGGCGGGAACTCGACCTCGCGGTGGAGGTTCCGGACACCGAGCTCGGCGCGGTGGCCACCCACGAAGTCATGGAGGACATCCGGGACCGGATCGCCGCCCTCATCGAGGAGCACGACACCACCCTGGTCTTCGTCAATACCCGACGGATGGCGGAGCGGCTGACCCACGTGCTCAGCGAACGACTTCCCGAAGACGCGGTGCTGGCCCATCACGGGAGCCTTGCCAGGGAGGTGCGGCTCGAGGCCGAGCGGCGGCTCCATTCCGGCGAGGTCCGGGCCATCGTCGCGACCGCCTCGCTCGAACTGGGAATCGATATCGGCTCCGTGAACCTCGTATGCCAACTCGGTTCGCCCCGTTCGATCGCGGTGGCCCTCCAGCGCGTCGGCCGCTCCGGCCACTGGCTCGGCGCCACCCCGAAAGGGCGCTTCTTTCCGACCACCCGTGACGACCTGGTCGAGTGCGCGGCGCTGATGGCGGCCGTGGAGTCCGGCGACCTGGACCGGATCCGTATCCCCGAAGCTCCGCTCGACATCCTCGCGCAGCAGCTCGTGGCCGAAGCGGGCGCAGTGTCCGAGGAACGGCACGACCTCGACGAGTGGTTCGCCTTCGTGCGCCGCGCCTATCCCTACCGGAACCTCGAACGCGCAGCTTTCGACGAGGTGGTCCGCATGCTTTCCGAAGGCGTGGCCACCGCACGGGGGAGACGCGGCGCCTACCTGCATCGGGATGCGGTCTCCGGTACCGTGCGCGCCCGCCGGAACGCCCGCCTCGCGGCGCTCCAGAACGGGGGCGCCATCCCGGATACAGCGCAGTACCAGGTGGTAGCGGAGCCCGACGACTGGGTCGTGGGACAACTCGACGAGGACTTCGCGATCGAGAGCTACCAGGGCGACGTGTTCCTGCTCGGGACCACCTCGTGGCGGATCCGGCGGATCGCCCAGGGGCAGGTGCGGGTCGAGGATGCCGAGGGCGCGGCGCCCACGATTCCCTTCTGGCGGGGCGAGGCGCCGGGCCGCACCGCCGAACTGAGCACCCGGGTCGCGGAACTGCGCGAACGCGTGGATCGACACCCGCCGGAGGAGGCGCGGATCGGGCTGCAGGGCGCTTCCCGCCTCGACGCCGCCGGCGCCGGCCAGGTCGTCCGCTACCTGGCCGCCGGGCGGGCTGCCCTCGGCGCCATGCCGAGCCAGCGGACGGTGGTGGCCGAGCGCTTCTTCGACGACTCGGGCGGCATGCAGCTCGTCATTCACGCTCCCTTCGGGAGCCGGATCAACCGGGCTTGGGGGCTCGCGCTCCGGAAGCGCTTCTGCCGCTCCTTCAATCTGGAACTGCAGGCGGCGGCAACCGATGACGGCATCGTGATTTCGCTCACCGACCTCCACTCTTTCCCGCTGGAGTCGGTCTTCTCGTTCCTGAAGCCCGAAGGCCTGGAACCGGTGCTGACCCAGGCGGTGCTCGGCGCACCGCTGTTCGGCGCCCGCTGGCGCTGGACCGCTTCGCGGGCGCTTGCCGTCCCCCGCCGCCGGCACGGACAGCGCGTTCCTCCCCCGATCCAGCGAATGCTCACCGACGACCTGCTAGCCGCGGTCTTCCCGGACCAGGCCGCCTGCGCCGAAAACCTCGCCGGGGAGGTGCGGATTCCGAAACATCCGCTGGTGGACGAAGCCATCGCCGATTGCCTGCACGACGCGATGGACCTGGAGGGCCTGCAGCGGCTTCTTGAAGACATCCGGAGCGGCCGGGTGCGCACCGTGGCGGTGGACACGCCGGAGGCGTCGCCGTTCGCCGCCGAGATCCTGAACGCCAACCCGTTCGCCTTCCTCGACCCCGCGCCCCTCGAGGAGCGCCGCGCCCGGGCCGTCCGAATGCGGCGCTCGCTCCCGCCCGAGCTCGATTCCGAGGCGGTCCTCGACCCCGAGGCGATCGAGCGGGCGACGGCGGAAGCGGCGCCGCTCGTCCGGGACGCGGACGAACTCCACGATGCCCTGCTCACCCTGGGAGTGATGCGGGAGGCGGCCGACTGGTCCTCATGGTTCGCCGAACTCGAAGCCGGCCGCCGCGCCGCTGCGTTTTCCGTGAGCGGGAGCCGGCTCTGGGTGGCCGTCGAACGGCTGGGTATCGCCCGAGCAGTCTGGGCCCGCGCAGTCTGGCCGGCTGCTCCCCTGCCCGCGGCCGGCCCGACGGAATCTTCCGGGATTCCGAACACCCGGGCCGGGGCCGCCGCCGCGATTCTTCGCGGAGTCATGGACTGCTCGGGGCCCACAACCGCGGCGGCGCTCGCCGGGCGGCTGGCGATCCCCGAGACGGCAATCGCGGCAGCACTCCAGCTTCTGGAGGCCGAGGGACTGGTGCTCCAGGGGCGTTTTTCGCGCTCCCCCGCCGGGACCGGACCGGTGGAGTGGTGCCACCGGCGGGTGCTGGCCCGCATTCACCGACTGACTCTCGCGCGGCTCCGCCGCGAGTCAGCGCCAGTGAGCGCCGCCGCCTTCCTCGACTTTCTCACCGGGTGGCAGCACGCGACGGCCGAAACCCGCCTCCACGGACCGCGCGGTGTCCGGGAGGTGATCGCCCAGTTGCAGGGGCTCGAAGCCCCGGCGGCGGCCTGGGAGTCCCAGATCCTGCCGCTGCGGATTGCCGGTTATCGCCGCGACTGGCTGGACGAGAACTGCCTTTCCGGCGAGGTGGTCTGGGGACGGACCTCGCTTCCGGAAACGTCCCCGAACGGGAGCGCGGCGGCCCGGCTCCCAACCCGGCCAACCCGAGCGGCCCCGATCGGGCTGCTCCTGCGGAGTGAAGTCGGCCGTTGGCTTCGCCCCCGGGAGCAGGACCGTGCCGACCTCTCTTCGGCGGCGGGTAAGGTGCAAAAACTCCTCGGAGAGGGCGGAGCGCAGTTCTTCGCCGAACTCCAAGCGCGCTCCGGGCTATTGCCCGCGGCCCTTGAAGACGCGCTCTGGGAACTGACCGCCTGCGGGCGGGTCACCGCCGACGGTTTCGACAACCTCCGGGCGCTCATGGATCCGCGGCGGCGAAGCGGCTACGGGCGTTACCGAAGGCGGAAGGCGCGCTACTCGCCGGGCCGCTGGGCGCTCCTGGCGGCCAGTTCTCCCGGTGGGGGCCCCGCTGGCGAGGGGGGAGAACCCACCGATCACGAAGCGGTCGCGCGCCAACTTCTCCGGCGCTGGGGGGTGGTGTTCCGCGACCTCCTGAAGCGGGAGCGGATCGAATCGCGCTGGCGCGACCTCCAGCTCGTCCTGCGGCGGCTGGAGATGCGGGGACAGGTGGTGGGCGGTCAGTTCGTCTCCACCTTCGCCGGCGAACAGTTCGCCCTGCCCGAAGCGGTGGCTCCGCTGCGCCGCGCGGGCCGGAACGGGGACGAACCGGGGCCGAGGCTGACCATCGGCGCCGCCGATCCGTTGAACCTTTCCGGCATCCTGATCCCCGGACCGCGGATTCCGGCATCCTCATCGGAATCATTGTTGCTGGAAGCCGGCAGCATCCGCCGCGCCGGAAAGGGCCCCATCCGACCCGACTTTGAACCTTTGCGGTCGAGCGGCTCCGGGGCGCCGAACTGACAGCCCGTGGAACCGCGTCCCGCAGACCGCGCCCGGCGGGCCTTTCGGGAACGGTTCGGCCATCCTCCGGAGGGAGTCGCGTTCGCTCCCGGCCGGGTGAACCTCATCGGGGAGCATGTGGACTACTGCGGCCTTCCCGTCCTGCCGGCGGCCCTCTCCCGCGGGGTGGCGCTCGCCTTCGCCGCGCGCCCCGACGGCAGGGTGCGGTGCCTCTCGACCGAACCGGGCTTCGGCGAGACCGATTTCGCCCAGGGCGAAACGCCGCCCACGGGATTCGGGCGCTACCTGAGCGCCGCCGCGGCCGGACTCGAAGCAGGAGACTGGACCCCGGCGTCCCACGCCGGCTTCGACGGGGCGCTCGCTTCAAATCTTCCGGTGGCCGCCGGGCTCTCCTCCTCGTCGGCGGTCGTGATCGCGGGAGCGCTCGCCATGCTCGCGGTTCGGGGCCGCCTCACCTCCGCCGCCGTCCTCTCCGGCGACGAAACAATGCGGCTCGCCCTCGGTCTCGCCGAAGCGGAGCACGGAGTGGCCATCCAGGGCGGCGCCATGGACCAGTCCATCTGCCTGGCGGCCGTCCCCGGACACGCGCTCCACATCGCTTTCGAGCCGCCCCGCTGCACGCCCGTCCCCGTGGACCCGTTACGGTTTTCCTTCCTCGTCGCCTACAGCGGTCAGCGCGCCGACAAGGGAGGCGCCGCCGGAACCATTTTCGACCAACGCGTCGGGCAGGCGCGCGAGGCGTTGGCCCTCGCCCGGAATCTGCTTCCGGATGCGGATGGCTATCCGGCGTTCGTGGCAAACCATCCCCTTCCGGAACTCCTGGCGGCGGCGGACCGGCTACCGGCGCCGCTGGACGGGCGGTTCCGGCATGTGGTCACCGAAGCCCGCCGCACCATCACCGCCGTCCAGCATCTCCGCGACGGGGACGCGGCCGCCCTCGGGCCGGTGCTGACCGCATCCCACGAAAGCCTCCGGCACGACTACGAGGTGAGCACGCCGGAACTTGACGCCCTGGTAGAAACAGCGCGCCACACCGGAGCCCTCGGCGCCAGGCTTACCGGCGCCGGGCTGGGCGGCTCCGTGGTGATCCTCTCCGCTCCCGGCGCCCAGGCTGCCATCCGCGCCCATCTGACCAGGCACTACTACGCCCCGCGTGGAATCCGGGAGCCCCATGCGACCCACTTGCTCGACGGTACTCCCTCAGGGCCCGCGGCGCTGCTCCGCCCCTGACCCCCCGCGACGCTAGCCGCCTGTGGTGAAACCCGGGTGAGCGCCGAGAGCGGGGAGGCGCCCGGCTGACAAGGCGCGTGAGGGAGGAGCCCCCACCGGGAGAACTGGCCCGCGTGTATTTCGACCGAAACGCAACGCAGAGCGCCGCAAAGCGGCGCGGTTCAGGCGGGATGCATCGCCGCTCGAGCCCCCACCGGGAGAACTGGGCCGCCTGGGTTTCACCACAGGCTGCTAGCCGCGCCCTGGCAGCGCCGCAGTCGCGTCGCTCGCGAAGCTATAGAGGACCGGAACCAGAAACAGCGTGACCAGGGTGGCGAAAGCGACCCCGAAAGCCAACGACACCGCCATCGGAATGAGCAACGCGGCCTGTCCGGTGGCGGGAAGCGGGGATCCCGCGCAACCTACAATTCCGGCGAATCCGTACCAATGTCCCCCATGCACTGCCCCGGACCCAAGCAGCCTGTGAACAAAGTCACGCGGTGTTCGGCCGGCGATGCATCCCGGCTGAACCGCCCCCCCACCGGGAGAACTGGCGGCCTGGGCACTCACGTTGCTTTGTCCGCAGGCTGCTGATCCCGTGCGTTTGTGGGCGCTGTCGGACCTGCATGTCTCGCATCCGGCAAACCGGGACGCGCTGGAGAGTTTTCCGGCTTATCCGGAGGACTGGCTCATCCTGGCCGGTGACCTCACCGATGGGGCCAGACAGCTCGACTGGCTGCTCAGCCATCTGACCCCGAAGTTCCGCCAAGTCGTCTGGGTTCCCGGGAACCACGAACTCTGGACCGTGCCGGGCACGGCTCCCGTACTTCGGGGAGTCGCTCTCTACGAGCGACTCGTCGGGATCGCCCGCGCCCACGGCGTTCTCACTCCCGAGGATCCGTATCCGGTCGTCGAGCACCAGAACGGACGAGTGCTGATCGCGCCGCTCTTCCTTCTCTACGACTACAGCTTCCGGCCGCGGCAGGTTCCGCGCGATCAGGTCGTTCGGTGGGCCCGCGAAACCGGCGCTGTTTGTTCCGACGAGTATTTGCTGCATCCCGACCCGTTTCCCGATCGGGACTCCTGGTGCGCCGCGCGCTGCGAGTCCGCCGCCGCCCGCCTCGCCGCCTGTCCGGCGGAGATCCCGAAGGTGCTGATCAACCACTTCCCGCTCGAAGAGGAACACGCCGTACTGCCGCGCGTGCCCCGCTTCACTCCCTGGTGTGGAACGCGGCGGACGCGCGGGTGGCACCGGCGCTTCAACGCCTGCGCCGTGGTGTACGGGCACCTGCACATCCGTAAAACGGACTGGCTGGACGGCGTGCCCTTTCAGGAGGTTTCGCTCGGCTACCCAAAGCAATGGGACCGCACCCGGGGTGTCGGCGCCTACTTGCGCGAAGTAGCGCTGGCGCCTCAGGGCGCCGCTCCCCAATGACAACCCGGGACGACCCATGGTGGAAGCCCTGGCGCGAGGCCGAGGGCTCGCTCATCCTGCATGTGGACCTGTGTCCCGATCCGGGAAGGGAGGCGCGGGCCGTGGACCTGCTCGACGACGAGGAACGGCGGCGATGGGACCGGTTCCTGGTGAAGCGCGCGAAGCGCCAGTTTTCGCTGTGCCGCGCGGCGTTGCGGATCAACCTCTGCGAACGGCTGGGTTGCGGGAACCGCGAGCTTTGCTTCGGGTATCTCGAACACGGCAAGCCGTTCGCCCGAGTGAACGAGGTTGCCTCGCCCGTCGGCTTCAACGTGAGCCACAGCGGCATGCACGGACTGATCGCGTTCGGGGAGCGCGACGGGCTCGGAGTCGATCTTGAAGAGCGTGCTTCCGGACGAAACTTCGACGGTATCGGGAGCAGGGTCTACGGTCGGGCCGAACGGCGCGCCCTCGCGGCGGTGGAAGGACGCGAGAAGGCCGATCTGTTCTACCGCTTCTGGAGCCTCAAGGAAGCGCTGATCAAGGCGCTCGGCACCGGGTTTTCGCTGAATCCCTCGCGTTTCGAAATTCCCGCCGACATGCTCGACGGCGCTCGATCCGCGGTGTTTCGCTTCCCGCATCTCCCGTCAGATGCTTTCTGGCTGGAAGATCTGGGGGAGACGCGCTTCGCGGCCGCCATGGCCTACCGGTTGCCGCGGCAAGGCGCGCCGGTTGGAAACGACTTCAACACGGGCTGAATCCGCCCGGGCGGAGGAAATCCAGCGCCAGCCGGACGCATTCCCGCGGCTTCGCGAGCTGGGCGAGATGGGTCGTTCCCGGAACGAACTGGTAGTCCACGGGCCGCGCACCGCTCGCGTCGCAAGGCGGAAAAAAGTAGGCCTTGAGATTCGAGCCCGCTCCGATGACCTTGACCGGTAGCGGCAGGCAATCCGGGTCCACCATGCGGGACAAGCCCGGCATCGCCGCCAAGGCGCCGGAGGCGCCGCTTATGGAAATCCGTTCCGTGCGGAACGCCGCCGGCCGGAGGCGGTGAACCCGCCTCCGGTTCCGTCAGCACAGGACCTTCAGCGGATCAGTTGCCCTTGTCTTCCGGGAGGGCCAGAGCCACGTAGGACTCGGGCACCCGGCCGCGCTGGCCGGTCTGCACCAGGATGTACTGCCGGCCCGCGTGCTTGTAGGTCATCATCCCGTACATCCCGATCGCCGGGAGCTCGACGCTGCCGACCTTCTCGCCGGTCATCTTGTCGTGGGCATTCAGGACCCGCGGCCCCCCCATGCCCTCGGTCGTGAGCAACAGGTCGCCGCTCACCATGAGGATCGACTTCCCCATCCCGCCGACCTTGGAGAGATCCTTCCCCTCAAGCGCCGGATGGTTCTTGATCCGGTCGTTCGGCTCGCCGATCGGGATCCACCAGAGGTGTTGCCCGGTGTTCATGTCGATCGCGGTGACCCGGCTGTAGGGCGGCTTGTAGATGGGCAGCCCGTCCGGACCCGGTACCCCGATCGTCCGGTAGTTGACCCAGTCGGACACCGTCTCGCCGATGGTCGTGCACTTGCCGCTCGGGGAGGTGCAGTCGTGCACCGGCTGGTCGGAGTCCACCCCCGGCTGCACCATCCGCCCCGAGCAGGACGGCCCGGAGGACTGGTAGAGGATGCCGGTTGACGCATCGAGCGCTGCCGGGTGGGTGATGTTCACTCCGGCGGTGCTGCCGCAGGCGACCCATCCCTTGTTCTCCTCGAATCCCTTCGGGATCGGGGGCGTATAGGGCCCGCCGACCCGATACTCGGAAACGATCTCCATGGCCTGCTGCCGGAGTTCCGGGGTGTAGTCGATGAGATTGTCCTCGCTGAGATCCAGCGGCTCGAGCGGCGCCGGCAGCGTCGGGACCGGCTGGGTGGGCGAGAGCTTTTCGCCCGGCACGATGGACTGCGGAACCTCCTGCTCCTCGATCGGCCACACCGGCTCGCCGGTCTCCCGGTTGAAAGCGAAGGTGTAACCCTGCTTGGTGGTCTGGATGGCCATCGGGACCTTCTCACCGTTCACCGTCACGTCCGCCAGGATGGGAACATTCGGGAGGTCGTAGTTCCAGATCGGGTGGTGGGTCGTCTGGAAGTGCCAGACCCGTTCCCCGGTCTCGGTGTTCAGCGCGATGACGCTGGTTCCGAAGAGGTTGTTGCCGGGGCGGAAGCCGCCGTAGAAATCAATCGTGGGCGCGTTCGTCGGGATGTAGACGATGTTACGGTCGAGGTCGGCCGACAGGGGGGCCCAGGAGGAGACGTCGCCCGTCCACTGCCAGGCATCGCTCTCCCAGGTGTCCATCCCGAACTCGTCCTCGGACTGCGGGATGACGTGGAACTTCCACTTGAAGGCGCCGGTCTTGACGTCGTAGGCGAGGATGTCGCCGGGAATGTTCTCGATCCGGGTCTGGTGGTAGCCCTGCGCGTGCGAGTTCCCGATGATGACGGTCCCGTTCACCACGATGGGCGGCGAGGAACTCGTGATGTAGCCGATGCCGGGAGGCAACCCCTCGACGGGGTCATAGTTGATGCCGCGGTCGGCGATCAGGTCGGCGACCAGATCCACCACGCCCGTCTTGGGAAACCCCTCGATGGGAACCGGCTTCCCGAAGTCCTCGAGGTGCTCGCCGGTCTCGCCGTCGAAGGCGTGCAGGAAGAACGCCGGCGAGATGACGTAGATCACCAGCCGCCCGTCAATCTCCGCGTAGGCGACCCCCTTCCCGTAGCTCGACCGCATGGATTCCTGAAAGCGCCTCGTATCCGGCTCGCTATAGGTCCAGAGCGTCTCTCCCGTAGCCGGATCCATCGAGACGACGGTTCGCCGATAACCTACGACCGAGAAGAGCTTCCCGTTGATGTAGCTCGGGGTGGCCTTCGAGAGATAGCTCGGCTTCGGCCCGTAGTTGTCACCCCGCCACATCCAGGCGACTTCCAGGTCGCCGAAGTTCTCCGCGTTGATGTCGTTGAGCGGGGAGGAGCGGGTTCCCCAGGCGTCTCCGCTCTGGTAGCGCCATTCCCCTTCGGGCATGTCGCGGTTCTGCGCCACGAGGGGCGCCGCCAGCAGCAACGTAACCGCCAGCAATCCGGCAATCCGCACCGGGTGTTTGGCAGACGCGCAAAGAGGGCTCACTTGGGTCATCTGGATCCTCCCGTGATTCAAGAAGCGACTAATCGTAAGGCTTTCCACGGCCGGCTGGCATCGCCGAAGCGATACCGACCGGAGGGAACGCCGGGCTCTCGCCGGCACATCGTCCCCGAAGGACCGGATCAGCGGTAAGAACACCCCGCGAACGACGTGCGCCCACGCACTACGTCCGCGGACGTTGGCGCGTTCCATCGGCTACCGCAGAACGTCCAGCAGATTCGAATGATCGTCCGTCCACAGATAGCGGTCGTCGGGTTCGGCGGCGTCCCCCGTCCACGGTTCCGCCCGCCCCAGCACGCTCGGATCGGTGATGAAGTCGGCGTTCAGACTGAGCACGACCCAGGTGGCGGTGTAACGGAATTCCTCGGGTTCGGGATCGCTGACCGTCAACAGGGACAACAGGTCGAGGCGGAGCCCCTGGGCGCGTATCACCGGAGCGAGATCCACGTGGCGGTTCGAGATATGGACCGCAATCGTGCCGCCCGGAGCCAGACGGCCCCGGTAGAGGTCGAAGGCCTCGGCAGTGAGCAGATGAACGGGGATGGCGTCGCCGGCGAAGGCGTCGAGCACGATCACGTCGAACCCTGGCTCGCCGCGCATTTCTTCCCGCAGCAAACTCAGGCGGCCGTCGCCGAGCACCACTTCCACCTCTGCCGGCGTATCGGTCAGGAAGGTGAAGTAGTCCCGTGCCGCCTGCACCACCTGGGGGTCGATCTCGTAGAAGCGGAACAGATCGCCCCGCCGTCCGTGAACCACGATGGATCCGGTTCCGAGGCCGACCACGGCAACCCGCAGCGGTCGTACCAGCCCCCGCTTCGGGTGCCGGTTCAGCACCGCCTCGATGCCGGTCCCCTCGTAGTAGTAGAGGGTTGGCTCGCGGCGGCGCCCGGGAGCGAACCACTGGGAACCGTGCGCGATCCCGCCGTGCCACATGTCGCGGCGCCATTCGGGGGTGCCCGGGTAGGCCTCCATCACCCGGACGACCCCGAAAAAGTTTCGGGTCGCGGCGAGTGGCCGCCGGTGCTCGAGCGCGCTGATCGCGATGGCAATTCCCAGGGTTGCCGCCGGAACCAGTTTCCACCGCAGGGCCCCGGCGCTCCTGTCGGACCGCGTGCCGACCAGGAAGGCAACCCCGACCGCGAGGACGAGTGCGAGCGGATACTCCCAGACGTTCGGGAAGAGCAACGGACTCCCGAGCGACGCCGCGAGCCCCCCGAGAGCTCCGCCCGCCGTCATCGAAAGATAAAAGCCCGTGAGCCGGGACGGAGCGGGCCTCCTCCGTGCGATCTCCCCGTGGGTGATCCAACAACCGATGAACAGGAAGGAGAGCGCCGCCGCGGCGTGGGCGATCAGGGCGCTGTCGAGGCCGTAGGTGATGTCCTGGAACCACACGAAGAAACACGCCGCCACCGAACCGACTAACAACGGAGGGAGGACGCGGCGGGGGTACGGGTTTCCGCCGCGGAACGCCAGGATGAAGGTGAGCAGATAGATGGCGAGCGGAGCGATCCAGAGGAACGGGACCGCCGCCACGTCCCGGGTCAGATGGGTCGTAACCGCCACCAGCGCCAGCGAGCCGACCGCGGCGAGCAGGAACGCCGAAACGTGAAATCCCTGGGCTCCGCGAGGCTCGGGCCGCAAGGCCCCGACCGAGGTCCGCGCGGAGAAGAAACCGGCGAGGGTCGTTACCAGGGCCAGCAAAAGGAATCCCCCCGACCACAGCCTCGCCTGTCCGGCGAGTCCGACCAGCGGCTCGAGGAGCACGGGGTAGCTGGCCAGACCGATGAGGGAGCCCGCGTTCGAGAGTGCGTAGAACCGGTACACGTCGGGCGCCGGCGCTTGGCCCGCTCCCGGACCGCCGGCGCGCGCCAGCCATGCCGAGACCAGCGGAGTCGTCGCGGCCAGCGCGAAGAAGGCGGGCCCAAGGGTCACGAGGAGCGTGAGGAGGATCCAGCCCGCTGGAGTCTCGCCGCCCGCGGGCACCCAGTCGGATCCCGGGATCGGCGGAAGACAAAGCAGGGCGGCCAGACCCAGCACGACCGCGTGGACCGCCACCTGAATCCGGGGAGGGAACCGCGTAACCAGCAGATGCGCGTAGAGATATCCGCCGAGCAGCACCGCCTGGAAGAAAAAGAGCGCGACGGCCCAGACCATCGGCGCCCCGCCGTACCAGGGAAGGAGGCTCCGCGCCGCCAGCGGCTGCACGACGAAGAGCAGCAGCGCGCCGAGAAAGACCGCGGTGCCGGAGATCCAGATTCTGCTCACGAGAGGCGGGGGGGATTGCTACGATAAGCGGCCATCATGAAGAAACGCCGACCGCATTCTCCGCAAGGGACTTCCGGAACCGGAAAGGCAACGGCTCCGCCGCCGGGCACCGGTCCCGCATCCGCCAAGAAGGGCTGGGGCGCCGCGCCGTACCTCGCGATCGGGTTGCTCGCGGTAGGCGCCGCGGTGTTCTACATTGCCGCCTTCGGGGACACCACGGTGGAGAGCGAGCTGCAGCCTGTCTCGGACCTCGCCGCTTCCGCTTATGGCATAGGAGGTCAGGTGGCGGCCAAGCCGTTTCCCTACTACGACTCGGTCGAGGAGGCCCGCCCCTTGCCGGTGACCCTCCCCCCCAACACCTACACCAACGAAATGCTGCAGACGACCTACGCGATCGCCAAGGAAATTCCCGAAGTGCTGGTCCAGTTGCCGTGCCTTTGCGGTTGTCACGGCGCTTCGGAGGATCACGGAAGCCTGCTGGACTGCTACGTGGACAACCACGCGGCGACTTGAAGCACCTGCCTCCAGGAGGTCCTCCTGGCCCAGCAGATGCATGAAGACGGAGCGAGTCCCGAAGAAATCCGCGAAGCGATCTACGAGCACGAGTTCACGGACATCCCGCTGAGGTAGCGCGAACCGCCGGGAGACCCGGAGACTCCCGGCCTCCGGCTATCTTCCCGGCCTCCGGCTATCTTTCCGACCTCCGACTAACGCTCGCGCCAGTACAGGGGATTCGGCCGGTAGCGCGGAAACGCCCAGGGAAGGTCCTGCGCTTCCGGAATGGTTGATGCCCCGGAGGCCGGAGTGTCTCCGGTCGCCCTTGGCCCTCCCCGGGGTCCGTGCTCCTCTTCGAGGTAGTCCAGCACCTTTTCCTGCACGTCGGGCTCGAGCGGCGGCATGCCCATCCCGGTCATCAACTCAAGAACCTCTTCCCACTGCGCCCGGGGGAGGTTCAAGGACGTGATGTAACTGACGTCGTGGCAATAAAGGCAGTTCTCGTCGATGAGAGCCCGGCCCTCATTCTGCTGAACACCGGCGGTCCCGCTGTCCGGGGACGCGTTAGCGGCAAAAGGCAGCAGCGCGACCGATACGGCCAGCAGGAACGGCCGCATCTCAGATCGCCGTGACCGCAATTCGGTGCATTGCGTTGTTCAGATAACCCCGCGGATTCCAGCCGGGGACGACCATGGGTTGCTGGCGTCCCCGATGATCCGTGGCGCGCGCCCAGATTTCGTAATGGCCCGGGATGTCGAAGGCCACCGAGCCCTCGAAACGCTGCCACGCGAATGTGTTTTCGGGTTCCTCGAGCTGACACGGAAGCCAAGTCGCTCCGAAGTCGGCGCTCAGGTGCATGGCGTTCACCGGGCCGTCGCCCGCCCAGGCCCAGCCGCGTACCGCGAGCGGGCTCGCGGCGGAATGCCGCACCCCGGTTTCGGGCCGGGTGATGATGGACTTCACCGGCATCGGGCCGATGATTTCCATGTCCCCCTCGGGGACCTCGGTCCCCGGCGCCACCGGGTAGCGGGGCACGCGGTAGGAGAATCCCGTCATCTTGGGTCCGTCGTGCACCTGATCCCGGACCCAGAGCCGCCGTAGCCACTTCCCGCTGGCCGAGGCGGGGAAGCCCGGGGCGACCACGCGGAGCGGGAATCCGTGGTGGGGCGGCAGCGGTTCGCCGTTCATTTCCCAAGCCAGCAGGGTGGAGTCATCCATCGCCTTGGACAGCGGAACGCCGCGCGAAATCGGAACTTCTTCGGGATTTCCGCTCAGATGCGGATCCTCCCCGTAGTAGGCGACGTAGACGGCGGTGTCGAGCACGCCGGCGGCCCCCAGCACATCGCGGAGGCGCACCCCGGTATAGCGCGCACAGCCCACGGCGCCGAGCCACCACTGATTGCCCGACGCTCCCGGCTGGAAGGCCGCTCTCCCGTTGCCGGCGCACTCGAGGACGAGAGCCCGGGTTACGTTTTCGAATCTCGATCGCAGGTCGTCGAGCGAGAGTTCCAACGCGTTTCCGACCTCGCCGTCGATCCGGAGCGACCAACCCTCCAGGCTTCCGGAGAGCGCCCGCTCCGGCAGGCTTCCGTTGTTTCGTACGAAGTGTTTGTCGTTGGGCGTATAACGCGGATCGAGGTCAGCGACCAGGGTCTCGGCGTTCACCGGCCGCTCGCTCAGGATCCGGAGGCCGCTCTTCCCGAAGACCGCGCCGCCGCTCTGGGCGGCAGCGCGCTCAAGGGCCAGGGCGCTCGCACCGGCAGCTACCGGGACCGACCCGAGGAACCGCCGTCTCGACAGGAGATGGACAGGTTTCATGGGCGGGAGATGCTATCCGACCGGAGGCCTCCGAGGGCACTCCTGCCGATGCGATCCTCAACGTTCGGTCGCCCGCTCGCGTTGCCGCATTGCCGCGCGCGCTACACTCGTTCTCGGGTTCGCTTCGCGAGGCGCGCGGGGTGTCCCATCCAGTTCCGGCTTCGGTCGGAGCCGTCTCCCACAGTCCGGCGGCTTCGGCAAGACAGCTCGATTCGCTTTTTTTGCTTGATCCGGAACACCGTCCGGCCGGAACACCGTCTGGCCGGAACATCGTCTGGACAGTCCGGCGAAAACCACGCCGCAAGCCCGGAAGCTGACAAGACCTTCCTTTCCTGGGAACTTTTCCCCGTGGACCTTGGTCCACCCCCCCGCATCCCTTTTTCGACAGTTGAAAAACGCCTCTTCTCATGCCTACTCAGCCGAACGGCCACGCAGTCCCAGACGGCAAACCGGCGGGAGAGGTATGCCTGGAGAACGCACGCTTCGAGTTTCGGCGGCTGCGCCGCCTGGCCGAAGCAGCGATCGCGCAGGCTCCGGACGATGCGGCGCTTCACCACCGGCTGTCGGAGGAGACCAACTCGATCGGCATTCTGATTCGCCATCTGGCCGGCAACCTTCGGTCTCGCTGGACGGACTTTCTGACCACCGACGGCGAAAAACCGGATCGGAATCGCGAGTCTGAATTCGAGCCCTGCGACCATCTGAGCAGGGAGGACCTCCTGGCGGAGTGGAACCAGGCGTTCGCGCTGGCGGAGGAAGTTATGTCCGAACTCCAGCCCGCGGATCTCCGGCGAACCGTTCGTATCCGCGGAGAGGCGTTTCTGGTTCAGGAGGCGATCCAGCGGCAGGTTCTGCACCTCGCCTACCACACCGGCCAGATTGTTCTGCTGGCCCGCGCGACCACTCAGGAATGGAGTTCGCTTTCCATTCCGCGCGGAGCGAGCCCCAACTTCCGGAAGCAGCAATACAAATGACATTTCCGGACTTGAACACTCCCATCCCGGTCCGCCGGGTGTTTCTGACAGTTCTTGCGGTCCTCGTCCTCTTCGCCGGCGGTTGCGCCGGTACGCACCGGCCGGCGGCGACGCCTCCGGACCTTGCCGAGGTCGGCGAAGCTTCGTGGTACGGAATCGAGGAGCGCGGTCGGCCGACGGCCAGCGGAGAGCCGATGGACCCCGGCGCGCTGACCGCCGCGCACCGCACCCTGCCCTTCGGCACGATCGTGGAAGTCACGAACGTCGAGACCGGCGCTGCGGTCCAGGTGCGGATCAACGACCGGGGTCCCTTCGTTCGCTCCCGGGTGATCGACCTGTCCCACGAGGCGGCGCGCCGCCTCGGCATCCTGGAAAAAGGGGTGGCGCGGGTGCGGTTGACCGTTGCGAACTTCCCCCCCCGAACGCCCTTCACCGTGCAGGTCGCCGCTTTTGGCCGACGCCAGGCCGCGGAGAAATTCTCCGCGAAACTCAGGGCCGACGGCTACTCGGGAGTCGAAATAACTCCCGGAGACGGGGTTCACCGGGTCCGCGTAGGACGCTTCATGAAGCGGTCGGACGCCGAACTGACCGCCCGCGCGCTGAGGGGCCACGGCTACGAGGCCCTCGTGGTCCAGGTCCAGCTCTGATCCGGTAGCGGGGCCCCAATCCCTCACCCCGCTCCCCGGGCGGGCTGCTAGCCCGCCGGGGCGATGAGTACTTCGATTTCCTCTTCGGCGACACTGGAGTCGGTGGTTTCGAGTCGGGCCCGCACCAACCAGCGAAAGCGGCCCTCAAAGGACCGATAAGAAAACCGGGCGTCCTCGGGGACCGGAAGCTCCGAGGTGACCTCCCACCGGCCCCCGGCCGGGAGTGACTCGCCGCGGCAGAGTTCATGATCCAGCGACAGCACCTTCCGGTTCTTCCCGTCCGCATCACGTCGGTCGGCGGTCAGCGTGATCCGGACCTCCTTGATCTCGACCGGCCGCCTTGTCACGATCCGAACCGCGCAGCGGATCGCTCCACCTGGCACGGCAGCCTCGCTGAGACCAAGATCACAAACCGAAAACGGGTGCCACCCAAGGAACCATACGGTCGCGCCCGCCGAGCGAATGATGAAAAAAGCCACCAGGAGGCCACCGAGCAGCCAGGGCGGCGTCCAACCATAGAAGGTCGCAAGGTGGACAAAGAAGAGCGCCCCCAGGACGGTGCCGGAAAGCGAGAGCAGCGAACGCCGCTTGTCGCGGGCAATGAGCGAAGTCCAGACGAGCATGTCCAGCCGTCAGCCTCCCGAGAGGACCAGCTTGTGCGGGCCGTTGAACGGAGGGGGGACGGCGCGCCGGATTCTAGGCCCCACGTCCTCGTCGTGGGACACCTGACCGAGGATCTGACTCCTCAAGGACCGCGACTCGGCGGCGCCGCCGCCTTCGCGGGGCTGCTGGCCGACCGGTTCGGCGCCCGGGTCACGATCCTGACTGCCACCGACGCGGCGTTTCCGTACCTCGACGTATTCGCCGGAATCGCGATTCACCGGGTGCCCTCCCGCGACCGGACCCGGTTCGAAAACCGCTACCGGGAAAACGGTGCGCGGGAACAGACGATCCTGAGCCGGGCGGCGGTCATTTCGGAAACGGAAATCCGCCGCGCCGTGGGAGAACTTCCGTCCGGATCGGCGGTCTTTTACTCCCCGGTCGCCGATGAGCTCGGCGGCGCCGGCCCCCTGCCCCGCCCCGACGGACCGCGCGCCCTCGCCGGAGCCGCTCTCCAGGGTTTGCTGCGTCACTGGGACAACACAGGACGAGTCTCCATCCGTTGGTCGCCGGAAATCGTCGGGAGACTCTTGAGTCTCGACTTCGTGTCCGTCTCGGAGACGGAGTTTCCGGAAGGAACCGACCTCCCGCTCCCCATCGTGGCCGTGACCCGGGGCCCACGCGGGGCGATGCTCTTTCGTCCGGGACGCCCGACCACGGAGGTTGCCGCTGCCCCCGCCGCCGAGGCGGACCCCACGGGGGCGGGTGATGTGTTTGCCGCGGCGCTGCTGATCGGGCTGTGGAACCAAAAGCCAGTTCACCAAGCCGCCCAACTGGCTGCCGCCGCCGCGGCCATCAGCGTCGAGTCGCCGGGAACCGAGGGAATCCCTACGCTCGAGGAGGCGAACGCCCGGATCAACGCGTGAGCAACGGAATGGCTTCCGGACTCACCCGGGCGCCCGTAACGCGCCAGGCCCAGATTCCGCGTCGCTGAAACAGGATGTCGGCCCAGAACGGATCCTCGTCGGCGGGATCGTTTTGGACTCCCAGCCGAACCGCGAAATCGTTCCACCCCTCGTAACCGGCGCTCACGGACACCCCGTCCGCCTCACCGAGCTCTTCGGTCGCTTCGCCGCCGAGGTCGAGGAAGGCGGACCATCCCTTTGTCATCGCGGGGCCCTCGCGGAGCGCCCGGTCCACCCCCTCGGGGGTCGCAAACCGGTCAATCATCGCCTCGCCGATGGCGACCGCCAGTTGCCCCCCCAGATCAGGCGCCGGCTCGGGGGTCTCGGATCCCCCGTCTTCCGACTCGGCGCTTCGCCGGCTCTCAGCCCGTTGAGAGGCTCCGACCGTGCGCCGCAACTCGCTCTTGAGGTTCTCCCGAACCGCTTCGAAGTCCACGAAGTCGTGGAGAGTGTCCGCATCTCCGAGGGCGACCGCCTCGCGGATGCGCCAAGCCGCAAAGTAGGGCCCCAGATAGATGCTGGCGCCGAGGCCCAGGAAAACCGCCCAGCCAAGGAGCAGATAAAGACGCCGGCGGCTCACTTGGACAATACTAACGGCCGGGAATCCCTCGGGTTCCCGAAACAGGCGCCCCGTATGCGGGGCCCCGGGAAACAGTGGGAAAACTCGTCGCTCCTCCGGTCGAATCGGCCGAGTCCTCCATCCATTTCGATCTGGACGGACGCCGCTTCGGCGGCCTTGGCGATGCGCATCTGGAACACGCCATTTCGCCCCGTGAGCTGGCAGGCTTCCAGCGGGATGGCTACCTCGTCATTCCGAACGCGCTCGGCAAGCGTGAGTTGGTTCGTCTCCTCGAGGCAGTGGACCGCCTCGATGAACGCGAGCGAGGGCGCCTGCAACTCGCTCCGGGCGACATGATGTCCCGCTTCTCGGTCATTCGCTTCGACCCGGCGTTCCTCGAACTCGTCAGCTGGGTCCGCACATTTCCCAAGGTATGGGACATCCTCGGCTGGAACATCCAGCTCTACATCTCGCATCTGGTGGTGTACCCGCCGGAAACCTGGGGCGGCCAACAGTGCCGGGCGCCCGTCTGGCACCAGGACAGCGGCCGTCCGGTCCTCGAACTGGAGCGTCCCGCTCCCCGGCTGTCGGTGAAGGTTGGCTATTGGCTCACCGACACGCACGGCAGAGGTCGCGGCGCCATGGAGGTGATTCCGGGGAGCCACCGTCTCGACGCACCGCCGTCCGAGTGCGACGATCCGGAATGGGATGGCCGGCTTCTGCTGGAGGCGTTCCCGGGCGACGCGGTCATCTTCGACCGGCGGCTCTGGCACCGGCACGGCAAGAACACCTCCGACGTGGTGCGCAAGGCCCTTTTCTTCGGGTACAGCTACCGGTGGCTCCGGGCGCTCGACTACTCGGCGATGCCGGAAGCGCTGCTTGACCGCTGCGATCCGGTCCTTCGGCAGCTCCTTGGAGATGGCCTTACGGAAGTGGGTTGGTACCAACCGCAGTCTGAAGACGTGCCGCTTCGATCATGGCTCGCCGCCCGGGTGGGCGAAGAGGGGCTCTGGCAACCTCCCTCCTCCCAGCCGCAGCAGGAGCTGGGAGCCCGGGAGTGAACGGGTTGCGGGCACTGGCCGCCATCGCGCTCGGTTCGGCGTTCGCCGTGGGTTCGATGGGCGGTCTCCCACCCGGCTCACAGACGGGACCTGGCGCCGAACCCCGGTCGGTCGGAGAATTGCGGGACCGGGCCCGAGACATTCTCGCCGGTGTCCAGGAACGTGAGGTTCCTTTGGCCGAGGCGCGCCGACAGGTCGAACAGCTCCTGCGCGATCTGAAAGCAGTGGGTGAGGCGGAAGGCTGGAGCCCGCGGCGCCGCCGTCTCGAAATGACGATCGCCCAGCCCGAGGATCTCCGGCCGACGCTCACCGAGAACTGCCCCCTCTTCTTCGAAGAGGAACTCATCCGGCTGTGCCCGCTGGACCAGTCCCGGTCGGAAATCTGGGGCAACCAGGTGCTGGTTTGCGAGTTCGCCTGCGCCCCGGAATCAGATCCGGCCCGGTGACTCTTCGGTCCGGGCGGTCCCGCCGCACCCTGCGGCCCCTATACCGGCCGGAAGACGCACCGGGAGGCGAAGAGCGCACCGGCGTAGCGGGCGCCCCACCCTTCACCCGGGGCATCCGCAGCGGTGGGTACCGCGACCGGCTGTGGACCATGCGCCAGTACGCGGGCTACGCCACCGCCGCCGAATCCAACCGCCGATACCGGTACCTGCTCGAAAGCGGACAGACGGGCCTGTCGGTGGCCTTCGATCTGCCCACCCAGATCGGCTACGACTCCGACCACTCGTTGGCGGCGGGTGAAGTGGGCCGCGTCGGGGTTGCCATCGATTCACTCGATGACATGGAAACGCTCTTCCGGGGCATTGCTCTCGACGGCGTTTCCACCTCGATGACGATCAACGCGACGGCTCCCATCCTGGTCGCGCTCTACGTGGCGGCGGCCCGGCGCCGGGGAGTGCCGCTTTCGAAGATCGCCGGAACCGTCCAGAACGACATCCTCAAGGAGTACGCGGCACGGGGCACCTGGATCTATCCGCCCGAGCCGTCCATGCGGCTTGCCACCGACCTCATCGAGTGGTGCCGCCGGGAGTTGCCACGCTTCCAGCCGGTAAGCGTGAGCGGGTATCACATGCGGGAAGCCGGCTGCACCGCAGCGCAGGAGGTGGGTTTCACCCTGGCCAACGGCCTCGCCTACGTCCAGTGGACCATGGAACGAGGCCTGTCGGTGGACGAGGTGGCAACTCGCGTTTCCTTCTTCTTCAATGCCCACCGGGACTTCCTGGAGGAGGTCGCCAAGTTCCGCGCCGCCCGCCGCCTCTGGGCGCGGCTGCTGCGAGAGCGTTTCGGCTCCGAGAGCCCGAGGGCGCAGATGCTGCGGTTCCACGCCCAGACCGCGGGATCCACCCTGACCGCCCTTGAACCCCGGGTGAATGTGGTCCGCACGACCCTGGAAGCTCTCGCCGCGGTGCTCGGCGGTACGCAGTCGCTCCACACGAACGCGCTCGACGAGGCCCTGGGGCTTCCGACGGAGGAAACCGCCGAACTGGCGCTCCGTACCCAGCAGGTGATCGCCTTCGAGAGCGGAGTGGCGGCGACGGCCGATCCGCTCGGCGGCTCGTGGGCCATCGAGGCGCTGACCGACGAGATCGAGGCGGAGGCGCTCGACTGGATCGAGCAGGTGGACCGGCTCGGCGGCGCGGTCGCGGCTATCAGGGCGGGTTTCGTTCAGGCGCGCATCCAGGAAGCGGCGTACGCCTACCAGCAGGACGTGGAAGCCGGCGACGAAATCGTCGTGGGGGTGAACCGGTTCCGGCAGGAGGGGGAGCGAAGCCGCGTCGAACCGTTCGAACTGGATGCGGAAACGGAAACCTCCCAGGTCGAACGGGTGCGGCGGGTGCGCGCCAGGAGAGAGGGGACGGAGGTGGACCGCGCGCTTCAAGAGGTGCGCCAAGTGGCCGCCGGAGGCGGCAACCTGATGCCCACCATTCTGGCCGCAGTTTCGGCGATGGCCACCGTCGGGGAGATCAGCGACGCGCTGAGGGCCGTCTTCGGCGAGCACCGGGGCAGTTGATCCGGTGCCCGAACCGGTGGCGGCCGCTTTCGGCGAGGTCCTGGCCGCCGAGCGTTATTCCGATTTTCGGGAACGGCTCCGCGGTAGCGGCTGCACCCGCTGCGGGCTCGCGGCAGGCAGGACCCACATCGTGGTGGACCGCGGAAATCCGGACGCCGCCATCCTCGCGGTGGGAGAAGCGCCCGGAGCGTCCGAAGACGCTCGCGGCGTGGCGTTTTGTGGTCGCGCCGGAAGGATGCTGGACGACCTGTTCGCAGCGGAGGGCCTGTCCACCGACGAACACCTCCTCATCGTGAACGTGGTGAAGTGCCGCCCCCCCGGCAACCGAGCGCCGCACGCGGAAGAAGCCGCCTGCTGCCGGCCATTTCTCGAGCGGCAACTCGCCCTCTCGCCGGCTCGAATCGTCGCGCTCATGGGGGCCACCGCACTACGCCATTTCGCCCCGGAACGCGCGAAGGGCCCGCTCGGCGCTCAGGTGGGCCG
Source organism: Candidatus Marinacidobacterium sp. (assembly GCA_965250045.1). GTDB lineage: Bacteria > Acidobacteriota > Vicinamibacteria > Marinacidobacterales > Marinacidobacteraceae > Marinacidobacterium. Next base: position 3,245,012 of record OZ252286.1, read on the forward strand.
TTTCTTCCGCCTTCCTGCCTGGCCTGACCGCGATTTCGTCACCCTCTACCACCCGGCCGCCATCCTCTACAACCGGTCCCTGGAATCGCTCGCGCGGGATCACGTCCGCTCGCTGGCGGCCCGGATCGGCAGGCGGCGACAGTAACAGCCTGTGGATAAAGTGGCGTGAGTGCCGAGGCGGGTGAGGCGCCCGGCTGACAAGGCGCGCAAGGGAGGAGCCCCCACCGGGAGAACTGGCCCGGGTGTATTTCGACCGAAGCGCAACGATGAGGGCCGCGAACCGTCCAACGCCGCTCACGGATGTGGCGGCGGCAGCTGACCGCCGTGGGCCCAAGAGTGAGGGCGTGGGGGGCGCGTGATATATCTCAATGAGATATATTTTCTTGGAGAGGGTCATGGCACAAACCGCAAAGTTGTTCTGGTCGGGGCGTTCGCAGGCCGTACGCCTGCCGAAGTCGTTCCGGATGGAAGGGAGCGAAGTGCGGATCCGGCGTCAGGGCCGCACGGTGATCCTCGAGCCGATCGCAGAAGACTGGGCGTGGCTCGACGCCATCGGCGGCACGTTCTCGGACGATTTCTTCGCTAAGGGACGACAGCAACCGAACGAACAGGAGCGGCCGGCTCTGGACACCCTGTTTGACTGATGCGGTACCTGCTCGACACCAACGCCTGCATCGCCCTGCTGAACCGAAGCGATCCCGGTCTGGAAGCGCGCGTTCGCCGCCAACGGGTGGCGGACATCGGTCTGCCCGCCCCGGTGGCGTACGAGCTGTACTACGGCGCTTTCAAGAGTGGCCGCCCAGACGAGAACCTCGCGCGGCTCGACAGCGTCGGGCTGGAAATCGTCCCCTTCGATGCAGCCGACGCCCGATCGGCGGGAGCCATCCGGGCCGGACTGGAACACTCCGGACGCCCGATCGGTCCGTACGACGTCCTCATCGCCGGCCAGGCCCGCGCCAGAGGGTTGGTGCTTATAACAGCCAACGTGCGGGAGTTCGCCCGGGTTGACGGCCTGGACTGCGAGGACTGGTCCGGCCCGGGGACCGGCAACACCCGTACCACCCCCGACCGGTAGCCGTCCACGCCCTTCCCCGCAGCCCCACCAAGCTGCAAACGGACACGACCCGGCCTCCAACTGCCCGAGCGAGCCGGAACTCCCGGCAGGCGAAAACGCGTGCCCCCTCTCTTGCATGATCGGTACTGCGGACTTCGCGCAACTCCGCGGTCGTGGATCGGGGCGGCGGGGAGGGGATGTACGCGCGCTGCCCGCTTGGTGCCCGGTTGGAGTCCTTCGTCATGCGGAGGCCCGGCCGACATCAGCCGACCGGAGGTCTGGCGTTCCACGCCTTCGGGCGGTGACGCCGTTTGGCTAACCCGGGAAAAGTGTCGGTCCTCCGCGGAGTTCGCGGATGACGTCCCAGTTCCAACTCAGACGGGTTTCTGCCGGCAGCCTGCCGGTCCGGTCGTGGTAGGAACGGAAAAAGCGCTCGGTCGCCGCATTGACGTAGCCGCCTCCCTTTACTTGTCCGTACTCGGCGACGTAGTTCTCCATGATGGTCTCCAGCAGTGCGTCCCGGCGGTCTTTCGCGATCACACTTGCGGCAGCAACCGCCACGTGGTGCGACTCGCCGTCGTCTATCGCCTCCAAGTGGGGATAGCGCTGGCGAAGCGCTTCGAAGAGCCGGCGTCCGTCAGCCACCACGCGGCGGACCGGGCCAGCTTCTCGCAGGATTTCATCGGCGGCGCGCCGTTCAAGGACGTTGAGGTCTCCGGCCTCGGCGTAGCGGTCCACCTCGGCGGCGTCCAGCACCCGAACGACGATGCACTCGGCGAGCCGCTCGATGTGCGAGGTCAGCGCCCGCCGATGGGTGCGGGCGGCGTCTCCCGCTCCGAACTGTTTGGAGTCGCGGACCCCCAGCCGGGTGAGGGCTCCGGCCTTCAGGGGATCGAGCGCGACGCCCGCCAACACCATCGGTCCGAGCGCGGCGCCCCGTCCCGCCTCGTCCAGGCCGAGTACCCAGCGATCCCGGGTGGCGGGCTGCGAGTCAGGAGGCATGGACTGCGGAGCGGGATATCCCCGGGTGGGTGCTGGCAGCTTCAACGACCTGCCGGCCGGAATAAAGTTCCGTTCGTAGCATGAGTAATCAGCGCATCAAATATTCGCGTGGCAAGGGCCGCTACAACGTTGTAATCATCGGCGCCGGCACGGCGGGTCTCGTGACGGCCGCGGGCACCGCGGGACTCGGAGGACGGGTTGCTCTGGTGGAAGCCGCCAAAATGGGTGGCGATTGTCTCAATTACGGGTGCGTTCCTTCCAAGGCGCTCGTTTCCACCTCGAAACTGATCCAGGGCATCCGCGACGCCGAATCCCACGGGCTCGACGCCATGGAGCCTCGTTTCCGGTTCGAACGGGTCTTCGAGCACATGCGCGAACGCCGCGCCCAGATCGCTCCCAACGATTCCGTGGAGCGGTTCACCGGGCTCGGAGTGGACGTCTTTGAGGCGCGCGCCCGGTTCGCCAGCCCGCACGAAGTGGAACTCGATGACGGAACCCGCCTCGAAGGCGCCCATTTCGTGATCGCCACCGGCACGAAGCCCTTCGTGCCGCCGATCCCGGGCCTCGGCGACGTCCCCTTCCTCACCAACGAAACCTTCTTCGACGAGCAGGAGAATGCGCCTGAATCGCTGATCGTGCTGGGCGGCGGACCCATCGGTTGCGAGATGGGTCAGGTGATGAGCCGGCTCGGAGTCCGGGTCACCATCCTTACCGACGTCCGCCGCCTCCTCCCCCGAGACGACCACGAGGCCTCCGCGGTCGTGCACGACGCCTTCACCGAAGAAGGCATCGAGATCGTCACCGGGTGCCGGGTGGGCTCCTTCCGGCAGGAGGCGAGCGGCGCGATCGCCGCGGAGATGGACGGCGACTGCGGGCAACGGACCGTCACCGCATCGCGGGTGCTGGTCGCCACCGGCCGCTCGCCGAACGTTGGGAACCTCGGCCTCGAGGCCGCCGGAGTGCGCTACGACGCCCGCGGCGGCGTTCCGGTGGACGCTTCGCTGCGCACCAACGTCCGCCACATCTACGCCTGCGGCGACATAACGGGCCCGTTCCGCTTCACTCACACCGCCGACTACCAGGCGCGGCTCGTGGTGCGGAACATCCTCCTCCCCCCTCCTCTGCCCCGGGCGAAGGCCGACTACCGCTACGTGCCCTGGGTCACTTACGTGGACCCCGAGGTCGCTCACTTCGGCCTCCGGGAGGAGGACGCCGGCTCGCTGGGCATCGCGGTGGACGTCCACCGGCACGGGAACGAAGATCTCGATCGCGCGATCACCGAATCGGCGACGCGCGGCTTCGTGAAGGTCCTGACCCGGAAGGGGAAGGACGAAATCCTCGGCGCCACTGTCTGCGCGCCCCGGGCGGGAGAAATCCTGCACGAGATCATGGTCGCCGCGAAGCACGGGGTGGGCCTCGCGGCGCTCTCCTCGACGATCCACGGCTATCCCACCTGGGCGCAGGCGGCGCAGCGGGTGGCGGACGCCTACCAGCGCACGCGGCTCACTCCCCGCGCGAAGGCGATCTTCGCGTGGCTCTACCGGAGGCGGCGATGAGCAAAACCCTCAAACTCGGCGCGATCCTCGTCCTGATCGTGGCCCTCGTGGTGATCTTCCCGATCGGCGAGTGGATCCAGGCGGGCGCCGAATGGGCCCGGGGGCAGGGCACTCTGGGTCTTGTGGTGTTCGCGGCGCTCTACGCGGTCGCCACGGTGTTCGCAGTCCCGGGATCGGCGCTGACCCTGATCGCCGGAGGCGCCTTCGGCGTCGCCGCCGGGACGGTGGCGGTCTGGTTCGGGGCCACGGCAGGACTCGCGCTCGGCTTCCTCGCCGCCCGGCGGCTGGCCCGGGACCGGGTCGCCCGGTGGCTCTCGACCAAACCGTCCTTCGCCGTCATCGACCGGGCGGTGGCCGCCGAGGGCTGGAAGATCGTCTTCCTCACCCGCCTCACGCCGGTCTTCCCCTTCGCCGTCCTGAACTACGCCTACGGGCTGACCGGGGTGCGTTTTCCCGGCTACCTGGTCGCGTCGGCGATCGGAATCCTTCCCGGAACCCTGCTCTACATCTATCTCGGGAGCAGCGTCGCCCGCACCGTCTCCGGCGAATCGGACTCTCTGGAACTGCTGTTCCGGGGACTCGGGCTGGCCGCCTTCGTGGTGGTCACGATCCTGATCACCCGAACCGCCCGGCGGGCGCTTCGGGAAGCGGGCGTGGGCACCGAAGACAAGTCGTGAGACGATGACGCTCCGAGACCGCCTGCTCCTCCTGACCGCGGCGGTTCTCCTCGTCAATTCGGGGTACCTCATCGCCGCCCAAGGGGCGAACCTCTTCCACGCGGCGCAGATCCTCCTGCACCCGGTGCTCGCCATCGCGGCGCTGAAGCTGATGCTCTGGGCCTGGAAGAGCGTCGGCCCGGCGCTCCGCCGCGATCCGCTTCGCATCTGGTTCTGGGTCTCGGGGGGCCTTTTGGCGCTTACCGGCGCCGGGCTCTTCGTCTTCGGATCCGCGCCCGCGACGCGGCCCCTGCTCTACGCGCACCTGACCAGCGCCGCCGGGTTCACGGTTCTCCTCGTCTCGCGGCGTGTGCTTCTCGCCCCGCTCCTGCTGGCAGCGGCGATTCCCGCCGGGGCGCTCCTCCGGCCGGTGCTACCCGATCCGGGACCGGTGCTGAACGCCGGCCTGCCCCCCGCGACCATGGCCGGCGAGGCGATGGGAGGCGTGGACGGGCCGTTCTTCCCCTCGTCGGCGGAAACGGAGCACGGCGGGCTCATCCCCGAGGAGTTCTTCCTCGAGAGCGACAAGTGCGGCCGCTGCCACGGCGACATCACCCACCAGTGGAGCGAGTCCGCCCACCGCTTCGCCTCCTTCAACAACCCCTGGTACCGGCGCTCCATCGAGTACATGCAAAGCGTGGTGGGGGTGACTCCCTCCAAGTGGTGCGCCGGCTGCCACGACCACGCGGTGCTCTTCAGCGGCCAGATGGACCGGCCGGTCGCCGAGATCGTGGACCGCCCCTCCGCGAGCGCCGGACTCGGCTGCGTTTCCTGCCACGCGATCACCCGGGTGAAGGACACCATGGGGAACGCCGGCTTCGTGATCGAGTACCCCGAGATGCACGACCTCGCGGCCTCCGAGGACCCGCTGATCCGGACGCTCCACGACCTGGTGATCCACCTCGACCCCGAACCCCACCGCCAGGCCTTCCTGAAGCCGCTCCACACCGGCGACAGCTCGGCGTTTTGCTCCACCTGCCACAAGGTGCACCTCGATCAGCCGGTGAACGACTACCGCTGGCTCCGCGGCTTCAACAGCTACGACAACTGGCAGGCGAGCGGCGTCTCGGGAGAGGGCGCCCGCTCGTTCTACTACCCGGAGTCCCCCATGACCTGCGCCGACTGCCACATGCCGCCGGTCGCCGGGGAGGACCCGGCGGCGCGGAACGGGCTGCTCCGCTCCCACCGGTTCGCCACCGCGAACACCGCACTCCCGACTCACTTCGGACTCGACGAGCAGCTCCAGGCGGTGCGGGATTTCCTGCGCGCCGGGCAGGTGACGGTGGACATCTTCGGCCTCGTGCGCGACGACGCGGGGGAAGCAGTGGGGTCGGAAACCCTCCCCGGCGGTACCGACCCGCTGGTGCTCGCCTCCACCTTCGCGGTCGGCGAGGAAGCGGCGGCGGCCACCGGACGCTACGCCCCTTCGGGACCGCTCGGCGAGTTGAGCGCGCCCCTCGACGAGGCCCTCCCGGCGCTCGTCCCGGGCGAGACGGTGCGGGTGGACGTGGTGGTGCGCACCCGCAGCGTCGGGCACTTCTTCCCGAGCGGCACGATCGATGCCCAGGAGGTCTGGCTGGAGTTCCGCGCCGAGGACGCCGCCGGGCGGCCCTTCTTCTGGAGCGGGTTCACCGGTGAGAGTGGCGAGGCGGCGGATGCCCCGGTGGACGGTTCCGCCCACTTCTTCCGTTCGCTGCTCCTCGACGCCCACGGCAACCCGATCAACAAACGCAACGCCTGGTCGGCGCGGAGCGTGCTCTACGTCTCCCCGATTCCCCCGGGCGCCGCTCACACCGTGCGCTACCGGCTGCGGGTTCCCGATACGGTCGAGGGACCGGTGACCTTCACTGCCCGGCTCAACTACCGGAAGTTCGACTGGTGGCACACCCAGTGGACCTTCCGGGGCGAGCTCGACGAGGGTGAGGTCGCTTCCGGCTACGACGACCGGCCGGCCTATTTCGACGAGTCGGTCCCGGCCCCCGACGTCCCCATCGTGGAGATGGCGGCCGCCTCCCTCAAGCTTCCGGTGGCGGTCGAAGCCTCCCCCGCGCCCGAACCCGCCCCGGGCGATCTCGCCCGGGCGCTCCGCTTCAACGACTACGGCATCGGGATGCTGCTCCAGGGCGATCTCCGGGCCGCCGAGGCGGCCTTTTCCACGGTGGCCCGGCTCGCTCCTGAATACGCGGACGCGCCGGTGAACCTCGCCCGGGTGCGCCTCCGGGAGGGGGATCCCGAAGGGGCCTTCGAGGCGCTCGAAACGGCGCTCGGGCTCGCCCCCGGGCTTCCCCGCGCCCTCTTCTTCCGGGCGATGGCGCTGAAGGCGCTCGGCCGCTACGACGAAGCGCTCGCCGACCTCCGGACGGTGCAGGAGACGTATCCGCGGGACCGGGTGGTGAACAACCAGGTCGGCCGGCTGCTTTTCCTGAAGCGCGAGTACGCGGAGGCGGTCTCCGTGCTCGAGGAGACGCTGGCCATCGATCCCGAGGATCTCGAGGCCCACTACAACCTGATGCTCGCCTCGCAGGGGCTTCGGGACGCCGAGCGCGCCGGGCGCCACCGCGAGCTCTACCTCCGCTTCAAGGCCGACGAGGCCTCGCAGTTCGTGACCGGGGAGTACCGCCGGACGCACCCGGAAGACAACAACGAGCGCCTCCCCATCCACGAACACCGAGACGCGCTCGTCCCGGGAATACCCCTGCACGAAGAGCGTCGCGGCAGGTAGGGGAGCGCCGGCCTCTGGCCGGCATAGGTGGCGCGCAGGCACGGGAACGCCGACGTCTGGCCAGTTGCTGAGGAAGAGCAGTCACGCGGGGACGCCAACGAGCGGGATGGTGCCGTCCGCACGGGAACGCCGACCTCTGGCCGGCGGCGTCACCCCTTCTGGTGGTGGGTAGCATCCGGAGAACGGGCGTTCTTCTGAACCGAGGGGACGAGATGTCCGGGCTAGGATTTGTCGTCATGTCCGTTGAGATTGCCCGAGACGAAGACCCCGACGAGTATCTGCGCGCTGTCGAGGAGACGATGCGCCAGTGGAAATCAAAGGAAGACGAGATCGCCTGGCGTGACCCCTGGCGTGACCCCTGGCGTGACCCCTGGCGTGATCTTTGATGCGCGGGAAGTCGGGCGAGAGCCACGTCGGAACTCGCCATTTCAGGCGGGGTGACGCCGTGGGATCGGGAGCGATCCGGCACGCCGGGACGCTGCTCGCCGCGTTCGCCCTCGCCGGCGCCGCCGGGGCGCAGGAGGCGCGCTTCGTGGACGTTACCGAAGCCGCCGGGATCGACTTCGTCCACGAGAACGGGGCTTTCGGCGAGAAGTACCTGCCGGAGACGATGGGCAGCGGGGTGGCTTTCTTCGACGCCGACGGCGACGGCGATCAGGACCTCCTCTTCGTGAACAGCCGGCGCTGGCCGGGGCGCCGCAGCGCTCCCGAACCCACCGCGGCGCTCTACCGGAACCGCGGCGACGGAACCTTCGAGGACGCGACCGCCGGCTCGGGACTCGACACCCCGCTCTACGGCATCGGAGCGGCCATCGCCGACTACGACGCCGACGGGGACCAGGACATCTACCTGACCGTACTTGGACCGAACCGCCTGCTCGAAAACACCGGCGATGGGGTTTTCCGGGAATCCCCGCAGGGAGCGTCGGTCGCCCATCCGGGCTTCTCGAGCGGCGCCACCTGGTTCGACGCCGACGGCGACGGCGACCTCGACCTCTTCCTCCTGAACTATGTCGAATGGTCCATCGAGGAGGACATCTTCTGCGCCCTCGACGGCGTGCACAAGAGCTACTGCACCCCGGAGTCGTATAACGGGGCGAGCGCCGTCCTCTACCGGAACGACGGCCCGGCCGGCTTCACCGACGTCACCGAGGCGGCCGGCCTCTTCAACCCGCGTGGGAAGGGCCTCGGGGTGGCGGTCCTCGACTTCGACGGCGACGGGTTCTCCGACCTGGCGGTGGCGAACGACACCCAGCCCAACTACCTCTACCGGAACCTCGGGGACGGCCGGTTCGAGGACGCCGGGGTGCTCGCCGGGATCGCTTTCGCCGAGAACGGCGCCGCCCGCGGGGCCATGGGCATCGACGCCTCCGACTACGACGGCGACGGCCAACCCGACCTCGTCATCGGCAACTTCTCGAACGAGATGGTCTCGCTCTACCACAACGAAGGAGTCGGCTTCTTCATCGACCAGGCGCCGGTGTCGGAGATCGGCCGGAACAGCCTGCTCACCCTGGCCTTCGGGGCCTTCTTCTTCGACTACGACCTCGACGGCCGCCAGGACATCTTCGTCGCCAACGGACACGTCGAGACCGATATTGCGGATGTCCAGCAAAGGGTCGCCTACCGGCAGCCTCCCCATCTGTTCCGGAACCGCGGAGACGGCGGCTTCGACGAGGTGACCGCCGCCTCCCCGGATCTCGCGCGCCCGCTGGTGGCCCGCGGAGCGGCGTTCGGCGACATCGACGGCGACGGCGATCCCGATCTCGCGCTCAGCGAGAACGGGGGTCCGGCGCGCCTCTTCCGGAACGAGGGCGGGGAGCGGAACGGCTGGCTTGGCTTCCGTCTCCGGGGAGGAAATTCGAACCGGGACGGAATCGGTGCGAAGATCACGCTCGTCATCGAAGATGGCGGCATGACCCGCACCGAAACCCGCGTCGTGAAGAGCGCCACCGGATACGCCTCCCAGAACCAGCTCGCGGTGATCTTCGGACTCGGACGCGAGGGCCGCGCCGTCTCCGCGCGAGTGGTCTGGCCTTCGGGCGCCGAGAGCGAAATCGAAGCGCCGGCGATTCGGCAGGTGCTCCTCGTGGAGGAACCTCCGTCGTGAGGTTCACCGTCTCGTGTGCGGCGGCCGCCCTGCTGGCCGCGCTCGGATTCTTTGCCACCTCCGCGGGCGCCCCGCAGACTGCGGCTGCCGCGGCCCAGGTGGAACAGCCGGCGCTGCCGCCGCTCGCCGAGCAGCCGGCGATGATGGTCGGGTCCGGCCAGTGCGTGCTCTGCCACGAACAGTCGCATGAGGACTGGATCTCCTCCCGCCATTCGAAGATGGTGCAGCCGGCCCGCCCCGGCCAGGTAAGGGGCGACTTTTCCCAGGAGCGACTCACCCTTCGCGGCGGGGAATACCGGATCCGGAGGGTGGGGTCTAAGTACTTCATCACCGAGTCCTTCTTCACCGGCGAGCCGATCGAACACCAGGTGGACTACACCCTGGGGAACCGGCGCATCCAGCACTACCTGACCACGCTCGAGGACGGCCGGGTCATCGTGCTGCCCCCGACCTGGGACGTGCTCCGGCGCGAGTGGTTCCATAACCTGGAGATCGCCGCCCCCGACCAGCGCGAGGGGATCGTCCCGGTGCAGCTCTGGAACAAGAACTGCTTCGGCTGTCACGTGAGCGACCAGGTCAAGGGCTTTCGTCCGGGCGAGAACCGCTACGACACCACCTGGCTGGACTTCGGAACCACTTGCGAGCGCTGCCACGGACCGGGCAGCCGACACGTGGACAAGTACATGAACCTCGACACCTACGGCGACGACCCCGAATCCCACATCGTGTTGCAGACCCGGCTGGACCATCAGACGAACTCGATGGTCTGCGCGCAGTGCCACTCCTTCCGCGACCAGATGGCCTTCGGGTTCGCGGCGGGGGACAACTACTTCGACTTCTTCTTCCCACTGCTGGAGTACAGCCAGGAACCCTCCGAGGACCCCACCTGGTATCCCGACGGGAAGACCCGGCGCTTTTCGACGAACTCGCTTGGCATCTGGCAGAGCGAATGCTTCGTCGAGGGCGGCGCGACGTGCACCGGGTGCCACCTGGATCCGCACCGGCCGGATATCGAACGGAACGAGCAGCTCCTCCCGACGAACAACGGCCTCTGCACCGGCTGCCACGAGGCGATCGGGGCCGATCTGACGGCCCATACCTTCCACCCGGCGGAGAGCGAGGGCAGCTCCTGCGTCGAGTGCCACATGCCGCGGAGCGTGACGAGCATCCGGGCCAAGATGCGCGACCACAGCATCTCGATCCCGTCCCCACGCAACACCGCCCGGTTCGGGGTCCCGAACGCGTGCAACGAGTGCCACGCCGCCGAGAGCCCCGAGTGGGCCACGGCAAGGATGGACGAATGGTGGGGGGAAACCGCACGACGGAGGAAGATCGAACGGCGCGCCGACGCCTACACGGGAGCGCGCGAGCTGAGCCGTGAGGCGCTGGATCTCCTGCTCGCGATCTCCGCGGACGAAGGCGAGGGCCCGGTGAATCGGGCGAACGCCGCCGGCCACCTCGGCCGGTACTTGGCGGATCCGGAGACCCGGGGGCCCGCCACTCAGGCGCTGCTCGCCGCCTCCGGGGATTCCCATCCCCTGGTGCGCGCGGTCGCGTCCCTGAAGCTCGGCGAAACCGAAAACACCGGATCACTTGAGATCCGCGACACCCTGGTGGCCCGCGTTCAGGACGAGCGCCGGTCGGTACGGATGAACGCCGCGATTTCGCTCCTCAACCTCGGGATCCAGACGCTTCCGGAAGAGGCGGAGAACAGCTTCGAGCTGGCGAAGCGCCACCACGCGATCCGGGGCAATTTCTTCGCCGACGACGCGCCCCAGCAGCTCAACCTCGGGAGGCTGCACGTTCTCGACGGAAACCCGGCGGCTGCGGGACGCGCATTCGAGCAGAGCTACAACCTGGATCCCGAGCAGCCGGGAATCCGCTTCTTCATGGCGGTCACGCGCCTGTCGCAGCAGCGTTTCCCGGAAGCCGCCGAGCTGTTGCGCGCCGTTCCCGCCGAAGATCCCTTCGCCCTGGAAGCCGCCAACCTGCTCCGTCAGCTCGAACCCTGAGGACCGCTGACCTCTGGGCAGTTCTCCCGGTGGGGCCCGGCACCGCCCCGCAAAGCGGGGCGAGTGGCGCAATGCTGTTTGAGCACAAACGCGGGGTGCGGGGTCGCGCCACCCGGACACCGGGCGACTCTCCGTGCGCTGGCCTCCGGCCAGCGCGTGCCGACCGGAGGTCGGCGTTCCAAGCCGTCCCCGCGCTTCTCCGCGGTTGGGGTTACGCCGTCTCGTCCCGCTGCGCGGGGTGTGCCGGTGCGCCGGTCGGCGGCGGACCATGAGGATGCCCATCCGCCCCCGCAATCCCCCACGTCGCAGCCGATGGCCACCTGGAGCGCCGCGCAGACCTCGTTCAACTCCTCCCAGCCGAGCCGCCCCGCCAGGTCCCCCAACCGCAACCGGGACACCGTCATCACGGCGTCCAGGTTGACCGCCGCCGGGCCCTCGAGCCCGAAATCCTTCCCGAGCGGCACCTCCGACGGAAGCCCCCGGATGACGGTGGTTACCGGGGCGACCATGATGCCCCGCAGGAAGGGGATGGCTCCGTTCCGCGCCAGCACCACTACCAACCGCTCCCCATTTCCGGAGTCGGCGGGGTACGCGCGGACGTCGCCGCGGCGGATGCGCCGCATTACTTCCCGTCCTCCGCTGGTTCGGGCGGCCAATCGCCCTCTTCCTCCCAGGCCGTCCACTCGGGATCCCTACCGCCGTTCCCACCGTAGGCCCGGGCGTACTGCTCGTCAATCCGGCGCTCTCGCTCCCGGCGGAGGTATTCGCGCGCCAACTGGCGCAAGAGCGCCGAACGGCCGATCGCTTTCACCTTTTCGTCGGCGTCCAGATCGCGGAGCAGATCCTCTTCGAGAGTGATCTATATGGCCTTCATACAGCAAACATTCCACATCAATGATCGAGTATTCAAGTGATACTTGAATCTGTATTGGAGACATACTCAAGAGGTGGACACGAGTGGCGACACTGTGGATCACCATGAGACTCCGCCTACGCCTTGCTCGGGCAAGAGGGACGGCGTCCAGCGGACGTCCTGGTTGCTCAGTCCGGAGACTGCTCTCAGCCGCCAACGGACAACGACGGCTCACCCTGCGATCAACTTCGATTCGTGCGATCCGGGGCCCCGGATCATCCCGGGCAACAGCAGACCGGAAAGTGATTCGGCGAAGCACCACTCAGCGACGCCTCCCGCCTCCATCTGTGGAAGAGTGTCGTTAGGAGTGTCACTTACGACACGTTACACAAATCTGACACCCGACGGCAACGCCGTGGCACACATCGTCCAGCGAACCGGCCGCATCCCGGGGCGTACCCAAGGCCTGACCCCGTTTCAAGGACTCCCACCCCGGGAACAGGACGCCGACCGGGCGGGTGGCTACCCGGCCGGCGCGCCCTGCGCTAACCGAGCGCCGCCTGGAGATGCATGCTGCCGAAGTGGATCGTCAGTACCGGCCTCCCGGCGAAGTCCCCGCTCCCCGCGGTGATGTCGATCAGCATGTGGTCGGCGGTCCCCATCTGCTCGGAGAGGCGGGAATCCAGCTTCATGACCTTGCTCATATCGGGCATCTCGCCCCGGGGGATCCGGCCCTCGTGGAGCGCCAACGCCCAGGAACCGTCGTCGCCCATGACAACCCCGATAGTGTATTCGCCGGCGGCGATCGTCATGTCGCCCGCCATGACATCGGCGGAGACGTTCAGGCGAGGGCCCCGGGGGCTGACGAAAGTGCCGGCCTCGATGGCCGCCACGTGGTCCATGTTGGCGTCGGTGGAGTTGTAGGCCACCGACACCTCCACGTCGCCAATGGTGGTGGACACGGTCTTGTTGAAATGGGGATGGGCGAAGGCCAGCGCGGAAATGGCGAGGGCAGCAAGCGTCCAGGAAGCGATACGGGTCATGATCCTCTTCTCCAATACAGGAAACGGGTCGCCGATGCGGCCCGGATGTAGAGCCGACATTCTAGGGCACGGCGTCTCCCGGGAACAGGCCCGACCGGGGGCCTCCCGGCGTAGTAGCTACCGGTCCTGCCGCTCAGGCGGCGCGGGGGAAGTCCCGGCGCCACTCCCGTGCGACCTCGATGACCTGGTCCACATCCGCCTCGTTGTTGTGGATGAAGCAGCTGAAGCGAAGTACCGCGCGACGCACCGAGAAGACCACCCCGGCGGCCACCAGGCGCGCCCGCAGCGCTTCGAGGGCGGAATCACTCACCTTTCGCTCACCCTGGCGACCGAGCGTCCCCACCGTCACGATGTGCGAAATCTCGGGTCCCGGAGAACCGCTGGTAAGCGGCAACCCCAACTCGTGCAGCCCGCGGGCGAGCCGTTGCGAAAGCCCCAGGGAGCGCCGCTCGATCGCGGCGGCGCCGAACTCTCCGAGCATGCCGAGCGCGGCATCAATGGCCACCGCACCGAGATAGTTGTAGTTGCCGAGATCGAAACGGCGGGCGCCCGGGGCATAGGGGATATCGGCATCGGGAAGCGAGGTCTCGGACGCCTTCCCGGCGTTGAAGAGCACTCCGTGGCGGCCCAGCGCCGCCGGCGTCAACGCCTCCGCGACCCCGCGCCGGCAATAGAGGAACCCCGCTCCGTAGCACGCGGACAGCGCCTTCTGGGTAGCCACCGCGAGCGCATCGGCGCCCATCTTGTCCACGTCGGTCCGGAGCACCCCCGCCGACTGGGCGGCGTCCACCACCAGGAAGGCTCCGTGCGCGTCCCGCGCCTCCTTGAGGGGAGCGAGATCGGCAATGAATCCCGGCGAATAGGACACCGTCGCCGCCGCGATCACCCGCGTGCGGGGGCCAACCGCCTCCGCCATCCGGACCGATGGCAGCCGTCCCCCCTTCGCCGGCACCGCCTTGAGCCGCACTCCGCGGCGGAGCCCCAGATTCCGCCACGGCAGCACGTTCGCCGGATGTTCGAGATCCGGGCAATAGACCACCTCATCGCCATCCCGCCAATCGATCGCGCCCAGGAAGAGGTTTATGCCGTCGGTGACGTTCCGCGTCCAGGCGACCTCATCGGGCGTCGCCCCGATCCAGCGGGCGAACCGGGCTCGGCCGCGCTCCACGGTTTCGAACAGCCCCTCCTTGTTGGGACCCCCCTCCATGGCGCCATCGAGGTACCAGTCACAGACCTCGCGCACCGGGCGGGCGAGCAGACTGCGTACCGCCACATTCAGGTAGGAGCGAAGCGGAGCGCCCGGATAGAGGGCCCGCGCGGCCTGGATGGAATCGGGTTCAGGATGAGACACCGGAGATTTCCTCCCTTTCTCGTCGGGTCACGACCATCGTTCCCACGAGGTCACCCATGATGTTGGCGGTCGTGGTGGGCATATCCACGAGCCGATAGATCCCGGCCACCAGCACGCCGATTTCCAGCGGCAGGCCGAAGGCGCTAAGAAGCAGGAACTGGTTCACGATCCCGCCGTTCGGAACGCCCGGAGCGGCGGCGGAGAGTAGCCCGCCGAGGGCGATCAGGATCACGATCTCCCCCACGCTGAAGGACACCCCGATCGTCTGGGCAGTGAACAGCACGATCCCGGCCAGCAGCACCCCGCTGCCGTTCTTGTTGAACTGGGCGCCGAGAGGCAGGGTGAGAGCATAGGTCGAGCGGGGCAACCCCATCTTTTCGGCGGCATTCAGCGAAGCGCCGAGGCTCGCCAGACTGCTGCAGGTGGAGATCGTGGTCGTCCACACGGTCGCCGTCCGCCGCAGGAACGACAGCGGGGAGGTCCCGGCCAGAAGACGCAGCGCGGCGAAATAGAGCGCGAAAAGCGCCACGTCCGCAAGCCAGATGGCGGCAATATATACGCCGAGCGGGCCGAAGATCGAGCTTCCGTATTCGCCGACGCTGGCGGCGGCGAGAGCCGCCACTCCAAGGGGGCCGACCCAGAGCACCCCGGCGACCAGTTGCCGAAGGAGTGCGGTGCCGGAGGCGAAGAACCGCGCGACGTCCGCCCGCCGTTCTCCGTCGAGACCCCAGGCCGCGAAACCGACCATCAGACCGAGCACCACCACGGCGGTCACCCGGTCGTCCACAAAGATTCCGAGGGCGTTGTCGGGAACGAGCGCGAACAGGAAGTCCTCGAAACCGGGCACGGCCGCGGGCCCGGCTTCGCCGCCGCTCGCTGCCGGACGGGCAAGGCCCGCACCGGGACGCAGGAGGCCGACCACGGTCAGTGAAATGAGGTGGGCCGCCACCGTCGTCGCGAGAAAGAAGGTCCCGATCCGCAGCAAGAGCCGGCTCACCCGTCCGGACGCTCCCGAAGACGCCAGCGCCGCGATGACGTTGAAGAAGACGAGGGGGACGGCAACGAGCGTCAGCAGACGAATGAAGATGTCGCCAAGGACGGCGAAGCGGGTGGCGCTCTCGCCGAAGATCGCTCCGGCAACGACACCAACCCCCATGCCGATCAGCATCAGGTTGCCGAGCGAGGGGAGGCGGCGGCGCGCGGCGGTCATGGGCGGCACGGTATCAGCGGATACTGTCGATTCGGCGGGGAAACTCGGTGCGCTCCCGTATCATCGGGTCCGCGCCACCGCGCCTCGCGGGTCGCCAACCCAAGGAGTCCGTCCATGCGTCTTCGTTCCCTTCGCATTCCCCTGTTGCTCGCCGTCGGCAGCCTCCTCGCCGCCACCGCTGCGGCCCAGGACGAAACCCGCCAGGTGAACGGCCTGAGCGCCCCGGCCGAAGTCCTCACCGACCGCTGGGGACTCGACCACATCTACGCCGACAGCGAGGAAGACCTGTTCTTCATCCAGGGCTACCGCGCCGCCGAGAACCGCCTGTTCCAATTCGAAATGTGGCGGCGGCAGGCCACGGGAACGGTCGCGGCCATTCTCGGGCCTTCGGAACTCCAGCGGGACATCGGAATCCGACTCCACATGTTCCGGAAGGACATGGGGGAGGAGATGCGCTGGTACCACCCGCACGGGGACAAGATCATCCCGGCATTCGTCCGCGGCATCAACGCCGCGGTGGAACGCGCCCGGCAGAACTCCGATTCCCTGCCCCTCGAATTCCGACTGCTGGGCATCCTCCCCGAACCCTGGACCGAGGAAGTCGTGATCTCCCGCCACCAGGGGCTCCTCTCGAACGTAACCCAGGAGCTGAACTACGGGATGGCGGTCGCCGCGGTGGGCGCCGAGGCGCTGATGGACATCGACTGGTTCCGTCCCGGCGTGCCCCAACTCGAACTCGACCCGGCGATTGACGGGTCGCTGCTGAAGCGCGAAATCCTGGACATCTACCGCGCCTTCCGGGGGCCGGTGATCTTCAAGCCGGAGCAGATCGCCGCCGAGTACCGGAACGAGGACGCCGAACGGCTTGCACTCCTTCAGGAAATCCCTTCCGAACTGAGTCTGGTGGACCTCGGCGAACACATCGGCTCGAACAACTGGGTGGCGCACGGGGAGCGGACCTGGACCGGGCTTCCGCTCATCGTGAACGATCCGCACCGCACCATCGTCGCGCCCTCGCTCCGCTAT
Source organism: Candidatus Marinacidobacterium sp. (assembly GCA_965250045.1). Classification (GTDB taxonomy): domain Bacteria; phylum Acidobacteriota; class Vicinamibacteria; order Marinacidobacterales; family Marinacidobacteraceae; genus Marinacidobacterium. The sequence goes on from OZ252286.1 coordinate 3,261,667, forward strand.
TTCGTCCATCTGGAGGCGCCGGGCTGGAGCGTCATCGGCGGCGGCGAACCGGTCCTTCCGGGCCTTTCCATCGGGCACAACGAGAAGGGCGGCTGGGGCCTGACGGTCTTCGGGCAGGACAACGAGGACCTCATGGTCTATGACACGAACCCCGGCGACCCGAACCAGTACCGCTACCTCGGGGAATGGGAATCCATGACCGTCCGCACCGAGACCATCGAGGTCAAGGGAGCGGCTGACCACGAAGCGACGCTGAAATACACCCGCCACGGCCCGGTGGTGTACGAAGACACGGAGAACAACAAGGCCTACGCGCTCCGCGCCGCCTGGCTCGAAATCGGGAACTCCCCCTACCTCGCCAGCCTGCGGATGGACCAGGCCCAGACCTGGGAGGAATTCGTCGAGGCCAACAACTACAGCGGCATTCCGGCCGAAAACATGATCTGGGGCGATGTGGACGGGAACATCGGCTACCAGGCGGTGGGCATCTCCCCGATCCGGAACTCCCAGTGGAGCGGTCTGGTCCCGGTGCCAGGCGACGGTCGCTACGAATGGTCGGGCTACCTCCCGATCAAGGCGCTGCCCTCGGTCAAGAACCCCGAAAAGGGCTTCTGGGGCACCGCGAACAACCTCATGGCCCCCGCGGTGGCCTCCCACTATCCGCATCCGGAAGCGCTCCACTTCACCTGGGGCGACGAGATGCGGGGCCTCCGGGTGGATGAGCTGATGCGGAACGGCCAGCGCCACACCGTCCAGGACATGATGGCCTACCAGCACGACGAGCTCAGCGTGGTGGCGCGCAACCTCGTTCCGCTGCTGCTGCTCGCCGAGCCGCCGGACAGTCCGGCGAAGGCCGCGCTGGCCGATTGGGACTTCGTCATGGACAAGGCGTCGGTGGCGGCGACCATCTATCTGCACTTCGAGCGGCGCGTCTCGCAAGCGATGCGGGAGCTCGTCATCCCCGAAGCGGCCCGCGGCCTGCTCCGGGGCGTCAACAAGAAGCGGATGTTCGACCATCTGATGGCTCCCGACGGCCGCTTCGGGGAGAACCCGATAGACACCCGGGACGAGTTGTTGCTGAAGGCTTTCGCCGACGGGGTCCAGGACGTCACCGAGCGGCTCGGATCCGACATGGCTGATTGGCGCTACGGGCAGACCGCCATGAAGTACGTCCACATCACCAACTACATGGCGCAGGCGGTGAACGAGGAGACCCGCCAAATGCTCGAAGTCGGCCCCTATCCGCGCGGCGGCTACGAGTCCACCGTGCACAACACCAGCGGCAACGACAACCAAGGCTCGGGCGGCAGTTTCCGGGTGATCCTGGACCCGTCGAACTGGGACAACTCGATCGCAACGAGCACTCCCGGACAGTCCGGTGACCCGATGAACCCCCACTACCGCGACCTCTTCGAACTCTGGGTCCGCCACCAGTACTTCCCGCTCGCCTACACCCGGGCGAAGGTGGAGTCGGTCACCGAACACCGCCTGCAGTTGAACCCGTAGCCCCGCGCCGACCTGCGGCGGGGTTCGCCCGCCGCCGGCCGGGGAGCCCCCACCGGGAGAACCGGACCGGCCTTCAGGCCGGTATTGGCCCCGGAGGGGAGTGACACGCAGAGCGCCGATTTCCTCGTGCCGCGCTTCGCCCGGCACCCCCGGCTAGCCTTCCCGCGCTCATGACGCCACCCTCCACCCCTCCCCGCGCCCCCCGACGTCCGCGCTCCTACGAGAAGTTCGGACGGCGCTGGACCGACCCCTGGGCATGGATCCGGGACCGCGAGGATCCCGAAGTGCTCCGCCACCTCGAGGCGGAGAATGCCTGGACCGAGCGGAGCCTCGCGCGCTGGTCGGGCCTCCAGGAGGCAGTACTCGGGGAGATGAAGGCCCGGATCGTCCCGGATACCGCTTCCCCGCCGGTGCGCCACGGGCCCTTCGTCTATTTGTCCCGGTATCGCCGCGGCGAGGAATATGCGGTCTTCTGCCGCCGCCCGGCCGGAGGGGGAGGTCGTCGATCCGGCCGGGAAGAACTCCTGCTCGACGGGAACCGATTGGCGCGCGAAGCGCACGGGGACGCCGCGGACGGCTATTTCTCGCTCGGCGCGCTGGAGATCTCGCCGAACCACGAGATCCTGGCCTTCGCTACCGATACGGTGGGAAGGCGCGTCTACGAGTTCCGCTTTCTGGACACCCGGAACGGCGAAGTGCTGCCCGACCGGATCGAGGGCGCCGCGCCGAACCTCGTCTGGGCCCGGACGGGCGATGCGGTGCTGTACACCAAGCTCGACCCGGAAACGCTGCGCTGGAACCGCGTGATGCTGCACCGCCTCGGCGACCCGCCGGAGCGGGACCGGCTGGCGTACGAAGAAACCGACGAGACCTTCTGGGTGGCAGCCCACGAGAGCCGTTCGCGGGAGTTCGTGCTGCTCCACTCCGAACAGACCGACCGCGCGGAAGCCTGGGCCATTCCGAGCGGCGAACCGGACGCCGCCCCGCGGCGGCTCATTGCGAGGGGCGGGCCACACGAGTTCGAACTGGACCATTTCCGGGGCCGTTTCCTGATCCGCACGAACCGCGACGCCCCCGACTTCCGGCTCGTCACCGCCAGCGAAGCCGATCCGGGGGCGGAAGCGGCTTGGGAAGATCTCGTCCCGGCGCGGGAAGGCATCCAGCTCGAGGGCTTCGAGCTCTTCGAAACACATCTCGCGCTCTTCGAACGGCGCGCCGGCCGCCAGGAACTTCGGCTGATGGACTGGGATAGCGGCGAGACCCGGCAGGTGCCGCTTCCGGGACCGGTGCGGGCACTCGACGAGGAGAACAATCCGGAACCCGGGGCGGACGAGGTGCGCGTCGTGGTGAGCACGCCGAAGACGCCCGCTACCACGCTCGCCGTTTCGCTCGCGACCGGCCGGCGCCGCACGCTGAAGCGGGAAGAGGTACCCGGCTTCCGCTCGGCGGACTACCGGGTCCGCCGGCTCACGGCCCGCGCGCGGGATGGGGCGCGGATTCCGATTTCGCTGGTCCATCACCGGGATCACCCCCCTGGAGCGACGTCACCCCTCCTGCTCTACGGCTATGGCGCCTACGGAATCTGCATGGACCCGACCTTCTCCAAAGCGCGCTTCAGCCTTCTGGACCGTGGTTTCTCGTTCGCGATCGCCCACATCCGGGGCGGGCAAGAGCTCGGGCGCGCGTGGTACGAGGCTGGCCGGCAGGGAAGCAAGACCAACACCTTCCACGACTTCATCGCGTGTGCCCGCCACCTGCGAGGCCGCCGGCTGTGTGACCCGGAGCGCCTCTACGCAATGGGAGGGAGCGCCGGTGGGCTGCTGATGGGCGCGGTCGTGAACGAAGCGCCGGAACTCTTCGCCGGAGTGGTGGCGATGGTCCCCTTCGTGGACGTGCTCAACACCATGCTCGACTCGGACATCCCGCTCACCACCGCGGAATACGACGAGTGGGGCGATCCCAACCAGGAAGAGTTCTTCAAACTGCTCGCAAGCTACGCCCCCTACGAAAACATCCCGGCGGCGCCCCTGCCCCACCTGCTGGTCACCAGCGGGCTCCACGATTCCCAGGTGCAGTTCTGGGAGCCGACGAAATGGATCCAGCGCCTCCGGGAACGCAATACGCGCCCCGACCGGCTGATCCTGCTGCGCACCAACATCGACGCCGGTCACGGGGGCCGCTCCGGGAGGTACCGCGGGCTCGAGGAAATCGCCGAGATCTACGCGTTCCTGATCGGAATCGCCGGGCAGGCGAGCCCCCGCTGAATCAGGCGCCGTCCGCCGGCGGAAGGAGCGCCGCCGTTCCGGCCTCCTCCTCGCGGGCGGCGGTGACGGCCTGCTCCATCGCCGCGATCTCCGCATCGCTGAGCTCTTCGAAGAGGCGGCGTTTCGCCGTCGAGAGCCGTCCCTGGTTCTGCATCACGAGTCGCACGAAGAGGGAGAGGCGGCGATCCGGCATGTCCACGATCTCCCGCACTGCCTCGGTGGCGCGGCTAAAGACCGCGACGAAGCCCAGTTCGTCGCGGAGGTCCCGGCGTATCGTCTCGGCGATGCGGTCGTAGAGGTATTCCGCAAAGGGGGTGGCGTCGAAGAAGCGGTACAGGTCGGCGGTGTCGCCCTGCACCCGGATTTCCCGCTCCGGGGTCCAATCCCACCGGATGAGGTCCCGACGGGGTCCGGAGAAGCCTTCGAGCACGGCGTCGTACCCCTGCCGGTCGCGCAGGATCGCGGCGGACACGGGAAAGATCACACCGGGAGGGCTGTGGCCCCGGCTGGCCAGCGTGTGGTGGAGCAGCCAGCGGTGGATGCGACCGTTTCCGTCTTCGAAGGGGTGGATGAAGACGAACGCGAAGGAGGAAGCCGCCGCCGCCACGACGGGATCCACCGGGCTTTCCGCCAGGCGGCGGGCCAGAGCCGCCCAGCCTGCCATGAGCTTCGGGACGTCATCAGGCCGCGGACCGATGAAGTGCACTTCCTCGCGGTAGCCTCCGACCGTTGAGCCGACGAAAATCTGTTCGTCGCGCCAATCATGCGCCGCGTAGCGGGGGTCCACGATCTCCGCCTGGAGGGCCAGAAGGACGGTCTTGTCGGTCGGGTCGCGATCCGGCGCCGTCCGCAGGGCGGCTACGAAACGCTCGGCACGGGTCGTACTCGGAGTTTCCCCCTCGATCGCGAAAGAAGAGCGCGTTTCCTTGGTGTAGAGGTAGTTGACGGCGCGGACGAGGACCGAGGGTTCATACCGCGCGACGAGCGTTCGGGCCTCGTCGTCCAAACCCTGTTCCATTGCCTCGACGAGCCGGTGCGTTCGCCGGACCGTGGGACAGAGATGGGGGCCGCCGAGCAGGTTGTCGGTGACCCGCTGCCGCCGCGAGCGGCGTGGCGCGGCGACGAAGTGCCGGTCGGGGTCGAGAGCCGCGACATAGTTGCCGGCCTTGCCATCCTCAAGGTCCAGGGTTTGTCCGAGGAGAGTTTCGTAGAAGAACCAGGCGCGGCGGCTGAAGGCCCCCGTGGGTTCGGCCCGGACCCAGTTTTCGATGGTTTGCGGCCCGATTTGCCGGAAGGCAGCCGTGAGAACTCCAAGGTCGAGAGGCTCGTGGCGGAGGGCGAAGCGCAGGTGGGAAACGAGGGATCCGTCGTTGGCGTAGCGCCGGGGATACGACTCGAACGTCCTTCCCCCCTCGGTTTCCGTGCGGCGGGCGCCGTGGACGAGGCGGCTCTCGGTAGCCGCCTGAGGGACCCGGAGCGCCAGCTTCTCATGCAGCCAAGCCTGGCCGAGGGGGCTTTCGCCGGTTCTGGGGGAGCGGGGCATGGATGGCGGGACCCGTGGGGAAACGCTTAGCGGAAAGGAATTTCGCTTAGATTATCGCTCTGACATTGAAAAACGATTTCCATTGACAAAACGCCAAGTCGTCGCAAAACAATTTGCGACATGGAATGCCGGTTTAAAAACCCCGTGTGACATTGAAAAACGATTGCTCTTGACAAGAACGCCAAGCCGTTGCAAAACGGTTTTCAACGTGGAATCCCGGTTAGAAAACCCCTTTGATCTTCAATAGCAATTTTCCCTGATAGTCTGTGAACAAAGTGACGTGAGCACCGAGGCCCCACCGGGAGAAACCCTCATGATCGGGTCGGCCCGTTCACCCCGCCCGCATGAAAAGGTGCGGCCGCGGGTAGGGGGAGCGGTGAGATCGCGGCATCGGGTGCTTGGAAGGGGTGCGGCACTCACGTTGGCACGGCGCAGTGTCATCGGCGCTGGTTTCGCGCTCCCGCGCGATGCCGACCGGGAGGTCGGTGTTCCAAGCCGTCCCCGCGCTTCTTCGCGGTTGGCGTTACGCCCTCTCGCCCCGCTGCGCGGGGCGGTGCCGGTGTGAACGCCCCCACCGGGAGAACTGGCCAGCGTTCCCTGGGCGGCGCGTCAGATCGTTGCCGTCTTCCAGCCGCCGCGGCGGAAGACCAGGGTGCTGACGACGGCGGAGAGGGAGTAGGCGATGGCCACGGCCCAGAATACGCCGTCCACGCCGAGAGCGGTGCGGGAGAGCAGCCAGGCTAGCGGGATCTCGAACAGCCAGAAGCAGAAGAGGTCAATCCAGGTCGGAGTGCGGGTGTCTCCTGCTCCGTTGAAGGCCTGCCGGGTAACCATCCCCAAGGCGTAGAAGACGTACCCGTAGCTGACGACCCGAAGTGCGGTAGCAGCCGTCCGGAGCACTTCGGGGTCGTCCGTGAAGAGCGTCGCGATCTCTGGAGCGAAGACCACGAAGACCCCGGTCACGAGAGCCATGAACAGCATGTTCCAGCCGCCGGTGATCCAGACGGCGCGCTCCGCGCGGTCGGGCTTCCCGGCGCCGAGATTCTGGCCCACCAGCGTCGAGGCGGCGTTCGAAAGCCCCCAGCAGGGCAGGATGACGAAGAGCGCCACCCGGATGGCGATGACCCAGCCGGCGACCGCGATGGTGCCGAAGCTGGCGATGATCCGAATGAGCAGGATCCAGGGGAGCATGTCGGCGAGCATCTGCCCGATCCCGCCGACCGACACCCGCAAGAGATTCCTCATGACCGCCCACTGGGTCCGGATGTCCTCGCGCCGGATGCGGAGCCGCGAGCCCCGCGAGAGCACCCAGAACTGGTAGAGCACGCCGGTACCGCGGCCGATGGTGGTGGCAACCGCCGCCCCCGGAAGACCCAGCTCGGGGAACGGGCCGAGTCCGAAGATCAGACACGGATCCAGGACGATGTTGATCCCGTTGGCGAGCCAGAGTGACCGCATCGCCGCCTGGGCGTCGCCGGCGCCCCGCAGGATCGCGTTGTTCAGGAACAGCAGGACGATCGTGGCCATCCCCGCATACATGATCCGGGCGTGGGTGGTTCCGACGGCGACCGTCGCCGCCTCGGCGCCCATCAGGGCGAGGACCCGGGGCGCGAAGACCACCCCGACCACCCCGAGGGCCAGGGAGACCACGATCCCGAGCCCGATCGCCTGGACGCCGGCGCGCGCGGCTCCCCGCCGGTCCCCTTCCCCGTAGCGGCGGGAAACCACCGCGGTCACTGCGAAGGAGAACCCGATCGCAACCGCGAACACCAGATGGAGCGCGGTCTCGGTGATCCCGGCAGAGGCGAGCGCTGGCGCCCCCAACCGCGAGATGAACAGGGCGTCCACGACCGCAAAGATGGACTCGCCGACCATTTCGAGCGCCATCGGCACCGCGAGCACGAACACCGCGGGCGTGAGGGGTCCGGAAGTCAGATCCCGGTCCGACCCCCGCAGGGACTCCACGACGAGCGCGAGCAGGCGTCGCGTGCGCGAACCTTGTGGCATGGGAGTTCGGAGCGGCGGCGGTCAGCTACCGCCGTCCGTCCAGGAACCAGCGCCGCGGCAGGGACCCACGCAGGAATCCGCGATCAGGAGACTGTGGCGAAAGTTCGCCGGCGTCCGTTCGCGGCGCCGAGCGCCGCGGGGGTGGGGTGTGGGGCGGGGTTTCCTTTTCCCACGGGCTCTCAGCCGGGCGGGATCAGCGCCACGATCCGCACCGGGGCGCCGGTGCCGGCTTCGATCTTCATGGGCAGGGCAATCAGCAGGAACCCGGTCGGCGGAAGCTCGGAAAGATCTCCCACGTTTTCCAGATTGGGGATCCCGGCGGCGCCACCGACCTGGTGGGCGATGAAATCCGTCGAGGGCCCGTAGTCCACGCTCGCGGTGTCGATTCCGACGAGCCCTGCGTCGCGCTCCACCAGAAGGCGCATGGCGTCCTCACCGAGTCCCGGGAAGTGCAGGTTGGCGGCGCTTCCGGGTTCGTCATCGCCCAGATAAGCGAGGGCGTCCGGCCAGCGGCTCGCCCATCCGGTCCGGAAGAGCACGGCGGTCCCGGGCGGGATCTGACCGTGTTCCGCCTCCCACTCCCGGACATCGTCGGCGCTCGCCCGGTAGTCGGGGTCAGCGGCGGCCTGCGCGCTCACGCCCACGACCACTCCCGGAGCGATCAGTCGGCCAAGCGGGATCTCGCCGACCAGATCGGCGCCCTCGAAGAAGTGGTACGGCGCGTCCAGATGGGTCCCGCCGTGTTCGGCGGTGGCGAACTCCTTCATCGCGTAGAAAAACCCCGCCGGAGTCATCCCCTCGGCCAGCGTGTCGAGCTGGAATCCCTTGATATCGGTCGGCCAGTAGAGCGTGTTCTCGCCGTAACCATGACTGAGATCCACCATGCGCCACCCGGCGACGGCCTCGGGGCCGGCTTCGGGACTGGGCGGTGGCCGAGGCTCTGAAGGGGCGCCACAGGACGCGGCGAACAGCGCGGCGACGACGCCGGCAAAATAGACGGTTCGGGCTACCATGGAAAAAGTCCTGCCTGCGCGGGGAATGCTAACGAGGAGGGCGCGCCGGATGTCCCGTGTGCTCGCGGCGTCCCTGGTGGCAGCCGCCGCCCTGACGCTTCCGGTCGCTGGCGGAGCGCTCGCGGCGGTGGCGGCGAGCGGCGCCATCCTGGCGGTGTGGAACGTGGGATCGGCAGGCGGCGGGCCGAGCCGAGGGCTGGACGTCGTGACCGGCGGCGGGCTCGCGCTTTCGCTCGCCGGCGGAACCCTGATGGCCGCCGGACTCGCGGACGGACCCGGGTTCTTCGGGCTGCCGCGGTCGCTCTGGGGACTGCTCCTCGGGATCTGGTTGATCCCGCTCGTCCTCACCAGCGCCGGTTTTGCCGCTTCCTTCCATCCCCCGGACGCGGCAGATCTCAAACGGCTGCGGGCCGGCTCCGGGACAGGACCCCGGTCGGAACCTTGATCCCCGCGCTCCTCCTGCTCGCCACTCTCGCTATCGGCCTCGCGGCGGTCTCGAGGACGCGCGACAGCGCGGACTTCTTCGTCGCCGGCCGCCGGCTGGGCGCCTTCCGCGCGGGATTCGCGGTCGCGGCCTCGGCCTTCAGCGGATTCGTGTTTCTCGGGGGGCCGGGGCTGACCGGTCAGGTCGGACTCGGTTCGCTGTTCATCGTGGCGCCCGCCGGATTCACCGCGGCGCTTCTCTGCCGCACGGCGGGGCGGCGGCTCGCGCTGATCGCCGCGGCGAGCGGCGCCCAGACGCTGCCGGAGTCCATCGCCTTCCGGTTCGGGGCCCGGGCTCCGGCGGCGCTGGCCGCGGTCGCGATCCTGGTCGGCAGCGTCATCTATCTCGGGGTTCAACTCTCGGCGCTCGCCCGCGCCACCCGGTTCGCCTTCCCCGAGGTGGGGCTCGGAACCTGTCTCGCGGTCGGCCTGGCCATTGTGCTCGCCTACTCGCTGGCCGGCGGAATGGTCGCCTCGGTGAACACCGACGTGCTGCAGGGAATCGTGATGGCGGCGGCCGCCGCGGCGGCCTTCTGCTGGGTCATGAGCCAGGTCGGGGGGCCCGCCGGCGTCGGGGAAACCCTGACTGCCAGGGGACCCGGCGGCAGCAAATTCCTCGAACCGCTGGGCGTGCTGGAGCCGGCGACCGGGTTCGGTTTCCTGCTGCTGTTCTCGGTCGGAACCCTCGGGCAACCCCATATGCTCCACAAGTTCCTGATGCTGAAGAGCCCGGAGGCGCTCCGCTATCTGCCGGCGGTGATCGGGGGCGCCCAGAGCCTCAGCATCCTGGTCTGGATCGGCCTCGGGACGGGGGCGATGGTCCTTCTGGGCGGCGTTCCGGCGAGCGCGGCCGGACACCCGGACGAGGCCGCCCTCGCCGTCCTGAACCTGCCCGCGACTCCCGAACTCCTGGCCGGCCTGGTCGCCGCGGCGGTGCTCGCCGCCATCATGTCCACGAGCGACGCTTTTGTGAACCTGGGAGCGGCCGCTCTCTGCCGGGATCTCCCCCGGGCTTTCGGCCGAAGCGGATTCTCCGGCCTTGCCGCGGCCCGCCTCGCGGGTCTGCTCGTGGGGCTCGCGGCGCTGGGGGTAGCTGCCTGGCACCTCTCCGAAGACGGCCTGATCGCGTGGCTCGGGACGCTCGGGTTCGGGGCATTCGCCGCTGCGCTGGCCCCGACGCTGCTGCTCGGCCTCTGCTGGACCCGGGTCACCGCGCGGGCCTCGACCCTTTCGATGGCGGCGGGACTCGGTTCGCTGTTCGTCCTCGAGAGCCTGCTGCCGGAACTCGCAGTCCCTTCCGCGGTGCCCGCGATGGCTGCCGGGTTCGGGGTGCTCGTGGTGGCGAGCCTTCTTTCCCGGCCGGCGCCGCTGCCCGAATCCGTGCGGCTTGCGATGACGCTGTGACCGGCACGACGAGTACGCGCTTGCGCATCGCGCTGATTACCGGAGGCTCCACGCCGGAACGCGACGTGGCGCTTGCGGGCGCCGGAGAAGTTCTCCGCGCGCTGCGGATCGCGGGGCATGAAGTCACGGCGGTGGACACCGTCCACGGCGAACTGGGCCCCGAGCGTGAGGGGCAGTTCCTCGCGCTTCGGGTGGGCCGCACGCCGCCGTCGGATGCGGATCTGGCGACGGCGCGCGAGCGCGAGGACGTCCCCGGCCTGCTCCGGCTGAAGGCGGTGAGCGACGCGCACCTGGCATTCCTGGTTCTCCACGGACTCGATGGCGAGGGCGGGCTGCTCCAGGCCGTCCTCGATCTCGGAGGGTTGCCCTACACCGGAAGCGGGGTGCTCGCGAGTGCGCTGGCCATGGAGAAGGCGTCGGCGAAGCGGGTGCTGCAGGGAGCGGGGATCCCCACGCCCCGCTTCGAGATGCTGGAGTTCCAGACGCCCGACGACCGGCGACGCGAGATCGAGTCGCTCGGGTCCCCCGTCGTCGTCAAACCTTCGCGAGTCGGATCGTCGGTCGGACTCCGCATCGCGAACGGCTTCGACGAGGTCCGCTCGGGGGTGGCGGAGGCGCGCCGGCATGATCGCTGCGTTCTCGTGGAAGAGATGCTTCCGGGCCGCGAATTCACCGTCGGGGTGGTCGGGGAACCGGACGGGGTCGGCCTCGAACCGCTGGGCGTAGGGGAAATCGTGACGGGCTCCGGTCTCTTCGACTACCACGCCAAATACACCCCGGGAATTGCGGAGGAGATCTTCCCCGCGGACATTCCGGAGTCGCTCGCGGCAAGGCTCCGCGAGCTGACCGTGGAAACCCACCGGGCGCTCGGCCTGAGGGACTTTTCGCGGGTGGATTTCCGTCTGGACGCGGAGGGGGAACCGTTGGTGCTCGAGGCGAACACCCTGCCCGGGATGACGACCCGCAGTCTGCTGCCCCAATCGGCAGCCGTCATGGGGATCAGCTTTCCGGCGCTCTGCGACCGGATCGCGCGGCTCGCCGCGCGGCGCCGGGAGTGAGATGAGAGCTTTCGCCGCACTCGGGTTCGTCGCCGCTGCGGGCTTGGGCTGCAGCCACCCCGTCGTCGTCAACTCCGTGCCGCCGCCCGAGACCCTGCTTCCCGCGGGCGTGCTGTCCTCTTCTCTCGGACTCTTCGTGGACGCCGCGCGGGTACCGGAGGAGGTTGTGCTTCAGGACTCCTTCGACAGTCCCATTTGCGGCTTCATGCGCTATCCGCTCACGGCTCGCGAAGCGGTCACCCAGTCGGTGGTGGAAGCGATTCGGGCGGTAGCGGACGACATCCGGCTCGTCGATGCCCCGATACATCGCTGGCGTCTCAAGGAGAACGGACTCGACGCCGCCGTCTTGGTGCGCGTGGAGGCGTTCGCCATCAGCCTGTCCCCGCTCCGGACAATGGTGGGTATGGATTTCGAGGCGCACGCCGAAATCACCCTCTCGCTCGTCGCCACCACCGAAGATGGGAGCGAAATCCGGAAGACGCTAACGGGGGCGGCCACCTGGAAGGCGGAGGACCGGTGGGGATTCCGCGGCTGCGGGCTCGGCGCGCTCCCGGCGACCCAGGCGGCGGAGCGCGCGATCCGGCATGCGACGACGCAGCTCGCAGAATGGATCGTCGGGGCTCCCGAACTGCGTCCGTCGCTGGAACGCCCGTTGCATGACCGGGGCTATCAGCCTGTGGTGAAACCCAGACGGCGTTCGGCCGGCGATCCATCCCGGCTGAACCGCGTCGCTTCGCGCCGCTCATCGTTGCGTTTCGGTCGGAATACACCAGGTATTCCTCCCTCACGCGCCTTGTCACCCGGACCCCCACCGGGAGAACTGGGCCTCACCGGCCTCGGCGCTCACCCGGGTTCCACCACAGGCTGATAGCGGACCGGGTCCTTCCGAGCCGCCAGGAGAAACAGGATGAAGAGGACAATGACGACCCACCGCTTGCCGCGACGGCGATCGCGGGACTCGCCCTGACTGCACTCTCCTGCTCCCAGGCGGTGCTGATCCGGCCGGCGCCCTCCGCCGAGGCCTTCGCGTTCGAAGCGCCGCTCCCGGCCGCGGCGGCCGTCTTCGTGGACGCCGACCAGCTCTTCCGGCAGGTCCGGATGACGCCCGACCTGGACGGAGACTCGCTGTGCGGCGACGTCAGCTATCCGGTGGACGCGCGCGAAGCGCTGGAGTTGTCGGTCGTCGGCACCCTGCAGCGGCTGGTACGCGACGTCTTGCCGACCGCGGCCCCGCTTGACCGGCAGGCGATGGAGGCGCGTGGCCTGGACGCCGTCATCGTCGTTCGCGCGGACACCTTCAATGTGGGTCTCACCAGCGGTGCGTTCCTGAGTTTCGAGGCGGGCGCCGAACTCACGCTGTCGGTCTCGGCGTTCACCGGCGACGGCCTGCAGGTGCGGGAAGTGGTGTTCGGCAACGCGGTCCAGAACCAGAGCGGGATCACCTGCGGCAACGGCGCCGAGGCGCTGGGCGCAGCGGTCGAAATCGCCATCGAGAACGCAATGACCGAGCTCGGCGAGCTGATCGCCAACTCCCCGGCGCTGCGCAGCTCCCTGGGTGATCCCGGCGGCGCGTAGACAACTCACGCCGCACCGGTCCGGCGAACGATCCGGGGAACGGTGCGAACCTCCCAGCCCCACGAATTTGTGGAGGCGATCGAGGCCCGGGAACAGCTCTCAGCCATCGACTCCGAAGCTCGGAGCTGGTCCCCTTTCGCACCGTGACCAGGACCACGCGCCGGGAGACGCGCCGGGGGCCACGCGATGACCAGAAACTCCCTTCGAGTTGCGGTTGCGGTGTGGTTCCTGGGCACCGCCGCCTGCTCGCACGCGCTCGTGATACGTCCCGCCCCGTCCTCCGACCTCCTCCTTTTCGAAGCGCCGCTGGCGGCGGCCGCGGCGGTTTTCGTGGACGGCGACCAGCTCCCAGCTCCGGCGGGAGGTGCACCTGGCTCCCGAAGAGACCGGGGGCTACGGATGGTGCGGCGACTCGCGATATCCGGTGGACGCCGGGGAAGCGCTTGAGTTGTCCGTCATCGGCACTCTTGAGCAGGGGATGCGCGAGATACGGCGAACGGCGGCCCCGATGGACCGGGAAACCATGGAAGCCAGGGGTTTCGACTCCGTGTTCGTCGTTCGCGCTGACACCTTCGACGCCGGAGTCGCCGGCGATCCCTTTGTCGACTTCGCGGCGAGCGCCGAGCTGACTCTCTCGGTTTCGGCCTCTATGAGCGACGGACTGCTGCTGCGGGAAATCGTGTACGGGAGCGCAGTTCAAAGCGCGGGCGGAGTCACCTGCAGTGGCGGTCCGGAAGCACTCGGCCTCGCCGTTGAGGTTGCCATCGAAAGCGCCATGACCGAACTCGGAGAAATCATCGCCAACTCACCCGAGTTGCGCCGGTCTCTCGGCGCTCCCTGAAACCACCGACGGATCGACTGACCGCCGCCTGGCGCCACGCTTCTGACCCGCGCCGCGCCGGACATCCGGATTGGCCGCCACAATAGGGGCCATGATGTCCGTTCCACGTCGCGGAGCCCTCTCGCTTGCCTCGTTTGCGCTCGCCGCCGCCTGTGGAGGGCCGCCCGCAGGAGGCCCGGCCGATCTCGTCGTCCGCGGGGGGGTGATCCACACGAGCGACGCCTCGCAGCCGGTGGCGGAAGCCCTTGCCGTGCGCGGCGGCCGGTTCGTGTTCGTGGGGAATTCGAATGGAAGCGAACGCTGGATCGGAGAAGCGACGGAGATCATCGAGCTCGATGGCCGGGCCGCGATTCCGGGCCTGATCGACGGACACCTGCATCTGGAGTCCGGCATCTCCCTCGTGCGCGGCGTGGACCTCACCGGCATTGCCGACCGCGACGAATGGACCCGGCGCATCGCCGCGCGGGCCGCCGAACTCGGGCCCGGAGCCTGGATCGTGGGCGGACGATGGGACCACACGCTCTCCGGGGGCGAGTTCCGTCCGTGGAAGACCTCGACCCGGTCACTCCGAGCAACCCGGTGGCGCTTTCCGACATCGACGGACACACCACCTGGGTCAACAGCCTCGCGCTCGAGATCGCCGGCGTCAGCGCCGCAACCCCCGATCCCCCGGGGGGCCGCATCCTCCGCTACGCCTCGGGGGAGCCCACCGGGATTCTGCTTGAAACCGCGGGCGGGCTGGTGCGGGAGCATGTTCGGCCGCTAAGCGGAGAAGAGGAGCGGGAAGCGATGCGCCAGACCTTCAGGGCAGCCGCGAGACTCGGGCTCACCGGAGTCCACACCATGGCGGGACTGGATCGGATCCCGGAGTACGTCGAGTTCGCCGCGGCCGGCGAGTTGCCGCTGCGGGTCTGGTACGGCGCGACCGGGGCAGCGGACCGGACCCGGGAGCTCGCCGCCGCCCGGGACGACGCGCGGAGCGCCCTTGCCGCCCGCACCGCGGAGCGGGGGCCGGTCTTCGAAGTCGGCTACGCGAAGCTGATGGCGGACGGGGTGCTGTCCGCGCGCACGGCCGCCCTCCTCGCCCCCTACGCCGACGCTCCCGAGGAATCCGGGTTCATGGTGACCGAATTCGCGGATCTCGCCGACTCGGTGACCCGGATCCACGAAGCCGGCTTCCCGGTCGCGATCCACGCGATCGGGGACCTGGCCGTGCGCTCCTCGCTGGACGCCTTCGAGACGGCCGCGGGTCGCGGCCCGCGGCCGGAACTTGCGGACCGGATCGAACACATCGAGGTGCTGGATCCGGAAGACGCGCCCCGGTTCGCGGAGATCGGGGTGCTCGCCTCCTTCAACCCTCACCACTGCATCACGGGGATCGACGTCTACAACACCGCGCGCCTCGGAGAGGCGCGGGCTGCCTGGTCCTTCGCGTGGGGAGCGGCTCGGGACGCGGGAGCCACGCTGGTGTTCGGGAGCGACTGGGCCACCGCTCCGCTCGATCCCCTGCGCCAACTCTACGCGGCGACGGTGAGGGAAAAGCCAGCCGGCGGACTGCCGGGCGGGTGGCATCCGGAGCAACGGGTCTCGTGGCAGGAGGCGCTCACTGCCTACACCTTGGCCCCGGCGGCGGCCTCCCGGTGGGAGGATGAGATCGGCTCGATCGAAGTGGGAAAGTGGGCGGATTTCGTCGTTCTCAGCGGCGCGGTCCCGGATCCGCCCGACCGCTCGATCCTCGATCTCCTGGTGGTTTCGACCTGGCTCGGGGGCGTCGCCACCCACCGGACGCAGCGGACTGTTCAACGGCCGGATCCGCTGGACCGCGGCCGATCGGTAGGCGTCCGGTAACCGCGAACGCCTTACCCCGGGCCGCGCTCCACGGGTCGGGCCGGGTCGGCGCACCACTCGGACCAGGATCCCGAATAGACCGCCACATCTTCGACGCCTGCCAGTTCCAGGGCCAGGGCATTGTGCGCGGCAGTCAGGCCGGAGCCGCAATAGCACACGATGCGGCGCCCATTCCGCCCGCTGGTGAGGCTCGCGAATTTCCCGCGGAGACACTCGGGCGCCTCGAAGCGGCCGTCTGCCGCCAGGTTCTTCTTCCAGGGATGGTTCTTCGCCCCCGGAATGCGCCCGGCCACCGGATCGATGGGCTCCCGCTCGCCGCGCCAGCGGACCGATTCGCGGGCATCCACCAGGAGATGCGCACGTCGCGCCAGTCCTGCTTCCACCTCGGCCACGCCGACCGCCATTCCGGTTACCGGTCGGGGAACGAATTGCCGGGGGGGCCGCGTCGCCTCGCCGGCGTCGAGGGATCCCCCCGCCTCGACCCACGCCGCGAGACCGCCGTCCAGGACCGCGGCCCGAGGGTGTCCGAGATAGCGCAGCATCCACCAAAGCCGCGCGGCGAACATTCCCGAGGCATCATCGTAGGCGACCACGGCGCTGTCGGGTCCGATGCCGAGCCGGCCGAAGACTTCGGTGATCCGCGCGACGGACGGCAGGGGATGGCGCCCGTTGGTCCCGGTCTTCCTGGCTGCGAGATCCTGGTCGGTATCCGCAAAGACGGCGCCGGGCAGGTGGCCTTCGAGATATCGGGCCCGTCCCCAGGCCGGGTCCATGAGGTTGCAGCGCACGTCCACCACGACGGGGCCTGGGTTTTCGGTCGCGAGGCGCTCGCGGAGCCAGGCGGCCGAGACGATCGGTCGTGGACCCCGGTTCACGCGCGAAAGCCTACCGGCTCGAACGTCCGCACGACCGGGCGTCCCCGCGGCCGGCCCGCCTGGTGAGGGAAAGGACGGTCACCGGTCCGGAAACATCTCCAACCGGAATGTTGGGACGCCGGCGAGAACCCAGCGGTTCCGGACTACTCTCCGGACTACTCTCCGGCGCGCGGCGAAGCCTTTCAGAGCGTCGGGCGGTCTGGATTCTCGGTGTCGCTCCTCGGCGGCCGTGGCGTCCCCACGGGCCAATCCGCATTCTCTGGCCAGTTTTCCGACAGGTAGCGGAGCGCCCGTTCCAGGCGGCGGGTGGTGATCGTCCGACCGCGGCACAGCCGCGCGATCGTCTCGCCGCTCCCCGTTGCGTAACGGGACACCGTCGAGACGCGCCGCCCGGTGTGTTGGGCGTACAGATCGCAGAGTTCGACGAGCCGTCTGGCCGTGCCGTCCATGTCACAACATCATGTCACGCAGGACATGGACGATCAACGGGAAGGTCGCCGCGGCAGGATTGAAACCGCGAGCCGGTCGAACCGGCATTCGGATCGGTTTTTGCCGCCGTTCCGGCACCCCTCGCGCCCGGGCAGCCTGAAGTTAAAGTGACACAAGCGCCAAGAGCACCAACGGAAAACTGGCCGAATGACTTTTCGACGGGCTGCTCATCTCGAAGCGCGGCGCGACCCGACACGAAGCGGAGATTTGATGTAATCTGACGGTAGTGACACTAAACGGAATTGAAAGACTTAGAAACGCATTTCGAGAGCCGGTTGATGCTGAAGGCCTCAGGCCACTCGCCGCGCGGACCGGCATCCCGGTCGGTCAGATCCGAAGTCTGATCGACGGGCGGGCGGTCCGCGTCACCACTCTCGAGTTGATGACGCGGGTGCTGGGGGTGAATCTCACCATCGGCCCGGGTGTGGCCGGGGAAGCCGTAGACGCTCATCGCGAGCCGGCCGTCCGGTGGCCGGACGCGGCGGGCCCCCCGGAGAGCGGCCGCAGCGTGATTGCAACGCGACTACGCGACGGCGCCGGCCGGGTGAGGGACCTGGCGGACCGGGTGGCGGCGGCGGCGCAGTCGCTGCTGCACCTGGTCTCGGGCTGGGATCCGGCGCGGGAGGCTCGGGTCGTGGTTCACGCGGAGGGTGCGCCGTGCACGGGTTCGCTGGTGATGATCCCGCTCGCGTCCGGTCTCCGGGTGGGCGCGGAACGCCCGGAGCCGGTTTTCGAGCTGTCGCCGGAGGTGACCTTGGGGATCGCACCGGACGCTCTCCCCGAGTGGGCGCATGCGCATCGCCTGGTGTGTATTCGGGCAACCGACGACGCCATGGAAGGGACGATCCGGGGCGGTGATCTGGTCGCGTTCGATCCCGGACACACGACTCCCGTAGACGGCCAGCCCTTCGTGCTGGCCACCGAATCCGGCGCCTCGATACGCCGCCTGCGCTATCGGGACGGCTGTGTCCTGGTCGCCGACAATCCGGACCACGGCGAGCGGGCGCTGTCCCCCGACGACCACCTATTGGGGCGGGTGGCCTGGCACGGGCCGCGCAGTCGAAGCGCCACTCCGGAAAGCTGAGCCGCGACCGCCGGCTAACAGCCTGTGGTGAAACCCAGGCGGCCCAGTTCTCCCGGTGGGGGCTCCTCCCTCACGCGCCTTGTCAGCCGGGCCCCCACCGGGAGAACTGGCCCCACCGGGAGAACTGGGCCTCACCGCTCTCGGCGCTCACCCGGGTTCCACCACAGGCTGCTACCGCCGTTCGCGGCCGCGGATCAACCGGAGCATGAGCCGGTTCCACGGAGTTTCGATACCGTGCTTCGCCCCTCGGACGACGATCACCCCATTCATTGCCTCTACCTCGGTGCGCATCCCCCGCTCCAGATCCTGAAGCATGCTGGTCTTGTTCCCCGCGGTGCGGGCGACAATTCGCTCGACGGTCTTCCAGACCTCCGCCTCCGAGGTGGACACCCCCTCGGCCCGGGCAACCGCGACGGCTTCGCGCACGAGTAACCGCAGCAGGTGTTCGCTCCCCGGATCCCGGAGCAACTGTCCGGTCCGGAGCCCGAGAAGCGCCGACACCGGGTTCAACGCAGCGTTCAGGGCCGCCTTGTCCCAAAGCGACTTGCGGATGTCCGGTACCTGGAGCACCGGGAAGCCGGCTGCGGACAGGGTATCCGCGAGCGCCGCGACGCTTTCCTCTCCGACCTGCTGGAAGCTGCTCAGGATCACCTCACCAAGGCCGGCATGGAACACGCGTCCTGATTCCAACAGGGTCGCTCCGTTGTTGGAAACCGCGCCGATCACCGGGAAACCGCCGGCGGCGAGCGCCTCCTCGTTCCCAAGACCGTTCTGCAGGGAAACCCGGATCGGCGCCGTTCCGAGCGGAGCGAGGGCGCGCGCCGCCGTGGCCGTCGCATGCGCCTTCACGGTGACGAGGACGAAATCCGGGCGGAAGCCGGCGAGTTCGCCCGCGGCCGGGGCGGCGGACAACCGGATGTTCCCCTCCGTCGCACCGTCAACCTGGATGCCCGCCCGGAGGATCTGAGCGAGACGCTCTCCCCGGGCGACCACCGCGACCGGATGCCGGACGGCGAGTCGCGCCGCAAAAACGCTCCCGATCGCTCCAGCGCCAAAAACAAGAAAGCGCGCGGGCTCGGGTAACGGGCTAGTAGCCTGTGGATGAAGTGACGTGAGCACCGAGACCGGCCAGTTCTCCCGGTGGGGGCGAGGCGCCCGGCTGACAAGGCGCGCGAGAGAGGAATACCAAGTGTATTTCGACCGAAGCGCAACGATGAGCGCCGCAAAGCGGCGCGTTTCAGCCGGGATGCATCGCCGGTTGAATGCCGCGTGACTTTGTCCACAGGCTGCTTAGCAACGGTTCGTGAGAGAGTAGCGGCCCCGCAGACCCGCCGTGGCCGGACCAGTTCCAGCGTCAGGAGAATCCCATGCGAAGCGACGAGATCAAGAGCGGCCCGAGCCGCGCCCCGGCCCGGGCCATGTGGAAGGCCGTCGGCCTTACGGACGAGGACATCTCCCGGCCGCTCATCGGCATTGCGAACACCTGGACCGAGATCACACCCTGCAACAGCCATCTGCGCGAGCTCGCGGAACAGGTCAAGATCGGCGTCCGCGAAGCCGGCGGAACGCCGCTCGAGTTCAACACCATCGTGGTCACCGACGGCATCGCGATGGGTTCGTCCGGGATGCGCGCGTCGCTCGTCTCCCGCGAAGTGGTGGCGGATTCCATTGAGCTCGTGACGCGCGGACACCTGCTCGACGGGGTGGTGGCGATTTCGGGGTGCGACAAGACGATTCCGGGCACCGTCATGGCGCTCGCCCGGCTGGATCTGCCCTCGCTCATGCTCTACGGCGGCTCCATCGCGCCGGGGCGTTACCGGGGCCGGGACGTGACGATCCAGGACGTTTTCGAAGCGGTGGGCGCCCACGCCGCCGGAACGATGAGCGACGAGGAGCTTCGGGAACTCGAAGGCGTCGCCTGCCCCGGGGCCGGGGCGTGCGGCGGGCAGTTCACCGCCAACACCATGTCCGTCGCCATGGGGTTCCTCGGGATTTCGCCCATGGTGGGAAATGAAATTCCGGCGACCGACACCCGGAAACCGGAGGCGGCGCGGTGGGCCGGCAAACGCGTGATGGAACTGCTACGCGAAGGCCGGACCGCTCGGGATTTTCTCTCGCGGGACGCCCTCCGCAACGCCTACACCTCGGTTTCGGCGACCGCGGGCTCCACGAACGCGGTGCTCCATCTGCTCGCGATCGCCCACGAGGCGGGAAGCGAGTTGACACTGGAAGACCTCGACGAGATCGGGGCCAGCACTCCCGTCCTGGCGGATCTGAAGCCGGGGGGCCGGTTCACCGCCCCCGACATGGAAGCGTCCGGCGGCATGCGGCTGCTCGCTTCACGGCTCAGCCAACTGGGACTGCTCACCGACACCCCGACGGTGTCGGGGGAAACCCTGTTCGAACTCGCCGCAAAGGCTCCGGAGCGTCCCGGCCAGGAGGTCATCCGACCCGCCAACCGTCCGGTCAAGGCGCGGGGCGGGCTCGCCATCCTCACCGGCAGCCTGGCGCCCGAGGGCTGTGTCCTGAAGCTGGCGGGCCACACCCGGACCTCCCACGAAGGCCCCGCGCGCGTCTTCAACTCGGAGGAGGCCGCCTTCGCCGCGGTCCAGGAGGGCCGGATCCAACCGGGCGACGTGATCGTCATCCGTTACGAAGGCCCCCAGGGGGGGCCCGGCATGCGCGAGATGCTCGGCGTCACCGCGGCGGTCATCGGGCGCGGACTCGGTGACAGCGTGGCGCTCATTACCGACGGGCGTTTCAGCGGCGCCACCCACGGCTTCATGATCGGGCACGTGGCCCCGGAGGCGGCCGCCGGAGGTCCCATCGGACTCGTCCAGGACGGCGACCGGATCACCATCGACCTGGAGTCGCGGACCGTCGACGTGGAGATGCCGGACGCAGTGTCCCGCGAGGCGATTGCGCCCGTCTCCGAGTTCGCCACCGGCGTCCTCGCCAAGTACGCGCGCACCGTTTCTTCCGCGAGCCGCGGCGCGGTGACGACGGCAGGCTGAGGGGTGAACTGGCAAGGGCCCGCCGACCTCTAGGTCAGCATCGCTACCCGACCGGGCAGCAAGACTCGTAGCCCCGAGCCGCCGCCGCCCCCGGCGCTCACCCATTCCGCCGCTGACCTGAAACCGCCTCGTCCGTTCACCCGAATAGAGGCGGGCAGTCCGATCGGATCCGGCCGGCTGCTACCGGGGATTGCGTCGGCCAGTGGCTCGCGGGGCTTCCTGATCGTGACCTTGAACGGGGATGCCGCGCTCTTTCAACGTCAGCGATGCGCGATGCCGGCCGGAGGCCGGCGCTCCAAGCTGTCCCCGCGCTCTACACAGGTCGGCGGTGAGCGCTCTTGCTGCGCTTCGCGCAGCGGTGCCGGTGTGAACACCGGCGGCCCCTGCCCCGCCGCCCATAGAATCGGCGGGTTACAGCCCGTTCGGAGGTAGTGCACATGCGTTTCCGGTTGCTCTCCCTGTTGGTCCTCGGAGGAGGTCTGCTCCTTCCCGCCCGGGCTGTCACCCAGGACGAGGACGATTCCGAAAAGAAAGAAGAGGTGCTGCCGCTCGCGGCCAGCGAGACACTCTCCTTCACGGTCACCGAGGGGACCTGGATGTCCCTCGACGTCTCGCCCGACGGCCAGACGATGGTCTTCGAGCTCCTCGGCGACCTTTACACCCTGCCCATGTCGGGCGGCCAGGCCACCCGGATCATCGGGGGGCTCTCCTTCGAAAGCCAGCCGGTCTTCTCGCCGGACGGCAGCGAGATCGCCTTCCTGAGCGACCGCAGCGGGGTCGAGAACCTGTGGATCGCGAACGCCGACGGGAGCGAACCGCGGGCGGTCACCAAGGACGGACCGACCCGTGACCGGCCGCAGCTCATGGTCTCGCCGAGCTGGACGGCCGACGGGGACTACCTCCTCGTTTCGAGGTCGCGGCCTCCGGACCGCACCGCCGGGGTCTTCCTGATCCATCGCGACGGCGGCAGCGGCGTCCGTCTCGGCGAAAAGCCCCCGGAGCCCACCCCCGGCGTCCCCGGCGCGCAACCGCCGAACCGGCTCGGGGCGGTCGCCTCCCCCGACGGCCGCTACGTCTTTTTCTCCGAGCGGCGCGGGACCTTCAGCTACAACGCGCAGTTCCCCATCTGGCAGGTGGTCCGTTTCGACCGCGAGACCGGCGACGAGACGACGATCACCAGCGCCCCCGGCAGCGCGATGCGTCCGCTGCTGAGCCCGGACGGCCGCCACCTGGTGTACGCCACCCGCCACCGCACCCAGACCGCGCTGCGGGTGCGCGATCTCGGAACCGGCGAGGAGCGCTGGCTCGTGAACGGCGTGACCCGGGACGATCAGGAATCCCGGGCGAGCCGGGACACCATGCCCGGCTACGCCTTCACCCCCGACGGTTCGGCGCTGATCGCCACCGTGGACGGCGGTTTCCGGCGGATCGACTTCCAGAGCGGGGCGATGACCGCCATCCCCTTCGAGGCCCAGGTGGAGGCCGAGGTGGCCCCCCGCCTCCACTTCCCCCGCCGGGTGGACGACGGGCCGACGGTCACCGCCCGAATCATCCGCTGGCCGCGCCTCGCTCCGGACGGCAGCGCCGTCGTTTTCTCGGCCTTCAGCCGGCTCTACCGGATGGAACTCCCGGGCGGAACGCCCACCCGGCTCACCGACTCCGACGAGGACGAGTTCATGCCCGCCTGGTCACCCGACGGGAGCCGGATCGCCTACGTCACCTGGTCGAGCGCGGGAGGCCACCTCAGGACGGTCCCCGCCGCTGGCGGATCCGGAACCGCGCTGACTTCCGATCCCGCGTTCTACGCCGAGCCCGCCTGGAACCCCGCCGGAGACGCCCTCGTCATCCGCCGGGCTCCGGTCAAGGAGCACCTCTACTCCTTCCTCCGCGCTGGTTGGGGCAGGACCGACCTCTATTCGGACCTCCCTTCCGATTGGGACGAGATCGGCGGCATGCAGGCGGCCGAACTCAGCGAATTGCTGCTGGTGCCGGCGGCGGGCGGTGACCTGACCGTGATCGGCCCCGCCGAGGGCGGCCGCTTCCCCCACTTCACGAAGGACCCGGACCGGGTCTATCTGACCGATTCGAGCGCCGGGCTCTACTCGCTGAGGCTCGACGGAACCGACCGCCGCACCCATCTCAAGGTCTCCGGGCGCGGCGCGGGCGAGAACCCGCCGGCCGCCGGCCAGATCATGCTGTCCCCGGGCGGGGACCGCGCGTTCTTCGAGCTGCAAAACCGCCACTACCTGGTCGAGGTTCCGAGCTTCGGGAAGCAAACGCTCGATGTCAAGGTGGGCGGCGGCGAGACGCCGGTACCGGTGCGCGAAGTGGCGCCGGAAGGCGGCGACCACCTCGCCTGGTCCGCCTCCGGGGACTCGGTGGTCTGGTCGCTCGGAAACCGGATCTACCGGCAGGACGCCGCCGCGATCGGCAGAGAGGAAGACCTGTCCCCGGACACCTTCGACGCGGTGGTGACCGAGCCTCGGGCCCGCCCGAGCGGCCTGATCCTGCTGAAGGATGCCGCGCGGGTTCTCACGATGGACGGCGAGGAGCTCATCGAGGGCGGCGACGTCCTCGTCGAGGACAACCGGATCGCGGCGGTGGGCGCCGACCTGGACGCCCCGGAGGGCGCCCGGGTGTTCGACGTCTCGGGGAAGACGGTCATGCCGGGCTACGTGGACGCCCACGCCCACATGTGGGCGCCGCGCGGCGTGCACCAGCGGCAGGTCTTCCAGCATCTCGCGAACCTCGCCTACGGGGTGACCGCGACCCGGGATCCGCAGACCTCGACCGCCGACGTCTTCGCCTACCGCGACCTCCAGGAGATCGGGCGGATTCTGGCTCCCCGGATCTACGCCACCGGACCCGGGATCTTCTCGCGCTCAGGGGTGTACGACGCGGAAGCCGCCGACGATTTCCTGAAGCGCTACGCCGAGTCCTACGACTCGGTCACCATCAAGCAGTACGTGGTCGGCGACCGGATCGTCCGCCAGTGGGTCGCGATGGCCTCGATGAAGCACAAACTCATCCCCACCACCGAAGGCGCGCTCGACCTGAAGCTGGACCTGACGCAGATGGCGGACGGCTTCTCGGGCAACGAGCACAGCCTGCCCATCGTCCCCATCTACGACGACGTCGCCCAGTACGTCGCGCGCACCCGGACCTACTACACCCCGACAATCCTGGTGGCCTACGGTGGCCCCTGGAGCGAGAACTACTTCTTCCAAAACACCGACGTGGTGAGCGACGAAAAACTCGCCCGCTTCATTCCGGCCGCCATCCTCGACAACATGGTCCGCCGGCGCGGCCAGTGGTTCCTTCCCGAGGAATACGTGCACTCAGGGATCTCGGAAGGCTGCACCAAGGTGATCCGCGCCGGCGGGCGCTGCGCGCTCGGCAGCCACGGCCAGCTCCAGGGGCTCGGCGCCCACTGGGAGATCTGGGCACTCCAGTCGGGCGGACTCACCGAGCACGAGACCCTGATCGCCGCCACCTCCTTCGGGGCGGAGGCGATCGGGTACGCCGAGGACCTGGGGACGCTCGAGGCCGGCAAGCTGGCCGACATCCAGATCCTGGACGCCAACCCGCTCGAGGACATCCGGAACACCAACTCGGTCCGCTTCGTGATGCGGAACGGGGAGCTGTTCGACGCCGCCACCATGGCCCAGATCTGGCCGGTGGAGCGTCCGGCGCCCGAGCGGTTCTGGGTCGGCGACAACCCGCCGGCAGGCGCCGGGACCCGGTAGCCGCCAGGACCCGGTAGCCGCCAGGCGACGGGCGCGGGCACGGCTGCGCTCACCGAGCAGGCGGCGTTCCTCCGGAGCGGATTCGGCGCGGGGGCCGCCACGACCGGGAGTCTCAGATGGCCGTAGTACCATCGCGGCATGATCGGGAAGACGCCTCTCGCGGAAGCGACCGTCAGAGCGTCCGAAACGCCGGATTCGCGCGATAGCAAGCGCACGAAGGGCCGGCGCGGGGCGGAACGGCAGGCCGCCTACGAACGATCGCTCGACCTCCCGGAGGAAGAGGAAGAGTTGAGCGCTGACGGACTTCGGGCGCTGCAGGAAGGGATCGAAGACTTCGCGGCGGGCCGCACTTTCACTCGGGAAGAGATCGAGCGGGAGTTCGGCGCCTGACCTGGACGCTCGAGTTTTCCGGCCGGGCGCGGCGGGACCTGAGGCGGCTCGACCCGCCGGCGCAGACCCGAGTGCTGACGGCGTTGGATCAACTCGCGGAAACGGGGGTTGGGGACGTTCTCCGTTTGAAGGGGTTGGAACGGCAGTGGCGCCTCCGCATCGGTGACTGGCGCGTCCTGCTCCAGTACCGTCGCGACGAAGGCGTGCTTCGGGTGGAGGCGGTCGTACACCGGAGCCAGGCGTACCGGTGACGGCGGGTCGCACCGGAAGCGATTCCCGGCCGCTCCAAAGTAGTCTTGCGAACGAAGGAGCATCGGAACGCGCCATGATCCACTCCGAACTGAGCACCACCCACGCCCGAGGGGTCCCGCTGCTTCGGGCGCTTCCCGCCGCCGCTCTGCTCCCCGCTCTCGTCGCCTGCGGCGGCGGGTACGACTATCCGGATACCCGCAAGGACAACGTCTCCGAGGAGCTCCACGGCGTCCAGGTCGAGGATCCCTACCGCTGGCTCGAAGACGACCAGGCGTCCGAGGTTCTCGAGTGGGTGGACGCCCAGAACGAGGTTACCTTCGCCCATCTGCGGGGACTGCCCGGTCGCGAGGCACTCCGGACCCGGCTCCTGGAGCTTCAGGACCACGCGCGCCAGAGCGCGCCGTTCCGTTTCGGCGAACAGTGGTTCGTGCGCGCGAACGACGGGCTTCAGGACCAGGACGTCCTCTACCGCATCGCGTCACCCGGTGAGGATCCCACCGGCTGGGAGGTGCTGCTCGACCCGAACGAACTCTCCGAAGACGGCACCACCAGCGTGGGGATGACCGCGTTCACCGAGGACGGCGCGCTGCTCGCCTACGGGCTCGGCGAGGCCGGCTCCGACTGGCGGGAGTTCCACGTGATGGAGGTTGCGAGCGGCGAGAAACGCGACGATCACCTGCGCTGGATCAAATTCTCGGGCGCCTCCTGGACCCACGACAACGCGGGCTTCTTCTACAGCCGCTACCCGGAACCGGATCCCGACGCCGCCCAGGGCGGCATCAACCAGAACCAGACCGTCTGGTACCACGCGCTCGGCACCGCGCAGGACGCCGACCAGCTCATCTATGCGAACCCGGAGTTCCCGGACCGCGGCGTGGGGGCCCAGGTGTCCGACGACGGCCGCTACCTCGTGTTCTCGATCGGCGAGGGGACCGACGAGCGCAACCGCGTCCACATCCTGGATCTGGAGCGCTCCGACGCGCCGTCGTTCGACGGGGAGATCGCGGAGGTCCTCGACGAGTTCGACGCCTCCTACGACTTCCTCGGCAACGACGGGTCGCGGTTCTATTTCCTGACCGACAGCGGCGCGCCCCGCTACCGGGTGGTGGCCATCAACGTCCAGCGCCCGGATCCTGCGAACTGGCTGGAGCTCGTGCCGGAGGGCGAGGACACCCTGGAGGCCGCCCGGATCGTCGGGGACCGCTTCGTCCTGGGCTATCTCGATGACGCGAAGAGCCGGCTCGCGGTCCACACCATGGACGGGGCCTTCGAGCGCGACGTGGCGCTACCCGGCATCGGTTCCGTCTCCCAGTTGAGCGGTACCCGGAAGGACGACGTTCTCCACTTCGCCTTTTCCTCCTTCCTCTTTCCCTCATCGGTGTACCGCTACGACCTCGCTGCGGGCGAGACCGAGCCCCACTGGGCGCCCGAAGTCCCCTTCGACTTCGAGGAATACGAGACCGAACAGGTCTTCTTCGCCTCGGCGGACGGGACCCAGGTCCCGATGTTCCTCACCCACCGGAAGGACATGATGCGGGACGGCGACAACCCGACGCTGCTCTACGGCTACGGCGGCTTCAACATCAGCCTGCGGCCCAGCTTCAACCCGTCGAACCTCGTCTTCCTCGAGCGCGGCGGGGTGTACGCGCAGGTGAACCTCCGCGGCGGAGGCGAGTACGGGGAGAGCTGGCACCGCGGCGGCATGCTCGAAAACAAGCAAAACGTCTTCGACGACTTCATCGCCGCTGCCGAGTTCCTGATCCACGATTCGGTCACCCAGCCGGCGCGGCTCGCCATCGCCGGAGGATCGAACGGGGGACTGCTCGTCGGGGCGGTCCTGAACCAGCGTCCCGAACTCTTCGGGGCGGCTCTCCCGGCGGTGGGCGTCATGGACATGCTCCGCTTCCACAAGTTCACGATCGGCTGGGCGTGGACCTCCGACTACGGCAGCCCGGACGACCCGGAGATGTTCGAGGTGCTGCGCGCGTATTCGCCGTACCACAACGTCGCCGCGAGCGAGGACTTTCCCCCGACGCTCGTGACCACCGCCGATCACGACGACCGGGTGGCGCCCGGCCATTCCTTCAAGTACGCGGCGCGGATCCAGGAAGTCCACGGGGACGGCCCGAACCCCGTCTTCATCCGGATCCAGAAGAGCGCCGGGCACGGCGGGGGGATGCCGGTCTCGATGCGGGTGGAGCTCGAGGCCGACCGCTGGGCCTTCGTCCTTCACCACCTCGGCGCCAGCTGAGCAGAGAGCGTCGCATGGTCCTCCGCCTGCAGCACATCGGCACCGCCCATCGCACTCACGCCTCGGCGGCGGAGCGCCTCCGCCGGGTCGGACTCGAACCCGCCGAACTGCGCACCGACCAGGGCCGTGGGTTCCAGCTCGACTCCCGCAAGCTCCTCGGCAACGAATGCTGGCTCCACGTGGTCCACAACTGGAACCCGGAGGCGCGGGTGTGCCAGTACCTCCGCAACCGCGGCGAGGGGCTGGAACACATCGCCATCGAGACCGACGACATCGAGGGCGCGGTGGCCCGCGTCAAGGAATCGGCGCCCATCTTCGAGGACCGCATCTTTCACGCCGCCGACGGCTTCGAGGCGTTCGTGCATCCGGAGGACGCCTGCGGCTTCACGGTGGAGTTGATCCAGCCGCACGCCTCGAGCTGGAACTGGCCCGATCCACCGCCCGAGCGGGTCAGCCCGCTCCTTTCCGTCCGCCGGCTCGCCGAGGTGGTGGCGGGGACGCCGGATCCGGAGGCCGCGGGCCGACGCTTCGAAGAGCTCTTCCGGTTGGGGTCCGAGAGCCGGAACGGGAGCGGGGTGAGCGTCCCGTTTCCGAACGACTGCCGGCTGCGCTTCGAACCCGGAGAGCCCGGACTTCAGGCCCTCGTGTTGGAGACCGCCGACCCGGAAGCCGACCTCCGGGCGCTCGAAGCGGCGGGGACCCCGGTGGACGCCGGCGGCGATTCCGGAGAGCTCCGCATCCCGGCCTCGGTGGCGGGCTTCCGGATCGTGCTTTGCACGGGGGAAAACCCCTGACCAGAATCGGAGTCAGTTTCACTCAGATTTATTTGGCAAGCCGCGGCTAAAAAGTAACTTGACAAGAACGGTGCCCGCACGTATCGTTCCCGCAGTCCGGCGCCCTTGACCGGCGCCGCCCGCTTGCCGTCAGGCAGGCAGGCGACAGACGGCCCAGCGTTCGAACGCCCGGCCGCGCGGACGCTTCGCAACCCCAGCGTGGATGCCGCTTGGCGTCCATCCAGAAAGAGGAGATTAGTTCCGATGAAGTTCAAGCCTCTGAGGGAGAACGTTCTGCTTCGCCGTCTGGAAACGGCCGAAGAGAAGATCGGCTCCATCATCGTGCCGGATACCGCCAAGGAAAAACCGATGACCGCCGAGGTCATCGCGGTGGGCGCCGGAAAGGTTCTGAAGGACGGGAGTCGCCAGGCTCCCGAGGTGAAGCCGGGCCAGCACATCCTGATCGGGAAGTACTCCGGCTCCGAAGTCAAGCTCGACGGCGAGGACTTCATCATCGTCCGCGAGGACGAGATCCTGGGCATCGTCGAGTAGACGGCCCCACTGCACGAAGGAGCAGCAACACAAATGGCCAAGAACATCGCTTACAACGAGGAAGCCCGGCAGGCCCTGATGCGCGGCATCAACAAACTGGCGGCCGCCGTCCGGGTCACCCTCGGCCCCAGGGGACGCAACGTCGTCCTCGAGAAGAAGTTCGGCTCCCCCGTCGTAACCAAGGACGGAGTGACCGTCGCCAAGGAAGTGGATCTCGAGGATCCGCTGGAGAACCTCGGCGCCAAGATGGTCCGGGAAGTCGCCTCCAAGACTTCGGACGTGGCCGGTGACGGCACCACGACCGCGACCGTGCTCGCCCAGTCCATCTTCCGGGAGGGCCTCCGGAACGTCACCGCCGGCTCCAACCCGATGGAACTGAAGCGCGGAATCGACAAGGCGGTCATCGCGGTCGTCAAGCAGATCCAGGCCGAGTCCAAGACCGTCACCGGCGCCATGATCGCCCAGGTCGGAACCATTTCCGCCAACGGCGACCGGGAGATCGGCGAGATCATCGCGAGCGCGATGGAGAAGGTCGGCAAGGACGGTGTGATCCAGGTCGAGGAGAGCCGCACGCTCGACACCGAACTCGACATCGTCGAGGGAATGCAGTTCGACCGGGGCTACCTCTCCCCGTACTTCGTGACCGACTCCGATCGGATGGAGGTCGTTCTCGAGGACTGCCTGGTGCTCGTCCACGAGAAGAAGATCTCGAGCATGAAGGACATGCTCCCGGTGCTCGAGAAAGTCGCCCAGGCGAGCCGCCCGGTCCTGGTGATCGCCGAGGACGTGGAAGGCGAGGCCCTCGCGACCCTCGTGGTCAACAAGCTCCGCGGAACCCTGAAGGCAGCCGCGGTGAAGGCTCCGGGCTTCGGTGACCGGCGGAAGGCGATGATGGAAGACATCGCCATCCTGACCGGTGGAAAGGCCATCTTCGAGGATCTCGGCATCAAGCTCGAGAACCTCGAGACGGGCGACCTCGGCCGAGCCAAGAAGATCATCATCTCCAAGGAAGACACCACGATCGTCGAAGGCGCCGGGACGCAGAGCGCCATCGCGGGCCGCATCCAGCAGATCCGGACCCAGATCGAGGACACCACCTCGGACTACGACCGCGAGAAGCTCCAGGAGCGGCTCGCGAAGCTGGTCGGCGGTGTGGCCCTCATCAAGGTCGGCGCGGCCACCGAAACCGAGATGAAAGAGAAGAAAGCCCGCGTCGAGGACGCCATGCACGCGACCAAGGCGGCTGCCGACGAGGGCATCGTTCCCGGCGGCGGCATCGCCCTGATCCGCGCCAGCGCCGCCCTCGAAGAGTTGGGGAACAGCAAGGACCTCTCGCACGACGAGCAGGTCGGCGTGCGGATCATCGCCCGCGCCATCGAGGAGCCGCTGCGCTGGATCGCCCAAAACGCCGGCCACGAAGGCTCGATCGTCGTGAACAAGGTCAAGGAGACCTCGGGAGCCCACGGCTTCAACGCGGCGACCGACGAGTACACCAACCTCGTCGAGGCCGGTGTCATCGACCCGACCAAGGTAGTCCGCTACGGCCTGCAGAACGCGGCTTCCATCGCGGGTCTGCTGCTCACCACCGAAGCGCTCGTCTCCGAGATCCCGGAGAAGGACGACAAGGGTGGTGGTGGCGGGGGTCCCCCCGGCATGGGCGGCATGGACTACTAGTCCATTCTTCCCGCCAACCCCGGGCGCCGGCGCTCACGCGCCGGCGCCCATTTTTGTTTGGAGCCCTGGCCCCGGGCCGGATGGCGCCGCCGGGAAGGGAACGCCGGCCAGTTGCTGTGAAAATGCAGCTCCGCGCGCGGACGCCAACAGGGCGGATGGCGCGGAGGCACGGGAACGCCGACCTCCGGCCAGTTGCTGTGAGGATGCAACCCCGCGCGGGAACCCCCGCGGTCCAGATGGCGCCGGCCGCAAGGGAACGCCGACCTCCGGTCGGCACGCGCGGGAGCGCGAAACCTGCGCCAATGACGTCGGGCTCTGCCCACGTGAGTGCCGCAACACCTTTCATGCAGGCGGGGTGAACGGGCCGACCCGATCATGTGGGTTTCTCCCGGTGGGGGCTTCACACCGGCGACGCGGCCGCAGGGCCGCGAAACCCGCACACCCCGCCGCCGCCTGCCTCGTCATCGGTGATGGGTTGCGGCCCGGCGGGCGCGGTGCGCCAGCTGGCCAGGGCGGCGAGGTGTTTGTGGGCCGCCGCCGTAGTGTGGGCCTCACGCCCTGGCACTGCCCTATTTCAAACCAGTTTCAGTCCGGCGGTTGCGAAGCGACGAAAGTCGGCGAGATTCGCTGTCGCGAGGCGCGCCCCATCATGGATTGCTGCAGCCGCGATCAGGCAGTCGGAGAGTGAGCGGCGGCGACGGCCCGAGTCGTTGAAGAGACGAGCGGCGATTCCCGCGTGTTCGAAAGTGAGGTCGCGATGGCCGTCCACGACTTGCAGAGCGAGTTCTGTCTCCGCCGGTTCGATCGGGCCGCACAAGAATTCGGCCCAAGCGATGGTGCTTACCACAATTGGCTCGTCGAGATCTGTGGCCTCCAGAAATCGAGCCTCAGGCGATCCCTGGTCCAGCATGCGGATCAGGAAACTTGTGTCCAGGTGGATCATCGCGGTTCGTCGGAGAGTCGCCGAAAGGATGCGCTCCGAATCTCGCTCGCTTGGTGTTCCCAGCCGTCCAAATCTACGCCGCGGGCCGCGACTGATTTCTGGAGTGCCCGGAGGGCCTGCAACCTCGCATCCGCCCGCGATGGTTGCCGCTCGGCTTCGCTACGGATCGCTCTTCGAAGCGCCTCGGACTTCGAGACGTTCCAGCGACGCGCCAACCCTTCCAGCGAGCGGACAGTGCCAACGTCGAGGGAGTATGTGGACTTGATCGTCATGATGGCCATACTCTCAATTCTATGGCCATATCATCTGGTAAGACGAATCACAGTGGCATTAGGTACTTCATAAACGTTCCCTCCATGAGAGGCTGGTCAGAAGTAGTGCTTGATTACCACCGCGACTTCCCGGTATCCGAGGCCCCCGAGGCCGATGTCCACCGCGAACGGGGTCACCCCGTCGGCCTGAACCGGCGCGTGGCTTCGGACCAGGTCGTACTCCGTGGTGGTGGTCAGCTCCCCGAAGCGGCCCCAGCGAACCTTGACCCCGAGCAACGCTTCTCCCAGGTTCATGTCGAGCCCGACGATGAACTGGTACCCCGGGACCCAGCCGCTGATCTCGGCATCGAGTAGGTTGACGGTTCCCGCAGCTGCACGCTTCGCTTCCTCCGGCCAGTCGGGAACGAACCCGATAGCCAGGTACTCCTGGTGCGGTTTGCGGACGAAGCTCGCCGCATAGTGGGCCTCGATTTGCGCGAACCCGATCCCGGCCCCCGCGTAGGGCGTCCACCGCGTACGGTTCTCGAAGTCGTAGTAGAGGTTCAGGAAGGCCTCCTCGGCCTGGACATCGGAGAGCGTCTCTACCGGGGCCACCGCCCATTCGACTTTCTTGCCAGCCAGGGCTTCATTGCCGTCCGCTACCTTGATGGGCCGGGTGTCCCGTCCGTGACTCCGCCACCGGAAATCCAGCTCGACGCGAAGTGCGCCGAAGGTGAGGCCGACCGTCGAGCCATAGCCGAATCCGGTACCGATGTCGAAGGAGTTCGTGAGCGAGGTGGTCGCCCCGCGGGCGTCGCAAGCGGCATCGTTTGGAGGCGTCAGCCCCTCGGGATAGAGGAGCGTGTCGCACCGCGTCGGGTGGTTCAGGAACGTCTGGGAGGACTTCGCAGTCCGGGCGCGGGGACCACCCTGTTCGAACCCGATGTAGAGGCGCTGCGCCACCGCGTCATGGCCGGCCGCGAGCAGCGCCGCGCCCACCAGGACGCCGACGGCCCAAGGCCAGCCAAAGGGGACACGGGGCGCCTGGCAGGTTGTTCGATCCATGTTGCCTGTACTTCGCAATCGGCAGACCAACGGCGCATTCGGGTGGGGTTCGGCCGATCCGGTGAAAGTCCGCCCCCACGAAGTGGCGCGTTTCGAAGCTGATCTGAGCAGCCGTTTAGTCGCCCGAGTGATGATCAAAGTTGACGGTCTGCCCTTTCTGGGAACAAGCGGCCACAGCGAAATCGCGGACTACTAGTTCTTCCCCTCCCCCCGGGCGCCGGCGCTCACGCGCCGGCGCCCATTTTTGTCGTGGGTCGCCTCTGGCCGGGATTGTGGCGCGTAGGCGAGGGAACGCCGACCTCTGGGCAGTCCTCCCGGTGGGGCCCGGCACCGCTGGGCAAAGCCCAGCGGAAGCGCGTATCGCTGCTCAGCCGCAAGGCGTGCAGGCCCGGGAACGCCGGTGTTTACACCGGCACCGCGGCCCGCAGGGCCGCGAGAGCGGCAAGTGCGCCCCATCACCCGGATGGCTCACCCGCCCCGATACGCCACCACGTTGTGCGCCGGCAGCGTGAGCCGGCTCTCGATGACCCCACCCGCGCTCTCAACCCGCTCCGCCAACTCCGGGAGCGTCATCAGCTCCCGGTATCCCACGTTCAATTCGTCGGCGAACGCCCGGTAGAAGAGGCGCACGGCCAACCGGTCCCGGGGACAACTGCAGATCTGGAGCCCGCCGGGCTTCAGAAATCGCCGGAAGTGCGTGATTAGCTTTGCCTTCCCCGGATCGTCGAAGTGTTCGATCAGCCCCCAATCGACCCCCACGTCGAAACGGCCCGAGGGCGCAACGTCGAAGAAGTTCTTCCGCAGGTAGCTCCAACCCTCGAGATCACGCTCCACCTCGATCCAGCGCCGACCCCACCCCCGCGGCGCCCGGACGCGCACCTTCCGCGGCGCCCGCAGGAAGCGCTCGTATGCCGCCGGATCCTCGTCGATCAGTACCACCTCGCCCCCCGCCCCGAAAAGCGCCTGCAGGATTGCGGCCTCCCATCCCGCCTCCGCGCCGAAGAACACGATGCTGGGGTTGGGTGGAACCGGCAGCCGCGCGAGCGCCCGCGCCTTCCCCAAGAAGTCGTGGATCGCATCCCTTCGCTGCTGCGCCTGGGCGAGCAGGAGACGCAGGACCCGTATCCACACCGGCCCGCGATACCCGCGGTTGATCTCCCGCCAGGGTGTGTTGAGAAACTTCTCGAAGTTGGCGTTGAAACGCGCCCAGTCCACCGCTCCCGACCGCTCGGCATCTTCAACCTGCGCCGGATCGAAGCCCCGCGCGAGCGGCAGGGTTACCCGCATGACGCTCCAGTGAACACCGAATATGCTCACTGGTCAAATGCTGATTCGGCACCGAAGCCTTCGGGCCGCTTTGGCCTGCGCAGCGTTATGGGGCATCGGTTGTGACGGCGCTCCGGCCCCTTCCCCGGCTGACGCGCGGCAAGAAATCGCCGCCGCAATCGAAAGCGTCGGCGCCGCCGAATTCACCGACCTCGGCCTGAGCGTCTGGATCGGCCCGGCGGACGGCGAGGCGCTCTACGCGGAATCTGCCGACGTCCCCCGGCCCGCGGCAAGCTCCATCAAGACCTCCTACCTCGTGGAGTTCTTCTCGGACCGGGCAGACACCCTCGACGAACCCGTCCCGGGAGCCGTCGACGTGGTCGGTGACGTAGAACACCCGGCCGTCACCCACTTCGATGCCGAGACGCAGGCCGAGATCCAGGAGCACCTGGAGAACGCCCCCGCGAGAACGGTCGGACACCACATGATCCGCGGAACCGGCGTCTCGAACGCGGTGTACAACGCCGCCGCGAACCTGGTCACCGCCTTCCTCGGAGGCCCGCCCGAGCTGACCGGGCGGATCCACGCCCGCCATCCGGACTTCTCGGGCATCCACTCGCGGCGCTACATGCTCGCGGCGCGGGACGTGACGGGGGACAACGAAGTCACCGCGGCCTCCCTCACCGCCGTCCTCGCCGCCATTGCGCGGGGAGACGTGCCCGGTGTCTCTGCCGAGACGCACGAGGCCATGCGCGAAGTCCTGTTCCTGGAAGAGACGGCTGACGGCCGCCACTTCTACAAGGGCGGTTCGCTCAACTCCAGTCCCATCACCCGGGTCCTTTCGGGCTATTTCGAGACTCCGGGGGAACCCGCGGGGCGGCAGCTCGTTTATGCCTTCATGGCCGAGCTACCCGGACCGGAAAGCGTCGCGCCGGGGGATCTCGAAGCGGGCGACGCCGGCCGTCGGCTCCAGGACCATCTCGAAGCGCTGAGGGCGGCCGCACTGCCGGTGGCGCGGGAGTGGCTCGCCACCGAGGAAGCGCCCGAGTGAGATTCCTGGCGCTCACCGCCGCCCTCGCGCTCCTGCCCGCTGCCGCATCAGCCGGAGAGGACTGGCCCCAGTGGCGTGGCCCGAACCGGGACGGCATCTCGCGGGAGACCGGGCTGCTTCAGAGCTGGCCGGAGGGAGGCCCTCCACTCGCCTTCCGGGCCGACGGCCTCGGCGCCGGGTATTCCACGGTCGCGGTCGCGGACGGCCGCGTCCACACGCTCGGCATGTTGTCGGGGCGTGAGTGGGTGTTCGCGCTCGATGCGAAAACCGGCGCGAAGCTCTGGTCCACCCCGCACGGCGACGCCTACCGGGACGGGAGGGGGGATGGCCCGCGCGGGGTGCCGACCGTCGTGGACGGCACGGTGTACGCCCTCGGCGCGAGGGGACAACTCACTGCGCTCGACGCCGCGAGCGGTCAGGTGCGCTGGACCGTCAATCTGCTCGAACGCTTCGGGGGGCGAAACATCGGTTGGGGGATCAGCGAATCGCCGTTGGTCCTGGATGACCGGGTACTGGTCTCACCCGGGAGCCGGAGGGTCGGGTTCGCCGCCCTCGACCGCGAGACCGGAGAGCTGATCTGGGGCGCGGAAGGCGATGAGGCCGGCTACGCCTCACCCCTGCCGGTGGGCCTCCCCGGGGCGCCGCACGTGGTCTTCTTCACCGGAGAACGCGCCGCCGGCATCCGGGCCGATGACGGTGCGCTGCTCTGGAGTTACCGCCGGGCCTCGAACCGGACCGCAAACATCGCCACCCCCATTCTGGTGTCGAACCGTGGGGGGGCCGTGGAACTCTTCCTCTCCTCCGACTACGGGACCGGCGGCGCGCTCCTCGAACTGCGTTCCGACGGCGTGGGCGGAGTGACCGCGGTCGAGAAGTACTTCACCCGGAATATGCGCGTCCACCACGCGACCCCCGTGCTCCACGAAGGCGTGCTCTACGGCTTCTCCAGCTCCATCCTGAGCGCACTGGACATCGAAACCGGGGCGCTCTTCTGGCGCGACCGTTCCATCCGCAAGGGCTCGCTCACGTTCGCCGACAACCGGCTCTACGTGTTCAGCGAGCGGGGCGACGTGGCCCTGTTGGCGCCCTCGCGGGCCGGTTACGACGAGCGGGGCCGCTTCGAGTTCTCCGAGGCGGATCGCTCCGGCGAGAACACCTGGACCCACCCAGTGGTCGCGAACGGCCTGCTCTACCTCCGTGACCAGGACGTGCTGCTCGCCTACGACGTAAGCGCTGGTTCCTGAGCCCGCGACCGCGGGATTCCACTCGGCCTCACGGCGCGCAGGCCAGGGAACGCCGACCTCCGGTCGGCATCATGGCGCGCAGGCAAGGGAACGCCGACCTCCGGGCAGTCCTCCCGGTGGGGCCCGGTACCGCTGCGCTCAGCGCAGCGAAACGCGCAGACCGTCGCTCGCGCAGAGGGTCCGCGACAGCGGAACGCCCCCGTCAGCGATGGCGTTCCCCGTGCTCGCCCTCACCAATCTCCACATGCGTCGTCCAGGTTTCGAAGCGCTGGCCTTCGGCTGCCAGTTGGACCGAGCTCGTTTCCCCAGGCGCCAAACTGATCCTCGGAGTCGGGCCCAGCTCGGGTCCGTCCGAGAGATGCACCTCCACCCGAACCTGCGAAACCGGATCCGGCCCCGCGTTGGTCACGGTCCCGACAAAAGCCCCAGCAGCCGCGTCGAACCGCAGGACCAACTCGACCTCGTCTCGGGTCTCGCGGGCGGTTTCGGAAACCCCGTAGCGAGTCCCGGACTCACCCGCTTCCTCCCCGTGTTCGGACTCGCGCCCGTGCTCTCGTTCGCCTCCCTGCTCCCCTGCGCGCTCATGTTCGCCCTCGCGTTCCGGGCGGGATTCGCGTCCGTGTTCGTCTCCAGCGTGTCCGGCCTCGTCGCGCCCGGGATCTGACTCGCTGACCGATTCGGACGGAGGTCGTTGCTCGGGCTCGGATGGGGACGTTCGCTGCTCTTCCGAAGTCTCAGCTCCCGATCCGCACCCAGCGAAACTGAAGGCCAACGCGCCCGCGACGAGCACGGATATTCGGAAAGGGGCGGAGGCGCCGGCGTTGCGGCGAAAGTCAAGGTCGAACATGGATCCGTCGGCAAGGGTAGTCCGGGATTGGTAACGAGCAGCGTCCGCGGGCCGACGCCGGCTCTCAAGGAGAGCCTGAGCACCCGCCGACCAGTACCCGCTCGGGCGCGGTCAGGTGTCATCGCCGCCGGCCCAATCCGCGGCCGCCCGCTCCCGGTCAACGGCTTGCCCCCGGTGGTGCTCTCGCGGTCGTTCACTATGACGCGCGTCGCGCCTGGTCACGGACGAGCCGGGGATCGGCCGGGGCTCCTCGGCTTCGTAGCCGCGGTTCTTCTCGGTTCCGCCGGATGCTGGATCGACAGCGAGGATCCGAAAGAGCTGACCGCCGAGATACGGGATGTCGCGCTCAAGAACCCGTTCTACACCTATTGCGCCAACCATCCCTACCGCCGGCCCGAGCGTGACCCCATCCCGATCGGACCGATTCTGCGGCCGGGAAAGATCACCCCGGAGACTCCCGAAATCGCGCCCCCGCTGCTGGACCCAGGCATGGGAACTGACAGGGTGGTCTGGGAGGTGTCTCCCGATACCGAAGAGGTACGGATGCATCTCCTCGAACTGCTGGCCGAACTGGAAGAGCAGCCGGCGCAGAACGAGTATTTTCCGCCTCTAAGCACCTATTTCCCGAGCTCCACCGTCGCGAGAACCGTCGTCTGGCAGCTTGGGGAGTTTCGAGAGGCTCAGGCGGTGCCGGGGCTAATGCGAATGATCACCCGCTACGACGGGCCCATCGTCGAGTGCGCCCGCAAGGCGCTCACAAAGATCCGCCGAATGCCTCAAGGACACGCCGACGGCACGCAAACAAGGCAGCCAAAGGAGGCACGGCAACTGTTTCTCGACGTTCTGGACTGGTTGCGGCAGACGTATCGCAACCACATGCCGGAAGGGCACGCCGACGGCACGCAAACGAAGCAGCCAAAGGAGGCTCGCCAACTGTTTCTCGACGTCCGGGATTGGTTGCGGGAGACATATTGCAGCCACCGATTCTTCACCGGACGAGACGTGGTGTGGACCGTCCAGAAGCGTCTTGTCAGCAAGATTTCTTGCAGGAGTTTTCGCTACCGTGTCTTCCACGACTACCGGATGACCAAGGGTCCGGTTAAGAGTTCCCCCGCCGATCTTGTCCTACTCGATCCAACGGGCCGAGCAGAACTCGCCGTCGAGTTCAAGTATGAGCCGGCTCATCAGCGGGTCAATACCGAGTTCCCTCCCACGAAGTTCCCGGTCGTCGATTGGAAGGAAGTCGTCCG
Organism: Candidatus Marinacidobacterium sp.; assembly: GCA_965250045.1. GTDB lineage: Bacteria > Acidobacteriota > Vicinamibacteria > Marinacidobacterales > Marinacidobacteraceae > Marinacidobacterium. The sequence continues at coordinate 3,300,226 of OZ252286.1, forward strand.
GGATACAGAACGCGTGCAGAAGTTTGTGGAACGGGGATTCACGCCGCACGCGTGTTCGCTATTCATCGACGAGGGCGGCCACTTCCGGAAGCGGCAGGCTCCACCTGGTAGTCGCTGGGAGGATTGGAACGTCGATGGGTGCACCCATCGCGTCTCCGTCCTGATTTCGGAGGCATAGGGTCTCGTCCAACACCGCTTCGGAGCGAACCGGGCGCCGCCTCCCGACGGAAGGCAGCCGTTTCAGTGGTTCGCGCGCAGGTAGTACAGGATCTCCTGCATCACCCGGCAATCCACCTCGTTGTATTCCTGAATCTCCGCCATCAACCCGGTATCGATCAAACAGACCCCTTTCTGCCCGGCCTCCGCATCGCAGCGCCAGGCGCCAACCATCGCGCCTTGCCCGTCCACCTTCGAGTCGCCCCACGAGGTCTCAATGAGTCCCTCGGCATGGAGAGCCTTGGCGACAGTCTTGAGTCCCAGGTCGTGCGCGCCGCAGACGAAGACCGGCTGTGCCCTGAAGACCCTCTTGTGGAGGTCGAACAAGTTCAGATCGCGCCATCCCTCATCCGGATGACGTTCCCAGGCTGATTCATACCAGCCGCGTTCCGCGTCGGCCCAGTGGAAAATTCTCGGGTGCTCAACACGGAAACGCCGACTCAACTCGTCCATGTGGTCGAGCCAGGCTTCGACGATCCGTGCCTCGCTGGCGGCATCGAGCCGCTCCGCGACAAAGCATCGGAACTGCCAAGCGCCGTCCTCGACGTGTCCGCAGCCGATCATAGAGATCATCGCCTGACCGCCCGCCTGCGGGAAGGCGCTGAAGTCGTCATTGAGGTCGTTGACCGTCTCGAAGTCCACGAAGAACTCGAGCGGCGGCCTCTCGCGCCAGTGTCCCTCTTCAACCGTGACCCTCTCGGGCAGCACAGCAGGCCCCGGCGGGTCTGGGTGGATCGCCTCCCGACGCTGGCGGGCGATGGACCTGATGGCATCGCTCCACGGCGCCGGCGCATTCCCCGGAGGCTCAAGTTCCGGCACCGACGGCTCGGGCAGCGGACTCCAGCCCCCTCCCTCGCGGCGAAGCCTGCGGTTCCATTCGGCAGCCTCGGTCGTCGTCTTTCGGAGATCGTCGTCCATGGGAACCTGACCGAGCCGCTCCATGGCAACGTCACTGCGGATCGCGAACTTCTGCTTCTTCCGGGTGTACTTGTGTTCGTAACCGCGCCCGATAAGGAAAGCTCCGGGAGGGGTATAGCCCTGGAGGCGACCGAGCGCCGCGTTGTAGACGAAGAGCTGTCCCTTGTAGGCGGGCGTCGAAGTGCCATGGGTGAGCACGTTCTTACGACCTTTCCCCAGGCGGAGCTTCGTGAACTTGGCATCCAGGACGAGGTAGTGCCAGGGCCGATCCAACTCCGGCGCCTGCCGTTCGGCCTCCCCCGGCTCCAGATGATCGGGGAAGAGCCGTTCGAACACGTCTGACCGGATCAGGAAATCGGGCGCTCCGTAGGTGCCGTTTGCCGAGTTCCAGAGGATCGCTTGGTGGACGATCTCGCGCCCGTCCGCCAGCGCGGCGAACGTCTCCTTCGCCTTGTTGAGTTCCTGGCTGTCCAACCCGGAAGCTCCGATTCGGATCACATCGCTACGGTCGGCAAGGTAGGCGGCCACCGCGTCTTCGAACGCGACCCCCTGGTCCGCGACAAAACGGAAGAAATCAAGTCGCTCGTCGTAACCCTCACGCCGATCGTCCCTTACGAACGCGTGTGCCGTGCCGTAGAGATCCAGCCAGTCGCCGAGGGTGTTCTTCAACAGATAGCCGCGGAGCTTCGTGGCGGAGACCCAGTCGTTCCAATCTTCCGGTGACCGGGGCGCAACGTCCTCGCCAGCGTCGTTGTGTGTCAACTTGTGGGAATTCACGGCGCCACGTTACCCGAACGGACACCCCGATTGACCATGGCTCACCGATTGACCATGGCTACGAACAATGACCGGAACTCGCCTCGAGTCAGGCGGCCCGGGTGTTTGCACCTCGCCCCGCACTGCCCGGCGTCGGTCAGCCTTGTCCCTCCGGGTTCTGCCTGTGACACCTCACCTTGTCCGCATCTGCCCCTTCTTGGCATGACAAGACCAAGGAGACTTACCCTGGTCCCCTTCCTTGCCGTCTCTCCCTGATTCGCTTTACCCACTGCTCGAGCGCCTCGATGTCGCGTTCCAACTCCTCAGACCCCGGAATCGGGGCATTGTCTGCCGGCGCCTGATCGTGACCTGCTAGCCAAGTTGAACATTTGGACATCCCCGCATCGAATTCCTCACAGTCTCTTGTCTCAATGTCCGACAGTTTCAGTACCTGTTGCGTCTGCACGCTCCGGCGAAATCTCTCCAGAGTTCCTGCCAACAGTACCTCCTCGAGGCCACGCTCCCACGCCGTTCGCAGCTTGCCGTAGATCCATTCCGCCTCTCGATCGTACTCCTGTTTCCGCTTGTTCCGATACAACTGATCTGCGTCTTGCCATTTCTGCTTAAGGACTCCGATCCGCTTCTTGACAGGCATTGCTGTCCATGGCCCATCTTCGTCCGCCATTCCCGCGCCGTCTGGCCCCTTCCATAGATTGTGTCTATCGATCCGTACGCCCATCCTTTTCGACCAATCGACCAATCCCAGAAGGAATACGACATCATGCGTGAACACAACGACCTGCCACTTCTTAGTCTCCATCACTAGCCGTTTGATGACGTTGTTCCTCCAATTGTGATCGAGCGAAGACACTGGATCGTCGAACAAAATGGCCGAGTGATCCGACGCAGTACGCAATTCGGCGAAGAATGATGCTATAGAGAGGCATCTCGTCTCGCCTTCACTCATTACCCTTGAAACCTCAATATTCGGTGCCCTCCGCAGTTGCAATTTGTGATACAGGACACCCCGAGACCCGCCGCTCGGAACCATCTCTACCTCTACATGATCAAAGCCCAGTGCCCTCACCTCGCTCAAGAAACCTCCCGTAAGGGCTCCCGTGACAACCCTTCGCGTTAGCTCGCTGCTCTTTCTCGTTATCGCTTGAGTAGTGGTGTCCTTCACACATGAGTCATAAGCGGCGATCTTCTTCTTCCGCTCGATCTCCGCAAGTACTTCCGCACATTGCTGTCCAAGGACCTCCCGCGCCTCCAACTCGACGGCCTCTTCTCGCAGCCGATCCAACACTTCCGTACGGTCCGTCACTTCGAGTACTTCCATTCGGTGTTTCATCGCCTCCAAGTATTCGCTCACGCCACGCTCGTCCACTTCAATTCCTGGCAGATCTTCAGGGCAGACACGCTCTTCTCCCAGCGCAGTTCTCACTCGATCGCCTCGAACCTCGGCACTCTGTAGCGTCGCCTCCAGCGCACTTGCTAGCGTCGGTTCCTCAAGGTCCATTTCCTTCAGTGTGCCCTGCGTCTCCGAATCCGTGATCTGGAGCTCGGCAACACAACGCAGGTTGGCCTCATATTCCTTCTGAAGCCCTCCATAGTCCTGCTCAACGGTAGACACCAGAAATTCGCGGAACTGCTCCAACCGCCGGGCTTCCTCGTCACCTAGCTCCTGTTGACACAACACGCACCGCGCTCCTTTTCTCGTCACTGGAAAGCCGTGACCGGGGTACGCACGAGTCACCGAGAATTTCTCTGCTGCCCGCCACAACCCCTGCCACGCCGCCGATCCTGTTCCCTGGAGAGATGATGCTGCAAATGTGCTCGTCCGTAGTTCCTTGGCCACTTGCCGCGCCGCGACAAGCCGGTCGCGTACCGAAAAGAGACCTTGGAGCCTCTGGTCCGACAGGGTCGTGGCAAGATCCCGGATGCGGGTCAAGAGGGATCCCACCCGGTGGTGCTTGAAGGCGAGCATCTGCGCTGTCTTCTGAGGATCTCTTGACGTCAGATCCGTGATTTGACACCGGAGATCGGCAAGCCGTTTGTTCTCCTCAGCCGTTAGAGTTGCCAGTCTCGAAACGTCTGCCGGATCTGTAAGGGATGTTAGGTGAGAAATGAGCTTTTGGACTTCTGTCCCTTCGGGAGCTGCGGGTAGATTGGGCTCTTGCGTTGTTAGCGCACTGCGCTCCTTTTCGAGAACGCGCTTGATTTTCTCGCTGGCGTCAGACAGTTTGTCGAACAGGTCGAGTCCCATTGGTCGAAAAGCGACATCTGTTCGTTTTGAGATGTATACACTGGCGCAGTATCTGTCAAAGACGCTGACACGGGACAGCAAGGGATTCGGTGTCTTGCTGTCGTCCCACGCAAAGGAATGCTGTGCCGAACCGCACTGGAAATCGATTGTCGCCGCGGGGCGCCCCGGAGAGGCATCCGACGCCACGTTGCCTAGGATGCCTTCTGCACCACGTGCACGGCATGCACTCTTAAGTATTCGAGTGTATCCGGATTTTCCGGAGGCATTGGCGCCATAGACTACGGTTAGTGCTGGCCCAAATGTGATCGTCTGATTCGGTGCGAGGGCGTTGACTCCAGTGCGGTGAGTCAGAGTCTGGAGAGCTACTGCGTCCTGGTGAGACACACCAGCAGGCAAGTGGGTGGCGTCCAGTGGCACCGCTTGCACTTGGTGGCTCAGACCATACTTCGACTTGCACAGATTGGCTAATTCATCGATGTCGTCATTCGTGAGCGAACCCATTGTTGCCAGACGGCGCAAGGCGTCGCGTTGCCAATCGGGCCGCGTGCGTGACCAACTCAATTTGTCGTTCAGTACTGTTGTCATTGCATTTCTCTAGGCGAATGGTGTGGCACGCATTCAGATCTACGCGGCGGCAACTCCAGCGCGAGGTCGATTTGACGCTCTCACAGCCGTTGGAGTCGCGGGGACAGCGGGAAGCTTCAGCAGGTGCACGTCGGCATTCACCATGTCGGTAACCTTTAGCGGCGGATCCGGCGGGCTCTTCTCCGCCGCATCTTCTTCTTGGTGGTGGCAGCCAGCGGGGCGCGCATCCGCTCGTAGAGCGCGAAGAGGTGCTCGACGCGCTCACGCTCGGAGGAGAACTTGCGGGGCCGGTAGAGGCGGTCCACCGCGCGGTCGAGCGCTTGGTGCGCGCGGCGGAGGTTCAACGGCATGAGGTCCCGATCGTAGAGGTCCGCGAGGGTTGCGTCGGGGTGGGCGGCGCGGGCGTCGAGCACGGCCTGGGCGAGTGGGTCGAGGGATGACAAGTCCGCCTCCTTCGACGGTACCGGGAACGTGTCGTAGACGACTCCGACCGAGTACATGTAGTCACTCTTCATCCGTCCCGTCACGGCACGCATCCAGGCCATGTGCATCGCGGAAGTCAGGAGCGCGAAGTCAGCGAGAGACGCATCCTCCAGGAGCCGCAGCTTGTTGCTCGGGATGACCGGAGGCGGCGCGGCGGGGCGCGGTGCTTACCCGAGGTCGGCGTTCCCTGGCCTGCGGGCTACGGTGCCGGCTGCAGATCAGGGCTATCCCCTCGTCTCGTCCTCGGGAACTTCGAGAAGGCGTTCGCTACGCCGGATCCGCACGATCGACACACCCTCCGGCTCGCGGCGATAAACGATCCGAAAGGGCGGCCGGATCAGTTCGCGCAGCGAACGCTGCCCGAACTCCGGGACGATGCGTCCGAGGTCCGGCAATTCCTCGAGGAGTCGGATGCTGTCCAGAATCTGTTTGAGAGCCCGTTCGCCGGCCGCTGCCGCTCCCTGTCCCGCGTACCAGAACCTCAACTCTTCCAGGTCGCGAACGGCTGACTCCGCAAGGCGAATGAAACCCCTCGGCATGGAGTCATTCGATGCCGAGTCGTTTCGTGGCCTCGGCAAGCGACAGGTGGCGTCCGGCCTCCAGATCCGCAAGACCGGCCACGACAGCCCGCATGAAGTCCCGTTCCTCGGCGGCCGCGTCGAAGTCCGCGACGGACTGTACGACGGCCACCCCGCGACCGCGGCGGGTCAGGAGCACCGGTCTCCCGGCCTCGGTCGCGTGACGAACAACCCGGGCCGGGTTGGCCTTGAGGTCGGTAAGCGGAATCACGTCCTCGGAGAATCTGGTGGCCATGGCTATCCTCACAGGTCTTGGAACAGGACTGTAAACAGCACCTGTTAACGGGGATTGTAACGCTGTTCCGGTCATCTGCGAGGCCGGATTTCCTTATCGGCGCGTCACCTCCCGGGATGAGGACAGTGCCGAGACGGGAACCATCCCGGGGTTTGGCGATACGCGACTCCGCCCGCCTGCGGCGGGCTGTGCCGGCCCCCACCGGGAGAACTGGCCGGAGGTCGGCGTTCCCTGCCCTACGCGCCCTGGTGCCGACCGGAGATCGGCGCTCCCTTCCTGCGTCCCGCCAACGCGGTCCCGTTAGTGTTCGTCCTCGCCGATCTCGACGTGAACGCTCCAGGTGGTGAACTGTAATACGCCAGTCTCGTCGCGCTGCGCGCGACGGTGCCGGCCGGAGGTCGGCGTTCCCTTGCCTGCACGCCGCGGTGCTGGCCGGGGGTTGGCGGTCCCTGCCCTCCGCGCCGTAGTGCCGGCCCGGACGTCGGCGGTCCCTGGCCGGCGCGCCCTCAGTCCGTGGGGAGTTCTTCTTTCAGGGCGGCATTCGCCATCCGGCTGATCCAGCGGATGAGGTAGAAGGTGGCGAGCAGGCCGAGGATGGTGAGCGCCGCGGACCAGGAGAAGCGCTCGGTGGCGAGGGTGGCTCCGGCCTGGGCCGCCGCGCCGAGGTGGGCGAAGAAGCAGGCGCCCACGGGAGCCGCGAGAAAGGAACCGATCACGTAGTTCCGGAAGCGCACCGGGGTCGCCGCCCAACCAAAGTTCTGGACCGCAAAGGGGAACAGCGGCGAGAGCCGGGTGAGGCACACCGTGCGGACGTCGGCGTCGCCGAGCGCGGCAAGGATGCGGCTCGCCGACCGGAACCGCCCCAGCCACTCCGTAAGCCACCGCCGGAGAAACAGCCTTCCGACGCCGAACGCGGCGAGTGATCCGAGGAACGTCCCGAGGGTGGCGTAGAACATTCCCGGGGCCAGCCCGAACAGGAAACCCGCGGCGAGACAGAAGATCGTGTTCGGCACCGCGAACGCGACCAAGAGCGCGTGCACGAGAAGCAGCGCCAACGGACTCGTCGGGATCCACTCCGGCGGAACGAACGCCTGGTCTCCCGCCCCGCCGAGCAACAACGGCAGGAGGAAGACGTTCAGGACGAAGAGGATCCAGAGCGCCGGCTGCCAGCAGCGCCGAACGAGTCCTCGGACCCCCTTCCCCCCGGAAGCGGGGCCGGCCGTCAAAAGCGCTTCGAGGCGTCCCGGGGCCAGCGCTCCACGACGACCTTGGTCTGGGTGTAGAACTCGATCGCGTGCGCGCCCTGGGCGTGCAGATCTCCGAAGAAGCTGCCACGCCAACCGCTGAAGGGGAAAAACGCCATCGGGGCGGCCACCCCGACGTTGATCCCCACGTTCCCGGTGAGGACCTCGTGGCGGAACCGGCGCGCGGCGCGCCCGTCGTTCGTGAAGAGGCAGGCCATGTTGCCGAACTCGCCGCCGTTCACGAAGGCCACCGCGTCCTCGATCGAATCCACCCGGATGATGCCGAGCACCGGCCCGAAGATCTCGGTGCGGGCGATCTCTCCCCCGGCGGGCAGCCCGTCCAGCACCGTCGGACGCACGAAGAAGCCGTCCTCGAGGCCCGGGACCCGGGCGCCCCGGCCGTCCACGACGGCGCTGGCGTCTTCGGCGTCCACCGCCTGACCGATCAGCCCTTCGATCCGCTCGCGGCTCTCGCCCCGGATGACCGGTCCCATGTCCACCGCCTCGTCGAGCCCGGACCCCACCACCCGGCTCTCGGCGGCGGCGCTGACCAGGTCCCGGAAGGGCTCATGGGCGCCGCCCACGGTGATCGCCAAAGACGCGGCCAGACACCGCTGTCCCGCGCACCCGAAGGCGCTCTCGGCGACCGTCCCGACCGCGGCCTCGATATCGGCGTCTTCGAGGATCACCACCGGGTTCTTGGCCCCGCCCTGACACTGCGCCCGCTTTCCATTGCGAGCGGCCTGCGAGTACACGGCCCGGGCCACCGGCGACGAGCCCACGAAGCTCACCGCCGCGACGTCCGGATGGTCGAGCAGCGCCGAGACCGCCTCCCGGCCGCCGTGGGTCACCTGAACCACGCCGGCGGGGAACCCCGCTTCTTCGAGGAGCGCCGTCACCCGGTGCATCGTGAGCGGCGTCTTCTCGGAGGGCTTCATGACCACCGTGTTGCCGCAAGCGAGCGCGCAGGGCAGGAACCAGAACGGGATCATCGCCGGGAAGTTGAAGGGAGCGATCACCGCGACCACCCCGACCGGTTGCCGGATCATGAGTTCGTCGATGCCGCGGGCGATGTCCTCGAGCACCCGGCCCTGCATCAGCGAGGGAATTCCGCAGGCCACCTCCACGTTTTCGACGGCCCGCCGCAACTCGCCGCGCGACTCGGCCAGCGTCTTGCCGCACTCGGTGGTGACGCAGCGGGAGATCTCCTCGAAATCCCGCTCGAGGAGCGCCTTCAATCGGAAGAGCGGCTGTACCCGATCGGTCGGCGGCGTCTCCCTCCACTCGCGAAGCGCCTCCCGGGCGCTCGCCACCGCCCGGCCCACGTCCTCGGGTCCGGACAGCGGGATCCGGGACAGGATCTCCCCGGTCGCGGGGTTGAAGACCGGCAGGGTCTCGGAGGCCGACGGCGCCACATAGCTACCGCCGATGAAGTTGGGCAGGGTCGCGGTTTCGGCCATATTCGTTCGGGCGTAGGATACGCGCGGCCCATGCTGCGTTTCCCTGTGATTTCCGGAGGCTTCAGGCGTTTTCGCCTGGCGCTCCTGCCCGGCTGCCTGCTCCTCGCGCCCTTGGCTGCGGGAACCCCCACCCCGCCGAATGCCCCGCCGAATGAAGGAACGGTGCAGGCGCTCGCCGAGGGCATGGAAGGCCCGGTGGTGGACGGGCTGGTGACCGACGAACAGTGGTCTTCCGTCGAACCCTTCACCGACTTCGTCCAGCAGGAACCGGACAACGGCGCGCCGGCCACGGAGCGGACGGAAGTCCGCCTGCTCCTCTCCGAGACCACGCTCTACGTGGGAATCGTCGCCTTCGACAGCGAGCCCGAACGGGTGCTCGTTTCGGAGAGCCGCCGGGACGGCGACCTCAACGAGTCCGACTCCGTCCAGATCGTCCTCGACACCTTCAACGACAGCCAGAACGCCTTCCTCTTCGGCACGAATCCGGAAGGGATCGAGTACGACGGCCAGATCGCCGGCGAGGGCGCAATCGGCGGTTACAACCCCCGCCCCGGCCGGCGGGGCTCCCAGCGCGGCGGCATCACCGGCTTCAACGCCAACTGGGACGGCGACTGGACGGTGCGCTCGCAGCGCAGCGACCGCGGCTGGGAGACCGAGTTCGCGATTCCGCTCCGGACGCTCCGCTACGAGCCCGGGCGGGACCAGACCTGGGGCCTGAACGTGATGCGGAACATCCGCCGCAAGAACGAGCAGGCGTTCCTCGCCCCCATCCCCCGCGGCTACACCATCTACCGGGTCTCGCTGGCGCGGAAGGTCTCGGGACTGAACCTGCCGTCACGGCGGGACATCAAGGTCACCCCGTTCGCCCTCGGCGAAGCGAGCCGGAACCCGCTCGCGGTCCGCTCCGAGAACCGCGAAACCGAAGGCCTCGACATCGGGCTCGACGTGAAGTGGGGCGTCACCCCGAACCTCACCGTGGACCTGACCGCGAACACCGACTTCGCCCAGGTGGAGGCGGACGACCAGCAGATCAACCTGACCCGCTTCCCGCTCTTCTTCCCCGAAAAGCGGCCCTTCTTCCTCGAGAACGCCTCCACCTTCCAGTTCGGGGCGCCCCAGGAGGTGGACCTCTTCTTCAGCCGCCGGATCGGCCTGAACGCCGGACAGCCGGTGGGGATCGTCGGCGGCGCCCGGCTCTCCGGGAAGGTGGGTTCGACGAACATCGGCCTCATGAACATGCAGACCGACGCAGCCTTCAGTCCCGAGACCGGCGCCCTGGCGCTCGCGGCGAACAACTACCTGGTGGCGCGGGTCCAGCGCGAGTTCGGACGGTCCAACATCGGGGCCATCCTCGTGAACCGCCAGGCCACCGGCGAGTGGGCGGAGCAGGGCGACCACAACCGCGCCTTCGGCGCCGACGCGGCGATCCAGATCGGGGAGCGCGCCCGGTTCTTCACCTTCCTGGCCAAGACCGCTTCCGCGAACGGGGAGACGGACGGCAGCGCCGGCCGAACGATGGCGGGTAGGGCCTTCCTCAACTATGCCCATCGGGTCCATCAGGGCCACCTCGGCTTCACCCAGGTGGGAGAGGACTTCAATCCCGAGGTCGGTTTCGTTCCGCGCCGCGGTTTCCGCAAGTACCAGTGGCGCTACTTCTTCGACTGGCAGCCCACCCAGATCTCCGCCCTTTCCTGGGTTCGCCGCTTTTCGCCGCACGTGACCTGGAACGCCTACTACGGTTTCGACGGCGAGGTCGAGTCGGGACGCGGCCACTGGCATCCGATCGAGTTCCAGCCGAATGGGGGGGGCCGCTTCGGGCTGTTCATCGATCGCCACCGGGACCGGCCGCTTCGCGATTTCACCGTGTACTCCGGAGTGGACGGACACCGAGTGGTGATCGCGCCGGGGCTCTACAACTGGACGCAGGTGAGCGTGAACTACCTCGGAAACGCCAGCGCCCGCCTGTATCCGACCTTCTATCTCCGCAACGGCGGCTTCTACGACGGGACCTACCGGGGCTACAGCGCCACCCTGAACGGACGCATCGGGGCCACCTTCCAGGCGAGCGTCGGCTTGAATCGCGACGAGGTGGACCTCCCCGGAGGCAAATTCACCACCAACCTGATCCCGATCCGGGTGAACTACTCGTTCACTCCGCTACGCCGGTTGGAAGCGCTGATCCAGTACAACAGCCAGACTGCCTCGGTCTCCTCGAACATCCGGCTCGTAATGCTGAACCGGAGCGGAACCGGACTCTTCCTCGTCTACAACGACCTGCGGAACACCGCCAACCTCGACCGCTTCGACGACGAGACCGGTTTCCTGGTGCCCACCGTGATGGGCCGGTCGCTCATCATCAAGTACACGCGCCTCTTCGACTTCTGAGGGGGCGCGGCGGCGCCCGCCGAGGCCGGATCGAGCCGGCCGGAGCGCGTCAGCTCGCTAGAACGGGGATCTTGTCGAGAATTTCGGCGTTCTCGGGAAAGCGGCCGGTGTCGTACTTGGAATAGACCAACTCGCCGTCCACTTTCACGTCGAAGATGCCCTTGCCGCCTTCGATGAGTTCGGGCTCAATGCCCCGAGCCTCCCGGATTGCCGCCGCCAGACTGGAGGCGTTAGGGAGGTAGTTTCAAACGACGCAGTACTTGATCGAGATCTTCATGAGAGGCCTCAGGAACTCCGCAGGAAAGGCGCCGGAACGCAACATCCGACGGGGTGGGGGGGAAGCGATGATGGCGGGGCCGACGGGACTCGAACCCGCGACCTCCGGCGTGACAGGCCGGCGTTCTGGACCAACTGAACTACGACCCCATCTCTCGCAAGGGCGCGGATAGTAGCAGCCCGTAACCAAAGTGAGCCGGCATTCGACCGGGGATCCACTCCGGCTGACCGTTCCACTCGGCGTTGCGATCCGGTCGGAATACGCTCGGTATGCCTCCGAATCGCGCCTTGTCAGCCGGGCGCCTCCCCGCTCTCGGTGCTCGCCTCACTCTGGCCACGGGCCGCTAGCAGCCCTCCTGCCCTCTGGAACAGGTGGCTTTCGCCTCCGGGGATCCCGTTCGCTTCGGGTGCCGGCTCTGTGGTATTCTCATGGGTCGCACGCCATGCGGTTGACCAAGAGCCAGATCCAATTCCTAGGCTACCGGATTACCGACGATCTGCAGGTCGCCGGCCACATTGATCCGGAAGACCCGAACGCTCTCATGGATACGATTGTGGAACTCATCACCGAAGATCTGCGCCTGGAAGACGACCTCAACGAAGAGGTTCGCAAACTTCTCGACGGTTACGGCGAGGAGATCCGCACCGGCGGCGTCGAGTACCGAGAAATGTTCAAGTTGGTCAAGAAACGGCTCGCCCGCGAGCAGGGGCTCATCCTCTAGTGATGCCGCGTCCGTAGTTCGCCCCGCCAAGAACCCAGCCATGCGCCTGACCAACGGAAAAATCAATCACCTCGCAAACCAGATCATGGATCTGCTGCGCAGCGATGAGTCGGTCGAGTTCTATGCCGAGGACGGCGAGATCCGCCGCATGATCATGCGGATCATCAACTCCGAACTCGAAGACGACGAACGCATCGACCAGATCGTGCGCCGCAAGATCGAAAGCCAGACCCGGACCGTGCAACAGGGCACGGAGACCTGGGACATCCTCTATCGCCGTTACTACGACGAGGAGATGATCAAGAGCCGGCGGGTGATTCCCGGCCAGGAACGCGTTACCGAATAGGGAACCGCCAGTCCGGGAACGCCGGTCTTCAGGCCCCCACCGGGAGAACTGGCCAGCACCGCGGCCCGCAGGGCCGCGAAATGCCCGCGAAACGCGCACTATCCAGGCCGCCGGACCGCCCCTGCACGGGACAGCCTTCCGACGCTGACCGAAACTCGTCACGACAGCATCCGGGCATGGTGACAAATACGCTGAACAGCAGATATTGATCACACGAGCAGCGTGAAGCTCGAACACTGCGTCAGCGGGGGGTAGCCGATCTGGTCGAATACCTGCTGGCCACGGTCGGTTAACAGCCTGTGGTGGAACCCGGGTGAGCGCCGAGAGCGGTGAGGCGCCCGGCTAACAAGGCGCGTGAGGGAGGAATACCGAGTGTATTTCGACCGAAACGCAACGCAGAGCGCCGCAAAGCGGCGCGGTTCAGGCGGGATGCATCGCCGCTCGAGCCCCCACCGGGAGAACTGGGCCACCTGGGTTTCACCACGGTCGGTTAACCCGCCCCCCGCCCACCTCCGGCTGTCGGACGACGGGTAACTACTTGCACCGTTGAGGGGCCGGCGTACACCGGGCCCCTCGTGGGTGCGTCCCGTCAGTTGACGCTGACCTCGATCTGGCGCGGCTGCGCCTTCTCGAGCTTCGGCAGGACGACGGTCAGGATTCCGTCCTTGGACTCCGCCTTGATGGCCGAGCTGTCCACGCTCTCCGGCAGATCGAAGGAGCGATGGAATCTGCCGACCGCCCGCTCACGCCGGAGCCAGCTTCCCGCGGCCTGATCCGCCTCCGGACCGGCCTCCGGGACTTCCTCCCGCTGTCCCTCAAGGATGAGCCGGCCCTCGTGATAACGGACCGAAATGTCCTCGCGGGCGATGCCCGGGAGTTCCGCTTCGACCACGACTTCCGTATCGGATTCGCGGACGTCCACCGGCGGACTCCAAAGGGACGCGCCGTTCGATCTTCCGCCCGCCCTCTCGGCGAACCGGACCGGGAGATCGAGGAACGGATCGGCGAAGAGACGCCGGAACGAAGGGTTCAAGAGAGTCAGATGGGTCATGTTTTGTCCTCCAGAATTTGTCTGGCTGGGAGCCGGATCGGGCCGCTCCTTACGCCCGCCAGACGAGTTATCTCGGCTGACCGGAGGAATATAAAGGATATGGAAGAAAATATCAAGTGTAACAATACGATTATCTGCTTGAATAACACTCATATATAGCCAGAAACACCGATTCGTTGACCCCCCGGGCGGCTGTCCCTATCATCCGGCCATCGCGGGGGCGGGACCTTTACCGGGAAGGCCCGGTCGTCCTCAGTCCATTCGGCGGGGGACCAAACGCAAAGGGGAATATCGTGCGCATCGGCATCAACGGATTCGGCAGGATCGGCCGGAACATCTTCCGCGCGGTCCGGGACGACCAGGACATCGAGATCGTCGCCGTCAACGACCTCACGGATCCGCGCACCCTGGCCCACCTGCTGAAACATGACTCGATCTCCGGTGCGCTGCCGGGAACCGTGCGGGCCGAGGGGAACGAGATCGTCATTACCTCACCGGACGGACAGGAAACCCGGATCGAAGTCCTCAGCGAACGCGATCCGGCCGCACTTCCCTGGGGTCGTCTGGGAGCGGAGATCGTCGTCGAGTCCACCGGGATCTTCACCAAGCGCGAGGATGCCTCGAAGCACCTGGCCGCCGGCGCCAAGAAGGTCATCGTCTCCGCGCCTGCCACGGGTGAGGATCTGACCGTCGTGATAGGGGTGAACGAAGACCGCTACGACCCCGAGTCGCATCACATTCTGTCGAACGCTTCCTGCACCACGAACTGTCTCGCGCCGGTGGTCAAGGTCCTCCACGAAACGTTCGGCCTGAAGAAGGGAGTGATGACCACCGTCCACTCCTACACGAACGATCAGCGCCTGCTCGACCTCCCCCACTCGGACCTGAGGAGGGCCCGGGCCGCGGGCGTGAACATGATCCCGACCTCCACCGGTGCGGCCAAAGCGGTCACCAAGGTCCTTCCCGAACTCGAAGGGCGGCTCGACGGGATCGCGGTTCGGGTCCCGACGCCGAACGTCTCCCTCACCGATCTGACGGCCTTTCTCGAGCGGCCGGCAACCGCCGAAGAAGTGAACGAAGCACTCACCGCTGCCGCCGAGGGTCCCCTGCGCGGCGTCCTCCAGGTCTCAACCGAACCGCTGGTTTCGGTGGACTTCCAGGGAAACCCTCACTCATCCATCGTGGATGCGCCGTTCACCAAGGTGGTGGACGGCGACGCCGTCAAGATCCTCGCCTGGTACGACAACGAATGGGGCTTCTCCTGCCGGGTTCGGGACCTGATCCGGTACCTCGGCGCCCACCGGAGTTAGCGCCGACTCCACTCCAGGTTGATCCGCGCCACCCGGCCCAGCGGCCGGAAGCCGCCGCTCTGGTAGGCCGCGTCGTCAAAGGCGTCCTGGACCAGAGCGCGCACCGTCAGTCCGCGCGCCACGTCGAAAGACAGCGCCACGTCGAGGCGACGCATCCCGGAGAACCGGAATACCCGGGAGGCGAAGGTGTCGCGGTCGAAGAGGGGAGCGTAGATCTCGGAAGACAGGAGCAAATCGGCGCTCCAGCGGAGCCTCTCGAAAAAGGCGCCCGATAGCAGGGCTCCCCCCTGGCGCCGCGGCACCAGCCAGTCGGCCTCGAGTTCGTCAGGAGCGTTCGCCGGCGCATCGGCGTCCGTGAACGTGTAGTGCAGATTGGCCCGGGTTCGGCCGGGGAGCGTCAACCGGTAGGCGAACTCGAAGCCCCTCGCGACCCCGCCCTCGGTGTTCTCGTATCCGGCGAAGCGGCCGAAGGGGTCGGACGCGAAGTCCAGCGTCCCGAAGGCGATGATCTGCCGGCGCGCCGACCAGAACACCGCGCCCCGCGCCTCGTGCCCGCCGCCCCGGGACTCGGCGGAAAAACCGGCGTCCATCGTGGTGGTGAGTTCCGGCGCGAGACGAGGGTTGCCGAACACCGAGTACCCATAGCTCGAGAACCAGGTCCCGAACCGCTCGTAGAGCGAGGGGGCGCGGAAGCCCCGGCCCGCGGAGGCCCGGAGACGCAGACCCGGGGTAAGCGCCAGCGATCCCGACGTCTCGCCGGTGACCGCCCCCGCCTCGGGTGGCGGGGCGGTGTCCCTCCACGGGCTTCCTTCCAACGGCGTCAGATCGGGTTCCCCGGTGTTGAAGCGCTGGGCTCTGAGGGCGCCGCGCCACCCGACGCGTCCGTCCGCCGTCCGCGCTTCCGCCTGCACGAAACCGGCGACGCTCGTCTGGCGGAGCCCGGTTTCGAAGTCCGGATCAATGGTCGCGGCCCGCTCCGCTTCGAATTCTCCGCCCGCGAGCAGGCGAGCCCGCCCGGTCGTGACTTCGACGCGGGCCGCGCCGCTCCGGACCCGACCTTCATGGGCCAGTGTCGAGAGCGAAGGCGGATCGAAGGGATTGACTCCCGCGGGGCCGTCCTCGTTCTCCCGCCGCGTCCGGAGGTCATGCAGCCGCACGTTCCAGGCAAGGTCGGGTCCGGACGACCCACTCACGGCGAGCAACGTGGACAGGAACCGGGTCTTCTGCGTGTTGTCCGGATCGTTGATGGACGGCATGAAGGTTCCACTCCCCAGAGCCAGTTCCGCCAGCGGCGTCCCCGCTTCGAACCCGGTGATGGCGGCCTCCGGGACCGCCTCCGCGTGAGCGATGCCGGGAACCACCGGCCCCAGCGGGAAGGGGCTCTCGTTCAGACCCACGGCCGCCACCGAGAAGAGCGACCGCGCCGTCACCCGTATCGAGTCCGTCGGCCGGAATCCGGCGCGCGCCATCGCCGTGTGATTCGTGAACGGGTCGTCGCCGTCCGCGCCCTCGCTGACCGCGAGCCGGCTGAAGCCGGCGGCGACTCCACCGCGCGGCCCTCCGGTCCCCCACTCGCCGCCGGCCGCCGAATGTCCCCGTTCGCCGAGCCCTCCCGACAACCGGATCACATCGGGCGCGGTTTCCGGCCGGGTGACGATGTGCAAGACACCGCCCATCCCGTTCGAGCCGTAGATGGTCGAGCCGCCGCCGCGCCGGATTTCCACCCGATCCACCCCGAGCACGGAGAGCGAGGGCAGCAGCGAGGTGGCGTCGGATTGCGGCGCCGCCGCGTCGCGCAGCGGCACCCCATCCACCGCAACGACGGTGGCCGAGGAAGGAAGACCGCGGAAACGGAGCCCGAGTTGATGCCCCTGGCTTCCGGTCTGCTGTACGAGCACGCCCGGCACCCCGCGGAGTCCCTCGAGCAGGAACCATGCGTCACGCTCCCGGAGCGACTCTCCCGAGCGGACGTCAACGAACGTTCCCGACTGGTCCTCCCGCCGCGCGCCGAGCGCCGCGGACACCACCACCGACTCGCGCACCGCCGCAAAACGGAGCGGGAGCTCAATGGCATCCGAGGTCCCGTCCCGGACCGTTACCTCAACGGGCACCGCTGAGAGGTCGGTCGAATGCGCGGAGACCAGGTACCGCCCGTCGGGAAGCCCCTCGATCACGGCGCGGCCGTCGTCGCCGGTGAGCCCTGACACGCGGCTCTCGCCGGCGAGTGCCGCGGCCACCACCAACGCACCGGGCACCGGCTGGCCGTCCGGGTTCAGCACGGCGACCTGGAGCCCATCGGCCCCGAGGGCCACGGAAGCCACTGCCACCGCGGCGGCGACAGCCAGGGATGGCCTAACCCAATGGGTACGAGCGAGAAACTGCATGAGCCGGCCCTCCTTGAGGCTCGGGAAGCGCTCCTCGGGGGCCGACTGCGGTGCTGGACGACGCTGCCAGCCACGGTACGTCCCGAACCCGGGAATCGAAGTGGCGGCGGGTGAGTCTCAAGAACCAGTCCCTTCCCAGCGAAGAGGATCTCCAGGTTCGGGGCTCCCGGCAGGTCTCCTGACTTACGGACCGGACGCTTCGAGCCTTTCGACTGGGGGCGTCCACCCTTCCCGCCTTCCCCCCGGCGGTTGCCGGGAGTGGTTGCCACCCCGCCGAAGCGGGGTCGCCCGGGGAGGCATTCCGATCACAGTGGCGTGGGCCGTCCGGGAATGGCACCCGGTTCCCTCTTCGTCCGGCCAAGCGGCGAGCCGCCCGGCCGAAAACCTGAAGCCGCGTGTGGGGCCGCCGAAGATACCACCGCGCTCAGCCGGCGAAAGGTATGTTTCGCCCCGCCCGTGCCCGCGAAAGCCCGCAAGCTGACCCTTCGAGACCTCGACCTGCGCGGCCGCCGGCTCCTGCTGCGCGCCGATCTGAACGTGCCGCTCGGAAACGGACGAGTGGCCGACGACAGCCGCCTCCGAGCCGCCCTCCCCGCCATCCGCACGGCTCGCGAGAAGGGCGCCGCGGTGGTCGTCACCTCTCATCTGGGCCGGCCGCGCGGTGAGCCGGATCCCAGGCTGAGCCTGCGTCCCGTCGCGGAGCGGCTCCAGGCACTGCTCGGCGAGACCGTGCACTTCCGGCCCGGCGTGGTCGGCAGTGAGGACGGCGCGACGCCGAGGCTTGGTCCCGGCGACGTCGTGGTACTGGAAAACCTGCGCTTTCATCCGGGCGAGACCCGGAACTCCCCCGAGTTCGCCGCTCACCTCGCGGCTTACGGCGACGAATACGTCAACGACGCCTTCGGCGCCGCCCACCGCGCCCACGCCTCGATAGACGCGTGCGCGCGGCGCTTTCCGCGAGCGGCAGCCGGCCCCCTGATGGAGGCCGAACTCGCGGCGCTCGGTATGGCGCTCGGCAATCCTCCCCGCCCCTTCGTGGCCATCCTTGGCGGCGCCAAAGTTAGAGGCAAACTCCCGGTCATCCGGTCCCTCCTCAGCCGCGCCGATCGGGTCCTGATCGGCGGAGCGATGGCATACACCTTCGCCGCGGCTCAGGGCCTGCCGACCGGCCGGTCCCTCGTCGAACCGGACCGGATCGCCGAGGCCGCGGCGCTGCTCGACGCCCACGCTGACCGGCTGGTGCTCCCCGTGGACCACTGCACCGCCCTTTCTACGGACGGAGATTCCATCCGGGAGCTTCCGATCGGCGAAGTTTCGGCCGACGCGATGGGGCTCGACATCGGCCCGGCGTCGCGCGCCGCTTTCGCTTCCCACATCTCGAAGGCAGCGACGCTCGTCTGGAACGGGCCGATGGGACTCTTCGAAAACCCGCGCTTCGCCGAAGGCACGACCGCAGTAGCCCTTGCGGTGGCCGAGGCGACCGATCGGGGAGCGACGAGCATCGTCGGCGGCGGAGACTCGCTCGCCGCGGTGCGGCGCGCCGGGGTGTCCGGCCGCATCAGCCACCTCTCTACCGGCGGCGGGGCGGCCCTCGCCTTCCTCGCCGGAATACCGCTCCCGGGGGTGGAGGCCCTCGCCGATGCCTGACCAAACTCCGACCCGCCGCCCCCTTGTCATCGGAAATTGGAAGATGCACAAGACCGGCGCCGAAGGGGCGGCCCTCGCCAGCGAGATCGCCGCCGGCCTCCCGCCCGGTTTGGATCCGAATCGGGCGGAGGTCGCCGTCGCCCCGCCGTTCACCGCCATCGCGCCAGTGGCCGAAGCAATCCGGGGCAGCGCCGTGGGACTCGCCGCCCAGGACGTCTTCTACGAGCGGGAGGGCGCCTTCACGGGGGCGGTGTCGGCTCCCATGCTCGCGGCCGCCGGATGCTCCATCGTGCTGGTCGGTCACTCGGAGCGGCGTCACGTCTTCGGGGACAGCGACGCTGACGTCCGCCAGAAGACGCTCGCGGTACTCGGAGCGGGGATGCGCCCCGTTGTTTGCGTCGGGGAAACGGCGGAACAAAGGGATGCCGGAGAGGCCGAAAACGTGGTCCGGGGGCAACTCCAGGCGGCAATTGCCGGCCTGTCGGACACTCAGCTCACTGCCCTCGCCGTCGCTTACGAGCCGGTCTGGGCCATCGGAACGGGACGGACCGCGACCCCCGAAACCGCGGAAGCGATGCACCGGGCCATCCGCGCCGGATTGGAGGTAATCGCGGGGCCGCGGGCCGCCGGAGAGGCGCCGCTGCTTTACGGAGGGTCGGTGAAGGGCGATAATGCCAGCGCCATCCTGGCTGGGGCCAACGTGGATGGTCTGCTGGTGGGCGGAGCCAGCCTCCGCGCCGACTCGTTCCTGAGCATCTGCCGCGCCGCCGGTTGAGCGGCGGACCGGGCATCAGGCCGCCGCGCCGCGTCGGAACTCCTCCCGCAGAAAATCCGCCCCGGAACCGGAAACCTGAGCAGCCTTTGAACAAAGTCACGCGGCATTCGACCGGCGATGCATCCCGGCTGAAACGCGACGCTCCGCGTAGCTCAGCGTTGCGTTTCGGTCGAAATACACTAGGTATTCCTCCCTCACGCGCCTTGTCAGCCGGGCGCCTCACCGGCCTCGGTGCTCACGTCACTTTGTCCAAAGGCTACTGCCAATGACCATCCTGCTCACCATCGTCCACATCCTGATCTGTTTGTTCCTCGTCCTCGTCGTGCTCACCCAGCAGGGCAAGGGGCAGGACCTCGCGAGCGCCTTCGGCGGCGCCGGCAGCCAGGCGGCCTTCGGGGCCCGGGGCACCGCCACTCTCCTGACCAAAGTGACCGCAGTCGTCGCAGGCCTCTTCATGGTCACTTCGCTGCTGCTCGGGTATGTACAGGGTGATCCGGAATCCGAGAGCGTGGTGAACGCGCCAGGAGTCCTGACTCCGGCCGCGGCGCCCGCGATTCCCGCAGCGACGGAGGAGGCGGAGCCCGCCGACTCCGAGCCGGGCGAAGAACCCGAGAATCCGGAGGCGTCCGGATCCGGCGAAGAAGGCCGCTAGCGGATTCCGGGGCTCCCGCGGACTCCTGATTCCGTCCCGGCGGGGCTTCGACCCCGCCCCTATAATTCCGCGTCCGGCAGTCGAGAGTTCTGCCGGTCCTCGCCGCTGCCGAAGTGGTGGAATGGTAGACACGTGCGCTTGAGGGGCGTATGGGAGTGATCCCGTGGGGGTTCGAGTCCCCCCTTCGGCACCAGGTCGGGCGGCCCGGGAACGGGGTGCGTAACTACCGCACGGAGGACAGGGACACCAACGGGGATTGTGGACGCACCCCGTTTCCGGGCCGCTCGGCGCTGCGCGCCGAGCTTCCGAAGTGCGGCGAGAGCCGCACGGAGACCCCGGAGCAGGAGGGGCTGGGGTCGGGGGACCCGGCTCCCAGCCGCTCCTGGCTCGGGAATCGCAACTCCCTTGCGCGCGAAGTGCGCTGCGGCGAGTTCCGATTCCTGGTCTCTTTTTGTGAAAGAGGGGCGAGCCCCCCTTTCACACTTTCCCCCCGGTCACGCGGGCAGCGAACCCAAGGTTCGCTGCCATTGTTTTTCTCGTTCGGCGATAGCCAACCCGCTGGAAGGACGGCAGGCAAGGGAACGCCGATCTCCGGTCGGCACCGCCCGCCGCAGGCGGGCGGACGGGAAGGACCCCGAGTTCGGCGGGGGTTCGCCTCTCGGCCGGCACCCCGGCGTTCAGCATCATCCGAACGGCGGCCTGGTACACGCCTCTCGCTGCGCTCCGCGCAGTGGTGCCGGCCCCCACCGGGAGAACTGGCCGGAGGTCGGCGTTCCCTTGCCTGCGCATCACTCCGCATGGGGGCGTGGGGCCGAGACTTGCACCATCCGGCACCGCCCGCGGAACGCGGGCGAAATCAGGGAGTTCAACTATCCGGATCGCCGCCCGCGAGCGCCTATAACAACTATGACAGGAGGTCCGTGCCGGGATAACCACCGGCCGCTTCGGTCGCCATCGTCGTGGAATAGTCAAGACCATTCCACGATGCACCGCGCTTTGGCCAGATTGCCGGACGACCCCGGCGGTTGCTCAGGAACCGAGCACAGCGCGCAGCAGATGGTGGGGTGTGCCTTCCCCGTCCTCGACGCGCTCAAGTTCCACCCCGGTGAAACCGAGAGCGGCAAGCCATTCCTGCACTTCCCGGCTTCCGGCGTGGATCGGCGCGGTCTCACCGGCTTCCCGATGGAACCGGGTGTGGTGGTGATCCTCCGGAAAGTCCTCGTCCACGAGCACGACCCGCCCTCCGGGAAGCAGCACCCGGCGAACCTCGGCGAGACCCCGGCGCGCGTCTTCCCAGTGATGGAAGGCGTTGATCGAGAGCACGAGGTTGGCCCAATCATCCGGCACCGGAAGGTTTTCCGCGGCGGCGCGCCGCACCCGAACGGACCTGCCCAGCCGGAACGTCCGCGCTGCCACTGCCACACAGGCGGGCCAGGCCGGATCGAGCGCAACCACCTGCACTCCCGGCGCGGAGGCGGCGGCGAGTGCCGCTGATTCGCCGGGACCGCATCCGATGTCCACGACGCGGTCGCCGGCCCGGATCCCGGCGCGTTCGACGACCATCCGGTTGCGCGGCTCGGTGTAGTGCCGGATCGCGTACCCGATCGCGGCCGTCGTCCGGAAGCTTTTCCACCAGGGACGTTTCTCCCGATCAGCGTGGTGGTTCTGGCGGTGCCGCACGGCCGGGACACGGTACCAGCGGGCCCCCGCCCCGCGGTTCCGAAGGCTCCTATATGTTTGCCCCCATGACCCAGTCCCGCTCCTCCGCCACCGGGCTCGTGTACCGCGACTCCTTCCTCCGCCACAACATCCGCCGCGGCCATCCCGAGTCGCCGGCCCGGCTGGTGAAGATCCGCGAGGCGCTCACCGCTTCCGGGCTCCTTCCGGTGCTGGTCCCGGTCGAGAACTGGCCGGATCCCCTGCCCTCGATCCTGGGCCACCACACCCCCGAACACGTGGACCGCATCCGGCGCATCCCCACCACCG
The DNA here is from genome assembly GCA_965250045.1 of Candidatus Marinacidobacterium sp. Classification (GTDB taxonomy): domain Bacteria; phylum Acidobacteriota; class Vicinamibacteria; order Marinacidobacterales; family Marinacidobacteraceae; genus Marinacidobacterium. The sequence goes on from OZ252286.1 coordinate 3,322,501, forward strand.
GCGAGATCGCCGAACTCGCCGTCGCCGGAGCGCTCGCGGCCGTGCGGGAAGTTTCCGCGGGGCGGCTCAAGAACGCCTTTTGCGCCATCCGGCCGCCGGGACACCACGCGAACAACACCGGCGCCGAGGAGGGCTTTTGTTTCTTCTCGAACGCCGCGGTCGCCACCCGCTACGCACAAAATGAGTGCGGACACCGGAAGGTGCTGATCGTGGACTGGGACTACCACCACGGCAACGCCACCCAGAATGCCTTCTACGAGGATCCTTCCGTCCTCTTCTTCTCGACGCACAACTGGTACGACTACCCGGGCACCGGAGACCCCGCCCTGCACGGCGCGCGGGACGGCAGCGGGACGAACCTGAACGTCCATCTCGGGCCGGGCTCCACCGACCGGGACATGCTGGCCGCCTGGGACCGGACGCTCCTTCCCGCGGTCGAAAAGTTCCGGCCCGACTTCGTGATCATCTCCGCCGGATTCGACAGCCGGAAGGAAGATCTACTCGGCTCCTTCGAGGTCACGGACGACGCCTTTGCCCGGATGACGCGCACCCTCATGAACGTTGCCGACCACTACTGCGGCGGCCGGCTCGTATCCCTGCTCGAGGGCGGCTACAACGTGGACGGCCAGGCCCGCGCCGCCGCCACCCACGTGGCCACCCTCACCGACTGAGTACTCCGCCATGAAGCACCGCACGTTCCTCCTCGCCGCCCTGGCCGCCGTATTGATGCTCGCTCCCGCGGCGAACGCTCAGGAAGGACCGGCCATCACCGAAGACCTCCTTTCGGGTCTCAAGCTCCGGGGGATCGGCCCCGCGGCCCGCTCCGGCCGGGTCGCGGATGTGACTTTCGATCCGAACGACCGGGCGACCTGGTACGTCGCGGTGGCCTCCGGAAACGCCTTCAAGACGACGAATCGCGGCACCACCTGGGAGCCCATCTTCGACAACTACCCGGTGTACTCCACCTCGACGGTCGTGGTGGATCCGTCCAATTCCAACGTGGTCTGGCTGGGGACCGGCGAGAACAACGGGCAGCGCTCGGCGGGCTACGGAAACGGCGTCTGGCGAAGCCGCGACGCCGGAGGGTCGTTCGAGCATATGGGGCTCGACGAATCGGAGCACATCGGCAAGATCGTGCTCGACCCTCGCGACGGCGACACCGTCTACGTCGCCGCGCAGGGGCCGCTCTGGCGGGCAGGCGGCGACCGGGGGCTCTACAAGACGACCGACGGCGGCGCCACCTGGGAACGGGTCCTCCACGTTTCCGAAGACACGGGGATCAGCGACGTGGTCCTCGACCCGCGAAACCCGGACGTCGTCTACGCCTCGTCCTGGCAGCGGCGGCGGCACACGGGTTTGCTGGTGGCCGGCGGCCCCGAAGGGGGGATCCACAAATCGGAGGACGGCGGCGCCACCTGGAAAAAGCTCTCCCGCGGCCTCCCCTCGCCGGACCGCCACGACATCGGCCGCATCGGACTCGCGCTGTCACCCCAGGATCCGGACACCGTCTATGCGCTGATCGCCGCTTCCGACGACGCGAGCGGTTTCTACCGTTCCACCGACCGCGGCGAGAGCTGGGAAAAGCGCAGCGACTACATCTGCGTGGACCCGCAGTACTACATGGAGATCTTTCCGGATCCGCACCGGCCCGGCCGCATCTACTCGATGGACGTGTGGGTGCAGATCACCGACGACGACGGGAAGACCTGGCGCGACCTCAACAGCCGCTGGAAGCACGTGGACAACCACGACCTGGAGTTCGACCCCGACGACCCGGACTACCTGATGGTGAGTTCCGACGGCGGCATCTACGAGAGTTGGGATCTCGGCGAGAACTGGAAGTTCCACGCCAACCAGTCCCTCATGCAGTTCTACCGGGTCGGGATCGACAACGACTTCCCCTTCTACCACGTCTATGGCGGCACCCAGGACAACGCCACCATGGGAGGCCCCTCCCGCACCATCAACGTGCACGGCATCCGGAACAGCGACTGGCTGAACGTGATCGGCGGCGACGGCTTCCAGGCGCGGGTGGATCCCGACGATCCCAACATCATCTACGCCCAGTTCCAGTACGCCGGGATCGCCCGCTTCGACAGACGCACCGGGGAGCGGGTGGACATCCAGCCGCAGCCCGAGCCCGACGACCCGCCGCTCAAATGGAACTGGGACGCGCCGCTCATCATCTCGCCCCACAACGGACAACGCCTCTACTTCGGCGCGAACCGCCTCTACCGGAGCGAAGACCGCGCGAACACCTGGACCCCGATCAGCGACGACCTCACCCGGGGGATCAACCGGGCGGAACGGACGGTGATGGGGCGGACCTGGAGCACGGACGCCGTGTGGCGGAACGTCTTCACCTCCACCTACGGGAACATGGTGGCGCTCGACGAATCACCACTCGTCGAAGGGCTGCTCTACACCGGGATGGACGACGGCCGCATCCAGATCAGCGGTGACGGGGGGATCGAATGGCGCGCGGTGGATGCCGTTCCCGGCGTGCCGCCCCTCACCTACGTGGCGGACCTCCATGCCTCCCGGCACTGGGAGAACACGGTGTACGCGGTCTTCAACAACCACAAGCAGGGCGATTTCGCGCCCTACCTGATGCGGAGCGACGACCGCGGGGTGAGCTGGGAGGACATCACCGGCGATCTGCCGGACGATCAGCTTGCGTGGACGGTGGTCGAGGACCCGGGGCAGGAAGGACTGCTGTTTCTGGGCACCGAGTTCGGACTCTTCGTCACTCTCGACGGTGGCGGCCACTGGGCCCGGCTCAAGGCCGGAATGCCGACCATCGCGATCCGGGACCTGGAGATCCAGGCGCGCGAGAACGACCTCGTCGCCGCGTCCTTCGGCCGGGGCTTTTTCATCCTCGACGACTACACGCCACTCCGCCACCTCTCGGAAGCGGCGCTCGCCGCCGAAGGCACAGTGTTCCCGGTGAAGGACCCCTGGATGTACGTGGAGGCGAACCCCCTCGGCGGCGGCGAAAAGGCGCAGCGGGGAGACGCCTTCTACACCGCACCCAACCCGCCTTTCGGAGCGGTGGTCACCTACCACCTGAAGGAAGACGTGCTCTCGCTCCGCGAAGCGCGGCGGAAGCGCGAGCGGGCCCAGGCCGCCGCGGGCGAACCGCTCCCCTACCCGACCTGGGACGAACTGCGAGCCGAGGACCGGGCGGAGGATCCGGCGGTCTTCGTCGTGATCCGCGCTGAGGACGGGGAGGTTGTCCGCCGCATCCCGGCGCCGACAAAGGCGGGGATCCACCGCGTGGCGTGGGACCTCCGGTATCCGGACCCCGAACGGGGACCAGTGGGCCCGTGGTCGCGGCGCGCCGGGCCGCTCGCGATGCCGGGGACCTACACCGCTGAACTCATCCGGCGCGACGGCGGCGGCGCGATGCGACTCGGCGAGCCGCAGTCCTTCACCCCGAAGGTGCTGGCGGCGACCGGCGTCCCGCCGGTGGATGTCGAAGCCCGCCACACCTTCCAGCGCGAAGTCGCGGCGCTCCAGCGGCAGGTGTTCGGCGCGGTCTCCGCGCTCAATGCTTCCATCGAGCGCGTGGAAGCGCTGGCCGAGGCGATTGACGAATCCGGAGCGGAGGGAGACCTTCGCGCCCAGGCGTCGGCGATTCGGGAGGGGCTGCTCGACCTCCGGGTCCGTTTCCTCGGCGACGACACCGTGCGCTCCCGCCGGGAGGCCGTCCTCCCGGGCATCCGGGACCGCATCCAGCGGGTGGTGGGCGCCTTCTGGTCCACCGCCGATCCGACGACGACCCACCGGCGCCAGGCGGAGATCGTCCAAGAGCAGTTCGGCCCGGCAAACGCGGAGCTCGTCAACCTCGTGGAGACGCAGCTCGCGGGTCTCGAGGCTCAGGCCGATGCCGCGGGCGTCCCGTGGACCCCGGGCCGGCGGATCCCGCGGTAAGGGAGCGGCGAGCTGTAAGGGACCGCCGACCGCGAAGAAGCGCGGGGACGGCTTGGAGCGCCGACCTCTGGCCAGTTCTCCCGGTGGGGGCCGGCATCGCGCGGGAGCGCGAAACCAGAGCCGATGACGCTGTGCAATGCCAACGTGAGTGCTGCGCCTGCTCGTGCCCGGCGGGGCGCGCAAAAGGACCCGACCATGAGCGTTTCTCCCAGTGGGGGGGACGCCTCCCCGCAGTGAATCACGCGGGTGACGTTTCGAGCCTCTCACGGCATCCGGAACATGGACCAAGATCCACACGCCTCGCTGTCCTCGGCCCGCAGTCCTTGCTCTATTGCCGGCTCCGGGCCGATACCAGGCTGACGAGCGCTCCGACCGATGCCGACCCCATGGCGATCAGAGCATCGGGACTTTCTTTTCCGATGGCGTGGAAATAGATGACCGCCGCCACAGACACCAAGCTGATCAGGCCCAAGAACCAGAGGACAAGCCGGTAGAAGCGTCGGTCGCCCAAATAGGCGGGCGATCTGACGGGCCGGTTCATCTCGGGCTCCTGCCCCGTCGATTCCCCCCAAGTGTCGCCGGCGGTGGAATCCACCGGCTCTACCGGCGCCGACGGTTGGGCAACAGGTTCGCCGTCCGAGCGATCAGCCACTGCGCACGCCTGGGATCAACACCTGCTCAATGGAACCGTCCTTCTTGCGGATTAGCACTTGCTCGCCAAGCTCGACCCTCTCGGTGATTCCCTCGGCGATAACCAGCGCGCTGCTGACGGCGCTGGCCTTGCTCCGGGAATCCAGGCGCTGCTGGAGAATGTCCGCGTTCTTGATGTCCCGCTCTGTCAGGTTCATGGTTACTTTAGTTAGTTTCATAATTCTGTCCTTAGTCTGTAGATCGCCGACTAGACCAGCGAATATACAGACAATATACATCCATTTACTATCGTTTCGCTGTAACACTCCAACGAGTAGTTAGAGGCGATCCAGTGGACGGTGGACGCCTTCAGCCACTGGCCGGCGACTGACGCAGGAGATGCCCGACAGCGGCGCCCTTCAGTCAGCTACCAGCGGATTCCGGGTTCGGATTCCCGGAAAACGGTCGAAGTGGCGGTCCAACGCGATCAATCCCGTCCCTCCATCAGATCGAAGAGGGTGTCGCGATCGTCCAGCCGGACACCGGGTCGCAGCCGTCCGCGTTCCGGTCGCCAGCGGAGACGGTAGTCGGGTTTCCGGGCGCCTCCCTCCAGATAGGAGCGGAGCGCCCGCTCCACCACCGCTCGCAGGCTCGTACCCTCACTGGCCGCCCGCCGCTTCGCGCTTCGACGCAGTTCGTCATTCAGGTTGATCGTGGTTCTCATGGCGCCAGAACACCTTGTGCGTCCCCAAGAGGCTTGCCAGCGGACCCGGTATGGTGGCGTCCGGAGGCAGCGATAACCTAGCCGGCCTGCCGAACTGAACATCCCGACGGGGAACAGGCTTGGCTTGGCCTCGCGGCCTACGCCGGCAGCACCTTCGGCTACCCAAGGGCTTCCCCCAACACTTCCCCACCGCCCGCTGGAGCGCCTCGACACGCGGAGGAACCAACATGACTCGACCCCCTAGCACCACACTTCTTCTCGTCGCGGCCCTCCTGCTACCAGCGGTTGCCACCCCCCAAGAAGCCGAGACCCCGGCCGTCACCGAGGACCTCCTCTCCGGTCTCAAGCTCCGCGGCATCGGACCGGCGTCGCGCTCCGGCCGGATCGCCGACGTGGCCATCGATCCGAACGACACGTCCACCTGGTACATGGCGGTCGCCTCCGGGAACGCCTTCAAAACCACAAACCGGGGCACCACCTGGGAGCCGATCTTCGAGAATTACCCGGTGTATTCGACTTCGACAGTGGTGGTGGATCCGTCCAACTCGAACGTCGTCTGGCTGGGGACCGGTGAGAACAACGGGCAGCGGTCGGTGCCCTACGGGAACGGCGTCTGGCGGAGCCGCGACGCCGGGGCTTCGTTCGAACACCTGGGGCTCGACGAGTCGGAACACATCGGCAAGATCGTCCTCGACCCGCGCGACAGCCAGACGGTCTGGGTCGCCGCGCAGGGTCCGCTCTGGCGGGCGGGCGGCGACCGCGGCCTCTACAAGACGAGCGACGGCGGCGCCACCTGGGAGCGGGTTCTGCACATTTCGGACGACACCGGGGTCAGCGACGTGGTGCTCGATCCGACAAACCCGGACATCGTCTACGCCAGCGCCTGGCAGCGCCGGCGGCACACGGGGCTCCAGATCGCGGGCGGCCCCGAAGGCGGCATCCACAAGTCCGAGGACGGCGGGGCCACCTGGCGGAAGCTCTCAAAGGGCCTCCCGTCCCCGGACCGGCAGGACATCGGCCGCATCGGGCTCGCGATCTCTCCCCACGATCCGGACGTGGTGTACGCCCAGATCGCGGCTTCCGACGGCGGTTACGGGTTCTACCGCTCCACCGACCGCGGCGAGAGCTGGAAGAAGCGAAGCGACTACTTCGTCACGGACCCGCAGTACTACATGGAGGTCTTTCCGGACCCGCACCGGCCGGGCCGGCTCTACTCCATGGATACCTACACCCGCGTTTCCGACGACGACGGCAAGACCTGGCGGCGGCTGAACACCCAGTGGAAGCATGTGGACCACCACGACCTGGAGTTCGACCCCGACGACCCGAACTACCTGATGATGAGCACCGACGGCGGTCTCTACGAAAGCTGGGATCTGGGCGAGCACTGGAAGTACCACGCGAACCAGGCGCTGACCCAGTTCTACCGGGTCGGGATCGGCAACGACTTCCCCTTCTACCGGGTCTATGGCGGCACCCAGGACAACGCCACCATGGGCGGCCCCTCGCGCACCATCAACGTTCACGGCATCCTGAACAGCGACTGGGTGGACGTGCGGGGCGGCGACGGTTTCCAGGCGCGGGTGGATCCCGAAGACCCCAACATCGTCTACGCCCAGTCCCAGTACGCCGGGATCGTCCGCTTCGATCACCGCACCGGGGAACGGGTGGACATCCAGCCGCAGCCGGAACCCGACGATCCGCCGCTGAAGTGGAACTGGGATTCCCCGCTGATCATTTCCCCGCACAGTTCCAAGCGGCTCTACTTCGGCGCCAACCGTCTCTACCGGAGCGACGACGGGGCGAACACCTGGACCCCGCTTGGCGAGGATCTCACCCGGGGCATCGACCGGGCCGAACGGCTGGTGATGGGCCGGACCTGGAGCGTGGACGCGATCTGGCGCAATCGCGCCACCTCCACCTACGGGAACATGGTGGCGCTCGACGAGTCGCCCCTCGTCGAGGGGCTGCTCTACACCGGGATGGACGACGGGCGCATCCAGATCTCCGGTGACGGGGGACTCGAGTGGCGGGCGGTGGATGCCGTCCCCGGCGTGCCGCCGCTGACCTACGTGGCGGATCTCCACGCCTCCCGCCACCTGGAGAACACCGTCTACGCGGTCTTCAACAACCACAAGCAGGGCGACTTCGCCCCTTACGTAGTGCGGAGCGACGATCGCGGCGTCAGCTGGGAAGACATCACCGGCGACCTGCCGGACGACCAGCTCGCCTGGACCGTCGTCGAGGATCCGGTGCGGGAAGGTCTGCTGTTCCTCGGCACCGAGTTCGGTCTCTTCGTGACGCTCGACGGCGGCGACCACTGGGTGCGGCTCAAGGGCGGCCTGCCGACCATTGCGATCCGGGACCTCGAGATCCAGGCGCGCGAGAACGATCTGGTCGCCGCCTCCTTCGGCCGGAGCTTCTTCATCCTCGACGACTACACGCCGCTGCGCCACCTTTCGGCGGAGACGCTGGCCGCCGAGGGCACGATGTTCCCGGTGAAGGACCCCTGGATGTACATCGAGGCGAACCCGCTCGGCGGGCGCGGGAAATCACAGCGCGGGGACGCGTTCTACACCGCGCCGAACCCGCCGTTCGGGGCGGTGCTGACCTACCAAGTGAAGGAGGACGTGCTCTCCCTCCGCGAAGCGCGCCGGAAGCGGGAGCGCGCGCAGGCCACCGCCGGCGAACCGCTCCCCTACCCCACCTGGGAGGAATTGCGGGTGGAGGACCGCGCCGAGGATCCGGCGGTCTTCGTAGTGATCCGGGATTCGGAAGGGACAGTCGTCCGCCGGATCGTGGCGCCGAAGACCTCCGGGATCCACCGGGTGGCCTGGGATCTGAGGTATCCCGACGCCGCCGGCGGCGAACGCGGAGGCCCGCTGGCGATGCCCGGGACCTACACCGCCGAACTCGTCCGGCGCGACGAAGACGGGACCGAACGGCTTGGCGAACCCCAGTCGTTCACCGCGAAAGTGCTGGTTGCCGCCGGGACGCCACCCTCGGATCACGAAGCGCGTCACGCGTTCCAGCGGGAGGTCGCCGGGCTTCAGCGGCAGGTCTTCAGCGCCGTATCCGCGCTCGAAGCCTCGATCGAGCGGGTGGAGGCCCTCGCCAAGGCGATCGACGAATCCGGCGCGGAGGGTGACCTGCGCGCCCAGGCGTCCGCGATCCGCGCGGGACTCCTCGAGTTGCGGGTCCGCTTCCTCGGCGACGACACCGTCCGCTCCCGCAGCGAAGCCGTGCTTCCGGGCATCCGCCAACGCATTCAGCGGGTGGTCGGCGCCTTCTGGTCCACGTCCGACCCCACGACGACGCACCGTCGTCAGGCGGAGATCGTCCGGGAGCAGTTCGGCCCGGCGAATGCCGAGTTGGTTAACCTCGTGGAGACGCAGCTCGCCGGTCTCGAGGCCCAGGCGGACGCCGCGGGGGTTCCCTGGACCCCGGGCCGCCGCATCCCGCGCTGACCCGGAATCCGCCGACGCCGCGCAATCTGCCGCTTCGAGCGACGACAGGAGTTCGGCTACTTGAAGGAAACCGGAAGCGCGCCCATGGATGAGCGCGATCGACAGGCGCTGCGAAAAGCGAAGGCGATCCTCGAGAATCCGGGCCTGGCGGCGCGCCTCGTCAACCTCTTGGGAGCACCCATCGAAAGAGGACTCAAGTTCCTGCCGGATCGAGTCCAGAGCGAAATCTCGGAACTCACCAACAAGGCGCTGCTCGGTTCGCTGAGGGTGGCGCTCTCCACTGTCAGGAACCCTCCCGGCTGGCAGTCCTCCAACCTCACGAACAAGATCGGCGCCATGGCAGCGGGCGGGGTGGGTGGTTTCTTCGGCATCGCGGGGCTCGCCGTTGAGTTGCCCGTTTCGACGACCATCATGATGCGGGCGATCGCGACCATTGCCCGCGAACATGGAGAAGACACCGCGTCGCCCGAATCACGCCTCGCCTGTCTTGAGGTGTTCACCCTCGGTGGCAGGAGCGCATCGGACGACGGTACGGAAACCGGCTACTACGCCGTCCGGGGTGCGATGGCCAGAGTCGTTGCCGACGCGGTCAGCTATCTCGGCAAAGAGGGGGCGACGATTGCCGGCAGGGAGGCCCCGGCAATCCTCCGGCTCATTGGACGGGTAGCGGAGAGATTCTCGATTCAGGTCACGGAGAAAGCCGTAGCGCAGGCGTTGCCAATCGTCAGTGCCGCCAGCGGCGCAGCGATCAATTTGCTCTTTATTGACCACTACCAGGACATGGCCGCCGGGCATTTCACGGTCAGGAGGCTGGAGAGGAAATACGACCCGGAAAAGGTGAAGGCGATCTACGGCTCGCTGCCGTCACGATTGAACTGAACGGGCCGAGCCGCCGCCAACTGGCGGCCTGACCGTCAAAGTGCGGTTGTCCTGATCGTCAATCTGCGGTCGGTCCAATAGGCAATTCAAGGGTTTGCTAGTTGTCAATATACGGGTTGTCAACCTTGCACTTTATAGCTAATCCAGTCTACAAATGGCCGCAAGTCCCGAGTTGTTCCCCCGCTTGCTCACGCCGGCGATTCAGGAGGCGCTGGCCGACACCCCGGTTGTCTGCATCGCCGGCGCGCGACAGAGCGGCAAGACCACCCTTGTCCGCCAACTGGAGCCGGAACGACCCCTCTACACCCTCGACGACGCGGGCTACTACCGTACCGCGCAGCTTGACCCGGACGGGTTCGTAGCCGGTCTTCCCGAGTTCGTCACGATCGACGAGGTCCAGCGCGCACCGGACCTGCTGCGGGCGATCAAGATCTCCGTGGACCGGAACCGTCGGTACGGGCGCTTCCTGCTGACCGGGTCGGCCAACGTCCTTCTCGTCCCGATGATCAGCGAATCGCTCGCGGGGCGAATGGAGACCGTAGTTCTTCATCCCCTGACCGAGGCGGAGAAGGAGCGGCGACCGGGAAAATTCCTGGCGGCGCTGCTCGCCGGTGAGCTGGGCGGGCGAAACCGGGCTGCGTCAACGGATCCGCGTCCGCTCGTCGAGCGCCTCCTGGAGGGCGGCTTTCCGGAACCGCTCATCCGCTCGCCCGGACGCGTCCGGCAGTGGCATCGCGACTACCTGAACCAGGTCCTGCAGCGGGACGTCCGGGAAGTGAGCCGGGTGCGCCGCACCGCCGACCTGGCTCGGTTGCTGGAACTGCTGGCGGGGCGAACCGCCACGCTCCTCAATGTGAGCGGTCTGGCGAACGCTCTCGCCATCAGTCGGGAAACGGTGTCGCACTACCTGGAAGTGCTGGAGCGCATGTTCCTCATCCGGCGCCTGCTGTCCTGGAACCGGACCGCCAGCAAACGATTGGTGAGGGCGCCCAAGGTTCATCTCACGGATACCGGAATCGCCGCGACTCTTGCGGAACGGACGAGCGCCGACTGGCTGCGCGACCGGGCCGCAATGGGCGGTCTTCTCGAATCGTTCGTCGTTCAACAACTCGTCGCCCAGGCGGCCTGGACGGATCCCGATCTGAGGTTCTGGCATTACCGGGATCGGGACGGGAACGAGGTGGATCTCGTCATTACTCGCGGGCGGGAGACGTGGGGCGTGGAGGTCAAGGCCGCGATGGGAGTGGAGCCGCGCGACACGCGTGGCCTGACCCGCCTGGCCGCAATGTGTGGCAGGGATTTCCGCGGCGGGATCGTGATTTGTACTGGGGAAGGAGTTTGGCGGCTTGGGGATCCGCGCATCCACTCGGTCGGAGTGCGGGAACTCTGGGAGCGGTAGTCGGACGGCTCGGGAACTCCAGCAGCTAAGAACGCTCCCACTCGTCGCGGCCGGGAACGGCCGCCTCGGGAGCAGTACCGAACGTGGCCGCGAGTGTCGCGTGCACGTCTGAATCCGGCCTCCCGCCAATCTCCGAACGAGAGTCCAGATGAGCACGGAGCGCCCGCTCCACGAGAACGGACAGGGTTGTGCCTGCTTCCGCTGCTTTGCGCGTAGCCCTGCGGAAGAGTTCGTCCTCCAGCTGGATTGCGGTTCTCATTGCCCGGAAGAATGTCAGGCGGTCACAACGACGGGGAACCCGAGCCGGGCATTTGCAGTGTTGCGCGTTTCGTCCGCCTCCGGCGGGCGATGCCGACCCCCACCCGGAGAACTGGCCGGAGGTCGGCGGTCCCTGACCTGCCTGTCGTCAGAGCGAGGGGGCTGCGCCGTCCGCGGCGCTACGCGCCGCTGTGCCGACCGGAGGTCGGCGTTCCCTGGCCTGCCTGCCGTGACGGCGAGGGAAACACCGGTACCGCTCACCGGTGCCGGTCACCACCTCGAGTTGCTCGACCTGTGCGATTTGCATTCCGTGCCGATGCGAGGTGGTTCCGAGTCCCCCGGCAGACAGCGTTCCGCCGACCGTCGCCTCGGCGATGTCCACGAGCACCCGGGGCAGCCGGCCGGTCCCCTCCAGCAGATCCACTACCCCGCTCCACAGTGCTCCGCCCTGAGCTCGTATCAGGTCCGGCCCCAGATCCTGGACCCGGGAGCCGCACGGTGTCGAGTATCAAGCCGCCGTCCGTGAGACTTTGTCCACCCTGGGAGTGGCCTCCTCCGCGAACCGTTACCGGAACCTGGTCTCTGGCGGCCCGGCGGACGAGGTTCGATACCTCCTCGGCGCTCCCGGGAATCGCCACCGCCTGGGGCATCCTCCGGATCATTCCTTCGAAGTCGAACGACCGTGCTTCCCGGTCTTCCGGGTCCGTGCTGACTCCGGGGAACCGACCCGGTCCGATCATCCTGGTCCACGCCTCCCGGCCGGAGGTGCGGCCCTGGAACCCACTATTCGCCGGCGGCGCGGCGCGCGGCGATGGCCTCGAGGGCCTCGGCGATGTCGGCGGCGCTCAGATAGCGGCCCCCCGCTACGACTCCCGCGATCTCGCGGGTGGCTCCGATGTCTTCGAGCGGATTCGACTCCAGGAGGACCAGGTCCGCCCGGTTTCCGGGCGCGATGACCCCGAAATCGGCGGCGATTCGTCCACCGCGGGCGACGTGCTCGGCGGCGATCCGGGTTCCGGATTCCAACACCTCATAAGGCGTCATGCCCGCCTCGACGTAGGACGCCGCTTCCCGGTGGATCGAAAAGCCGGGGACGCTGAAGATCTGGGGCGAATCCGTGCCGAGGAGGATGCGCGCGCCGGCCTCATCCAGTGCGCCGAGGATTTCGCGGCGGAGGGCGGCGATCCGTACGGTGTTCCCGGCCCCGTAACGCTCGAGCCCGGAGTCCACCGCCTCGCTCCAGCGGGCGACCGTTTCAGCGGGCAGGTACCGGATCTCCGGACGCTCCGCCTTCAGGTCGTCCGACGGCCGGGTGGGAAGGATGCCCGACTCCCAGAGGACGATCGTGGGCACGACCCCTGCCCCGCTGGCGTGAAACGCCTCGATCATCGCGGGCAGCCGGTCCCGGTCCACAAGTTCCGAGAGCCCGGCGATTCCCCGGAGCGCCTCCATCTCGCCGCGGGATTCCTCCGGAATCAGCGCCTCGACGAAGTTGTCGAGGTGGTCCACGGTGTCCTGGCCGGCTTCGAGCGCGGCAAGGAGACCAACCTCATCCGAGACGTGCCCGGCGAAAGGAATCCCGACCTCCCTCGCGGTCTCCGCGAGCGCGGCGTAGGTCTCGGGAGAGAGCCCTTCGTGGACCTTGAGCAGATCGAACCCCGCATCGTGGTACGCCCGAACCAACCGGACCGCCTCGTCCGGCGTTTCGATGCGGCCGCTCATGGAGGGACTGCCAACGATCAGTCGCGGCCCGATCAGTTCGCCTGCCTCGATCCCGTCGCGGAGTTCGAGCTGGCTCTCGTGCCCCTGCATCCCGCGGACGGTGGTCACCCCATTGGCCACGTAGAGCATCAGCACGTCTTCGGTGAGCGCCGGAGGACTGTTCGCTCCGGGAAGGTGGCCGTGCATCTCGGCGAGTCCGGGAATCAGGAAGCGGCCTTCTCCGGACACGACGGCGGTGTCGGCCCCGAGCGTGACCTCCGCGGCCGGCAGCACCGCCGCGATGCGGCCGTTCTCCACCACCACCGTGTGAGCTGCCAGCACCCGTTCGCTGTCCATCGGGAGGACCGTCGCCGAAACGATCGCGAGATCCGCGCCGGGTACTGTCGGCTCGGGCGCGCAGGCGAGATTCGCGAGCAGCAGCGAGAGTGTCAGGACGGGGAGGCTCCGGGGCCTCGCATCACGTTTCGTTCGGATCATCGGCGCCTCCCCGGACACATCCGGTGCGGACGGGATTATCCAACGGCGGCGCCGGGCCCCGGATTGCGGGATGGGAAACTAGCGGCCGAGGACGAAGTTGGTAGTGGGGCTGCGGATCGAGATCTGGGGGCCGCCGCTTGGGCCCGTGACCGGCGGAAATATCTACGACCGGATGCTCGCCGAGGGACTTCGGGCGTGCGGCCACGAAGTGACGATTCGCGAGTTCGACGGCCGAAGCGGGGACGCCCCGGATCCGTCCGGAACGCCCGAGGTGGTGCTCCAGGACGAACTGCTGCACCGGACGTTCCTCCGCCACAACCTCGCCTGGAAGGGGTCCCGGCCGCGGATCGTGGCGCTTGTCCACCACCTGCAGAGTTCCGAACCCGAGTGGAGCGAGCCCGAGCGCCGGCGGCTCCGGGAGGAAGAACGCGCCTACCTCCAGAGCGTCGACGGAATCCTGTCCCCAAGCCGAGCGAGCGTGGAGACGGCCCGGCGGCTTGCCGGCCGAAGGCTTCCGGCCGCCGTCGTCCCTCCCGGCCGGGACCGGCTCGCGGGAGCGGTGCTTCCCGATCTCCCCGGCCCTGACGAAATCCGGGCGCGCACCCGGGGCGCATTGCGGGTCGCTTTCGTTGGCAACCTGATTCCCAGGAAGCGCCTCCTGGAACTGCTCGAAGGACTCGCCGCCGTCCCCGAATGGACCCTTTCGGTCGCGGGGCGCGAAGACCCCGACCTCTCCTACGCCGCCCGAGCGCATCGCCGCGCCTCAGCTTCGGATCTGTCAGGACGCGTTCAGTTCGAAGGTGCGCTCGATCCGGCTGCGCTTGCCGGACTCTTGCGCGACAGCACCCTGCTGGCCGTCCCCTCTACGCACGAAGGATTCGGGATCGTCTATCTCGAGGGGTTTGCCTTCGGTCTGCCCGCTCTCTCGGCCGCCTCCGGGGGCGCGGCGGAAATAGTGGGCGACGGAGAAACCGGATGGCTGATCCGGGAATCAGACTTCGCGGGAGCCTCGGAGCGAATCGCCGGCTGCCTCAAACTTCTCGCCGCGGATCGTGGTCAGTTAGCCGCCATGGGGCTCTCCGCCGCGGAACGCCACCGCACCCATCCTACCTGGCGGGAGAACACCGCCGTGCTGAGCCGATGGCTCGCGCACCCGCTATCCTGACCGGTGGCGGCACTCAGGATCGGAGCCGTCTGCGAGTCGACTCGCAGCACCGCCTGGAGCGGCTCCTTTCCCGCAGCTCGGAGCTGGGCAACGCCAGCCCCCACCGGCAGGTAGTCTCCGGGAGCGGCCCGGAGGGCCATGACCTCCCCGGCGATGTGGCCGACGATCAGTTCCCGCGCGGAACGTCTCGCCTCCATCTCCAGGAGCGCCGCCATCGTGGTGTCGAGCACCGAGCGAAGCCCGCCGCCGCCCGCCTGCCGGATTTCGGTTTCGAGCAACTCCACCCGTTCGCGCAGTGCCTCGGTCTCGCGTCCCTCGGTCTCGCGTTCGAGGTCCGGCGCCGTCTGCCTCGCGATGGGATCCCCCGCCTCCAGGCGGTCCCCGGAAGCGACCAGGACTTCCACCAGATGCCCCGGTTCGGCGGCCATCACCTCGTAGCGGTCCCCGGGTTCGACCAGAACCCCGTCCAGCGTAAGGCCGAGCGTGATGCTGCCGAACAGGCCCCAGACGACGAGCGCCACCAGGGCC
This sequence comes from Candidatus Marinacidobacterium sp., assembly GCA_965250045.1. GTDB lineage: Bacteria > Acidobacteriota > Vicinamibacteria > Marinacidobacterales > Marinacidobacteraceae > Marinacidobacterium. Next base: position 3,337,683 of record OZ252286.1, read on the forward strand.
AAGCCGATTCCCGCCAGCAGGATGCGCTCGTGCGGCGCGGTGACCCGGAGGAGATGATCGAGTTGCTGGCGCTGGTCCTTGCTGGCCAGAGCCCTCTCGAGGAACTCTTTTCTGAACACCGGCGGCGATATCCGGGACGGGCCGAGCGCGGCTGGCGGAATACCAGACGCCGGCCAGCGCTAACGGGCGCGCTGGGGAAGGATCAGCCAGGCGAAAAAGAGCGCCGCGAGCCCCCACGCCCCGGTGGAAAGACCGGCCAGCTTGAGGATGCCCAAGGCGCAGGCCAAGAGGGCGGCCAACCGGCTCAGGGGGAACCGAAGTCCCTGCAATCGGGCAACCGGGCGGCGCGAGCCCGCGCCCTCCGGGTCGAGCCGCCCGCTCGCGATCAGGTAGTCGCGGGCAAAGCCGGCCAGGAACGGGATTCCGAGCGCGAGCGTCGAAGGGAGCGCCCACCCGGGTTCGATACCCGGCACCAGGCACACGGCGAGCAGGCCCATCTGGAAGCCGGCGAGACGGCGCCGGAAAGGGCTTGGAGGCAGTGGGGAGAGGCCTCGTCCGAGGCGGCGCTCCACGAAGAGGGCGGCCCCGAAGAGATAGCGCCCGAAACCGGCCGCCAGATACCAAAGCGGCAAGGCTCCCGCGATGAGAACGGCGATCCCGCTCGCCGCCGCCATGCCGAGCGCGTCGGCCTCCGCATCGAGCCGGGCGCCGAACGCGCTCTCGGTGCCGGTGCGCCGGGCGACGAATCCGTCGAGGCCATCGGCGAGCGCCGCGAGGCCGTAGGCGAGCGCAGGGATCCAGCCGAGCGCGGCGCCGGCCTCCGGGGCGAAGGCGAGGGACGCTGCCCCGAAGCCGCCAAGTCCGGCGAACGCGACCAGCCGGGCAAGGGTGATTGCATTCGCGGCCCCGAACCGGCCCGGCGCCGGAGCACCGGCCGGCCCGAACCGGACGGCGCGCACCACCAGGACGAAGAGCGCCAGACCGATCAGGCCGGCGCTGACCGCCAGCCAGCCCGGTGGGGCGCCCAGGGTCAGAACCGGTACCCGAGGCTCAGTTTGAAGCGTCGCTGTTTCGCAGCCGACGCCGCAACTGCCCCTTCGTCTCCGCCTCCTGGAGGGAGCCGACCTCCGATCGGCACGGTGGCGCGCAGGCAAGGGAACGCCGACCTCCGGTCGGCACCGCTGCGCGGAGCGCAGCGAACCGGACGAACCGCAAACAGCGGGATGTTCCGTACTGTGACGCGTACCTCAACAAGCGCGGTGGTGCTGGTGAGGGAGACCCCGCAAGTCACCTGTACGCAGTTCCGCCCGCCTGCGGCGGGCTGTGCCGACCGGAGGTCGGCGTTCCCTTGCCGGCGCGTCGCTCCGCCTGGTGGCTTGGGCGCCGAGACGTGCACCATCCCGGAACTACGCTTTCATGCCAGGTGGGGTGTACGGGAGGACCCGATCATGTGGATTTCTCCCGGCGGGGGCTCGGCCGGCGATCCCTCCCCGCTGTTAGCAGCCGGTGGTGGATCGAGTGGCCGAAGTTGTCAGGACCGCCAGTTCGATGGGGAACGGAACCCCCGCCGTGCACTCGAGGGCCTGGAAGGTCGGGCTGGCGTTCAGAGCATCGTCTTCGATGGCGTCGGCCCGCAGTTTGAGATGGGCAAATATCCTGCGGGTTGGAGCGAGGTGTCCGCCTCGAGGGGCCGCAGGCAGCAGTTTCAAACTGACCGTCCCCCGCACGTTGCCGCCGATGGCCAGAATGCGTTCTTGATCCGGCTCCAGCTTGACGACGATGTCGCAGTGCATGCGGGCGCCGACGCCGAGATGACGGCGCCGCGCTGCGATGGACGTGTAGCTCGCCCGCCGGCTGCTGCACAGCAGGTCGCCCGGCTCGACGACGGCGCTGCCGACGTCGTATGCGATGAACGCCGCCGGTGAGGAGCCCGCATCGCGAGCGCGGATGGCTTGATCGACGTAGACGTGGTGGGCGATGGAGCGTCGGAACTGATCGGAGCTGCCGAGTCCGCCCTCGCACATCACCCAAGAGACGAACGCCGCGGACCAGGGATCGCGCCAGCGCGAGGCCAGGCCGTCCGGACCGTTCCACCTCCCGTTCTGACGATCGACCATCCAGGATCCGCGCGGCGTCGCGGCCCAATAGCCGGCGATCGTCGATGCTACGCGGGCGCCCTCGATGGGGTCGACCCGCCGCCTCCACCATCGATACCCGCTTCGAGAGCTGCGACGCTCCTCGATGGTCTGGTCCACCATCGAAAACCCGAAGAAGCCCCATTCCTGGACGGCAACATCCACGATTCGCCGCCGCGTTTCGCCGGTCGGCAGGTTCCGGCAGGCGCTGGACTCGACGCTCATTCGTCCCGGCGGACCCTCGACCAGCGCCGAAGGCGGCGTGGCGTCGAACTGCTCGGCAGGGAGCCGTTCGAAGGGTTTTGGTTGCGCAAGCCCGTTGGCTGCGAGTGCCAGCAAAGCCGCGATGCCCGCTAGTGGCAGACAGATCGTCTTCATCGCGGCCACAACATATCAAGGCGCCACGCGCGCGGGCGCCCGGCCGGGAAAGAGCTCCGAGAGGTCGCGGGGGAAATCGCTCATTCGCCACGAGGTGCCCGCAGCGGGCACGAGGGTGCGGGTAAAGCCGAGGCTCTCGAAAGGGACCAGCAGCGACGGATCCCGGGAAAAGAGATGGATGGGTGTCGCCCAGGTGTCGCTGTCGTGGAGCGACAGCTTCGGCGGCTGGTGATCCCCGATCACCGCCACCAGCGCCCGCCGGGGCGCGAACTCCCGCAAGAAGCCGCCGAGGATCCGAAACTGGTATTCGAGGCTCGTCGCGTACCGCTCGGAGAGTTCGGCCAGATCCCGGTAGTCGTCGTGAGCCACCGAGCGAAGTGGCGCCTCATAGGCGGTCCCCGCGTCGAACCGGCTCCAGGGGCTGACATACGGCGGCACCGGCCAGTAGGGGATGTGGCTCATGATGAGCGAGACCTTGGCGAACAACGGGCGGGCAGCGGTCCGGATCTCCTCTTGGTGGAACGCGTAGAGGGTGAACTGGTCCGGAACTTCCCACCAGCCCATCGGCGGCCCGCGGTAGCCGATCGCCTCTCGGTCGTAGACGTGATCGAAGCCGTACCAGTCACCCTCGGGCCACGCACCCTGGATTCCCGGCTCGAAAGCCACCGTCCGGTAACCCGCTCGTGCGAAGCGCCGTACCAGGCTGACCCGGTCCGAGTTGACGAGCGCCTCATAGCGCGCTTCCCGGTCCAGCCACACCCCCGAGAGCAGGGAAGCGTGGGCCCGCCAGGAACCGCCGCCGAAGGTGGGGCTCTGGATCTGGGCGGACCGGAAATCGAACCCCGCGGCTTCGGCGTCGGCGGCCCAGCGCGCCGCCATTTCCCTAAGGCGCGGTCCGTGCTCGGCGTCCTCGAACGCCGCCACCCCGTAGGACTCCACGAAGACCACGTAGAAGTCGGCCCCTCCGAGATCGGGGGCCGCCGGTAGCGGCGGTTCGGTCAAGGGGACCGGCCGGTCGATGAGCGGAGCGGAGGCGATCCGGAGGGCTGACCAGGCAGCCGATCCCCCGGGCGGCGACAGCCCCGGAAGCGACAGCCCCGGAAACAACAGCCCCGGAAGCAACAGCAAGGCGCCGGCGGCCAGCGCGATCCCCACGCGGCCGCGCCCGCTCAGCCGCCCGCGTTGAGCGGCCAGACTGGCCAGCGCCCGCCAACTGATCGCCACCAGAACCGTGAGAAGCAGCGCGGCCAGTGGAATCGCCAGCCAGACGGTCCAGCGCGGCGCCACCGTGCCGAGCATTTCGGCCACGTTGCCGAGGTGCGGCAGGTCGCCGGCCGGGTCGAGCGGGCGGCCAAGCAACTCGCGGGCGATCAGGTCCCCGATCCGCGCGGAAGCGGCGACGAAAATCGCGGACACCAGTACTCCCCGGAACCACCGCGGAAGCGTCAGCAAGCTGGCGGGGAGGAGGACGCCCAGAACCAGCAGGACGAGGACATCCGGGGAAACGGCGGCGACCGCGCGCACCCAGGGCGGTTCGGGGGAAGCGGAGAGGGTGAGCAGCAGGTTCAGCCAGAGGAGCGCGAGCAGTGCGGGCAGCCAGCCGCCCCGTCCCGTTTCGGGAAGCGTCCGGTTCACGGCAATCCGGTGGGTGGCCGTTCCAGCCCGTAGTACCCGTCGAGCGCCTCCAGACCGAGAAGCAGGTGGGCGCCGACATAGAGGAAGGCATCGTCCGGAATGCGGTCGGTCCCGGCGTTCGAGACCAGGAACGGGGCGAACGCCCGGATTCCCGTTTCATCCCGCCGGCGCACGCTCATGTCGGTCAACGTGCCCCATATCTCGATGCCGGGGCGCTTTTGGCGGGCTGGCTCCCCGGTGCGGCCGTAGTAGGCGAGCCTGAGGCCGGGCATTCGGTCACGGCAGAAACCGAGTACCCGTGACGCCACCTCGGGAGCCCCCTCGAGAACGGTGGCGGCGATCGCCGCGGCGTTCGAGGTCTGGACAATGTCGTTCGGCGAAAAGAGCAGGGTTCGACGATCGTCGAACAGGGTAGCCATCTCCGGCTGGAACACGTCATAGACCAGTCCCGCCGGCGAGCGCGCGGCGCGGACGACCTCGTAGCTGCGCGCCGCCAGTTCCGCGAGATCCTGCCGCCCGGTGTCCCGGGCTACGCGCGCCAGGTAATCCGGGGCGTAGTCCACCAGGAACGAATTCGTGGCGAAGTCCCGGCTGCCGAAGTTGAAGTAGTTGCGGATGAGGAGCAGGCCGGCGGCATCGCTCGCGTGCCGCCGGTAGCCGTCGAGGATCATCAGCGCCAGTTCGCGGTCCTCGCCGGCGCCGAACGCGAGCGCGCCTTCCCAGAGCCCCTCGGAGACCCGCAGGGCCTCGGTGGTCCCGGAGGCATCCGGGGCGTCCTCGGAATCCGTGGGGACCGGCGACCGGCGCCAGAGCACGAAACCCCGGGTGTACGGATCGTCCGGCTCGTCCACAATCAGCCGGCGAACGGCGAACTCGCGAAGCGCCGCGTACATCTCCCGGTCTTCCAGCCGGGCCGCCACCTTCAGGAGTTCGCCGACGTCCACCGCGTAAGCGAAGCCGCCGGTGCGGGCCAGATCGCCGGCCAGCACCCTGCCCCGCACCTCGCCGTGAAGCGCGGCCAGCGCCTCCCGCGTCGCCTCCGGCCCCGGCCAGGAGGAGCCGCGGCAGGAGGAACCGGCGACGATCGCGACGAGTCCCAGTGCCATCTGGATCCGGTTCCGCCGCATCGCCCCGAGGATAGCGGGACCGCCGACTTCCGGCATCCGAACCGGAAACAGACGCATGCTCCGGCCAGCCGATCCGGAAATAGACGCATGCCTGAGTCAACCGGCTCCGGAATAGACGCATGCTCCGGCCGACCGATCCCGGAATTGACGCATGGTTGAGCCCGCCGATCCCGAAATAGACGCATGCCTGGGTCAACCGATCCCGGAATTGACGCATGGTTGAGCCCGCCGACCCCGAAATAGACGCATGCCTGGATCAACCGGCTCCGGGATTGACGCATGGTTGAGCCAACCGACCCCGAAATAGACGCATGCCTGGGTCAACCGATCCCGGAATTGACGCATGGTTGAGCCCGCCGACCCCGAAATAGACGCATGCCCGGGTTCACCGATCCCGGAATTGACGCATGGTTGAGCCCGCCGACCCCGAAATAGACGCATGCCTGGGTCAACCGATCCCGGAATTGACGCATGGTTGGGCCAGCCGACCCCGAAATAGACGCATGCCTGGATCAACCGGCTCCGGGATTGACGCATGGTTGGGCCCGCCGACCCCGAAATAGACGCATGCCTGGGTCAACCGATCCCGGAATTGACGCATGGTTGAGCCCGCCGATCCCGAAATAGACGCATGCCCGGATTCGCCGGCTCTGAAATAGACGCATGCTCCGAGCGACCGCTCGCGGAATAGACGCATGGTTCAGCCAGCCGATCCCGAAATAGACGCATGCCCCGGTCATCCGAATCGGACCTGGACGCGAGCCTTCTTGCGCCGGCGCCGGTTAACTCTCGCGCCGGCGCCGGTTAACAGCCTGTGGATAAAGTGGCGTGAGCGCCGAGGCCGGCGAGGCGCCCGGCTGACAAGGCGCGTGAGGGAGGAATACCTGGTGTATTTCGACCAAAACGCAACGATGAGCGACGCAAAGCGTCGCGGTTCAGCCGGGATGCATCGCCGGCCGAACGCCGCGTGACTTTGTCCACAGGCTGTTAACCCGGCCGGTCCCGGCAACAGCCCCTTCGCGCGGGCCCGCAAGCCACCCCCTACAATGGTCAATTCCCCGGTTTTCCGTTTGGGAAGGGAGGCTGTGAAGTGCGTACTTCTGCCGTTGTTCTGAGTTTTGCCGTCCTCCTGGGCGTCGCCGGTCCCGCGGCCGCCCAGCCGGAGTCGCTCGCCACCCTCTACGAGCTGGGAGGGGCCGTCGCCGACACGAACGGTGACGGCGTCGCCGACCGGCTGCGGGCCCGGGTCGTGCTCGGCGATTCCCCCTCGGCCGCCGAGGTCGCGGCCGCCGCGGACATCGCCGCCCGGCTCGGCTTCGAGACGATGGCCCTGGACCTTCCCCTGCCCGCTGCGTCGGAAGTCGCGATCGCGGTGGGTGACGAAGCGCTGTCCGGATTGGGAATCTCCGGCCTCTCGGATCTCGCCGCCGGCCGGGGCGCCGTGGAACTCCACACCGGCGGGGATTCGGTGATCGTCGGGGTCCGGGGCGGTGACGCCGCGGGCCTCTCGGCGGCTGCGATGTGGCTCGCCTCCCGGGCGCCCCACGTCTACCGCACCGGTGGCGAGTCCCTTTCCGACGTCGAGGCAGCGGTGATGAGCGCTGCCGGCGACGCGGGCTCGGGCGCTCACACGATGCGGGTGGAGGTCGAAGCCGGTGCTGACGCGCTCGCCTCGGCCGAGGTCCGGGTCGGCGTGGCCGACGCCGCCGGAGCCAGCGCGGTGGCCGCTGCCGTCGAAGGCGCCGGCGACGACCTCCGCTTCGACAGCCTGGCCTCCCTGCGGGTGGTAGCAGCGCACGCTGACGGCGAATCGGCAGCCTCGGTCAGCCACGACCCGCCCGCGCCGGAGGCCGGCGCGATTCCCGGACGGCCGGGGTCCGGAGCCAAGAAGGACCTCGGGCTCGCCGTCCTCTACGAGCCGGACGGCCTGCTGGGAGATTCCAACAGCGACCGCATCCCGGACCGGCTCGACGCGCGCCTGGTGGTCACCGCCGAGGACCCGGCCGGAACGCTGGCGCTCGCCGCCCGGCTCGGCCTCGAGTCCTCCGGGATGACCTTTCCGGTGGCCGCGGCCGCCGGGGACCTCGATGAACCCAAAGAACATCCGACCCTGGTGGTGATCGGTACCGCCGGCGAGAACCCGGTGCTCGCGGATCTGACCATCCCCGACCTGGGCGCCGGCGAGGGTTTCCTCGGGGTGGTGCCGGAGGCGTTCGGCAAGAAGCACGCGCTTGCCATCACCGGTGGCGATCAGGCAGGACTGGAGCGTGCTCTCCACCAGGCCGCGGTCGGCTTCCCGCACCTGGACTCGCACAACCGCAAGAAGGACCACCCCACGGTGGACGGTGTCGAATTCGCCACCTGGAAGTTCCTGTCGTCCCGGAGCCCGGGCGGTCAGGCGGCCGCGGCGCTCTACAAGCTGGAGCGGATTGCCGCCGAGATCTCCCACCTGGGGATCCAGAGTTCGAAGATTCTGGTGTCGGTGAAGGATCCGGCGCCGGGGCTCGACGACTTCGTCTCGGCGGCCGCCGAACGGCTCGGCCTCGGCGAAGCGACGGTCGAACTTGATGACCGGAACGTCGACAACGCCGCGGTCCTCCACGAGGAGGAGTTCGCGGTGCCCTCCGAGATCGAGGAATTCCGGGGCATCGTGCGGGACCAGTTGCTTCCGGCCGTCGGACGTGGCGACCGGGTCCGGGTCATGGTCCAGTTGAGCGAACCCGCCGAGGTCCGCGCCTCGCTCGAGGACGAGCTGGTCGCCGATCTGCGGGGCCAGGGAGCCACCGTGTCGGCAGACGACGTGGCGATCCTTTCCGCCTACCGGCAGGGCTACGGGTGGATCGAGGAGTTTGTCCTGCCGCAACTGCTCGCGCTCCGGGAAGGCGGGACTCCCCCGGCGCGGGTGCGGCTCCTCTTCCGCGAGCACCGGCCGCCCGCGGACTGGCCGCAGCAGGTAATGCACACCCCGCTCCGCTGGCAGCACGCGATGTTCCCCGCGGACGAGATCCTGGCCGAGGCGCTGTTGCTCGATCTCGGCGACGTGGGATACGAGCTGCGCACCGAACAGGACGCGCCCGCCTTTCAGCTCGTGGCCGAGGACGCGAACGGCGAAGTCCTGCTCAACGAGACGTTCGAGCCGCGGCTCGTGACCCGGCCTTTCATGGATCGGTATCCGGACTACGAACTGATCCAGGTCACCACTGGAGGCATCACCGCCCAGGTGGACGGCGAGACGGTGGTGGACGAGCGGATCCGCACGGACGCCGAGGCCTTTTGGGACCACTACCAGGCGGACACGCTGGCGAGGGTCTACGACTACCTCATGGATCTTCACGACGGGAAGCCGCGGGGGCCGGAGGATGCGCCGTACTTCGGTCAGTTGAAGGTGGTGCTGTCGCTCTCCGAGCCCGAGCGGCGGCTGGGCGTCGAGCAGGAGATCGAGTCCACCCACGACGCGCTCCACGAGGACATCTACTTCGTCACCCACAGCTTCCTGCGCCACATCGGGCTTAACTCGCTGGGGACCGAGCTGACCTACGGCGGCCGGGTCATCCCCGAGATGCGGGGGAAGACCGACGGGACCCCGGGGACCGCGCACATCCGCTTCACCGGGTTCAAGACCAGCCGCCCGGCGATCGTCGTGGACTACACCACCGCGGACGGAATGACCGGCACCGTGCGGCGGAACATCCCCAAGGTCGAAGTGGACCGGCCGCGGGCGATGGCGGCGCGGGTCAGCGCCGGCAGTTCCGGCCTGGACGGGCTGCGGCTGCGGGTCAAGGTGGACACCGATGGGGATGAGCGGGACTACTACGTGGAGCGGCACGGCGAGGACGCCGCCGACGAGCGGATCCTCTCGGCCGCGCAGGCCACCCGGGTGCTGGAGATCCTCGGAGAGCTGCGGGGCGCCAGCCTCTATTCCGACGAGCTTGCGTTCACCGGGCTCGGGGATCTGGAACTCGCCGCGTCGTGGACCTGGGACTACGAGGCGGACACCGAACGGGCGACCACGTTGGCGGCGAACGGCGAGCCGCCTCCCTTCCCCGACGTGATGACCTTCCGGGGCGAGACGGGCAGCGAGGACCAGTTGGTCCAGTGGGACGCGCCGATCTCACCCCCCGAGGCCTTTGGGATCCTGGCCCGGATGTCCGAATTTCCGGAAGCCACGGTCTACCAGGTCGGCGAGAGCTACCTCGGCCAATCCATCTGGTCGATGGACCTGATGCCGCCAATGGAAGCGACGCATTGGGCCCAGAAGAAGGCGAGCCTGCTGAAACCCACCATCGTCTACAGCGCCCGCCAGCACGCGAACGAGGTCTCCTCGACATCACACACGCTCCGGCTGGCGGAGATGCTCCTCACCGATCCGGAGCGCAAGAAGAACCTCGACAAGGTGAACATCGTCTTCCACCCGATCCAGAACGCGGACGGCGCCCAGCTCGCCTGGGACATGCACCAGTACAACCCCGAGCACATTCTGCACGCCGGATACTGGGGATCGCTCGGGATCGACTCCACGAGCGACAGCGGCGACCCCATGCCGATCTATCCGGAGGCGGAAGTCCGGCCGCGGATCTGGCGGATGTGGCTCCCGGACATCTACCTGAACCCCCACGGCTACCCGGGGCACCAGCTTGTGCAGCTTTTCAGCGAGTTCAGCGGCCTGGTGCGCGCCGGACGGCGGACCGAGCGGAACTGGGGCTTCAACAAGGGCTGGTTCATGCCCGGCTTCGACGTGGTGGACGACCCCGAGCTGCCGCGGCACAAGGACATGGCGATCAAGCTCCGCGGCTACATCACGAACGCCATCCAGGACACCGCACCGGTGGTCGCGATGAACCAGCGCAACTACGACCGCTACCGCCGCTACGGGATGCAGTTCGATCCCGAGGTGTTCCGGATGAACCTCCACAACGGGGTCAACATCGGGATGCCGATCAAGGGCCGGCGCGCGAGTGCCCCGGGGCGTGGAGGCCGCGGCTACGACCCCAAGATCACCATCTGGGCGGGCGGCACCGAGGCCCCCGACGAGCCGGCGCGCGGCGACTGGATGAAGATCGTGGCGTCAGCGGGTCTCGCCTGGGACACGGCGATCCTGCAATACCTGCTCGACGGCGATCACAAGGTGAACCGGGACTCGAGCGAGTTCTTCGGCGGGGTGTCGATCAAGCTGGATCGGCCGCGGCCACCCGAGGACGAGGAGGAGGAAACCGAAGAAGGTCAGTAGGCCGACGGGGCTTCGCCCGCCTGCGGCGGGCGAAGTCGCGTATCGCCAAACACCGGGATGGTGCGCGTCTCGGCACTGTCCTCATCCCCGGAGGTGACGCGCCCGGAAGGGAGCGCCGATCTCCGTCAGTTGCTGTGAAAATGCAACCCCGCGCGGGAACCCCAACGGTCCAGATGGTGGCGGCCGCAAGGGAACGCCGACCTCCGGTCGGCACGCGCGGGAGCGCGAAACCTGCGTCGACGACGCGGCATCATGCCGACGTGAGTGGCCGCACCACCTTTTTCATGCGGGCGGGGTGAACGGGCCGACCCGATCATGGGCGTTTCTCCCGGTGGGGGCCCGCACCGCCCGCCAGAGGCGGGCGAAACCGGGTTCGCCGGCTATTTCGCGTGCTGGCTGACGAGCCGCTCTAGTCTTGTCAGGTGCTCTGCCGCGTTCTCGCCGGCCATCATTTTCACCTCTTCCACTGCGGCATAGGCGAGTTCCGCGTCGCAGCCGGCCCTCAGGAACGCCCGGAAGAGTGCGGCTCCCGGCGACAGAGGAGGCATGTCGCCGGCTCCCTCAGGCGGGGGGGTGGGTGCGGACGCCGGGCGGGACGACTCCGGCGTGGCAGCCTTGGCTGATCGTCAGTGATCTCGGGCATGGGGTTTCCTCCGTCGGGGACCAGGCATCCGCAACACGCGGCATCTCCCCTGTGATTCAAAGACGTAAATCCGGATCGTTTCTTCTCATTTCCGGCGGCGATGTGGAAAAGTCGTGCGCTGCCTCACCCAAAACCCCACCTTCGCGCCGGCCAGCGTCCGCTTTGGACGCTCGGCGCCGCTTTAAGATTCGGGCGTGAGGGACACGGGTTCGCTCGCGGGCGTGGTGCTTCGGGTCTGGGCGACCCCCCGTTGCTCCCCGGAACGGATCGGACGGCTCGCTGACGGACGGATCCGCGCTTACATCTCTCCTCCCCCCGAACGGGGCAAGGCGAACGCCCGCCTCATCGCTCTCCTCGCGAAGCTGCTGCGGGTGCCGCGGGATGCGATCGAGATCATTTCGGGAACGTCACACCAGCGGAAGCTGGTCCGGGTGGAGGGCTGCAGTGAGGCTGAGGTCAGCGAGAGGATTCCGTCGTTGCGGTCCGGGCACTACCCGGGCAGGACTGGGGGACGGCGGCGGACGGCGCAGGCGACATCCACAACGCGGGTGAGAGTGAAGGGGTCCGGCTGAGCTGAGCCGGTTCACGCGCTCTGGGTTGATCGGGAACGTGCGTTTCGCGTCCGTCCGGGCCGCTGTTCCGGCCCCCGTCGGGAGAACCGGTTGGAAGTCGGCGTTCCCGCACCGACGCGTCGTGAGAGCGGACTGCCATGGGCCGCCCGCGGGCCTTCGGCCCGCTGTGCCGACCGGAGGTCGGCGTTCCCTGGCCTGCGGGCCGTGAGAGCAAACAGCTGAACGCAGTTCCGCGGCCCGGAGGGCCGCGGTGCCGGTCTGAAGGCCCCCGCCGGGAGAACTGGCCGGCGTTCCCTCAGCCGCTCGACCTACGGGAGATGTTCCCTCGTGAGGTTGCGGGGGCCGGTTTCGGTGACCAGGACGTTGTCTTCGATGCGGACTCCGCCGTAGGGGGCGAGGGCGTCGACCGCCTCCCAGTTGATGGCGTCGCGCTTCGATTGTGTCCCGTTACGCCACCCGTCGAGCAGCATCGCGATGAAATAGACCCCGGGCTCGACTGTCAGGACGTGACCCGGCTCGAGGGTCCGGGTGCTGCGGAGCATGGGGTGCGCCTTCGGCGGCGGAGCCCGGCGACCGTCGGGATCGGCGAGATGGCCTCCCACGTCGTGCACCTGGATGCCCAGGAAATGGCCGAGCCCGTGGGGGAAGAACACGCGGCTGAGACCGCTCCCGACCGCATCCTCGGGCGTGAGGTTGATGACGTTCTCGTCCTTCAGGACACCGGACAGCGCGAGATGGGCCTCGTGATGCAGCTCGGCCCAGGGGCGCCCGGCTCTGACGTCTTCGCATAGCGCCTGCTGGGCGCCCTCCATGGCGGTGATCAGGGAACGGAAGCGCCCGTCCGCCGGCGGGCCGGCGAAGGTTCGTGTGATGTCCGAGGCGTAACCGCGAACCCGGGCTCCCGCATCGATGAGAAGGCTCTTTCCGTTCCGGACGTCCGCTCGCTTGCCCTCGTAGTGGAGGACCGCGCCCTTTTCGTTCAGGCCGACGATCGTGGGATACGGAAGGTCGGCCTCGAGGCCGCCGACCGCCGCGAGGAAGGCGCGGTGGACTTCGAGTTCGCTGCCACCGTCCTGGAAAGCGGCTTCCGCCGCGATGTGTCCCTCGGCCCCGATGCGGTTCGCCTCGCTGATGCATTCGACCTCGTAGGCGGTCTTGATGGCGCGCCGCCAGTCGAGCCGGGTCAGGAGGCCGGGCGGGTTGTGGGCGAGTCCGAACGTCTCCGAGATCCCGCCGCTCTCGCCGATGGCGGCGGCGCGCCCCTTCGGGAGCCGCTTCGCGATCTCGGCGATCTGGCGTTTCCGGCTGCCGCACTCGACGATCTTGAATCCTTCGGTCCAGAAGGCGTCGCCGATCCGCTGGGGCTCGTACCAGAAGTCGTCGGGGGAAAAGGTTGCCAGGAACGGCTTCTTCCCGGGGCAGAGCAGGAGCAGGTGACCGGGCCCCTCGAGGGGACAGAAATGGAGAAAGTGGGCGTTCGCGCGGTAGGGGGCGGGCTGGTCGTCGCGGAAGTAGAAGTACTGCCCGCCGGAAACCAGGACCAGCGCCGAGTAGCCGGTCTTCCGGAGGTCCTCGGCGATTCCCTCGAGGCGTATTTCGAGGTGCTCGCGAAAAGAGCTGGCCAGGGCGTCGGACATGGTGCGCGGAGGATACGCCTCCGCTGGCCGGTGGTCATGCCATGATTCCCCCATGGCCGGCAGCCTGTGGACAAGGTGGCGTGAGCGCCGAGGCTGGAGAGGCGCCCGGCTGACAAGGCGCGCGAGGGAGGAATACCCGGTGTATTTCGACCGAAGCGCAACGATGAGCGAAGGGGACCGTAGCGGTTCAGCCGGGATGCATCACCGGCTGAACGCCACGTCACTTTGTCCACAGGCTGCTGGGAGGCGCGCGGTCGGCCGGCTGCTCTGGCCCTTGGTCCTGCTGCTCGCCGGTTGCGGGGGATCCGCAGGGAGCCCGGCGTCCGCGGCGGAACCCGTGCCAGCCCCGGCTCCTCCTCCGGAGCCCCCTCCCCCGCCGGAGCCCGCGCCGCCCGCCGTGTTCGGTTACCGGGTGGTCCAGGAGTTCCCGCACGACCCGCAGGCGTTCACCCAGGGGCTCTTCTTCCACGAGGGATTCCTCTACGAGAGCACGGGACTCCGGGGGGAGTCCACCCTGCGGCGGGTGGCACTCGAGACCGGCGAAGTGCTGGAGGAACGCCGGCTGCTCCCCCAGTTCTTCGGCGAGGGAGCAACCCTCGCCGGAGATTTCATCTTCCAGTTGACGTGGGAGGCGGGCATCGGATTCGTCTACACGCGCGATCAGTTCCGTCTGGTGCGCGAGTTCCGATATTCCGGCGAGGGCTGGGGACTCACCTTCGACGGTGAACACCTGGTGATGAGCGACGGTTCGGATTCGCTGCGCTTTCTGGACCCGGACACCTTCCGCGAAGTGCGGACGCTCACGGTGACGGCGGACGGAGAGCCCGTCCCGCGGTTGAACGAACTGGAATGGATCGACGGAGAGATCTGGGCCAACATCTGGATGGATCAGCGGATCGCCCGAATCCGCCCGGACACCGGGGAGGTCGCCGCTTTCGTGGACCTGACCGGCATCTTCCCAAGCTCCTGGCGGGTGCGGTATCCGGAAACGGACGTCCTGAACGGCATCGCCTGGGACCGGGAAGACGGCCGGGTCTTCGTCACCGGGAAGAAGTGGCCGACACTCTTCGAAATCGAGCTGGTCCAGAAATAGGCGTGAGCTTCCAGAAGCGGCACCGGATTGGTTTCTGGGTCGCCGTGGCGGTCCTCCTGCTGAGCGTCTGGCCGCTCTATCCGTGGCTGGCCGGGGCCCGGCCGCTCGTGCTCGGAATGCCGTTTTCGATGTTCTGGCTGGTCCTGATGATCGCGACGGTGTTCTTCACCTTCCTCACGATCTTCACCAAAGACCGGGAGGACGACGAAGCCATCGACCGGGAGTATCAGAAGTAACGCGATGGACGCCTGGGTCATCGTCTTCCTGACGACGCTCGCCTACCTGCTCGTCACGCTGGCGATCGGGCTGGTCTCGGGCCGGAACGTCTCGAACACTCCGGAGGGGTACGTCGCCGGCGACCGCAGCCTGGGTTTCCTCCTCCTCTACTTCATCATGGGGGCGTCGATCTACAGCGCCTTCGCCTTCCTCGGCGCTCCCGGCTGGGCGTATTCCCGCGGCGCGGCGGCGTTCTACATCGTCTCCTACGGGACGGTGGGGCTCCTGCCCTGGTACTTCCTCGGGCCCCGGATCGCGATGCTCGGCCGCCGGTTCGGGTTCGTGACCCAGGCGGAGTTCTTCGCGTACCGGTTCGAGAGCCCCAAGGCGATTCCCGCGATCATGGCGATCATGAGCGCGGCGGCGCTCGTTCCCTATCTGGTGATCCAGATGAAGGGGGCGGGCTACGTCTTCTCGGTGGTGACCGAGGGGCGGATGCCCGAGTGGGCGGGCGCCGCGCTGGCCTACGGGGTGGTGCTCATCTACGTGGCCCGCAGCGGGGTCATGGGGGTCGGCTGGACGAACACGTTCCAGGGGATCCTGATGCTCGGCCTCGCCTGGGGACTCGGGCTCTACCTGCCCTGGAAGCTCCACGGCGGCATCGGCCCAATGTTCGAGGAGCTGGTCGCGACGGCCCCGGAGATGCTGGTCGCCCCCGGCCTCGACGCCGCCGGAGAACCGTGGGGTTTCGGGGCCTACTCGAGCGCGGTGCTCATCTCGGTGCTCGGCTTCTCCGTATGGCCGCACTACTTCATGAAGATCTACGCGGCCCGCAGCGTCCGGACGCTGAAGCGGATGGTGGTCTTTTATCCGACCTTCCAGATCTTCCTGATCCCGGTGCTCTTCATCGGTTTCGCCGGCATCGCGACCTACCCCGGAGTGGAGCAGGCCGACACCATCCTGCCCACGATCCTCATGGATCTGGATCTGTCCGCGATCACTGTCGGCCTCTTCTGCGCCGGGGCGCTCGCGGCCTCGATGAGCTCGGGAGACGCGATCCTCCACGCCGGGGCCTCGGTGCTGGTCAAGGACCTCGAAATGCCGCTCCGCGGGGTCCGCCGGGCGCCCGCCGCCGAGACGCGGCTCATCCGCTGGACCGCCCTCGGGATGGGCTCGCTCGCCTACTACCTCGCAGTGGGATCGGAGGCGTCGCTCGTCAGCCTCCTCCTCATGTCCTACGGGGCAATCGCCCAGTTCTTCCCGCTGATGATCGCCGCCATGTTCTGGCGGCGGGCAAGCCGCGAGGGCGCCATCTACGGCCTGCTCACCGGCTGCGCGGTGACCCTCGCGTTGAACGTCTGGCCTGACCTCGCGCTCCTCGGGATCCACCCGGGGATCTACGGCGCGGTCGCCAACGTGCTGGTCATGGTGTTCGTTTCGCTCCGCACCGATCCGCCGGGCCCGGAACGGATCGAGCCCTACATGATGCGGGCGCAAGGGAGCGCCGCCAGTTCTCCCGGTGGGGGCCTTCAGACCGGCACCGCCGCCGAAGGCGGCGACACAAAGATCGCAGCGAACCGGTGAAGACCTGGCGCCGGAACCTCGGCTGGCTCCTCGCGGTCTTCCACAGTCCGAAACGCACCTTCGCGGCAATCGGCGAAACGCCGAGCGTCGGGGTGGTCGTCGTGGCGATGCTCCTGTTCCTTACGGTGGTGTCAGCCAGCAGGATCATCGCAACCGAGGATCCAGCCCCGGTTAGTCGGGAAGCTGCGCTCTCTCTGCTCCAGATTCTCGTGGTGATCGGATGGCCCTTTGTCGTATCCGCGCTGTATGTCTTCGTGTTCGATCTGTTCGGCGCCGAGGCCCGGTACCGGGTGATCCTCTCGGTAACCCTTCACGCCATGTGGGCCTTTTTTACGCTCGGTGTGGTGTTGGAACTACTGGGATGGCTCATGGCGGGCAGGCCATTGTTTGAGATCAAGGAATCTCTGGTCTCCTCCACCGGGATTGATGAGCACACTGCCCGCAATCTGGTCCGGGTGCTCAACCCACTGGAGATCGGCAGGCTGGTGTTGACCGCGCTGGGTTTCGTCATCGCCCAGCCGGTCGCGCGCTGGATGTCTTTCGCCGTCGTGTTCGCGGGATGGTTTGGCTTCCACTTGCTACCCCTGCTTGAGCTCCTGCTCTTTTGAGGACTTCGGGATCGGTTGCCGCCGAACGCGACGGGGCCGTATTCCGGGGACTGAGAGAATCCGTCAGCACCATGCACACGCTCACGAAAGGCCCGGGGTTCGGCGGGACCGCATCGATCTTCCTGGCGCTTGTTCTCGGACTTTGTTGGCCCGCAGCGGCTCGGGGACAAGGGGTCACGACCACGGACCTGGAAACCGCCGCCGGGAACAACTCCGAGTGGCTCATGTACGGCCGCGACTACCTCGGCCAGCGCTTCGTGGAGCTCGACCAGATCACCCCGGACAACGTGGAACGACTGGACCCGGTGTGGGTGTTCGCGGCCGGCGGAGCGAACCGGGGGCTCGAAGCCACCCCGCTGCTGCACGAGGGAGTGATCTACCTCTCCGCGGACGAATCGCGCGTCTTTGCGATCGATGCGCGCACCGGCGGCAAGAAGTGGGGCTACGACCCCGAGATCGGGGCCGACGTGGAACGGGTCTTCTGCTGCGGGTCCATCAACCGCGGCGTGGCGCTCTTCGGAGAACTCGTGTATGTCGGCACCATGGACGCCCGGTTGATCGCGCTCGACAAGGACACCGGCGAGGTGGTCTGGGAGGTAGCGGTCGCCGACTGGGAGCACGGTTACAGCATCACCGGCGCGCCGCTGGTGGTGAACGGACTGGTGCTCACCGGGATGGCCGGGGGCGAATACGGGGTCCGCGGGTTCGTGAAGGCGTACGACGCCGCCAGCGGCGAGCACCGCTGGACGACCTACACCATCCCCGGCCCCGGCGAACCCGGCAACGAAACCTGGCCGGGCGACACCTGGAAGAACGGCGGCGGGCCGACCTGGACCACCGGCGTCTTCGACCCGGAACTGAACCTCGTCTACTGGAACACCGGCAACGCCGCCCCCTGGAACTGCCACGTGCGGAAGGGCGACAACCAGTGGACCGCCGCAACCATCGCGATCGACCCCGACGACGGCAGCATCCGCTGGGGCTTCCAGTACACCCCCTGGGATTGCTGGGACTACGACGCGGTCAGCACGCCGGTGCTCGCCGACGTGACGCTCCCCGGTCACGGCCCCGTCAAGGCGCTGTTCCACCACGACAAGAACGGGTTCTTCTACGCGCTCGACCGAACCGACGGGCGCTTCCTCTACGGTGACCCGATCGTCCCGGGGATCAACTGGGCCCACGGGCTCGACCCCGAGACCGGCCGACCCGACGTGAACACCGACATGGTGGCGGAGTCGGGCGGCCCCGAGGTGGGACCCATCATCCCGAGCCTTGAAGGCGCCATCGACTGGCAGCCGCTGGCCTACAACCCCCATCGCCAGGCCCTCTACTTCATGTCGAACCAGTGGGCGATGGGCTACCGGTTCTGGGAGGAGGACCAGTTCGAGCCGCCGACGCTCGGCGAGTGGTACCTCGGCGCGGACTACCAGCAGTACCTCACGAGCGAGAACCCGGGGAACTTCGTCGGCTTCGACGTGGTGAACCGCAAGGTGCTGTGGCGGGTGGTGAGCCCGGCGCCCTTCTGGGCGGGCGCGGTGGCCACTTCCAGCGGGCTGGTGTTCACCGGGGACATGCGCGGCTACTTCATGGCGATCGACGCCGAGCGCGGCGAGGTGCTCTGGCAGTTCCAGACCGGCTCGGGAATCATCGGCAGCCCCATCACCTACGAACTCGACGGCGTCCAGTACGTGGCCGTTCCCTCCGGAGGGATCGGCGGCGACATGACGTTCTATTACACCGAGCCGAAGGCCGGGAACCTGTGGGTGTTCGCACTGGACGGCGCGCGTCCGGTGCGCGAGCAGGCGGGAACGAACCTCGTCACCCTCCCCGGCGGGCTACCGCGGGTGGGCGAACCGGGCGCCACGCTCGGCGGCCGGGTGCTGCCGGGCTACGGATTCCCGGCCACGGAAGGGGGGGAGCCGGTTGACACCGCCGCCCCCGCCGCTCCACCGGAAATGTCCGCCGGTGAGGACGCCAATCCGCTTCTGGGAGACGAAGCGGCACTCGCCGGCGGCGAACGGATCTACCGGTCCCGCTGCGTGGGATGCCACCGGAGCGGCAGCGGCGCGGGTGAGAACGTTTTCCGGAGCCGGCTGACTCACCGCCGGTTCTTCGAGATCGTGGCGGAGGGACTCGAAGCGAACCTCATGCCGGCCTTCGGGGAGTTGCTCTCACCCGAAGAGATCTGGCAGGTGCACGCCTATCTGATGTCCCGCGACCGGCCGTAGCAGCCTGTGGTGGAACTCGCGTGAGCGCGGAGAGCGGGGAGGCGCCCGGCTGACAGGGCGCGTGAGGGAGGAATACCGAGTGTATTTCGACCGAAACGCAACGCAGAACGGAGCGAAGCGGAGTGGTTCAGCCGGGATGCATCGCCGCTCGAGCCCCCACCGGGAGAACTGGGCCGCGTGAGTTCCACCACAGGCTGCTAGGCCCGGGGCAACGGCTGGAAGACTCCCGTTCCGGCATCGGACTCGTTGTCATGCCGGACGGGAACCGCCGCCTCCGTTTCGCCGTAGTGGTGTATTGGGCAGCAACCTGGTTGGCTCCTTCCGATACCCTCACTTCGGGCGCCTTTGTGCGCACCTCACCCTGATTCCCGCAAGGAATCCCAAATGAACCCACCATCGTCGGGCCTCGGCTCCTTCCCCCAGGAAGGGCCCGATGTCTCTCCGGGAAAGGGTCCGGGCGCCGATCGTCGCTTCCATGGGAAGAGGCGCGATCCGGGCGCCCTGGGGCGCCTCGTTTCCGTCTTCCACGCACCGGGCCGCACGTTCGCCGAACTCGCCAGGTCCCCGACGATTGCGGCGGCGCTGATCGCCACCGCGCTGGCCGGCGCCTTCCAGGCAACCGCAGTGAGCCGCGCGACCGACCTGGACGCCATGGCCCGCCATGTGTTCGAACAGCAGATGGATCGGATGCCGGGGTCGGTCACCCGCAACCTGTCCGAGGCCGACCAGCGGCTAATCTTCGAGAGTTCGCAAGAGGCGCTGCGGTTGACCCGCAACTTCGCGCCGGTCCTCGGCGCGGTCGGCGCGCTGATCGCTCCGCTCGCCGCCGCCGCGGTCTTCCTGCTGGTGTTCGGCCTCCTCGGCGCCCAGGGCAGTTATCGCGTCATCCTGGCGACGGTGGTCCACGCCGGCTGGCCCGCGGTCGCCACCAGTTCTCTCCTCACCGGCCTGGTCGCCTGGGTCTCCTACCCGCTGACGCCGGAGCGGGCGGAAGCCCCCCTGCGGGCCAATCTGGCGGCGGTCGTCAGCGGGCTCGACGGCGCCGTGCGGGCAGTGGCTTCGCGGATGGACCTCTTCCTCGCCTGGGAGATCGTCCTCACCGGCATCGGCCTCGCCATCGTTCTCGGGGTGACCCGCGGCCGTTCGTTCGCGGTCGTGGTCTCGCTCTGGGCGCTCGTCACCGCCGTCGTGGTCGGGATCGCGCTCGTGGTGAGGACAATGTCGTTCACCATCAGCGCCTCCTGAAGAGCATCCCTTGAAGAAGATCCTGATCGCCCTCGCGCTCGCGGCCGGCGCGCTCACGGTGGTCCTGCTGAGCGTGGAATCCCCCGACACCCGGATCCGGGTCGAGGCGCAGACCGTCTCCCCGCGGGACTTCCTCGCCACCGTCGAAGCCTCCGGGGTGGTTCGCCCCGAGGAGAGCGTGGACATCTCGGCCGAGGTGGTCGGCCGGCTGCTGGCGATCCGCGTCCGCCCGGGCGATCCGGTCGCTCCCGGACAGATCGTCGCGCTCATTGACGACGCCATCCAGCGCCCCATCGTGGAAGAGCAACGGGCCGGATTGCGGGAGGCCGAGGCCATCCTCGCCGACGCCGAGGTGGCCGAGGAGGACGCCGGGCGGGAGCGCGAACGCGCCGGCTCGCTCCACGCCGAAGGAGTGGTCAGCGCCCGGGCGGTCGAGGAAGCGCAGGTCGCACTGGACCGCGCCGGCATTGCCGCCGACCGCGCCCGTCAGAACATCGAGCGCGCCCGCTCCGCGCTCCGCCGTACCGAGGAAAACCTGGCGAAGACCGTGGTTCGATCGCCCATGCAGGGCATCGTCCTGGAGGTCGAACTGGAGGAGGGCGAGCTGGTGGTGGCGAGCAGCCAGAACCTGCCCGGGTCCCGGATCATGACCCTCGGGACCGACGCCGAGTTGATTGTCGAGGCGGACATCCCCGAGGTGGATGTGGTGAGCGTCGAGGTGGGGCAGCCGGTGGAGATCACGCTCAGCGCTCTCCGCGGAACGACGCTTTCCGGTGAGGTGATCGAGATCCAGCGAGTGGGTCAGCGGGATGAGACCGCCCGGCTCGGCGCCGCCGGCCAGGGGGCCGAGTTCCTCGCCAAGATCCGCGTCCATGATCCGCCGCCGGCCGTCCGCCCCTCGATGAGCGCCCAGGTCCGGATCGAGACTGAACGGCGCGCCGACGCGCTCGCGGTCCCGATCGGGGCGCTGCTGCGGCGCTTTCCGGAGGGCGCCGGCGGCGGGAGCCTCTCCGTGTCGCTGGGCGGCGGGGAGGGCGCCAATGTCTCCGGCCAGACGACGTCCCGCGCGCCTGGCTGGCAGGTGGCCTTCGTGATCGAGGACGACCGGGTGGCCGAACGGCGGGTCACGACCGGCCTCTCCGACCTGCTCGAGGTCGAAATCACCTCCGGCCTGGCCGCGGGGGATGTCGTGGTGATGGGACCGCCCTTGATCCTGCGCGAACTGACGGACGGCGACGAGGTGGTGATCGAGGCCGAGGACGGCGACCCCGACCCGGATCGGTGATCCGCGAAAACCTGCGGATGGGGGTTTCCTCCATCCGCCGCAATCCGCTGCGCTCCACGCTCAGCACCCTCGGCGTCGCCATCGGTATCGCTTCGGTGGTCGCGGTGGCCTCGGTCGCGGACGGGCTCACCCAGACCGTCACCGCCGAGTTCGGGGACGTGGGCGGCGGGTACATCGCCGTGTTCTGGTCTGCGCCGCGCGACGACATCGTGCGGCGCCGGGCGTTCTTGTCGCTCGCCGACGGCGAAGCGGCGTTTCGCGAATCCCCCGCCGTCGATGCCTTCGACCCGGTGCTCTCGTTCCGCCCGGAGGTGCGTCTTTACGACGAAGCGATGGGACTCGACGCGAAGGGCGTCGGCCCGCTGCACCTCGAGGTCGCCGGGAAGACGCTTGCGCGCGGCCGTTTCCTGACCGAGGAGGACATGCAGCGGCAGACGCGCGCCGCGGTCGTGGGCGCCGAGGTCTGGAGTGAGCTCGCGCGGGAACTCGGGGGCGGTTTCGGCGGGACCAACAACCCGATCGGCGAGCGACTCCTGGTTGACGGGGTCCTGTTCACCATCGTGGGAGTGCTCGAAGCGAAAGAGCGGGGTGTTCTCTCGTCCGGAGACCCGAACCAGATGCTGCTGATCCCGGTAACCACCGCCCAGTACCGCTTCGCCGAGGGCCCGGCCTCCCCGCTGCAGCTCGGCTTCCGCGCCCGCTCGCTCGCGGAGGTCGAGCTTGCCGAGGAGCAGATCCGCGAGGCTCTCCGGCGGGCCCGCGACCTGCCGGACAATGCCGAGGACGACTTCCAGATCCTCTCGCTCGACGCGCTCCTGAGTTCGTTCCGCGGCATCCTGTTCGGCGTGGTGGCGGTGGGCATCGCGCTCGCCGCGATCACCCTTCTCGCCGGAGGAGTCGGCGTGATGAACGTGATGCTGGTCGTGGTTCGCGAACGGGGACGGGAGATCGGTATCCGCAAGGCGATCGGCGCCGGCCACTCCCAGGTCGTCACCCAATTCCTCATCGAGGCGGTGCTGCTGTCCCTTGCCGGCGGCTTCCTCGGCGCTGGTGTCGGGGCCGGTCTCCGGCTGCTCGCTCCGGCGTTTTGGCCCGCACTCCCGGTCGGCCCGCCGCCGCTGCTCGCATTCGGAGTGGCGTTCGCGTTCTCGGTCTCGGTGGGCGTGGTCTTCGGGATCTATCCGGCGGTGGTCGCCGCGCGCCGCGAGCCCTGGGAAGCGCTCCGCTCCGAGTAGGACGAGGCGCGTCCGTACCTGGATCGGGGAATCCGCGACGCACGCGGCGTTGCTGATCCCGAACGACGTATGGTGTATCGTAGGTGTATGTCACGCACCAACATTGATATCGACGAGACGGCATGCGCTGCCGTCATGCGCCGGTATCGGCTGGCTTCCAAACGCGAAGCCGTCAACCTCGCGCTGCGCCTGCTCGCCGCGGAGCCCCTGCGCAGCGACGAGGCCCGGCGTCTTCGCGGGTCGGGCTGGGTGGGCGATCTGGAAGAGATGCGCCGTCGTCGTGAGACGTGGTCCTGATTGATACGTCCGCGTGGGTCGAGTTCCTCCGCGATACGGGCTCGACCGTATGCAGGCGCGTTGACGAATTGCTGGACGGCGAAATCGCGGTGTGCGACCCGATCCGCATGGAGGTGCTCGCCGGCGCGCGCGACGAACTCCACCTCGAAGCGCTGCGGCGTCTCCTCGCGCGGGCGACCGCTCTCCCCACGGACGCCGCGCACTTCGAGGAGGCGGCTGCCCTGTTCCGTCGCTGCCGCCGCGAAGGAGAGACGGTGCGCCGACTGATTGATTGCCTGATTGCCGCCGTTGCGATCCGCTCCGGGGTATCCGTGCTCCATCGCGACGGCGACTTCGACGTCCTGGCGCGCCACACGGAACTCGAAGTCGCCTGATGAGACGGCGCCGAGGAGCCGCCCGGGGCCGGCGGTGCTCCCGGCCACGAGCCGCCCGGTAATGGGTTCCAGCGGCTTCCAGACCTTCGGGACCCCGCACCTCGTCGCGATGGCGCTCACATTGGCGCTTCCGGCGGCGCTCGCGGTTCTGGCGCGGCGGCTCTCCGGTCGGGTGCCGGCGGTCATCGCCTGCCTCCTTGCCGGGATGCTGCTCGCGAACGAGTTCACCTACTGGTCGATACGGATCGGGGCGATCGGACTCGATGGCTGGGTGCGGAACCACCTGCCGCTGCACGTCTGCGGGGTGGCGGTGCTGCTGACGTCGGTGACGCTTCTCTTCCGCAGTTCGAAGACTTACGAGATCGTCTATTTCTGGGGTCTCGTCGGCTCGGCGAACGCGGTCATCACTCCCGGCGGGCTCGCGGTGGACTTCCCCGAGTACCGCTTCTTCCAGTACTTCATCGCCCATTCGGGCATCGTGGTGGGGGTGCTGTTCGCCACCTGGGGTCTCGGAATGCGCCCGACCCTCCGGGGGATGTTCCGCGCCTTCGCTTACCTGGCCGCCTTCGCCGCGTTCGTGGGCACGGTAAACCTGCTGCTGGGCTCGAACTTCATGTGGCTTTCGGGAGCGCCGCCGGGCACCGTGTCGCCCTTCTTCACGGCGCCCTGGCCGTGGTATCTGCCGATCCTGGCGGTGGTCGGCCTCGCCATGTTCTTCGTGGTTCTATCCCCTTTCCTGGTGAGCGACTGGTGGAGGAACCGCGGCGCCAGCGCCTGAGGTGGACTGCAGCCCAGCGCCGGCGAGCGACGGCGAGCGACGGAATCGGGGGCTGAAGCGTCAGGCAGCGGCGATGTCGGTGCGGGCGAAGTCGTCGCCCTTGAAGAGGAGCGGTTCCCGCGAGACCTCGGCGAGGGCGTAGGCGAAACAGTCTCCGAAGTTGAGAGCGGCGGGGTGATTCCCCCTGCCGAAGCGTCGCCACGCGTACCGCGCCGACGCAAGTTGCTCAAGGGTAACCGGCACCACCTCAACGCCCAGCCGCTCCAGAAACCGGTCCATTTCCACTCCCGCCGCCGGACCGCCCCTGCTCTCCACCACCATGGTCACTTCAAGCATGTTCGCCACCGACATCCGACAGCTCGAGGCGGTGAGCATCCTGGCTTCGTAGCGTCCAGCATCCGGTTCCCGGTTTAGGACTGCCAGCACGGCGGAGCTGTCCACGATCACTTGGGCAGACCCCGCTCGTCGTAGAGCAGATCGCCGTGCTCCACGGCTGATGGGCCGGGTCCCATCAGCTTGGCGCACCGCTCTGCGATCGCGCGGAGCTCCCCGAGACGCTCATCAACATTGCGTTCGCGCCTCCTCCGACCAAGACGCTCCCTGAGTGCAACGGTAATCGCCTCGGTCTTGGTCTCACCGGTGAGCGCAGCAAGCTCCTCGGCCAGTCGGCAGGTTTCTTCCTTTTTGATGTTCAGGCTCATGGCGCCTCCGGAATAGGTAGAAAGGAACTATAGACTTCTACCCTGACAGAAGCCCACTCCCCGCTGTCGCTCACCTTCAAGGTGAAGTGGCGGCTCTGTTGCCCTTGCCGTCGGAGGGTCGCGCCGGTCGGAGCTTGTTGGCTGGAGTCTTGGCTGGAGCGGTCAAAAGGGGCACAGCCGCCTGATTTCGGGATCGCGCGTTACGCCCGCCTCCGGCGGGCGGTGCCGGCCCCACTGGGAGAAACCCCCACGATCGGCTCCTCCTGCACACCCCGCCTGTCATAAGAGTGCAGTTCCGGGACGGTGCACGACTCGGCATCCAAGCCACCCGGCGGTGCGCCGCGCAGGCAAGGGAACGCCGACCTCTGGGCAGTTCTCCCGGTGGGGCCCGGCACAGCCCGCCGAAGGCGGGCGGCGGGAAGGACCCCCAGTTCCGAGGTGGTCCCTTCTCGGCGGGAATCCCAGCGTTCGGGGTGATCCTTACATTGGAATGGCAGACACCGTTCGCAGCGCTGCGGGCCCCGTGCCTGCGCCCCGTGAAGGCGGACGGCAATGAACCGCCCGCGGCCCTGCGGGCCGCGGTGCCGACCAGAGGTCGGCCCTCCCGGTGGGGGTTCCCTGAACGCTCGACCCTAGGGTCGAGTGGCCTCCCGGGCGGCGCGGAACTCGCTGGTCTCGCTCCATTCGGGCCACCCGTCGGAGTCGGCCAGGCGGCGGCCCATCCGGTAGAGGAACTCCAGGTCGTCCACCATCCCCGAGAGGTCGTACCAGTCCTCCACCTCGTCGCCGGGCTTGTGGTACGCCTCGGCGACGTAGGTGGCGCGGGCGTCCATGCCGAAACCTTCGGGTTTGCCGATGAAGTCCACGCCGCCGTCGGGGTAGAACGCGGGGATGCCGACCTTCGCGAATTCGAAGTGGTCGGAACGGTAGTAGAAGCCCTTTTCCGGTTCCGGGTCCGCGCGTAGCTCGCGGCTGAGCTCGGCGGCGACCGCCCCGGCGACGTCATCGAGTTCGGACTGGCCGAGGCCTACGACGGTGATGTCGGTCGTGCGTCCCCACACGTTCATGCCGTCCATGTTGAGCGCCGCCACCGTCTCCGCCGCGGGATAGAGCGGATTCTCGGCGTAGTGGCGCGATCCCAGGAGGCCCTGTTCCTCGGCGGTCACGGCCAGGAACAGCACGCTGCGGCGAGGGGCCCCGTCGGCCGCAAACGCCTCGGCAAGCCCCAGCAGTCCCGCCGTACCGGTCGCATTGTCGAAGGCTCCGTTGAAGATGTTGTCGCCCTCCATCCCCACCGCGGTGCCGAGGTGATCCCAGTGCGCGGTGTAGATGACCGTCTCGCCGGGCGCTTCGGTTCCGGGGAGGCGCGCCACCACGTTGTTGGAGTCAATCTCCCGGTGCGAGGTCTCGAGCGCGAAGCTCGCGGAAATACCAAGTGGCATGGGGGTGAACTCCGGGGCAGTCGCGGCCTCGCGAGCCTCCTCGAAGTCCATTCCCGCCGCGCTGAAGAGCGAGACCGCCTGCTCCCGGGAGATCCACCCCTCGACCTCCAGGCGGTCCATGTTCCCTCCGGGGGTCCGGAGGTCGAATTGCTCCCCGGTCCACGAGCCGCTCACCACTTCCCACGGATACCCGGCGGGACCCGTCTCGTGGACGATCAACGCCCCGAGCGCTCCCATCGCGGCAGCCTTTTCGAATTTGTAGGTCCAGCGGCCGTAGTAGGTCATGGCGTCGCTGCCGAAGTGGTGTTCTCCCGGCGGGTCGTTCACCAGCACCACCAGGATCCTGCCCGTGAGGTCGGCATCTCCGAAGTCGTCCCAGCCGTACTCCGGCGCCTGGACGCCATAGCCGACGAAGAGCAACTCTCCGGACGCGCCCACCTCGGGGACCACCCGCTTTGTCCAGGCCACGAAGTCCACTCCCGGCTCCCAGTCGCCGCCGGGGTCGGAGGACGCCGCCATCGTGATGGCGGTCGAACCCACGAGCGGCACCGCCTGGACCCAGGTCCCGTCCGGGTTTCCCGGTTCGAGTCCCAGGTCCTCGAACACACCGGCCAGGTAGTCCACCGTCATCTCCTCACCGGGAGAAGCGGGGCCCCGCCCGCCGAACTCGTCGGAAGCCAGGGTGGCGATGTGCGAAAGAAGACTGTCCTCCGCGAAGCGCGGCCCGGACTCGCCGCAACCGGCGAGCGGCAGAACTGCCATGAGGACGACGGCGGGAACCACCGGAAACAGGGAACGAAGCATCGAAGGTTCTCCTTGGGAAGGGAACAAAGTCTGCCAGAATCCCGTCTTTCCTTGAGGTCCGCGTCACCAGGCGGATTTTCATCGGTCCGGGGGGTCCTCCGGAAACAGGAGCCTCTCGATGCCCTCTTCCTTTTCCTCTACCTGGGCGCTGGTCCGCACGCCCGTTCTGATCACGCTCGCGGTCACGGCTCTGCGCCTGCTGGGCGCCCTCGGCGGGTTGCCCGATTTCCTCGTGAACCGTGAGGCCGGCGGCACCGGCGCCATCATCGGAATCGTCTGGCTGGCTCCGATCTTCGCGTTCTGGTTCGGGCGGCAACACGCGCGCTCCGGAAACACCGGATTCGTTTCGGCGCTCAAGACGAACTTCGTCTACGGAATCGGAGCCCGGATCCCGGTCATCCTCATCATGCTCTTCGCCACGCTCGGCGACTGGGGCACCCACTACGACGCCTACCCGCCGGACATGGAGGCGACGATGGGCCTCGTGGGCCAGTGGTTCTGGGGCGGCGTGCTCCCCCAGGTCGTCTTCTGGGTCGTGCTGTGGACCACGCTCCTCGGCGGCCTCATCACCTGGCTCACCGCGAAGCTCAGCTCCCGGGCCGCCTGAGCCGATGGCTTCCGAAACCACCGACCTCCGCTTCCCGATCGGCAAGTTCGCGGACCCGGGCGCGATTACCGAGGATCACGTTCGTACCTGGCTTGCCGACCTGGACACGCTACCGGGTGACCTGCGCCGCACGGTCACCCCGCTCACCGAGGCCCAACTGGACACCCCCTACCGACCCGGCGGGTGGACGGTTCGGCAGGTGGTCCATCACCTGCCCGACAGCCACCTGAACTGCTTCCTGCGCTTCCGTTGGGCCCTGACCGAGAATCGTCCAGTCATCAAGGCTTACGACGAAGCGGCCGTGGCGGAACTACCGGACTACCGGTCGGCGCCGATCGGCCATTCGCTCGACCTTCTGGACACCCTGCACACGCGCTGGACGGACCTGATTCGGAGCCTGAGCCCGGAGCAGCTCCAGCGAACGTTCGTCAACCCGGAATCGGGC
This sequence comes from Candidatus Marinacidobacterium sp., assembly GCA_965250045.1. Lineage (GTDB taxonomy): Bacteria > Acidobacteriota > Vicinamibacteria > Marinacidobacterales > Marinacidobacteraceae > Marinacidobacterium. The sequence continues at coordinate 3,365,979 of OZ252286.1, forward strand.
GAGAACACGCTGGCTCGCACGGTGGGCATCTATGCCTGGCACGGCCGGCACCACCTGGCGCACATCGAGCGCCTGATGGAGCGCGAGAACTGGGCCTGACAACCCCTTAGTTAGCGGCCTGTGGTGAAACCCGGAAGGCATCCATTCGCGGCGCGCAGCGCCGCGGGGGTGGGGTGTGGGGAGGGGTTTCCCCTCTCCACGAAAGACGGTGGTGCGAATCGCGCAGCACCAGTTCTCCCGGTGGGGGGTCGCACCACCAACCCGTGGGGAAAGCGCCCCGCACGCACACAAACCGACGGATTCGCCGCGCGCGACCTCCTGGGGCTCGTGCGGGGTGCTTTCACCACGGGCTGTCAGTAGGCCACCGACAGGCGGAAACGCGCTCCGGCGCGGACGGCGGCCGAAAGGACCGCCTCCAGCTCGGTGAGTTCCGCGACCAACTTGTCCTCTCCCGGGAAAGCGTCGGGATCCTCCGCGACCGCCCCCAGAAGCGTCTCCACCAGTCGGAGCCCAGTCCGGGAGTCAAACCATCCCGCCGGCGTGACTGCATCCACGTCGGTGTCGAAATTGAGATCCGAAGCGAGGATCTCGGATTCTTCCGGACTCATGCTGACGAACTCGTCGAGAGGCTGGAGACCGGCCTCTTCGGCAGCCTCCGACAGTTCCCAGCGCGCCTTGTTGAGGGCTCGGCCCTCGAAGTCCTCGGGGGTCGCGCCCTCGACCTCGCGGTCGAGGGCGACCGCTATGCCTACGCCCAAAGGGTCAATGCGATCCGTCAGTCAGTGGGCGCCGACCCGGGCTGATAGCGCAACTCACCGGCTTCGATACGGATCGGAAGACGGTTTTGCGGTGGCGGGGTGGGACAGGTCGTGAACTGGTTGAAGCCGCAGGGCGGGGTTACCGCGCGGTTGAAGTCCACGACCACCCGGCCGTTCTCTGCCGGAGGGACTTCCAGGAAGCGCGCGGAGCGATAGGTCTCCATGCCGCTCGTCCCGTCCGAGAGGACAAAGAACAAAACCCCGTTCCTCCTGTTGAACGCCTGCATCCGGATTTCCTGGCCATCCCAGTCGAAGACCACGTCGCCGTCCGACTCGTAGTTCTCGATGTCTCCACGGATGTTGATCGCTTCGACGTGCTTCGTCTCCGGATATCGCTCGAAAGCGGCGGCCACCCGGAACTTCGGGTCCAGGGGAAACCATTTCCGGCCCGTGAAGTTCGTGCGGAGCGGGTTGTCGAGGTCGCGCAGGCGGAGCGCCCGGCGCTCCCCGCTGGAGTGAAGCCAGAACCGGAGGCGTTCGTCGAGGTGCAGGGCACCGTCCTCACCCAGTTCGAGTTCGCCCTCGCTGAAGGGTTCGCCGCCCACCGTGGCGGTGATTCCTTCGGCAACCCTGGCAAACGCCTTGCCGTCCGCCGACCAGGAAACGGTGACCGCCAGCTTGGGGAACCGGTCCGGAATGCGAAGATCGGCATCCTCGCCGCTCCCGACGGTGTGTTCACCGACCGTCAGGAAGTGGAGCCCGGCTACGGTCAGCCAACTTCTGTCGGAGGTGAGCGTCTCCTCTACCCGTTGCCGGTAGGCCTCCTCGCCTTCCCGCCAGGCTGCTTCGTCGAAGGGCGCGCCTTCGCCGGTACACCCGGTGCTCGCGAGGATGAGGGTTGCGAGCAGGAGACCGGAGCCAAGGAGAGTGCGCATGGGGGGATTGTAGGTTCGCCGCCGCCCCGAACCGAATGACGGGCGGGGACAACCGGGAGAACACCCCGTGTCGCTTCGCGGATCGCGATGCGGCCGAGCCGACCAGCGCGAGACGATGTGCGGTTAGCCCTCGGCTAGCCCGCCTTGCCCCGCCCCGCTGCTCGCCCCGCTGGCGGGCCGCTCGACATCGAACGAGCCGCCATTGTCAGTCCGGCCTTGATGAAACCGTCGAGGTCGCCGTTCATCACCCGGTCCACATCCCCCATCTGGTGGTTCGTGCGGTGGTCCTTCACCATCCGGTACGGCTGGAACACGTAGGACCGGATCTGGTTGCCCCAGGTGTTGTCGCCCAGACTCTCCTTCTGGGCCTCCTCCTGGGCTTTCCGTTCCCGCACCGCCCGGTCGTAGAGACGCGCCCGCAGGACCTTCATGGCGCTGTCCCGGTTGCGGTGTTGGGAGCGTTCGTTCTGGCAGGAAACAACGATGCCCGAGGGCAGATGGGTGATGCGCACCGCCGAGTCGGTGACGTTGACATGCTGGCCGCCCTTGCCGCTCGCCCGGAAGGTGTCGATCCGGAGGTCGTTTTCGTCCACTTCGATCTCGATGCGGTCGTCGAGGTCGGGGAAGGCGGCCACCGAGGCGAAGGACGTGTGGCGACGGTGCTGGGCGTCGAAGGGGGACATCCGCACCAGCCGGTGGACTCCCGATTCCACGCGCAGCCGGCCATAGGCGTGGTCGCCCCGGACTTCGAACGTCGCTCCCTTGATGCCCGCTTCCTCTGCGGGCTGGCGGTCGAGAAGCTCGATTTCAAACCCGCGGCCCTTGGCCCAGCGGATGTACATCCCGAGCAGCATGTCCGCCCAATCCTGGGCATCGGTCCCCCCGGCTCCGGGATTGATGGTGACGATCGCGTTCTCGGAATCGTGTTCCCCGGCGAAGAGCCGCTGCAGTTCGAACTCGGTGAGCTGGCCTTCCAGCCGGTCGAGATGCTCGCGGAAGTCCTCGATGACGTCTTCGCCCTCCCGGATCCATTCGGCCAGCGTCTCGACCTCGTCCACCGCCCGCGCGAAGGCCGCGCTCCGCTCCAGTTCCGCGAGCACGCGCGCCCGGCGCCGCGAAAGCGCCTCTCCGTCGCCCGCTGCCGACCACACCGACGGGTCGCTCAGACGCTCGTCGAGTTCGGCGATCTCCGCTTTCAGATCGACGGTGTCAAAGGAACCCCCGGGCCACGGCGACCGGTTCCAACAGGGCTTCGTACCGGTCCAGCAGTTCCTGACTCATGGCGATTCTCCGGGGGTGGTCCCCGGCCGGCGGGAACCCCGGAATTCTAGCGGCCGGTGGCGAAACCCACGTGAGCGCCGAGGCCGGCGAGGCGCCCGGCTGACAAGGCGCGTGAGGGAGGAGCCCCCACCGGGAGAACTGGCCCGGGTGTATTCCGACCGAAACGCAACGATGAGCGGCGCGAAGCGACGCGGTTCAGCCGGGATGGATCGCCGGCCGAACGCCGCGTGGGTTCCACCACCGGCTGTTTGGCCGGGATGGATCGCCGGCCGAGCCCCCACCGGGAGAACTGGGCCGCGTGGGTTTTGCCACCGGCTGCTAACGGCGGGAGGAAACCGCTCAGCGGCTCGTGACCAGAGTCGCGAACTCCTCGCTCTCGAGCCGCGCGGCCACGGCTCGCGCCGCCTCGCGGCTCTCGAACTGTCCGACCCGGACCCGGAAGATCCCGGCCGGGGTGCCTTCGAGATACCCCTCCATTCCCCGTGTCGCGAGCTGTTGCAACATCCGCTCGGCGGCGCCCCGGTCCCGGAACGCCGCAACCTGAATGGTGAACTTCCCACTGCCGGGTCGCTGCGGCCGGTCGGCGGTGCGTGGCGGCGCTGGGGTGGCGGCGGCGGTACGCGGCGACGACGAGGCGGCAGCGGCACGCTCCGGTCGGGCTGCGAGGGTCCGGCCCGAGAGCTCTTCCGGACTGGTGGAAGCCGTGCGGGGCGGAGGCCTCGTAGCTCCAGCCGGCCGGGGCGCCGGCGAAGTCGAGGCCGCCGGCCGGGCCGAAGCGGCCGGAGATGCCGCCCGCCGAACCGGAGCGCGCTCCGGCGTCCTGGCGGCGGGTTGCGGCTCGGACCGGATGGGGAGGCGAAGCGCGTCTTCCGCGGGCGCCTCGGCGACGGCGGGAGTCCGCGCCGGTGTGGGCGCCGGAACCGGGTTGGTGCGACGGGCCATAACCGCGTCCGCCGCGCCGGGCGCCATCCCGCGTCCAATGACGATCCCCCCCACGAAAACGCCCACTACGATCACGATGAGCAGGCCGAACATCAACACGAGCTGCCGCGTCGTGAACTGGACGTCGTAGTGATCGCTGTCGTGGTGGCCGTGCATGGTTTCCTCCCGGTACGGATGGGGCGCCAAACGCCGGAGCGGCGTCTCCCCGCACCCCGTGTCGTCACACTAACAGAAGTTACGGGGAATTTCTAAAGCGATACTTGAGGTTTCCGAGGCGCGGCTCCGCCGGCGGAGCCGGAGCGCTACGGCGTCAGTCCTTGGAGGAATCCCCGCTACCCGTGGGCAACGTGAGGAAGGGTTTCACCAGATCGAGCGGGAGGGGAAAGATGATCGTCGAGTTCTTCTCCGTGGCAATTTCGGTAAGCGTCTGGAGATAGCGGAGCTGGACGCCCAAGGGGTGCTGGCCCACGATTGCGGCGGCCCTGGCGAGCTGCGTCGAGGCCTGGAATTCGCCTTCCGCGTGGATGACCTTGGCCCGCTTCTCCCGCTCCGCTTCCGCCTGGCGGGCAAGCGCCCGGGTCATCTCGCTGGGCAGGTCCACATGCTTGACCTCAACCGAGGCCACCTTGATGCCCCAGGGGTCGGTGCTCTTGTCGAGGATCCCCTGCAACCGGAGGTTGATCTGGTCGCGCTGCGAGAGGAGATCGTCCAGTTCCACCTGGCCGAGCACGCTGCGAAGCGTGGTCTGCGCGAGCTGCGAGGTGGCATACAGGTAGTCCTCGACTTCGATGATCGCCCGGGTGGGGTCCACCACCCGGAAGAACAACACGGCGTTCACCTTCACCGAGACGTTGTCGCGGGTGATGATGTCCTGCGGCGGCACATCGAAGGCCACCAGACGAAGGCTTACCCGCACCATCCGATCGATGGGGGAGAAGACCAGAATGAGGCCCGGCCCCTTCGTGGCCTCGATGAGCTTGCCGAACCGGAAGACGACGGCGCGCTCGTACTCGTTCAGGATCTTGATCCAGTTGAGGATGAAGATGGCCGCGAATGCGATGGCGACCAGAGCTCCCAGGGAAAATCCGAACATGATTCAGCTCCTTGTTTCAGAGACGGCGGAGGGATTCGCGTCACGGGCGCCGTCCGGGCCCGGTACGGCGGCGGAGCCGACTCGGAGGGTCAACCCCTCCAGGGCGAGGACGCACACGCGCTCGCCCTCGCTGACCGCGCCAGCGGAGGTGGCATCCCAGAACTCGCCGTGGACGAATACCGTGCCGGCGCCGCCGGGGTTGATGTCGGTGCGGGCGGTGGCCACCAGACCGATCATGCCCTCCCGTCCGCTCACCGCGGGGCGCTGCTGCGCCCGGACCACCAGTTGACCGAGGAAAAACACGAGCGCCACGAAAACCAGGACGGACGGAATGACGAGGGCCCAGGTCAAGTTCAGCGCGGGTGTCGGAAGGGATTGCTCTTCGAAGAAAAAGAGGAGTCCGATCACGAGGGCGACCGCTCCCGACAACCCCATTATGCCGAACGACGGGGTAAGCGCCTCGGCGGTGAGGAGACCGATCCCGGCGAGGAGCAAGAGCACCCCGACGAGACTGACCGGCAGGAGGTTGAGCCCGAAGGCAGCCAGCAGCAGCGCGATGCCTCCCAAAATTCCCGGGATGAGCAGGCCGGGGTTCGAAAACTCGAGGTAGAGGCCGAGCAGGCCGATCATCCCGAGCAGCACCGCCAGATTCGGGTTGGCAATCACCGACAAAGCCCGATCGCGGAAGCTCAGCTCGGTCTGCACGACGATCGCGTCGGCGGTATCGAGCGTTACCTCGGAGCCGTCGATCCGGGTCACCGTCCGGCCGTGGATCGCAGCCAGAAACGCCTCGGTGTCGCCGGCGATCAAGTCGATCAGACCGGCTTCGAGCGCCTCGGAGGCCGTCCAGCTGCGGGCCTCGGTCACCCCCTGCTCAGCAAGTGCGACGTCGCGTCCGCGGCGCTCGGCGATGGATCGGAGGTAGGCGGCGGCGTCGGACTCGACCTTCCGGCTCAGGGTCTCGGGCATCTCGCCGCCGGTCCCGGAGATCGGGGTGGCCGCTCCCATGTTGGTGCCCGGCGCCATCCCCGAGATATCCGCGGCCAGGGTGATCAGGTATCCGGCGGATGCGGCCCGGGAGCCGGAGGGACCGACGAAGACAGCCACCGGCACCTCGCTGTTCAGGATCGCCTCGATGATCTCCCGCATGGCGGTGTCGAGGCCGCCCGGGGTGTCGAGGCGTACCAGTACGAGCCCGGCGCCGGCTTCTTCGGCTGCGGAAATGGTGGTGACCACCCGACCCGCCGATACCGAATGGATGATGTCCACCACGTCCACCTGATGGACGTCCGGAGCCGCCGCCGAAGCCGACGGCGCGGCGCAGACAGCGAAGCACAGCCCGACCAGCGAAAGGGCGGAGGTCTCGGACGACAGCACTCTCAGGAGGTATTCCGATCGTGAATGGTGCGGAGTTCGCGGATCTCGAACTCCCGCTCCCCCAGCGGCGTGTGCACGCTCACCTCGTCTCCGACCCGGGCTCCCATGAGCGCCCTGCCGATCGGAGATCCGGTGGAAACCTTGCCGACCGAAGCGTCCGCTTCCTCGCTGACCACCAGTTCGTACCGGGACTCCTGTTCGGTGTCCAGCTCCACCACCACAACCTGACTACCGAGCGACACCCGATCCGCCGGAATGTTGTCCAGGCTCACCATGGACAGATCCGCAAGACGTCCCTTGAGTTGCGCGAGACGGACGGCCACGAAGGCTTGGCGGTCCTTCGCGGCTTCGTACTCCGCGTTTTCGGAAAGGTCGCCGTGCTCGCGAGCTTCCTTGATCTGTTTGGGAAGGTGCAGATGCAGTTCTTGCTCGAGTTCACGCACTTCTGCCTCAAGGCGGATGCGGAAGGAGAGAGTCACCGTTACTGAAAGCCTTTCTGGAAGGAAACCGACCAAAATCAGAATAGCACCGTCGGCGGCCCGCTGGTGCGGCCGAGGGCCGCCGGAAGGAGCCCGGGACATCCAGCGGAGCCGCCGCTCTTGCGGCAGGCTTGGCCAGCGGGCATGATCCCCATTCCGAATCAATGGTGCAGCCGAGGGAGGTTCTCCATGCAACACATCTCCAGCCGCCACCCAGCCAGGCGGTTGTCCAGGTGGCTGTCCGGCGCGCTGGCCCTCGGGCTCGGGGCGGGGCTGGCCGCAGTCGCGGGAACGCCTGAGGCCGTGGCGCAGGACGTCTCCCTCAGGGTGGGAGACAAGGCTCCCATGTTCCCGAATCCGCTACCCTCGACCGCGGGCGAATCGGCGGGCGCGGTGAAGCTCGATCTGCAGGCCGCGCTGGGAAAGAAGAACATCGTCCTGGCGTTCTATGTGGCCGACTGGACAGGTGGTTGAACGCTTCAGTTTTCGTCCTATAAGGACGACATCCAGAAGTTTCTGGATGAGGAAACCCAGGTCTTCGGAATCAGCGTGGATACGCCGTACTCCCAGTGGAATTGGCTGCAAAGCGTGGGTAAGGATTCCGGCATGATGGTGGACGCGGCGGCTCCGGGCGAGCTGCCGGGATTGGTCCTGCTCTCCGATCGTCAGGCGGAAGTGGTGGGGGCCTACGGAGTGAAGCCTCTCGAGATCAACGGGGCGACCTACGCCTCCCGCGCGACCTTCGTGATCGATCGCGAGGGCGTCCTCCGCTACGCCAACTACGACTACCAGATCCGTGAGGACTACGAGCCGCTGATGGAAGTCCTGGCCGGACTCGAGTAGCGACCCCCTCCCCGCTCGCCAACCGGCTTAGGCGCTCCGTGTCGTCTGCGCCGGCGGCCCTCGTGGTCGCCGTGAGGCACGGTCCGGCCAACGCTCTCGACCCGGCACTGGTCGCGAATCTGGCCGCGAGCCTGGATGAGGCGGAACGAAGTGGCCGGCCGCTGGTGCTGACCGGCAATGGGCGTTTCTTTTCGGCCGGGCTCGACCTCGCGGGGCTGCCCAGGGAAAGGGAGGAGATGGGCGCGTTCGTAGACGCGTTCGACGACCTGCTGCGGCGGCTCTTCCTGTGCCCCTGCCCCACGGTTGCCGCGGTGAACGGTCATGCGGTGGCCGGCGGCGCCATCCTGGCGGCCGCCTGCGATGTCCGTATCGGAGCCGCGGGCGACTACCGCATCGGAGTCTCGGAGGTCCAACTCGGGGTCATCTTCCCGGCGGTCGCTTTCGAAGTGCTCCGCGCCGCCATTCCGGCGCCGCGGACCGCCGAAGTCCTGCTGCGCGGTCGGCTCACCGGCCCCGAGGATGCCGTCACGAACGGGTTCCTGCACGAACTCGCGTCAGCGGAGGCCCTCCTGGAGCGGGCGGTGGAACGGGCCGAGGAGTTGGGGGCGCTGCCGCGAGCGGCCTACGCGCACACGAAACGCGAACTTCGCGCCGAGTTCGTGGACCGGGCGGCGCGGGACCGCGCGTCCAAGCGGGAGCAGTTCCTGGACACCTGGTTCTCCGAGGAGTCGGCGGCGCTACGCGCTGCGATCCTGGCGCGCCCGAAGCAGAAGCGCGGGTAGCGAGTAGCCTGCCCGGCGGTGGCCCGGGGGTGGCCCGGCGGTGGCCCGGGGGTGGCCCGGCGTTGGGCGGTCCGGCCTTCCCGGCTTCGTAGCGGCGGTTGGGATTACGCGCTTCCGCTGTCGCTGGCCGTGAGGGTGGGTAGCGAGGGTCTCGCTCCCCTGGGGCGCACTCTTCAACAGTTCGCGTAGCCCTGAGACTGACGGCAGCGAACTCTGTTCGCTGCCCGCGTGACCGGGGGGAAAGTGTGGAAGGGGGGCGCACCTACCGACGAATCAACGTTCGCAGGGCGCCCGGCCAAACGCCCCCCTCCGGACCGCCTAGTTCGTCGTGTGGGAAGCGATCGCGGCCCGAATGGCCTTCACTGTCACTTCCGAGCGGTAGCCGAAGAGTCGGCGTCCCCACGCCTTGGTCTGGTCCAAGGGGTCGATGTCCACGCCGTTGATGGAGAAGAGACCGGCCTGACGGCGCTCGGAAGTGCGGACCGAGTTCTGATCCACGGTCGCCATCATCGAGGTGATCGCGTAGTCGTCGTGAATTCCCTCGGGCGTTTGTTCCACGCCGTGCTCGGAAAGCCAGGTCTGGAGCCCCTGGTAGTCGTAGTACTCGGGGATGAAATGGACGCCTGGACTGTTGTTCCACTCGGCAGTGAGCTCTTCGGCGACCGCCTTCATGCCGGCCTGGTTGCCGCCGCTGTCCCCGATCAGGACGATGTGCTGGAAACCGCTGGTCTTGAGACTGCGGGCAACATCCCGCACCACGGCCCGGAACGTCTCCTCGCTAAGACCGACGGTCCCCGGATAGCGCATGTGACCCGTGGGGGGGTCGAAGTCGCCTTCCGGCACCAATTTCAGAATCGGGGCCACGAGTGCGTTCCCGAGATCCCGGGCGATCGCTTCGGTCACACCGCGGAGCAGCACGTTGTGCTTGCCGGTGACCAGATACGGTCCGTTCTGCTCGACGCCGCCGCTCGCGACGATGGCGGTGTCCTTCCCATCCGCGATCAGGTCGCGCACTTCCATCCAGGTGAGATCCTCGATGAAGACGCTGTCCCGGATCGGGATCGGACGCGGTTTGTCGGGCGCCGGACTCTGGGCGAATCCCAGAATCGGCATTGCCACAGAAAGGACGAGTGCGGTGAGAAGGGTGCGCATGACCTGAAATCTCCTTCGGATATTGCGAGGGCCGCGTCCTCGGACGCTCAGCCCCAGAGTGATGACCTTATCGCGATAGTTCCTCTGCCGGCATCCGGACGAAGCGCGCCGGGCCGTCAGTCATTGCCGAGACGGGCACCATGACGCCACTCCGCGTCCACGCCGTCCGCGGCGCTGCGCGCCGCGGTGCCGGCCCCCACCGGGAGAAACCTCCATGATCGGGTCGGCCTGCACACCCCGCCGTCATGAAGAGCAGTTCCCTGGATGGTGCAAGTCTCGGCCCCACGCCACCATGCAGAGTGACGCGCCGGCACGGGAACGCCGGACCTTCTACCTTTTGTCAAGGGTGGATAGGGGGAGGACGGGGTCGTCTCGGGAAGCCCGTGGAAAGTGCCGTCCTGGGGAAATCGGGGCGGGAGTAGCGGCCATTCATCGGGGAGCGGAGGGAGGGGAAGGGATTTCCCCAGGACTTGGAAAACGCGGCGCCACGGCGGCGGTTGTTCGCCGGCCGCGGCGGAGAGGGGCGCGTTTCCCACACGTCCCACCGGCTCACCTTGAAGATCCTTTTTCTCGGGAGGAGTTGTTCAGGCGGCGAGCTTGTCTCGGGAGAGCTTGGGGTCGTAGAGGGTGCCGTTTTTGAGCATGGCGCAGGCGACGGCGAGGAGCCGATCGCCGACGGTGCGGAGGGCGCGGCCATGGGAGTAGCCGCGGGCACGGAGGGCGCGGTAGCGGGCTTTGCTGAGGGGGTCGTGTTGTGCGGCGACGCGGGCCCAGTGATAGAGGGCGTTGCGGAGTTCGTGCTGGACGGCGAGGCGGCGGATCTCCCACTGGGTGTTGCCGGACTGGATGCTGACGGGGGCGACTCCGGAGCGGGCGCGGAGCGCGGGATAGTCGCGTCGTTGGAGGAGCTCGAAGGCTTCGGCGAGCAGCGTGCTGAGGACGTAGACCCCGACTCCGGGGAGGGAGAGGAGGATGGTGAGGTCGTCGGGGCGTTCGTCGTCGGCGTGGGTCTGGGAGAACGCCCTCAGCAGTTCGCGGATGTCTTCTCGTGCCTGGGCGAGGAGTTGGTTGGTGGTGTGAGCCTGGGCGAAGAGGTTTTGGAGGGCGCGGCCGGCGGCCTCGGCGGTTCCGGGGGCGACGGTGAGTGCGGGGGCGTGCAGGATCTCCCACAGGCCTTTGGCGTTCAGTCGCCGGATGCCGTACTTTTTGAGGAGTTTGGCGAGGGTGGAGACGCGCAGCTTGAGGGCCAGTGCGGGCGTTTTGGCCTTGTTCCAGAGCTCGACGAACCAGGGGTGGGTGAGTTGGTTGAGGAGGTCGGGGATGGCGAGCAGTTGGGGGTAGTAGCGCCAGAGCTGCTGGCGGATCTGGTGGCAGAGCCGGGTGCGCTGGCAGGTCAACTCGTTGACGGTGCGGGTGCGTTCCCGCAACTGGAGGACGAGAGGCTCCTCGAGTGCGAGCTGGCGGAAGAGGTCGGGGTCAGCGCGCAGGGCGCGACCGAGCATCCAGGCATCGCGGGGGTCGTCCTTCGCCCCGGAGGAGACGTAGCGGCGCCGGGAGCCGCGGATCTGGGCGGGACCGATGGCGAGAACCGCAAAGCCGGCGAGGAGCAGCCCTTCGACGACCGGGCCGTGGGGCGTCTCGATGGCCACCGCGATCTGCCCGGGCGCGGCCCCGGTCTCGTCCAGGAGCCAGCGGACAAGCTCCGCTTGGCCCGCGCCCCCGTGGGGAAAGGCCCGGCTGCCGCGAACCGAACCGTTCGCGTCCAGCAGGCATGCATGGTGGGTCGTCGAGCCCCAGTCGATGCCGACGAAAAAAAGAAAAGGAGGTGTCATGGCGCTGTTGTCCTTCCGAGGGAAGTCCCTCGAGGGGAAGTCAGCCGCCGTGATGTTCGCGAGGGCCTATACTGGCTGCTCGATGGCGCTGCCCTTCTACCGTGCGTTCCATCACGGCCAAGATCCGTCGAGGCACAGTCCGGCGTAGGTGTTCGAAACACATACCTCTGGTTGGTTGCTCCCGGCGGATCGGCTGACAGGTTGGTGAGGTAGGGCCCTTCGGTGCCTCTCACACCGGAGGGCCCAGGAAAAAAGGAAACGTGATTTTCCTGCTTCCGGCAGGAGGAGAGCATCGTGCCCATCCGCGGCGGGGAAGGCAAGGCGCTGCGCGCCTCCTCCGCTGCGCTCCGGCCCTCCGGGTGCCTTCGCCGCCGCGGATGGGCGGGGAGCAGTTTCATGGCCGGAAGCAGGAAAAATGGGCTTGGCCCTTGGGAAGGTCGCCACCAGGCCATGTGAGGTTCGGCCAGCTCGGAACCTTCGCCGCCTTCCTCCTCTGGACGCCGCCTCCCGGCTACCGGCCGCGCCCCAACGCACCCCGGCCGGCGCCATTCGTTCGCAAGGTGTCTGCCCCATGAAAAAGTGATGCCCGGAAAGGTATAGACCTCTGGGCAGTTCTCCCGGTGGGGCCCGGCACAGCCCGCCGCAGGCGGGCGGCAGGGAAGGACCCCGAGTTCGGGGGTGGTTCGCCTGTAAGCGGACACTTGATTTGTCACCCCCGATGACGCGACGGGGGGCGATCCGGCCTGATGTGAGTTGGGCGCCATCACATTTGGTGGTCGCGAGGCCGTCTGCCGGCCCGAACTTGTAACAATTTGGGCCGGGCCGGTTAGTGGCCGCTGACAGGATGCTGCTGAATCAAGGGGTTCTCCATCCTCGAACCACCAGCCAGATTGGGACGCCCCAGCCAAACAGCAGAGCCGGGATGACGACCAGGCCGACTATCGGCCCGTCGCCCGCTGCCTGTCGGACGGCTGCGGTGATTAGACCGTCGCCAGTTGGGTCTTCCAGGGTTCCGCCTGCATAGAATAGGAAACCTGTAAGGAACTGAACGACGACAGCGGCAGCGGCGTGCGACCAGAACCACTTCGTGCGCCTCCACACGAGTCCTAACACCACGACCACAGCTAGAAACAGCATCAGGGCACTTTTACCAGCCAGTGGTCGAAGAGAGCAACTCCAAGCCAGCGAACCCGGCCTTTGTCTCGGCCGAGCGGACGGTTTTGCGGGAACGAACTTGTAACAATTGTGGGCCGCCGACACTGACGTCATCGGCGAGGTTCGTTGGATGGCCCGCTCGATCCGATAGAGGACGACAGCGGGCAACACCAAGCGTGGCCTCCTCATTCCGGCCGCGTGAGCGGGCGACGCTACCGGCATATCAGCCGCAGCGCTGCGCGTTATCTCGGGTGCTACTACTCGACTCTTGAAGAAACAGACCGCATCGGGTGCGTCTTGCTGCGCCCGGGTTTCCCCTGCAATAGGAGGGATTCAATGAACAACAACGAACTCCGGCGGAACCTCACCGAGTTGATCACACGGGGACAATCGCTCAGTCGGAATATGCGCTGGCTGGGCGAAGCCCTAGAAAAGCTTCACGATGGGGACCAGGGTAGCTGGCACTTCTTCCTGCTGCATCACAAAGTGGTTTCCGAGAAGCTAGATATCTACGTCAACGATCTCCGTGTCGAGTCTGCGAAGCACCTGGAAAAGATTGAGGCGCCGAGGGGGGAAGGATGACGTTGGACGCATCCCTGATTGTGTAAGCGGACACTTGATTTGTGACCCCCGATGACGCGATGGGGGCGATCCGGCCTGATGGCGGTTTGCGGGAACGAACTTGTAACAATTTGGGCCGGGCCGGTTAGTGGCCGCTGACAGGAACCACGCCACTCCCTCCCTCGGGCAGATCCTTGAGCCATGCCCATGGGACACGCCAACCCGCTTCTACGACACCCAGCACCGTCCGCGACCGGTAGCAATCCACAACTTCCGCCGCCGGGATCGCCGCTGGCACGCCGACAACCGCGACGAACCTGGCGAATGAGGAGTCCCCCACCGCCAGCATCGTCGGCGCGTAATGCACGGCGCCGCTCTCCCAGTCGATTCTCAGGATCACCGAATGGGGCCCAGACGGCACAGACAGAGACGGCGCGCGGGGGGCGCAGCTGACGAATATCGCGGCAACCATCGCCAGAAGGCTGGCGGCCGCTCTGTGCATACGCTTGGTGCCGGTACCCACTTCGCCGCGCACGGCCGCCACGGCGGACATTTTCGAGGGTGGATCTTTGCGGGTCGTCATGGCTACGCATTCTCCCCGATCCCGTCATTTGAGATCCGGGAGGCGCGGGGCGCGGGATGTCGAAATCCCTGGATCACTCCACGAGCCGTCGATAGGCCAGGTTCGGGTCGATGTATCGGGCGCGGGAATAGCTGACCTTCGAGACGGCCGGGGGCTCGGGACGATCGGCCGGCCGGGAGGGCACGGTACAGCGAATCGCGGTAGTGAAGCCCTCGTCCCCATCCACCCGGTGGACGGCCTCGAGGATCCGCCACGTGAGCGGCACGCCGTCTGGAACAGTGGCCGCCGGGATCTCGAACTGGACGTGTGGGATGAGACCGGGATCTCCCTGCGTGGAGGCCCGGAGCACCCACGCCCGCTCCGCGAGACGGGTGCGTGCCCGCTCCGCGGCCGCCTTGGCGGCGGCCACGTCGCCCTGGACTCCGGGGACTTCGTAGGCGCTCCCGGTCGCACTGCCGACGCGGACCGTGATCGGCCGGCCCTGATCGTAGTCGTAGTAGCGGGCGACGACCGCCTGCCAATCCCAACGGTCGCTGAAGCGAGCTTCTAGCGCGAGGAACCCGCCCAAGGTGCGGTCCAGAGGAAGGACGTCGACGGTGGTCTCCGCAGCAGTTCTGGGGAGCGCCACGAGATTCCCGGCGCCGAACCGGATGTCGGCATCGTAGCGGTCCGCCACGCGGACCAGGAACTGCAGATCGGACTCGGTGATCTGGTCCTCGTGGGAGAGGCGGATACCCGCCAGGTCGGCGTGAACCCGCGGCACGTAGCCATGGTCGGCGGCGATCTGCTCGACGAGCGCGGCCAGGGTTAGCCCCTGCGGCCGCGCCCTGGTCGCGGGGGTGCGAAGGCCGGTGGCGGTGAGATCGGCGCCCACCGCCAACACATCGACCGAAGAACCGTCGTCGGTAAGACGCCATACCAGGTCGCTGACGACGTAGCCGCCCATATAGGCATCTTCCATCCACACCTCGGCACGCACTCCGGAAGGAGGCACGATTGCCCCTCTCGCGTCCATGCTCACCGTGAGCCGGTCGTGCTCCGTCTCGACGGTCTGCACGACCTCGATGCTCTGGACCCGGCCGGGATCCACGTCAGTCTCACCGATCAGCAGCGCGAACCCCATCGGCCGTCAATCCCAGAGGCGCACGGGGCGCTCGCCGGCTTCGTCGGGCGTCACGGTCGCGGGGACAACGACCTTGGTTCCTGTCGGCAGTACGGCTCCGTGGGCGGCGAGACCCGGGTTTGCTTCGAGTATCCCGGAAATCGCGGACCGATAGCCCGGGCCCAGGACCCGCCATGCGACCAGGTCCACGGTGTCCCCCTCAACGGTCGCCACGACTACGTCCGGCCGGGGATCGGTCACGTGATCGCCCCAAGTACCCGCGAGGGCACCGACAGGGCGAGCCCCGGATCGCCCCTCACCAGATCCACGGCAATGGCGGCGCGCCGCGGCTGGAAATCGACATGGAGGCGGCGAGAGATTTCCCGGACCTGCGAGACGCACCACCAGCCGTAGATTCGACCCGTGGTATCGGCGAGGACATGGGGCTCGCCCCGCGACGCCAAGAGCCGCAGGGCATCCACGGCCAAGCGTCGCCCGAGGCCCTGCCCGAGCACCACGTTGACCGTGAGTTCGTCGTCACCGACGCCGACAAACTCGCGGCGCGGCGGTGAGCCGATCGGGCGATGCGAAGCCCAGCGGTAGCGGGATCCGCGCCGGAGTCCGGCGACCGGCAGCGTTTCGGCAGCGAACACGACCGGGCCGAGGGCGAGCAGGGCGGCCATCAGCGCTCGTCCCACTCGGCGACCGCGGTCCGCTGACGCGCGCGCTCCTCGAGCAACCGGATGGTTTCCTCGGCCGTCTGTCGCGGCGACCCCGACCCGGTGATCTGGATGGCTCCGCGCTCGATCACGAGCGGCTCGACGACGACGGGGGGCGCGGCCCCCGGCCCGACGGCGTCCGCCCGGATCGCGACGTCCTGGAGATTCGGGCCGACGCCTGCCAGTACCCGGAGGAAGGCTTCGACAGCTCGCCCGAGGTTCTCGATCCGCCCGGCCTCGGCCGCCAGGTCGGACAGCGAGCGGGTGGGCGGCTCCGGGGTAACCGTGATTCCCTGCTGTCGGAACCGGGCGATCGCGTCCGGCGTTCCTTCGAGCTCGTCCGCCCGGGCGGCGAGCCAGGCGGCGGCCTCGCCGCTTCGCTCGGCGATGGTCGGGAGCGCCAGCCGGCCCGCCGCCGCGCGCAGCGATGCCCAGTTCTGTTTCATACGCTCGGCCGCACCCTTCGCGCTCTTTTCGAGGTCTCGGTAGTCGCGCTCCATGGACTCGCGCGCGGAGCGCGTCGCCTCCGCCAGATCCCTGGTCGCCGAGGTCATATCGCTGAGGAGGCTCACCACCTTGAGCGCTTCGCTGTCCATCACCTCGGCGAGCCGTATTTTCCGGGCGTCCGTATCCAGGTGCGACACCGCGGCACGGATGCGGTCGATATTCTCCGTGATCTTCAAGGTTCCGTCTTCGGATCGCTCGACGCTCAGGTTGAGCTTTTCCATGGCCTTCGGCAGGGCTCGCAGGAAAGCCGCCATCGCCGTGCCTCCGACGCTGCCGGTAAGCCCGGCGGAGTTCAGCTTGCCGAGCACCGCGACCAGCTCTCGGAAGTCGGCGCTGGTGGAAACAGCCTCCGCGGCGCTGGTCTTGAGGCCCTCATTGAGACTGGCGAAGTCGGAAATCTGCTCGGCCTGCTGGACCGCGGTCAGGACGGCGCCGATCTCCGCGAGCGCTTCCGCGTCCGCCGCCGCGGTCACCCCGGCGCCGAACTGCGCGCCGAACTGCCGGAAAGCCCGCGCGAGGGTTTGGGTGACGGCCGCGCTTTCGCCGCGCGTCACCGTCGCGACCCGGTGGGCGACTTCGGCGGCCGCCGGCACGACCGCGGCCGTCAGTCCTGCCGAGCCTGCCTCATACATGGATCGGAGCAGTTCGGACTCGGACGCCAGCGACTGGCGGGCGATCCGTGTCGCCTCCTCGCGCGCCTGGCGGGCGCGATCCTCTCTCGTTCCGTCGCCAGCGAGCACGGGCCGCAGCCGTATCTCCAGCTCGTCGAGGTCCATCGCGCGCACCGCCGCGTCCGCTGCCGCGGCGATGCCGCCGGCTCCTCCCGCGATCCCGAGCAGGGGCCCCACACGGCCGAGGAGGCCGCCGGCGATCCCGAGCCCGGCGCCGCGCAGGGCACCCCCGCCGCGCAGGCCACCTCCGCCACGCAGTCCTCCCAGGCGCCGCTCCAGCCGGCCCACTCCATCGCTGGCGCTGCGCGCCTGCCGATCGAGCCCCCGGATCCCGTCGCGCGTGGTCCGGATGCCGCGGGCTGCCCGCCGGCCGGATTGGTCCAGACGGTCGAATCCGCGGGACGCGCGCTCCGTGCCTTCGGTGAGGCCCCGCGGGATCCCGAGTCCGTCGAGGCGGCTGTCGAGCCCTTTTACCGCCGTTTCACCGCGCCTAAAAGCCCGGTCAAACGACGCATCAACCCGGGCGCTGATGCGAACGGCAGCGTCAAGGTCGGCCACGTCAGTCAGCCTTGGTGCGGAGCCAGGCGATCACCTCGGCCCACTCCACCAGTTCCGAGACGGTCATGTCGAGCACGGCGGGGAGCGGCGTGTGGAGCCCCCTGGCGACGGCGCCGCACAGCCGTCTCAGCTCTTCGGTTTCGCCGACCCCGCCGCCAGAAAATTTGCCACGACGTCCTGGGCGCGCAAGAGATCGCCGAGGTCCATATCGCGCACCTGGGCCTCCGAAAGGCCGGACACGATGCGGACGAGCGCGACGTCCCGCTCAACGACGGACGTTGTTCCGCGCGCCGCCAGCAGGTGGTCACGAACGATCGGTCGCCGGATTCGGAGTTCGGTGATGGGGCCTTCGGGCGCCTCGATCGGCGCTTTCAGCGGCAGGGTTGTCGTCGTGTTGTCGCTCATCCCCTCAGCCTCCGAGGCCGATGAGGCCGCGTTGGGCGGCGAGCTGATCCACGCCGTTCACTATCCGGATCCCGTTCGGGATGTCGACCTCGATGGTGGCCTCGCCGTCGTCCGTGCGCTTGTAGTAGGTGATGTCCGACATCTCGACCATCGTCATGCCGACCTTACGGCGCTCCCAGGTGCCGCTGTCGACCTTGTCGACCTCGCCCGTGACCTCGATCTCAACGGCGCTCTGGGCGCCGCCCTCGTCGGCCACCGCGCCGCGCAGGACGACCGTGGAGCCGTCACCGCTCTGGAGCCCCCAGAGTCCCAGCAGGTCGGCGTTGATCCCGGCGACCTCGAAGGACATCACGAGTGGCTCGATGCCGACGGGGAGACGGATGGGGGCGTCCCGGCCCGCGATGTGGACGTCCTCGCGAATCACCTGGAGGACGGGCGGCGTCACGCGCGGACACTCGCCCACGATGCCGCGGCCCGGGATGGAGAGCGTGAAGTCACGCAAAAACTGCTCGGCCATTCAGACCACCTCCTCAGTCGCGTCGTCGGAGCGGGTCAGCGCCAGCTCGAACGTCAGGCGCTCAACGGGCGCCGGTGGCTGGAATTCAATGCGCCAGAACGCTTGGCCGTCCGCGCGGGTGGCCTCGGTGTTGCGGTCGCTGGGGACGCACCGGCCAAAGCGCAGCGCCCCGCGCCGCCGCATGGAGCGGAGGAAGGCGTTGACCCGGGCGGCGACGCGCTGCCAATAGTCGGCGGTGTAGGGCGCGGAGACAAAGGCCAGATGCGACCGGACCAGGGACTCGGCGATCACATCGGCCACCCGGCCGATCGACCAGAACTTCCACTTATCCTCGGTGGACGTCGAGCGGTCGCCCCACGCTCGGAACACGCCTTCGGCGCGCACCACGGTCATCACGTGCTGCTCGTTGAGCAGGTTCGATGCGGACAGCGGGTCGCTAATGCCCCAATCGATGGGCCGGGCGGTGCCGACCACGTCGGGCAGCTTGACCCCGGTGGGGCTCCACCAGTAGCCGCGCGCCGGGTCGGTGTCGTTTGCGGCGATCGCCGCCAGGATCTGCGCGGAGGCGGGCTCTCTCTCGACTTGGCCGTCGATGAGGCGCGTGATCCAGGGAGAGACGACCAGCCCGCGGCGGGATGAGTAGAGCCCGCGGATCGCCGTGGCGTCAGCGAGGCTGGCCGTCGGGGACGTGTCCACCACGAACCCGGCGCGCAGGCGGTCCGCCACCGCCCGGAGGGCGGCGCCGGCCGGGGCGGCAAGCCCCGTGCCGGCGCCGGTGGTGCGGCCGGAGTAGTCCGGAGCGCCGATGATCCCCGGGCGGACTCCGGTCACGCTCTCGGCGTCCAGGAGCGCATACACACCGGTGCGCGCCGCGCCATCCGCGCCGGCGACGTCGACCACGCCCGCGCCCGACGGATCCGGAACACGGTAGCGGAAATTCAGGGTGGCAGTGGCGGTGGGGGCGCCGGTGACGCTGTTTCGAGTCAGCGTCGTCCCGTCCCAGCTCAGGTGGGCGGTGGCGTCCCCGATGCCGTAGGTGGACTGGAGGTTCTGAGAGCGGACCTGGATGTCCGCGTCCGCGGGGACGTCCGCGACGGCGACCGAGCTGGCCACCAGGGTCACTTCCTGGCCCTCGCCGAAGGGCCCGAAGTGGTACGCCGGATCGAAGACGTTGACAGCCACGACCGGAGTGGAGACGCGCTTGAGGATGCCCTCGATGTACTGGCCGAGCGGGCCGCCGAAGGTGGCGGCCGCATCGGCGGCGCCTCGGATGAGGATCGGGACGTTGCGCCGCCCCGGCTCCTGGAGGTCCGTGCCGCTGCCGACGATGCCGATGATCGCGGTGCGGATCGTCCGGATAGGTCCGGAGGGGGTCGCGACGTCAACCGCCTCGACGCCGTGGAGAAATTGTTGTGGCATGAGCTGTCCTCGTTCGTTATGGGGTCATTCGTGTGTGGCGGCTCTCGGCACTTGCGACGCGGATCCACGCCAGCGTTTCCCGAAAATGCATCCAATCGCCACGCTGGTCCCCTATGCGTCGCTCGGCAGCGGGATGATGCGCGCCCACCCGTCCGCGCCAGCGGCGCCGTCCGGATTCGATGCCCACGATGCGCCCTGCGTCGAGCGGGCGCCACCGCTTCCGCCGCTGCCGACCGTGATGGCGAGCGTGTCGTCGTGATTCAGACCTGAGATCAGGACCACCTTGAATTCGCCCAGAATTCCGGATCCGCCCGCTCGTTGGTCGCTGGCGACGGAGGCACTGGTGCGCCCGCCGCCGAGCCCACCGTTGCCGGAGCGTCTCATGCCCCCGGCGCCACTGTAGAAGACGCTATCCGGGCCGCCAAGCGCGTTTCCGTTGGAGCGGCGTCCGCCTCCGCTGCCTCCAGGGCCTCCGTCCGCACCGTATTCGACCCCATCTACCGTGACGACAGTGTTGCCTCCCGTACCGCCTGTAGCTCCGTAGTAATCGGACCAGTGGTCCCCCAGATCGATAGTTCGCAGATCTCCCGCCCCGCCTCCGCCGCCGTCAGCTCCCTTCAGAATGACCAGCGCCCGGCTGAACGGCAGGTTCCACGTGTAGTTCGGATTCGAGGCTGTGAAGTGCAGGACCGTGATGAGGCCGAGCACCGCATTCAGCGCCTTCGGGGTGATGGCGCGGGTCTCGTTGTCCGCGTCGGTGGCGTGCGCTTGCGTTGTGGCCGCGAACATCGTGCCGCGTCGGATAGCCGTGGCGGCCTGATCAGAGCTCCGGAGCGCGAAGGCAAGCCCGGCAGGCGTGACCGCGCGGTCGTTCCGCAGTCCGGCCGCGGATTCTGCGGTCGTCGCGCCATCCAGCCCTTGGAAGGTGACGGTCGGATCCACGGTGATCGCCACGTCGGCTGACGACGAACTGATGTCGATCACCCCGGTCACCAGGGTGGGGCCGGTGTCGGCGAGCGTGGTGAGAGCCGTGCCGGCGGCGGGCCGCGCGCCGTAGGCCAACAGGAATTCAGTCCCGCTGTCCCCCACGCGGGCAAAGATGCCGACCTCCCGGATCTCGACGTCCGGATCGCCCGCAGTGAGCGCCGCGAAGGTCGCGGTGGCACCGATCCGGCCGCTGTCGGGCTGCGCGCTGCCTTCGAGCGCGGAGATCGCTTCCTGCGACCGCAAGGTGGTCCGCGCATCGGCGTCGTCAGCGGTGCCGGGCCCGGATCCGGAGCCGACCGCCATCTGGCGAAGCTGGACGTTGTTGAGGGCGACGTTGGCGGAGTCGGCGAGCTTGCCGCCTCCGACACTGGTCAGGAAGAGCTGAAAATGGCTGGACACGTCAGTTCTCTAGTCGGAACGTGGTGCCGCAGACCTTGAGCGGGAGGACGCCCATAGCGACGAAAAAATCGGACAGCACGGCCTTTCCCTCCGTGAAGGTCCAGTGAACGCTGGCGCGGCCCACGTCGCGCACGGCGGCCTTCAGCGCGGGGAGCGAGCCGTAGATCACATTCGCGTTTCGGATCCGGACCTCGGCGGTGAACGCTCCCCGCTGCTCGGTGATCCCCGCGACCGCGCCGAAGGAGCGGAGAGCGTCACGGACCGCCCAGATGGTGCCGCGGCGATCCGCGGCGATCCGTGCATTCCGGACCACCATCCGCCGGGCGGAGAGCGGCCAGTCCTCATTCCAGACGATCACGCCGAACTCCTGAGCGAGCAGCGGCAGCGCCTCCGGAGGGCAGCGATCCGGATCCCGGTGATCCGGGGCCGGAATCTCCAGCTCGGCCAGACACTCGCCGGCCGCCACATCGACGGCGCGCATCATCGGCGTGGCGTTCGGCGGCAGGATGCTCGTGACGCTCATCAGGCGCTCGTGAGGGTGATGGTCCCCGGCACGGCGATCTGTTCGTCCGTGATATCCGCGGGGGTGGGCCGCGCCGACAGGGTGACCGCCGTCACGCCCGCAACCGTGAGGGCGGCGTAGATCCCGCTGAGCGGCACGTCGGCGCCGATGGGCCGGGGGCGGGTGCGGAGCCAGTCGACGAGCGCGGCTTCGGCGGCGTCGAGGGCGCCGGGGGAAAGGTCGTGGGTGATGGTCGCCGTGACGGCCACCTCGACGGGTGTCACCGCGACGACCTCGACGGTGTCGGTCGCCGGCCGGCGCTCCTCAGCGTCCAGGAGAGCGGTGACGGCGGCGAGCGTCTCGGCGGTGGCGGCGATCCAATCGCCGTCCTCGCCGCGCGCCGCGCAGACCACCTTTACCGTGCCGGCGGACGGAGAGGTGACGCCGACGAGATCGACGCCATCCACCGAGCGCGCCCAATGGCGGTAGGCCGCGAACGGCCCCGCGGCCGCGAAGGCGGCGGGCGCGTCAAAGATCCGCGCGCGGATGGATTCGACGCTCTCGCCCTCGGCGATGGTGACCCCGTGTTGCCGGGCGAGCACCGCCAGGTCGTCGCCGGTCGCGAACTGCACATAGGACCGGCGCAGCCGGTCCCGGAAATCGCCGCGGAGCACCGTCTCGCGGTAGGCAATAGCCTCTACCAGAATCTGCACCGGGTCGGTCTCAACCGTGGCGGACCACTCCGGCCAGCGGCTCTGGACGAGGGCGCGCAGCTCGGCCAGCACCGATTCGTAGGACGGCTGCTCGATGAGCGGCGGCGTCGTCATGCCGCCTCCCGGAGGGTGACGTCCGCCTGGAACCGGCCGGACTGGGCGTCACCCTCGACGCGGACGACCACGTGGCCGTCCGCCTCTTCCCGGATCGTGAGCCGCGTGACGTCCAGGCGCGGCTCCCAGCGCGATAGGGCCTCGGCGGCGGCGGCATAGATCGCCGGAGACGCCGCGAGCGCCGGCGCGCCGAAGGACTCGATGACGCCCGCTCCGAATTCCCGCAGCATGGCGCGGGTTCCGACGGGCGTGCTCAGGACACCCAAGATGGACTGACGGAGGTGCGCTTCGCCCGTCAGCGCGCGGCCGGTCTCGGCGTCCATGCCGATCATGCGCAGCCCCCCATCACATCTGGGGAAGAGGCCCGCCAGGGGGCACGTTCGTGGCGGAGTGAGTGTGCTGGTTGTAGACGGTGCGCATTGCCGCCATGGTCCCCCCGTCGCTGACGTCACCGGTCGCCGTTACATCGCCGGTCACGGTCAGGTCGCCCGTGATCGTCACGCCACCCGGGGCGGTGATCTCCGCCTCCCCGCCGCTTGGGAGCGTTGCCGCCAGTTTGTGGGTAGCGGCGTCGTAGGCGACGACGGCACCGTCCTCGAACTCGATCCGCGCCTCAGACGCGTCGTTGCTTGGCGCGGCGTTTTGCGCGCTATAGATGCCGCCGATGACGATGCCGCGGCGCGGATCTCCGTCGGGACAGAGCACCGCCACCTGCTCGCCGACGGAGGGTGGCCTCCAGCTCCGCGTCGTCCCCGCGGCGGCGAGCCACGGCAGCCAGTCCGTCACGACCGGCGTCTCACCTACCCGGTCGTATTCGATCCGGGCGCGGGCTGTCGCCAGGTCCGCCTCGGCGACCGTGCCGAGCAGCACAAGCCGGTCGATCGCGCGCCAGATTCGTGCGATGTCGGCCGGGTTCATGCGGCCTCGATTGCCTGAGCGCCAGCAGGTGGCAGGTCCACCTCGACGGAGGTCGCGCCTCCGTCGTCAAGCCACAACGTCGCGGGGACCCACGGCTCGCCGGGAGCGAGCGGTGGGAGGGCCAGCTGCTGCGACCAGGCGAGCGCCCAGATGGCGATGCCCTTCTGGTCAACCCCGCGCGTCCACAGGTTCCGGGCGGTGATCCGCTCGGGAGGCCGCGCGTCGAGCCCCGCACCCCACTCCCAGGCATCCAGCCAGCGCGCCAGCCCCTCAACGAGGCCGAGCGCCACCCGTCCGCGCTCCTCCCCACCGCGAGCGACGCAGAGCGCCACGAGCGTGAGCTGGAGCGCGAGCGGCGAGCTGAGCGGAGCGACGTCCGCCCGATCGCAGGCGATGACGACCGCGGGAGTCCGCATGCTGATCTTGTCGATGACGGACTCGCCGACGCGCCCTCGCCAGACGAGGACCTCGTGGAGGCCCGGTATCTGGTTCCGCACGCTGTCCGCGGCTGTGTCGAGGAACCGGCCGATGTGGGAGTCGTCCATCAGAGCCTCCCCAGCCAGTCCGCGACCACCGCCTCGAGCTCCGTCAGATCGTCGGCGCCGATGCCGAGATAGGCACGCGCCGGGATGTTGCGACCGCCGTCCGGGTCAGAGCCGAATTGATGGGTGGCCGCCCCCGGCAGAATCGAGCCGACGAGAATGTCGCCCCCGTCCACGGTGCTCTGGATCGAGTCGAGCAGCTCGCCCTCCATCTGGAGGAGAGACTGGCCCCCATGACGCTGGCGTTTTGTTGCCGGCGCCCACTCCGGCCAAGGGACCCCGTCCGGATCGGTCTTGGTCTCGCCGATGCGGCGGCGCGTCTGCGACTCCACCTCTCCGGCGAGCGCCTCGAGGAGCCGGGGGAGGTCCTCGCGAATTGAGGTGGCGACTCTGTCGAGGCCGGGGCTCCGGACGTCGACGAGCAGGCCGACGCTCACCAAACCCTCCCCTTGAAACGGCGCTCGCTCGAGCTCACGCGCGGGCGAGCCGGGTGGTGCGGTTCATCGTCCGCGACCCCGAGCCTGATGATCAGCACGTCGGCGTTGTCCAAGCCCCAGTTCGGGTCCTTCCCCTCGGGGCTAGAACGCGACCCCGAACCGGACCGATACCCGCTCCGTCGCCGGCCAATAAGCGGCGCCCGCGACCCATCGTTTTCGTATCACGAGAACCCCCATGCCGACCCCGCGTCGCTCGCGCCATTCCGGCACGCCGGTCTCGCCGTATGCGAGCAGGGCGAGGTGGCCGCCTCCAAGTTCGGCAGCGACCCCGGCACCCAGCACGCCGGTGAAGGAACCCGCATCCTCGCCGGCGTCAGGCGCGAACGTGTGCTGCCTCCCGACCCCTGCCGACACGATGGCGCTGCCGATGCGCACGCCGACTTCCAAGGTCCCGCTCCACTTCCGGAAATCAAAACCCCGGACGTCGCGGATGATCTCGCCGGTGTCCGCTCGAAAGGCATTTTCTTGCGTCCCGGCTCCGGCCAGGACCATGATGTCGGTTTGGTTCTCCTCGCCAGCGGCGGCGATCGCCGGGAGCGCGAGAATGGCCGCCAGCGCGGCGAATACGAGTCTCTTCATGGGCAAAGCCTCCCCTTGAAAGTCATCCCAGCCCCATCGAGCGCCTGCTGAACCGGCGCGGCGCGGACCGGATCTGCACGCGTTGAGGCCGAACAGGCCGGTCGTCCCCCGCGCCGAGCCGAATTTCCCCCCGCGACACCCGTTCGAGGTACCGCACCGCATCCTGATAACGGGCCCGACGCTCGTCGGTGGCCAGGGTACCCGTCGCCAGCCGATAGACCGCGATGTCCACCGCAATCCGGCGCAGGGGCCGAGCCCGGGTTGGATCGAGCGGTAGGTCGTACTCGCCGGCGAGATACCCGTCAATCTCCTCCGCGGCATCGGCGAGCGCGGCTTCGACTACGCCGGGGTCAGCAACGCCGTCGCCGTCGCGGTCGGCGAGCAGGAGCAGTTCACGCTCGCCGTATTGCGCGAGGATGTCCTGCGCCGTCGCGTAAGCCATGCGGGCGCTGCCTCTAGCACCGCGTCAGCATCGCCCCCGCCGCGAGGAGCGCGAGCGAAGTCGCCCCGAGGGCGAGCGCGCTCCAACGCTTGTTCGCGATGCGGAACAGGATGCTGTCCGTCCGCCGCTCGATCCGGTTCGTGTTCCGCGGCATGAGCTAGGCCACTGTGCCGTCGGAGCCGTGGGCAAACTGGGGAAATCCGTAGCCGCCCGCGCCGCGCGCTCGCGCCCCGAACAGGAACTTGCGCTGCATGAACACCCGCTCGCTCTGCGGGTCCGAGAGCTGCTCCACCGTCGGCGCCAGGCGCTCCTGGTAGATCAGAGGCTTCACCGACCGGGAAAGGTCGAAGAGGAACCACGCCGTCGAGCTGGTCAGCCGCGCCGTAGACACCACGTCGGCGCTCCCCTTGTAGATGTTCGGCTTCCCGTCCTCCAGACGGTCCACCGTCACCAGCGCTCTCCCCTCGTCTTCCAGGTCCGGGGGGACCACCAAGTGGGTCGGCTTGATGCCGATCGGGCGGCCATTCTCGTCCTTCGCCTTCATCATGGCGATTCGCGCGGCCCCGTAGCTCGCCTTCGCCTTGGCCAGCGTGCTGATGTCGAGCGCTTTGGTGCTCTTGTTGGACCAGCCGGCCTTCACGCCGGCGTGGGGATGGCCGCTCGCGAAGAACGCTTTCCCGTCGAAGCACTTGCTCGTGAACCCGTTGTTTAGCAGGTCCGCCACGAGCTGATCCGGGAGCCGTGCCGCCGACTCGCCCGCCATCGCCGCCTGCGATCCGTAGATGCCCAGGTTGTCGTCTTCGATGTCGTTCCGGTCCACCTCGATGGTGGACTCGAAGTCCTTGTTGCGGACCGTGTATTGGAAGCCCTGCAGCGCCTTGATGGTCCGCTCACCGATCCATTCGCGCATCTCGGGAAAGCGGCTCAACCACTGATGCACCGTCTCCGCGCCGGCCGACGGCATCCGCATCGCCACCTTCATCCAGAACAGATCGCTGGTGTCGGCCAGCGCCCGATTGAAGCGCGCCTCGAGGTTCTTGAAGATGAGGTTGAGGTTGTTTCGGTTTACCAACATGGTTTGTTCTCCAGTCTCCGGGCCGCTAGCCGACCCAGACGCCGTCGTCGTCCACTTCCAGGATGGTCCCGATTGCCGTGGCGCCCGCCGCGGTCTTCGTCACCGTCTGGTCGTCGACCATGTACGCCTTCGAGCCAACTTCCGCCTGGGCGATCGCGCCGGCGCCGGCTGAGTTCTCCCAGCGGAACACGCCGGGGCGCCGGACGCGGATCGACACGTCGCCGGCGCCCCCGGCGCTGTTGTCGGCAAACTCTTCCGCCCGGCCGAGGAAGACGAGGTTCTCCGCCGTCTTGCCCGGTGCGGCGTAACCGGCGTCCGCGATCACCATCGCTCCGGCATAGATCGTCGTGGCCGCCTTCACTGGGATGGAGATCAGATCTCCGTCCCGGCGGGGCGTGTGTCGGTCGTTTGTGAGTGCGGTCATATGTCGCTTACGCCGAGGCGTACTTGTGCAGGTCCTCGGCGGTGTTCCCGAACATCGTCGCTACCTGCGCTTCTTCGGCGTTCAGCACCGGCTTGTTCGGCTGGCCGCGCCGGTCGAGGCCGCTGTCCGGCGTGACCGTCCCCGCTCCTGCCACGAACGCGCGGAACTTCTCGAGCCCGCCCTCGGCGTTGCAGGCGGCCCGGTGGTACTCCTCCGACGCGGGGGTGATGACGCCCTTTTGCAGGGCGTCCGTGATCGCGGCGGTGAGAGCCGCCTCGTGCTCGCTCGCGGCTCGGGTGGCCAGTGCGGCCTCGGCGGCTTCGGCCCTCTTCCGGAGGACGTCGAAGTCGGCCCGGGGCACGAACTGGTTCAGATCCACGCCGGTCGTGGCGGGCTCGGAACTCGGCTCAGCGCCGGCGGCGGGCTGGGTGCCAGCGGCGGGCTGGGTGCCGGCGGCGGGCTGGGTGCCGGCGGCGGCCCCGCCCGTGCCGTTCTTGTTTTTGTCGTCGTCCATGTTCGACTCCTGGTTCAGCGCTGGAAGATTCAGATTGGGGACATTGGTGAGCCCGGCGCTCACGATGCGCGTGACCTCATCCCCTTCCGTCAGGAAGGCTGGCGATAGGTAGCGGTATTCGCGGCTGGCGAGCTTGGCTGCGCCGAGCTCCGTCCAGTCCGCATCGGCGACCAGCGCGCCGCCCTCGACACGCACGTTCGAAAGCCACGCCGCCGCCGGGCTCTCCTCACCCCGCGACGCCCGGTGGATCGTCGCGTGATTGACATCGATGGGGAGGCTCGCGTTGGCCGCGATGATCCGACTGCGGACCGCCTCGGCCTCGAATGTCCAGGTCCGCCCATCGCGGCCGACCAGCCGTTCCCCGGCGGGAATCAGGACCACGCGCCGCGGTGGCTGACCGTTCGTCAGCTCCATTTCCTGACAGAGGGCGAGGATCTCCGGTGACCCCGATCGGGAACACAGATCCACTACGGGTGTCGGCAGCGCCTGGCCCCGCACGAGGAGGTGACTTTGCGGGTCGAAGACCGGGGGCATGGCGCAGAGTCACTATGGCGATCACCGCGTGGCTGCGAAAGGAGGAAAAATTTCCTCTACTGTCGGCCGACCCCGACGATCCCAAAAGTGATAGATTCGTCAGCGGCGCATGTGACACGGTGCTATTCCGGATGCCGTAGCACGTCCCTCGGGACGGAGCGCTATGTGGGGTTGCCGGCTTCGGCCGGATTCCGGGCCCCACCGTGCGCCACATTTATCACCGGCGACCTTCCTGGACGAGTTCCAAACGTCGCCTGTGTCGCCGGCGATGCCGGCCTGCTACGCGGTGGAACGTTGTCAGATAGAGCTCACCCTTCCCCGTGCTCTTGACGATCGCCCGGTACAGGTGGCCGTCGAACTTCCCGTAGAACACCAGTTTCTGACTGTCCAGAAGGAAGCCTTCGCCGTGTTCAATGAGTTCCGGCAGGATGCGGTAGTGGACCACCGTCAGTTGCTCGTGCTTGAGCTGCTTTAGCCCCGTGTCGGGAGACAGCCGGACGACGGCGCTCGGCGCATTCCGGGCCCGCGGCACGGCCCTCAGCGTCTTGAGGGTGGGGGCGCGCACGACGGCCACGGGGATCTCACCGATCCGCGCTTCGATGGGACGGGATACTCCGCGAGCAGCCGGGCGCTTCTTGTGGAAGCCCCGCACCTGGCGAAGGAATCCGGCAAGGATGGGGCTATCCACGACGTCGCGGACCGCGGCGCGAGCAAATTGTTCGTCGGCGCGCTGCAGCCTCCCGTGAAGCCCCTCCGCGAGCACCCGGGCGCGGTGTTGGCCCGGATTCGTCGCCCAGCTCGGGTCGAGGCCGCGGTCCACCATCCGCTCCTCGCCGGTCCGCTTGTTGATGCGCGGAACCGGCTGCGCCTCCGGGCGTGTGGAGCGCCCGCCCCGGCGCTCGGCCTCGCGCCGGCTGATCTGCCGCACCCAGCACTTGCACCCCCACCCGTTTGGGGGGTAGTGCGTGCGCCACCAGACGTCGTCGACCGGCAGAATGGTCCCCGCCCACTGCACATGCTCCGGCCGGTGTTTTTCGCTCGGGCCGAGCTGGTAAAGCAAAAATGGGAGCGCTCGCTTCGTGCGCTGCGCGCGCTCCCACTGACCGGCGGCGCGCGCCGAACGCAGGTTCGCGCTGTAGATCGTCCTCAACCGTCTCGGATTGCCGAGCTGCGCCCGCACCAGCCGTCCGGTCCGCGGGTCCCGCACCGTCTTCTTCCCCCACCAGCCCCGGGCCTGGAGGACCGGCGTGAGTCCCTTCTGGAACTGTCGGAAGGTCTGCCCTTCGGAGAGAGCGGTGTCCACCGCAGTGCGGATGTCGTCGAGCAGGTCGAGCCGCGTCGCCTTGGCCACGGTGAAGGCATGGGTGTGCTCTTCGAGCCAGACATCCTGATAGGAGAAGCCGACCCGGAGATCCTTCCTCCGGAAGAATGTCAGGGCCTCTCTCGGCGGAGGCCCCGGAAAGCTGAATCCGGGACGGGGCGGCCGCTCAGCCATCCGACGCGTCTCCCAGGCCGCGCGCGGTGAAGGTGGCGGCGGCCAGGCGGCGCGCCCAAGGGCGGTCGTCCATCTCGTCCAAGAGATCGGGCAACGTCTCGCGGAACTCCTCGTAGCTCGCGGCGTTCCGCGCCAGGCGAAAGACCGGGTCCAGGACCGGACCGAGGTCCGACTCCCATTCGGCGAGCCCGGCCGCTGTGATTTCCTCGAGGATGTCTTCGGCTCGCGGTGCTGCGGCGTTCGTTTCCAGGCGCCCGGGCCCGGCGCTGTTCACTGCCGCCGGCGCCGGAACATGTCCCACCGTCTCCTCGCCTCGCGCCGGCGCCGGCAGGTCCAGACGCGATCGAATCGCGGCTGCCGGAATCCGCAGCCCGATCTGGGCCAACTCTTGCACCATGTCCGCGAACCGCTTCTTCGCTTGCTCGTCTGGCACCGGGATCCGGAGCCGGGGATACCGCTCCCGGGCACCCCAGTTGAGGACCACGAACGGCCGGATCAGGTCACGTTGCAACGTCCCCGCGAGTTGGCGGGAGTCGGCCGCCCGAATATCCCCACGGACGTGGTCATGCACCTCCGCCTGGGAGCGACTACTCCCGGAATCCGCCGTCATGGTCTGACCGAGCACGGCCTTCGAGGTCGCACGGTCCGCGTGCTCGGCGAGTCCCTGGAACAGGGCGCCACCGTCCGTGCGGGCCCCGTCGTGCAGGTCGATCCGCATGGATTCCGGCACCACGGCCGCCGCGTCGGATCCCAGGTTGATCACCGCGTTCAGCAGCGTTCTCTGCTCCTCTTTGGTGGCCGTGGGTCCGTATCGGCCCACTCGCCAGGGCAGACCGAACACCTCACAAAACGCCATCCAATCCGTCACCGTGTAGGTCGTGATCAGATAGGCCCACGCGGCGACCCGGGCGACACCGCCCCGCGCCGGAATCCCCGATTTCAGCTTGGGGACGTGCACGATCCACTTCGCGGCTGCCAGCGGCTCGCCGTCCGCGGGACGCGCGTCGGTGAGCAGCATCAACTCCTGGAGCGTCTGCTGGTCCCAGCGGAACCAGCGCGGATCCCGCCACTTGAAATCCGCCGGCACCCACCGGCGCGGATCGCGCCGTGACCAGATGATCTCCACTGCGGACCATCCCTTGCCGATCGCGTCCAGGCAGTCTTCGACGAGCGCCGGGAAGTTCACGTTCGACAGCATCGCCCGCGCCTCGTCCGCAAGCCGCGCCGCGTCGGCGGAATCGTCGGCCGGCTCGATGACCGGCTCCAGCCCGGAGACCGCCCGCTTCCGGGTGCCGAGAACGGAGTAGTAGTGCGGGTAGCGCTCCTCGATCTTCTCCGCGAGTTCGACGAACGCGAGCGTGTTCCCCTGATCGGCGTCCCGGAGCAACGTAGCGAGCGTCTGCGGCGTCAGGTCGGGGTCCCCATACATCGAGGACCACGGCTGGCGGATCCCCGACAGGCTCGCCCGCGCTACCTCGCGGCCCAGCGTGCGGAACTCCACCCGGGCCGGGCGGCCGTAGGGGTCCAGAATGTCCGCCATCACATGGCCCTCCCGAGTCCCCGCACCCCGAATACTCCCCGGCCCGGCCGCCGGCGGTCCTCCGGAAACTCAGGCCGCTCCCGCCACTCGTCGGGCTTACGCCGCGCCGACATGTAGCCGAACTCTTCCTTCGGTGCCTGCGCCGCCGCCGCCCCCAGCGCGAGCGCCCAGAACCGGTCCGCATGGCTCCCGCCGACCCGCTGCGCAACGAGGCGCGGCCGGCCGGTGGCCCCCTCCGATTGCATCATCGACCGGAGGTCGTCCCGCAGTTCCTGAGTCGCCGGGATCCGGAGCCGGCGGTCCTCCATCGCGCTCTTCAGGGCCGTGGCGACGTCGAGCCGCCGAGCCTCGGTCAGAAGCACGCCCTCAATCCTGGTCCCGTGCTGCTCCTTCGCGGTCTCCACCATCATCTCGCCCATCCCGGTCTGGTCAAGAGCGGCACGGACGACGCGGTAGCGATCCATGACCTGTTCCAGCGCCCCGAGCTGGACGGCGAACGTCGCCCCGCGCAGTTCCACGAGTTCGCGGCACCACAGCCGCGAAGCCCACTCCTCGAGGACGGCGATCACCGTGAGGTCCCTCCGCCGCGCAATGTCCATTCCCACCCAGCACGGGCCGCCGCGATATTCGGCAAGCTCTTCGGGGTCGTCGTGCTGCGCCGCGCCGATCAGCGCGTAGCTCAGGTAGTGCGATACCCCGTCGTCCAGGAACTTGCACTCGTATTCCTGGGCCCACGCCCGTTCGTCGCCAATCGCATCCCGCAGCTCGTCCGGGTCCCGCGGGAGGCCGTCGGCTACTGCCTGGTAGATGTCCGTCGTGTGACGGCTCCAGCCCGTCGCGGTCGTCATCAACTCGTGGAACTTGTCGCCAACCCCGGCGGGCGTGGAGATAACCGAGAGCCGCAATCCCGGCTTTGAAATTACGGGGAAGAGCGCCGTCCAGATCTCGCGCTGACGATCGTGGTGTGCGAACTCGTCCAGCAGCACGTGCGCTGTGTATCCCCTCGCGGTTCGCGGGTTGGCCGGCAATGCGCTCATCCGCGTGCCCTGCGGCAGCACTACGTCACGCAGCTCCATGTTCACGTCGTCGAGCCAGTCGGTGTTCAACACCTCCTTGAAGGCGCATTCCATCGCCCTAAGGTGGCGTTTTACCCCCGTTTCCATCGCCTCCCTGGCCTGGCGTTCCCCGGCCGAGAGGATCACCCACCGATCCCGCACGCCGCGCGCATCCGCCTCCAGCGCGTCGAGTGTGACGTCGAGGGTAGCGGTCATCGTCTTGCCGACCTGACGGCTCCAGTTGGCGACGCGAAACCTCGACTTGTCCTCGATCCAGCCTCGCTGGTATGGGAGCAGGATCCCGGTGTTCGCGTCAGACGCCATACATCTCCCGGGCGATCTCGCGCAGCCGGCGCGGCGTCACCTGCTCCTGGTCGTTCTCCGCGGCCTTCACGAGTTCCTCCGCGGCTTGGCGCCGGATCTCCCGTTCGCGCTTGACGTTCTCGCTGGCCGCGCGCTCGAGCCGCGCCGCCGAAAGCGAAAGGCCACGCAGCTGCTGGATCACCGCAGGCAGCGTGTCCGGGGTAAGCGGTGCGTCTCCGAGCTTCAGCCCGATGTCGAACGCCAGCGTTCGCAGCAGTTCGTTGAGCAAGTGCCCGAGTTGCCCCTGCGGCACCGCGCCGAGCTTCCCGATCCACACCTCTGCAACCTCACGCGCCTGTTGCAACCGTTCGCCAGCGGCCCGCATCCGGATGTCGTAACGGTTGACGGCGCTCTTTGACAGCGGCGGCAGCCCGAGTTCGCCGAGCAGGGCATTGGCGCGTCCCGTCGCTTCCCGCTGCGTGATCCCCGGATCGCGGAGATACCCGTGCAGTGCTTCCCGCACGTCCTTGGGAAGGCGTGCGATCGTGTTGGGGGCGCCCATGGCCGGGCGTCACTCCGGACGGATGCGCGCTACGCCGGCAGTGCGAGCGCGACCCGTCGCGACATCGCAACCGCGCCCGGTGATCCGCGCCACCCACAAACCACCGACACGATCAACCGTAACGAACCCCTGTTCTTCCAGCCAATGCAGTTCGGTGCGCACCTGGTCGCCGCTGATCGCGTGGCCGACGTACTCCAGCCCGCGCCGGATCACGGTTTCGTTGTGGGTGTAGCCCGTGTCCTGCTCCAGCAACCGCAGAATGGCGAGCCGAGCGTGCTCGCGCTCGGCCTCCGCGAACGTTCGACGGACGGCCGATGCGCCGTTTTCTGTCACTGGGCGGGAAGCGGTGGTGCCGGGGTCCACCGTGGCATGGTCAAATTTGTCACTTCGGCTGATTCAACAGGTATTCGTTCACCCGCCCGAGCGCGCTCGTCACGCCGGACACCACGCCGGACATCTCGGCGACCCGCTCGGACAAGGTGTCAATTCGGCCGTGCACGCGGCTCAGGCTCTCCGATTGGGCCCTTGAGCCCGGGATATGGCGCACCTCTTCCGCGAGGCGCCCCACCTCTTTTTCAATCGAATCGAGCCTGGTGTCCACGGCCTCTTCATGCTCGCGGAGCTTCTGGGCGTTGTATCGAGTGCGGCCGACGACCCACAGATACACCCCGATCCCCGCCGTGCCCAGGAGCTGTGCGATGCCGATCCAAAACTCCCAGGCCGCGTAGCTCATCAGTCCGTCGCCGTTGCCCTTTTGCCGGAAGCGCGGCGGCCAGAGCCCCGATGTTCCTCGAGCAGGCGACGCACCTCATCGACGGAGTGGCCGACGATGCCCAGGCGCACAACGATGCCCACCATGATCGCGAGCTGCGTGACGTCCATCCAGAATTGCAGCGCCGGGTGCATCAGTCGTCACCTGTGCTTGGCGCCCGGAGGGGTCATCGCCCTGTCCCCGAACCACCACGCCACCGCGGTGGAGAACGAGAACACCACGCTGTAGACGATGTAGCGCAACAGGCCTTCCGTCGCATCGGGAGGGAGGACCGCCGTCAGGGAGCCGCTGCCGGATTCGATGGCGGCGATCAGGTCCCGCCAAATCCACAGCGTCAGCCCGCCGAGCACCAGGGTGAATACGAGGCGCGCGAGTGACCGCGCCGAGCGCACCCAGCTCGGCAGAATCCCCGCCGCAGCCGCGGCGTCCGCCTTCAGCGAGGCGGTCAGGCCCTTCCAGGAGCCCGCCTCGCGGGCGAGATCCATTTCGCGTTCGGACTCCTCCTGGTGCGCCTCCATTTGCAACTTCAGCAGCGCGATCTCGTGTGCGCGAGAGCGCTCGTCGCGCTCCATCTCTTGTTGCTGTGCCTCGATCTCCTGCTTGCGCGCCAGCCATTTGCCGACGATGCCGAACAACCCGCCCGCTACGCCGCCCGCGGCGCCGGTCAGCACCGCCCCGATTCCGGTCAGGATCTCCATAGCTCTTCGCTCCTTTCGCCGCCCCACCACGCCGCCGGCCGTTTCCGGATGTCCACGTGGAGGAACGTTTGATAGCGCCCGATGCCGCTGAATCCGCAGTTGGTCACCGCGTGCGCCAGCTCAAAGCGGTTCAGGCCCGCCAGCGCAATGTCGAACGCCCGTCCCGTCTTGTGCCGCGACAGCGGGGCGCCGCCCACCTGGGCGTTGTGCACCGGGTCGCGGTAGGCGCTCAGGATCCGGAGGGGCCGGCCCAGCAGCCGCCGCACCGACTCCAGTGCATCCCCCGCCTCGATGAGCGTTCGCACCGAGCTGTCACCGCGCGACGCCAGCTCCCGCGGGGAAAAATGAGCCCAAGGCCACTCTCGCGCCAGGAGATCTGACCAGTGCGGGGCAACAATCTCCATGGATGCATCTCCCGCGGGTGCCCGCGTGCGGCATCCGTCAATCCTGCCCAACGCAGGACGCCTCCGAAAGGAGGAAAAATTTCCTTTGTGCCCCTTAGCCGCGCAGAATATTCCGGAGTTGTCGCACGGAGAGGCCGTATCGGTGGGACAGCTCCGCCGCACTTTGGCCCCCCGCCGCTTCCTCCCGGATCCGCCGGTCGCGATCCGCGTTCCGCGACCGCAGCGGGACATACACCACCGCGCCGGACAGCTCGAAAACCACCCGCCTCATCGCGATCTCGCCGGCGAGCTGCGTCAGCAAACACTCCGCCCGCACGGTCGTCGGGACCACCACCTGGTGGCCGCCGCGCTGTGCGACCAATGCCGCGGCCGCGTCCGCCCCGATCAAATCGCGCAGCCGCGCCCACCGGGAAGCGGCGTGCACCCCCGCCATCAGCCGCCCCCGCGCGCCGCCTTCCGTCGACGGTCGTACTCAAGGGCCGCGATCACATTTCGCATCTGCTCCCCCGTTGCCCACTCGATGGCGTCGGGGGCGTCGGCGCCGAACATCCGCCGAAGGATTCCGGCGGCATAGGACGCCGGCCGGTCGCCCAACAAGGCGTAGATCTTGCGCACCATGGGATCTGCACTCTGGCGGTGCGGCGCGGTCGGCCGCGGCGCCAGCCGCTGCAGCACCTTCTGCCGACCCGCCCCGTCGAGATCCCGGGCGCTCGTCACGCCCGCCACCTCGCGCAGCATCTCCCGATACGTGTGTTCGTCCAGGCCGCGCTCCTTGGCGCGGATGTGGATCGCCGCGAGCTCGCGGCGCCGTAGGTCGCTCACCGTGACCGGGCCTCCATCAGGACCTCGGAGAACAGGGACCCCGACGAGGAATCGAACCCTCACCACCGGGGACTCTCGCCTTGTCAGCCATCAGGAAGGCCCGGACGAAGACGGCGCCGACCTGTGGGACGATGGCGTTCCCGTAGGCGCGCAGTCGTCCCACGCGGCCGGGAATCCCATGAGCCAGCGGGAAAACGCCGGGTTCAGTGCGCCGTGCCTTTCCGTCGAGGCAGGGCACAAGGTCACTTGCCGCCCAAGCAGGGCCTTCACCGGCATGTTCGAGTTCGCCCCGTCCTTGTGGTCCCGCTGCGTCGGGGTGCCCCAACCTGTCAGGTGGACTTGATCCTCCAGCCGGGTCGGCCAACCGGCCATCTCGGCCACCGCCTCCAGCCCTATCTGAACTTTCTTCCCCTTGTGATACGAATCCCTCGGCCTGGCGCCGCAAGCCCTGCTCTGTCGCATCCGGCCGCAGATCGCTCACTCGGCGCGGATGTCGGCGCCGCCGTTGGTGTCGGTGGATGGTGCTGGCTGGTCGGTCATGCGGTGTCCTCCTGGTCGTCGTTCCCCGGGCACGGCCGGTGGGTGAACCGGACGGCCGGGACGTTGTTGATCGCCCACCAGGCACCCCACACCCACGACGCGAGGCAAAGGAGCGCGGCCGGCAGGATCAGCGAGATCACGGATTCTCCCCCGAGGCCGTTCGCCGCAGGTCCGTCTCCATCACATCCGCGATCTTGGACAGATACTCGGTCGGATCCTGGTCGCGCGGGATCCGAAAGGCGGCCGCCTTGACCCGGGCCCCGAGTGCGATCCGCATGAGCACCGGCTCGCCCGCCGACGCTGCCCACGGCGCGATCGCAGCCGGATCGGGGCTATCCCAGAGGCGGCCACCGTGGACCGCAGCGAAGTGCTTCTCCACTGTTATCCGAGGCATTTACGCGCCTCCGCCGAGGCGGGCCGCGTCCGTCAGGAGCGCGTCCACTGCCTTGTCCATGCCGCCGTCCGCCGGGCGGATCACGACCGTGTCCTGTCCGGGGGCGACCTCGATGCCGAGCGTCTTCCTCATGCTTTCGGGCAGCGCAGCGAGCGCCGCAAGCACCGGCTTCGCGGTCACTTTGACGAGCTGCTCGAACTGGTCCGGGTGGTGTTGCCGGATGCTGGCGATCACCTCCGCATCCTCCCCGTAGGTCACGGTCGGCCTCCCCTTTTGGTAGCCGACCTTGACCCCGTGGTAGGTCCGGGTCCGGGGGCGAACGAATGCCGGACCCGCGTCCTCAATCTCCCGCTCCAGGTCCGCCTTCGCGGCCGACGCCGACTCAGCCGCCGCGCGGATCTGCGGCAGCATCGCCCTCTGCGCGTCGTCGAGGCTGCGCCGCAGCGCTTCCATGAGGCCGGCGAGCGCGCCTCTCCGGTCCGCGTAGGTGCGCGCGGCCGCCTCAACCTCAGGCAGCATCGCCCGCCTCCCCGATCCACCATCCCAGGACGGCGCTCGCCATCGCCGAGGCGACCACGCCGCCCGCCCCGGCGATCCGCCATGCGATCACCCCCGCCACGAAGGCACCCGCGGCGATCAGCATCGCCGTCCACCAGCGCGTCGGGGAGCGCGGAGGTTCCGCCGGCCGGGCGCCCTCTGGCGGCCGATCCGGCGGCAGTTGCCCCGCCGGCGGACAGGCCGGATCGTCCGCGACCATGAAAGCCCCGCGGCCTTCACGCTCGAGGCGACGCACCCGGGCCCGGACCCAGGGTCGCAGGTGCTCCCGCGGCTGGTAGTGGATGCTCAGATCCCTCATCGGTGTTTCCCCCATCGCCGACATCGGCGCGTCTTGTGATATTTGGTGGTCTGTTTCCGGCGCTTCCAGCGGCAGTCCGCACACTCGCTCCTCCGCCGCTTCGCCGCCCGGCCGCAGTTCTTGCAGTGACCCGCGAGCGGGTAGCCGTAGGTAGTCATCCCGCCACACCCCACGCCTCGTCGAGAACCGGGCGCGGCAGCACCCAGAGCGTGACGTCCATCTCACGCCGCCCCCAGGTCCCGGCGCGCCGCGAGCAAGTGCTCGCGTCGCACCGCCTCGCCGCCCGCCATCAGGCCGGCCAGCCGAAGCGCCTTCGTGACCCCCCGCAGCGCTCCCGGCGTGCGCGCGATCTCGCGCACCGCCTGGCGCGCCCCCTTGTCCTCGATGCTCCACGCCGCCGCCATCGCGTCCGCATCCGCGACGCCGGGCCGCCCCAGCCGCACCCGCTTCCCGACGCGGCTGAAGAGCTGCGCATAGCTCGCGCTACGGCCGCCGGTGAGGCGGGCATAGACGAGCTCGCTGCCGAGGAGGGCGAGCCCGATCCCGCCGGCGTCATGGATCCCGCGCAGCCCCTCGAGGGCGCGCACGTCCAGGTGCTGCGCCTCGTCCACGATCAGGAGACCGACGCTCCCGCGCACCCGGTCCACCAGGGCGGTCTCGATCCGCCAGGAGCGGCTCGGCACGTGCCGGATCCCGGCCGCGAGGGCGCACCGCTCGAGGCATGGGCTGATCGTTCGGCTCCCGGCCGTCATCGTCGCCAGCCAGACGTTTGGGCGCGACTCGGCATAGCGCCGTGCCGCCACCGTCTTCCCGGTCCCGGAGCCGCCGTAGACCACCGCGACGTCGCCCGCGAGCTGCGCCCACGACAACGCCGCCATGACCCGACTGGCCGCGGTCGTCTCTACCCAGGCGGGCGCCTCCGGAAGCTGCGCCGCGAGCTGCGCCCGCGCCGCCCGGGACTCCAGCCAGCGCGCCGCCTTCGCCGCCACCGCCTCCTGATCGCCCGGATACTTGCCCCGCAGCCACTGGCTCAGGGCCGCGTCCGAGATTCCGATCTGCCCGGCCGCGGCCGCCTGCGTAAGACCGCCATCGGTGATCGCCGCCTGGACGCGCTCGATCAGGTCGCCCTCGACCGGCCCGGGGACCGGCACTGGCGCGAGCGCCGGGGCGCTCATCGGTTTTCCCCCTCGCCGAGCGAGACCCGCTGCGCAGCGCGGAGGGCGTCGGCGGCCTCGCTGAACTCCCCCGAATTCGGGTGACGCTCGCACCGGTCCAGATCCAAGAGCGCACTACTGACGAGGGCTTTCATCATCGTCGCAGCATGCTTCAGTTCGACCCTCCGCTCTGCGATCACCAACAGGCGCTCCGCCGGGTGCTGCGGTATCGGGTTTCTCATTTCGGACTCCTCTTCCTCAGGTCTCGCCGAGATAGGTCTTCCAGTGGATCCACTTCCCGCCGACCCAGAACTCCCAGTCACGGGTCACGGGGCCGACGAACACCAACGTCCAGCAACCCCGCTTTCCGACCTCCTCGATCCGATGGACATAGGTCGCGGGGAACCAGCGGATCCACGGCGCCCAGAAACCCGCCAGCGGTAGCCCGAGAGCCGAGCCTTCTCAGGAATCGCCTCGACGTAACTCCCCCATAGGCCGATGCTCAGGAACCACTTGGGATGGTCGTGGAGGGCCCGATCGGGATCCGGCCCGACGAACCGGTGGAGATAGAGCCGGTAACCACGCGTCCACGGGAGGGCGAACAACAGGATGACGGCCTGAAAGCCGTAGCTCTGGCGGCGCTTGGGCGCTTCGGGGGTCTTCTTGCTCATGCGCGCCACCCGGGCCACGTCAGTTGGCTCATGGGGTCTTCCCAATCGGGGAAAGGGGGGTTCGTCCTCGCGGTTCCACCACCGCTTGCGGAGACCCTGGAAGCCCCGGATCGGCTCCGGGACGGCAGAAGCACGGCCTGGAAGCCGTACGTCTGGCGCTTCGGCTTGGGCGCTTGGGTGGTCTTCTTGCGGCTCATGTGTCCCTCCCGGAATTCGTCATGGGGTGGTCTCCGTGACGAGGGTTCGGAGCAGGGCGACGGGGTCCATCCGCTCCCACGCGGCCTCGGCGGCGGCGTGGTCGGCGGCGGCGTAGGCGGCGTGGTCGGCGGCGGCGTAGGCGGCGTGGTCGGCGGCGGCGTAGGCGGCGTGGCCGGCGGCGGCGGCGTAGGCGGCGTGGTCGGCGGCGTAGGCGGCGTAGGCGACGTGGGCGGCGGCGGCGTAGGCGGCGTAGGCGACGTGGGCGGCGGCGGCGTAGGCGACGTGGGCGGCGGCGGCGTAGGCGGCGTAGGCGGCGTGGTCGGCGGCGGCGTAGGCGGCGTAGGCGGCGGCGGCGGCGGCGGCGCCGGCGTAGATCCGCTGCGCACACATCTCCCGCCACGACGCGCCGAAGCCACCCGTGTCCGCCACCGGTTGCAGCAGCGGCAGAACGCGGCCCCACATCCAGTCCAGAACCCGGTCAAGGCGCTCGCGCTCGCGCTCGCGCTCGCGGCCCGAGCCCGCAGCCAACGGTAATACCTCGCGCCAGTCAGCGCCGTTCCGCATCCCCTCCGGCATCGCGTCCTGCACGACAATGATCCAGCGGCCAATGACAGCGCTCATGCAGTCCGGTATCGAGTCCGTGAGCCGGCCGCTCAGTGCGAGGTTGATCGCGGCGACCGAGCACGCGCTTTCTTTACTCCCCAGCCCCGTGCTCAGCCGCCGCCCCGGCGTCGCCAGATACGCCCGCAGCCGGGCGTCCGCCTCGGGTGTCCATGTCTTCGTGGTGGTGGTCATGCCGCTACTGCGTGCGCCCGGACACCGAGCTGCGTGACGAGCAGTGCCCCGTCACCGCCCTGGCCCACGAGCACACCGGGCGCTTCTACTCCATCGGGCGCTACTCCGAGGCGGGCGCTGCTCTTGGCCTGGACGAAATGGACGCCGTGGTAATCGCGGCGGCGGCGGACGGCGGGAATACCATCGAAGGACTCAAGGAGGCGCTTCGCGGCGCCGTCACGGAGGCCACCGCAGGTCCGCCGGTGGAGGGAGCCGGAGGCGATAACCGTCGGCCGGAATAGCCGCCTCAATGCAACCGCTCCCGCCGAACGAGGACCATCGGAAGCGGCACGCTGTGCGCCTCCATCCAGGTTCCGATTCGCAGTGCACGGGCGTCTTCAGCCTCCCGGTCCGCACACGGCGCGGCGTTCTCCGCCACCAGTAGCTTGACGAGCCTCGGTAGGTGCACTACGGAGAGATAACGGCCCGCGGCATCGATTGCAGTCAAGAGCACCCTCACGGCCTGCTGCATTGTCATCACCACTCCAGCGCCGCCGCCGCGGCCAACCGGGAAGCGGCAATGTGCGCGTACTCCTCGATCACCTCAATCCCGAGGAATCGCCTGCCGGAGCGTCGGCAAGCAACCCCCGTCGAGCCCGACCCCGCGAACGGGTCCAAGACCAGTTCGCCGGGGGACGCGATCTGGACCACGTCCTCCATGAGCCCGACCGGCTTGCCGACCATGTGGTGCTTGCCCCCGCTCCGCGGCGCGTGCGAGAACACCCCAGGCAGCGCTCCGACATCCGGCGACCGCCGCATGGCCCCTTTGGACCCCCACAAAATGAACTCCGCCTGCTGCCGGAAGCGGCCGAGCGACGGGCGACTCCCGCCGGTCTTGTTCCACACGCTGGCTCCCCTCCATACAAACCCCGCCACCTGCAGCGCGTCCGAGACCACCGGGTACTGCCGCCAGTCGGAGAAGGCCACCACTGGAGCCCCGGGCTTCAGGACCCGCAAACACTCGGCTCCCCAGAGGACCCACCAGATGAAGTAGGACCGCTGGTCGCGCGCCTCGCCCGCGAACGCGGGATACCGGATCCGGGTATCGCTGTTCTGGTACTTGTCTCGCGTGGGGCGGGCGCGCTCTCTCGCATGACGCCCGCCGCTCGAATACGGCGGGTCGGTGATCAGTGCGTCCGCGCTCTCGGCCGGCAGCGCGCGCAGAACGGCGATGGCCTCTCCCTGATAGAGCGCGGATCTCGAATCCCAGTAGTAGGGCGGCGGGAGGTCACGCGGCGGGGACACTGCCCACGGCACCCCTTCGCGACGGCCGACGCTGTCGCTGGCAATGCGCTCAGTCATCCCACTCCCCATCCGTCGGCGCGAGCGCCGCGGCCGCGAGCCGCGCCTCGAGGGCGTCCCGCAGCGCGTCCGCCCGGTCGCCCAGGCTCGACGGCGCGCCGTCCGTCCCCGTCGCCTCGGCGGCCTCCCCGCCTTTGAGCTCCGCCGTCCGGCGGAACGTCCCCTTCACCACCCCCGGCTCGGGCGGGGGTGGCGTGGGCTTCGGCGACGGATAGAGCGAGGCCACCTCGGCGGCGGTCATCCGCTCCTGCGCCGCGGCGGCTGCCTTCGTCGCTGTCACGAAGCGGCGCTTGTTCTTCCCCCACTCTCCGG
The DNA here is from genome assembly GCA_965250045.1 of Candidatus Marinacidobacterium sp. Taxonomy (GTDB): domain Bacteria; phylum Acidobacteriota; class Vicinamibacteria; order Marinacidobacterales; family Marinacidobacteraceae; genus Marinacidobacterium. The sequence continues at coordinate 3,407,802 of OZ252286.1, forward strand.
CCGCCTCCTTGTCCGCAAAGCCCACGTCCTCCAGCGGCCCGGCGCGACAGATGTGCCGCCCGTCGAGCGTCGCCACCGCAATGGCCGCGCCGAAGTCGTCCGGGTCATACCAAGCGACGACCTTCCCGCCGCACCAGTCGGTGAGGTCCTCGTGCCAGTAGCGGCGCCGCCCGAGGGGGCCACGTCCCGCCTTCAGCCGGATCTCGCCGGTGCGCCGGTCCGCCAGCACGGTCTCCGGCACCCTCGCCAGCAGCTCGCGTTGTTCCTCTGTCAGCCGACCGAGTGGCGCGCCCGCAGCGGCCGCGCGATCCCACACCTGCCGGAACGACAACCGCCCGCCGCACGCGGCTGTACGTCGCCCCGGCCGTGTATTGAACCGCTCCACCTCCTCGGCCAACACCTTCACGAACTCGCCGATCGGGATCGCCGTCTTCCGGCTCTGGCCGCGATCACGGAAACGCGGGTGCGTCGCAACGGCTTCGTGTATGCCGCCGATGCCGAAAGCCCTCTCCACCGGCTTCGCGCCGGGAGACCCGAACACCTTGTCCGGGTTCGTGAAGTGGACCTCGATCCCGATCTGGGCCAGCAGGCCCGGGGGGTCGTCCGGCATCGCCTTCCCGCGCCAGCGGTGCGCCGCGCCCGCCGTCATCGCCTTGTTCGCCGCCGCCCGCGTGTTGTCAACCCACACCTGGTCCGGCTTCGCCACGTCACAGAGGTCGACGACCGAGCGCCGGAACAGGTCCGCCGTCTCCGTCTTCGCCACGCGGTGGGCGGTGATGAGCCCGGTCGCCAGGTCCTGCCAGAACCAGCCGGTGACGGTGTTGAGGATCTCGCCGTCCTCCCACTTGATCCAGAGGCGGTCGAACTTCAGGCCGTCCGCGACCGCCGCCTCGCCCGCCTGGAACCCCCGCCGGTCCCGACGCTGGCTGGGGAAGAGGCGCGCCAGGGCCTCCGGGCCGTGACGCTTCAAGGTCCATTCTCGGGCGCTTATCTCGGTTTTTATCCGGCGTCGAAAGACCCACACGGAAGGTGGCCGGCCCCACGCGTGCTCGGCGGCTGCCTCGCAGGTGCGCCGCCAGCAATCTGCCACGGTTGGCTGCCGCCGGACTAAGTACAAGGAGCGGAAGAACTCCCACGCCTCGGCCGATGTCTTCTTGCGGCTGGTCCGGCCCGACCAGCGGGGCGTCAGCAAATAGGGCCAGTCGGCCTCCGGGGCGCCGCGCACCGTCGCGCGCCAGCGCTTCCATGTGCGAAACGAAACGCCCATTTCCGCCGCGACCTGGCTGCCGCCCCGCTCCACGACTTCCTTCGACGCCCACATGGGGAGCCGGCGGCAGGCGGCAGCCCGCCGAGCGCCGATTGCGCGGTGGCGCGCCGGGCGGGTCATCGCCCACTCCCGCAGTCCGGCGGAGGCTCCGCCGGACGCGTCCTGTCGCTCTAGCGGGAAAGGACCCGGTCCGTCCGGGGTGCGGCTCACTTACGCCCCCCCTCCCGTCTCGTCTATGAGGACGGGGAGGTCGTTCCAACAGTCCGGAGCCGGGGTGTCGCCGGAGTGATCGTTGAAGATGCAGGTGGTGCCGATGGTCTCGATGCCGCCCGTCTGGGCGCTGTGCAGCTCAACCCGGATCACAATCATCGGCGGCGCTCCAGTTGGGCTGCCAATCTCCCGCGCTACAGCGGCTTCGGCGGCAACCCTCCTGCTCACGCGAACAACCCCAACTGCCGGAACTCGCGCGGTCGCGGATGTGGCGCTGCCCCCAGCCCGGGAGACCGGGTGCTATTGCGGCCGTCCGGGCTAACCGGGACTGGCGGTTCGTTGCAGCCGCTTGGCGACCCTGTGCCTGCTCCGCGGGCCAAAGTGTCATCCGCCGGCTTGGTCATCCGGTAGAGCCAGACGCGCTGGCCGGATCCGGAAACCGACTGTCGGCATTCGATTTCCGCGCCCGCGTGGCGGAGTTCCGCCACGATGGAGTTCACCGCACAGACCTCAGCCTCTCGGACGATGTCCAGGGTGGACCACTCGGCCCCGTCACTCAGCAGCTCATGCACCCGCTGCAGGCGGGAGGAGCGGTCGAGGCGGGCCGCGTGCATATCAGTAGACGTCCAGCTTTCGCTCGGGCTCCCCTCCGATCTGCTGGCGGGCGCAGCGGACGGCGCAGTCCTTGGCTTCCAGAAGCTTCCTGAGTCCGGCGCTCAGTTCCGCTGACGACTCGAACCTGTCGGCCATCAGGTGAGCGAGGTTGTAGAACTCCCTGCTCGTACTCCGCAGAGGCTCCGGCAGGTGCTCGTAGTGGAACCAGCGGAGCGCTGGGTGGGGCCCGGGGTGGTCGGTCATGCCCGGCGCTCCGTGGATCCTGGGGACGCGCCGCTGGCGCCGGAATCAGGTGGGCGCTCGATGTCAGGCGGCCACGGAAGGTCGTCCGGCCAGCGGTCCGATGCCCTTTGGCGGATTCGCTCGGCCCTGCGACCGGTAAGGCTTGTACCCCGTTCGATCCGGTCCACCGTGTCTCCGCTGCCCGTGATCAGACGGGATGCGTAGGACACGGAAATTGCCAACGCCGCCGCGTAGTTGCGGATGAGCTCTGCGATCTTCCGGTCGGCGTTCACCATGTGCAACAGCATGCACCTTAATGAACGGATTGTCAATCATCATGGTGAACGTGCACAATGGCGCATTGCCCATGCAGACGCCGACCGACGAACTGCGCGCGGCGATCAGGTCGGCGTTGGGCGAAGCAAACGTGGGAATGCGCCGACTCGAAAAGGAACGCGGCCTTCGCCCCTGGGCTCTCCATGGACTTTTGGATCCAGCCCGCCAGCAGTCCCCGTCCCTCGATCGTGCCGCTGAGATCTGCACAGCCCTGGGCCTCCAGATCCATATCGGTCGCTCACGCGAAGAAGAGACACCCTCCAAAGTGGATCAGGCCCGATCGACGGTGGCGCTGGAGAGCGTTCGCTCTTCGGACCCCCTCGCTCGAAAGCGCTTGCGGGATCTCGAGACCGGGGCCAAGGCTCTGAATCAACTGGTCCTGGACGCCGGAGGTCAGCCATTCCCGGGATCGCCCGTGGTGACGGCATCGGACGAGGTGCGCGACCTCCCCGGCATCCGCTGGGTCGAGGTTCGCCCGCTCGCCGCTGCCGCCGGAGGCGGCGCTGTCATCGACGACGAAGGGGTGGACGGTTATTTGGCGTTTCGTCGGGACTGGTTATCGGGGCACGGCATAGACCCCACACAGTGTGTGGTGATCGACGTGCTCGGTGACTCGATGCTGCCGACACTTCCAACCGGTAGTTCAATCCTGGTGGACCGCGCCCGGCGGGAGCGACGGGCGGGCCGGGTGTATGTGGTGAGGTCCGCCGATGGTCTGCTGGTGAAGCGAGCAACGCCTGGTGCAGATGGGGGCTGGACGATGACTAGCGACAACCCTGCCTACGCGCCGGTGCGCTGGGAGGCGGACGCCGAGGTCATTGGTGAGGTGCGCTGGATGGCGCGGTCTATCCGATGACTCGGCGCTCGCTCGAGAACCGCGACTACAGGGACTGCTTTGACTGTGGCCTGATGTATGCGGGGCTAGCCTCAGTCCGCGCTGAGGCGGCAGTTTGTCCAGACTGCGCTCGGCGATGGGAAAAGGAGGAGGGGGTCGCGCGTGAGGCGTTCGCTTCCCTCCCTGATGATCACTCACTCGCGGACTTCGAAGCGCGCTGCGCCGAAATCCGCGCACGGAATTGAGCGCGAGGCCATCCCGCGAAACCAAAACCGACCGCCCAAAAGGAGACGTGAAGCGATGAGTGATCAGGAGAAGCACGATTCGACAAAGCCACGCGAGTCGCCGACTCCCGGGCCGCCGCCCCGGCACAAGGAGGAATTGAACTCCGAGCAACGACAACGACGGCTGGAGGTGAGCGATACCCACCCCCCACCTGTCCCGCAGCCAAGGGGGCCGCGAGCGCCAGATCGCTCGGACGGTGGTGGAGGTCCCGCCGAATAAGATTAGTGGCGTGTCGTCTTCCGACCTGAACAAGCGGGGGCTGTCGCTAGCTTCCAGCGTCCACCGTTCGGTGCGCTACCACATGCGGCGGCGGCGATTCTTCGAGCAGTGCCATGGGTTTGTGCTCTTCGTCTCTGCGGCGGCGGGATCTGTAACGATCGTCGCCTTCGGCTCCGAGCTGTTGGACATCCTTCCGAAGCTAGCGAAGTTGCTCTTCCCGGCTGCCGCCACCGCGGGCCACGCTGCTCGACCTCGTTGCCGGCTCGTCCAGAAAGGCGTGGCTGCACGGTGACTTGGCTCGCCGGTTTATCCGGCTCGAGCAGCGGCTCGTGACGACCGAGGGGACCTACTCTGCCGCGCTGGTGAAGACTGCCACCTTGGAGCGATTGGAGATCGAAGCTGATGAGCCGCCCATCAAGCGCGTACTGGACACCCTCTGCCACAACGAACTGGCGAGGGCAATTGGTGAACCGTCTCAGGAAAAGCCGGTCAGGTTTCTACAGCGCCTATTTGCGAACTTCTTCGACTTCAGAGCCGACCGGCTGACCGATCCTGAGACGTCCGGCTGACGGCGGCACCCGGCGTGCAGTTCCAACACTGATCCGGCCACTGCCCTGTTCTCCCGACCATGACAGACCCCTACACCGGGCGCCCGATTCGCGCCTTCCCTCTTCCGTTAGCGTTCCTTCTTTTCGGCTGCGTCGCAGCCCCATTCGGCTAGCGACGCGGAGTCCACTTCACCGTCGGCGGGGCTATTGACAACAGGCCCCAGGTTGCTGTAGAGCGCTTAGGTTCCGATAACGTGGACCGCGTCCATAATTGTGCCAACTGTGAGTCGGTTCGACTAAACCCGACTGGTTAGTGGTTGATTTACCAACCGCTTGGTGGGGCTCCGGGGTGACATTTCATACTGTTACATGGGGCCATTTCATACTGTTACATGGGTCCATGTCGCGCCCGGCGGAGCCAAACCTACCGCTCGCGGACCGCCCCGCGCACCCGCCGGAGGTGACCCGCGAGCGCCACGACAGACTGCCAACTAGCGAGGGCACCTGCCGGTTAACCGGCGACCCGACCGCGACTTAGCCCTGTCAGCTATCCCGCCACGTCCCGGTGAATCCCACCAGATCCCGCTTCTTGTCCCCTTTTCCCCGGGTGCCGCTTCTACTGCTCGCCTTCAGGTTCGCCTCTCGGCCGGGACCCGGCGTTCAGCGTCATCCGGACGGCTGGGTGGTACACGCCTCTCGCTGCGCTTCGCGCAGCGGTGCCGGCCCCCACCGGGAGAACTGGCCAGAGGTCGGCGTTCCCTTGCGGCCGGCACCATCTGGACCGTTGGGATTCCCGCGCCCAACCGCGCAGCACCGAGCGGGGAAAACTGACGGCAGCGAACCTTCGGTTCGCTGCCCGCGTGACCGGGGGGAAAGTGTGAAAGGGGGCCTCACCGACGAATCAACGTTCGCAGGGCGCCCAGCCGAACGCCCCCCTTCCGGACCGCCTAGTTCGTCGAGTGCGAAGCGATCGCGGCGCGGATCGCCTTCACCGTCACTTCCGAGCGGTACCGGAAGAGACGCAGGCCCCAGGCGCGGGTTTCGTCCAGCGGGTCCAGCTCCACCCCGTTGATCCGGAAGAGACCGGCCGCCCGGCGCTCCGAGGTCCGGATGGAGTTCGGATCCACCGCCGCCATCATCGAGGCCATCGCGAATTCGTCGTGAAGGCCCTCCGGCTCCTCCTTGATGCCGTTATCGGAGAGCCAGGTCCGCAGGCCCCTGACATCGTAGAACTCGGGAATGAAATGGACGCCGGGAGACCCGTTCCACTCGGCGTGCATTTCCTCCGCGACCGCCGTCATCCCGGCCTGGTTTCCGCCGCTGTCGCCGAGGAAGATGATGTGCTGGAAGCCGCTCGCCCTGAGACTGCGGGCAACGTCCCGCAACACGGCCCGGAAAGTCTCCTCGCTGAGCCCGACGGTGCCGGGAAAACGCATCATTTCGGTAGGAGGATCGAAGTCGCCTTCGGGCACCAGCTTGAGAATCGGGGCCACCAGCGCGTTCCCGAGATCCCGGGCGATCGCTTCGGTTGTGCCGCGCAGCAACACGTTGTGCTTGCCGGTGACCAGATACGGACCGTTCTGCTCGATCCCGCCGCTCGCGACGATGGCCGTGTCCTTGCCGTCCGCGATCAGGTCGCGGACTTCCATCCAGGTGAGATCCTCAATGAAGACGCTGTCCCGGATCGGAATCGGGCGCGGCGTGTCGAGCGCCGGATTCTGGGCGAACCCCAGAATCGGCATGCCCACGGAAAGGACGAGTGCGGTGAGAAGGGTGCGCATGACCTGAATCTCCTTCGGATTTTCGTTGCGTTAGCAGCCTGTGGTGGAACCCGGGTGAGCGCCGAGAGCGGGGAGGCGCCCGGCTGACAAGGCGCGTGAGGGAGGAATACCGAGTGTATTTCGACCGAAACGCAACGCCGAGCGCCGCAAAGCGGCGCGGTTCAGCCGGGATGGATCACCGCTCGAACGCCGCGTGGGTTTCACCACAGGCTGTTAGGCCAAGCGTCAGATGCTCAACCCCGGAGTAAGGACCTTATCGCGATAGTCCTCTCCCCGCATCGGGACGAACCGGCAGGCCTCTCGTAACAGCGAAACGCCGCGGACCGTGATCTGCTCGGCCAGACCTTTCTCGAGCCTCGCGGCCCGGACGGGGAACGCCGTGGTGCAGATCAGGAAACCGCCGGTGTGGAAACACCGGTTCAGGATGTAGAGGAGCCTCTCTTCCAGTCGCGGGTTCCCCATGCCGCCGCCCAGTTGATCGAGCACCACGATCTCCGCGTGCCTCACCGGGGCGAGCCGGGCTTCCTCCGTAAGCGAAGGGTCCTTCCACGCGCCCTGCATCTCGCTCAGAAGCTGCGGCAAGAACTCGAAACGCGCGCGGACGGCGATCTGCCGCTCGAAGAGGATGTGGCGGAGGACAGCTACCGCCAGGTGTGTCTTGCCGACCCCGGCCGGACCGCTGAGCAGCAGCCCCGCCTTCACGTCGGGATAGGAATCGGCCCACTTGCGAACGATCTCCTTGGTGCGCTGCGGCGAACCGGAAATCTCGTCGAAAGTATCGAAGCGCATCTTTTCGGCGTATTGCGCCGGCACGCCGATGTCTTCCAGCCGCCGCGGCGCCCGCATCGCGCTCTTGCAGCCGCAGGCCAATACCGCCGGGGACCCGTCCGCCCGGGAGGTCGGCTTCCAGCCGGTGTCCCCGCAATCGGAACAGGTCGGGGCTGCTGGCAAGAAAGGCGCCTCAGGAAACAGACCGGGACCGGAAACGACCGAGCCCACCAGGCCACGCCATTCGGGTCGTTTCCTACGAACTTCGGGGGCGGGACGGGGAGAGGCCGGGTGCGGCCCCGGCATCCGGCCCCGACCCGGGCGGCCCCGACCCGGGGGGCTGGGCGCCGGCCGGAACCATGTCGCTCCGCGGCAGCCGGACCAAGGCGTTCTTGGCCCGTTCGCTCAGCGCGTTTTCCTCCCGCGAGAGTTCTCGATGAATGAACTCGGTGAACTGGGTGATCTCTTCCTGCATGCGCTGCATCTTCCCCCGCATGTTGAGAATGATGTCCACCCCGGCCAGATTCACTCCGAGTTCGCGCAGGTTGAGGATGGTCTGGAGCTGTTCGAGGTCCTCATCGGTATAGACGCGGGTGTTCCCCTCGGTACGCGACGGGCGGAGCAAGCCCTCCCGCTCATAGAGGCGAAGGGTCTGCGGATGGATCCCGAACAGTTCGGCGACCGCACTGATCATGTAGACGCCCTTGCGTCGCTCGGCGCTCATGGGGACAGACTCCTAGAGGCGAAGCTTCTCACGGAGCGCCTCGCGAGGCGACGCCGGATAGCGCTGCTCCAGTTCGCGGACGAGGTCCCGGGACCGATCGTCGCGGATCTCGGGGATGTGAATCCGAACCTCGAGGAAGAGGTCGCCGCGGCCGTCACCGCGGATGGAAGGAACACCGCGTCCGGCGAGGCGCAATCGGGTGCCGGGCTGGACTCCCGGCGGCAGCCGCACGATCACGTTGCCGGAGAGCGTCGGCACTTCGACGCGTCCTCCGAGCGACGCCTCCGCGAGGGTCAGCGGCAGCGGGCAGACGAGGTTGTCGCCCCGGCGTTCGAGAACCGGGTGGGCGGCTACCTCAACGTACAGCCGAAGATCTCCCGATGGTTCGCCGGGCGGCCGCTCGTGCCCCTGTCCTTCCACAACCACGGTCGCTCCATCCGCCACGCCGGCCGGAACCCGGGCAACGACCCGGACCGCGCGGATCCGGCTCCCGCGCCCGGTGCAGGCAGCGCAGGCGATATGAAACAACAGCCCCTGCCCGCCGCAGCGGCGGCAAGGACGGGCGAACACCATGTGGCCGTAGCGTCGGAGCCGCCGGCCGGCGCCGCGACAGGCGCTGCACTCAATCCCCTGAGGGTTAGCTTCCCCGACCGGACGCTCACCCCGGCCTCCGCACGCGCCGCACGTCTCGCGCCGACTGATGCGGAGCCGGATCTGCTTTCCCTCGAGGGATTCCACAAAGGAAATCCGCACCCGGGCATGGATGTCGGGATCGGCTTCGGCGGCCTCTGATTCGGACCCCTCGGAGCTGCCGAGGATCTCGTGGAGCGCCCACTCTTCCTTCGCGGGCGCCTCACCGAAGTCGAACCCGGCGAAACCGTAGTGAACGCGCTGGACCCGCGGGGGGGGCGGCTCCGCGCCGCCGCCGCGGTCGTATTCGGCGCGGCGCTCGGGATCCCCCAGCACCTCGAAGGCCCGCTGGATCTGCCGGAAACGCTCCTCGACAACGCGGTCGTTGGGGTTCAGATCGGGGTGCAGGCGCCGGGCGAGCCGCCGGTACGCCTGGCGGATACGCAGGAGATCGGCCTCTCGCCCAACCCCCAGTACCGCGTAGTAGTCGGCAGGCGGGGGCATGGGCGCCGAGTTGGTTGGAAGACGGTTGGCGATCAGTTCTCGCCGACTACCTCCGCATCGATGATGTCATCGGCGGCCCCGTTGTCCTTCTGTTTTCCTCCTCCCGGCGGAGGGGGAGGCGGCGGGGCGCCCGGGTCCGGCGCCGCCTCGTCGGAATCGGCAGTCTTGCGGTACATCAGTTCCGCCAGCCGGTGGCTCGCCTTCTCCACCTCGCCACGCGCGGTCCGGATTCGCTCCATGTCGCCGTCGGCGAGCGCGGCGCGGACCGTCGCCAGGGCCTTTTCGATCTCCTCGGCGTCCGAACTTCCGATCTTCTCGCGGTTCTCGTTCAGCATCTTCTCGACCTGATGGGCGAGGGAGTCGGTCTCGTTGCGGAACTCGACCTCTTCGCGACGCTGCTTGTCGGCTTCCTCGTTGGAGGAAGCTTCCGTCTTCATGGTCTCGATCTCTGCCTTCGAGAGACCGCTCGAGGCCGTGATCGTGATGACCTGTTCCCTGCCCGTGGCCCGATCCTTGGCCGAAACGTTCACGATGCCGTTCGCGTCGATGTCGAACGACACCTCGATCTGGGGAACCCCGCGGGGAGCCGGCGGAATGCCGACCAGATTGAATTTCCCGAGCGTGCGGTTGTCAGCGGCCATGGAGCGTTCGCCCTGAAGGACGTGTACCTCGACCTGGGTCTGGTTGTCGCTCGCGGTCGAGAAGACATCGCTCGCCCGGTGCGGGATCGTGGTGTTGCGCTTGATGAGGGAGGTGAAGACGCCGCCCAGGGTCTCGATCCCGAGTGAAAGCGGCGTCACATCCAGCAGGAGCAGATCCTTTACATCGCCGCCGAGCACACCAGCCTGGATCGCGGCGCCCAATGCGACCACCTCGTCCGGGTTCACCCCCTGATGCGGCTCGGCCCCGAAGATCTCCTTGGCGAGTTCCTGAACCCGGGGAATCCGGGTAGAGCCGCCGACCAACACCACTTCGTCAATCGATCCGCTCGCCAGGCCGGCATCTTCGAGCGCCTGCATACTGGGTTTCCGGGTTCGCTCCAGGAGGTCCCCGATGAGGGCCTCGAGCCGGGCGCGCGACAGGGTGAGCGCCAAGTGCTTGGGCCCCGAAGCGTCGGCCGTGATGAAGGGGAGGTTGATCTCGGTCTCGTGGGTGGTCGAGAGCTCGATCTTGGCTTTTTCCGCGGCGTCTTTGAGCCGCTGCAGCGCCATCCGGTCGTTGCCGAGATTGATGCCGTCGGACTTCCTGAACTCCGCGACGATCCAGTCCATCACCCGCTTGTCGAGGTCGTCGCCCCCGAGGTACGTGTCCCCGTTGGTGGAGCGGACCTCGACGACGCCCTCGCCAACTTCGAGGATGGAGATGTCGAAGGTCCCGCCGCCGAAGTCGTACACCGCGATCTTCTCGCTCTTCTGCTTTTCGAGTCCGTAGGCGAGTGCGGCGGCGGTGGGCTCGTTGACGATGCGCACGACCTCCAGCCCGGCGATCTCGCCGGCGTCCTTGGTCGCCTGGCGCTGGGCGTCGTTGAAGTAGGCGGGAACCGTGATCACGGCCCGCTCCACGCTTTCGCCGAGGTAGGCCTCGGCGGAGGCCTTCATCTTCTGAAGCACCATCGCGGAGATCTGCGGCGGCGTGTACTTCTTGTCCCCGAGGAGCACCTCGATGCCGCCGTCGTCCTTCCGCGCCACCTGATACGAGGCGGAATCACGTTCGTCGGCAGCCTCATCGAAGCGGCGGCCCATGAACCGCTTGATGGAAAACACGGTATTCGTGGCGTTGGTGATCGCCTGCCGCTTTGCGACTTCGCCCACCAGGCGCTCGCCGGATTTCGAGACGCCCACTACGGAGGCGGTGGTGCGGCCACCTTCGGCGTTCGGGATGATCGCGGGCTGACCGCCCTCCATCACGGCGACTACCGAGTTGGTAGTCCCCAGATCAATGCCGATGATCTTGCTCATGGACCTTTAGAACTCCTGATTCGTGGGATTGGACAAAGCCGTCCGCGCCGGCCCAGGTGAGTGTCAAAGGCAGGCGTGACGGCCGTTCTTAGTTATGCGGGAATATATGATATGAGTCAGATATTGTCAAGAAATCACACGCTCCAGGGTGCTGAGCGCACCGAACGACGGGACGATTTGAGAATCGCCAGGGGTTAACAGCCTGTGGATAAAGTGGCGTGAGCGCCGAGAGCGGCCAGTCCTCCCGGTGGGGGCGAGGCGCCCGGCTGACAAAGCGCGTGAGGGAGGAGCCCCCACCGGGAGAACTGGCCCGGGTGTGTTCCGACCGAAACGCAACGATGAGCGACGCGAAGCGACGTGGTTCAGCCGGGATGCATCTCCGCTCGAGCCCCCACCGGGAGAACTGGGCCGCGTGACTTTGTCCACAGGCTGTTAGTCCGCACCCGGCTGCCCCCCCGGCCCCTTCCGGATCTGCTCGAGATTCCGCTGGGCCGATTCGTTCGTCGGGTCCGGTTGGAGCGCGCGCTCAAAGCTCGCGCGCGCCGCCTCCCGCTGGCCCAGGTAGTAGAGACACGCGCCTATATTGGAATGGGTCTGGGAATTGTCAGGATCGGTTTGGAGACGCAACTGGTAGAGATCCAGCGCCTCCTGATAGTGCTGCTGCTCAAAGCGCAGCAGCGCCAGGCGGTCCAGCGCATCGCGATGGCGGGGATCCGCAGCCAGGGCCCGCTGGAAGCGTTCGGCCGCCAGTTCCTCGGGGTGTCCAAGTTCGAGAAGCGCCTTCCCGATCAAGACCTCGCGTGCCGGCAAACCGTTCACCGGCTCCAGGACGATGGAGCGCTCCATGGCCTCCACCGCCGCTTCGTAGCGACCCAACTCGAAGAGCGCGCTGGCGCTTCCCGCGTGGGCGGAACCGAAGCGCGGATCGAGTTCCATAACTCGCCGATACCCTTCGAGCGCTTCTTCGTAGCGTCCCTGATTGCGAAGGGCCTTAGCAGCCTGTGGTGAAACCCACGCGGCGTTCAACCGGCGATCCATCCCGGCTGAACCACTCCGCTTCGCTGCGTTCTGCGTTGCGTTTCGGTCGAAATACACCCGGGCCAGTTCTCCCGGTGGGGGCTCCTCCCTCACGCGCCTTGTCAGCCGGGCGCCTCACCGGCCTCGGCGCTTACGCGGGTTCCACCACAGGCTGTTAGCGGTGTTTTGGAGAATCACGACGCTGTCGGGCGCCATTTCCCGGGCGCGGCGAAGAAGTTCATCCGCTTCGTCATTTCGGCCCTGAAGACTTCTCAGGTTGGCCAGTTGCGACAAGGGTTCCGGGTTGTCCGGCTCCAGCTCTGCCACTAGCAGGTACTCCTGCGCCGCTTCTTCGAGCCGGCCGAGTCTCCGGAGCGACCGCGCCAGCAGGTTGCGGATCGGCATGGCGACGGAGGAGTCGGTGACGCAGATCCGATCAAAACGCGCCAGCCGGATCCCGTCAAGGACCGCGAGCGACAGGTCGCGGGGCCCGCCGCGGCGCACTGCGATACGGATCGGCAGCCGCCGCGACAAATCAGCGACCAATGCCTCGCTGCCGTCGTCCGAATCGTCGTCGGAGAGCAGCAACTCCCACTCGCCACCGAATCCGACGAGCGCGTCGCGGACACTCTCGGCGAGTGCCGGGATGTTCTCCGCCTCCCGAAACGTCGGGACCACCACCGAAACCGCGCCGAGCGCTCCCCGCCCTTCTCCCATCGCCAGCCGTTCGGAGAGATTGGGGACGACTTGCCGCTTACGACCCTATTGGAACAGTTCCCGGATGGCCGGTTCGAGTGTCTCCCGTGGCTGGAAGTTCACGAAGTGGCGCACGATGGTTCCATCGCGGCCCGCGAGGAACAGGGTCGGGAAGATGTTCACGTTCCCGAGTTCGGCCCGATCCTCTTCGGTCAAATGGAGGTTCTGGAAAGTCACGCCTCCCTTCTCCTGATGCGCCGCCCGATCTTCGTCGCGGTAAGGGAGTTTGAGCACGCGGTCGGCGTTCAGCCCGACGATGGTGAGTCCTTCGCCCGAAAGATCCTGATGGAGCGCCTGGAGCACCGGAGCGATCTGGACGCAGGGAGGGCAGTTGGTGAACCACACGTACACGAGCGTCGCGTCGTTCATCAGATCGCCAAGCGCGGTCTCTCCGCCACCGAAGCTTTCTCCGGCAAGCTCCGGAAGGGTGCGGCCTTCCCAGCCCGTGAGACTCCGGCTCACCGCCCGCGCGAACCTCTCGTCGGCCCGGATCAGGTCCTCGTCAATGGAGGCGAGGTTGCCGTCAGCGCCGCGGACCAGGAACTTCGGAACCCGTGGGTCGGACTCCATGATCCGGAGCACGATGTCGGCCGCCTCCTCGCCGTAGAGCGAGAACTGACCGGAGATCTCGGTGAGGGTCGGCAGCCGCCCTTCGCGCCCTTCGAACTCCAGAATAAAGAGCGGGGTCCGGAAGAAGATGTCGTTCAACCGGCCGAGCGCCCGCTGTTCGTCGGGCGCCTGGAAGCGCTCCACGAGCGCCGACAGCAGGAGGCGCTCCCCGGGCTGCATCGTGTCGCGGACGTGCTCGAGGATGCGACGCTCCGCGTCGCTGCCCTGCGCCGCGGCAGCAGCCGGAACTGCCAGAACAAAGGTCAGGAAAAGGGCGAGATTCCGCATCGGCGCATTGTAGATGGCAGCGAACTCCGTTCGCCGCCCGCCCCGACGGGGGGAAACGTCCAGCGTCGCGCCTTCGCTCCCGGAACGCTCGATCCGGGGCTGTTCGAGCCCTCCTCGGGGTTAGCAGCCTGTGGTGAAACTCACGCGGCGTTCGAGCGGCGATGCATCCCGGCTGAATCGCGCCGCTTTGCGGCGCTCTGCGTTGCGCTTCGGTCGAAATACACTCGGGCCAGTTCTCCCGGTGGGGGCTCCTCCCTCGCGCGCCTTGTCAGCCGGACCCCCACCGGGAGAACTGGGCCTCCCCGCTCTCGGCGCTCACGCGAGTTCCACCACAGGCAGTTAGACTCGAAAGAGTGTTCGGCGCATCGAGACATCCCGCCGCGAAGACCCCGCCGCGCGCCCTCGGATGGGCCGCCATGTTGTTGGCCGGTTTCGCGCTGGCCGGCGGTTGCGCCTCCCGGCCTCCGCCCGAAATCCCCGTCGTTCCGCTGGACGGCTGGGCCTACGTGGACGGCCAGGCGCCCGTTCCCGGAGCAGAGCTTTCCGCGGGGGCGGCGCGCGAACTGGGGGAGAGCTGGGCCCTCATCGTGGCGGGGAGGCTGGGCGAGGCCGACTTGCAACTTGCGCCACTCCGGGACATCGCTCCCCAGGATCCCGGCGTCCTTTCGGCCGCCGGGTTTTTTGCCCTCCGGAGCGGGAACACCTCGGGAGCGGGCGAACTCTTTCAGCAAGCGTTGGAAGCCTCGCCCGGGAACAGCCTGGCCGCACTCGGCAGCGTCCTCCTGGTGCTCGACACAGAGGATCGGGAACTGCTCTTCACCCGACTGCGGCGGCTGTCGGAACTGGACCCGAACGCCTCCGTGGTCTCCGAGCGACTGCCGCGGCTGGCGCTGGAAGTAGCGGAAAACCGTCTCGGCCGCGCCCGCGAATTCGCGCGTTCCGACGCGCAGGGTCCGCCGGTCGCCGAGGCCTACCGGGCAGCGCTGGAAGCGATGCCGGACTCCGCCGACCTGTTTCTGGAGGCGGCCGAGGCCGCCGCCGCGGCCGGAGACGGCCGAAGCGCGCGCGAGTGGTTCGAGGCCGTCGCCGCAAACCCCTCGGCGAGCAAGCGTCAGGCGTTGATCGCGGGGCTGACCGCCGCCGAACTGCTGGCCGATGAAAGGCGGTTCACCGAGAGCCTGACCCGTCTCGACGAGATCCTCGGGGACCCCGCGGTGCGCGGTTTCACGGATCTGGTGGACCGCGCCGCCGATCTCGAGCGTCGCCTCGAGGTGGCGAGGCTCTCGGAGCTCTACGGGAGGATTCGCGAAGCGGAACGCGTCACCCGCGAACAGCTCGCCGCGCTGCTGGCGGCCGAGATCGGGGAACCCGAGGGCGACGACTCCCGCTCCGCGGATCCGGTGATCGCCATCGATCTCGAGCGGAGCTGGGCAACAAGCCTGATCCAGACGGCGGTCGGCGCCGGCTACCTCCGCCTCTATCCCGATCACACCTTCAAGCCTCGGGGTCTCGTGACCCGCGCCGAACTCGCGGAGTCACTGGCCGCCGCGTTCGGAAGGTTCGACCCGGACGCCCGGCGAAGCGCCGTGGACGAATCGTCCCTACTGGAGCTGAGCGACGTACCACCCGACCACCGCTATCGCGAGGCAGCCGCCATCGCGGCCACGCTCGGACTGCTCCGGGTCTCGGACGACGGGATGTTCCGGCCGCGCGCTTTCGCTTCCGGCGCGGAAGCCGTGCGCGCCGTCCACACGCTCCGGGATCTGCTCGGAAGGTCTTGAACGCCGACCTCCGGTCGGCACGGTAGCGCGCAGGCACGGGAACGCCGACCTCCGGTCGGCACCGCTGCGCGAAGCGCAGCGAACGGGACGAACGTCAAACAGCGGAATGGTCCGTACTGCGACGCGTATCTCAACAAGCGGGGTAGTGCTGGTGGGGGAGGCCCCGCAAGTCAGCTGTACGTAGTTCCGCCCGCCTGCGGCGGGCTGTGCCGACCGGAGGTCGGCGTTCCCGGGCCTACCCGTCGCTCCGCCTGGCGGCTTGGGCGCCGAGACGTGCACCATCCCGGAACTGCACTTCGATGACGGCGAGGTGTGCGTGCGGACCCGATCGTGGGGGTTTCTCCTGGTGGGGGCCTCGGCGGTCACGTCACCTCATCTACCGGCTGCTAACTCCGACCGGAAACGTACTCCCGGCCGGCCCGCATCAGCCGAACGAAGGCCTCCTCGTCGTCGTCGTGGATGACCGCGGCGAGACGCGAAACGGCGGCGGCGAGGCTATGGATCGCTGCCGGTCCGTGCGGGTTCCGCTGCTGGATCTCGTAGTAGAGGTGGGGATTCTCCCGGGCTACCGCCGCCGCCACCTTTAGCTGGCGATCGAACGTCACACTCGACAAGCGGGCGAGGCGGGGCGCCTGCTCCCCGCTGTGCTGGAGCGCGGTCAGGAAAGCCAGATTCAGCGCGTGGGAGAGCCCGAGGACGTAGGCGATCAGCGGGTCGTGGTCGGCCAGCGGCATTCGCAGAATCTCGGCCATCGTCCCGGCGAAGACGCTGGCCGCTTCTTCGGCGGCTTCGGGGTGGCCCACGTCCATGACCAGGACGTGACAGCCGTGAAGCAAGTGGGCGTCGGGACCGAACATGGGGTGCACCGACGCGATTCGGCAACCGTTCTCCGCCGCCGCCGAGAGCGCCCGCGCCATGGGCGACTTGACGGACGCGATGTCGAAGATGAGGCCCTTCCTCTTTTGCGAACCCATGCCCTCGAGCACCTCGACGCTGATCTGGAGCGGCGCCGCGACCACCGTCAGGGCGAAGTCATCCGGAGTGTCCCGCCAATCGGGAGTGGTGGGGACGCCCGGCGGTCCTCCCACCGGATCGGCTACCCGCACGTCGTATCCCTGGGCAGCGAGCAAGCGGCAGAACCACCGGCCCATGCGGCCGCCGCCGCCGATGACGAGCGCCGGTCGCCCCGCCCCCCGCCCCTGCGCCCGTACGCGGATGTCTTCCTGCCGAGCGAGCGAGGAACGCATGAGCAGCGCGACCAGCTCGACTGCGAGATCTCCCGGAATGCCCCTTTTGGCCGCGTGAGATCGCGCGCGCTCCAGGACCCGCTCTTCCTGCGCCGCGTCGTGGATGGGCCGGCCGGCGGCCTCCTTGTACCGGCCGATCGCCGCGGTGATGGCGTCGCGCCGCGCCCAGGCGTCCAGGATTTCCTGATCCACCGCTTCGAGTGCGGCCCTGAGAGCCTCGAGATCCATGGGTTGAATGTTAGGAGCCTGTGGACAAAGTCACACGCCCCAAATCTCCCGGTGGGGACCTCGGCGCTCGCGCCAATTCGTCCAGGAGCCGCCAGCGCCCCGACTAAGATGCCCCCGCCATCCGTGGTGGACCCTTGTACCTCCCTTCCCGTTCCGACTTCCGCGCGCTCGCGAAACAGGCGAACCTGATCCCCGTTCGGCGGGAGATCCTCGCCGACTGCGACACCCCGGTATCCACCTTCCTCCGGGTGGGAAATCGGGGACCGGCGTTCCTGATGGAGTCGGTGGAGGGCGGCGAAAGCGTCGCCCGGTATTCGTTTCTGGGCTCGAGGCCACGGATGATCGTGGAGAGCCGGGGGAACGAGATCAAGCGCCGCTATCTGCGCGACGGCCGGACCGAAACCATCGAGAGCGCGGATCCCCTGTCGGCGCTCCGGGACATGCTTCAGGACGTGATCCCGGCGAACATCGAGGGGCTGCCCCCCTTTCACGGCGGTTTCGTCGGCTATCTGGCCTACGACGCGGTACGGCGCTTCGAGCGTCTCCCGGAAAGCGTCGAGGACTCGCTGGGTCTTCCCGATGCGGCGTTCCTGTTGGCCGACAGCGTGTTGGTTTTCGACCGCGCCCGCAACGTGATCCAGGTGGTGGTGAACGCCAGCGTTCCCGACGAGAGCCGCGCCGACCAGGCCTACGACGCCGCCGAGGCGCAGATCGAGGCGACCGTCAGCGAAATCCGCGCGCCGCTCCCCTATCGCCTGGGCCTGCCGGGGGGCGCCTCGGGAGGCCGGCCGTTTCCCGAGCCGGTTTCCAATACCAGCCGCGAGCGGTATCTGGAAATGGTGCGTCAGGCCAAGGACTACGTAGCCGCGGGGGACATCATCCAGGTCGTCCCTTCCCAGCGCTTCGAGACACCGCTCACTGTCCACCCCTTCGACTTCTACCGGGCGCTCCGGGTGGTGAACCCCTCGCCCTACATGTACTACCTCGACTTCGACGGGCTGGTGGTCGCGGGAGCGTCCCCGGAAATGATGACCCGTACCGAAGGCGGCACGATCAAGACCCGACCGATCGCCGGCACCCGGCCGCGCGGGCGCACTCCCGAAGAAGATGCCGCCCTTGCCGACGAACTCCTCGCCGATGAGAAGGAACGCGCGGAGCACGTGATGCTCGTGGATCTGGCTCGAAATGACATCGGCCGGGTCGCCGGCTACGGCCAGGTGGAGGTCGAGGACTTCATGAGCATCGAACGCTATTCGCACGTGATGCATATCGTGTCCCGGGTGCGGGGAGAACTCCGCCCCGGCCTGGACGCGTTCGATGCTCTCCGCGCGACCTTCCCCGCCGGAACGCTCTCCGGCGCCCCCAAGATCCGCGCCATGGAGATCATCGATGAACTGGAGACCGAACGCCGCGGGGTCTACGGCGGCGCAGTGGGCTACTTCTCGTACAGCGGCGCCTCCGACACCGCCATTGCGATCCGGACGCTGGTCGCCAAGGACGGCGTCGGCTATTTCCAGGCCGGGGGCGGCGTGGTAGCGGACTCCGATCCGGCCTCCGAGTACGACGAAAGCTGCCGAAAAGCCGACGCGGTACTCGCCGCGCTTCGCATGGCCCACGAGGGCCTCGACTGACCGCCCGTGGGCAAAGCACCCCGCACTGTGCTCGGGACCACATCCGCACCGACGCTGACCGTCTGTTCCGCCTGCGGGGCGCATTCCCCACGGGGTGATAGTGCGCAGCGCTCCGCGCCGCGCACCATCGTTTCCTGCGGGGAGGGGATACCCCTCCCCACACCCCACCCCCGCGGCGCTTCGCGCCGCGAACGGCCGCGGGGAGACTCTTGCCACCGCCGGTGGGCGACGGGACGATCCGCGATGACGCTGGTTCTGGACAACTACGACTCCTTCACCTTCAACCTGGTGCAAATGCTTGGGGAGTTGGGCGCACGGCCGGAGGTGGTCCGGAACGACGTCCTGACTCCGGCCGAGGTCCGCGACCTTCGACCGGAGCGGATCGTGATCTCTCCGGGTCCCGGTTCGCCCGACAAGGCGGGCATTTCGGTGGACCTGGTCCGAATGCTCGCCGGGGGGATCCCCATTCTCGGGGTGTGCCTCGGCCACCAGTCCGTGGTCCAGGCGTTGGGCGGCAAGATCCGCCGCGCTCACCGGCTGGTTCACGGCAAGACCTCCCCGGTGCGCCATAATGGCGAGGAACTGTTCGCCGGGCTGGAGAACCCCTTCGAGGCCACCCGCTATCACTCGCTGGTCGCCGACGAGCCGCTGCCGAGAGAGCTTGAAGTAACCGCCCGCTCCGACGACCAGGAAGTCATGGGACTTCGGCACCGGAGCGCACCGCTCTGGGGCGTCCAGTTCCACCCCGAATCCATTCTCACTCCCGCGGGACGACAACTGCTCCAGAACTTTCTCGACCTGACCTGACATGACGACACGCTCGCCCGACTTTGCCACCATGGTGCTCATCCTGAATGAATGGGCGACGCAACAGGACATCGACCACGCGACGCACCTGGTCGAGGAGAAGGCCCTCGAATGGGCGCTCCATCCGGGCGAAGTCCGGAACCAGATCCACGTGTTGGGGGATCTCTCCCAGGAGACCGAGGCCTACTGGCGAACCCAGCCCGGCGTCCAGCAGGTCTACGGACTCGCCAAACCCTACAAGCTCGCGAACAAGACCCACCGCAAGTCGAACACCCAAATTCCGATCGGAACCCAACAGCTCGGCAGCAGCGACCTGGTGATCTTCGGGGGGCCGTGCGCGCTCGAGAGCGAGGAGCAGGGCCTTACCTCTGCCCTGATGCTGCGGGACCTGGGCCTCGAGATCATGCGGGCCTCGGCCTTCAAGCCGCGCAGTTCGCCCTATTCCTTCCAGGGACTCGGAGTGGACGGCCTCCACATCCTGAAGCGCATTCGGGAACGCACCGGCATGCTGGTCGAGACCGAGGTCATGGACGTGCGCGACGTAGAACTCGCCGCGGAACTCGTGGACGTGGTGAGGATCGGCGCTCGCAACATGCAGAACTTCGACCTCCTGAAGGAGGTCGGCCGGGTCAACACCCCCGTCATCCTCAAGCGGGGCATGGCGAACACCATCCGGGAGTTCCTGCTGGCGGCCGAATACATCATGCAGGGGAATCCGAACGTGATCCTCTGCGAACGAGGGATACGGTCGTTTGAGACGGCCTACCGCAATACGCTGGACATCGGGGCGATCGCCGTGCTGAAGCAGGAAACGCACCTGCCGGTAATCGCGGACCCAAGCCACAGCGCGGGGAACAAGACGCTCGTGCCGGCCCTCTCGCTGGCCGCCGTCGCGGCCGGGGCCGACGGACTCCTCATCGAGGTGCATCCCGACCCATCGGTGGCGCTCAGCGACGGGGATCAGTCGCTGTACCCGCATCAGTTCATGAACCTGATGGGTGAGCTGCGGAAGGTCGGGAAAGCGGTCGGCCGGCGGCTCCTTTCCAAGAGCACGGAAAGCGTGGCGTCGCCGCCAGCGGAGAACGGCAGGGCGGCGGATCGAGCGTGATCGTCCGGGTTCCGGTGGAGACGCCGGGACAGGACGCGTCCTACGAGATCGTCGTCGGAGCGGCGGCGCTCGACGGACTCCCCGCGTTCCTCGGCGAGCGCCATTCCGGATGCAGAATCGCGGCGATCGGCGACGCCGAAGCGCTGCGGCGCCACGGGGAGCGGCTCGCCGCCGCTCTTCCGGAAGGAACGCTCGTCCTCGAGGTTCCCTCCGGCGAGGACTCGAAGTCACGCGCGGAGAAAGCGCGCCTCGAGGACGAACTCCTCTCTCGCCGCCTGGGCCGCGACACGGTCATCATCGGTTTCGGCGGCGGCGTGGTCACCGACCTCGCGGGGTTCGTGGCCGCAACCTATCTCCGCGGGGTGCCGTTCATTGCGGTCCCGACCACGCTGCTCGCGGCGGTGGACGCCTCGGTGGGGGGCAAGACCGGGGTCAACACGCCGCACGGGAAGAACCTGATCGGAGTCTTCCGCCAGCCGGCTGCCGTCTTCGCCGACACCGGCTTCCTCCAGACCCTGCCCGAGCCGGAGTTCCTGAACGGAGTCGCCGAGGCTCTCAAGATGGCGGCCACCAGCGACCGTGAGCTCTTCGCCGACATCGAGAGGGGCCTCGGCACGCTTCGAGCCCGCGAACCCGCGACACTGACCCGATTCATTGCGGCCGCCGTCCGGATCAAGGCCGCCGTTGTGGCCGCCGACGAGCGGGAGAGCGGGTTGCGCGAGGTCCTCAACTTCGGCCACACCATCGGCCACGGCCTGGAGCACGCCACCGACTTCCGGCTGGCGCACGGGGCCGCGGTCGCCATCGGCATGATCGCCGAGAGCCGGATGGCGCACCAGGCGGGGTTTTTGGAGCGCGAAGCCGAGGATCGTCTTCGCTCCCTGATCGACGCGGTCGGGCTTCCCGTCCGTCCGCCGGACGAGGTGGAACGAGGGCGCGTGCTGACGGCGCTCGGCAGCGACAAGAAGGCGCGTGGCGGCGAACCGCGTTTCGTGATGCTGGAAGCCATCGGCCGCGTGAGGAACCGGGACGGCCAGGGCCGGGCGGCGTATGCCTTCCCCCTGCCCGCAGCCGTCGTGGACTCGGGACTCTCGGCGATCGGGCTTTGATCGAAGTTGCCCCGGGGCCCGGCTCGCTGTCCGCCTCGGTCCGGGTCCCCGGCAGCAAGTACGAGGCGAACCGGTTCCTGATCGCCGCCGCCCTCACCGAGGGGACTACCCGCCTCCAGGGCCTCCCGGACGGCGATGACATCCGGGCTGCAATCTCGGCGCTGGAAGCGCTCGGCGCCCGGACGACCGGCGGCGGGGACTGCCTCGAGGTGCACGGAGTTTCGGACCGCGGGAACCCATGCCCCGCTTGCGATCCGGGGAGCCCCCAGACGACCGAGAAGACCGTTTCGGTGGGCGAGTCGGGGACGCTCCTCCGCTTTCTGACGGCAGCAGCGGCCACCGCGCCGAGGCCCATCACCATCACCGGAAGCGGCCGGATTCGGGAACGCCCCATTGCGGGCCTGGTGGCCGCGCTCGAAGCGCTGGGCGCCGATATCGAGACCACCGAGGGTTACGCACCGCTCACGGTGCGCTCGGGCCGGTTAGGCGGTGGGGAAGTTCGGGTGGCCGCCACCCAGAGCAGCCAGTTCGCGAGCGCGTTGCTCCTCGCCGCCCCCCGCGCCGCCCGCGGGGTTTCGATGGAATTGGAGGGCGACCCGGTGTCGGCGTCCTATCTCGACCTCACGGTCAGCGTGATGGCCCGCTGCGGAGTAGCGGTGGAGCGCCCCGGACCCCGACGTTTCCGGGTCGCTGCCGACGCGCGGTACCGGCCCGGCGAGCACCGGATCTCGGGGGACTGGACCACCGCGAGCTATTTCTTCGCGGCCGCCGCCATCGCGCCGGGCCGCGTCACGGTGCACGGCCTCGATCCGGAGTCGCCCCAGGGGGAGCGCAGGTTCGTCGAGATCCTGGGCCGGATGGGCTGCGAGGTTACGGAAGAACCCGCGGAAGACGGCGCCCGCGTGACGGTTACCGGCGCCGCGCGGCTCCACGGGGTCACCGTGGACATGGGCGCGATGCCCGACGCCGCGCCGACGCTGGCGGCGGTCGCACCCTTCGCGGAGGGTCCCACCCGGATCCACGGAATCGGGCACCTGCGGCACAAGGAAAGCGACCGGATCGCCGCGCTGACCGACGGGCTTTGCCGGCTTGGCGCCCGGGTGGCCGCGGAGGACGACGTGCTGGCGATCGAGTCACCGGAGGGGACGGCGGCGCTCGGCCCCGGGACGATCGATCCGCACGGCGATCACCGGATCGCGATGGCGCTGGCGCTCACCGGCCTCCGGGTTCCGAAAGTCCGAATCCGGAATCCGGAAGTGGTCGCCAAGTCGTTTCCGGGGTTTTGGGACGCGCTGTCGCAACTTGGTGCGCGGGTGGCCCGCCGGGAGGACGGGTAGTGGCTGAGTTCCGCTCCGGCGGAGCTCCAGCCGGGCGTGACGCCGCTTTCCCGAATGTCGTTCTGATCGGCGCCCGGGCTTCGGGGAAGAGCCGAGCCTCCCGGAAGCTCGCGGAGAGGGTCGGGTGGACGCGGGTCAGCACCGACGAGCTGCTGGAGACCCGCTTCGGTCCGATCGCCGCGTTCGTCGAGCGGTTCGGCTGGGAACGGTTCCGGAAAGAAGAAAGCGCGGTACTCCAGGGGGTTACCGGAGAGCGGCTGGTGGTGGACTGCGGCGGGGGGATCGTCGAGACCCCGCAGAACATTCCCCGGCTGAAGGAACTGGGGACCGTCTACTGGGCGCGGGCGCCGGTGGCCTACCTGAAGCAGCGGCTCGCGCGGCCCAAGCACCGCACCGGCCGGCCCGCACTGCCGGGCATCCCTCCGGAAGACGAGGCGGTCATGGTCCTCGAGCGGCGCACTCCGCTCTACCGGGAAGCCGCCGTCGCCGATCTCTGGAGTACGGCTGCGAGCGGCGCCGACAAGGAGGAAGCGGTCGAAACCCTGCTGACCGCGCATTTCGGACCGCGTCTCGCGCTCACCGTTGCCGGGAGGACGGTGGCGGACCTGCGCGCCGGCCTCGACACCGCCGCTGCCGAGGCCGGGCCGCTCGATCTCGTCGAGTTGCGGCTCGACACCCTCGAAACGCCGGGTTTGGCCGACGTGGGAGCGGTTCTCGGGGACCTGCCGAAGCCGCTGCTGGCGCGCCTGATCGTTACCGTCCGCCGGCGGAGCGAAGGCGGGCAGTTCACGGGGAGCGAAGACGACCGGATCCGCCTCCTTGCCGAAGCCGGAAAGCTGGGCGCGGCCTACCTGGATCTTGAGTTCGAAGCGGACCGGGAGAGCGGTGGGGAACACGCCCGCCGGCTCCGGCAGGCGGCCCCCGCGGCACGGCTGGTGGCCTCCTTCCACGACCTGCGGAGCGTCCCCGCTTCCCTCGAAGCGCTTCCGGAACGGATGGCGGCCATGCAGCCGGCCCTCACCAAGGTCGCGGTTCAGGCTGCCGGGTGGAGCGACGTGCAACGGGTGCATGCGCTGGTTCGGGACCAGGCGTCCCGGAAGACCCCGTTCATCGGGATCGCCATGGGCGAGGCGGGCGCCGCGCTGCGGGTGATCGCCGGCTCGGCCGGCGCGGCGCTTTCCACCTACGCTCCTCCCGAAGGGCTGCCGGCGGTCGCGGCCGGGCAACTCAACGCGAAGGACATCCGCTCCCGGCACCGTCGGTGGGGGCGGCGCCTCCACGCGCCGGTCCCGGTGTACGGGGTCGTGGGCAGCCCGATCGCCCAGAGCCTCAGTCCACCAATGCACGAAGCGGCCTTCCGCCGCCTCGGCATCGAAGCGGCGTACCTACCGTTTGCCGTTCCGCCTCCGGAACTCGCCGACTTTCTCGTCGCCGCCCGGCTGAGCGGCGTGGGCGGCCTGAACGTGACGATTCCGCTGAAGCGCGCCGTCCTTCCATTGCTGGATGCTCTGGACGACGATGCGCGCCGGATCGGCGCGGTGAATACCATCATCCCGATGAACGGCGGATTCCTGGGAGCCAACACCGACTGGATCGGCGCGGTCCGGTCACTCGAGGAAGCCGTGCCGCTCGCAGGCCGCCGCGCCACCGTGCTGGGAGCGGGCGGATCCGCGCGAGCCGTCCTGTACGGGCTGACCCGCGCCGGCGCCGAACCGGTGGTGATCTCGCGCGACGACCGGAAGGCGGCGGCGCTCGCCGGCGAAATGGGGGTCCGCCACGCCCCTTGGACATCACTGGATCACGCCCAAGGGGACATTCTGGTGAACACCACTCCGGTCGGGATGGCGCCCGATCGAGAGGGGTGTCCCGTCCCCGACGCCGCGATCGCCGCTCACGAAGTGGTCTTCGACCTGGTGTTTGATCCCGAAAAAACCCGACTCCTCCGGAAGGCGGCCGGGCTCGGCAAGCGGACGGTCCCCGGACTCCGGATGCTCATCCTGCAAGCGGCCGCCGCGTTCGAACGTTGGATCGGCCGCCCTGCCCCGATCGAGGTCATGGCGGACGCCGCCCGGAAGGCCCGCAGTGCCCGGTAACTCGATCGGCCAGGCGTTCCGGGTGACGACCTGGGGCGAGTCACACGGCCCCGCTATCGGCGTGGTGGTGGATGGCTGTCCGCCCCGGCTGCCGCTTAGCGAGGCCGACATCCAGCAGGAACTCGATCGCCGGCGTCCGGGTCAGAGCGCCCTCACCTCGCCCCGCCGGGAGGCGGACCGCGTGGCGATCCAGTCGGGGGTCATCGCCGGGCAGACGACCGGACATCCCATCGCGATGGTGGTCCAAAACCGGGACGCCCGACCCGCCGACTACGAGGCGCTCAAGACCGTTTACCGGCCCAGCCACGCCGACTACACCTTCGAGGCCAAATACGGGATCCGGGACAAGAGCGGCGGAGGGCGCTCCTCCGCGCGGGTAACTGTGGGCCACGTCGCAGCCGGAGCGGTGGCGCGGGTGTTCCTCGCGGAACGGTTCGGCGTCGAGTGCGTCGCCTATGTGAAACGCACCCAGGACGTCGAGGCCGCGGTGGATCCCGAGCGGGTGACCCGCGCCGAGGTGGAGCGGACTCCGGTGCGTTGTCCGGACCCGGAAGCCGCCGTTCGCATGGTGGAGCTCATCGACCGGATCAGGAGGGCCCGCGATTCCGTAGGTGGCGTCATCGAGTGTTCGGTGCGCGGCGTTCCGGTGGGGCTCGGGGAACCGGTCTTCGACAAGTTGGAGAGCGATCTCGCGAAGGCCATGCTGGCGATCAACGCGAGCAAGGGATTCGAAATCGGCTCCGGTTTCGCCGGCACCCGGCTCCGCGGCAGCGAACACAACGACCGCTTCGTGATGAAGGACGGGCGGATGGCGACCGAGACAAACCACGCCGGCGGCGTTTTGGGCGGCATCTCGACCGGAATGCCCATCGTCTTCCGGGTGGCGTTCAAACCCACCTCGACGATCGGCCTGCCCCAGCAAACGGTGGATTCCGAGGGCAAGGAGGTCACCCTCGCAGCCCGCGGCCGCCACGATCCGTGCGTCCTCCCGCGGGCGGTCCCCATCGTGGAAGCCATGGCCTGCCTGGTGCTCGCGGATCACGCCCTCCGCCAGGCCCAGATCACCCCGCCGCAATAGCGCGCTGAGATCCGGGAACGCCGGCCAGTTCTCCCGGTGGGGGCGTTCACATCGGCATCGCCCGCCGGAGGCGGGCGAGATTGCGTATCGCCGATCCGGAAGAAGTGCGGCCAGGCACGGGAACGCCGACCTCTGGCCAGTTGCTACGAAAATG
The DNA here is from genome assembly GCA_965250045.1 of Candidatus Marinacidobacterium sp. GTDB lineage: Bacteria > Acidobacteriota > Vicinamibacteria > Marinacidobacterales > Marinacidobacteraceae > Marinacidobacterium. The sequence continues at coordinate 3,433,947 of OZ252286.1, forward strand.
CAGTCGCGCCGGGCCCCCAACAGAGCGGATGGCGCGGAGGCACGGGAACGCCGACCTCCGGTCGGCACAGCGGCCCGCAGGGCCGCGGGCGGTTCATTGCCGTCCGCCTTCACGGGGCGCAGGCACGGGGCCCGCAGCGCTGCGAACGGTGTCCGCCATTCCAAGGTACGGATCACGTCGAACGCTGGGATTCCCGCCGAGAAGGGACCACCTCGGAACTGGGGGTCCTTCCCGCCGCCCGCCTTCGGCGGGCTGTGCCGACCGGAGGTCGGCGTTCCCGAGCGGCCGTCACCACCTTGCACCTTCGGCGTTCCGCGTCTGCGCCTTTTCATGCCCGGCGGGCTGTGCAGGCGGACCGATCACGGGTTTCTCCCGGTGGGGGCCGGCACAATGGCGTCGTCCCACCCGGCTCCTTTCGCGAAAACAGTGCAAGTTATACTTGAAGATTCCGATCCGCACGGGGGCGGCTAGCTCAGCTGGGAGAGCGCGGCGTTCGCATCGCCGAGGTCACGGGTTCGATCCCCGTGCCGTCCACCACCCGAAGGAGATTCGAACATGCAACGAGGCGTCTGGGTGCGGATCCTCGGCTTGGCCGCCCTATTCGGCTTGGCCGCCTCGGCGCCCGCCGCGGCCGCGGAACCGCCGCCTTCGGCATCCGCTCCCGACCCCGAGGCGGTTGCACTCGTCGAGCGCGTCGAGGCGTACCACCAGTCCCTGCCCCACTTCGCAGCGCGCTTCGAGCAGCGCTTTTCACCGCGCATCTTCGGACGCGACCGGGTGGAAACCGGCCGGCTCACGGTCAAACGGCCTGCCCGGATGCGCTGGGACTACGAATCCCCCGAACCGAAGGTCTTCGTCAGCGACGGAAGCAATACCTGGTTCCACGTTCCCGCCGACCAGCAGGTAATCGTGGGCGCCTTCGGGAGCACCGGCCAGGAGACCGAGGCGGAAGCCGGCCGTCTGAATCCACTCGAATTCCTGACCGGGGACGCGACGATCCTGGATCACTTCGATGCGCTGCTGGGGAGTGAGCCGGCTCCCGGCCTGCGGACGATCTCGCTGGTTCCGCGACAGCAAAATGGAGAGGTCACCTCGCTGGCGCTCACGGTGGACGCCGAGAGCGGCCGGATCCAGGGGATCGAGACCGAAGACCTCGAAGGGAACCAGACGACCTTTCGGTTCACCGATTTCCGCTTCGGTGCCACCCCCGAGGACTCGCTGTTCACGTTCATCATTCCGCCGGGAACGGAAGTAGTAACGGCAACGGACCTGCGCCCGTGAGCATCCTCGGCCGGAGCCCGCAAGGGTTCTTCATTCCGCTGCTCCTGCTCGCGGCCGGCGTCGCCGGCTGCGCGACCAGCCGCCACTTCACGGCGGGAGAGGCCGCGGAACGACTGGGCCGCTACGACGACGCCGTGGCGCACTACGCCCGGGCGGTCGCGGAAGACCCCTCCGACTCGGCCGCCGCGCTGTCCCTGACGCGCGTGAAGCTGCGCGCCGCCGAAGGGCACGCCAGGGAGGCGGAGCGCCTCGCGGCGCTGAAGGACTACCCCGGGGCGGAGGACGCCCTCCGGGCGGCGATCATCCTGGCGCCGAGTGAGACGTCGTACCGGGAACGGTTGGCGGTCATCCAGGAGGCGGTCGACGAACAGGCCGAGGAAGCCCGGGCGCTCACCCTCGCCGAGTTGAAGGAGGAGGCCCTGACCCGGCCGCTGGGTCTCGATGTGCCGGAAGACGCCCGGGCGCCGGCGAGCTTCGTCTTCCGGGATGCGAGCCTTCGCTATGTCCTGCTGACCATCGGCGAGATCGCCGGCGTCAACGTCGCCTTCGACGAGGACTTCGTGGATCAGGCCGTCTCGATCGAGGCGGAGGATTCCTCTTTCGAGGACGTGATTCGCAGCCTGACCGAAACCACGGGCCACTTCTTCCGCGTCGAGTCACCCCACCTGATCACCATCGTTCCGGACACCCAGAACAAGCGGCTCCAGTACGAGCAGCAGGTGGCCCAGACCTTCTACCTGTCGTCGGCGGATCTCGTCGAGACGGCGGACACGCTCCGCATCGTCCTGGGAATCCGGCAGATCGCCCAGCACGCGGGGACCAACTCGATCACGATGGTGGATACCTGGGAACAGGTCCGTTCCGCGCAGCGGATCATCGAGGCGCTCGACCGGAGCCCCGGCGAGGTGGTCGTGGACGTGGAACTCATGGAGGTGAATCGGACCCACCTGGAGCAATACGGCATTCCCCTGCTCTCGGCCGGATCCGAGGGCATCTCCGCAGCTCTCACCCCCCGGCTGGACACCGTGCTGCAAAACCCCTACGAGCGCGGCAACCTCCAGATCGCAGGACTCCCCGGTGCGATCCTGAACCTGGTCCGCTCCGACACCGACACCCACGTGCTCGCCAACCCGCAGCTCCGCGCGTCCGACGGCAAGCCCGCGCTCGCCGATTTCGGCGAACGGGTTCCGGTTCCGGTGACCACCTTCGCTCCGTTCGCAGCCGGAGGACTCGCCCAGCAGCCGACCACGACGTTCGAGTACGAAAACGTCGGGGTAAGCATCGAGGTGCTTCCCCGGATCCACCACGACGACAGCGTGACGCTGGAGATCAAGGTCCGCCTCGACAACGTGTCCGGCACCGGCTACTCCGGGCTGCCGACCTTCGGGAACCGGAACGTGGAGACGACGCTTCGGCTCAGGAACGGCGAGACCAGCATGATCGCCGGACTCATCCGTCAGGAAGAGCGGAGCAGCCTGAGCGGGCTTCCCGGCATCGCCGACATCCCGGTGATCGGGCGGTTGTTCGGCCAGAACTCCGACAACTTGACGGAGTCCGACATCATCCTGACCATCACCCCGAGGATCGTGCGGCGCGCCGATCTCGACCGGGAGACCCTGCTGCCCCACATCGTCCGGCGCTGACCCCGGGCGAAGCTCGGACGCTGGCGAGTTCCCGCTTGTCCCACGATGTTCGCTGACGCGTGCGCCTCCGCCCGGGGTTTCACGCGGCCGGTCGTTGTTTCGATGCGAACGGTCCGCGGTAACACCACGTCCAGTATCGGCGCCTTCATCATCATGAACGCCGAGGGCTGGATCCTTACCGCGCGCCACCTGATCGGTCTCATCTAGCAGCCTGTGGTGGAACTCGCGTGAGCGCCGAGAGCGGGGAGGCGCCCGGCTGACAAGGCGCGTGAGGGAGGAATACCGGGTGTATTTCGACCGAAACGCAACGCAGAACGGAGCGAAGCGGAGTGGTTCAGCCGGGATGCATCGCCGCTCGAACGCCGCGTGAGTTTCACTACAGGCTGCCAAAGCTGCCAGCGGCAAAAGGACACCCACCGCAAGTACGAAGCCGATGTGCGCGAGATACGGCAGGATGCCGGTTCCCTCCAGCGGCATCGCCGCGAGAAGACCAGGCACCTCAAGCGACCCGGCGAGGGCTCCGTCCGCGACTACTCGGTCTGGTGGGGGGCGGATGGCGTCGCGCTTCGGGATCTCCACCTGGACCCGGCCGCCGACCTGGCGAATCGGTCGGCTCGATCCGTTCGATCCCGGTTCGGTCCCGGAGTACCCGGTCTTCATGCCTCCCGGGCCCGACTACCAGCCGGGGCGGAGCCTTTGCCGGCTGGGCTTTCCCTTCCACGACATCGTCCCGACCTTCGATGAAGAGCGAAGCGGCTTCCTGCTGCCGGAGGGAGCGCTCCCGATTCCGTTCTATCCCATAGAAGGCATGTTCACGCGCGTGGTCATCGCGCCGGCGCCCGACGGGCCGCCGGACCGGACAGAAAAGTTCATCGAAACCTCATCCCCCGGACTCCGGGGACAGAGCGGCGGTCCGATCTTCGACCGCAACGGATTCGTGTGGGCGATCCAATCGCATACCCGGCACTATCCGATGGCCTTCCGGCCCCAGGTTCCCGGCCGCGCCAAGGGCCAGGTGGAACACCAGTTCCTGAATGCGGGGGCGGGAGTCCACGCCGAGTCCATCCTGACGTTCCTGGAGCGGCACGGGATCGAGCACCGCCGAGCGGAGAGCTAGTTAGCGGGTTTCCGCTGCCGCGCGCCATCACGCGGATCGGCCGTAGGCGATTCCGCCCGCCTCTGGCGGGCGGTGCCGGGCCCCACCGGGAAAAACCCACGTGATCGGGTCCTTCTGCGGACCCCGCCCGTGATGAAAAGGCGCAGACGCGGAACGCCGAAGGTGCAAGGTGGTGACAGCCGCACGGGAACGCCGAGACCTCTGGTCGGCACAGCCCGCCGAAGGCGGGCGGCGGGAACGACCCCCAATTCCGAGGTGGTCCCTTCTCGGCGGGAATCCCAGCGTTCGGCGTGATCCGTACCTTGGAGTGGCAGACTCCGTTCGCAGCGCTGCGGGCCCCGTGCCTGCGCCCCTTGAAAGCGGACGGCAATGAACCGCCCGCGGCCCTGCGGGCCGCTGTGCCGACCGGAGGTCGGCGTTCCCGGGCCTGCCGGACCACTGCCCCCGGTGGGTGTACGCGTTGTGTGTCCCGCCTGGATGGCGGGCGGGTGCCTAGCCCGAAGTTTCAGGGCTATTTTGGGCTCTGAACGGGCGTAGTTCCCGGGAATAGAAGGACTTGGCTCGTGGCTTGGGCGGTCCTGCGTCAGAATGTGTAGCCATGTATTTGGCGCACATAGTGAGATAATAAGAGTGAATACCAGGGAATCAAACGCTATACTCAGTAGTCATGTATGTCGAACGCGTGCCCAACCGGAACTCGCCCCCCGCCGTCCTCCTCCGTGAGTCCTTCCGCGACGGACGCAAGGTGAAAAAGCGAACCCTCGCCAACCTCTCCAAACTCCCCGATCACGCCGTCGAAACACTCCGCCGCGTCCTCAAAGGCGAAACCCTCGTCTCCCCCAACGAAACCTTCCCCTGCCGCCGCGTCCTCCCCCACGGGCATGTCGCCGCCGTCCTCGGAACCCTCCGACGACTCGGCCTCCACTCCCTCATCGCCCGCGCCCCCAGCCGGCACCGCGATCTCACCATCGCCCTCATCGTCGCCCGCGTCATCGACGCCCGTTCCAAACTCGCCACCGCACGCGCTCTGACCTCCGAAACCGCCGTCTCCACCCTGGGAGAACTCCTCCGCCTCGGCGATGTCGATCAGCACGAACTCTACGACGCCATGGACTGGCTGCTCCGCCGCCAACCCGGCATCGAACAGCGCCTCGCCCGCCGCCATCTCCAGGAAAACACCCTCGTCCTCTACGACCTCACCTCCACCTACCTGGAAGGAACCCATTGCCCCCTCGCCCGCCGCGGCTACAGCCGCGACGGCAAGAAGAACAAGCTCCAGATCGTCTTCGGGCTGCTGTGCTCCCCCGAAGGGTGCCCCATCGCCGTCGAAGTCTTCGAAGGCAACACCAGCGACCCGAAGACGGTGGCCTGCCAGGTGGACAAGCTCCGACTCCGCTTCGGCCTCGCCCGCCTGGTCCTGGTGGGAGATCGGGGCATGCTCACCGCCGCCCGCATCCGCGAGGATCTCGCCAGCGTCGAGGGGCTGCGCTGGATCACCTCCCTGCGCGCCCCCGCCATCAGGAAACTCATCGCCGACGGGACCGTGCAACCCTCCCTGTTCGACCAGCGGGACCTCGCCGAAGTCACCAGCGACGACTTCCCCGGGGAACGGCTCATCGTCTGCCGCAACCCGAGGCTCGCCGCCGAGCGCCGACGCAAGCGGCTCGAACTCCTCGCCGCCACCGAAAAGCTCCTCGAACCCATCGCTCAAGCCACCCGGCGGCCCAAGCGGCCCCTCCGCGGCAAGGACGCCATCGGCATCCGCGTCGGAAAGGTCATCGACCGATACAAGGTCGCCAAGCACTTCGACCCCCAGATCACCGAGGACTCCTTCTCCTTCGAACGCATCCACGAGCAGATCACCGCCGAAGAACAACTCGACGGCATCTACATCATCCGCTCCAATGTCGAGCCCGAGCGCCTCGACGCCGCTCGCACCGTCCGCGCCTACAAGAACCTCTCCAGAGTCGAACGCGCCTTCCGCTGCCTCAAATCGGTGGACCTCAAGGTCCGCCCCATCCACCACCGACGACCGGACCGCGTCCGCGCCCACATCCTCCTCTGCATGCTCGCCTACTACGTCGAGTGGAACCTGCGCAAGGATCTCGCACCCCTCCTGTTCGACGATCACGACCCCGATACTGCCGACAGCCTGCGCACCTCGGTGGTGCGCCCCGCGCAACGCTCACCCGCCGCCCGCAACAAGGCCGCCCGCAAACGCACCCACGACGACCTCCCCGTCCACAGCTTCCGATCCCTGCTCACCGAACTCGGCACCTTCACCGCCAACACCATGCGCATCCCCGGAACACAAAACACCTTCATTCAACACCCCGAACCTACCCCCGTTCAGAAACGCTCGAGCGAACTCCTCCGCGTCTCACTCCTCTTGTAGCCAGTAACCAACATCACATAATCCGCCAACTCCCTCAAATCACGTAAGTTACACAGTGCATCCCTCGAAACTTCCGCCTAGCGGGTGAGCCCAGCCGCGGCGGCTTCCGGGACGCCGCCGAAATGACCGTTCGAGAGGAACAGGAAGACGGTCTGGTCGTCTCCGCCGGCAAGTTCGCCCACGCGCCGGAGAAGCGCGGAGTGATCGCTCAGCACCTCCGCCGGCACGCCTCCCGACTCGAGGTCGAGAGCCAGACGGTCGAGATCGAGGGACGCGGTTCCCGCCAGCCGGCGGCCGCGGCTCTCGCCGGCCGGGGACGCCAGCAGGACCCGGTGCGCCGGCCGGAACGCCTCCGCGAACCGGTCCTGGAACACCGCGCTGCGAGCGGTGAAGGAGCGCGGTTCGAAGACCGGCAGGAGGCGCGCCGCGGGCCAGCGATGGGACGCCGCCTCGAGGACCGCCTCGACGGCGGTCGGGTGATGGGCGAAGTCCCGGACCACCAGCACCCGTCCATCCGGGCTCGTGCCCAGTTGCTCGAGCCGCCGCTCCACCCCGGAAAACCCGCGGACCGCCTCGCGGATTGCGTCCCACTCGACACCCAGCCACTCGGCGGCGGCAGCCGCCGCCAGGACGTTCCGCGCCGAAGCCCGGCCCCAGAACCGGCCCTCAATGGGCGGCCGCGTCGAGCCGCGGAACGCGGGCAGTAGGCGGCTTCCGGCGGAACCGCTCGTCTCCACGGAGGCAGTCCAGTCGGCCACGACATCGTCGCCTGCCGACACCGAGAACGTCTGCACCGTGGTGTGGGCTGCCGAGGCGAGTTCGGCAGCGGCCGCCGAATCGGCGCCCAGCAGCAGGAGGCCGCGGCGCGGAGGCAGCCGGGCCAGAAAGGAAAACTGCCGCCGGACCGCCGCGAAATCGGAGTAGATGTCCGCGTGGTCGAACTCGACGTTGCCGATGATGGCCACCTCCGGCAGGTAGTGGAGGAACTTGGGCCCCTTGTCCCAATACGCCGTGTCGTACTCGTCCCCCTCGACAACGAAGGGCTCACCGGGCGCGCCCAACTCGAAACTTCCTCCGAGCTCGTTCGGCACCCCTCCGACCAGGAAGCCGGCATCCGCTCCCGAGGCCCGCAGGATCCAGGCGAGCAACGAGGTGGTGGTCGTCTTCCCGTGGGTCCCGGCGACAACCACCGGCACCCGCGGACGAAGGACGAGTTCCCGGAGCGTTTCCGGGAAGGACAGGAGCGGCAGGCGGCGATCGAGCGCCGCCTCAAGCTCGGGATTCCCGCGCGAGATCGCGTTTCCGACGATCACCGCCCGGCACGTTTCCGGGAGGTTCTCCGGCCCAAACGGCGTCCGAACCGCAATTCCCTCCCGTTCGAGAACCGTGGACATCGGGGGATAGGCCCCCTGATCCGATCCGCTCACCAGATAGCCGAGCCGGGTCAGCAATCCCGCGAGCGAGGCCATCGCGGTTCCCGCAACTCCGAGAACGTGCAGGCGATCGCCCGCCCGGAGGCCGTGGATCACGCCACCGCGCCCTCCAGCAGCGTCAGTCCGTCCGCGTCCAACCGGGCGCGCACTTCGAACGGGACGGTGCGGCACGGATCGCCATCGGTGTGTCCGGTGGCGAAACCGAAGACGGTGGGAACCCCGAACGGCTCGCTGAGACGGGCCAGGAGTTCCGCCGTCGTGTACCCCTGGTCCGGGTGCTGGGTGCAGCCCGGCATCTGCCCGAAGACGATGCCCCGCACCCCGTCCAGCAGTCCGGCGAGCGACAACTGGGTCAGCATCCGCTCGATCTGGTACGGCTTGACGGAAATGTCCTCGAGGACGGCAATGGCGCCCCGGAAGCAGGTCGCGAAACCGGTGCCCGCCAGCGCCGCGAGCATCGAGAGGCAGCCTCCCCGGAGAACGCCCTCCGCGCGGCCTGGATGGAGGCTTTCCGCGCCGCGCCAAGGCAAGTGGAAACCGGGTTCCCGAGCCCGCAGGAGACCGAGCGTCTCCTCCGGGTCCCAGCGGGAGGGGCCGCGGGCGATCTGCTGCGCCACCATGGGGCCGTGAAACGATGCGACTTCCGCCCCCGAGGCCAGCGCCAGCAGCGCCGTCAGGTCGCTCCCCCCGAGAATCGCCTTCGGATGCCGCCGCAGCCGATCCACCGGGATGCGGGGAAGCAGGTCGAGGCTGCCGTATCCCCCACGAGCGCCGAACAGCGCGGCGACTCCGTCATCCTCGAGAAGCTCGAGGAAGTCCTCGGTGCGCTCGGCAGCGGACCCGGCGGTGTATCCCCGCCGGTTCAGCAGATGTCTTGCCCGGCGCGGGACGAGTCCGACGCGCCGGAGTTCCGCTTCGCCGGCTTCGAGCCAGGGAAGTTGCACCGGACTCGCCGGCGCCAGGATCCCCACCGTCGCCCCCGGATGGACCGCAGGGGGTTTCATCAGCGAAGGAGCAGGGAGACGGCGGCCAGGACGGCCAGCGACACCAGAACCACGAGAAGAACCCGTATTCGCGTGCGCCGTGGCTCTCCCGGCAGCGGTCCGGCGACATAGAGCCTCGGCGTCCTGGCGGGGGGCCACGGCTCGGTTTCCTGGCCTGCCGGCTCCTCGGCCTCTCCGGCCTCGGGAGACATCGCCTCCGCCTCGGCGTCCGCGGTTTGCTCGCCTCCGGAGGGCGCCGCGGTCCGGTCCGTCGCGCCCGTCTCGCCGAACGATTCGATGCGGCAACGAGCGCCGCCGAAGAGCAGGACATCACCGGGATGGATGCGCACCCGGGTGGGTACGGGGGCGCCGTTGACGCGGCTCTGGTTGGTGCTCTCCAGATCTTCGAGATGCAGTTCGAGGTCGCGGAGCACGAGCCGCGCGTGTCTGCGGCTCACGAATATGTCGTCGAGCCGGATGGTGCACCCCGGAGATCGGCCGATGGTGGTTTCCCGGTTCTGAATCTCGTAGCGGGCCGGCGGTTCCTGGCGGTCTCCGGGAGAGTCGCCGGACCGGACGTTCTGCACTACGAGTTCGTAGAGCGCGGGGGTCGAGCCCGAGTCAGGGGTCACTGCGCCATTCGCAGCCGCCGGAGAGCGAGTGGCGCGAGCAGCGGTCCGTCGTGGGTCACGAGCGTGGCCCCCGTCACCTCGGCGGCGGCCTCGAACAGCTGTGCCGCCCGCGCGCGTTCCCCGAGCGCCTCGAGGGCGAGCGCCCGGTAGTAGAGGACGGTTCCGTCCCCGATACCCGGGCCGGTCGGAGCCCGCACTTCGTTCAGATACCGGACCAGCGCCCTCTCGGGATCCCCAAGCAGGATCCAGCAGATTCCGGCTTCGAGCTGCCGGGTCGCATCGCCCTGGCCTCGGGCGAAATCGGCCTCCAGTTCCACCAGGCGCCGATTGCACTTTCCCGCGGAAAGCGAAGGCAGAACCGGCGTCTCGGAGAGGACCAGCCGCAGTTGCCGCTCGGCTCCCTCGCGCCGCACGACGAGGTCGATCGTGGTGTCCGGCGGCTCGGTGGCGACGAGTTCGGCGAGCCCGAGCTCGTCCGTCAGAAGGCGGCCCTCAATTTCGCGAAGCTCGTCTCCCGGTTCCATTCCGGCGAGCACGGCAGGGCCCGCCGGATGCACGCTCGCGACCTCGAGACCCCGCGCGCCTCCCTCCTCGCCCGAACTCGTGAGCGCCACCGCCGTCAGCCCGAGCCAGGTCCGCCGCCGCACGGGTGGTGTCAGGAGCCGCTCCGTGGCGGCGCTCGCGCTCGCCGGGGAGAAGCGATCGAAGGGGGCCGCATCCGGTAGCCGGGAACCCGCGGCGAGGAACTCGACCCGTGCCGGCCCGCCGCCGGCTTCGGGGAGCCGGACCCGGACCCCTGCCTGGACCTCGCGTTCATCGGCCTCATCCACGACGAAGTAGTCCTCTCTCGCCCGGAGGACGCGGCCGACCTCCCGGTCCGCTTCCGACCCTCCGTCCGGCCCACTCGGGGTCATCGCGAGAACCGGCAGCACCTCGCACGAAACGGCGGTCCGGGAACCTCGCGAGACGGTGAAGGAGCGGGCGCAGCGGCCGGCGGGATGGCGGATCTCGACCTCGTACTCTCCGGAGCACATCGCCGAGAAAGAGACCGGCGTCACCCCTCGTTCCTCCCCGTCGAGCACGACCGTTCCGCCGCTCGGTTCGCTCTCGATCCTGAGACCTCCCGTGGAAGGACGGAGCCTCACGAAGCGGGGCAGATAGTCGCGGGCTTCGTCGGCGTGAAACGTGAACCGCGAGGGAGTCCGGCAAGGCGCCTCCAGGGTGATCTCGTTGGCCCCCCTTTCCAGGTTCCCGAGCTGAAGCGGCGCGGAGAATTCGTCGCGGGCGAAGCGCGGCGGGAGCAGCGGACGGAGATCCTCCGGAAGACTGCCGCCAGTCACTCCCGCCACCCGGCCGCCGACGCGCACGGTGACACCCGCCGGTGCGGTGATGACGGAAAGCACCGGACGGCTGCGCTCCAGCTCATGCTCGATCGAGATCATTTCGCCCGCCAGCACTTCGCGCCGCGGTTCGGTGTACACGGCGTATCCGGGGCGCTGCAGCCGAATCGTGACGAGTCCGGCGAACACCGGCCGCCCGCTGAGGGGCGTGACGCCGACCGCTTCATCTTCGACGAACACGGTTACGCCGGCCGGCTCGGTGAGGACGGTCAGATGCGCGAGCAGTTCACCCCGCTGCTGTTCGAACAGATCCACCACCGCCGGAGAAAGTCCGGGCAGGTCGAGGCGCCAGGTCGGATCGGCCAGGATGAGCAGACGCAGGTCGTCCGCGGCCTGCTCCGGAGATTCCCGCGTCAGGTGGGCCCGGGCCCGGTACTCGAGCGCCCTCAGGAAGAGCTCCGTCTCGATCTCCGGCAGGCGTCCCTGCGCGTCGCGAACGGCATCGAGTTCGTCGAGGATCGCGGTCAAGGCGAGCACCGCCTCCACGGCCAGCTCGGGATCTCCCGTCTGCGGACGCAGGGCCCGCAGTTCGGCGGCGACGGCGACCGGATCCTGAGAGGCCATCGTCTGCGGCGCGGCGCCCGCCGGGATCCCCGAGAGCGCCATCACCCCCGCCAGCAGGACTCCCACGATCATCGGGTTCCTGACCGGTCTGACCCTGTTCACCGCAGCACCGCCACCGCGTGCGTGGATTCATCCAGCACGTAGAGCCCTCCGTCGGGCCCCACGTCGAGGGATACCGGCCGGCGGACGGCACCGCCCGACCACTCTCCTCCCTTGAGCGTGACGAGCGGAGCGAAATCCCGGTCGAAGACGGCGAGCGCCGGACCATCGCGATCCAGAACGAAGAGGTTCCCCAGCCCGTCGAAGGCCACGTCCACGGGTTCCGGAAAACCGGACTCCCGGGTCAGGTGGAAGATCCGCCGGCCTTCCTCATCGAAAGCCAGAACTCCCTGACGGTCCTCGACGACGACCAGATGTCCGGCGGGGTGCCGCTCGATGCGATGCACCTCGTCAAGACGGGGATGCTGCACCCGTCCGAGATGGAGGCCGGAACGGGCGAACCGGAACACCGTCTTCTCCCGGTCATCCCAGATCCAGTACCCCTCGGGGGTGACCGTAATCGCGCGAATCCGCCGGAGCCGCTCGCGATCGTTCACGAGCCGCAGAGTCATCAGATTTCCACCCACCACCAGGGCTTCCTCCGCCGCCACCACCGGAATCGGCGAACCGCCTTCCCCCACCCCGCCCTCCGCGAAGCCCAGATCCCAGGCGTCCTCGACTCCGATCGCGCCTTCGAACTCCCCGGCGCGCGAAAACGTCTGCAATTCATCGGTATCCCGGTCGAGAACGTGGATCCGACCGCCCGCGATCCGCACCCGGCGCGGCCGGTCGAGCCGCTGCGGCGGCCGGATCGCACCGGTGAAACGCCAGGAAGGTCCGCCCGGCGACCGGTAGCGGGAGACGAGCGTCGCGAGTGCCGAGGCCTCTTCGGCGAGACCGCGGGCGGAGAAGTCCCCACTCGCGTCGCCCGACGGATCGTCCCGGATCACGCGCAGTAGATCCGCGCGGAGCTCCGCCACCTCGCTGAAGGCCGCATCCGCTTCGCCGAGCCGCGCGAGGGCGCGGGCAAGCAACAAGCGGGCGCGGAATCGCTCGGCTTCGGATGCCGGAGCGGCCCGAGTCTCGTGGAGCGCGGAGAGCAAGGCCCCCGCCACCGTCCGGTCGTCCATGAAGTCGGAAGCGATCGCGGCGATCCCGGTGAGCGCCTCGAAGGACCAGGGAGAGCCCGAAGATCCCGCCGCCGTCAAGACCCGCTCGAACTCGGCCAGCGCGTTTTCGGGATGCGGCGGAAGGCTCCTGATCGCAATCCGTCCGAGCAGCAGGTGGGCTCCGGGGATCGAGTCGCCCGCCGGATACGCGTGAAAGAGACGATCCACCATCTCCTCCGCGGCCACCGGGTCCCCCTCGACCTCGAAACGGTGCCGGGCGATCCGCAGGGCCGCGTCATCGGCGAGCCGACTCCCGGGCATGGTGTCCAGGATGGCTTCGAAATCGCGGAGCGCCTGCCCGTAGCGCCCTCCCGCATAGAACTGCTCCGCACTGCGGAACCGTCGTTCGGCGGCGCGTTCGAGCTGGGCTTCGGCTTCCGGTTGGGCGGAAAGCGGAGACGCAACCGCAAGCCCGATCAGAGCCGAGAGCCGTGCCACGCGAGTGGTCATGAAGGGGACACCGTCAGTTTACTTGGCGCGAACCCGCGGCAACGAACGCGGTTGCCTGTCGCGTGTCACGGAAGGAACCGATCGCCGCCAACCCGGAAGCGCCGACGCCGCGGAGCCGATCGATGCTCTCCGGCGTCAGCCCCCCGACGACCCAGACGGGAATCCGGAGCCGGCGGCAGGTCTCCTCGAAAACTTCCGGCGGCAAGGGGCGCTTTCCGCCCGTGGGCGCAAACGGTCCCAGAATCACGTAGTCGGCCCCGTCCCGTTCCGCGGCAACCGCCGAGTCGAGTGCGTGAACCGAGCGGCCAATCAGCAGCCGGCCGCGCGGAAAGCGGGAACGGACGACGGCAACGGGGAGCCCGGCCTCCGGCAGGTGGACACCGGCTACCGGGAACACCGCCGCGAGCGCCAGCCGATCGTTCACGATGACCCGCGACAGGACTTCCGGCGCCTGCGACGCGACGTTTTCGAGAAATCTCTCGAACTCGCGATCGGAGATCTCCCGGTCGCGCAACTGAAAAAAATCCACCCCGAGTCGCTGAAGCTCCCCGAGGTGTTCCACCGCGAGACCGCGAACCGCGGAGATCGCGCAGCAGACGGGGCGTTCGGGCGATCCGAGCATCCCGCGGACGATGGAACGCCCCCGTGTTACGGCTAGCAGCCTGTGGTGGAACCCGGGTGAGCGCCGAGCCCGGTGAGGCCCAGTTCTCCCGGTGGGGCCAGTTCTCCCGGTGGGGGCCCGGCTGACAAGGCGCGTGAGAGAGGAGCCCCCACCGGGAGAGCTGGCCCGAGTGTATTTCGACCGAAACGCAACGATGAGTGGCGCGCAGCGACGCGGTGAACAGCCTGTGGTGGAACCCGCGTGAGCGCCGAGGCCGGCGAGGCGCCTGGCTGACAAGGCGCGTGAGGGAGGAATACCTGGTGTATTTGGACCGAAACGCAACGATGAGCGGCGCGAAGCGACGCGGTCAGCCGGGATGGATCGCCGGCCGAGCCCCCACCGGGAGAACTGGGCCGCGCGGGTTTCATCACAGGCTGTTTGGCCGGGATGGATCGCCGGGCGAGCCCCCACCGGGAGAACTGGGCCGTCTGGGTTTCACCACAGGCTGCTAACGCCGTTTCTCCCGCAACCGGGCTGCCTTCCCCTTGCGCTCGCGCAGGAAATAGAGCTTGGCGCGCCGCACGTGGTGCGAACGGAGCACCTCCACCTTCGCCACCAGGGGCGAATGGAGCGGGAAGATCCGCTCGACGGCGACCCCGAAGGAGGTCTTGCGGACGGTGATCGTGCGGCGGTTTCCACCGTGCTTCATCGCGATCAGGATTCCCTCGAAAATCTGGATCCGCTCCCGGTCCCCCTCGCGGATCGTCGCGTGGACCCGAATCGCATCTCCCGGATGGAGATCCGGCCGGTCCGCCTTCAGATCGGCGGTCTCCAGTTCCCGGATGATTTCGGCTGCGTGTTTGACCCGGGAGGGCTGATCTTCCGAGGAAACCGCCAGGGCGCTCTCCTCGGGTACGTCCGCAGTCGGTTGCTCGCTCGCACTCATGATGGTTTCTCCTTCGGTTCTGGATTCGACTTCCGGGCCGCGTCTCTTTCTCCGGCAAACGCCCGGAACAGGTCGGGGCGGCGGCTTCTGGTCAGCTCTACCGACTGTTCCCGGCGGAACTGGCGAACCGCCTCGTGGTTCCCCGAAAGGAGCACCGGCGGCACTTCCCTGCCCCGGAAGACCGGGGGACGGGTGTACTGGGCGTGTTCCAGCAAACCCGTGACGAACGACTCCTCGACAACGGATTCGGAATCGCCCACGGCCCCGGGGATCAGGCGGGCCACGGCGTCCACGACGACCATCGCCGGAATCTCACCGCCCGAGAGGACGTAGTCGCCAACCGAGACCTCTTCCGCCTCGGTCAGCCCGGCGAAGCGCTCGTCCACGCCTTCGTAGCGGCCGGCGACCAGCAGCAGCCGCGGTTCCCGCGCGAGGTCGGCCACCAGCTCCTGGTCGAGCCGTCGGCCGCGCGGCGAGAACAGGATGACCCGGGGCTTTTCCGACGCGAGCGCGCCGATCTCCTCCACCGCCTCGACGAGCGGTTCGACGCGCATCACCATTCCCGGTCCGCCACCGTAGGGGGCATCGTCGGCCCGCTGGAAGCGGCCCTCGGTCCAGTTCGTCAGCGCGTGCGTTTCGATCTGCAGGAGACCGGCCTGCCGCGCCCGCCGCACGATGCCGTGGTCGAAGACCTCCCCGAACATTCCGGGCAGCAGGCTCAGGATGTCAACGCGCATCGCTACTGTTTTGGGCGTTGAGCCCGAGGAGCCCGTCCGGGATGTTGAGGACGACCCGCCCCGCCTCCGGTTCGACCAGGACGCACAGGGCTTCGACGAAGGGAATGAGGTCTTCCGAACCATCGGGGCCGCGGAGGACGAGGAGGCTGGGGCCGGCGGTATCGAGGGTGTCCACGATCTCGCCGAGATGGACTCCCTCTTCGCTTTCGGCTTTGCAGCCGACGAGCTGGTCGGAGTAGTAGCGGCCCTCCGGGAGCGGCGCGCGCTCGGCATCACGGATGCGGACTTCCATCCCCCGGAGCGTTTCGGCGGAGTCGATGTCGCTGATTCCGTCGAACAGGATCACCGGGCGTCCCTTGTGGACGCGCACCGATTCGAGGGAACGCCGGGTTCCCGGCTGGCCCGGGGAACCGACTTCGGCGTCCTCGATCTCGAGGAAACGCCCTGGATTGTCGGTCAGCGGCTTGACGAAGACTTCCCCGCGCCTGCCGAACGGCCGGACGATCTGACCGACTACAACGTCGGCGCGGACATCATCCCCCGCGTCCCGGATCCCGCGTTCCCAGGAATCCGGGATAGCTGTCCGCACCTCGCTCCGGGGCGCGGATGACGATGTGCCGGAAGCCATGGTTTCTAGCAACCTGTGGACAAAGTGACGTGAGCACCGAGGCCCCCACCGGGAGAACTGGCGGTGAGGCGCCCGGCTGACAAGGCGCGCGAGGGAGGAGCCCCCACCGGGAGAACTGGCCCGAGTGTATTTCGACCGAAGCGCAACGATGAGCGCCTCGCAGAGGCTCGGTTCAGCCGGGATGGATCGCCGGTCGAATGCAGCGTGACTTTGTGCACAGGTTGCTTAGTCTCCTGGTCACGCTCGCCTTTTCGGATTGACTCGTGCGGGGCTGTCTGTGATTTGTGTGCTGGTGATTTGCGGGCGGCGAAGGGCCCCGCACGGGGAACGGCACTACCGAAGCCGCCAGTCTGAATCCCGGGAGGATTCAGGGCTGCCGGCCGCAGGCGCCGCTGCCGGCCGCGGAACGGTTATTCGGTTGCGTTGGACCCGGACTGCCCGGACCCGGACTGCCCGGACCCGGATTCCCCGGACCCGTGTTCCTCGGATTTGCCTTCTTCGGATTCGGCTACTTCGGATTGGGCTGGCTCGGCGAGCACTTTCTTCAGAAAGCTCTTCACCGTGAGACTCGGCTTCGCCCCGTGCCCGAGCCAGTAGCGGGCGCGGTCGGTCTTGATGTGCAGCCGGTCTTCCGCATCGTTGGGCATGCGCGGGTGGTAGTAGCCAAGCGTCTCCACAATGCGGCCGACCCGTCCGTGCACCGAATCCGACACGACCACCCGGAAATGGGCGTCGCCCTTCCGACCGGTGCGGGCAAGCCTGATGTTCAACACGGAGAAGAGCCTCGATTCTGGAAAAAGCCGCCGCCGACGGCTGGTCCGAAGGTCGGAAGGGTAGGCTGAACCCGCCTTCCAGTCAAGGTAGGGAGCGCTGCTGGGTGGGCCGAACCCGCCGGCCGGACGGGGGCTTGGAAGGCGCCCCGGTTCAGATGCCGAGGTCTCGGAGGATTCCCGGATTGTCCCGCCACTTCGCCCGGACTTTCACCTGCAGATCGAGGAAAACCTTGCGGCCGAGCCGTTTTTCGATGCGCTCGCGCGCTTCGGTGCCGATTCGCTTCAGCATCCGGCCTCCCCGGCCGATCACGATCCCCTTTTGGGAGTCCCGATCCAGGAGCAGCGAGGCCGCGATGCGGACCAGGGGGCCGGAATCGTCGTACTGCTCGATCCGGACCGCGGCGGCGTGCGGAACCTCCTGATGGAGGTGCTCCAACAATCGCTCCCGGACGATCTCCGACGCGAAGAAAGCTTCCGGGAGATCGGTGATCTGACCGTCGAGGTACAGGGGCGGACTGAAGGGCAGACGCGCCGCGAGCGTCCCGACCAGCGAGTCGGCCGCGCTGTCCCCCTGCCCCCGGTCTTCGGGATCGTCCACATTCGTTCCCGTGCGCGCCGAGAACGGCACCACCGGCCCGATCTGGCGCTCCCGGTAGAACGCTTCGAGTTCGCCGAGCCGGAGACGGGGCGCCGCGTCGGTCTTGCTGATGCCGATCACGCGGGGACCGGCAAAACCCTCCAGGCGGCGCAGGAGATCCCGGTCGTCGTCGGAGAAGGCGCGCGTGCCATCGACGACCGCGAGCGCCACGTCCGCTCCCCCGAGGCTCTGGGTCACCGTCCGCATCATCGCCCGGCCGAGACCGGTCCGCGGCCGGTGGATTCCCGGGGTGTCCAGCAGGATCAGCTCCAGCCCCGGGCGGCGGGCGACGCCGAGGATGCGGCGCCGGGTGGTCTGGGGTTTCTTGTGGACCGCCGCCAGCTGTTCCCCGACCAGACGGTTCAGGAGGGTGGATTTCCCGGCGCCCGGAAGCCCGACCAGCGCCACGAAGCCGGCGCGGTGTTCGGGGTTTTCCACCGGGCCCGCTTCAGACTGGAGCGAGGCCAATTAACAGCCTCCCCCCACCCGCGCCAGGCGGACGCGGTGGATCCGCCGCTCGTCGGCTTCGAGGATCTCGATACGGAGGCCGTCGTGTTCGATGACTTCGCCGGGTGCCGGAATCTTCCGAAAGGCCGCGAGGGCGAAGCCGGAGATGGTGTCGAAGGCGGCGCCGTTCAGGGAATCGGGCAGCAGCAGCCCCGTCACCCGCGAAATCTCATCGAGTTCCGCCCCGCCGCGAACCCGATAGACGCCATCCGCCTCGCGCACCAGGTCCTCTTCCAGCGGCTCGTCCTCTTCGTGGACCTCGCCCACGATCTCCTCCGAAATGTCACGAAGCGTCACGATGCCGGAAACGCTGGCGTGTTCGTCCACTACCACCGCGAACGTCTGCTTGGAAAGCTTGAACTCGCGCAGCAGGTCGTCCACCCGCTTGGTCTCCGGCACCACGGGCACCTCGCGGAGCAGCGCGGCGAGCCCTTGCCGGTCTCCGGGTACGGCGACCAGATCCACGGCGTCCACCACCCCCACCACCCGGTCGGCAGCGGCGAAGACCGGAATCCGGTGGTGCCGGCTGTCGGCGATGAGGCGCTCGACCTCCTGCCGGGAGGCCCCGTCGGACACCGAAACGACGTTCGGCCGCGGCGTCATCACCTCGCGCACCAACATCTCGTCGAGCTCGAGAACCCCGCGCACCATCGCCGCCTCCTCTTCTTCGAGGATCCCCTCTTCCTCCCCGGTTTCGAGAAAGGCCTCCACCTCCTCGTCGGAGGCTTCGTCGTCCGGGTCCGAGGGAAGCGGGAAGCCGCGCCGCAGGAGGTTTCGGAACGGCTCGACGACGGGGCGGACGAGCCGCTCCCAGCGGCCGAACCAGGGCAGCAGCGGACGCAACACGTCTTCCGGATCCCGCAGCAGGATGGCCGCGGGAACCAGTTCCCGGAGGATGAACCAGGCGGGGACGAAGACGCCGAAGGTCCAAAGGAGGCCGGTGGCGCCGAAACCCATCCGGTCGAGCACGAAGCCGAGAAGCGCGCCGGCCGCCAGGAGACCGAAACGAGCCGGAATGAGCACCACGAGCGGGTCCGCCAGGCGTTCGCGCAGCGTGCGCGCTTCCTCGACGCTTTCGCCGAGAGCCCGGACCGCGATCGGGCTGGACGCGAAGAACGCGATTTCGAAGAGGGCGAAGAGAACGACGAGAAGGCCGGCGACCAGCAGCAGAACGGCCCAGAGGAACATGGGTTAGCAGCCTGTGGACAAGGTGGCGTGAGCGCCGAGAGCGGCGAGGCGCCCGGCTGACAAGGCGCGCGAAGGAGGAATACCGAGTGTATTTCGACTGAAGCGCAACGATGAGCGAAGCGGTGCGAAGCGTTTCAGCCGGGATGCATCGGCGCTCGAACGCCGCGTCACTTTGTTCACAGGCTGCTAGGGAGGCCGTGCCGTAGTCGGAGCACGCGCTCGAGCCTCACCATCTCGCCCCGGTCCTGCTCGTGGTCGTATCCGAGGAGGTGCAGGTAGCCGTGAACCGCCAGGACGCGGATTTCGTCGTCGAGTTCGACGCCCGCTTCCTGCGCCTGACGCGCGGCGGTGTCCGCGGAGACCACCAGATCGCCGAGGTATTCGGCTTCTTCCTCGCCCAGGAACTCCGAAGGCACGGGATCGGCCGGAAAGGCAAGGACATCCGTCGGGCGATCCTTGTCGCGGAAGCGGCGATTCAGTTCCCGAATCTTCCGGTCCGAGACGATCCGGAGGGTGGCCGCGCGACCGTCCCCGGGCGCCGCGTCCGCGGCGATTCGTTCGAGGAAGGCGGAAAGCGCCGGCGGGTCCACTGCAAAACGGCGCTGGCGGTTTTGGACGCTGAAGCGCGCCGGTTGGCGCGGGCGGACGCGGCCGGAGAGGCTTTCGGGTCCGGAATCGTCGGGTCCGGAATCGGCGGCTTCACGCACGCGGCCGTCTCCCGAAGTCGAATCCCGGGTAGGGCAGCCGCTCGTGATGGATCCCCTGCAGGCTCGACAGGAAGCTCCCGCGGATGCGGGCCATATCGCTGAGCGTCAGATCGCATTCGACCAGTTGATCGTCATCGACGATGGCGCCCATGATGCGGTCGATCACCTCCTCGAACTCGGCCCCGATCGGGTTCTTCAGGCTGCGGGCGGCGGCCTCGATGCTGTCGGCCATCATGATGATGGCTGCCTCGCGGGTCTGCGGGCGGGGGCCCGCGTAGCGGAACAGGCTCTCGTCGGCTTCGGAACCGTTCTGGGCGGCCAGGGTCCGGGCTTTCTCGTAGAAGACACGGATGAGGCGGGTCCCGTGGTGCTGCGGGATCACGTCCACGATGTCCTTCGGGAGGTTCAGGCGCTCGGCGGCCTCGATTCCCTCGGTCACGTGCCTGCGGATGATGTCCGCGCTCTTTTCCGGGGGCAGGAGATCGTGGGGGGTTTCACCGCGCATGTTCTCGACGAAGTACCCCGCCCGGTTCAGCTTGCCGATGTCGTGGTAGAGGGCGGCCGTCGCGCAGAAGGTCGAGTTGGCCCCGATGGCGTCGGCGGCGGACTCGGAGAGCATCCCCACGGTCACGCTGTGCTGGTAGGTGCCGGGCGCGGTGAGCGCCAACTGGCGGAGGAGCGGGTTGTCGCGCTGCGACAGCTCCATGAGCCGCATCTCGCTGGTGCGCTCGAAGACGATCTCCAGCACGGGCAGCAGCAGGATCACGAGAGGCCCGCAGAGGAGGCCGCCGGCAAAGGCGCTGACCGCTTCGAGGGACAACCGGGTCAGGCCGCCGAAGTCGCCCGTCACGAGTTCCATCGCGACGACCAGTCCGACTCCGAGGAGCCCGACCAGGGTCCCAACGCGCAGCAGTTGCGAGCGGCGTTCCGCAGACTGGTAGATGAAGATGGCCCCAAATCCGGTCAGCAGGGCGAAGAGCCCCAGCTTCAGGTTGCCCGTCATGAGAGCCAGCGTCGCGGCAAAGAGCCCCTGGGTGATCACCGCCGACTGCTGCGTCTCCAGAATCACCACCAGCAGCGCCAGCGCGGCGAACGGAACGCCCCACAGGTACACCGAAGGGTCGGAGAAGGGTTCACTCGCCAACTGGGCCGCGGCTCCGCGCCCGACGAATGCGAGGATCCGCGTCAGGGTCAGATGCAGGACGATGAGGAAGCCGCACATGGCGAATGCCTGACGTCCCCAGGCCGCGTCCCGGCGGGCCGGAACCAGCAGCATCCCGAGCAGCACGACGACCGCGAACGCGAAGGCGATGGCGCCGACGCCGGCCCATCCGGAGGCTCCCACCCGCGGCGTGCGCATCCGCTCCATCTGGTAGCGGGCGAGTTCCGTTACCTCGTCGCCGGCGCGTACCAAGGTCCGGCCGCGGCGCACCTGGATGACCACCGGATCCACCGACTGCTCGGCTTCGGTTCGGAGGTGGGTGGTCTCCACCGTATTGGGGTCCAGCGTGGGACGCATGAATCTCGCCGCCAGCTCGCCGAGCGTCCGGCGGCGCGTCCGATTCAGTTCGGAAAGCGCGAGGATCTGCAGTTCGACCGCTCGCTCGGCTTCCTCCACCGAGAGCACGTTGGTGAAGTCGGCCAGCGGCTCGGTGTCGCCGCTTCGCGGATCGCGGCGCAGGATGGATCGGCCGAGCGCGGCGACCGCTCCCTTCTCCGCGAGGATGTCGCGCGCCAGCACGCTGGCCACCGTGTCGGCGAGGTTTTGCTCCATCTCCTCGGCGAACTCCAACTCCACCAGGAGCTGGAGCTGCGCCGCCGTGACTTCGATGCCGAGCATGCGGGCGAACGTTTCGGGGAAGTCGGGTTCGCCCGCGATGTCGGATTCGACGGCTGCCCGTCCGAATCCGAAACCGCGGGAGATCCGGGCGCGCACCTCGTCCCGTGCCTGGGAATCGAAGTCATGGACCTCGCGCACCTGCTCGACCGCTTCGCGCCGGCGTTCCTCCGTGGTGGCGGCGTCCTCGTAGGTGAAGTCCTCCGTGGCCCGCACGGTGCGCGGCGCGATCTCCCCCACCTCGTAGAGGGGGGTTCGAAGCCCGAGTCCGGGCCAGATGAGAACCCCGAGGGCCACCGCGAGGATGGCGGAGACCACGCGGGTACGGGCGAGCAGCCGATCCCGCTGCCGGAGCAGGAAGCTGCGCAGCGAGAAGTTCGCGAAGCGCCCCGGTTTCATCGTCGCCTTCCTGATCAGAAGTCCATTCCTGCTGGCTTAGCGCGGCTCGGCGAAGACCGGCGAGGTCTCGAACTCTTCGCCGCGGCGCGACCGCTTCCTGGCCTGCTCGCTCCGGGCGTAGGCGCGAACGATCGCCTGAACGAGCCGGTGGCGCACCACGTCGCTGTCATCGAGCCGGACGAGACCCACTCCGTCGACGTTCCCGATCACCCCGAGCGACTCGACGAGCCCGCTGACCCGGCCCGGTGGAAGGTCGTTCTGGGTGATGTCTCCGGTCACCACGGCGCGCGTCCCGTGGCCCATGCGGGTCAGGAACATCTTCATCTGTTCCGAGGTGGTGTTTTGGGCCTCGTCCAGAATGATGAAAGCGTCGTTGAGCGTCCGCCCCCGCATGAATGCGATCGGCGCGATCTCGATCACCGCCCGCTCCCGGAGCCGCTGCGCCTTCTCGGCGTCCATCATGTCGTGGAGCGCGTCGTAGAGGGGACGAAGATACGGGTCCACCTTGTCGATGACGTCGCCGGGGAGGAAGCCCAGCTTCTCGCCGGCCTCCACCGCGGGACGGGTGAGCACGATGCGCCGCACCTGCTGGTTCCGGAGGGCCTCTACCGCCACCGCCATCGCGAGCCAGGTCTTGCCCGTCCCGGCCGGGCCGACCGCGAGGACGAGTTCCTTGGCCCGCAGAGCCCGGATGTACTCCAGTTGGCGAAGGCTCCGCGGCCGCACGATCTTGCCCGGCGTGGGCGTGACGACGGTTTCCACGAAGTACTCGCGAAGCGAAGCGCCCGGATCCTGGCCCAGGATGCGGATCGCCGCGCGCAAGTCCCCGAACCGGTAACGCTCGCCGAGATCGCGGCGGAGCACCGCGAGCCCCTCGAGAGCGGTACCGAGCAGTGCGATCCGGTCCTCCGGCCCCTCCGCGAGCAGGACGTCTCCCCGGCTCGCGAGCGTGAGGCCGAGGTCGTGTTCCAGGGAGCGGAGGTTCCGGTCGCGGATACCGAAGAAGGAGAGTCCTCCCTCGCCGGGGATGGGAATTCGGGTCATGGAATCGGTTCTGGCGGGAACAGCGGAGCGGGCTTCGTCTTCCGCTTCCGCCGGGGGGACAGAGGAACCCGGCAAACCGGCGGAATTCTCGGGGGCACATCCGGCGGTGAGCGGCCGGTTCAACCGGCGGGCCGCGGGCGGTCGGCTCAGCACGGAGTATGGCGAAGGCGGGGGCGGGAAACCTGTTCCGCCACGCGCTTCATGGACGCAATGGACGCTAGCACTCGGGGTCGAGCGGATCAAGTGGGGGACCCATGGCGCAATTTCTTGCAACGCCATGGCGCTGCGGAGAGTCGGGGCAACGCCATGGCGCTGCGGAGAGTCGGGGTCCCCCACTTGATCCGCCCGGCGCTCCGCGCCGGCAATCGAAACTCCCTGGCGCGCCTCCGGCGCGCGGCGGCGAGTTCCGATTGGGAATTGCCTTTTTGTGAGAAGGGGGCGGGAGCCCCCCTCTCACACTCTCCCCCCGATCTCGCGGGCAGCGAACAAAGTTCGCTGCCGTGAGTTTTTGGCTCGATCGGCTAAACGCCACCCCGCCGAAAGCGCGGCCGGTGCAGGGAACGCCGGTGTCCACACCGGCACCGCCCGCGGAACGCGGGCGAAACCGCGTAACGCTCACCAGGAGCCGGCGTTCCCTGCCCTGCGCGCTGTCCGGCTGGATGGGGCCCGGACCTTCGCCGGATCAGCTGTCGTCGGGTGGAGGCTTCGCCGCCAGCGCCACCCCCACCTCGTCGAGCTGGGACGGGTCCACTCCCGCGGGCGAGCCGGTCATGAGATCCGTCGCTGACGTGGTCTTCGGGAAGGCGATCACGTCGCGCAGGCTGGTGCTGCCGCAAGCCAGCATGGCGATGCGGTCAAACCCGAGCGCGATGCCGCCGTGCGGCGGCGTTCCATACTCCAGCGCCTCGAGGAAGAAGCCGAAGCGTTCGGCGGCCTCGGCGGGCGGGATCTCCAAGGCGTCGAAGACGCGCTCCTGCATGGCGCGGTGGTGGATCCGGATGCTGCCCCCGCCGAGTTCATAGCCGTTCGCGATCACGTCGTAGGCGAGCGACCGGACGCTGAGGGGATCGGTCGGGAGACGGTCCGCATCCTCCGGATGCGGGCTCGTGAAGGGGTGGTGGACCGAGGTGAGGCGTCCCTCCGCCTCCGAATAGTCGAAGAGGGGAAACTCGGTGACCCAGGCCATCGCGAACTGTCCGGGGGAGGTCCAGCCTTCGCTCGCCGCGAGCGACCGCCGCAGCGCGCCGAGCGCCCGGCAGGCGGTCTTCGCCTCCCCCGCGACCATCAGGAGGAGATCCGAAGGGCCACCACCCGCCGCCTCCAGCAACGTCCGGAGAAGGTCGGCCCCGAGGGTCTTCAGGAGCGGGGAGCGGACCTCGCCGTCGCGGAAGGCCGCCCAGAGAAGGCCGCCGGCTCCCGCCTCGACCGCTGTTGCCTGCAGGCCGTCGAGCCGCTTCCTCGAAAACCCGCCGCAGCCGGGCGCGGCGATCCCGCGGACCGAGCCGCCGGCGCCGATCACCCGGTCCAGCAGGGGGTGCCCCGAGCCGCGGGCCAGCTCGGTGAGGTTGGTGATCTCGGCGCCGTAGCGGAGGTCGGGCCGGTCCACCCCGTAGCGGTCCATCGCCTGCTCGTAGGTGAAACGGGGGAAAGGCGGTTTGACCTCGATTCCCACCGCGCCCAGAGCCCGCTCGAAGAGACCTTCGGTGATCTCGATGATCTGTTCCGGATCGGCGAAGGACATCTCCACGTCCACCTGGGTGAACTCCGGCTGGCGGTCGGCGCGGAGATCTTCGTCCCGGAAGCAGCGGACGATCTGGTAGTAGCGGTCCGTCCCCCCGATCATGAGCAACTGCTTGAAGAGTTGCGGCGACTGCGGGAGCGCGTAGAAGCGACCGCGATGGACCCGGGACGGCACCAGATAGTCGCGGGCGCCTTCCGGGGTGGACCGGGTCAGAAACGGGGTCTCGACTTCGAGGAACCCGTGTTCGTCGAGGTGGCCGCGGACCTCGGTGGCCAGCCGGCCGCGGATCCGCAGGTTCCGCTGCAGCCTCGGATTCCTCAGATCCAGGTAGCGGTAGCGGAGACGGAGTTCCTCCGCGACCCCCTCGGAATCGGTCGGTGCGAACGGCGGAGTCCGGGCCTCGCTGAGGACATGGATGCGCTCGGCCTCGACCTCGATCTTCCCGGTGCGAATCCCCGGGTTGATCGTTTCCCCTTCGCGCGTGAGCACCACGCCCTCGACGGCGATGACCCACCAGCCGCCGAGACGCTTCGCCTCCGCCGCCGGCCCGGACTCGGGGCGAACCACGATCTGCGTCACGCCGCGGTAGTCGCGGAGGTCGAGGAAGAGCAGCCCTCCGAGATCCCGAATGCGCTCGACCCAGCCCATCAGCACGACGCGGCTGCCCGCGTGCTCGAGGTCGAGCGCCGAGCAGTGGTGGGTGGGACGGGTGGGAACGCTCACGGTGCGGGATTCGCCTCTCCCCGTTCGCCGAGATAGCGGTCCTTCAGTTCGACGTAGTGCGCCGCGGAGTCGGCGAGATGGGCGATTTCGGCGTCCGAGAGCGGGCGCACGACTCTTCCCGGGACGCCGCGGACCAGCACCCGCGGCGGAACCTGAAGACCGGGCGGCACGACCGCGCCGGCCGCCACCATGGCTTCTTCGCCCACCGAGACGCCGTCGAGGACCACCGACCCCATGCCGATCAGGCTGCGCCGTCCCAGGTGGCACCCGTGCAGGATCGCCTGGTGGCCGACGGTCACCTCCTCCTCGACGGTGGTGGATTCGCCTCCGGCGTTCACGTGCACCACAACCCCGTCCTGCAGATTGGACCGCGCTCCGACCCGGATGAAGTTCACGTCGCCGCGGAGCACGGCCGAAAACCAGATCGAGACGTCCTCGCCAAGCACCACGTCTCCGATGACGGAGGCGCCGGGAGCCACAAAGGTGCTCTCGGGAACGAGCGGGGTGTGACCGCCGAACGGGTAGATCATGGGAGTCGGGGGCTAATGACGGCCTCTTTCAGGATTGGTTCGCCGCGCACCCGAGCCGCCACCGTCACCTGCGATCTTCATCCAGGCCCGACCCGGTCGGGGACACCGCAAAAGCCCGCGGGATGAGGACAAAGACCCGAGGAAACCGCACTCTCCGGGCCGGTCCGAAAGACCGGATCCGGGCGCCGGATCCGACATGGAAGGTGGCGCCGCGCGGGCGCTCCAAGCGGCGCGGAGGGTACCACGTACCCCCGCTACAATGCGGGAGCGACAATCCGCAGCCGTAACCCCTCCGCGTGGCATCCCAAGGTCCCCCTCACCGATCGGCCGCAGGTCGTCTGCTGGACGCCGTCCGGGCGTTCAGGGCGCCGCCCGAGCCGGAGGTCAGCCCCATCACCGGACGGCCGCTGTACCACCTCGACGCGCACGCCGGGCGTCGCGGGTTCGCCTCGGCGATAACCGCCCATGGCGCCATCCTGGCCCTGATCGTGTTCGGGGTGTTCGCGGCGGAAGAGATCGACGAATCCGGCTTCGATCTCCCGGGCCTCGTGTTCCTCGTTCAGGAGGGACCCGGCGGCGGCGGCGGTGGGGGCGGCGACGAGTCCCCGGAAGAACCGGCCGAAAGCCTGGAGCTGGCCGTCCAGAACGCTCCTGAACCCGAGGAACTCGCCCTGCAGGATCCCGAGGTCACCCCGGAAGAGCTTCTGGAGGACGCCGTCAACGCGCCTTTCGCTTCCAACCTGCCGGACCCCGATGCGCTCGCCAGTCTGATCCGCGACACCTCGAATCTGCTCCGCTACTCCGGCCCCGGTCGTGACCGCGGCGCCGGCACCGGCCAGGGCGGCGGACGGGGCGAAGGCGAAGGCGACGGAATCGGAGAGGGAACCGGCGGCGGCTTCGGGGGAGGCGCCTACCGGATCGGGAGCGGCGTCGAACCGCCCCAGCTCCGCCGGCGGGTCACCCCCGAGTACACCGACGACGCCCTGGCGCGGAAGATCGAGGGCATCGTCATCCTCGAAGTGATCATCCTGAAGAACGGGCGGGTCGGTCCCGCTCGGATCATCCGCAGTCTCGACGCCGGACTCGACGCCCAGGCGGTCGCCGCGGTGCTGGAGTGGACCTTCCTGCCCGGGCGCTACCGGGGCGAGGCGGTGGACGTGCTGGCGGAGATCGAAGTCGAGTTCCGTCTCCTCTGACACCATGACCGACCGGCCGCGTCACTTCTGGCTCATGAAGAGCGAGCCCGAGGCCTACAGCCTCGCCGATCTCGAACGGGACGGCTGGACCCACTGGGACGGGGTCCGGAACTTCAAGGCCCGGAACTACATGAAGGAGATGGAAATCGGGGACGGTGTCCTCTTCTATCACTCGAATGCCAAACCGCCCGGGATCGCCGGAGTGGCCCGCGTGTGCCGGACTGCATACCCGGACTTCACCCAGTTCGATCCGGATTCCCACTACCACGACCCCCGCGCCACCAAGGAGAAACCCTGGTGGTACATGGTGGACATCGAGTTCGTCTCGCGCTTTCCCGAAGAGATTCCCCTGCCCGTCCTGCGGACGCTCCCGGAGATCGCGGGCATGTCGCTCCTGAAGCGCGGCCAGCGCCTCTCCGTCCAGCGGGTAACCCCCGAGGAGTGGGCGTTCCTCCTGGAGTTCGGCGGCGCGACCGACGCCTCCGACTAGCCGTCAGGTCCGGGTTCGCCCCGGTACACTCGCCGCCCTTTCACCCGGAGGCCCCATGGAGGTTCCCATGTTCCACCGCATCTCCATTCTCGCCCTGCTTTTTGGCCTGGCGGCGCCCGCCGCGGCCCAGGAACTCGGGGTCTGGGACGACCGCATCCAGGAAGCGGTGTCCCGGCTCGAAGGGGAGACCGTCGCCATCCGCGAGCAACTCCACGAGCACCCGGAACTCGGGAACCGCGAGTTCGAGACCGCCCGGATGGTGGCGGAACATCTCCGCGAGCTCGGATTCGATGAGGTGCGCGAGGGGATCGCCCACACGGGCGTCGTCGGCGTCCTGAAGGGCGGGAAGCCGGGGGCGGTGGTGGCGGTGCGCGCCGACATGGACGCGCTGCCGGTCACCGAGGACACCGATCTCCCGTTCGCGTCCAAGGTGCGCGCCACCTACAACGCCCAGGAAGTCGGGGTGATGCACGCCTGCGGACACGACGTCCACACCGCCGTCCAGTATGGGGTCGCCTCGGTGCTCGCCGGAATGCGCGAGGACATCCCGGGCACCATCCTCTTCATCTTCCAGCCCGCCGAGGAGGGACCTCCCCCGGGCGAGGAGGGCGGCGCGGACCTCATGGTTCGCGAGGGTGTCTTCAACGATCCCCGGCCCCAGGCGATCTTCGGCCTCCACACGCTGTCCGGGCTGCCGCTGGGCGTGATCGGTTTCACGCCCGGGCCCGCGCTCGCCGCGGTGGATCACTTCAAGGCCACCATCACCGGGGTCCAGACCCACGGCGCCCAGCCGCAGGCCGGGGTGGACCCGGTGGTGATGGCCTCTCAGGCCATCCTTGCGCTACAGACGATCGCGTCGCGTAACGTCCATCCCCTCCAGCCGGTGGTGGTGACGGTCGGCATGGTTCACGGCGGCCAGCGCTTCAACATCATTCCGGAGACGGTGGACATCGAGGGCACCGTCCGGACCTACGACCCCGAGGTGCGGGATCTGGTCGAAGCCCGGATGAACGAGGTCCTCGGGGGAATCACCGCGTCCGGGGGCGGTTCGTATTCGCTCGCCTACGACCGCGGTACTCCGGCGACGATCAACGACCGGGAACTCACCGCCGAGAGCATCCTCACGGTGATGCAAATCGTGGGCGGCGAGAACACCCAGGAACTCGACCCGACGATGGGCGGCGAGGACTTTGCCTACTTCGCAAACGAGGTCCCCGGGTTCTTCTACCGGCTCGGGATTCACAAGGAAGACACCCAGACGGGTCCCCACCACTCCCCGTTCTTCCGCGCCGACAACGCCTCGGTCGCCATCGGGATGCGCGTGATGTCCAACCTCCTGATCGACTACCTCCTCCGCAACGCCTCGTAGGGAGGGAACGCCGGTCTCCGGCAGGCATCACGGCGCGGAGGCAAGGGAACGCCGACCTCCGGTCGGCACCGCGGCGCGCAGGCAGGGGAACGCCGACCTCCGGTCGGCACAGCCCGCCGGAGGCGGGCGGAAGCGCGTACAGCCGTCTTGCGCAGATGGCGCGCGACAGCGGGAACGCATCCCCCTTACCGCGCCTCCCCCACCACCCTGACCCGAACCCGCCGCGCATCGCCAGGCAAGTAAGCAAGCGGCAAATCCTCGCGTTCGACCGTCTCCAGCCCGTACGAATCGGCCCCCGCGGCCACCGCCCGCGCCTCCGCCTCCTCCGCCGCCAGCCGGAACGCTTCCTCCCGCCCCACGTTGTGGAACACCTTGTCCACCTCGCCGCCGATCCGGGCAATAGCCGCACCCACTGCGTTCGCGACTCCCGCGTGGGGCACCGAAACCGTCTCTGAGATCCCCTCGAGCCGGGCGGGCACCAGAAAAGCCCCACCCCCCACGGCCAGCAGCGGACACTCCCGGGCGTCCGGCTTCATCCGGTCCACCGCTTCGGCGACGGCGTCCCCGACAACTTCCCCAAATCGGTCCACGCTCCGGCGGGAGAGCCCCCTGACCCCGGCAGAATCGCCGATCGCGGCCCAGCCGGCCGCCACGCCGAAATCCGTGGCGGTCGGCGTGCGCCCCCCGAAGACGAGCCCTTCCTCGGCAAGGCGGAATCCGACGCTCGCCGGACCCACCATCGCGCCATCCTCCGAGACCACGCTCCCTCCCCCGAGCGCGATCGAGAGCAGGTCGGGCATCCGGAACAGCGTGCGGACGCCTCCCACCTCCACCTCCCGCGGGGCTTCGCGCGGGAACCCGGCGCGCAGATAGCCCACGTCGGTGGTCGTGCCTCCAACATCCACCACCACGCCCTCTGAGGCGCCGGAAAGAAACGCCGCGCCCGTCATGCTGTTGGTGGGCCCCGAAGAGAGGCTCAGCACCGGGAACTCGGCGGCCGCCGCCGCACTGGCGATGGTGCCGTCGTTGCGGGCGATGAACAGCGGCGCGTCCGTTCCGATGGCGGCGACCGCATCGGCGAACGCCTTCGTGACGTTCGCGGCGAGCGGCCGCAGCGAGGCGTTCAGCAGTCCGGCGTTCTCGCGTCCCAGCAGTCCGATCCTCCCGAGCCTCCGGGACTGGGTGACCGAGGCGTCCGGATGGACATCCTGGAGGATCTCGGCGGCGCGGGCCTCGGCGCTGCCGTCGAGAGGCGCGAACACCGCGCTGAGCGCGATCTCGCGGAACCCGGCCTTCCGGATCTCTCTTCCCGCGGCAGCCACGGCCTGCTCGTCGAGCGGCACGATGGGGCGCCCATCGCACTCGTGGCCACCCTCGACCATGAAGACCGGGCCCCGCACGATGCCGGCGAGCCGGTCGGGCCAGTCGCAAAACGGCAGCAGGGAAGCGCTGGCCGGCAGGCCTACCCGGACCGCGGCCACTCGGGCGAGGCCGGATCCGGTGAGCACCGCGTTCGTGAAGTGGGTCGTCCCGATCACCACCCGGGAAGCACCTCCGGTATCGGCCCCTCCGCCGAGCACGCCTCGGAGCGCCGTCAACACCCCGGACGTCACGTCCTCCGTAGTCCGGGCCTTGATCTCAGCGAGAACCTCCCCGCCGCGCATCAGCACGGCGTCGGTGTGGGTGCCGCCGACGTCCACGCCGACGCGAGCCCGGTCAGGAGAAAACGGCATTTCGGCTCAGCATAGAGTGCGGCAACCGGAAGCGGCGGCCTGGAGGCCAACCGTGAGCTACGAATTCGATCTTGGACCCTGGTCGCGCAAGATTTCAACGAAATCGGAGACCGCCCAGCGTTGGTTCGATCGCGGCCTGAATTGGACCTATGCCTTCAACCACGAGGAGGCGGTTGCCTGCTTCCGGCGAGCGGCGCGCGAAGACCCGAACTGCGCCATGGCCTGGTGGGGAATAGCGTATGCGACCGGACCCTTCTACAACCGACCGTGGACCAGCTACTCGGATGCCGAGATCATGGAGGCGCTGCCGATTTGTCGTGACGCCGTGAGGACTGCGGCATCGCTTGCCGTCAATGCGAAGCCGGCCGAACAAGCCGTCATTCGATCTCTGACCAGACGCTACCGGAATGGCCACGAAAGCGATCCCGGAATCCTGGACGCTTGGCACTGGGACTATGCCGACGCGATGCGTGACGTTTGCCGGGCGCATGAGGATGACGGCGACATCGCCGCGCTCTATGTGGAGGCCGCGATTACCTGCACTCCGCGTCAGCTCTGGAACCTGAAATCCGGGGAGCCCAACCCGCATGCCCGCACGAGCGAAGTCATGCCGGTATTGGAACGCTGGATGGACAGGATTGAGCG
Organism: Candidatus Marinacidobacterium sp.; assembly: GCA_965250045.1. Lineage (GTDB taxonomy): Bacteria > Acidobacteriota > Vicinamibacteria > Marinacidobacterales > Marinacidobacteraceae > Marinacidobacterium. Next base: position 3,465,484 of record OZ252286.1, read on the forward strand.
TGGTCGTCCCGTTCATCCAGGAATCCTCCACATGGTTCTCCATACGCTGGAATTGTCGGCGACGCCGCAGCGCGCTCTAAGGGCTGCTGACATGTTGTGTGGGTTTGCCCCGGACGCCGGTCACCTGGAGCACATGCCGGCGCATATCTATGTGCTCTGCGGCGACTATGCGCAGTCTCTATCGCAAAGCGAACGCGCGGTCGGCGCGGACGACAGGTATCTTGCGTATGCCGGCGACCAGAACTTCTACACCACGGCGCGATGCCATGACCTTCATATGTTCATGTACGCCGCGATGTTTCTCGGCCAATATGGCAAAGCCACCCATGCCGCCGATCGAATCCGCGCGATGGCAACGCCGGATCTGATTTCGAAGAGTGCGCCTTTCATGGCCTCCATCCTGGACGGTTACTCCGCCATGTGCACGCACGTCCAGGTCCGCTTTGGCCGCTGGCGCGAGCTGATCGGGTTGCGTGCTCCGGACACTGATTCGCGCCGGCCGATTAGCGTTGCAATGCATGCCTACGGGAAAACCGTGGCACACGCCGCACTCGGTCATTTGGAAGAGGCGGAGGCCGCTCAGTGCGCTTTCGCTGAGGCTATGGCCGCAGTTCCCGAGGACGCAATTTTCCTCAGCAATACCGTTCGGGACATTCTCGGCGTCGGCGCGGCCATGCTGGATGGCGAGTTGGAGTATCGGAACAAAAACTACGATCGTGCGTTCGCCAGTCTGCGCCTGGCAGTCTCCTGTGATGACGCGCTGAACTACACCGAACCGTGGGCGTGGATGCATCCACCGCGCCACGCGCTAGGCGCGCTCCTGGCGGAACAGGGCATGTTTCGGGAGGCCGAAGCGGTATATCGCGCAGACCTCGGCTACGACCGGAGTCTTCCGCGTTGCTGTCAGCACCCCGACAACGTCTGGGCACTGCAAGGGCTTGTTGAGTGCCTGGAACAGGCGGGGGATGCCAAGGAACTTCGGTTTCTCCGCCAGCGGCTGGAGTTCGCGAAAGCCCGCGCCGACGTTCCCATCGACAGCGCCTGTTTTTGTCGGAGGGGGGCTGTTTCCTGATTACGCGTGAGTCTCCGCCAGGTTGAGCACTCGGTGGGGCGTGAGCAGAAGTCTGCAAGGCCGCGCCGTCCAGACAACAGTTGGATCGGAGGGCGACCTGATTCCTGAAGCGGGGCCGCGACTCGCTCACGCGAAGAGCGGCTTGAAATCGAGGTCGAACCCGAAGGCGCGCGGTCCCACCAGTTCGAGCGCGGCTTCGGTCTGGAGCGCAGCCGGCGACGCGAGGGCGATGACCCGGACCCGCTGCCCGTAGGCGATCACTTCGGTCCCGAGGGCCTCACCGGTCGATGAATCCACTACGGTGAGGATGTCCGGGGTCATCCCGACAGGCTCGCCGTCCCGGAAGGCGACGGCAAACTCGTTCTGGAAGTGGAGTTCCATGGTGGAGCCGCGGTCTTCGCCGAGTCCCGCGACCGTCGCCACCCCGCGCAGGAACCCGCGCGTGGTGCGGCGTTCCATGTCGGACACCTTGCCCGTGAAGAGCACGATCCCCCCTTCCGAGGCCAGAACCGCATCCACCGGGTCTTCGCCGCGCTCCCGCGCGTGACGAAGCGCGGCGCCAATCCGCATCGCCCGAGTGACCGAACCCAGGATCGCGTGATCCTTGATCTCGCGCCCCGTCCGCGGCGCCTTGGCGGTGGCGGCGATCGAGCCGACCTCGGTCACCACCACCCGGCCCAGACGCTCCTGCCACTGCCAGCTCGCGGCGCGCTCGACGATCACGACGTTGTCGCGGATGTCGGCGAGGCAAAAGGGATAGTTCCGGAGTCCGGCGATGGCGAAGGTGGTCATCTGGGCCTCGGGGAACGCCCGACCCATGCAGTCGGCGTCCACCACCGGAAGACCGGTCCGCGCCGCCACCATGAAGCTCTGGAGCGAGTTTGCGCCCCCGATTTCGAGCGACATCACGGCGACGAAGGGCCGGCCCAGTCGCTCGGCCAGGACCTGGACGGGCCGCGCCGCGACATCGGGATCGGGGAGACGCTCCTCGCCGACCAACGGCGCTCCCATCGTCGAGACCACCGCCACCAGGTCGTCGTCGGCAAGGGCGTCAGCCGGGATCACCACCGGGCGGAATCCCCGCGCCGCCTCGGCCCGGAGGGTCAGCAGCGAGTGGTACGGATTCCCGCCGCCCCCTGCCCCGAGGATCCAGGCGCCGGCGGCGAGGTCCTCGATCTCGGTGGGCGTGAGTTCTCTGGCGCCCTGGGTCATGCGGGCGGCGATGCTACCTGCCTAACCGCCGGGAGGCGCGGTCTCGAGGGCGCCGTCGGTCTCCAACCGACGCCGTTCGCGACGAGTTTTCCACACTGGCCTCGTACGCGGGACGAATCTGTTCGGAATCTCGTCCATGGGAAGTAGGGGAAGACATCGAGTCTTCCGACCGCCGCATCCTCCCGGAGGAACTCCCGATGCCGAACGCCGCGTCCAAGCGAGCCGCCACCGAGCCGCCCCCGAGAACGTCCCCGCCTGGTGACGCTCCGTCCCCGACTTCGAAGGAGGCTGTTCCGAAGCCGGACGGGAACGGTGGTCTGTTTCGGGCGCTGCTTCAGGCCGGATGCGATCCGGTGGTCGCCTATACTGCGGAACAGCAGGCGTATTCCATGACTTCGGAGATCGTAGCGGCACAGATGCAGCCGGTGATCGCGGAGATGAAGCTGGTCTTCCAGAGACACGACCAACAGTTCACGAACCTGGGTCGAAAGATGGACGCCCTCACGACGGTCGTTGCCGCCCACGGAGAGAAACTCGAGAAACTCGCCGAGCGCGACCGGAAGCTGGACGTTCTCGCAGCCCGCATGGATTCGCTGAAGGTGCAGGTGCAGATGGTTCTCGGCGCACTGGGCGTTCTCGTGACGGTGCTGATCGCAGTCTTCGGCTTCCTGTTCGCGAACTAGAACGCCGTCTGACCTCGTCCCGGATCGTGCGCACCGTTCATTTCCTGACCATCGGCCAGTCGCCCCGGCCCGACGTCGTACCGGAGATCCTGGGAATGCTGGGGGACGCGGCCGCGGGGATCGCCCCCGTGGAGGCTGGCGCGCTCGACGGGCTGTCGCGGGAGGAGGTCCGGGCTGGCGCACCGCGCGACGGTGAGATGCCGCTGGTTTCGCGGTTGCGGACCGGCGAAGAGGTGGTGATCGGCGAGGACTTCGTCGAGGAACGGATGGCGGCGCTGCTGAGCCGGATCCCGGCGGGTGATGTCGCGGCCATCCTGTGCACTGGACCGTTCCGCGGGATTGCCGAGCGGCCGGGACTCGTGAAGGCGGGCCCGATTTTTGACTCGACGCTCCGGGGTGCCACGCCTCCGGGGGCCACCGTGGGGATGCTGATTCCGGAACCGCGACAGGAGGAGGATGCCCGGAGCCGGGTGCCGGATGGGAGCCGGTGCATCATCGGGGTGGCGTCGCCGTATTCGGACGACGGGGTGGAGGAACGACTGGCCGGGTGTTTTCGCGAGGCGGACGTCATCGGGCTGAACTGCCTGGGCTATAACGGTCCGCTAGCCACCGCGGTGGAGCGCGCCACCGGGAAGCCGGTGGTTCTCGCCCGGCGGGCGCTGGCGGAAGCGGTGGGACGGCTGGCTGCCCAGGGGTGACGGGACTGGCGAAGCGATATCGCGAAGCTGGGGGCGATAACCGGACCGGCTGGTCGGAGCTGGGGGCGATAACCCGGTCGGCGGATCGGAACTGGGGGCGATAACCGCGCCGGCGGACCTGGATTCCTTTGGAAAGCCCATAATGCCTTTCTTCCCGGAGACCCCGCCGTGGCCATCACGTTGACCGTTACCGCCAAGGGGCAGATCACCCTGCGCAAGGAAGTGCGTGAACACCTAGGGGCGCGGCAGGGCGACAAGGTAGACGTAGACCTGCTGCCGGACGGGCAGGTTCTGCTCCGGGCCAGGCCCGGAAAGCCGATCTCCAGCGTCTTCGGCATGCTGGCGAAACCGGGAACGCGCCGGCGCTCCGTCGAGGAACTGAACGAGGCTGCGGCCGCGGGATGGGCGGGTGAGGAGTGAAGATCACGGTTCGCCGGAGTCCGGCGACCGTTCGTCGAGCCCGGGCTGATCGCGCCTACGGTGAAGGGCGGCGTTCCCTCCCTGGTGTGCCGCTCTGCCCGGTGGGGTAGGTGCCGAGAGGTGCGCTATGACGGAGCTGGGAAGTACGCCGCCTCGCCCCGCTGCGCGGGGCGGTGCCGACCGGAGGTCGGCGTTCCAAGCCGTCCCCGCTGCGCTGCGCGCAGCGGTGCCAGTGTGAACACCGGCGTTCCCTTCCCGGATAACATCGGATGAGCCAACCATTACCCCGCTGCTCACGAGGGGAAGAAGTCATGCGTCTCGCTCACCGCCACCCGCTCACCTTGGCCCTGGCCGCCTTGCTCACCGGCGTCGCGTCCACCCCCGCCGCGGAACAGCCTGCGGTGCTGGAGTCGTTCCGTGCCCAGATCGCGCTGAAGTCGGCGAGTAGCCCCCGCATCTCGCCCGACGGCACGATGATCGCGTATTCGGTGACCACGACGGAATGGGAGGCCAACCGGTTCGACCGGGAGATCTGGCTGGCCGCAGCCGGCGGCGAGCCCTTCCAGCTCACTCGCACCGAATCCGGGAGCAGCACCGGACACCGGTGGTCCCCGGACGGATCCCGCCTCGGTTTCATCGCGGACCGCGGTGACGGCGCGCAGATCTACCTCATCCTCCCCGAGGGCGGCGAGGCTGAACGGCTCACTTCCCACGAGGGCGGTATCAGGTCGTTCCGCTTCTCACCCGACGGCGGCCAGCTCGCGTTCGCGGCCACCGACCCCGCTCCCGACGACTTCGAGGAGCGCGAGGAAAGCTACGGCGACTACGCCGTCGAAGACGCCGACTTCCGCATGGCCCACCTTTGGGTGACCGAAGTGCGGGAGGGAGCCGAGCCGCGCCGCCTGACCGGAGGGGACGGCTTCACCGTCGGGTCGTTCGATTGGTCGCCGGACGGCCTGGAGATCGCCTTCGACCACACGCCCACGCCGCAGGTCAACTCGTCTCGACAGGCCGACATCTCGGTCGTCGAGGTGGCCACGGGAACGGTCCGGACGCTGGTCGCCGAACCCGCCCGCGAGCGCGGACCGATGTGGTCGCCGGACGGCGGGCGCATCCTTTTTGCCACCTCGGCGGACGCGAACCCCTACTACGGAAACAGCGAGCTCGCGGTGATCCCGGCGGCGGGCGGCGAATCCCGCATTCTGACCGCCGGTTTCGACGAAAACCCGTCCCCGGTGGCGTGGAACGACGACGGCGTCTTCTTCGTCGCTTCCCAGCGCACCGCCCGCCACCTGTTCGTGCTGGATCCCGAGTCGGGCGACGTGACCCTCGAGTCGGACACCCCCGAGATGATCATGGCGGCGGACATCTCGAGCGACGGCTCCACGATGGCGATCCAGGGCGAGGACCGCACCACCGTGGCCGAGATCTACCGCCAGCCGCGCGGCGCGGGCGCGCCTCAGCGGGTTACCGACATGACGGCCCAGGTGGCTGATTGGGACCATCTGGGCAGCCGCGAAGTGGTGCGGTGGGAGAGCGAGGACGGCGCCGAGATCGAGGGGGTGCTCATGAAGCCGGCTGGCTACGACCCCGGCCGCACCTACCCGCTCATGGTGGTCATCCACGGAGGGCCGACCGGCACCTCCAGGCCGCAACTGGTCGGTGGCTACGTCTACCCCGTCCTCGAATGGCTGAGGAAGGGCGCGGTGGTGATGATGCCCAACTACCGCGGCTCGGCGGGCTACGGCGCCGAGTTCCGCGCCCTCAACGTGCGCAACCTCGGCGTCGGCGACGCGTGGGACGTTCTCTCCGGTGTCGAGGCTCTGGTAGAGCGGGGCGTGGCGGATCCGGATCGCGTCGCGGCGATGGGCTGGAGCCAGGGCGGCTACATCTCCGCCTTCCTCACCACCAGCAGCGACCGCTTCTGCGCGATCTCGGTGGGCGCCGGCATTTCCAACTGGATGACCTACTACGTCAACACCGACATCCACGCCTTCACCCGTGAGTACCTGAAAGCGACCCCCTGGGACGACCCCGAGATCTACGCCAAGACCTCGCCCATGACCTACATCCAGCAGGCCAGCACCCCGACGCTGATCCAGCATGGCGAGTTCGACGCCCGCGTCCCCACTCCCAACGCCTACGAGCTGTACCAGGGACTGCAAGATGTCGGAGTCGAGACCCAACTCATCATCTACAAGGGCTTCGGCCACGGGATCACGAAGCCGCGCGAGCGGCTCGCCGCGATGTTGCACAACTGGGAGTGGTTCGCCCGCCACCTCTGGGGGGAGATGGCCGAGCCGACGAGCGAGTGAGCGCGGCGGGCGGGTGACGGGGCGCGGGGCCCCAACGACTGGGTGATTCCCGAGAGGTGAACCATCCGGCTGTTGGGAGTCTTCGCCTCTCGCTGCGCTTCGCGCAGCGGTGCCCCACCGGGAGAACTGCCCAGAGGTCTATACCTTTCCGGGCATCACTTTTTCATGGGGCAGACACCTTGCGAACGAATGGCGCCGGCCGGGGTGCGTTGGGGCGCGGCCGGTAGCCGGGAGGCGGCGTCCAGAGGAGGAAGGCGGCGAAGGTTCCGAGCTGGCCGAACCTCACATGGCCTGGTGGCGACCTTCCCAAGGGCCAAGCCCATTTTTCCTGCTTCCGGCCATGAAACTGCTCCCCGCCCATCCGCGGCGGCGAAGGCACCCGGAGGGCCGGAGCGCAGCGGAGGAGGCGCGCAGCGCCTTGCCTTCCCCGCCGCGGATGGGCACGATGCTCTCCTCCTGCCGGAAGCAGGAAAATCACGTTTCCTTTTTTCCTGGGCCCTCCGGTGTGAGAGGCACCGAAGGGCCCTACCTCACCAACCTGTCAGCCGATCCGCCGGGAGCAACCAACCAGAGGTATGTGTTTCGAACACCTACGCCGGACTGTGCCTCGACGGATCTTGGCCGTGATGGAACGCACGGTAGAAGGGCAGCGCCATCGAGCAGCCAGTATAGGCCCTCGCGAACATCACGGCGGCTGACTTCCCCTCGAGGGACTTCCCTCGGAAGGACAACAGCGCCATGACACCTCCTTTTCTTTTTTTCGTCGGCATCGACTGGGGCTCGACGACCCACCATGCATGCCTGCTGGACGCGAACGGTTCGGTTCGCGGCAGCCGGGCCTTTCCCCACGGGGGCGCGGGCCAAGCGGAGCTTGTCCGCTGGCTCCTGGACGAGACCGGGGCCGCGCCCGGGCAGATCGCGGTGGCCATCGAGACGCCCCACGGCCCGGTCGTCGAAGGGCTGCTCCTCGCCGGCTTTGCGGTTCTCGCCATCGGTCCCGCCCAGATCCGCGGCTCCCGGCGCCGCTACGTCTCCTCCGGGGCGAAGGACGACCCCCGCGATGCCTGGATGCTCGGTCGCGCCCTGCGCGCTGACCCCGACCTCTTCCGCCAGCTCGCACTCGAGGAGCCTCTCGTCCTCCAGTTGCGGGAACGCACCCGCACCGTCAACGAGTTGACCTGCCAGCGCACCCGGCTCTGCCACCAGATCCGCCAGCAGCTCTGGCGCTACTACCCCCAACTGCTCGCCATCCCCGACCTCCTCAACCAACTCACCCACCCCTGGTTCGTCGAGCTCTGGAACAAGGCCAAAACGCCCGCACTGGCCCTCAAGCTGCGCGTCTCCACCCTCGCCAAACTCCTCAAAAAGTACGGCATCCGGCGACTGAACGCCAAAGGCCTGTGGGAGATCCTGCACGCCCCCGCACTCACCGTCGCCCCCGGAACCGCCGAGGCCGCCGGCCGCGCCCTCCAAAACCTCTTCGCCCAGGCTCACACCACCAACCAACTCCTCGCCCAGGCACGAGAAGACATCCGCGAACTGCTGAGGGCGTTCTCCCAGACCCACGCCGACGACGAACGCCCCGACGACCTCACCATCCTCCTCTCCCTCCCCGGAGTCGGGGTCTACGTCCTCAGCACGCTGCTCGCCGAAGCCTTCGAGCTCCTCCAACGACGCGACTATCCCGCGCTCCGCGCCCGCTCCGGAGTCGCCCCCGTCAGCATCCAGTCCGGCAACACCCAGTGGGAGATCCGCCGCCTCGCCGTCCAGCACGAACTCCGCAACGCCCTCTATCACTGGGCCCGCGTCGCCGCACAACACGACCCCCTCAGCAAAGCCCGCTACCGCGCCCTCCGTGCCCGCGGCTACTCCCATGGCCGCGCCCTCCGCACCGTCGGCGATCGGCTCCTCGCCGTCGCCTGCGCCATGCTCAAAAACGGCACCCTCTACGACCCCAAGCTCTCCCGAGACAAGCTCGCCGCCTGAACAACTCCTCCCGAGAAAAAGGATCTTCAAGGTGAGCCGGTGGGACGTGTGGGAAACGCGCCCCTCTCCGCCGCGGCCGGCGAACAACCGCCGCCGTGGCGCCGCGTTTTCCAAGTCCTGGGGAAATCCCTTCCCCTCCCTCCGCTCCCCGATGAATGGCCGCTACTCCCGCCCCGATTTCCCCAGGACGGCACTTTCCACGGGCTTCCCGAGACGACCCCGTCCTCCCCCTATCCACCCTTGACAAAAGGTAGAAGGTCCGGCGTTCCCCTGCCTGCGGTGCCGTACTGCGGAATAGCGCTGCAACGTCGTGTGCTCCCACATACTTGCCGAGGTGAGCGGGAAGCGGCATCCGAGCCTGTTCGAGCCGGCGACGCTGCTGTTCGGGGCGGGGCTCGCGCTGCTCGGCGCGGTGATCGGGATGGAACTCCTGACCCGGGTCGGGATCACCCCGAACAGCTCGATCATCGCCGCCGTCATCGCCATCGCGGTGGGGCGGCTGCCCCTCGCGGTCACCCGCCGTTTTCGGAGCACCGCCCGGCAGAACCTGCTGCAGACGGTCATTTCGGCCGCCACCTTCGGGGGCGCGAACGCCGTCCTCCTCCCGGCCGGGATGGTGTGGCTCTTCGGCCGGCCGGACCTGGTGCCCGCGATGATCTTCGGCGCGGTGCTGGGCGCGCTCCTCGACATCGCCATGCTCTACCGGCTCTTCGGCAGCCAGGCGTTCCCCGCGGAGGGCCTCTGGCCGTCGGGCATCGCCACCGCGGAGTGCCTGCGGGCGGGTGACGAGGGCGGCAAACGGGCGGCGCTCCTCGTCACCGGGGGCGCGGTCGGAGCGCTCGGACGCCTCGCCGGAATACCGACCGACATCGTGGGGGTCTGCTGGATCGGAAACCAAGTGGCGCTCCTGATGTTCGGGCTCGGGCTCCTCGCCCGCGGCTACGCCCCCGAATTCCTGGGCGTGGACCTCGCCGCCATCTACGCGCCCCACGGGGTGATGATCGGCGCCGGTGCGGTCGCGCTCTGGCAGATGGGACGCGCGATGCGGGGAGCCCGAATTCCCGACCCGGCGGCGCGAAACCAGCCGCCGAGGACCGGCCTCTCGACCTTCGCGACCGGCTACGCGGCCTTCGCGGGCGCCGCCGCGATCGTGGCCCTGCTCGCCGGGCTGGCCACCGGGATGGGCGTTGCCGGCATTCTCGCCTTCAGCGCCTTCGCGGCCGCCGCGGCCCTCATCTCGGAGCTGCTGGTGGGCGTCTCCGCGATGCACTCGGGCTGGTTCCCGGCGTTCGCCACTTCCCTCATCTTCCTGCTGCTCGGGATGCTCCTCGGCTTCCCGCCGCTCGCCCTCGTCGTTCTCGCCGGTTTCGCTTCGGCGACCGGACCGGCATTCGCGGACATGGGCTACGACCTGAAGGCCGGCTGGATCCTGCGGGGCGAGGGCAAGGATCCGGACTACGAGCGCGCCGGGCGGCGGGCTCAGCGAGCCGCCGAGGTGTTCGGGCTGCTCGTCGCTTCCGGACTCGTCCTGATGACCTACACCGCCTACTTCGAGGCGGACCTCTTCCCGCCCTACGACCGGGTGGCGGTCGCGACCATCGCCGCGGGCCAGGATCCCGGACTCGCAGGTCAGCTCGCGCTGTGGACGGTTCCCGGCGCCATCCTGCAGTTCCTCGGCGGGCCGAACCGGCAGATGGGAGTCCTCTTCGCGACCGGTCTGCTGATCGTGAATCCCGTCGCCGGCTGGACGGCCCTCGCCGCGCTTTTCGGCCGGCGCCTCGTGAGCTGGCGTACCGGCGACCGGTTCGACTCCCAGCGCTACGTGCTGGCCGGAGGGCTTATCGCGGGAAGCGCCCTGACGAGCTTCGCTTCCGGGGTGGCCTCCGGGATGTTCAGCCGCCGGTAGCTAGCGGTACCATGAACCCAATGTCCCGAGGCGGCCTGCGCGTGGGCGCCGGATTGGCAGCGCTCGCTCTCCCGATGCTCTCCGGTTGCGGCGACGCGCCGGAATCCGGAGGCCCGGGCCCCCTGGTGGTGGCGGCCGACGTGGGCTTCGCCCCGCACGCGATGATGGCGGCGAACGGCGAACCGGAAGGCTTCAACGTGGATCTCGCGCGGGAGATCGCGGCCCGGCTCGGCCGGCCCGGCTTCGAGATCGTGGACTCCGAGTGGTCGTCCATCTTCTCGGGGCTCTACGCGAAGAAGTTCGAATTCGTCATCGCCCCCACCACGATCACCGAGGGGCGGGCCCGGCGCGTCCTGCTCACCGAGGGTTATCTGGACACCGACCCGGTCTTCCTCCGCCGCCACGATGACCCCGAGCTGACGGACCTCGCCCAGCTCCGGGGAGAGGCGATCGCGGTGAACAACGGCTCGGCCTACGACCTCTGGGCGACCGACAACTACGAAGCGCTCGGGTTCGAGGTGCTGCGCTACGGGAAGAACGCGGACGCGGTGCAGGCGGTGCTTTCCGGGCGGGCGTTCGCCAACCTGGTGGGCGAGTCGGTCGCCATGTGGGCCATCCGCCAGAACGCCGGAGTGCGGGCCGACTACCGCATCCGGGCCGAGACCGCCTTCGCGGTGGCGTTCCGGAACGACGATGTCGCGCTCCGCAACGAGGTCGAAACCATTCTCGAGTGCATGAAGGCCGACGGGACGATCGCCCGGATCCACCGCGAGTGGCTCGGCACCGATCCGGCACCCGGCTCGGCCGCGGTGACTCCCTATCCCGGATTCGGGCCGCCGGGGCTCCCCGGATTCATGGAGACCCCGGACCGGAAGCCCTGCGGGTGAAGCTCAACGCGGTTCTCGAACTCCGGGGGGTCGGCAAGACCTTCGCCGGCGTCCCCGCCCTCCGGGACATCAACCTCGCGGTCGGCGACTCGGAACTCGTGGCGCTCATCGGGCCCTCGGGTTCGGGGAAGAGCACCCTGCTCCGCTGCTGCAACCGGCTCGCCGAGCCCGACGGCGGCGAAGTCCTTTTCGAAGGCCGTCCGGTCCCGACGGCGGGCAGCGAACTCGCGTCCGTGAGAAGGCGCATGGGCATGGTCTTCCAGGCGTTCAACCTCTACCCGCACCTCACCGCCCTCCAAAACGCCGCGCTCGCTCCGCGCCGCGCCGCCGGACTCAGCCAGAGCGACGCCGAGGCGGCCGCCCGGGAGGCGCTCGAACGCGTGGGCCTCGGGGACCGGACCGGCGCCATGCCCGACGAACTCTCGGGCGGGCAGCAGCAGCGGGTGGCGATTGCCCGGGCGCTCGCGCTCCGGCCCCACATCCTGCTGCTCGACGAGCCCACGAGCGCCCTCGATCCCGAACTCGTCGGAAGCGTGCTGCGGGTGATCCGGTCGCTCAAGGAGGACGGCGTCGCGATGCTGATCGCCACCCACGAGATCGGCTTCGCGCGCGAGGCCGCCGACCGGATCGCCTTCCTCGCCGAGGGGCGGATCCTCGAGATCGGCCCGCCGGAGGAAATCCTCGACCAGCCGAAGAGCGAACGCCTCCAGAGCTTCCTGAGCCGGTTGTAGCACCCCGGGGCGATGCGGATCTTCTTCGACCCGGAGGTCCTCGCCGCCGCGTGGCCCGCGATCCGTTCGGGGCTCGGGGTAACGCTCGGTCTGTCGCTCTCGTCGATCGCCGCCGGGGTCGCGCTCGGGTTGCTGCTCGCGACGATGCGCGCCGTCATCCGGGGGGCGCCGCTTCGTCCCATCGGCGGCCTGATCGCCGCCTACGCCGACATCTTCCGCGCCATGCCGCCGCTCGTCCTGCTGGTGGTCCTCTATTTCGCCGCTCCGTTCGCCGGGATCGAGCTGAGCGGGTTCATGGCGTCCTTCGTGGCGCTCGGGCTCGTGCTCGGCGCTTCCGCCGAGGAGATCTTCTGGGCCGGGATCACCTCGGTGAACCGGGGCCAGTGGGAGGCCGCGCTCTCCACCGGCCTGAGCCGCGGCGCCGTGCTCCGCCAGGTGGTCCTGCCGCAGGCGCTCCGGCTCACCATCCCCCCGCTCACCAACCGGGCGATCGCCACCGGCAAGAACACCGCACTCGCTTCCGTGGTGGCGGTGCCCGAGGTGCTGAACCAGGCCGCGAGCATCCAGGCGCAGACCGCCAGTCCGGCGCCGCTCCTGCTCGCCGCGGCGGTCTATGTGGCCCTCTTCCTGCCCCTGGTCCGCGTCGGGCGCTGGTTGGAGACCCGCTTCCCCACCCGCTGAACGACCGTGTCCGAATTCTTCCAGACCTTCCTGAACCCCGAGGTCATGGCGGAGAGCTCCGGGCTCCTGCTGCGGGGTCTCCTGGTCACCATCGAGGCGTGCCTGATCGTGATTCCCGGCGGGCTGTTCTTCGGAGCCGGGCTCGCGCTCGCCCAGACGCTCGCTCCCCGCGGGGTGACCGGGCTCCTCTCCTGGGGCGTGGACCTCGTCCGCGCCTTCCCTCCGCTGGTGCTGCTCGTCCTCATCGTTCACGGCCTCCCCTTCCTGGGGATCGAACCGCCGCCGCTCCTCGGCGTCGGGATCGCGCTCACCATCAACACCTCAACCTACTACGGGGAGATCCTGCGGGCCGGCATCGGGAGCATCGAGCCGACCCAGTGGGAGGCAGCGCGCTCCACCGGCCTCGGGACCGCGGCGACGCTCCGCTACGTGGTGCTTCCCCAGGGGATCCGGAACGTGCTCCCCGACCTCGCCGGAAACACCCTGGAAGCGGTGAAGCTGACCTCGTTGGCGAGCGTGGTGGCGCTCCCCGACCTGCTGCGGATGGCGCGGGTGGCCCAGGGGGTCCACTTCAACCCGTCGCCGCTGATCCTCGCGGCGGTGCTGTATCTCGCGATCCTCTGGCCGCTCGTGCGACTCGTCCGGCGGCTGGGGGGGCGGGCGGTGCTGCCGGCTTAGCGGCGAGACGCGGCGTTCAGTCGGGAACGACCGGCGCCGTCCGTTCGGTGATCAGCCCGTAGTGTTCGGTCCGCCGGTGGCGGGCGAAGTCGAAAACATGGCGCTTGAGGTCCGCCCCGAGGTCGAGGTCGCAGTCGGTGACGATCAGTTCGTCCCCCTCCCCGACCGACTCGGCGACGATCTCGCCGTTCGGCGAGACGATCGCCGACCCCGCGATCAGGCGGCTGCCGTCCTCGACGCCGCACTTCGCGGCGGCCACCACCCAGGTGGCGTTCTGGTAGGCCCCCGCCTGGAGCGAGAGCCGGTGGTGGAACATCCGGAGGTGGGCCGGTTCGCGGTGGTGGATGTTCACCTCCGGGGTGTTGTAGCCGAGCAGGATCATCTCCACGCCCTGGAGCCCGAGCACGCGGTAGGTCTCCGGCCAGCGGCGGTCGTTGCAGATGCACATTCCGAAGACGCCGCCGAAGGCGCGCCAGACGGGGAACCCGAGGTCGCCGACCTCGAAATAGCGCTTCTCGAGGTGCTGGAAGGGAGCCTCCGGCAGGTGTTCCGAGTGCCCGGGGAGATGGATCTTCCGGTATTTCGCGAGGATCTCACCCCCGTCCACCAGGATCGCGGTGTTGAAGTGCCGGACCTGGTCCCCTTCGCGCTCAAGTTCGGCGTACCCGAGATGGAATCCGACGCCGAGCCGCCGCGAGGCATCGAACAATGCCTGGGTTTCCGGCCCGGGCATCGCGGTCTCGAAGTAGATGTCCGCAGCCGACGCGTCCTCGAAGAAGGTGCGGGGAAAGAAGGTGGTCAGGGTGAGTTCCGGGAAGATGACAAGGCGGCAGCCTCCGGCGGCAGCCCGCTCGAGGAGGACCAGTAGCCGCTCGACGACCTGCGCCCGCGTCTCGTCGGGTTGGATGCCGCCGACCTGGGCGGCGGCGACCTGGAGTGCGCGCACGGAGCCCGGATTGTAGGAGCCGCCAACGAGGACGGAGCCGCCGGACCGGATCGCAGACCAGATCGAGCGAGGGCGCCCGCCCTCTTCAGTGCTCGCTCGGCGATATCAGACGGACGGAGGGAAAGTAGGTGCGGAACCGGGAACCATCGCGAGTGAGCAGGGTGATATCCGCCACTTCAGCATGGGCGCCGATGAAAAAATCAGGGAGAGGAGAGGATCGAACGCCGCCGGCTCGCCGGTAGCGGCGAAAGGCGCGTCCGGCCAGAAACGCCGCCTCGTAGGGGAGTCGCAACCGCTCCAGCGTGAGTTCGTTCAAGCCGGCGTCCAGGGAAGCGCGGTCCCCGAATCTGACGGAAATCTCCGCGTAGATGATTGGATTGATTCCCACGGCGCCGATGGCAAGTGCATCGCGAAGGGCCAGTTTCGACCAGCTACCCCACGAGGCGTCTCCGCCAAAGATGTCGAGCAGAACATTCGAGTCAGCGAGAAACACTCAGTCTTCCCCACGGGTAAGCCGCATCACCTCGTCGGTAGAAAGCCCCGGGCCCGCGATCCCGGTGACTTTTCGCAGGCGTTCCTCGATGAGTTCGCGCTTGCTCAACAGCGGACGGATTACGGCCGCTCCGTCAGTCTCCTCGAAACGGACCTCCGTCCCCGGAAGCAGTCCCAGCCGGCGTCGCAGACGCTGGGGAATTGTCACCTGGCCCTTGGTCGTGATCTTCATGCCGGTAGTATGACTTTGCCAAGTCTTACTAGCAATATTCTTACCTCCGGGCTGAGGGGGAACGTCCGCCCGTCCCCGGACTGCACCTTGCTTGGGCCGTCTTTTCACCCCTGGCCGACCGCCGTCCAACGGGGCCGCGCCGGATTGCGTTCCATAATCGCGTGATGCGTGCCTCGCTCTCCACCCCGTTTCTGTTGGCGGTGCTGCTCGCGGGCTGCGGCGGCCCCGAGCCGCCGCCCCCCCGCCCCAACATCCTGGTCCTCATGGCCGACGATCTGGGCTACACCGATCTCGGCGCCTTCGGGGGCGAGATCCGGACCCCGAACCTGGACGCGCTGGCCGCGTCCGGGCTGCGCTTCACCAGTTTCTACACGGCCTCCACCTGCTCGCCCACCCGCGCCATGCTGCTCTCCGGGGTGGACCACCACCGGGCCGGGCTCGGGGGCATGGCGAGCCTGATGGGGGACGACCTCGAGGGCCGGATCGGCTACGAGGGATACCTGAACGAACATGTCCTCCACCTTCCCGCAGTGCTCCAGGGCGCCGGGTACCACACGTCGATCGCCGGGAAATGGCATCTCGGCCAGGCCGCGGACCAGAGCCCGCGCGCCCGGGGCTTCGACCGGTCCTTCGTGCTGCTCCAGGGGGCAGCGAGCCACTTCGAGGACGCCGCCCCCGTGGACACGCTCGACGAGATCCGCTACCGCCGGGACGGGGAGATCGTGGAGGCGCTTCCCCCCGGGTTTTACTCCACCCGGGCTTACACGGACCGGCTGATCGAGAACATCCGGGAAGCGACCGCCGCCGAAAAGCCGTTCTTCGCGCTAGCCACCTACACCGCGCCCCACTGGCCGCTCCAGGTTCCCGACGAGTTCCTCGACCTCTACGCCGGCGCCTACGACGACGGCTGGGAGGAACTGACCCGGCGGCGCCTGGAGGGGGCGAAACGCGCCGGAGTCGTCCCGGCGGACGCTGCCCTCCCGCCCCTTCCCGACTATTCCCGGCGCTGGAACGAGTTGAGCGAGGAGGAGCGTCGCGTGGAGGCGCGCAAAATGGAGCTCTACGCGGCGATGGTCGAACGCCTCGACCACCACGTGGGCCGGCTCATCGCCGCTCTCCGGGAAGTGGGGGAGTTCGAGAACACGCTGATCGTCTTCCTTTCCGATAACGGGGCCGCCGGCGAGGATGTCAGCGGGCTCGCCGACAACGAGACCTTCCTGCCCCAGCGCTTCGATCTCTCCTACGAGGCCATGGGCCGCATGAACTCGTTCGTTTACTACGGCCCCGAATGGGCCAGCGCGGCGAGCGCCCCCTACCGCTACTTCAAGCAGTTCGTCCACGAGGGCGGCATCCGCGTACCCGGGTTCGCAGTGGTTCCCGACCTGTTGGCCGAGCGGCTGCCGGGCGCTACCACCGGCGCCTTCCTGCACGTGACCGATCTGTTTCCGACCTTCCTCGAGTTCGCGGGCGCGGAAGCGCCGGCCATGGCGGAGAAGATCCTGCCGACCGGGAGGTCCATGGCTTCGCTGCTGCGCGGCGAGGCGGAGGCCGTCCACGAGGAGCCCCTCGCCGGTTGGGAACTCTTCGGGCGCCGCGCGATCCGCCGGGGCCCCTGGAAGGCCGCCTGGCTGGCGCCGCCGCTCGGAAGAGGGGACTGGGCGCTCTACAACCTGGACGAGGACCCGGGCGAGCTGGCGGACCTCGCCGGCGAGCGCCCGGAAGTGCTGGCCGAACTCCTCGCCGCGTGGGACGTCTACGTGGAGGAGAACGGAGTCATCGTGGTGGAGGAGGACCGGGCGTTCGGGCCGCCGCGGCTCCAGCGCTGAGGGATGGCGCCCCGTGAAATGACGAATGCCAAGACATCTCCCGAATCCTCGGGCGCAACGCTCCGAGGCGGAGGAGGGCTCGAAGCGGCGCAAATCTGAATCCGCGGTGATCCACCAGCCTGCAGCAACTCGCGAGAAGGAACGCCGGGTAGGTATGGACCGAGGACTGAAAATTCCGGACAGCTTCTTTGAACCGCTCCCGGAGAAGCTGCAGCGCGCTTTCGAAGGTGCAGAAGACTGACCCGGAGGACGCCCTCCCCGCCCATCGACGCCACTGGGTTGGGCACGTCTCAATTGGCGGCTGACCCCTCTGACGCAAGCCAAGATCGTTCCGAAATCGTCGGGACGTCTACCTACTTCAGGAAGTCCTTCGCACCGAACCGACGGGCGAGCGCCACGGACCAGGAGGGACGCCCCAGCGGAGCGGCGGCATCGGGCCGATCCCGAACGATGAACTGGCCGCTGCCCGGGCGGGCGCGCGGCTGGCCGTCCCGAACCACGACCTCGCCCCGCCTCAGTACCGTCTCCGGAAATCCCTTGATCTGGCGGCCCTCGTAGGGGGAATACCCGACGTGGTCGTGGAGATCCGCCCAGCGGATGTCCACCACCTGGTCGGGGTTCCAGATCGCGAGGTCCGCGTCGCTTCCCGGTTGGATCGTCCCTTTTCTGGGATAGAGGCCGAAGAGCCGCGCCGGCGCCTCGCAACACACCGCGACGAACCGCTGGAGGCTGATCCGCGCCTTGCCGACGCCTTCCGAGAAGAGCAGCGGCATCCGCAGCTCGACCCCCGGAACCCCGTTGCAGATCTTCGGGAAGGGCGGCTCGGGGCCCGCCGCCAGCTTTCCCTTGTCGTCGAAGCTGTAGGGGGCGTGGTCCGAACTGACCACGTCGAAGGTCCCGTCGGCAATCCCCTCCCAGAGCGCCTCCTGGCACTCCTCGTCACGGGGCGCCGGGCTGCAGCAGAACTTCGCTCCCTCCATTCCCGGCTTGTCGAGGTCCTCCGCGGTGAGCAGAAGGTACTGGGGACAAGTCTCGGCGAAGACCTTGAGCCCGCGCCGCCGGGCGGCCGCGATCTCTTCGGCGGCTTCCTTCGAGGACACGTGGACGACGTAGAGCGGTGCGTCCACGAGTTCCGACAACTCGATGGCCCGTCCGGTGGCCTCGCTCTCGGCGAGCTTCGGGTGGCCCGCAGCGTGGAACTTCGGGGCCTTATGGCCTTCCCCGACGAGGCGGCCGGAGAGCCAGCCGATCATGTCGTGGTTCTCGGCGTGGACCATGGTGAGCGCGCCCATGCGCCGCGCCGCTTCCAGCACGTCCAGGAACTGGCGGTCGTCCAGGCGGACCAGGTCGTAGGTCATGTAGATCTTGAAGGAGACGACGCCCTCGTCCACGAGCTGCGGGATCTCCGTCTCGAGCGCCTGCGGCGTGGGGTCGGAGACGATCAGGTGGAACCCGTAGTCGGAGACCGCCTTCGGCCCCGCGGCCTCGTGGTAAGCGGCCACCACTTCCCGCGGCGAGGCTCCCCGTCCCTGCACCGCGAAGGAGAGCACCGTCGTGGTCCCCCCGCAGACCGCCGAGACCGTCCCCGAGTGGTAGTCGTCGGCGCACATCAAACCCATCGAGGACTTCTGCTCGATGTGGGTGTGCGCGTCCACCCCGCCGGGAATGACCAGCCGGCCCTTCGCGGAGATCTCTTCCTCTCCCGCGCCGAGTCCCGGCGCGACGGCCCGGACCACGCCTCCCGTGATGCCGACATCTGCGGACCGGACGACGTCGGCAGTCACCACCGTCCCGCCGCGCACCACCGTTTCGAAATCAGGCATCGGAAGCGCACGATTCTAAGGCGGGCCGGTCCGGTACCGTTGCCCGCTTCCCGGCGCCGGGCAAACGGGCGTTGGGGAAGGGAGTTTTGAGCGATGAGCCCCCGGGAACTGGTGGAAGCCTTCTACTTCGAGGTCTGGAACCGGGCCGACGAGAACCGGGCAAGAGAGATCCTGGCCGAGTCCTTCCGCTTCCGGGGATCGCTGGGCGCCGAACGGGTCGGACCCGACGGATTCATCGCTTACCTGCGGGAGGTTCATCGCGCGCTCGGCGACTACCGCTGCATCATCGACGACCTCGTCGTGGCGGACAGCCGGGCCGCGGTACGCATGCGCTTCACCGGGCGCCACCGGGACGTTCTCCAGGGCGTGCCCGCCACCGGCCGGCAGATCACCTGGTCCGGCGCGGCGTTCTTCCAGTGCGAGGGCGGCAGGATCACCGATCTCTGGGTACTGGGCGACCTGGTCGAACTCCGGCGTCAGCTCGGAGCGTGACGGACGGAGGTGTGGCCGCATCGCTCAGGGGTCAGGAGGCGAAGACCGAAGGGACCGCCGGTCTCCAGACCGGCATCGCGCGGGAGCGCGAAACCAGCGCGGATGACTCTGCGCCCGCCCGGTGGGGCCACTCGCACTGGAATCGCTCGCCGAAGGCGGGCGAGATCTACTCCCCCACGACCCGTCCGAACATGAACCCGCCGACCTCGCCGTGGTCCCAGGTGCCGGCGTAGCGGTCGCCGTCGAAGACGACGGTCGCCCCGAACTCGCTCCCTAGACCGGGGATCTCGACGTCCACCAGCCGGATCATCGGCACGTCCCCGGCCCAGAGGATCGGAACCACCACCGGCAGGGTGACGTCCACGTCCCCGTAGGTGATCCGGGCATCGAACCGCCACCGGTCGCCATCCAGTTTGGTGACCCCCGCGATCTCGTAGCGGTCGCGGTAGACACCCTCCCGAGGTTCCGGCCAGGCCACGGTGAAGCTGCCGTCGA
This sequence comes from Candidatus Marinacidobacterium sp., assembly GCA_965250045.1. Classification (GTDB taxonomy): domain Bacteria; phylum Acidobacteriota; class Vicinamibacteria; order Marinacidobacterales; family Marinacidobacteraceae; genus Marinacidobacterium. The sequence continues at coordinate 3,485,059 of OZ252286.1, forward strand.
GGGCGACATTGCGCATGCTTTCCTCGAAGGCGCGCTCGCGCTCTTCGAGCGTCGCCTCCGGGGCGACCCGTCCGATTCCGATCCCCGAAGCAAGCCAGCCGGCGCCCCAGGCAAGGGCGAGGAGCGACACGAGCGCCGCGATCTTCAGGATGTTTCGCATGACGAGCCTCCCAGGCGGGGATGAAGGTAACAGTCCGCCTGACGACGGCTATTCTGTTTCCACGATGAACCCCTCGGCGCCGGTTCCGGAAACCCTGGACCGGAGGCCGACCCCGGAGGAGCAGCAGGCCGCCACCGAGCACCTCCGCCGGGCAGAGAAGGAGGCAGCGCGCTCGCGGCGAATTCCCGAAGGGGTTGTCGGGGCGAAGGTGGAAAGCGCCGGGGTCGTCGGTTTCGGGACCATGGGGCGCGGCATCGCGATGTCCTTCGCCGCCGCGGGCATCCCGGTGACGGTGTTCGAGGAATCTGACGAAGCCTGGAAACGGGGCGAGGCGGCGGTCCGCGGCAGCCTCGCGCGCGCGGTCGGCCGCGGGAAGATCGACGCGGCGGAGGCGGAACGCCGGATGGAGCGGATCCACCGGGCCAACGGGTTTGAGGAACTGGGTGAGGCCGACTTCGTCGTGGAGGCGGTGTTCGAGGAGATGGGGGTGAAGAAGGACGTCTTCGCCCGCCTCGACCGAGTCGCGAAACCGGAAGCGGTGCTCGCGACGAACACCTCCTCGCTCGACGTGAACGCCATCGCCACCGCCACCCGGAGACCCGAAACCGTTGTCGGGACGCACTTCTTCAGCCCCGCGCACGTGATGCGTCTCCTCGAAGTCGTGGTGGGCGAGGCGACTTCGCCGGAAACACTGGCTACGGCGATGGCGCTCGGCGTGCGCCTCCGCAAGGCGCCGGTGCCCGTGGGCGTATGTGACGGCTTCGTGGGGAACCGGATGCTCTATGCGTACCGCCTGCAGGCCGACCGGCTGCTGCTCGAAGGGGCGCTACCCGAGCAGATCGATCGGGCGCTCTGCGGTTTCGGATTCCGGATGGGTCCCTTCGCGGTCGCGGATCTGGCCGGACTCGACATCGGCCGCGCGGTGCGCGTCCGGTTGGCCGGGGAGGCCGAATCCCGCGGCGAGCGGCCGCCCCCGCCGAACGTGGCGGACCGGCTCTGCCAGCGGGGCTGGTTCGGTCAGAAGACCGGCCGCGGGTTTTACCGCTACGAACCCGACGACCGGACCCCCCGCCCCGATCCGGAGGTGGCCGAAATCGCACATCGGGAGTCGGCCGCGCTGGGAATCGAGCGCCGGGAGGTGGAGAACCGCGAGATCCTCGAGCGCTGCCTCTTCGCGCTCGTGAACGAGGGCGCCCGGATCCTCGCCGAGGAGATCGCCGAGCGGGAGGGCGACGTGGACGTGGTCTGGACCCTCGGCTACGGGTTTCCGAAGGAGCGCGGGGGGCCGATGCACTGGGCGCGGCGTCAGGTCGGGTTGGAGCGCGTCGTCCGGTCGCTCATACGGCTCACCGCTGCCATCGGCGATCCGGAGCTCGCGCCATCGGCGGGCTTGGTGGCGCTCGCCGCTGATCCGGTCCCGATCCTCTATCCGATCGCTTCCCCACCCTCGGGGCCGTAGAAGACGACCCAGGCCTTGAACGACTCGCCGAAGCCCAGAAAGCGGTGGGCGACGCCGGCGGGAACGAAGAGGAAGTCTCCGGGCCGGAAGGGCACGGTCTCGTCTCCCATCTGGAACCGGCCTTCGCCTTCTACGATCACGTAGCACTCGTCCCGGTCGTGGGGTTGTTGGGGGTCGGATCCGACGGGGGCGTAGAGCCCAACTTCTAGTTGGCCGCGTTCGAGCGCCACGAAGTAGCGGTCCGCGGGGAGTCGGGCGACGCATTCCGCGGGGGAGAGCCTTCGGCATTCGTATCTTTGCATCGATTGAGGTTGCCGAGTGTGTAGGAAAGGCGTGGGTTGGATGCTGAGGTGCGGACGACGATGCTGGCTTTAGACCGCGCGGGTGGCCGATTCGTCACGGATGTTTCGCTCTTGCAGCGCCGTGGTCTCAGTGACGCTGGAGCTGTCTGGATTGGACGAGGACGGTAGGGAAACTGATATTTCACCATTAAACGAGTTATCAGCATCCCGCTGAAGACATTACATGAGTGAAATTGCTTGACTTTTTTCGCGCTTCTTCCCTACGGAGGCTCTGCGAGGAAGTCGCCGAGGGTCCACCAGTTCCCGGTGACTTCCTGGCCGCCGGGGGTGCCGCCCGGCCCGTAGGCGAGCACGAGGTCGTAGATCTCGCCGCGGTGTTCGAGGACCGCCGCCGAGAGGAAGATGGCAGGTGCCCCTTCGTTCAGCGTGGCGCAGCGCCCGGTCTGCCATGCCACTTGAAACAGGCTCGCCGCGCCGGGCAGGTTTCCTTCGAGAACGGCTTCTACCAGGGGGACGATGTCGTCGGTCGACGCGCAGCCCACCGCTCCCGAGAGGCCGAGCGATTCGACCGGGAACCGGTCCAGGACAGTGTCGAACACCAGGGACTCGCCGGGGGAGTGGCGCGCGAATACCCGGTGGTCGCCGTCGGCCGGGAGTTCGGGAACGCTCGCGTCGAGATCCGCGCCGCCGACCTGGAGGGTGGCGCCCGCGGAGAACATCAACTCGCCCTCGGGCACGCTTACTCCGTCGCCGTCGTAGTCACCCTGGCGGACCGCGTAGCGGAACTCCAGCCGGCCGGCCTCGCTGCCGGCAAGCGCCGCCGGCTCGCTGGCGAGTCCGAGATCGAAGATCAGGAAGACCTCGCCGGTCGTCTCCACCTCTTCGCCGCTCGTGAGCAGGACCGCGAAGACCAGTTCCTCACCGTCGAGATACGTCCCGTTCGCCGCCGGCTCCGAGACGATCTCCAGCCGATCGATCAGCGCGCCAGCCCGATCACCCGGCTCCGGGCTCGTGGGGCCTCCCTCACCCTCCTCGCAGGCGGAAAGCGTGATGAGCAGAAGCGCCGCCGCAACGACCGCGGCCGATCCGGCGAGCCCGTTGCTCACCGCTGCCGCGCCCAGCGCGCCGCCTCGTCCACCTGCCTCGCGCCTTCGGGATCCGGCCGGGTGAGAAGGCTCACCACGATGGCCGCGGCGAACCCCGCGGCAAACCCCACGACCATCTCGTAGAGCTCGAAGTAGACCGGCTTGCCCCAGAGGAACCACCCGACCGACGTCAGGAAACCGGTCACCATCCCGGCGACCGCTCCCGGAAGCGTCATCCGGCGCCAGAAGATCCCGAGAATCGCGACCGGCGCAAAGGCGCAGCCGAGGCCCGACCACGAGAAGAGGACGAAGAAGAAGATCATCCGTACCTCGGGGAGCGCGACCCCGATGGCGACCACCCCAAGTACCAGCGTGACCACCTTGCCGAAGCGGGCGAGGCGCGCCTCGTCGCGGGTCAGCCGGGCGATCGTTCCGCGAAGTCCCGGCGCCGCCGGGTCCCGATAGCGGGATCCGAGAATCTTCTCGAAGAAGTCCCGCACGACCGCCGACGAGGCGAGCAGCAGGACCGAGTCCGCGGTGGACATGATCGCCGCCAGCACCGCGGTCAGGAACAGCCCGGTGACCACCGGGGGCATGAGGTCCGAAGCCAGGAGCGGCAGGATGCCCTCCGGATCGGCGATCTGGGGGTAGAGCACCCGCCCCGCCATTCCGGTGAGCACGGCCCCGAGGTCGAACAGCACGATCACGAAAGCAGCCATGAACCCGCCGTCCGAGAGGGTGCGCCGATCCTTCGACGCCATGAAGCGGACGAGAAGGTGGGGGGCCCCCAGAAAGGCGAGGCCGATGCCCATGTGGCTGATGACATCGGCGAAGCCCTGGGTGCTCGCGCCGGAGGCCCCGAGCGGCCGCAGGAGGCCGGGGTCGGCGCTCGCGAGCCGCTCCGCGAGGACGGAGAGGCCGCCAATCTCGTTGATCGCGACGATCGGCAGCGCCACCAGCGCCGCGGCCATCAACGTGGCCTGGATGAGATCGCTCCAGGCGACCGCCTTGAGACCGCCGAAGCTCGTGTAGAAGAGGATCACCACCGCCCCGAGAATCACTCCGATCTCGTAGGGGATTCCGAGGAACGACTCGAACGTCTTGCCGGAGCCGGTGAGCTGGGCCGCCATGTAGGTGCCCGCCATCACCATGATCACCACGGACCCGAGGATCCGCAGGATCTGCCGCCGATCGCCGAAGCGCGTCTCCAGCCAGTCCGCCACCGTGATGGCGCGGTAACGGTCCGAAAGAGCCTTGAAGCGGGGGGCGATGAAGGTCCACGCGACCGCGGTGGCGAGCACCTCGCCGAAGACGATCCAGAGCGCGTTGACCCCGAGCAGGTACCCCATGCCGGTGAGACCGAGCAGGAGCCAGGCGCTCTCGCCGGTGCTCGCCGCCGAAAAGCCGACTACCGCCGCCGGGAGACGGCGCCCCGCGAGGTAATAGCCCTCAAGACTACCGGTGCTCCGGGAACTCCAGATGGCGAGCCCGAAGAGGATCGAGAGATAGGAAACAAGGACCGCCCAGAGCGGCCAGTTTTCAGCCATGGCGCGTCTCGCTCAGCGCGAGTCGGACTCCCGGGAAGCGCGGCGGCCCCGGGCGGCATTCCAGGCGGCGAGCACCACGCCGGGGACCACCGCCGCGACAAGCAGCACCCAGGCGGCTAGCGGGAATCCCTTCACCTGATACCTCCGAGACGTCCCATGGCGGAGGCGAAGCGAACACCGAGACCGCTGAGGCGCCCGGCTGACAAGGCGCGCGAAGGAAGGAATACCAGAGGTATTTCGACTGAAGCGCAACGACGGGCGTAACGGTTCAGCCGGGATGGATCAGCGGTCGAATGGCGTCTGGCTTTCGTCATGGGGCGTCAGTTCGGACGGATGGGCCGGTCGTCGGTGCGGTACATGTCCTCGTTCAGCCAGGGGTATCCCCCGTAGGGCCGGGCGTCGGGCCACATCTCGTCCAGGGTTTCCCCGTCGTAGATCCGGCCGTCCTTGATCACCAGATGGATGCCGGTGGTGGCGCGGATGTCCTCGAGCGGGTTCTCGTCGAGCACCACCAGATCGGCGAGCTTGCCGTCCTCCACGGTCCCCAGTTCGTGCTCGAGCCCGAGGTAGGCCGCCCCCTGCCGGGTCGCGAGGTCGAGGGCGCCGAGCGGTCCCATCGCGGACTCGGCCATCCAGATCTCCCAGTGCGAGCCGATGCCGTGGTGCTGGCCGTGGGCGCCGATGGCCCCCGAACCGCCCTCGGCGATGATGTCGGCGAGCCCCTGGGCGAGCAGCGGGAAGCTGTAGTCGGTCTCGGGGCGCAGCGGACGGCGCCGGGTGTGCGGTATCAGCATTCGCCAGGGAAGCCAGCGCTGCTGCTTGGGATCCTGCCAGTTCGCCGTCTCCTGCCAGAAGTACTCCTCGTTCCAGGCGGAGGGGCCGCCCACCACGAAGGTGATCGAATAGACGGTCTTCGTGCGCCCGAAGAACTTCGCAGCGTCCTCGTAGAGCGGGACGTAGGTGAGCGGGTGTTCCCAGCCGGTCTGGCCGTCGAGGATGAGGCCCACGTTGTAGATGAGGCTGCCGCCCTCGCCGGTGACCATGAGGTTCCGCTCGCGCGAGATCTCGGCGATCCACTGGCGCTGGTCGCGCCGGGGCTGCATGTAGGACTTGATCGCGGTGGCGCCCCAGGAAGTGAGCCGCTCGACGTTGTTCTCGGCGTCCTCGTAGCTCTGGATGTCGTTCTGGCGGGAACCGTCGCCGTTGTACATCGGGTCGCCGGTGCTGAACATCCGCGGCCCGACCATCTCGCCGGCCTCCACGAGTTCGGCCGCCGAAAAGACGTTCTGGGACCACTGCGAGTTGTCGAGCGTGGTGGTCACCCCGTAGGCGAGGTACACCGCCGCTTCCCAGTTGCGGCGGGGGAGCACCCCGGTGTGATCCCGGTGGTGGTGAGCGTGCATGTCGATGAACCCCGGGATGATCGTCTTGCCGGACACGTCCACCACCCGGTCCTGTTCGGTCCACACGCAGTCCCCGACGCAGACGATCCGGCCGTCCGAGATCCGGACGACGCCCTCTTCGAGGGTTCCCGCCTCACCGAGGGTGACGATGCGGGCCCCGGTCAGGACCGCGCCTCCCTTCGCGCGCTGGCGCGGCAGCTCGAGGCCCACCTCGTGGTGAATCGTCTCGTCGGCGTCGGGGTCGTAGGTGGTGATCCGCGGCCCGCTACCCAGGTAGAGCAGTCCATCCGGGGTCCAGCGGGGGAACATCCCCCCGTCCCGGGTCACCGTCCGGATCGGCAGCGGCGCCTTTCGGCGCTCGATGTGGGGAGCCTCCGCGCCGGCGCCCGGCCAGGGGAGCGCGGTGAGATACACGTTGTCTCCCTCGGCGAAGGCGACCCAGCGCCCGTCCGGGGAGGGAGCCGCCTCGTCGGCGAAGGGGAAGGTGAGGTGGACCCGGCGGTCGGACCCGTCGGGCTTCACCGAGACCAGCCGGGTGACGTCCTGACGGCGGCCGTCGCGTTCCCAACTGTCCTGCTCGGGGAAGAACAACCGGCCGTCGGGGCCGAAGGACGGCGCCACGATCTGCCGGCGCGGCATCAGCGGCCGTCCCGCGTTGAACGGGCGGAGCGTCTCGGTGATGACGGTGGCCGGCCCGCCTTCGGCGGGAATGCTGACGAGGTCGTAGCGGAGGTTCTGGGACCAGGAGCGGCCGCGGGCGGGCGCCCCGGTGCCGCGCGCCGTGACGATCGCGCTCCCGTCCGGAGTCCAGACCGGATGGATGTACTCGGAGGGCGTGTCGCTGAGCCGGGTGGGAGCGCCGCCGCTCGCCGGGACCGTCAGGAGGTGCCCGTCGGTGTCGTCCCAGGAGGTGTAGGCGATGGTGGCTCCATCCGGCGAGAACGCCGGCGACAACTCGTAGGCCGGGTCATCGCCCGCCACCAGCCGCTCGGGAGTTCCGTCCGGAAGCGCCATCCGGTAGAGCCGGCCGGCGGCATGGAAGACCGCTACCGAGCCGTCCGGGGAAACGGCCGGCCAGCGGATCATCCGCGCCCGGAAGGTGTCGCCGGAAATGTCGAACTTCGCGCGGGCCTGCTCCGAGACCCGGCGGCGCACCTCGGCGACGAACGGCACCTCCTCGGTGTCCCCGCTCGCGGCGTCCACCCGGACAATCCGGCCGCCGCGGAGCACGTAGAGCGCCGCGCTGTCAGGAGTCCAGGAATAGCCGGGGAGGACGCGTTCCGTCTTCATCCCCTCCGCGGCGTCCGTCTCGATGGGGTCGGCGAGCAGACGCTCGGCGCCGGTCTGGAGGTCCCGCAGAAAGAGGGCGGTGCGGGGACCGAACTGGTGGCCCTTGAAGGAGATCGTGCCGCCCGGCATCCGGCGGGCGAAGGCGAGCCAGCGGCCGTCCGGCGAGGGCTCTGGAGCGATGGCGCCCCCGCTCGATCCCTGGTACTGCTGCTGGGACTGCCCCTCGGTCACGTCGTAGACCTTGCCGGTCTCCAGGTCGAGTTCCCGGATCTGCATCGCCCCCCGGACCAGATCGCGCTCGGAAGACGGGGCGAAGTGGAAGTAGAGGCTCCCGTTCGCCGACGGCGCGGGCCAGCCGGCGCGCGGGTAGTCACTCCCGACGAGTTCGACACCGCTCCCGCCCTCGGGGTGGAACAGGTAGAGCCCGGAACGGCGCGGCTGGCTGAGCGTGAAACTCCGGGCCACGATCCCCTGCCCGTTCGGAAGCCAGGCCGGGGTGGCCACCCTCGCGTTGGGGTCCTGGTGGACCGGGCGCGAGTTGCCGCCGTCCGCATCCATGAGCCAGAGGTTCGATTGTCCGCCCCTGTCGGAGACGAAGGCGATCGTCTCGCCATCGGGCGACCAGCGCGGGTGGTAGTTCATTGCTACCCCGCTGTCCTGGGTCAGGCACTCCGCCTGCCCACCCGCGATGGGCATCCGGTAAATGTGGCCCAGCAGGTCGAAGACGAGCGCGTTGCCGTCCGGAGACACGTCGAGGGACATGAAGGTGCCCTCCGAGGTCTCGAAGACGAGGTCGTAGGCGTCGCCACGGGCGAGCGTGGTGTCCCAACCCGAATCGTCGGTGCGGCCGCCCTGCTGGGCGAGCGCGGGGGCAGACAACAGGCACAGGGCGGCGCCTGGGGCCAGGCTGCGTCGCAGCAGCGAGCGAACGGGGTTCCTCATGGGGTCTCCTCCGGACTCGGCTCCCGAGAAAGCGGGAAACCGGGCCGCATAATAACGGCGCTCATGGCCACCCGTTACGCGCCGCGCCGTGGGGGCGAAGGCGTCCGGGAGACCGGAGGAAGCCGGCAGTGACGATCCAGCCTCCCCGCTGGCCGGACGCGGAGGCGGCCGCGGAGCGGCTCCGACGGGTGTTTCCGGCGAGTCCGCTGCTCCGCGCCACCCCGGACCTGGCGGCAGAGTTCCTGCTCAAGGCGGACACGCTCTTGCCCTCGGGGTCGTTCAAGGTGCGCGGGATCTGGGACGCGGTATCGCAACTGAGCCCGGAGGCGGTGGCGCCCGGGCTTTCCACCGTGAGCGCCGGGAACACCGCGCTCGCACTCGCGTGGGCGGCGCGCCGGCGGGGGGTCACCGCGCGCTCGCTGCTGCCCGAGACGGTGCCCACCGCGAAAGTCGAAGCGTTCCGCGCCGCCGGGGGCGAACCGCGCCTCGTCCCGGTGCCCGAGCTCTTCCGGTTCCTGAAAGAGCGACTGTGGGAACGGGAGCCCTACGCCTTCGTCCACCCGTGGATCGACTCTGCGGTGCACCGGGGGCACGCGAGCCTCGCGGTCGAACTCCTGGAGGCGGCGCCCGACGTCGAATCGGTGTTCATTCCGGTAGGTGGAGGCGGGCTGCTCACCGGAGTGGCCGGCGCGCTCAAGGATCGCCGACCGGAGATCCGCATCTTCGCGGTCGAGCCCGCCGGCTGCGCCACCCTCCATCACAGCCTGGAGGCCGGCCGCGCGGTGGCGGCGCCTTGCGAAACGGTGTGCGACGGAGCGGCGGTCCCCTACCTCACCGAGGAGCTCTACCCCGCCCTCGCGAGCCTCGTGGATCGGACCGTGCTGGTGCCGGACGAGAACACCCTCACCACCTCGCGGGATCTCCTTCTCAGCCAGAAGATCCTGACCGAACCCTCCGGCGCGCTCGCTACCGCTGGCGCCCGGATGGTTCCGGCGGGAGAGCGCGGCCTGAGCGTGGCCATCCTCACCGGCGCCAGCGTCGGCGCGGCGGGGATCCGCCGGCTGCTGGATCTCTGAACGCCGGCCTGTCGCTGTGAGAGTGCAACCCGAGGGGGCACGAACCGTCCGGATGGCGCCGGCGGCCAGGGAACGCCGACCTCCGGTCGGCACAGCCCGCCGAAGGCGGGCGAAACTGCGAATAGCCGACCCGCGTGGTGGCGCGCGACAGCGGGAGCGCCGGTCTCCAGACCGGCATCGCTGCCCGCCAGGGCAGCGAAACGCAGATCGCCCCCCAGCACTACGTCCCGACCGGATGGCACGCTGCCGTCACCGATTCGCTTCAGCTCAGAGATTCCCGCTCGATCAAATGGTTCTCCGGTGGGCGGGCCCCTGTTAGATTCCGCAGCAGGTGACCGCACCCCACCCCACCGGCCAGGGTCCTCGGCGTGACCGTGCGAGCTAGGCCACAAGCCCCCCCGGCAGGACTGGTCGAACGAACCGGCGAGGGGAATACGCCGCCGCGGGAGCCAGTGACGGTTTCCGTCGTATCCGCGCGCCAAGCTTCGGGAACCATGCCCAAGAGCCCCGAAGCCCGCCAGCCGGATCCCTCTCTCCCCTCCGTACCGCACGGATCTCTGCCCACCCCAGCCCGTTCGCACCCGGGCTCTATGGTGAGTGCCTCGGTGCCAGCGGCAGCGCTCAGTCCAGGGATCCGGCGACCCACCGGGGTCAGGCAGCCCAGCCAACGCACGCTGTTCGGGGAGACCCGCCTCCCCTCACAATCTCGACCCGGATCGGGGTTTCTCGATCCGGCCTTCGCGTCCAACAAGACCCAGCCGGTACATCGCTGGGTTCCGTGGATCGCGGGGTTTTCGAAACAGTTCGTGGCGGAGACGTTAGGCCGCTTCCTACCCACCAAAGGCCGGGTTCTCGATCCGTTTTCCGGAGTTGGGACAACCTTGCTGGAAGCCGTTTTGGCCGGTCACGACGCTGTGGGCTTCGAGATCAACCCCTACGCCGCATTCGCTTGCCGGACAAAACTAGAGGCCTTCACAGCGGACCCGGAGCGTCTCAGAGATCTGGCCAACCAGTTCGTGAGATTCCATGAGCGGAATCAGCATCGGACTCCAAAATCCACGCCTCCTGCCGGCTTCCGAACCCGGGAAGCGTTTTACAACCCCAAGATCCTCCACAAGGTCCTGTTATCTCTGGACTTCATTGAGGAGATCGCGGATTCACAGGCCCGGGATCTTTGCCGACTCGCCTTCGCCGCCACGATGGTCTCTTACTCGAACTACTCCTACGAGCCCAGCCTCGGACGGAAGGCGGCGGTCGGCAGAGTTGCGGCCACTGAATTCCCCGTCGATCAGGCCATCGCAAGCCGGCTTGTGGAAATGTCGGCCGACATCTGCTGGTTTCGTGAACGACAGGGGAATCGACGCCCCCGAAGGCGCGTCGTGCTGGACTCGTTCTTCAGCGCCTATCGCCGAGTGTCCGAGGAGTCGGTGGACCTCGTCGTCACATCGCCCCCCTACCTGAACAACTACCACTACAACCGCAATACGAGACCCCAGCTCTACTGGCTGGGACTGGTGGAGTCCACTCGAGAGCTGAAGGAAATCGAGCAGCGAAACTTCGGGAAATTCTGGCAGACCGTCCGCGAGCAGCCGAACGTGGAGCTTGATCCGGAGATCACCGATCCAGAGATCATCGACACGCTTGAGGAATTGCGTTCCAAAACTCCGGAGAAGGGCACCTACGGCGGGCGGGGTTGGGCCAACTACGCCACGACCTACTTCAACGACTGCCTGCGTTTCGCCCGCGGGGCCCACTGGTGCCTGAGGCCCGGAGCCTCAGCGCTTGTGGTTATCGGGAACAGCATTCTGCAGGGGGTCCCCATCCCCACGGATCAATTCCTGGCTCGTATCGCCGCAGTAGCGGGTCTCGAAACCGTCGACATCCACATTCCGCGCAACACGCGAGTCGGCAACAGCATTATCAACTCCGAGGTGCGGGTTGGAGCGGCCGACAAACGAAACCGGCTCTACGAAGCCGTCGTGGAGTTGAAAAAGCCTTGACGCCACGCTGTTCTGCTCACCCGCGGGCGTAGTCTCTTTCCGGTATGTCGAGAAGACCCGCCTCCAAGGACACGCTCTCTGATGTCCTCACCCGACTCGAGCTTGAACTCTCCGCACTTAACGACGTAGCGCAAAGGGGTGCCGGCCAGAAGGCCCGAAAGTCCGCGGAAAAAGGACTCGCCGCGCTCATCTCCCGCGCCGAGGACCTACGGAAGCAACTCGACCCCACGTCCTACCCGGAGTTGGTTCTCGATCCGACGAAGCCGAGTGTCGTTGCCCGGCTGATCGCCCTGGTTCTCTTGGCGCAACCCCGAACCCCTCTGACCGAGACCACGCCATCCTACGGGTCGGGAATCTATGCGCTCTACTACAGCGGGCCGTTCGCCTGCTACTCCCGCATCCGCGGATCGGAGACGCCGATATACGTGGGCAAGGCAGATCCGCAGGATCGGAACGCCGAGTCGCCACGGGATCAGGGCGATCGCCTGTCGAGACGGGTTCAGGACCACATCCGAACGCTCCGCGCGGCCGAGAGGGGCGGAACCTTGTCGCTTGCCGATTTTCAGCAGCGATCCCTGGTGATTCAGACGGGTTGGCAATCAGCGGCGGAGGAATATCTGATCGGACTCTTTCGGCCGGTGTGGAATAGGGAAACCGGCATCTGCTACGGGTTCGGCAAGCACGGTGACGCTCCCAAGACGCGAGCCAACCAGCGTTCGCCTTGGGACACTCTGCACCCTGGACGCGCTTGGGCGCATAGCGACCCGGACATGCCCGACGCCCGTCCGGAACAGCAGATCCTCGGAGACATCAAGAGCCACCTGGATATGACGACCGTCTACCGGGATCTCGACGATGTCGTGCGAGTCTTCATGCGTAACCTGCGACAACTTCAAGGCTAACTAGTGGGTTGTGGTTCAGCGTGGACGAGAAGACGGCGATTCAGGCACTGGACCGCACGGTTCCGGTGCTCCCGATGTCACCCGGACGCGCGGAGCGGCACGGTTTCGAGTACTACCGCCACGGCACCCGCTCGTTGCTCGCCGCGCTGGACACGCAGACGGGCGAAGTCCGGGGGAAGACGCTGCCTCGCATCGGCGGCGAGCCCTTCCTCGCCTTCCTGAAGGAGATCGTGGCGAGTCAGCCGCCGCAAAAGGAAATCCATGTGATCGCCGACAACCTTTCCTCCCACAAGACGAAGCGGGTCAAGGCGTTCGTCGAAGCCAATCCCAACTTCCACATGCACTACACACCGACCTACTCGTCGTGGCTCAACCAGATCGAACTCTGGTTCTCGAAGCTCAAACGCGATGTGCTGGCTCGCGGCGTCTTCACCTCAACCGGCGACCTCGAACGGAAAATCCTCCGCTTCATCCGCGAGCACAACAAGCGCGCCAAGCCCTACTCCTGGACCTACAACGACGTTCGACGACGCATCACTATTCTACATACAGATACAGCCCACTAGCGACCAACGCGGGCTCAGCGTCGCGCTCTTCACTGGCGCGAGCGTCCGATCCCCCAGAATCCGGCGGCTGCTGGAACTCTGGGCGCTGATCTACCCCGCCCTCGCGAGCCTCGTCGACCGGACCGTGCTGGTGCCGGACGAGAACACCCTCGCCACCTCACGGGATCTCCTTTCAACCAAAAAATCCTCACGGAACCCTCCGGCGCGCTCGCGACCGCCGGGGCCCGGGCGGTGCCGGCCGGCGAGCGCGGTCTGAGCGTGGCCATCCTCACCGGCGCCAGCGTCGGCGCGGCGGGAATTGAGCGACTGCTGGATCTCTGAACGCCGACCCTCCCGGCCGAACCTCCAGACTCAAACCTACTGGGGAGACAGGACCAAAAAGCCGGCGGCGGCCGCCGCGGCGAGGAGTCGCTGGTCGTAGGCGCAAAAAGCATCCAGCCCCGCAAGCGAAAGCGCCGTCGCGAGATGAAGGGAGTCGAGGCTCCGCAATCCGACCGGCTCTGCGGTCGCCGCGGCTTCCAGGATCGGTTCGTCCATCGCGACCAGTCCGATCCGGTCCATGAGTTCCTCGGCGTAGCGCACCGCGTCGGCGGTCGCGCCCGTCCGCCGGAGCGCCCTCAGGACTTCGACGCGCGCCAGCGCGCTCGACACCCATTCCGGATCGTCCGCCAACTCGCGGCGGAGCGCCGCCGATTCGGGCTCCGGGACCACCAGCTTGACGATCGCCGAAGCGTCCAGATAGACCATGGGTTGTGCTCGCTGGCGCGGCTCAGAGCCGGTCGGCGCGATCTCCGAGCAGGGCTTCACTGAGCGCTGTGGTCGGCTTGCCGACTGGCGCCGGAAGGTCCAGCGGGTTGCCCTGCGGAGGGCGCGCGCGGCCTTCGGCAACCAGCCGCTCCAGCGGCGAAAGGGAGCCGGGCAGGGGCAACAGCAGGGCCACCGGAGTCCCGCGGTCCGTCACTTCGAAACGCTCCCCCCGGTCGATGCGACGCAAATAGACGCTCAGGTTCTGGCGAAGTTCGCGGACGCCGACCCTGGTCGTCGCCGCCGGGGGATCCGGCATTGACGCACAACGTAGCACACTTCTTGTCCAGCACGTTTCCCGGACTCGGCGCGATGTCCGTGACGCGGGGTTTGGACGCTGCCGACTACGATTCCCGACGTAACAGGGCGGCACGCGACCCGGACGGCAATCGGGATAGTCCACCGCCAGGAGCACTCATGGGTTTTTGGGGCACGCTGATCGGAGGCACGCTCGGGTGGACCTTCGGCGGGCCGCTCGGGGCGATGCTGGGCGCCGCGATCGGGTCGAACCTGTCGGGCGGGGCACGCACCGAGGCCTGGTCCGGCGGCCGGCCGGGCATGTCTCCGCCGGCGCCTCCGCACGCGGGCAGCGCCGAACAGCGCCGAGTGGCGTTCTTCGTCGCCACCTTCGGGGTGATGGGGCACATCGCGAACGCGGACGGTCACGTCAGCGAGGAGGAAGCGCAACTCGCGCGGGACGTCATGACCGGACTCGGGCTCGATGCCCAGGACCGGGATCTCGCGGGCCGGATCTTCAACGAAGGGAAGTCACCGCGCTTCGCGCTCGACGACGCCCTCGCGCAGCTCGTCCAGGTGGCCGGCCGGCGCCGGAACCTGCTCCGCGCCTTCGTGGAGATCCAGTTCAAGGCCGCCTGGGCGGACGGCAGCGTCCACCCGGAAGAACGCCGGATCCTGGACCACCTCGGAGCGTTCCTCGGCTTCTCCCGCGCGGAGATGGCCCAGATGGAACGGGTGGCGACGGCGGGCATGGCGCCCCGGCGAGCCAGCCCGGAGGAGAAGCTCAAGGAGGCTTACGGGGTGCTGGGCGCAGAGCGTTCCGCCGGCGACGCCGAGATCCGCTCCACCTATCGCCGGCTCATGCGGCAGCATCATCCCGATCGCCTCGCCGCGCAGGGGCTCCCCGAGGAAATGAAGGAAGAAGCCACCCGGCGCACCCAGCAAATCCAGAAGGCCTACCAGACGATCCAGGAAGCGCGCCGCGCCGCCTGACGGGGCGGGGTTCAGAATCGCGCGCTCAACGCTGTCCAACGGTGTGCGTTTCGGCCGCCTCCGGCGGGCTGGCCCGGGCCCCACCGGGAGAACTGCCCAGAGGTCGGCGTTCCTATAGGTTTCTCAGCGCCCGTTTGGGCGATCACCACTGCTTCGCAGTGGTCAATCCGCCGGGAGCACCTTGGCGTTCCGCGTGCCGAAGAGCACCTTGCTTGGACCTGTGCCCCGACGGATGGCCGGGATGGAAGCCCCGTCAGAGAGTCAGCGCCTCCGAGTGCCCAGTATAGGAGACGGCAGCGTCGCGGCAGGCCAGCGAAGCCTCAGCAGAGCACCACGCTCGAAGGAACAAGACGATGAGTCATCACGTCTCCTGGTTTGCCGGCATCGATCTCGGTGATCGGAAGCATCACGTTCACCTGACCGATCCGACTTCCAACGACAAAAGGAGGTGCTCAAGGCCCGCGGACACAACCACGCCCGCATCCTGAGAACCCTCGGGGACCGACTCCTCCGGATCTTCTTCGCCATGCAGCGCGACAAAGCCCTCTACGACCCGAAACGCACCCTCAGAAAAACCGCCGCCGCATGACCTCCCCTCCCACCTCTCTTCCCACTTGCAAAAAGGTAGAGAGTCCAAGCCGTCCCCGCGTTTTTTGTCGGTTGGCGATACGCGACTCCGCCCGCCTTCGGACGACCCGCCCGAGTCTGGAGAGTGTCAAACTTGCCCAAGCTGATTGTGTCCATTTTTTCGATATAATAGACGGGTGACCGAACGAGACGGGTGACCGAACGAGCGCAGCCTCAGATGTCTCGGCCCAGTCCAGCGCATCGCCGGAATGAGTCTCGGCGCCCTGGATCAGCCCTGGCTCACGGGATCCCTGGTCTATCACGCAAACTGGCAGGACATCGAAGCGCTGCGCTGCATCTTCCCGAGGGTGGGTGAGACGGCACGCGTTCACCGCAGGGAACCGGAATGCCGGGCTCTCTGCGGCATCTCTCGGCCACCACGAACGCGCCGAAGGGTTTATCCCGGGTGGGTCACCGGAGATGCCGCGGCCTCCCCCGTGGAGCTCTGATCACCGGGGGGTTGACGGCAGCGCCACAGCCGTTGCCCAACGGAAGCGGAGACAGGACATGCCACAAAGACAGCACGTATTAGTGTTGCTGGCCGGGTTCGCCATCCTGGCCGGCTGGTCCACCGAGGCCGGCGCCCAGGCCCGGCGGCCGCAGTGGGGCCTCCTGCTCGGGTTCACTCCGAGCTGGACGATGCCGGAGGCGGCGAGGTCAACCCTGGAAAGCCTGTGGGGCGGAACCGAGATGGACTTCTCCGGCAACGAACTTCGGGTCGGATTCGTGCGGGGCAGCGAGCTGGGGGGCGACACCGGCGTTTCGTTCGTTCGGCGCTCCGTCGAGGACGGCTCCAGCCTGATCGCGGAGGATGGCAACCGGTACGCCACCGGCGGGGTGGCGCTGACCGGGGTCGAGATTCACCGGTTCGCCCCGTTCGGAACCATTCAGGAGCGGGTCCAGATCGGACTGGATTTCGGCGCCGGGGTTGGCGTCTTCGGTGGTCGGGTGAGCGGCACCGCCCCGGGCGGCGCGGTGGTTGATAATCCCGTGGTGGAAGACGCTCTCGCCTTTCGTGGCAGCCGATTCATCCCGATGGCCCGGATGGAGTTCGCCGTTGCAGTGCTCGCCGCGCCGGGGCTCAAGTTGCGCGCCCGGAGCGGTTTCAGCTTCCCGGGAGTGGCGCTCTTCGGCGTTACGGCGACCTACCTGTTCGAATAGCGTTGACCTCGAAGGACGTTCTCGCGGTTGCCGTCGTGGCGACGCTCGCGGTCCAGGCTCCTCCCGCCTTTGCGGAACCGGTCGAAGGGACGCATCTCTTCGCCATCCAGATCGCCGGAACGCCGGAGGGTCTCCAGGCGGCCGCGGGCCTCGGCGGCCGCCTCTCTTCCCGCGCCGAACTCTTCCTCGACTCCATCGAGCGTCTCCACTTCCTCTCGGGCCCCAACGCCCGGGTGGAGCATTACGCGAACACGATTACGGCCTTTCTGAACGCGTGGCGTCGCGCGCGCCGACGGGACGGCACAATCAGCATCGCGGCCGTGCAGGAGGATTCCCAGGCGCGAGACCGACTGGAAGAACTCCTCGAGGTGGCTGGATTCCTCCTGCTGCGCGACTCCGGACGGGTCTTCGTGCGCCCGGATCCGGACAGCGGCGCCAAGGCTCGGCGCGAGACGCTCAGCGCCGCAGGTTTCGCGGTCGCCGATCTGGATGTCCGGATGAACGCGGGTGAGGCGATCGCTGTCAAGCCGGTGTCCTTCGAAATCCCGTCGGCGATCCCGGCTGACGTGTGGCGGGACACGCTCTTCGATCACCCGGAACCGGGGGAGCGCCTCGGTTTTCGTCTGCTCACCGACCGGCACGCGGCACTCCTCCACTACGGACTGCTTTCCATGACGCCGGAGACCGTTCAGTTCCTGATCGGGGATCCGAAGCTGCTCCGGGAGCTGTACGAACGCGACGCCGCGGGGGTGGCCGCCTACGGACGCAGTCTGGTCGTGGAAGACGGCCGGGTCGTGGCGCCGGGCGGTCCGGAAGCGGCGCCCCTGTGGCGGCGGCTGGTCCGGAAATCCCTCGACAAGCCGGGCGATTTCTTCAAGGCGGTCCTCCGCTACGACGAAGGGGCGTTCCGGTTCCTGTACGACGCCATCGCCTCTCTCGACGAGCCGCGCCAGCGCTTCGCGCTCAGCCTCTGGCGCTCGGAGCGGCAACAACGCTCGAACTTCTGGCGGCTCTACGACGTCACGGCGGCAAGCGTGAGCTTCGCCCCCGGCCGGCCCTGGCCCCGGGGATTCCCGGAGCCCACCGTCCTGCTCTCGCAAGTTCAAACGGACGACTCCGGGCGGCCCCTCGGACCGGCCTGGAGAGACCTCTGGGACGAAGCGCTCTCCAGCGTCGAACTGCCGCAGAATCCCGCTGCGGGAATTCAGGGTGCAACGCGGAGCGATCCCATCGAGGCTTCCCGGCTCGTTCAGCGGGTGTTCGAGGACCCCGACTGGACCGCTGGCCGGACGGCGGCCGTTCTTTTCGCCCAGCGTCGGTTCGCCGATGCCGCGGGCGCCGATCTTCGCCACGTCTTGACCACGCTCCGCGGCTTCTCCCTCTTCGGGAGCCTCGTGTCCACGCTCGACCGGATGGGGGTCGAGTCACCGAGGACCTACGCGGCGGCGGTGCGCCACGCAGCTCAACTGAACAGATTGCGGGATCCGGCGGACGCGCGCGACGCGCTATCCCAGTTTCAGGGGGCCGTTGCGCTGCTGGACCGCGCCCGCTACACGCGATCGCTGTCGGCCGCGGCTGCCGCCGATCTGCTTGCATCCGCTGTTGCCGTTCAGCTCCACCACACCAGGGGATACGAGGGCCGGATGGCCGCCTGGGTAGCGGGCGAGCTGCTTCCCGCCCTGGGCGCCGATCCACCGGAGCGGGGCTCCGCAGATCCTTCCGCGACGCTCGATGCCGGTTACGAGCCCAAACGCGCGGAGCGGGTCGTTCTGCAGGCGCTCGCCGGCTCTCTGGAAGACGACGGCTGGGGCCACCGCACGACCACCACCTGGGAGGGGTTCTCGTACGTCGCCGACCTTCGCGGCGCCACGTTGGGCCGCCTCCTCGAGGTTCGGGAAGCCCAGTCCGGCACGTCGCTGGACGCAGCGCTCGACCTGTGGGCCATCGCGGACGCGCTCGCCAACGGGCCGGACACCGTCGAAGAGGTCAACCGGCAGGCCGAACTCCTGAGGTCCCTCGGGAGCGTGTTACCGGCGCGGCAGGGTCCGGTCGAGTCGGTAATCGTCTCCCACTACCTCGGGCAGGTTCGCGATGGCCTGGCGCGTGTACGGAGTCCCGGCGGCATGCGGGAGCACGTCCCCGAGGCAGCGGAGCGGCTGCTGCGTCTTTCCGACGCGGTGCTGGGCGACGTGCTCCGCGCGCTGGTCTATGCCGCCTACCTCGGCGATCCGCAGAGCGGGGTGCTCGGCGGCGGTGATCTCTCCTTGCGGCACGACTTCGGTTTGGACCCGGCTGCCCGCGACGCGCTGCGCGCGACGGCCTGGCGGTTTCCGGCGGCCCGCACGGTAACGGATCGGCCCTGGTATGCGGAAGGCGCGCTGCTCGGGCTCGACCTCGCCACCGCGAATCTCCGCCTGCAACAGATCATGACGGACCGGCCTCCCGAGGCGTCGCCGCTGGCGAGCTACGAGCGCGACGGGCTGGCGGCCTCCGTCGCGCTCTTCAACCCCTACGCTCGCACCCCGTCGGAAATGGAAGAGATCGCAGAAGCGGTGGGAGCCGGGCGCCGCCGGGCCACGCGGCTCGCCGAGTCCCCCGGCGCGGCTCGGGAGGTCGCGGCGGCGGCCGGCCTGGGCGGTTGGCGCCGCGCTCTCCTGGGCTGGATCGCGAGCCGGGAGCCCGATCGGCTCGCTGACTGGCTGTCCGTGCGGGAGTTCCTGTGGTTGGGGCTGCGGGAGGCCGGCGCAGGTGGAGACGGCAGCACCGGCATGGCGGTCGAGCGCTTGGGCGGTTGGGGCGCGTATGCGGGGCGGATCGACGGGTGCCTCTGTGTCCGCCTGGCGCCGCCCCGAATGCGGTGGGAGCACTGGCGCGGCCGCGCCGGCAGCGGCCTCGGGTCGGCGCTGGCCGCCGACCTGACGCTCTGGGTGGGAGAGGGGTTGGCCGCGCGCGGATTGCCAGTGTCACTCTCCGGACCGGTCCTCGAGGTCGCCATGCGCCACATGCTCGATCGCGTCCAACCGTCGCACGTCGAGGATTGGGACACCGTCCTTCGCTATGCCTCCACGTTGCGGGACGCTGATTTCGAGGACTACGTGTCGTCGCTGACGGGGACGGAATTCCTGCGTCCCGCTGAAGGTCCGACGCCCTCGCGTCCGGCCGAGGCCGGTCGCGTGCGCCGCGTCCCGTAGTGCGTTCAGCCACTGTCATCGGAAACGCTCCCGGACGCGTCACGGTACTGGCCGCGCTGGCTGTCCTCGCTGCGGCGCCGTTCGGCGCGCCGGAACAGGAACCGCCTCCGGCGCTCACATTCGCTTCTCCGGACGCCAGCCGGCCGCTGGAGAGCCTCGAACGCATGTCAGTCGAGTTGCCTGCCCGATACGAGGAACGCGCGGTCCGCGTCGTGTTTTCCGTGGATGGACGTTCCGTCTGTTCGGTTGAGGAGCCCCCGTTCGAGTGCTCCTGGGATTTCGGGATGACGGGGCAGGCGCGGGTCATCCGGGCGGTTGCCGAAATGGAGGACGAAACCCGCCTGGTCGCCCGGGTGCACACTCCCATGCGGACGACCTTCCGTTTCCGCACGTCCGTGGAGCGGGTGATGGTGCCGGCGCTCGTCACCGACCGCCGCGGGCGCTACATTACCGGCCTGACGAGGGATCGTTTCGTGGTGATCGAAGACGGCGCTTTGCAGGAAGTCACCTATTTCGAGGCGCCCGCCGATCGGAGCCAGCTCGATTTGGCCATCGCGATCGACATCAGCGGCAGCATGGCGCCGGTGATGCCGGGGTTGAAGAACAGCGTGAAGGCACTCCTCGCGAGCCTGGGTGCTGACGACGTGGTCACGTTGCTGGCGTTCAACCAGCGAACGTTCATCCTCTCGCGCCAGGAGTCGGATCGCCCGCGGCTGGCTTCGCTGATTGATGAGCTCCAGCCGTCTGGCTTGACCTCGTTCTATGACGCCATCGTCCGGGCTCTGGACGCCCTGGACCAGGACAACCCGAGGAAGGCGGTCCTCGCGTTCACGGACGGGGAAGACCGGTCGAGTTTCCGGAGCCTGGGATCAGTGGAGCAGCGGGTCCTGGACACGGGAGCGCCCCTCTACGTCGTGACGCTCGGCCCGAACTCCGAGACGGAGGAGATTGCTGAGGTCGTGCAGCGCCTCGCGACCGTCAGCGGCGGCGAGGTATTCCGCGCCGACAAGCCGGACGAGCTGGACCGGTCGCTTCAGGTGTTTCGGGACAACGTCAGCAACGCCTATTTTCTGGGCTACTCGCCCGCGGATGACGAATCGGAAGCGGCCGTGACGGGTAGAAGGTTTCGGGAGATCAGCGTCCGGATCCGGAGCGGCAACCGGTATCGAGTCCGGTCCCGAGCGGGTTACCGGCGCTAGGAGCCTGCGTCGCAGGAGTTGTGGGGATGGGGCGTAGATACGTTCGGAACCAAGCCGGCATCCGGGTTGGGGAGTAATCTCGGCGCCAGCAACCGGTTGGGGGTGGCCGAAACGGCACCAATGCGGCGTATTTCCGGTTGGAACCCGCTGCGAGCGGTCTCGGGGTGTGCCATCAGGCGGTTCTCAGCGCTCCGATCCGCTTGATGTTCAAGGCCAGGCACACCAGGTTCCACTCGGCCTGCACTTTCGCCAGACCCCGGAAGCTGAAGCGGCGAAAACCCAGCACCTCCTTGATCCAGCCGTTCGGCGCTTCGGACAACCACTTCCGTCGGGCGTAGCGAGCCCGGCCCGCCTCCGTCTCCAGCTTCTTCTTCATCCGATCCGTCGCCGGGCGTGTCGCCGGATCCACCGCCGCCTGCTTCTTCCCCTCCCGGCCCAGCGCCACGTACCCCGCAATGCCGCGCTCCTCCAACTCCCGAAGGTTCGCCTCGCTGACATATCCCGCATCCGCCAGAACCTCCTCCGGCTTCGCTCTCAGGGTCTCCTCCACCGCGTCCAGCATGGGAAGCAACTGCTCCACATCGTTGGCTCCCGCTCCCACGCTCGCCCCCACCACGATCTGGTTCTCGTCATCTACCGCCGTCTGCGCGTTGTAGCTCTGCTGAAATCCCTCCGTGCTCGTCTTCATGATCCGGCTCTGGGGGTCCGTGAAGTTGCTCTGCGCCTTCGGTTCCGGCTCCCCATACGGGCGCTTGTAGGGTCTCCCGCCTTTCGCCGGGCGATCCTGCCCCGGCTGCCGGCCCCGCTCGTCGTCCGCCCGCCGCTGCGCCGCCTCCAACCGCTCCCGCGCCGCCTCGATCGCCTTCAGCCGATCCTCCCGCCGCCGCAGCTCCGCCGGCAACGCCTCCCCCCGCACCTCCTTCCCAAAGCGCCGATCCTCCTCCTCATCCACCCGCGCCGCCCGCGCCGTCAACTCCTCGATCTCCTCCCGAAGCCGCGCCTCCTCCCGCAACATCCGGTCGTAACTCATCGCCTTCCGCTTGCTCGCGTTCGCCCGGACCTTCGTCCCGTCGATCGAAAGCGTCCCCAACCGAACCAGCCCCATCTCTCGCGACGTCCGAACCACCTCCAAAAACAACGCCTGAAAGTGCCGCAGATGACGCCGCCGGAACTCACAGATCGTCCGATGCTGCGGAAAGTTCCCCGCCGCCAGCATCCGAAACGCAACGTCCTCCTCCAACTTCCGCGCAATCCTCCGAGAAGAAAAAACCCCCGTCGCATACCCGTAGATCAACACCTTCACCATCATCGTCGGCGAATACGGCGCGTTCCGACGGCCGTCCCCCTCATACCGCGCGTAAAACGCCGCAACGTTCAGCTTGTCCACCACGTCGCTCACCTGGTGCGCCAGGTGCCCCTCCGGAACCCAGTCCTTCAGCTTCACCGGCATCAACAGAATCTGATCCGGCTGGTAAGCACGAAACCTCGTCGGCATCACCCGTCTCCTCAACCACGGCTCCCAACAACGGAAACCGTCATAAAACACACTATATCAAAGACTTATACGCACATTATCCCCCCCATCACAACCCGCCCCCAACTCGAATCCGTCAACGTAACGACTTTCTGCGGCGCAGACTCCTAGGCAGTTGGAAGGCCTGTGATCTAGGTGCGTAGTTCAGGATCACTCGACATGCGAGGGCAATAGACCATGAATCTGCTTCTTCGTTGCTCAAACTTTGCGCTGGTGCTCGCGGCTTCGATGCTGTTTTTTGTGTGCGGCGGCTATTCGTCCACCACACCGGCTCCAGCTCCCACTCCCGCGCCTCCGCCAGCTCCCCCTCCCCCTCCGGAACCCGCGCAAGTGGCGGGGATTGGCTCTTTGTGTACGAACCCGCGGGTGCATCCATCATGCCTGACGACGCCTGCTTCGTGGACTGGTGGAGCCAGGGAAACAGTGACGGGACGACGCACCCAAGGGATGGGATTCTGCGAATCGAACAAACAGACGGAATGTTGCTCGGTGAATGGTGGCGTCAGCCTCGGGAGGTAACTGAACAGAATCCGTGGCCTCCGGATCTTGACTCTGCCCAACCGACGGGGCGACTTGCCGGAACCATTGCCGAGAATGACATCACGATGACGTGGACGCACTTTTGGGCGGGGGAGGCAGAAGGGTGGATTCCCTTTCCGAACGCACTTGACGAGCGGCCCGTGGAGTGTTTTCGCGGTCTCGTCGAAACGTGTCCCGAATACTCGGGACAAATGCTCCAGTTCACGGTTGTAGGAGCCGAGTGGTCCCTGGTGCTTCAGGACGATGGAAGAATGGCGGGCACTGAAGAGGAACTGAACCAATGGAGGATCGGCGACCGGACCTGGCTCGTTACGGTCGGGCCGTTCCCATTGATGGCGAGTTCTCTCGAACCGCCCAGCTGACGGAAATGGCGCCCACGGGAAGCGAGTGACAGACGAGGGTTCCCAGCTGTTCTTCGCGCGCAGGAGCGGGAGGAGCTGGGTCAAGTGATCCAGGTGCTTCGGGACAACGTCAGCAACACCTGCGTTCTTGGCTACACCCCCGCCATGAACGAATCGAAGCGGCTGCGGACGACGCGAGGTTTCGCCAGATTGGCGTCCGGGTCCGGAGTGGCAGTCGCTCGCGAATCCGGTCCCGGGCGGGTCATCGGCGCTAGGCAGTTGGGAGGACCGTAGTTTCGGCCCGTAACTTGGGATCGCTCGACCGCACCAAGGGTCTGGATCAAGGCATCCAGGGCCAGTGCATCCGGACTGGGCGGCATAGCAGACTCTTGAGCGTCTAGCAACCTACATGGTTGGATGGGTGAACGTTTGGAAGTGAGCGGCAGGCCATCGCGTGCGCAGGTCCATCGGGCTTTGGTCCCTTCGCTGGCGGTAATGGTCGCGGCGAACTCGGCGCTGGGGCGGATGGTGCGAGGGAACAACTCCGTTTACAGAAGTCGCCATTATCGGACGCGATCGGCAGGCTCGTGAGGCTCGGGGGCTCCAGGAGCAACGGGAGCAATGGGATCGCCTACTGGATCACTGTCCCAAGCATGAAGGCGGTCCGCCAATACTTCTCAAGTAGTCCGGAAATGTGTCATAGAACTCTCGCTTGCTCACCCCGAAGGCACGTTCGAAAGCCGTATCAAGACCATGCCTGACCTGCTGATTGACGATGCGCAGAGAACGGATGCCGTTGGGGCTTTCCGCTACCAGCTTCTCCACCGCGATATATCCAATGTGACCCGGCCAAAAGCCGGGCGATTGTTCCAGAGTTTCCAGGCACGGTAAGGCCTCTCTGTCTGCGGCGCCTAGCATAAAGGTGTGGACAACTGACCTTCGCATTTCGCCACTCCTGATGAACGTCTCGTAGGCAAGGTATTCAGCAAGCCCTTCGTTCAGCCAGCTGCCCAGCGGCTGCCAGTGAATGTCGAGACCACGCAATGACCAGGCCCATCCATGCGTCCATTCATGGGCTGCAATTTTCATTTTTCCGAGATCGGCACTCCACAGGGGAACCTGATTCACCCAGTGAGGGTGTCTCACGTCGAAGAAGGGCCGAGCGCCACTTTCATCAAGGCCGGTGCAGCAAGCGCCGCCGCCCCCACGCTCCTGATTGCCCATTCCAGTAGCCACGACCTTCACCGTGATTCCAAGCTGGACATTCACTGGGATGTCTCCACCCACCCAATCTGCCAGGAAGTCCTGCGCTTTTGAGATTCCTTCTTTGATCGCTTCAAGCTCGCGCGCGGGGACATCGGGTGCCACGTCATACTGGAGAAGGGTGCCGACTGTTGGCGATGGCGGCGGCGGCGGAGGCGGCGCTACCGGCGTGGGCCGGTCGTCTCCGCATCCGGCGGCCAGCAGGCCGATGCACGCCACTGCCGCTGCCAGCCCGTTGTTGCTCCGCATTGTCATCCGCTTCTTCCTCTCGGTGGACGCGTCGCACCGACATCCGAACCAGCGCCCCGATCTTCAGCCGGCGCAGCCGGATCCGGCCCGCGCTGGCCACCGCTAGGCGTGTTCCGCGCAGGGCCTCCCGCAGCCCCCGGAACAGGATCACGGCGAAGGTCGACAGGTAGAACCGCCTCGTGTTGGCGTCGAACAGGTTCGACGAACAGCGCGCCGAGAACAGGCTCCGCTTGTGCTCTTTCACCCGGTTCTCCGCTTCGCCCCGAGCGCAGTAGAGGTCCTCGTAGAGAGGCCGAGCGGGATGGGTCGCGGCCAGCAGCGAGGTCACGATGAAGCGGGGGTTCTCCTTCGACTCGCCGCCCTCCTCCGAGGGCGGCAGCGCTTCCGCCTTCCCGATCACCCGACGCTCGCGGGACCACCTCCGAGCTGTCGGTCATGCTCGGCACACGCGGAGGACCCGCGTAGCGGGTTGACGGCCGGGACCGACCGTGCGTGGTGAACGCGCTGCAAGCGAAGCGAGGCCTTATCCCCTCACCGCGCGGATCGGCCTCAACCCAGCCACACCTGTTTCAGGAGAACCCTCGGTCTCGCGTCGCAGGTCGTCGCGCTGCGTCGACTCCGCGCGACCTGCGGGTTTCTCGTGCCTGCGGGCATCACCGGTGCGACCCTCGTCCGTCATACCCAGGTTATGCCATCTTGTGAAAAAAGTACAAGTACACTTCAATCTCGGCCAATCAGTCGCTCATCCCGCTAACGGAAGACGGCAGGAAGGCGGTCCGCCAATACTCCGCAGATAGTCAGGAAATGCGTCATAAAATGCCCTCTTGCCTATCCCAAAGGCGCGTTCAAACGCCGCATCAAGACCGTGGCCCTTGACTTCTTGACTTACGATGCGCAACGAACGGATACCGTTGGGACTTTGGGCTACCAGTCTCTCGACGGCGATGTACCCAATATTGCCCGGCCAAATGCCGGTATCTCGAATGGCCCCCCCTTCAAGAGACTCCAAGCATGGCACCGACCCATCGGCGAGTTTCGAGAACCTTCGATGTCGATCGTGTACATCGGACCTTCGCATTTCGCCGCGGCTGATGAATGTCTCGTAAGCGATGTATTCCGCTAGCCCTTCACTCAACCAGTTACCCAGTCGGTTGGCGTGGATATCGGAACCCCCCAGTGACCACACCCATCCATGCACATATTCATGGGCGGCAATCTGCTGTTTGGCGACATCAACCCCCCAGGGAGGACTTCCTCGCCTCAGGTAGCCAGGACTTTTCACGTCGAAGAAAGGACGAGCACCAGTTTCATCAAGGCCGGTGCAGCAAGCGCCGTCGGCCCAACGGTCCGGATTACCCATTCCAGTGGCCACGACCTTCACCGTGATTCCAAGCTGGACATTCACTGGAATGTCTCCACCCACCCGACTTGCCAGAAAGTCCTGCGCTTTCGAGATTCCTTCCTTGATCGCTTCAAGCTCGCGCGGGGGGACATCGGGCGCCACGTCATACTGGAGAAGGGTGCCGGTTCCCCTGTCCATAACGGAGACCGATGCGCCTCCTGTCACTTCCTGATAGGTTGCGTGGATATCAGCGACTCCAAAGCCGCGGGCAGTGACGAGTCCGGAAGGCGAAACGTCCGCAACCGTGGTGTTGCTGGACTCCCATACCGCTGCGGAGGTCACGTCGCGGCTCTCGCCGTTGGACAGGGTGGCGCTTGCCACGAGTTGGCTCGTCTGCATGATTGCAACGAGTGCCACCTCCCCTGAGATTACGACTTGGGTGACTGTTGGCGGCGGCGGAGGCGGCGTCGGCGCTGCCGGCGTGGGCCGGTCGTCTCCGCATCCGGCGGCCAGCAGGCCGATGCACGCCACTGCCGCTGCCAGCCCGTTGTTGCTCCGCATTGTCATCCGCTTCTTCCTCTCGTCGCTGGATCCGTGATTCACCCGCCGTGCGGGGTTCCTTCGCGCAGTGGCGGCGATAGTTTCGCCGCCACCGCCCCCTCGGCCACCGGCAATGCCGGCACGCTACCGCCCAAGCGCTTCAACCGATGGGTGCATCAGTGCATCGAGTTTTGGAACCTTGTTCTTCCTCATGAATTCCTGACGAATATGAACCGCGGCAGTATACGAGAGTCTACTCTAGTTGACTCCCGCTAGCTAGCTAGTTGCCCCGGAAAAACGGACCACTCATAGTGCCGGTGGCACAGAGGAGGTCTGATTTGGGCAGTCATGGACGCCGATATACGGCGGAGTATCGGAAGCGGGTGGTGGCGCTGGTTCGCTCGGGGCGGAGCCCGGAGGATGTCGCTGAGGAGTATGAGGCGAGTCCGCGAGCGATCCGGCGCTGGGTGATGGACGCGGATGCGGCGGAGGGCCGTGGGGACGACGGCTGGACGAAGGAGGAACGGGAGGGGTTGAAGCAGCTGGAACGTGAGAACCGGCGGTTGAAGCGGGAGAACGCTTTTTTAAAAAAGCGGCGGCCTGGTTCGCTCGGGAGACATCGTCGGGAGGTATCGACTGATGGATGCGAACCGGGCCGCGATGAGCGTGCGGACGATGGCTCACCTGTTGGGGGTCTCCCGGAGTGGGTATTACGCGTGGCGTGGCCGCGGCGCGAGTGCGCGGGTGGAGGCGGACGAGCGCCTGAAGGTGGAGATTGCGGCGGCCCACGCGGCGTGTCGTGGGACCTACGGGGCGCCGCGGATCCGGGCGGAGCTGGCGGCGCGGGGGATCCAGACGAGCCGGAAGCGGGTTGCCCGCTTGATGCGAGCGTTGGGGATCTGCGGGGTGAGCCGCCGCCGTCGGGTCCGCACCACGCCGCCAGACGCCCAGGTGCGGGCGGCACCGGACCTGGTGGACCGGAACTTCGTCGCGACCGCTCTGGATCAGCTCTGGGTGGCCGACATCACCTATATCCCGACGCTGACGCGGATGCTGCACCTGGCGGTGGTACTGGACGCTTGCAGCCGGCGGGTGGTGGGCTGAGCGATGGCGGTGCGCGCGCGGGCCACCCTGGTGGTGGATGCCCTGGAGATGGCGTTTGAGCAGCGGCAGCCCCGGACGGTGACACCACTCGGACCAGGGGTGCCAATACACCTCCCTGGCGTTCGGACGCCGCTGCCGGGCCGCGGGAGTGCGGCCCTCCATGGGTTCGGTCGGCGACTGCTACGACAACGCGATGGCCGAGTCCTTCTTCGCCACCCTCGAATGCGAACTGCTCGACCGAACCCGCTTCTCCAACCCGAAGGCTGCCGGCGAGGCGATCTTCGAGTTCATCGAGGCTTGGTACAACCCCCACCGGCGACACTCCGCCCTCGGCTACCTGTCGCCCGTAAACTTCGAACAACAACTCCGGGGGCCGGCATGAACCGGCACTTCGGCCACTCCCAGTGGTCCGACAAACTGGGGCAAGCTCAGAGGCCGGCGTTCCAAGCCGTCCCCGCGCTCTTTCTCTGGTCGGTAGTACGCGCTTCGCGGCCCTCTCGGGCCACGGTGCCGGTCTGCAGACCGGCAATCCTTTGCCCGGCCGCCCTTCACGCTGATCGGAGGGAGGGCGTTTTGCGGCTCTCTCGGCCCGCGTTTTTCCGACGCACCTACCGAATAAGCGGGGCGATGACCAGCGCCACCACCGACATCAGCTTGATCAGGATGTTGATGGACGGGCCGGCGGTGTCCTTGAAAGGATCGCCCACGGTGTCGCCGACAACCGCGGCCTTGTGCGCCTCGCTGCCCTTGCCGCCGTGCTGGCCGCCCTCGATGTACTTCTTGGCGTTGTCCCAGGCGCCGCCCGCGTTGGCCATGAAGATGGCCAGCAGCACCCCGGACACCAGGGCGCCGGCGAGCAGGCCCGCCAGGAAGTTCTTGTCGATGAATCCGGCGACCACCGGAACCAGCACCGCCATCAGGCCGGGAGCCACCATCCGTCTGAGCGCCGCCGCCGTGGCGATATCCACGCAGCGGGCGTTGTCGGGCTTGGCCCCCGGCGCCCCCTCGAGGAGCCCCGGAATCTCGCGGAACTGCCGCCGGACTTCCTTGATCATGTCGAACGCGGCCTCTCCCACCGCCTGCATGGCCATCGAGGAGAACAGGAAGGGAACCATCCCGCCGATGAGCAGGCCCGCGAGGATCACGGGATTGCCGAGCGAGAGGCCGAGCGCGCCGACCCCCGCCTGCTGCTGGAAGGCCGACATCAGCGCCATCGCGGCGAGCGCCGCCGACCCGATCGCGAACCCCTTGCCGATGGCCGCGGTGGTGTTCCCCACCGCATCCAGCTTGTCGGTGCGCTGGCGCACTTCGGCGGGCAGTTTGCTCATCTCGGCGATCCCGCCGGCGTTGTCGGCGATGGGTCCGTAGGCATCAACGGCCAACTGGATTCCGACGGTGGCCAGCATCCCGAGTCCGGCGATCGCGATCCCGTAGAGACCGGCCAGTTCGTAACCGATCATGATGGCCGCGGCGATGAGCAGCAGCGGGAGCGCGGTGGAACGCATGCCGAGTGCCAGCCCGGCGATGATGTTGGTCGCCGCACCGGTGTTCGATGCCTGGGCGACCGCCTGCGCCGGCTTCCGGGCGTCCGAGGTGTAGTACTCGGTAATCAGCCCGATGGCCGCCCCCACCGCCAGCCCGGTCACGAGGCACCCGTAGAGAGCTCCCTGCGCCTCCGGCGTCAGCATGCCGATCACCGGCCAGGCGATGGCCAGCATGAGCACCCCGGCGCCGAGCGTGCCCATGTTGAGCGCCGTCTGCGGGTTGCCTCCCTCGCGGGTCCGGACCGCGAAGGTCCCGAGGATGCTGGCGGCGATGCCGAATCCGGCGAGGACCATCGGGAGCATCACGTAGCGCAGCGGGTCGGCGCCGGGAATGGCCGCCGCGAACGTCACGGCGAGGACCATGCCGCCGATGATGGCTCCCACGTAGGACTCGAAGAGGTCGGCGCCCATCCCGCAGACATCGCCAACGTTGTCACCCACGTTGTCCGCGATCACCGCGGGGTTGCGCGGGTCGTCCTCGGGAATCCCGGCTTCGACCTTGCCTACCAAATCCGCCCCGACATCGGCGGACTTGGTGTAAATGCCTCCCCCGACCCGGGCGAAGAGGGCGATCGACGAGGCCCCAAGGCTGAAACCCGAGAGGACCTGAAGCACCTGCCCCTGAAGCGCCTCGGCGGTCACCCCGAAGAGACCCGTATAGAACAGGAACAACCCGGAGAGGCCGAGTATGCCCAGCCCCACTACGGACATGCCCATCACCGAGCCTCCGGCGAAGGCGACCCCGAGCGCCGACGCGATCGAGGTTCGGGCGGCGTTCGCGGTGCGGACGTTGGCGGCGGTGGCGACCCGCATCCCGAACCAGCCGGCAACGGCGGAACAGATAGCTCCAATCAGGAAGGAAAGGCCGACGAGTTCCGTCCCACCCCCGAGGTTGGCCACGTAGAGCACCACCGCCACCAGCACGGTAAATACGGCGAGCACCGAGTACTCGCGGCGGAGAAAGGCCATCGCCCCCTCGCGAATGGCGGCCGCAATCTCCACCATCCGCTCGGTGCCGGCATCCTGCCGGCCGACGAACCGCGCCCGGTTCAGGGCGAAGAGCAGGGCCACCGCGCCGAACGCGGGAGTCAGATAGAGGAACATGTCCATGTCCACGGGGCAGGATCTCCAGTTGGTGAAAGGGCCGGTTCCCGGCTTCTTGCCGGGTACCCGGGGCCCAGCCTGAGGCGGGCGCCGCGAGCGGGCGCTGCTCCGGAGCGTTACGGCCGGAGCGATCGGCTTGCAGGACCGCCGGAAACAAGGCGGAACGACGGGCGAGAACTCCTCGCCACGGGGCCGGAAACCCCCCTCCGAACCCGCTTTCCCACAATGCCGGAAGGGCATGATTCTACCAAAGGGGACCGCCGCGGACGGTGCAGAGGCCCAGCAAAATTCCGCAGCGCGGAGCGCCGCCGGGGAGGGACGACCCCAGGCCGCGCAGAACCCCCCACCAAAATCCCGCCGCCCAGAGCGCCCCCAGGGAGGGACGACCCCAGGCCACGCAGAACCGCCCAGCAAAATCTCGCAGCGCAGAGCGCCCCCGGGGAGCGACGACCCCAGACCACGCAGAACCGCCCAGCAAAATCTCGCAGCGCAGAACACCGCCAGGGAGGGACGACCCCAGGCCGCGCAAAACCTCCCTTCGAATCTCGCGGCGCGAAGCGCCGCGGGGGAGGGGCGTGGGGAGGGGTTTCCCCTCCCCACAGAAACCGATTGCGCATCGCGCAGCGATGCGCAATCGTCCCGTGGAGAAAGCGCCCCATTCGCAAAAACCGCAGCGGCTCCACAGTCTCTATCGCCGCGACACACGGGGGCGCTTTCTCCACGGCGCCTGTTAGACTCGCGTGCCGGCGGGCGGCCAGAACTCTCTCTTTGCAACTCCCTCGCGGTGTCCGGATCCCGATCCGCAACTTCGCCGGCCCGCTGGTTCTCGGCCTCATCCTGGGGATCTCCGCCTCCGCCGAAGAACTGCGCTACCCCGTGGACGTCGCGGTCGGGCCCGGAGGCGAAATTTATGTCGCCGATATCGAGGCCGCCGCCCTTCTCCGCTGGAGCGGCGCCGGATTTGAGGTAGTCGCGCAGGGCGAGGGGCTGCCCAGGACTCCCCTCTTCGGAATTCGGCACATCGTCCCGGAAAGCGACGGAACGGTCCTGGCCAGCGATCCCGCCACGATGGCGCTCTACCGGATCACCGCCGCCGGCGAGATCACGGCCATCCCCGACGACGCGGGATTCGTGACGCCCTGGGGAATCGCGGTCGATTCCTCCGGCCGCATCCTCGCGGTGGACCGCGTGACCCAGCGCCTCCGCCGGGTCGGATCGGACTCCATCGAGGACCTGGCCACGATCCGGGCGCCGCGGGCCATCCTCGCCGGAAGCGACGGCTCCCTGCATGTGCTCACCGATCGCAACGTGCTGCGGATCGAGGACGGCGACGGGCACCCGCTCGTGCAGTCGCCGCCGTTCGAATTCCCCCACGACTTCGTGCGGGCCCCGGACGGCGGATTCTTCGTGACCGACGGCTACGCCCGCTGCATCTGGAAGGTCAGCCCGGAGGGCCGGGTCTCGGTACACGCTAAGGGCGAACCGCTCATAAGTCCCCAGGGCATCGCGCTCGGCGAAGACGGCGATCTGCTGGTTGCCGATGCCCACGCGCGGACCATCTTTCGAATCTCCGGAGCCGGACAGGTTCGCCCGCTGGGCGAGTAACTCCCAAGCACTACCGCCGGAAAGGAATGCAACATGTCTGACGAGCGCGGAAGCTGGGGGTCTCGCCCCGGTTTCATCCTTGCCGCCACCGGTTCCGCGGTGGGGCTGGGCAACATCTGGGGCTTTCCGACCCAGGTGGGTCAGGGCGGCGGCGCGGCCTTCGTTCTGGTCTATCTGATTGCGGTCGTCTTCATCTGCGCGCCGATTCTGCTCGGGGAGATCCTGATCGGGCGCTACGCGCAACTTGGCCCGGCCGGCGCCGTCCGACGGATTTCGCCGAGGGGTCCCTGGTGGGTCATCGGACTGCTGGCGGTCGCCGCCGGCACCTTCATCCTGTCCTTCTATGCGGTCATCGCGGGCTGGACCGTGCAGTACCTCTGGCTGGCGTTAAGGGATGGCCTCGCCGCCGACGCTGAAGGATCGGGGGCCCTCTTCACGGCGCTCGCCGCTGACTCGACCCGGAACGTCCTCTTCACCGGGCTGTTCATCGCCGTCACCGGGTGGTGCGTGAACCGGGGCGTCCGCCGCGGCATCGAAGCGGCATCGCGCCTGATGATGCCCCTGCTGTTCGTCCTGCTCGTGATCCTCGCGATACGGGCGGTCACCCTCCCCGGCGCCGCCGAGGGGCTCGCCTACTACCTGCGCCCCGACCTCTCGCAGGCGCTGAATCCCGAAATCATCGGAGCCGCGGTGGGCCAGGCGTTCTTCTCGCTGAGCCTCGGGATGGGAGCCCTCATCACCTACGGCAGCTACCTGCACCGCTCGCACCAGGTGCGGTCGGCTTCGATGGCCATCGTCGCCATCGATACCTGCATCGCCCTGCTGGCCGGATTCATCATCTTTCCCGCCGGTTTTTCGATCGCCGGCTTCGACCCCACCGCCGGCGGGCCCGGACTCATCTTCGCGGTCCTGCCCCAGCTCTTCGCGACCCTGCCGGGTGGGCTGCTGTTCGGGGCCGCGTTTTTCCTGCTCCTCTCGGTGGCCGCCTTCACCTCCACGATCTCGCTGCTCGAGGTACCGGTCGCACACGCCATCGACCAGTGGCGCTGGCCACGCCGCAAGGCGGTGCTGGCAATCGGCGCCTTCACCTTCGCCTTCTCCATCCCCTCGGTGCTCTCTTTCAGCGGTTCCGGGTTCTTTTCGGAACTTCCCGCCGTCGGCGGCACCTTCTTCGACCTGATGGTGAACGTGTGGAACGAAGGGGCGCTGCCGATCGGCGGGATGCTGATCAGCCTCTTCATCGGCTGGAAATGGGGCGCCCGGTTCGCCAGTGACGAACTCCGGCGCGACGGTCCCGGATTCCCGAGCCCGGCGCTATGGGGCTTCCTGATCCGCTTCGTCTCGCCGGCGGCCATCTTCCTGCTGATCGTCTTCCGCATGATCGGCTGACGACAAGCAGCCTGTGAACGAAGTGACGCGGCCCAGTTCTCCCGGTGGGGGCTCGACCGGCGATGCATCCCGGCTGAACCGCTGCGCTTCGCTCCGCGCATCGTTGCGCTTCGGTCGAAATACTTGCGGTATTGCTCCCTCACGCGCCTTGTCAGCCGGGCGCCTCCCCGGCCTCGGCACTCACGTCACTTCGTCCACAGACTGCTAAAGGACACACCATGAGCGAATTCATTGCCTCGGCGTCGAACGCCATCTACCAGTGGTACGCGCTGCCCCTGTTGCTGGTGGTCTGCGGCCTCTACCTGACGATCCGCACCGGCTTCGTCCAGATCCGCGGATTCCCCGCCGGGATCCGGCGGGTCATCTCCGGGATGTCCCACGACCAGAAGGGCGCCGAAGGGGAGATCACCCCCTTCCAGGCGCTTTCGACCGCCCTCGCGTCCACCGTCGGGAACGGCAACATCGGAGGCGTCGCGACCGCCATTCTGGTGGGGGGTCCGGGCGCCATCTTCTGGATGTGGATCACCGCGATCTTCGGGATGGCCACCAAGTACTCCGAGGCGGTGCTCGGCGTGACCTACCGGACGAAGAAGGAGTCGGGCGCCTTCGTGAGCGGCCCGATGTACTACATCATGGCGGGCGTTCGCCATGCGGGGCTCGCCAAGGTGCTGGCGATCATGTTCTGCGTCTTCGGCGCGGCCACCGCGCTCCTCGGCACCGGCAACATGGCCCAGTCGAACACCATCGTGCGGACCTTCGTGGAGGCAGCGTCGGGCTTCGGGTGGGAGGTCTCGCCCTGGGTTCCGGGCCTCATCATCACCGGAGCGGTGGGCGCCGTCCTGCTCGGGGGAATCCACCGGATCGCCTCCGTCGCCGAGAAGCTGGTTCCCACGATGCTGGTCATCTACCTCGGCATGTCCCTCACCTTCCTGCTCATGAACATCAGCGCGCTGCCGGGGGTCTTCGGAGTGATCTTCGAGCACGCCTTCTCGCCGCACGCGGCGGCCGGCGGGTTCCTCGGCGTGACCGTCCGGCAGGCGATCGCCGCCGGGATCAGCCGGGGCGTGCTCTCGAACGAGGCCGGACTCGGCAGCGCCCCGATCGCCCACGGGATCGCGCAGGTGAAGCACCCTTCGCACCAGGGTCTCGTCGGGGTCTTCGAGGTCTTCGTGGACACCATCGTGGTGTGCAGCATGACCGCGTTCGCGGTGCTTTCTTCGGGCATGTGGATGGACGCGGCGTACCAGAACGCAAGCGGCGACCTCACGGCCGCCGCCTTCTCCATTTCGATCCCGTTCGCGCCGGTGGTGGTCGCCATCTCGTCGTTCCTGTTCGGTTTCTCGACGATCATCGGCTGGTACTACTACGGGGAGACCTGCTGGGAGTACATGTTCGGCCAGAAGGGCATCGTCCCCTACCGGGTGATCTACGTTGCGCTCCTCCTCGTCGGCGGGCTCGTGACGGTCGAGACGGTCTGGAACATCGGAACCCTGCTGAACGGGTTCATGGCCTTCCCCAACCTGATCGGGATGCTGTTCCTCGGCGGCGTGGTCGCGAAGAAAACCAATGAGTACTACTCGGGAACAACGGAATGAGACTGATCTTGAACGGTGATGCGCCAGCCGGATGGGGTGGTGGGGAAAGGCGCTCGGGATAGTCGCCGTCGCGGTGTCGAGGCAGCTTGCGGAGCTGTCATGGCAGCGCGCGGCGCGGCCCGGTAGGGTTCCCGGGGGACCTTGCAGCGGGGAGAGAAGCAAGCGCGTGGGGGCCGCGATCTCCGGGTCCGCGCCCTGACGGGGAGGGTGCCGCCGGTCGGGGCCGTGACCACGGCGGTCGGGGCGCCGCTTCACTACCGAACGGGGACCCCTGAGGTGCACTGCATAAGGTGACTGATTCGCAGAATCCGAACACCGGCGCCGGCCCCACACCCGGACACGGCTTCGGCACCGGCCCGGTCTTCCTGGCGTCGATCAGCACCATCCTGGGGGCGATCCTCTTCCTTCGCTTCGGCTACGCCGTCTCGGATGTCGGGCTCCTCGGCACCCTCGCGATCATCGCGATCGCCCATCTGATCACCATCCCGACGGTCCTCGCAGTATCCGAGATCGCGACGAACCGCCGGGTGGCCGGCGGGGGCGCCTACTACATCATCAGCCGCTCCTTCGGCACCCGCATCGGCGGGGTCATCGGGGATCACCCTCTATCTTTCGCAAGCCATCTCCGTCGCGTTCTACGTAGTGGCTTTCGGCGAGGCGTTCGGACCGGTGTTCGACTGGATCGGGACCCACTGGAACGTGGCCGTGGACCCGCGGTTCGTGAGCGTTCCCGCCGCCCTCGGGCTCCTCGCGCTGGTCCTGACGAAGGGCGCGGACCTGGGAGTCAGGGTGCTGTGGGTGGTGTCCGTAGTCCTCGGCGTCTCCATCGCGGCCTTCCTGCTGGGCTCGGCTCCCGAGGGGATGCGCCCCGAAACCCTCCACCTGACGGCGACCCGGGCGAATCCGCACAGCTTCGCGGTGGTTTTCGCCATCATCTTCCCGGCCTTCACCGGAATGATCGCCGGCCTCGGATTGTCGGGCGACCTGAAGAACCCGCACCGGAGCATCCCGTTCGGGACGATCGCCGCGACCCTGGTGGGCATGGTCATTTACACCCTGGTGGCCTTCAAGCTGGCCGTGAGCGTGACCCCGGAGGAGCTGCACGCCGACCAGTTCATCATGGCGAAAATCGCTCTCTGGGGCCCCGCGATCTATGTGGGGCTCGCCGCCGCGGCAATCTCCTCCGCCCTCGGCTCGATCCTGGTCGCGCCCCGAATCCTGCAGGCGCTCGGCCAGGACAGGGTCCTGCCCTTCCCGGGGCTGAACCGGTTCGTAGCGCAGGGATTCGGAACCGCCGGCGAACCGCGCTGGGCGGCGGCGCTCTCCGGAGTGATCGCGATCTTCTTCGTGGTGATCGGCGACGTGGACTTCATCGCCCAGATCCTCACGATGTTCTTCCTCGTGACCTACGGCGCGCTCTGCACGGTGTCCTTCCTGGAGTACTTCGCGGGGAATCCTTCGTACCGGCCAACCTTCCGCACTCGTTGGTACATCTCGCTGCTGGGCGCGGTGATGTGTGTGATGCTGATGCTGCGCACGGACGTCGTGTACTCGCTCGTCGCCTTCCTTCTCATGGGCATCCTGTACGCGGGGCTCAGCCGCTCCCGCCAGGGAGAACGGGACTTCGCGGCCATCTTCCAGGGGACCATCTTCCAGTTGATGAGGCGGCTCCGCCTCACCCTCCAGAAGAACCTGGTGGAACGATCGGCGGGCGGTTGGCGGCCGTCGGTGGTCGCGGTCACCCGCTACGGAGAACGGCTCGGCCATTTCGACCTGCTGCGCTGGATCAGCCACCGGCACGGATTCGGGCACTTCATCCAGTACTTCGAGGGAGATTTTTCGCTGGCCACGGCGCAGCGGGCGCGGTCCGAGGTGCGCACCTTGATCGGACAGACGGAGACCAGCGGCGCCGGCGTCTACGTGGATTCCCTGATCAGCCCGTCGTTCCGGCTCGCCCTCACCCAGACGCTGCAGATGCCCGGAATTTCGGGGCTCCCGAACAACTGTCTGCTCCTGGAGTTCGATAGTCAGCGGCCCGAAGAAATGGGCGAAACCGTCGAAGGGGCCCGGATCGCGGTGGACACCGGCTTCAGCGCCCTCATTCTGCGTTCCACGAGGCATCGCTTCGGCTACCGCTCGTCCATCCATCTGTGGCTCACCGAAGACAACTTCGACAGCGCGCCCCTGATGCTGCTGCTCGCCTACATCATCGTGGGGCACCCGGAATGGAAACGGGCGGAGATCCGGCTTTTCGAGTGCTGCGACCTCACCTCCACCGAGCACCAGCCCCACGACCTCTCGCAGTTGCTCTCAGAAGAGCGCCTTCCCATCTCGGCGCAGAACCGGATGACCGTCGGCTACCGGACCCAAGAAGGCCTCGAAGACGAGGTTTCACGGAGATCGTCGAGAGCCGACCTCGTCATTGCGGGTGTCTCCGCCGCGACCCTGCGATCCGACGCGGCCGCCAAGGCGCTACGACGCTACGACGCTACGACGCTACGACGCTACGACGCTACGAATCCGCGAACGATGTCCTGTTCGTCAGCGGCGTGGAGCGAATCTCCCTCGCCGACACCGGAGCGCGCGGAAAGTGAGGTCCGGCCGGTCCGACCGGCGCTCCCTCACTTCCAGACCGACAGCAGGATCGCCTGTCCCAGGAGCGCGACCAGGTTGTAGCCGACGCTCAGAGCCGCGAGCCCGGTCTTCCGGTGCTCAAACGCCACCGATTGGTGCGTCACCGGGATCACGAAGGCGATGACCGCCACGAGCGCGGCGTGGACGCCGTGGAGCGGGCCGCTGAACCCGTCGAGCAGCACCGCGAGTCCGAAGGCGGAGGCGATGGCGAACAGGAACGACACGCCATAGGTCTTCAGCGGATTGAAGCCCTCGGCGATGGCCTCCTCGGTGGTTTCCATGAGTTGAAGCCAGCGCTTCCCGAAGATCGGCCCGTACCAGAGGGCGCCCACGATCATCGGCACGATGCCCGCGACGACAATGGCCAAATAGTTGAGGTCCGGCACGTGCATGGTTCTTGATTCCCTTCGGGGACCCTATCGGGATCGCCCGTTGTCCTGATCGCCGCCAGACACCTGGATTCCGGCCTTTTCGAGCTCCCAGAGCACCGCATCGGCGAATTCGTCGAGCGTTGGCAACTTCCGTCCGTTGATGAAGACCGACGGGGTGCCGGTCACTCCGAGCCGCAGGGCCTCGGCGATGTCCGACTGAAGCCCCGCTTCGGCCTGGGGCTCGGCCATGCAGGCCCGGAAGGCCGCCTCGTCGAGCCCGGCGCCTGCCGCGATCCGGACCACGTCATCGACCTCGGGTCCGTTGGGCGGCGCCCGATAGACGGCGTCGTGGTACTCCCAGAAGCCACCCAGGAGGTTGGCGCAGGTTCCGCCCCGCGCCACGTTGCAGGCGCCGGGATGCATCACGCTGGGGAGATGCGCGGCACAGGTCGAATCGAGCGGATAGCTCCGGTAGTAGAGCGCCACGTGAGGGCCGGTCGGGCCTGCGGCGTACTGATCGAAGGCCAGCGCGAAACGCCGGCATGACGGGCAGAGGAAGTCCGAAAACGTGACGATCTTGACCGGCGCTCCGGGGTCGCCCTTCACCGGGAGCCCGTCGAGAGACACCTCCTGCACCCGCTGCTGACGGAACGACGGATTCCTCCATTGCGGCAGGAACCCGGCGCCCTGGGGAGTGAGCCGGGAGGCCCGGGCGATGTTTTTCAACTCGGTGGGCAACTCGGCGGGCAGCTCTTCCGAAGCCGCCGAACGAACTCCCAGGATCGAGAGATCCACCGAGGTCGCAGCCCGGTCGCCGAGACCGTCGTTGATCACCAAAACCGCGGCGGCCACGAGTCCGGCGGCGAGCCAGAACGCCCGGACGGCGAATCGTTCGACCGCGAACTGCGGATCGGGATCCAGCCGACGTGCCGGCGCCTCCGGCGCCCGTCGCCTGGCCGGCAACAGGAAGAAGAACGCCGCCCCGTTCGCGCCGTACGTCCAGATGCAGAGCGAACAGAAGCTTCCGATCGCGAACGCCTGGACGCCGAACAGGAAGAGATCCACCACGAGCGCCAGGCCCACCAGACCCAGCGCCAGCCGGCCGGGCCGACTGGAGAGCGGAGCTTTTCCGAGCAGGGCGAGCGCCAGCAGAAATCCCAGGGAGACGAAGAACGCGAGCCCCGCCGCCGCGAGAGGAACACCCCCCACCGTCGACCAGGTGCTCGCCGCTACTTCCTCGCAGCCCGAGTTCGCGGGGTCGCAGGCCGCCGCCGCCAGCGCGCCCGCGTCGAGCCCATGATGCCGAAGCAACAGGACTCCCGAAACGATCGCCCCGAAGAGAGCGGCGGCAAGCGCCAGCCCGAGGCGAACGGCGTCCGTTGCGCGGGGGCCAGCCATGGAAGCCGGGAGTTTATCCGTCCTTCGACGGCCGTCCGTAACCCAAGGCGTAGGGGGGCGCCTCGATCCCTTGCTTGAGATCCGGCGCCGGCTCCGGCGGCCCGAACGTCGTTTTCACGGGAACCAGGCCCGCCCAGTAGGGAAGCGCCAGGTCCTCGTCGTCATCCGCGGGAGGTCCGGTCCGAAGCTTGGCGGTGGCCTCCTCGATGGGGATCGAAGCGACGAGGGTCGCCTTGAGTTCGATGTCGTTCGTCGGCCGGGCATCCCCGTGACGTCCCGGGACCAATCGACTGAGCAATACGTCGAGTGCGCGCCGTTTCTCGCTTTCCTCCGCCACCTCGGAGGTCCGCCCGAGCACCACTACCGAGCGGTAGTTCATGGAGTGGTGGAAGTAGGACCGGGCGAGGACGAGAGCATCCAGCAGGGTCACGGTGACCGCCGCCTCGACACCCGCGGCCAGGAGACGCATCAGCCGGCTCGCCGACGACCCGTGGAGCAACACGCGATCGCCGTCGCGCGCATAGCCCATGGGGATCACGAACACAGAGCCCTCGTGGACGAACCCCACGTGCGCCACGATGCCCTCGTCCAGGATGGCGTCAATCACGGTCCGGTCGCAGGAGCCTCGCTGCGGCAGCCGCCGGACCCGGCTGCGGGGCGTCATCTGGATTTCGGAACTCACCGCTTCCCCCGTTTAGAGCGTTAGCAGCCGGTGGTGGAACCCACGTGAGCGCCGAGGCCGGCCAGTCCTCCCGGTGGGGGCGAGGCGCCCGGCTGACAAGGCGCGTGAGGAAGGAGCCCCCACCGGGAGAATTGGCCCTAGTGTATTTCGACCGAAACGCAACGCCGAACGGAGCGAAGCGGAGTGGTTCAGCCGGGATGCATCGCCGGCCAAGCCCCCACCGGGAGAACTGGGCCGCGTGGGTTTCGCCACCGGCTGCTAGCTCTCAGTGCGCAGGGAAAGCCTGCTGCGCAGCGTCTCCATGGTGACGACGCCAACGAACCGGCCGGCGTCGAGGACTGCCAGGGAACGCCGGCCCCCGGCAAAGAGATTCACCGCCCGGATGGCGGCGTCCTCCGGGGCCAGAGTCGTGGCCAGAATGTCGGTGCGCATGAGATCGCCCGCAGTGAGCTGCTGCAGTTCGTCGGACGACCGGCGGCGCAGATCCTCGACGCGGACCGCACCCACGAGGTCCGCCTCGTCGAGCACCGGTATCTCGGAGTGCGGCGTTTCGAGCGTTACCAGTTCGAGGCCGGAAACGTGCCTCGGGACCGCGAGGATGCGGTAGTCCAGCAGGTGGGCCGCGGTTACCCCTTCAAGCGTCTTGGCGAGCCAGACCTGGCGTGTCACCTCGCGTGACATCCGCCGCAGATGGAGCCCGATCAGGACGAACCACGCGCCGAGCACCACCCGCGCGGCGCCCCCGGCCGGCCCGCTGCCGCCAAAGAGCGCCAGCACCCCGAAGGCGACCATCAGGAGCCCAAAAGTGCCGCCGGTCGCCGCCACCGCCCGGGTAGCGGCCAGCGGTCTGTCCCAGACAGCCCACAGCGCGGCTCGCAGGATCCGGCCGCCATCCAGGGGAACGGCCGGAATCAGGTTGAAGGCCAGCAGCAGGCCGTTGATCAGCGCCAGATTGTCCGCCACGGCGACGACCGAAGCCGGCGCCGCCGCGCCCAGTTGACCGACCGCAAAAAACAGCACCAGCAGAACCAGTGTCGCGAAGGGGCCCGCGAGGGCGATCCGGAGTTCGGCCCCCGCGCCGTCCGGATGCCCCTCCAGTTCGGTCGCCCCACCGAACACCTTGAGAGTGATACCGGACACCTTCAGCCCCGTTCGCGCCGCGACGGCAGCGTGGGCCAGCTCGTGGATCAGCACCGACCCGAGCAGCAGCACGCTGGTCACCACTCCCAGCGCGGCGGCGCCCGCCGCCGATACTCCGGGAACACCCCGGAAATAGAGAACCGCGAACAGCGCCGATACGACGCTGGCGGTCAGCAACCAGGAATAGTGGATCCGCACCGGAAAGGGCAACCAGGGCCGACGGACTCTCCGCCGTCGCGGTCCGGTCACGGGTCCCTGCCCCCGGCTTCGGGCACCGCACCCTGGCCGGTACGCGACAGGATGAGCAACCGGTCTCCCGGACCGAGTTGCTCATCGAGCCAGCCCCGATTGAGGAATTCCACTGCCGCCGCCGGACCGTCGATTCTTCCCTCGCCGGCGAGACGG
Source organism: Candidatus Marinacidobacterium sp. (assembly GCA_965250045.1). Classification (GTDB taxonomy): domain Bacteria; phylum Acidobacteriota; class Vicinamibacteria; order Marinacidobacterales; family Marinacidobacteraceae; genus Marinacidobacterium. The sequence continues at coordinate 3,526,783 of OZ252286.1, forward strand.
TTCAGGATGTCCCTTACCGATCCCTCCTCGCCCGCGGTCAGCGCGGTGATCCTGAGCGGCCCGGGAACCGGCAGGTCCCACAGGCGGTCGGCGCTCCCGAGCACCTCCAGAAAAAGAGCCTCGCAGGCGTCAAAGCGGCGGCGCGCACAATCGAGACTCACTTCGACAAGAGACGCTTTCGATCGAAACAGCGCGATGAGGCCGGCGGGCTCGCCGGTAAGAGTTCCGGAAGCCGAATCCGTCGGGAGGCTCGGCGCCTCCCCGCACGGACCCGCAGCAGCCGCCGGATTCTCCCCGGCCCGTGCACTCCGCCCCTCGTTCGCCAGCGGCAGGATACGGCTCCGGACGGCGGTGAACCCGCGAACCCGAAACGCCTCGATGAACGTCGCCTCCGCGCCGTGGCAATCCGCCGTCCTCCGGAGATGGGCCCCCAGAGCCGCGAGATTGGCTCGGTGGGCGGCCACCCCGGCGGCGTCCGTCCCGGCGGCATCAAACCCTGTCGCGCTCGGCTGGGCGAGGCCGTCAGCCATCGGAATCTCCCGCACGGTCAGCCGCAGAGGTTCCCCCTTGCGGCTCGCGCGAAAAACCCCGCGGCCTACCGGCTCGAACGAACTCTCCTCAGGCAGTGCGAGCCGGAAATCCGCCTGCGGCAGGAGCAACCCCGACCCATCCGCGACCCCGAACTCAGCGGGCTCCCCGAAGAGCAACCCATCCAGAAGATCGAACCACCGGTCCCGACTCGCGTCCCCGCCGGCAGCTTCGACAGTTGGGCGTTCCGGATCGGGCTCCAGCGGCAGCACCAGGGGGAGCGGCTGCTCGACCAGGCCCCCCGCTTCCGGGGCACGGAAGGCGCCGCTCGCGAAAGTCGCTGCGGCCGACCGGAACAGCTCGACGAGCGCCGGCTCGCCCGGCAAGGCGGCAAGGGCCCCCCGGGAAACGAAAACCGTCCGGTCGGCGAAGAGGAACGCCTCCGGCTCCGCATCATCGAGGACGAAAAAGCGCCAGCCATCCTGAAGGGTCGCCTCCTCCCGGGCGCCGGCGGCCAGGAGCGGGGTCTTCGCAATGGCCTCGAGACCGATCTCGGCAATGCGGGCGGCAAGCCCGGGATCCCGGACGAGCGGCCGATGACCCTCGAATGCACCGCGGGCAAGCTCGGCGGCATGAATTGCCGCCGCGTCCGGCGGCATGGCGATGGGCGCCGACGTTGCCGCGCAACCCGCGGCAGCCAAGCTACCGCAGAACGCGAGAACCGAACGGAGAGGCGGCCCTGGATGGAGCTTCCGGATCACGCGAATTCCAAAAAACGCGACCGAAGCGACCAGACAATTCGATAGCGCGGGACATGAATCCCGCACCGCGGCGGTGACCGGAGCGCCGGTCAGAGGTAGTAGTTGGTGTTGATGTCCCGGTACTCGGCCCACTTATCCGGCAGTTCTTCGTCCGGGAAGATGGCCGTCACCGGGCAGGCAGGCTCGCAGGCGCCGCAGTCGATGCAGGTGTCGGGATCGATGTAGAGCTGGGTAGCCTCCTCGAACCCGTCTTCGTCGCTCGTCGGGTGGATGCAATCCACCGGACAAACGTCCACGCAGGCAGTATCTTTGGTCCCGATACAGGGCTCAGCGATCCAGTAAGACATCGTACGAAGCTGCCTCCTCAGACAGGCGCGAGAAGAGTGTTCAGGGGGTCGGCCCCAGGATCAGCCAAGTTCGAGAAGCCTCTGCGAGTACTCGGTGATCCGATCCAGGGAACCCCAGAATAGTAGTCCAAGAACGTTCGGCACTACCAGCACTACGAGCAGGCCGAGATCGAGCCGGCTGAAGGCCAGCGCCGGTGTCGGTCCGGATTCCGGATCGATCACCATGATCCGAAGAACCTTCACGTAGTAGAAGGCGGCCACCGCGCTGTTCAACACCCCGATCACCGCGAGCCAGCCAAGCCCGGCGTTGATCACCGCCGCGAACACGTACCACTTGGCCAGGAAGCCCGCGAAGGGAGGGATGCCCATCAGCGAGAACAGGAAGATCCCCATGGCGACGGTCAGCAGCGGGGAGCGCTTCCAGAAGCCGGCATAGCTGCTGAGCTCGAAGCTTCCGGTCACCCGGTGGGCGAGGATCACTACCAGGAAGGCTCCGAGATTCATGAACAGGTAGATCGCGAGGTAGGCGACGATGGCCTGTACCCCTTCCACCGACAGCACGCACGCCGCCATCAGCATGGTGCCCGCGTGGGCGATCGACGAATACGCGAGCAGCCGTTTCACGTTCGTCTGGAGCAGGGCCGCGACGTTGCCGAGGGTCATGGTGATAACCGCGAGGATCATCAGCAGCAGCTGCCAGTCGGCGCCGCCCACCGGGGTAATCGCTCCCCCACCGGCCGGTTCGCCCATCCCGAGATAGAAGAAGCGGATCAGGATCGCGAAGCCGGCGGCCTTCGGCCCGACGGACAGGAAGGCGGTGACGGGCGTGGGGGCCCCGGTATACACGTCGGGGCACCAGAAGTGGAACGGCGCGGCCGCGATCTTGAAGCCGATCCCGGCGGCGACCAGGATCACCACAAACAGCAGTCCCGGTCCGAAAGCGCCTTCGGCCAGTGCGGCGCGCACCTCGTAGAGATCGAGGGTGCCGGTCATCCCGTAGAGGAGCGAGAGCCCGAAGAGCATCGCCCCCGTCGAGACCGCTCCGAACAGGATGTATTTGAGCGACGCCTCGTTCGAGAGCCGGTCCGAACTCAGGTAGCCCACCATGAGGTAGGAAGCCACGGAGACCGTCTCGAGCGAGAGGTAGATCATCACGAGGTTGATCGACCCGGCCATCCACATGAGCGCCGCGGTGACGGTGAGCAGCAGCGCGAGCATCTCGCCCAGGCGAACTCCTTCGAGTTCGCGCGAACGAACGCTCAGCAACAGTACGACGACGGAGGTGAGAACGAACACCATCCGGAGCACCCCGAGCAGGCCATCGTCGGCCACCATCGAGGCGAAGAGCGACTGGCTCTCCTCCGCCCCGAGCGCGGCCCATGACGCCACGAAGGCGGCGCCGAGACCTACCAGAGTGATGCCGGTGAGGAGATTCCGCCCTTCCTGGATCGGGCGCCTCTGGGTGCACAGGTCCGCCACGATCACGATCACGAGCGCCCCCATCAGGATCAGCTCGGGAACGAACCGGGAGAGGCTTTGAACCGCGTTTTCCACTTAGCAGTCCTTGGATGAGGTGGCGTGAGCGCCGAGGCCCCCACCGGGAGAACTGGCGGCGAGACGCCCGGCTGACAAGGCGCGCGAGGGAGGAGCCCCCACCGGGAGAACTGGCCCTGGCGTATTTCGACCGAAGCGCAACGATGAGCGGAGCGAAGCGCCAGTTCTCCCGGTGGGGGGGCGGTTCAGCCGGGATGAATCGCCGGTCGAGCCCCCACCGGGAGAACTGGGCCGCGTCACTTCATTCATGGGCTGCTCTTAACAGCCTGTGGATAAAGTGGCGTGAGCGCCGAGGCCGGCGAGGCGCCCGGCTGACAAGGCGCGTGAGGGAGGAATACCTGGTGTATTTCGACCGAAACGCAACGATGAGCGACGCAAAGCGTCGCGGTTCAGCCGGGATGCATCGCCGGCCGAACGCCGCGTGACTTTGTCCACAGGCTGTTAACCCTTCAGCTCCGCGGCGTCGTCAAGGTTCACGTGCTTCACGACCCGGTAGAGCGACATCACGATCGCCAGCGCGACCGCCGCTTCGCAGGCGGCGATGACGATCACCAGCAGCGCGAAGACCTGACCACCGAGCGCCCCCTCGACGAACCGCGAGAAGGCGACCAGATTGATGTTCGCGGAGTTGAAGATCAACTCGATGGACATCAGCACGTTGACGGCGTTCCGTCGGGTGAGCACCCCAAAGACGCCGAGCGAGAAGAGCGCCGCCGAGATGTAGAGGTAATGCTCGAGAGGAATCACGGGCCGTTTACCTTGAGGACCCCCTCCGGCGGCGGACCAGCATCGCCGCGCCCATGAGCGCGATCAGTAACAGGACCGAGGCGATTTCGAAGGGGAGCAGGTAGTCACCCATGAGCAGTCGCCCGATGGACTCGCTCGTCGGTCCGGGATGGCCCGCCGCAATTCCGGCTACGCCTCGCGCGCCCCAGTCCACCGAATTGATGATCCACACGAGCAGCGCGAAAACGAGCCCCGCGGTCAGCGCCCCCGGGACGACCTGAATCGTTCCGGAACGGATATTCAGGTTGTAGATGCGGTTGGTCAGCATCACCCCGAACAGCAGCAGGGTGAGGATGCCGCCGACGTAGATGAGCACCTGCGCGCCGGCGAGGAAGTCAGCGCCGAGATAGACGTAAAAGATCGCCACTCCGAAGAACGCCGCGATCAGCGCGAACGCGGAATGCACGAGGTTCTTCCCGAGCACCACGTAGAGCGCGGACCCGAGCACGAGTGCGGCGACCCCGTAGAAGATCGCCGCCACGGCCATGGACTCCATCGGTCTCTATGTCCCTCAGGCTCGGGTAGCCGGTGGTGCTGCTGCCGGCGGTGGGGCTGCTGCCGGCGGCGGGGCTGCTGCCGGCGGCGGGACCGCCGGAGGAGTGGCCGCCGGAGGCGTGCGGGGTTCCTTGGCGTACCGGTACAGGAGATCTCCCTTGGTCTTGCCGCCGAACTCGTAGTTCGGCGTCATCAGGATGCAGTCCGTCGGGCACGGGAAAACGCAGAGCTGGCAGTAGCAACACAGCGACATGTCGATGTCGAACCGCACCACCGTCTGCTTGATGGCCGTGCCGTCGGCCGCAAAGATCGGCGGTGCGTCCCGCGGCCGCTTCTCGTTGTCGATGTAGATGCAGTCCACCGGGCAGGCGCGTTCGCACTGTTTGCAGCCGATGCAGTCCTCGATCTTCACGTGGAGCCGCATCCGCGACCGCTCCATCAACGACTCCTTGGGGATGTCGAGCGGAGACCGCCAGCGCTCCTCGGGAAGCTCGTCGGCGGTGTACTGCTGGGTCACCGAACGGGTGAAGAGGTGCCGGAAGGTCACGCCCATGCCGATCAGGACAGTGCTGACCGATTCCCAAAGGTCCACGAAATAGCGTTTCATGCCTTTTCCTCGGGGGCCACCCTCACAGCAGTCCCTTGATGAGCGTGGTGGCGACCAACAAAAAGAAGGAAATCGGGATCACGTATTTCCAGCAGATCCCCATCAGCTGATCCACCCGAAGCCGGGGCAAGGTCCAGCGCAGCCACATCTGAACCACCACCAGCCCGAACCCCTTGAGGAAGAAGAGCAGGGGGTTGGAGCCGAACGGGCCGATCCAGCCACCAAGGAAGAGCAGCGCCGCCAGCATCGAAACCAGCAGCATGTTTCCGTATTCGGCGAGGAAGAAGAACGCGAAGCGCATCCCGCTGTACTCGGTATGGAATCCGGCCACCAGCTCCGATTCCGCTTCCGGGATATCGAAGGGTGTGCGGTTCGTCTCGGCGAGTCCGCAGATGAAGAACAGCACGAAGGCGATCAGGTTCAGCGGGGGGAGCTGGAAGATCAGCCAGTGGCCGACGCCGAGGAAGCCTCCCGCCTGGGCGGCCACGATGTCGGGGAGGTGCAGGCTCCCGACCTGGGCTACGACCACCAGAACCAGGATCGCCGTCGGGATCTCGTAGCTGACCATCTGGGCGGCGGCCCGCATGCCCCCGTAGAGCGCGTACTTGTTGTTCGAGCCCCATCCGGCCATCAGCACCGCGAGAGCGCCCAGCGAGGTGATCGCGATGAAGTAGAGGACCCCGATATTCAGGTTCGAGACCGCGAGCACCACCCCGTCCTCGCGGACCCCCCAGGGAACGACGGCAAAGGCCGCGAACGCGCTCGCCACCGCGAGAACCGGAGCCATTCCGAACAGGACCCGGTCGGCGTCGCGGGGAACGAGGTCCTCCTTGAAGAGGAGTTTGATGCCGTCGGCGAAGCTCTGGAGCAGTCCGTGCCACCCCACCCGCATGGGACCGAGCCGATCCTGGACGTGGGCCGCGACCTTCCGCTCGAGCCAGATCGAGTAGATGGGGTTGAGCGCGAGGATGCCCACGAAACCCGCGGTGCCGAGGAGCACGACCACCAGATGTTGGAGCGCAGGCGGCACGAAATCCCCGACCAGTTCCGAAACCATCGCGGCCAGCATCGGAAGCGCCGCAATCGTGCCGAGCACCACGAACACCAGCACGATGGGAATCATCGTGAGCGGCCCCATGAGCCGCATCTCGATCTGGCGGAACCGGGTGATCACCGGTCGATCTCTCCGAGGACGATGTCCAGACTGCCGATGATCGCGATGATGTCGGCGATCATCTCGCCGCGGGTGATCTCGTGGAAGAGCCCCATCGCGACGAAGCAGGGAGAGCGGCCCTTCACCCGGTAGGGGATGGGCTTCTTGTGTTCGGCGACGATGTAAAACGCGAGTTCGCCCCGGGGCGCCTCGCTGCGGCAGTACGCCTCCCCGGCCGGCGGCCGGATGAAGCGCGGCACGTTCTCGTGGACATCACCCTCCGCGGGCAGCCGGTCGAGGGCCTGGCGCACGATCTTGACGCTCTCGTACATCTCCCGGACCCGCACGAAGTACCGGTCCCAGCAGGAACCGATGGGTCCGTGCTCGCCGGTTGCGGTGATGACGTTGAAGTCGTATCCCTCGTACCCCAGATAGGGGTCGTCCCGCCGGAGGTCCCAGGAGATCCCCGAACCCCGGAGGTTCGGCCCCGAGAGGGCGTAGTCCCTCGCCATCTCCGGCGTGATGATGCCCACGTCGGCAGTGCGGCGAATGAAGATCTTGTTGTGGCTGAGAAGGCTGTCCACCTCGTCGAGCACCGGAACGAACTCATCGAGGAAGCGCCGGCTCTTGTCGATCCAGCCCTCGGGCAGATCGTGGGAAACGCCGCCAACCCAGTTGTAGTTGTAGAGCAGGCGGGCGCCGCAGAGCCATTCGAAAAGATCGAGGATCCGCTCGCGTTGCTGGAAGCAGAGCAGGAAGGGCGTGTAGGCGCCGATGTCCATCCCGTAGGTGCCCATCGCCAGCAGATGGCTCGCGATCCGCTGCAGTTCGGCGGTGATCACCCGAATCCCGGCGACCCGCTCCCCTACCCCGATGCCGAGCAGCTTCTCCACGGTGAGCGCGTAGGCCAGGCTGTTCGTCATCGAGCCGACGTAGTCCATCCGGTCGGTGAAGGGGATGACGCCCTGATAGTCGATGTTCTCGGCGTGCTTTTCGAAGTTGCGGTGGAGGTAGCCGATATGCGGCCGCGCGTCCTTGACGATCTCGCCGTCGGTCTTCAGTTCCACTCGCAGCACCCCGTGTGTCGAGGGGTGTTGCGGCCCCATGTTGAGGATCATTTCGTCCTCTTCGAGGTCCTCGGGGGAGAAGGCGTAGGAGTTGTCCGGCGGCAGTTCCTGGTCGTAGAGGGTGACGAGCGGAGCCCCGTCGAAGCCTGTCGATCCCGGCTGGTCCATCTCGGTTACCGGGCTCAGTCGAACGGGCCCACGCCCGTCATCTGACCGCCTTCGGCGCGGTCGGTCATCTGCCGCCCCGGCTTCACCGGGATCTTGTGCCAGGTCTCGGGCCACTCCCAGTCGCGGAGCAACGGGTGCCCGGGCCAGTCGGCCGGCAGCAGGATGCGCCGGAGGTCGCTGTGTCCATCGAAGCGGACACCGAAAAGGTCGTATGTCTCCCGCTCATGCCAGTTCGCGGCCTTCCACACCGTCTCCAGCGTGGGGAGACTCGCTCCCGCGCGTTCCACCCGGACCTTCAGCACGATCCAGTGCTTTTTCGTCAGCGAGGTGAGGTGATACACCACCTCGATCGCCGGCGGATCGTCACCGGGCCAGTCCACGCCCGAAACACAGTGGAGCGTGTCGAATTCGAGTTCCCCATCGCCCTTGAGAAACTCCGCGGCCGCCACCAGCTTGTCGCCGGAAAGGCGGATCCACGGATCCTTCGCTTCGGCGTCGGACTCGAACGAGCCCTCCACGAGGCCAAGCTGAGCGACGAGCCGCTCGATGATCCCGGCGCCGCTCACCCGGTAGTCTCCATGACTCTGGGCTCCGCGGGCCGGCGCCCGGACGCGACTTCGGCCGAAGCGGGTCGGACTCGACCCTCGCGCGGGTCATCGAGGATCGACCGCTCCCGGATCCGGTCCTGGAGCGCCATGATCCCGTAGAGCAGGGCCTCCGGCCGGGGCGGACAACCCGGCACGTAGACGTCCACCGGGATGATCTGGTCCACGCCCTTCACCACGTGATAGCCGTACTGCCAGTAGGGCCCGCCATTGTTGGCGCAACTGCCCATCGAGATCACGTACTTGGGCTCCGGCATCTGGTCGTAGAGCGTCTTGATGCGGATCGCCATCTTGTGGGTGACGGTGCCGGCGACGATCATGCAGTCGGACTGCCGGGGGGTCGCCCGGGGGATCAGCCCGAGACGGTCCCAGTCGAAGCGGCTCGCTCCGGTCGCCATCATCTCGATGGCGCAACAGGCGAGACCGAAGGTCATCGGCCAGATCGCCGAGAGCCGCGCCCAGTTGACGACGGCGCTCACCGTGGTGAGCGCCACGTTGTCCCTGCCGAGGCTTTTGCCGAGGGCGCCGATCAGATCCACGCAAACTCCCTGGTGAGGCTACCTTCCAAGACCCGGCCGATCCGCAGTGAGAAGAACCCGGTCAACAACGCCGGACCCTCAGGCGGACGCCCCCGAGGGCGCTTCTGCCGGAGTCTTTGCCGAAGAGGCTGAGGACGGAGCCGCGGATCTCGCTTTCAGAGCGCGCCGATCCTCTTCCCGAACCCATTCGAGGTCGCCCTTCACCCATACGTCCGCGAGCCCGAGGACGAGCATGCCGATGAAGATGAGCCCCGCGATCAGGGCTCCGGGGCCGAGGTCGAGATAGGCAAGCGCCCAGGGAAACAGCATGACCGCTTCCACATCGAAAATGAGAAACACCAGGGCGAAGACGTAGAACCGGATGTTGAACTGGACGCCCCAGGGAGTCCCCACCGGATTCTCGCCGCACTCGTAGGGCTGCGACTTGCTGCTGAGCGGCAGCGAGGGGCGGACCAGCGACGAGGCAAAGAGGGTGACGACCACGAAGAGGACGCCCACCGCGATGGCAACCAGCGGTCCCAGGTATTCGCCCATCGGAATTTCGAAAAACCGCCGCCTCGGCAACCCGGGCCGCGGAACGCACAGAATTCTAGCGGGCGGCCCGACGGTAGGTAAAGACCAAACGTTCGGGAAGACACACTTCCCGGGAAGCCGGCCGTCCCCGCCCTCGCCCGCCGCCGTGATCTCGGTCGTAATCCCGACACTCGACTCCGCAAGAACCGTGGGCGCCGCCATCCGATCGGCTCCCCGGGGCGCGGAGGTGATCGTGGTGGACGGGGGCAGCCGCGACGACACCGTCAGGGAAGCAGCACGCGCCGGTGCCGTGGTGCTGGTCACGCCCCGGGGCCGGGCCCCGCAACTGAACGGCGGAGCGGTCGCCGCGAACGGAGAACTCCTCGTGTTCCTCCACGCCGATTGCCGACTGCCAGCGGACGCGGGTGAGCAAGCCCGGAGAGTGCTCGGGAGAGCCGGTGTCGCCGGCGGATGGTTCCCACTGCGGATCGAGACGGCGGGAACGCTGCTTCGGCTCGGGGCGCACGGCTCGAACTTGCGAGCCCGCTGGCTTCGGCTCCCCTACGGGGATCAGGCGATCTTCACCGGAAGGGATGCGTTTCTGGAGGTGGGGGGTTTCCCGTTGGACCCGATCATGGAGGACGCCGCTTTCGCCCGCCGACTGCGGCGGATCGGCCACCTGGAGCCGGCAGCATCCGCCGTGACCACCGGACCCGAGCACTGGCGGCGGCTTGGGCCGGTGTTAACCGCGTTGCTGGACTATCTGACGCTGGGTGCGTGGCTGATCGGGGTGCCTCCCGCCTGGATCGCACGGATGTACTTCCCGCTCCAACGGGGCTCCAAAGAGCGCAGACCGCGCGGGAACGCCTGATCTCGGGCTCGCGCTTCGTCATCCCGGCGTTGGCATCTTCGCCCGGACCGTCTCTATACTGAGTCGAGCCATGAGACAGCTTGGGCGCCTTCGCCGTAAACCGCTCGCCGCCGCGGTACTCGCCGTGGTGCTGGCGTTCGCGGTCGTGTGCCCGCTGATGGCGGCGCCCGGAGTTCCGGCCGACCAGGGGTGCCACGGCAGTTCCGAGCCGGCTCCGAGCGGAGAACGCGTGAGTGTGTGCTGTTCGTCGGTCACCATTCCCAAGCTGCTTACGCCCGACCCGGGCTCGGTGGCGGCGCTGCCCGCCTCCTTGGAGGCGGCGCCGGACGTTCCGCTGCGGAACCACCCGTCGGATGGTTCCCTTCGGCTCCGGGAGCCGAAGCCGCCTCTCTTCATCCGGCACGCCGCACTGCTGATCTGAGTACCCGTCGTCCGCACGTTCGGTCCCGCTGAGCCGAGCGTCGCCGGACCGGGCCCACGCATCGCGCGCGGCGCCCCGGACCGCGCGGCCACGGCCAGTGCTCCTTGACGATCGGCGGCCCCCGCGCGGCGAAAACGCGGGGCGGTTCTCCGGGCGAGTCGCAAGCCCGGCGACCCGTCAGAACTCCGTGCCGAAAGGCCCGATCTGACGCGCCTTTTCCTGGCGAACCCCACCCCCACTGTGTTTTTTTCACGATCCCTCTCGGTGGCTGCCGTGCTGACGGCGCGTCTGGCGGCCGCCGGGGGAATCCAACCCGAACCGCCGCCCGACTTCTACGCCCCCGAACCGGACCTGAGAAGCTGCCTGGACAGCGCCATCGAGCAGAACCCCGCGCTGCTCGCTTCCCGAGCGAGGTACCAAGCCGCCCGGCAGCGCGTCCCGCAAGTCACCGCGCTGCCGGACCCCACGCTGAATGTCAGCCAGGCGCTTCGCAGCGTGGAAACGCGCGTCGGTTCCCAGACAGGCGGCATCACCCTGACCCAGTCCCTGCCCTGGTTCGGCGCCCGCGATCTTCGCGGCCGGGTCGCGCTCTCGGAAGCCGATGCCCAGCTCCGCCTCCACCAGGCCGAGGAGCGCGAGATCATCGCCCGGGTCAAGCGGACGTTTTACGACCTCGCGTATCTGGACGCCGCGCTCCGGCTCCTGGACGAAGAGCATTCGCTTCTCGGTCACTACGAAACGCTGGCGCGGGCGCACTACTCCACCGGCCAGGGCCTCCAGCAGGCGGTCATCCGGCTACAGGCGGAGCTCACGCGGATCAGCGACCGGCAGCGGCAGCTCGGACGGCAGCGTCGAACCCTCGGAGTGAACCTCAACACCCTCTGTGGCCGGGCTCCGCAGGCGGCGGTATCCCCCGTCCCTGCCATCGAGCGACCCGAGGTCAACCTTGACCGGGACCATCTCCTGGGTCTGGGAGGGCGGAACCGGCACGAACTCCTCGCGGCCGCAGCCCTCGTCCAGGCGGGCGAAGAGGCGGTGGAACTGGCCGGGATGAGCTTCCGGCCCCGCTTCACCGCGAGCCTGGCGCTGATGAATGTCGCTGGCCGCGACCCGCTGGACAGCGTCGGACCACTCCCTCCCGACGAGGGCAAAAACTCCGTCAGCGTGTCGCTGGGCGTGTCCCTGCCGGTGTGGAAGGAGAGCTACCGCGCCGGCGTCGAAGAGGCGGGGCACCGGCTTACGGCACAGCGACGCCGCCTGGAAGCGACCAGGGACGCCATGGAGAACGCGGTGGAGCAGGCGTTGATCCGCATCGAGACGCTGGATGAACAGATCGCGCTGCTGGACACCGTACTCATCCCCCAGAGCGAGGAATCGCTTCACGCCACGCAGACGGCCTACGAGACGGGCCAGGTCGGTGTACTGGACCTGCTCGACGGCGAGCGCGTCCAGCTCGACGTCCTGAGGATGCGCGCGCGTTACGTCTCCGACTTCCTCATCGCGCTCGCCGACCTCGAGCGGAGCATCGGCGTTCGCGTGCCGCTCGGCGGCGGGAGGGCATCATGAACCGGACGTTCGCGATCGGGGCCGGCGCCTTTTTCGCCGGCGCGGCGCTTCTCGGGCTGGTGGTGCTGGGTCTCGGAGGCTGGGAATGGCCGCCCCGTTTTGCCGCCACCACGGAGGAACGCGAAGGGCACGCCATGAGCGAGCCGGTCGCGGAAGACGACCGGGAAATCCTCTACTGGCGGGCGCCCATGGACCCGAACTTCTTTTCGGACCGGCCGGGCAAATCGCCCATGGGGATGGACCTCGTTCCGGTATACGCGGACGAGGCCGGCAGTCAGCCGGAAGGGACGGTGCGCCTCGATCCGACATTCGTGCAGCGCGTCGGAGCCCGGACGGCGCCCGTCGAGCGGCGCGACATCGCGCAGACGATCCGAACCGTCGGCACCCTGGCCCACAACGACAGACAGATCGCCTGGGTGGGCACCAAGTACGACGGCTGGATCGAGAACGTCGCGGTGAACTATCTCGGGGAGACGGTCGAGAAGGGACAGGTCCTCTTCGACATCTACAGCCCGCAACTCGTCGCCACCCAGACGGAGTACCTCCACGCGGTGCACTACGCGGAGCGGCTCGACGCCTCGAAGTATCCCGACATCGCCGACCGGGCGCGTTCGCTCGTCGAATCGGCACGCACCCGGCTCCGCTACTGGGACATCACCGACGAACAGATCCAGACGCTGGAACAGGAGGAGACGCCGCGCCGCACCCTGTCGGTGGTCTCCCCGGTGGCCGGGGTGGTCGTCGAGAAGATGGACGAGTCCCTGGACGGCATATACGTCCAGCCAGGAATGAACCTCTACAAGGTGGCCGACCTGACCACCATCTGGGTGGACGTCGAGATCTTCGAACACCAGGTGCAGGCGATGCGGATCGGCCAGCGGGCCGAAGTGGAGCTGCCCTACGTCCCGGGACGGCCCTACACGGGGTTCGTTCGCTACCTCTACCCCCACTTCAACCAGCAAACGCGCACGATGACCGTGTCCATCGAGCTCGCGAATCCGGATCTGATGCTGCGGGCGGGGATGTACGCCAACGTCACCTTCGATGTTCCGGTGGCGCGGAACGCGCTCGCGGTGCCCGAAGAGGCGGTGATCCGCAGCGGCACCAGGGACCTGGTTGTGATCGAGCTTTCTCCGGGCCTCTTCCGCGTCGCGGACGTCACCCTGGGAGCCGGAGGTGACGGGCTCTGGGAAGTGCGTGACGGGATCTCCGAGGGCGACCGGATCGTGGTCTCGGCGCAGTTCCTGATCGATTCCGAAAGCAACCTCACTCAGGCCATCAAGGCGCCCGCTCCGGCACCCGACCCGCCCGAACCCGCGATGGCGCATCGCGACCACTGACGGAGCGCAACCGATGCTCGCGAGACTCATCGAGTGGTCGCTCCGAAATCGCCTGCTCGTCCTGGTGATGACGGCGTTCGTCGCGGTGGGCGGGCTCCAGGCACTCCGGGAAATCCCGCTCGACGCGCTTCCGGACCTTTCCGACGTCCAGGTGATCATCTTCAGCGACTATCCGGGACAGGCCCCGCAGGTGGTCGAGGACCAGGTCACCTACCCGATCACGACCCAGATGCTCGCGGTGCCGTCCGCAACCGTGGTCCGCGGTTACTCGTTCTTCGGCTTCTCTTTCGTCTACGTGATCTTCGAGGACGGCACCGATCTCTATTGGGCGCGCAGCCGGGTCCTCGAATATCTCAACTACGTCGGCAGCCGGCTGCCGGAAGGGGTCGCGCCCACCCTCGGCCCCGACGCCAGCGGGGTCGGCTGGGCGTACATGTACGCGCTCCGGTCCGAGGACCAGGACCTCGCCGAACTCCGGTCGCTCCAGGACTGGTTCCTCAAGTACGAACTTACCGCGGTGCCGGGAGTCTCGGAGGTAGCGAGCGTCGGGGGGTTCGTCCGTCAGTACCAGATCACCGTGGACCCGAACCGGCTCCGCGCTTACGACATTTCCCTCTCGCGCATCCGGGATGCCGTGCGTCGCAGCAACAGCGACGTGGGCGGCCGGGTCTTCGAGACCGCGGAGACTGAGTTCATGGTGCGGGGGGAGGGCTACATCCGGGAACTTGACGATGTCCGCAGCATCGCGCTCGGGGTGGACGCGTCAGGCACTCCGGTCACCGTGCAGGACGTCGCCACCGTGCAGTTCGGCCCGGAGATCCGTCGCGGCCTCGCCGAGCTGAACGGCGAGGGCGAAGTGGTGGGCGGCATCGTGGTGGTGCGCTCCGGCGAAAACGTCCACGAAGTGGTGACCCGGGTCAAGGCGCGCCTCGACGAGTTGCGCCCCGGACTCCCCGAGGGGGTGGAGGTGATCCCGGTCTACGACCGGACGGTCCTGATCGAAAACTCCGTCGCCACCCTCCGGCAGAAGCTGGTCGAGGAAATGGCGATCGTCGCGCTGGTGTGCGCGGTGTTTCTGCTCCACCTGCGCTCGGCGCTGGTCGCGGTGATCACCCTGCCGCTCGCCGTGCTCATGGCGTTCATCGTGATGTATGTGCAGGGGGTCGGCGCCAACATCATGTCGCTCGGCGGCATCGCCATCGCCATCGGGGCCATGGTGGACGCGGCGATCGTGATCGTCGAGAACGCGCACCGGCACCTGGAGCGCGACCGGGGCCGGATTCCCCACTGGCGAATCATCGCCCGCGCCTCAACCGAGGTGGGGCCCACCCTGTTCTTCGCGCTCCTGGTGATCACGATCTCCTTCGCGCCCATCTTCGCGCTGGAAGCGCAGGAGGGCCGGCTCTTCCGGCCGCTCGCGTTCACGAAGACCTACGCGATGGCGGCCGCGGCGCTGCTCTCCGTGACCCTGGTCCCGGTGCTCGCCGGTTTCTGGATCCGCGGGCGCATCCGGCCGGCCCGCAGCAACCCGATCACCCGGGTGCTCATGGCGCTCTACCGACCCGTTCTACGCCGGATCCTGGCTTGGCGCTGGGCGGTGCTCGCCCTGACGCTGGCGGCGGCGGGCGCCACCGCAATTCCGATTTCACGTCTCGGTTCGGAGTTCATGCCGCCGCTGTGGGAAGGCGACCTGCTCTACATGCCGACCACCCTGCCCGGGGTGTCCATCACCAAGGCCCGCGAGATCCTGCAGCAGACCGACCGGATCCTTCGGGACTTCCCCGAAGTGGAGCAGGTGTTCGGCAAGGTGGGACGGGCGGACACCGCCACCGACCCGGCGCCGCTGAGCATGATCGAGACGACGATCCTGTTGAAACCGGAAAACGAATGGCGGCCCGGCATGACACCGAACCGGCTGATCGCGGAGATGGACGACGCCATCCGCTTTCCGGGGCTGACCAACGCCTGGACGATGCCCATCAAGACCCGGATCGACATGCTTTCCACTGGTATCAAGACCCCCGTGGGGATCAAGCTTGCCGGTCCGGATCTGAGGGTCCTCGAAGATCTGGGAGGCCAGGTCGAAGCCGTGGTGCGCAACCTGCCCGGAACCCGGTCGGCTTACTCGGAGCGCGCCATGGGCGGCAACTACCTCAACTTCAAGATCCGCCGGGACGCCATCGCCCGCTATGGGTTGACGGTTGGCGACGTGCAGGACGTCATCCAGTCGGCGATCGGGGGAATGAACATCACGACCACCGTGGAGGGACTCGAGCGCTATCCCGTGAACCTGCGCTACAGCCGCGACCTGCGCGACAACCCTGCTGATTTCGGAGACATCCTCGTCCAAACCCCGACCAGACAGCAGATTCCGCTCGCCTTCCTGGCGGACATGTCGTTCGTCAAGGGGCCGCCGGTCATCAAGAGCGAGCAAGCTCGCCCCAACGCCTGGATCTATGTGGACATCGAGGACGTGGACATCGGTACCTACGTCGAGAGCGCCCAGCAGGCAGTGACCGAGGGAGTGGAGATCCCCACCGGCTACAGCCTGGGCTGGAGCGGACAGTACGAGTTCATGTTGCGCGCCCGGGAGCGGATGGAGATCATGATCCCGCTCACCCTCCTGCTGATCCTGCTGACCATCCAGATCAGCACCCGCTCGGTGTCCCGCACCCTGATCGTGGTTTCGGCAGTGCCGCTCTCGCTGATCGGTACGTTCTGGCTCCTCCATGCACTCGACTACAACCTGAGCATCGCGGTCGGGGTCGGCATCATCGCACTCGCGGGCCTCAGCGCCGAGACGGGCGTCGTGATGCTGCTCTATCTGGACCGGGCCTGCGAGCAGGCCCTTTCGGAGGGGCGCCTGACAAACCGCGCCGAACTGAGCGCGGCGGTCTTCGATGGAGCCCTCCGCCGGGTGCGGCCGGTCGCCATGCTGACCGCCACCACGGTCCTCGGGCTCCTGCCCATCATGTGGAGCACCGGCGCCGGATCCGACGTGATGAAGCGGATCGCCGCCCCCATGGTGGGCGGAGTAGTCACCGCGGCGCTCGTGGTGCTGCTGGTGTTTCCCGCGATCTACTTCATCTGGCGGGGATGGGGGTTGCCGCGGGCGGAAGATGGCGCTATGGCGCCCGTGGAGTAACGGCTGGGGTGCCGTCAGGCCGCATTTCTCATATTCGGGAGCGCTCGCCGAGTCGCAGAAGGCGCCACGCGGACGCTGAACATGGCGCATGGCGCCCAAGCCACCAGGCGGAGCAACGCGCAGGCGAAGGAACGCCGACCTCCGGTCGGCACAGCCCCGCGAAGCGGGGCGGGCGGCGCAATGCTGATTGAGCAGAGGCGCGGCTGGGCACGGAAACGCCACCTCCTGGGATGGGGACAGTGCCGAGACGGGAACCATCCCGGTGTTTGGCGAGACGCGACTCCGCCCGCCTCCGGCGGGCTGTGCCGACCGGAGGTCGGCGTTCCCTTTAGCGACTTGCCCTTCCCGGGCGGGGAGGACGGCGGGATTCCGATAAGAGGTATTATTGTGGCGCCATAATGATGATTCGCACTCAAATTTCCCTCGATTCCGAACGACACGCGCAGGCGCGGGCTCGCGCTGCAGAACTCGGCGTTTCGCTCGCCGAGTACATGCGGCAGCTTGTAGACCGGGATGTCGGCCGGTCATCCCGGATGGTGGATCGCTCCGTCGTTTTTGACCTCGGCGGCGGGAGCCCGACCGACATCGCATCCGGCAAGGGTCGGATGGCTGCGGAAGCGATCGCCGCCTCGTTCAAGCACGCCCGCGATTCGCTCGATCCATGAGCGTCTTCGTGGACACGTCCGCATGGTTCGCGGCCGCTTGCCGGAACGACCGGAACAACCGCCGTGCGAAAGCTCTGCTGGCCACGGACGAGTCACTCGTGACCAGCGACCACATCCTCGCGGAAACCTGGCGGCTGCTCCACCACTTCGTCTCGCCAGGAGCCGCGGAACGATTCTGGGAAGGTCTGCGGAGCGGCGTCGCGGCGATCGAAATGACCACCGACGCAGATCTCCAGGCCGCCTGGACAATCGGAGAGGACTTTCCCGATCAGGATTTCTCGCTGGTCGACCGCACGTCTTTCGCACTCATGGTCCGGCTCGGCATCTCGAGAGTGATTTCCTTCGACAGCGACTTCGCCGTATTCCGCTACGGCCGGGGCCGCCGGACCGCGTTGACGGTGCTCCGGTAGCCCGCACTCCGGGTTTAACAGCCGGCGGTGGAACCCACGTGAGCGCCGAGGCCGGCGAGGCCCAGTTCTCCCGGTGGGGGTCCGGCTGACGAGGCGCGCGAGGGAGGAATACCTAGTGTATTTCGACCGAAGCGCAACGATGAGCGAAGCGTAGCGGAGCGGTTCAGCCGGAATGGATCGCCAGCCGAGCCCCCACCGGGAGAACTGGGCCGCGTGGGTTCCACCGCCGGCTGTTGAGGTAGCCGCCGCCCGAACGCAGCGCGTCCGATCCGTCTCGAGGTCAGGACTGGCCGAAGAGATCCGCCGGTCCCACGATTTCCTGCGACTCGACCACCGCAATCGCCACCACGTTGACGATCTCTTCCACTTCGGCGCCGCGCTGGAGGACGTGGACCGGACGGCGGAGACCGGTGACGATGGGGCCGATCGCTTCCGCCCCTCCGAGCCGCTGGAGCAGCTTGTAGGCCACGTTTCCGGCTTCCAGGCTCGGGAAGATCAGCACGTTGGCGGCCCGGTCCAGCCGCGAGAACGGATAGGTCTCCCGCAGCAGGCTGTCCACAACGGCGGTGTCCGCCTGCATTTCCCCGTCCGCCACCAGGTCGGGGGCCCGCTCGCGCAGGATTTCCACGGCCTCGCGCACCTTGTTGGACCGCTCGTGGGGAGCGCTCCCGAAGTTGGAGAAGGAAAGCATCGCCACCCGGGGTTCGACGTTGAAGCGGCGCGCCACTTCGGCGGTCTGGATCGCGATGTCGGCCAGATCCTCGGCACTCGGATCGATGTTCACGGTCGCGTCGGCGAAGAACTTGATCTCGTTGGGGAACACCATGAGGTAGACCCCGGCGACCCGCCGGACGTCATCCCGCATCCGCACGATCTGCAGCGCGGGACGGATGGTTTCCGGATAGTGCTGGGTGACCCCCGCCACCATCGTGTCGGCGTGCCCCAGGTTCACCATCATGGCCCCGTACACGCTCGGGTTCTTCATGAGCTCGCGCGCCTTGGCGGGACCGACGCCGCGCCGCTGCCGGATTTCGACGAGGCGACGGGCGTATTCGTCACACCGCTCGGAATCGGTGATGTCCACCACCGGGGCGCTCCTGATGTCGATTCCCAGCGTCTCGCAGGCATCCCGGATGACCTGTGGACGTCCGAGCAGGATGGGCTCGGCGATGCCCTCATCGAGCAGGCGCTGCACGGCCCGCAGGATCTTCGGTTCCTCGCCCTCGGGGAAGACCACGGACCGGGTGGCGCGCTTCGCGCGCTCGATCACGTGGCGCATCACCTCCCGCTCGAGTCCGAGCCGGGCCTCGAGCCGGACGCAGTACTGGTCCAGGTCGATCTGGATGCGGGCGACGCCGCTCTCCATCGCGGCCTTGGCAACCGCGGGAGCCTCCCAGAGGAGGATCCGGGAATCGAACGGCGACGGGATCAGGTATTCGGGGCCGAACGACATCCGCTCCTTCCCGTGCGCGCGCATCACGGAATCGGGGACATCCTCTTTGGTCAGCGCGGCGAGCGCCCGGGCCGCCGCCAGCTTCATCTCCATGTTGATGGTGCGGGCCCGCACGTCGAGCGCCCCCCGGAAGATGAAGGGGAACCCGAGGACGTTGTTGACCTGGTTCGGATAGTCGGAACGCCCGGTAGCCATGAAGACGTCGCTGCGGGCGTCCATCGCGTCTTCCCAGGTGATCTCCGGGTCCGGATTGGCCATCGCCATCACGAGCGGTTGATTGTTCATCGAGACGACCATCTCCTTCGAGACGGCTCCCTTCACCGACAGGCCCATGAAAACGTCGGCGCCGCGCATCGCGTCGCCGAGGTTCCGCAGCGGGGTGTCGAAGGCGTAGCGCTCCTTGAACTCGTTCATCCCCGCTTCGCGGCCGGCGTAGATGACGCCGCGCGAATCGCACATCACCACGTTGTCGTGACGGACGCCGAGGCTTTCGGCGAGCTCGGCGCAGGCAATACCGGCCGCACCGGCGCCGTTGATGACCAACCGAACCTCGGCGGGATCCTTCCCGGTGAGTTCGAGCCAGCTCAGGAAGGCGGCTCCGGAGATGATCGCGGTGCCGTGCTGATCGTCGTGGAAGACGGGAATGTCCATCTGCTCGCGGAGCTGGGACTCGATGTAGAAGCAGTCCGGAGCCTTGATGTCCTCGAGGTTGATGCCGCCGAAGGTGGGCTCGAGGGCCTTCACCACCCGGACCACTTCTTCGGGGTCGGTGACGTTCAGTTCGATGTCGAAAACGTCGATATCGGCGAAGCGCTTGAAGAGGACGCCCTTCCCCTCCATCACCGGCTTGGCGGCGAGTGGACCGATGTTGCCGAGGCCGAGCACGGCGGTCCCGTTCGAGACCACGGCGACCAGATTTCCGCGGGCGGTGTAGTCGAACACCTTCTCGGGCGCCTGGTGGATTTCGCGGCAGGGCTCGGCGACCCCCGGGCTGTAGGCGAGCGACAGATCCCGTTGGGTCTGGGTGGGTTTCGTGGGCCGAACCTCGATCTTTCCGGGCCGGCCGGCCATGTGGTAGTCGAGGGCATCCTGTCTGCGAATCAAGGGGCTCTCCTCACAAGGTGGGATGCGCGGGCTCGGCCGCTGGAGTGCTGGCGGAGCGGAACCGCGAATGGACTCAGGGTCCCGCCCATGCGGGACCGGAAGGCGCGAAGTGTAGCCGGGCGGTGGTCCGCGGCTGCCAGCCGCGGGGTGTTTTCGAGCGTTCTCACCCCGAAATCGCGGGTGGGGAGCTATCGGTGGTTGCACCGAAGGAGATCAGGACAATCGGGTATAACTTCGGTATAATGATCTCATGAAGACGGCCATCTCGATTCCGGATCATCTCTTCCGGGAGGCCGACCAATTCGCCAGACAGCACGGCACCTCGCGCAGCAAGTTGTACAGCGACGCCGTTTCCGAGTATCTGGCGCGACGCCGCCATAAGGAAGTCACCGCCAGGCTGAACGACGTGCTCGCGAACGAACCCGATCGGCTGGACCCGGTGTTCGCGAGAATTCAGGCGGAAAGCATCGGTCCCGAAGATTGGTAGCCAGACGAGGAGAGGTGTGGTGGGCCGATCTGTCGGCCCCGCGGGGTTCCGAGCCCGGGTTTCGCCGTCCCGTACTCGTCATCCAGTCGGATGCGTTCAACATGAGCCGGCTCCGCACGGTGCTCGCGGTGCTCCTCACCGCCAACATGCGCCTCGTCGAAAAACCCGGCAACGTCATTCTCTCTCGGCAGACCACCGGCCTTCCGAAGGATTCGGTCGCCAACATGACGCAAATCGCAACGGTGGACGAGGATTTTCTGGACCAGCAGGTCGGCGTGATTCCGCCCAGACTCATGACACAGATCGAAGCAGGCCTCCGGCTGGTGTTGGACCTCTAGCAGCCTGTGGTGAAACCCGCATGAGCGCCGAGGCGCGGGAAGCGCCCGGCTGACAAGGCGCGTGAGGGAGGAATACCGGGTGTATTTCGACCGAAACGCAACGCAGAACGGAGCGAAGCGGAGTGGTTCAGCCGGGATGCAGCCCGCGCCGAACGCCGCGTGGGTTTTGCCACAGGCTGCTAGGCGCCTCCCGGACGCGCCGGCGCCAGCCGCGTGGCGGCCCGGGACCGCCGGCCTTCAGGCCGGCATCGCCCGCCGGAGGCGGGCCAAACATGCCCCGGTCGCGCCGCCGCCCCAAGACGCCGGCTCAGCGGCCGCTCGGCGCCACGTCCGTATCCGCGTCCGGCGTGTGCTGGCGGAACCAGGCCAGGATGCGCTCCGAAACGTCCATGAGGAACTTCGGCTCTCTCGGGCCGTGCGGAGTCCGCGGATAGACGACCATCTCGGTCGGCACCCCCCGCCGGTCGAGCGCCCGGTAGAACTCCTGCCCCTGCGTGAACGGCACCCGAAGATCCTCGGCGCCGTGAATCACCTGGGTGGGGGTGGTCACTTCGGCGATCCGGTAGATCGCCGAGTGGGCTTCGTACACCTCGTAGTCCTCCCAGAAGTCGCCACCCATGTGCCCCGCCAGATAGTCCTGGATATCCGTGGTGGTGACCATGCTCACCAGGTTCGGGAGCCCGGCCCCCATGCTGGCGGCCACGAAGCGGTCGGTGCGGGTAACCGCGAAGGAGGTCATGTAGCCGCCGTAGCTCCATCCCATGATGTAGAGCCGGCTGGGCTCGGCCACCCCCTGCTCGATCACCAGGTCCACCCCGGCCATCAGGTCGTCCATGTCGCCGAAGCCCCAATCCTTGACGTTGGCGTAGCGGAATTCCTTCCCGTAGCCGGTGGAGCCGCGCGGGTTGGCCCGCAGGATGGCGAAGCCTTCCTGGGCGAAGTACTGGAGCATGTAGATGGACGGCGCGCCGGTGAAGGATTCGGAGTAGGCGCCCGCCGGGCCGCCATGCACGTTCAGGATCAGCGGATAGCGCTCCCCCTCACGGTATCCGATCGGGAGGGTCAATAGCCCTTCCACCGGGGTGCCGTCGGGCGAGGTCCAGGTAAGTACGGAGGTCTTCCCCATTGCGGGACGGGCCACGTCCTGGTGGAGGTCAGTGAGGCGGCGCAGCTCGAAGACGGAGGCGGCTCCGCCCCCGGCCCCGAGGTCGGCGGCGAAGACATCCCAGGGGGTTTCCGGAGTCTCGTGAGTGAAGGCCATCACGTCCGCGGTAGCGGCGATCGCTGGAGCGCCGTAGACCCCGCCCCCGGGAGTCAGCTCGACGAGATCTCCTCCGTCGGCTGGCAGCCCAAAGAGACGACGCGACGTGCGGTCGGCCTCGGTCACGTACACGAGGGACCCGTCACGGGACCAGCCGCGGATCCCCGGGCTCCGGTCCCGAGTCTCGGCGAGCCGGACCCGTTCGCCGCCCATTACCGGCATCACATACACGTCGCCGAGCCCGATCGGCTCCGGACGGTCACCGGTCGAACGGAACGCAACCGTCTGCCCGTCGGGCGAGACCCGCGGCGAGCTTTCGATCCCATCGCCGCCGTGCAGCAGGCTCACCTTGCCATCCCCCAAGTGGATAACCGACAGATCGCCCGAGCGGCGGTTCGTGTTGATGCGGGGATCGTCCTGGTGGCTGAACACGATGCGGTCGCTGCTCGACCAGTCCCACCCGGAGACATGAAAATCGCCCCAGGTGAGGCGCCGATCCTCGCCGTCCGGGTCGTAGCCACCCGTTACCAGGGTCACGTAGAGGTGGCCGTACTTGAAGTTCCGGTCCACCAGTTCGACGTCCCGCTTCTCTTTCTTCCGGGTCGTTTCCTCTTCGGTTTCGGGATCGCTCATCACGTAGCCGACGCTCCGCCCGTCCGGCGAAAAGCGGAAGGACCGCGCGCCGTTTTCCGCGTGGGTTGCCTGGAAGGCCTCGCCTCCGGCCAGTGGAAGGAGCCAGACCTGCTGTTTTTCGGAACCCTGCCGGAAGAAGCCGAGGGTGCGGCCGTCCGGGGAGAAGGAGGGGGAGTTCGCGGAGTTCGCGCCGGTGGTGTAGGCGACCGCCTCGCCCCCCGCCGCCGGGACCACGTGAATCTGGGTCCGGTACTCGGACTGCTCGCCGTCCATGAGCGGCACCGTGACCGTGAAGGCCACGAGAGACCCATCAGGAGAAATCGCCACCGAGGAGACCCGGTGGTACTGCATGGAAAGCGCCGGGGTCCAGCGGTCCTCCTCGGCGGCAGTCGCCGCGGGCGCCGCGAGAATCGCGGCGAACAATCCGAAAACAACAACGGAAACGGTTGGGCGAGCGAGCACGGCGGGCCTCCCTGGCAGCCGGAAGCACCGGGCCGCCAAGGCCGAAGTATCCCACCGGATTTCGCCGGGCGCGATCAGCTTTCCAGAGGCGCGCCGACCCCGGCGCCGGATTGGCTATGCTCCATCACATGGGTTGCTTTCGCGTGGGTTGCCGCATAGAGAACCATCGGGACCGCACCCGGTCGACGCAAGTCCCGGGCATCCTGGTGGACAGCGGGAGCGAGCTGAGCTGGATTCGCGAGGACACTCTCGAATCTATCGGCGTGGAAAAAGAAGCCAAGGAATGCCGGTTCTCGATGGCGAACGGCCGGGTCCTGACACGCCCCGTCGGCTTCGCAATTCTCCGCGTGGACCGGGCCTTCACGATCGACGAGGTCGTCTTCGCCCGGCCAGACGATCAGCAGTTGCTCGGAGCCCGAACGCTTGAAGGTCTAGGGCTTAGCGTGGACCCCCGGAACCAGAGACTGGTTCCCGGCGGCCCGATGCTCGCCACCGGGAACGTGCGGGTCGCGGACAGCGTATGAGACGTTCGTCCGGACGGCTCGGCCTTTCTGTGCCGCGTCGGGTCTGACTCGTCTTGCGCAAAGAGGCCGCGTCGGCGTGACGCCCGCGCAGTGTGCGCCTCACCGGCCGAGGTTGGCCTTGACTTCTTCCAGAGACACACCGCCACTTGAGCGGTAATCCGCGAGCGCATCCAGAGCATCCAGCAAATCGAGCCGATCTTCCAGCGCTTCGAGCGTCTCGATATCCGATGCCGACACCACCGCGGCGACGGGCCTTCCGTGTTCTTCAAGCACGACCCGATCTCCCGTCGACTGGATGCGCCGGGTGATCTCGGCGAGCTGCTGCCGGGCTTCGGTTACAGAAAGGATCTCGCGCACGGGGGCTCGATTCTCCCAAACTGGGGGAATCGCAGCGGCGCCGCCGCATCGAAGTCGCCGAAGGACGCTGCACCCATAGCTCCGACCACGTAGTGAAAACGTCACGGATCCTGATTGCGTAGTCTTCGCCGGATGACACGTCACGCGGTGCAGACGGGACTGGACCGCCTGCCGGAGATGGGGGAGTTACTCCGGGGACTCCGGGTGGGGCTGATCGCGAACCCGTCCTCGGTGGACTCCTCCTTCCGCCACGCGCGGGAGGTGGTGGCCGGACTGCCCGGGGTGACACTCGCGGCGCTCTTTGCACCCGAACACGGCTTCGAGGCCGTGGAGCAGGACCTCATCGAGATCGCCGACGGCGGCGGGCCGATTCCGGTTCACAGCCTCTACGGGCCGACGCGGCGTCCGACGGCGGAGATGCTGGACGGGCTGGACGCGCTCGTGTTCGACATCCAGGACATCGGCTCGCGTTACTACACCTACGTCTGGACGATGGCCCACGCGATGGAGGCGGCGGCCGAGCACAAGAAGCGCATCTTCGTGCTCGATCGCCCGAACCCGATCGGCGGCGCGGTGGAGGGGAATCTCATCCGCGACGACTACCTTTCCTTCGTCGGGCTCTATCCGCTCCCCAACCGGCACGGGATGACCGCCGGCGAGATCGCCGGGCTCCTGAATCGGCATCACCGGATCGGCGCAGACTTGGTGATCGTGGGCTGCCAAGGTTGGACGCCGGACCAGTGGCTCGACGACACCGGCCTCACTTTCATCCCTCCGTCACCCAACATGCCCACCCTGGACACGGCGGCCGTCTATCCCGGCGCCTGCCTGATCGAGGGAACCAACCTGTCCGAAGGTCGGGGCACCACGCGGCCGTTCGAGGTCTGCGGCGCGCCGTGGGTGGACGGGTTTCTGCTGACGCACGCCCTGGAGGAAGAAGAGTTGCCCGGGGTCCACTTCCGTCCGGTGCGCTTCCGGCCCACGTTCCACAAGTTCGCGAACGAGGAGTGCGGCGGGGTGATGCAGCACGTCACGGACCGAAACGCTTATCTGCCCTGGCGTACCGGAATTGCCATTCTGAACCAGATCCGGCGGCTCTGGCCGAGAGAGTTCGCCTGGCGGCCGCCTCCCTACGAGTACGAAACAGTGCGCCTTCCCATAGACATCCTGGCGGGCAATTCCTGCCTCCGGGAGGGGATCGAAGCCGGGCGGACGACGGCGGAGATGGCGGACGCCGGAGACGCCGAGGGGGACGGCTTCGAGCCGGTACGGGAGAGTTTCCTCCTGTACCCTTGACTATCGGGCGCGACCCGCTTGGTCGCCGCCGCGGAGGGACGTGAAAGGAGGAACCCGGATGACAAGACCCACTGGCGGCATTTCGCTGCTGAGCTTGATCGGCATTCATCCGGCTGCGGCCGCGGGCGTCTCTGCCATCGATTGGATGCTCTTTGTGGCGGAGGGTGGGACCCTAGGCGCTGCGTGAGTAGTGTCTATCCCGGTCGGGATCGTCCTCGCGATCGCCGTAACGCTCTTTCAACATCGGTGGTCACCGCAAGATGATCTTGGTCTGGCCGCCGGAAAGGGATTACTCGTCGGGCTTGTTACGGCGATACCGACGGCGCTACCGTCCGCGGCCACTCTTGGACTGGGTACAGCGGGCGCAATCCAAATGTTCCGCGACCGGACGGGGCGCTCACAAGGGGAGGATTAGGAGCGCGGCCCTCGACGACGCGACGGCAAGCACAAGGCGCTATCCGTTTCGCCCGCCTCCGGCGGGCGATGCCGGTGTGAACACCGGCGGTCCCTTTCCGGCGCGCCATCCCAGTTGAGGGGTGGTGCAGCACTCTCGCTGATAGAGCCCAGCATCATCGGCGCTGGTTTCGCGCTCCCGCGCGATGCCGACCAGAGGTCGGCGTTCCAAGCCGTCCCCGCGCTTCTTCTCGATTGGCGGTTTGGAGTTTCGCCCGCCTCCGGGCGTTCCCAGCCCTATTCCCGCAGGCCGCGGTTCGTCGCAAGATACGTGGCGAAGCTACCGAGCCAGTGGCTGCCGATGTAGTTGCTCGGGTCCACGCCGGCGAAACCGGCCTCGGCGTTCCGGGCAGCGAGCGCGGCCATCTCTCCCCTTCTGCGGTCGCTCTCCGGAAGCGCGCTCGTGATGCCTTGCAGCATCCAGGCGCGACTCAGGTGGAGGCCGTGAAGATGCCCGAAAGCGTCTTCCTCGTCCTCGGGGACGTTCACCGGCTCCAGCGTGGTCGGGAGCGGACCGGGCAGGAAGGCTCCCAACCAAGCGCCGAACTCGTCCGCGGGGAGCACCCGCCGCATGAAGTCGGCCTCCGAAAGGCAGGGCGAGAGGAAGTCCTGTCCTGACGGTTCGTAGTCCACCGGACAGTCGCGGTCGTCGCCGTACCAGACCCGCGCCCGCGCGGCCAGGAGGTCCTGCATGGGTTGGTCTCCCACGGCTACCGCCCAGTCGTGGATCAGGCCGACCGAGAACGCGGTCTGTTTGTGTTCCCCCACCCGCACGGGATGCTCCAGCTTCTCCAGGAACTCACTGAGCCGTTCCACCGCGTTGGCGATCAGCGGCGCGAGCGTCTCGCGCCAGCGGGCAGCCCGGCCGCGGTCGTCCTCCGTGGCGGCCGCATCGGAACTCCATTCGTGAAGCTCGGCGTCGAGCTGGAGCAGCCAGGCAAGGCCGTAGGGACGCTCGAAACCGCGCCGGCCCTTCTTCGAAACGAAGACCAGTTCTCCGGCGACCCGCTCCTCGGTGAGGTTCTGATCGAGCCCCGCTCGGGCGCCGGAAGCAAAGTCGGCGCCGGGGAACTTACGGGTCAGGCGAGCGAGCAGCCAGTGCCCGTGCACCGCGGAATGCCAGTCGTAGCAGCCGTAAAAGACCGGGGTCAGGTCCCGGGGTAGGGCCAGGTCGTCGTCACTCTCGAGGCGCAGGCGCATGCTGTACGGATACTCCTTGACCACACAGTCGACGGCGAGCGCTGCGAACGCGGCCGCGCCGCTCTCGTCAAGCGCCGGGGGCGTCAAGTCCACGCGGGGTGCGTCCTCGGAAGACACCGGATCGCCGCCTCCGCAGGCCGCCACCAACCCGGCGACGAGCGCCCATGCGGCGAACCGCTGTTTCGGGCTGTCTTGAACCATCGCACCTTCCTCCTTCCTCCGGATTCAGAGTTTCCGGGCCTGACTCACGAGCCGATCAGCCTGGCGAACAGGCTCCGGTAGGCGAAATCCTATGGCGCACTCCAGTACGAGCGCTTCGGCAGTCTCCAGATCCACGCGGTGACCGATGCTCACGAAGACCGGTCGAACCCGGTCGCGGGTGCGGAGGACCGTCCCGACCCGTTCTCCGCGGTGCTTGAGCGGGGCTTTCGCGCCCCGGTCCGGACCGATTTCGGAGCGCTCACCAACCAGGATGCTCTTCGCGCAACCGATCGAGGGAATCCCGGTCAGGACGCCCAGATGGCAGGCAAGACCGAAGCGCCGCGGATGGGCCAGCCCGTGGCCATCGCAGAGCAACGCATCCACCGTAGTCTTCAGTTCCGAAAACGCCGCGAGCACCGCCGGGGCTTCGCGGAAGGACAGCAGGCCGGGGATGTAGGGGAAGGTCAGCGGACGGCGGACAAACCGCTCCTCGAGCACCCGGCGTTCGCCCACCGACCACGCCACCGCCGCCGCGACGCACTCCCTACCTCCCTTCGGGAAAGCCGCATCCAGTCCCGCCACGACTACGGCATCGAAGCCCGCCGGAGTCTCCCGTTCGACCCGTTCCGCGAGTTCCCGCTGAATGGCTGCTGCCGCGCGCGGGGAAACATCCCACGAATGGGGCACGGCGGCCGATTTCGGGGACGCGGACAAGGGTGCGGTTGCTGCCTTGTCGAACCATACAGGTCGCGGTGGGTGGGGTGTTGCACCGCGGTGCTATGTTTGTGGACTGTCCACACAGGGTGGGTTTGTGGAGAATCTCACGCCGAATTGCCGCGCCGGTATTTCCCGGCACCCCAACCGGCCCGAGGAGGTATCGGACCCATGATTCGAACGATTCTTGCGGGGGCACTGCTCGCCGCCGGCCTGGGAACCGTTTCCCTCTCCGAAGCGGCTTCCGGATCGATCGGGGTCGGCGCCGGCAAGCTGAGCCCGCGCGCCGCCTACGCGCAGGGGAAGGCGCTCACCTTCAAGGAGCTGGTGTGCGACGGCTGTCCACTCCAGAAGAACGAACTGGACAAGGATCGGGCGGGGAGCCTCACCCGAAGCCTCGAAGCGGCCTACGACGGCGAGAAGGCCGGAACCGCCGATGACGAGGCCGTCCAGGCTCTTTGCGGCGAAGGCGTCGAAGATTGCAAGCTGAGGATGGAAACCGTCCACTATTTCCTCAGCCGCCGGTTCCGGCTCTAGGAAAGGCGTACCGATGAGACCTAACCGCCGTTTCCTTTATTGGGCCGCTCTCGCGGCGGCCACCCTGTTTCTTTCGGCCACGTCCGGCTTCGCCCAAGGCTCCCCCTGGATCGCCGAACCGCGGACCGGCTCCATCACCATCACCTACGGCCACCAGGCCGCCACCGAGTTCTACCGGGCCGACGTGAAGGGCCCGACGCCCGGCAACGGGGCCAACCTCTCGCAGACCACCGGTTGGATTGACGTCAACTACGCGATCACCGACGCGATTGCGGTGGATCTGCGGTCCGGCCTCGGCCGAAGCCACATTCCCGGGCCGGTCGGACCCACCCCGGAGGAGAGCTTCAGCGGTCTCGTGGACACGAACGTCTCAGTGACCTGGCGGGTGGTGGATGAGCTGGTGATGGACGGCGCCCCAAGCGTCGCGATCCGCGCCGGCGTGATCGCCGCGGGCGGCTACGACACCGGCTACATCAACTCGCTGGGAGACGGCGGAAACGGGTTCGAGACTTCGGTGCTGGTCGGCAAGTTCGGAGACCGTTTCGGGGTCTCCGGAGAGATCGGTTACCGGGCCCGCTCAAACAACATCCCCTCGGATACCTTCATCAACCTGGCTGGCTTCTTTCCGGTGAACGACCGGATCACGGTCGCGGCGGACTATCGGATGGTCAACGGCAGCGATTCAGGACTCGATATCGGCGGTCCCGGGTTCTCTCCGGACCGCTTCCCCGAGCTTCAGGAGGATGCGCAGCTCCTCGGCGGCCGAGTCCTGGCCGCCATCAACGACTCCATCAGCGTGAGTGGCTTCTTTGGGCAAATTGTCGGCGGCCGGAATACCGCCGCGTCGCGCGTCATGGGACTGGGCGTCACCTACAGTTTCATTAGCAACTGACCCTGAGGGGTCGGACTCCAGACGGGAAGCGCGTCCCCGTCCGGAGTGGGTTGCGGCTTACGGAGCGTCGTTGAGGTCCCAGTCGTACTCGTAGTCGAAGCCGCCCTCAAAACTCTGGAGCTGCTCCGCCAGTTCGGGCTCCGCGTAGCGGAGGAGGTGTTCGACCACCCCGGCCTCGCTACCTCCGAAGTCTTCCTGGAACCAGGTGTAGATGCTGGACACGACCCCGAACGACTCATCCATGAGCTCGACGCCCCGCAGGTGGTTGATGTAGTCCCGCGCGGCGGCGTCCAGCATCTCCGCGAGGCTCGCCGCGGTGAAGACCTGCGGCGCCAGGTTCGGACAGCCGAGACTCGCGCAGTTCACCGCATAGTGGATGCGGGGATCCCGCCAGAGCGCGCGCAGGATGTCGTGTTCCATGTTGTCAAGGCTCAGGCGCTGCCCGGCGACGGTGGCGCGCTGGTCGCCCCACGGACCCGAGAGGGGCACGATCCCGTCGTGGATGTTCTTGATGGAACCCACCGGATACCCCTCAACTACCGTCTCGATCGTGAGTGCGTTGTAGAAGTTGATCCAGTACGCCATCTTCTCGTCCCGGGAGTAGAGCCGCGGATCCACCGCCTCCAGGTTCGCGAGGTAGCCCTGGAGACGGCCGCGGTCACCCGCGTTCGCCTTGAGTCCACCGTAGTCGAACAGGTGGATGCCCGAGGGATCGTCAGTACGGACGTAACCGTCCAGAATGGCCTGCCACTCGCCGTGATCGATCGTGTCGGTGTTCGTGTCGTCGTGCTCGGCCCAGGAGACGGTCGGTTCCGGCCCCTTGGCGGCGCAGCCGCTTCCCGCGACCCACCCCAGGGTCGCAAGGAACGGAAGGCCCAGGATTACGGACCTTCGACGCGTGTTTCGGATCATTGCTTCACTCTTCATGAGCAATCTGCCTCCTTCCTCCGGCCCGGCCGGAGGGCGCTGAGTTTCTGTCTGGCGAATAGCCTAGCGATCATCGCCAGGATCCCGGCGCTCGCCCCGGCAACTCCACGGATCGTGCCGCCGACCTTGGACTTTCCGTGGCGCCGGCGCAGGGTGTCCACGGGAACCTCGGCCACGTCCAGCCCGCACTGGATTGCTCTGACCTGCATCTCGACCGTCCATCCGTACGCCTGGTCCTTCATCCCGATCCGCCGGAGTGCTTCGGACCGAACGGCGCGGTACGGACCGAGATCCGTGACGAGGCGGCCCCACAGGACGCGGATCAGAAGCGCCGCCACCCGGTTCCCCGCAACCTGCGGAAGCGAGAGCGCCCCTGGTTCGGCGCGCCCGAGCACCCGGGACCCCACCGCCAGGTCGGCACCTTCCGCGACCGCGGTGAGGAGCCGGAGGCACTGATCCGCCACGAAGGAGCGGTCTCCATCGGTGAAGAGCACGACGTCCACCGGAGCGAGCGCGGACAGCGCAGCGAGGCACGCGATCCCGTAGCCCGGCTGCTCCTCGCGGACCACGCGGGCGCCGGCCTCCCGTGCCCGCTGCGCCGTGTCGTCGCGCGATCCGTTGTCGCAGACCACGAAATCGTCGATCAGCTTCCCGCCCGCCTCATCCGGGAGCCCGAGGAGTTCCTCCACGACCGGACCGATGTTGCGCTCCTCGTCCCGCGCGGGGACGATGGCGCCGACTTTCAGCCCGCGGTACACACCGTCCCCTCCCCCGGGGTATTGGACTGCTCGCGGCGGGAAACCATTCCGATCGCAACCGCGAGCGCGATCGCCCCGTACTCCACCGGCCGCACCCACCACGGATGCCCGAAGGGGTGCAGGTTCATGTCCTGCAGATTGAGTCCGGTGGCGTACGAAAGCAACACCACCACCGACGCCGTCCACGCCCAGGGGCTGGGACGGATCGCGGCGAAGGGCAATACCCAGAGGAGATACCAGGGATTGACCACCGGTGCGAGCAGCAGGAGCAACCCGTAGAGCCGGTCACCCGGCGGCATTGGGAACGGGCCCTCGTGCCGACCCCGGAAGTAAAACCAACCGGCACATCCGGCGAACAGGAGGCCCGTGATCCAGCGGGCCGCGGCATTGGGAAAGGACGCACTCAAGAGCCCGAACAGGGACGCGTTGAACTCCCATTCCCGCGCGAACACGAAGAGCGTCGGAAGGTCGCTGTCGCCCTGCCACAGGAACGGCAGGTAGACAAGCCCCAGCACGCCGCCAAACGTCATCCAGTGCGCCGGACGGGCCGGACGCAGCACGAACGGAACCAGAACGAGGGCGAGCACTCTGGCGCCCGTGCTGAAGGCGAGACAGGCCGCCGCCGCGTGGAAGCGCTCCCGCTTCGCGAGAAGTACGGCGGCAAGCAGCAAGAAGACCGCAAAGCCGTCCGGGTGGGCGGTGAATGCCACCTCCTTCACCGCCAGGGGACACCACGCGTAGAGCAGGACCGCGCGGGGTGAAGCGAGGCGCAGCAGCAAGCCGATCGTGAACAGGTCGAAGAGGATGAAGATCGCCTGCAGCGCCGCCACGCTCCCTGGTGCGACTCCGTATCCGAGGAGAAAGGCGAACTGGGTGACCGGGCCGTAAATCGTCGGCAGTTCCGGGAAATTGATCTGGTCGAGGATCCCCTGAAAGAGCGCCGGAACGGCGGGATCGGCAAAAAACGCCTCGGGAGCGATTCCGTAGGGGGTGCCGTCCTGCGCGAAGCGGTAGCCGTCCCAGAGGTAACGGAAGAAGTCGTCCTCGAAAAACGGCCCGCCGAAGAGGCCGATCGCACGGAAGACCACCGCCCAGAGAACGAGTCGCCCCACGGAAATGCGGCTCGGCTCCTTCCCCGACCAGGCGTAGAGCCCGAACGTCAATGCCGCGATGGCGGCCGAGATCAACAGGAAGGCCCCGACGCTCGGATCCCCGGGGCCCCGGGCGAGGTGCGCGAGCCCAAGGTACAGCGCGGCGCAGCCGAATCCCGCCGCGTCCACCGGGTTGGGCCGGAGCCCGGCTCCGGAGGATTCCGGCAGCGCGCGCCCCGCCCCCTGCCCGGGCGTCACAGCGAGGGTTCCCCGTCCGGGAAGAAGAACGCGTCGGCGTCCGAGGGCTCGAAGACGCAGCGGTCGAGACGGACGCGGCCGCGCCGGTCGAACGCCACCCCCTCGCGCACGAGGAGCGCCCGCTGACGGCCGGGGACACAGTTCCCGCTCCGTTCGGCCGACAGTTCCCCGGCGGCATTCACCACCCGGTGCCAGGGCACATCGTCCGGGGAATTGCGGAGCGCCCATCCGGCGGCCCGCGCCGACAGCGGATACCCCGCGGCGGTGACCGCGCGCGCGACCCTGCCGTACGTCGTTACCCGGCCGGAGGGGACGCGCCGGACAACGGCGTGAACCCGCTGGAACTTGCCCTCGGTCCGCGAGGGGAAAAACGGGTCCGGTGGAGGAAACGGCGTCAAGGGGCGGATCCGGCGTCCAGCGCCGGCGAGGAGCCGAGCCCGCCGCCGCGCAAACAAGTGTGGTACAAGCGGTAGCCGTCCCCTCCGCCGGCAGGGGGCAGTCGCCCGATCCTATCTTGCGGAGGGATCGACACCTCGCTTCTCACGGAGGCCCGAACATGACCCCGCCCCAGAAGACGTACCGCCCCTTTGGCGACGGCGTCAGCCGCCGCGATTTCCTTTCCGGGATTCCCGTCGCCCTGACCGGGACGGCTCTCGCCTGCCAAGAGGTTCCGGCGTTCCAGTCCGAAATCGAGCGCGAGGGCGGGGCGAACTACCCGCCGCTGCGCACCGGAATGCGCGGGTCGCACTCCGGTTCCTTCGAAGTCGGGCATCAGATGGCCCACGAGGGCCGGGAGTGGGCGACCGCGGACACCGGGGAGATGGTTGACCTCGTGGTGGTGGGAGCCGGAATCTCCGGACTGTCGGCCGCTCACTACTTCGCGAAGGAGGCGGGCCCGGACGCCCGCATCCTGCTCCTCGACAACCACGACGATTTCGGCGGGCATGCCAAGCGCAACGAGTTCTGCCTCGACGGGCGGACCTATCTGATGAACGGCGGGACCCTGAACGTGGAGGCGCCCTCGCAGTACGGGGATATCGCCGGCGGGCTGCTCAAGGAGATCGGGATCGACCGGAAGCGCTACTACGAGAGCGTCAGCGCCGTCTCGGACACCTACGGGAATCTGGGTCTTCAGCGGGCCATGTTCTTCGACCGCGAGACCTTCGGCACGGACCAGTTGGTCGCGGGCATCGGGAGGCGTCCGCTCTCCGAGTTCCTCGCCGACTCGCCCATGCCGGAAGCGGTCCGGAACGACCTGATCCGGCTTCACGCCGACGGGCAGCCGGACTACCTGCCGGACCTCTCGCCTGGCGAGAAAAAGGCGTTCCTCGCCACCATCAGCTACAAGGACTTCCTGCTCGAATACGCGAAGTGCGACCCTGGTGTCGTCTGGTTCTTCGACCACCGGCCCAAGGGCCTCTTCTGCACCGGAATCGATGCCTACCCGGCGCGCTACGCCTGGGAGGAGGGCTTGCCGGGGTTCTCGGGAATGGAAATCCCGGAGACGCCACCGGATGCCCTCGCCGACGAGCCGGGCGGCCAGCACGGCCGCGAAAACCAGGCCCGGGCCGATTCGGGCGATCGCGACCTCTACTTCCCGGACGGCAATGCGACGATCACCCGGCTCCTCGTGCGGGGGCTCATTCCGAACGCCATTCCGGGGTCGACCATGGAAGACGTGGTGATGGCGCCGCTGGACTACGGGATGCTGGACCGCCCGGACAACGGCACCCGGATCCGGCTCTCCTCGACGGTCATTCGCGTCGAACCCGGCGAGGCCGGCCCCGCCCGGGTCACCTACGTCCACGGCGACCAGGGGCACACGGTGACCGCCGGCCGGGTCGTCCTGGCCTGCTGGCACAACATCATTCCCTACCTCGTCCCCGAGATGCCGAAGGCCCAGCGGGATGCGCTCTCCTGGCCGGTCAAGTCGCCGCTCCAGTACACGAGCGTGCTGCTCCGCAACTGGCGGGCGTTCACCGAGGCGGGCGTCTCTTCGATTTCCGCGCCCGGGGGGTATCACACCTCGGTCGGACTCGCCCCGCAACTCGCGCTGGGCGACTACCGCACCTCGACCTCGCCGGACGAGCCGCTGGTGGTGCGGATGAACCGCTACCCCTGCGAGCCGGGCCTCTCCCGGCGCGAGCAGCACCGGATCGGCAGGATGGAGTTGCTCCACACCACCTTCGAGACGGTGGAGGCGAACATCCGCGACCAGCTCAACCGGATGCTCGGCCGGAGCGGCTTCGACGACCAGCGCGACATCGCAGCCATCACCGTCAACCGCTGGCCGCACGGCTACACCTACTCCTACAACCCGCTCTTCGATCCCCCGGAGTGGGCCTTCGAGGCGGGCGACGGACGGCCGAACGTCTCCGCCCGGCAACCTTTCGGACGAATCGCCATCGCCGGCACGGACTCCGCGGCGAGCCCGCATACCGATGCGGCGATCCGCGAGGCGCATCGCGCGGTGGCGGAGGTCCTCGCCGCGGACTGAGGACCGGCCCCCTTTCCGGCTCCCCTTCTTGACGCTTGAGACGCAGGTAAGGATCGCAATCCTCCAGGTCCTGTCAGAAACCGGCGTCGCGCCCACTCCGGCGGGGATCGCCGGACGACTCGGATCGGCCGCAGAGCCGGTCCTGGCGGCCTGGGGCCGCCTCCGCGAAGGCCGGGTAATCGTCACCGGAGAGGACGGGGTCTCCATCCTGATGGCAAACCCTTTCTCGGGGATTCCCACGGGGCACACCTTCGAAGCGGCGGGAATCCGCTACTACGCGAACTGCGCCTGGGACGCTCTCGGGATCCCCGCTGCGCTCGGACGGGGTGGGATCGTCCGGTCGAGCTGTGCGAACACCGGAGAACCCCTGCAACTCGAAGTGACGGAAGACGGCCCGGAACCCTGTGACTGGTTCTTCCACTCGCTGGTGCCGGCGGTTCACTGGTGGGACGACATCGTCTTCACCTGAGCGAACATGCTGTTCTTCCGGTCGGAAGACGACATTCGCGCCTGGTGCCGCGAGCGCGGGCGCGAACCGGGACCCGCGGTTCCGGTGTCCCGGCTCTGGAACCTCTCAGAGGTCTGGTACGGACGCCGGCTTGATCCGGACGCCCCCCGGCCCACGCCCGACGAGGCTCGCGCTATCTTCGCGCGGGTGGGGCTCACCGGCCCCTTCTGGGACCCGGTCCCCCTAAACCAGGAGCAGACGCCATGAGCGAGAAGAGATCGGAATCAGCCGCGGCGGCTTCGCCCGCCCCGAGCGACCGCCGCTTCGGACTGACCCGGCGGCAGTTGCTGGCTGCCGGCGCCGGGGCGGCCGCCGTGCCGGCACTCGTCGCCGCCCAGGCCGCACCCGCCTCCCCGCTGGCGGCCCCGAGGATCCCGACCGTCCGGATCGGGTTCGTGGGAGTGGGGGGGATGGGAACGGTTCACGTCCAGAACCTGCTCGCGGTGGGGAAGGCGTCCCCCGGCGTCGAGATCCGGGCGGTCTGCGACATCCGGCCGGAACACGCCGAGCGGGCGCGCGACTTCATCCAGGAGGCGGGAGGACCCGAGCCCGCGCTCTATACGCGCGGGGACCGCGACTTCGAGCGGATGTGCGCCGAGGAGGATCTCGACCTCGTCTTCACCGCGACCCCCTGGCGCTTCCACGTCCCGGTGTGCCTCGCGGCCATGGAGAACGGCAAGCACGCCGCCACCGAGGTGCCGGCCGCGACCACGATCGAAGAGTGCTGGCAGCTTGTCGAGACCGCGGAACGGACAGGCCGCCACTGCGTGATGATGGAGAACTGCAACTACGGCCGGTGGGAAATGATGGTCTTCCACATGGTCCGGCTGGGGATCTTCGGCGACGTCCTCCACGCCGAAGGCGGCTATCTCCACGATCTACGCGAGGTGAAGTTCGCGGACCGCGGGGAAGGTCTCTGGCGGCGGGCGCATTCCCGGACCCGGAACGCGAACCTCTACCCGACCCACGGCCTCGGCCCGGTGGCGAACTGCATGGACATCGGCCGCGGCGACCGCTTCGACTACCTCGTCTCGATGAGCGGACCGTCGCGAGGACTTCAGGACTACGCGCGGGATCACTTCCCCGAGGGAGCGCCGGAGCGGGCGGAGGAGTTCGTGCTCGGGGACGTGAACCTGAGCCTGATCAAGACCGCCCGCGGGCGCACCATCACCGTGGTCCACGACACGAACCTGCCCCGGCCCTACAGCCGGATCAACCTGGTCCAGGGCACCCGCGGGCTCTTCGCGGGTTACCCGAACCGGGTCTATGTCGAGGGACGGAGCGAGTCCCACCGCTGGGACGACGCCGAAGCATGGCGCGAGGAGTTCGAGCACCCGCTCTGGCGGAACGTCGCGAGCCCCGGCGAGGCGCTCGGGCACGGCCAGATGGACTACCTCGAGGACTACCGCCTCGTCCGCTGCCTGCAGGAAGGGTTGCCGACCGAGATGAACGTCTATGACGCCGCCGCGCTCTCCGCGGTCATCGACCTCAGCGAACGCTCGGTGGCCGACCGCAGCCGGCCGATGGACTTCCCGGACTTCACCCGGGGCGGGTGGGAGGGCTTTCCGAAGCTACCGGTCGTCACGGACTAAGTGGAGGCCGCGTTCCCGGCATCTGCAGCCTCCGTCCCTCGTCCTCGGCAGCCCGCGGGTCGAGAAAAGCGTTCAGCGCGCGAAGTTCACGCTCGGTTTCCGCGACCGAGCGCCAGTCAACGGCCGCTGTCCACTTCTGGGCGTAGTCGAGCATACCGATGAGCGGTTCGCAGATGCCGTTGCGGGAGAGCGCCCTGAGCGCAGTCAGGTAGTTGTCCCGATAGATCGTCGGAATGACGATGCGCTCCTCGCCCCCGGCGACGAGTTCGGCATTCATCATGATGCGCGCCGTCCGACCATTGCCGTCTGCGAAGGGGTGAACCTCGGAAACGAGGAATTTCAAGAAGACGGCGCGCTGAAACGGTGTTTCGAGGCTGCGGGCAAGATCGAATCCCCGCTCCAGGGTGCCTCGGACCAGGTCCGGCGCCACAAAGACAATGTGGCCTGCACGGTTGCCGATCTCTTTGAACTGGCCGGGCCCATTGCCGGGACGCCCCACCATGATTGCCGCGTGGCGTGTCCTGAGCAGAGTTCCGAGTGCGCGTGGATCCTTCGGCGTCCGGCGCATCTCCTGCTCGTCGGAGACGATTCGCCACGTACCGAGCACATCGTGGGCATCCTCGGGCCGATGGCGCGGCACCACGCCGCGAAACACAATGTCGGATGCTTCCTCGACAGCGAACTCCGTCCCCTCAATGAAATTCGAGAAGTAGGCTTCAAAGAAGGCGAGTGTCGCGCGGGATTGCGGTCCTCGTCGGGGCGCGATGCGGGGAAATGGCGGGTGGTCGCGGAGAGCGGCGAAGAGCTTCTCGAAGAGAGCATGTCGATCCGGATCGTAGGGGCGTCCCCGGCGCCGTGCTACCGCGACCGGGGCGCTGAGCAGGGCTTCGCGGGTCCCAAGCAAAGCCCCCGCCAGAGCGTCGAACGCTGCGGCCTCTTCCCCGAAGCCAGCTTCGACAGCAACGGCACGGACCTCGTCGCGCAGTCTGCCCAGCTCGGCTTCGCCCGAGCGGCGAATCAGTGCGTCGAGCCGTTCCTCGATCTCGCTTCGGGTGAGCGTACGCCGGACGAGGCCGCCGCGGGTGCGGGTCGGACGCATGTTCTCGACGAAGGCACGGGCTCTCGAACAGAGAAACAGACCCCCCATGAAGGGCCGGTCTGACGAAAACGGTCCCGCTCCACGCCGGGGCCTGAGGGTGATTCCCGGTAGCCGGATGTTCCGGCCACGAGCGGTGATCAGGCAAACAGAGCCGTCGGAAGCCGGGACATTCTCGAGGGCAGTGCGGTCCGCGATCAGCGCCCCGGGGAAGTAGCCGGCCACAATCGGCCAAATGTTGCGTCGCACGATCGCTTCCGGCGGGTCCGTGAGGTTCCGTGTATAGAGCCGCGAAGAAATCTTGCGTAGCCGCCCGGCCGCCACGGCGCGCGAAACTCCTAGACTGGTGAGGGCATCCGAAACGAACGCCTCCGGAAGGCTGTCAATCGTACGGGGCGTGAAGGTTTCCGACATTTAGCGCGTTCTGGAACAGGCGTAGAGCAAATTTTGTGCGGATAATACATGTAATATGCAAAAACTGTCTGTTTAGCACGACCTACAAAGCCAACTACCAACTTGCGATTCCTGGCGTTCGAACGCCGCGATGTACCCGTGGTTGCGACCATCGGTTGCGCGAGGATTTCGCGCTTGCCGCCTTCCGGCGGCGTGCCGGTCCGGAGTCCTGCGACCCCTACTGGCCCGGCCCCGGGCGGACGCGGGTCTCGGGGGGCGTCGGTTGGACCGTCCCGTTCCGGACCACCCAGTAGCCGTCCCGGAAAACTTCCGCGACGTTGGCAAGTGCGCCCAGATCGGTCAGCGGATCCCCTTCCACGATCAGGATGTCGGCGAGCTTCCCGACCTCGAGCGTGCCCAGCTTGTCGTCCATGCCGAGCACTCTCGCGCTGTCCCGGGTGGCGGCGACGAGCGCCTCTGCGGGGGTGAAGCCGCTCTCCACATACGCCTCCAGCTCCCAGATGTAGGCGTAGGGCAGATC
Source organism: Candidatus Marinacidobacterium sp. (assembly GCA_965250045.1). Taxonomy (GTDB): domain Bacteria; phylum Acidobacteriota; class Vicinamibacteria; order Marinacidobacterales; family Marinacidobacteraceae; genus Marinacidobacterium. The sequence goes on from OZ252286.1 coordinate 3,565,897, forward strand.
CCGGAAGTTCTCGACGATCAGGTCGGTTCCTACCCCGATCAGGACGCCCGCGTCCTTGAGCTCGCGCAGCATCGCCCGGCTGATCTCCCCGTCGAGTTCGAAGCGCCTCGATGTCGAGCTGTGGTAGCTGCCGCGCTCGTTGAAGATGTAGTCGTAGGTGATGATCGTGGGCACTGACGCCGTGCCGCGCCGGGCCATCATCTGGACCACCTCGTCGGTGCGCGGCAACGGGTGCTCGATGGTGTCGGCGCCCGCCTCGACGGCCCAGCCGGTGTAGAACGTCTCCGAGTCCACGGTGACCTTGAGGCCGAGCGCGTGGGCCTCGTCCACCGCGGCCGCGATCTCTTGCTGGCTGAAGTGGCTCGCGATCTTGATGAGGTCGGCGCCCATCTTGAACTGTTGGCGGACGGCGTCGCGGAACTCGTCGGGCCCGGAGGCTTCGACGATCCCGCCGTAGAGCGCATGGTGGATCGAATACCCCTCGGCGCCGTGACCGCCGGTCCCGGTGATCAGCGAGCCGGCCGCGAAGACCCGGGGCCCGGGCAGGCGGTTCGCGTTCACCCAGTCCTTGACGATGAAGGGCACCGTCCCCGCCGAGCCGGTGTCGCGGATCGAGGTGATCCCCGAGCCGATGAAGACGTGGAGCCGCTCCATCGCCCGGAGCGTCTGGTGGGCCGGATCAATCGCAAGCGGCTGCGGTATTCCCGGCTCGGTGTAAGTGAGATGGGTGTGAAGATCGATGAGTCCGGGCAAGACGGTGTGACCGGAAACGTCGAGCACCATGGCGTCCTCCGGCCAGCCGGTTTCCCCCTCCGCCAGGATGGCGGCGATCCGGTTCCGCTCGATGACAAGCGTGCCCACCCGGGAATCGGCGCCCGTGCCATCGAAAACAAAGCCGCCGTAGAGGACGGTCGTCCCTTCGGGGCCGCGCGCTCCGGGCGGCGCCGGCACCCGGCGCGGGTCGTCGGAGGTCTGGACGTCGTTCAGGAACTGACGGCGGTCGACGACCTGGCGCTGCGTCTCCGGCTGGGCGAGGGCAAGCGGAGCGGCGAGCGCAACCGACAGGAGGGTGAGGGAAAGGATGAGACGGGGCATAGGGACTCCTTCGTGGCCGTAAGGCCGGATGGGGGATATTTTCACGTTGGGGAGGAGGGGCGTTCCCAGTCCCGGGGGGAACTGCATCGCAGCTGGGATTTGCGCGTTCGCCGCGCTCCGCGCGGCGGTGCCGACCGGAGGTCGGCGTTCCAAGCCGTCCCCGCGATTCTTCTCGATCAGCGGTACGCAGTTTCGCCGCGCTCCACGCGGCGGTGCCGGTGTGAACACCGGCGTTCCCTGGCCTCCGCGCCGCGATGTGGGTTGGAGGCTGGCGGTCCCTACAGGGCGGCGAGGACTACGTCGGTGATTTCGGTGGTGCCGGCGGAGCCGCCCAGGTCCCGCGGGAGGATCTCTCCCCGGAGGCACGCGGTCACCGCAGCCTCGATCGCCGCGGCTTCCTCGGCGAGTCCGAACGAGAGTTCGAGCATCATCGCGGCGGAGGAGATGGCGGCCAGCGGGTTCGCGATCCCCTGCCCCGCGATGTCCGGCGCCGAGCCGTGCACCGGCTCGTAGAGGCCGCCGCCCTCCCCGACGCTCGCTGAAGGCAGGAGACCCAGCGACCCGGCCAGGACCGAGGCCTCGTCGCTGAGGATGTCCCCAAACATGTTGCCGGTGAGGATCACGTCGAACTGGCTTGGGTCCCGGACGATCTCCATGGCGGCCCGGTCCACGTACATGTGATCGAGACGAACTGCCGGGTATTCCGAGGCAAGTCCGGTCACCACCTCGCGCCAAAGCTGGGACGACTCCAGCACGTTCGCCTTGTCCACCGACAGCAAAAGACCGCGGCGCCGACCGGCTGCCTCGAAGGCCACCCGGGCGATCCGCTCGATCTCGCGCGCCTCGTAGCGGAGGGTGTTGATGCCGACGCGCTGGCCGCCCTCCTCCCGGATCCCGCGCGGCTCACCGTAGTAGATGCCGCCGGTGAGCTCCCGCACGATGAGCAGGTCCACCCCCTCGATCGCCTCCGGGCGGAAGGGTGAGCTGTCGAGCACGCGAATCACCTTGATCGGACGGAGGTTCGCGTAGGCGCCGAGCATCCGGCGGAGTTCCAGAAGCGCGCGTTCCGGACGGTCGGCGGCGGGCAGGACGTCGTGGCGCGGATCCCCTACCGCTCCCAGCAGGATGGCCCGGGCTCCGGCGCAGGCGATCCGTGTCTCGTCGGGGAATCCGGTCCCCGTTCGGTCCCAGGCCGCTCCCGCGAAGGCGTGCCGCTCCACGAGCAGGCGATGGCCGAAGCGTTCGGCCACCCGTTCCAGCACGCGTTCGGCCTCAGCCACCACGTCGGGGCCGATGCCGTCCCCGGGAAGAAAGAGTACGGGCACATCCATGGTGGGCGGGGATGGTAATCGCCCACCCGTTGGGGCTCCCCCGTCATAGACTCACCCCGAATTGGCCGCAGCCCCGAAGTTGACCGTCTGGGAAAACCTCCGCCGCTACCTGCTCCGCGGTTTCCTCGTCTGGATCCCGCTGGCGGCGGTCTTCCTGGTGGGGCGGCTGATCTATTCGATCATCCAGTCCTGGTTCTTTCCCTCGCTCCCCTGGGAGCCGCGGCTGACCGCGCTCGGCGTGGTGCTCGTGGTCCTCGTCCTGACGGGTTGGGGGGTCTCGAAGTTCGGCGTCGCCCGGCTGGCTCTCCGGGTGGCCGTGGAGCGCCCGCTCGAGCGGATTCCGGTGGCCCGCTGGGTGTATTCGGGCGTTCGCAAACTGTTGGAGGCCCTCTTCACCTCCGGCGACGCCTTCGGGAAGGTGGTCCTCATCGAATACCCGCGGCGCGGTGTCTACAGCATCGCGTTCCAGATGGCCGGGCAACTCGGAGAGGTGCAGCACCAGGTGCGCAAACGCATCGAGGAGCGAAACGGCACGGAGGCGGCGCTCGAACCCGGCGAGGCGGCTTCCGGCAGGCGGGAAGTCATGGCGGTCTTCGTGCCGACTACCCCGAATCCGACCTCGGGCTTCGTCATCACGCTCCCCAAGGAAGACGTCATCGAGCTTTCCATGAGCCGGCAGGAAGCCCTCCAGATGATCATCTCCCTGGGGGTGGTGGTCCCAAAGTGGCAGAGGGACCAACTGAACGGAGAGCCTCCTCCGCCTCCGGAAGAGGCTCCCGAGAACCCGTCCTGAGCCGGGGCGGGGTGAACCCCGCGACAGATGTGCGAGCCCCGTCTCAGACGATGCCCTGGTCCATCATGGCGTCCGCGACCTTGAAGAACCCGGCGATGTTGGCGCCCACCACGTAGTTCCCCGGCGCGTCGAACCGATCCGACGCCTTCACGCACGCGTCGTGGATCTCGAAAATGATGTCGCTCAGCCGGTGGTCCACGACCTCGCGCTTCCACTGGATCATCCCGATGTTCTGGGCCATCTCGAGGCCTGACACCGCGACGCCGCCGGCGTTGGCGGCCTTTCCGGGCCCATACAGGATCTTGGCGGCGATGAACTGGTCCACCGCCTCGGGCACCGACGGCATGTTGGCGCCCTCCGAGACCACGAAGCAGCCGTTCGCCAGCAGATTCGCAGCGTCCTTGCTGCTGACCTCGTTCTCGGTGGCGCTCGGGAAGGCGCACTCGGCCGGAATGGCCCAGAGCGGGTTGTGATCCGCCCCCGGATCGGATTCGTAGTAGCTCGCTCCCGGGAACTTCTCGGCGTATTCCCGAATCCGGCCGCGCCGAACGTTCTTGAGTTCCATCACCCAGGCCAATTTTTCGGCGTCGATGCCGGCCGGGTCGTGGACGAAACCGCTCGAATCGGACAGCGTCACCGCCTTCGCCTCCAGGTCATTCAGCTTTTCCACCGTGTACTGGGCGACGTTCCCGCTGCCGGAGACAAGACAGGTCTTCCCGCGGAGGCCGTCATTCCGGGTGGCGAGCATCTCCTGGGCAAAATACACCGCCCCGTAGCCGGTGGCCTCGGGCCGGATCAGCGATCCGCCCCAGCCCGGTCCCTTGCCGGTGAGTGTCCCGGTGAACTCGTTGGCAAGGCGTTTGTACTGGCCGAAGAGGAAGCCGATCTCACGTCCGCCGACCCCGATGTCCCCCGCCGGAACGTCCGTGTAGGGGCCGATGTGGCGCTGCAGCTCCGTCATGAATGACTGACAAAAGCGCATGACCTCCAGGTCGCTCTTGCCTTTCGGATCGAAATCCGAACCGCCCTTGCCGCCGCCGAGCGGCAGCGTGGTGAGGGCGTTCTTGAACACCTGCTCGAAAGCGAGGAACTTGAGAATCGAGGCGTTGACCGAAGGATGGAAGCGGAGCCCTCCCTTGTAGGGTCCGATCGCGCTGCTCATCTCGATCCGGAAACCGCGGTTCACCTGGACCTCTCCGGCGTCGTCCACCCAGGGGACCCGGAACATCACCAGCCGCTCGGGCTCCACGATCCGATCGAGGACGCGGGCGGCGCGGTATTCGGGGTGGCGTTCGATGACAACGGCGACGGACTCCACGACTTCGCGGACCGCCTGGTTGAACTCGGGCTCGGCCGGGTTCCGGGCCGCTACCTGATTCAGTACGGATTCAATGTAGTTCATGGACCCTCCGGCCAATTTGGGCGCGGATTGTAGGGTGCGAAAGGCTCTCCGGTACCGCGATCTTGACGATTGGCCGCCCTCACGCTCCGGCTGGAGGGCCGTCGCAGGGTGACACACTAGGAATTGCATGCCGCTCCACGGCGCCCTTTCGCCGGCGTTCGCCGATCTTGTCGGCTTCCAGATCCGCGAAGTTCTCTTCGTGCTGAGTCACTACGACTCGTTCATCCTCGCCGAGGACGGCCAACTCGACGACCGGGTCCTTTCCGGGTTCCTCGATCTGAATCTGAGGACCCTGCCGAGCGTGACGCAGGTCGAGTCGGGGACCGAGGCCCTCGATCGCCTCGCCCGGGCGCCGGAGCGCTTTCAGTTGGTGATCGGCTCGCCGGATCTCGGCGACATGGACATCGGGACGTTCGCGCATCGGCTCCGCCACGCCGGACGGGAGACGCCGGTCACGCTCTTCGGCTACGACACCCGCACGGTGCGCGAGTACCTGAAGCGCCACCATGGCCGCGACCTCGAAAAACCCTTCGTCTGGCAGGGCGACGTCGGGATCTTCCTGGCGATCGTGAAGCAGATCGAGGACCGCCGGAACGCGCCTCAGGACACGGGCAAACTCGGCGTTCCCGCCATCTTGCTGATCGAGGACAGCATCCGCTACTACTCCTCTTTCCTTCCGGTGGTGTACCAGGCGGTCTTCGAACAGACCCAGAAGCTCATCCCGGAAGGGCTGAGCCTTACGGAGAAATTCGACCGGATTCGCCGCCGGCCGAAGATCCTGCTCTGTGACGATTACGAGGAGGCGTGGGATTCCTTCACGGCCTTCCCGGATCAGATCCTCGGGGTGATCTCGGATGTCGAATTCCCGCGCGAAGGCCGGCCGGACCCGCAGGCCGGAGAACGGTTCGTCGCCGCCATGCGGCGGATGCGCCCGGACATCCCGGCGATCCTGCACTCGCGGCGTCCGGAGAACGAAGCGCTCGCGCGGCAGGTCGGCGCCGACTTTCTGCTGAAGGGCTCGCGTGACCTCCTCCGCCAGATCCGGGGCCTGATGCGCGACCGGTTCCATTTCGGCGACTTCGTGTTCCGGAGGCCCGACGGGACGGAAGTCGCGCGCGCCGCCGATCTGGATTCCTTCGAACGCGTGATCGGCTCCGTGCCGCACGAGGTGCTGGTGCAACACGCCCGGGGCAACGAGATCTCCCACTGGCTGATGGCGCGGGGGGAACTGGAGCTGGCCCGCCGGCTCCGCGAAGTGCGCATCAGCGACTACGGCGCGGGCGACCACATGGGTCGCGATGTGGCCCGACGGCTTCAGCAGCGCAGGCAGGAGCGGACCCGCGCGGTAGTGGCGGACTTCCCTCGCGAGGGTTTCGATCCGGGTGCCCCCTTCCTCCGCATCGGGAGCGGTTCCGTGGGCGGCAAGGCGCGCGGCCTCGCGTTCACCAACTCGGTTCTCGCCCGGTCCGGAATCCAGGAACGCCACCCCACCACGGTCATCGCCGTGCCCCAGACGGTCGTGCTGGCGACCGGGATCTTCGACAGCTTCATGGAGGAGAACGACCTCCTTTCTTTCGCGCTCGAAGTCTCGAGCGAGGCCGAACTCAGGGAACGCTTCGACCAGGCGCACTTCCCCGAGGAGGCCTGGAGGGATCTTCGCCGGTTCCAGGAGCAGGTGCGGTATCCGCTCGCGGTCCGGTCGTCGAGCCTGCTGGAAGATTCGCCCTACCAGCCTTTTTCCGGGGTGTACGAGACCGTCCTGGTGGCAAACCAGGAGGAAACGGCGCGAGGACGCCTGGACGCCCTGGCGAGGGCCATCAAGCAGGTCTATGCCTCGCTGTTCCTCCCGCGGGTTCGCAGCTTCCTCGACAGCACTCCCTACCGGCAGGAAGAAGAAAAGATGGCGGTCATTCTCCAGCGGGTCGTCGGCCGGCCCCACGGGCGGCGCTTCTACCCGGACATCGCCGGCACCGCCAGATCACAGAACTTCTATCCCACCCCTCCGCTCCGCGCGGGGGACGGAATCGCGACGGTTGGACTCGGACTCGGCGAACAGATCACGAGCGGCGGACCGGCGGTCCGTTTTTCGCCGCGCCATCCCCAGCACCGGCTGGACCACCGAAGCGCCGAGGATACCTGGCGCAATTCGCAGAGTGAGTTCCTCGCCGTGGACCTCGACGCCGGGCCTTCGGCCGGAATCGAGGGAGCGCCGCCGCTCCTGGCGGGCTCGCTCGCCGACGCGGAGGCCGACGGAGTGCTGGGGCTGCTCGCTTCCACCTGGTCCAAGGACTCGGGCACTCTGCACGACGGCATCTCGCGACCGGGGAGCCGGCTGCTGACACTCGCTCCGCTGCTCAGGATGCCCGACGTGTTCCCGCTCGCCGACATCCTCGCGGAGCTCCTCGAACTGGGAGAAGAGGCCTGCCGCGCCCCGGTGGAGCTGGAGTTTGCGGCAAACCTTTCGGTTCCGCGGGGAAGCCCCCGCGAATTCGGATTCGTCCAGTTGCGGCGCCTCCAGCGGACCCGGGAACCACCGCCGGCGGAGGCAACCGCCGTCGAGAGCGGAGAGGGCGTCCTCTGCCGGAGTTCCCAGGTGCTCGGTCACGGACAGATCGAAGGCATCCGCGATCTCGTTGTCGTCCATCGGGATACCTTCGACCGGCTGAAGAGCCGGGAGGTGGCCCGCGATGTCGCCCGGCTCAACAGCCGCCTCCAGCACGAGAATCGTCCCTATGCGCTCATCGGCGTGGGGCGCTGGGGATCGCGGGACCGCTTCCTCGGGATTCCGGTTACCTGGGAGCAGGTGAGCGGCGCCCGGGTCATCGTGGAAGCCGGGTTCCGGGATCTCATCGTCACGCCTTCGCAGGGGACCCACTTCTTCGACAACCTGGTCTCGAACGGGATCGGCTACTTCACCGTGAACCCCGAGCGCGGTGACGGCGTCCTCGATTGGGACTGGCTGGGCAGCCAGCCCGCGCTCTGGGAGAGCGGCCCCGTCCGCCACTTGCGTCTCCGCTCGCCCCTCCGGGTGCGCATGCAGGGAGGCCAGAGCGACGGCTGGATCCTGAAGGAGCCGCCCTGACGGCCAAGGATCTGCGCCGCGACTTGGACATAGCCATATTGTCATGGCTATAATAGGCGCATGACCGAGATCGCGGCCGGAAAATTCAAGGACGTTTGCCTGAAGCTGCTCGATGAGGTCGCGCGCACGCGATCTCCGGTGGTCATCACCAAGCGCGGGCGGCCGGTTGCTCAGCTCATGCCCTATCTCCCGCCTGGGCGCCAGCAGAGCCTCGCCCGGAGCGTGCTCAAGGAAACGGGCGATCCCTACGGGACCGGAGAAACGTGGGATGCCAATCGTCCTTGATACCCACGCGTGGATCTGGTGGGTGACCGAGGACGAGCGTCTTTCTGAAACGGCGCGGAGAGCAATCGAAACGAGCCGCGCGGACGGAACCCTTTGGCTTTCTTCCATCTCGATCTGGGAGGTCGCGAAGAAGGTCGAAAAGGGGCAACTCGCGTTGGACCGCGCACTGGACGATTGGCTCGACCTCGCCCTGGACCCCGCCGGCGTGCGAGCCGTCCCGCTACACCGTTCGATCCTCGTGGAGAGCTGTCGCTTGCCCGATGTGCTGCCCGGCGACCCGTCCGATCAGATCATTGTGGCGACGGCGCGAGCGCAGGGCGCCGTGCTGGTTACCCGGGATGCGAAGCTCGGTGAGTACGGGCATGTCCGGACGCTCTGGTAGGCGTCCCGGTCAGGGGAAGACCAGCCCCTACGGGAAGACCAGCCCCTACGGGAAAACGAAATAGATCGCTGCGATCACCACCAGCGCGAGCCCGCCCTTCCAGAAGACTCCCGGCAGCGGCGTCAGGTCCACCCCGGTGACCGGGGCCGGCGGTTCGTAGACGTCCGTCGAGGGCCAGCGCCACGCGGCGAGCGCGAGTCCCGCCACCAGAATCAGGAAACTGATCCCCATGTGGTGGAGGAAGGCGGTCTCGGGCCAGCCGAGCCGCAGGGCGGCATAGATCGGAATCCCTCCCAGCAGCCCGGCCCGCGCGGCGAACGCCGGGATCCGGGTCGACACCACTCCGGCGAAGAAGACCGCGACGATCCCGGGGGTGACGAAGCCCCAGACCGTCTGGATGTACCGGAACACACCGGGGAAGCCACCGATCAGGGGCGCCCAGAGGCAGGCGGCGATCACGAAGACGGTGGAGGCGACGCGAGCGATTCGAACCGAGGAGACGCCCTCCTCTGCCTCCGGACTCCGGCTCCGGCGGAAGAGCCGGTGATGCACGTCCAGCGCGTACATCGTGGAAGCCGAGTTCAGCATCGAGTTGAAGGAACTCATGATCGCCCCCGCGAGCGCGGCGAGCAGCACCCCGCGGAGCGCCGGCGGAACAAGTTCCCGAACCAGCACCGGATACGCCTGATCGGGATGGACGATCTGGTCGCCGTAGAGCTGCACCGCGAGGATGCCGGGGAAGCAGATCAGGAACGGCACCAGGATCTTGAGCCAGGCGGCGAAGATGATCCCCCGCTGGCCCTCGGCGAGGCTCCTGGCGGCGAGCGTGCGCTGGATGATGAATTGGTTCACTCCCCAGTAGAAGAACTGCGCAATCCAGAGCCCGCCGATGAACACCGCGGTCCAGGGAACCTCCGGATGGTCGGCGGGCAGGATCGTGTGCAGCCGGTCCTGGTTCTCCGCAAGAAACCGCGCGGCCCCGGCCAGCACGCCGTCGTCCCCGCCGAGCGCCGAGAAGCCGAGCCAGAGCACCATCGCCCCGCCGGCGAGGATCACGACCCCCTGGATGAAGTCGGACCAGACGACCGCCTTCAGCCCGCCGTAGATCGTGTAGACGCTGGCCAGCAGGCCGATACCCCACACCCCCAACAGGGTGGCGGCCAACTCCGCGGCAGCGGGGGAAAGCCCCAACAGTTTCCCGAGGAATTCAGGCAGCAGGAAGATGGCGTTCAGCGCCACCGCCCCGGCGTAGAGCACCGTCGCCATCGCGACAAACACGGTGGCGGCCGTGAGGAGGGCGGCGAGGATGGTCCGGGAGCCCCGGTCGTAGCGCCGCTCCAGGAACTCCGGCATGGTGAACACGCCGCTCTTCAGATAGCGGGGCAGCAGAAACCAACCGATGACGATGAGAGCCGCCGCCGCCGTCCACTCGTAGCTGGCGATCGCGAGGCCGATGCCGGTGGCCGCCGCCCCCGACATCCCGACGAAGTGCTCGGTCGAGATGTTGGTCGCGACGAGCGACATCCCGATGGCCCAGCCGCCGAGATTCCGGCCGGCGAGGAAGTACCCCTCCGCCGTTCGCCGTCCGCGCGACGCCCGCAGAGAAACGAACACCACGGCCCCGAGGAAGAGGACGAACGTCAGCAGATCGGTGGTGGAGAGCGGCATGCGGCCCGGGGATTGTGAAGCAAGAAGCGCCAGGAGCGCCGGTGTTCACACCGGCATCGCTGCGCACAGCGCAGCGAAATTCCCCCAGCTCCCCGTGCAGACAGTGCCGCACGCACGGGAACGCCTGACCTCCGGTCGGCAGTGCGGCCCGCAGGGCCGCGAAACACGCACAGCGGACCTGCGTAGAGCGCGCGCATCAGCGGAACGCCGGTCTCCGACCGGCATCGCGGCCCGAGAGGGCCGCGAAACCGCGTACCGCCAATCGCGAAGAAGCGCGGGGACGGCTTGGAACGCCGACCTCCGGTCGGCACCGCGGCCCGGAGGGCCGCGAAACCACAGCACCACCCCGCCAGGGGCGGCGCGCCCCTACCCGAACGCCCCGCTGATCAGCCGCGACCCTCCAACGAAGGTCCCGATGGCGCTCCCGATCGTCGGAAGAATGAGCGCGAGCGCGATCTTGAGCGCGCGGTTCCGGAACCAGCGGCGGGGAACCAGCGCATCGGTCTTGAGCTCCCGCAACTCGAACACCCGCGGCGGCCGGACCCACGCCTGCACGAACGCGGTGACGTAGCCGGCCCCCATGACCGGCGTCAGGCTCGTGAACGGTGCGCACACGAAAGCTGCCAGCACCGTAAGCGGATGCGCCAGTGCCAGAATGGCCCCGACCGCCGCCGGAATCGAGTTCACCGCGATCCAGAAGAGCGCGCCTTCCGAGGCCGCCTCGGCCCCCCGTACCGCCCAGGTCCAGCCGAGCGCTCCCAGAATGACGACCGGAATGGCGAGACCGATGATCCGGCCGCCCTTTCCGGGCGGCGGAATCTCGGCGAGCGGCGCGGTGGAGGTGCGTTCCGGACGGAGCAGGGTCCGCTCGACCCCGTCGAGGTGCCCCGCTCCAATCACGACAACGAGCCGCCCCCCGCGTATCGCGTGCACGGCCTCGCCGATCCAGGTGTCCCGTTCGTCGATGACGACTTCCTTGAGGGTGGGAAACGCCTCCCCCAGTTCGCTGACGAGCCGCGACACCACGTCCCCGGAGAGCAGCTCTTCGATGTCCTCCTTCGTCGGCTCGTCGGCGCTCCCCGATTCGAGACCCCCGGCGAGCAGCTTGACCTTCTGCCAGAAACCGGCCCGCCGCCACACCCGCAGGAGGGTGATTCGGACCTGGCGGTCCACCAGATGGATCTTCGCCCCCACATCCTCGGCGGTCTTCGCCGCTTCCCGGAGTTCGGCGCCCGGCTCGACGCCGAGCCGGAGCCCCATCCGCGCCTGCCAGGCGCCGAGCGCCACCCCGGCGAGCAGCGGCAGGAGCTTCCGCTCCCGGACGACCTGCTTCAGGTCGAGCCGCTCGATGGCCCCCGGGTCCATCAGCGCCTGGTAGCGGTCGCCGTCCAGCTCGATGCACACCCCGTCGGGCTGCTCGCGCTCGATGGTCTCCCGCACGAGGCGCACGGAGTCCGGAGAGATGTGGGCCGTTCCCACCAGCACCACCTCGCGCCCCTCCGGCCAGTCGGAACGGCGGAGACGGCGCACCAGCGGGGCGCCCGCTTCAGCATTCATTCGGGCGTGAGACGTCCTTCGTCGTCAACGAGCCGAACCCGGCTCGGGAGCGAATCGCCCCATTTCCACAGGACGAGGTTCCGGTCGTCCGGGCCGGCACCGCGGAAGAAGGCGGGGACCAGCATTCCAGCGTAGCAGCGGGCAATCAGACCGTCGGAGACGGCCCAGCAGGCGGGGATTCTTCCCCGGTCCCGGTCGCGCCTCCAGTCGGGTGGATCAAGATCCTCGGGACGAATCCCCTCCTGTGCCAGCAGTTCCGGCCCTGCGGCGTCCAAGATCGGACTGGAATCGACTTCGTAGGCGCAGAGCAGAACCGGCTGGATCGGAAATCCGGCTCGACTGACCTCCCGGACTGCGCCGGCGAGCGACAAAGAGGTATAGAACGCCGGGATTCCCTTTCGGTTGAACCTTCCGCCGTAGAGAGCCGCCCCCTGTCCGGACAGCGGATCCCCGAGAGCCCGCTCGGGAAGATGGACGCGGTACACCACACCCCGGAATCGCATGGGACCAGCGCCAACGTCGCGAGATCTCAGGCGTACCCGCCGTCCATCATCTCGCTGAGGTAGTCGTGGACCCAGTCAGCGTGGCCTTCCCGGACGAGTTCCACGGGCGTCATGCCGCCGAAGCCGGGCAGTGGCTCCGAGCGGTACCACGCGTAGGCGTACAGAGCCGAGCCGCTGTATTCCGAGACCCGGCGGAGGATCTCCAGCATTTGGCGGAGCCGGAGCTGGGTCTTCGCCGCCCGTACCCGGGTCTTCCGGGACAGGGCCTCGCGCGGCAGACCGAGGGTGTCGGCAATCTCCGCCTGCGTGGTCCGGAGCTCCCGCGCGATGAGGGCGGGGGAGAAAAGATCGTCCTGGACGAACTCCTGAATCTGCATCGAAATCTCCAGAATGACACTCAGATTCACGCACTATAGCGTGATTCAGAGTGTGTAGCGCGACGAACGCTTGTCAACGCGGGGCGCGAGACGCCGCGATCAGGTTCCCGAGCAGCCGGAACGCTCCCGGAACCCCCTCGGGAAGCTGGCGGTGGAGCGCGTACGCGAAGTAGGTGTAACGGCCTTCCCCCACCTCGGCGGTGAGCGCTCCGCCCCGTTGGGGGTCCTGGCCGGTGTCCTGCGTCTCGAAGAGCGGGGTATAAGCCGGATCCCATTCGCTCCAGAACTTGGAGCCGCGCTGCTCCACCCATCCTTCGAAGTCGGCGGGGCCGATCCGGTGGGGCCAGCTCAGCAGCGGATGTTCCGGCGCGAGGATGGTCAGCGGGCTCTCCTCTTCCGAGACCTCCTCGGAGCGCCGCGGCAGCACGCCCGGATAGGGGGCGTGCTGGTTCGGGACCAGTTCGTTCGTGTTGTAGAGCACCACGAGGTGGCCCCCGGCCCGGGCGTAGTCGAGCAGCCGCCGGTTGGCCCGGAGCAGGTCGGGGCGGACCGCATAGGCCCGCGTTCCGGTCATCACCGCGTCGTAACCGCTCAGATCGGCGTTCAGGAGCGCCACCTCGTCCAGCAGGGTCACCTCGGCGCCCAAGGCATCGATCGCCGCGGGAACCTCGTCGCCGGCCCCCACCACGTAGCCGACGCGAAGGCCCGCGGGAACCGCCAGTTCGACACCCGCGACCCGCAGCGACGCCGGCCGGATGAGATAGCGAAGGGGCAGATCCCGGTGCGCGATGCGCCGGTACCCGACCGCCGGCGCCGGCTCGCCGGACCTCGCGGCCACGGTGGCCCTGATGTCGTAGGCGCCCGCCGGCGCGCCGCCCGTAGTGACCGTGAAGCGAACGCTGGACTCTTCCCCGGCGCGGCCGAACGCAACCGTCGCTGCGGCCGGTTCCGCCCGGAAGCCTTCCGGAAGCTCGAGCCGGACCCGGAACTCGCCGGCCCGGTGTCCGGTGACCGCGACGGCCGCGTCGAACGAGCCGTCACCTGCGCCGGCGGGAAAGACGGCGAAACCCGGAGCAAAGGAAGCCGAAACCGGGGGCAGGATCTCCAGTTCCCGGCGCTCGTAGCCGTACGGGAGATTCGGCTCGAAGCGCCCCACGGGAACGGTCAGCGACACCGAAACGGTCCTTCCCTCGTTCCCCGCCGGAATCTCCATCTCCAGCGTCGCGGTGACCCCCGGGGGCGGGGCGCCACGCGTCCAGTCGCCATCTGTCCGGTAGCGGCTCTCGCCCAGCCCGGACCGCTGGAGGTGCGGTCGCAGCACCGGCGCGTCCGCGGCAAGCTCCACGACAAACCGCCGCGCCAGCGCTCCGTCGTCCGCCTCAGACTCCGGAAGCGCCTCGACCTCTCCGGGAACCTCGAGTGAGACTCCGGTAATTCGCGTCGGGGCCAGCGCTTCGGCCCTCACTCCGACCTCGAACCGCTGTCCGGGAACGACGGGGCCGAAGGCGGGGGGCGGGGCGAACGGCGAATCACCGCCCTCGGCCGCCGGCTCCCGGGCTACCGCGTCGAGGGACACACCCGCCGCGTACCGGATCGCCGCGAGGAGCTGCTCCTCCTTCCGCGCAAGTTCGTGCCGCACATCGAAGAACCCGGAGGGCGAGCGCTCGGAAAGGAGCGCCTGTGCCTCGACGAGCGCCTCGCCGAGCCGCGACAGACTCGCTTCCGGAGCGCTCCAGTCGAATTCGGCGGCCGCCGCCTGGAAGTGCGCATCCAGACGGTCGAGAACCGCGGCGAGCCGCGCCGGTACCACCGGACCGAACCTGGCGGAAAGCGAAGCCCGCTCCGGGCTGAGCATGGCGAGGAGATCGTTCTCGGCGCCGGGATCTCCGTCGGCCCGGATGAGGCGGGCCGTGCGCCGCCCCGCCACTGGCCGGACCACCCCGCGGGTCTGGGAGCGCTGGTAGGAGAGCCCCACCGCGTTCAACTCAGCGAACGAATGCGACAGCCACGGCCGCGATCCCGAAACATCCACCTCGAACGCCCCCGCCTCGTCACGTCTCCGCTGGAAGAAGGCGAGCGGCAGGTGGGGTCTTCGGCCCTCCCGGGTCGGAAACGCGCCCATGTCCGGGGCGCCGTCGAAACCCCGCGCCGCCATCCGTCCGGCGAACTGGTGCTGGCCGTGTCCGTCGCGCGGATCCCCGGTGAAGCGCGCCAGGATGACCATCGGCCGCTCCCGGCGGATGACCTCCACCACATCCGCGACCGCGGACTCCTCGTCCCACGACCGCAATGCCTCGTCCAGGTTCTTCGAGTAGCCGTAGTCGGCGAGGGGGGTGTGGTAAATCCGGTCGAGTCCGTACCAATTCCCGGCCGTTTCGAGTTCCGCGGCCCGGATGATCCCGAGCCCGTCGAAGAGCTCGGGACCGATGGCGTTCGCCCCCGCCTCTCCCCGGGTGATGCTGAGGAGCGCCGTCCGCACCCCGTGGCCCCGGCTCAGCAGCGCGAGCAGCGCGCCGTTTTCGTCATCCGGATGCGCGGTGACATGCAGGACCGATCCGGTCGTCTGGAGTTTCTGGATCCAGTGCCAGATCATCGCCGCCCGCCCCTGCCCTGGACCCGACGGCTGCGCGGCCGCCAAGCCGGCCACCGCGAGGAACAAGGCAACCCCTCCCAGACAGAGAGAGAAACGAAACTGCCGCATGGCGCGGAAGTGTAGGAGGGAACGCTGGGAGGGATCGTCGGCCTCCGCCCGGTCTCGCCACCCGCGAGCCTGACGAAACGCATCCAGAACATGCATCTGAGAGAATAGAGTAGTAAAAAATATACTGTGATGCTATTTTTACGCTGATGATTAGCCGTAGAATCAGCGATTCTGTCCTCCGAGCTCTGGACCGGCAGCCTGCCGTAGCGCTACTCGGGCCCCGCCAGTGCGGCAAGACAACCCTTGCGCGGAGGATCGCGGACGAGACCGATTCCGTCTATCTCGATCTCACGGATCCGCTGGATGTGGCTCGCCTGTCCGACCCGCGGAGCTTTCTCGCCCGGCACGAGGAGCGTCTGGTCGTGCTGGACGAGATCCACCGGGTTCCCGAACTCTTCCTCGCGCTACGGGGCCTCATTGATGACGGACGGCGGCGGGGCGTCGTCCGGGGCCGCTTCCTCATCCTGGGTTCGGCTTCGATGCGCCTTCTCCGCCAGTCTTCCGAGACGCTCACCGGCCGCATCGCTCTCGTCCCCCTCGCACCCTTCGACCCGTTGGAGGTCGAACAGTTGGCCGATCTCGATCGCCTCTGGCTGCGAGGGGGATTTCCCACCAGCTATCTCGCGGTCGACGACCGGGAGAGTTTCGAAATCCGCCAGGACCTGATCGCCACGATCCTCGGACGGGACATTCCCGAGTTCGCCTCCCGCCCGCTCCCGATGGAGACCATGCGGCGTTTCCTGACCATGCTGGCGCACCAGCAGGGAGGCCCGGTGAACCGGGCGGCGCTGGCGTCCGGCCTCGGAATCCGGGAGGCAACCGTGGTCAGGTACCTCGACCTGTTCGTGGATCTTCTGCTCGTCCGCCGGATAGAGCCGTGGACGTCGAACGCGGGAAAACGAATGCGGAAGGCCCCCCGGATCGTCATTCGTGACAGCGGATTGGTCCATGCCCTGCTGAACATCCGCACTCTCGATGAGTTACTGGGGCACCCGGTCGCCGGCCCCAGCTGGGAGGGCTTCGTCGTCGAGAACGTGCTTCGAGCAGCGCCGCCGTACGCCGCGGCCGGGGCCTACCGCACGCTTCGCGGAGCGGAATGCGATCTCGTGCTGGAACTACCCGGGCGCCGACCGTGGGCAATCGAAGTCAAACGGGGGCAGGTGCCGAAAGTCGAACGGGGATTCTGGGATGCGTGTACGGACATTCGCCCGTCGCGCCGATTCGTGGCGCATCCGGGCACGCATCGGTTTGGGCTGAAGACCGACACCGAGGCGATCGGGGTGGCCGACCTGATGCGGGAGGTGGTGGCCGGGAGCACTCCCACCGCCGAGGAGGACTGAGGAGTCCCAAGGGCGAAGAGGCGGGGCGGGGGCGGCCGACTCTCCGCGGTTTCGCCCGCCTCCCGGCGACGATGCCGGTCTGAAGGCCCCCTATAGGATCAGGGGCGTTCTGTAGGAGGCGGTTTCCGCCTCCTACTTCATCAACTCCGGTTGGCCGATCCGCCGGGAGTATCAAGAGGCCCCGGTGCCGCGAGCACCTGCGGTGGACATGTACCCCGACGGATGGCCGTGATGGGACACCCTGTGGAGAGTTGCGCCAATCGAGCGCCAATATAGGGCTTGGCTGTCATCGCGGCAAGGCGGACCTCTTTTCGGAGCGGAAGCTCGAAGGACCACCCGCGATGGAAGAGCTGGTTTTTCCGGTTTCGTTGGGATTGACTGGGGCGAGAAGAAGCACCAGGGATGTGTGTTGGACGGTGCGGGGAGGGTGCGGGGGAACCGCGCCTTTTCGCACAACGGCAAGGGTCTGCGGGCCCTGGTGAAGTGGCTGAAGAAGGTGACGGGGGTGTCGCCGGCGTCGGTGGCGGTGGTGATCGAGCGGCCGGACGGGCCGGTGGTGGCGACGCTGCTGGCGGCCGGCTTCGCGGTTTATGCGATCAACCCGCGGCGGTCGAGCAATCTGCGGAAGGTCTTCGACCATGCCGGGAACAAGGGCGACCGGAAGGACTCCTGGTTGTTGGCGGAGGCGGGGAGGATCCACCGGGATGCGATGCGCCGGGTGCAGCCGCATCCGGCGTTGATCGAGCGGCTTCGGGAACGGACGAAGACGACGGACCGGCTGCTCCGGGACCAGCTCCGGCAGTGCCAGCGGATTCGGAGCGCGCTGGTGGACTCCTTCCCGCAGATGCTGGAGGTAGCGAGCAAGCTGAAGCACCTGCGGCAGCCCTTGTTCTTGGCGATCTTTGGGAAGGCCCCAACGCCGGAGGCGGCGAAGAAGGTGCAGCTCTCCACCTGGGCGAAGCTGCTGCAGCGCAACGGGGTGACCCGGATCACCGCCGAGCGGATGTTTGCGTTGTTCCGGGAGGAGGCGCTGACGGTGGTGCCGGGCGCGACCGCGGCGGCGGTGGAGACCATTCGGACGGCGCCGGCTCTGTTGCAGGTGCTGAACGCGGAGATCGCGCGGGCGGAGGAGCAGATGACGCAGTTGCTGGACGCTTTGTCGGAGACGGAAGAGGTCGGGGGCGACCCCGACGCGACGGAGCCGGATCTGGTGACCATCCTGCGCTCGCGGAAGGGGCTGGGAGACAAGCCGCTGGCGCGGCTGTTCGCCTGGGGGTTCGAGGCGGTGCGCGGTGGGGACTACCGCCGCCTGCGGGTGGCGTCGGGGGTGGCGCCGGTGAACGTGCAGTCGGGGGAGTTCGACACGGCCCGTCAGCGGCGCGCCGTGGGGTCCTCGCTGCAGCAGGCTGCCTACCTCTTGGCGCGGGGGGTGTTGCGCTGGGACGAGGAGGTGAAGGCCTACAACCGGAAGCTGAAGGAGGCGGGGAAGACGACGGCCCGACGGCAGCGGAGCATCGCGGACAAGGAGTTTCGGCGGCTATACGCGATGGTGCGCCATCGCACCCTGTACGACCCGAACTACTCTGGTCGGAGAGGGAGGGCCGCCGCCTGACGGCGCGGTGACGCCCCGCGCGTCGGGGACCCATTTTCCAAGCCCACCTTTTCCCTCAAGGTGATTGGTGTGGGAAGGGTGGGAAGGGCGTCCGCGCTCCCCCCCCCGGGTTGCGGACGACCGCCCCCCGTATTGACGGGACGCGTGCGCGCTTTCCACGCTTCCCACAGGACCCCACCGCCATTCCTGCCGCACTCCGGCCCACAGACCCGTGGCACAACGCCCCCCCGCCGCCGGCAGGCGGCGGAGAAAATCAAAAACGGCCGCAAACCCGCCGGGTTTGCGGCATCGCCGCATCACAGACGTCCCCTGTCTTACCCCCTTGCATTCTCATGGAGAGTCCACCGGGCGAACTGGCCGGCGGTCCCTGCCGGCTGTGCCGTCAGCGCTGGGTGATTTCCCAGGCGCGGACGCGGCAACGAGCGGCGTCGAACAATCGTTCGTAGTTGGCGAGGCGGAGCTTTTGGCTGGCCTCCGGGTCGAGGCGGCCGAGAAGCGGCTCCCAGACGTCAAGGGCGCCCAGATAGGCGGAAGTCTCCTTCGCCACGACGGAGTCCGACCCGATGAGGAAACGGTCGGGCCAGGCGTTCACGAGGTCGATCCAGGCCGCGCGCGTTTCCTCCGACGTGACGATCTGTTCGGCCACCACGTCCCAGGACAGATCGAACGAGAGGTGGTCGAGCCCGTCGTCCCGCAAGATGTCCTCCAGCAGCCCGACGTAGTCGGGGGTCGGCTCGACGAAGCGGCCGATACCGGCGTGGGCCCAGACGATCGTCGTCCCGGGATGCCGCCGGATCACCTCCACAAAGGCGTCCAGATGGGTCGGCCGCTCTCCCTCGTGCGGCAGGATCACGTCCACGTCGTTGTGGATCAGGGTCAGGAGGCCGACTTCCCCCGCGAACTCCAGAATCCGGTCGAGCGCCGGGTTGCGAAGGCTCGCGACGTGTCCAACGGTCTTGGGAGACACCACCTCCTTGTGGATGGAAAACTCCCCGATGCCCGAAAACACGCCCGGATAGAGCCGCAGCACCCGCCGAATGTGATCCATCGCGTACATGTCGGTCGGATTGAACCCGGTGATCATCGGGTCGAAGCGCGCCCGCTGCTCCGGGGGCAACGCGATAACCGCCTCCGCCACTATCGCATCCACGAACGGGTAGTAGTAGAGGCCGGCGTCCGAGCGGAGGTAGTAGTCGGGGGCGCGGTCGCCCGACTCGAACCAGTCCCACTTCTGCTGGAGGGGAATGCCCATCAGCGCCGCGCGGCCCACCCGGTCGCCCATCATCCCGAGAAATTCGGGTAGCGCCGTCGCGCGCTGGATGTAATCCGTGGGGTGGTAGTGCGCGTCGTGGAAGACCGCGCGGGAATCCTCCGGCTGGGCTGAAGCGACCGCGGCAAGTGCGACCGGAACCACGAAAAGGGCGCCGACGCGCAAGGTCATCCGGCCGGAACGGAGCATCAACCGGAAGCCTACCGGGTACGGGGCGCGGACCCGAACCCGTACGGATAGCCTCTCCACTGATGGCTTCCCGGACACCGCGCCTGCTCATCGCCGGAGAGACGTTCGAAGACCTCATCTTCGCCGGATTGCCCCGGTTGCCTCGCTCGGGCGAGGAAGTTCGCACGGACCAGTTCCGACGCACTTTCGGCGGCGGCGCCCTCATCTCGGCGGCGTGGGCGCGGGCCGAAGGGCTCGAAGTCGACCTCCTCTCGGCGCTGCCGCCCCGGGTGGGACGGACCCTCGAAACCGAAGGCATCGGCTACCGCAACCTCCGCCGGAACCGGGAACCCCACGCCGTCACGGCGTGCCTCTCTTTCGGCCCGGAGCGGAGCTTCGCGACCTTCAACGGAGTGAATCCGGAGCTTGAGCAGCGGATCTATCTCGCGCTCCGGCACGCCGGTTCCACCGCCTCCTATGGCGCGGTTTTACTGGCGATGCCGCCTCGCGTCTGTCCCGCGTGGACCGAGTTGCAGACAGCGATGCGGCAGATGGGAGAAACGGCCGAGGTCTTCTGGGATTTCGGCTACGACGAAGACCTCCCGGGGCGCGACGGCTTCGCCGAGCTGCTCGAAAAGTGCGCCGGAGTGTTCGTGAATGATCAGGAGGCGGCCCTCTACGACGGCCCGAGCGGCTATCTCCGCCGGGCCGCCGACGCCGGAACGCTCGTGATCGTGAAACGGGGCGCGGATGGCGCCGAAGTGTTCGGGCAGCCCGAAACACGGGTGGCCGCGCCAATTCCCCTGCGCGGCATCCGCGACACCACGGGCGCCGGCGACGCTTTCGCGGCCGGCTTCCTCGCCCGGCGGCTTCGGGGCGGGTCGCTTGACGAACAACTCGCGGCCGGCAACGTGTGCGGAGCCCGCTCCGTCCAGCTCCTCGGCGGACTACCTGCCCGGCCCTGGAGCGTTAGCAGACAATGAAGGTCACTCTCCTCGGCGGGGGCGGCCTGCGCACTCCCCTGCTGGCCCGCGCCCTCGCCGGAAGCGGCCTCGGAGTCCGGGAACTCGCGCTCTACGACTCGAACCGGCGACGTCTGGCGGCGATCGCGCCGGTCGTGCGGGAGAGCGCTCCCGGGATCCGGGTGCGCGTGAGCCAGACCCCCGCTACGGCCGTTCGCGGAAGCCGGTTCGTGTTCGCCGCCATCCGGGCCGGCGGACAGCAGGCGCGCGCCCATGACGAACGGGTGTGTGTCGAAGCGGGAGTGCTCGGACAGGAGACCGTGGGAGCGGCGGGCGCCGCGCTCGCCATGCGGAACATCCCGGCCATGCTGCGTCTGGCCCGCACCGTGGAACGCGAGGCGCCCGCGGCCACCCTCATCAACTACACGAATCCGGCCGGAATGGTCACCGAGGCGCTCCGCCGCGAGACCTCGCTGGAGGTCATCGGAATCTGCGACACACCTGCCGAACTGACAGACCGGGTTGCGGAACTCCTCTACCTCGATCCCGACGCCTGCTCGGTGGGTTGGTCGGGAATCAACCATCTCGGATGGCTGACCGCCCTGCATGAGGCCGACCCGACGGGCACTTTTCCGCCGGACAACCATCTCGAAGACCTGTTCCGCGATCCGGACCGCCTGGTACGGGTCCACCGCACCCGGCTCTTCGAGGCTTCCGAGATGGCGGGAGCCGTGCCCTCGGAGTACGTGTTCCTCCACCTCTATCCGAAGCGGGCGCTGCTTCGCACCCGCGCCGCCGGGACCACGCGGGGCGCCTCGATTCTCGACCTCGAAGAGACGCTCTTCGCCGCGCTCAAAGAAGCGCGCGGCAACCCGCAGCGAGCTCACGCGAAGTACCGGCAGTTCATCGATGCCCGGGACGCGTCCTACTTCCAGATCGAGGCCCGCGGGCATGCGCGGCAGGCGGGCAGCGTCCCGGCCGCCACCGCCCCCAGCGGCTACGACCGCATCGGTCTACAGGTGATGCGGGCAGTGCTCGGGACCCAGCCGCAGAGGATGGTGGTGAACATCGGGAACCGCACGCCGACCGGGGGCCCGGCCGTGCCGGAACTGCCCCCGGACGACGTAGTGGAAGTGGCGGCCCTGGTCGGGAAGGACGGAGTGGCGCCGATTCCCCAGCCTCCGCTGCCGGTGGCGGCGGGACACCTTCTCCGGAAGACAAAGGGAGCCGAGCGGGAATTCGTGCGGGCGGCGCTGGCCGGGGACCCGGAGATCGCAGCGGAAGCCCTCCGCGAACATCCGGCCGGCGGCCCGGAAGCGGCACGCATCTTCGGACAACTCCGCACGGTCGCGGAGGGACGGTGACCGCCGTTTCGTTACGATGCGGTGGACCGTTCGAGGATCTCGGTTCTTGGACTCGCGGCTCCGGAACGGCAGGGATTCGATGATGCCTCCAATGATCCGACCCCGGGTGCTGCTCGCCGGATTGCTCCTTTTCGCGACCGCCGCGCCGCTCGCTGCCCAGCCGCCCACCCTGCCCGGGGATCCCTTCGGGGAGGATCCCTTCGGCAACCGCTTCGCCGAGCCGGATGCCGATGTCGACGCGCTGGTCCGCAGCGCGTTCTTCGCGCGAAGCGGCGGACAGCGGAACCGGGCGCTGCGGTTCCTCGTGGAACGGGACGAGAAGGACGTGATCCCGGCGTTCATCGCCGTCCTGCGGCTCCTGCCCGACGAGGACGGCCGGCTCCTCGACGCGCTCCAGCAGCTCGCCCGGGCAAATATCCCCCGCGACTGGAAGGCGTGGACCGAGTGGCAGGAAGAGCACACCGAGATCCGCCCCTACCGCGGGTTCATCTCCTTCAAGGCCGACATCCTCGCCGGAATCGATCCCAACTTCCGCGACTTCCTCTACCGCGGGGTGCGGCACGAGATCCGGATCGAGGAGATCGTCTGGGGCGGGGTCAAGAAAGATGGCATTCCGGCGCTGGTGAACGCCAGGCAGATCCCGGCGGCGGAAGCGACCTATCTCACGGACCGCGAACTGGTCTTCGGGGTGAGCATCAACGGTGACTCACGCGCGTATCCCCTCCGCATCCTGGACTGGCACGAGATGTTCAACGATGTGGTGGGCAACGTCCCGGTGTCCCTCGCCTACTGCACCCTCTGCGGATCGGGCATCCTCTTCGACACCCGGGTCTCCGGACGCCGGAAGCCCTTCGTCTTCCGCTCCTCGGGGCTGCTCTACCGGTCGAACAAGCTTATGTACGACACGGAGACCGAGTCGCTCTGGAACCAGTTCACCGGGCGACCGGTCGTGGGCGAGCTGACCGGATCCGGGATCGAGCTCAAGATCCTGCCGGTGGTGATCACCAGTTGGAAGGACTGGCTTACGGCCCATCGCGACACGACGGTGCTCTCGCTCGACACCGGCTTCGAACGGGACTACCGGCCCGGCCAGCCCTACGGAACCTATTTCGCCAGCCCCGAGCTCATGTTCCCGGCGGTGGTCCGCGACCGCCGCCTCGACCCGAAGGACCGCATTTTCGTGCTGCGGGACGGTGACAACGAAATGGCGTGGGCGATCTCGGTCTTCGGGAGCGGCGCCATCCTCCACGACCGGGTGGGGTCGCTGGAGGTCGTCCTCATCGGCAACGGCGAAACCGAAACCGTGCGAGCCTACGAGTCCGGCGGGCGGACATTCACCGCCGTGGAGGATGATGCCGCGCGCGTCGAGAGCGACGGAGGCTTGTGGACCATCACGGAAGACGCTCTGACGGGACCCGGAGGAGAGAGCCTCCCCCGGCTCCCGGGGCACGTCGCCTACTGGTTTGCCTGGCAGAGCTACAAGGAAGGGCGGCCGGTGCGGGTGGAGTAGGGGCTTTTCACAGCGCCCGCCCGAGGTGGGGTGCAGCCGGCCGGAAAGTGGCTCATCCCGCCCCCACGAAGGTCGCGGTTGATATGGCCGGCCCGGCTCCCCACTCGCGCTATCCGCCACCGGATCCCAAGAGCCCCTGCGCGTAATCCCTGAGCGTCATCACGGTTCCGCCCGCCTCCGCGGCGACCACGGCGTTCGCAAAACGCAGATCGGCGGTTACGAGACGCGCATCCAGGCGGTACGCCAGCGCGAGATACAGGCAGTCGTACACGGTGCGGTCGTAGGCAAACGCCAGCCGAATGGCGTCGCTGGCGAGTGACTCGTCCGGGTGCCAGGAGACCGGCATCTGCACGAGGGGCGCCAATCGGGCTCTCGCGAAGCCAAGCTCCAGCTCTCCCCGTAACACCTTGCGCCAGAGCGCGCTTGCCAACTCGGAGGCGAGAAGACGCGGGCAGTGCAGTTGGTCGCCCCCGCTCAGCAACAGGGACGCCCGTTCCGAGTCCTCCTCTTCTGCGAACCACTTGACGGCGACGCTGGCGTCAACCACCAGGTCCATTAGAACCGATGTCCGGAGTCGCGGTCTTCGCGGATCAGAATCTCCGACGGGGTCTGGGGCCGGCCCGCCGTTTCTCGGCGGAACTCGGCGGACAGAACGCAAAAAGCGGCCCGCCGCGCCTCGATATCGTCTCTGGCGGCCACCTCCAGAAGGTGGCGAACCTCACCCTCCAGGGAACGCCTGTTCGCGGCGGCGCGTCGCTTGAGGCGTTCGACTACCTCGTCGTCCAGCCGCCGCACATTGATGGTCGCCATCCGTCGCTCTCCCTCCGTGTTATCAAAATGATAACACTCTCGGCGAAGCGGAGCGCTCCCGTGACGCGGGTCCTGCGGCACGTGCCGCGTTGCTATTTGTTCGGTTGGGCGACCAGGCGCAGGTAGGGCTTCGGAGCCCGCCAGCCGGCTGGATACTTCGCGCGGGCCGCCTCGTCCGACACCGCCGGGACGATGATCACGTCGTCGCCGTCCTGCCAGTTGACCGGGGTGGCCACCTGGTGGGACGCCGTCAACTGCATCGAGTCGAGCACCCGGAGCACCTCGTCGAAGTTCCGACCCGTTGTCATCGGGTAGGTCAGGATCAGCTTGACCCGCTTGTCGGGGCCGACGACAAACACCGATCGCACGGTCATGTTCTCCATCGCCGTCCGGCTCTTCCCGCCGAGCGCGTTGGGATGGATCATGTCGTAGAGCTTCGCCACCGCGAGGTCGTCGTCCCCGATCATCGGGTAGTCCACCGCGTGCCCCTGGGTCTCCTCGATGTCGGACTTCCAGCGCTGGTGGTCCTCGACCGGGTCAACACTGAGCCCCATGATCTTGCAGTTGCGTTTCGCGAACTCGCTCTGGAGCCCCGCCATGTAGCCGAGTTCGGTGGTACATACCGGGGTGAAGTCCTTCGGGTGCGAGAAGAGGATCGCCCAGCCGTCCCCGATCCAGTCGTGGAAGCTGATCGTGCCCTGGGTCGTGCGGGCGGTGAAGTCGGGCGCGATGTCGCCGATACGGATAGCCATGTGGTCTCCTCCTGAGGCTCAGTGAGCGCCGAGCGTTCGTCAGCACTCGGGAACGATAGCCCCACACCGCCAGAAGTTCGTGACACGCTTACTCCCATGAGCAAGGCCGGATCGGGCGAGGACCTGCCGCGGCGGATGGGGCTCCTCGGGGCCACCTCCACGAACATCATCGGGATGGTCGGGATCGGCCCCTTCCTGACCATCCCGCTCATGGTGTTCGCGATGGGAGGGCCGCACATCATCTGGGCCTGGCTGGTGGGGGCGTTGCTCTCGCTTGCCGACGGACTCGTGTACGCCCAACTCGGGGCAGCGCTTCCGGGGAGCGGCGGACCTTACATCTATCTGAGGGAGGCATTCCGGCCGTTCGGGCTGGGACGGCTCATGGCCTTCCTGTTCCTCTTCCACATCCTGCTGGTGGCACCGCTCTCGCTCGCCGGCGGCGCCGTGGGTTTCGCCGACTACCTCGGCTTCTATCTGCCCGACTTGACCGGTATTCCCCATCACCTCGCCGCCGCCGGCGCCTGCCTGCTGGTGCTGTTCCTCCTATACCGGAACATCGAATCGGTCGAGCGGCTGTCGAAGGCGATGCTGGCGCTGGTGCTCGCCACCACCGGGTGGGTGATCGTGGCCGGCCTCATCCACAGTCCGGGACTGCCCTCGTTCGTCCCGCCGCAGGGGTTCGACGCCAGCTTCTGGCCGGCGCTCGGAGCCGCCGCAGTGATTGCGATGTACAGCTTCGGGGGTTACAACCAGGTCTGCAACATCGCCGGCGAGGTGAAGGACCCCGAGCGCAACGTGCCGCGGTCCATCCTGCTCTCCATCGCGGTGGTAGCCGTGATCTACATCGCCATGACCACGGTGATGCTCGAGCTCATCCCCTGGCAGGAAGCGGAAGCCAGTCGCACCCTGGCTTCCATCTTCATCGCCCGCACGGTCGAGGATCCCGGGCTCGCGCAGCTTGCCGGGTCGGTCATTACCGCGCTGATCCTCTTCGTGGCCGTCGCTTCCGTCTTCGCCTTCGCCCTCGGCTATTCGCGGATGCCGTACGCCGCCGCCCGCGACGGACAGTTCTTCCGTATCTTCGGAAAGGTCCATCCCACGCGGGGCTTCCCCCACGTTTCCCTGATCTGGCTCATCGCGGTCTCGATTCCCTTCTGCTTCTTCAGCCTGGGCCAGCTCGTGAACTGGCTCATGCAGGTCCAGATCCTCCTGCGCTTCGCCTGGCAGTGCATCGCGGTGCTGCTGATCGCCCGCTACCGGCCGGACATCCCCCAGCCTTTCCGGATGTGGCTCTACCCGATCCCGGCGCTGCTGTCGCTCGCCCTCTGGATCGCGCTCTTCTTCACCGGCCCACCCACCGGGGTCTGGTTCTCGCTCGGATTCCTGGGCCTCGGCCTGGTGGCCTACTGGGTCTTCCGAAGGCGGGAAGGCCACAGCACGTCCGCGGGCTGAATCCGGCACCGGGACTCCGCTAGCCTTCGTATCGAACTCCTGCTCCCGGGTCCGGCATGCGTCAACAGCCTATGGCGCTGGATGTGGTGTTCGTCTGCTTCCGTCGCGTCTCCGAGCCAACTTGGTTCATCTGGAGCGAACATGACCGAATACTTGATCGCCTACGTTCCGTTACTAGTCTTGGTGCTGTCCATACCGCTGGTCCTGGGCAAGGTCCCCCCCAACAACGCATACGGCTTCAGGACGTCAAAGACCCTTTCGTCTCCGGAGGTCTGGTATCCAGCCAACCGCGCGGCAGGGTGGTTCATGCTTGCCGCTGGGGTCATATCAATCTGCTTCAACCTGGCTTTGTGGTGGGCCTTTCCGGAATGGCCGCCGAATAGGACGGAGTCGTGGATGATCGGCGGAACCATGATTCCGCTTTTGATAGCTCTCCTTGCGTCCTTCATCTATCTTCGACGGCTCTGAGGACAAGAAATACCGCACGTCCGCGCGGGGCTCACCGCGGTGATCGGCCTCGGTGAGGAAGGCATGGTGTTGTAAAGGGCCCGCGAACCGGGACGATCGCCCTGCTCGGTGGGCATCAACTTCCGGTGGAGGGCCACAATCTCGCCGTCGGGACCCAGCCACCAGGAGCGCATCTTCTGGGGCCGTGGCAATGCCAGCGACCTCAGAGCGAGACCGGGTTCGGCCGCCTCGGGGGGTCTCATCTGCTTCGAGCACCACATGACGCTGCTCAAGGCAGCGATGGCGATGAAGGGCGAGTAATTCCACGCCACTTGTTGGCCGGGATCTTGGAGCTACGGCGGGCTCGGAAACATGGTCCGGGACATGATCGGAGACCTGCCGGCCCTCCACCGCTCCGATCAGGACGCGGCAGTCCGGCCCCACCGGGAGAAACCCACCTGATCGGGTCGGCCCGTTCACCCCGCCCGCATGAAAAGGTGGTGCGGCACTCACGTTGGCAGGGCCCGACGTCACCAGCGCAGGTTTCGCGCTCCCGCGCGTGCCGGCCCCCACCGGGAGAGTTGGCCAGAGGTCGGCGTTCCAAGCCGTCCCCGCGCTTCTGCCCGATGGGCGTTACGCAGTTTCGCGACCCTGCGGGCCGCGGTGCCGGTCTGAAAACCGGCGTTCCCTTCCCAGCGGCGCCATCGAACCCAAAGGCTTTCCGCGGTACGTGGCCCCGTCGGACCGCGGTGCGGGCCAAGGTCAACGGCCCCTGACCGGCGGCATCCGGATGGTTGGCGTCCCCGTGAGACGTGCATCTACGCGGGAGAGAGTTCGACCCCTCACCTTCCCCTCTGCACAAGCTTGCCGTCCCGGTAGATCTCGTCCTCAAACCCTCCGTTCCTCAGACGAATACGCCAGCGGCCCTCCCTCTTCCCCTCGACGTAGTTCCCGCGGGCTACGCCGAGTCCCGGGAAGCGATGGACGAACGGTCCATGTCTCTTCCCCGCCACCATGGGACCCTCTTCGATGCTGCCGCTCGCGTAAGTGAAGACCCAGGATCCTTCCGCCAATCCGTCCACGTAGGGACCCTCGGCCACGTCCCCGTCCGCCTCGCGGGAAACCCAATGGCCATGCCGCGCGCCTTGCACGAAAGGTCCTTCCTGCTCGCCCCCTACGGCGTCGCGAAGAAGCCACCTACCGTCCCGCCGGCCAGCCACCAGCGGGCCCTGCTCGACGGCCCCGTCCGGAAAGCGAAAGGTCCAGTGGCCCTCCTGCTCCCCGTCCACATAGGAGCCTTCTTCCACTTGTCCATCGGCGCCCCGGAGGATCCAGGGTCCGTGCCGCTCACCATGCAGAAAGTGCCCTTCCTCGATTCTTCCGTCGGGCCAGCGGAGCACCCAAGGGCCTTCCCGCTCGCCGGCCACGTAAGCCCCTTCCTCTTCCTGTCCGTTCGGGAAGCGATGGACCCAGGGCCCTCGACGCTCGCCGTCGTCGAGAGCCCCTTCCTCGACCTGCCCGTCCGGCCAGCGAAACACCCAGCGGCCGTGCCGCTCCCCATCCACATAGGTTCCTTCCTCGACGCGGCCGTCCGCGAACCGAATCACCCAGGGTCCGTGGCGTTCGCCGTCCCGGAAGCTTCCGGTCGCTTCGACCTCTTGAGCGCGGACGCCAACCGCCAAGCTCCCGCTCATCAGCGCCGCCGCGACCGCAGCGTTCCGCAGTGCCCTCACACTGCGACGGAGCCTATCTAAGCCTGCGGACGACGGGTACGCACCAGAAGTAGAGCGCCACGAGATCCACTCCGCGCGCGACGAGCGTCGCCCAGGACGCCGCGTACACCCCGACCATGTTGACGGGTCGAATCAGCGCCCAGAGCACAAACAGGACCGCAACGGTTTCGATCAGACCGGCCCAGGTGATGGCTCGGGTCTTGGTGCTCCACACGAGGAAAGCCCGATAGAAGGCGAGCAGAACCGAGCACAGCGGCATCGCGACCAGGATCTGAAGGGCGGGCACCGAGAGGTCCACAAGACTCGGCGTGAGTGCCGAAACCCCCCCGAACCAGAGGCCGGACAGCGGGGTGAAGGCCATGATGCCCTGCAGCACGCAGGCCACCACCCCGAGACCGACGGCGAATCGGAGGAGCGCGCGGAACCGCTGCCGGGTTCCGTCCATGAAGGCGATCGCCACCTCCTGGAAGGACAGACCCATGCTGCGGAACACGAAGGAAAGGGCGGCCACCACCGGGTAGGTGGCAAGGGACTCGAGCGCGAGGCGCGAATGCCCGAGGAACAGGTTCACCAGCGGATGGATCGCGAGCGCGATCACCGAACTCACGAGCAGCGGGATGTAGAAATGGAGGATCTTCGGGAAGGTGAGCGGCTCGCCGCTCCTGGGAGTGGCGAGCACTTCGCGGACGCAGTCCGCGACCATGATGCGGGTGGCAAGCGCCTCCACCACCACCGCCACCGAGAGGGCGGCCGTTCCGATGAGCGCTCCCGGTATCGGTGCATCGAAAAGCAGCCAGGCGGTCAGCCCCATTCCCGAAAGCCGGATGGTGGTGCCGTAGGCCACCCGCCGGGTGTGGCCGTGCCGGATGAGGAGCCCCTGGTAGAAGCGGCGGAAGCCGATGGCCGCCGGCCAGGGAAGGAGTACGAGAAGGGCTTGGCGGCTCAACTCCGAGATCTCCGGATCGAGGCCCATCACGCTCTCCGTTAGCAGCGGATAGAGCGGCGAGAGGGCCCAGGCGAGCATCAGGAGCGTGAGCCCCAGGTTCAAACTCGCACCGAAACGACGAAGCGAACGGAATGCCTCCCGATCCTTGCACAGCGCCGTGGAGGCGCTCAGGATCATGATGATCGGCGCCTCCAGAATCAGCGCGAACGCGAAGGCGACCCCGTAAGCGGCGAGGTTCACGACGGCGTCGGGAAGTCGCGCGACCACCGCGGCCACCAGCAGCCCCTCGACGGACATCATGATCCAGGTGGCAGCCATCGGCAGCCAAACCCAGAAGATCCGGCTGGTGGTCAGCGGCGCCTGGGGCGGCGCCGCGACCGGGGTCTTGCCGAAGGTCGGGGTCATACGGCGTTCCGATCTCGAAGGGCGTCGAGATCGACCTCGCGCGCCAGTGCGTCGGCGACGGCCAACCCCTTGAGGGTGGGCCGCACCCGACCGCCTTCCGTGTCCTCGAACCGCACGAAGCCGCGGGTCTCCCAATCCCGGAAGAGCGCCCGATTTGACTGCAGAACCGTCTCTCCATAGCGGGAGCCGAAGTCCCCGAGGGAGAGGCCGTCCGCCGTGCGGAGGCGCAGAAACAGTTCTTCCAGCGCACGCTCGCCCGGACCGAGCGCCTCCCGCCCGGCGGTGGGGGTGTCTCCGCGGAGGACTGCCTCCTCCCAGTCTTCGAATGCCCGCCGGTTCCAGAACCGTTCCGCCCGCTCCGGCGCGAAGGAATGGGCGGATGGCCCGACGCCGAGGTACTCCACTCCGGTCCAGTACTTCTGGTTGTGGCGGGATCGAAACGCGGGGGCCACGGCGAAATTGCATGCCTCGTAGGCCGCCAGACCGCTGTCCGCAAGGGTCTCGTGAACCACCCGGAAGAGCGCGCTTCCGTCTTCAGAACGAGCGGTGAGGTCCTCCCCTCGGGCCTGGCGGCGACCGAAGGGCGTTCCCGGTTCGATCGTCAACTCATACGCGGAGAGGTGCCTCACCCCGGGCAGCACCGCTGCGGCCCTCAGTTCCGCCCGCAGGGAATCCGCCGTCTGTCCGGCGGTTCCGAAAATGAGGTCGATCGAGATCCAGGGGATCCCGGCCTCGGCGAGCCGGGAGACCGCGACCGTGACGTCCGACGCGGTGTGCACGCGGCCGAGGAACCGCAGGCGGGAGTCGTCGAGCGCCTGCACTCCGAGGCTGACGCCCCAAACGTCGTCGGCCGCCCATTGGCGGGCAAGACCCGGGGCGCGGACCAGATCCTCGGGGTTCGCCTCGACGAAAACGAACGGCGACGGAGCGGCGAGGCCTCGCTCGACGGCCGCGCCGACCATCTCCCGGAAGAACCCGGCGGGTGCCAGCGACGGGGTGCCGCCCCCGAAATACACGGTGTCCGCTCCGAGCGGCCCATCCCCGAGTTCTGTCCGGAGTTCCAACTCGGTGAGCAGCGCCTGCCGGTAGCGCTCGAGGCGCCGGGATCCCGACCGGCCGAGCGGCGTCACCGCGAAGTCGCAATACGGACAGATCCGCGAACAGAAGGGAACGTGAACATAGAGCCCCGGCGGCATCGATTCCGGAGCTTCGGAAGGCCGTTCGATCGTCCGGGACATCGGGTCCGGACGTCCGGTCACGCGGCCGGACTCGACTTCAGGACGGCGACGAAGGCCGACTGGGGGATCTGCACGTTCCCCACCTGCTTCATGCGCTTCTTGCCTTCCTTCTGGCGTTCGAGCAGCTTCCGCTTCCGGGTGACGTCGCCGCCGTAGCACTTGGCGGTTACGTCCTTCCTGAACGCCCGGATGTTCGTGCGGGCGATGATCTTCCCGCCGATCGCCCCCTGGATCGCGATCTTGAAGTTGTGCCTGGGAATCGCTTCGGCGAGGCGTTCGCAGTAACCGAGCGCCCGGGAACGCGCCTTATCCTCGTGGACCAGTTGACTGAGCGCATCCACCCGCTCGCCGTTCACCAGGATGTCCACCTTGACGAGCTTCGTGGGCCGGTAGTCGAGCAGTTCGTAGTCGTAGCTGCCGTAGCCGTGGGTCACCGTCTTCAGACGGTCGTGAAAATCGAAGAGGATCTCCGCGAGCGGCAACTCCGCCTGGATCTCCACCCGGCGCGAAGAAAGGAAGTGCATGCTGCTGGTCGCCAGGCGCCGTTCAGTCAAGAGCTCCATGACCGCTCCCACGGAACGCTCGGGTATGAGAATGGAAGCCCGGATGTAGGGCTCCTCCCCGCCGTCGATGATCGCCGGGTCCGGGTAGTAGGCCGGGTTTTCGACCTCGTGCAGTTCCCCGTCCCGGGTGGTGATCCGGTAACGCACGCTGGGAGCCGAAAGGAGCAGCGACAGCCCGTGTTCCCGCTGCAGCCGCTCCTGTACCACGTCCAGGTGCAGGAGTCCCAGGAATCCGCAGCGGAACCCGAATCCGAGGGCCGTGGAGGACTCGCGCTCGAAGATCAGGGCCGGATCGTTGAGCGCCAGCTTCCCGAGGGCGTTTTCGAGTTCGCCGTAGTCGTCGGTTGAAATCGGGTACACCGAACTGAATACCACCGGCCGGGGTTCGCGGTACCCCGGGAGCGCTGCTTCCGCGGGGCGCGCTACCTCGATCACCGTGTCGCCGATCGCGATGTCCTGGATCCGCTTGATCCCGCAGATGGCGTATCCCACCGCCCCCGCGGAAAGAACGTCCACCGGTTCCCGGCGAAGCCGCAGGAGTCCCACCTCTTCCACCCCGTACTCGCGGTCCTTGCGCATCAGGCGCACCCGGTCGCCGCGACGGATCTCACCGTCCACCACCCGCACCAGCAGCACCACTCCCCGGAAGGTGTCGTACTGGGCGTCGAAGATGAGCGCCCGGAGCGGATCCTCGGGGTCGCCGCCGGGAGGCGGGATTCGGTGCACGATCGCGTCCAGGACCTCCTCGATGCCCTCGCCTTTCTTCGCCGAGGCCAGTACCACGTCGAAGGGATCGAGTCCGAGTTCCTCGTCAATCTCCTCCCGCACCCGCTCCGGGTCCGCGGCCGGCAGGTCGATCTTGTTGATCACGGGCACCACGGACAGGTCGTATTCCATCGCCACGAAGTGGTTGGCGACCGTCTGCGCCTCCACCCCCTGCGCCGCGTCCACCAGCAGGAGAGCCCCCTCGCAGGACATGAGCGAACGCCGGACTTCGTGGGAGAAATCCACGTGTCCCGGAGTGTCGATCAGGTTGAGCTGGTACCTCTCCCCGTCGCTCGTTTCGTGGAGCAGCGAGACGCTGTTCGACTTGATGGTGATGCCCCGTTCGCGCTCGAGGTCCATCGAGTCCAGCAACTGATCCCGGAAATCGCGGTCGCTGACGCCCCCACAGCGCTGGATGAGCCGGTCGGCCAGCGTGGACTTCCCGTGGTCCACATGGGCGATGATGCAGAAGTTGCGGACCCGCTCGATAGGCACCGGGCCGCCCGGCCGACTCAAGGGCGCGCGGTGGGGACCAGCGTTGCGGTGCGCCGTTCCCCGTCGCGGAGGAACACCACGGCGAGCGGCTCGCCGATCCGGGCGGCCTCCAGCGCGTTCATGTAGTCGTAGATGTTCAGGACCGGCGCGCCTGCGAATTCAACGATTACGTCGCCCTTCTGAAGACCCGCCTTCTCGGCCGGTCCGCCAGCCATGACCCCGCCGAGCATCAACCCCTCGATCTCGGAGGCGTACTCCGGGATGGTGCCGGTGTAGGCCCGCATCGAGGCGCGTGAGGCTCCGGTCTCCGGAGCGCGCTCCACCTGGACGAATTCGGGGACCGGATCACTCTCGGCTACCCGCCGGGCGATGAGCCCGGTGAAGCGGACGATCCGCGCGAGCCCTTCGTAGTTCAGCTTTTCAGCGGTGTCCGAGGGCTTGTGGTAGTCGCTGTGGGTTCCGGTGAACAGGTTGAGGGTGGGGACACTCTCACTGTTGAACGCCGAGGAGTCGGTGGGCAGATAGGGGTCGTCCGAGAGGGCCAGGTCGAAGCCGCCCGGGATGTTGGCCCGCTCCACGATACCCGGCCAGACGCTCGAGGAACCCATCGCCTGCACCGTGAGCCGGTTCTCGTCAAGGCGGCCCACCATGTCCAGGTTGAGGTAGGCAAGAAGCTGCTCCGGTCGGATCTCGCTCCGGAGGAATGCCCGCGATCCGAGCAGCCCGGATTCTTCGCCGGACCAGAAGCCGATCAGCACTGGCCGGACGAGCGGGGCCTCGGAGAGGCTCCGGGCCAGCGCCAGCACCGCCGCGGTCCCCGAGGCGTTGTCGTCGGCGCCCGGATGGACGGCCGCCGGACCGTGCGGATTCAGCGAGCCGCTCCCGCCCATGCCCAAGTGGTCGTAGTGCGCGCCAACGGCGACATAGGGCGGGGTGACGCTCCCGTCCGCCGCCGGCAGGATGCCGATGACGTTGGCCCCACTGCCCGGCGTTCTTTGGAGGTTCACCGACAGGGTGGCGATCCCGGTGAGGGGAAAAGAGCCGGCATCCACCTCACCCCGGTCGAGCGCCTGCTGGACCTCGGAGAGCGTGAACCCGCTGCCCGCGAAGAGCCGGTCGCCGGCCGCCCCGTCAATGGAGACGACGAGGATGCCCTGACTGCCCGGAGCGGAAATGTCGAAGCCGTCGGGCGCGAACTCCCCTGCCCCCTCGGACTCGGGACCGGTGATCACCACCATCCCGGCGGCGCCCCGGTCGCGGGCCGCCGTCGCTTTCGACCGGAAGTTGGCGTGGCGGTTCAGAATCGCCCGCGCTTCGTCCTCCACGTCGTCGGGGAAGTACCGGAGGACCACCACCACCTTGTCGCGGACGTCGTGGCCGGCGTAGCTGTCGTACTCATGGCCCGCGTTCTCGGGCAGGCTGATGCCGTAACCGGCGAAGAACAGCGCTCCCCGGGCCTCGCCGGTTTCGGAGAAGGCGAAGGCCCGCACCTGGTCGCTTGCAAACCGCTTGTGCCCTCCCGCGCGCAACGAGGATCCGAGGTCCTCCACGCCGGAAATGAAGCGGAACGGAATCCCGAGTCCTTCCTGCCCCGGCAGGGGCTCGGCCCCGGCGGCTTCCAGTTCGGACATCAGGTAGCGGCGGGCGGCCGCCGCTCCGGGGGTCCCCACGGCGCGACCCTCGGTCCCCGGCGCGGTCAGCGCGGCTACGTCAGTCTTCAGATCTTCCGGTGTCTGTGCAGACACCTGAGAAGGCGCAAGCGCCACCAGCAGAAGTCCAAGCGCGAGACCTACCGCCAGACGGTGCGAGGTCGCGCCTTCCGGATTCGAGGCGAGCGGGTGTGCCAGAGGGCGACTGATCATTCCGGTGTCTCCCCGCCGCCGGCGCGGGCCGGGGCCTCGCGGAGGGCAGCCAGCGCTTCTTCGTGGTTCCAGTCGGCGAGGTAGATCTGGCCCCCGGTTCCCCCGTGGCGGCTGGACGTCCAGGCGAGGCCCGTTCCGTCCGGGGTCGGGACGGGCAATCCGTCGAAGCCGTCCGTAGTGGTGATCCGCACCGGTTCCTTCTCCCCGGCCACGTCCACCATGTAAACCTCGAAGTTGCTGAACCCGAGCTTGTTCGAGGCGAACAGCACGTATTCGCCCGCGGGGTGAACGTAGGGGGCCCAACTCATGGCCCCGAAGTCGGTGATTTGACGCTGGTCGGTTCCGTCCGGCCGCATCGACCAGATGTCCGCGATCAATCCGTCCTCCGAAAAGCGGCGCCAGATGATCCGGGAACCCTCGGGAAAGAAGAAGGGGCCGCCGTCGTATCCCGGAACGTCGGTGAGCCGCCGCTGTTCGCTGCCGTCGGCACGCATGGTGTAGATGTCGGCAAAGTACGAAGGGTCGATCTCGGCCAGGCGCTCTTCCCGCTCGGAAAGCTCGCGCTCGAACATGTCCCGCATCGAGGTGAAGACGATCCACTCCCCGTCCGGCGACCAGCTTCCCTCGGCGTCGTATCCCTGGGCGTCCGTGAGACGCACCATCTCTCCATCGGAACGCCGCTCCACGAAGATGTCCATGAAGGGGTCGTAGTCCCACGCGTAGCGCCGTTCCTGGCCGCTCTCCCGGAACGCGATCTCCTCCTGCTGTAGCTCGACGGATCGAGGATCGAGATGCGTCGAAGCGAAGAGGACATCGCCGTTCTTCCCCGAGATGAAGGCGCAGGTCGTCTTCCCCTGCCCCGGGGAGATCCGCCGCACGTCGCCGGTCTCCATGGAGAGCAGGTAGATCTGGAAGAAAGGGTTGCCGGGCTCCCGCTCCGACTGGAAGACCATCTCCTTCCCGTCGGGGGAGAAGTACCCCTCACCGGCGCGCCTCCCCTCGACGGTAAGCCGCCGGATCCGGCTCAGGAACCGCGACTCGTCTTCTTCCCACGGTCCCGCGGAAACGGGGACAGACAGGCCCCCACTCAGAGCAGCAAGAAGTACGAAAAGGAGTACGAACACGAGGCGGCCGGATACGCGCCGCGACGACTGGAACATAAGGAAAACGGGGACTGCGAACCGGCCGAACGGTAGCCTGCCACTGTACCACGGGGTAGGGAACGCCGGTCTTCATTCAGACCGGCACCGTCAGCCGAGAGGCTGACGAAACGCGCGATGCCGCGCCCCGTTGGCGCGACGCGAAAAGGGAACGCCCGCCTCCGGCCAGTCCTCCCGGTGGGGGCCGACATCGCTCGCTGGAAGGCGGGCGGAACCACAACACGCAGCTCTCCCTCAACGCACGAAGTAGCCGGACGCCAGCCACCCCCGCGTCGGAATCGCTCCGCACCGCCGAGCGAGAAATGGGTTCTAAGCCTCGAGCACCTTCACCTCATACTGCCGAATCCACCAGTCCCTGGTGACCAGAGTCAGTCCTTCGATCTGCGCCTGGGCAACCAGGAACCGGTCGAAGGGGTCCCGGTGGTGCATCGGCAGACCTCCCGCGTGTTCGGCGTGGCGAAAGGTAAGCGGCAAGTGCGTGAATCCCTCTGCTTCAACCACGGCCGAGAGACTCGCTGGGACTTTCAGCTGGCCTCGCTGCCGCTTTACCGCGATCTCCCACCCCGTGACCGCGCTAACGAAGACGTCGTTCCGCGGATTGGTGATCGCGGCCGACGCACCGTCCGTGAGCCGCGTTACGTCGCTCAGCCACCACACGAAGGTGTGCGTGTCCAGCAGGAGTCGCACCCCTGTCACTCTTTATCCGGAAAGATCTTCGAATTCTCGATCGCTTCCTCGAGCTCCGGAATCGGATCGTCGAAGTCCGGAGACATCCAGATCTGCCCTTCCAGGCGGCCGGGCTTTCGCTCCTTGGCGCGCTCCCGGTACGGCTCAAGCCGCAGATACGGCTCGCCAGCCTTTGCGATCACGACCTCCTCTCCCTGCCAGGCGAGCCGCCCCAGGCGCGAGAGCTGAGACTTCGCCTCGTGCATATTTACTTTCATCGGTGGAACCTTCTTGGCTAAGCCAAGCTAAGTCTCACACCGCCTTCCCGTCGCGTCAAGCCGGTCAACCCCATGGGAAATATCCGCGGGGTCGCCCGGTGGCTCCAGGTGCAGACACGAGTCACGGACTACGGATTACCGGTCACCGCCTCGGCAGGCCGTAGGTCGGCGAGGCCTGCGCCGGACTACTCGGGAACGAAACCCGGGCCGCGCAGCGCTCGGCCGGGAAGCGCCCGGGTGTACTCGCCCTCATCGACCACCGGGGTGCCGTTCACCAGGACGTACCGCATGCCGATCGAGTAGTGGAACGGGTCTTCGAAGGTGGCCACCCCACGGATCGTCTCCGGATCGAAGATCGCCAGGTCGGCGAAATTGCCTTCCACGAGCGTCCCCCGCTCCTCAAGTCCCAGGATCTCCGCGGGAAGCCCGCTCAGCTTGCGAATCGCCTCCTCCCAACTGAAGAGGCCTTCGTCGCGCACGTAGGTACCGAGGAGGCGGGGAAGCGTCCCCAGATGCCGGGGATGAACGAGTGGGGGAAGGTTCTCCGAGTCGAGGTCGATGGTCCCGCCATCGGTTCCACCGGCCACGTACGGTTGGGCCAGCACCTGCCGAAGAGTGTCCTCCTCGTTGTTCCAGTCGATGACGATGCCGCGGCCCTCCTGCTCCAGGACCACGTCCATGAAGGCTTCCTCAGCGGGTTGGCTCCGCATCTCCGCCACTTCTTCGACCAGCTTCCCGTTGACCTCCGGATCGTCGACGCCCAGCCGGACGCGGTGCCAGCCGATGTTCGCCAGGTAGGGCGGCTCGGTGACGAAGTCGCCGGCGATGCGCTCGCGCGCCTCGGGATCACGGAGCCGTTCGAGCATCGCCTCGACGCCGCCTTCCTGCGCCCAGGCGGGGATGTAGCTCCGGAGCCCGGTGATGCCCCAGGTGTAGGTGTAGCTGTCTCCGGTGACCTCAAGGCCCCGATCCCGGGCTTCATCGATGATGCCGAGGAAGGTGTCCGCCTCGGTGGAGGAGATCGAGTTGAGGTGGAAGAAGTGGACCGGTGCGCCCGCCTGCTCGCCGATGGCGATGGCCTCGCGGATCGCTTCCGGGTCGGTGCCGTTCATGGTGCGGGCGTGGTTTGCGAAGATGCCGCCGGCCGCGGCTGCCTCAGCGACGATGGCGGCGAGCTCGTCGGTCGACATGTAGATGTTGGGCACGTAGCTCAGGCCGGCGGAGACTCCGAACGCCCCCTCGGACATGGCGTCCCGCACCAGTCCCAACATCTGCTCAAGCTCCTCGTCGGTGGGCGCCCGGTCCTCGTAGCCCAGGACGTAGGCCCGGACCGCTCCGGAGCCGACGTAGGACGCCACGTTGATCGCGATGCCGGTTTCCTCCAGGTAGTCGAGGAACCCGCCCAAGGTCTCCCACTTCCCCTCGAGTTCCTCGGGCAGGGTGCTCTCGATCCGGCCACCCAGCGGACCCATCGAAAAGGTCTCCCCGTA
Source organism: Candidatus Marinacidobacterium sp. (assembly GCA_965250045.1). Classification (GTDB taxonomy): domain Bacteria; phylum Acidobacteriota; class Vicinamibacteria; order Marinacidobacterales; family Marinacidobacteraceae; genus Marinacidobacterium. The sequence continues at coordinate 3,604,361 of OZ252286.1, forward strand.
GATCTCGGTCGTCAGTCCCTGAAACGCAAACGAAGGGCCCTGGCCGCCGTCGAGCAGGCGCCCGAGCTCGGAGTGGCTGTGCATGTCGATGAAACCGGGGGCCACATAGAGGCCGGCGGCGTCGATCGATCTTGCCGCGCTACCGTCTATTTCGCCGATCGCGGCGATGCGATCCCCGTCAATGGCCACATCGGCGACGACTCCCGGCGCCCCGCTACCGTCGAAGACGGTGCCGCCCCGGATCACCAGATCGTAGTCGGGCGCGCAACCGGGGAGGCACACCGCCAGCACCAGCGCGGGCCACGGAATGCGTTTCCGCAGGCGTCCCCGTGCCATTAGCGGCGCCCGCTTCCGGGAAGCGCCGCGGTCCCGGGATCCCTCAGGACCGCGTGGGGAAGGAGGTCGTCCATCGCCAGGTCGGCGTGGCGGACAAACCGGGGGGGCAAGGTCAGGATGATGTCGGAATCTAACACCTCGTCGGTGTCGCCGGCGAAGGCTCGCCTGCAGGCGCCGGACCCCGTGCGCTGCCACTGGTATCGGCCCAGCGCATCGCGGCAAACGTTCCCGCCCCGAAGACGGCAAAGGCGCCGATCTGGACGTACATGGTCCCGTCGAAGCTCTGGCCCACGAGCGCACCGAAAAACACCGCAATGAACGTGGAAAGCGAAGCGACCACTGCCGCTCCCACGCCCGCGAGGTGGCCGAGGGGCTCCATCGCGAGTGCATTGAGATTCCCGAAGAGCACGCCGAAGCACAGGAAAACGACGAGCAGGTAGGCCATGAAGAGCCAGAACGGAGGCAGGCCATCGAATGCGAACAGCACCGTCCACGCCACGACCGAAACCAGTGTGAAGGACACCGTCGCCGCCATCGAGAGCCGGTGCATCCCATGCTTCATCACGAGGCGGCCGTTCACGAGCGAGGCGCCGCCGATCGCGAGCGCCAGCACTCCGAACCAGACCGGGAAGAGCGCCCCGGTCTGGTAGGCGTCCTGGAAGATCTGCTGGGCCGAACTCAGGTAGGCGACGAACGGCGCGAACACGCACCCAGTGGCGAGGGTGTAAGCGAGCGCGGCCCGGATTTGCAGGACTTCCAGAATGCCCCTGCCGATGTCCCGCAAAGAGAAGGGTCGCCGGCTGGCGGCGGGCAGGGTTTCCGGCTGGCGCATCGCAAACCACGCAAAGGTGATCGCGGCGATCGCGAAGAACGTGGTGAAAATCGCGCGCCAGCCTCCGAGCCACAAGATCCCCTGGCCGAGGGCCGGGGCAACGGTGGGAATGAGGATGAATACGGCCATCACGAATGACATGAGACGAGCCATTCGGCGGCCTTCGTACTGATCGCGCACCAGGGCCAGGGTCACGATGCGCGGTCCCGCGGCCCCGATGCCCTGCAGGACCCGGCCCGCGATCATCGCCTTGAACGTGGGTGCGAAGATGCTCACGAGGCATCCGGCCATGAACAGGACGAGGCCGGCATGGATGGCGGGCCTTCGTCCAATGCGGTCCGAGAGCGGTCCGAAGAGCATCTGGCCGAGGCCGAGCCCCACGAACAGAGCCGTGATGACGAACTGGGTGTCGTTTGGGCGCGGCGCCCCGAGGTCGCGGCCGATCGCGGGCAGCGCCGGTAGCATCGTGTCGATCGCGAGCGCGACGAGCGACATCAGGAGGGCGATGAGCGGAACGAACTCGCCGAGGCGAAGAGCCGGCCCGGGCGCCGTCCGGCTCATGCGCCCCTCCGGCCCGCCATCACGAGGCGCAGCCGCCGCGCGTGAGGACAAGATCCCGAGCGGACTGACAGCGCGGAGGTACGGGAACGCCGGTCTTCAGACCAGGTCTTCAGACCGGCATCGTCCGCCGAAGGCGGGCGAAGTTGGCAACACTGGGCGCGTTGCGGCGCCCCCTCTGACTCTGGACGACCAGGTAGGCGCGCTGACTGGTGCAGAGGGGTCACGAAGCGATGAACCGACAAACAACACGCCTCACTGGCCGAGTCCAGCGAGATACACAACGCCGAATTCTGTTTTCTCGGTGTACGGATCGAAGTGTGGCAGATTGAGCCTTCGCTGTACGCCGCCAAGTTCAACATCGTCGTGAAACGCGATGCTTGGACGAGGCTCACTCCGATGACACTGCTGCAACGGGATCAACTCGATTTCTGGACCGGGTTTCTGGACTACGCGAGCAAGCACGCGCGGAGGATCACTCCCACTGCTCCCCAGCCGGACACTTGGATGTCGCTCGCGATCGGGAAGGTGGGATTCGAGCTGGGCGCAGTGGCTTCAACCGTTAGCTGGGACGGATTGGCATGGAGCGGCCCGCCCGGGATTCGCGCCGAGTTCAAGATCACCGGCGACCTCGCAAATGCGCATTTCGAATCGCTGCGACAGGGGCGTGACGGGATCCAGACGGCGTTCCCCGGGGAACACGTGACGTGGCACTCCGTGCAGGGAGTGCAGCAACGCATGGTTCTCCTGCAGAAATCGGTGGACTGGCGTGACACGAGCAAGCGCCACGAGTGCTACCAGTGGCTTGTCCGGACCCTGGACAAGCTCCACGAGGTGTTCGCGCCTCTGATTGGGCAACTGGGGTCCTGAAGCTTCCGGTCCCTCACCCTAAACCGAGCTGGATCCCACCGGACGCCACGCCCGATCTCGCTGAGCGCCTGCGTCGATCCCACCTCGCCGAGGCTCCCGCTTGAGAGCAAGCTTGATCTAAGCGCGTCGCTGGAAATAAGACGTCCAGACGTCTAAAGTACGCACAATGCCCAAGGCGTCGAATCGCCGTCGGCCGGGACAGGTCCGCGACACCATCCTCAAGGTACTGGGAGAGGCTCCGGGACCACTCAACGTGGCGGAAATCTGCGAACGGGTAAGCGCCACGGCAGGGCCGGTTGCCCGCTCGTCGGTTCGGTCCTACCTCTCACTCAACACCCCTGATCTCTTCGCCAGGGACGGCCGCGGTCTCTATCGGCACGCGACGAACAGTGGACCGGCACTGTCCCTCTTCCAGCCACCGGAAGAGGAGCTCCGCGCTCCCTTCCGATTCGGCGAAGCCACTCTCATCCATGCTGAGGCGCTTCACTGGCTCGATGAACGGGAACCCCGCAGTGTCCAAGCGGTTGTCACCGATCCGCCGTATGGACTGCACGAATACACACCGGTGCAACGGCGAAAGCTTCGTGAGCGACGCGGCGGCGTGTGGCGCATTCCTCCGTCGTTTGACGGCCATCAGCGGTCTCCACTACCTCGGTTCACCACCTTGACTTCGAGCCAGCTCGCGCAACTCGCCACGTTCTTCCACGAATGGGCAGTCAAGCTGCGGCCACGCCTCGTACCAGGGGCGCACGTCTTCGTCGCCTCATCACCGCTGCTTTCCTTCATCGTCGCCGGCGCCCTTGCGCGCGCTGGCATGGAGCGGCGCGGGGAGATCATCCGCCTGACCACAACCCTCAGAGGGGGTGACCGCCCCAAAGCCGCGCACCGCGAATTTCCGGACGTGAGCGTGATGCCGCGCTCCAAGTGGGAGCCTTGGCTGCTGTTCCGTGAACCGCTTGAGCGTCGGGTACAAGACAACCTCCGCAAGTGGAAGACGGGCGCCCTTCGCCGCCCAAGCACGGACAAACCGTTTGGCGATGTCATCCCCTCGGCGCCGACCCGCCGCACGGAGCGCGCCATCGCGCCGCATCCGAGCCTCAAGCCACAGGCTTTCCTGCGTCAGATCGTGCGCGCCTCCCTGCCTCTCGGCGAAGGAACAGTGCTCGATCCGTTCGCCGGTTCCGGCTCTACGCTCGCCGCCGCCGAAGCCCTGGGCTACCAGAGCATCGGGCTGGAGAACGACGCCGATTACTTCGAAATGGCGTGCGCAGCCATTCCAGGTTTGGCGCAGTACACGCCACCTTCGACGCGAAACGGCTCGCGCTGAACCCTCTGCCGGTCGTCGCCGCGAGGGTCAGTTCCTCTATAGCCGGTAGAGCCACCACTCCCTGAGCTTCCGGACTCCGTCCCGGTGCAGCGTCGCGGTACGCGTCCCCAGTTCTCCCCTCGCGTTCTTCCGAAATCCTCAACTTCCACTCGCGCCAAGTAAACGTCAGTGAACTGGAGCGGCCTGCGCGCACTCGCCGGCTGCGTCTCGGAATCCACCTTGTAGACGAAGACACACATCCACTGGGCGCGCGCTCCGTGGGTATCCACCGCGCCTCCTCGCTTCCGGGTGCACTTCACCTCAACTCCGTCCTCACCGGATTTGACGGCGTCATCCGGATACCTGCCTTCGACGAGAAGGTCGGGATGGCCGTTGAAGTACGTGTTCTCCGTGAGCGACCGCGAATGCCGCGCCAGATTACTTGTCAGTAGATCGGACAGGATCCCCGACAAGATGGCCGGCCGCAACATGCTCTCGAACCGGCGCAGACTCCTGGTCACCAAGTGGCTGTCCACGTCGTAGAGGAAGTCGTAAACGTCCTGCATGGCCATCTGGAAGTCCTGAAGTCGTAGTGAGTACGGCAGCGGGAGTTCTCCGTTGAACGCGTCTCCGTCCACCACGCTCCGCGGGACAGAGACAAGGTTCACAGCAGCGTTTCCAACGGTGTGATCCGAAGGACGTGTGTGTCCGTCGAGACCAAATGGTCTCGCGACAGTAACCGAAGAAGAGTGACGCTCATGACTTCTCAGTTCGAGCGTTCCCGGAACGGGAACCCGTTGCTCCCATCTTCGTTACCCCGTGTCGGGATGGTGCAAATTACCGGAGTGGGCCGGAATGGTCAGTAGGCCCAACGATCGGATCGCGCCCATTCGCATGCTCTGCCGCTTCGAAGGCAGCCCAAGCCTCAGGAGCGGCCTGCCGGAGATTGAGCGTCGCTTCCGCGTACGCCTCGGCAGCCCCCTCTTCGCGGATTGGACGAGTTGAGCCGGGCTCATTCGCCTCCTTCCGCCACGCCTCGAATTTCTCGGGGATCGCCGTTCGTATCGCCTGCGCTGCAGCCGCCGTAGCTTTCCAAACCTCTTCCCCTCCCCTACCGTCCAAGATGGCTTTCTTGCCGGATACCCACGCTTCGAATTCCACCGGTTTTGCCCGCCGGAGCGCGTCTTCTGCTACCAGGAACACCGCCCGTTCCCGTACCGGTAGCGACGAGACGCGCCGGCGTGCCTGCCAAGCGGAGAATTCCTGTGGAGCCTCAGTTTTCAATCTGGTCAAGGCCAGTTCAGTAGCTCTAGGAGCCACCAGCCGGTCTCTGCTCCGTGCTTCCAGTGAATCGCGAGTTGCCTCCTCCCGCCAGGCTTTCTCAGCGGCTTCCTCCGCCGCTTCTGACGGATGCAAATCAGGCAGCAGGGTGCGTTCAACTATCGGGCGTCGCGCGCCAGAGCGCAGGCGTCGCTGCTGAGCATCCAACTCCTGACGCAGGGCTCGGCGCGCTTGGCGCACGTCCCTCCGTGCGTCACGCAACTGTTCCTCGGCGATTTGCGACTCAGAGCGACAACCAGAGCCAACCGCCACGCCAAAGCTGAGAATCAGCAGCGCCATCCGAACAGAACGTAACCAACGGATCATCTCGGAGAACATCCATGAACATCGGGTCGTTTCGTCGTAACGGCCACGCAGGTCCGCTATCGCTCCCTCTTCGGGCGTGACCGGTACTTCTCGTAGAGCTGCAGGTGCCGGTTGTCGAGCGAGACCGGAACTCCGTTCACGAAGACGTGTTCCACCTCGGTGCGGATCTCGAGCGGGTCCCCGTTGACCACAATCAGGTTCGCGACTTTCCCCTCCTCCAGGGTTCCGAAGTCGGCCTCCAGCCCGAAGAGCTGCGCGGGAACCAGGGTGATCGCGCGGATCGCGGCGTCCGCTGGCAGCCCGTAACCGACCGCGTGCCCTGCCTCGTACGGCAGGAGCCGTGAGTTCGACGACCCGAAGCTCGCGAAGGCCACCGTTACGCCCGCCGCGTGCAGTTCGCCCGGGGTCGTGAAGGGCCGGTCGTAGGGATCGTCCTCCTCCCCGGGCAGCCTCTGGGTCGGCCCGAGAATCACCGGGACGGCGTTGTCGGCGAGAAGCTCCTTCACTTTCCAGGCTTCGTTTCCGCCGAGCAGGATCATCTTCACCCCCTGCTCCTTCGTGAACTCGACGGCGTGGCGGATCTCCCGAGCGCCCTGCGCCAGGATCAGCAGAGGCATTTCACCCCCGACGACCGGACCGAGGGCGGCGAGCCGGATGTCACGCTCCCGCGCATCGGCTTCGCCAGCGGCCGCGTGGCGGCGCGCCGCGTCCAGCACTTCCGCCAGCTCCGCCACCGCCCGGTCGTATTCTTCCTCGGCCTCGCTGAAGGACCGCCGTCCGGCCTGGAACGAGCCCGGGTTGAATGTCCGGGTCGAATAGGTGGGCCAGGTCAGAACCATCCCCGCAGACGCGTCGATATCCATCTCTTCCACGGTCCAGCCGTCGAGGTGAACGATGGACGCCTGGCCGCTGATGCCGGCCCCGCCGCCACCGAAGCCTCCGAGCCGGCCCGGAGCCACCACCGCGTGGGTAATGCCGTTCGCGCGCGCGACCGGCAGGTGCTCACTCGAGGGATGGACCGCGGTCGCCGCCTTCAGATGCGGGTTCATCTCGCCCAGTTCGACGGTGTCCACCGTCGCGCTGACGGAGCCGATCTCGGTGAGGCCGAGCTGGCTCACCGAGTCCATCATGCCCGGATAAACGTCGAGCCCGGAGGCGTCCACCACCGTCGCTCCCGCCGGCGCCGAGATCTCGTCGCCGATCTCGACGATCCGGCCGTCCCGGATCAGAATGGATCCCGACTCGATGGGCGCCGCTCCCTCGACCAGGGTGTGGATTCGCACGTTCCTGATGAGCCAGGACTCTTCCTCCTGAGCCGCTCCGAGCGCGGAACCAGCCAGCACCAATACCGCCGGGACGGCCGTCAACCGGTAAATGCCTCTTCCAAAACCGGTCATCGCCGGACTCCTTCCCGCGGTCCCCGGGGGCCGGGCCTGCCGGAGCCGGGCCTGCCGGGGCCGCGCTCCGCGTCGTCCCCCTCGGACAGCTTCTCTTCGAGTTCGGCGCGCTCCGCGGCGGCACTCTCCCGCATCGCCAGATCCTTTTCGCGGCTGAAGAGCATCTCCCCGTCCACGAAGGTCATCTGGTTTACCGCGTAGGTGCTCAGCGGATGGCGGTCGAAGACCGCCAGGTCCGCGTCCTTCCCCACCTCGATCGAACCGATCCGGTCCCCGATTCCGAGCTGGATCGCCGGGTTGATGGTGATCATGCGGAGCGCCTGTTCCTCGGTCATGCCGCCCCACTTCACGGTCTTGGCGGCCTCCTGATTCAGGTGCCGGGCTTCCTCCGCGCTGTCGGAGTTGATAGATACCAGAATCCCCCGCTCGGTCATGAGCGCCGCGTTGTAGGGAATGGCGTCGTAGGCCTCGACCTTGTAGCCCCACCAATCCGAAAACGTTGAAGCCCCCGCCCCGTGCGCCGCGATCTCGTTCGCCACCTTGTATCCCTCGAGCACGTGTTGGAGCGTCGCAATCCGGAACCCGAACTCCTCGGCGAGCCGCAGGAGCTGCAGGATCTCGTCCTGCCGGTAGCAGTGGGCATGGACGAGACGCTCGCCCTCCAGGATCTCGACGAGCGGCTCGAGTTTCATGTCCCGCCGGGGGGGCAACACCCGCTCGCCGCGGGCCTTCGCCGCCTCGTAGTCGGCGAACTCCTGACGGTACGCCTCGGCATCGGTGAACGCCTGCCGGATCACGTCCTGGACCCCCATCCGGGTCGCCGGATAGCGGCGTTCCACCCCCGCCGGCATGCCTCGCGAGCGCTTCGGGTTCTCCCCGAGCGCGAACTTGATGCCCGGCGGAGCCCCCTCGAACACGAGCCCTTCGGCATCCGCTCCCCAGCGGTGCTTGATGACTACGTTCAGGCCGCCGATCGGGTTCGCGCTGCCGTGGAGGATGTTCGAGGTGGTCACCCCGCCCGCCAGCTCCCGGTAGATGTTGACGTCGTAGGGATCCACCACGTCGCCGGTCCCGGTCATCGAGGAGACCGAGATGCTCCCCTCGTTGATCGACTCGGCGGCGATGTGCGAGTGGGCGTCGATGATGCCGGGCATCACGAACATCCCCTCAGCCTCGATGACTTCCGCCCCCTCGGGGACCGCGACGCTCGCCCCCACTTCGGCGATCTTCCCGTCCCGGATCAGGATCGCTCCCGGAGACAGGATCCCCTCGGTCACCGTGAGCACCGTCGCTCCCCGGATCACGGTGGTTGCCTCCTGAACGGGGGCGGCGGCAAGCGGCGCGGCGGCGAGCGTCACCGTCAGAAAAAGACTCTTCAGTCGCACTTCGTTACTCCTCGCTCCCGCTCGGGGTGGAGCGGTCCTCGGCCGAACGTTCGGGTTCGTCGTCGTCGGTCTCGGCTTCGTCCTCCGCATCCGGGCGGTGAATCACTCCGTCCACAAACACCGTTTCCACCCTCGCCCCATCCTCGAAAATGTCCTTGTCCGCAATCACCAGGTTGGCGATCCGCCCGCTCTGAAGCGTCCCAACCCGGTCCGCCACCCCGAAGATCTCCGCCGGGGCCAGAGTGAGCGCGGTCAGCGCCGCCTCCCGGCCGAGGCCGCGCTCGACGGCCTTCCGGACCGCCGCGATATCGCCGCCGGAGCCCCCGGCGGATGCACCGCGCCCGCGCGGCTCTCCGCCCGCTCCCGGGCCCTCCCCCCGGTAGAAGGCGAAACGAACCCCCGCCGCGGCGAGCGCTGCGGGGCCGGCCGGCGCCTGGTCGCGGAGGCGAAGGGTGCGCAGCGGAATCTCCGCTTTGGGATCTGCCTCCGGATCGGCCTTCGGCCAATTCAGATCCACCAGGATGGGCACGCCGTGCTCCTTCAGGAACTCTGCGGAATCACCTGCCTCGTGGCCCCCGTAGAGGACCGGGCAAATGCCGAACTCTTCCGCGAGCCCCACCATCCGGCGCACTTCCTTGTCGAGGCTCGCCGGCAGCAGCACCGGCTGACCACCGGAAGCCGCCGCGGCGAGCGGGGCGAGGGTCCGGTCGTAACGCGGCCGCGCGAGGCCCGCCGGATCCTCCTCGTACATGCGCCAGACCTCGCCGTAGTGCGAAGCGTCGAGGAAGAGCTGCCGCAGGTAGGCGATCACCCCCATCATGGAACCGGGGAAGGAGCGGAAACCGCGCGTCCCGAGCCGGACCATCACCGCCACGTCCGGAGCGACCACCAGATCGCGTGAGTCAACTCCTTCGGGGCCGGCCAGGTTCAGGAAGGCAGCCCGGCCCGAGACGATCCCGTCCGGCGGCGCCGAGACCGCCGAGGTAAACCCGGTGTTCCGGCGCGCCGCGATCCGTTCGTCGCTCGCCCGCAGGTCGTCGGCGGCGAGTCGCCAGGAGAAGGTGTCCGGGCGGTCCTCGGGGCCCCGCGAAGGAGGTGGAGGCTGTGCGGCGCCCGCACCTGCGGCGCGCGGCCCCCGGGCCGGGCCGTCGGGCGAATTCCCGCCGAGGCCGAGATCGCTGAGCGCAGTGATGAAACCCGGATAGACGTGCTTCCCGGCCGCATCCATTCCGGCAGCCCCGGCCGGGACCTCGCCGCCCGCCTCCACCGAAACGATCAGCCCGTCCCGGATCACCACGGTGGCTCCCTCCAGGACGGTCCCGTCGCCGACGTGGACCATGCCCCCGGTGATCGCCCAGGCCCGCGGACCCCGGTCGGCCACCTCCCGGGAGGAGAGCTGGGCGGCCGCGGTCGCCGGCCCTGCCGCGAAGAAGAGCACCGCAAGCGGTGCAAGCAGGCGGAAGGCGCGCCGCCGGAGGTTTCGTCTCGACATGGCGGCGAGTCTGTCCGAGCGGCGGGCAGCGGTCAACTACCGCGGTTCCAGCCGCTCACCAACTCATGGCCCGGCCGGAGGGAACTTCCACCGGCGCTGCGTCGCGTCGCGTTGGTCGGTAGCGCCTTGCCTTCCTGCCGCCTTCCGGTTAAGGAAATCGGCGACATCCTCGATCTCCAAGAATGCGATGGTCGCCTGGGGCTGTCCGTGAACATGGAAAATCTGCTTCTCATGGATGCCATGGAGTGGCCAGTAGGGGTTGCTCCCACCGTACTGTCCGTTGTTCACCACAACGACGAGTTGGTACATGTGGTAGTGAAGAGCCAATGCCATCTGGTCGAAGGTCGCCACATCTTTATTGAGCGCTGGTATTAGATACACGTCCGACTCGTTCCGGAGGTCTGATGCGAGGCCTAGATCTGTTGCGTCGTAGCACACAGATGCCGTGAGCCGCAGTGGCTTCGCGTCATTCGTCCGAGCATGCTCCAATATCCACTGACATGGCCGAAATCCAGTCACAGGCTCTCCCGGCACCGGCCATCGCTTACCTTGCCATAGCACCCTGACCTGCATGCCGGTTCCTGTTCTTCCCGGGATCAGCCAATAGGCCGAATCGACCAGCTGCTTCCCGGGAACCAGCTGCTGGTATGTCAGCCCCGTGAGTACCATCGTCTTGTACTGGCGGACGAACGGAATAATGTGAGTCCCGATGTCAGCAGGGTGAACCGCCAATTCTGGCAAGACAAGTAGATCCAGCGCACCGTCATCCAGCATATGCGTCTTCCGGAGGTCTATCGATTCGCTTGACAGCCTCCAACGCTGCTGACAGATGTCGTCGGTGCTTTCTGCGCATGTGTCGAGACGATAACGTCGGGTCCTGCGAAAGGGACTTGAGATCGTTCTGATCTGGAACGACAGTCTGCGCTATGCATACTCGAAATGAACTGCGCGTTCCCGGCCAACCACTCCTAGTCGGAAGCAGGAGCGTGCCGGTGGTACGGCCACGCATGGCCGCGACAAGCCGAATCCTTTCTTCAACTCCTGCGCGAAGCTCGTCAATACCCGTTGTCACCCCGTCCACCACCACGATCAACACATCCCGAACGCCCCGCGCCTTCAGCTCGTTCATCACCCCCAGCCAGAACTTCGCCCCCTCGTTCGCCGCCGTCCACATCCCCAGGATCTCCTTCCGCCCCAGCGCCGTCACCCCGATCGCCAGGTGCACCGCCTTGTTCTGAACCAAACCCTCCTCCCGGATCTTCACCCGCAACGCGTCGAAATACACGATCGGATACACCGCCTCCAACGGCCGCGAACGCCACTCCCGCAGCTCCTCGTGAACCTCGTCCGTCACCTTCGAGATCAACTCCCGAGACACCGTAACCCCATACAACTCCTCCACATGCGCCCGGATCTCCCGCGTCGTCATCCCCCGCGCATACAGCGAAATCACCTTCTCGTCGAACCCCGGTAGACGACGAACCTACTTCTCGATCAACTGAGGCTCAAAACGTCCCCCTCGATCCCGCGGAACCGCCAACTCCACCGATCCCGCCCCCGTCAACACCCGCTTCCGGTTGTGCCCGTTCCGGTGGTTCCCTGACCCCACCTCCTCCTCCCGCGAAAGGTGCAACTCCATCTCCACCTCCAGCGCACGCTCCGCCAGCGACTTCTGAAGCGCCGTAAACAACTCCCCGCTCCGGAGCGCCTCCCGTGGATCCTCACCCCCCAGAAGCTCGTCCAAAAGCTCTCCGCCGATCCGACTCTGCCGTCGCGTCATCTCTCTTCTCCTTAGCTCGTCTAGGTTACGCCCCTCCTACACACGGAATTTCTGACAGGCTCGGTGCGGCGGGCGGTACGGACGCGGGGCCACTTTCCGAACGACCGGGCGGCGGCGAAGCTGATCTACCTGACGCTGCGGAAGATCGAGCGGAAGTGGCAGCGTCCGCAGACCTACTGGTTCCAGGCGCGGGCCGAGTTCGCCATCCTGTTCGGGGACCGATTCCCGGTGGAGGTCGTGTGAGCCCGCCGCGTGCCGCCCCCCGGGGCGCGGCGGCCGGTCCGCCTCACGGCACCCGGCGGGTTCGCGTAAGCGCCGCCTTGAGCCCGTGGAAAGCGCCGTCCCGGGGAAATCGCGGCGCCCGTGGCGACCGGATCGCGAGGGACCGCTTCGTCCGGAGCGATTCCCCCAGGACTTGGAAAACGCCGGAACCGCATCGCGCCTTGCTGCCGGACGATTCGGGGAGCGGGACGCGTTTCCCACCCTTCCCACAGGCTCTCCTTGGAGCTTGGAGTTTGCTGGAGAGGTTTGGCCCGTGGAGAGCCTCGGGCGCCGCCCCTCTCCTTGAACTCCAAAAACCCCCGGCGTCCCTACCCGCCCCCGGCTGGCCCCCTCGGGCGCGCCGGCCAGATCCCCATCGGCCCGGTCATACAATGCCGGAAAGCAAACCAAGCCCAGTTTCCACAGTCGCCGGCCTACACACGGAATTTCTGACAGTCCTCGCGTTCTACGACTTCCCGGCGGAGCACTGGCAGCACATCCGGACCACCAACCCCATCGAGAGCGTCTTCGCCACCGTCCGGCATCGCACCGTTCGCAGCAAGGGCTGCCTCTCCCACCAGACGGCGTTGGCGATGGTCTTCAAGCTGGTGACCGCGGCCAGCAAGACCTGGCGCCGCCTCAACGGCTACGAGAAGTTGCCCCGGGTCATCCAGGGCGTCAAATTCACCGACGGCATTCCGGCCGACGAAACCGAAACCCGCGCCGCCGCCTGATCATGTCGTCACCCACTTTCGACCATAGCTCGTCCGAGAGTCTGGCAGATCGGTGTCTCGCGGGGGAAGAGTGATTGGTCACGCCCCCCCCCCCCCGACGAAAACTCCCTATCGCCGGACCGAGCAGGTTCGGCACGTGGAGTGACGAAAGGATGCCAACTGTAGTTAAGATATTAGGAAAGCCTGAGTCGAAAGCTGCTGGCACAGCCCGACTGGCGAGCAGTAGAGTCTAAATATCGGCGAGAGGCGAACATAGCTAACGGCACATCCCACTCCGTTGCGGCCCACACCAATAACAGCCAAAGCTCCAAATACTCGGCGCCATGTCGAGCCGGCGCAGGCGGAAAGGCGATTGCCATGAGAACGATTCCGGGGCCGAAAATCATCGGCGCAATCTCGCCGCCTCCGTATGTACAATCGAGCCCGCCTATGCTGGATGCCGAAGGGGCGCAGTCCCCTCCGGCGGCGCACAGCGACGATTCTCTCGCTACCAATCCATCGGCGGGGCTGGTCGCCGAAGACCATCCCCCCACCCGCCGCCGTGGCGGCTGGGGGCGTGCAGGCGTTTTCGCCGTCGCCGCGTGGCTGGCCTGGCTCGCCTGGCCGACCGCGGCCTTCGCGCAGCTGACGCTGATTGTGGACGACGACATCGCGGGCGACGGCACGATCAATATTGCGGAGAAGGCGGACGGCTTCCCCATCAGCGGCAACACGGGTGCGGAAAGCGGCGTGACTGTCGAGGTGACCATCGGCACGGGGATGCTGAGCACTACCTCGGTCGCGGGGGTTTGGTCGGTGACCGTGCCGTCCGCTGCGAGCTACATTACGGGAACGAGCGTGTCGCTTGGGGTGACGGCCACCAAGACCGGGTTTACCAGCGCGACGCCGGTCAGCCGGACGCTGAAGGTGGATTTGACGGCGCCGACGGTGAGTTACGCGGCGCCCCTGAGTCTCACGGTGGGCGATGCGCTCATAGCTATGGTTCCGACCAAGAGCGAGGACATTGATTCCTATGCGATTAGCGGCGATTCCCTGCTGCGGGGATTGTCGTTGAATGGCGCGACAGGCGTAATCAGCGGCATGCCGACGACGGGCAACCCCAACACGCAGACGGTGGTGGTGCTGGCCACCGACGACGCCGGCAACACCGGCACGGCGATGATCGACTTCCCGCCGGTGGCGGGGCCCGAGCCCGGTCTGACGGTCGACCCGCCGGCGGAGGACCTGCCGCCGGAGGGCCTGTCAGTGCCGGAGGGCGACTCGGTGCAATACACGCTGGTGCTCGACACCGAGCCGACGCACGAGGTCGCGATCGAAGTGCGCCGGGCGTCTGGCGACGATAGTGTGACGGCGGCCCCGACCACGTTGACCTTCACAACCGGAAACTGGTATGAGGAGCAGACGGTGACACTCTCGGCGGCCGAGGACAACGACGGCAACCGCGGCATCTCCAATTTTGCACACAACGCGGGCAGCGACGACAGCTTATATCACGGCATTGACACCCCCGGCGTCAAGACAATTGAGGCCGACAACGACTCGATCGGGGTGAAGGTCTCGCCGACGACACTGTCGGTGCCGGAAGGCGGCTCGGCGACCTACACGGTGAGGCTTGGCACCGAGCCACTGGACGATGTCACGGTCGAGGCGAGCCGGGACCAATTGAGTGACCGCGACCTGACGGTGAGCTCGGATACGGATACGGATACGGATACGGATACGGTTACGTTGGCCTTCACGAACTCGAACTGGGATAGGGGGCAGACGGTGACGGTCTCGGCGGCCGACGACGCCGACGAGGTGGATGGCGTCGCGATCTTCAGCCACACCACGGCAAGCGCCGACGACGACTATTACGAAATTGATGTCGATCCGGTCACGGCGACCGAGGCCGACGACGACAAGGACGTGATTGACAAGGACGTGATTAAACCGACGGCGAGGATTCAGACGGAGGCGCCGGCCCTGGTGGGCGGCCCGTTCGAGGTGACAATCCGCTTTTCCGAGAACGTGCGCGGCTTCACCCTCAGGGATATTGATGTAACCAACGGGACGGCGTCGAACTTCAACAAGGTGTACTCACGGCGTTACACGGTGACGATCACTCCGGAAGAATCCGGTGAGGTCAGGGTGGAGGTGAGAGCGAACGTGGCCCGGGACGGGGCCGGCAACGGCAACCGAGCGGCGGAGCCTCTGTTGATCGGGGCGGACCTGGAGCGGCCGGAGGGTACGATCGCGGTGAGCTACCAGGAGGAGAGCTACACGGCCAGGGAAGGTGGAGAGACGGTAACGGTGACGGTGAAGCTGAGCCAGGGCTGGGACGAGGAGCTGGCGATCCCGATCCGGGTGACGCGGCCGGAGACGACGGAAGTGGGCGACTACCGGGTGGAGGGATTGGAAGGTTGGGATGCCGAGGCGGGCAGAGGAACGCTCACCTTCGGGGCCGGCGAAACGGAACGGACCTGGGGGATTGCCGCCAACCATGACCGGGACGGGGACGACGAGACGGTGGAGCTGGGGTTCGGGGAGCTGCCGGAGATCGTGGTCGCCGGGGAGCCGTCGGCGGCGACGGTCACGCTCGAGGACAAGGGACTGGTGGAGCTGGAGGTGCGTTTTGCTCAGGCGGCGTATGAGGTGAAGGAGGGCCGGGGGGTTGACGTCGAGGTGAGCGTTGCGCCGGCGGCGGACCGGCGGGTGGAAGTGCCGCTGGTGGTGGCGCTCCGGGGCGGGACGACGGCGGAGGACTACCGCGGAGCGCTGACGGCGGTGGTGTTGGAGGAAGGCGAGAGTGCGCGGACGATTTCGGTGGAGGTGCTGGCGGATGAAGTGAACGATTCCGGGGAGGGGATTGTGCTGAGCTTTGGAGCGTTGCCGGAGGCGGTGGTTGCGGGCGATCCGTCTTCGACCGAGGTGCATTTCGTGCAGCAGCGGTCGGCGGCGCAGTTTTCGCGGACGCTGGAGGGGATGTTGGCGGTGATGGCGCGCTCGCTGGGGGAGAGCGCGCAGAGGGCGATCGAGGGCCGGTTTGCGCGGTATCGTCAGTGGAGTCGTCTGGGGTCATCGGGTGAGGCGACGCCAGCGATGACGTCGGGGGTCCCCGAGGCGGTGAGCGGGGACGCACCGACGAGCGGCCCGACGGAGCGCCCGGTGAGCCGGGGAGAGTCGTCGGGGTTTGGCGTCGGGGGCGCGGCCGGCGCTCCCGGTGGAGGCGATGGTCGCGCGGAGCCGAGCTCTTTGCAGGCGGCGGGCAGGACCCTGCCGGCGATGGAGCCGAACGCCCCCGGAGGATCCCGGGCCGGGAAATCCTGGCTGCGCGATATGTTGCTGGGCTCGTTGGGGAGGCTGGCGCGCTCCGATCAGATCGCGTCGGGCGGCGCTGCCGGCTCCGGCATGGGGCGGAGCCGGAACGGGTACGGTGAAACGGGGCTCCGGGGTGCTGGCGGCGGGGGGCGGGGCTCGGCAGGGTATGCGGCCGTGGCGGGCCGGGCTTTCAACCTTGCGGGAGCGTGCTTCGAGATGCCGCTGGGAGCGAGTGCGAGGGAGACGAGCTGGGTCCCGGCGTTTTGGGGACAGGGAGATTTGCAGCAGTTCGACGGGGACCTGGCGCATCTCGGGATGAACTATCGGGGTGGTCTGAACGCGGCGCACGTGGGTCTGGATCTGTATGCCGACGAGCGGATGCTGGCGGGGCTGTCGTTCATGCGCAGTTGGGGAGACCTGGATTACACCGACGATGGCGTGGAGGGAGTGATGGAAAGTGGCATGAACACGGTGCATCCGTATGTGTATTGGCAGCCGGGCGCCCGGGTGAGCGTGTGGGGCATCGGGGGTTTGGGACGGGGTCAGGTGGATGTCACGGAGCCGGGCCGGACGCACGACTTCGGCGCCGACTTTCGGATGTTCGCGGGGGGCGTGCGGGCGGCGCTGCTGCGGCGGGGCGGCAATGAGTGGAGTGTGCGGGCGGACGCCTTCACGACGCGGCTGGAGACCGGCGCCGCGGAGGACATCGCGAAGGTTGGGGGGGAGGCGCAGCGGGGCCGGCTGATGCTGGAGTGGGTGTATGACCGGCAGCTATCCGTGGGGAGGTCGCTGAGCCTGAAGGGGGAGGCCGGCGGGCGGTTCGACCGGGGCGCTGCGGATCTGGGGGCGGGTTTGGAAACGGGTTTTCGTCTGGGGTATCTGGACGCGAACCAGGGACTGGACGTGGGGGTGCAGGGCCGTGTGTTGTTGGTGCACGAGAGCGACTACCGGGACTGGGGAGTGGGGGTGCAGGCGAGCTTTGATCCGGGGAAGAAGCAGCGCGGGTTCCGGGCGTCGGCGACGACCTCTTGGGGCCGGGACGGCGGCGGCCGGACGACGCTGTGGGACAACGCGGATGCGGTCCTGCGCCCGGCGGGGATGGGAGCAACGGGGCTGGGCTCCCGATACCGGCTGGACAGCGAGGTGGCCTACGCCGGCCTGGAGGCGCTGGGTTTGCCGGGTCCGCTCACGCCCTACAGCCGGCTGCGCTGGGTCGGAAGGGGTCGGGAGCTGGCCCTGGGCGCCCAATGGAGCCTGACTCGCTCGCAGCTCGCGCTGCCCGGGACGTTTGAATTGGAGGGCTTGAGGCGAGAAACCACCATGGGTCCGTCCGATCTGGCGCTGCTGCTGCGTATGTCGATTCCCTTTTGAGGAGTTGGTCGCGAGCAGCGTGAGCCCGGCACCGCGCCGGCCCGCACGATAGGCGAACCGTCATCCCCGGGGTGAACTGAGGTGGACTCCAATTCTTGGACAGTCGACTAATGAGAATTTCCACGGTCTGGCGGAGAGTTCGAGGGGGGTGATCGGGGAGGGTTTGGTGGTCTCTCCGAACAGCGAAGCCAAGTATCTCGCCCCGTCGGCGGCAGAGGGTCGGAGTGCCCGCAGACCTCGATTCAGGCCAGGGCCGGCGCCTGAGGCATCAAGGAGCTCTGCGGCGAAGCGGTAGTCGCCCAGGAAGAAGAGACGGCATGGGAGATCTCGCCGCCGGTGCGACGCCCATGAGACCGATCCCCACGGGCGGTTTCTTCACTTTCCAGCCGGCCAAGAGGGTCTGTTTTCTCGATGAGAATCGTTATGATGGAAAAGAAAGAGGAATAACATCACGAAAAGACCCTTGTTCGTCCTCATCGTGATCGCTCTTGTGATCTCCTCCGGCCCGGTATTGGCCGAGGACGGTTGGTACTTTGGGATGAGTCTGGGGGGCGCCGTAGCCCCGGTTTTGGACGCGAAGACCGGAGGGTTAGATGACTGGGTATCCAGTGCGAATGCGGCGCATTCAGCGATCCGCTGCGACAAGACCATAAACCCAGATGGTTTTCAGGTAGACGAAGGATCGTGTGGCAAGACCCCTTCGCCGTGGGGACCCATGGACGAGTCGTTTGACGGTGGCAGGGGAATCCTGACGGGTTTGGCCTTGGGATATCGCATGGGGCACTTCCGGGTCGAGGGCGAATACTTCTTTCGCAGCGCAATCCATGACAGCACGGATGTTCCCTATGATTCCGCGACGGACTATGACCCCGGAGCGGATCCGGGGTTCCGGACAGTCATGGATGGAATCGATGACGTGTTGTCGCACAACGTGTTTGCCAACGTGTACTATGACCTTCGCTCTGATTCGAAGTTTACGCCGTCGCTGGGGATTGGAGTCGGCTTTGCGAAAGTGTCGCTGGCATATCGGACCCTCTGGCACCGGACGAATGACCCCGTGAACATCAAGGTATTCGACACTGAGGGGTTGGTTAGTGATGAGCTGGCGGAAGCCCAGGCTTTGAACCGGAGAATTGCCGGCACTATCACCAGTGACAGAGCTAGATTGTCGGATCTGCTGCTTGGCTACCAAGCGGTGGTGGGTCTGGATTATCAGGTCAACGACCCGGTCATCATCGGGCTCAAGTTCCGATGGACGAGTTTCGGCGAATTCGATGACGAGTCGGCATACGATTCTCTTCGCGATCATGCGTCAGTGGCCGGCAACCCACCCGTTCCGGTTACCTACTATGTAAACACGGATGACATTCAGTCCTGGGGGATCAGCTTCAACCTGAAGTATCGATTCTGACTGACAGTCATCGATCTAACTCGCATTTCTCATACTCGGGAGCGCTCGCCGAGTCGCAGCAGGGGCCACGCGGATGCCGAACATGGCGTATGGCGCCCATGCCACCAGAGGGAGCGACGCGCAGACAAGGGAACGCCGTCCGCGCGACTTCCTGGCGGTCGGCGATGCGCGGTTTCTAGAAGGTCCAGCGCCAGCCGGAGAGCAGCGCTAGCAGCCTGTGGTGGAACCCGGGTGAGCGCCGAGAGCGGGGAGGCGCCCGGCTGACAAGGCGCGTGAGGGAGGAATACCGGGTGTATTTCGACCGAAACGCAACGCAGAGCGCCGCATGGCGGCGCGGTTCAGGCGGGATGCATCGCCGCTCGAACGCCGCGTGAGTTTCGCCACAGGCTGCTAGCTGCGGCCCCACGACGTCCCGGTGGCCGGGCCAGTGGCTCCAGATGGCTCCCAGCCGGCACTCGCCGAGCGGGAGCGGCTGGTTCCATTGCGCCGCAAGGTCGAGCTGGCGCTCGCCGGGCGCGAGATCGGCTCGGAGCGACCGGTGCAGCACCTCGCCCCGCTTCGTCCGGGCCGCCGGCACCGTGAGCGACACCCAACCGTTTTCCACCCGGAGTGGCTGCGACAGCGAGAAATGCACCGCGCCCCGGCTCTGGAACGCCCGACTCGCATGGACCGCGAAGGTGCTGGTCGCGAGCGCCGAGATCTCCTGGATCATTCCCCCCTGGGTCACCGGACTCACCACTCCGAACTCGCCGTTCGCCCCGATACTCCAGCGGCCCAGCTCCAGGCCTCCGTCAAAGCCGAAGAAGGCGGTCCCGGCCGAGAGGTTTCCAAAAGCCCCCTGCCCGAAGGAGCCCAGCAAGCTCCCCCGCTCCGCGATCCAACCCGCCGTGAAGTCCATCGGTAGCCCCTCCGAGGCCGGCGGTCCCTTCGATCTCCGCCATGAAGACACCGCAGACCAGAGCACCTCGGCGCGTAAGATTCCGACCTCCCGGTGCCCCGCTTCTACCTCACGACCGCCATCGACTACGTGAATTCGCCGCCGCACCTCGGCACGGCCTACGAGAAGATCACGGCCGACGTGATCGCCCGCTTCAAGCGGAGCGCGGGGTACGACACCCACTTCCTGATGGGAGCCGACGAGCACTCCCTCAACGTGCGCCGCAAGGCTGAAGAACAGGGCCTCGATCCGCTGGACTACTGCGCGAGGATGGAGGACACCTTCCGCGCAGTCTGGGCCAAGCTCGATATCTCCTACGACGAGTTCATCCGGACCACCGAGAAGCGGCACCACCTGGGGGTGCAGAAGCTCCTCGAAGCGATTCGCGCCCGGGGCGGCATCTACGAGGGGACCTACGAGGGCTGGTACTGCGTCTCGTGCGAGGCCTTCAAGCAGGAGAAGGACCTTGAAGACGGCTACTGCCCCCTCCACCGAGCGAAGCCGGACTGGATCTCCGAGAAAAACCACTTCTTCCGGCTCTCGGCGTACCGGGACACCCTGCTCGAGCTCTACCGGGAACAGCCGAGCTTCATCGAGCCGGAGACCCGGCGGAACGAGTTGACGAACGTCCTCGAAGCGGGGCTCCTCGACCTCTCGGTCAGCCGGCCGGGCACCGGCTGGGGGATCCCGGTTCCCTTCGACGATCGGAGCGTGATCTACGTGTGGTTCGACGCGCTCATGAACTACCTCTCGGCGACCGGATACGGGACCGACGAAGAAGGCTGGGACGAGCGCTGGCCCGCCGACCTCCACATCGTCGGCAAGGACATCACCCGCTTCCACGCCGTGATCTGGCCAGCGATGCTGATGGCGGCCGGGGTTCCGATACCCGGCCGGGTCTTCGGACACGGCTTCGTGAACTTCCAGGGCGAGCGGATGAGCAAGTCGCTTGGTACCGCGGTGGATCCGCTCGAAGCCAGCGATCACTTCGGCCCCGACCCGTTACGGCTCTTCCTGGTCCGCGAAATCCAGTACGGCCAGGACGGCGACTTCTCCTGGAACCGCTTCGAAGCCCGCTACGACTCCGATCTAGCCAACGCGCTCGGGAACCTGGTCAGCCGCATCACCTCGATGGCCACACGCTACCGCGACGGCCGACTGTCACCTTCGGCCCGCTCGGGGCTTCCCGAAGTTTCGACCCGGGCGGTCGCCGACTACCGCGAGGCGATGGAGGGACTCCGTCTTCACGACGGAGCGGCTGCCGCCTTCCGGATCGTGGGGGCGGTCAACGAATTCCTGACTGAGCGCGCGCCCTGGACGCTCGCGAAGGATCCGGAGGCCGGGGAGGCCCTCGACGAGGCTCTCTACGAAGCCGCGGAAGCGACCCGGATCGCCGCGGTGCTTCTCCATCCGGTAATGCCGAAATCCACCACTCGTATTCTCGAACGGTTGGGCGGCGCGTCCGGCGATCCGATCCGCTTCGACGAGCACGCCGCCTTTCAGGGAGCCCGGGCCCTCACCACGCAGGCGGGGGCACCCCTCTGGCCGCGGCTCTCCACCCGGCGATCAGGAAACCGGGGGTAAGCGGGCAGGCCGCGGCTCGCGGCGCCTTCGGGAATGGCGATGACCTCCAGCGCTGCCAATCCCTTCTCCCGGAACTGGTTGATGGGGTTCCGGGCGGACCTGATCTGGATCATCCTCTCGGCCGGCATCGGTTGGGCCTACCTGGCGCTCATCCTCGGAGTGGGCGCCGGGTTGGACAACCCGCTCCGGGACGCCTTCGCCACCCTGCGGGTCGGGGACTTCGCCCTCCCGCTGAGCCTGGGACTCGTGGTGGTCACGAGTTGGGCGGTGCTGCTCGACGCGCCGCACCTGTTCGCGACCCTGGCCCGCACCGTGCTGGACCCCGAGGAATGGCGCCTTCGCGGAGGGGTCCTGCTGGCCTCGTTCGGCTTCTTCCTGCTTGGCCCGGCCCTCATCCTGGCCCCCCGGTTGCTGTCCTCCGCCGGTGTCCTCCCCTCCGGCTGGGCCACCAGCGGAAGCATCGCCTTCCTGGTCTTCTTCCGCCTCTGGGCCTACTACCACGTGGTTCGCCAGCACTGGGGGTTCTTGCGGCTCTACGCCCGCCGGAATCCGGCGGCAGAGGACGAGTTCGAGTTCCGCGTGGATCGGATCGTCTTTCCGATCGTCTTCTACCTGCCGATCGGGTGGTTCCTGACCGCTCCCTGGTACGGGCAGAGCGGGATGCCGGAGCTGGGATTCGCCACCGGGATCGGCGGCAGGACGCTCGGGTCCTGGCTCCACCTGCCGCTGGGATCGCTCTGGCTCCTCACCGTGATCGGCTACGCCGCCTTCCAGTGGCGCCGCTACCTTCAGGGCAAGCCAAGGAATCTCCCCAAGCTGCTCCTCCTGGCCGCCACCGTGCCGCTCCACGCCGCGGCATTTTCGAACCCGCTTCTCGTGCTCTTCGTGGTGCCGCTGGTCACCGCCGGCCACAACCTCCAGTACCACCGTTTCGTCTGGGACTATGCCAAGCGGCGTTACCGCGCGGGACGGAGCGCGGCCGCCTTGTCCTTCCGCAGTCCGGCGCTCTACTTTGCGCTCGGACTGGTGTTCACCTTCGCCTGCTACCGGGGACCCCTGGTGCACTGGGTGAGCGGGGCTCTCGCGGGGCTGCTCAACGGGGTGCTGCTGCCGCTGGCAGGTCTGGTGGCCGGGGCTCCCGGCAGCGGCGGAGGCACCCTGGGAGCCGAGGTCGTGGCCGCCTCACTCCTTGGGTGGGCAATGCAGCACTACTACCTCGACGCCCGCATCTGGCGGGTCTCGAAGGACGAACGTCTCCGGAAAGTGCTCGATACGCCCGTTCCGGCAGGGTCTACCGCGCCAGGGACTTACGGAACGCTTCGATCGTGATTTCCGCGCGGCGGGCGACCATCGCCTGCCCGTTCGCGATCGTCTGATCGAGCGGGTCTAGCGAGACCCCGTTGATCTCGAACAGTCCGGCGTCCCGGCGCTCGCGCGCCCGGATCGTTCCCGGGTCCACGGTCGCCATGATCGCGTCGTAGTGGTAGTCGTCGTGGATCCCGGCTCGCGAGGCGGATTGGACGTCCGGCTCCTGATGCACCCCGAGCTCCTTGAGCTGTTCAAAGCTCCAGATGTCCTCCCGGTAGTACTCGGGGATGTGATGGAGGCGGACGCCGGCATGCGGCGGTTCGGCGTTCCAGCGCTCCGCCACCGCGGCCATGCCGCGCTGGTTCCCGCCGCTGTCGCCGATCATGAGGATGTCGGTGAACCCGCTGGTCGAGAGGCTCCGCGCCACGTCGGTGAGGACCATCTCGAAGGTCTCCTGGGTGAGGCTGAAGGTCCCCGGGAACCGCATATGCCCGGTGGGCGGGTCGTGGTCCCCCTCGGGCACGAGCTTGATGATGGGTGCGACCAGCGCGCTGCCCAGCCGCCGGGCGATCGCTTCCGTGGTTGCCCGAAGCACCACGTTGTGTTTCCCGGTGACCACGTAGGGACCGTTCTGCTCGATGCCGCCGGTGGCGATGATCGCGGTGGTTGCCCCGCCGGCGATCCGGTCGCGCACCTCCATCCAGGTGAGCTCTTCAATGAAGACGCTGTCAAACGCCGCGATGGGCCGCTCGGCGTCGAAGGCGTTCCAGGGATGATCCTGGGCTCCGCCGTCGCAACCAAGCGTTGCCGCCGAAAAAAGAAGAACGAAAAGGCACCGAACGAACATGCGGACCATTGTTGGCCGCGGAGACTCGCAGTGCAACCGCATCGCGGGTCGAGACGGTGCTCGCCGCTAGCAGCCGGTGGATAAAGTGGCGTGAGCGCCGAGAGCGGGGAGGCGCCCGGCTGACAAGGCGCGCGAGGGAGGAGCCCCCACCGGGAGAACTGGCCCGGGTGTATTTCGACCGAAGCGCAACGATGAGCGACGCGCGAAGCGACGCGTTCAGCCGGAATGGATCGCCGGCCGAGCCCCCACCGGGAGAACTGGGCCGCGTGGGTTTCATCACAGGCTGTTTGGCCGGGATGCATCGCCGCTCGAGCCCCCACCGGGAGAACTGGGCCGCGTCACTTTGTCCACAGGCTCCTAGGCGGGAAACACCGGCACCGGCCCCACGGGACGAAGACCCACGCGCTGTCCGGGCCGGAGGAGCCCCTGCCAGATGTCTCGCGCCGGAGACCGTGCGGCAATGGAGGTTCCCGAGGGAAGGCGCGCCTCGATGAGCTGGAAGGCGCCGTGGAACGATGCCCGGGTCAGCACCGCCGAGTTGGCCGCGGCGCGCTCCTCGTCTACGAAGGGTTCCACCACGAGCCCGTCGAGCGGGAGGAGGACCTCGACCGGACCCCGTGGCGGCCCTTCCCCGGAAGCCGGCGCCAGGATCTCTACCCGGCCAATCTCGCAGACCGCCGTCTTGCCGTCGCTCTCGCCCGGGAGGAAGTTGGTTTCCCCGAGAAACTCGGCGCCGGCGCGGCTTCCGGGATCCCGGGCGAGTTCCTCGGGCCTTCCGGAACGGACCACCCTCCCGTCCAGCAGAAGAACGACCTGGTCCGCGAGCAGAAACGCCTCTTCCCGGTCATGCGTAACGAGTACCGCCGTCGTACCGAGGCGCCGGAGGAGTTGCGCCACTTCCTCCCGCACCCCCGCCCGGCGGGGCGCGTCGAGGTTCGAAAACGGCTCGTCCAGCAGCACCACCGCCGGCTCGGGGGCGAGGGCTCGGGCGAGAGCCACCCGCTGCTGTTCTCCTCCGGAAAGTTCGTGCGGCCGCTGGCCGGCGACTTCCGAAAGCCCCACCATCTGCAGGGCTCCCCAAGCCTTCGTCAGACCGGCCGGCCCGGGAACGCCGAAGGCCACGTTGTCGAGGGCCGAGAGGTGCGGGAAAAGCGCGTACTCCTGGAACACGAGACCCACCCGCCGCGATTCCGGGGGAACGAACACGCCCTTTCCGCTCACCGTCCGCCCCAGGAGACGCACCTCTCCCGCGTCCGCCATTTCCAGACCTGCCACGATGCGGAGCAGGGTTGTCTTCCCGCCGCCGCTCGGCCCCAAAACGGCAGTCAGGCTGCCGGAAGGGACATCCAGATCCACTCCGGCCAGCACCGTGCGGTCCGGATCCCGATCCCCGTTGCCCGAAAAGCGTTTCTCGATTCCCCGGCAGCAAAGCGCCAGTTCCTCGGCAACGTCGCCGCCCGCACTACCCATCAGCGCACCGCCGGACGAAGCGGACGTCCCGGACGCAGGACGACGAGAAGCGCCCCCGCGCAGAACAGGAGCAGGATCAGCGAAGCGGCCGCCGCCCGGCCAAGCTCGACGTTCTCGGCCGCGCTCCAGACGGTGGTCGCAAGGGTGGTGTACCCGGTGGGCGCCAGCATGAGGGTGGCCGGCAACTCCTTGACGCTGGTCAGAAACACGAGGGCGAGTCCCGACGTGAGCCCGGGGCCGAGGAGCGGCAGCGTAATCGCCAGGTGGCGGCGTATCCAGCTGGCGCCGAGGGAACGCGCCGCGTCATCGAGCCGCGGGCTGAGCGGCGCCAGGGTTGCCTCCACCGGCGCGATCGCCTGCGGCAGCATGTGAACCGCGTACGCGAAGACCAGCAGCGCCAGGGTCTGGTAGAGGAACGGCGCCAGATTCACCGCGAAAAAGACGAGCGACAAGCCCACGACCAGTCCCGGCAGGCCGAAACCGATATGCGATATGGCATGCAGCGCGGAACTCCGCCGCGAAGGGAAACGGACTGTCAGGAAAGCCACCGGAATGGCCAGCGCGGTGGTCGCAACCGCAGCGAGTAGCGATACGAATCCCGTCCGTCCGAGCGCGGGAATCAGCCCGGTCACCGCTCCGGCAGGGGACTGAACCAGCCAGTAGAGGCAGACTCCGACCGGAAGGACGAGCGCCGGCAGCAGCACCAGGAGGCACAGGAGCAGTCCGGCCCACTTCCAGCCGCCCAGCCGGTGGATGCGGGGCGGTCGGGCTTGCACGGCCCCGGGGGCCGGACCGGAGGCGCTCTCGAAACGTCTCGCGGCGGCAAGCACCAGGAGGGTCGCGAACACCAGCAGGAGAGCGAGCCCCGCCGCGGTGTGGCGATCCAGCGATCCGCGGATCTGGTTGTAGATGGCCCAGGTGAAGGTCTCGTAGCGCAGCAGCGACACCGCTCCGAAGTCGCTCAGGGTGTAGAGCGCCGCGAGCAGCCCGCCGGAAAGCAGCGCCGTCGACAGCAGCGGCAGGGTCACCCGCCGGAAGCGCCGCCAGCGGCTGGCGCCGAGTACTCGCGCGGCGTCGTCGAGCGATGCATCCAAAACGGCAAACCGGGCGCGGGCCGCCAGGTACACGTAGGGGTAGTTGAGCAGCACGAGCACCAGAAAAGCGCCCGGGAACCCGTAGATCTCGGGGAGCCGCTCCCACCCCGTGAGGGGCTCCAGCGCGCGTTGGAGGAGTCCACGCGGGCCAAGCGCGGTCGCCACGGTAAAGGCCGCCACGTACGACGGCACCGCCAGCGGCAGCGCCAGCAGGCCGGTCAGGATCCGCCGGCCCGGGAGATCGGTCCTCGCAGTGAGCCAGGCCAGCGGCAGCCCCAGCCCGGCGGCCCCCGCCGCTACCGCTCCCGTCAGGAGGAGCGTCCTTCCGGCAATGCCGATGCTGCGCTCGCGCAGCAGCACGTCGAACAACCCGCCGCCGGCCACCGCCCGTCCCGCCAGATAGAAAAGCGGCAGCAGGCACATCGCCGCGACAAAGATCCCCGAGGCCTGGAGCAGCCGCGAGGGCGGACGGCTCCACCGGGCCGGAGCGCTCATCGCGTCAGGGGGGCGTCGTTCATGACTGACTCATCACCGTGACCAGTGCGGCCGTTCGGCGCTCCCCGGGGTAGAGGGCCGGAGGAGTCGGTGCCGGAGACCTGCCGCGCCGCTACCTCGCGGCGCCTTGCGCCGCGGGGGTGGCGTGCGGGGAGAGGTGTCACCTCCCCGCGAAAAACGAATTCGGGAATCGCGCAGCGATTCGCAATATCACCCCGTGGGGAAAGCGCCTCGCATGCAGCGGACTCGGCAACCCTGTCGTGTCCTTCATGGTGGCGGTGATGCGGGGTGCTTTCCCCGCGGGCGATCAGATGGCTCCTACGTCGCGGAGGAGGTCGAGGGTTCCCCGCAGGTCGTCGAGGTCCCCGAGTTCCAGGTCCGGAGGATTGATCTCGGACAGGGGCGTCACTGCGGGGTCCGTGGGGATACCCTCAACCAGCGGATACTCGAATGTTTCCCGGGCGAAGCGCTCCTGCACGGATTCCGTGAGCAGATAGGCCAGGAAGCGCTCGGCGGCCTCGGGGTTGGCTGCCGTGTTCACCACCCCGCCGCCGGAGATGTTGATGAGGCCTCCCGCTCCTCCTCCCGCCGGGCTCACGGTCCGCGCGGCGAACTCCGGTCCCTGCTGGGCCAGGAAGCCGAAGAGGTAGTAGTGGTTCGACAGCGCCAGCTCCACTTCCCCGTCCGCAACCGCCTGGTAGATGGCCGAGTTGTTCGGGTAGGCCACCGGGTCGTTAGCCAGTACTCCTTCGAGCCATTCCCTGGCAGCGCCCTCTCCCTCGAGCAGCCGGACGGCCGTCACGAACGCCTGGAAGGATCCGTTCGTCGGCGCCCAGCCGATCCGGCCCTTCCAACGGGCATCCGTCAGCCCCTGGATCGTGTCCGGCAGGTCTTCCGGGCTGAGGAGTTCCGTGTTGTAAACGAACACCCGGGCGCGGCCGGTGGTTCCGACCCAGCGCCCGTTCGGATCCCGGAAGCGGGATGAAACCCGATCAAGGATCGATTCGGGGAGCGGGCTCAAACGGCCTTCGCCCGCCAATTGGCCAAGCGCCCCCGCGTCTTGACCGTAGTAGACGTCCGCCGGGCTCTGGTCGCCCTCTTCGAGAATCTGGGCGGCGAGGTCCGCAGTCCCGCCGTAGCGGATCTCCACCTGGATCCCCGTCTCCTCCTGAAACGCCTGTACGACCGGTCCGACCAGCGATTCTCCCCGGCCGCAATAGATGGTCAGGGTTTCGGGCTCGGTGCTGCCGGTGCAGCCGGCGACGGCAGTGAGGACAATTGCGGCGGCAGCAAGCTTCCCGAAACAAGTCGCTGAGAGCCGTTTCTTGATACTGAAAACGGATTTCATAGTCGAAAACTCTACCAGAATTGGGTGCCAGCCGGTGGATGACGAAACGAGAGCGCCGAGGCCGGTGAGGCCCGGTTCTCCCGGCGGGGGAGCGCTTCAGCCGGGATGCATCGCCGGCCAAGCTCCCGCCGGGAGAACCGGGTCGCGTGACTTCGGCTACCGGCTGCCAACGGCGCGGTTCTTGCTCACCCCGGGTTCGGACCCCATGCCAGCCCGGACACTTGCGTCAGCCGTCCTGGTGGCCGCGCTGTTCGCAGGCCTCGCTGAGGTCGGCGATGGTGCCCAGATCGAGCTGGAACGGCGGATCTCGGCGGTGTACCGCACCGCGAGTCCGGCGGTCGTCAACATCACCGCGGAAATCCAGAGCTACGACTGGTTCCGGGGCCAGGTCACCCAGCAGGGCACCGGCTCCGGGTTCGTCTACGACGGCCAGGGACGCATCGTCACGAACTACCACGTCGTGGAGGCGGCCGATCAGCTTCAGGTCACTTTCGCCGACGGCGAAGTGCGCGACGCCCGGCTCGTGGGGGCCGATCCCTCGAACGACCTTGCGGTCCTCGAGGTGGGGGCCGGCGCAAACGACCCGGAACCCCTGGCGCTCGGGGACTCCGACGCCCTCGAAGTAGGGCGGTTCGTGGTGGCCATCGGACATCCCTTCGGCCTCGACCAGACACTGACCACCGGGGTGGTGAGCGGCCTCGGCCGCATCATCGAGAGTCCCGATCGGGGATTCATCGGCGAGATCATCCAGACCGACGCGGCGATCAACCAGGGGAATTCGGGGGGACCGCTCCTCGATCTCGAAGGACGGGTGGTCGGCGTGAACAGCGCCATCGTGAGCCCCACCGGGACCTCGGCCGGGATCGGGTACGCCATTCCCGCCGCGACACTGGCGCGCGTCGTGCCGGAACTCATTCGGAACGGGCGGTATCCCCATCCCCATCTGGCGATCTCAGTCCAGGAAGTGCAACCCCGGTTCGCGGCCTATTTTCGCCGGGTCGGAATCCCGGCCCCCCCGGAGGGAGGTCTCATGATCCGGGCGGTCGCGCGGGGCGGGCCCGCCGACCGCGCCGGGCTGCGCGGAGCGGGTGAGGTTGGACGAATCGGCAACCTGCGGGTTCGCTACGGCGGGGACTACCTGCTGGCGGTAGACGGACGGGCGGTGAGTACGGAGCGTGACCTCCTGCTTCTCCTCGAAACGAACTACCGGGTGGGCGACGAAGTCAGCCTGCGGCTGTGGCGCGACGAGCGCGAACTGGAGGTACGGGTCCAGCTCATCGACCGCGACACCGTTATGGGCAGGCAGCGCCGGTAGCGGGTTAACAGCCTGTGGCAAAACCCACGCGGCGTTCGACGGGCGATGCATCCCGTCCAAACAACCGGTAATGAAACCCACGCGGCCCAGTTCTCCCGGTGGGGGCTCGGCCGGCGATCCATCCCGGCTGACCGCGTCGCTTCGCGCCGCTCATCGTTGCGTTTCGGTCGAAATACACTCGGGCCAGTTCTCCCGGTGGGGGCTCCTCCCTCACGCGCCTTGTCAGCCGGGCCCCCACCGGGAGAACTGGGCCTCGCCCGTCTCGGCGCTCACGCGGGTTTCACCACAGGCTGTTAATTCCGGGCGGATAACAGCCGGGAGAGCGCGAAGGCGCACGCCAGGGCGAGGAGAGCCCAGGAAAAGGTGATGGCGAGACCGCGTCCGAAGAGCAGCGCCCCGCTCCCGAAGAGCACCGAATAGACCATCACGCAGGCCACCGGCCACGCGAGAAAAGCGCGGGCCGAGGGCTCGGGGCGCAACCGCGTACGGGCGTAGGCGGCGTCCCAACCCGGACGCGGCGGCCGGGTTCGCGCGACGAAACCGTCGAGCGTTTCCTTCGACTCGGCGGGCGTCACCAGCGTGGCTCCCACCCAGATGACCGTGGTGGCGGCCAGCCCAATCACCAGCCCCCGAATCGAGCCCTGCTCGATACCCAGAAGCGGAAGGGACGCCGCCACGGCCAGCGATCCCGCCATGGCGGCGATCTCGCTCCAGGCGTTGATGCGCCACCACAGCCACCGTGCGATGAAAAGCGGCCCGGTGCCGGCGCCGATCTGGAGCAGCAACCCGAAGCCTCCCCGCGCAGTGTCGATGAAGAGGGTGAGCAGCCCGGCCGCCGCCATCAGGAGGATGGTGGCGGCGCGCGCTATCGCAACGGATTCGCGCGCTCCGGCGGCGGGCCGGAAGAACCGCCGGTAGACATCCTCCACCACATAAGAGGCTCCCCAGTTGAGGTGGGTGTCCACAGTGGACATGTAGGCCCCCGCGAGCGAAGCGGCGGCCAGACCCAGGAGTCCAGGCGGCAGGAGCCGGAGCATGAGCGGATAGGCGAGATCGTCGCCGACGAGCGCGGGGTCGAGTCCGGGCAGCGCGTCCCGGAGCGCCGCCAGATCCGGATAGACGGCCAATGAGGCCAGGGCCACCAGGATCCAGGGCCAGGGTCTCAGGGTGTAGTGGGCGATGTTGAACCAGAGCGTCCCGCGGAGCGCGTCTTTCTCGCTCCGGGCGGCCAGCATCCGCTGGGCGATGTAACCGCCGCCGCCGGGCTCCGCCCCGGGATACCAGACGCTCCACCACTGAAGCGCCACCGGCACCACGAACAGGACCGCGAATGCTTCGGTCCCGGTCGGTGGAACGACGGCGAGGCGGTCCCCGAACTGCTCCACCAACCCCGAGAGACCGCCCACTGCCGGGTGTCCGAGCGCCCAGACCGCCGCGACCACCGCTCCCACCATGGACAGGACGAACTGCAGAAGATCGGTGACGACCACCCCCCAGAATCCGGCGACCACCGCGTAAGCGGCCGCCAACGCGCCGGCTATCAGTACGGCGGTGGACTTATCGAGTCCGAAGAGGACTCCGCCGATCTTGGCGCCCGCCAGCGTGACGGTTGCAATGACCACGCAGTTGAAGAAGACCCCGAGATAGACCGCTCGAAAGCCTCGCAGGAAAGCGGCCGGCCTCCCCGAGTAGCGGATCTCATAGAACCCCAGGTCCGTCGTCAGGCGGCTCCGTCGCCAGAGCGGCGCGAAGACGAACACGGTGAGCATGCCGGTGATGCAGAAGGCCCACCAGGCCCAGTTGGCGGCCACGCCGTTCTGGCGGACCAGTTCGGCGACCAGGTTCGGGGTATCGGTCGAGAAGGTGGTCGCCACCATCGAGGTCCCGAGCAACCACCAGGGAAGCCGCCGCCCCGCGAGAAAGAACGAATCGCTGTCCTTTGCCGCGAACCGGACCGCCCACAGACCGATGCCGAGCGCCACGGCCACATAGAGCCCGAAGACGATCCAGTCCAGCCCGCCGAATGCCATTAGCAGTCCGTGGATAAAGTGGCGTGAGCGCCGAGAGTGGCCAGTCTCCCGGTGGGGGCGAGGCGCCCGACTGACAAGGCGCGCGAGGGAGGAGCCCCCACCGGGAGAACTGGCCCGAGTGTATTTCGACCGAAGCGCAACGATGAGCGACGCGAAGCGGCGCGGCTCAGCCGGGATGCATCGCCGCTTGAACGCCGCGTGACTTTATCCACGGGCTGCTGAACCGTAACCGAACCCCGTGGCCGCACCCGGACAGCCCGGAGTGCGCCCTAAACTCTCGCCCCTGATGCGGGTGGCGACCATCCTCGGAGTTTCGCTGGCGCTAGCAGCCAGTGGACAAAGTCAGGCCTCCGCCCAGGAGGTTCAGATCGGGGGAAAGCAGGCTGCGGAAGCGCTGCTCGCGCGGGTGCTGGAACACCGGGAGGCAGTGCGACCGCTGGAAGGCCGACTGACCTTCCGCCAGCTGATCACGACCGAAGCCCTCGACGAAGCGCGCGAAGTCGTCGCGACCGCCACCGCACTCTACGAATACGAACCGGTGTTCGGCCGTCACCTCTGGAAGCTGCTCGAACTTGACGGTGGGCCGATCGGCGGGCGGCGGTTCCGCCGGGAAGAGCGTCGTTACCGGCGGGCCGTCGAAGCGGCGAAGGAGGAGGCCGAAGAGGACCGCCTGGCCCTGGAACGCCAGGATCCGGACTACGAAGTCCTTCCCAAAAACGGAATAGATCTCCTCTACAAGATCGTGAAGGACGCGATGGAGCTCGAGATGTTCGAGGGAGAACTGTTCCGGGGCGCGACTTGGCGCGGCCGGCCCATGCAGATTGTGCGCTTCGGGCCTCGGCCGGGGTTCGAAGACGCTCCCAACCGGATGATGTCGGTCGTATCCAAATGCGAGGGCGAGCTATGGGTGGATCCGGAGAGTCTGCAGATCGCCCGGGTTCGGACCGTCCTGCAGCGGGAAGAGAACTTCGTCGCCGGCCTCTTCGGGCGTCTCCACCGCGGGACGAGCGCCGATGTGGAAAGCGAGTTCGACGGAAAGATCTGGCTTCCGCGGCGAGTGACCATGACGGTGGACGGCCGGATGTACTTCATCCGAAGGATTCGCCGGCGGGTCCACTACGACTTTCTCGGCTTTCGTTCGCTCCCGCCGCCACGAGACCGATAGGCTTATTTGTTTGCCGGCCATACTGACCCTCACCCCAATCGAAGGGCTCCCGGAAGTCGAACCCGGATGCGATCTGGCCCATCTGCTGATCGACGGCATGCTCCGAGCGCACCTCGACCCTGCCGACGGCGACATCCTGGTGGTGTGCCACAAAGTCGTTTCCAAGGCGGAGGGCCGCCTGGTCTGCCTGGACCACATGCAGCCGACCAAGATCGCCCGCGCCTGGGCCCGCGCGAACGGACGGGACGAACGCGAGGTCCAGGCAGTACTGGGCGAGGCGCACGACATCATCCGGGTGGAGCGCGGCGTGCTCATTACCCAGACAAATCACGGCTTCGTGTGCGCCAACTCGGGCGTGGACCGCTCGAACGTGCCCGAAGGCCACGTGTGCCTCCTGCCGGAGGATCCCGACCGCTCGGCGCGCGAGCTGGCCGCGCGGCTGTCCTCAGCGACCGATGCGGCCCTGGGAGTGGTCATCACCGATACGTGGGGCCGTCCCTTCCGGTTGGGAGCGATCAACGTGGCCATCGGGATCGCGGGCGCCTGCTCGCTCCTCGACTATCGCGGGCAGAAGGATCCTGTCGGCCGCACCCTCCGGTCGTCAACGACCGCCGTGGGGGACGAGCTGGCGGCAGCCGCGGGCATCGTGATGGGCAAGTTGCGGCGAATTCCGGCAGTGCTGGTACGGGGGCTCCCGTCAGATCCGGCTGGACTGCGCGGCACCGGAGCCTCGCTGATTCGCGACCGCGGGGAAGACATCTTCCAGTGAGCGGCCCCCGCTTCGCGGTGCTGGGCGGGAGCGGACGGTTCGGACTCGGGCTCGCGTGGAGGCTTGCGCTCGGCGGAGCCGAGGTGGTGATCGGTTCCCGCGATGAAGGCCGAGCCACGGACGCCGCGGCTCGGGTTCGCAGCGGCCTGGATCCCGCGACCGACGTTCCTTTCCCGGAAAAGGAAGTCACGGTGTCCGGGACGACCAATCTGGGGGCGGCGGCCGCTGCGGAAACGGTGTTTCTCAGCGTTCCTTTTTCCGCGCAGGAGGCCCTTCTGCACGAGGTCGGCCCCGCGCTCGAATCGAAGCTGGTCATCTGCTGCGGTGTGGTCTGGCCGCCGGGTTCACGGCCGGAGACCTCAGCGGCCGAAGAAGCCGAGCGGACCCTCCGCCGGACGGGCGCCCGGAAGGTCCGCATCGCCGCGGCCTTCCAGACGATCGCCGCCGCCATCCTGCGGCGCCGGCCGGAGCCGGCTTCGGGGGACGAATCACCGGATGTTCTCGTCTTCTCCGACGAACCGGCGAACCGGGAAGCGGCCGCCCGGGCGGCGGCGTTTTCCGGGTTGCGGGCGGTACCCACCGGACCGCTGCGAGGATCCCGCGTCGCCGAGGCCGCCCTCACGTTGCTGATGGAGCTGAACCGGGGTCCCGCGCACCACGCCGGGCTGATGGTCACCGGCTTAGCAGCCGGTGGGCAAAGTCACGTGAGCACCGAGAGCGGTGAGGCGCCCGGCTGACAAGGCGCGCGAGGGAGGAATACCGACGGTATTTCGACCGAAGCGCAACGACGAACGAAGCGTAGCGAGGTGCTTCAGCCGGGATGCATCGCCGGTCGAATGCCGCGTGACTCTGTCCACCGGCTGCTAGACCGCTGATTGGTTTCGCGGAAACCATGGAATCCGGCCTCGGGGCGAAGCGGCTTCTTCTGGGGGCGTTCCCTTTCGCCGGAGCAGCCCTCATCCTCGCGCTCCTCTTCCGCCGGATCCCACCGGACCAGATCCTGGATGCGCTGTCAGGAGCCGATCTGCTCCTCTTCTTCGCGGCGCTTCTCCCGGTATCCATCCTCTACGTCCTGCTCGACGGCGCCCTCCTGACGGCGGTGCTCCGCTGGTTCCACCCTCCCGGGATCAGCTTCCGCGAATCGCTCGCGGTTCGAGCGGTGGACTATCTGGTTTCGCTCTGGAACGGGCGCGCCTCACAGGCCGCCATGGTGGGCACCCTCGGACGGCGCTTCAGGGTTGCCGGAAACAGCCCGAAATCGCACGCGGACTCCGGCTACTGGGAGTGCGCCGGGACGATCCTCTTTCTCGACCTTTGCCAGCGCGCCCACCTCCTCTTCTGGGCCGCCGGTGGCGCGGTGGTACTCGGGAGCGAGGCCCCGGATCACGTTCCCGCCGCCGCCGCGCTGGGGTTCGCCGGTCTCTGCCTGCTGGTCGCGTTCCTGCGGGGACGCCTGAAGAACGCAGGGCTCGGCCCTCCGCGCTGGAGGTTGCTGCGATCCCTCCAGAGCGCCACTCCGAGACACTACCTGTGGGTACTCGCGTTCAAGGCGCCCCTGATCGTCGCCGCCGCCGTGGGACACCACTTCGCCCTCGGGGCCTTCGGCATCCAGATTCGGGTGGGCTCTCTCCTCGCCACCCTCCCGATCATCTTTCTCGCGGGGGCCCTGCCGATCGCGGTGGCGCGCATCGGAACGAGCCAGGCCGCCTGGCTCTTTTTCCACGCCGGAACGGCCGCCGCATCACCGGGCGGAGAAGCCGCCCTGCTCGCCTACAGCCTGTCTGCCCACCTGACCTTTCTGCTTCTGAACGCAGCGCTCAGCGCCCCGTTTCTTCCGGCGGCGTGGCGCACCATCCGCGGCGCTTCCCGGGCGGGTTCTCCCGGTGGGGGTCCGCTCGGGAGAAAACCCCAAGCACCCGGAGGCGGATCCGCTAGGGGATCCGTCAGGGGATCCGCCGGTACACGCTCCGGAGCAGCACCGGATCCCCTCTCCGTGGCATCTTGAGTTCGGTGCGCACGACGAGCACGTCGCCCGTGGCCTGAAGGGTGCGGAACACTTCGAGTTCTCCCATCGGCAGCTCCCGAACCTCCCGCACCCGCGCGATACCGCCGCGGAATTCGGCCACACTGGTGATCTTCCCTCCACGCCCGTCTTCCCGGGCGTGTTCCTCGCCGTCCAGGTAGAGGATCTGGACCCGCTCCTCGAGGACGAGCCGTAACTCGCCGCCACCCGATTCGATCTCCAGCAGATCCGGCAAGCTCAGCAGACCGTTGCCGCCGCCCGGGCCGCCACCGGAACCGCGGCCGCCCATCCCTCCCCGGCCCATGCCACCCGGCGGCCCGAGCCCCGCTCCCCGGCCCCGGCGCCCGCCGCGGCCGCGGCTCTCTTCTTCGCGGGCTGCGGCCCGCTGCATCACCTCGGCGGGGTCGTCGCTCTCATCGGGATCGAGTTCCCAAATACCCGCCAGGACCGCCAGCTCCTGCCCGGATTCCGGGCCGGCTCCGGAGGTCGCCGGCGAGGCAAGAGCGACGACGGGCAGGCACGTCAGCAGGGCCGCGAGAGCCACCCCGAGCGGAAACCGCCAGGTCGGGTAAAGGGAGGGAGGGTTCGTCATTGCAGCGAGTCTAGGCGCAAGGTCCGTACCACCGGTTTGGGCGGCCGGGACAAGCGGATGTTCCGCTGTTCGGGGTGCGTTTGACCCGGGTTCGGAACCCTCCATACAATCACGCCTTTGGAGACGCTGACCCCCCTATGTTGACCCCTGTACGCGTGCCCTTGATCACCGCTGCGGCGCTCGTCTTCAGCCTTTCCGCTCGGGCGCAACCACCCGCGAGCCAGGGCCAGCCGGACCAGCAGGAAGTCGACCAGCAGGAAATTCAGGATCGGCTGGTCGATCGGGCGCACCGGATCGCCGCCGAAGGCGAGACCGCGGACGAGAAGGCGCGTCGCGCGATTGCCGCCGCCGGCCGGCTGCCGCGCAGCGCGGACGGCGCCGCCGACCCGGTCGGCCGGGCTCTTCCCCGCCGCACCCTGGTAGACGAGATCCTCGGGGCGCAACAGGAGGCGCTGGGAATCCTCCCCGCCGCCCCGAGCTCCGACCCGGCCTTCCTCAGGCGCGCAACGCTGGACGCCACGGGGCTCATTCCCACGCCGGAAGCAGTCCGCGCATTCCTCGCCGACGACTCTCCCGACAAACGGGCGCGGCTCGTGGACGAACTGGTGGGTACGGACGAATTCGCGGAACAGTGGGCGTGGTTCTTCGGGGATCTCTTCCGCCTCGCCCACCAGGTTGGCGCGGTCCGCAACCCGTTCCAGAGCTGGATCAAGGAGTGGCTCACCACCGACCGGCCCTATGACGAGGTGGTGCGCGACCTCGTCACCGGAGTGGCCAAGGCGCACGGGAGCGTTCCTTCGCTGGCGTTGCTGGCGCGCTCGCACCAGGTCAAGAGCCGGATCGTCATGGGTCTGGACGACTACTCCATCCACAACCGGCTGGACGCGATCGACCAGTTCAACGTGGACGTTTCCCGGATCTTCCTTGGCATCAACACC
The DNA here is from genome assembly GCA_965250045.1 of Candidatus Marinacidobacterium sp. Classification (GTDB taxonomy): domain Bacteria; phylum Acidobacteriota; class Vicinamibacteria; order Marinacidobacterales; family Marinacidobacteraceae; genus Marinacidobacterium. Next base: position 3,640,956 of record OZ252286.1, read on the forward strand.
TCGTGCTTCTCCTGCCACGACGGTGCGGCACACCTCGAGCCGCTGAACGAGTGGCTCTCGAAGCGGACCCGCGAAGAGTTCTACCGGCACTCGGCGTTCATGGGCAATACCCGGCAGATCACTACCTGGGACGATCGGTCGAAGAACGTGGTGGTGGATCTGCTCGTGGACGATCTTGCGAAGGGGTACGACACCGGAGACGACGCGCCGTACCACACCCTCTCCGAGGGACGCTTCCCCCGTCTCGAGGGGCTCGCTTACGAGCCCGCCTTCCTGCTGACCGGGGAGACGCCCCGCCCGGGGGAGAACCCTCGGGACGAATTGGCGCGCATGCTCACCGAACACCCGCAGTTCGCGCGCGCCACCGTGAACCTGACCTGGGGCAAACTGATGACGGTCGCCTTCGTGGAGCCATACAACGCCTTCGACCTCGACCGGATGGGGCGGCTTGCCGCCGGCGAGGAGGACCCCCTGCCCCCACGTCCCCTGAACCCCGAACTCATGGACGCGTTGGCCGACGACTTCCGGAAGAGCGGCTTCAGCTTCTGGCACCTGGTCAAGACGATCATGAAGTCGGAGACTTACGGCCTGTCGCCCCACTTCGACGGGGAATGGGACGAAGCCTGGACCGGCTACTACCCTCGCCGCTATGTCCGGGTGCTGACCGGGCCGGAACTCGTGGACTCGCTGGCGCGCGCCACCGATGTCCCCACGGAGTTCTCGCTCGCCGGAACGACCGTCGAGCGCGTCAAGGAACTCACCACTCCCTCCGACCTCGGGGGACGGCGCGGACGCGGCGAGGGCGCCGAAGTGGACGCCCTGATGCAGAGTTTCTTCCAGAGCAACCGGATGACCCCGGCGCCGGTCGGGAACCGCGGTTCGATCCTGCAGGCACTGCTCATGATGCAGTCGGGGGTCGTGAACCGCCGAGTGTCCAGCGAGTCTGGAGGCCGGGTGGCCGACCTGCTTGCTTCGGACAAGGCCGACGGGGATTTCGTCAACGAGCTGTTCCTGGGGACGCTCGGACGTCTCCCGACGGCGGCCGAAGCGGAGCTTGGCGCCGAGAGGATCGCCGAAGATCGCCAGCAGGGCGCTCAGGATCTGCAGTGGGCGCTTCTCAACTCTCCCGAGTTCCTGCTGAACCACTGAGGCCCCGGATGTGTAGTCACGAACCCCGCGTCGCCGACCTCTTCCCGGCGCGCCGGGAAGTCCTGAAACTCGGAGGCCTGGCGCTCGCCGGAACCTTCGCGAATCAGGTCATCTGGCCGCTCCAGGCCCGTGCGAACGGCAAGGCGAACCCGCGGCGGACCGCCCGCTATTGCATCTTCATCGAGATGGGCGGGGCGATCAGCCCCATGGACACCTGGGACTTCAAAGCGACCCGCTGGACCCCCAACGACCTCGACATGGTGCAGATCAACGACGAGATTTCGCTGTCGCGCGCGCTGTTCCCCACCCTCGTGGACCGCGTCGACGAGGTCGCCTTCGTGCGCTCGATGCGGGCCCCCGAACTGATCCACTTCAACGGCCAGTACCACACCCAGACCGGGAGGGCTCTCAACGTGTCGCTCGCCCGTGAGATCCCGGCCTTCGGGAGCATCATCGCCGCCGAACTCGACAAAGAACGGCGCGAAACGGACAGCTTCCCTACCTACGTCAGCACCTACCTGACGCGGGCGCGCGCCGGCTCGATCGGCGCCGGCTTCCTGCCCACGCGGTTCTCCGGCCTCGACCTGGATCCCACGACGGTCTTCGACTCCTTCGGGGGCAACGTGGAGGGTAGCCGCCGGGTGCTCGAAGAGCGCTTCCGCCTGTTGAACCGGTTGGCTGAAGTCTCCATCCCGGAGCGCGCCTCGCTCGGCGACAAGGAAAACGACTACCGCGCCTACTACCAGTCGGCCTACGACCTGCTCACCGACGAACGCTGGCCGAAGCTCTTCGTCGCGAGCGACCAGGACAAAGGGCGCTACGGCGACGACGAGTTCGGGCTCGGCTGCATCCTCGCGCGCAACCTGATCGAGGCTGACGCCGGCACTCGATTCATCTACATCTACGACGGCGACAAATGGGACCACCACTCGGGCATCTTCGACCGGTCGCGCCAGTGGAACCACTACACCACCTGTCCGCGGCTGGACAAGGGGTTCACCTCCCTGCTCACCGACCTCGGCGCCCGTCCGGGCAGCGAGCCGGGCACGACGCTGCTGGACGAGACCCTGATCGTGGTTACCAGCGAGTTCGGCCGCACTCCGGAAATGAATCCGGTGGCCGGCCGGGACCACTACCGTTTCGCCTACGCCACGATGTATGCGGGCGGCGGGGTTCAGGGCGGCCGCGTCGTCGGGCGAACCAACGAGGATGGTTCCGAAGTCGTGGATCCGGGTTGGAAACACGCCGGGCAGCCGTTCATGGACAACACGGTGGCGACCATCTATTCGGCGCTCGGCATCGACTGGAGGAAGGCGGTCCACAACACCCCCTCGGGCCGCGAATACCTCTACGTGGATTCCGTCTCCCTCGGCGGGTCGGAGATGATGTTCGACGACGAGATCGCCGAGATCTTCGCCTGATCCTGACCTCCCTGATCCTGACCTCCCTGATCCTGACCTCCCTGATCCTGACCTCGGGGTTCCGCTCGGAAGTTCACTGACCGGCGGCGATGGGAGAGCGGCGCCGGATTCCCGCCATCCGCAGACTCATCGCGGCGCTGCTGGCGGCGACGCCGCTCCTCGGGGACACGGCGGCGCCGGCTTTCGGGAACGAACCCCCGCCGGCGCACTGCAGCGACGACCGCGCCGAGAACATCTGCTGGATCCCACCGGGGGACTTCTGGATGGGGAGGACCCGGCTCTGGCTGATTGACGAGATTCACTGGCAGACCCGGGACCGGGTGGACGCCCGGCCGGTGCACCGGGTCACGCTCCCCGGCTTCTGGATGGACGAGAAGGAAGTCACCCAGGCGTCCTACCGGGAATACACCCGCTCGACCGGGCGGCCCGAGCCCTTCCACTGGAGACAGGGTTTCCCGGAAGACAAGGCGCAGCTTCCGGTGTACAACGTGAACTGGAGCGAGGCGCGCGAATACTGCGCCTTCTGGGGAAAGCGCCTGCCAACCGAGGCCGAATGGGAAAAGGCGGCGCGCGGCGGCCTCGAGGGAGCGTCATGGCCCTGGGGGGACCAGTATCGGCCCGACCCCGAAGAAGGCTCGCCGGAGGGGACCCGGCTTCCCCCGCCGGCGCGGATCGGCCACCCGGGGGCGCCTGCCCCAGTCGCTTCCTTCCCGCCGAACGGGTACGGGCTCTATGACATGGTCGGCAACATCTCCGAGTGGATAGCGGACGGCTACGACCTCGGGTACTACGCCGTGAGCCCGTCCGTGGACCCGCGCGGGCCGCAGGACGCTCCCTACCGGATCTTCCGGGGCGGGAGCTGGGCGGACAGCGACGAGCGGATCGCCAGCGTCTTCTATCGAAACTTCACGAGACCCGACACCAGGATCCACAGCATCGGCTTCCGGTGCGTGCTTGACCACCCACAACAAGGAAATACCGAATGACCAAAGCTCCGAACAACGGAATGGGACGCCGGGAGGCACTCCGGCGCCTTTCGGCCGGAACCGGCGGAGCGGCGCTCGGCGCGGCCGGAGGGACAGCCTTCGGCGCGGGGGTGGCAGCCTGCGCCCCAATCGGCTCGCAGGTCGGCTCCGAGGCCGCCGCGGACCCGGGACAGCGGTTCCGCACGATGCTCGGCGGCGGAGACCCGGTGATCTGCCCGGGAGCCTTCGACGTCATCTCGGCCCGCCTGATCGTCGAAATGGGCTTCGAAACGGTGCTCATCGGCGGTAGCGCCGCCTCCGCGGCGAACTGGGGAGTCCCGGATTACGGACTCGCCACCATCACGGAGCTGATCGAGATCGCCTCCCGAATCGCGGGGAGCGTCTCCGTTCCCTGCTTCGCCGACGCCGATGACGGAGGCGGCAGCCCGCTCGCGGTGGCGCGCGCAATCCGCGGTTACGAGCGGGGCGGCCTCGCCGCGGTGATGATCGAGGACCACCTCCAGGCGAAGCACCTCGGAGAAGGCGGTGTGCTCCTCGACGTGGGCGCGATGCAGGACAAGATCCACGCGGCGGTGGACGCCCGGAAGACCGGCATGATGCTGGTCGCCCGCTGCGACTCCGTTTCCATCGGACAGAGCGAGGCAGAGGCCACCGAGCGGGGCGCCGCTTACGTTGAGGCCGGGGCCGACCTCCTCTTCTTTGCCGGACTGCCTCCCGAGAGCATGGGCGCGGCAGCGGAAGCGGCCGGCCGGCCGGTGATCGCGAGTGTCCACGACACCCCCATGACCACCCTCCGGGAAAATCGGGTCCCGCTCGTCCTCTACTCCGGCCAGATGCTCCGTCTCGCCCTCGGGGCGATGCGCCAGGGCCTCCAGGACATCCACGACGGCGCGACCTGGCCCGGCTACGCCGACCGCGCCCTTCCGGGCGACACCTACCAGTCCCTCATCCAGTCCGGAAAGTGGCGCGAGGACGCCCGCCGCTACAACCTCGTGGACGAAAACGGCCGCCAGATCCGGGGGTAACAAGGAGCGCCGGGCAGTTGCCGTGAAAATGCAGCCGCGCCGGGCCCCCGACAGAGCGGATGGCGCGCACGCACGGGAACGCCGACCTCCGGTCGGCACAGCGGCCCGCAGGGCCGCGGCGGCAGAGACCCCATCCGTGGGGATGGCTCCCGTCTCGGCACGTACCCCTGAGGGCAGGGTGGCGCAGGGACCCAGGAACGCCGACCTCCGGTCGGCACGCGGCCCGCAGGGCCGCGAGTTACGCACTTCGCTCTGCCCCGTGGGTCGGACAAACGAAATCCCATTCATCCCCGTTACGTAGACCAATCCCCGGGACCAGCCCGTGACCAACCTCCCCGGAAAGCGCGTCACACCCCGCAGCCGGCACGAATGGCGCCGCTGGCTGGCTGCCAACCACGGCACCGCGCCCGAGGTCTGGGTCGTCTTCTACAAGAAAACCGCCCAGCGAGCCGGTCGCCCCACCCTCACCTACGAGCACGCCGTCGAGGAGACAATCTGTTTCGGCTGGATCGACGGCCTCAAGCGGCGGGTGGACGACGAGCGGTATGCCCACCGTTTCACGCCGAGAAAACCGGACAGTCGATGGTCGGAGAGCAATCGCGTGCGGCTGGAAAGAATGAGGTGCCAAGGCCTCATGACCCCCGCCGGCGAGGAGGCGGTCGCGGCTTCCATCCGCTCCGGCGCATGGGACAAACCGGCGTCCTCGGCGCCCGTCGAGGCTCCGGAGGAGTTGATCACGGCTCTCAAGAGCGATCCGCAGGCTCGCTCCGGCTGGGCGACTCTCCCCCCGTCGGAACGGCGCCGCTACGAAGTCTGGATCGGGATGGCCAAGCGGGAGGAGACCCGCGCGCGACGCCTCGCGGAGAGCCTCACGCGGCTCCGCCGCGGCGAAAAACTGGGAATGCGGTGAACCGGTGCTGACACGCTTCCCGCACCTCCCGGCGGCACCGGGCGCGACAACAGCCTGTGGTGAAAGCACCCCGCACGAGCCCCATGATGTCCCACGCGCCGAATCTGGCGATCTGTGGGCGTGCAGGGCGCGTTCACCACGGGTTGGTGGAGCGAATCGCTCCGCGATTCACTCCACCGTCTCCGGTGGGGAGGGGAAACCCCTCCCCACACCCCACCCCCGCGGCGCTGCGCGCCGCGAATGGACGCCTTCAGGGTTTCACCACCGGCTGCCAACTTCGGAGTAGCGGAAAACGAGCGATTCATCGGCCGGATCCAACCCGCGGCTTGGGTTCTGGACGCGGGTCTTCGCCCCGTTCGCCTTCGGGTACTTCGTTTCTTACCTCCTTCGCTCGGTCACCGCGATCATCGCTCCCGATCTGGTCCAGGATCTCGGGCTCTCCGCGTTCGGAGTCGGCTTGCTGGGAAGCACCTACCTGCTCGCCTTCGCGCTGGCCCAGGTGCCGATCGGCGGCGCCCTGGACCATTTCGGACCACGGCGGACCAATGGGGTGCTGCTGGTGGCCGGCGCAGTGGGCTGTTTCCTGTTCGGGGTTGCCGAGTCGTTCCCGATTCTGATCGTAGGGCGCTTCCTCGCCGGCCTCGGGGTGGCGGCGTGCCTGATGGCGGCGTTCAAGGCATTCGTGCTTTGGGCGCCACCGAAACGGCTCCCGTTCCTGAACGGGTTGGTCATGGCGGTCGGGTCCACCGGGGCGCTGGTGGCCACTACCCCGACCGAGTGGCTGCTCGGCCTGGTGAGCTGGCGCGAGCTCTTCGTCTTGCTCGCCGTCTCACTTGTCGCCGGCTCCGTGGTTTTGTTCGTCCTGGTCCCTCGGGACCCGAGAGCAACCGGCGGGGGTGAGTCCTCCGGTCTCCTGACGGCCACTATGGGCATCCGCCAGGTATTGAAACGGCGGCTGTTCTGGAGCATCGCTCCGTTGGGGGTGGTCCACCAAGCCACCTTCCTGGGGATTCAGAGCCTGTGGGCGGGCCCCTGGCTCTCAGGGGTCGCGGCAATGGATCGGGATGCGGTCGCTACCCATCTGCTGGTGCTCGCCGTCGCCATGGTGCTGGGTTACCTGATCACGGGGGCGCTCGCGGGAGCACTCGCGAACCGGGGGCTCTCTTCACTCACCCTGTTGGGCGCCAACAACCTGGTATTCACCGCCACGCTCCTGGTGCTGGCCTCTGGGTTTACCGGGGCGCCGGCCATCCTTTGGGCCGCTTTCGGATTTTTTGGTGCGTCCGGGATGCTGAGCTTCGCGATTCTGGTCGCCCACTATCCGCCCGGACTCGCGGGAAGGGTGACCTCGGCGCTCAATCTGCTCATCTTCGCGGCGGCGTTCTCCGTGCAGACCGGCTTCGGCGCGTTGATCGACCGGTTTCGCGGCAACGGCGTCGAGGTCCCCTTCGATGGCGCTGGGTTTGGAGTCGCGTTTCTGCTCGCCGCCGCCATCCAGGGACTCTCCCTGGTCTGGCTGCGGTTTACCCGGTCCTGGCGGGACTCCGGTTAGCCTTGAGCTACCGGGACGAGAGGCTGCGGTGGACTAGGCGGACGAAACGCTCGGCGTTCACGAACCCGGCAGCGTCCGGAGACCAGCCGATGTCGGTACCGATCCCGGTAACGAGGGCCGCGTAGTCGGCGGCGACGTCTTCCTCGCTATCGCCGGCCTGGACACGCTCACTGATCCGATCGCGGGCCATGCGGAGCGCTTCCCCGTACTTGACGACGGTGGCGCGGTCGGTAACCGGGCCGTGACCCGGAATGATCTTTGTCTGGCCATCGGTCGCCTCCGCAACGGCCTCCGCCGCGGCAAGACTCGGGATACGCTGAAACATCTCCCGCCGGTGAAATCGTAGTTCGGATAGAATAGTATTCTATCCATGAGCACAACCATCCACCTCTCGGGTGACCTGCTGGCGGCCGTAGACCGCCGCGCGCAGGATCTGAGAGTCACCCGGAACCGATACATCGTCCGGGCGCTCGAACGATCCCTGAGTAGTGACACGGAGTGGAGCCCAGCATTCGTCGAGGAACTCCGTGCTGCCCGCCACGATCCGGAAGACCATAGGGTCCTCGCCGAAATGCGTGCCGCGATCAAGGCGAATCGGAAGAGCAAGGGGCCTCCGGCACTTTGAAGTACGTCCTCGACACGAACATCGTCTCCCTAGCTATGGCGGGCGCACCATCCGTCACAGAGCGCATGTTTTCCCTGGCAAGAACCGATGTGCTGCTTCCACAACCTGTCATCGCCGAGATCGAGTACGGAATTGCCCGGTTGCCGGAGTCTGGGCGGCGCCAGCGCTTAGCCGGACGCCTTGAGAAGTTCGTGGAGAACACCTCCGAAGTGCCGTGGACCGCCGACGTCAGCCGTGCTTTCGGCACGACCAAAGCCGATCTCGAGGCTCGGGGCCAGCGGATCGAGGACTTCGACGTGGCAATCGCCGCCCACGCCCTCGCGCTCGACGCGGTCCTGGTTACCGACAACACCGCCCACATGGGCCGGATTCGCGGGCTGCGACTCGAGAACTGGCGCCATCCGGACGCGAACTGAAAGATCCGAGCGCTAAGGCCGGTGCCTGAGCGCGCGATTCGATCACGACGATGGCCGCCAGGAGAATCTGTAGGGCAATCCTCAGAGGAGTAGTCTTGAAATGCCTAAACCGAAAGAACGCGACGATGATGCCACATGGTTCCTGTCGCCGATTTCGGGTGCGGAGAAGCGTGCAGCAATTCGTGATGGCCGTGAGATCGACTTGGCTGCACTCAGTGACGGTGAACGAATGGCCCGGGGGAACCGCAACTGGGTAAAGCGGGTTGCCGTTTCGACGTGGCTGCACGACAGCATCGCCTGGATGGAAGCCGCCGTCTACATGGACAACGAGAGTAGACGATGCCGCCCAGACGCATTACCGACCGACCACCATCGGGCCAATGTCGCCCATGTATCCGCCGGGTACGCCTTTGAACTACTCATGAAGAGCATCGCCAAGGCGGACGACGTTGAGGTGCAACCGCGGCATTCTGTGCAGGCGACGTTTGCAAAGCTCGGGGAGCAGAGAAAACACCAGATCAGGCAGGCCGTCGCAACGCACGGAGTGTTTGAGGTAGAAGAGTTCCTGGCTACTGTGGACGACAGGCTGTGTCACAAAGACCGCAAGTACGGGATGTTCAAAACGGATATGTGGACAGCGGGTGGGACCTATTTCGACACTTCAGACGGACCCGGATCAATATCTGGGTTCGCACGGGTTCACCGGGAAATCGCTAGCTTGGGTCGCGGAGCACTGGAGGAATGGCGGGGCATCCACTCGCGAGAATTCGCGGAGATCCGCGCCTCGTTAAGCAACAAATCCGGACAGCGGCCATAAAGCCGTCACCGATCACGGCAGCGCGGTGTGGGATAGCCGCTGCTAGAACTAGACCAGGTCCGACACCGGAGACAGTCCGGGTTCAACTCGCGCCCCCAACGTTTCGCCGCTGGCGGCGGCAATGCCGGCCTGAAGGCCGGAGGTCCCGGAGCGGTGCCGCTACTGGGACGACAGGCTGCGGTGGACCAGGCGGACGAAGCGTTCGGCGTTCACGAAGCCGGCCGCGTCGGGAGACCAGCCGATATCGGTTCCGATGCCGGTGACCAGTGCGACGTAGTCGGCCGCGGCGTCGTCCTCGCTCTGGCCCGCCTCGACGCGCTCGCTGATCCGCTCCCGGGCCATGCGGAGCGCTGCCCCGTACTTGACCAGGGTGGCGCGGTCCGCGACCGGGCCGTGACCCGGAATGATCTTGGTCTGGTCGTCGGTGCTCTCCGCCACCGCCTCGGCGGCCGCAATCAACCCATCGATCCCGCCCCCCGAGTCCACGTCAATGAACGGGAAGGCGCCGTTGAAGAACAGGTCCCCCATGTGGACCACGTTCGCCCCCCGGAAGAAGATCGCCGAATCGCCGTCGGTGTGGGCATGAGGCTGGTGCCGGGCTTCGATGGCGAGGCCGTTCCAGTGCAGGGTGACCCCCTGCTCGAAGGTCACTACCGGCAGGGCTTCGGGGGCCGCCTGATCGCTGCGGCCGACCAGGTCGGCAAACTCGGCGGGGTTCAGGCGGCGCCGGACGTTCTCGTGGGCCACGATGAGGCTGCCGGCCTTTCCGAGGTTCTCGTTACCGCCGGTATGGTCACCGTGCCAGTGGGTATTCACCAGGAAGCGCACCGGATCCGTGGTGATCGAGCGCACCGCGGCGAGGATCTTGTCGGTCAGCGGCGCGTACTGATCATCCACCAGCAAGGCGCCGTCGGAGCCGGTGGACAGGCCGATGTTGCCCCCGCTCCCGAAGAGAACGTGGATCCCGCCGCCCAGATCCTCGCTGGTGATCGAGACGGCATCCCAGTCCTGGTCCTGGGCCGCGGCTGGAAACGCAGCGAGCGAAAGGCAGATCGCGGCGAGGAATACCCGCCGAGGGGAAACCCGCCGAGGGCGGCGATGCGATGGATCAGTCAGGAACATGGCGTAACGAACTCCGGAAGAAGGGCAAAAGCGGCCACCAGGATCCCGGTGGCCTGACCGAGCGGCCGGCGGCGGGGTGTCAGCAACCGACGCAGGCGTTGTTGTTCTTGGCGCCGTAACTGGCGAGGAGCGCGATCGTTTCCGGGAACGGATTGATGCGCTGCACCGGCCCGTTGGCGAGGTCGATGGTCGTCTGTCCGGTTCGGGCGACGGCCAGCGGGTCAGCGCCGTGGTCGATCAGGTACTGCACCATCTCGATGTGACCGCGCGACGCCGCGTGGTGGATCGTGGAGTAGCCGTTGTAGTCGCGAACGGTCGCATCCGCCCCGCATTCCTCCACCAAGTATTTCACCGCCGGCAGCCACGCGTCGGGCGCGTGCCGGTGAGAGTTCGCGGCGAGTCCGAGGCCGTATCCCACTCCGGCCGCTGCATGGAGCGGGTAGACCGCCGGATCCCCATACTCGGCAGCAGGCAAGCCCGACGGATCCGGGGCTCCCTCTTCGATGAGCATCGGGAGACGACGACGCTCCGGCACCTTGACCGTGGGGAGGTGAGGATCCGCCCCGTTCGCCACCAGCAGCTTCATGGCCGGGATGTCGAGCGAATAGGCGGCGCGCCAGAAGGCGGTCGCTCCGCTGCGGTCCACCCCGAGTTGATCCACGTCGTACACCGTGTACCAAAGCGAATTGTCGATCCGCGCGTTCACGTCGGCGCCGGCGTCGATGAGCACCTGCATGAGTTCGAGATGCGAGACCTCCTGCTGCAGGTAGTCGGCCGGCTGCGGGTGACGCGCTTTCGGGATCCACTGGGTGTTGATCGTCCCGTAGAGCGGAGTCGCGTTTTGCGAATCCGCCATCGTCGGGTCGGCGCCCCGCTCGAGCAACCTCATTGCGAGGTCGAAATGACCGTTAATCGTCGCCATCAGCAATGGGGTGGTGCCGCTTCCCTCAGCGCGCTGGTTCAAGTCAGCGCCAGCGTCGAGCAGCGCCAGCGCGCTCTCGATCTGGCCTTCGCGGGCCGCGAACAGGAGGGCGGTCAACCCGCCGTGGGTGCCGACGCGTTCCTCGTAGGTCTTGGGCTTCGGCTCGTTCGGATCACCGCTCTCGTCCAGGTCAGGGTTGAGCGGATCAGGGTTGAGCGGATCCGGGTTGAGCGGATCAGGGTTGAGCGGATCAGGGTTGAGCGGATCAGGGGGAAGACCGGCAGCACCGGTACCGGTTCCACTCTTGCCGACGCGGTCGGTCCCGTTGGCGGGGAGCGGACGCTCGGCCTGGATGATGCCGGTCCCTCCGCGCACCTCGGCAAGACGTGCCTGCCGCTCACGGCGCTGCTCCTTGTCGAACCGCGCACGCTCGACGACGTCCAGGACATCTGCGGTGGCGGAGGCGTCCGCGCCGGTGTCCATCAGGGCCTTGACCGCTTCGACGCGGCCCCGGACCGCTGCGAACATGAGCGGGGTGAGGCCCCACGCGGTCTCCCGCGCATCCACGGGAGCTCCGTGGGCGAGAAGTGAAACCACCGCTTCAGGGACGCCGGCGGCTGCCGCCAGATGAAGCGGTTGGGCGCCCGTAGAGGTCATGGCGTCGGCAGGGGCGCCGGCCTCGAGGAGGGCTTCGGCAACTTCCGCCTTACCGGTTGCCGCCGCCACATGGAGCGGCATGTGGCTCCCGAGACGCGTCGTTGCACGAATGTCTGCGCCCGCGGCGATCAGCACCTCGGCCACCTCGCGGTTCCCCGTCTTGGCCGCCCAGTGCAGCGCGGTAAACCCGTCGGCCTGCGCCGCGTTCACGTCGGCGCCCGCACGCAGTTCCGCCTTCAGCGACTCGATGTCGCCGCGCTTCGCCGCATCCAGCACCGGGGACAGCAGCGCCGCATACCCGGCCCCAACCAGCACGCCCAGCACTGCGAGCAGTGCCGCCAAGCCAATCCATCGCTTTCCGATCTTCATGCCCCGTCCTTCTCCTCTGGTCAGAGTCCTCGTTGCGGATTCCGGTCCCGGCTACACCGCCTGCGAGAGCGAGAACGCACCCGTGCTGTTCCCGAAGCTCTCCAGGTCATCCATCCCCAACTTGTGCGCCAACGTCAGCATCACGTTCGCCAGCGGGGTTCCAGGCTCCGCGCGCAGGTGCAGGTTGTGCTCCAGCGCTCCGTTCGCGCCGCCCGCCACCAAGAACGGAACGCGCTTGTGGTTGTGGATGTTCGGATCCCCCATCGGAGACCCATACACGATCATCGTCTTGTCCAGCAGCGTCCGGTCCTCTTCCTGGATGCTCCGCAGCTTCTCCATGAAATACGGAACCAGGCTCACGTGATACCGGTTGATCCGGCCCAGGACCTCGACCCGCTCGGGGTCGTTTCCATGGTGCGAGGCGGAATGGAACGCCATCGCTTCGCCGCTGTCCGGATATACGCGGCTCGACGCGTCGCGGCCCAGCTTGAGGCTGAACACCCGCGTCATGTCCGACTGGAAGGCCAGCGCCTGCAGGTCGAACATGATCTTCACGTGCTCGTCGAACGAATCCGGCACCCCTGACGGTGCGTCCGGAAGCTCACGGAGTTCTCCGCTGGTGTTCCGTTCCACGATGCGCTCGATCCGCCGCTCCATCTCCCGGACATCCGTCATGTAGCGGTCCATCCGGCGCACATCCTCAGCATCCAGCGCGCCCTTCAGCCGGCTGACCTCCGAACCGATGAAGTCCAGGACGCTCTGGCGCGCCTTCTGCCGGGCCACCCGGCCCTCCGGGGTGCCCCCCGCGCCGAACAACTGGTCGAAGACGATCCGGGGATCCCGCGTCATCGGGAGCGGCTCGGTCGGCGACGCCCAACTGATGGTGTCGGTGTACACGCACGCATACCCGTAGGCACAGCCGCCTGCCTGGTCCACCGTCTCGATGCAGAGCTGCATCGAGGGAATCGGCGTGTCCTGACCGAAACGCTTCGCATACATCTGGTCCAGCGACGTCCCCGCGTACACGTCCGAACTCTCGGTCTGCTTGGGATACGACTGGGTCAGGAACGCCGCGCTCGAACGGAAGTGGTCTCCGCCGATCTCACGCGCCGTGCGCGCCTCCGCGGGCTCCACATCGCAATCGCTCACGATCGTGACGTAATCCCGAACCGGCTCCAGGGAGCTGAGCGCGCCTTTCGACAGATCGAAGTCCGCGCCCTCTTTCTCCGGAGTCCACAGATGCTGCGATCGGCCGTACTTGTTGCTGCCCGCCGCCCCGTGGACGATCTCGATCGCCACGAGCCGCGTCGGATCCTCTGCGGTCGGCTTCGCGATCACGCTCGCCGGAACCATCGCGTCCAGGAACGGCAACGCAACCGTTGCTCCCGCTCCCCGAAGGAACGTGCGCCGTGGGAGGCTCTTGCCGGTCAGGTAGTTCATGGTGTTCTCCTGTCAGGGTGCCCCGTCGTCTTGGTGTCCGGCGGGGCTGGAGTGGCTGTGTAGAGAGCCCGGGGTCGTCGCGCGACTTGGCGCGCGACTTGGGTGGTCGGGCCCGGAGTGGGACCGGCTGGACGCCCGCAGTTGCAGGGATACGACCCCCACAAAGTACGAGATCGATGGGCTCCCATAACCGGGCTAGGATAGGAAATCAACCGGCCCGGCGCAAGGGGCATTCGGCCCGGTCGAGAACGCTCGACGAGTGGACGCCGGAAACCGGAAAGCGCCCACACCCGGCGCAGCCCCTTCGCCCCCCGGGGGGGAGGAGCTCAGGGCTCGCCCGCGACCGTGGTTTCGATCTCTTCGAGCACCCCGCCCTTCATCTGGAAGGCCGGGCTCGTCGCCACCCCCAGGATGAACGCTGACATCCGGTAGTCGGATTCTTCCGCCTGCCGGACGATCTCCCGGATCCGCGGCTGGTCGTAGTAATCCACCCGCCGCCCCAGCGCATACGCCATCAGGTTCTCCGTGAACGTCCGCAGCAGCGGCGTCGGACGTTTCAGGAGCGCCTCCCGCAGGTCCCCGATGTTCTGGATCGGAGTTCCGTCGTAGAACTCACCCGAGGCGTCGATCGGCTGACCCGCATCCTTCACCCGAACCCGGCCCGTCACGTCGAACTGCTCGAGCGCCAGCCCGATCGGGTCCATCATCCGGTGGCACGAACGGCACGCCGGGTTGTCCCGGTGGATCTCCAGACGCTCCCGAGCCGTCAGCTCACGACCGTTCTCGGCCGCCGCCGTCGCGTCCAGGTCCGGAACGTCCGGCGGGGGCGGAGGCGGCGGACTCCCCAGCAAGACCTCCATCACCCACTTCCCGCGAAGAACCGCCGATGTCCGATACGGATGCGACGTCAGCGTCAGCATGCTCCCGTGGGCGAAGATCCCGCGCCGGTTCGGATCCTGATACTGCACCAGCCGGTGCTCCGGACCCGTAACCCCCACCATTCCGTAGTGCTTTGCCAAGCGCTCGTTCACGAACGTGTAGTCCGCCTCGAACAGGTCGAAGACGCTCTCGTCCTCGGACACCAGGTGGTGGAAGAACCGCTCCGTCTCCTCCACCATCGCCGTCTTCAACTGCTGGTGGAAGTCCGGATAGAGCCGGACGTTCGGGTTGATCTTTTTGAGATCCTGCAACCGGAACCACTGGTAGGCGAACCGCTTCGCGAGCGCATCCGAACGGGGATCCGCCAGCATCCGGAGGACCTGATCCTCGAAGACCGAAGGCTCCGACAGCCGTCTCGCCTCCGCCAGATCCAATAGCTCGGCGTCCGGGATCGTCCCCCACAGGAAGAACGAGAGACGCGACGCCAGGTCGGTATCCGTCAACCGGTACCCGAACTCGGCCTCCCGCGGGTCCAGCGGCTCCTCGATCCGGAAGACGAAGTTGGGACTCGCGAGGACGCCCTCGACACCCATCCGGATCCCTTCCTCGAACCCGACCGCCTCGGCGCCCGCGTCGTAAAGCGACATCAGCGCCGCCAGGCCTTCCTCGTCCATGCTCCGGCGATAGGCCAGCCGGCCCAACCGTGACAGGATTTCCTCGGCGCAGGGCCGGGCCTCTTCCGCCGACAGCGGGCGGCAGCCGAAGATCGCCTTCCGGCTCGGCGTCTCCGATACCCCAGTGGTATCGAACGGTCCCCGAATCAGAACGTCGCGCAGATGCGGAAGGCTGTGGATCCCATAGGTGAGCGCGATGTTGGTGCTCGCCAGCGACCACTCGTGCGGCGAGATCAGATCCAGCGTCGCGCCGTCGAACTGGCGCAGGAACGCGGCAGCCACCCTCCGGGGACCGGCCTTGACGAAGATCGGCTCCGTGATCATCGTGGCGCCATCGGGATCCGAGGTGTGCATCCAGGGATCGATCGAGAGCAGCGCCACCCGCTCCCCGTCAATCGAGATCTCGAGCTGTTCGGGGTTCTCCTCGGAGTTCAGCGCCCCCACCGCGGTGCCGACGACGGGGCCGCACACCTCGTGGTGGAGCGAGACGCGGAAGACGTAGTTCCCGTCCGCGGCAAAGGTGTGATCCGCCGCAATCCCGCCGCGGGTGCCGTAGGGCGCCCCCTCGACCTGGCGCCGCTGCGAAGCCCAGCGGGAAACGAAGTAGCTCGTCTCCGCCGGCACGGCGTCGGGGTCCCCTACCGCCAGCCGGCTGATCTCACTCGCCGCCCGCAGATACGAGTCCATGAGCGTCGCCGAGAGCAACTGCACGTCTGCGATGTTGTCGAAATTCGCGCT
Source organism: Candidatus Marinacidobacterium sp. (assembly GCA_965250045.1). Taxonomy (GTDB): domain Bacteria; phylum Acidobacteriota; class Vicinamibacteria; order Marinacidobacterales; family Marinacidobacteraceae; genus Marinacidobacterium. The sequence continues at coordinate 3,656,658 of OZ252286.1, forward strand.
GATCGTGTCCTGCGGCAGGTACTCGGCAGCGTCCACATCGAGCGCCAGCAGATCCCGGATGGCCGCGGTGTACTCCGACCGGTTCAGCCGCTGGAAGGAACGGCGTCCCGGATTCGGCGCCTCCTCCGCACTTGTGTCAAGCTGGTCCTCGAGCGACGCCGCGACTTCGGCCAGCAGGTCTTCGGCGGGTCGCCGGGCACCCGGTGGGGGCATCATCCCGAGCCGCAGCTTCGAGACCATCCTCTCGGCGAGCGGCGCGCTTTCGGGTGCGTTCCCGGCGTCGAAACCGGAGAGCGTCATGTTCCCGGTCTTCATCCGGTCGTTGTGGCAGACCATGCAGTAGGTCCGCAGCATCCGGTTGTGGGCGGCCGCGTTCTCGGGGGAGACGGGCCGAGTGGCTTCGCCGGGCGGAGCGGTCTCCCTGGAAGACGCCGGTTCCCACGACCTCGCGATGACGAGCGTTGGCGTCTCTGAAGACGAAGCGGGGCCTGCAGTGGCAGCCGAAACCGACAGCAGACCGGCGAAGAGGAACGGAATCAGCGAAAGTCGGCCGACTTTCCTCGCCGCTTCACGGCCTGTGGAGAAAGTGACGCGAGCACCGAGAACGGTGAGGCCCAGTTCTCCCGGTGGGGGTTCGGCTGACAAGGCGCGTGAGGGAGGAGCCCCCACCGGGAGAACTGGCCCGAGTGTATTCCGACCGAAACGCAACGATGAGGGCCGCGTAGCCGCCCGGTTCAGCCGGGATGCATCGCCGTTCGAATGCCGCGTGACTTTTTTCACAGGCCGTGCGGTCCGGAAAATCCCCATGGCCGTCCCTCAACAACCCACGCAGCGGTTGTTGTTTTTGGCCCCGTAGCTTTCGAGGAGGGCGATGGTCTCCGGGAAGGGGTTGATCCGCTGTGCCGGCCCGTTTGCGAGATCCAAGGTGGTCTGTCCGGTCCGGGCGATCGCCAGCGGGTCGGCGCCTTTGGAGATGAGGTAGAGGATCATCTCGTTGTCACCGCGTGAAGCGGCGTGATGGATGACGCTGTAGCCGTTGTGGTCGCGGGCGTCCGGATCGGCGCCCAGTTCTTCCACCAGGTACTTCACCGAGGGCATCCAGGCGTCGGGCGCGTGGCGATGCGAGTTTGCCGCCAATCCCAGACCGTAGCCGACTCCCGCAGCGGCATGGATCGGATAAACGCCCGGACCCCCGTACGGAACCTCGGGAAGCCCGGAAGGATCTTCCTCGGGTTCCTCCGCCGTCAGATCCGTCAGGCGGCGTCGCGTCCGCTCGGGCACCTTCTTGGTCGGGACGTTCGGGTCGGCGCCGTGGGCGATCAGCATCTTCATGGCGGGGATGTCGAGCGCGTAGGCCGCACGCCAGAACGCGGTCGCGCCGGCGCGGTTCACGCCGAGCTGGTCCGTGTTGTAGGTCGTGTACCACTGTTTTCGCTCGAGCCGGGCGTTGACGTCGACGCCCGCCGCGATGAGGGCTTCCATGAACTCGATGTGCGAGGTCTCCTGCCGGAGGTGATCCGCGGGCTGGGGATGGAACGGCTGGGCTATCCAGCGCGCATTGATCGCCCCGTAGAGGGGCGCCCCGCCCGAGACGTTCTTCAGGTTGGGGTCCGCGCCCCGTTCCAGCAGCGCCATTCCGAGGTCGTAGTGGCCGTTGATCGCCGCCATCAGCAGCGGCGTGGTGCGGTGTCCCTCCGCCCGCTGGTTCACGTCGGCCCCGGCGTCCACCAGAGCGACGGCGGCATCAAGGAATCCATCCCGGGAGGCCAGCAGCAGCGCGGTCAGGCCGCCGTGGGTTCCGACGAGCTCCGCGTAGCGGAGCGGCTGCAGGCGGTTCCGGTCGCGCTGCCTGGCCGCTTTCCGCTTCTTGGCCTCTTCGATGGCTTTGGCCCTGGCCAATTCGTCCTCGGGGTGGCCATGGGCCTCGGCGTGTTCGTCCTTCTCCGGCTTCTTCAGGTCAGCGAGGTCGGCGGACCCGGTCTTTCCGGAACCGGCGGTAGACGCAGTCGCCGGCGCTTCCTCGGTCTGGCCCTTCTCCTTCGCTGCCTTGGCGGCCGCCGCTCGAGCCCGGCGCTGGGCCTCCTTCGCCCGCTTGTCCCGCTCCCGCTCGTCGTAGATCACGCCCGCGCTGCCTCCGCCCCGCTCGCGGGCGATCCGCGCCTGCCGGGCGCGGCGGGCGATCAGGTTCTGCTCGGCACGCGCCGCAACGTCCAGAACCTTGGCCGTGACGGACGGGTCGGCGCCCGCTTCCATCAGCGTCTCGACCGCGGCGGTGCGGCCGATGGCGGCCGCGAACATGAGCGGCGTCTGGCCCCACTGCGGCTCCACGGCGTCCAGATCGGCGCCGTGGTCAGCGAGCACCGTGAGCGTCCCCGGGTCGCCGGAAGCCGCCGCAAAGTGGATCGAGCGGGCGCCGGTTGCGGTCGGTACGGCCACCGGGGCTCCGGCCTTCAGCAGGGCCTCGGCGACGTCCGCCTGCCCGGCCGCGGCCGCCACGTGGAGCGGCATGTGACTTCCCAGACGCGTCGTCGCGCGGATGTCCGCACCCGCCGCGATCAGCACCTCCGCAACCTCGCGGTTCCCCGTCTTCGCCGCCCAGTGGAGCGCCGTGAACCCGTCGCCCTGCGCCGCGTTCACGTCCGCGCCCGAACGCAGCTCCGCCTTCAGGGTCTCCAAGTCACCGCGCTTCGCGGCGTCCAGCACCGGCGCGAGCAGCGCCGCATGCCCGGCGCCAACCAGCACGCCCGCCACTGCGAGCAGCGCTGCCAAGCCGATCCATCGCTTTCCGATCTTCATTCTCCGTCCCTCTCTTGGGTCAAAGTCCCTGATGTGGATCCCGCTTCCGGGTTACACCGCCTGCGAGAGCGAGAACGGCCCGGTGCTGTTCCCGAAGCTCTCCAGGTCATCCATCCCCAGCTTGTGCAGCAACGTGAGCATCACGTTCGCCAGCGGGGTTCCAGGCTCCGCACGCAGGTGCAGGTTGTTCTCCAGCGCTCCGTTCGCGCCTCCCGCTACAAAGAACGGAACGCGCTTGTGGTTGTGGATGTTCGGATCTCCCATCGGAGACCCATACAGGATCATCGTCTTGTCCAGAAGCGTCCGATCCTCTTCCTGAATGCTCCGCAGCTTCTCCATAAAATACGGAATCACGCTGACGTGATAGCGGTTGATCCGGCTCAGAAGTTCCACCCGCTCGTCGTCATTCCCGTGGTGTGAGGCCGGATGGAACGCCGTCGATTCGCCGCTGTCCGGATACACCCGGCTCGACGCGTCCCGGCCCAGCTTGAAGCTGAAAACCCGCGTCATGTCCGACTGGAAGGCCAGCGCCTGCAGGTCGAACATGATCTTCACGTGCTCGTCGAACGAGTCCGGAACCCCTGACGGAGCGTCCGGAAGCTCACGAAGCTCCCCGCTCGTGTTCCGTTCCACGATCCGCTCGATCCGACGCTCCATCTCCCGGACGTCCGTCAGGTACCGGTCCATCCGGCGCAAGTCCTGCGGATCCAGCGCTTCTTGCAGGCTACGCACCTCTTCACCGATGAAGTCCAGAACGCTCTGGCGAGCCTTCTGCCGCGCCACCCGGCCCTCCGGGGTTCCCCCCGCGCCGAACAACTGGTCGAACACGATCCGGGGATCCCGTGTCATCGGGAGCGGCTCCGTCGGCGACCCCCAACTGATGGTGTCGGTGTACGCGCACGCATACCCGTAGGCGCAACCACCCGCCTGGTCCACCGTCTCGATGCAGAGCTGCATCGAGGGAATCGGCGTGTCCTGACCGAAACCCCTCGCGTAGATCTGGTCGAGCGAGGTTCCGGCAAGGACATCCGACCCTTCCGTCTGCCTCGGATGGGACGCGGTCAGGAACGTCGAACTCGAGCGGAAATGGTCCCCGCCGATCTCCCGTGCGGTCTCCGCTTCCGCGGGCTCATTGTCGCAGTCGCTCACGATCGTGACGTAGTCCCGGACCGGCTCCAGGGAACTGAGCGCACCCTTCGACAGATCGAAGTCCGCGCCCTCTTTCTCCGGAGACCACAGGTGCTGCTCGCGACCGTATTTGTTGCTGCCCGCCGCCCCGTGAACGATCTCGACCGCCACGAGCCGCGTCGGATCCTCCGCCGTCGGCTTGGCGATCACACTCGCCGGAACCATCGCGTCCAGGAACGGCAACGCGACTGTGGCCCCCGCTCCCCGCAGGAACGTGCGGCGTGGAAGGCTTTTCCCGGTCAGGTAGTTCATCGCTGTCTCCTTGTGGTCAGACTGACTTTCTCTCTTGTTTTCTCGGTTCGATTCTTGTCGGTTTGATTCTCTGTAGAGCTTCCTAATGCTCCGCGGCATGCTCCGCGGCGAGCGTCGTCTCCGTCTCGGCTTCGACCCCGCCCTTCATCTGGAAGGCCGGACTCGTCGCCACCCCCAGGATGAACGAAGACATCCGGTAGTCCGAAGCCTCCGCTTCCCGAACGATCTCCCGGATCCGCGGCTGGTCGTAATACTCCACCCGCCGACCCAGCGCATACGCCATCAGGTTCTCCGTGAATGTCCGCAGCAGCGGCGTCGGACGCTTCAGCAGCGCCTCCCGCAGGTCCCCGATGTCACGGATCGGAGTCCCATCGTAGAACTCGCCCGACGCGTCGATCGGCTGGCCCGCGTCCTTCACCCGCACTCGCCCAGTCACGTCGAACTGCTCGAGCGCCAGTCCGATCGGATCCATCATCCGGTGGCACGAACGGCACGCCGGGTTGTCCCGGTGGATCTCGAGGGCCTGGCGGGCGGTGAGTTTGCGGACCGTCTCGCCTGACTCCCCGGCATCCAGGTCCGGAACGTTCGGAGGCGGAGGTGGCGGCGGACTCCCGAGCAGCACCTCCATCACCCACTTCCCACGAAGCACCGCCGACGTCCGATACGGATGGGACGTCAGCGTCAGCATGCTCCCGTGGGCGAAAATCCCACGCCGGTTCGGATTCTGATACCGCACCAGACGGTGCTCCGGACCGGCAACCCCCTCCATCCCGTAGTGGTCGGCCAGGTTGTCGTTCACGAACGTGTAGTCCGCGGTGAACAGGTCGAAAACGCTCTTGTCCTCCGTCACCAGGTAGTGGAAGAACCGCTCCGTCTCCTCCACCATCGCTATCTTCAACTGCTGGTAGAAGTCCGGATACAACCGAACGTTGGGGTTGATCTTGTCCAGATCCTGCAGCCGGAACCACTGATACGCGAACCGCTTCGCCAGCGCTTCCGAACGCGGGTCCGCCAGCATCCGCCGGGCCTGCGTCTCGAACCCCGCGGGATCCGACAACTGCCCCGCCTCGGCCGCATCGAGCAGCTCGTGGTCGGGGATCGTCCCCCACAGGAAGAACGACAGGCGCGACGCCAGGTCGGTATCCGTCAGTCGGTACCCGAACTCCGCCTCCCGCGGGTCCAGTGGCTCCTCGATCCGGAACACGAAGTTCGGGCTCGCGAGCATTCCCTCGATCCCCATCCGGATCCCTTCCTCAAAGCCGACGCTTGCGGCCCCCGTGTTATAGAGCGACATCAGCGCCTTGAGGTTGCGCTCGGTCAGATTCCGCCGATACGCGAGACGCCCGAGCCGCGACAGGATCTTCTCGGCACAGGGGCGCGCCTCTTCCGCCGAGAGCGGCCGGCACGTGAAGATCGCCTTGCGGCTCGGCGTCTCCGACACCCCGGTCGCCTCGAAGGGCCCCGTAATGATCAGATCCCGCAGGTGGGGTACGTTGTGAATGCCGTAGGTCCTCGACGTCGCAGTGCTGGCCAGTGACCAGTCGTGGGGGGAAATCAGGTCGAGGACCGGTCCCTCGTAGTGCTTCAGGAAAACCGCGGCCACCTTGCGCGGGCCACCCCGCACGAAGACCGGTTCGCTCCGCAGATTGACCCCGTCGGGGTCGGAAACGTGCATCCAGCGACCGACGTCCAGGAGCGCGACCCGCTCACCGTCGGTCGAGATCTCGACCTGCTCCAGAGTGTCGACCGTGTGAAGCGAACTCGATCCCGAGCCGACAATGGCGCCGGTCGTCTCGTGGTGGAAGGCCACCCGGAACCGATAAGCGCCGTCCGCCGGGAATACGTGGTCCACGACGATTCCGCCCCGCGTTCCGTAGGGTGCTCCCTCGACCAGCTCCAACTGGGCCGCCCATCGGGACACGTGGTAACCGGACTCGGCGGCCACCGCGTCAGGGTCCCCGACCGCGAGATGACTGATATCGCTGGCCGCCCGCAGGTAGGAGTCCATGAGTGTCGCGGACAGCAACTGGACATCCGCGATGTTGTCGAAGTTCGCGCTGATCGTGTCCTGTGGGAGGTATTTGGCCCCATCCAGCGGGAGGTCCAGCAGGTCGCGGATTGCCGCGGTGTATTCGGCCCGGTTCAAGCGCTGGAAGGAGCGACGCCCGGGATTCGGGTTCTCCTGCGCGCTCGTGTCAAGCTGGGTCTCGAGCGACCCCGCGACCTCGCCAAGCAGCTCCTCCGCCGGCCGCCGGGCCCCCGGCGGCGGCATCATGCCGAGCCGGAGCTTCGAGACCATCTTCTCCGCGAGGGCCGGGTTGGCGACTGCATCGCCGGCATCGAATCCGGCGAGCGACATGTTCCCGGTCTTCATCCGGTCGTTGTGACAGACCATGCAGTAGGTCCGCAGCATCCCGTTGTGCGCGGCGGCCGTCTCCGTGCTCATGGACCCAGTGTTTATGGACCCACCGGGGGAACTCTCCGGACTCCAGTTCCGGACAGCCGTGATGGTGGGCGCCGCCGGCGCGATGGTGGGCGCCGCCGGCGCGATGGTGGGCGCCGCCGGTTCGGAACGCGGCGTCTCCCCGGCAAAAGCAGCCAGCGGAAGCAGGAAGGCGCCCGCGCCGAGGGACCACGCTGCGACGATGGGAACTAGGCGCATGGGACGTTTTGCCGGACGTGGCAGGGCGGTATTTCCGCCCCTGAATACGTTCCGGCCCAATTGAAAGAGGATAGTGGCGAGCGACCCCCGATGCAAGCAGCGGAAACCCGTTCCGGGGCGTCCAGCGGAGGCGTCCAGCCGGCCCCCGCGGCGCGCCGGATCTGCCCGGAATCCCCCGATTCTCTTCGCAGGTCACGGAGCGCGGTCGCGTGATCGGGCGGAGTCCGCACTCTGCTTCCGAGACCTTGCGGAGCTGGGGCGGGGCGGGGTCGGGCGATTGGAGTATGGTATTATGGTATCGATATGGTCAAGGTTACCTACTCGCTTGACGACGCCACGGTGCGCCGGATCCGCACCGTCGCGAGTCGGCTGGGGATTCCGCAGAGCCAGATGGTGCGGGAAGCCGTTGCCGACTATGCGGCGCGCAAGGATCGGCTTAGCGAGGCCGAGCGCCTCCGCATGCTGGAAGTGCTGCATCGGCTGCGCGACGCGCCGCCCCGCCGGTCCCGGGCGGAGGTGGATGGCGAACTGCGGGAAATCCGCGACGCGCGGCGCCGGGGCTGGCGGCCGGAGCGGTGATCGTCCATCTCGACACCTCGGCGCTCGTGGACGCGCTGGCCGGCCAGAGACCCTCTCTCGCACGGCTCATCGCTCTCGTGGACGCGGGACACCGCCTGAACATTTCCGCACCCGTCCTCTACGAGTGGCTACGGGGGCCACGAACTCTCGACGAGTTGAGGGACCAGGAGGCTCTTCTGCCTCGCCGCGCTGCCGTCCCTTTCGATACCGACGCCTCGGCGGCCGCGGCCGATCTCTATTCCGAACTCGGGAGGGCGCGCGGCCGCGAAATGGACCTGGCGGTCGCGGCGTGTGCGATCACGCAGGACGCCGCGCTCTGGTCCCTGAATGAGGAGGATTTCCGGGACATTCCCGGCCTCAACCTGGTTTGACAGCCGGTGGTGAAACCCACGCGGCGTTCGACCGGCGATGCATCCCGGCTGAAACACTCCGCTTCGCTCCGTTCTGCGTTGCGTTTCGGTCGAAATACACCAGGTATTCCTCCCTCACGCGCCTTGTCAGCCGGGCCCCCACCGGGAGAACTGGCCCCACCGGGAGAACTGGGCCTCACCGGCCTCGGCGCTCACCCGGGTTCAACCACAGGCTGTTAACAGCCGGCCGCTGCCGGGCTCGGGGTGCGCGGGGGCGCTACGGGAAATCGAGGTCGCAGAGGACCGGTGCGTGGTCGGAGGGAATGTCCTCCCCCTTCCGCTGGCGCCGCTCGTCCCGATCCACCCGCACCGAATCGATCCGACCGGTAAGCGAAGCGGTCAGATAGATGTGATCGATGCGGGCGCCAACGTTCCGCGCGAAGGCCAGGCGGGTGTAGTCCCACCAGGTGTAGAGGCCCTTTTCCGGTTCCTTGCCCTCCGCATAGACCTTGCGATAGGCATCGGTCAGTCCCCACGCTATTACGCCCGCGAGCGCGGTGCGGGCGTCGGGGTGGCAGAGCACCCCTCCCGGATCCGCCACCGTGGCGTCTTGGTCCTTCGGGGCCACGTTGAAGTCCCCGCAGAGGATGAGCGGCTCCGCGGGATCCGCGTTGCCGGCAAGATGCTCCCGGAGCGCTCCGAGCCACTCCAGCTTGTAGCGCCAGTCATCGGCGCGGGTCACCGCCTTCCCGTTCGGCACGTAGGCCGTGACAACCCGGCATCCCGCTACCCGGACGTCCAGGAGGCGCGCCTCGCCGCGCTGCCGGCACGGCGGGAGGCCCCGCTCCAGCACCTCCGGGGACTCGCGCGCCAGGATCGCCACTCCGTTCCTCGCGGCCTGGGCATGGACCACGGCGCGGTATCCGGCCGCCCGGGTGTCCAACCAGGGGAAGGTCTCTGCAGGGGCGCGAAGCTCCTGGAGGCACACAATGTCGGGCTCGTGTCGCTCGAGCAGGCGGAGCAGACGGGCCCGGCGGGTTCGGATCGAATTCAGATTCCAGGTGATGACACGCACGGGAGAACGGGAGAGTGGCCGGCGGGCGGACGCGGGCCATGATACGGGTGGGACCGCGGAAGCGCCTACCATCCATATCCTTGGAGGAGCCTCGGAAGAACGGCAACGAAGCCCCTTGGCCGTAATGACGACGGACCTGCGAGAAACCCTGTTTTGGCTGCGACGCCGGGCGGGCGAGCCGGCGACGAGGTGGGAGGAGGCCAGGAAGGCGGTTGAGGAGGCATGGAGGGACGGCGCCCGGGCAGCCAGCGAGCGCCTGGAACTGCTGGAGCAGCAGCGGAGATCGCTCGCCGGGGACCCGAGCCTTCCCCGCACCCCTGCGGCGCGGCGGGGCCTCGACCGGGCGCTCGACGCACGGCGGGCAGAGTGCGCGGCGCTCCGCGGTTCGCCGGAAATCCAGCGTCACCAACGGGCGCAGGAAGCGGAGCGCATCGCCCGGAAGGAGCTCGCAGCGGCGTCGCCCTACGAATGGCGGGAGTACGAGGCGCAGCTCGCCCGGTTGCGGAAGGACCATCCGGGCCAGTGGCGGGTGTATGAGGCGGGGGAGCAGGCGGCTGGCAGGGAGCCGGTCGCTCCCCGTGACTGGAAGCCGCTCTTCCCCGGAAGCAGCGCCGGCTGAAGGAAGGGGAGGCCAGCCGCCTCCCGGCGGCCCTACACTTGGCGCCCGCCGGCCCTCCATGAACTCGTTCTTCCCGATGCCGCGCACGGAGCGCATCGCGCTCTTCGTGCTGGTTGCGTTTTCGGCGCTGGCCTTCCTGCCGGTGTTCGGAAAAATCTCGGTGCTCGGGGTCGCGGTCTTCGGCTGGCTGATGGCGGTGCTGCTCCTCGGATCGCCCGCGATTCTGCTCCTGTTGCTCCTCGCCGAACGGGAGACGGGAAGCGGCCGGGAAAGCCGCGAACCGGGGGAATCCCGCCCGGGTCCATGATCGAACGCTGGCTCGTCCTCGCCTACCTGCTCGTATGCGTGGTGGTCGGGGCGCTGGCCACCCGCCGCGTGCTCGGCTCGGCGGACGAGTACTGGGTGGCCGGGCGCCGCGTCGGGACGGGGGTCAACGCGCTCGCGATCATGGCCAGCCTGGCAAGCGGCGGCTCCCTGGTGGGAGTGCTCGGCCTCGCCTATCGGGACGGCATTCCGGCGACGCTAGCGCTGTTCGCGGGGGCGGTGGTCGGTTTCCCGCTCGCCACCATCCTGGTCGCCGCGCCGCTTCGCCGACTGGCGAAATTCACGATCACCGACTTCCTCGTCTTCCGGTATCCCCACGGTGCAGTGCGGGCCCTGGTCCCGGCAATCATCGTGGTCTCACTGACCGTCTACATGGTGGCCCAGATGAAGGCCGCCGGGATCACCGCAGAGGCCCTGCTGGGGGTGGACTACGGGACCGCGATCACCGTCGCAACCCTCGTGTTCGTCCTCTATGTGTCCTTCGGCGGAATGGTTGCCGTAACGGTCACCGACGTGATGCAGGGGGCTTTGTTGTTCCTCCTGATGGGGGCCACCGCCGTCGTCCTGGCCATCTCCGCGGGCTCGCCGTTTGCGTCGCTCCAGGCGGCGACCGCGGCCTCCCCGGCCTTCGGACAACTCCCTTCGGGGGGATCCGGCTACCTGAGTTACTTCGTGATCTGGGCTTCGGCGATTCCCGTAATCCCCCACATCGTGATGCGGGTCGCCACCGCCAAAGATCCGAGAAGCGCCCGCCTGTCGCTCAATCTCGCGACCGTCATGTACGGGGTGATGATCCTCGCGGCGATCCTGCTGATCGCCCCGGTGGGCATCCTGGAGTTCCCGGGGCTCACGGACCCCGACGAGGTGTTCCTCCGGATCGTGGGCGGACACTTCCCGCCCCTGCTGCGCGGGCTCGCGGTGGCGGCGGTGCTGGCGGCGGTCATGTCCACGACCGATGCCTTCCTGCTGGCGGTGAGCTCCGCGGTCGCCCACGACCTGCTGGGCGGCTTCTTGTCGAGAAAGAGCAAGTACGCCCAGGCCGCAGCCCGGCTCGGGGCTACCTGGGTGGTCGGTGCGGCGGCTCTTTACTGGGCGTGGTCACCACCCGAGCTGCTTACCCAGTTCTATACCGCCGGCGTCGGCCTGCTCTCGGCGGGGCTCTTCGTGCCGGTGGTCTTCGGCCTCTGGTGGCGGCGAGCGAACCTCGCCGGCGGCGTGGCGGCGCTCGTGTCCGGAGTGACCACCTATTCCGTCGTGTTGCTCGCGGGCCCGCAGCTCGGAATCGGGATCGGTCCCATTCTGCTGGCGCTGCCGGTGAGTCTGCTGGCGATGCTCCTCGGAGGGCTGTGGGGTCGGGCCGATCCTGCCGAGCGGGCGAGCGCCGTCGAACGGCTGCACCGGCCCGACTGAAAACCAGTCCTTGTCGACGAGTCTTTCCGCCGCAGTCCTTCTTCTTTACACGGCCCTCCTGTTCGGGATGGCCTGGATAGCAAGTCGCCGCGTCCACAACTTCTCCGACTACCTGGTCGCGGGCCGGCGTCTCGGGACACCGCTCGCCTCGCTGAGCCTGCTCGCCACCTGGTTCGGGGCCGGCACGCTCCTCGCTTCCGCCGAAGAAGTCCGGTCCG
>CBDFNG010000001.1:0-70717 GCA_965250045.1 Candidatus Marinacidobacterium sp.
GAAAAGTGCTTCGGAGCCGCAAGGCGTTCCCGGAGGAGAGAGCGCTTGTTCAGGGCCGAAGGATGTCCCGGGAGCGGAGAATGCTCCGGAGCCGGTGCAGACAAGGAGCGCCTGAATTGCCGGCGATCCGGAACATCGTCGCCCGTGAGATCCTCGACTCGCGCGGCAACCCGACCGTGGAGGCAGACGTCGTTCTCGACGGCGGCGAGGTTGGCCGGGCTGCGGTCCCCTCCGGCGCCTCGACGGGGAGGCGTGAGGCGCTGGAGCTGCGCGACGCCGATCCGAAGCGGTTTCACGGGCGCGGGGTCCGGCGGGCGATCGCGAACATCGAGGAGAAGATCCGGCCCGCGCTCACCGGCGTGGACGTGACCGATCAACACCTGATCGACGCCACGATGCTGAATCTGGACGCCACCGAGAACAAGGCGAATCTCGGCGCGAACGCGATCCTCGCGGTATCGCTCGCGTGCGCCAAGGCCGCGGCGCGCGCCGGCGGGCAGCCGCTCTACCGGTACCTCGGCGGCCCCGGGCCGTACCGGATGCCGGTCCCGATGATGAACATCGTGAACGGGGGCGCACACGCCGACAACAACGTCGACATGCAGGAGTTCATGATCGTGCCGACCGGCGCGTCGGATCTGCGCGAGGCGGTGCGTTGCGGGGCCGAGGTGTTTCATTCGCTGAAGGCGGTACTGAGCGGGCGCGGGCTCGCCACCGCGGTCGGCGACGAAGGCGGCTTCGCGCCCGATCTTGCGTCCAACGAGGAAGCGATCGAAGTCATCCTCGAAGCGATCGAGAACACCGGCTACTCGGCCGGCGGCGACGTGCATCTGGCCCTCGACGTGGCGAGCTCCGAGTTCTACCGCGACGGGGAGTATCACCTCGGCTCGGAGGGTGTGTCGCTCGACTCCGCAGCGTTCGCCGGCGTGCTGGCCGGTTGGGCCGAGCAGTACCCGATCGTGTCGATCGAAGACGGCATGGCCGAAGATGACTGGGACGGCTGGAGGTTGCTGACCGAGCGTCTCGGCGACACGGTCCAGTTGGTGGGCGACGATCTCTTCGTGACGAACCCCGGGATCATCGCCAAGGGCATCGCCGAGGGCGTCGCGAACTCGGTGCTCGTCAAGGTCAATCAGATCGGCACCCTCACCGAGACCCTCGCGGCGATCGAGACCGCGCGCTCGGCCGGCTATACGATTGTGATCTCGCACCGTTCGGGAGAGACGGAGGACACCACCATCGCGGACCTCGCGGTCGCGACCGGCGCCGGACAGATCAAGACTGGCTCGCTCTCGCGATCGGATCGAGTCGCGAAGTACAACCGCCTCATCCGCATCGAAGAGAGCCTTGCGCCGGAGGGCCGGTCGAGCTATCCAGGGCTGCGAGCGCTCCACGGTATGGCGCAAGAGGCCGCTTTGTCGGATGATGCAACACGAACCGGCCGGGGTTGAGGGCCGACTGAGGCGGGACGCGAGGTGGCCTCAGTCGATAGTTGTCGGAAATAATTTTCGAGACACGAAAGATTGGATCAGCCCGTGAAGCTCGCGATCACCATACTCCTGGCTCTGTTCGTCACGCTGCAACACCAGCTCTGGTTGGGAGATCGCGGCATGCCCGGGGTGCACCGCCTGGAGGCCGCGATCGAGGCGCAGCTCGCGGAGAACGCACAACTCGAGGCCCGCAACCGGCGTCTCGGGGCCGAGGTCCATGATCTGAAGGAAGGCCTCGAAGCGGTGGAGGAGCGGGCGCGCAGCGATCTCGGGATGATCGGCCGGGACGAGACGTACTATCAGCTCGTCGAACGTTGACCACCGCGCCGTGAAGGCATCGGACGTCTGGGCGGTCGTCCCCGCGGCCGGGATCGGGCGACGGTTCGGTGCCGATCGCCCCAAGCAGTATCTTGCCCTCGGCGCTCGCCCGGTCATCGCACACGTCATCGCGAAGCTCGCGGCGGTGCGCGGGGTCGCCGGCATCGTGGCAGCTGTGGCGCCAGCGGATCCGTGGTGGGACGAGGCCGCGGAGGATTTCGATGCACCCGTGGTCCGGGTCGACGGAGGCGCCGAGCGCCATGACTCGGTCGCGAACACCCTGGATTACCTGAGTTCGGTTGCGGCAGACGGCGATCTGGTGATGGTGCACGACGCGGTTCGCCCGTGCGTGACGGTCCCCGACATGCAGCGGCTCGTCGCGGCGGCGCGCCGTCACCCGCACGGTGCGATCCTCGCGGCGCCGGTGTGCGATACCCTCAAGCGGGCTGGGCCGGACGGATCGATCGAGGACACGGTGGACCGAAGCCGGCTCTGGCGCGCGTTCACACCGCAGATCTTCCCCCTGGGCCAACTGCGTGCCGCACTTCGGAGCGCGATCGCGAGCGGTTGCATGGTGACCGACGAAGCGCAGGCGATGGAGCGTACCGGCGCCCGCCCCCTCCTCGTTGAGGGCTCGCCGGGCAACATCAAGATCACCCGTCCGGAAGACCTTGCGCTCGCCCGTGCCTTGTTCGGTGCGCCGGAGCCGGCATTATGATCCGCATCGGCCACGGTTACGACGCTCACCGGTTTGCGCCCGGCACGAAGCTGGTGCTCGGCGGGGTCGCCATCGAGTTCGAGCGCGGCCTCGCCGCCCACTCCGATGGTGACGTCCTCATCCATGCTCTGTGCGATGCGCTGCTCGGCGCAGCGGGGCTCGGCGACATCGGCCGGCACTTTCCCGATACGAGCCCGGAGTTCGCCGGGGTCGACAGCCGGGTCCTGCTCCGCCGCGTCGTCGCGCTTCTGAGTGAACGCGGGTTCGGCGTCGTGAATGCCGACGTGACGGCAATCGCGCAGGCGCCGCGGCTCGCGCCGCATCTCGGCGAGATGCGCACGAACCTCGCCTCCGATCTCGGCATCGAGCCGGGCGGGGTCAACGTCAAGGCGACCACCACCGAGGGGATGGGTTTCACCGGGCGCGGGGAAGGGATCGCGGCGCACGCGGTGGCGCTGATCGAGGCGCGGTGACCGGACCGGAGCCGGCGCTCCCGCGCGGGCACGGACGGCCGCCGGCGCGGGCGACGCTTTCGGCGGACCCCGAAGACTTCCGGGTCACCGAGATCGAGAAGTTCCATCCCAGTGGTGCGGGGACGCACGCCTGGCTGCGCATACGCAAGCGGGGCGTGAACACCGAGGAGGTAGCCATCGCGCTCGCGCGGGTCGCCGGCGCGCCTCGATCCGCGGTGGGGTTCGCGGGCATGAAAGATCGGCTCTCGGTCGCGGTCCAGTGGTTCAGCGTCGATCTGGCCGGCCGCGCCGAACCACGATGGGCGGCGCTTGAATCGGAGGCGATCGAGGTCCTGGAGGTCGCATCGCACCAGCGCAAGCTCAGGCGCGGCGCATTGCTCGGAAACCGCTTCGAGATCGTGCTGCGCGACGCGACGACCGCGGGCGCATTGCTCGACGAGCGGCTGGATGCGGTCCGCATCCGTGGCGCTCCGAACTACTTCGGCCCCCAGCGCTTCGGGCGTGACGGCGCGAACCTCCGGCTCGCGCGGTCGCTTCTCGTCGAGCGGCGTGCGATCCGCGATCGACACCGGCGGAGCCTTGCGCTCTCGGCCGCCCGCGCGCACGTTTTCAATCGAGTCCTCGCGGCGCGCGTCGAATCGGGTCACTGGGCTGTGCCGGTGCCCGGCGACGTCATGATGCTCGACGGGCGCGGCAGTGTCTTCGCCCTCGATCGCGTCGACGAAGAGACGGCCGAGCGGGCCGCGCGAGGGGAGATCCACCCGACCGGGCCGCTGTGGGGGCGGGGGACGCGCATGGTGGCCGGCGCCGCCCGCGATATCGAAGACCGGGTGGTGGCGGAGACGGCGTCGCTCTGCCGGGGTCTCGAGCGTGAACGCCTCGATCAGAATCGGAGGGCGCTTCGGGTCGCAGTGCGCGAACTCGGCTGGCACATCAAGTCAGGCGGCCGCGTATCGCTTGCGTTCACGCTGCCGCCGGGAGCCTACGCGACGACGGTGCTGGGGGAGATCTTCGCGCTCGATCGGTTTCGGTAGATCGAGAGCCGTCTCCGCCGCTTTGCAGCGGAAATACCCGGGCAACTCCGCTCGCCAGGTCAGTCCGAATAAGGCGCGAAGCGGAGCACCGCACCAATCTTGGAGAGCTCGCGTGCGAGCAGGGCTTCGTGCGACGGCTCCCCGAGATAGAGCACCTCCAGGCGGGGGACTTGGCGGCCCTCGTAGAACGAGAGTGCGTCGAGAATCACCTTGAGCGTCTTCTCACCCGACGGTCCGGTCACCATCACCCGGACCGGCTGTGTCTCTGCGGGAGCCATCGTAGAAGCGAGATCGCGTGAGATTTGGCGCGGGCCGGCGACTCGCGACATCGCGAGGAACGCCTGGTCGGCAAGTCTGCCGTCGCTCGGGACGTACAGATAGGTGAACTGGCCGCCGAACGCGGCCGTGGCGGCCTCAAGCCTCGGATCCAGATCCGGCGTCTTGGTGGACGCGCACCCGGCGAGGGCGACCGATGCGGCGAGTGCCAGCGCTGCCCATCGGCGTGGACGCACCTCTGTGTTCCTGCGACTCATGCGAGGTTCCTCGGTTCTGGGATGAGACTTCCTCCGTAGTGCAAGTGTAACGGGGAACCGCATGCGTGGGGATCCATGGATGGTGAGCAGCAGCACCGAGGGAGTGGCGGATTGAGCGTGCCCGCCACCGATCAACGGTGACGCTGAGGCTCCGGCTGAGGGCGTCGTGGCTCTCGACCTTCAACCGATGCGCCTTGCGCTGACAAACGGGGTGCGCAAGGGCGATTTCCGCGCTTCGTCGAGGCGGCGACGATGCGCGTCACTCCGGGGGACGGCTCCGGAGGGTGAGCGGGGAGCCTGGACAGGGCCCGCAATCGAGGATCGGCCGCGATTGGAGCGGGCGGGACACGGACCCGGAATCGAACGATGGATCGTTTCATGAGGGAGGCACAAAAAGTGGATACCTGCAAGACCGGCTCGGGGATCGCCGACCACATCCGCCAGAAGGTCATCTACGAAGGGCTCGAGCTCGAAGATATCGGCATCGATCTCGCCGACGTCACCGACGACGTTCGCCTCTTCGATGAGGACGGCCTGAACCTGGATTCGATCGATGCGCTCGAAGTTCTCGCCGGGGTGCAGCGCGAGTTCGGCCTGTCCTTCCCCAACGTGGACCAGGCGTTCATGGACGAGCACTGCGCCACGGTCGGGCGGCTCGCGATGCTGGTGGAGAGCCGGCGCGCCGGTATATCGGCGGATTCCTGAGCCTTGATCAATCGAACGGAGAGACGGCCGATGTCTGCACGAACTCTGACCTTCGACCGGATGGACACGATGCTTGGCGAGTCCCTCGCCGCGGGGTGGCGAGAGCGAGGAGGTTGCGTTCTGGACGCCTCGGCCGGCGGCGGCCTTGCCTCCACCCTGTCCGGAGCCACGCCCTACGGCGTCGTGTTGACCGAGCCGCGTCTGGACGAAGCCGCTCTCGTGGAGCACGCGCAAGCTGCGCCCGATGCGGCCGCGGCATTCGCCGGCGAGCTCCACTGCCAGACGATGGCGTTTCTCGTCGACTGCCGGGCGGCGATCCGGGCCATGATGCCGGCTGGGAAGGGATGCGTGCTGGCGCTCGGCATCGATGATGTTGCAGCGAAGATTCTCGGCCTTCCCCAGACTCCCATCGCCAACCAGGCTCGGGCCGCGGCTCTGAAGTCCATGGCCAAGGAGTACGGGCGGATGGGCCTCGGCTTCAACATGTTCGTCTGCCAGCCCCCGCGGGAGATGGTGGAGAAGTCCGTGTGGCGGGCCCACCGGGAGCAACTGAAGGTCTACGCGCTGCGCTATCGCCCGATCGGGATCGGTAGCTATGTCCGATTCATTCTTTCCATGCTCGACGGCGAGACGCCGGTCAATGGCGGTGTCTTCTGTCTCGGCAACGGTGTGATGGAGATGACGGCGTGACCATGGATCCCACCAGTGTCGTTCTGATCACGGGCGCGACGCGCGGCATCGGACGGGCGATCACGCACAAGTTCGCGCGCGCGGGTTGCCGCCTCGTCCTGGTCTATCGCTCCAACCGGGCTGCGGCACAAGAAGTCCGGGACATGCTGGCGGGCACGGGAGCCGAGCTGGAGATGATCCGCGCGGACCTTGGCGACACAAGAGTGTGCCGCACCGTCATCGCCCGAGCGGTGACCCGCTACGGCGGCCTGGATGTCTTGATCAACAACGCCGGCGGTACGCATGACGGCGCATTCGCGGCCATGCCGCCCGGGGACTACGCGGGCCTGATTCGAGGCAACCTCTGCGCGCCTGTCGCGCTGGCGCTTCAGGCGGCGCCGTATCTCATCGCATCGGCACGGGCGGGGCGCAGTGGCGCCGTGGTGATGATGGCGTCGATGGCCGGGGTGGCCGGAAAGGAAGGCCAGGTTCCCTACGCGGCCACCAAGGGTGGCCTGATCGGAGCCACGCGGCTTCTCGCGCGGCATTTCGGCCGCCGCGGCGTACGGGTCAACGCGCTCGCGCCCGGTTTCATCCGCACCGGGATGGTCGAGTCTCTTGATCCGGGGATGTACGAGCACGTGCTCGACGCGAGTGCGTCACCCCGGATGGGAGAGCCGGACGAGGTCGCCGAGGCGGTCTGGTTTCTTGCATCCGGCGCCTCGTCGTACTGCAACGGTGCAGTCCAGCGCGTCGACGGAGGGTTCCTGCGTTGAACGGCGGCTTCGAATGGTGCGCCCCCGGCGCGCGTCTCCTGGCTCCCTTGTCCGGTTCGGGAGAGGACCTGCTGGCCAGGGATGGAGAGGCGCGATGAGTAGCGAGCGAGGCCATCGGGGCGAGACGCGTACTTGTGAACCCACGGCCGGCGATGGAGTGAACGCCATGTCCGACACCGCGCATCAGGGTCACCAAGCCGTCGTCATCGGAATGGGAGCGTTCTCTCCACTGGGACGCAACTGTGCCGAGATGAAGCAGGCGCTGCTCGACGGTCGCGATTCGATCGCAAAGGTGACCCGCTTCGACGCAGGCGGCTTCGCCGGTGAACTGGCCAGCAGCTTCGGCGATGACATCCCGGTCGAGGTGGATGCGTACGCGCGTTCGTGGATGGATCGTGCCACGCTCCTGTCCGTCGAAGCATACCGGGAGGCGATCCGCTGCGCGGGAGTGGATCCTCGGGACTTCGATCCGGAAAGGGTGGGGGTGTGCCTGGGCAGCTCGCACAGCGGTCTCGTGCGCACCGAGGAGGTCGCGCAGCACGTCTTCCGCAAGCAGTGGGACCGGATCCGTCCCAGAATCGTGGCGGCGACCCTGGTCTCTCACTGCACCTCGATCATCAAGCGTATGAGCGGCGCCCGAGGCCGCGTCATCACGATCTCCTCGGCTTGCGCCAGCTCCAATTCCGCCGTGGGCATCGGTGCCGATCTGGTACGCAGGGGCGAGCTGGATCTGGTCGTTGCCGGCGGCTCCGACACGGTGTCTCTCTCGGTCATGGCGGGATTCAATGCCCTGCGGGTGATCTCCCACGACAAGACCGCGCCGTTCTCCAACCCCGCCGGTCTCAATCTCGGGGAAGGCGCCGGCATCGTCGTCCTCAAGCGCGGGGATCTGGAGATGCCGGGATGCGGGCCCCCGCTGGCCGAGATCCTGGGTTACGGCCTCTCCGGCGACGCCTGGCACGCCACGGCGCCGGACCCCGACGGAGTCGGGTGCGAGCACGCGATGATCGCCGCCCTCGAAGACGGCGGCCTGGCCGCGGCCGATATCGACTATGTCAACGCGCACGGCACCGGGACGGAAGCCAACGACGCGGCGGAATCCCGATCGTTGAGCCGGCTGTTCGGCGATACCACCCCGATCAGCTCCACCAAGTCCTTCTTCGGTCACACGCTGGGGGCTAGCGGCGTCCTGGAGCTGATCGCCTCCCTTCTGCTTGCCGGGGATGGAATGGTTCCGCACGGCCTGCGAATGGATGCGGTGCGCGAGGGATGCGCGCGGCTGGACTACGTGCGCAACGCCCCTCGCAAGGGCAGACCCGGCGTCATCATGGTCAACAACTTCGGTTTCGGCGGCAACAACAGCTCGCTGATTGTGCGAGCAAGCCGGAACAGCTCGCTGATCGTGCGTGCAGGCCGGGAGCGGGTCTCGCACCACCGGCGCCCCGCGCGGCCCGACGCGGTCGTGTTGACCGGGATCGGTGTCGTGAGCGCCGCCGGCGCGGGTGTCGCACGGTTCCGCGACGCTCTGGAGGCCGGTAGCGCCTTGGCCCGGAGGGATCCGGAGAGCGGCATCGACGCCGCGTACTGTCCCGGACTGCGCTTCACGGATCCCAAGCTCACGCGGTTCGCCCGCAACGCACCCGCGACGCGCTATGCCGTCATCGCTCTGGACGAGGCGCTCGGCGCCGACAAGGCCGTCTACGACCACGACCCGCGTTCCGGTCTTGTCGGGGGAGTGATTTTCGCCGCTCAGAAGCCGACCGAGAAGTACATGGAAAGCGTGTTTGCCGACCCGGCGCTCGCGAGCGCGCTCTACTTCCCGATGACGACCATGAACGCGATGGGAAGCACCTGCTCGTTGGCATACGGAATCACGGGGTACACCACTACCGTGTGCGGCGCCGCGGCGGGCCTGGCCTACGCGTCGGATCTGGCCCGCGACGGCCGCCAGGATCGAGTGGCCATGGTCTCGGCGGATGAGTTATCGCCGCGGCTACTCAAAGTCTACCGGTACGCCGGTGTGGTGCGGGGTGCGACTGACGGGTGTCGTGGCCGGGCCGACGCACTGGGAGAGTTCGCAGCGGCGCTGACCCTGGAGCGGGCG
Source organism: Candidatus Marinacidobacterium sp. (assembly GCA_965250045.1). Classification (GTDB taxonomy): domain Bacteria; phylum Acidobacteriota; class Vicinamibacteria; order Marinacidobacterales; family Marinacidobacteraceae; genus Marinacidobacterium. The sequence goes on from CBDFNG010000001.1 coordinate 8,821, forward strand.
TCGAGCGCGAGAGAGCGAGGCGTGGGTCCCCTGGCGCGCCTTGCGGGCTGGGCCCATTTCCAGGATCCCCTCGATCTCTCGGTTGCGCGGGACGGCTCCGCTCTTCGACGGGCGATCGATGCCGCCCACCACATGGCGGGGATCACCGCTTCTCATATTGGCCTCGTCAGCCTGCTCGATCGGGGGGTCGCGCCGTCGCGCCGCGCCTGCCGCCGTGCCCTGAACGCCGTATTCGGAGAGGAGTCGCCGCCGATCGTCCGGCCGGACGAGGTGTTCGGCTTCGCTCCCTCCAGCGGCGCGGTGATGACCGTTGCCACCGCGCTGGCGAGCCTGCAACGCAACGAGGACGCCCCACGCCATGTGCTGGCCGCCGGCTGCGATCTGGTCGGCGACGGTTTCGCTTTCATCCTGGAGAGGAGCCCGCAGTGAACGATTGCACCACTTCGCACGATTGCGCCGCTCCGCCGGCGGCCGTCACCACCTGCCGGGTCATCTTCGGAGATACCGATGCGGGCGGCATCGTCTACCACCCCCGATACCTCGAGATGGCGGAACGGGGGCGCAACGAACTCATGCGCGCGGTGGGGCTTGACCTCGGTGACATGTTCGAGCACCGCCGTCTCGGGCTCGCGCTGCGGTCGGCGGACATGAAATTCCATGTTCCCGCGCTGTTCGACGATCGCCTCACCATCCGGACCGCGGTCGAGAGACTCGGAGCAGCCAGCTCGATGTGGATCAGCCGCATCCGTCGCGGGGGAACCCTGGTCTGCACCGTGCGCGCCGAGCTCGTGTGCATGGATCGTTTCAGTGGGCGGCCGATACTTTATCCCGACGATGTCCGGGGCGTCTTCGAACTGGCCCTGTCGGGTGCCCCGAAGTGCGGGCAGGAGATCTCCCGATGAAGCTCCTCGACGGCAAGTCTGCGATCGTCACTGGTGCCTCGCGCGGGATCGGCCGCTCCATCGCCCTCGAATACGCGAGACAGGGGGCGTCGCTGGTGCTCAACGCCTCCCGCGCCTCCGATGCGCTGGACGAGACCGCGGCGGCGATCCGGGACATGGGCGGGCGTTGCGAAACAGTGCCCGGCTCCGTCGTCGAGGCGCCCGTCGCCAGAGCCCTGGCAGCGAGAGCGGTGGAAGCGTTCGGCAAGCTGGACATCCTGGTCAACAACGCCGGCATCACCCGCGACAAGCCGCTGGTGATGATGAGGGAGAAGGAGTTCGACGAGGTGCTCGCCGTCAACCTGCGTGGCGTCTACCAGTGCTCGCGCGAAGCAGTCCGGGAGATGATGAAACAGCGTAGCGGCCGCATCATCTCCATCAGTTCCATCTCCGCCCTGGCCGGCCGGCCGGGGCAATGCAACTACGCGGCGGCGAAGGCCGGAATCGTGGGCTTCACGAAGTCGCTCGCCCGCGAGGCGGGCAAGTTCAACGTGCTCGCCAATGCGCTGCTGGTCGGCGTGATCGATACCGAGATGACCAGGCGCATGCCGCCGGCAGCGAAGACGAAGCTCCGGCAGATCATCCCCCTCGATCGGGTGGGGCGGCCGGATGAAGTCGCCGGCCCCTGCGTCTTCCTGGGCTCCGATCTGTCGACCTTCGTCACCGGTACCACCATCAACGTCAGTGGAGGGAGTTACGTCTGATGATCAATACCCTTGTTGAAGCGCGCGCCTACGCCGGGCACCGCAACGCACTCACCCACCGTCTCAAGGAGACTCTGGTCGAGCGCCTCGACCTCGACCGGCAGCCCGACGAGATTCCGGACGACTGCCTGCTCTTCGGGGTCGGGCTGGGCCTTGATTCCGTGGATGCGCTCGAGATTGTCGTCGCCATCGAAGGCGAGTTCGGATTCCGCGTCGAGGATGACGATATGCAGGAGATTCGTTCCGTCAACTCGATCGTGGACTTGATCCTGTCCCGCCGAACTCAAGAGGAGAACGTGCGATGACCGACTATCGACGCATGCGCAACCACGCAGGGCTGGCCGATCTGCAGGAATGGACCCGCTTCGACCTTTCGGGTCCGCAAGCGGGCGATGCGCTGAACGCGGTCGTCGGCTGCAACGTCCGGGATCTTTTTGAAGGGCGGGCTGCGAATACTCTGATCCCGTCACCGGCCGGAGGGGTCGATGCCATTGTCTGGATAATCGCGTTGGAACACGGCTTCCGGATCATGGGCGAGCCCGCCGACCGGGAGGCGATCCGCGCCGCCCTCGAGGAGAGCATCTCCGGCCGAGACGCAACGCTCCGGGACGTCCGCGACAAGACATTCGCCCTCGCCCTGATCGGGCCGGAGGCCGAGACGGTCGCCTGGAAGGCATTTGGAGACGAGGTTCATTCCGTCGCCTTCCTCAACGCCCTGCCGCTCGGCGACCCGGCGGTCCTGGCCGCGCGGATCGGATACTTCGGGGAGTACGAGTTGTATCTGTTCGGCGAGCCCGCCGGCAAGCAGGCGGTGATCGACACGCTCAAGCAGGTCGGAGACGGCGACGCGCTCATTGTGGGGGAGAGTGCGTTCCCCGTGATGATGACCGAGATGGGCACGATGAGCCGGGAGCGGGACATTCCGCCGGAAGTCTCCGTTTTCGAAGCCGGCCTGCAGTGGATGATCGATTTCCGCAAGGAGAATTTGCGGGCGGCCGGGGAGCTTGCGCGGAAGAAGCACTCGGTGGAGCGCAAATGCGTGCTGATGATCGTCGACGGTGGGGCCGAGGGTCTGCTGGGCCAGCCGGTCTTTATCGAGAACTGTGACATCGGCCGCATCCAGTCCGCCTTCCCCTCGGAAGCCCTCGGCAGGTCCGTCGCTCTCGCCTACCTCGTCGAGGACCTGGGGATGCCGGGTCTGTCCTGCGCCGTCGGCACAGACCGCAGGGCCGGCAAGACCGTATCCGCGCCGGCCTTCCTGGGGCGCTCCATCCTCAACAGCCTGAGTTGAAGGAATCTTCGTGGACACCGGACCGACATATTCGGGTGCGAGGTTGCGCGCGATGGTCAGGTTGATGCTGGTCAGCCTCATCGTGATGATGGTGACGATCGTCGCGCTGTACTTCACACCGTTGACCGTGGCGCCGCTCATCGCCGCCTCTCTCTACGCCGGTCTGTGGGCGTATGAGCGGCGGCTCGGGGTGGCTTCTCCCATTACCCGGATCATGATCGTGTTCTATCTGTTGTTCGCGTTCGCCCGCTACTGGCTTGATGATCTGTCCTGGATGGCCTGGTTCTCCCCGATGGTTTATTGGACCCTGGCGGCACTGATCTTCGCGCTGCTGCTGGCGGGCCGGCCATTCACCGCCGTCTACACGGGAGACGCCAGCTTCCCGCCGCTCCACCGCGCGATCTCGCTGTTATGGGGAGGGTTGCATTTCGCAGCCGGCCTTGCCGCGCTGGTCCTGATTCCGGGGTTGGGTTTTCTCTACTTGCCGCTGAGCCTGATGGTGCTCGGGGCGCTCGTCACGGTGTGGCTGAACTTCGTCTCGATGGGACCCGCCTACGGACGGCAGCCCCGGTTCGAACTGGAAGGCTACTCATTCCGCCAAGCGGCGAGCCGGGACGACCGGGAGACCTTCTACAACGTCATCGCCGAGGCATATCGGGCGGATCTGCAGAGCGCGCTCGGAATGCGCCGAAAGATCGACAAGGAAGCGATCATCCGCGAACACCAAGCTTCCAACCGCAAGTGGCAAGGCGATTTCCTGCCGTTTCTGGTGTTCGCCGGCGACCGGCCGGTGGGGGGAATCTGCATCTTCTTCGATCACGAGGAGCGTGGTCTGCCCATCGAGGGCGAAGCCCGAATCGATCTGAAGTCATGGCGCCGCGTGGGTCCGGTCGCAGAAGTCGGCCGCCTCGGCGTGCTCCGGCGCTACCGCATCAGCCCGGTGCTCCTGAAGGGGCTCTTCAAATGCGTCATCGAAGCGGCCGCCGAGAGGCGCGTCCACTTCATCTTCAACGACTCCTTCAATTTCCAGTCGAAGATGTACGAGAAGATCGGCTTCAAGGCGCTTCACGACGAGCCGTACGTGTCAGGGGACGAGCACTCTACCGGCTACGGGCTCAAGGTCCTGCCGATGATGATGGACTTGGCAGGCATGGTGCGTCTGGACACACCGGGCGGCATGGCCGCCGACATGCGCGACATCCTGGCCCCTTACGTGATGGAACGCTTCTTCAAACACCTTGCCATCCGGGAGATGGCGAGCACCTTCCTTTTTTCCGAAACACAACCGAGGGAGATTGAGAATGCAAAAGTCTGAAGGCCGGCCGATCGGCCGCACTGTTCTGGGGACTTGGCTGACGGCAGGAGTGCTGGCGCTGGGATACGGCCTCATGGTGTCCGGCTGCGCGCCGGTGACGCCCGTGGTCGAGCCCACTGCCCCGGCCGGGGAGATCGACAGCTTGGAAAAGGCCGAGCAGGCTTGGCGGGCCGAGAATATCGCAGAGCACGAACCGATCTGGAACGAGGAGAACGATCCGGACGGCGATCCGTTCTCGGCCGGCTTGGCTGCGTTCCATCTGGCGTCAGTGACTTTCGATCCGGCGTGGTCCAACGCGGCCATCGACGCCTTCGACAAGGTGATCGAGAGCAGTCCCGGCTTCACCCTCGCCCGTGCGTGGCGGGGCTCGGCCCATGCGCTGATGGCCCGCGATTACCCCGTCAAGGGGCTCTGGCAGATCGTCCCGGGTCCCGGTTTCGTCCGGCTCTACCACGTCAAGACAGCCTTCTCCGATCTGGACGCGGCGGTCGGCGCCGCTCCAGACGATCCCGTCATCCGGCTCATCCGCGGCTCAACCTATCTCGGGATGCCGTCGGTCTTCGGTGGTGACGACGAGGGGCTCGAGGATTTCGACCAGCTGCGCGCCTGGACCCGCGACCCGGAGAGCAATAGCGATCACGCGGACGTCCTGCGCTCGACGGGCTGGCGTGAGGAGTACTACCTCTCGCGGTCCCGGGCGATGGAGAAGATCGGAGAGAACGAAGACGCGGCCCGGTCCTGGATGCAGCTTTCCGAGGTGACCGACAACCCCATTCTCATGGAGCTGGCGAAATGGCACCGGATCTCTCTCGGCGCATCGCAATAACCGGCGCCGGAGCCATCGGCTCGTTCGGGCTCGGCACCGAGGCGCTCTGGGACTGCCTGGGCGCGGGCAGGGCGAAATTCGCCCCCTGCACGCGCTACCCCGGCGCCCTTCCGTGCGCGGAGGCGGTGAAGCCGAACCTGCGGCGCATGCTGCAATCCGGCCGGCTCTCGAGGATGTCGCTGGTGTCGCAGTTCGCGATCGCGGCGGTGTATCTGGCGTTGAGCCAAGCCGGCATCCTTACCGGCAAGGGGGCGGCCGGCCGCGCCATCGGTATCGTATACGGCACCTCGAACGGACCTGGCGCGACCACTCAGGAGATCTACGACGACCTGATCGACCGTGGTCCGACGGGGGTGAAGCCGCGGGTCTTCCAGGAATCCGTCTTCAACGCCCCAGCGAGCCTGGCGAGCATCCATTTCGGGCTGAAGGGACCGATCCAGGTTCTGGCCGCCAGCGCCTGCGCCCCGTCGGTTCTCTTTCAGGCGCAGATGCTGCTGGCGCATCCCGGCGTCGATGCGGTGATCGCGCTCTGCGCCGACGAGCTGTGCGAGGCGATCCAGTCCGCCCTGCGGGTCTTGCGCTGGCACCGGTCGCCCGCCGGGGACGAAGGGCCGTCGCCGTCCGGCCCCGGACGGGGAGCGATCTCGTCGGAGGGGGCGGCGGCCCTGATCCTCGAGCGCGGTGACGATGCCCGGGCTCGGGGCGCGGTCACGCTGGCCGAGATGGCCGGTGCCGCCTCGACCAACGACGCCTGGAAGCTGGTCCGGCCGGCGCGAGACGGCCGTGGACTGGCCGCCGCGATGAACGAGTGTCTTGCCGATGCCGAGGCGGCGCCGGGCGACGTGGACATGATCCTGTCGGCCTCCGCCAACACCGACATCGACGATGGTCTGGAAACCGCGGCCGTTCAATCGGTCTTCGGGGACGCCGCGCCGCCGGTGGCATCGACCAAGGACGACATCGGATACGCGATGGGAGCCGCGGCGATGTTCGACATCACGCTGGCGACCGAGATGGTCCACCGTGGCCGGGTCCCCGCCTCCCTGGATGCGGCCGGGACCCTCGCCGGCGGGATCGGATCGGTTTTGTGCGCCGGCATCGGCCTGAACGGCCTGTTCGGCGCCGTTCTGATCAGGAGAGCGGCATGGTGACGACGGCGCTGGTGTTCCCGGGGCAGGGTACCCAGTCCGCAGGGATGGGGCGCGGGCTGATGGATCTGCCCGCGGTGGCGGCGACGGTCGAGCAGTGTTCCGCGCAAACCGGCCTCCCGATCCTGGAGTACGTGCTGAATACCCCGGATACGGCGCTGCGCGAGACGGAGCGGGCGCAACCGGCAATCTTCGCCCTGTCGGTCGGGCTCGCCCGCGCCCTGCTGGACGAGGGGGTCCGGCCGGCTCTGCTCGCCGGCCACAGCATCGGTCACTTCACGGCCCTGACGGTGTCCGGGGCCTTGCAGCCGGGCGACGCGGTGCGCCTGATTGCGCAGCGCGGCCGGCTCATGGCCGCCGGCGGCCGGCGTCGACCCGGCGGCATGGCAGTCGTGCACGGCCTGGACAGCCGGACGGTCACGGAAGTGATCGAAGAATCCGGCCTTGCGGTGTGGCCCGCCGTCGTCAATCTCCCACGGCAGATCACGGTGTCCGGCGACCGGGACGCGCTCGAGGAGGCGCGGCGCCTGTTCACCGGACTCGGCGGCCGGTGGCGCAAGCTCAACGTGTCGGGCGCATTCCACTCGCCGCTGCTCGACGAGGAGGCCGCGGACTTCGCCGCCCTGGTGGATACGCTCGAAATCGCCCAGCCGTCGGCTCCGATCCTGCGTAACAGCGACGGTGCGGCACTCACCCGGCCCGAATGCATTCGCGAGGATCTGAAACGACATATGACCGGGCCCGTACGCTGGGTCGCGGTCATGGAGGCCCTGCTCGATGCCGGAGCAGAGCTCGTCATCGAGGCCGGGCCGGGCAAGGTCCTGACCGGCCTCACCAAGCGCTACGCCCGTGATCTGCCGGTCATGAGCACGGATACCCCTTGCGCACTGCACCGTGCCGTACAGGCGGCCACGGCGGATCAATACAAGGAGGACTGCCGATGATTCCCCGGATGAAATCGCGTGACGCACTGGTGACCGGTGTAGGACTGGTCAACGCGATAGCGAGCGATTTCGAGTCGTTCATCGAGGCCATGCGCACGGGCCGATGCGGGCAACGACCGATTACCAGCTTCGACGCCAGCGGGTTGCGCAACCCGCGAGCCTGCGAGGCGGTGGAATTCGACCCGCGTCCGGTCTACGAACGGCGGGACAAGAGAAAGATGGATCGCAGCTCCGAGCTCGTCCTCGCCGCCTTCGACCAGGCCGTCGCCATGGCGAAGATCGATCTCCACAGCGTGGAGCCGATGCGGGGCGCAGTGGTCATGGGATCCACCCTGGGCGGATCGGTGACCGGATTCCGGTACTACCGCGCCGCCCGGGAAGGCCGCCGCCGACCTTCTCAGTTGCGGGATCACTCGATGCATGCGCCGGGCTATCGCCTGTGCATCGAATCCGGCTTTCTCGGACCCAATCTGGTGCTCTCGACCGCATGCACTTCATCCAACCTCGCGCTGGCGGTCGCACACGACCTGGTGCGCACGGACAAGGCGGACGTCGTCATTACCGGGGGTTTCGACACCATGTCCCAGGTCTCCTGCTCCGGCTTCAGCGTGATGCGCAACGTCACCCCCGGCATCTGCCGCCCGTTCGATCGCAATCGCGACGGCCTCGTCCTCGGCGAAGGCAGCGCGGTGCTGATCGTGGAGGCCGATGATTTCGCGGCCCGGCGCGGCGCACGGGCTCTGGCCGCGATCCGCGGCTACGGAATCGTCTCGGACGCCCGCAGCATGACCGCACCGGACCCCACCGCGGCCGGGCCCGCCGCCTGCATGCGGCAGGCGATCGACATGGCCGGTCTGACCCCGGCCGGCGTGGATCTGATCTGCGCCCACGGGACAGGCACGCTGCTCAACGATCAGACCGAGGCAAAGGCATTGTGCGACGTATTCGGTCCGCGCGGCGGAGAGATCCCCTGTGCATCGATCAAGTCGATGCTCGGCCATACCCTCGGCGCCGCGGGAGCAATGAACGTGGCCGCGGCGGTTGCCGCCCGGCGAGGCGGCTACATTCCGCCGACCATCCACTTCGAGGAGCCGGACCCACGCGATCCGGTGTCCTGTTCCGCCGAGGCGCGTCCCGGGACACCGCGGCACGTTCTGTCGAATACGCTCGGATTCGGCGGTGCGAATTGCAGCGTCGTGATGGAGCTGGCCGACGATTCCGGGGTGCGCGAACGAATCCGCCCCACTCTTGTGTGAGAGCAAATCTTGAAAAGGAGAAACTACGTGACTGCATCCAACGCAGGACAGTACGACATCGAGGCCATCAAGCGGCGCCTGCCGCATCGCTATCCCTTCCTGATGGTGGATCGCATCGAGGAGAGCGGGCCGGGATATGCGATCGGGGTCAAGAACGTCACCGCTAATGAGCCCTGTTTCCAGGGGCATTTCCCGGGGCGCGCGGTCATGCCCGGGACGCTGATCGCCGAAGCCTTGATGCAGACCTCGGCGTTCGTGGGCCGGTCTGCAGAGCCGGACGGCGGACGCGGTGCCATAGCGGACGTCAACGGGAGCAGGACCGACCAGCAGCTTTTCTGCATCGGCATGAATCTGAAGTTCCGCAAGCCAGTGGTGCCGGGCGATCGGCTGCGCATGGACGTTCGTTTCGTACGGATGCTGGGGGATATGGTGCGGATCAAGGCGACCGCGCAGACCGCGGCCGGGGTCGTGGCGTCCGGAGACCTGAACCTTGCCGTCGTTACAGCCGAGGAGGACGAGACATGAAATCCGCTACCAGCGCGTATGTATTCGCCGCCGCACTCTCGCTGGCCGGCGTCTCGGTCCCGGCCGCCGTGGTGCCGCCCGCGCACGCGGCCGAAGCCGGCTCGGCCGGGGAGCCGTCGCCGGAGCTCATGGCCCTGCGCAAGCAGGGGATCGCATTGCATGACGAGGCGCGCGAGGGCGACCAGGAGGCGGCCGAGCAGGCGGTCGAGCGGCTCGAACGTTACCTGAAACAATTCTCGAAAGACGGGGAGGCCTGGGCGTATCTCGGCAGCGCCTACGCGATGATGGGGCGCGACGCCTCCAGTGTCGTCAACAAGATGCGATACACCAACCGCGGCCTGCGCCATCTGGATCGCGCGCTGGACGCGGCGCCTCGGGATTTCACCGTGCGCCTGATTCGCGCCAAGGTGAATTCCAGCTTGCCGAAGATGTTCAGCCGCAGCGATGCAGCGCTCGAGGACATGCTGGCGCTCGACGAGATCTTCCACGAGGAGCCATTGCCGGGGCTCGCCCGCTGGATGGTCGAGATCTACGAAGAGCTGCAAAGCCGCGCCCCGGACGCCGGCCCGTGGGGCGAACGTCTCGATCAGGCCCGCGAGCTCTCCGGGGGGCAGTAAGGACGATGAGCATCATCTCTCTCAGATCGGTTTCCAAGTCGTATCCGTCGGCCGATACTCGCCTGCAAGTGTTGCACGAGATCGACCTCGATATCGAGGCAGGCGAGTTCGTGGTGGTGGCCGGCCCGTCCGGAAGCGGCAAGAGCACGCTGCTCAACCTGATGGGGGCCCTCGACCACCCGGACTCCGGGACCGTGCAGCTCGACGGAGTGGACCTGAGCCGTCATAACGACCGCACACTCGCCAAGCTCAGAAACGAGAAGCTCGGCTTCGTGTTCCAGTCGTTCCACCTCATTCCGGTTCTGACCGCGGTGGAGAACGTGGCATGGCCACTCTTTCTCAAGGGAACGGAGCGCCGCCGGCGCATGGCGTGGTCCAGGGAGCTGCTCGAACGGGTCGGGCTCGCCGAGCACATGCACCGCACGCCGGGGCGGCTCTCCGGCGGACAGCGCCAGCGGGTCGCCATCGCCCGGTCGCTCGCCTGCGCCCCTCGGATCCTGCTGGCGGACGAGCCGACGGGCAACCTGGATCGGAAGACCGCCCTGGAGATCATGGAGCTCTTCGCGTCGCTGAACCGCGACGGAGGCGTCACCTTCGTGTTCTCCACCCATGATCCAACTGTCGTGTCCTATGCCGGACGGCGCCTGTATCTGATGGAAGGAGAGATCAGGGACGTGCCCCCGGAAGCGATGCCCCACGAGGACGCCGCCCATGCTTGATCTCATCTCCCTGTCTGTGAGGAACATCTTTCGCAACGGGCGTCGGACCGCCATCACGGTGTTTTCGATCGTCATCGGCTTCGCCGCCATGGCCTGTTTCGGAGGCTTCATCGAGTTCTCCTTCGAAGGATTGCGGGAGAACACCATTCGCACCCAGCTCGGTCATCTCCAGATCTATGCGCACGGGTACTGGAAGAAACGGGTCTCGGACCTGGAATCCGTCCTGATCGCCGACCCGGACGAGGTGATGGAGCGCATCGCCGATCTGCCAGGCGTCGCCACCGTGACCCCGCGCCTGTCCTTCTCGGGGCTCGGCAGCACCGGCAATGCGACGGTGAACATGTCCGTCATCGGGGTGGACCCGGAAGGTGAGCAGGATTTCTCGGATTTCGAGATCCTGGTGGAGGGGCGCACGCTGGAGCCGGACGACCCCGAAGCCGGGCTGATCGGGGAGGAATTGCGAAACGGTCTGGGGGCCGAGATCGGCGACTGGGTGACGGTGCTGACCAGCTCGTTCGACGGCGTCATCAACGCGGTCGACTTCAGGGTGGCCGGCGTCGTGCGAACGGGTTCCAAGGAGTATGACAGCGTGTTCGCCAAGGTTCCGATCGAGCTGGCGCAACGCGCGAGAGAGACCGAGGAGGTGGAGCGGATCGTCGTGCTGCTCGAGAACACCGAGGATCTGCAGGAGTTGCAACCCCGGATCGAGGAGATTCTCTCGAAGCTCGATCGAAAGTTCGAAATCCGCCGCTGGGACGAGCTGGCCGGCTTCTACGACGCGGTGGTTGCGCTCTATACGGGGATCTTCACGGTATTCGCGGGCATCGTGGGGGTGGTGGTGATGTTCTCGGTCGCCAACACCATGACGATGGCCGTATTCGAGCGCACCGGGGAGATCGGGGCCCTGCGGGCGATCGGTGCGCGCCGCTCCACCCTGGTTGCGATGTTCCTGACCGAGGGGGTCGGGGTCGGGCTGCTCGGCGCCGGCCTCGGCGTGGTGGCGTCGTGGCTGATCGCCGGTGCGGTGGAGATCGCGGGGGGCATCCCGATGCCGCCGCCTCCCGGCATGTCCCAGGGATTCCAGGCCTATTTCAACCTCACCGGCGGGGTGCTGCTCGATGCCTTCGCCGTCACCGTGGCGGCGACGCTTGTGTCCTCGGTTTACCCGGCTTTCGCGGCGTCACGGATTCGTATCGTGGAGGCTTTGCAGCAATGATGACGAACTCGATTACCGGTCGTTGCCTTGGCGCTGCCGGTATCAGTCTCTCTCTGATCGCCAGCTTGGCCTCGGCGCAGGAGATGACACTCCTGCAGCAGGTGGATGCGGTGCGTGCGCCGGGCGGCGCGTTCACCTTCAAGGTCGCGATTACCGCGCCGGACGGCGATGGACTGAAGCTGTCCGTACGCGTGGCCGATCAGGTCAAGAGCCTGGTCCGTTATCTCGAGCCGCCGCGCAGCGCCGGACGCTCGCTCCTGTTCATCGAGCGCAACATGTGGGTGTACATTCCCGGCACCCGTCAGGTCTTGAGGATCTCGCCGCAGCAGCGGGTGCTGGGCGGAGTGGCGAGCGCCGACATCGCTCGCATGGTCTACTCGCTCGACTATGCCCTCGACTCCGTCGAGGAGCTGCCCGAGGAGGGGGGAGAACGCCGTCGGCGCCTCACCCTCTCCCGCCGCTCGAAGGGCGCGGCCTATGCGCGGATCACCCTCGTCTCCGGCGGCGACGAGGTACGCCCGCTCCAGGCATCCTTCTTCGCTTCCTCCGGCCGCGGCCATCTCAAGACCGCGTATTTCGAAGGCTACCGCGAGGTGCTGGGGCGGCCGCGTCCGACCGTCCTGCGGGTGATCGACCATTTGAACGGCGACCAGGAGACCGTCCTCGAATACACCGACTTCGCGCTCGAAGACACGCCCGACACCTGGTTTCAACCGACCTATCTCAAACGCCTGAGATAATGCACCGGTTGCGCGCACCGCTGATCCGCCGGCGTTCTGCCGCGGCCCGGCCGTCATCTCGAGTGCCCGAGGTGACCTGAAATGATGTTTCGCTTCCGCGCCCTGTCCGTTGCCACGGCGCTGGCCGCTGTCCCGGCAGCCGGGGCCGATGCCGGCCCGTGGGCCTGGTCACTGAACGGGCTGGTGGACGTCCGCGCGCATCGCAGTGAGGACAACGCAACGCAGCTCGTGCCGGAGCCGGAGCGGATTGGACTCGATACCCATCTCCTCTCGGTCACCACCGTGGCCGGGCTGGAGGCATGGAACGGCCCCGTGACGGTCGCCGGCGCCGGCCGGCTGTACGCCCGCACCGCGCCGGGCGAGGGAGAACGCGCGGTGCGGCTCCACGTGGACGAGCTCCATGCGGAGTACGCCGTGACCCCGGAGCACTTCCTGTACGCCGGGCGGCGCCACATCGTCCACGGGCGGTCACTGGGGGTGAATCCTTTGGACGTGGCTCTCGATCCCCTCGATCTCGATCGGTCCAAGGACGCGAACCGGCGGCGCAGCGAGATCGAAGGGCAGGACATGCTCGGCTTCGAATCTCTGCTCAGTGACCAGTTCACGCTGGCCGGCTACTGGACACCGGGCGAGCGCGCCCTGCTGGGCGGCACGTTCACGCTGCCGGATTGGAAGTCCGATCTCACGGCCCTCGTGCTCGACGATGAACGTCCCGGTGCGGGGCTGTCCTTCTCGAGGACGCTCGGCGATGCTTGGCTTTCCTATGCGGATGTCGCGGTCCGCGGGGGCCGGGACCGGATGGTCATCCGGGCCGACCGTGGATCGGATGCGGGTCCGGGCGCGTTCCTCGTCGAGGAGGGCGACGACTCCCGGCTCTTTGCGCAGTCGATTGTCGGAGCCGGCTACACGCTCGAATCCGGGGCTACCTTCAACCTCGAATACCATTTCGACGCCAACGGTTACTCCACCGGCGAATGGAACGAGATCACCGGCCTGATCGTAGAGGCCGACACGGCTCGTGAAGAAGGACGTTTCGGCGGACTTCCCACCGGCAATCTCCTCCGGCTCAGCGCACAGCTCAATCAGTTCACGCTGAGGCGGCACTACGGCTTCCTGAGAGCACAGCATCCCGGCCTGTTCGGCCACGATCTCGCGGCGGAGATGACCGTCTTTCACAATCTGGCGGATCACAGCGGGAGCATGGGGCTGCGCCTGGAACGCGGGCTGGGCCCGAACCTGCTGCTTGGCGTCGAAGGGCGCTATCTGTACGGCGAGGGCCTGGACGAGTTCGCGCTGCGCACCGCGAGGCTGTCCGGTTCCATCCACGTCACCATCCATTTCTGAACGGCACAGCAACGGGGCCGCGCCGCTTCCGGGCGCGAAGGCCGGAATTTCGATCGAAGTGGCAGGCCCGGAGCCGCGCCCATCAGATCACGGTCGAGAGGTTCGAGGTCGCTAGCGCCTGAGCAGCACGTAGAGCGCGCCGGTCCCTCCGTCCGGCGGCGTCGCGGAGCAGAACGCGAGCACCTCGGAGCGGGCGCGCAGCCATCGGTCGACATGCGCCTTCATGATCGGCCGGCCGCTTCGGGACCCGAATCCCTTGCCGTGGACGATGCGCACGCAGCGCCGCCCGCGGCGGCGGGAGTCCTCGAGAAAGCGGTCAAGGGCCACCACTGCGTCGGCTACGATCCGCCCGTGCAGATCGAGATCCGCTTCGATCTCGAACCGGCCGCGCCGCAGTCGCTCGATCTCGCGCCGCCGGACGCCCCCGCGAGCGAAGCTCAATACGTCGCCCGGCCCGACGTCCGAAGTCCACTCCGACTCGGCAAGCTCCCGGGAGTCAGGCGCCTCGCTCCGCGTCTGGTCCCGGGTCCGCGGCGGTCTCCTGATCCGCACCGGGGGAGCGCGGTCGTCCTCCATGGGCCGCACGTCGCCGGTGGCCCGGCGGAAGAGTTCCCGGTCCTCGTCGGTGATGTTGCCGCGCTTCGACATCGTTGCCTGGGTGGTGACCGATCGCCGGTATCGCCGTGTCGCTGTCCAACCGGGTTTTACAGAATCGAGCCGCCATTGTCAGTCATGCGCTGTCGCAGGTGTGGTACGAGGTCCAGCCCGGCCGGCGGATCAAAGTATTGGCGCAGCGGCTGCTTCGCGTGCATCCTCTGCGAGCCGCGGACAGCTTCCAGCTCGCGGCCGCGCTGGCCCGAGGAGGAGCCTTCGAGCATCGGCTTCGTCTGCTTTGACGTACGGCTGAATCAGGCGGCGTCACGCGAGGGACTTGCGATCCTCACGTTGTAGACCCATTCCATCGCCCTTCGATCGGCGCACCTGCAGCTTTTTCACGACGGTCGGGAGTCGTGCCGCCAGCAGGACGGCGAGGATGCCCGCGTAGACGAGCGGCTCGCGGATGTCGGCCTTCACGAGCCACAGGTAGTGCAGCACCCCGCAGATCCCGGCCGCGTAGACGAGGCGATGCAGCCTGCGCCACCGCAGCGGACCGAGTCGGCGCACCATCGCATTCGTCGACGTCGCGGCCAGCGGCACGAGCATCACGAAGGCCGTGAATCCCACGGTGATGTAGAGGCGATCCGCGACATCTTCGACGACGTACGCGAGGTCGAGCGATGCGTCGAGCACCGCGTAGGTCGTGAAGTGGAGCATCAGGTAGAAGAAGGCGAACAGCCCGACCATCCTGCGCAGCCGGGTGAGCCACACCCAGCCGGTCAGATGGCGGAGCGGGGTGATCGCGAGCGTCGCGAGGAGCAGGCGCAAGGTCCAATCACCCGTGGTGTGGGTGATGGTCTCCACCGGGTTCGCGCCGAGCCCGTCCGTGAACCCGGCGAAGACGAGCGCCGTGAACGGGGCGAGAGCCGCGGCGAATACTCCGATCTTCAAGGTGGTGATCCGCTTTTCCCGGTTCATCGCGCTTCCACTGCTCAGTAGTTCGCCCTGAGGTCCATACCCGTGTAGAGGCTCGCGATCTGGTCCGCGTAGCCGTTGAACATCAGCGTCTCGCGCTTGAACAGATCGCCGATGCGCCGCTCGCGCTTTTGGCTCCACCGCGGGTGGGAGACGGTCGGGTTTACGTTCGAGTAGAACCCGTACTCGTTCGGAGCGGCCCGGTTCCAACTCGTCGGCGGCTCCTGCTCGGTGAACTCAATCGACGCGATCGACTTTATGCTCTTGAAGCCGTACTTCCAAGGAAGGACGAGGCGAATCGGCGCGCCGTTCTGATTGGGCAGCACCTCGCCGTAGAGACCCACGGTGAGCAGGGTCAGCGGATGCATCGCCTCGTCGATCCGCAAGCCCTCGACGTACGGCCAGTCGAGAACGTGCCGGCGCTGGCCGCGCATCTCTTCAGGACGGAACACGGTCCGGAACGCAACGTACTTCGCCTTCGAGGTCGGGGCGAACCGGGGCAGTACGTCCGCCAAGGGGATCCCGACCCACGGGATCACCATCGACCACGCCTCGACGCAGCGCAAGCGATAGATGCGCTCCTCGAGCCGGTGGGGCTTCACGATGTCCTCATAGTCGTACTCGCCCGGCTTCTCGCACTCCCCGAGCACCTTGACCGTCCACGGGCGCGGCGTGAAGTCTCCCGCGTGGCGCGAGGGGTCGCGCTTGTCCGTCCCGAACTCGTAGAAGTTGTTGTAGCTCGTGATGTCGGAGTACGGGGTCAGCTCCTCATCGACCTGATACGCGCTCTCGACGACACCCTCGAGCTTCGGCCCCGTGGCGTTCTCGTCGGCCGCGAGCGCCCCGGCCGCGCGCGGCCCGAGCAGCGAGAGGCCGCCGCCGAGCATCGCCGCGGTGGCGAGACCCGCGGAGTCGCGCATGAACCGCCGCCGATCACGGAAGATCGACCGTGGCGTGATTTCCGACGGCTGGATGTCGTTTGGACGTTTGATCAGCATGGCACACTCCGCGATTCGAAGATTGTTTCACCGGGAGACCGCCTCCCGGCGCCATCGGTCCCGCCGTTCGGCGCCACGATGGAAGGTACAGTCTGGACGGTGGATTTCACGAAACGTTCACGCGCGGGTTGCAATTGAGGCATATCGATGATCAATGGACTGAACATGTCCCTCCGGATCCGGCGCACACCCTACACCGCCCGCGTCGAGGCCGCGGGCGTGCGCGGCTTTACCGTCGTGAATCACATGAGGCTGGGCGAGAATTTCGGCCACGGTGTGACGTGTGCGGCGTAACCGGTGCGGCGTGACATGGACGATCAGCATGGCTCGGGGCCGAAGAGATTGCTGAAGACATACGGAGACACCACGGCTAACCCACCCACCTCCGGGCATTTCTGAACATGCGCAGCCACGGGCCATTCTCGCCCCAGGACGGGGGATGCCAGGAATGCTGCACGGCCCGGATGGCGCGTTCCGGGTGCGGCATCATGATCGTCACCCGTCCGTCGGGGGTCGTGACGCCGGCCACGCCGGCCTCGGAGCCGTTCGGATTGGCGGGATAGCGCTCGGCCGGGCTACCGTCGGACGCGGCGTAGCGCAGGCAGACGAGCCGATCGCCGGTCGCGCGCTCGAGCGCATCCCCGTCGAAGACCGCGCGCCCCTCTCCGTGCGCCACCACGGTGGGGAGCTCCGAACCTTCCATCCCATCGAGGAAGAGTGACGAGGAGTCGGCGATCCGGGTCATCAGGAGGCGTGCCTCGAACTGCTCGGAGCGGTTGCGCACGAAGCGGGGCCAGGCGCCCGCGCCGGGGATGAGGTCGCGCAGGCGCTCGAGCATCTGGCATCCGTTGCACACGCCAAGCGTGAACGTTTCGTCTCGTCCGAAGAATGCCTCGAGCTCGTCGCGGCAGCGGGGGTTGAACCGAATCGAGTGCGCCCATCCTCCGCCGGCCCCGAGCACGTCGCCGAACGAGAAGCCGCCGCACGCGGCGAGGCCGGTGAACCCGGCGAGCGACACGCGGCCGCTCGCGAGATCGCTCATGTGCACGTCGAAGGCGTCGAAGCCGCCCGCGTCGAACGAGGCGGCCATCTCGACGTGCCCGTTCACCCCCTGCTCGCGGAGCACCGCGACCCGGGGGCGTGCGCTCGCGACGAGCGGGGCGTCGATGTCGGTGTCGGTGTCGGCGCCGAGGTTGGCGTTGGCGTTGAAGTCCGCATTGGCGTCGGCGCCAATGTCGGTGTCGGCGTCGAGGTCGGCACCGCCGTGGGGGTCGGCGCCAGCATCGAGGTCGAACGTCGTTTCGCACCACAGCCCGCGCTCGCTCTCGTCGGCGATGCGCGCGTGCTCCTGGTCCGCGCATCGTGGGTCGTCGCGCAGGCGCTGCATGGCATAGGACGTCTCCGACCATATCCGGTGCAGCCCGGTGCGGGATGCCTCGTACAAGATGCGGCCCCCCGCTCTGAACCGCACATGATCACCGGGCTCGACTCGCCCGATTCGATGGACGCAGTGCACAAGCGCCGGCTCGGCGTCGAAGACCGCGCGCACCGCGGCGTGATCGGCGTCGCGGACTTGCAGCACCGCGCCAGGCTCCTCGCAGAAGAGCGCCGCGAGCGGGTCGGGGCCGAGCGGGTCGATGTCGATGTCGAGTCCCGCGCGGCCCGCGAACGCCATCTCGAGCACGCACGCGGCGAGGCCGCCGTCGGAGCGGTCGTGGTACGCCGCCGCCCACCCTTCGCGCCGCAGGCGCGACAGCGCTCGGAACAGCGCGGGAAGCGCTTGGGGCCGGTCGAGATCGGGCGGGGCGGCGCCGAGGCGTTCGTGGGAGAGGGCGAGGGCGGAGCCGCCGAGGCGGTTCGCGCCGTATCCGAGGTCGACCAGCAGCAGCGACGACTTGCCGATGTCGGTGCGCAGCATCGGCACGAGGCTCAGGCGCGCGTCCTCGACCGGTGCGAATGCGGTGACGATGAGCGACAGCGGCGAGACCACCGCGCGGGTACCCGAGTCGTCGCGCCAAGTGGTGCTCATGGACAGCGAGTCCTTCCCGACCGGTATCGAGATGCCGAGAGCGGGGCAGAGCTCCATCGCCACTGCTTCTACCGCGTCGAAGAGGTTCGCATCCTCGCCCGGCTCTCCGCAGGCGGCCATCCAATTCGCCGACAGCACTACCCGGTCGATGCTTGCCACGTCCGCGGCGGCAATGTTCGTCAGCGCTTCCGCCACCGCCATCCGGGCCGCGGCCCGTGCGTCGAGCAGCGCGAGCGGGGTGCGCTCGCCCATCGCCATCGCCTCCCCGGTGCAGGCGTGAAAGCCGCTCAACGTGACCGCGCAGTCGGCCACCGGCACCTGCCAGGGGCCCACCATCTGATCGCGGGCGACGAGTCCGCCGACGGTGCGATCGCCGATGGTGACGAGGAACGACTTGTCCGCCACCGCCGGCACGCGCAGCACCCGCTCCAGAGCCGCGCCGATCTCGATCCCCCGCGTATCGAGCTCTCCGCGCACGGGCGGCGCCCGAAAGGCGTCGCGGTGCATGCGTGGGAGGTCGCCGAGCAGGACGGACATCGGCATCGAGACCGGGGTGGAATCGAGCTCGGCGTCGTGCACCTCGAGGAGTCGGCTCCGCGTCGCCTCCCCGACCTCCGCCCACCGGCAGCGCTCGCGCTCGCACAATGCGGCGAAGTCGGCGATCCGGCCGGGGGCGATTGCGAGGACGTAGCGCTCCTGGGATTCGTTGCACCAGATCTCGAGCGGCGACATCGTGGGGTCGTCGCAGGGAATGGCGCGCAGCTCGATCCGTCCGCCCAGCCCGGCGCCGTCGACGAGCTCGGGCAGCGCGTTGGACAGCCCTCCGGCGCCGACGTCGTGGATGGAGAGGATCGGATTGTTCGCGCCGAGCTGCCAGCAGCGGTCGATGACCTCCTGACAGCGGCGCTGCATCTCGGGGTTCTCGCGCTGCACGGACGCGAAGTCGAGCGCCTCCTCGCCGGCCCCCGACGCAGTCGAGGACGCGGCTCCACCGCCGAGGCCGATGAGCATCGCCGGTCCGCCGAGCACGACGAGGCGGGCGCCCGGAGCAATGCCGAACTTGTGGACCTGATCCGCGCGAATGTTGCCGACCCCGCCCGCGATCATGATGGGCTTGTGGTAGCCGTATACGCGCGCGCCGCCGCTCTCCCGGGCATCGTCGTCCTTCCCGATGCCGGCCTCACTTCCGGCCCCGCCGCTCTCCGTGACGGTGTCGTTCCCCCCGCTGCCGCCACTCCATGCGGCGGCGCTGTTGTCCGCCTCGCTGCCGCGTGTATTGAAGCCGAGCTCACGCGCCGCGCCGATCCTTGCGGTGCCGATCTCGAGGGTGCGGAAATATCCCCCGAGGGCCGGGCGTCCGAACTCGTTGTTGAACGCGGCGGCGCCGATCGGGCCTTCGAGCATGATCTCGAGCGCGGAGGCGATGCGCGACGGCCTGCCGTAGTCACGCTCCCACGGCTGGACGAAGCCCGGGATACGCAGGTTCGAGACCGAGAACCCGGTAACGCCTGCCTTGCTGCGGGCGCCGCGGCCCGTCGCCGCCTCGTCGCGGATCTCGCCGCCGGAGCCGGTGGCGGCGCCCGGGAACGGGGAGATCGCGGTGGGGTGGTTGTGCGTCTCCACCTTCATCAAGATTTCGACTCGCCCCGCCTCGGCCGAGTACCGCCGCGTGCGCGGGTCCGGGACGAACCAGCTCGCCTCGTGCCCGCGCATGACGGCCGCGTTGTCGCGGTACGCGGACAGCACCTCGCCTGGGTGGTGCGCCTGCGTGTGGCGGATCATCTCGAACAACGACCGCTCATGCTCGACGCCGTCGATGGTCCACGATGCGTTGAAGATCTTGTGGCGGCAATGCTCGGAGTTCACCTGCGCGAACATCATCAGCTCGATGTCGGTCGGGTCTCGGCCGAGCTCGCCGAACCGGGTGCGGAGGTAGTCGAGCTCCCGGAACTCAACGCGAGGCCGAGGGATGCATTCGCGTCCTCCAGGGCTCCGCGCGCGTCTGCGCCGAGCGCGATCGTCGAGTGGGAGGGGGGCATTCCGTCGAGGAAGATCGCCTCCATGCCGGCGCCCGAGCCGGATGCGTCCGGGAGAAATGCGCCCGGAAGATATGCGCACTGCGTCATGCGGTCGTGGAGCAGGCCCGATTCGGCGAGCGTTCTCGAGGTCCCGCACGGGTCTTCGCCGGTGTGCTCGATCGACCACGCGACGCCGCGCTCGATACGCGCCACGCCTTCGAGGCCGCAGTGTCGGGCGATGTCGGTGGCCTTGCTCGACCACGGCGAGATCGTTCCCGGACGAGGCGCCACGACGATCGCACCGTCGAGCACCGCATGCACTCGATCGCGCCCGGCGTACGAGGCATCGAGGAGCTGTTCGAGCCGTTCGACGATCCAGGCCGCGGTGTCCCCGGTGCGAACGAAGTAGAGCCAGCGCGCGTCGAGATCGGTGACCGAAGGCTCGTTCGCGCACGCGCTCTCCACGAGGCGTTCGCGGCGGAAAGCTGGCAAGGCACGCCTTCCCTGCAACAGCAGGATGGCGGTGACGGGAGGGGCCGGAGCGTCCATCTGGCGCGCGCGATGATACTCGAATTGCGCCATACCGGCGGCGTGGCGGTCGAGCCCGGCCGCTGAGAGGCCGGATTCGGCGTGGTAGCATCCGGGCAGCGACAGGGAGATCGAGCGATGACCGACGACAAGATCGTGCAGGACGCAGCGCGGGATCCCGAAGACGAAACCACGGGACCGGTGCGCAGCCGCGTTCGGGCCGCTGCGAAGAAGGCCACGCAGAAGGTCGCAAAGAAAGCAGGACAGAAGAAGACGATCAGGAAGACGACGACAGCCGCCGGGAAAACGGCGAAGAAAGTCGCGAAGACGGCGACGAAGACCGAGAAGGTTACGCCCGCCAAGGCCGCTGCGCCCACGCCCAAGACCACCCCCGCCAAGGCCGCTGCTGCCAAGTCCAAGGCGGTCTCCGCCAGGGCCGATGCGGCCGCGCCGAAAGCTACTGCCGCCAAGACCGCGGCGGCCGCACCCAAAATCGTCTCCGCTTCGGGGGCTGCCGCACCCGGCGTCACGGCCGCTTCGGAGAGTGTCGTGAGTACATCCGACGCACCCGCGGCTTCGCCCCATGAGGCCGGACCATCGATTGAAGCGCCGCGGCCTCCTGCGCCGATACATCCCGGTGCTTCCATGGACGCCATGCATGAGCATGTCGGTGGTCTCGGGGGCTTGCTGGCGTTGTGGGGGCCATTGATTATCGTCGGGTTCCTCGTGCTTGTGTTCCGCGGGGGAGAGGAGCGCGGGAACACGGTAGCGGCCGGCTCCGATGCCCTGACTCAAGCGGCAGCGGGCACACCGGCCGAAACGGTGCGCGCGCCGCAAGGCGGCGGCGCGATTGAGCCGGCCTTCGGATCTCGGTCCTCGGAACGCGCATCCGGCCCCCCCGGCGTTGCGCGCGAGGTCGCGGGGACATTCGACGGCGCCGGCAACGCCGGCGGATTCACCATGCGGACCTCCATCGCGGGCACGCCGGCCTTCGCGGGTCGCGGGCCCGATGCGGCGATGCCGGCAGGTTCACCGGGAAGAAGCTATCCGTCGCCGCCGGGTCCCTATCGCGATCCACGGTACCGTGGGCTGCCGACCGGTGAAAGCTGGCCGGCTGCCGGCGCCAGCGAATGGAGTCGGCCGGCCGAGGGCCGGGACGGGTCAGGGTACGAGGACGGCGGAGATGCGCCAGTGCAGTGGGTGCGTTGCGCGCCGCCGTACTACTGGTGCCCGGCTCCGAGCAGTCCCGCCTGGTAGGGACCCACCAGTCGCCGGGCATCCTCGGAACGGCCGCCGGGCGTCGATTGAAGGCATCCGGGCTGCCGCGCATCGCGGCGCGGCGGTGCAACTGCCTATCGCTCGAGAGCGAGCCTCTCGGCTGCGCCCACGTACGCGGCCGGGGTGAGATCGAGAAGCACGTCTTTCTCCTCCCGCGGTATCGCGAGCGATTCGATGAAGCGCACGAGCGTGCCGTGATCGACGGCGCGCCCGCGTGTCAGCTCCTTGAGGCGCTCGTAGGAGTTCTCGATCCCGTGTCGCCGCATGACGGTCTGGATCGGCTCGGCGAGCAACTCCCAGGCATCGGCGAGATCCCGCGCGAGCGCCGCTTCGTCGAGGGCGAGCTTGCCGATGCCGTTCAGGCACGAGTCGTACGCGATCAACGAATGCGCGAGGCCGACGCCGAGGTTGCGCTGTACCGTCGAATCGCTCAGATCGCGCTGCAGGCGCGATACCGGGAGCTTCGCGGCCAAGTGTTCCAGAATCGCGTTCGCGACCCCGACGTTGCCTTCCGCGTTCTCGAAGTCGATGGGATTGACCTTGTGCGGCATCGTCGATGAGCCCACCTCGCCGGCCACCAGCCGCTGGCGGAAGTACCCGAGCGAGATGTAGGTCCACATGTCGCGGCACAGATCGAGAATGACCCGGTTGAACCGCGCGAGGGCGTGGAAGAGCTCCGCCATGGAGTCGTGGGGCTCGATCTGGGTCGTGTGCGAATTCCAGACGAGACCGAGCCCTTCCACGAACTCCCGGGAAATGCGATGCCAGTCGACCTCGGGGCAGGCGGCGAGGTGCGCGCTGTAGTTTCCGACCGCGCCATTGAGCTTGCCCATGACGGGTGCGGCGGCGACCGCTTCGAGCTGGCGTTCGAGGCGGGCGGCGAAGACCGACATCTCCTTGCCGGCGGTGGTGGGAGAGGCCGGCTGGCCGTGCGTGCGCGAGAGCATCGCGACGCCCGCGTGTGCGTGCGCGAGTCCACGCACCTCCTCGACGATCTCCCGCATCGCCGGGAGCAGCACCTGCGCGCGCGCGTCCGAGAGCATCATCGCGTACGCGAGGTTGTTGATGTCCTCCGACGTGCATGCGAAGTGGACGATCTCTCGCGCGCAGGACAGCTCGGCGAAGGTCTCGATCCGTTCCCGGATGAAGTACTCGATCGCCTTGACGTCGTGGTTGGTCTCGCGCTCAATCGCCTTGACCCGCCGGGCGTCGTCGAGCGAGAAGCCGCACACGATGTCGTCGAGGAACCCCTCTGCTTCCTCGCTCAACGGTGGGAGAGCGTCGAACTCCGCTCGCGCCGCGAGCGCCTGAAGCCAGCGCACCTCCACCGCCACCCGGTATCGAATGAGGCCGTACTCGCTCACGATCTCCCGCAGCGCAGCGGCCTTGGAGCCGTATCGCCCGTCGACGGGCGAGATCGCGGTCAGCGGGGACAGCTCCATCGTCGTCCCGGCGTCACCCGTGCTTCGGGTGTTTCGCGTCGTACGCGGCTTTCTGCGCGGGAGTGGCTACCCACTGGTGCCTGGACTTCCACTCCGAGTAGGGCATTGCGTAGATGATCTCGCGCGCATCCTCGTAGCTCATCTCCATGCCCCGATCTTCAGCCGCGGCGCGATACCACTTGGAGAGGCAGTTGCGGCAAAACCCGGCGAGGTTCATCAGGTCGATGTTCTGCACCTCGGTGTGCTCGCGCAGGTGGTCGACCAGGCGCCGGAACGCCGCAGCCTCAAGCTCGGTTCGTGTCTGCTCGTTCATTCATGTGCCTCCTGCGTCAGGATTGTGAAAAATACATCGATGAAATTCAATGTATTAAAAGTTTAACATCATGTAGAAGATGATGATCTTCCCAGGTCGGAACAGAATTTCTCAGAGCTCACCTGCTTCATTCAAAGCCATGGGGGCGCCGCGTCGCGATGCCCCCGGCCCGGGTGCGTCATCGCGTCGAGTCAGGCCGCGAGTTGGCGGACCACGTAGTGCAGGATGCCGCCGTTCTCGTAGTACTCCCATTCCTTCGGCGTGTCGATGCGCACGCGGACGTTGAACTGCGTTCGGCTCCCGTCCGGCGACGTCGCCGTCACGGCCACGGCCCTCGCTCCCTTGACCAGTCCTTCGATGTCGAACACGTGCTCCGGTGTGAGTCCGAGGGACTCGGCGTTCTCGCCGTCCTCGAACACCAGCGGCAGCACGCCCATGCCCACGAGGTTGGAGCGGTGGATCCGCTCGAAGCTCTCCGCGATGACCGCCGCGACCCCGAGCAGCAGCGTGCCCTTCGCCGCCCAGTCGCGTGACGAGCCGGTGCCGTACTCCGCGCCCCCGATCACGACGAGCGGTACGCCTTCGTCCTTGTAGCGCATCGCGGCGTCGTAGATGGCCATCCGATCGCCGGAAGGCTGATGGATCGTCCACCCACCCTCGGTGCCCGGCGCGGCCTTGTTCCGGAGCCGGATGTTGGCGAACGTCCCGCGCATCATGATCTCGTGGTTGCCGCGCCGCGAGCCGTAGGAGTTGAACTCGCGGGGCGGGATTTGGTGGCCCTGCAGGAAGCGGCCGGCGGGGCTGTCCGCCTTGATCGCGCCGGCCGGCGAGATGTGGTCGGTGGTGATGCTGTCGCCGAGCAGGGCGAGTAAACGCCCGCCGTGGATGGCGGGGATGCCGCGCGGGGTCATCGACATGCCGTCGAAGTAGGGCGGGTTCTGAACGTAGGTGGACGTGGAGTCCCAGCGGAAGCGATCCGCCGCCGGGACGTCCATGCCCTGCCACCGTTCGTCGCCCTCGAATACGTTGTCGTAGCTCCCACGGAACATGTCCGAGGAGATCGATGCCGCGATCGTCTCCTGGATCTCGCGGCTCGACGGCCAGATGTCGCGCAGATACACCGGTGTGCCATCCGCGTCCTCGCCGAGCGGCTCACCGTGGAAATCGACGTCGCTGTGCCCTGCGATGGCATAGGCGACCACGAGCGGGGGCGAGGCGAGGAAGTTCATCTTGACCTCGGCGTGAACCCGCCCCTCGAAGTTCCGGTTGCCGGACAGGGCGGCGCTGACGATGAGGTCGCCGTCGCGGATCGCGGCGCTGACCTCCTCGGGCAGGGGGCCGGAGTTGCCGATGCAGGTCGTGCACCCGAAGCCGACGATGTGGAAGCCGAGACCTTCGAGCTCGTCGAGCAGCCCCGCCTTCCCGAGGTAGTCCTTGACCACCTTCGAGCCGGGGGCGAGGCTCGTCTTCACCCACGGCTTGACGGCCAGACCGCGGGCGCGGGCGTTGCGCGCGAGCAGGCCGGCCCCGACCATCACCGCCGGGTTCGAGGTGTTGGTGCACGAGGTGATCGCGGCGATCACGATGGCACCGTCACGCAACTCGTAGCTCGCGCCGTCTTTCTCCACCGTGACGCTTCCGCCGGCGCCGCCCCCTCGCTCGCTCTGCATCGCCTCGATATGGCCTGTGACGACGGTCTTCGCATCGCGGAGCGTGATCCGGTCCTGGGGACGCTTCGGTCCGGAGATGCAAGGGTCGACCGTGCCCATGTCGAGCGCGAGGGTGTCGGAGTACTCCGCTCCGCGGGCACCGGGCTCACGGAACAAGCCCTGCACGCGCGCGTACGCGTCGACCAGCGCGATCTGGGAATCGGCGCGGCCCGAGAGGCGCAGGTACGCGAGACTCTCCGTGTCGATGGGGAAGATGCCGCAGGTCGCACCGTACTCCGGCGCCATGTTCGCAATCGTGGTGCGGTCGGCGAGCGGCAGATGGTCGAGGCCGTTGCCGAAGAACTCGACGAACTTGCCGACGACGCCCTTCGCGCGAAGCATCTCGACCACGGTGAGCACCAGATCGGTCGCGGTAGCGCCCTCGGGGAGCCTTCCCGTGAGCTCGAACCCTACGACTTGGGGGATGAGCATCGAGATCGGCTGGCCGAGCATTGCAGCCTCCGCCTCGATCCCGCCGACCCCCCAACCGAGCACCCCGAGCCCATTGACCATGGTGGTATGCGAGTCGGTGCCGACCACCGTGTCCGGGTACGCGCGGGTCGCGCCGGCGTGCTCGCGCGTGAAGACGACGCGCGCGAGATACTCCAGGTTGATCTGATGGACGATGCCGGCGCCAGGGGGCACGACCTTGAAGTCCCGGAACGCCTTCTGCCCCCAGCGCAGAAACGCGTACCGCTCCCGGTTGCGCTCGAACTCGATCTCGGCGTTGCGCAAGAGCGCGTCATGGGTTCCGAACCGATCGACCTGCAACGAGTGGTCGATCACGAGCTCCACCGGCGAGAGCGGGTTGATCTTCGCCGGGTCGCCTCCAAGCGCGCGCATCGCGTCGCGCATCGCGGCGAGATCGACCACCGCCGGCACCCCCGTGAAGTCCTGGAGCAGCACCCTGGAGGGAGTGAACGCGATCTCGACCGAGGGCTCGGCCCCCGCGTCCCACCCCGCCAGCGCCTCGATGTCGCTCGCGGTGACATTGACCCCGTCTTCGTGGCGGAGCAGGTTCTCGAGGAGGATCTTCAGAGAGAACGGCAGGCGGCTCAGATCGAACCGGTCCGCGAGGAGGTCGAGCCTGAAGATCTCGTACTCCGCGCCGCCGACTTCGAGGGTCGAACGTGTGTTGAATGAATCGGCCATGCCCAGGCTCCTCCACGCAGTAGCGGTCTGATGCTGTGATGCAACATTATCTTCGAATGCTACATGCGATGGTAGGCGCGGCCGCCGGTATTCGCGGCCACTCCACGTCGGACGGCAGGATACGTACGACGCGGCCAGTCGACGGCAAAGCGCGCGGGCGCCAGCCACCCACAAATGGTTCCGAAAGGTCAGGCCGCAATTTCGCGCGGATGTGATCCGTTGGAACCGCTCGACGTACAATCGCAGGCTGCCGGCTCGCCGAGACGAGGCTGTGCCGCTCGATGGCACAGCCCATGGTCGGTGCGAGGGTCAAGGTTCGACGGCAAGCACACTTCACAATCAGGAGAGGCAGGTGAACATGAGAATCAACAAGTTGGCGGCGGCGACGATCGCTTTCGGGGTCTTGACGATGGCCGGTCCGGCCGGCGCGGGCGAAACCACCGGTTTGACGGACACGACCATCAAGGTTGGCGTCATGGGGCCGTTCACGGGCAATGCGTCGAGCTACAGCAAGACGCAGATCGGGCTGATGGCCTATTTCCAGCACATCAACGATCAAGGCGGAATCCATGGACGCAAGTTCGAGATGATTCCGGAAGACACTGCCTGCGCTCCGGCCAAGGGCATTGCCGCCGCCAAGAAGCTGGTCCATCAGGACGAGGTTTTCTATCTGCACGGCAACTCTTGCAGCGCCGTCGCCATGGCCGTCAAGCCGACCGTGGAGCCCACGGGAACCCCGTGGATCATCGCGCACGCGGTCAACCCCAAGATCTCGATGCCGGTGACCGAGAACCGGAACATCTTCCACGGCGTCCCCGCCGGCCCGGCCTACGGCTCCACGATGGGCGAGTTCGTCATGAGCAGGCCCGGCACCCAGCGCGTCGCGATGGTCGCCCATACCAACGACTGGGCGAAGTCGTACTGCGACCCCGCTGTCCAGGTCATCAAGGACGCCGGCGGCGAGATCATCGAGGAGCTCGCCCTCGAGCGCGGGCAGACCGATGCCACGGCCCAGGTGCTGAAGCTGAAGCAGGCGAATCCCGACTTCATCCTGGGCTGCCTGTACGAAGCGGAGACGGTGATCTTCCTGCGCGATGCCAAGAAGTACGGCGTCAGGGTTCCGGTCATGGGAACCGCGGGGACGGACCTGGAGAACACCCTGGAGCGGCTGGGGGATCCGGACGCGGTCAAGGACTACTACGTGCTGCACGCGTTCGTCGACAAGGTCGACGGGCCGAAGATGCAGCAGTGGAACGACATCATTCTGAAGTACAACCCCGACGAGACGATCACGGGGTTCAGCGCGGTCTCGATGGCCAGTGGCGTCGCCGCCGTAAAGGCGCTCGAAGCGGTGGGCCGCGACCTGACGCGTTCGAAGTTCATCGCCGAGCTCGAGAAGATCAGCGGTCTGGAGACGGGCATCCTGGCGTGCGACATCACCTGGACGCCGACCGATCGCCACGGCTGCAAGAAGTCCGCGGTGGCCGGTTTCGTCGATGGAACGCCGACGGTGCTGTCGTCCTGGGGCAAGCCCTGGTGAGCTGACGGGTTCTGAAGCCACACGGGCCGTTCCACTCCCCGGCAGCACTGCCTCGGGACATGGAACGGCCCGTACTACATGCGTTTCGGATGGTTCGCTAGCGGATGTTCTTCCTTCAACTCACCCTCAGTGGGCTCATGCAGGGCGCGATCTACGCACTGATCGCGCTTTCGCTGACCGTGGTCTACCGGGCGACGACCATCGTCAACTTCGGGCACGGCGACTTCGTCATGGCCGGCGCCTTCGTGGTCTACGTCCTGGTGGTCTACCTCGGCATGCCCTATGTGCCGGCCTCCGTTCTGGCCGTCGCGATTCTCTTTCTCCTGGGCGTGGCCATCAGCCGTGGCTTCATCGACCCCATCAAGGCGGGTCCGCACATCGGCTTCGCCATGATGAGCATCTCGCTCGGCTACGTGCTCAGGGGCGGCGCGCGGACGCTATGGGGACGTGAGGTCTTTCCCATGCCCCAGGTCTTCGACATGGAGCCCATCTTCATCGACGAGCTGGTGGTCACCGGCGACGTACTGTTCATTTCCGCCATCGTGGCGACACTGATGGTGGTGTTCTTCCTGGTGTTCTACCGCACCACGATCGGCACCGTCATTCAGGCCGTCTATCAGTCCGAGCGCGGAGCGACGCTGATTGGCATCAACGTCGATGCGTTCCATCAAACCATGTGGGGTGTCGGTCTGGCCATGGGGGCGATGGGCGGGATACTGATCGCACCCATCTCGCTGCTGCATCCGGACCTCGGCGCGACGTTCCTGATTCGCGGATTCGCGGCCATGACCCTCGGCGGTTTCGGGTCGCTCGGCGGCGCTGTCGTGGGAGGTCTGCTGCTGGGGGTCGCGGAGCAGAACTTCGGCTTCTACATCAACTCCGCGTTGATCGACATCACTGCCTATCTGGTCATCGTCGCGGTGCTGGTCATCCGTCCCGCCGGCCTGTTCGGCAAGACCGTCACGGTCCGCGTGTGATGCGACGAGCATGAGCCAGACCCGATCAGGTTCGGTGCCTACGATGACGCGGTGGCGGCGGATCTACTACGTCGTACCCGTCGTCGCCCTGATCATTCCGTTCCTGACCAACGACTACCTGTTGTGGGTGGTCAACGCCATGCTGGTCTACAGCCTTGTGACGGTGGGATTCAACATCGTCATCGGCAACCTCGGCCAACTCGCCTTTGCCAACACCGCGTTCTTCGGGATTGGCTCCTATACGACGGCGATCCTCATGGTTTACCTCGGGTTTCCCTACCCGCTCGCGATCGTCGTCTCCGCGGTCACGGGAGGCATTGCCGGCTTTCTCGCGAGTGTCGCCGCATTGCGGGGGATCCGGCTCTACTATCTCGCCATCATCACCCTCGCATTCGGCGAACTCATGCGCTGGGTGTATCTGCATGGCGACAAGGTCACGAAGGGATCCGACGGCCTGCTGCTGCCGCCGGCGAGCTTCCTCGGCGTCCCGCTCGACTCGGAAGCGCCCAAGTTCTACGTCTTCCTGCTGTTGACCGTCCTGGTCATCAAGGCCACCTCCAATCTGATGCGGTCCAGAATCGGGCGCGCCATCGTCGCCATCCGCGACAACGAGGCGTCGACTGCATCGCTCGGGATCCATACCGCGCGATATGTCGTTCTGGCGTTTGTCTGGAGCGGGGCCGTGGTGGGAATTGCCGGCGCCATGTTCGCGGTGCTGACCGAGCGCGTATTGCCGGAAGCCTTCGGATTGACGGAGGTCATCATCCACTTCGGAATGGTCCTGGTCGGCGGCACCGGCAGCATCGTCGGCAGCGTGCTCGGGGCCATCACCCTGACTGCGATGCCGGAATACTTCCGACAATTCCCGGGGATGGACGAGCTGTTCTTCGGCGCCGTCATCGTGCTGGTGCTGCTGTTCCTGCCGAAGGGCCTGATCAGCCTGTTGTGCCGCATCTCGCCCGTGTTCAACGAGCGGTACTACCGGGACTAGCTCCCGGGACCCCGCCGCCCCGGAATCAGACCCGGAATCAGACCCAGGATCAGTGATGGAGCCGCTACTCAGGCTACAGGACGTCTCGGTCCGGTTCGCCGGTCTCAAGGCGCTCGCTGGAGTGACCTTCGACGCCCATGGCGGAGAGGTGCGCGCTGTCATCGGGCCCAACGGAGCCGGCAAGACGACGCTGTTCAACGTCATTTCCGGCTACGTGCCGGCATCCGATGGCGCTATCCACTTCAAGGGCGAGCCGATCCATGGGCTTGCGCCGCACGACATCTCGGTGATGGGCGTACGCCGCACCTTCCAGAATGGCGGACTGTTCCCCGAATTGACGGTGCTGGAGAACGTGCTGGCCGGGCTTCACGTCCAGATCGACAGCAGCTTCCTGGGAATCGTCTTCGGCTCGCGGGCGGCGCGGGAGGCGGAGCGCGAAGGCCTGGCTCGGGCGCGCCGGCTCCTCGACCTGATGGACCTCGGGGCCATCGCCGATCAGCCGGTCAAGGATCTTTCCGGCGGCCAGCAACGCATGGTGGAAATCGTCCGCACCCTGGCCACGGATCCGCCGCTGCTGCTTCTCGACGAGCCCGTCGTCGGCCTGTCGCCGCCGATGCGGGATCGCATGATGGAGATCATCCGGCGTCTGGCCGGCGAGGAGGGGATCGGGATCATGCTCATCGAGCATGTCATCGATCTGGTCATGGCCGGCTCCGACGTCATCGTCGTCCTCAGCTCCGGCGAGATGATCGCGGAGGGCACGCCGGACGAGGTCAGGCAGAACCGCGAGGTCCTGGAGGCATATCTTGGGCACGCCTGAGTCACTGTTGAGCGTCGATGGCCTCCACGTGTCCTACGGCGCCAAGCAGGTACTGCGCGGCATCGACTACCACATTTCGGAGCGCGAGGTGGTCGCCGTTCTCGGCGCCAACGGAAGCGGCAAGTCGACCTCGCTGAACACCATCAGCGGCTTCGTCTCCCCGAACGCCGGCAGGATCGTGTTCGACGGCATCGACATCACCGAGCTTCCCGCCCACCGGATCTTCCGTCTCGGCGTCATACAGGTGTCCCAATCGCGCGACCTGTTTCCGTTTCTGACCGTGGAACACAATCTGCGGCTCGGCGGCGTGGTCCGAAACCGCGACGAGATCGAGGCACGACTGGAACAGGTCTTCGAATACTTCCCGCGTCTGAAGGAACGCCGCGGGCAGCAGGCCCGAACGCTGTCCGGCGGCGAGCAGCAGATGGCGGCCATCGGGCGCGCCGTCATGGCGAAGCCGCGGCTGTTGCTGCTCGACGAGCCATCCGGTGGACTGGCCCCCCAGTTCATCAACGAGATCGGGACCATCATCCAGGCCCTGAAGGACGACGGCGCGACCATTCTGATGGTGGAGCAGAATCTGGCTCTCGCCTTCAAGGTCGCCGACCGGTTCATCATCCTGCGCGACGGCGTGGTCAGCGACGGCGGCTTCGTACGAGCCCTGGAAGGAAATTACGACGATATCGTCAGGACCATTTATCTCTAGCCCGGTGTTCTCCCCGGCCCCGGGTCGCGCATCCGACTGCATCGGCCGCGCTGTGGCACGTCCTGACTCGACACGCCTTGTCTCAGCCGCCGCCCCGCGCCTTTACTTCGCGACCTGTCGAGATACCCGGGTCAGCGCCCGATCGCATACGCCTGCATGAACTGCGGCGTCTCCGACTCAGACGTGAATGGCCCGTCCGTCCAGCGCGAGGGCGGCTTCGTGCATCGCCTCGGCGAGGGTGGGGTGGGCGTGGATGGTTCGCGCGATGTCCTCGGCGCTCGCGTCGAAGGCCATCGCGACCACCGCCTCGGCGATCAGCTCCGATGCGTTCGCCGCGAATATGTGGACGCCGAGGATGCGGTCGGTGGCGGCATCGGCGATGACCTTGACTACCCCGTCGGTCTCTCCGGAGCCTTGGGCGCGGCCGCTGGCAAGAAACGGGAAGGCACCCGCCCGGTGCTCGACGCCGGCTGCGTCGAGCTCGGCCTCGGTCCTGCCGACCCACGCGATCTCCGGGTGGGTGTAGATGACCCAGGGGATGATGCCGTGGTCGACGTGCGTGGCGTATCCCGCGATGCGCTCGGTGACCGCGACGCCTTCCTCGGATGCCTTGTGCGCGAGCATCGGCCCTGCCACCGCGTCTCCGATTGCCCAGATGCCGTCCGCGCTGGTGCGACAATGTCCATCGACGAGGATGCGGCCGTGACCATCCAGTTCGACGCCGGCCGCGGCCGGATCTAGACCCTCGGTGTTCGCGCAACGGCCGACCGCGACGACGAGTCGATCGAACTCGTACTCGTGCTGTCCACTAGCGTCCTCGTAGCTCACCGTGACTCCGCTGCCGTGTGGGCGCGCGCCGGTTACCCGCGCTCCGAGCCGGATGTCGAGTCCCTGCCGGGTGAGCACCTTCAACGCCTCACCCGCGATTCGTTGGTCCGCGGCGGGGAGGAAGTCGTCGAGCGCCTCCAGGATCGTCACCTCGGAGCCGAGCCGCCCCCACACGCTGCCGAGCTCGAGGCCGATGACCCCCGCTCCGATGATGCCGAGCCGTCTCGGGACCTCGGAGAACGTGAGCGCGCCTTCGTTGTCGACGATGCGATCGCCATCGACCTCGGCGACCCGGATCCGAATCGGAACCGAGCCGGTGGCAAGGACGATGTGCCGCGCGGCCAGGCTCCGGCGCTCGCCGGAGCCGTGCAGGGCGACCTCGACCCGGCCATCTCCCTTGAGGGTGGCGAGACCAGGGATCGATTCGATCTTGTTCTTGCGCAGCAGGCTGGCGACCCCGCGGGTCAGGGTCTTCACCACCTTGTCCTTGCGCGCGAGCATCCGGCCGAGATCGAGTTTTACGTCGCCCGCATCGATGCCGTGCGCGGGCAGCAGGTGGCGTACGTTGTGATAGTGGTGCGACGAATCGAGAAGCGCCTTCGATGGGATGCACCCGACGTTCAGGCACGTTCCGCCGAGAGCCGGTCGGCCGCGTGGATCGAGCCAGGCGTCCACGCACGCCGTCGCGAGCCCGAGCTGCGCGGCCCGGATCGCCGCGACGTACCCGCCGGGGCCGGCTCCGATGACCACGACGTCGAAATCGTCCATAGGCTATTTCTCTCAATCGGTGCGCGGCCCGGCGCGACGGCCCGGCGATCGACGCGGATTCAGACGTCGAGCAGCAGCCGCGCCGGATCCTCGATGGCTTCCTTCACGCACACGAGGAACTGCACCGCCTCGCGCCCGTCGATGATGCGGTGATCGTAGGAAAGCGCGACGTACATCATCGGGCGCACCACGACCTCGCCGTTCACGACCACCGGACGCTCTTCGGTCTTGTGCATGCCGAGAATGCCACTCTGCGGGGGGTTCAGGATCGGGGTGGAGAGCAGCGATCCGAACACGCCGCCGTTGGAGATGGTGAAGGTGCCGCCACTCATGTCGTCGATGGACAGAGTGCCGTCGCGGGCCTTGGCGCCGAACTCGGCGATCCCTGCCTCGATCTCGGCGAACGACATCGCCTCGACGTTGCGCAGAATCGGCACCACCAGCCCGCGCGGCGAACCCACCGCGACCCCGATGTCGCAGTAGTCGTGGTACACGATGCCGGCGTCCTCGATGCGGGCGTTGACGGCGGGGAAGCGCTGGATCGCCTGCACTGCCCCCTTGGCGAAGAACGACATGAAGCCGAGACGTACCCCATGCCGGCTCTCGAAGCTGTCCTTGTATCGGCCGCGCAGCGCGATCACCGGCTGCATGTTGATCTCGTTGAAGGTGGTCAGGATCGCGGCGGTGTGCTGCGCCTCGACGAGGCGTTCCGCGATCCGCCGTCGCAGTCTCGACATCGGCTCGCGCCGTTCGTCGCGGCGGCCAGGCACCGGTGCGCCGGGTACGGACTCGGCACCAGCAGGCACGAGCGCCGGCGCCGGTGCGGCGGGTGCGGATACGCGCGCAGACTCGGCGGGAGCGAGCGGGGAGGCCGTGGCGGTTGCAGCCGGCTTTGCGGAGGCTTCGAGGTGGGCAAGCACGTCGGCCTTGGTGATCCGGCCGTCCCTGCCGGTGCCCGGGATCCTCGACGAATCGAGGGCATGCTCGTCGACGAGTCGGCGCACCGCGGGACTCAGGCGTTCATGGCTGGCCGCGGCGGCGGAGGCCACAGGGGCGGGAACAGGTTCAGGGACAAGGCTCAGGGAGGCGGCCGCCGCGCTCCCGGCGGAGTCGATCCGGGCGAGCACTTCCTGGCTCAGCACCGTGTCGCCGTTCTGCTTCAGCACTTCGGTGAGCACCCCCGCCTCGGGTGCCGGAATTTCGAGCACGACCTTGTCGGTCTCGAGCTCGATCAGGATCTCGTCCTTGTCGACCCTGTCGCCGGGCTGCTTTCGCCACTCGAGCAGCGTGGCGTCGGGGATCGACTCGGCGAGTACCGGCACTTTCACGTCGACGGTCACTGCGGTATCTCCTCAGACGTTGACAATTCGCGGCCGGACACCCATTCGAGGGCTCACCGGCAATCCCACTGCAAGAGATCTCTTCATCGCCGCGCGGCCGCCCCGGCGCGGCGATGCTTCGGTTCTTCTCACGCGCTCTTCTTGCGTGACGCCGCCTGGTCGAGGCCCAGCGCGGTCTCGACCAGGGCCCGCTGCTGGCTGGTGTGCACGTTGAGATAGCCCGCGGCGGGTGACGCCGAGTAGTCGCGGCCGGCGTAGACCAGCTTGTGCTTGCGTTGTATGCATCCCGCGAGGTGGCGCCGCGAGAGCATGAAGAACCAGCTTCCCTGGTTGCGCGGCTCTTCTTGTGCCCAGCAGATCTCGGTCGCTTTCGGGTACGCCTTGAGGATTGCCCGAATCTCCTCTTCCGGAAACGGATAGAGCTGCTCCACTCGGACGAGGGCGACATGCCGCAGCCCGGCTTCGCGCCGCCGTTCCAGAATGTTGTAGTAAACCTTGCCGGAACACATCACGAGCCGCGTCACCTGACCCGGGTCGATATCGTCGATCTCGTCGATGAGTACCTGGAACCCGTCCGTGCACAGATCCTCCCGCGTCGAGACCGACATCCGGTGCCGCAGCAGGCTCTTTGGACTCATGATGGCGAGCGGCTTGCGATAGGGACGCAGGAGCTGGCGCCTGAGGAGATGGAACATCTGCGCCGGGGTCGTCGGCACGCAGACCTGCATGTTGTCCTCCGCGCAGAGCTGGAGGAAACGCTCGAGTCGGGCCGACGAGTGCTCGGGCCCCTGGCCGTCGTACCCATGCGGGAGCATCAGCACCAGTCCGCAGAACCGCCCCCACTTCGCCTCCGAGGAGCTGAGGAACTGATCGATGACGATCTGGGCAACGTTCACGAAGTCCCCGAACTGCGCCTCCCAGATGGTCAGCCCCTCCGGCTCGGCGGTGCAGTAGCCGTACTCGAACCCGAGAACCGCGACCTCCGAGAGCAGCGAGTTGATGGCGCGGAATCGGGGCTGGCCGTCGAACAGGTGTTCGAGCGGCGTATGGGTGCCGAACCGCTTCTGGTTGTGCAGCACCGCGTGGCGATGAAAGAACGTGCCGCGCTGGCTGTCCTGGCCGGACAGACGTACCGAGTAGCCGTCCTCCAGGAGCGTGGCGTATGCGAGGTTCTCGGCGAAGCCCCAGTCCATCGGCCGGTCGCCGCGAGCCATCTCCAGACGTGCGTCGATGATCCGCTTCACACTGCGGTGCAGCTCGAAATCGCCGGCCGGATACTCGCAGAGCTTCCTGCCGAGACGTTCGATGCGTTCGATCGTCACCGTGGTGTCACCGGGGGCTCGCCAGTCGGCCCCGATGTACGGCGTCCAGTCGGCGAGGTACTCGTTCTCTCCGTCGTCGACGAGCGGTCTCGACACCACGCGATTCGCTTCGAGGGCGGCGAGATATCCGTCGGACATCGCCTCCGGCTCGCCGGGCTCGATGACGCCTTCGGCGACGAGCCGATCCGCGTAGAACTTGCGCGGGCCCGACTGGTCGCGGATCTTGTTGTACATCATCGGCTGGGTCGCGAGTGGCTCGTCGGCCTCGTTGTGGCCGTAGCGGCGGAAGCAGATCATGTCGATGACGACGTCTTTCTTGAACCGCATTCGAAAGTCGAGGGCGAGCTTGGCGACGAAGACCACCGCCTCCGCGTCGTTGCCGTTGACGTGGAAGATCGGCGCTTGCACGAGCTTCGCGACGTCGGTGCAGTACAGGGTTGAGCGCGAGTCGAGAGGATCGCTGGTGGTGAAGCCGATCTGGTTGTTCACCACGACGTGCACGGTCCCCCCGGTGCCGTATCCGCGCGTCTCCGAGAGATTGAGGGTCTCAGTCACCACCCCCTGGCCGGAGAAGGCGGCGTCGCCGTGGATCAGGATCGGCAGCACCTGGTCGCGGGCGGAGTCTCCGCGGCGCTCCTGCCGCGCCCGGACCGATCCCTCGACGACCGGATTGATGATCTCCAGATGCGACGGATTGAACGCGAGCACCAGATGGATCGGCCCGCCCGGCGTCTCCACCGTGGAGGAGAAGCCGAGGTGGTACTTGACGTCGCCGGATCCGGCTCCGATGCCGATCTCTCCTTCGAACTCTCCGAACAGCACCTTGGGATGCTTGCCGAGGATGTTCACCAGCACATTGAGCCGCCCGCGATGCGCCATGCCGATGACCGCCTCGCGTACGCCCCGGCTCCCAGCGTCCTGCACGACCTCATCGAGGAGCGGGATGAGATTCTCTCCGCCTTCGAGCGAGAACCGCTTCTGGCCGACGTACTTGCGGTGCAGGTAGTCCTCGAGCTTGCGGGCCGCGGTGACCCAGCGCAGGACGTCGCGTTTCTTCGCCGCGTCGAAGCTCGGACGTCCCCGGCACAGCTCGAGCCGCTCCTGCACCCACCGCTTCTGCTCGGTCGAGGAGAGGTGTGTCACCTCGGCGCCGATCGATCCACGGTACGTGTCGCGCACCAGTTCGTGGATCTCGCGAAGCGTCGCCTCCGGCTTGCCGGTATGGAGCGTTCCCGTATTGAACACACGGTCGAGGTCGTCCTCGCCGAATCCGTAGTGCTCGGGATAGAGATCCGGGACCGGCGGCCGCTGGTAGACTTTGATGGGGTCGAGATCCGCTCCCCGGTGACCGCGGTACCGATTCGCGTTGATGAGCGCCAGCACCTTCATCTGCTGCTTCGTGAAATCGGATACCTGTTTCGTCGTGAGTCCGGAGACATCGCTCGCCGCCGCTCCGGAAGGGGGGGCGGAGTCGCCGTCGATGCCGGCGAAGAATTCGCCCCACCGCGGGTCGACCGACTTCGGGTCCCGGCGGTAGGCGAGATAGAGCGCGTCGAGGAAATCGGCGTTCCCGATTCGGAGCAGGGACGAATCCATCATTCCATCCTCGACTCAGATGGCTGAAGACTCAGGCGAGCCAAAGTCTAGCCGATCAGAATCCGCGATTGGGTACAAAAACACGGATGCGTATGAGATCATGCGCCGCCGCACAGACTTTCACGTTCCCTGCGGAATTCACTACGGTGCTCCCGAGCCGGCCGGCATCGACATTTCCCAAGGGCCGTTCGCAAGACGGCCGGTAAGGCGGATTCGAATCCCGAAAGTCGTGTCTTGCCGGCTCGCCCGCGCCGGTCGAGCCCGAGTCACGAGAGAGCAACATGACAAATCGCAAGGTCGTTACGATTACCGACAACGCCTCGGAAGAGAGCCTCGAATGCGAGGTGCTCGAAGGCGTCCACGGACGCCCGGTCATCGACATCCGCTCCCTGCCGTCGAAGCTGGGCTACTTCACCTACGATCCCGGTTTCGCATCGACGGCGAGCTGCTCGAGCACGATCACCTACATCGACGGGCAGGAGGGGGTGCTGCTCTACCGTGGCTACCCGATTGAGCAGCTCGCCGAGCACAGCAGCTTTCTCGAGATCTGCTACCTGCTGCTGTACGGCGAGCTGCCGGCGAAGGCGCAATGGGACGAATTCAACGCCGAGGTTCGACGCCATTCCATGGTCCACGAGGGAATCCGGCGGTTCATCGCCGGGTATCAGTACGACGCCCACCCGATGGGGATGCTCGTCGGCATCGTGGGCGCGCTCTCCACCTTCTATCACGACGCCCTCGACATCAGTAACGCGGAGCATCGCGAGCTGGCCGCAATCCGCATGATCGCGAAGCTCCCGTCCATTGCCGCCGACTGCTACAAGTACAGTATCGGCCAACCCTTCATGTATCCGATCAATTCGCTCGGCTACGTGGAGAACTTTCTCCAGATGATGTTCGCGGTTCGGGCCGAGCCGTACCTGCCGAGCCCGGTCGCGAGGCGCGCCCTGGAACTGATGATGATCCTCCACGCCGATCACGAGCAGAACGCGAGCACGTCCACAGTGCGTCTCGCGGGCAGCTCCGGCGCGAACCCCTACGCGTGCGTCGCGGCGGGAATCGCGACCCTCTGGGGGCCGGCCCACGGCGGCGCCAATGAAGCGGTGATCAACATGCTCCGGGACATCAGCGATCCCGCCGAGATCCCGAAGTACATCGCTCGTGCGAAGAACAAGGACGACCCGTTTCGCCTGATGGGCTTCGGCCACCGTGTCTACAAGAACTTCGATCCCCGCGCGACGCTGATCCGCCAGGCCTGTCACGACCTTCTCAAGGACCTCGACGCCGGCGACCAGCCACTGTTCGAGACCGCGCTGCGACTCGAGGAGATCGCGCTCCAGGACGATTACTTCATCGAGCGCAACCTCTACCCCAACGTGGATTTCTACTCCGGCATCATTCTGAGCGCGCTGGGCATTCCGATGAACATGTTCACCGTGATCTTCGCCATCGCGCGCA
Source organism: Candidatus Marinacidobacterium sp. (assembly GCA_965250045.1). Classification (GTDB taxonomy): domain Bacteria; phylum Acidobacteriota; class Vicinamibacteria; order Marinacidobacterales; family Marinacidobacteraceae; genus Marinacidobacterium. Next base: position 47,792 of record CBDFNG010000001.1, read on the forward strand.
CCGTCGGCTGGGTGGCTCAGTGGATGGAGCTGGTCACCGACGAGGAGCAGCGCATCGGCCGCCCGCAGCAGCGCTACATAGGCGCGGCGCGGCGTGATTATGTGCGCATGAAGGCTCGAGGTTGACCACGGATCGAACGATCCATCGAAGAACAGAAGACCGGGACGAACAGGAGATTGGCGCGATGACCTCACCCGCGAGAATCGCTGTCACCGGCGCGGCCGGCCAGATCGGATACTCGCTGCTGTTTCGTATCGCATCCGGCGAGATGCTCGGGCCGGATCGGCCGGTAGCGCTGAATCTGATGGAGATCACGCCCGCGCTCGGCGCGCTCGGGGGCGTGGTGATGGAGCTCAATGACTGCGCGTATCCGCTGCTGCAGGACATCGTGGTCACCGACGATCCGGCCGTCGCGTTCAAGGACGTCGATTACGCGATGCTCGTCGGTGCGAAGCCGCGCGGAAAAGGCATGGAGCGAGGGGATCTCCTCGCCGAGAACGGAAGGATCTTCGGCCCCCAGGGCCGGGCGCTCAACGACCACGCGAGTCGTGGCGTGAAGGTGCTGGTAATCGGCAACCCCGCGAATACGAATGCGCTCATCGCAATGCGCAACGCGCCGGATCTCGCACCGGCGCAGTTCTCGGCGATGATGCGGCTCGATCACAACCGGGCCATCAGCCAGGTGGCGGAGAAGACCGGGGCCGCGGTATCGGAGATCCGGCGGGTGACGATCTGGGGGAATCACTCCGCGACGCAGTATCCCGACTTGAATCACGCCACGATCGGCGGCAGGCCGGCGATGGAGCTGCTCGACGCCGCTTGGGTTCGAGACCAGTTCATTCCGCGGGTGCAGAAACGCGGCGCCGAGATCATCCAAGCGCGCGGTCTCTCCAGCGCGGCCTCCGCCGCCCACGCGGGGCTCTCGCACGTGCACGACTGGACCGGGGGCACCGCCGGCGGGGACTGGACCAGCATGGCCGTCCCGAGCGATGGAAGCTACGGCATTCCCGAAGGGCTGATCTACTCCTTCCCGGTCACCATCGAGAACGGCGCGTACCGCATCGTGCCGGGGCTCGACATCGACGAGTTCAGCCGCGAGAACATGGATGCGACGCGCGCCGAGCTCGAAGAGGAGCGTGACGCGGTCAAAGACCTGCTCTGATCCGGAGGGAGGGGTGGAGAGCCGCTGCCATCGCGGGGCGGCTGTGTGCGAGGCCGCGGATTCAGCCCCGTACCGGCTTGGGTGTATGTGAACAAATGCTCCGTCCCGGTTTCGGGACGAGGCATCGAGATTTCGCGCCAGCCGGCCTAGCCGCCGATCGCGGCGAGCGCTTTCTCCCGGGAGGCGTGGACCGGGATGATCTTGTCGAAGCCGCTGATCTCGAAGACCTCCCGGATCGGGTCCGAGAGCGAGCAGAGCATGAGATCCGCATTCCGTTTCCGGAGAGACTTGGCGATCAGCAGGATGACCCGAAGGCCCGCGCTGCTGATATAGGAGAGGCCCGCGAGGTCCATGACGACGGTGCTGTCGTCTCCGCTGATTGCGTTCTTCAGCGCTTCTTCGAAATCGCGTGCGTTGACGCCGTCGATGCGTCCTTCCGCCTTTGCAATCAAGGTTCCGTTTTCCCGCTCAGTCTGAATATCCATCGGCCTCGTATCCTGGTTGATGTTGTGATCTGCGACCTTGATCTTCGCGGCTACATCTCAAAAAGAATAGCCCTATCGGAGATCGAGGGCAATGTTGCCCGCAAGCCGGTAGCGGTTCAGCTTGAAGTCCTGAACCTGCCGGGGAGTGAAGAGCCCCCGGCAGGTCGGAAACGCTGAAGTGTAATCCGACACGTGCCGCGGTGCGATATCGGGTTACGCCTCCGGCTCTCCCTGCCTGCCGGGAGACATTGAAACGGAGTGACTACCCGCAAAGCCTTCCCGGTCTCGACGGAGGCGATCCGTCGAGACTCTCAGGTCCCGGCGGCGCTGTTCCGGTGCGTCGCGGCTCCGCCTGCGCCGGCGCGTATCCGTACGTCGACCTCGAGACGGGTGTCTCCGCCGCCCTGAATGACGCCGCGGGTCGGGGACACGTCGTGGTAGTCGCGCCCGACCGCGATGCGTACGTGCCCCTCACCGGCAAGACCCTGGTTGGTGGGGTCGAAGCCGATCCAGCCGAACTCCGGCAGCCGGCATTCCACCCAGGCGTGGGTGGCGTTGTCCGGCGGCCGCTCGCCGGATTGATCGGCCAGGTGCAGATAGCCCGAGACATAGCGGGCGGGAATGCCCCAGCAGCGCGCGATGGCGATCATGACATGGGCGTAGTCCTGGCAGACCCCCCGGTCGGTTTCGAGGACGTGATCGACGGGGGATTCCGCCGAGGTGCTGCCCGGGATGTAGCGCAAGCAGCGGTGGAGCGTATCCGAGAGCCGCAACAGACTATCGAGGGGGTCGCTCCCGGGCTCTATGCGGTGCCGGTCAATGAACGCGGCAAGAGCGGAGGATGGCCGGATCAGCGTGCTCGGATGGGTGAAATCCCAGTCGGCGAAGGATCCCCGGAGGGCGCAGATCTCCTCCCAGGCGCCGGCTCCCAGGCGCGCCGGGAGCGGGAGGGGAGGCGCTGCCTCGACCGTGGAGCGGGCCGTGATCTCCAGGACCTGGTGTGACCGGTGGATGTCGAGGACGTGTCGGGTGTTGCCGAAACAGTCCTCTTCGCGGTTCAGGCAGGCCGGAGGCTGCGTCTCGATCTCGAAGTGAAGGAGCTGCTGCCCCTGATCCTCGCGCGGCTTCAGACACAGCAGCATCACGCACTGCCGCACGGGGGCCGTGTAGTGGTAGCGGGAGACGTGCTCGATCTCGTAACGGACAACTCCGGTCATGGCGTCAGCTTACCGGGGAGTCATCGACGGCGTAATCGATGTACGCGGCGTTCACGAGATCGTGGAGCGTGCGGCAGTGCTCCGCGGTCTGCACGAGGAGAGCTTCCCGATCCTCCCGGTCCGGCCACTCGTAGCGGATCAGGGCGCGCAGTCGGCCCGCGAGCCGCTCGGCCGCGCCGCCGGCCCGCGAGTCCGGACTCGGACCCATGGCGGCGATCTCCGCTGCCAGCGTGTCGAGCGAACGGCACAGCGAGCCGGGCAGCAGTGGATCGGTCACGAGCAGGTCGAGCACTCGGTCCGGCCGGACCTCGACGCTGTAGCTGCGTTTGTAGGCGTCGAATGCCTGGCATGCGCGCAGCAAGCTCGTCCAGTCCGTGCCGGTGGTTTCGTCTTGCACTCGGCCGGCGGCGAGCTGAGCCAGGAGCAGCGCAACCAGAAGCTGGGCGCGTTCGATGAACCGTCCGAGCCGCATGAAACGCCAGCCCTCGTCGCGGTACATGGTCGCTTCGGCCACCCCGGTGAAGGTGTCGATCTCGCGCGTGGTCTGCGCGTAGAAGCTCTCCGGGGAGACCTTCCAGATGTCCTCGATTTCGAGATCGCGAATCCGCAGCCAGCCCAGATTCAGGCAGGTCCACATCTCGGCGCTGATGCAGTGGCGCATCTGGCGGGCGTTCTCGCGGCCCAGCGCGAAGCAGCTCCGGATCGAATCGGGGTTGGAGCGCTCGAACGTGAGATCGCCGGCCAGGGTGAACGAATCGGCCAGGGTGTAGTCGTCGCTCTCGTCGGGCTCGAAGTCGCCTCCGAGGGGCGGTTGCCGGTCCAGGCAGGCGTAGATCCGGCTCCAGCCGAAATGGATCTCGGGGATCGGCCGATCCACCAGCGCTTCCACCTGCAATCGCAGCAGGCGGCACAGGTGCTCCGCCCGCTCGAGGTAGCGGCCCATCCAGTACAGCCCCTGAGCGTTGCGCGAGAGCATCAGTCTTCCAGCACCCAGAGGTCCTTGCCGCCCCCGCCCTGGCTGGAGTTCACCACGAGGCTGCCCCGGCGCAACGCCACACGGCAGAAGGCGCCGGGCACGATGCGGGTCTCGCGGCCGTGGAGGACGAAAGGACGCAGGTCCACGTGGCGCGGCTCGGCGCGGCCCTCGACGAGGCAGGGCGCGCGAGAGAGCGCGAGCACCGGCTGGGAGATGAAGTCGCACGGGTCGGCGCGCACCTGCTCGGCGTAGACCGCGCGCTCCTCGGGCGTCGCGTGGGGACCGACGAGCATGCCGTAGCCTCCGGATTCGCCCACTCGCTTCACCACCAGGTTCTCCAGGTTGTCGAGGGTGTACTCCAGATCCTCCGGCCGCCGGCACAGGCGGGTCTCGACGTTGGCCAGAATCGGCTCCTCACCCAGGTAGTAGCGGATCATGTCGGGGACGTAGGCATAGACGCTCTTGTCGTCGGCCACGCCCGTTCCCGGCGCGTTCGCCAGCGCCACCCGCCCGAGCTTGAAGGCGTGCAACAGCCCGGGCACCCCGAGCAGGGAGTCCGGGCGGAAGACGAGCGGGTCGAGGAAGTCGTCGTCCACGCGGCGGTAGATCACGTCCACGCGCCGGAGCCCCTTGGTGGTGCGCATGTAGACGAATCCGTCGTTGACCAGCAGATCGCGGCCTTCCACGAGCGCAGCGCCAATCTCCTGCGCCAGGAACATGTGCTCGTAGAACGCGGAGTTGTAGACCCCGGGCGTGAGCAGGGCGATGCAGGGATCGGATCGCTCGCCGGGGGCGAGATCGCGCAGGGTATCGCGCAGCACGCTCCCGTAGTGCTCCACCTCCCGTACCCGACAGCTCCGGTAGAGGCGGCGCAGGCTCGTCTTCACCACCTTGCGGTTCGCGATCATGTAGGACACGCCCGAGGGCACCCGCAGGTTGTCCTCGAGCACCTGGAAGCCGTCATGAGTGCGCACCAGGTCGGTGCCGCAGACGGCGACCCAGGTGCCGTAGGGTACGGAGACACCGCGCATCTCGATGCGATACTGGGGACAACCGCGCACTACGTCGGCCGGGACCACGCCGTCGGCGATGATGCGGGCCTCGCCGTAGACGTCCTCCAGGAACCGGTTCAGGGCGCCGACGCGCTGGGTCAGGCCGGCTTCGAGCTGCCGCCACTCGGCGCCCGAGAGGATCCGGGGCACGAAGTCGACGGGAATGATGCGTTCTTCCGCCTCTTCGTCCCCATAGACGTTGAACGTGATGCCCTCGTTCGAGAACGAGCGTGTGACCCGTTCCTGAATTCCGTTCATCTCATCGTCGGAGAGCCGCCGCAAGGCGTCGTACAGCGCCCGGCAGTGCTCGCGGGGCGTGCCGTCGAGCAGGAACATCTCATCGTGGATGGCGGCATCGAGATCGTAGGCGTCGAAGTTCATGGAGACGGCTCATCGAGGGCGGGCGCCGCGACCCGGAGCGGGTATCGCGGAGGATGCCAGTGAATGTTCGGGCTGGGTGCGGGGAGTCGCTCCGGCCGCACCGGGCTTGACGCGATGCCGCTCATCGACGGTCCGGCTTCCCAATCTCCGCGCCGCGTGGAACGGCGTCCTCTCGAACCGTGATGCTAAGTGGCCTCTTTGAAGGTCTCAAGGCCGATCGCTTCCTGACAGACATTTCTGAAAATGTCACCCTGATCCCATTCCCGACCCTATTCCCGGAGCATCACATGACCAGCAACCGACCGAACATCCTGTTCATCCAGGCGGATCAGCTCAAGCCCCAGGTGCTGCCGGGGTACGGCGGCACGGCGGTGACGCCGCATCTCGATCGGCTGTGCGGGGAAGGGGTGGTGTTCGAGAATGCCTATTGCAACTTCCCGCTCTGTGCACCGTCGCGCTTCTCGATGCTGGCCGGGATGCTGCCGTCGCGCGTGCGGGCATTCGACAACGGCGCGGAGCTCTGCGCCGCCACCCCCACCGTGGCGCACTACCTGCGGCTCGCCGGCTATCGCACCACGCTGTCCGGCAAGCAGCACTTCGTCGGCCCGGACATGCTGCACGGGTTTCACGAACGGCTGGTGCCGGAGCTCTATCCGACCGACTTCCACTGGACGCCGAGCTGGGACGAGGTCCGCATGGACTCGAACAACGACTCGAGCGGTGTTACCCGGTCCGGTATCTGCGTACGCAGCATGCAGATGGACCACGACGAGACGGTGCTCTTCCGGGCGGTGTCCAGGCTGCACGATTTCTCGCGCGTACCGGACCGGCAGCCGTTCTTTCTGCTGGCGTCCTTCACCCACCCCCACGAGCCGTATTTCGCGCTGCGCGAGCACTGGGAGCGCTATCGCCACGAAGACGTCCCGATGCCCGAGACCCCGCTGCTGCCGGAGCCGGAGCGCGATCTCCACAGCCGGCGCATGCTCGCCCACCATGGCCTGCTCGAAGGGGATATCACGCTGGAGCACGTCCGTACCGCCCGCCACGCCTACCTCGCCAACTGCTCGTACCTCGACGCGATGGTCGGAGGGCTGCTCGATACCCTGGAGGCAACCGGTCTCTCGCAGGACACCGTGGTCGTGGTCACCTCGGACCACGGCGACATGCTCGGTGAGCGCGGGATGTGGTTCAAGAAGCACTTCTTCGACCATGCGGCGCGGGTGCCGCTGATCATCCACGCACCGTCGAGATTCGCTGCGACGCGCCGGAGCGAGAACATCTCGCTGGTGGATCTGCTGCCCACGCTGTGCGAGCTGGCGCGACTCGACGTCGCGGACCGGGCGCCCCGGCCGCCGGACGGCGCCAGCGTGATACCCCTGTGCGAGGATCCGGCCGCGATCAGGGACGCGCCGGTGTTCGCGGAGATCACCTCCGAGGGGGTGCCGTCACCGATGTTCATGGTCCGCCACGGACCCTGCAAGCTCATGACCGGCGGGGGAGCGCCGGACATGCTGTTCGACCTCCGCGCCGATCCCGAAGAACGGACCAACCTCGCCGAGCACCCGGCCAGTCGGGATACCCTTGCCGCGCTGCGCGGTCTCGCCGCGGAGACCTGGGACGCGGCGGCGCTGGAGGAGGAGGTCCGCGCGAGCCAGCGCGAGCGCCGCCTGGTTCAGGATGCGCACGGCCGCGGTCCCGCGCCTGTATGGGACGCGCTGGAGTCCGACCCGGTGTGGGCGTCGTGCCTGCGCGCGCCCGATGGCTACAACGACTGGGCCTGGCGCGGCATCGAGCCGCTGGGCTGATCAGCAGCGTGAAACCGGGCCGCGGCGATGGCATGGTGAGCCGGTGGCTCTCCCGGGAGATCCACGCGGCCGAACGAGCCAGTAGGGGCGGCGCATGCGTCGCCCCTGCGCATCGCTTTGTAAAGCGGAATGGCCGGTCTCATTCCTGTCAGTCACGGCCTGCACGAAAATGAGAAATCGACAACACCAGCGGGAAGCATGCGCGAACGAATCCCCGGCCGGCCCGCCGGCGATCGAGCTTCGCGGCGTAGTGAAGCGCTATGGGTCGGTCACCGCGATCAAGGAAGCGAGCCTTACGATCGAGGACAACGAGTTCTTCACCCTCCTTGGTCCCTCGGGCTGCGGCAAGACCACGCTGCTGCGCATGATCGCGGGGTTGGAGGACGTGACCGCGGGCGCGATCTTTCTCTACGGCGAGGAGATCGAGGGGCTGCCGCCCAACCGGAGGCCGGTGAACACCGTCTTTCAGCAATACGCACTCTTTCCCCACATGACGGTCGCCGAGAACGTCGCGTTCGGCATGCAGCGGCTGAAGAGGCCCGAGGCCGAGGTCGAGGAGCGCACGCGGCGCATGCTCGACATGGTCAAGCTGGGCGGCCTCTCGGAGCGCAAGCCGCATCAGCTCTCGGGAGGACAGCAGCAGCGGGTCGCGCTCGCCCGCGCCATGGCGCCGGGTCCGAAGGTCCTCCTGCTCGACGAGCCTCTCTCGGCGCTCGATCTCAAACTGCGCCAGGCCATGCGCGTGGAGCTCAAGCAGCTTCAGGAGGAGACCGGCATCACCTTCGTGTTCGTCACCCACGACCAGGAGGAGGCGCTGACAATGTCCGATCGCATCACGGTGATGTCGGAGGGCGAGATACAGCAGATCGGCACCCCGCACGAGATCTACGAGAGGCCGCACAACCGCTTCGTCGCGGGCTTCATCGGAGAGACCAACCTGCTCGACGTGACGGTGGAGGACGGCTCGGGAGGACGTTGCCGGTGCCGCCTCGCGAACGGCTCGGACCTCGAATGCGACGCGCCGGAGACGCCGCGCCCGAGGACCGCCGGGTGCGTATCGATCCGGCCCGAGCGGCTGTCGATCGCGAAGTCCGGCACGGGCGGCGGCCCGCTCGCCGGCGTGATCAATCGCACCGTGTATCTCGGCACCGATACGCACTACCTGGTCGGACTCGATGACGGCCCGGAGGTCACCGTCCGCACCCGGAACGCGCACCGCACGGCGCTCGATCTCGGCCCCGGCGACCGCGCGGCGCTCGGTATCGACGAAGGCGCCGCGCGCCTGCTGGTGGACTGATGGCGGGGGTGCGCAGAGGAGGGGGCTCCGGCGGCGACAAGGCCGCCCCGGGGACCTACGCACCCCTGCGGGGATGGCTGCTCGCGCCCTCCTGGCTCGTGATCGGCGTCTTCCTGCTGGCGCCGGTCGGCATGATGCTGGTCTACTCGTTCCTGACCAAGGAGTTCCGCGGCGGCGTGATCTGGGAGCTCTCCTTCGCCGCCTACGATCAGTTCATTTTCGACCGGGGCCTGTTCGGCGACGAGCCGCCGCGGCTCGAATGGACCTACATCACGATCTTCGCGCGGTCGACCCTGCAGGCCGCGACGGCGACGGTGCTGTGCTTTCTCATCGGCTTCCCGACCGCGTTCTTCATCGCCACCCGTCCGTCCGGTACCCGTGCGGCCTGGCTGTTTCTGGTGACGGTTCCCTACTGGGTCAACCTGCTGATCCGCACGGTGTCGATGAAGTTCCTGATCCGGGACAACGGGCCGCTGAACGAGCTCTTGCTCTGGACCGGGATCGTCTCCGAGCCGCTGGCGATCGTGAACACGAACCTCGCGGTGCAGCTCGGGCTGTTCTACTCCTACCTGCCCTTCATGGTGCTGCCGATCTACGCCTCGGTGGAACGCTACGACTTCACGCTGTCGGAGGCGGCCGCGGACCTCTACGCGGACCGCTGGACGACCCTGCGTCACGTGCTGATCCCGGTCGTCACCCCCGGCATCGTCGCCGGCTGCATCCTCGTGTTCGTCCCGAGCCTCGGCGCCTTTCTCGCACCGGACCTCCTGGGCGGCGCCAGGAACTTCATGATCGGGTCGCTGATCGAGGAGCAGTTCAAGGGCAACGCCGGCAACTGGCCCTTCGGCGCCGCCGCCTCGATGATCCTGCTGACGATGGTGCTGATCGCGCTGCTCTACTACGCGCGCCAGCAGATACGCGGCGAACAGGGAATGAGATGACGGCGCGCCACGACATCCGGCGCTATCCGGGCTTCCTGCCGGTGACCATTCTGTGCCTGGTCGTCCTCTACGCGCCTCTGATCGTGGTGATGGTCTACAGCTTCAACGACTCTCAGTCGATCACGATCTGGGGCGGGCTCAGCCTGCGGTGGTACGAGGACGTCTTCTTCGGCCTCGAGGCCGGAAAGTTCAAGGACGCGGCCTGGAACTCGCTGTCGATCGCGGCCATGGCCGCCGTGACCTCGACGGTCATCGCCACCTCCGCGGCGGTGGGGATGGTGCGCGGCGGCGCGTTCCGGGGAAAGTCGGTCAGCTTCGCGCTCATCAGCCTGCCGATCATGGTGCCCGAGATCGTCACCGCCGTCGCCACCCTGATCTTCTTCAGCGCGATCGGCTTCACCCTCGGCTTCAGCTCGATCCTCGTGGCGCACGTCGTCTTCTGCATCCCCTTCGCCTACCTGCCGATCGCGGCGCGGCTCCAGGGCATCGAAGGTGTCTACGAGGAAGCCGCACGGGATCTCTACGCGAGCCGGACGGAGGCGTTCCGGTACGTTCTCATGCCGCTCATGGCCCCCGGGATCCTCGCCGGGTTCCTGCTCGCCTTCATCATATCGCTCGACGACTTCATCATCACGAATTTCGTCAAGGGGGCGGGCGTCGAGACCCTGCCGACGGCGATCTTCGGGTCCGTGAAGCAGGGGATCAAGCCGAACATCATGGCGCTCTCCACGCTGATGCTGATGGTCTCGATCGTCTTCGTCACCGTCTCCTACCTCGTCGGGAGAAGCGGGACGAAGCCCGATCGGTAACGGCTGTATCACAGGGGCCGGCGCCCCAGCCTCGCGGGCGCGAAGCGCTACCCGATCGCGCTCTCGCTGCCGGTCGCAGCGATCGGTCCCGGCGACCTGCGAAACGCCCCGACGAGCGGGACGACAACCCCGCGCCCGTCACTTGACGCTGATCTTTATGTTCACTATTGTTTCCGTATATTAGAAATTACTTTCGAATATCGAAAATATCAAGCGTAGCGCAAGGAAGGACCATCATGTCGGGCGGATGGCGGGTCGGAGTCGATGTCGGTGGCACGTTTACGGACGTGGTCGCGGTGAATCGGACGTGCCGTGACACGCGGGTCGCCAAGGTTCCTTCCCGCTCCGACGACCGCGTGGCCGGCCTGCTCGCCGCGCTCCAGGCGGTCAATCTCGCTTGGCCGGACGTGGATGACCTGATCCACGGTACGACCCTCGTGACCAACGCCATCATCGAGGACGATCTCGCCGAGGTTGCCCTGATCGCCACCCGAGGCTTTTCCGATACCCTGGCCATCGGACGCCAGAACCGGCTCCACCTCTACCGTCTCGACCTTCCGCCCAAGCTTGTGCCCCAGGTGCCGACCGAGCTCCGCTTCGAGGTGACCGAGCGGCTCGATCACGAAGGCCGGGTTCTCGAGCCGATGGACCCACGCTCGGTCGAAGATGTGCTCCGGCGCATCGGGGAGAGCGGCACAACGGCGGTCGCGGTGTCGCTGCTGCATTCCTATGCCAATCCCGCTCACGAAGAGGCGCTTGGCGAGCGGCTGCGCGAGCGGCTCCCCTTCGTCGCGCTCTCGAACCGGGTCAATCCGGAGGCCCGGGAGTACGAGCGCACGGCGACGACGGTGCTGAGCGCCGGTGTCATGCCCCTCGCCGCGAGCTACCTCGACCGGCTCGAGGCGGCGAAGCCGGCAGGGTCGAGGCTGCATCTGTTCCACTCCGCCGGTGGCATGGCGTCGCCGGAGGCGCTGCGTGATCTGCCGCTCGGCCTTGCCGCCTCGGGCCCTGCCGCAGGCGTCGCCGCCGCCGGACGCATCGCCCGAGACCTCGACATCGATCACGCCATCAGCTTCGACATGGGCGGCACCACCACCGACGTCTGCCTGATCTTCGACGGCGAGGCGCACATCTCCAGCGACCGTTCGCTCGGCGGCCGGCCCTTGCGCCAACCCATGGTCGCGGTGGAGTCCATCGGGGCCGGCGGCGGCTCCATCGCCCGCCTCGATCACGGCGCCCTGGTCGTCGGACCGGAAAGCGCCGGCGCCGATCCGGGTCCTGCCTGCTACGCCCGCGGCGGCGGCCGGCCGACGGTGAGCGACGCCAACCTGGTGCTGGGATACATGGACCCGGACCGTGTGATCGGCGGGGACATACGGCTGGACCCCGCCGCGGCCCGAGCCGCTATCGCGCCGCTCGCGTCGGCCATGAGTACGACCGTCGAGGCCGCGGCCCTGGGCGTGGTCAGGGTAGCCAACTCGGCCATGCTGCGTGCGCTCCGCCGGGTCACGGTGGAGCGCGGTATCGACGGCCGCCGATGCACCCTTCTTGCCTTCGGGGGCGCCGGTCCCATGCACGCGGTCGAGCTGGCGCGCGCCTTCTCCATCGCCAAGGTGATTGTTCCCGCTCATTCCAGCGTCTTCTCCGCCCTCGGATGCGTCAGCGCGAAGATGGGCTATGCACAGCAGCGTACGCTGCGCATGGCAGTAGGCGACTGGGACGCGGAGCGGCTGGATCGGGCGCGACAGGACCTGAAGGTGCGCCTCGCCGCTCCTCTGGCCACGGCCGGTTACGGCGAGGACGAGATGGTGGTCGAGGAAGTGGCGGCAATCCGCTACAGCGGCCAGAGCTATGCTATCGAGATCGCCAACGCCGCCCTGGACGACCCGGTGCGCCTGAGCCGTGATTTCCTGGACCGTCATCGAGCGCTGTACGGTTTCGCGACCGAGGAGCCGTGGGAGCTGGTGTCGATACGGCTCCGTGTCTCGGTGCCCCGAACCGGCGAGGAGCATTGGCCGGCATCCGATACGGAAGGAGAGCCCCTTCCAGCCAGGACCCTGCCTTGCACCTTCGACGCCGGCGGGCCGGCCGCGACTCCGCGCTACGATCGCGCCGGCCTGGTTGCCGGCCGGCCCCTCGCCGGGCCGGTCGTCGTCGAGGACGCGTGGTCGACGGTGGTGGTCCCGCCGGGGGCGACCCTGACCACCGACGGAGCCGGCCACCTCCACATCACTACCGGGATCGAATCATGACCACTGCCGTCGATCCCGTGACCCTGGAGGTCATCCGCAACGCCCTGACGGCGACGGCGGAGGAGATGTCCCTGGTGGTCATGCGCTCGGCCCGCTCGCCGCTCCTGCGCGAGGCCGGCGATCTCTCGTCGGCGCTGACCGACGCCGATGGCCACCTCATCGCCCAAGGCCGCGACATCCCCATGCACATGGGGGTCATGAGCTTCACGGTCCGCGAGTTTCTGAAACGCGTGCCGAAGTCGCGGCTCGCGCCGGGCGATGTCTGGTTCCTCAACCTGCCCGAGGTCGGCGGCAACCACCTGCCCGACGTGAAAGCCATCCGGCCGGTGTTTGTCGGCGGCGCGCTCGCCGCGTTTGCGGTCAACCTCGCGCACTGGGCGGACATCGGCGGCGCGGTGCCCGGGAGCTACGTTGCCGGCGCCACCGACGCCTGGCAGGAAGGGCTGCGCATCCCGCCGTTCCGCCTGTTCACCGCCGACGGGCCCTACCGGGAAAACCTCGACATGGTGCTCGCCAACGTGCGCGGGGCGCAGGAGCGCGAGGGCGACATCCTCGCGCAGATGGCGGCGACCCGCGACGCCGAAGAGCGTCTGCATCAAATCTTCGCCGAGCACGGCACGGACACCGTGCTTGCCGCCATCGCCGCCATCCACGATCGGGCCGAGGCGCAGATGCGCGAGGCCCTCGCCGCCATCCCCGACGGCATCTACAACGGCGAGGACTGGCTCGACGACGATGCCGCGGGGGGCGAGCCGGTCGCGGTTCGCGTCCGCGTGACCGTCGAGGGCGACAGCGCCAAATTCGACTTCTCCGAGACCGCCGACGCAGCCCGCGGACCGGTGAACACCACTCCCTTCATCGCGGCGGCCTCGGTGTTCTACGTGGTCAAGGCCCTGTTCGGACCGGACATTCAGCCGAGCGGCGGGTGCTACCGGCCCCTCGAGATCGTCACCCGCCCCGGCTCGCTGCTCGATCCGGGTCCGGAACGCCCAGTGGTGGGCGGCAACCACGAGACCTCGCAGCGCGTGGCGGATGCGGTGTTCCGGGCCCTGGAGCCGACCGGTCCGGAACGGCTCTCCGCCGGCGGGCCGACCACCTCCGGTCTGGTGCTGTTCGGCGGGCGGCGCGCGGACGGGGTCTGGACCACCTTCTACGAGACCCACGGCGGCGGTGAAGGCGCGAGGCATGACCGCGACGGCGCGCCGGTGGTGCGGGTCCACATGTCGAACGTGATGAATACCCCGGCCGAAGTGGTGGAAGCGGAGTATCCGATCCGCGTCGAATGCCAACGCCTGCGCGGCGGCTCGGGCGGGGCAGGGCGGCGGCGCGGCGGCGACGGGTTGCACCGGGAGTACCGCGTGATGTGCGACGATATGTCGGTCACCACCATGTACGAGCGACGCGTGGTGCCGCCCTATGGCCTGCAGGGGGGAGCACCGGGAGCGCCGTTTCGGGTCACCGTCTCCCGGGCGGACGGCCATCGTCTCGACCTGCCGGGCAAGGTAAACGTGCGCCTCGATCGCAACGACGTCGTCGTGGTCGAGAGCTGCGGCGGTGGCGGGTACGGTACCCCGGAGGGGTCGGATACTTCGGTCGATTCCTCGGTGGCCGCACGAGCCGGTGCACGAGCGAACTCACCAACGGAAATGCGGGCGGACTCGCCGCCGGATTCACCGGCGCACTCACGGGCGGATTCACCAGCGAATTCATGAAGACAGGGAGAATGATGCAATGAAGCTCGAAGGCAGGAAGGCGATCGTCACCGGCGCCGCGAAGGGCATGGGGGCGGCGATTACCACGACGCTCGCCCGCGAGGGCGCGGACGTGGTGCTGACCGCACGCGACATCCCGCCGCTGGTGGTAGTGGCTGCCGAGGTCCGCGCCATGGGGCGCGATGCCTGGGCGGTCGGCTGCGACGTCACCGACGACGCGGCGGTCAAGGCGATGGTCGACAGGGCGCTCGATGTCTTTGGCGGGCGCATCGACATCCTGGTCAACGTCGCCGGCGTCACCGGCCCGATCGAGACCCCGGTGCAGAACATCGAGGTCGCCGACTTCGATTACGTCATCACCGCCAACGAGCGCGGCACCTTCCTGCCGATCAAGTACGTCGTCCCGACGATGATCGCGCAGAGGGAGGGGAAGATCGTCAACATCAGCGGCACCTCGGGGCTGCGCGGCTACGCCATGCGCACCGCCTACAGCGCGTCCAAATGGGCGGTGCGGGGCATCACCAGGACGGTGGCGCTGGAGCTCGGGAAGTACAACATCAACGTCAACGCGGTGTGTCCCGGCATCGTGGACGGTCCGCGTATGCAGAAGCTCTGCGAGGAGAAGGCGAACGTGCGCGGCTGGACGACCGAGGAAGTCTACGACGAGTACGTCCAGGACATGGCGCTGAAGCGCGTGACTGCCGCCCAGGACATCGCCAACGCGGTGCTGTTCATGGCGAGCGACGACAGCCGGCAGATCACGGGCCAACACATCGCCGTCGACGGCGGCTGGGACGTGTGATCGGAGCCGGACCGGTGCCGGCATCTCCGTCTCGCTCTGCCGTTATCCCTGCGAAGGCGGGAATCCGTCGAGCGCATACTATAGCTAATATGTTACATGAGATAACTCGTCTAATCGATTGAATAGACGAAAATATGAACGGAGGACGAACGATGTACGTACCGTTCGAACTGGAGATACCCAGGGATCTTGCCGGCGCCCTGAACGCGCTCGCCGCCGGCCGGGACGCGAAGACTGTGCCCATCGCGGGTGGAACCAACCTGATCGTCGACATGCGCGCGAAGCGCGAACGCCCTGATCGGGTCGTCGGGCTCGGCGCGGTCGGCGAGCTGCGGGGAATGGAATTCGGCGCCGAGCGCATTGCAATCGGCGGCGGCACCACCGTCACCGACCTCCTGCGCTCGCCCGAGATTGCACAGGCGGCGCCCTCGCTCATTGATTCCGCGCGCCTTTTCGCCGGCCTGATGGTACGCAACACCGCCACCGTCGCCGGCAACATCGCCTGCTGCTCCCCCGCCGCGGATCTGGTGCCGCCGCTGCTCTCCCTCGACGCCGACGTCACGCTGGCCAGTGTCGACGGGGCCAGGACGCTGCCGCTCGACGAGTACTACCTCGACTACAAGCGCGATGTGCGCCGGCCCGACGAGCTGATCACTCGTATTTCCTGGCCGCGACTTCCGGCATCGTCGGTCAACACGTTCTACAAGCTGGCCCGGCGCAAGGGCGACGCGATCACCGTCACCGGGGTGGCGCTGACACTTTCCGCCGCCGACGGAATCTGCACCATGGCACGCATCGCGCTCGGGGCCGTCGCGCCCGTGGTGTTTCGGGCCCGGAACGCCGAAGACTTGCTGGAAGGCAGGGCGCTGACCGAGGCACTGATCGACGAGGCCGCGGCAGCGGCCGCCTCGGCAACCAGCCCCATCGACGACGTACGGGCGTCTGCCGCCTACCGGCTGCATACCGTCGAGGCGCTGACGCGGCGGATAGTGGCCCAGGCCTGGAGACAGCTTAAGTAGCGAGCGACCGACGAGAACGACCGGCGAAGCGACGCCGCTCAATGAGGACGAGAACCATGTCCAACGAACGCACCGTCACCCTGCGAGTCAACGGCAGGGAAGAACGGGGAAGCTTTCCAGCCCATCGCACGCTTCTGGAAGCGCTCCGTCAGATCGGCCACACGGAGGTGAAGTGCGGCTGCGAGAAGGGCGACTGCGGCGCGTGCGCGGTCCTCGTCGACGGGATGGCGGTGGACAGCTGCCTGACCCTGGCCTGGACCGCCGAAGGCGCCGAGATCACGACGATTTCCGGCCTCGGCGATCTGGACGCAATGCATCCCGTGCAGCAGGCGTTCGCCGACGGCGGCGCGGCACAGTGCGGCTACTGCATTCCGGGGATCATCATCGCCGCCAAGGCCATCATCGACGCGCATCCGGATCCCACCGAGGACGACATTCGCCTCGGCCTGAGCGGCAACCTGTGCCGCTGCACCGGCTACACGAAGGTGTTCGAGGCGGTCGGTGAAGCGGCGGCCATCATGCGCGCGGGGAGAGAAGCGCAATGAACGGTTCGAGAGAGACTTCGGGCCGCTGCGGGAGGCAACTCCCGGCGTCGCGGTCGGTTGACGCGGCGGCGGTCGGCATGCATCCGGGGAGGGCGGGACGATGACCAGTGTCACGAGCGAGATCCAGTCGCGGCCCAACATCCGGTTCCGGCAGGTCGGGCGGCCGCTGACCCGCACCGACGCGCCCGGCAAGGTCACCGGCCGCACCCCCTATGCCGGCGACTACGTGATGCCCGGCATGCTCCACATGCGAGTCGTGCGCGCCGACATCGCGAGCGCCCGGCTGGTGCGCCTCGACGTCTCCCGGGCGCGTGTCCTGGAAGGCGTGGCGTGCGTCCTCACCGCCGCCGACCTCCCCGACCGCACCGCGTCGACCGACATTCCGGGCCAGATCGGCCAGAAGCGCCTGGATACCGGCCAGCAGGTGCTCGTCAGGGAGCGGGTCCGGTACTTCGGCGAACCCCTTGCCCTCATCGCGGCGGAGACCCGCGACATTGCCGACCACGCCATGGAACTGGTCGAGTTCGAGCTCGAACCCATCCCCGGCGTGTACGACCCGCTCGAGGCGATGAAGCCCGGCGCACCCATCGTCACGGAACCCGACAACATCGTCGCGGAGCGCAGGATCGTGAAGGGCGATGTCGACGCGGGCTTCGCGGAGGCCGACGTCATCGTCGAGAACACCTGGCGCACCCCATTCCAGGAGCACGCCTTTCTCGAGCCGGAGGTCGGCCTCGCGTGGGTCGACGAGAACGACGTGGTCAACATCCGCGTCTCGACCCAGGTGATCGAGCACTTCCGGCCCATCGCCGATGCCATCGGGGTGCCGCACAACAAGGTCCGCATACGCGGCGCCCTGGTCGGCGGCGGCTTCGGCGGCAAGGAGGATCTGACGGTCGAGATCTACCTGGCCCTGCTCGCGAAGCGCACCGGCCGGCCGGTGCGCCTGGAGTACACCCGCGAGGACTCGTTCGTGGGCCACGGCAAGCGCCATCCGTTCATCCTGACCTACCGCACGGGGGTCACGAAGGACGGCAGGATCACCGCTCTCGACGTTCAGATGGTGGCCGATTCGGGAGCCTACGTCTTCCTGAGCCCCTACGTCCTGCTCTACGCGCTGGTGGCCGCCCCCGGTCCCTATCGCGTCGACAACCTCAACGTCTTCGCGCGGGCGGTGGCGACGAACAACATGTTCACCAGCGCCTTCCGCGGGTTCGGCGCCTTGCAGGCCTGTGCCGCCTACGAACAGCAGATGGACGAGGTGGCCAAGGCGGTCGGCCTCGACCGCATGGAGCTCCGGCGGCGCAACTTCCTCAAGACCGGCGAGCCGATGTCGACGGGCTTCGTTCCGCCGAGCGCGATCTGGACCGACCAGTGCGCGGAACGGGCGTGGGCCGCGCTCGGCGAGCCCACTCCCTGCGAAGGGCCGATCCGGATCGGCCGCGGCATCGGCTGCTATCAGCAGAGCTATGGCCGGCTCACCTTCCTGCACGACACCTCGGAGGCCTGGGTCGGGGTCGAGATGGACGGCACCGTGGTCGTGCGCTCCGGCGTCACCGACATCGGCGCCGGCCAGGTCTCGGCCCTCGGCCAGATCACGGTGGAGGTCCTCGGCGTCACCCTCGACAACGTGGTCGTCTACAACAGCGATTCGGCGGTGACTCCGCTTGCCGGCACCACCACCGCGACGCGCGCCCTGTACATGACCGGCAACGCGGTGAAGCAGGCGGCGGAAGCGGTCCGTGCGCGTCTCGTCGAACGCGCCGCCAGGGAGCTCGGCGTCGAGCCCGGCGAGGTCGACATGGGCTTCAACGAGGTCTTCGTGGCGGACAACCCGGACAAGTCCATGCCTCTGGTCGATCTGATCCGGATCTGCGGGTCCGAGGGCATCCACCGCTCCGAACTCGCCATGTTCCGCGCGCCGTTCACCGACTTCCTCGATCCGGAGACGGGCCAGGGTCAGGCCCATCCTGACTACGTCTACGGTGCGCACGCGGTCGAGGTGGCGGTCGACACCGACACCGGCGAGGTCGAGGTGTTGAAGAGCGTCGCCGCCCATGACGTCGGACAGTGCATTAATCCGGCCGCGGTCGAGGGTCAGATCCAGGGCGGCGCCCAGAACGGGCAGGGGTACGCGCTCAGCGAGGAGATGCTCTACGAGGAGGGGCGGTTGATCACTCCGTCGTTCAGCGAGTACCTGATGCCCACCGCCATGGACATGCCGAAGGTCGAATGCATCCTCCTCGAATCGCGCAGCGGCGTCGGCCCCTACGGCGCCAAGGGCATCGGCGAGCCGGCGATGACCCCCGTCGCACCGGCCATCGCCAACGCCGTCGCGGATGCCATCGGAGTGCGCGTATTCGAGATGCCGATCACGCCGGAAAGGATCGTAATGGCGCTGAAACGGCGCGGTGCGGCAGGCCAGCGCCGTCCACGGTCATGACCGGCGCTGCCTCCAAACCGCGCTCGGCCTCGGAGCCTGGGTCGGCTTCAGGCGTCATCCACGGTCGTGATCAGCACCGCCTGGCGCACCCCGCCACGGGCGCCGGGGCTCCACATGCCGGGGGGAATGACAGTCCGCTCGGCCGGTACGTCCGGATCCTCGAAACTGTCGCCGCCGCGCGGACCGGCTTGACCCTCACCGAGATTGCCCAGGAGCTGAGCTTGCAGGCAGGGACGGTGCACCGCCTGCTCCGGGGGCTCGTGGATCTCGATCTGCTGCGCCCCCGCGCCGGGTCCAAGAGCTACGTGCCCGGCCCCCGGCTACTGAACCTCCTTCATCTGACCATGGACATGGCGGAGTACTCGGGGCTGACCCAATCGATTCTGAACCGGCTGGTCGAGGAGTTCGGCGAAACCGCCCACCTGGCCCGGTTGAACGGCGACTGCGCCGAATCCGTGCTGATGAAGCAACCCCTCGGCTCGGACCGGGCCTTCGTGCAGCCGGGCCGCCGGCTGCCGTTGTACGCGGCGGCTTCCGGCAAGGCGATCCTGGCCTTTCAGGACGAGGACTTCATGACCCGCTACCTGGCCCGGCCCCGCGTGCGCTATACGGAACAGACCAAGGTCGAAGAAACCGAGATCCGCCGGGAGATGACCCGGATTCGCGAAGACGGCATGGCCGTGTGCGAGAACGAGCTGGACGCCGGGGTGCTGAGCTACGGACACCCGGTTCGGGTCGGCGATGGCCATGTCCTCTATTCCATCGGCATCACCGGTCTGGCGGACCGTTTCCATCTCGTGGCCCGGACAAGGATCAGGCAAAGGCTGTCCGAGGCTGCCGCCGATCTGGGCAGAAATCTCGGTTTCGGGAGATGAAAACCCATGTGGCTTTCTCCGCGGTGATGATCCTCGATCGCCTTCTTCGACCTGCGTGCCCGACCGATAGGGGCAGGGCTCCCGGCTTCGGGGATGCAAGCCGGTATGGCGCTCTCCGATCCGATGCTGATTCTCGCAATACGTCTCCGTCACCGTCTCATGCCTGGCTGGTGGAGACGAGACGAAATCCGGCCGGTGACGGCCACACCACAGGGGTCGTCGGAGCGGCCTCGTCATTCGACTGGGGAGGAAGAAACATGAACAGATATTTGAGACTGGGGGCCGTTGCCGTCGCGCTGGTCATCGCGGCCGCCGCGGCGCAGGCCGAGGGGAAGCTCTCGATCTATCACTGGTTCGAGTACATCCCGCAGGAGCTTCTCGACAAGTTCTCCGCCGAGACCGGGGTCGAGGTGACCATGGACACCTACGATTCCAACGAGGCGATGCTGGCGTCGCTGAAGGCGGGCAAGCTCGGCGCCTATGACGTGGCCGTGCCGGGCGACTACATGGTCGAGATCATGGCCGGTGAGGGGATGCTCGACGAGATCAGGCCGGGCGAGCTCGCCAACATCGGCAACGTCGAGGCGCAGTGGATGGATGTCCCCTTCGATCCGGACCGCAAGCACTCGATCCCGTACCAGTGGGGATCGACCAGCTTCTCGGTGAACCGTGACGTCTATTCCGGCGACATCAACACCACCAGCATCATCTTCGACCCGCCCGAGGAGCTGCGCGGCAGGATCAACGTGCTCGACAGCCAGGGCGAGGTCATGCTGATGGCGTCGCTGCATCTGGGCATCCCGCAGTGCACGACCGACCGCGAGCAACTGAAGGCGCTCGACGCGCTGCTCCAGAGCGCGAAGCCGCACTGGGCCTCCTTCGGGTCGGACATCGCCAAGGACGTCCTGGTCTCCGGCGACGCCGCCGCCGGCATGATCTGGAACGGATTCTCCGCCAAGGCGCGCGCGGAAGGCGCGAACATCGAATACGCCTACCCGAAGGAAGGTTACGTCGTGTGGATGGACAACGTCGTTCTTTTGAAAGACGCGCCGAATCGCGAGAACGCGCTCAAGCTCATGGACTTCCTGCTGGAGCCGGAGAACATCGCGTCGGTGACCAACTACGCACGGTACGCCGCCGGGGTTACGGGCGTGACCGATCTGCTGGATCACGAGTTGAAGTCCTCGCCCGAGTCCTTGCCGCCGGCGGATGCGCCGCCGGGGACCTTCATCGCGGTCTGCGATCAGAAGACCCAGGAGGTCTACGACGCGATCTGGACCCGGCTGAAGAAATAGGCTGCGTTCCGTAGGGAAGGTTCCGGGGCGGCAGGCCGGCCGCCCCGTCCCATGGCCATCACGCACCCATCCACCCGAGACGATTTTCGACCACCGCCGGAGGCCGGCAATGCCCCGAGACACGAGACGTGACCCCCGCTACGACGTCCTCTTCGAGCCGATCGCCATCGGCCCGGTGACCGCGAAGAACCGCTTCTACCAGGTCCCGCACTGCAACGGCATGGGCTACCGCGACCCGACCGCGCTCGCCTGGATGCGCGGGATGAAGGCGGAGGGCGGCTGGGCGGTGGTCTGCACCGAGCAGGTCGAGATCCACCACACCTCGGACATCACGCCCTACATCGAGCTCAGGCTCTGGGACGACCGCGACATCCCGATGCTCGCGCGGATGGCGGACCGGATCCACGAGTTCGGCGCGCTTGCGGGGATCGAGCTCGCCTACAATGGGTTGAACGGTCCGAACTTTTACGGGCGCGAGGTGCCGATGGCACCGTCGGGTCTGCCGGTGGCCACCTTCACCTGCGACCCGGTTCAGGCGCGTACCATGAACAAGCAGGACATCCGCAACGTCCGAAGGTGGCACCGGGCGGCGGCGCTCCGTGCGCGCAGGGCCGGATTCGACCTCATCTACGTCTATGCCGGACATGCCTTGAGCTTCCTGCATCACTTCCTCTCCCGGCATTTCAACCACCGGAGCGACGAGTACGGTGGGCCGCCGGAGAACCGGGTACGCCTTCTCGAGGAGATCCTCACCGACACCCGGGAGGCGGTCGGCGACACCTGCGCGGTGCCGTGCCGGATCTCCACCGACGAGCTGCTCGGCCCGAACGGCCTCGAGAAGGCCGAGGCCGAAGACATGATCGGGCTCATCGCCGAGATCCCGGATCTGTGGGACGTGGCGCTCGCGAGCTGGGAGAACGACTCCCAGAGCTCGCGCTTCGGACCCGAGGGCCGGCAGGAGCCTTTCATCGAAGGCGTGAAGAAGCTGACCACGAAGCCCGTGGTCGGGGTAGGGCGCTACACCTCACCGGACCGGATGGTGTCGGTCATCAACAAGGGCATCGCCGATCTCATCGGCTGCGCCCGGCCGTCGATCGCCGATCCGTTCCTCCCCAGGAAGATCGAGGAAGGCCGTCTCGAGGACATCCGCGAATGCATCGGCTGCAACATCTGCGTCTCGGGCGATTTCACGATGTCGCCGATCCGGTGCACCCAGAACCCGACAATGGGCGAGGAGTGGCGCAAGGGCTGGCACCCGGAGCGCATCCGTGCGAAGGCGTCGGACAAGCCGGTCCTCATCGTCGGGGCCGGCCCGGCGGGGCTGGAGGCGGCGCAGGCGCTCGGCAAGCGCGGCTACGACGTGACCCTGGCCGAGAGAGGCACCACGCTCGGCGGGCGCGTGGCCCGGGAGTGCCGGCTGCCCGGGCTCTCGGCCTGGGGGCGGGTCCGGGACTACCGCGAGCAGCAACTGCATCAGCTTGCGAACGTGCAGGTCTACTTCGACTCGGCGCTGGATGCGGAGTCCGTGATGGAGTTCGGCTTCCCGCGCGTCGTCGTCGCCACCGGAGCGCGCTGGCGCACCGACGGCGTAGGACACTGCTGGACACGGCCCATGCCGATCGCAAGCGGCGCCCGGATGCTTTCGCCGGATGATGTGATGGATGGGACGGCGCTGCCGGAGGGGAAGCGGGTCGTGGTCTGGGATGACGACCACTACTACATGGGCGGCCTGATGGCCGAGGTGCTCGCGGATTGGGGCTGCGAGACACACTACCTGACACCGGCCTCCGAGGTATCCACCTGGACCCGCAATACGATGGAGCAGCACTTCATCCAGGCGCGGCTCATCGGGAAGGGG
>CBDFNG010000002.1:0-23040 GCA_965250045.1 Candidatus Marinacidobacterium sp.
CGTAGGTCGCCACCGCCGCCGTGCCGTTCTCGGCGTAACTCGGCAATGCATCTCCGGTGACCGTCAACTGGGCGAACGCCGCCGACGGACCGAGGAGGATGAAGACCCCGAGCAGGAACGCGCCTACGACGATCCGAGGTGAGGAAGTTCTCATGGTAATCCCTTCCGGTATCCGACTGCACTGAAGCCCCGGGTGTCTTTACCCCGAGTGCCCTGCAGGCCGGCAGCGCCGGAATTGCCGATGTGCGCGGCGATTGTATCGTCCGCATTCCCAATGCCGAACGCACCGAGACCCGGCACGCCGTCGTCGCCGGAAGCAGAGCGTCGGCTGGCGAGCGGGCGCCCAGACCGGGGAGCGCTGGGCGTCGCTTGTCGACTACTTCGCGGCCGTCGAGACCTGCGGCCCGCCCCTCATCGTGGCGGCGCTCGTGCGCCACGGCCTGCCGCGCCGGGCCAACGTCGCCGGCGGTGTGGTCGCCGGCCGCCGCACCAACAAGGTCTTCGTCGAGAACGGCCGCTTCCACGGCGAAGCCATCGTCGGCCACATCTGTGTGCTTTGTCCTTCCTCCTCGAGATTCTTATTCCCGAACCCGGAGCGGTTCAGCGGCGCGATTGGGTTCCCCCAGGCTCAGAAGCGCAGGGCGGCGCCCAGCTGGAGGCTGTGGTACGGGTTGATCTCCCGGCGCCCGGTGCGGGCGGTGTCCAGGCGGAGGCGGAAGTCCCGTTCCGGATTGCCGAACAGCAGATAGGCGAGACCGAGCCGCGCGCGGGCATCCCCGGTTCAGGCGTTGTTCCTGGAGGTGGTGCGGATGTCGCGAGAGATGGGGCTGGTTCGGTTGGGAACGCTTTCGATCGACGGGACGAAGGTGCGGGCGAACGCGAGCAAGCGGAAGGCGATGAGTTACGACCGGATGGTTCGGGAGGCGGCGCGGCTGAAGGAGGAGATCGAGGCGTTGACGACGCGGGCGGCGCGGACGGAGGAGGAGGAGGATCGGCGGTTTGGGAAGGAGGTCCGCGGGGACGAGTTGCCGGCGGAGTTGCGGCGGCGGGAGGATCGGCTGGCGGCGATCAAGGCGGCGAAGGAGCGGTTGGAGGCGGCGCAGCGTCGGGCGGACGACGGGCGGGGCCGGAAGCCGGGGCAGATCGCCCGGCGCGAGGCGGGCGACCCTACAAGCGGGAGTATGGGGAGCCGAAGGCGCAGAGCAACTTCACGGACCCCAAGAGCCGGATCATGAAGACGAGCACGGAGGGGTTCCAGCAGAGTTACAACGCGCAGACGGCGGTGGATGACGCGCACCAGATCGTGGTGGGGGCGAGCGTGGGAGCACAGGCCAACGATGGGGAGCAGTTGCTTCCCCTGCTGGACGCGGTGGAGGAGAGCCTGGGAGCGCCGCCGGCGGAGGTTCTGGCGGATGCGGGATATGCCAGCGAGGCGAACCTTCGGGAGTTGGAGGAGCGCGGCATTGCGGGATATGTGGCGCTGGGGCGGGAGGGGAAGAAGCAGGCGACGGTGGACTCGACGAAACTTCCGGCGACGGATCGGATGAAGAAGAAGCTGGAGACGGAGGCGGGCCGCGCCCGCTACGCCCGCCGGAAGTGGCTGTCCGAGGCGCCCAACGGCTGGATCAAGGAGGTGCTGGGCTTCCGCCGCTTCAGCTTCCGGGGTCTGGCGAAAGTGCAGGCCGAGTGGAACCTGGTGTGCCTGGCCGTGAACATCAAGCGGATCGGAGCGCTCACAACCGCCTGATGGGACACCCCGAGACCGCTTGCCGCGGGTTCCGAACCGAAATACGCCGCCTTGACGCCGTTTCGGCCACTCCTGAGCAGTCGCTCTCCCCGAAATCACGCCCCAACCCGATTATTCGGCGGGCACCGAACGCATCCACTCCCGATCCGCAAGACTCCTGCGGCGCAGACTCCTAGGCGTGTCAGAGAACCCGTGGGCCGCCGTGGAGCTTGACTTCCGCGGGTTTCCTCCGGGGAAGATGGTCAAGCGGGCTCGGCGGTTCGCCGAACACATGCTACGGCGCCGGACGGTCCGGGAGTTCGACTCCCGTCCGGTGCCCCACGGCGTGATCGAGGCTGTGCTCCGCACCGCGGTCTCGGCCCCGAGTGGGGCCAACTTGCAGCCCTGGCGATTCGTGGTGGTGCAGGACGCCGCAATCAAGGCCCGGCTCCGCGAGGCGGCGGAGGCCGAGGAGCGGGCGTTTTACGCCGACCGGGCGCCGCCGGAGTGGCTCGCGGCCCTTGAACCACTGGGCACCGACGCCAGCAAACCGTTCCTGACCGAGGCTCCGGTGCTGATCGCCATTTTCATGCAGCGCTACACCGTCGGCGCGGACGGGAAGCGGATCCGGAACTACTACCACTCCGAGTCAGTGGGAATCGCCACCGGGTTCCTGATCGCGGCGCTCCACCACGCCGGACTCGCGACGCTCACCCACACCCCGAGCCCGATGCGATTCCTCAACGAGCTGCTCGACCGCCCCGCGAACGAGGTTCCGTTCCTGCTCCTCGTGGTCGGCTACCCGAAACCCGGGGCGGGGGTGCCGGACATCCGGCGCCTTCCGCTCGACGAGGTAGTGAGCACGAAGTGAGATCCTTCCGCCGGCACCGGTCCTCCCGCCATCCGTCGGGAGCACCCCCCAACCGGTTCGAAGGCTCCGGGCGGGATTGCCGGGCGTGCCCCTGCGGTTTCGATCGCGTGGGTTTTGCCCGGTGGCGGCCTTATCCCGGCGCGGCCCGCCCCTGACCGGCAACACGGCCCCCGCCGCTCGCCGCATCGGTGGCGCCGAGCTTCACGTGCGCCGGTACGGGGTGCAGATTCCAGACGAGCCCGAGCCACGACATGACCTTCAGCAGGTAGTAGGTCATGTCGATCTCCCACCAGAAGAAGCCCTGCCGCGTGGCGGCGGGGTAGCGATGATGATTGTTGTGCCAGCCCTCGCCCATCGTCAGCAGGGCCAGCACCAGGCTGTTGCGGCTGTCGTCGCGGGTCGCATAACGGCGCCGCCCCATCTGATGCGCCAGCGAGTTGATCGTGCTGGTGCCGTGAAAGAGCGCCACCGTGGAGATGAAGAACCCCCACACCAGCAACTGGGGGCCGCTGGTGTTCACACCTGCGCTTCCGAGCAGCGCGCCGAGGAGGAAGAGTCCGGTAGCCAGGAGCGCGGGCACCACCATGTCGAATCGATCCAAAAACCGCAACTCCCGGTAGCCGGCGAGGTCGGGCACTGCGTCGAGCCGCGTGGGAAAGTTGGCCGGGGCGGTGATCCAGCCCAGGTGGCTCCACCAGAAGCCGTGCTGGTGCGGTGAGTGGACATCCTCCGGGCGGTCCGAGTGGCGGTGGTGCAGCCGGTGGTGCGCCGCCCACCACAACGGGCCCCGCTGCACGGCCGACGCGCCGAACAGTGCGAAGAGAAACTGCAGGAACCGCGACGTGCGGAACGTGCGGTGCGAGAAATACCGGTGATAGAAGGCGGTGATGGCGAACGCGCGGATCCAGTAGAGCGCCACCGCCACGCCCACCGCCGTCCAGCTCCATCCCACCCAGATCGGGCCCAAGCACATCAGGTGGATGCCGATGAAGGGCGCCACCCGGGCCCAGTCGATGCGCATGGCGTCCTTGTTGGGGTCGGGCCGGTACGCCCAACTGTCCAACCAGACCGTCGCGACGCGAAGTCGATTACCCAGGGACGTCACGGCAGTTTCACGTCGGCGCCGCCCGCTGCGCGTCCCGGGAGCATCAAACCGCGATGGCGTCGGCGCACGGCCCGGTTGTCAGCACAGGGTGCATCATATGAGCGATGGTGACGATTCGGTCGTTCTTGGATCCGCCGCGTCGGCCCTACGAATGGCGGGCATTGGGAAGTACTGGAACCATCCGACGGGTGAAGTGAACCGACGCGAGTTCGGCGGCGCTCTCGCCGCTGGTCTTTTCGGCACGGCTTGCGGCCAGGAGCGTCCGCCGCACCCCGCCACGCTCGACTACCGGATCCGGAACGCGCTGGTCGTGGACGGTACCGGGGCGCCCGCGTACCGCGCGGACCTCGGGATCCGCGACGGCCGCTTCGTCCCTCCCGAGGGGGAGGCTCTCCGCGAAATGGACGCCGAGGGTCTGGTCGCCGCTCCGGGGTTCGTGGACATCCATTCGCATGGCGATCTGGTGCTCGCAAGCCGTCGACCGGATCGGGACACGCTGATCGCCGGCCGAATCGCCCAGGGGATCACGACCGAGGTGATCGGGAACTGCGGGCTCGGAGCGGCGCCGCTCTTCGGGGAAGCCGGGGAGCTCGCGCCGGCGGTCCATGCCTGGATGACTCCCGAGGGCGCTTCCTGGCGGTGGTCCTCGCTCGCCGATTACTTCGCCGCGCTCGAAACCCGCGGGCTGCCACTCAACGTGGCGGCGCTCGTTCCCCACGGCCTGTTGCGCCTCGGGGCGATGGGGCTGAGGCCGGGGGCACCGGACGGCGGGGAGCGGGCCGCAATGGCACGGGCCCTGGCACAAAGCGTGGAAGAGGGCGCCTACGGTCTTTCCTGCGGGCTCATCTACCCGCCGGGAATGTTCAGCGCCACCGAAGAACTCCTCGGACTCGCCCGCTCGCTGCGGGCCTCCGGCGGAGTCTTCACCGCCCACGTCCGCGGTTCGAGCGAGACCCTGCTCCCAGCGGTCGAAGAACTCATCGCCATTGGACGCGGCGCCGAGATCCGGGTGCACCACAGCCACGCCGAAGCGGTGGGCCGGGACCACTGGGCGAAGCTCGCGACCTTTCTCGAGATGGAGCGTGAAGCCCGCGCGGCAGGTGTGCGCGTCTCGGCGGACATGTTCCCCTATCCGGTGGCGGCGACCATGATGTACGCCATCTACCCGCCGTGGGCGCTCGAAGGCGGCCCCGGCGAGCTGCTCGCGCGGCTCCGCGATCCCGAAGTCCGGGCTCGGATCGGGAGGGACATCGAGGAGCGGACGCCCGAATGGCCGCCCTGGGAGCCGGGTGGCTGGCCGCACAACCTCGTGTCGGCGGTCGGTTGGGACGGCATCCAGGTTTCGAGCGTGGCGGGCGATGACGGCCGCAGCGCCCTCGGGCAATCGCTCGCCGAACTAGCGAGTCGGCGTAAGACACCCCCCTTCGAAGCGATTTCCGACCTCATGCTGGAGGAGGACGGCGCGGTGGGGCAGTTCGTGCTGGACATCAGCGGCGAAGACGGGCTCCGGGCGCTCGTTTTCGATCCCGAGGTGGCGTTCATCACGGACGCGAACGATTACGGGAAGGGCACCCCTCACCCGGCCGCCTACGGCGCGTTCCCGCGGGTGCTGCGCCGCTACGTGCGCGAGGAAGAGCTCCTGTCACTCGAAGAAGCCGTCCGGCGCATGACGTCGCTGCCGGCGGACATCGTCGGACTCAGGGACCGCGGCCGGATCGGGAATGACCTCCCGGCTGATCTCGTTCTGTTCGATAGAGAGGAAATCACCGACCACGCCACCCTCGAGAACCCCCGGGCGCGAGCCACCGGAATCCGGGCCACCTTCGTGAACGGCCAGCCGGTGAGCCGGGACGGCCGCTACACCGGCGCGCTTCCGGGCCGCGTGCTCCGCAGGTCGGTCTGAAGGGATTTACGTGCTGCGAGTCCGGAACCCTCATATCCGTCGCCTCGTGGCGGCCGGACTCGTTTGCTCGATCCTCGCCGGAGGCTGTTCCATCGTCCTGACCCAGGGCCCACCGAAACCCGGCGAATCCGACTACGACGTAACCGGCGCCTACCCGGGCGGCGTCCCGTGCACGAGCAGCCGGATGTGGCCCCTCGTGGACCTGGGCTTCATGCTGTGGGCCCTCGCGCTGACGGTGACCTACGACGAGCGAGACGACCAGATCGATGGCAGTTTGACTTCGGCGGCGGCCGCAATCTCTGCGTGGATCGGCTACCGGCGGACCAACTCCTGCAGCGACGCGCAAGCGGCTTCTGCGGGGTTGCCCTAACCGGAAGTTTCGAGGGATGCACTGTGTAACTTACGTGATTTGAGGGAGTTGGCGGATTATGTGATGTTGGTTACTGGCTACAAGAGGAGTGAGACGCGGAGGAGTTCGCTCGAGCGTTTCTGAACGGGGGTAGGTTCGGGGTGTTGAATGAAGGTGTTTTGTGTTCCGGGGATGCGCATGGTGTTGGCGGTGAAGGTGCCGAGTTCGGTGAGCAGGGATCGGAAGCTGTGGACGGGGAGGTCGTCGTGGGTGCGTTTGCGGGCGGCCTTGTTGCGGGCGGCGGGTGAGCGTTGCGCGGGGCGCACCACCGAGGTGCGCAGGCTGTCGGCAGTATCGGGGTCGTGATCGTCGAACAGGAGGGGTGCGAGATCCTTGCGCAGGTTCCACTCGACGTAGTAGGCGAGCATGCAGAGGAGGATGTGGGCGCGGACGCGGTCCGGTCGTCGGTGGTGGATGGGGCGGACCTTGAGGTCCACCGATTTGAGGCAGCGGAAGGCGCGTTCGACTCTGGAGAGGTTCTTGTAGGCGCGGACGGTGCGAGCGGCGTCGAGGCGCTCGGGCTCGACATTGGAGCGGATGATGTAGATGCCGTCGAGTTGTTCTTCGGCGGTGATCTGCTCCTGGAGGCGTTCGAAGGAGAAGGAGTCCTCGGTGATCTGGGGGTCGAAGTGCTTGGCGACCTTGTATCGGTCGATGACCTTTCCGACGCGGATGCCGATGGCGTCCTTGCCGCGGAGGGGCCGCTTGGGCCGCCGGGTGGCTTGAGCGATGGGTTCGAGGAGCTTTTCGGTGGCGGCGAGGAGTTCGAGCCGCTTGCGTCGGCGCTCGGCGGCGAGCCTCGGGTTGCGGCAGACGATGAGCCGTTCCCCGGGGAAGTCGTCGCTGGTGACTTCGGCGAGGTCCCGCTGGTCGAACAGGGAGGGTTGCACGGTCCCGTCGGCGATGAGTTTCCTGATGGCGGGGGCGCGCAGGGAGGTGATCCAGCGCAGCCCCTCGACGCTGGCGAGATCCTCGCGGATGCGGGCGGCGGTGAGCATGCCCCGATCTCCCACCAGGACCAGGCGGGCGAGGCCGAAGCGGAGTCGGAGCTTGTCCACCTGGCAGGCCACCGTCTTCGGGTCGCTGGTGTTGCCTTCGAAGACTTCGACGGCGATGGGGCACCCTTCGGGGGAGCACAGCAGCCCGAAGACGATCTGGAGCTTGTTCTTCTTGCCGTCGCGGCTGTAGCCGCGGCGGGCGAGGGGGCAATGGGTTCCTTCCAGGTAGGTGGAGGTGAGGTCGTAGAGGACGAGGGTGTTTTCCTGGAGATGGCGGCGGGCGAGGCGCTGTTCGATGCCGGGTTGGCGGCGGAGCAGCCAGTCCATGGCGTCGTAGAGTTCGTGCTGATCGACATCGCCGAGGCGGAGGAGTTCTCCCAGGGTGGAGACGGCGGTTTCGGAGGTCAGAGCGCGTGCGGTGGCGAGTTTGGAACGGGCGTCGATGACGCGGGCGACGATGAGGGCGATGGTGAGATCGCGGTGCCGGCTGGGGGCGCGGGCGATGAGGGAGTGGAGGCCGAGTCGTCGGAGGGTTCCGAGGACGGCGGCGACATGCCCGTGGGGGAGGACGCGGCGGCAGGGGAAGGTTTCGTTGGGGGAGACGAGGGTTTCGCCTTTGAGGACGCGGCGGAGTGTTTCGACGGCGTGATCGGGGAGTTTGGAGAGGTTGGCGAGGGTTCGCTTTTTCACCTTGCGTCCGTCGCGGAAGGACTCACGGAGGAGGACGGCGGGGGGCGAGTTCCGGTTGGGCACGCGTTCGACATACATGACTACTGAGTATAGCGTTTGATTCCCTGGTATTCACCCTTATTATCTCACTATGTGCGCCGTATACATGGCTACACATTCTGACGCAGGACCGCCCAAGCCACGAGCCAAGTCCTTCTATTCCCGGGAACTACGCCCGTTCAGAGCCCAAAATAGCCCTGAAACTTCGGCCTAACGGACCGTGACCCTGATCAGGGTCCCACGTTTGCTGTGAGAATGCAGTCTGGCCGGTATGCCAGTCATCGAGATGGCGCCACCGGCGAGGGAGCGCCGACCTCTGGTCGGCACCGCTGCGCGAAGCGCAGCGAAGGCGTGTACCACGCAGTCGTCCGGATGGCGCGGGACACCTGGGTAGCGGCCGAAAGGCGAGCCATTCCGGAACTCGGAGTCCTTCCCTTCCGCCCGCTTTCGGCGGGCAGTGCCGGGCCCCACCAGGAGAAACCCACATGATCGGGTCGGCCTGTTCACCCCGCCCGCATGAAAAAGGTGGTGCGGCGCTCGCATTGGCCGGGCCCGGCGTCATCGCTGCAGGTTTCGCGCTCCCGCGCGATGCCGGCCGGAGGCCGGCCCGGTTCTCCCGGTGGGGGTTCCGCTGTCGCGCGCCATCCTGCCCTTGAGGGGTACGCACCGAGAAGGGAGCCATCCCGACGGTTGGGGCCTGCGCCGCCGCGGCCCTCCGGGCCGCTGGTGCCGACCAGAGGTCCGGCGTTCCCTGGCCAGCGGCGCCTTCAGGGCTGGCCGGGTCCGTGCTTCCCTTACCGTGGGTCGGTTGTGGGACTCATTCCACCGGCGCCGCCCAAATGCCGGTCGAAGAAGTCCGTCATGCGGCGGTAGCTGTCGCGGCGGGTGGGGATCTCGTCCCAGCCGTGGTCCTCGACCGGATAGACGACCAGGTCGAAGTCCTTCTGCTTCTCGATGAGCATCTGCGCCAGCCGGAAGGAGTCCTGGATCTGCACGTTGTTGTCCACCAGGCCGTGCTGGATCTGGAGCGCATCCGCTAGCCCGTCAGCGTAGTAGACCGGGCTCGATACCCGGTAGGCCTCCTCGTCGTCGAGCTGGTTGCCGTTCAGGATCCGGCTCGTGTATCCCTGGTTGTAGTGGACCCAATCGGTGACCGGGTAGAGCGCCACCCCGGCGGCGTATTTTCCCGGGTTCCGGAAGAGGGACATGAGGGTGAAGAAGCCCCCGTAGGAGCCTCCGTAGACCCCGATCCGGTCCCGCGCCACCCCCCGCTGGTCCACCAGGATGTCGAGCAGCGGCAGCGCGCTGTCGATGTCCGAGACCCCCATCTGCCGGTAGGCGTAGGTGCGGTTCCGGTGTCCGTAACCCGAGCTGCCCCGGTAGTCCACCGACGCGGCCGCGTAGCCGTTCTGGATCAGGTAGTTGGCGTAGACGATGCTCCCGGCTCGGGCCCAACCCTTCACGACCGCCTGGGCGCATTCGCCGCAGCCGTGGGCATAGACCACCGCCGGCGTCGCTCCGGGGGTCGCACCGGGAGGCGCATCCCAGATCCGCGCCCAAGCAGTCGTCCCGTCGGACAGGTCGTACTCGACGATCTCACTGTCCGCCCAGGCGGTGCGGTAGAACGCCTCGGTTCCGCTCTTCGTGATCCGGACCGGCTCGGCCCCGGCCGCCGCATCCATAAGATAGAGGTCGCCGAACTCGGTAAGCGACTGACTGACCGCGGCGACTCGGCCCCCGTCCGGGGAAACCGACCAGGAGTGCATCGCTTCACCGCCCGTGACCTGTTCGAGGGCGCCGCCGCGAGCCGGCAACCGGTAGAGGTGCTCCTCACCGGGATGCTCCTGGCTGGTGGTGACGAGGAAGGAGTCCCCTCCGGGAGCGAGTTCCGCCCGCCGCACCTCGAACTCACCCTCGGTGAGTGCTGTCACCTCGCCCTCGAGATTCGCGAGCAGCAGCATCGCCCAACCGCTCGAAGTGGAGCCGAAGGCGAAAGCCTGGCTGTCCGGGAGCCATTCGAGGTACCCCGGTGACCAGCGGCCCACCACCAGCGGTCCGCCGATCCAGGCCTCCTCCTGCTGGTGATCCACCGGCCGCAGGGTGCCGGTCTCAAGGTCCACGAACGAAATCCAACGCTCCTTGTGGTCCATGGAGAGCACCTGCATCATGCCGTGCTTGCCGTCGGGACTCCACCACGGACCGTGGATCGCGGTGTCCTTCTCGATCCCGTCCTCTACCCAGCGGATCTCGATGTCTTCCGTGCGGACGGTGCGGTCCACCGCCACGATGCCCATTCGCCACGAGGGCAGCGATTCCCCGACCTTGGGGCGGGCGTCCTTCTCGGTCGCCTGCCCGCTCTCGTTGACGAACTCCATGAAGCTCGTGCGCTTCCGGTCCGAGGGGTCCTTCCGCGACCGGAAGACGAGGTACTTCCCGTCGGGCGACAGGCGGATGTCCACCGCCTTTTCGCCCTTGGGGACCGGAATCTCCTGGGGCAACAGATCGTTGTGATCGCGGCGGAGCTGGTCGCGGCGCTCGTCCCTTTCCTTTCGCTCGCGCACCACCTGGACGAGTTCGTTCTGCTGAGCCTTGAGCCAGGTCTGCTGGTCGGTCTCCTTCTCCTTGGCCGGCACCACGACCGCGATCTGTCGGGTGGCGCCGGAGGCGACATCGTGTTCCCAGAGATCTCCATTTTCGGGAGCGTTTGCCGAGAGGCCCTTCGTCGCGAACAGGATCTTGGTCCCGTCCGGACTGAGACGCAGTTGGCCAATCTGGCCGGCGACGGCATAGACCGGACGGGTGCTGCCGTCCGCAGTCCAGACGTACAAGGAACCCTGCCAGCTCCAGGCGGCCGTGTCTCCAGATACGGCCCGGACCACATTCGTCGATGGAACGCGACGGATCTCGTCCTCGGTCAGCTCCCGGAGGGTCCGTCCCTCCCGGTCCACCGCGAACCAGGGATCGTCGTCAGCGAGCTGATCCGGCATGGGATCGTCGCGCCAACGGAAATAGACCTCCGTTCCATCGGGCGACCAGCGGACGTCCCGCGGCGCAAGCCCGAATACGCGGTTTCCACCCCCGAGGTGATCGAGCGTGAGCCGGAAAGCGGGATCGGCATCGGCCGCGGTGAGATCCGACTGGGAGCGGAGCTGGGCTCCGGCCAGCGCGGGCAGGATGAGGAAAAGGACTGCTATCGATATTGCCGGTCTTGGCCGCATTTCGGCCTCCTTCAACGGATCAGCAGGATCCGGTCGTTGGCGGGATAGAACCATTCCACACCCCGCTCGGTGACGATGGCATCGTCTTCGAGGGGAATGCGGACTTTGGCGCCGCCGAACTCGTCGGCCTTCGTGTAGGCGAAGAGTTCGATGGAGAACATGTTGGAGGGCACGATCTGGTACTCGAGCCGGGTCGGGTTGAACCAGGCGATCGAGGGACCGATCCCGTGGCCGAGATTGCCGACCGAGTGGCAGCCGATCACGACGTCGGTGGTGTCCTGGTCGGTGGGCTGGTTGAACTCGATCATCTGGAAGCCGGCCTCGGTCAGCGCCTCGCCGACCCGCTCCAGCATGGCCCCGGCCGTCGGGCCCGGTTTGATGGTGCGGCGGATCACGTCCCGCGCGGCGCGCCCGCGATCGAAGGCGTTCTGGATCCCCGGGGGTGCTGCAACCTCTGTGTCCTTCAGCACGTACGCGATCCGCTTCATGTCGGTGTAGAAGTTCAGATACCCCACACCCCAGTCGATCATCAGCAGATCGCCCCGCTGAATGATCCGCTCGTTCGAGGTGGCCTCGATGCCGGTCGGACCCGTGACGTAGATGGAGGGCATCCCGAACGAGGTGTCGAGGCCGTTCTCGAGCAACTGCTGCTCGATCCACCACGCCACGTCCTCGAGCGCCGTGATCCCCGGGGTGATCACCTCATTCGAGAAAGCACGCTCGGCGATCTTCCGTGACCATTCGCCGGCCTCCCCGAAAGCCACGATCTCACTGGCCAC
This sequence comes from Candidatus Marinacidobacterium sp., assembly GCA_965250045.1. Taxonomy (GTDB): domain Bacteria; phylum Acidobacteriota; class Vicinamibacteria; order Marinacidobacterales; family Marinacidobacteraceae; genus Marinacidobacterium. Next base: position 11,739 of record CBDFNG010000002.1, read on the forward strand.
CCGCCGGGACCGGAAGTCGGAAATGAGTTTCTCGGCCGATACCATGCGGTCCGCGTAGGGCTCGCCGAGCGTCTCGCGGAGGTGGAGCCAACTCGTGTGCGACAGCCCGTCCGCAGCGCCGATGCTGCGCGACATGTTGACGCCGATCCGCTGCGGGTCGCGCTCCCGCACGAACTCGGCGAGATCGGCGCTACCGACCACCTGGTCGTAGACCCCGCAGCGCTCGATCTTGTAGCCGGTGATCCCGATGGCGACCCGCTCGATTCGGCCGTCTCCCGGGTCGGTAAAGATGATGTAGCCGGTGCTGCCCACGTAGCCGCGGCCGAGATCCTCCCAGAGGGGATCCCTGAGACCCTCCTTCATCACCGTGATCCACATGTCGATGCCGTTGCCGCGCATGGCCTCGGGCAGGACAAGATCGAACTTGTCGGCGCGAATCTGACACATCCGCTCCCAGCGAATGCGCGCTTCGGTCTTGGCGCCGGCATCGGCCGGAACGAACGCCAGCATGAGGATCGCAACAACGGATCCTTGAAGAAGGAATCGACTCATCGGGTACCTCCGGCGGAGAGAGTACGCCAGAGTCGATCCTCGGTGGTCCGCCCCGATTCCCTGCGGGCGGCGTGACTCTTGAGGGAAGCTATTGGGCGGGCGACTCCGAGGAGTCTTCGGCTCCGGTCCCTTTCGCCGCGCGGGCTTCCACGGGCCCGGGACCTTCGCCCGGCTCGTCGCGGGAGGCCGCGATTCCCAAGTCTCCACCTTCGGCGAACATCTGCTCAAAGCTGGCGCGCACCGCTTCGGCCGCGGCCCGCCCTTCCTCGCTGAGATCCTCGCTATCGTCAGCCAGCAGCTCCGCCGCTTCCCTCGGGTCATAAACCTCGAGTTTGCCCGCCGCCAGTTCGGCAAGAGCGATCGCGGTCGGCCGGCGCGAGGGCGTCTTCAACTTGGGCGCAGCGCCCAAAATGAGTTGCCGCACCCGCTGGGCTACGGCGTTCGCCTGCAGAAACGGGCTCGCTTCTTCAATTTTCAAGGGGATGGCCTCCGCACTGAGACACCGGACCCACCTCCGGTCGAACCCGGAATCCTAGCGCGACCCCTCTTCCAAGATTCCGGAACGGCGGCTCGCTATTCCAGGAGCTCGCGGAAAATCTCCAGCGAACCGGGCGTTGCCCAGTCCCGGGCTCCCACGATGTGAGATGCGAGGGTTCCGTCGCGGCGGATGATCCAGGTTTCGGGAAACTGGAACACTTCGTAGCGGCGCGAGATGCGCTTTCCGAGGTCGTGGAGCACCAGGAAGCGCAACCTGTGCTCGGCCACAAACGGCGGAATGTCCGAGTAGCGCTCGTCCACCGACACGGCGACCACCGTCAACCCGTCTTCACCCAGGAGATCCTGAAGACGCTGGAGCGACGGCATTTCTTCGACACACGGCGGGCACCAGGTAGCCCAGAAGTTCAGCACCACCACCTGACCGGCGAAATCCGAGAGGCGGTGGGGACGCCCTTCGAGGTCCAGCAGCTCGAAAGGCGGCGCCGGGGTCTCCGGCGTGGGGGGGGCCGGCTTCTCGGCGCAGGAGGCGCCGAGGAGCGCCACCGCCAGCAGTGGCAGCGCCCAAGCCCCGCGACGTCTGACCGACCGATTACCGGCATCACCGGGGAGACCCATCGCAGATCGGAACGGCTCAGGCAGAGCCGGGTTCCCCCAGGAAGAAAAGCGAGAGCCCGGCAAGCGTCTTCGCGTCCTCAAAAGCACCCGCAACCAGCCGGCGGCGTCCCTCTTCGATGGAGATCTCGACCAGGTCGATTTCTTCCCCGAAGTCCGTGTCCTGCTCGCCCGGGGTAAGGCCTTCCGCCTGGAAGAGGTGGATCACCTCGTCGCAGAAGCCCGGGGCACTGAAGAACGACCCGAGCGGGCGCAGGTTTTCCGCGGTGTAGCCCGTTTCTTCGCGAAGCTCGCGGCGGGCCGTATCTTCCGGGTCTTCCCCCGGTTCGAGCGTTCCGGCGGGGATCTCAAGGAGGAACCTGCCGGTGGCATACCGATATTGCCGGACCATGACGAATTCGCGTTCCGGGGTCACGGCAACGATCGCCACCGCTCCGGGATGGCGGACGACCTCGCGGTGCACTACCGGGCCGTATTCGTTCGGCCCTACGGGTTCTCTTGCCCGATCGAGTTCCAGGCGTAGCAGGCGCCCGGAAAACGGAACTCTGCGGTCGATCAGTTGGGCGGAAACGGCGGTGGATTGATCGGGCATGAAGGCATGCAGTGTAAGGGTGGCTGGCGTGGAAAAATGCGCCGCCTACGGGAGTCTTCGCAACCATGACCACTCGACTCACCCTCCTGGCCGGGCTGATCCTGTTCGCGCCCGGCCTCGTCCAGGGACAGCCAACAGAGATTGGAGACGAAGCGCTACCCCTGGAAAGAGAGGGGTATCAGCATCTGTTCAACTACGACTTCGAGGAAGCCGATCAGGTGTTTCAGCGCCTCGGAGATCAGTTTCCCGACTACGCCGCCGGGCCCTACGGCCGCGCCAGCATCATCTGGATGAAGGCGGCCCAGCGCAGCGGGGGAATGCGGGGATCCTCCCACCGGGGCGACCGGTATTGGGAGCAAAGCGGAACCCCGGAAGTGAGCGATGAAGAAATAGAACTCTTCGAAAGCTAACTCGCTGAAGCAGTCGAGCGCTGTGAGCAGGTACGCGAGCGCCATCCCGCGGATCTGCTGAACCGCTATTACCTGGGCGCCACCGAAGCCATGAAATCCGCCTGGGATGTCACGGTGACCCGCTCCTATTTCTCCGGAACTCGAGCCATGCGCAGAGCGGTCGGGCACCACCGCAGCATCCTGGAAGAGGATCCCGACTTCACCGGCGCCTACCAGGTCCCGGGCGTCTACGACTACGGGATCGCAACCCTGCCGCGCGCCCTCCGCATGCTCGCGTTCCTCTTTGGCGTTCGGGGCGACAAAGAGCGGGGGCTGGATTGGCTCGCCCGGACCGCACAAGAAGGAGAGCGCTCGCGCTGGGGCGCACTCTGGGCCAGGTGCTCTTCATGCAGCGGGAGGACCGGCTCGAAGAAGCCCTCGTTGCCATCCGAACGCTCCGGGAGCAGAACCCGGACTACGCCCTCGAAGAGTTAGCAGCCTGTGGTGAAACCCAGGCGGCCCAGTTCTCCCGGTGGGGGCTCGAGCGGCGATGCATCCCGCCTGAACCGCCCCCCCACCGGGAGAACTGGCGCTTTGCGGCGCTCTGCGTTGCGTTTCGGTCGAAATACACTCGTGTATTCCTCCCTCACGCGCCTTGTCAGCCGGGCCCCCACCGGGAGGACCTGGCCCCACCGGGAGAACTGGGCCTCCCCGCTCTCGGCGCTCACCCGGGTTTCACCACAGGCTGCTAGGGGTCCACCTGCACCACGGAGAGAGCGCCGAGGCACGTGAAGAGGTGCTCGCCTTCATCGAGCGGCGGGATGCCGGTTTCGGGAACTACCATCTGACCCCGGGCGGCCTCCCGGAACTCAGGCTGGGCGAGTCCTGGCTGTTTGAAGAGAGGTGGGAGGAAGCGGAGGCAGCCTTCTCACGGGGTCTCGAGTCCTCTCCGCCTTCCGACATCCGGCTAATGCTGCACTTCCGCCGCGGCAATGCCCGCGACGGCTTGGGTCAGCGCCAGAGGGCGCTTTTCGACTACAACCGGGTTCGGCAGATCGGTGGGGACAAAGTGCTCGAAGGCTGGGCGAAGGACCTGCGCAAGACGCCTTGGCCCGCGGGCGCCCCCGAGGGGTCCCGGCCGCACTAGGCAGGGGAAGGCGGCCCGGAGGCCGCATTCCCTGCCTTTGCCGTTCGGCGAACGGCGGAAAGACGCTTATTCGGCGGCGCTGTAGGTGAAGCTGGCGTCCGCGGTGGCCGACTCACCGACCGTCACGGCCATTTCCATCTCACCGAGGCGCTCGTGCCACACGCCGACGGTGTAGTCACCCGGCGGCAGGTTGCCGATGTTGAAGGAGCCGTCCATGCTGCTGACCGCGAAGTACGGGTGGTCGAGGACCCCCGCATAGCTGTTCATCCAGCGGTGCACGTCGCACCTGAAGGGGACCATGACTTCCACGCTGTCGAAGGTCCGGGTCGTGCTCATGTTTGCCACCGGCTGGCCGATGTTGAACTCCCGGTTCGCGGAGGGGCTGGCGTGGATGTTGTGGAGTGTCGCGTCGCTGTTCAGGATGTTCAGCGGCTGACCCACCTGGAGCCCGAGCACGTGGGGCACATAGAGGCACCCCTCCTGGTTCAGGGTGACCGACTCGGCCGGCGCCGGGAAGCTCATGCCTTCGAGACCTCCCTTGATGTAAACGAAGGCGTTCTGCAGTCCGCCCTCCATATCGGTGATCACGAACTCGGTCATTACGGCGCCCTCGTGCATTCGGGCGCAGTTCGGGTCGGCGGCCATCTGGATGGTGTCCGCCGGCGGGGCGTCACCGTCGAGCATGACCTTGCCGCTGATGGTGCCGGCGGTCGCTGGGTCCACGGTGATCAGGGCGGCGGCCGGAACGGCCTCCATCGCGGTGTCGGATTCACCGCCACCGCACCCGACGAGCAGGGCGAGGGCGAGGGGAATCGCGAGCAGAAGGAGCGTGCGAGGGGCTCTGTGAAGCATCTTACGGGGAACCTCCGTTCCATGGGCAGGGGGGATGAACTACGGTCCACAACCGGTGGGCCTGACAGACTCGGGCCGCACCTGACAGCCGGGAAACCGACTCAGAGGGGCGGATTCGCCCCTGAATTGAGGGAGGAATTGTAGCAGCCCGTGAAGACTGCATCCCGATTTGGATCGAAGACGCGGTTTGGAGGCCCTTTCCCGACGGGGAGCGCCCCTTTGTCCGTCTCGCGCGCCAGAATAGACGGACCCCACGGGAGGTTCGCCATGTCCGTCCGGATTCGGAGGCTACTGGTCTGTTGCGCGTTTGCGCTCGCCCTCGCGATCTCCTTGGCCGGAACCTTGGTGACCGCGGCCGCCCAACGGGGTCAGCAGGATCCCTTCAGGATCCAGGTGCAGGTGGAGGCGGTGAGCCTGGGAGTGGCGGTCAGTGATGACCGCGGCCGCTTCGTCTCCGGTCTGACCGCCGATGACTTCGTAGTGCGCGAGGACGGGGTTCCTCAGCAGATCACTTTCTTCGCGGCAGAGGCGGCGCCGCTCACCATCTTGGTTCTCCTCGACGCCTCACTCAGTATGCGGGCGAGCCTCGACTACGTGAAGGAGGCAGCCGGTACCTTCGTGGACCGGCTCTGGGAGGGCGACCGCGCCATGATCGGCGAGTTCAACGACCGGGTGCGATTCGGGGGAGAGTTCACCGACGATCGATTCCGGCTCACCACCAACATCATGGCTCTGAACCCGCTCGGGCCGACCGCGCTCTACGACGCCTCGATCCTCGCGCTGGAGCGCCTCTACTTCGCCGACGGAGACCGCAAGGCGCTCTTGATCTTCACCGACGGCGACGACTCACGGAGCATGGGCTTCGGGAGTGAAGCGAGCGCCGGCGACGCCATCGAGGCCGCCCGGCTCACCGACGCGGTGGTGTACGCCATCGGGTTCGAAGGCAACGGGGCTCGCGTCAACAAGCGGTTCCTCCGCCGGCTGACCGAGGAAACGGGAGGTCAGGCGCTCTTCCCCGAGCGCACCGGAGATCTCATCGGGAGTTTTTCGCGGATTGAGGCCGACCTCCATGCGCAGTACCGGCTCGCCTACATCCCGAGGAAGACCGAGAAGGAGGGCGAGTGGCGCGAGGTGGAGGTTTCCGTCCGGGGACGGCGGAACCTGACGACAAGGACCCGGAACGGGTACTACGCGATCCCGAGCGGCGAGTAGCCTCGCGCGGTCAGGAGATCCCGCTAACAGCCTGTGGTGGAACTCGGGTGAGCGCCGAGAGCGGGGAGGCCCAGTTCTCCCGGTGGGGGGCGGTTCAGGCGGGATGCATCGGCGCTCGAGCCCCCACCGGGAGAACTGGGCCGCCTGGGTTTCACCACCGGCTGTTAACAGCCTGTGGAAAAAGTCACGCGGCATTCGAACGGCGATGCATCCCGGCTGAACCGGGCCGCTTCGCGACCCTCATCGTTGCGTTTCGGTCGGAATACACTCGGTATTCCTCCCTCACGCGCCTTGTCAGCCGGGCGCCTCGCCGTTCTCGGTGCTCACGTCACTTTCTCCACAGGCTGTTAACGGGGACCTCGCCGCGAATCGCGGTGGCGCGGATTCCCGGAACCACCGCTGCCGCCACCTTGCGCGCACGTCTCCGGCGCGAGACCAGCACGTAGCCGGCCAGGGAGCCGAACACCGTGTAAGGCATCACGAGGAGGAACAGGATCGCCCGGTTGAAGCCGGCGGCCGCCTCCGGGTTCTGCTCGAGCGCAGTCCGGCACATGGAGCACTGCGCCAGCGCGTCGGCTGGCGCGAGCGCGATGAACGCAATCGCCGCAACGATCAGCGTGACTAGGCTGGAGCGGGACATCGGGTCAGCCGAGGCTGCGGCTCGCCAGGATTTGGGTTCCATCGTAGGCGGGCAGGACGAACATCAGGATGGCGGTAACGAACAGCCCGACGAGCACCGTGAGGATCAGGCCCAAGTGCTCGAATTTCAGATGCATGTAGTAGAAGATGATGAGTGTCGCCTTGATCGCCGACCCGAACAGGAGCATCACGACCGCCAGGGCGGCCGGCAGCCCGGCCCCCTCGATCGCGATCATGAGCAGGGTGACCGTGAGCAGCACCGCCCAGAGAATCCAGTAGCCCCGGTAGGGGTGAGCCGCTTCGGTGGACATGAGCGAGCCTCCCAGAGTTTCCTAAACCAGGTAGAAGAGGGCGAAGACGAAGACCCACACCAGGTCCACGAAGTGCCAGTAGAGGCCGGCGTTCTCGACTCCGGCCGCCGAGTACTTCCCGAGCGCCCGCCGGATGGCGACGATCAGCAGCACCGTCACCCCGGTGAGGACATGGAAACCGTGGAACCCGGTGATGATGAAGAAGAACTGGCTGAAGGTGGGCGAACCCCACGGATTCCCGGTGATCCCGCCGCCTTCGTGGATGAAGTGGGTCCATTCGTATACCTGCATCCCCAGGAAACCGAAGCCGCCCAGGATGGTCAGCCACAGACACAGGGTGACCATCTTCCGTCGTTCGAGTTCCGCGGCGGCCACCGCGCAAGCCATGGTGGCCGACGAGCTGATGAGGACGAACGTCATCGCCGCGATGTACGGCAGGCTGAAGACCTCGCTCTGCTCCGGCCAATCTCCGGTGGCGATCCGCACCACCCCGTAGCTCGCCAGCAGGCCGGCAAACAGCAAGGCGTCGGTGACGATGAAGAACCACATCATCATCTTTTGCCAGGTCACGCCGAAGGGGCTCGCAGCGCCCCCCCAGTCGGCCTGGGCAATCGCGGTCTGGCTCATGCGTCCTCCTCTCCCGGTCGGCTCCCTGTCAGCATCGAAGTCTGGGGCGCAAACATCAGCCGAGAAGAGACAGTACGGCCAGCAGATAGATCCACAGGCCGCCTACGAAATGCCAGTAGATGGCGGTCAGGGTGGGCGCGTCCGAGCGCCCCGGAACGAGCCGGCCGGCGGCTGCAAGCCCGAAGAGGGCGAGCAGCGCGATCACTCCGGCGAACAGGTGGACGCCGTGGACCCCGGTCAGCACGAAGAAGAACGAACTCTTGGGGTGGCTCTGGAGATAGGTCCCGGCCTCGTTGAGCGCGATCCAGGCGGCGAACTGGCTCGCGAGAAAGCCGGTGCCGAGCGCCGCGGTGGCGGCGCTCCAGGAACGGAAGGAGGACAGCCTGCCTCGCTGGAAGGCCCGGCGCGCAAGCTCGAGGGTGACGGAACTCGCCAGGATGAGCGCGGTGCTCAGCCAGAGAACCGGCGGCAGTTCGAGAACCGCCCAATCGCCGCCGCCGCTCCGCACGATGTAGGCGGAGGTGAAGGCGGCGAAGAGCATCGTGATCCCGCCGAGACCTACCAGCACGCCGAGGCGGTTGATCTGGCGGCGGTCGGAGGAGGACGGCGCCGCGTCGATCGGCCCCACTATTCCGCTCGTCAATTCGCTCATCTGGCCGCTCATCTGGGAATTCACCTTCGTCAGTCCTGCCGGGCAGACTACTCAGCCTCCCATTGCGGCGTGAAGTCGCGCTTCTTGCCGGGCGCGCTGTACTCGTAGGGCCAACGGTGGGCTTCGGGGATCTCGCCCTCCCAGTTCCCGTGGCCGGGGTGGGGCGGCGTCGACCATTCGAGACCCGCGGCATTCCACGGGTTCTCGGTAGAGGGCGCCCCGCGCCGCATGCTGGCGAAGTAGTTGTAGATGAAGATCAACTGCCCGGTGAACAACACGAACGCGGAGATCGTGATGAACACGTTGACCGGCTGGAGCGGCTGCAGGTACTCGTAGACGTTCGGGTCGTAGAGGCGGCGCATCATTCCCGAAATGCCCAGATAGTGCATCGGGAAGAAAACCGCGTAGTAGGCGATGAAAGTGATCCAGAAATGGATCTTCCCGAGACGCTCGCTCAGCATCCTGCCGAACATCTTCGGGTACCAGTAGTAGACCGCCCCGAAGGCGCCGAAGAGCCCGGCGCCCGCCATGATGAAGTGGAAGTGCCCGACGACGAAGTAGGTGTCGTGCAACTGGATGTCGACCGCGTTGGTCCCCAGGAAAATCCCGGTCAGACCGCCGGTCACGAACAGCGAGACCACACCCAACGCGAACAGGGACGCCGATGTGAATTGGATTCGGGCCCTCGCGATCGTGAACAGCCAATTGAAAGCCTTCACCGCCGAAGGAATGGCGATCGCAAGGGTCGTCACCACGAAGACGCTGCCGAGGAACGGGCTCATCCCGCTCACGAACATGTGGTGTCCCCAGACCAGGAAACTCAGGGTGCCGATCGCCATGATCGCGTAGACCATGGAGCGGTACCCGAAGATGGGGCGCCGACAGAAGGTCGCCAGGATGTCCGAGGTGAACCCCATCGCCGGCAGCATGATGATGTAGACCTCGGGGTGACCGAGGAACCAGAACAGGTGCTGCCAGAGAAGAGGAGTGCCGCCCTCGTGCGGCATCAGGGTGTCACCGATGAAGATGCCCGCCGGGAGGAAGAAGCTGGTGCCGAGGGACCGGTCGAAGGTCAGCAGGACGGCGCCGGCGGCGAGGGCCGGGAAGGACAGGAGCCCCAGGATGCCGACCACGAACTGGGCCCAGGTGGTCAGCGGCATGCGCATCATCCGGAGCCCCTTCGTCCTGAGGTTCAGGATGGTGACCACGAAGTTGAGGCCGCCCATGGTGAACGACGCCACGAAGAAGATCATCCCGACGAGCCACAGCGTCTGCCCGGTATCCGAACCCGGGATGGCGCTTCGGATCGCCGAGAGCGGGGGATAGGCGGTCCATCCCGAGGCCGCGGCGCCGCCCTCGACGAAGAACGAGATGATGATGATGATCGCCCCCGGAACCACGGTCCAGAAGGACAGCATGTTCAGGAAGGGGAACGCCATGTCGCGCGCGCCGATCTGCAGGGGAATCAGGAAGTTCCCGAAGCCGCTGACCGGAAGCAGCGAGAGGAGGAAGAACACCATGATCGTCCCGTGCATGGTGAACAGCGACACGTAGAACTCGGGCGTCATGATCCCGCTGGCCATCCCGACGGGGAACAGGTTCTCGAGGAAGGGCCAGGGCGCCGAGGGGAAGCCGAGCTGGAGCCGGATCAGCACCGCCAGGATCCCGCCGATGAACCCCATGGACATCGCGAGCGTGAAGTACTGCTTGCCGATCATCTTGTGATCGAAGGTGAAGACGTACCTGCTCACGAAACCTTGCTTGTGGCCGTGCTCCATCGCTTTCTCCAGTCAGTTGGTGGGGTCCGCTGCCTCGATTGCCCTGATTTGCACCGCTACTGCGCCGCCGGCGCCGGATCGCTCGCCGCCGGAGCCGCCGCGGCCACCTCGATCGCCGGCGCGTTCTCTGCCAGCCACTGCTGGTAGTCGGCCTCTTCCATCACTTCGAGGAAGGCGCGCATCCGGTAGTGGCCGAGCCCGCAGAGTTCGGCGCAGGCCACCTCGTAGCTTCCGGACTTGACGGGGGTGAACCACACCTCGGTGTTCATACCCGGCAACAGGTCCTGTTTCACCCGGAAGTTCGGCAGGAAGAAGGCGTGCTGGACGTCTTTCGAACGCAGCAGGATCCGGGCCGGACGATCCACGGGGAGAACCAACTGGTTGGTCAGGACCCAGTCGTCGCCAGCCGCCGCGTCGCTCTCGTCGAGGCCGACCTGGTTGTCGATGGCGTAGAGCGTCGGATCGAAACGGCCGAACTCGCCGTCGGCGCCCGGATAGTGGAAGTCCCACTGGAACTGCGCTCCGACCGCCATGACGGTCACCGCGTCCTCGGGCGCCGGTCCCCTGACCCGATCCCAATAGATCAGACCGGTGAAGACGATCGGAATGAGGATGACCGCGGTGCCGATCGTCCAGGTGAGTTCGAGTTTGTGGCTTTCGTGCCAGTAGCTCGATTCGGCGCCCGGCCGGTCGCCGCGGTAGCGGTAGATCACATATCCGAGGCCGAGCTGGAACAGGATGTAGGCGGCGCCGGTGATCCCGAGGATCACGTAGTAGAGGGTGTCCAGGTAGCCCCGGTCGGAAGCCAGTTCCGGCACCCCGTAGCGCAGGAAGTAGAGCGACGAGAGCAGGACGATCGCCCAGATGGCAACCGCCATGGCGATCCCCTCGAAACCGCCGGTGCGCGCCTTCGCTTCATCAGCCATTGAACGTTTCTCCTGGGTGTTGCTGACGGGACGCCCGCTGGCGAAGGCGCCCCGGCGCGGTTTCGATCAGGGATCCGGGTGGTGGACCATCGAAGGCGATCACCGGTCGTAGTTCATGAGGTAGGAGGCGACCGCGCGCATTTGCGCCATCGGATCTCCATCCAGAACGTCAGGAAGAGCCGTCAGCCGGTTGCCCTGCTGATCGGTCGGCCAGAACTGCGGCATCTGGGTTCCCGGCGTGACGGACTGCGGATCGAGCAGCCAATCAATGATCCATTCGTGGGTGAGCCGTTCGCCGGAGAGGCGGAAGGACGGCGCGAGCTGCGAGGCCTCCATGGTGCCGGCGGCCGAGGCGATGTGGCAGCGCTCACACTGGAGCTGATCGAGGAGCTGCGCGCCCACCCGGAGCTCCTGCCGGTCGTACACCCGGTCCTGTTCGGCGTCGAACGGCTGGGCGCCGTCCATCGCGAGGAATCCGGAGATCAGCGTGTTCGCTTGTTGAAGCTGGGCATCCG